>NZ_CP134612.1:4800000-8343498 GCF_031844725.1 Streptomyces sp. ITFR-6 | reverse complement strand
TCATCGCTGCGCGATGGGAAGTGAACCGGCTGCTTCGCAGCCCGGCCGAAGTGATGGAAGCCGCTTCGCGGCTTTCTGATTTCCGCTTCGCTCCAATCCACGGGCCTCCGCTTCGCTCCAGCCCGAACAGCGGGGCGGGTCCGCTTCGCTCCCCCACCCGGGTTCCGGCTCCGCCGGAACGGCTGGCTACAGGGTGACGGTGCATCACCGCTGGTCTGTGTAGCATCCCGAGAACACATCTACCCCCGAGCCATGACACCCCATCACCCTGGACCGAGTGCCGGCCCCGGACCTGAGGGTGCGGATTCCGCTTCGCTCCACCCGCACCAGACAGACCATCACCCCTGCTCGGGGCGACTCCATCGCCAGGACGAGATCGCCTGAAACTCCCTCTGGTGAACACCGATCCGCTACGATGATACCCGTGCATCAACCTCACATGCGTCACATCATGCATCATCGATGTGCTGTGTAGTATCCCGAACAGATTGCCACTGCCTTTGATGGCCGACCGTTCATTCCTGGATTCTCGGAGATCCGATATGGCGAGTGCAGAGAGATTCACGCTCCGACCTCACCAGATCGAAGCTGTGGATGCTGTCGTGCGCGGGCTTGATATCCCGCGACCGGCCGCAACACCTCAGCATCCGCCGCAGCCCCCACCAACACGCCCCCCACCACAACGGGCACCTGCAGCCCACCAAAAACGATCAACAAGGAGACTACTCCATTGGAGCCTTCAGCCTGATGACCAGCCAATTCTCAACCACTGACCAACTGCCCTCACCTCACTGTCCAGCCCCAACACCTCCGACCGCCACCCCGGACACCCCACAAAACAACGCCGAACGGCCCACTCAACCGCATCCACCACCCGGACACTGAAACGAGAACCACACCAGACAAGAACGCGAGAACGCCCAGCCAGGAGGCGGAGATCGCGTCCATGGCCGATGACCCGGAGGGCACGTACGGCGCGTGGCTCGCGGAGCTGGGGCTCTCGGAGGCGATCGAGCGGGAGATCCTCGCCGGGTTCGAGATCGACGTGCTGGAGATCCGGGATCCCTCGCCGATTCTCGGGGAGTCCGAAGAGGCGCGGCGGGGCCGGCGCCTGGCGCTTCTGCAGACCGCGCTCCTGGAGCACGCCGCGGCGTACAACCTGCGTACGGTCATGACGTTCCACCAGAAGGTCGAAGAGGCCCGCGCGTTCGCGGACAAGCTCCCCGAGACGGCCACCGAGCTGTACCTGAACGACACGTCCGACGCCGACCTGGCTGCTGCCGACGCGTTGCCGAAGTCCTCCATCGACGCGGAGTTCTACGAGCTGGAGGCCGGCCGCCACGTACCCCCGGACCGCGTGTGGTCGGCCTGGCTGTGCGGCGACCACCTCGTGTCCGAGCGGCGCGAGGCCCTGCGCCAGTTCGCCAACGGGATCAACGCCACCGGGCACCGGGTGCACCGCGCGTTCCTCGCCAGCGTTCGCGTCCTCGGTGAGGGCGTCGACATCACCGGCGAGCGGGGAGTCGAGGCGGTCTGCTTCGCGGACACCCGCGGCTCGCAGGTGGAGATCGTGCAGAACATCGGCCGGGCGCTCCGGCTCAACAAGGACGGCTCCACCAAGGTCGCCAGGATCATCGTGCCGGTGTTCCTGGAGCCCAACGAGGACCCCACCGACATGGTCGCCAGCGCCAGCTTCCGCCCCCTTGTGGCGGTCCTCCAGGGCCTGCGCAGTCATGATGAGCGACTTGTTGAGCAGCTCGCTTCCCGCGCGCTCACCAGCGGGAAGCGCAAGGTCCACGTCCGGCGTGACGAGGACGGGCAGATCGTCGGGACCGTCGGCGGCGAGGGTGACGGCGAGGACCAGGAGGACGACGACACCCAGGCTGCCGCCGAAGCCGCCCTGCTCCACTTCTCCAGCCCCCGCGACGCCGCGACCATCGCGGCCTTCCTCCGGACCCGGGTCTACCGGCCGGAGTCCCTGGTGTGGCTGGAGGGCTACCAGGCCCTCATCCGCTGGCGGGCGGAGAACGAGATCACCGGCGTCCACGCCGTCCCGTATGACGTCGAGACCGAGGTCGGCGTCACGAAGGACTTCCCCCTCGGGCGATGGGTGCACCAGCAGCGCAAGGCCCTGCGCGCCGGCGAACTCGAGGAACGGCGCAAGACCCTGCTGGACGCGCCGGAGGCCGGGATGGTCTGGGAGCCCGGCGAGGAAGCCTGGGAGAACAAGCTCGCCGCGCTCCGCTCCTACCGGCGGGCCACGGGGCACCTCGCACCCCGGCAGGACGCCGTGTGGGGCGAGGGCGAGGCGATGGTGCCGGTCGGGCAGCATCTCGCGAACCTGCGCCGGAAGGGCGGCCTGGGGAAGGACGCGGGGCGGGCGGAGGAGCGCGCCAAGCAGCTGACGGCGATCGACCCGGACTGGGACTGCCCTTGGCCGCTGGACTGGCAGCGCCACTACCGCGTCCTCGCGGACCTGGTCGACGCCGACGGCGTCCTGCCCTACATCGCGCCGGGCGTCATCTTCGAGGGCGATGACGTGGGCAAGTGGCGGTGGCGGCAGCAGGAGCCGGGCACGTGGGCGCAGCTGTCGACCGAACAGCGGGAACGGCTGGCCAAGCTGGGCATCAAGGGCGCTGAGACCCCGCCTCCCGCCCCGGCGACGACGTCCGCGACGAAGGGCCCGAGCAAGGCGCAGCAGGCGTTCCAGCGGGGCCTGGCGGCTCTCGCTCAGTGGGTGGAACGGGAGGGCGCGGACCGGCCGGTGCCGCGCGGCCACGGCGAAGAGATCGCGGTCGACGGCGAGGCGGAGCCGGTGGCCGTGAAGCTGGGCGTATGGATTTCGAACATGCGTTCCAGGCGTGACAGGCTCACTGCCGATCAGCTCTCCGCTCTCGCCGCCCTGGGCGTGGACTGGGCGTGACACCGGCTACTGAGGCCGCCCCGGACAACCTCTGACCGCTTCCCGCACAGCCCCGGGCTCAAGTTGGAGGCGCGGGGCTCGGCGTTGTGGCCGTGACGCTCGACGTTCGCAGGTCAGGGGTGCGACCTGGACTCTCCTGCTGCCTTCACGAGATACAGACGTGCGGACCGGCCGACAGCTGCCGGCCTGTGAGCCCTCGCAGCGGTTATCCACAACTGCGGCCAATTCTACGAGTGGGGCCGCCGGCCGGAAGCTTGCTCCGGCCGGCGGCCCCAGGTAGGTCAGTCGGACTGCGCCGGACGTCGGAACAGTGACCGGATCACGGAGCCTCTACGCCGCCGTTTGTGCCATTCGCTGCGGATGTCGAAGATCTCTTTTTCCAGCGCCTCGTCTTCCGAGTCGGCGGCCCATTCCACCGCCATCTCCTCGACGAGTCGAGGTGCGCCCTCGTCTTCGGCCCAGAAGTCGTCGTGCGCAAGCTCGTCGGATTTCCCGGTTCTCGGGTCTTTACTGATGTAGAAGGCCCATGAGCCATTGATCTCCGCAGCGAGTAGCAGGTACAACCCGGCGTACTCCCCTGCGGTGATACGACCGATCCTGCCGTCCTGTGGCCAGGACGAGCGGTCTATCAGTACCGACCCCACCGCGAAATCCTTACGTGGTTGATGTGGAAGTTGAAGTAGTTGTGGTGGTTCTTCGCTCCCCAGGTGAGGTTCGAGGACCTGCCGAACTTACCCTTCCGGGCAGCTGACCGGTAGGAGTACTTGCCCCGCGACCACATCCTGGCACCATTGTTGGCCACCCCTCGTACGGCGCCACGGCCGGTCCACATTCGGCCCGCGAGCCAGGAGGTGGCACGCGTGGCCCGGATGCTGCCGCGAGCATAATTAATCTTGTGGGCCAGGCGTGCCACCCGCACCACCCGGTAGGCGCGATAGGCCCAGGCTGCAGCACCCAGTCCCGGGACGAAACTAGCCGCAGTCAGCGCGATGTCCCACTTGTATTTCTTGACGAATCGCTTGGTGCTCTTCCATGCCTTGCGCCAGCTCCACTTGCCGTCGAGGTCGAAGCGGTTGACCGGGTCTGCGTGTACGTAGTCGTAGGCGTTGGCATTTCCGCCGTAGACCGGGTCGGTGGACAGAAAGCGCCCGGTGGTCGGGTTGTACAGACGCACGCCCATCAGCGTGAGTCCGGTGAGGGTTTCAGCGGATCGTTGTTTGCCGCCGAGCCAGCTGTAGCGGGCAGGGGCCTGCCCGTCGCGCGGGTTGCCGTACTCGTCGCTGTCCAGGGCGACGGGCGCCTTGGATGTGGCCAGCGGTAGCTGAAGGGCGACATCACCGTGGATGTTGGTGAGCTGCAGGACGACGTCGCCGGTCTTGCTGGTGGTCGCCGCGAGGTCACCGGCGGCGGAGTCGACGTTGCGGGTGAGTGTGCCGGTGGCGGTGTCCTCGACGATCCAGCGGGGGTTGTCGCCGTCGCCGTCGTAGTGGTTGAGCTTGGACCCGGTCTGCGTCCAGGTGGTGCCGTTGCCGGTTTCGGTCTTCCAGGAACGGAAGCGGTGGGTGGCGTCGAGCTGCCAGGTCTGCCGCTTGCCGTTCGCGGTCTGCTGGTAGGCGAGGTCGTTGGCGAAGTAGCCGACGGTCCCGTGTGTGGGCAGAGCGGTGGTGCGTCCGAACGCGTCGTAGGTGTTGCCGGTGTCGGTGAGGCGGTCTGCGCTGTCGTAGGTGGAGGTTTTGGTGGTGCCCGCGGTGGTGGGGCAGTCGGTCCCCGGTGCTGCGGTGGCTGTGCCGAGGGAGGTCCGGTTGGTCCGCTGGTCGAAGCCGTAGGTACGGCGGGTGCAGACGGTGTCTGCGGTGTCCTGCACCGTGGTGAGCCGGCCGACCGCGTCGTAGCCGTAGCTCTGGTCGGACCAGCCTGCGTGGGTGGTGACCTGGCCGTGCACGGACTCGGTCACGGTGTCGGAGACCAGGACGGTGCCGTCGCTGTCACGGGTGTAGGTGCGGTCGGTCGCCGACCCTGTGGTGTCCTCGGTTTGGGTGAGGGTGTATCCGCCGGGCAGTTTCTCGGACGCGACGGATCCGTCGGCGTCGTAGGCGGCGGTGAAGACCCCGGCGACGGAGTCGGTGGTCTTCGTTACCAGGCCACGCGGTTCGGCGGCGTGGTCGTAGGTGAAGGTGACGGTCGACGGGCTGTTGTCGGTGCTCTTGACCGGGCGGTCGAGCCGATCGTATTCGGTGGTGGTCACTCCACCGTCGGCGTCGGTGTAGGAGATCTGTCGGCCGAGCTTGTCGAACGCCTCTGTGATCGTCCCGCCGGTCGGCGAGGTTGTCTTGATGGTCTTGCCGCTCGCCGGGTCGTACTCGATGGTGCTGTCGGGCACGGCCTGGCCCAGGCCTCCGGTGACGCTCTCGGTGACCGGACGGCCGGCGCTGTCATAGCTGGTGGAGGTGGTGCGGGTAACGCCGTTAGCGACGTCGGTCACCTTGACCGCGTTGCCCCACCAGTCGTACTCCGTGGTGGTGGTCGGCAACGCGGTGGGATTGGCTCCCCCGCCGGTGATCGCGCCAGCAGGGCCGACGGAACAGACCAGGTCGGCCCATTCGGGCCGTCCGGCGCAGGCGCCGGTACCCGTGGCGGACCAGTAGGTGGTCACACGAGCGGCGGCGTCAGAACCGGTGGAGCCGGGCGGAACTTCTTTGGTGACCCGGCTCTGGGCGTCGTACTCGGTCGAGGTGGTGATCGCCAGACCTGCCGGGTCCTGGACCGTTTTGGTGGCCACGCCCTTAGCCCAGTCGAATGCGGTCTGGTTTACCCGGGTGTCCCCTTGCACGCCCGGGTGCTCGCGTACCTGGGCCCCGGTCGTGACCTTGGTGACCTGGTCCTTGACTGTGGCGCTGCCGTCGGTCGGGCGTCCGGAATCGTATGCGTTGACCGTCCAGCTACGAGCGGTCACGGGGCTTCCGGCGGCCACCAAGGTGGTGGCGCCGGACTTGAGATCCGCGGTCAGGTCGGTTCGGCGCAACGGGCCGAACTCCTCCAGTTCCCGTGTGCCGTCCTCGTTGTAGACCGAGCGGGTGGCCAGCAGCTCGGCTCGTTCGGCCGAGGTCATCTGCCCGATGCCGAGTTCGGCTTGTGTCGCCTTGTCGGCGGGTGTAGTGCCCAGTGCGACGGAGCGGTTGGCTGCCGACAGTTCACGGACGGTGTTGCCATGGCGGTCGGATTCGCTGGTGGTGACGTGTCCGCCGGGGGTGAGGCTGTTGACCTCGCGGCCGGATATGCCCAGGTAAGTGACGCCTGCCCGGGTGTAGGAACCGGTGCCGAGGCTATCGCCGGAGTTGCCGGCTGGTGTCGCGTCGGCGGGGAAGACTGCGGTGGCGTCGGTGGGGACGTCCGCCTGCCCCCAGGTGGCGACATTCGCGGCGGCCATCTGGTACGGGGCGTTGGCCCCGCTGAGTGGAACGTCGTAGACGACGGTGGTGGCGGCCTCACCCTCGACGGTGTCGGCGGTGCCCTGCTTCAGGCCAGGACGGGAGGCCTTGAGCAGCATACCGTCACCGGCTGAACTGCTGGATCCGGCCTTGCCGTAGGTGAAGTTCCACGGCAGTTCGCCGGGAGCCGTTACCTGGGTGACGCGGCCCACTCCGTCGTAGGCGTATTCCGTCTTGAGCGAGGGAGAGATCTGCGGATGCCACGACTGACGGAGCCGTCCCGACTCGTCATAGAGGTACATCCTGACCGACTTGCTGGTCGCCGCGGCCGCGCCGGGAGCGGTGGACCACAGCCGAATCTCCTTCACCTGTCCGGTGATCTCGCCAAGGGCACTGCTGGTGGCGGTGGTCGAGGTGGCGTAGACGAACTCCAGGGCGCGGCAGCCCTTAGTCGCCGGATCCCCGGTACAGGCGGCGACTGTGGCGCCGGAACTCGGGGCGATGACCCGCTTAGGGCGGGCCAGCTTCTTGCCGTCGACGGTCACCGTTTCGGAGACGACGGTGGTGGTGGAGTTCGCCAGGCCGTCCAGCAGCGTAGAGGAGACCTGCCAGGTGGAGGCGGCGGCGTCGGGCTTGGTGAAGGCGGTGACCGCCCCGTCGGTATCGGAGAGCGTGAAACTCCCGCTCACACTGCCCTTGAGGGTGAGATCTTCGGCACCGGGTTCTGGGATCCACCCGGTCTTGGCAGCGTTGGCGGTGAAGTGCAGTTCGCTGTCGTCAGCGGTGATGACTACGACGGCGGTCGCGGACGTCTGGCGCAGGTGGCTGTAGTCCGAGTCGGTCAGCTCCGCCGCCGTGCCGGTCGTCCACTCCTTGCCGAAGATGGCGGCCTGTCCCTCCTGCTTCGCACCGGCGTCGGGGGTCCGGGAGGACGCCGTACGGTTCACGGACAGGCCGAGGTACGAGGCATCGCTCTCGGAGAGCGTGTAGTCGCCAGTGAGCAGGTTCAGCGAGCCAGGACCGATCTCATCGGACGCCGCGCCGTCCGCATTGCGGTCGACGACGATCGTCAGTGGCTGGGTGCTGCCTGCGGCACTGTTGGGGCCGGTGAAGTCAGCCTTGATCTGTACGGTGCCGTCGGGGTCGACCGTGCTGGTGGCGTTCCAGGCCAGCGTGGAGTTCTTGCCGCCGCTGAGAGCTACCGGCCAAGCGGTCAAGGCGGTGCCGCCAGAGGTGACATCACCGGCGGGGATCTTCACCCACGGGTCGGCCTCCGAACGGCGCCAGAAGAAGGAGACACTGTCGTACTTGGCTGCGTCGGCCTCGGCGACCAGTGGCACACGGCGGGCAGTTCGCTCGCCCTCGCTCGGCTGGATGAACCCGCCGGGGCCCGCGTGGAAGGTGTACTCGATCGCCTCGGACTTGTTGTCGGCCTTGTCGACGGAGCGCACCTGAAGGGTGTGGGTGCCGTCGCGGGCGGGTGCGATCGAGATGGGCTTGTCGCCGGCGGCGCCGTTGGTGGTGACCTTGGTCCAGGTGACGCCGTCCAGTGACCATTCGAGCCAGTTGTGGTCGGCGGCCGGCGGGGTGACGGTGAAGGTGCCGGCCTGGCCGGTGCCCTTGACCCAGGCGTTGGTCGGGTAGTCGGTGGAGACGATCTTCGTGGGGGCCGAGGGGGCGGCGGTGTCGACGGTGAAGGTCTTCCAGGCGGACCAGCCCACGTTGTAGTGGGCGCCGTCGTAGGGGTTGGTGCGGAACTTGTACGTCTTGCCGTTGGTCAGCACACCGGCGGGGACCTTGACCGAGGCGACCTGGCCGGAGGGCACGTAGGGGGAGACGATGACGTCGCCGACCTGGGTGTTGGTGGCGTTGTCGAAGATCTGGAAGGTGCCGTTGACCTTGTCGCCGTTGGAGTCGACGAACGTGTCACGCAAGGTCGGGGTGAGGGTGTTGACGGTGTAGGCGCCGCCGTAGGAGAAGTACGGCGGACCGGCCTCCTGCTTCGTGCCCGTGCGAGGCCGGTAGTTATAGGTGACGACCAGCTTGGGCGGGTTGGCTGCGTTGTTGGCGGAGTTGATCCGCTTCCACTGGGCGGTGTTCGTCTCGCTGGTGGCTCGCAGGCCCATGCCGGAGGTGGCGTTCTTCGCCGAGGCCCATTCCTGGGCCAGGTCGGTGACGTCGGCGTTGATCCAGCCGTCGGGGGCTGCGGTGCAGGAGGGGTTGCCCTTGGTCTCCGTGGAGGTGGCCTTCTTCGCCGTCCAGGCGGGCTGCGAGGTCCACCGGGAGGCTGTGGAGGCCTTGCCGGCGGACCACACCTCCCAGGACTGGGCCGTGCAGGTGGTGTTGCCGGAGTGGAAGTTGAACAGGCTCAGCTTCGCATCCGAGACCAGGGCGTCGGAGATCGGGGCGGTGTTCCAGGTGATGAAGGAACGCGCGGTGCGCGGGGTGCCGTCACCGTTGGTCGTGCCGGGGTGACCGAGGTCCAGTTCGGTGTCGGCGGACCAGTCGACGGTTTCGCCCTGCTGGACGTAGGTGTCGAAAACGTTGCCCAGGGCGGAAGTGGAGGGATCCACCGTCACTGGGTACACCGTGTCGGGGTCGGCGAGGAACTTCGCGTCCGGGGTGAGGACCAGGTCGACCGAGCCCTTGTGCTGGACGACCTTCATGCCGACCTTGGCCCGGTTGACATGCTCGCCGGAGACCTTGTCGACCTTCGCGTCCCACATGAGCGGGGCGGGCATAACCGCCCGCTTCTTGTTCTTCCGGTCTGTGAACAGCAGGCTTCCGTCCGCCTGCTGCTTGACCTTCAGGCCCTTGGCCTTCAGCGGCAGCGTGTACGTGTAGCCGGCGGAGGCGGGGCTCTTCTGGATTTCGACGAACTGCTCGTAGCCGGTGCGTGTCGCCTCGACGATCACGTCCGCGCCGGGGACTGCCTCGGCGTAGGTGGCGCGGGTGCCGTCGAGCTTCGGCGTGGGCAGGCCGCCCTTCCACTGCAGCGTGATCTGCTCATCCCCCTCACCGAGGGTCACCAGATCCGTGGCTTTGGAACTCTGCGCGGACTTGAGCGATGTGGCGCGGGTGCCGGTCTTGCCCGCGAGCTCGAGCCCCTGGGGGTGAGCCTTGGGCGAGATCGAGCCGTCGGAGTCACGGACGAGGTCGAGGTCGACACCCTTCCACTCACCGGTGACTTCGTCCTCGAACCGCATCGGGCCGGCGGTGAGCTCGGTGGTGAGCGAACCGTTCTTGTTGGCCCAGGTCGTTGAAGTCTCCGTACGCTCGGAGAGGGCCTCGACGCGCTTGCCAGAGAGCCTCGCGGCCACCCGGGCGGAAGGGATGTCCGCAGCCTGAGTCGCCGCCGGCTTCTTCGGGGCGCTGTCCACCCGGGGGGCGTCGGCGAACGCGGTACTCGTCCCGTCAACGAGCGTCACCGCCAGGGCAAGAGCGATACCGCCCGCGATGTAGCGCAGGCTCGCCCCCGACCAGGGGCGGCCGCGCTCTTCTGGCGCGGGTATGTGAAGCGTCATCATTCCTCGGTCTCTTGCAGTGCGCATGCCACTCATGTGGTGCAGACATGAAGATAACGAGGAGAGGAAGGTCACAAGCCGTGGCAATCACGCCCAAATCGAAGGATTGCCGCTCGCAAACCTAGCGTGAGCTACGCCACTAACAAGACGTCAAAAATATTCATCTGCCCCTGCTTTCGCTTTGTACACCTCCTGTTCGGCGTGACGTCGGGTTCGCGGGACTGTAAAACGTTCGGTGTTACTCCCGATCATGGAAGATGCATCGATGACCAGCAACAATGTGACCGAGGCCGAGACTGTCGAGCCGTCTGAGCCGGTGCCGCCGAAGTCTGTGGATGACCGGCTGATCGACGAGCTCGTGGGCCGGGCTCAGGCCGAGGGCCTGCAGCTGACCGGCGAGGGCGGGCTGCTCCAGCAGCTGACGAAGCGACTCCTGGAGTCCGCTCTCGAGGGTGAGATCACCGACCACCTCGGCTATGACAAGCACGATCCTGCCGGGAAGAACGGCGGCAACAGCCGCAACGGGACCCGAGCCAAGACCGTGCTGACCGACGTCGGCCCGGTGGAGATAACCGTGCCCCGCGACCGCGAGGGTTCCTTCGAGCCGAAGATCGTCAAGAAGCGCCAGAAGCGCCTTTCCGGCGTCGACGAGATGGTCATCTCGCTCGCCGTGAAGGGCCTGACGACCGGTGAGGTCCAGGCCCACCTGTCCGAGGTCTATGGCGCCGAGGTGTCCCGTCAGACGATCTCCACGATCACCGACAAGGTCCTCGAAGGCATGGCCGAATGGCAGAACCGGCCCCTGGACTCAGTCGATCCGGTGGTCTTCATCGACGCTATCCACGTGAAGATCCGCGACGGCGCCGTGGCGAACCGGCCCATCTACGTTGCCCTGGCCGTCACGGCCGAGGGCCGGCGGGACATTCTCGGGCTGTGGGCCGGCGACGGCGGCGAGGGTGCCAAACACTGGATGCACATCCTCACCGAGATCAAGAACCGCGGAGTGAACGACGTCCTCATGCCCGTCCGCGACGGGCTCAAGGGCCTGCCCGAGGCAGTCGAGGCCGTCTGGCCCCGCACCACCGTCCAGACCTGCGTGGTCCACCTGCTGCGGAACTCCTTCCGCTATGCAGCCCGCCAGGACCGGGACAAGATCGCCAAGGTACTCAAGCCCGTCTACACCGCGGCGACCGAGGAGGCCGCACTCGAGCGGTTCGCGGAGTTCGCCGACACGTGGGGCAAGAAGTATCCAGCGATCGTCCGGCTCTGGGAGAACGCCTGGGAGGAGTTCACTCCCTTCCTCCGCTTCGACACCGAGATCCGACGCATCGTCTGCACCACCAACGCGATCGAGTCCGTGAACGCGCGGATCCGACGGGCGGTGAAAGCCCGCGGCCACTTCCCGAACGAGCAGGCCGCCCTGAAGCGCGTCTACATGGCGATCATGTCGCTGGACCCGACCGGCAAGGGCCAGGCCCGCTGGACCATGCGCTGGAAGACAGCCTTGAACGCCTTCGACATCACCTTCGACGGCCGACTCTCCGCAGCACGCCAGTAACCCTCAACAACCCTCAACAACCCGAGTTACACCGCTCGTTTGACAGACCCGCCCAAGCTCGGGTTCTGGCGCACTTTCCGTGGAGTAGTTACGGGCAGTCAGATTTTCGGGGCCATGCGATGACGGTCTGGATGGGCACGGAGTCGAGGTGAAGTGAGTTCGAGGGCCCGGTTGTCGAGTCCGGCGCTCATATGGTTGAGCCAGCGTTCATACCAGTCGAGGAAGTCGGTGGCGGAGGAGACGTTGGGGCCCCAAAACCCGTCGCTGTTGCCAATCAGGACGCGACCGGTGAGGGGACCGGTCACTGCGATGAGGCATACGTCGGTGCAGCCCATCTCGATAACGCGGAGGAAGAGGTCGCCTTCGTGATCCCCGGGTCCTGCGTCGTCGAAGCCACGGGGTGTTCCTGGCTCTCCGCACGGATTCATGACCAGCAGGCAACATTGACCCAGCGGCATGAGGCCGTAGAACGGCGCCGCGCCAGAGCCGCCGATGTGCGTGAGGAACTGCCGATAGGCGCCGGGGAGGACGATGTTGTGCTCGGCCTCAAACGCAGTGACGCGTGTTTCCGCCAGCTTCGGACCAAGGCAGAACTGGTGTTGCTCTTCACCGAAGGAGTGGCTGCGCAGTGGTTGGAACGGGATCGCTGCCAGCTTGCGACGCAGGCGGGGTATGCGGGGATCCATAGTGCATCTTCTCTCGTCCCCGTCACCCTATGGGTGGGTGTGGTCAGCTGGCCAGGAGAACTCTTTTCCGCAGGAGAGCGAAGCCGGCCCGGCCGAACATCTGCCGATCCACTGCGGAAGTCGTTCGCCCTGGCGCTCGGTGAGCATCTGAGCGAAGGACCTGACGTGACCGGCAAGGGCGTCGAATTCGGGGCAGTTGACCAAGGCCGTCTTGAGCCGGAGTTGTTCGATCTCGGTGAGGAATTCTGGGCGGCTGAGAATCCATGTGGTCACCAGGCGGGGCGCCGGTGGCTGTGCGGTGATCGGTCCGGGTGAGGTGCGCTTCTTCCTGATGTAGGCGCTGACGATCCCGTAGCTGCCTTGTAGCCGAGCGGGACGATCTCCTTGCAGAAGCTTCCAGGCATTGGTTGCGCCCTCGTTCCAGCTTTCGTCGAGGTAGGGCTTGTAGTCGTCCAAAGCGGAGGTCCGGTTGTATTGCCATTGCCCGTGGAAGAGGTCTTCGGGCCTGGCGGCGTTGGCGAGGCTTTTGACGGTGCGGTGGGTCATGCGGAGCTGGCGGTCGATGGAGCGGCGGCTGTGGCCGGCGTCCAGTATCGCGTGGACGGTGGCGTGCCTGGCCCGGATGCGGTTGGCGAACCAGTCGCTCTTCGGGAAGTGGCCGGCGACGCACCGCAACGCGGTGTGGGAGGGCGATCACAAGCATGTGCCTGTCGAGGTCGATGTGGCGGGTGAGCTGGTCACGCCGTGGGGCACCTGGTTCATCGGCTGCGCCACCAAGGCGATCACCGGGGTGGCGGTCACCGCGCACGCTCCGAGCAGGGAAGCGGTGCTGGCGTCGTCCTTTGCCCCGCCTCTGACGTCTGAGGCGTTTGTGGGGCTGCTGCTGGACTGGGTGACCTCGTGGAGCAGCCGCCAGGTCACCCGTCCGCACTCAACGGGAGAGCTCCCCCTCCAGGCGTGGCAGGCCGGCTCGACACCGCTCACGGACGTGTCCACGGGGCAGCTGGCGACGTTCGCTCTGGAGGACAACGGGCGCACGTACACGATCAGCACGTCCGGGGTGCGGTGGCGCCGGCGCGACTACCTCGCTCACACCACGATGCCGAACCATCACCGACAAGGACCCGCAGATCATCAGGCCGCGGAGTAAAGCACGTCCGCGTACGCGTGAGCAGCCCAGCACCGGGCAGCACTGGCGATGATCTGCTCCACCGTCCGCGTGCCCACGCCTTTCCAGCAACTGTCGGTGGTTGTGCTTCGTCCCACTCGCTGTGGTCCGGCAGAGGGTTACTCAGGACAACCTAGGTACTCGCACCCAAGCGGAGCGCGATACCTACTGCCTGACATCCCGAACATGAGTTCCGATGAGCAGATAGCCGGATCGAGCGAACAGGTGGCGGCGCAGCAGGAGTCGACGGGGACGACGGCACTTGTACTGGGCGCTGCGGCTGTATCGATGATGGCCTGCCCCTTTCTTCCCCCTCCGGTCCCGATATGGTTCCGCCTTCTGCCCGTGTATTTCATCGTGCCCGTGGGGATCTCTGCGGTCGTCTCAGGCATCATCGCTCTGCGCAGGATGCGGTGCCGGGAGGAAGCCAATCGCTTCCGGGCGCGGGCGGGTGTCGTGCTCGGCGCCGCGGCTGTCCTGATTCCGCTGACTGTGATCGTTTGGGCGATCTGGGCGCTGAGCCAGGCATACAAGTAGTCGGCGGCCCGGGGCCAGTTGCGTGCTCAGCGCTTGAGGCCACCGACGCGGTAGAGGAATTCGGCACCGCGCCACCACAACCCCCCGAAGCCCCGCTCGGCTGCGAGGGCCACGCCTCCAACCCGCATCGAGACGAGCTGCACCAGGCACCGGGTCCATCCCGCCATCTGCAGGGAGGGCCGCCCGAACGTCAAAAGGCCTGGGCAAACTCCGCTATGTCGTCGAGCGGCTCTTCGCCTTGCTTCACCACTTGAAACGCCTCGCCATCCGCTGGGGACGCCGCGCCGAACTCCACGATTCCTTCGTCTCCCTGACCTGCAGCCATATCTGCTGGAGACGCCTCGGGAGGGCCCGCGCATGTCGACCTATTCAGCATCGCGCCTGCGGCGGGCTTCCGTGACGGTGAAGTGCGCCGGCCGTAGTTGGCGTGGAGGCGAATCCGATGGTCGGAGACGCGCTCCCGGATGCGGCCTTCCACGCCCAGTAGCAGCTCGTCGCAGGCCTCGATCCTTAGCCATTGCAGAAGGACGGACGAGCATGCCCAGTCGGCCCACACTGGTCAGCGAATTCCTCAGCCGCCCATCGCAAAGCCTGCGGCATGCCCTCTGGTGCTCTGATGAGAGTCAGAGCAGCGGTGAGGTACGGGCCACGAATCTCCCTGTGCCCCACGCACGCGCACCTTGCAGGTTCGTTCGGGTTCCGGCCCTGATGAGGGCGTAGCCGAATCCACTGGGGGCACACGTGTGCCAATGAGAGGAGGCGACATGAAGTCATTGGACTCCGCGCCCTCGGACAGCGAGAACGGCAGACCGCGGGCGCCCGGCACGGGCGTCCGCGGTCTGGGGCGTGAGAAGGACAGAGGTTCGGAGAAGCCTTCGTGGGAGGACCCCAGGGAGCGGGTCAACCGCCGGTGGAACGAGATCCTTCAGGAGACACGGGTCGCGCAGACCGGCATCCAGATCCTCTTCGGCTTCCTTCTCAGACGCTGTTGTCTTTCCGAGTCTGACGACTGTGTTTTCGCTGGTCAGGGGTAGGGGCGGCGTCGGTGTGGGAGTGATGGGGTGTCGTTTCGTCGCTCTCGTGGAGGCCGTGGATGCCGTCGGTTGTCGGACTGCTGGAACAGCACGAGCTTGCCGCTCGTCGTCGTGTGGACGGGCTGCGTGAGGAAGCGGACCGCATCCAGGCCGAGCTCGCGGTGGCCGAGCAGGAGTGGTCGGAGTGGACGATCGCCCGCGAGCGTGTCGGTGCGGTGCTGTCCGCGCCGGGCGGTGACTCAGCCGGCGTGGGCGCCATTGACGTGCCGGAGGGTGTTGTGACGGGAACCGAGGTGGAGGCGTCTGCACCTCTGGTGGTGAAGGCGAGGTCGCAGGTTCCGATGTGGCGCGAGGGGCTGGCCGGGACGGCACTGTCGGTGGACTACCAGCGCATCCTGGCCGCGATCGAGGATCGGGGCCGTCTCGGTCAAGGGCCGCTGACCTGTCAGGAGATGGCCACTGCGTTCGGCCTGGACGTGGTGCCTGCCAAGGTGGAGGGGCTGCGGTCGAAGGCGAAACGCCTGGTCGCGCGGGGCTGGCTGGCCGAGTCGGCACCGGGCCGGTTCACCCTCGCGCAGAGCGTGAGCGGGCCAGGCGGCGGGTCATGATCATGGTCATCGACCAGTAGATCATCGCCTCGGCGCTGCTAATGGATCGTTCGAAGTCACGCACCAGACGGCGGCTTCGCATCAGGTGGGCGAAGAGCCGCTCGACGATCCACCGCTTGGGCAGCACCACGAAGCCGCGCATGTCGTCGCTCCGCTTGACGATCGCCAGGACCAGCGCGAGCGCGGCCAGGCAGTGCTTGACGAGGCTGCCGGTGTAGCCGCCGTCGGCCCAGACGAGTTCCAGCCGGTGGTGAGCGTCGGTCACCCGCTCAAGCAGCACCTTCGCGGCGGCGCGGTCGCCGATGTCCGCCGCGGTGACCATCACGCCCAGCAGCAGGCCGAGGGTGTCGACCACCACGTGCCGTTTGCGGCCGTTGATCAGCTTGCCGCCGTCGAAGCCGCGGCTGTCGGCGCCGACGACGGCGTCCGCCTTGACGGACTGCGAGTCGATCACGCCGGCCGTCGGTTCCGCATCTCGCCCCGACTCCTCGCGGACCCGGCCGCGCAGCCGGTCGTGGAACTCTCTGACCAGCGCGTGGTCGCGCCAGCGGCGGAAGAACGCATAGACCCGGTCCCACGGCGGGAAGTCGGCCGGCATGGCCCGCCACTTGATCCCGTTGTCGACCAGATAGCGGATCGCGTCCAGCATCGCCCGGTGGCAGTACGCCTCCGGCTGCCCGCCCCGACCTCGCAGCCAGCCCGGCACCGGCAGCAGCGGCCGGACCACGGCCCACTCCGCGTCCGTCATGTCCGAGGGATACCGCCGAACACGCTCCGGATGGTCGGCCGCATTCCCGAACCGGTGAGCGACACAATCACACGACAGAGCAGCCGAGTTGAACTCCACCGGCGCGAGCACGTACAACTGCGGCAACAGGGTCTCCTGGATCTCGGTTGGCTTCGCAACCCCGAGCTACCAAGAGGCCCTGCCTTCATGCCCGCAGCCGGCCACGGTCACCCGATCGAGACTCCCGTTCGACGCCCACCCCGCACGATCGGAACGACAACAGCTACTAAGCGTCGCCTTCACTCAGCGATTCGAACGCCTGGGAGATTTCGATCACCGTGTCTACGTGGTCACCGTCGTACTCGGAGCCGCCGCCATCGGAGCGCTCATAGCGCCAGTCGCGCTGCACCGGTTCCTCTCGGGGTCCCAGATGAAGGACGAAGTGGTCGTCATCGCGGGCCGGTTCATGGTGTGCGGCATGGTGTTGCTCGCGCTCACCATCGGGTGCACACTTCTGCTCCTGCTGCACACCGTCCTCACCGACACTCTGGCGGAGTTGCTCGTCGGAGCCGTCATGGTGTGGTTCGGCGCAGCGTGGTTCTTGCTGCCGCTCGTCCTCAAGCTCCGCTCAGCCCGCCGCGCCAGCGACGGGGAGAGGGGCAGGGACGCCAAGTAGGTCTGCGACAGCGGTGGGGGCCGGACAGAGCGGCGGAGTGATGCCGGTGACGGTGTGCCCGCCGCCCCCGGGTCGACTCCCGGTTGACGCTCAGCACCCGGCTTCCCCGCCTGGGTCAGCTGGCGGACGAACCGGAGACCGGACATCATTATCAGTGAGGAGCCGAGAACGAGCAGCGAGGCCGTTTCACGTACCGGTGCGCGGCAGTGCTCGACCCGTTGCGGGGGTACAGCCTCTCCGGGCGGGAGCTCATGGAACCGCCCTCGGTCGCACCCACCATCTCGGTTACCTTACTGAG
Organism: Streptomyces sp. ITFR-6; assembly: GCF_031844725.1. Lineage (NCBI taxonomy): Bacteria > Bacillati > Actinomycetota > Actinomycetes > Kitasatosporales > Streptomycetaceae > Streptomyces > Streptomyces sp. ITFR-6. The sequence continues at coordinate 8,326,331 of NZ_CP134612.1, read as the reverse complement.
CGTCAGTTCTGCTACGACTTGGCCTGCTACTCCCCTGCTTCGGGGCGAGAGGGGCTGCAGTACTTCGTGGCACAGTGGTGGGCCAGCAGTTCCTGACTCTGTCATCGTTTGGGATTCGCGGGTCAGCGGAAGTCAGTCGGGCAGTCAGCGTCGGTTACGCCTGGCAGCGTGCGGATGATCCGGTCTCGCGTCGCTGGGATTTCCTGTCCCCGGAAGGAGAAAGTGGTGGCGATCTGGTCATGGTTCGAGGGAATCACCATGAGCACATGGTTGCCCTGGCCATAGGCTTCTTCCGGGTCTCGCTGGGTGGGATCGGCCAGGACGAAGGTGGCTGTGTCGAGTCCCGTCCTGGGCTTCAGCCATTGGTCCACCGACATGGTCACCCGCACATGCGACTTGCCTGCTGGGCCGACACCTTGCAGCGTTCCCTCGACGATGGTTTTCGAGCACGCCAGGAGCTCGGGGAATGTCTGTCCGCGGGTCGTCCCGTCGGCAGCGGGAGCGGAGGAGCCGCCGCTCGTTGCCATCGCCACCCCAATGACGAGAGCGGCCGCGCCGGCAGCTCCCGCGGCCAAGAGGGCCGCTCGTCCCCTTCTCCGTTCCGGCCGGGAGTGCACGAATCTCCGGCGTACCGCGTCCTGCCCGGATTCTTCGGCGGACTCCGGGCCGGCCGCCTCTTCACCGATGAGCGCGGACGCCCGGCGAAGCTGGTTCTCCTCGTCCTCAGTCGGTCGAGTCATCGTGGATCACCTTCGTCTCGCTGAGTTGCGTGCGCAGTGCGTGTACAGCCGTATGCAGACGGCTGTAGAAGGCCGTAGAAGGCTTTTGACCGTGCCTTCGGTATGCCCATCACCTCAGCGATGGAACGCACCGTCAGGTCGGAGTAGCAGCGCAGGGTCAGCAGTTGTCGTTGCTGGGCAGGCAGGCGGGCGAGACCAGCGGCCACCGACAGTGCGAGGGTTCGCTCTTCGTCCTCCTGCTCCGCCGCCGGTTGCCTCGCCCAGCGGGCGGCGAGGCATTCCCGCAGGCAGTCCGGTGCGACGCGGGATGCTACGACGCTGCTCCGCGCGGACGGATTGCGGACCGCTGTGCTTCCAGGATCAGCCTGTTGCTCCAGAAGCGTTCAGGGAGAGGCGGCCCCGGAGAGATGCGCTCTCCGGGGCGCCGTGCGTGCCCGGTGACGGGCCTGGCTTTCTCCCAGGCGAGCCGTGACGTACGGGTGCCCTGGGTCGGCCTGGGGCTGACCGGAGAGTCCCATCCCTCGGTGGTTGTCCGTGTTTCCGTCGGTCAGTTGCCGCCCCACGGCACTGTAGGCCCAGGTGCTCCGGGCAGGGCGGGGTGCGGTCGGCAGCATCGTGGCGGCGTTGGCGCCGTCGAAGTTGTTGCTCAGCGCCGTCACCGTCCAGTACGCGTGGGGGGCACCGATACGAACTTTGCTGATCAATGCCGCCTGTTCGCGGCGGACTTCGCCGGCTTCCGGGCGCCCCATGCTCCGGGGGCAGGGCGCAGCCACGGCGATCCGGCTCGGCCGCCGCCCCTGCCCGACGACGGCGTCAGCCCTGGTGCCCTCAAGCCCCAGCCGCCCGGCCATGGGTGCCCTCTCGCCCTGCGACTCAGACGAATGCGCCGAGTCCGGTGACCGCGCGCCCTGTGATGAGTGTGTTGATCTCCCTGGTCCCCTCGTACGAGTAGAGCGCCTCCGCGTCGGCGACGAAGCGGCCGATGCTGTAGTCGAGCACGATCCCGTTGCCGGCCAGGAGCTCGCGCCCCCAGCCGACGACCTCGCGCATGCGCGTCGTGCAGTGGGCCTTCGCCATCGCCGAATGCTCGTCGCGGAAGGTGCCCGCGTCTTCCAGCTGGGCGAGCCGCACGACCATCCCGAGGCAGGAGGTGGCGTCGCTCAACATGCGTACCAGCAGGTCCTGGACCAGCTGGAAGCGGGCGACCGGCCCGCCGAACTGCTCGCGTTCGCGCGTGTAGTCCAGGGCGATGCGGTATGCCGCCAGCATCACGCCCACGGCTTCCCAGGCCACACCGCTCCGGGTGTGCCGCAGGACATCCGCGGTGTCACGGAAGCCGTGGGCCTCCTGGAGCCTGTTCTCCTCGGGGACTCGGCAGTCCTTGAGGACGATGTCGGCGTTCTCCACTGTTCGCAAGGCGATCTTGTTCTCGATGATGCTCGCTGAGAACCCGGGCGTCGAGCTGTCGACAACGAAGCCGAGTACGCCACCCTCGCCGCCGTCCTCCCGGGCCCAGACGACCACGAAATCGGCGAAGGTGGCATTGCCGATCCATCGCTTCTCGCCGTTGAGCACCCAGGTGTCGCCGTCACGCCTGGCGGTGGTCCGCAGACCCGCCGCGACATCGGACCCGCCCTGCGGTTCGGTCAGTGCGAACGCCCCGATCTTCTCCATCCGTCCCATCGCGGGCAGCCAGCGGCTGCGCTGCTCGGCGGAACCGCAGCGGGCGATACTGCCCATGGCCAGTCCGGCGTGCACGCCGTAGAACGTGGCCATCGAGGCGTCGACGCGGGCCATCTCCATCGCGATGAAGCCGCTGAGCAGGCTGCTCGCCGTGCTGGTACCGCGCTCCTCGAAGGCCAGGCCGGCAATGCCCAACTCCCCGTAACGCGGGATCAAGTGGTGCGGGAAGGACGCCTTGCCCCACCAGGTGTCCGCATGCGGGGCCACCTCCTCGCGCAGGAACTCCCGGACGCGGTGGAGTGTCTTGCGCTCCCCGTCGTCCAGCAGCTCCTCGAATCGGTAAAGGTCCTCTTCCAGCATGCCGTCAGCCATCTGTCCGCCCTCACGCCGCGTAATGGGTCGAGCTCTTCCGCTGCCCGACCGCCTACCCGGTGATCCACCAGAAATACGCGCAGGTGGTCACGGCGCCGGCCAGGCACCGTACCCGACCCGACAGCAGACACCCATCAGGCACGGTCCGAGGTGACGCCGCGCCGGACTCGGCCTCGGGGGACGTTCCGGAGCCGTGCCCGGACGCTTCCGGACGGCTTCCGGACGGCTTCCGGACGGCTTCCGGAGAGCGGCTCGCGGGCGTTGCTGACGAACGGCTCTCAGTACGGGCGGTCGCCGGCGATGGCGACGCGTTCGGCCACCCGGCGGTGCGGGGCGTAGTCGTTGACCGCGTAGTGCTGGGTGGCCCGGTTGTCCCAGAACGCGACATCACCCGCGCGCCAGCTGAACCTGACCTGGAACTCCGGGGCATGGGCCTGCTGGAACAGCAGCCGCAGCAGGCGGTCGCTCTCCTCCCTGGAGAAGCCCACGATCCGGGTGGTGAACGAGGCGTTGACGAAGAGGGTCCGGCGCCCCGTACCGGGGTGGCGCCGCACCACCGGGTGTTCCACCGGCGGGAACTCCTCCTGGTGCGGCGCCAGCCGGTCCGCCGGGTAGAAGCGGGAGAACCCGGGAATGAAGTCGTGCACGGCCCTCGCGCCCTCGATGCGCTCCTTCACCTCCAGCGGCAGGTTGTCGTAGGCGGCGGCCATGTCCGCCCACAGGGTGTCGCCGCCGACAGGGGGCACCTCGCGCAGTTGGAGGACCGCCCCGAGGGCCGGGCGCTCGCGGAAGGTCACATCGGCGTGCCAGATGTTTTCGAACGTCGGTACGGCCGTCCGGTCCAGGCGGACGACCTCGGGGTCGTCACCGCTGGCGAGCAGCGGGTTGGTCTCCAGCTCCCCCCAGTGCCCGGCGAAGTCACGCTGCTGCCGGGAGGTGAGGTGCTGGTCGCGGAAGAACAGCACCTTCCACTCAAGCAGCGCCCTGTCGAGCTCCGCGCGCAGAGCCGGGCCGACGGGCCGCGACAGGTCGAGGCCGTGGATCTCCGCGCCGAGGACCCGCCCCAACGGGATTACGGTGAACAGGTCGTAGGGGCGGTCGGTCCATCCCTCGGGCACCCGCCGCAGAGTGCGCGGGCCTTCGTAGAGTCCGTCGGCGGGGACGCGGTGGTCGCGCAGGGCGGGCGGGGTGCCGGTCGGGGTCTCGATGGCGGCGGTCATGTTCTCTCCTCCGGTTCGGCGGGGTGCGGTCAGCGGGCGGCGTTGCGTACGGCTGTTCCGATCTCGGCGCGCAGCGCGGCGTACTCGGGCAGGCCGCGCAGGTCGTCGGGGGCGACGCCGGTTCGGGGCAGGCCGATGGGGATGTCGAGGGCGACGGTTCCCGGCCTGTCGGAGAGGACGACGGTGCGGGTGCCGAGGAAAACGGCCTCGTCGACGCTGTGCGTGACGAAGACCGAGGTGGTTCCGGTCTGCGCGCTGACCGTCCGGAGATCTTCCTGAAGCCGCTCGCGGGTGAGCGCGTCGAGCGCGGCGAACGGCTCGTCGAGCAGCAGGAGCCGCTTGCCGCCCGCGAGTGCGCGGGCGATGGCGACGCGCTGTTGCTGGCCTCCGGATATCTGCCAGGTGCGGCGGTCGGCGGTGTCGGCCAGCCCGACCCGCTCCAGCAGTTCGGCGATGCGGCCGGCACGTTCGGCCTGCGGAACGCGGGCGTACTTCAATGCTTGAGCGATGTTGTCGCCGACCGTGCGCCAGGGGAAGAGCCGAGGCTGTTGGAACACGATTCCCGCCTGTCGGCCGGGTTCGGGGGTCTCGCCGTTGACGGTGACCGTCCCCTCGGTGGCCCGCTCGAAGCCCGCGATCAGCCGCAGCAGGGTGCTCTTGCCGCACCCGGACGGGCCGACGAGAACGAGGAACTCGCCGGCCGGGATCTCCAGCGTGACCGGTCCGAGCGCGGTCACGGCCTCCGCACCACGACCGTACGTATGGCGGACGTCGTGCACGGAGACAGCCGTCGGCGCCGGCTCCGCGCCCTCCGCAGCGGCCCGTTCGGTACGCGTGGCACCGGTCGGGTCGTCCTTCTCCACGGCAGGGGCCGCTGCTCCATCGACGTGGGCGGCGTCCTCGTCGGCGTCGCGGCTGTCCTTGTCGATGTCAGGGAGAGACGGCATCGGTGAGCCCTTCGACGTAGACGGACTTGCGCAGCGTGTCGAGGTCGGGTGCCGCGTCGATCTGCTTCTGGTCGACCAGGAACTGCGCGGCGCTCCGCAGGTTGTCCGCCAGCCCGCCGACTTTGCCCGGGGTGCCGAGCCACTTGGCGTCCGCCTGGTCGGCAGGCTTGAGGAAGATGCCCTGTTTGATCTGTGCGGCCGCTTCGCCGGGGCTGATACCGAGCTGCTTGCCCACGGCGGTGGAGGCCGCTGTGGGATCGTCGTGAATGAGGTCGAGCGCCTGGGCCTGCGCCTTCCGCCAGGCGGGCAGCGCATCCGGGTGGGCCTTGATGAAGGCGGTGGAGGCGACCCCGAGGTCGAGGGTGGGATGTCCGGACGCGGCGAGCTCGCGGCTGGAGACGAGCACCTTGCCGGTCTTCTTCAGCTCGTCGAGGGTCGGCAGCCAGACGTACGAGGCGTCGATGTCACCACGCGTCCAGGCTGCCAGGATGTCCTGCGGCTCAAGGTCGAGGAGCTGGACCTTCGAGGCGTCCACGCCTGCCTTGTCGAGAGCGGCCAGCAGGCTGTAGTGGGAGGTGGAGCTGAACGGGGTCGCCACCTTGTGCCCTTCCAGGTCCTTGACCGAGGAGATCTTGGAGCCGTTGCGGGCGACCAGGGCCTCGTTCTCCCCGGCCACATCCAGTACCCAGGTGACCTGGTAGGGGATGTTCAGCGGCTTCGAGAGCCCTCGGGCGACCGGGCTCGACCCGATGGCGGCGAGGTCCACGGCCCCTGCGACGAAGGCGGTGTTGATGCTGGCGCCGGAGTCGAATTTGGTCCACTTGATCGTGTAGTCCGGCAGCGCCTTCTCCAGCCACCCCTTCTCCTTGACGATCAAGTCACCGCTGGGGAAGGCCTGGTAGGCGATCCGTATGGTCTTGCCGCCGCCCTTTCCCTCCTCCCCGGAACCGCCCTGGCCGCACGCGGTCATTACCAGCAAGGCTCCCAGTGCCGCCGCGAGCGAGGAGGTGCGGAGCCAACCGCGTGTTCTGGGCATATGCGTGTCCTTCTGACGAGTACGAGCATGAGTACGAGCGGGAAGAGAAGGGGTACGAAATGAGGGAAGCGGTACGCGGAAGAGTGGTACTCGGCCCCCGGTCATGCGTGCCGCCGCCACGGTGCGAGCCGGTTCTCCAGCCCCCGCAGCACTGCGTCGATGAGCAGGCCGGAGATGCCGATGGCGAAGAGGCCGAGGACGACGGTGTCGGACTGGTTGTAGCGCTGGGCGTCGCGGATCATTCCGCCGATCCCCGGCAGCCCGTTCACCGTCTCCGCGGCCACCACCGAGGAGTACGCGATGCCGAAGGCGAGGCGGACGCCGATGAGGATCTCGGGCAGTGCAGAAGGCAGGACGACGGAGGCGACGACCTGTCCGCGCCGGGCCCCGATCGCGCGGGCGGCCTCCACCAGTGCGGTCGGCGCGGACGCCACGGCCGACGCGGTGGCCACCGCGACCGGCGGCATCGCCGCGATGGCCAGCAGCCAGAGCTTGGGCGCCTCGTCGATGCCGAACCAGATGATCAGCAGGCTGAAGTAGGCGAGCGGTGGCAGCGTGCGCAGGAACGCGACCGCGGGCTCAAGCACGACCCGTACCCACGGCAGCGTGCCCATGAGGAGCCCGATGACGAGCCCTGCGACTACCCCCGCACCGGCGCCGATGAGGATGCGGCGCAGGCTTACGCCGAGGTGTTCGATCAGGGTGTGTCCCTGATAGCCGCGCACCCCGTCGTGGGTCCCCGAGGTCTCCAGCAGCGCCCGCCACACGGCGCCGGGCGACGGCACCAGTACCGGTGACCACAGCTGGAGCGAGACCACCAGCTGCCACAGAGCGAGAAGAGCGACGAGCGCCAGCGACCGGAGCCCCACCCGGCGCCACCGAGCGGCGCGTTCAGGCCGGCGATCGACCCGGGCCTGCTCGCTGGACGGGCCCGACTCCGCGGACCGCTCCTGTACAGATATGGGCATGGACATGAAGAGCTCTCCGGTGGCATGGAGTGGCGCCGGGCCTGGGGACAGATCGGCAGGGCGAGTTGCGCGGACACAGCTGGATGGGGGCACGCCGAACGCGCGAGGCCCGCGGCCTATCGGGAGGGGAGATCAGTACGGCCCGTGAGCTTCACGGGGACGTCACTCAGGCATCGCTGTGGACGCCGCGGCAGGCTTCAACAGGAAGCGCTGGAAACGCGGCAGAGATCGATGTGGAGACACTCCACCAGAAGACGATCGCCTGTCACGCCAGTCTTTCTAGCACAGCGGCCGGAGCGACACCAGGAGGCCGCCGAGGACTGAGACGCCCACGGGAAGGCATCAGCCGGTATGTACGGACTTTGTCGCTTCGTCGGAACCCTCGCCCGGGCGGCGAGCGGCGGGACTGTAAAACGTTCGGTGTAACTCCCGATCATGGAAGATGCATCGATGACCAGCAACAACGTGACCGAGGCCGAGACTGTCGAGCCGTCTGAACCGGTGCCGCCGAAGTCTGTGGATGACCGGCTGATCGACGAGCTCGTGGGCCGGGCTCAGGCCGAGGGCCTGCAGCTGACCGGCGAGGGCGGGCTGCTCCAGCAGCTGACGAAGCGACTCCTGGAGTCCGCTCTCGAGGGTGAGATCACCGACCACCTCGGCTATGACAAGCACGATCCTGCCGGGAAGAACGGCGGCAACAGCCGCAACGGGACCCGAGCCAAGACCGTGCTGACCGACGTCGGCCCGGTGGAGATAACCGTGCCCCGCGACCGCGAGGGTTCCTTCGAGCCGAAGATCGTCAAGAAGCGCCAGAAGCGCCTTTCCGGCGTCGACGAGATGGTCATCTCGCTCGCCGCGAAGGGCCTGACGACCGGTGAGGTCCAGGCCCACCTGTCCGAGGTCTATGGCGCCGAGGTGTCCCGTCAGACGATCTCCACGATCACCGACAAGGTCCTCGAAGGCATGGCCGAATGGCAGAACCGGCCCCTGGACTCAGTCGATCCGGTGGTCTTCATCGACGCTATCCACGTGAAGATCCGCGACGGCGCCGTGGCGAACCGGCCCATCTACGTTGCCCTGGCCGTCACGGCCGAGGGCCGGCGGGACATCCTCGGGCTGTGGGCCGGCGACGGCGGCGAGGGTGCCAAGCACTGGATGCACATCCTCACCGAGATCAAGAACCGCGGAGTGAACGACGTCCTCATGCCCGTCTGCGACGGGCTCAAGGGCCTGCCCGAGGCAGTCGAGGCCGTCTGGCCCCGCACCACCCGTCCAGACCTGCGTGGTCCACCTGCTGCGGAACTCCTTCCGCTATGCAGCCCGCCAGGACCGGGACAAGATCGCCAAGGTACTCAAGCCCGTCTACACCGCGGCGACCGAGGAGGCCGCACTCGAGCGGTTCGCGGAGTTCGCCGACACGTGGGGCAAGAAGTATCCAGCGATCGTCCGGCTCTGGGAGAACGCCTGGGAGGAGTTCACTCCCTTCCTCCGCTTCGACACCGAGATCCGACGCATCGTCTGCACCACCAACGCGATCGAGTCCGTGAACGCGCGGATCCGACGGGCGGTGAAAGCCCGCGGCCACTTCCCGAACGAGCAGGCCGCCCTGAAGCGCGTCTACATGGCGATCATGTCGCTGGACCCGACCGGCAAGGGCCAGGCCCGCTGGACCATGCGCTGGAAGACAGCCTTGAACGCCTTCGACATCACCTTCGACGGCCGACTCTCCGCAGCACGCCAGTAACCCTCAACAACCCTCAACAACCCGAGTTACACCGCTCGTTTGACAGACCCGCCGCAGTAGGCGCACCGGCTCCGCACCGTTGCCCCCGGCTGCATGTTCCCGCCGGACGGCCTGCTGCGCGGACTCCGCCCGCGACCGGCGCCAGTAGCCCGGGGGCGGCGCAGCCCTTAGCCTCACCCGATGCGCATCCTGTTCACGTTCATCGGCGGCAGCGGCCACTTCCGACCTCTGATCCCGGTGGCCCGAGCAGCTCGGGCCGCAGGACACACGGTCGCTTTCGCCGGTGCGGGTGGGAGGGGCCCCGAGATCGCGGCCGCCGGGTTCACCGCGTTCGCCACGAGCGAGCCGCGCGGACGTGCGGAAGTTGCGGAGGCCTCGGAACGCCGGACGGTGGAGACACCCGATCCGGAGGCGGATGTGCGGCACCTCGCGGAGGGCTTCGCCCGGCGCGGGGCACGGCGGCATGCCGCGGCCGTTCTTGAACACGCCCGTGCCTGGAAGCCCGATGTCCTGGTGCGTGACGAGGTCGACTCCGGCTCCGCGATCGCGGCCGAGTCGCTCGCCGTTCCCTGCGCGACCGTCCTCGTGCTCGCGGCCGGGGGCTTTCTGCGCAGGGAAGTCGTCGCAGAGCCGCTGCACGAGCTGCGATCCGCCTACGGCCTGCGGCCGGACCCCGAACTCGCCATGCTGGACCGGCACCTGGTGCTGTCGCCGTTCCCGCCGGGCTTCCGGGACCCCCGCTTCCCTTTGCCGGCCCACACCTTCTCGTTCCGGCCGACGGCCGTCGGTCCGGTCGGCACCGCGCCCCGTACGCCTACCGTGTACTTCACCCTCGGCACCGTGAACAACACCACTGACCTGTTCGCCCGGGTCCTGGCCGGACTCCAGGCGCTTCCCGTCAACGTGGTCGTGACCGTCGGTGGGCGCGTCGATCCCGCAGAGCTCGGGCCGCTGCCCGGCCACGTCCGGGTCGAACGGTTCATTCCTCAGGAGCTGCTGCTGCCGCGGTGCGATCTGGTCGTCTCGCACGCGGGCTCCGGCAGCCTGATGGGGGCGCTCGCCCACGGTCTGCCGTCGGTCCTGCTCCCCCTCGGCGCGGACCAGCCGTACAACGCGCGGCGGTGCGCCGAACTCGGTGCGGCCCAGGTTCTGGACCCGGTCACCGTCACCCCGGAGGAAGTGCGCTTGTCCGTTTCGGCCGCACTCGGCGACGTCGCCTACCGCCGCGCCGCCGAGCGGATCGGAGAGGAGATCAACGCGCTACCGGGACCCGAGCAGACGGTTCCCCTGCTCGAAGCGCTCCATTGACCGGTATTCGGGCGTTCCCGACAACGCGGCGAGGTGGTGCAGCCGACGTCGCGCGCCCGCCGGGGATCGCGGAACAGCCCTCACGCGCCGGAGCGACGGTGGCCGCGGTTTCGGTGCCGGTCAGCTGCCGGTTGTGGGGGCGATCGCGGGGCGGGCAGTATGGGCTGCCGTGTGCGGCCTCGCCGTCAACGCGGCTCTGCCCCCCGAGCTGGTGCAGCGCCTGATCGCGGTGGCGGACGCGGACATCGCCGAGAGCCTGGCCGCCGTGCCGACCTCAGCCCCGAGCAGGCGGTCGCCCTGGCCGCCCGGGTCGAGGAGAGTGCTGAACGACTCGCGTACGAGGGTCTGCTGACCGCCGCCGACATCGATCCCGTCACGCAGCCGGACGCAGCGCTCGCCCTGCTCGACCGGCGTGCCGGGGATCCGGAGTGGGCACGGCTCCTCGCCACGGACCCGGATGTGCGACGCCGGGAGAAGCTGGCCGCCTGCCCCGGGCTTCCGGACGACGTACGGGAGACGCTCGCCTCGGACCCGGACATCCGGGTCGTCGCGGAACTGGCGCTGTGGACAACAGCCGGCCTGGCGGCCCGGCTCGCCCGTCATCCTCACGCGGAGGTCCGCCTCGCGGCCGCGGCGAACGAGGCCACGCCACCGGACCTGCTGGCCGCGCTCGCCACCGGTGAAGGGCTTCCCCCGGCGGAACGCTGCCTGGTCTGCGACAGCGTGGAGACACCCTTCGTGCACGATCCGCACTGCCCCCGGCCCGACTGCGCTCTGCGGTCCGGCGCCTCCTTCGACGGCTCCCACGAATCCACCGTCCATGAAACGGCCGAGCGGGTGCTGCGGAATCCCGCCGCGCCGGTCGAGGCTCTCCTCCGGTTCGCCGGCCACCCCTCCATGATGCTGCGCTGGGCGCTCGCAGCCCACCCCGGCCTGCCGCCGAAGACCGGGCTGAGGCTCGCCGACGATCCCGTTCCCGGAGTCCGGGCCGAACTCGCGGAGAACCCGGCGATCGGCACGGCGCTCATCCGGAAGCTGGCCGCTGACCACGGCCACGATGTGCAGCGCACACTCGCGCACAACCCCCGGGTGCCGCTGGACGTACTTCCCCGGCTCGCGGCCGCCGTCAGGATCGGACCGACGCTGCTGCCGCGGATATCCGCCGCCACCGCCTCCGAGACCGAGGATCTGTCCCGCTCGTCGCATCCCTCGGTACGGATGTTCCTGGCCCAACGACGCGATCTGCCGGCCGGGGTCCGTGACAGGCTGGCCGCCGACCCCGACGCGAAGGTGGTCAAGTCCATAGCGCCGCACCCGGGCCTGTCGGAGGATCAGCTGCGGACCATGATCGGACGGCACGGAGTCCAGGTCATGGCCGGGGTGGCGGCCAATCCGGACACACCGCCGGCCCTGCTCGAAGAGCTGCCCCGCCACGATCCACCGGCCCGCAGAGCACTGCGTGAGATCGCCCGGCACCGCAACGCGACGGGTCCGGCACTGCTCGCCTGCTCACCGACAGCCGGGCCCGGCCCCTGGCCGCCCGCCATCCGGCCCTTCCGCCCCGGACCGTGGTCGAACTGCTCGCCGACGACGCCGGCAGGTGGTGGAGGCTGCCGCCGCCAACCCCTCGCTGCCTGCGGCGGTCATGAGAGATCTGGTACCCCGAGCCGGGCGGACTCCCGCAGCGCCCGCAGCCCGTCACTGACCAGAGGCGTGTTCCCCCCGCCGCGCCGGACGAAGCCGACCAGCCGCCGCGTCGGCACCACGTCGCCGGTCAACGGCACGCGTACGAGCTGATGACCCCGGGGGAACGTCGCGAGGCGCGGCAGCAGGCAGATTCCGTGGCCGCCGGCCACCAGCGCCGCGATCGCGGACCAGTCGACCGCGTTGTGGGTGACACGGGGTGAGAAGCCCGCTGCCGCGCACGCCGAGGTGAGCAGCAGGTGCTGGTCCCGGGGGTCGCCGGCGCGGAGCCAGGTCTCGGTGTCCGCCTCGTGCAGTTCGACCGAGGCGCGGCCGGCGAAGGAGCAGCCGCGGCACCAGGAGATCCTGCGGCTCCTGGAGCAGCAGGTGCTGCTCGAAGCGTTCGTCGTCGGCGGAAGGTGTGCCGGGGGCGGGAATGACGACGGCGATGTCGCGCTCACGGGTCAGCAGCATCCGGAAGCGGTCGGCCTCCGGATCCTCACCGATGTAGTACGTCATCCCCGGGTGCCAGGAGAGCAGCCGGGCGACGGCCGGTACCACCAGGGGGCCGAGCGCCGTGGCAACCGACGTGATACGCAGGTCACCCGGGCCGTTGTTCCGGTGCGCGGCCAGGTCTGCGGCGGCCCGCTCCCACTGCGCGTGCAGGACATCCGCGTGTTCGACGAGTGTGCGGGCGGCGGGCGTGAGCCGGACCCGGCGGCCGTCCGGTTCGAGCAGACGCACATTCAGCTCGGCGGCGAGACGGCGCAGCTACTGAGAGACGGTGGAGGGGGTGAGGTGCAGGGACTCCGCCGCGGCAGTGACGGTACCGGTCCCGGCAAGTACCCGGAGGGTCTGCAGACGCGGGTCGATCATGTGGCTTCCTCACACGATTCCGTGCACAACTCTTCGATGGACGCGAACGATCGTAGTCCTCCAGTCTGAATGTCGGATCGGTTCTCTCAACTGGTTCTCGCGGCGCTGTCGTCACCCGCCCGTCGAAGGAGCAGCTGAACCATGATCAAAGATGTCGTTGCGCGCCGTCTCCAGCCTCACGCGCCACCGGATCATGGCCGTGCTCCGCTTCGAACCGGCGACGATCACGCAGATCGCCGGGCGGGTGGGCCTCGCGAAGGGGAGTTCCAGCTATCACGTGCGGCTGCTTGAGCGGGCCGGTCTGGTGAAGGTCGTACGGACGCGGAAGGTCCGGGGCGTCACCGAGCGGTACTACGCGATGGCCGCGCGGGCGATCGTGCTGCCGGATCCGGGGACCGGACAGCCTGATGTGCTGATGCGGCATGCGGTGGCGGACCTGGAAGCGGCACCCGTGGATGGCGAGCGGTATGTGCGGATGGCTCATCTGCGGCTCACGGAGGAGCAGTTCACGGAACTGGGGGCGAGGCTGGAGGAGCTGGCCGACGAGTACCGGCAGCTGTCGGATCCGGCGCTGCCGGACGTGTCGCTGGCCTTCGCGCTGTTCCGGCCGGGGCCGCGCGAGCAGGCCGAGGGGGACGCCAAGTGACCTCGGACGTGAGAAAGCTGCCGACCGAGTTCGGGCGGCTGTGGACCGCTCAGACCGTTTCCTCGCTCGGTGACGGAGTGACGCATGCCGCGCTGCCGCTGCTCGCGTTGACGCTGACACGGGATCCGATGGCACTCGCCGTCGTCACGGCCGCCGGGACGCTGCCGTGGCTGCTCTTCGGGGTGGTCGGCGGCGCGCTGATGGACCGCTGGGACCGCCGCCGCACGATGTGGATCGCGGACACGGCCCGTGCGGCGCTGCTCGTGATACCGGCGGCGGCCGCGGTGCTCGACGTGTTGAGCATTCCGCTGCTCGCGGCGGTCGCCTTCCTGCTCGGCCTCGGCGGACTCTTCTTCGACACGGCCGCCACGGCCTACCTGCCCGGTCTGCTCGGCCGCGACCCCGCCCACCTGGAGCGCGCCAACTCCCGGCTGCGCGGTGCCCAGACCGCCATGTCCGGATTCGCGGGTCCGCCCGCGGGCAGTGCGCTGCTGGCGCTCGGCCGGTCGGTTCCGCTGGTCGCCGACGCGGTGTCGTTCGCGCTCTCCGCGCTGCTCGTACGGTCGCTGCCCGCCGTGCCCCGGCCTGCCGGGGGCGTCCGCGCGTCACTGCTCCGGGAGGCACGGGACGGGGCCTCGTACGTGTTCCGGGACCGGTTGCTGCTCGGGCTCGCGCTCCGTCCGGCGGTCGGGAACGTGGCCTTCCTCGCCGTGGAGACCGTGCTCGCTCTCTTCGCGCACGACCGTCTAGGCATCGGCACCTTCGGCTTCGGCCTGCTGCTCACGGCGGAGGCCGCCGGCGGGCTGCTCGGGGCGGGCATCGCCTCCTTCCTCGGCAGGCGGCTCGGCACCGGCACCGCGCTGACCTGTACGGCCGCGGTCGAGGGCCTTGCCGTCCTGGGGCTTGCCGCCGCCCCGAATCCGTACGTGGCCGGGTTCGCGCTCGCCGTCTGCGGGGCGGGCATGGGCGCCACGATGGTGCTCGCGCCCTCCCTCCGGCAGGCGATCGTCCCGGCCCACCTGATGGGGCGGGTCGCCTCCACCTCCCGCATGCTCGCGATGTGCGCGGCCCCGTTCGGCGCCTTCGCCGGAGGATGGCTGGCCACCTCGTACGGTGTCCGCACCCCGCACCCCGCTCTACGCCGCCGCCGGAGTTCTCCTCACCATGACGGCCCTCACCGCCTCCATGACCGGCAACCGCCGGGTCGAGGCCGCGCTGCGGGGCGCCGAGCCGGCCGGCGGCCCGGATCGGCCGGTATCCGGGAGCCGTGACCCTGTCGCGGAGATGCCGCATGCCGGCGGTCAGCGTTCGTAGGTGCCGGTCGGCCGGCCCCGGGCGAGGACGGGCGCGGTGACGGCGCCCAGGAGTGCCCGGGGCCGTGTCCGGTCGGCCGCCGCGCCGAGGGCGCCGTCCGCAGTGGCCCCGAGGGCGAACAGCTGGAAGGTGTAGCGGTGTGGTCCGTGGCCCTTGATGGGCGCGGGGCCGTGGTAGCCGCGTCCGATGGTGGAACGGAGCACCCGCACCCCGGTCGCCGGCCGCCGCGCGTCGAGGGCGCCGGGGCCGAGGTCCCCCGATGCCGGGTCGACGAGAGCGACGCAGTGCACGGCGGGTCTGGGCAGGGGGACGTCGATGTCCTCCACCACCAGGAGGAGTTGGGCAGTACCGGGTGGCGGCGCCGTCCAGGCCAGGTGGGGGGGGAGAGATTCTCGCCGCCGATGTTCTTCGCACCGTGTCGCGGTGGCATGGCATCGCCGTGGGCGAAGTGCCGGCTGGTGAGGGTCAGCGGTGCGGGGCTCTGGAGATTCGGCAGGTTCCACGCCGTATGGGCCTCGCCCGCTCTGCGGTTGTGCAGGAGCCGGCCGAGCAGCGTCATCGTGCCGCCTCGACCATGGCGACGACCTCGGCGGTGATGGCGGTTTCACCGATCTTGGGAAAGACGCGTTCGATGCTGTGGCGGTGGGCGTCGGGGTCGGGGTCGCACATGGCATCGGTGGCCATGACGATGTGGTAGCCGTAGTCGGAGGCAGAGCGTGCGGTCGACTCGACGCCCGCGCTGGTCGAGATGCCCGCGAGGACGGTCTGGGTGATGCCCAGGTCTCGCAGGAGGGTGTCGAGTCCGGTGTCGTGGAACGCGCTGCGCCGCCGCTTGGTGATCAGGTGGTCGGCCGGCTGGACATCGAGTTCGTCGATGAGGTCCGCCCAGCCGGCGGGCCGGGCGCGTCGTTCCCGGACCGTCCGGCGTCGGTACGTCCCGAGGCGCGTCCGGTGACGTTGACGAGGACCACGGGCAAGTTGTGGCGTCGGAAGGAGGCGGCCGGCCGGGTCGCCTGTTCGACGGCGGTGGCGGCGAGTGGGCTGCCGGCCAGGGCGGAGACGATGCCCTTCTGCAGGTCGATCTCGACGAGTGCGGGCCTGGGATCGATCGTAGTCAGTGTCATGCGGTTGGTTCTCCTGTGGATGCCGGCCCGTTGCCGGGCCGGAGGGCTCGATGGTCGCGGCCGCTGAACCACCCCTGCGGTCGTGCGAGGGGGGCGTCGGTCGGGGTCTCGTGCGGAGCCGGGGCCTTGGACGCGGGGCTGCTGCCGCGCAGAGCGGAGGCGATCGCGGCGAGCAGGGCGAGGGCGGCGCCGAAGGCGAACACGATGATCAGGCCGGAGCGGAAGGGGCCGGCGATCAGGGACGGGAAGAACTCGCGTCCGGTCAGGGCCTGTTGCTGCGCCTCGGTGAGGTGGGCGAGAGCGCCGGTGGGCTGGAGCAGGTGCTGGATGGGATTGACGCCCAGCTGTGCGGCGAAGAGCGAGGAGACCGGGGGCAGGCTGCCGACCTGGCCGGCGACGTGCGCCGGCACGCCTTGCTGCTGCAGTGCGCCGGTCAGCGTGTGCGGGAGGCTGCCGGCCAGCCCGGCGATCATGAGGGAGAAGAACACGCCGATGGAGACAGCGGTGCCGGAGTTCTGGAATGTGGCGCGCATGCCGGAGGCGACGCCACGCAGCCGGGCGGGCACACTGCCCATGATCGAGGAGGAGTTGGGGGAGGCGAACATGCCGCTGGCGATCCCGTTCAGCGTGATCAGCACAGCGAATATCCAGTAACTGAAGTCGATCGGCAGGAACATCAGCCCCAGGAAGCTCGCTCCGAACAGCAGCGCGCCGCCGGTGGCCAGGCCCCGGGAGCCGATCCGGTCGGACAGATGGCCGGAGACGGGCCCGGCGGCGAGAAATCCGGCCGTCAGCGGCAGCATGAAGATGCCGGCCCACAGGGGCGTGTCGCTGTAGTCGTAGCCGTGCAACGGCAGCCAGATGCCTTGCAGCCAGATGATCGGTACCAACTGCATTCCGCCTCGGCCGATCGAGATGGCCAGGCCCGCCAGGTTGCCGAAGGTGAAGGCCCGGAGGCGGAACAGGCTCAGTTCGATCATGGGCGCGAAGGCACGGTTCTCGATGGCGACGAACGCCGCCAGCAGGATCAGTCCCCCGGCTATCAGTCCGTCAGCCAGCGGATGGGTCCAGCCCATGGTGTGCCCGCCGTAGGGCTGGAGGCCGAAGGTGACCGCGATCAGGACCGCGCTGAGTCCGACCGCGAAGGTGATGTTGCCCCACCAGTCGATCCGGCCGCCGCCGTGCTTTCCGGTCTCCCGCAGGGTGCGGTAGGCCCAGACCGTGAAGAACACTCCGACCGGCACGTTCACCCAGAACACGGCCCGCCAGTCCCAGGCCGCCAGCAGTCCCCCGGCGACCAGGCCGATGAACATCCCGGCCAGGGCGGCGACCTGGTTGATGCCCAGGGCGAAGCCGCGCTGTTCCTCGGGGAACGCGTCGGTCAGGATCGCGGCCGAGTTCGCCGTCAGCATCGAGCCGCCGACGGCCTGCAACAGGCGCCAGGCGATCAGCCACATCGCTCCGTGGCCCCCGTCGAACGGGTCGAAGGACAGCAGTACCGAGGCGAAGGTGAAGACCGCGAACCCGGAGTTGTAGATCAGGACCCGGCCGTACATGTCGCCCAGTCGCCCCACCGTGACCACCAGGACGGCCTGGACCAGCTGGTACCCCATGATCATCCACAGCAGGTAGGCGATGTTGCCCGGGGCCAGCGGGTCCAGGTGCACACCCCTGAAGATGGCCGGCAGGGCGATCAGCACGATGGAGCCGTCCAACGCGGACATGAAGACCGCGGCGGTCGTATTCGTCAGCGCTGTCCACTTGTACCGGTCACCGGGCGAGCTGCGGGTGGCGCTCGTGGCGCGCGTCCCGGCTGGGTCCGTCATCCGTCTGACTCCTCGTGGTCGCGTCGGTGCCAGATGTTCAGATGTTCTGGGCCAGCCGGTCCAGCAGTGGTCCCGCCGCCGCGAGCTGCTCCAGCTCGGCCGGAGTGAACGCGCCACCGGCCAGCGCCTGGGCGATGAGCTCGGTGCGCGCGTTGCGCTTGTCCCGCAGCTCGCGCCGGCCGGCCTCACCCACCGTCAGCACCACGCGCCTGCCGTCGTCCGGGTCGGGGCTGCGCTCGACCAGGCCCCGGGACCTCAGCGCGGCGAGCGTCGCCCCCATGGCCTGGGCGGTGATCTGTACTTCCCGGGCCAGCGCGGAGGAGGTGGTGGGCCCCGAACGCTCCAGATGCGACAGAGCGGTCCGCTCCGGCATCGTGAGCCCACCCCCGGTGGGCACCTGCCGCACCCGCCGCAACAGCGCTCCGACGCCCACGAGCAGGGAGGCGGCGACCTTTCCGGGGTCCAGGTCTTCGTTATCTTCGTTCACATACTAAGGCTACCTTATCAAGCGGCCTTAGTATTTGTCGTGTCACAGAAGCGGATCACGTTGCCGAAATCGCACAGCACCGCGTCGAAAGCCCTGCGGAGGGATGAGAGGTCGTCACCGCCCCTGGGGAGCACAGGGGCGGTGAGCGGCTGGTGTCTCAGGTGTCCTTGTTCCGGAGTGCCCGCCGGGTCAGGCGGCGAGGGTCTTCTCCAGCGCGGCGAGTCCGTCGCGGTAGATGCCCTCGAAGAGGGCGGTCGCCTCGTCGTCGGCGACTCCGTCCGGCGTGAACGTTCCCGACCACTCCACCCTGGACCCCGCCGCGCCCAGGTCGACGACCCGGAGCGTGGAGCGGTAGTCCGTGACCGGGAAGGGGGCCCGGACTATGGAGTAGGCGTAGCTGCGGGCCTGCTCGTCGAAGGACTCCAGGCGCTCCACGATGACGCCGCCCTCCTCGTTCGTCAGGGTGCGCAGCCGGGCACCCTCGTCGAGCCGGCTCTCCCTGATGTAGGGGAGCCGGTCCGGAAGGGAGCCGAAGCCGCCGATGAGCTGCCAGACACGGTCCGCGGACCACCCGGTGGTGAGGGTGACGGTGGTGGCGGTCATGACGCTTCCCGCACGGGAACGGGCGCGTCGTGGGCGATGATCTTCTGGTCCCGCAGCGCCCAGAAGGCGTACGGGCCGTTCTCGGTGAGGGCACCGAGGTCCTCGGCTATCCGGCTGGGGCGGGTCGCGCCGGGGATGGCCGCGGCGACGGCCGGGTGCGCCAGGACGAACTGGAGCGCGGCGGACTTGATGCCGATGCCGTGCTCCTGTGCCAGCGCCTTGATCCGGCTCACCTTCTCGACGATGCCGGCGGGCGCCTCGGCGTACTCGTAGTGGTTGCCACCGGCGAGGATGCCGGAGCTGTAGGGGCCGCCGACGACGATGTCGACGTCGCGCTCGGCCGCGGCGGGCAGGAGGCGCTGCAGGGCCCGCGAGTGGTCGAGCAGGGTGTAGCGGCCGGCGAGGAGGAACGCGTCGGGGCGCGGCTCGTCCAGGTCCAGGGTCAGCTCCAGCGGCTCGACCTTGTTGACGCCGAGTCCCCAGGCCTTGATGACCCCCTCCTCGCGCAGCCGGGTCAGGGCGCGGAACGCACCGGTGCGGGCGCTCTCGTACATGGCCAGCCAGTCGTCGCCGTAGAAGTCCTGGGCGATGTCGTGGACCCAGACGATGTCGAGGCGGTCCGTCCTGAGGCGCTTGAGGCTGTCCTCGACGGAGCGCAGGGTCGCGTCGGCGCTGTAGTCGTTGACGATCCTGTTGGGACGCCCGTGCTCGAAGAGGGCGCCCTTCTCTCCGAGTCGGCGGCTCGCGGGGGCCTCGACCTCGTCGAGGATGACCCGGCCGACCTTGGTGGACAGGACGTACTCCTCGCGCGGCTTGTCGGCGAGGCCGGCGCCGTACAGCGGGGCGGTGTCGAAGTAGCGGATGCCCTGGTCCCAGGCGGCCCGCACGGTGGCGGCGGCCTCTTCGTCGGGGATGGCGCGGAACATGTTGCCCAGGGGGGCGGTGCCGAAGCCGATGCGGCCGGGCAGCAGGGAGCGGATGGTCATGGGTGGTGCCTCGATCTGGTGCGTGGGGGTGTGGTGGTGACCGGGGAGGGTCAGTTGAGGGTGTCGGGGTCCGGGCCGGTGCGCAGGGCGCGGTCCAGGGCGGTGAGGGCCTCGATGCCCTCGGTGCTCAGCCGGAAGCCGAAGACGTCGAGGTTCTCGCGGATGCGGGCCTCGGTCACCGACTTGGGGATGACCACGTTGCCGGTCTGCAGGTGCCAGCGCAGGACGATCTGGGCCGGGCTCCTGCCGTGCTTCGCCGCGAGGGAGAGGACCGCCTCGTCGCTCAGGACGGCGCCCTGGGCGAGCGGGCTCCAGGCCTCGGTGGCGATGCCGTGGCGGGCGTGGAAGTCGCGCAGTTCCCGCTGCTGGAGGCCGGGGTGCAGCTCGATCTGATTGACGGCCGGGACGACGGAGGCGCTCTTCAGCAGGCGCTCCAGGTGGGCGGGCTGGAAGTTGGAGACGCCGATGGCGCGGGTGCGCCCGTCCGCGAGGAGCTTCTCCAGGGCGCGCCAGGTCTCGGAGTAGAGGTCGCGGGCCGGGGTCGGCCGGTGGATCAGGTAGAGGTTGACGTGGTCGAGCCCGAGCTTGTCCAGGGAGGCGTCGAAGGCGGCCAGCGCGGAGTCGTAGCCCTGGTCGGCGTTCCACAGCTTGGTGGTGATGAACAGCTCGTAGCGGGCGATGCCGGATTCGACGAGGGCCCGGCCGACGCCCCGCTCGTTGCCGTAGATCGCGGCGGTGTCGATGCTGCGGTATCCGGCGTCGAGGGCCTTGGCGACGGCGGCCGTGGTCTCCTCGTCGGGGACCTGGAAGACCCCGAAGCCGAGCTGCGGCATGGTGACGCCGTTGTTGAGGGTGATGTTCGGGATGGAGCTGATGATGTCTCGTTCCCTCCGGGGGGCACGCGTGCAACAGCGCCTTACAAGCGACAACAATAATTGCATGCGCGGGCTATTGCAAACGCATTATGCTGGCGTACGCCTGATGTCCCCGGGCTCCCCCGGTCCGCGTGTCCCCTCGCCCGTCGTCCCCTCAGCCCAGCAGCAGGGACCTCGGCTGGGCGGAGAGCGCCCGGTCGAGGACGAGGGAGGCCGCTCCGACGGCGGCCACGTTCTCGCCCAGGACGGTCGAGGCGACGGTGGTGGGGTGGGCCGCCCTGACGAACGGGGATCGGGCCACCATCGGCTCGATGGTGGTCAGCAAACGCTCGCCCAGTACGTGCCAGGCAGGTCCGCCGAAGACGATGCTGTCGACGTCCAGGAGCGTCGCCGCCGCGCACACCCCCCGGCCGACGCGCAGCCCCAGCCGCTCGATGATGCCGTCCGCCTGGGCGTCCCCCTCCGCTGCGAGCTGCCCGAGGCGCTCCAGTCCGCTCTGCGCGTCGGCCGGATCGAGCACGGTGTACTCGCTGCCGAGCACGCCGAGGGCGATGGCCTCCTCCACCAGGGTCCGGGTCGAGCAGGCGGCGCCGAGCCCGCCCACCTCGCCCGCGTTCCCGGAGACGCCGCGCAGCACGGTGTCGTCCACCACGAGCCCCATGCCGGAACCCGTACCGAGGTAGAAGAAGAGCAGGTTGCGGCTGTCGGTGCCCGCCCCCGCCCAGCGCTCCGCGACGACTGCGGCCGTGACGTCCTTGTCGAGCAGGGCCGGGAACCCGGTCGCCTCACTGAGCCGGTCGCGCAGCGGATAGCGGCCCCAGCCATGCAGCTCGGGCGGTTCCACCACCCATCCCGCGGTGACGTCGATGGGGCCGGGCGCGGCGATGCCGAGGCCGAGGATCCGTCCGTCGTCGATCCCGGACTCCGCCACGATCCCGGACACGGACGCGGCCATGTCCGCGACGGTCCCGTCGGTGTCGCCGCCGCTCGGGGTACGGCGGCTGCGCTGGGCGACGACCTTTCCGAGCAGGTCCACCAGGACGCAGGTGATCACGGCGGGGTCGAGGTGGACGCCCACCGCGTACCGGGAGGTGGGGACGATCTCCAGCAGGGTGCGGGGCTTTCCGCTGCCGGTGTTGTGCTTGCCCGACTCACGGGCGAGGCCCTGGTCCAGCAGCCGTCGGGTGATGTTGGAGACGGTCTGCGCGGACAGGCCGGTGGCCTGCGCGAGCTCCACCCGGCTCAGTCCGCCGCGCCCCCGCCGGCGGATGGCGTCGAGGATCACGGACTCGTTGAAGTCCCCCATCCTCGGCAGGTTGGTGCCACGCCGGATGGCGCCCTTCTCCGTGCTCGCCGTCTTGCTCGTCAACGTGTCTCTCCCAGCCTCTGCGGGCGGCGGCCCGATCGCCGCCCCGCCTGCGACGGCAACAGAATCGATGGAATGGTACGACGCGGGCCGGACAGCGCGCCGGGGGCGGACGGGCCCCTCGGCACAACTATCCCTCCCTCCGGATGACTTCACTTCCTCACCGCCGGTCGCAGGCGCACCGTGCGGATCTGGAAGGGCCGGAACGCGAGGCCGACTCCCCCGTCCTCCGGCGCCAGCTCGCGCTCCGGCCGCTCCAGCAGGTCGCAGTCCTGTGCCCCGGCGAGCGGGAATCCGGCGCTCAGCCGGGCCCCGACCGCTCCCCCGCACGCCTCGTACAGCCGCACCACGACGTCGCCGCTCCGGTCGTCGGCGAGCTTGACCGACTCCACCACCACATCGGTGGTGTCGAGCGTGACCAGTGCGGCGGCCTCTGCCGGGGCGGCCCGCAGCGGCAGGTTCAGCGCGTAGCCGCCCGCGACGGCCTCCTCGATCCCGGCGCCGGCGAGCAGCGCGTAGCTGAAGCGGTGGGTGCCCCGGTCGGCCTGCGGGTCGGGGCTGTGCGGGGAGCGCAGCAGGGAGAGCCGCAGCGTCGTGGTGGTTCCGCCGTCCCGGCGGGTGTCGCGGCGCACGTCGTGCCCGTAGGTCGAGTCGGTCAGCAGCGCGGCGCCCCAGTGCCGCTCGCCCACATGCACCCAGCGGTGCGCCCACAGTTCGAAGCGGGCGGCGTCCCAGCTGGTGTCTTCGTGGGTGGGCCGCTGCACATGGCCGAACTGGATCTCCGCGCTCTCCCGTTCCGCGTGCACGTCCAGCGGCCAGGCGGCCTTCAGCACCGTGTCGCGCTCCTGCCAGTCGATGTCGTTGCGGACGGTCACCCGGCGGCTCTCGGCGGCGAGTTCGATGTGCTGGACGAATCGCGAGTCGCCGTGGACGCGTTCGACCCGCACCGACGCGAGCAGCGGTCCCTCGTCCGTGAGTGCCACCGACTCGCACGTGTCGATGTCGCGTACGACGTCGCGGTAGTAGGAGTCGATGTTCCACGCCGACCACAGGTTCGGGTCGTCGGGGTGGAGCTGGAGGAGGTTGCCGACGGTGCCGGGGGCGATCGCCTCCCGCCGTGCCGTGTGGTCGTACACCGAGGTGATCAGGCCGCGCCGGTCCACGACGACGGTCAGCGCCCCGTTGCCGAGGACGAATCCGCCGTCCTGAGCGCGGGCCGTGACGGGCTCGTGGGTCTCGGCCGTGCCGCCTGAGGCCAGCGGTCCGGTCTCCGCGAGGACCGCCGTACGCCCGTCCGCCAGACGCTGTGCGCCGGGGAACCCCGAGTCGCCGGCGAGGACGGCGACCTCGCGGCGCTTGTACGGCCCGGCGTTGAGGAGTGCGGGCCTGGCTGGTGTAGGTGCCGCGATGGTTCTCCAGGTACAGCTCGCCGCGCCAGACGGGCAGTCGCGCGCCCTCGCGTTCGGCGCGCGCCGCCTCGAAGAAGGCGTCGGGCGACTCGACCACGACCTTCGGTGAGCCTTCGAGGTCGCGCAGGCGGCGGGCCTTCTCCAGCATCGAGCGGCTGGGGCCGCCGCCGCCGTCCCCGTAGCCGAACGGGACGAGGGAGCGGGCGGCGACGCCCTTGTCACCGAAGTTGCCCTCGGCGTGGGCGTTCTCACCGGCCGTCAGCGAGGCGTTGTAGCTGTCGACGGGCGGGCAGTGGGTGAAGACGCGCGAGCCGTCGATGCCCTCCCATTCGAAGGTGTGGTGGGGCAGCCGGTTCGTCTCGTTCCAGGAGAGCTTCTGGGTGAGGAACCACTCGGCGCCCGCCAGCTTGGCGAGCTGCGGGTAGGCGGCGGTGTACCCGAACGAGTCGGGCAGCCAGATCCCGGGCTGCCCGACGCCGAACTCCTCGGCGAAGAAGCGCCGTCCGTAGACGAGTTGACGGGCGAGCGCCTCACCGCCCGGCAGGTTCCCGTCCGCCTCGACCCACATGCCGCCGACCGGGACCCAGCTGCCGTCGGCGGCCGCCTTCTTCATGCGGGCGTAGATGTCCGGGCACTGCTGCTTCATCCACGCGTACTGCTGGGCGGAGGAGCAGGCGAAGACCAGCTCGGGGTACTCCTGGGCGAGCGTGGTCATGTTGGTGAAGGTGCGCGCGCACTTGCGTACGGTCTCGCGGACCGGCCACAGCCAGGCCGAGTCGATGTGTGCGTGGCCGACGGCGGAGAGGGTGTGCGCGGAGGCGTGCGCGGGCCGGGACAGCACGTCGGCCAGGAGTGCCCTGGCGCGCGCCGCCGTTGCGGCGACGTCGGCCGACGACACCACGATGCCGCGTTCCCACACCGCGTCGCTCACCAGGGACTTGACGGTCCCGGCGGCGTGGATGACGGCGCGCAGCCGGGGTGCGCGCGCTGCGCACCGCCGATGATGTCCTCCAGCTCCGCGGCGAGCCGCGCGTAGGTCTCGCGCGCCTCGCGGTGCACCCAGGCGATGGACGAGCCGGGCAGGATGTCGTGGAACTGGTGCAGCAGCACCGTCTTCCAGATCCGGTCCAGCTCCTCGTACGGGTAGGGGAACCCGGTCCGTACCGCGGCCGTCGTGGCCCACAGCTCGGCCTCCGTCAGCAGCGATTCGCTGCGCCGGTTGCCGCGCTTCGTCTGTGCCTGGCTGGTGAGGGTGGCGCGGTGCAGTTCGAGGTACAGCTCTCCGACCCAGACGGGCGGGTCGGGGTACTCGGCCTCGGCCTTCGTGAAGAAGCCGGCGGGGGTCTCCCACTCCACGACGGCCGATCCTTCGAGGCTGCGCATACGGGCGGCCTTGGCGACCATCTCGCGGGTGGTACCACCCCCGCCGTCACCGAATCCGGTCGGCGCGAGCGACCGGGAGGCGACCCCCTTCTCCTTGAAATTCCCTGCGGCGTGGGCGATCTGCCGGCCGCTCATCTCGCAGTTGTACGAATCGACCGGCGGGAAGTGGGTGAGGATCCGGGTGCCGTCGATGCCCTCCCACTGGAAGGTGTGGTGCGGGAACGTGTTCGTCCTGCTCCAGGAGATCTTCAGCGTCAGCAGCCACTTGGAGCCCGCCGCCTTGATGATCTGCGGGAGCCCGGCCGCGAAGCCGAAGGTGTCGGGCAGCCACGCCTCGTCGTTCTCGATGCCGAACTCGTCGAGGAAGAACCGCTTGCCGTACACGAACTGACGGGCCATCGCCTCCGAGCCCGGCATGTTCGTGTCCGACTCCACCCACATCCCGCCGGACGGCACGAACCGGCCGTCCGCGACCGCCTTCTTGACCTTCGTGTAGACCTCGGGGCGGTGCTCCTTGATCCAGGCGAACTGCTGCGCCTGCGACATCGCGAAGACGAAGTCCGGCTCGTCCTCCAGGAGGGCCGTCATGTTCGACGTCGTACGGGCGACCTTGCGCACCGTCTCCCGCAGCGGCCACAGCCACGCCGAGTCGATGTGCGCGTGCCCGACCGCGCTGATGCGGTGCGCGGCGGGAACGGCCGGGGCGGCGAGCACACCGGCCAGTTCGTCGCGCGCGGCCCGCGCCGTGCCGTTCACGTCCTGGAGGTCGACGGCGTCCAGCGCCCGCCCGACCGCCCGGAGGATCTCCCAGCGGCGCGCTCTCTCGACCGGCAGTTCCGCCATCAGCTCGCCGAGGACCTCCAGGTCCATGACCAGGTTCCACACCGTCTCGTCGAACACGGCCAGGTTCATCTCACCCAGCACGTACTGCGGCGCGTCACCGGCGGTGGCCCTGTCGCCCATCGGGGTCGGCTGGAACGGCACGCCGCTCGCGTCGATGTCGGGGTTCGAGGCGGCCTCGATCCGCCAGTCGACCTGCTCCCCGCCTGCTACCGGTGATCCGACGCGGACGTACGAGTTGCGCGGGTGGAGGCCCTTGACCGGGGTGCCGTCGGGCCGGTGGACGAGGCCCTCGCACTGGAAGCCGGGCGCGCGCGGGGTGAAGCCGAGGTCGAGCACGGCCTCGACGGTGCGGCCCGCCCACTCGGCGGGGACCGTCCCGGTGACCTTGAACCAGCTCATCCCCCATGGCGCACCCCACGCGGTGCCCGGGGTGATGGAACGGTTCGGCGCCGTGAGGCCCTCGGCTACGGGGACGGGTTCGCCCGACGTGGACCAGATCTCCACGTTCAGGGGGGTGGTGACGGGGTGGACGGCAGGGCGGATGCGTTCCCTGAGGACGCGGTCCAGGCGTGCTTCGACCAGGTTCCGGTCGTCGTGCATGAAAGGGGTCTCCTGTTGCTGCGAGCGGGCGCGGGGCTCGACGGGGGCTCCGTGTGAGGTGTTCTGGAGCGGGGTGTTGTCGAGCGGGCGGGGGGTTGTCGGGGGCTCGTCGGCGGTCGGGGCAGGTCAGAGGCTGGTGTCCGCCACCGGAGCGGGGCGCTCGCAGGTGGTGGTCACGCGCAGTGCCCGGCCCTCCTCCGCCGCGTCCATGAGGGTGAGCATGACGTCCAGGACGTGTGCGGCGAGTTCTGCGGACGCGCGGTGCCGGCGGCCGTTGTGGAGCGCCTCGGCCAGATCCGCGAGGCCCACGCCCCGGCCCGCGCCTCGATAGCCGGCCGACACGGGCAGCGTCTCCCAGCCTTCGCCGCGGTGGATCTCGACGGGGCCGTCGAAGTGGTTCGGGTCCGGCACGGACAGCGAGGCGCCGGTGCCGTGCACCTCGATGCGGGGCAGCCGCGCGGCGCGCACGTCGAAGCTCATCACCAGCGTGGACAGCGCCCCGTCCGCGTGCTCCAGGACGCCCGTGATGTGGGTATCCACCTCGACCGGGAAGGTCTGTCCGGCGCGGGGCCCGCTGCCGATGGTCCGCTCTGCGCGGGGCCGGGAGGACGCGCCGGTCACCTTGACCACGGGGCCGAGCAGGTGGACCAGAGCCGACAGGTAGTACGGCCCCATGTCGAGCAGGGGGCCGCCGCCGGGGCGGTAGTAGAACTCGGGGTCCGGGTGCCACTTCTCGTGGCCCGCGGTCGTCATGAAGGCGGTGGCCGCGACCGGCCGGCCGATCAGACCGTCGTCAACGGCCCTGCGCGCGGTCTGCGTTCCGGTGCCCAGGACGGTGTCGGGGGCGCAGCAGAGCCGCAGTCCGGCCGCGCGCGCCGCGCCGAGCACGGCGTCGGCCTCCGCGCGGTCGGCGGCGAGGGGTTTCTCGCCGTACACATGCTTGCCGGCGGCGAGTGCCGTCAGAGCGACGTCCGCGTGCGCGGCGGGGACGGTGAGGTTGAGGACGGCGTCCACGTCGTCGCGGGCGACCAGACCGGCGACGGTCGGTGCGAGGGAGACCCCGTCACCGGCCTGCTCCGCGAGGGCCCGCGCGCGGCCGGTGTCGAGGTCGGTGACAGCGGTGAGGCGGACGGACGTCAGCCGCTCCAGCGTGGACAGATAGGCGCCGCTGATCTTCCCCGCGCCCACGATGCCGATGTTCAAGGGCCTCAGCGGCTCGCCCACAGCAGCCCCCTCTCGGTCAGCGTGCGGACCTGAGGCACGTCGAAGTCGTCGGGCTTGTGCCCGATGGTCGAGACGAAGACCCGGCCGGCGCCCCAGGTCCTGGTCCACACGGCGGGCATCACAGCGGGCCCGCCGTGCGGTTCCGCGGCCGGGAAGGTGGTGGTGGCCAGGACGTCGATACGCGGGTCGGTGAGGACCCAGTACTGCTCGGTGTGCACGGAGAAGTCGTCGAGGCCCGCGATGACCGGGTGGTCCGCGCGCTCGGGCCGGAAGTTGTAGGTGTGGTCGTGGAAGCCCGGCGGGTGCATCACGAACTTTCCGCCGGTCAGCAGGTGGTAACCGTGGTCGTGGAAGCAGTCGACGATGCCGCCGTGCCAGCCGGCGAGACCGGTGCCCGCCCGTACGGCCGCGGACAGGTTCTCGCGCTGCTCGGGGGTGATGGTGCCCATCGTCCAGCAGTGCACGATGAGGTCGGTGGCGGCGAGCTTCTCCGCGTCCTCGTACACCGCGAGGTCCTCGGAGGTCTCGACGGCGAACCCCCGTTCCTTGAGGAACGGCAGGAATCCGTCGCTGATCGTCACGGGCTGGTGCCCGTTCCAACCGCCGCGGACGACGAGCGCCCGCCTGGTGTGGGTGGTCACGGTGATTGCACGCTCCCGTCGGCGCCGCACATACCGGGTGCGGCGGTAGGGGTCTGGGCGAGTTCGGCCGACCGATTGGGGGGAGGGAAGCGGGGGTTACCGCTGCTCAGGCCGGTCGTCGGCTGGGTGCGACAAGAACGTACGAACGGTGAACATATTTTGTCAATACACTTTACGAAGTGCGCCGGGGCGGCCTCGGCCGGACCGCCCCGGCCTGACGTGATGTCAGTCGATGATGTGGAAGGTGGCCGGGGAATCGTTCCGCAGCGCCACTTGGCCCGGACGGAGGTTCGTCACCGTGTTGCCCGCGAAGGCTCCGGTGCCGGTGACGCCGGAGCCGACCAGGATTCCCTGCGCCGCCGGGCCGTCGATGGTGTTGTTCCTCAGCGTCACATCGACCCGCGTCAGGTCGACGAAGAGGCCGGCCCGGAAGGACCCGCGCATCACGTTGTCGCTCAGGGTGACATGCGTATAGGCGTCGGGGAACAGCGAGGCGCTGTTCGGGGAGCCGATCCGTACCCCGTGCCGGACGCTGTTCCAGCCACCACCGCCGATCAGTACGTTGCCGCTGATCGTGGCGGACTCCAGGGGGTGTCCGGTATCCCCGAACACGCCGATGTCCAGGGCACTGTTCGAGGACACGCTGTTCACGAGGTTGTCGCGCACCTCCACGTTCTCGCCGCCGGCCACCCGGATGCCGTTGGCCCACCAGGGCGCGATCGCGGTGTTGTTGAGGATCTTCGCCGTCCGAGGTCCGGCTGTCCTCGATGAGGCCGTTCGACCCGGAGAGCCAGTTGGCGTCGGTGTGCCGCGTCCAGATCCGCTGGACCAGCCATCCGCTGGCGTTGATGCCGTAATCCGCGCCGCCGGTCCCGCCGACCCCGCGCCATACGGCGTTCGAATCGATCTGGATGTCGCGCAGCGTGGTGCCCGATCCCACCAGGGTCTTCGAGCGCCACGACGTCGCGGGCAGCGGGCTCTTTCGGTAGAGCGTCGAGTACCACATCCCGGCGCCTTCCACCGTCACACCCGTGAAGTCCAGCGGGGTGGGTTCGAGGCTGTTCGTCAGGTATCTGCCGCGCGGGATCCACACCGTCTTCCCCTGCCGGCGGGCGGCGTCCACCGTGTTCTGGATGGCGACGGTGGAGTCCTTCCCGGACTCCGGATCTGCGCCATAACTCACCATGGAGAGGGAGTTTGCAGGCTGGGGCCGCGCGGACGCCACGTTCTCCAGGTCGACGGAGTCGACGTCGTAGACGGAGGCCGCATCGCCGGATCCCTTGCGGAACGTGATGGTGCCGCCGGCCGG
This sequence comes from Streptomyces sp. ITFR-6, assembly GCF_031844725.1. Taxonomy (NCBI): domain Bacteria; kingdom Bacillati; phylum Actinomycetota; class Actinomycetes; order Kitasatosporales; family Streptomycetaceae; genus Streptomyces; species Streptomyces sp. ITFR-6. The sequence continues at coordinate 8,297,118 of NZ_CP134612.1, read as the reverse complement.
GATCGGGGCGCCCGAGACCCAGACGGGGAAGTCGTTGTAGAAGCGGTAGGGCATCCCGCCCGACTTGGGGTCGTCCGGGTTCGTGGTCGCCTCGCGGTAGTTCCACGCCTGCGCGGAACTCAGCGTGATCGCCTGACGGAACGTGCCGTTGACGTACAGGTCCAGCGACGCGCTGATCCCGCCGCCGTCCGGCGCGTCGGGGATGGAGGCACGTACGACGAGGGTGTTGGCGCTCCGGCCCGAACTGTTCGGCACCGACACCGCGTCACCGGGGTCCTCCAGCTCGACCAGCGCGTTGCCCGAAGCCTCGGTCTCCAGGGAGGCCGAGGCCGGGACCGTCGCTCCGGGCCTGATCGAGCGGACGCGGGCGGCACCGCCGAGCGTCCCGGACTCGGCCTCGACCGTCACGAACGGCGTCGTGGCGCCGGCCGTCGCGGCTCTCCCGGCAGGGGCACCCGCGGAGGCCCCCACCGAAGCCACGGCCGCGGCCTCCGCGTAGCCTCCGGTGCCGGAAATTAAGCCGAACAGTGTGCCGGCGACGGCGACAGCGACGCCACCGAACCGACGTGAGTTTCCTCGGAGCCTTCTGCGGTGCATGGTTCACCTCGTGTGGGAGTAGGCCATGGATACGCGGCAGAGCCGGCAGAGCGGTCCGCGCACGGCGGCGTCTCCTGCGCGGGGCGATCGCACGCCTCGGGTGCCTGCTGGGCGATGACGGGCCGGGCGGGATCGCCTGAGAACCTAGGAACCGTCACCACGCTTTGTCAATACGTTGTACTAACACGGTCGCATCCCGCTCCGAGCGGTATCGGTCGCGCATCTCGCCGCCTACGATGGCCCGATGAAATTCGTCATGGTGCCGGGCGGCTGGCAGGGCGGGTGGGCCTTCGACTCAGTGGCCGCCGAGCTGAACCGGGCCGGTCATCAGGTCGAGGCGGTGACCCTGGCCGGGCTGGATCCGGACGGCCCGGCCGATGCGGACCGTCCGCCGAACCTCGACACCCATATCGACCAGGTGGCGGAGATCATCGAGCGCTGCGCGGGGACACCGCTGGCGCTGTGCGGGCAAAGCTACGGCGGGATGGTGATCGCCGGTGTCGCGGACAGGCTCGGCGCCCGCCTCGATCACCTCGTCTTCATCGACGCCTATGTTCCGGACGACGGGGATTCGTGCTGGTCCCCGACCAGCGACAGCTTCCGGGAGTTGTTCGTCGCCGGTTCCCGCGCCGACGGCCGGTGGGTCGCGGTCCCCGACGGGCTCGATCCGCGCGCACGACCGCACCCGCTGGCGAGCTTCATCCAGTCGGTCGGACTGCGGGACGGTTCCGGACACACGCGGCCCGCCCGGACGTTCATCAGCGGTGGCCGGACAGCCCGTTCCTCGCCCTGACCGAACGGTTGCGTGACGACGCGGCATGGCGGGTTCACGAACTTCCCGTCGGTCACAACATCGCCCGCCGCGACCCCCATGGCCTCGCGGCCATTCTCCGCACGCTGCAACGCCCGGTAGGAGACCAAGACTCGGCCGGCAAGGCGGTTGGTGACGGTGAACCGGGCCGTTACGGCTTGCGGGCCACGGCGCACCACATGGGCAGGGTGTCGTCCGCGATGTCGGACGGACCGGGACGCCAGCGGGTCAGGGTGACGAGCCCCGGTTCCAGGGTCTCCAGGCCGTCGAGGAAGCGCTGCACCTCGGCGTGGGTGCGGGGAGTGGCCGAGGCGTGGCTGGCGGCCCGCTCGTTGTAGATCCGCATGGACTCGGCAACCTCGGGCGCGGTGACGTCGGCGGCCGGGTGCGACAGCACGAGGTGACTGCCGGGGGCCAGGCGGTCCAGCAGCCGGCGGGTGATGTCCCAGGGGTCCTCGGTGTCCTTGATGTACTGAAGGATCGCCACGAGCATGAGGCCGACCGGCTGGTCGAGGTCCAGGTTGCGGGCCGCCGCTTCGAGGATCGTCTCCACGTCGCGCACATCGGCCTGCACGTAGTCGGTCTGCCCCTCGGGGCCGCTGACCAGGAGCGCCCGCGCGTGGGTGAGGACGATCGGGTCGTTGTCGACGTAGACGACACGCGATTCGGGGGCTGCCTCCTGCGCCACCTCGTGGGTGTTCGCCGCGGCGGGAATTCCCGTACCGATGTCGAGGAACTGGCGGATACCGAGGCCCGTGAGGTGGCGTACGGCGCGGCCGAGGAAGGCGCGGTTGGCCCGGACCGACGGCACGATCGTCGGGTTGGCCTGGGCGGCGAGCTCCGCCGCCTCCTGGTCCACGACGTAGTGGTCCTTCCCGCCCAGCCAGACGTCGTACACGCGGGCGGGATGCGCGCTCGCGGGATGCGGTGCGGAAAGCGTGTTCTCATTCATGGTTCTGTCTCCTCGTGCGGCCGCCACAGCCAGCTCGAACTCAAGTACGAACACGGTACATCCGTGATCCATCGCTCATCACCCATCAGCCCGTGCCACTTGGTTCCGGCGGGAGCCGAGGGATCACATCCGTGAGCGGCAGCAAATTCCGGTCCGCCCGCGCCCACTGCGGTCCCGGAAGGGCGGCCCGCCACTCCCCCGCCGTGCTCTGTGTCATGGATCGATTCCTCCTCGGCCACCGCTGCCGCCGGAGGCCGGGGTGTTCACCGCGGGCAAGGCACAACAGTCATTGCGTTTGCTGCCGTACAGGTTGTACTTTGCTGGCGAAAGTGAACTGACTTCCCGGACTCGCGGGTTGAGGTCTTCGCCCCGTCGCCCTCCGACGGTGTACGCGCACCAGTCCGAAGAAGGAAGAACGTGCCTGCCAAGACGCTGTTGATCCCCACCGCCGACGGCCGGGCCGACGCACTCGCCGTCTTCCCCGACAGTGACGAGCGGCACCCGGGCGTGCTGCTGTACCCGGACGCCTTCGGCGTGCGGCCGGTGCTGGGGGAGATGGCACGTGAACTGGCCGGGCGCGGGTACTACGTGCTCGTCCCCAACATCTTCTACCGGCACGGTCCGGCACCGGTCATCGAGCTTCCCGAGCACATCGGCGCCGAGGCCCGGCCCGCGGTCTTCGCCCAGGTGATGCCCTTGATCAAGGCACACACGAGCGAACGCGCCCTGCGCGACGCCGAGGCCTACCTCGGGTTCCTCACCAGTCGGTCCGAGGTCAGCGCCGGACCGGTCGCCGCGATCGGCTACTGCATGGGCGGAACCCTGGCGATGCGCACCGCGGCCGCGTATCCCGACCAGGTGGCGGCCGTCGCCGGATTCCACCCCGGCGCCCTGGTCACCGACGCGCCCGACAGCCCGCACCACGGCTTCCCCGAGGTATCCGCCCAGGTCCACCTCGGCCTCGCCGAGGGCGACATGACGCCGGAGAGCCTCAGCGAGCTCAACCAGGCGCTGGACGCCGCAGGCGTCAGCCACACCTGTGAGGTCTACCCGGGCACCGCCCACGGCTTCACCATGTCCGACACCGACGCGTTCAGCGCCTCCGGGCTTCAGCGACACTGGGACCGGCTGCTGCCGCTCCTCGGCCGCGCGCTGGCCGGCCGCTGAGGCTCCGGGCCGGACCCGCGCCACCCGCGGGCGGTCCGGCCCTCGTAGTCCAGGAGACCCCACCCTCATGCTCGACAGAAACGACCTGCTGGTCATCGGTGAATGCGTCGCCGACATCGTCCGGCTGCCGGGCGCCGCCGACCGGGTCCACCCGGGAGGCAGCCCGGCCAATGTCGCGTACGGCCTGGCCAGACTCGGACACGACGTCACCCTCCTCACCCAGCTCGGTCCGGACGCTCACGGGCGGCGGATCCGCGACCATCTGGCCGGTGCCGGGGTCGAGGTCCGCACGGACGGTGCCACGGCCCCGACGCCGTCCGCCGCCGTCACCCTGGACGGCGCCGGGCGGGCCGCGTACACCTTCGAGATCACCTGGACGCTGGGCCCGGTCTCCCTGGAACGGCCACCCCGGCACGTCCACACCGGGTCGATCGCGGCCGTGATGGAGCCGGGTGCTTCCGCCGTCGTCGCCGCCGTCGAATCGCTGCGGACGGCCGCGACGGTCAGTTACGACCCCAATGTGCGGCCGGAGCTGATGGGGGACCACGAGGCGGCCGTGCGCGAGGTCGAGCGCTGTGTCGCGCTCAGCGATGTGGTCAAGGCCAGCGACGAGGACCTGGAGTGGCTGTACCCGGGTGAGGAGCCGGAGCGGGTCGCCGAGCGGTGGCTCGCCGCCGGGCCGGCCCTTGTGCTGGTCACCCGGGGCGGCGACGGAGCCCTGGCGGTCCTGCCCGGTGGCCGGGTGCCGGCCGGCGCGCCGCCCGTCGAGGTCGCGGACACGGTGGGGGCCGGGGACGCCTTCATGTCGGGCACCCTCCACGCACTCGCCGCGCACGGGCTCCTCGGCGCGGAGGGACGGGAGCGGCTCCGCGCGGTGGACCGGGCCACGGTCACCGACGTCCTGCGCCACGCGGCGGCCTCTGCCGCCGTGACCGTCGCGAGGGCCGGGGCCAACCCGCCCGACGTGCCGGAGCTCGCCGCGGCGCTCGGCCGGACCGGCTGCTGACGCCGGGACCGGTGCGGCGCACCGCTACCCCCAGCACCACTTGGGCTCCCGGCGGGCGGCGGCGATGAGCGGGCGGGCGGACTTGGGGCGGGGCTGGAGCCGGTTGCGCACGGAGGGCCGTCCGGGGGCGGGGGCGCTGCCGGCGGTGAGGCTGCGGATGTGGTCGGTGAAGCCGGGGGCGGGCAGGGGCAGCTCGAAGTCGTCTATGTGGCAGACCGCCGCGGGTACGTAGTCGAGCACGGCTCCGATCATGGCGGGCACCGGGGCCGGTTCGGTCTTGAGCGCGCCGAGGATGCGCAGCGCTGTGGGCAGCAGGCTCGCGTCGGTGGTCGTCACGGCGTTGAGCGCGTCGCTGACGATGCCCGGCACGTCGTCGGCGGTGACGTCGGGCACGGCGTCGGCGAAGCCGTCGGTGGAGGGGGGCGCGCTCTGGATCTGCTCGGTCTGTTCGTACCACCAGCGGGCCTCACCGTGCTCACCGAGTGCGAGGTGGTGGAGGTAGAGGCAGTAGGAGGCCGCGGGGTCGCCGGCGCCGGCCGCGTACTGCCACCAGAAGCGGGCGTTCTCCTCGGATTCCGCGAGCTGGAGGATGCAGCCCAGGACCCGTGCGCCCGGGGGTTCGGGGAGTTGCGGGGTGAGGAAGGTGTCCAGGGTGCTGAGTGCGGTGTTGCGGGTGACGACGGTCTCGCAGAGGGTCTGCAGGTTCTGGGCCGCTTCCTGCTCCGTCGGCTCCTCCGGTACGGGAACGGCCGGCGGCGGGGCACAGGACGGGCCGGCGGCGTGGAGGCGGGCGAGGAGACGGATCTCCGCGGCGTTTATGTCGTCCTGGGTGTAGGGGGTGGTGACGAGGCGTGCGCGGGAGAGGAACTCCGTGATGTGGCGTGTCATCGTCGCCCTTCCATGGCGCGGTCCGGACCCAGGATGTCCCGCAGCCGGCGCGTCGCGTGCCGGACCGTGGAGCGCACGGTGGCGCTGGTGATGCCGAGTACGTCGGCCACTTCGGGGGCGTTGAGCCCGTGGAGGTAGGTCATCACCATGACGTCGAGCTGACGCTCGGTGAGCTGCCGCATGGCCCGCATGAGGGCGAGGGACTCGGTGATCTGGCCGTACGGATCCACGGCGTCGCGCAGGGCGAAGGTGTTGAAGGCCTCGTCGTCGAGCAGCGGGGGCCGGCGCCTGCGCGCGCGGCTGTGATCGTTGACCTTGTTGCGCATGACGGTCCACGCGTAGCCGGACGGGTTCTCGACGAGCAGGACCTTGTCCCAGGTGCGCAGAAGCTGCTCGAAGGCGCTGTCGATCGCCTCTTCGGCATCGTGGCGGTTGTGCAGGAACGTCTCGGCGTAGTGGATGTAGCGCGGCCGGTTCATCTGGTGGAAGGCGGTGAACGAGAGGTCGGGGAGCTGCTGGGTCATCGGCTCTGTACCCGGACGGGTGCGGCTTCGGTACTCGGTCACCGGCCTTCCTTCCGGTCACGGGGACGGCGGCTCAGCTCGCTCACCCCGGCCCGGACTCCCGCGGCCGCCAGGTGGCGCAGCAGGGTGTGGGCGTCCTTGCCGAAGACGCGGATCGTGACCGCCAGGCTCATCAGGTCACCTACGAGGTGGATCGTCACAGGCGCGAGCCTCTGTTCGTGCGGAGAGCCGGGCGCTTCTTCGAGCCCGGGAAGTACGCGGTGGTGCGCCCTTCACTCTCAACAACACCTGGCAACGAACAACTGTGCAGGCGTAATTCGGAGAAAGTGACGGATCGGCAGAACCGAGGGCGCGCGGACGTTCCCGCTTGCTCATCCGGCGCCATCAGCCACCCCGCGCCAGGCAGTCGCCGGTACCGCCACCAGCGCACACGCTCCACCGCCACCGCTTTGCATAAATTTGCGCAAATCAAGCAAAGGCTGAGCGTGACCCAGGTCACACCACCGGCTGACTGTGCCTACCCGGCGCACAGTCGGCCGGCTGCCGCTCGGTGCGGCGCGTCCGGCTACGGGTTCAGGCATGGGCCAGGGTCCTGCCCTCGGGCGCGAAGGAGAAGCCGAGAAGTTCCTCGACCGGGGCGTACACCTCGGGCATGTGCATCGTCGGCGAGAGCAGCAGGCTCGCGGCCGGGGCGCACAGCACACTGAGCCCCTTGCCGACCGCGACGTCGGCGGAGGCCAGCGGCGCCCCGTCCTCGTCGAACGTCGTGATCAGATCGGGGAACGCGGCCCTGCGCTCGCCGCCCAGTTCCAGCGTCATGTACTCGTTGACGAAGTGCAGCGTGGTGCCCTCGGCGTCGTCCAGCACGGCGACGCCGACGTCCAGGCCCTCGCGCTGCTCGCAGCGGTACTCCCGGACCGTGCCGGTGGCGACGATCCCGCCGCCCAGGTGCCGCGCGGCGCCGGCCGGGCCGTCGGTCAGGAACCGGTGGCCGAGTTCGATGGCGAAGCCGATGGCGCCGGGCGCGCCGTGCCGCGTGGCGTAACCGACCTCGACCGCGTTCCGGGCGACGCCCACCCAGCCGCCCGCCTCCACCGACGCGCGCCGGACCACGGACGAGGTGGCCTCAAGCCCGCCGGCGACGGCGCCCTCGACATACGTGTACGGCTTGCCGCCCGCGTAGCCCTGGACGGAGCGGTATCCGTCCTCCTTGTGCAGCCCCATCGCGCCCATCACGCTGGAGGGGTGGGCGCGCCCGTTGCAGGCCAGGTCGATGACGGGCAATCCGGTCATCGCCGAGTGGAACCAGCCGTTGACGGTGGTCTCGGCGCCGTTCTCGTTCGTGTGGATCGCGGCGAGCGGGCGCGGCAGGTCGCGGCGCAGCAGCTCCAGGGCGCGCAGCAGATGCGTGGGCAGCACCAGCGGGTCCGCCGCGGCGGGCGCTCCCACCACGGCGACGGTGGCGGTGAGGTCCTCGGGCGCGAACTCGTCGGCGGTCCACAGCTCCGGCACACCCACCTGGAGGGCGAGTTCGGCGGTGCGCAGCCCGCGCCCGACGAATCCGCCGCCGCCCCCGCCGAGCACGGCGCCGCCGTACACGGCCGCGCGGATGTCTTCATGGGTCAACTGTCGCTTCACGTTTCTTCTCTTCTTCTCTGAGGGGGCTGTCCGGAAGGGCGGCCGGGTGTTCGGGCCGTCCGGCTACTTGCGCAGGGCGTCGAACGCTCCGTGGCCGAAGGAGTAGAGGGCGTCTCCCGCGATGGCGCCGCCGGCGAAGACCTCCAGGTCCTCCTGGACGCGTGGGCCGAGCACCCGTGGCGCGAGCAGCCGGCAGGCCAGGCCCGCCGCGACCATCCAGCCCGCCATGGGAGTGGTGATCAGCAGGCCGGTGGCCAGCAGGATGCCGAGCTGTCGGCGCGGCCCGCCCAGGAGCTGCACCAGGGCGCCGGGAATCGCCCACAGGGCGAGGTTGCGCGCGGTCTCCGCGGAGGGGCCGGCCTTGATCGCGGCGACGTAGGCCGCGTCGATGGGCGGCACCTTCCCGTTGTCGAAGAACATCCGGTACGAGACGAGCACCACGACGACCGCCACACCGAAGCCGATCATGGCGGCGATCAGCTGCTGACGGCGGCCCTCCAGGTCGAAGGCCGGATCGGCGTCCCCGCCGCGCAGCAGGTGGCCGGTCTTGAGGTCGTAGCCCATGTCGGCAAAGGCCGGTCCGGTGGCGGCGGTGAAGCCGGCCAGGACCACGAGGGCCTCCGGCGGGAATCCGATGAGGATGCCGAGCAGGACGGTGATCAGGGCGACGGCGAAGGCCGGGAACCGGCCGGCGTGCATGGCCGCGATCCCGACCAGCAGCTCGTGGACGAAGGCGGCGGCCGTCGCGTACACGATGAACCCGGTCAGCATGCCGGGGCTCATGTGGGTGGCGATGCCGGTGCCGAGGGTCAGCAGCAGCGCGATGACGAGATAGGCGCCGCCGCCGATGCCCAGCGAACGGCCGACGCGGCGCCCGGAGTTCCGGCTCGCCGCCGTCGTCGTAGCGGCCTTTCCGGTACGGCCGTCGAGGACGACGCGTCCGACCTGGAACAGGGCGACCACGCCGGCGCCGTTCATCATGCCGTGCGGCAGGTAGATCGCGTTCAGGTCGACGCCGGTCAGGGTGTCCGCGTACGAGCTGGTCAGCAGGCCCGCGCCGAACGCGATCATCGCGCCGAGTCCGCCGATCAGGGCGACGCCGAAGGCCGACATCGGCAGCGAGAAGGCCGATCCGAGCGCGTCGGCCAGCAGACCGGCCCCGAGCACCTTGGCGCGGCGGCCGCCCCCGTCACCCGCCTTGATGGCCTCGGCCGCGGCGATGCCGGGCGGCCAGGGGTTGTCGGCGGGGAAGGCGGGGGTGTTGAAGAGGCGGTACAGCAGCCAGGCGTCCACCAGCATCGCGGCGGACACCCCGATGAGCATGGGCAGCACCATGTCGGGCAGTCCGAACAGGAACGGGATGCCGATCGGCAGGAACAGGCTGTTCGCGGCACCGAAGGTCGCCGAGGAGATGCTGGTCTGGGCGAGGTTCTGGGCGTGCACCGAGCGGTAGCCGCGGAAGGCGGCCAGCGGGATACGGGCCAGCGTCATCGCGGCGAGCGCACCGACGAGGGAGGTGCTCGGTGTGATGCCCAGGGTGGCGAGCAGTTGCATGCCGACGACGGCGCCGAAGAGCCGGAGAGGGAGGAAGACGGTGAGCACACTCGCCAACGCCCGGGACGTCCTGCGTCTGATGGCCCGCCTGCGGCGCGATGTCACCGTCACCGATGTGGCAGGCGAACTCGGGCTTCCCAAGAGTTCGGTGTCGCGGACCCTGAGCATGATGGCCGAGTACGGCTTCCTGGAGCGCGACCCGATCACCCGGGCCTACCGCCCCGGCGAGCTGATCATGGAGGCCTCATACCACTTCCGTGCCTCGCGCGGCACGGTCTCCCTGCTGGAGGAGGAGGCCGCCCGGCTGGTGTCCGACACCGGGTACACCGGGTACGTCGACGTCCTGGACGGCAGCGAGTCGCTCGTGCTGCACATGCGCGTCAGCGCCATCGGCTCCCCGCACGCCTACACCCCGGCGAGCACCCGGGCTCCCGCGTACGCCAGTTCGATGGGCCGGGCGCTGCTGGCCCGGCTGGAGGACGCCAAGGTCACGCGCCTCGTCGGCGAACGCCTGGAGCACAGCGTGGCACAGGCTCCGAAGACCCGCGAGGAGCTGCTGGCTCAGCTGGCCCGGGTCCGGGCCGACGGGTGGGAGTTCTCGCGGGGCGAGTACGTCCCTGGCGTGGCCGGGATCTCGGGGGCCGTCCTGGACGGTGACACGGGCCAGATCTTCGGGATCGGCATCGCGCTCCCCGCCCAGGAGTTGAGCGACGGCATGCCGGAGCGGTTCGGCAGGGCGGTGCGGGACGCCGCCCTGCGCGTCGGCAAGCGGATCGGTGATCCGTACTGGCTGCGGTTCGCCGCGACCGACAGCTGACGTTCGGAGCCGTCGGCGCGCCTCGGGACGAGGGGTGATGGACTGGTGCGATGACGACACCGCTGTCCCGGCTCCTCGCCGCGCTGGAACGGTTCCACGCCGCCCACCCGTGGGACCACAACGCCCATTACCACCCCTGGATCATGCGTCAGCTCCCGAAGCGTTTCGGCACCGCCCTCGACATCGGTTCCGGCGGCGGGGAACTGGCCCGGCTGCTGGGCACGCGAGCCGGAGCCGTGCGGGGCCTGGACGCCGACCCCGCGATCGTCGGTCGGGCACGCGCGCTCACCGCGTCGGCCGCGCCCGTCGCGTTCACCGTCGGAGACGCGCTCACGGACATACCGTCCGGCTCCTACGACGTGATCACCTGTGTCGCCGCCCTCCACCATCTCCCGTTCTCCGACGCCCTCGCCGTGTTCCGCCGGCACCTGGCGCCGGGCGGAACGCTGGTCGTCGTCGGGCTGGCCCACGCACAGTCGACCGGTGACCGGCTCCTCGGCGCGGCCGCTGTTCCGCTCAACGTCGCCATGGCCCTGATCAAGAACCGGGGGCGCCGCTCGGCACGGCCGGTGTCGATGACCGCTCCCACCCGGCCCGCGATGATGAGCTTCGCCGACATCGCGGGTGAGGCCCGGCAGGTGCTGCCGGGTGCCCGGCTCCGCCGCCGGGTCCTCTGGCGGTACACCCTGGTCTGGCAGCAGAACTGAGGCACCCCGCAGGCGAGTTGGCACACGGCGGCAGACCCGCGCACCGGGACGGCCCGCGCCGCCTCCCCGGCGCACCGCCGGTAGGCTGCCCGGGGCCCGGACCTCCCCCTTCCCGCTCCCCCTCGTTGAACGGATCGCCCCATGAACGTCGCGTTCACCGGCCTCGTGATCGAGTGGCGCGGGCCCTCGCCGTTCTACTTCGTCACCGTGCCCGCCGAGGAGGCCGCCGACATCCGCCCTCGGCCCGCAGCGTCTCAGCGACACGGTTCACCGTGACGTGCGTCAGCACCGTGCCGAACACAGCGAGACCGATGCTGGCGGCGAAGTTGCGGACCGTCTGCGTGATGCCGGTGACCTCGCCGTAGGAGGCGCCGATCGACCGGTTGACGGCGTCGGTCGAGGCGGGTGCGAGCAGGAAGCCGATGCCCGCGCCCGCGAGCGCCGCGTACGGCCACTGGTCGTGCATCGAGAGCGTCGTCAGCTTGGCGGCCCAGAGCGCGAAGCCGACCGCGCCGAGCGCGGCACCGGTCTTCAGGGCCGGGCGCCGCGCTTGTCCAGGATGCGGCCGCCCCACTGGGAGGCGAGGGCGAACCCCACGAAGAAGTAGAGGAGGTAGAGCGCCGCCTGGTTGGGCGAGGCGCCCAGGGAGACCTGCGCGTACACCGAGGCGAAGAAGAGCACCGGCACGAAGGCCGTCATGGCGAAGAAGAGCACGAGCATGTCGACGGAGAAGGCCCGGTCCCGGAAGACCTGGAGTCTGACGAGCGAGTGGCGCCTGCGCAGTTCGAAGCGGCAGAAGTAGGCCAGGACCACGAGCCCCGCCACGATGCACGTCCAGGTCGACCAGGTGTCTCAGCCCCAGGACACGGACTGCTGGAGTCCCAGTACGGTCAGCCCCATGCCGACCGCCATCAGCACGGTGCCCGGTACGTCCAGCGGTTCCCGGTTCGAGCTCTCGGGGATGCGCGCGAGCAGTGCCAGGACGATGGCGACCACGGCGACGGGCACGTTGATCCAGAAGATGGCCCGCCAGGTCCATTCGGTGAGCCAGCCCCCCAGCAGCGGGCCGATGGCCGTGAGCCCGCCCGAGACGCCGAAGAACAGCGCCAGCGCGCGCCCGCGCCGCTCCACCGGGAACACCGCGATGACCACGGCGAGCGCCGCCGGGAACATCAGGGCGGCGCCGAACCCCTGGATCGCCCGGAACCCGATCAGCCACGCCTGGGCGTAGTCCCCCGACGGCACGGCGCCGCAGAGCGCGGAGGCGATGACGAAGACGAGCGTGCCGCGGAGCATGACGCGGCGGTGGCCGAGGATGTCGGAGAGCCGGCCGCCGAACGCGAAGAAGGCGGCGAGCGTGAGCAGGTAGGCGTTGATGACCCACTGCATCTGCGAGGAGGTGAGGCCCAGCTCGTGAATGATGTCGGGTGCGGCGATCGCATCGATGGTCCGGTCGATGAACGTCATCGACACGGCGAACATCATCGCGGCCAGTGCCAGCGTCTGGTTCGGCGGCCCGCTCGCACCGGCCTTCGCAGTCCGGTCCGGACCCTGCGCCCGAGGCGCCGAGTTGCTCATGGCCACATGTTCTCCGCGCCTGCCGACCGGCGCACGCCGGGCGGATCAGCGGGAGGAGGCCGGCGCCCGCGGGGCAGCCGAGGCGGCTCCCGGCAGGGGTCTTGTCAGTATCCAGAATCCTGGTTACTGTTTGATTTGTGAACGACTTCGACGACCGCTTCCTCACCCGCAACGGCCTCGCCGCACGGCAGCTCGCCGTCCTGCTCCTGCACCACGAGCCGGACACCCGCCTGCCCCGTGTGCGCGACTTCGCGCAGGAGCTGGGCTGCGGAAACGGAACCGTTCAGGCCGCCCTCCACCTGCTGGAGGAGGCCGGCGCGATCTCGACGACGGCGCGCGGCCATCTCGGCACGTTCCTCGTCCACTCGGACCGCACCGTCCTGTGGCGGCTGTCCGGCCTGGGAACCCTGCTCGCGGCGATGCCGCTCCCCTACTCACGACGGTACGAGGGCCTGGCGACCGGGCTGCGCAGCGCGTTCGAGGAGGCGGGCGCACCGTTCGCGATCACGTTCATGCGAGGCGCCGGGGCCCGGACCGCGGCGCTGCTGGAGGGCAAGGTCGACCTGGTCGTCCTGTCCCGGTTCGCCGCCGACCAGCTGATCGCCGAGCACCCGGTGGAGCTGGTGGCCGATCTCGGCTCCGCCACCTACGTCGGCGCGCACGGCATGCTGGTACGGCACGGGGTGGACCTGGACACGCCCGGACTGCGGGTGGCGGTCGACCACGCCTCCGAGGATCTGCGGATGCTCGTGGAGCGGGTCTTCGCCGGCCGGGAGGATGTCGAGTGGCGGGAGGCGTCGTACATGCAGCTGAGCGATCTCTTCGCGCGGAACGAGGTGGACGCGACCGTCTGGAACCTGGACGAGGCGCAGGACCGGCTCGGGATCGGCGTCGACGTGCTCCCCCTCGGGGACGAGGTCAACCGGGAGCTGGCACTGCGCAACTCCACCGCCGCGGTGATCGGCCGGTCAGAGGGGGCCAAGGCGCTCGCCGCGGTCCGCGACTCGCTCGATCTGTCGCTGGTGACCCGGCTGCAGAGCGAGGTGCTGCGCGGTGAGCGCGTCCCCTCGTACTGACCGGCGGGCACCGTGACCGGGGTCTCATAACTCCGGGGCGTCGCTCGCCCTCAAAATACAACATCCTGGTTACTGTTGATTTTAGGAGGATCACCATGGACGACCAGCTCGCACTGCGGATCCAGCTCTTTCGCGAGGGCGGCACGGTCCGGCCGGAGGTGGCCGACTTCGTCACCACCGAGCTGAGCGCCCTGGAGGCGGAGGGCCGCACGGTCACCGAAGCGACGGCAGGCATGCTGACCAGCCATCTGATGATGGCGCTCGGCCGGATCCTGGACGGCGAGGCGATCGAGCAGTTCCTCACCGACGACCAGGTCGCCGCCGAGCTGGCCGGACATCCCGACGCCGTCGCCCGCGCCCGCGCCGTATCGGCCCGCGCCGAACGGGAGCTCGGGGCCGCGCTCCCGGAGTCCGAGGTCAACTTCCTCGGGATGCACCTGGCCGTCCTGGCGCAGCAGCCCCCCGCCGCACCCACGTCCTGACCGGTCACGGCAGGCGTCCCCCCACCCCGCAGCAGACACCGACGCAGAGAGAAGAACAGCCATGACGAAGATCCTCACCGGTGGAGTCGGCAAGGTCGAGGTCACCGCGGCCATCGGCAAGCTCGGCATCGACTCGCTCGACGTCGTCGCCTCCAGCGACATGGACGCGGCGATGAAGCTCCGGGCCGGCCAGGCCGACTACTACCTGGGCACCTGCCACACGGGCGCCGGCGCCTCGCTGGGCGTGCTCGTCGGCCTCATGGGCAGTGCCGCCTGCCACACCTTCGGGCGCAGCGTTCCGACGGAGGAGCAGGTCACCGCCCTGCTCGCCGAAGGCAAGAAGGTCTTCGGCTTCTCGATGGACCAGATCGACATCATCGCCCCCCTCATGGCGCGCGCCATCGCCGCCCGCGGCTGACCAACAGCCTGTTCTCATCATCCCGGGCACCAAGGAGTGACTCGTGAGCACCACACTCGCCGCCGGCGCCGGCCTCGACTTCACGCTGGCCCAGCAACTGACCGTGATAGCCCTCTGTGCGCTGACGGCCTACATCTCGCACATGGCCCTGGCCGTCTTCAACGACGGGGTACGCCCCTTCATGCTGGACTTCATCCAGGGGCGCACCACCCGTAGCGCGACGACGGCTGTCTCGTTCGGCCTGTCCGCCGGGTTCATCTTCGGACTGGGTGCGCCGATGGCCCTGTCCACGGGTGTGCTGAACCCGTGGCTGGTCTTCCTGCCCACGGACATCCTCGGGATGCTGGCACCGAAGAAGTGGCTCGCCCCCATCCTCGGTGCCGCCTGGGGCGCGGTGGTCGTGTTCGGCCTGAACGGCGCGAACAACGTCGCCCACGACCTGCCGGTCGACTTCCTGACCGCGATGCAGCAGATGTCGACGCCGATCCTCTTCCTCTTCTCGCTGTTCCCGGTGCTCGCCATCACCAAGCAGTTCGGCCGCAAGTGGGGCGGTATCGCGGGCGTCTTCGAACTGGCCCTCGTCGTCATGACGATGAAGCTGTGGCCGAACATGTTCGCCGGGGCGCTGGCCATGGCCGTCGGCGTGCTGATGCTCATCGGCCTCGCGGTCGCCAAGGACGTCCGGCAGCGCCGGGCCGACCGGGCGGCGGGCGTCGAGGAGGTCGTCCTGGAGGACGATCCGATGGCGTCGCTGTTCAGTGCTAGCGCGGCCCGGCTGCGCAGGTATCTGCCGCTGTTCATGGTGCTCGGGGCCGGAGTCTGTGTGCTCGCCCAGATGCACATATTCGGCGGCGGTGAGGCCACCAGCTTCCTCATCGCGAAGGGGCAGTACTCGGAGGCCGCCCAGGTCGACTTCTACCGGGTGTTCGGCTTCATCCCGCTGATCGCGACCACCGCACTCGCCTCCGGGGCGTACGGCATCGCCGGTTTCACGCTGGTGTACCCGATCGGCTACCTCATGCCGAGCCCGTTCCTGGCCGCTGTCGTCGGTGCGCTCGTGTTCGCGGCCGAGGTGCTTGCCCTCTCCTGGATCGGCCGGCTCCTCGGGAAGCTGCCCAGCGTCCGTGACTCCTCCGAGCACCTGCGCAGCGCCATCGGAGACACCCTCCAGCTCGCGATCCTGTTCGGTTCGCTGATGGCCGCCAACGCCATGGGCGGCGGACTCGGCATCCTCGTCGTCGGCGGGCTCTACCTGCTGAACGAGGCGATGGGCCGACCCGTCGTGAAGATGGCCGCCGCGCCGGCGGCCGTGATCATCGGCGGCATCCTGCTCAACATCCTGTACTGGCTCGATCTGTTCACCCCGGTCAAGGGCTGACACCCCCGCCGCTGGACCAGTTCACCCCCGTGTCAGGGCCGGCAGGCCGCTGACCGGGCCGGGCCCGTACACGTAGAAGGAACCCCACGATGAATCACCCCGCCCCGCACACCCTGCGCACCGTCACCGGCGACATCGCGACCGCTTCGGTACGCGGACCGGCCCTCGCCCACGAGCACCTGGTCCTCGATCTGGACCAGCGGGGCGACGGTGCGGCCGTCCTCGACCCGCGACGCCACGCGGCGGCCGTGACCGCCGAGCTGAGCGCGCTGCGGGAGGAGTTCGGGCTCTCCCTCGTCGTCGAGCTGACCTGCCGGGGCATGGGACGCGACGTCGGCGCCCTGGCGGCGATCGCCCGGGACGCGCGGGTCGCGGTGGTCGCCGCGACCGGCTGGTACTACGAGCCGTTCCACACCCCGGAGATCGACACCGCCGACGTGGAACAGCTCACCGAGGTCCTCGTCCGCGAGATCGAGGACGGCATCGGTACGAGCGGCATCCGGCCCGGCGTCCTCGGCGAGATCGGCAGCCACGGGGACGTCCCCACGGCTCCCGAGGCCAAGGTGCTGCGGGCCGGCGCGCGGGCGGCGCGGGCCACCGGGCTCTCCCTCGCCACCCACGCGCAGCTGGGCCGGGGCGGGCTCGCCCAGCTGGAACTGCTCACCGGTGAGGGGCTGCCCGCCCACCGCGTCAGCATCGGCCATCAGGATCTGCTCGACGACCCGGGCGTCCACCGGGAGCTCGCCGCGCGCGGGGCGTACGTCGCCTTCGACACCGTGGGCAAATCGTCCTACCAGAGCGACCGGACGCGGCTCCGGCTGCTGCTGGCCCTGGTGGAGGCCGGGCACGCCGACCGGGCCCTGCTGAGCTGCGACATCTCCCGCCACGGCTACCTGCTGGACGAAGGCGGCCAGGGCTACGGGCACCTCTTCCGCGGCTTCCTGCCCGAGCTGCGCGCGGCGGGCGCCGACGACGATCTGATCGACCTGCTGACCCGACGCAATCCGCTGCGCTTCCTGACCGGCGCGAACGTGGAGGAGAACTGACATGAGCCCCGTACCTCCCGTGCTTCCCGCCACCTTCCCGCTGGCGACGGTGGATCTGGACGACGCCGTGGCCAGGCAGTTCCGGCTGCTGGAGGCCACCGCCGCCCACTTCGAGGGACAGCAGCTGTTCTCGTCCGACGCGGGCGTCGTCCCCGGTCTCGGCCGGCCGCGCACCACCGCCCGGGTGGAGGCCGTACTCGCGGACTTCTTCGGGGCCCAGGACGCCGCCTTCGTCCAGGGCGCGGGCACCGGCGCGATCCGGGCCACCCTCAACGCGGCCGCTCGGGCGGGCGACCCGCTGCTCATCCACCGCGCCCCGGTCTACCGGACCACAGAGGTCACCCTGCGGGGCATCGGCGTGGACACCGTCGAGGCCGACTTCAACGACGCCTCGGCGCTCCGCCAGGCCCTGGAGTCCGGCCGGTTCCGGTGGGCGTACATCCAGCACACCCGGCAGCGGCTCGCGGACTCCTACGACCCGGCCGAGGTCATCGCCGACTGCCGGGCCGCCGGGGTGCGCACGATCGTGGACGACAACTACGCCGTGATGCGCACGCCCGCCGCCGGGGTGGAGCTGGGGGCCGACGCCTCCTGCTTCTCGCTCTTCAAGCTGCACGGGCCGGAGGGCGTCGGCCTCGTCGTCGGCGCCCGCGACCTGGTCGAGCACGTCCGCCGCGACAACTACTCCGGCGGCGGGCAGGTCCAGGGCCACCAGGCGCTCGACGCCCTGCGCTCCCTCACCCACGTTCCCGTCATGTGGTCCGTGCAGTCCCGGGTGGGCGCGGAGGTCGCGGAGCGGCTGACGGCCGGCGAGGTGGACGGGGTGGCGGAGGTGCGCATCGCCAACGCCCAGGACCGCTGTCTGCTCGTACGGCTCGACCGGCCCGTCGCGGCGGGACTGCCCGCCGTCGCCGCCCGGTTCGGAGCGGCTCCCTACCCCGTCGGCTCCAACTCCCGGTACGAGATCGCGCCGCTGTTCTACCGGATGTCCAGCTCGGCCCTCGACGACTCCCCCGAACTGGCCGACTGGACCGTACGCATCAACCCGATGCGGGCGGGCGCGGACCTCGTCATCGACATCCTGCGCCGCTCGCTCGCCGCCCTGGACGAACCGAAGGACGACTGACCGTGTTCCTCGACACCGTACTCACCCGCAATCCCGGGCTCGTGGACGCCGCGGCGGCGCTGCACCGGACCGGCGACATCCCGCCGGACACCTATGTCGTCGACCTGGACGCCGTCGAGGCCAACGCCGAGCTGCTGGCGGCCGAGGCCGACCGCCTCGGGATCAGCCTCTGGTTCGTCGTCAAGCAGCTGGGCCGCAACCCCGAACTGATCCGGGCCATCGCCCGGCACATCCCCCGCTCGGCCGCCATCGACCCGGCGGAGGCCCGCACCCTGCACGCCGCCGGAGCCCGTCCCGGCAACCTGGGACACCTCGTCCAGATCCCCCGGCGCGCGCTGCCCGAGATGCTGGCCTGGCGCCCGGAGACCGTCACCGTCTTCGACCTGGCCAACGCCCGTGCCGTTTCCGAGGCGGCCCTCGAACTGGGCTTCGTCCAGCCCGTCCTGATCAGGCTCGAAGGGGCCGAGGGCGATGTCTACCCCGGTCAGGAGGGCGGCGTACCGCTCGACCGCCTGGACGCCTTCGCCGAGGCGGCCGAGGCACTGGACGGCATCCGGATCGCCGGTGTCACCGCCTTCCCGTGCGTGCTGTGCGACCCGGTGACGGGCGTGCCCGCCGCCACCCCCAACTTCGGCCTGGCGCTCAAGGCCCGCGAACTCCTGGCCGCACGCGGACACCGCGACCTCAAGCTCAGCGCCCCCAGCGCCACCTCGATGGCGTCCCTCCCGCTGCTTGCCGGACTGGGCGCGACGCACGGCGAGCCGGGCCACGCCCTCACCGGCACCACCCCGCTGCACGCCGTCGATCCGGCCCAGCCGGAGAAGCCCGCGTACGTGTACGTGAGCGAGGTCGCCCACACCCTGGACGACGGCCGCCCGGCGATATTCGGCGGCGGCTTCTACCCCCGCGCGCACATCCGCAGCGCCCTCCTGCCGCGCACCGGAACCCGCCTCGGTGTGCAGGACGCGCCCGCCGAGAACATCGACTACTACCGGCTCCTCGACGCGCCCGCCCGCGCGGCGGACGCCCGTGCCGGGGACACCGCGCTGCTCGCCTTCCGTACCCAGATCTTCGTCACCCGCTCGACCGTCGCCGTCGTCTCCGGGCTCGCCTCCGGCACCCCGCGGCTGAACGGGCTCTACGACGCCCACGGCCGAGCCCTGTAAGGAGCACCTCATGGCCAAGACCGTCATCGTCGTCATCGACGGATTCGGCGTCGGCGCCATGCCCGACGCGGGCACCCTGCGCCCCGGCGACCTCACCGCCGACACCTGCGGACACGTACTCGACCACTGCCGGACCGCGTTCGGGCGCCCGTTGCGCCTGCCGGTGCTCGGGGCGCTGGGGCTCGGGCTGGTCCACCCGCACCCGGACCTGACGCGCCGCACCCATCTCCCCGTCGCCGCGGGCAGGGCGGCGCTCGGCTACCCGGGCGCGGACACCTTCGCGGGCCACCAGACCATGATGGGCGCCGACTTCAGCCGGGTGACGGTGGCCCGGCTCGCCGACCACCTCGACGAGGTGTCCGGCGCTCTCACGGCCGCCGGTCACCGGGTCGAGCGCCTGGACGGCAAGCCGCTGCTCGTCGTCGACGGGGCGGTCCTGGTCCACGACAACCTGGAGGCCGATCCGGGAATCAACTGGAACGCCTCCGGCCGCCTCGACGACCTGCCGTTCGACGGGCCCGGCGGAATCCTCGCCATCGCCCGTACCGTGCGCGCCGTAGCCCCGGTCGCGCGGGTCATCGCGGTCGGCGGCCGCGCGGACGGCCCGCTCCGTGACTTCGTCCGCCCCGGCGACGGGGAGACGGTCGGTCTTGACACCCCCGCCACCGGCTTCTACCGCAACGGCGGGCTCCAGGTGCAGCACCTGGGCGCCCCGCTCGACCACACCCGCCAGCTCCCCGAGCTGGCGGCACGGGCCGGGATCCCGGTCACCCTGGTGGGCAAGGCCGCCGACATCCTGGTGTGCGCGGCGGCGACCCGTCATCCGGCCGTCGCCACCGCCGACGTGCTCTCGCACACCCTGGACGCGGTACGCGCTGAGGGCGACGCCCTGGTGGTCGCGAACGTCCAGGAGACGGATCTGGCGGGCCATCAGCAGGACCCCGGGCGGTACGGGCAGCTGCTGGAACAGGTGGACGCCGGGCTGGCCGGGCTCATGGCCCTGCTCGCGGCCCCCGGTGACCGGCTGATCGTCACCGGCGACCACGGCAACGACCCCACGATCGGCCACGCCAACCACACCCGGGAGTACGTCCCGGTGCTGATCCACCGGCCCGGCGCGGACGGCGTGGAACTCCTGCCCGACGCGCACAGCCTGGCGGACGTCGGCGCGACCGCCGCCCTGTCACTGGCGCTGGACCCGGAGGGTCTCGCCGGAGGCACCCCGCTGCACACGGGCCGCCGCGCGGCCTGAGCCCAGCCTGCTCCGGACGAGAGGCTCCGGTCCCCGGACGGGTGACTTGGCCCTCCGGAGCCTTCCCCGGGGCCGGCGGACCGGCTATGCCTGTTGTCCATGCCCAAGAACCTGCTGCGCGCCGGGGCCCCGGTCGCTCTCGCCGCCCTGTCGCTCACCCTGACCGGTCCCGCACACGCCGTGGACGTCTCCGCGGCGCACCGGGCGAACCCGTGCGCCACCGTCATCGCACCGCTCGGCTCCGTCTGCGTCCCGGCGCCCAAGCAGTGCTTCACGACACCGTGCTACCAGTACGACATCGTGCCGATCCTGTCCGCCCCGTGGCCGCCTGGCCGGCCCCGCACCGCCTGAACCGGAATCCGGCGAACACCTGCGCGGCGTTCCCTCCGACCGCGAGCGGTCCGTGGCCGCGCGGGATCAGTACCGGGTGACCGCCGAGGTACCCGGCCAGGCGCTCCCGCGCGCCGGGGCCGAGCGGGAGCAGCCCGCCTTGCCGGGCGGCCACGGCACAGCCCGCTTTCTCCTGTCAGATCTGCAACATGGTCTTCGCCGGTTTCTCACCTGTCACAGCCAGCCGACTCGCTTGACGACCGACGCGGCGATATCGGTGACCGAACCCGTGGTCGTGTCGATGGTGAAGTCGTCGACCGCCGAACGGTCGAGGACGGCGTCCAGTTCGCCGCACCGGTCCAGATGCCATCGCAGCGCTTCGGGTTCGCTGTGGTGGCGGCGGGTCAGGCGCTCACGAAGGACAGCGGGATCTGCCCTGAGGCGGCACACCGTGAGTTCGGCGCCCACGGCCTCGGACAGTCGTCGGCGCTCGTCCGGCTGCTCGATCACACCCGCGAGCACGAGACGCGTCGCACCCGCGTCGAGATAGTTGGCGGCGACGCTCCGCACGTTCCGCAGCAGAATGCCGAAGTTGAAGCGGTCACCGGGCGGCGCGGGCCACGACCGCCTCAGGCTGTCGAGGTCCAGCACCGCGTGGGGGACCCCGGCGTCGGCGAGGAGATCACCCACGGCCTCGGCGGCGGTCGTCTTGCCCACGCCGACGGTGCCGTTGATCAGAAGGGCGGACCGATCTCCGTTGCCGTGTACACGCATTGCGGCATCCTACTGCGGCGTCCCGGCGTGACCCGGCCCTACGCCGCCAGCGGCATCGCCACCATCACCGTGGCCAGGAGTCCGACGTACGCCCAGGCATGGGTGCGGTCCGGGATCCGTGGCGGGCGCCGGCGCAGCACCGCGATCACCGGCAGAGCTCCGAGCAGCAGCGCCGAGGCCGCTCGGAGGTCGACGAGACCTGCCAGGTGCGCGTGCGCGTCCGCGGCGGCGGGGACCGAGGCCCCGAACAGGGACACCGCGGTGGCCGGGAGCGCGATGGCAAGGGTGAGCGGGTTGGCCAGGGCGGTCGCCACTCGCATCGGGTGCCCGGCGCGCCGCATCGCGGGGACGGTCATCACGCTGCCGCCCACGCCCAGGAAGGCCGCGACCGCCCCGACCGGGGCGCCCAGCAGGGCGGGCAGCGGGCGTGGAGTACCGGGGGTCTCCATGGGCCGCGTGCGCGGGCGCAGGAATCCCGGGCGCAGCAGCAGGTCGACGATGGTGAGGGCGACGTACGCGACGAAGGCCCAGCGCGCCGGACCGGCCGGGGCGAGCCCGGCGGCCACGGCTCCGGCCGAGGCGCCGGCCGCCAGGAGGAGGAGCAGCGCGCCGCTCCCGCGGAGCGCGCGGAGCACCTGGCGCGGTGTGACGGCCGTCGCGAAGCCCGCGTTCACCACCATCACCAGGGCCGAGGTGGCTGTCGCGACCCGCATCGCGTCCCCGCCGAGTGCGGCGTCCGCCCAGACCACGACCGGCACCGCGACGAATCCGCCGCCGAACCCGAACAACACCGTCGTCATCCCCGTGAGGAGCCCGATCCCTGCCAATGCCACCACATCCATGAAGACCACTCCACCAGCGCGGGCGGGCCGCTCGCATTCGATGATCGGCACCATTCCTTCGCGTTTCGGCCAACGGCGTGGAAGGCTGGAACGGTGAAGAACGTTCCCCTGGCCGACGTCGACCACATCGACCGGACTGTCCTGCCGATCGGCACCGACTACCCGCCCGGTCACGTACTGGACTGGCACGAGCACCGGCGCGCGCAGTTCCTCTACGGCGCCACCGGGGTGATGGTCGTCGACACCGCCGACGGCACCTGGACCGTTCCGCCGGAACGCGCGGTACTGATCCCGGCGGCCACCCGGCACCGGGTCCACATGCTGGGGGTGAGCACCAGAAGTCTGTACATCGAGCCGGCCGCGGTCCCCTGGTGGCCGGTGACCTGCATGGTCGTGGACGTCTCGGCGCTGCTGCGCGAACTGCTCCTGGCGGCGGTCGAGTTCGAGGCGGACTACGAGCTGTCCGGGCGGGCGGGGGCCGTCGCCGCGCTCCTTCTGCACGAGATCGCCGAGCTCGCCCCGCTGCCGTTCCACGTCGGGATTCCCGCCTCGGCCGAGCTCGCGAGGCTGTGCCGCGAGTATCTGGCCGCCCCTGACGCGACGGTCACCAACACCGCGTGGGCGGCGCGGACGGCCATGAGCGAACGGGCCTTCACCCGGCGCTTCCGCTCCGAGACGGGCGACAGCCCCGCCGTCTGGCGGGCCCGCGCCCGGCTGCTCGCGTCCGTCGCGCTGTTGCGGACCGCGTCGGTGAGCGAGGTCGGTGGCCGCCTCGGCTACGCCTCCCCCGCCGCGTTCACCGCCGCCTTCACCCGCACCTTCGGCCGGCCGCCGTCCCGCTTCACCGCGAACCGCCAGGGCGCCGGGAGCGGCCGCCGCTCCTGATCAGGGGGTCCCCCGCCGGACGGGCGGGGCGGTCCGGCGCGCCACGGCGGGCTTCGGCGCGGTGGGCTCGGGCAGTGTGCGGAACAGCAGCCAGCTCAGGGCGGGCATCAGGATCAGCGGGGTCAGGGCGGTGCGCAGGGAGGCCGCGTCCGCGATGACGCCGATGAGGGGGCCGGCCAGGCCGCCGATGCTGACGGTCAGCCCGAGGGTGATATCGCTCGCGGTGCCGACGCGCGTGGGCAGGTAGTCCTGGCCGAGCGTGACCTGGAGCGAGAAGGGGACGTACAGACCGGCGGAGGTCAGCACCACGCATCCGTAGACCGCCGGGCCGGGTACGTACACGACCCCCGCGACGGCGGCCACCGAGACGAGGTACGACCAGCGGGCGACCGTGACCCGGTCCCACCGGTTGGCCAGACTGCCGCCCAGTACGGAGCCCACCGCGCCGCCGAGATAGAGCACGAACAGCGCCGCGGTACCGGCCGCGGCGCTGCCGCCGAGGCGCTGCTTGACGTAGAGCGAGATGAAGGTGCTCAGGCCGATGAAGGCGATGGACCGGCAGACCACGGCCAGCGACAGCTTCACGAACGACGCCTTGTCGTCGGCGCCCGCCCCGGCCACACTCCGGGAGCCGCACGGTGCCGTCTTCTCCAGCGCACGCAGGACGGGCAGGCACAGCACGCTGCCGACCAGGGCCGGGATCACGAACAGCGGCGCCAGCCGCAGGCCGCCGGAAGCGAAGATCGCGGTGACCATGAGCGGGGCGGCTGCGAAGCCGAGGTTGCCGCCGACCGAGAACCAGCCCATCGCGGTATGACTGCCCCGGCTGACGAGCCGCGCGACGCGGGCGGACTCGGGATGGTAGGCGGCGACGCCGACACCCGACACGGCCACGAACGTCAACGTCAGGGCGTAGGAACCGCTCACACAGCTCAGGGCGATGCCCAGCCCGCCCAGGATCGTGCTCACCGGCAGCAGCCAGGGCATCGCCCAGCGGTCGGTGAGCACACCGAACACCGGCTGGGCCACCGAGGACAGCAGCGAAGCGGCGAGCACGACACCCGAGACGGCGGCGTAGCTGTAGGCGCGTTCGGAGACGAAGAACGGCACGAGCGACGCGACGGCGCCCTGGTAGATGTCCACGCAGGCGTGGCCGACCGACAGCATAGGGTGCGGCTGGTCGTCCGCCAGCGCGTTCATCGATGTCTTCCGCCGCGCCTTCGGGCACACGCCCGGCACGCACCGGCCCCGCTGACCGGCTCTTCACGTGCCGGGTGCGCTTACGGGCGGCCCAGTGCGGGGTAGTCGTTGTAGCCCTCCGCCCCGTGCACGTGCATCAGCAGTTCCGGGCGGATCTCGTTGAGGGGCGCGCCGGTGCGCAGCCTCTCGACGAAGTCGGGGTTGGCGAGGAAGCCCCGGCCCAGCGCGATCAGGTCGGCGCCCTCGGCCAGCAGGCGCTCGCCCCGCCGCTTGCCGCCGTCGGCCGCGCCCTCCGCACGGGAGAGCACCGGGTTCGCCATCAGCGTGCCGGGCCAGGCCTTGCGGATCCCGGCGAAGAGCGCGCTGTCCGGGTCGGCGTAGATCAGGTGCAGATAGGCCGGCTCGACGCGCGCGAGGGCGGGGAGCAGCGCCCGGTAGATGTCCTCCGTGTCACCCTCCTCGATGCTGTTGACGCCCACTCCGGGCGAGATCCGTACGCCGACCCGGTCGGGGCCGATGGCTTCGGCGACGGCCTGAACCACCTCGGTGGTGAACCGGATGCGTCCCTCCGCCGGCCCGCCCCAGCCGTCGGTCCGGCGGTTGGTGTTCTTCGCCAGGAACTGGTGGAGCAGATGGCCGTTGGCGGAATGCACCTCCACACCGGCGAAACCGGCCTCGACGGCGTTGCGTGCGGCGGTGGCGAAGTCCGCGATGGTGGACCTGATGTCCCGGACGCTCATCTCGCGGGGTTCGACACCGCTCTGCGGTCCGCTGGGGGTGTGCAGCGCCTCCGGGAACCGCACCGCGGAGGGGGCGAGCGGGATGTGGCCGCCGGTGTCGGGATGGCCGACCCGGCCGCCGTGCTGCAACTGGAGGAACATCCGGGTGCCGGAAGCGGCGCGCACCGCGTCGGTGACCCGGCGCCAGCCGGCGATCTGCGTGGAGCTGTGGATGCCGGGGATGTGGGGGTAGGTCTGGCCTACGGGGTTCGGCGTCGTGCCCTCCGCGATGATGAGGCCGGCCGAGGAGCGCTGCGCGTAGTGGGTCGCCATCAGTTCGCCGGGAACCCCGTCGGCTCCGGCCCGGTTGCGGCTCAGCGGTGCCATCACCAGTCGGCTGGACAGCTCCAGGGAGCCGAGGCGGGCGGGCTCGAACAGTCGGGAAGTGGCGGGAGCCTGCTGTGTGTTGGTCATGCCGGTAACGTAGAACCTGACATTGATGTCAAGTTCAAGTCGTGGGGTGGGACATGCGTATCGGGGAACTGGCTTCACGCACGGGTGTCAGCGAGCGGTCGCTGCGTTATTACGAGGAGCAGCGCCTGCTCGCGTCCAGCCGGACGCCCGGCGGCCACCGGGACTTCTCCGAACGCGCCGTCGATCGCGTCATCCGCATCCAGGAGCTCTACGCGGCAGGGCTTCACAGCTCAGCGATCGCGCGGATCCTGCCCTGCATGCGTGACGACGACGGCGGCCCGGCCGCCAACGCGACCCCGGCGCTGGTCGCCGAACTCACCACCGAGCGGGACCGGATCGACCGCACCGTCAACGACCTGCTCCGCTCGCGCGACGTCCTGGACCAGGTGATCAGCACCGCGGCGGGCGGGAGCACTCCCGGCACGCAGGACCAGGAGCGGTCCCGACGGTGAGCGGCAGCGGGCGGGTCCGCCCCCGGCCGCCCGGAGGAAACCAGCAGGACCCGGAACCGTGTGGTTCCGGGCCCTGCTTCGAAAGTAGCGGGGACAGGATTTGAACCTGCGACCTCTGGGTTATGAGCCCAGCGAGCTACCGAGCTGCTCCACCCCGCGTCGTTGCGATCCCCACCCTACGTCACCCCGGCGGGTGCCCCGACCACCTCGCGGCGCATCCGTAGCAGTCGGTCACCGTTGCGGTCGGTCACCGTTCGAGATGCAGGTGTGCGGGAGCGCTGATTCGCTGGTGGCGTCGGCTCTCCCCCGAGATCCAGGAGTGATCATGAGCGTTGCGGATGAATCCGGAGGCCGCGCCGAGCGTATTCGCGCCAAGGCGCAGGAAATGCAGGAGGCCGCCGAGCGGGCCTCCGACCCCCAGGAGCGGGAGCGCCTCAAGGACAAGGCCCGCCGGCTCCAGGAGCGAAGCGATCAGGTGAGCACGAAGGGCGACCGAGGCGCGAATCCCCTCTGAGCCCCCTCCCGGCGGTGGTCACCGGGAGGGGCCAGGCCAGTAGTGCCGCGGCGTCCCGGCCGCGGCGCTACTGGGTGAACCGAGGAAGCCACTTCACCTGGTACTCGGGGTGCCCGGCGTGCTCAGCGGCCATCTGCCGGACCACGAACCCCAGGCCGAAGGCGCGCCCCGAGGCGAAGTCCCGCTCGGGGCGGTCGGTGTCCAGCGCGGCCACCTCCGCGTACTCGTCCAGGAGCACGCGGCTGGTCTCGATGCGCTGGAGCGTGCGCGCGGGATCCTGCCGGGCGATGTGGTGGTTGTAGCCGTGCGTCCGCAGGCTGAACGCGATCGCGCCGCTGCGGTCGTGGATTTCGCCCGGCACCTCGGCCGGACACCGCCACCCCTCGCCACCGGCCGCACGCGCGACGTCTTCTTCCTCGTCGAGACGTGCCCGGACGAACGCGACCAGGCGGACATTGTCTGTCATCAGGTTCTGAATCCTTCCCATGCCCCGCACCTCAAGGGGCCGTGCTGGAGAGTATCCCGCCACGCCGTGTGCCCCGTAGCGGCGAGAGACGGCCGGAGGCCCCACGGTTTCCGGGGAGGGGAACCGGTGGGGCCTCCGGGGCGCACTCAGCGATACGGCCGCGCCCCGCTCTCGTACCGTGCCCGGCAGGTCAGTGGCCGGTCTCCGCCGGTTCCAGGACGAAGACCGGGATCTGGCGGTCGGTCTTCTTCTGGTAGTCGGCGTAGTCGGGGAACGCCTCGACGGCCCGCTCCCACCAGACCGCCTTCTCGTCCCCGGTCACCTCCCTGACGTTCATGTCCTGGCGCACCGGCCCGTCCTGCAGTTCGGCACGCGGGTCGGCGGTGAGGTTGTAGTACCAGACGGGGTGCTCGGGGGCTCCGCCCTTCGAGGCGACCACCGCGTACACGCCGTTGTGCTCCACGCGCATGAGCGGAGTCTTGCGGATCTTCCCGCTCCTGGCGCCCCGGGTGGTCAGGATGATGACGGGCAGGTCCCGCATCGTCGTCCCTTCCGTACCGCCCGAACTCTCGTACTGCTCGACCTGGTCCCGAACCCACTCGGAGGGGCTGGGCTCGTACTCACCCTGGAGAGGCATGATGTCTGTCCCGTCGTCGACGATTCGGCCGTGACGCTTCATCGGCCGCGGTTCCTCATCATCGCTTCAACCGTATCGGCCGCCCCGAATCCCGTGCGCGGCCGACGTGTCGCGTCGGGCGGTGTCAGCCGTGGGGCCGGCGTCCGTAGCCGCCGCGCCTGCGGGCGTCCGTCACGAAACCGCCGACCGCGAACGCCGCCAGACCGGCGGCGCCTCCGATCACCGCGAGCAACAAGGTCCTGGTCCGTCGCGGGGCGAGCGGCTCGCGCGCGCCCCTGAACCGGGCGCCGAAGGCCTCGCTGCCGCCCGGCCCGGACGCGTCGAGCGGACCGCGCACCAGCACCACCGCCGCCCTGGCGCCCGCGTCCCGGCCCGGTACGGTGCGCGCGGCCTCCGCCGCCGCGGCCGGCACCGCTCCCGCGCTCAGCGCCACGATGAGGACGACCGCGAAGACGTATCCGCGACGCGAACGCGCCCCCGCCCGGGAGGGACCCGGGCGGCCGGGGCCGAGGAGGTTCGGTATGAGCATGCTGAATCCGTTTCTGCCGACGCGGTGACGGACTCAGCGTCGCGGTGCCCGGCCGGATCGGCGCGGCCCGGACAGCATGCGGGTGACGGGGCCTGCCATCCGGGTGCCGCCCGCCGAAGCGTCCCGCCGCCGGGGTCGGTGCCCGGACGGGACCGCGGCGGCACGACAGAGGACCCCCGCCCGGTACGGGACGCTGTTGGTTGATTCGGGGGTTCGCGTGACGTCGGCCTTCAAGACTCGGTTGTGGTCTTGAAGGCCGACGTTGTTGTGTGGGGTGGATGTCGATGTCGATGCAGCCGAGGGAGTCGGGGGAGATTCCGGCGGAAACGGTGCGGGTAGCGCGGGCCGCGTTCCCGAAGGGGAGTCTGGCGATCCGGGTCCGGGACGAGCTGGGGCCGCTGTTTCGTGACGAGGAGTTCGCGGATCTGTTCCCTGCGCGGGGGAAGCCTGCTTGGTCACCGGGCAGGTTGGCGCTCGTGCTGGTGTTGCAGTTCGTGGAGGGGCTCACCGACCGGCAGGCGGCGGAGGCGGTGAGGGCACGGATCGACTTCAAGTACGCGCTCGCGCTGGAACTGGGCGATCCTGGTTTCGACTTCTCGGTGCTGTCGGAGTTCCGGGACCGCCTGGTGGAAGCGGAGGCCGGGCGGCGGGTGCTGGATGGCGTCCTGGCCGCGGCCGGGGAAAGCGGGCTGCTGAAGACCGTGCGGCCGGGCACGGACCGACTCCACCCATGTGCAATCCGCGGCCCGCCAGCTGTGCTGGCTGGAACAGGTCGCCGAGACCCTGAGGGCGGCGCTCAACGAGATCGCCCAGGCCGCCCCCGGCTGGCTGCTGACTATGGCGGAACCGGACTGGTTCAAGCACTACGCCACCCGGGCCGAGGACTCACGTTTCCCCAGATCCCGCACCAAACGGGACGAGATGGGCCTGCGGATCGGGCGGGACGGGACACGACTGCTCGAAGCCGTCTTCTCACCCGGGGCACCCGGAGAACTACGCACGCTGGAGCAGGTGGAAACCCTGCGCCAGGTCTGGGTCCAGCACTTCCAGCAGGTGGAGGGCGAGGTGAGGCGGTGGGGCCCAAAAGACCGGCCGCCGGGCGCGACGCGCCTGGTCACGCCCTATGACACCGAGGCACGCGGCAGCGTCAAACGCGACACCATGTGGGACGGATACAAGGTCCACCTCACCGAGACCTGCGAGCCGGACATCCCGAACCTGATCACGAACATGGCCACCACCGTGGCGACGGTTCCCGACATCTCGATCGACTGGGACCACGAGCAGGTCACCTGCCCCAGCGGTCAGACCACCACCCGTTGGAACCCCGACCGCTCGCCCGAGGGCACCCCGGTGATCCGCGTCCGCTTCAACGGCGGCCAGTGCCGTCCCTGCCCGGTCCGCGAGCAGTGCACCACCTCCAGCGCCGGCCGCCGCCTGACCCTGCGGCCCCGCGAAGAACACCAAGCGCTCCGCCAGGCCCGCGCCGAACAGGACACCGACACCTGGAAGGACCGCTACAAGACCCGCGCAGGAGTCGAGGGCACCATCTCCCAGGGCGTCCAGCGCCGCGGCCTGCGCAGATCCCGCTACCGTGGCCTCGCGAAAACCAGCCTCCAGCACCAGCTCACCGGCGCCGCGACCAACCTCGCCCGCATCGATGCCCACCTCACCGACACACCCCCGGCCCGCACCCGCACCAGCTACTTCGCAGCACTTCGCCCCGCCGAGCCCATGCTCGGCAGGGCGAAGTAGGACCAGCCCCCGAATTAACCAACAGCGTCTTTCGTGGGCGGGGGTCCCTCCTCCTACGCGCCCGCCGAAGGTGGCGCCGTGGCCGGCCACGGCCCTCCGGGACGGCGGGGCGGTGCGTGCGGGATCAGCTGACGTTGACGTCGATGCACGCGTAGAAGGCGTTGGCCGTGTCGGCGATGTTCCAGACCGCGAGGACCTTCTGCTGGCCCTTGAGGCTGCCGAAGTCGACCTGGTGGGTAACGGTCGCACCGGGCTGGGCGCCGTTGTCGTTGAACTCCGCGATCTTCTGGCCGCTCGCGAAGTACTGCCATGTACTGGTGGAGTGACGAGCAGTCAGCACCCACTGGAACGAGGTACTGGAACTCACCGGAGTGACCTTCCAGCCCTTGGCGTCGTCGTCGAGCTCGGCGAAGGCGCTGTTGCCGCCGCTGCAACTGGTCAGCCCCTTGGGACCTTCCACGCTCTGGGGCTCGTAGGTGATGGAACCGCAGCTGACCGTTCCGGCGGCACACTGCGCCTGCCTGCTCGGCGGTGACGAGATGTAGCCGTGCGCGCTGGCCGACCCCGCCGGGAGGGACAGGGCGAGTACCGGTGCGAGTACGGCACCGACGGCTACGGCGGTCTTCCTTTTCGCGTGCATGCTTCTCCTTCACATGAGGCATCGCTGCGACGCGGGCGGACTGTGGGGAGCCCGATAGCGGCAGTCCAGCCTCTCAGGTGTGGGGCCAAGAGGCGCGAAGGGAACGGCAGGATCCACGACCGGACACACCCCGGGAATGCGGATGTCCGGCGCCGTCCCTGCACTTGGACTAGACCATACCCATCGAGGCGTGACCGTCAAGGGTGCGGTGTCTCAAGGGAGTTGAGCCAGGCGCCGGGCGGGGCGCGAAGTCGAGGGCCGGAGCCCGGCGGCGGAGCCGGGTCCTACTTTCGGGCGTCACCGTAGTGGACCGTGACCTCCTCGAAGCCGAGCGAGCCGAGCAGGCCCTGGAGCATGGCGGTGGTGTTCTTCTCGGCGCGCTGTGTCAGCCCGCTCTCCTTCGCCGCCTCACCGATGTGCTGGGCCGCCAGCTTGTTCACCGCCTGCTCGCTGCCGGGGTTGTCGGAGAAGAAGTCCCCGATCCGGTCGAAGAGCCCGCGCTGCTTGGACACCGCGTAGGAGCGGTCGGGATCGAGCGCCGGTTTCCCGAGGACGGCGTGCGGCAGCCGGAGCTCGGCCGTCGTCCGGTCCTCGTTGACGACGACTCCGTTGTCGGCGACGTCACCCAGGTCGACGGAGGCGCCGACCGTGCCCGCACCGACGTACAGCGTGCGGGAGCCCCTGATCGCGTCCGGGAGGAACTTCGTGTCCTTCTCCAGATCGACGACGACCTGGAAATTGCCCGCCGCCGCCTCGTACCTGCTCATGTCACGAATCGACTTGAGTACGGCCGGACCGGAGCGGTCATGGGTCTTCTCCCCGAAGATGTCACCCAGCCCCGGCAGCAGGCTGAGCCGCGTGCCGAGAAGAAGCAGCGCGACGGCGAGCGCGACGATCGCGACCGCCCTTCCCCATCGTCGGTCGCGGCGTGGGCCGTTGCCTCGGCGCCCGCCCGCTCGCCCGTCGGACTCGCCCGGTGCGTCTGTCGGTAAGTCGGTGGAAGTCATACTCCCCGTGTGACCCGGCTGTCCGGATTCACTCCGCCGCCCGCCGCGGTTCCGCTCGATTCCGTACCTTGATACAGACGGCCGGGCGCGGTCCTCGGCGGCGGTGGCCGGATCGAGGTGCGCGAAGCCCGTGTCCCTGCCTCCAGCCGGTGCGCCTTGCTTCAGGGGCTGTCCATGTCATCGCCCGGTCATGCCTGTCGGCGGGTGCACGACGCGACCACTCTGCTGCCGCATCCACGTATCGGTGTCGTCGGACGACGACCTGGTGACGGATGTCGTGATGGCGCTCACGAGCCCGAGGACCAGGAAGAGCACCAGCAGCGCCTTGGCCCCGCCGCTCATGACCAGTGGCTGGGTGGCGCTGCGCCCCTGCCGCTCCGGCACGGACAGCGCGTCCTCGCCGAAGAGACGCTTGGGGTAGGCGGGGCTGAGCAACGACATGTAGGCGGACACGCGCATGTCGTAGCGCAGCATGGCAGCCGTGGCCTGGAAGAGGGGGCGGGGCATCCGTCCCAGGATCAGCGTGATCAGCCACCACAGGACCGCCAGGGCGTACCAGCCGGACGTGACGAGGCTCTGCACGATCGCGGCGGGGATCACCAGGATCAGCCGGAAGAAGACGGCCAGCCGGTTCAGCCGGGTCGGGCGGACGTCGATCCGGACCGGATAGCCGGGCGGCGGGTTCAGCGCGAAGGGCGGATAGCGGTCGATGAGCAGCATGCCGCTCGCTCCGACCCTCGTCCGGTAGCCGAGCACTCCGGCGAGGAAGCGGAAGACGGGCTCCGGCAGCCGTCCCAGTACGAGGGCGGCGAACCAGCCGAACACGGCGGTGAAGAAGGCCGCGATCTCCAGGAAGAACAGCACGACGAAATGCGGGATCAGCAGAAGCAGCCGGACCAGGACGGTGAGCCGGCGCTGACGGATGGGCTCGATGAGGTCCAGCACGGGCAGGAACTCATCCGCGTCCCCCGCCCTCCGCCCCGGGCTCCACTGGGCGTCGGCCATGGCGCTCCCCTCCGGCAGGTGATCGCGTACGCCCTCTGCGCACTCCGCGTCCCCTACGCTCGGGCCCGGGAAACCGGCCCGCAAACGGCCACGGGCCGATCGGGTGCCCGCCGGTCCGGGCCCGGACGGTCAGCGGCCTCGGAACCGGTCCAGCAGCGCGCGGCCCGGATTGGTACGCTCCCTGTCCGCACTCGGGGCCCTGCCGGGTGCTGCCGGGGACTTGGGCCTGGCCTTGGTGGTACCGGACTTCGGCTTGGGCTTTGCCGTTGCGGCGGCCACCTCGGGCTTGCTCGTTGCGACGGGCTTGGGCTTGGGCTTTGGCTTCGTGTTCGCCCCCGCCTTCGTCGTCGGCTTCGTCCGTGCCGCGACCTTCGCCCACGTGCCCTGCCAGGGGCGACGGCGCGAACCCGTCTCGTGCGCGTCGCGGGCTGCCGGCTTCGGCGCACGGGCGCGTTCTTCCACCGGCTCCGGCACCGGCTCCGGTCCGGCCGCGAGCACGTGGTAGCGGTGACTCAGGCGACGGCCCAGCAGCAGATAGCCGAGGAGCGCTCCGGCAGTGTTGAGAATGACGTCGTCGACATCGAAGGCCCGCCCGGCGACGAGCGCGCCCTGCACCAGTTCGACAATCGCTATGACCAGCACGGTCAGCAGGACCATGCGGATCATCCGCAGGCGGCGCGGTACGAGAATGGGCAGAAGCACGCCGAACGGCATGCCCAGCACCAGGTTTCCGCCCGCCTGCTTGCAGGCCGCGAGAAAGGTGTAGTCCTCGGCGTACTGCCGCAGTGAGCGGCCGGGACGCAGATTCGACTTCACGAGTTCCTCCGAGGCCGGCGACGGGGTCAGCGTCACCTTCGCCAGCACAACGGAGAAACCGACCATGGCCAGGAAGGCCAGCACCAGAAAGGTCACCTGCAGAAGAACGCTTCCCCATGTTCTGCGCCGCGTTCCGCTCTGCGTACCACTCTCAGCCTCTGCGTTCATGGGCAACAGGTGCCCCGGTCCGGTCGGACCACACCTGGCCGGTGGAGCCGCCGCGGAATCGGCGCGCCTTCGGAGCCGTGGAGCTGACCTCCGTACGGCGAAACAGCCGTGGCCGCGCGGTCAGCCGCGGTCCGCGAGAACCTCACGGGCCGCACGCGCACCGGAGGCGAGTGCTCCCTGCACCGATCCGGTCGCGCGGTGATCCCCGCACACGTACCGGCCCGGTCCGACCCGTGAGGTGCGGGACAACGGCCACGGCGGCGGCATGGCCGGCAGCGCTCCCGGCACCGAGTAGGTGGCGAGCAGGTCCCAGGCGGCGGTGTCGGTCGCGTGGACCTCCGCGAGATCCCGCCGGACCCGCGCTTCCCGGCCCGGGGCGTCGGGGCCCGCCACCGAGGTCGAGACCAGCGCGTACCCGGCGGGGGCGCAGCCGGGTACGGCCTCGCTGATCACCACGGTGTTCAGGAAGCGGCGCCTGCTGTCGACGAGCAGGGTCGGTTCCCGCAACGGGGACGAACGGGCCGCGTGGTAGTACGTCGTGACGGTGCGGGTCTCCGGAACCGTCAGGCCGGGCAGCAGCCGCGCGGCCCTCTCCGGACCCGTCGCCACCACCACGGCGGACGCGGGACGCTCCGTACCGTCCTCGCCGAGCACACCGTCGTCGGTGAGGCTGTGCACGGGGGTGTCCACGGACAGGGTGCGCGGCGGCAGCGCCTGGGCGAGCGCCGCCGGTACGGCTCCGATTCCGGCCGCGGGCAGGCAGAGGGTGCCGCGCAGCATGCTGCGCCAGACGAAGTGGAAGACGCGGGACGACGTCTCCAGTTCCTCCTCCAGGAAGACGCCCGACAGGAACGGCTGGAGCAGGGTCCGCACCAGCTCCTCGGAGATGCCCGCGTCGGCCAGTTCGGTGCGGGTCGTGCGATCGGCGCGCCGCCTGATCGCGCTCACCGGGCCGAGCATGTCCCGGGCAGAGAGCACTCCGAGCGCCAGCAGATCGCGGCCGGAGGCCAGTCGTCCGGGCAGCAGTTCACGGGCCGAACCGGGACGGCGGGTCGGGTCGCTGAACCGGACCCGGCCGGCCGAGCCGGTCCCGGTCTGCACGAGCACGCCCGGGGTGAAGGGACGCAGCCGCAGATCACGGAGGTTCAGGCGCTTTCTGACCTGCGGGTAGGACGTGTTGAACACCTGGAAGCCCCGGTCGAGGAGGAAGCCGTCCCGGCGGTCGGTACGCATGCGGCCGCCCACTTCGTCCGACGCCTCCAGGAGGCGGACGGAGAGTCCGGCGGCGGTCAGATCGGCCGCACAGGCGAGGCCTGCCGCTCCCGCTCCGATCACGATGACATCGGGCCGGGGCTGCGCGGGGTTCGCCATGGGATTCACCTTTCGTACGGGCTCCCGGCCACGGCCGGGAGCCGGACCCGTCCGACCGGGCCGGTCCGGACCGGGCTCATCGCGCATGCTCCCAGCTCGGGCCGGGCAGGCCCGGCAGGCGGCGGGCGGCGCGTCTCATCTGGCGCACAGTCCGGTGAGCATCCTGATCGCCTCGGCCAGTCCCCGCGGCCGGTGGGTGCCGGGCATCGGGGGGCCCGCCCAGCCGGGTCCGGCGAGCAGCACGGCCGGACGGGTCCTGGCGCCCCGTACCCCCCGCTCGCTGGACGCCACGTGATGTGCCAGCGGGCGCGCCGCCGTGTTCCGCGACTGGGACCACAGCACCACGGCCGCCGGGCCGGTCCTGCGCACGGCCTCGCTCAGCGCCTCACCCGGCACCGACGCACCGAACATCCGTACGCCCAGGCCCCGTTCGGTGAGGCAGGCGGCGAGCGCCTCCAGGGGAAGGGCGTGCGTCTCGCCCGGTGTGCAGGCCAGCAGGGTGAGCCCGGTGCCGTCCCCGTCGGCGGCGGGCCGGACGGCCACCCGGCGCAGGGCGCTGGAGACGTGCCAGGACAGCAGGTGCTCGACCTCGACGTACTTCTCACCGGACGTCTGCCATTTGCGTCCCACCGCGTGCAGTGTCGGCATGATCACCTGGTCCCAGGCGGCCACCGGTCCGTACCGGTCGATCGCGGCGGTCAGCCGGTCGTCGATGGTCCGCGCGTCCAGCCGGAGTGCCGCGCTCATGAGCCCTCGGCGTTCGTGGCGCGCGGCGTCCGGTCCGAGCCCGGCCGGATCCGTCTCCTCCGCGTCGGAGGGCGCCGGAAGGCGCGCGGGCTCGGGCAGCACCGAGTGGTGTGCGGCGGCCGGAGGCTGCGTGCCGGGAGCTGCGTTCAGTGCCGTGCGGGCGGCCTCCGCCGGGGGTACACCGGAGCCGGTCAGCTCACACATGTGTTCCAGTAGGGCGATGTCCTCGGCCGTCCACCGCCGGTGTCTGCCTCCCTGCCTACGGGCGGGGCCGATGCCGTAGCGGCGGTCCCAGGTCCGGAGTGTCGTCGGCGCGACGCCGAGCCGGCGTGCCACTGTGCCGGTGGTCAGGCCTTGGCCGGCGGTTCCTGCCTGGGCCCGTTCCGTGGAGGACGGCATACGTTTGATCATACGACGCAGAATCGACGCAGGTTGTCCGGGCGGGCGCGCTGTTGGAACGCTGCCGGTCACGGGCCCCCGTCGGAGGCCCGGAGAGCAGACCGGACTTCTCCGGCCGGCCGCGGCCGCAGACGCGGCTCCCGGGCCGGGGCGCCCGGAGGAAG
This sequence comes from Streptomyces sp. ITFR-6, assembly GCF_031844725.1. NCBI lineage: Bacteria > Bacillati > Actinomycetota > Actinomycetes > Kitasatosporales > Streptomycetaceae > Streptomyces > Streptomyces sp. ITFR-6. The sequence goes on along the minus strand of NZ_CP134612.1, from coordinate 8,261,041 downwards.
GACAGCCATGACCGCGCTCGCACCGCAGGACACGCGGCCCGGCAGGCCCGGTCCGCGACCGTGCGCCGCGCAGGACCTCGCCGACGAGGAACTAGCCGCCGGTCTGGTGCGCGGCAGCGAGGACTGCTTCGCCGCCGCCTACCGGAGGTGGGGCGCGCTCGTGCACTCTCTGGCCGCCCGGTCCCTCGGCGACAGCCGTGAGGCGGAGGACATCGCCCAGCAGGTGTTCCTGGCCGCCTGGCGCGGCAGGCTCGGCTACCGCCCGGAGCACGGCCCGCTGCCCGGCTGGCTCGTCGGCATCACCCGGCGCAAGATCGCGGACGCGCTCGCCGCCCGTACCCGACGCGCCGGACTGGCCGCCGCGACGGCGGCCCGGATGCGGCTCGAGGAATCCGGCGCCGCCGGGGGTGCGGACTCGGCGCTGGACCGGGTCCTGGTCGGTACGGAGCTGGGGAAGCTGCCGCAGGTACAGCGCCGCATCCTGCACATGGCCTATTACGACGGCCTCCCCCAGACCCGCATCGCGGAACTGACGGGGCTCCCGCTCGGCACGGTCAAGAGCCACGTACGCCGCGCGCTGCACCGGATCCGGCGCTCGCTGTGCGGGGGCGAAACGGAGCCGTGACCGGGCGGATCGGCAACCGGTACGGACCGCCGCCCGGGGCGCGGCCGGCCACCGACGCACAATCGACGCGCCTCGCTCCGGGACCCCGTGAATGCGACCATGGGCGGGTGCGCCGACGCATCCGGACGCCTCGGAGAGCGTGATGCGTGACGACGAGGCACGGTGAAGCGAGCGGTAACCGGCCGATGCGGAGAGCCCATGAGGATGAACAGCACGGAAAAGCCCGAGAAGCCCCTGCACTGTCTGGTGACCGGGGCCACCGGATACATCGGGGGCCGGCTGGTGCCCGAGCTCCTGGAGGCCGGGCACCGGGTGCGGTGCATGGTGCGCACCCCCCGGAAACTGCGGGACTACCCGTGGGCCGCGGACGTCGAGATCGTCCGGGGCGATGTCACCGACGCGGACTCGGTCACCTCCGCGATGGCGGACATCGACGTGGCCTACTACCTGGTGCACGCGCTGACTACCGGGGCGGACTTCGAGGAGACGGACCGCAGGGCGGCCACGGTCTTCGCGGAGTCGGCCGTCGGGGAAGGCGTCGGCCGGATCGTCTATCTCGGCGGGCTCACGCCGACCGGCGTGCCCGACCGGGAGCTCTCGCCGCATCTGCGCTCGCGCGCCGAGGTCGGCAGGATCCTGCTGGATTCCGGGGTCCCGACCACGGCCTTGCGTGCCGCGGTCATCATCGGATCCGGTTCGGCGTCGTTCGAGATGCTGCGCTACCTCACGGAACGACTGCCGGTCATGGTGACGCCGAGCTGGGTCTCCACCCGGATCCAGCCGATCGCGGTCCGGGACGTGCTGCGCTACCTCGTGGGCAGTGCCCGGATGCCCCGGAACGTGAACCGTGCGTTCGATATCGGTGGCCCGGACGTCATCACGTACCGCGAGATGATGCAGCGGTACGCGGAGGTCGCGGCGCTCCCGCACCGGCTGATCCTGCCCGTCCCGATGCTGACGCCACGGCTGTCCAGTCACTGGATCGGGCTGGTCACGCCCGTCCCCAGGTCGATCGCGCGGCCACTCGCCGAGTCGCTGCCATACGAGGTCGTGTGCCAGGAACACAACATCGCGCGGTACGTGTCCGACGGGCCGGGGCAGCCCTTCACGTTCGAGAAGGCCCTGCGGCTGGCCCTCCAGCGGGTGCGCGAGGCCCGGGTCACCACCCGCTGGTCGTCGGCGTCGGTGCCCGGCGTGCCCAGCGACCCGCTGCCCACCGACCCCGACTGGGCCGGCGGCAGCCTGTACACGGATGTGCGGGAACTCGACGTCGACGCGTCGCAGGAGGCCCTCTGGAAGGTCGTCGAGGGCATCGGCGGCGATCACGGCTGGTATTCGTTCCCGCTGGCGTGGGCCGTACGGGGCTGGCTCGACCGGCTGGTGGGCGGGGTGGGTCTGCGCCGCGGGCGCCGGGACACCGACCGGCTGCGGGTGGGTGACTCCCTGGACTTCTGGCGGGTCGAGGAGATCGAACCCGGCCGCCTGCTTCGGCTGCGCGCGGAGATGCGGCTGCCCGGCCTGGCCTGGCTGGAGATGTACGCCGAACGGAACGAACGGGGCCGGGCGCACTACCGGCAGCGGGCCCTGTTCCATCCCCGCGGGCTGCTCGGCCACGCGTACTGGTGGAGCGTGTCGCCGTTCCACGCGATCGTGTTCGGCGGCATGGCCCGCAACATCGCACGGGCGGCCGCGGCGCTGCCGCCCTCCCCGGCGGCGGAGGAACACGGCTCGCTGTCCCGGTGACCACCGCATCCGCCGGGGCCCCGGACGGAACAGAAGCATGTCCACGCCCCCCCCACCAGGAGTTGCGCCATGACCGTAGCGGTCGTCCTCTTCACCGCCGATCTCCGCCTGCACGACCATCCGCCGTTGCGTGCCGCGCTCGCGTCCTGCGACGAGGTCGTGCCCCTGTTCGTCCGCGACACGGGAGTCGACGCGGCGGGGTTCGGCGCCCCGAACCGCCTCGCCTTCCTTGCCGACTGCCTGCGGGACCTCGACGCGGGGCTGCGCGAGCGGGGCGGCCGGCTGGTGATCCGCTCGGGCGACGTGGTCGGCGAGGTGTGCCGGATCGTCTCCGAGACCGGTGCGGGCGATGTCCATCTGGCCGCGGGGGTCAGCTCCTACGCCCGTCGCCGCGAGGAACGGCTGCGGGCGGCCCTGGAGTCCGGCGGGGCGCGGCTGCACGTCCACGACGGGGTGGTCACCGCGGTCCCGCCCGGCGCCGTGACCCCTGCGGGCTCCGACCACTTCGCCGTGTTCACCCCGTACTTCAGGCGCTGGGCGGAGGAGCGGGTGCGCGATCCCTTCGGTGCGCCGCGAGCGGTACGGGTGCCGCCGGGTCCGGGCTCTGAGGACGTGCCGGTCCGCGCCGCCGTGTCCGGCGTCTCGGCGGGACTCGCGGCGGGCGGCGAGCGGGAGGCCCGCAAGCGGTTCACGGCCTGGCGGCGCCACGGACTCGCGGCGTACGAGGACCGTCACGACGACCTGCCGGGGGACGCCACGTCCCGCCTCTCGCCGCATCTGCACTTCGGCACCCTCTCCCCCGCGGAACTCATCCACCGGGCACGCACGGCCGGTGGTACCGGAGCCGACGCGTTCGTCCGGCAGCTCTGCTGGCGCGAGTTCCATCACCAGGTCCTCGCGGCCAGGCCCGGCGCGGCCCGCCTCGACTACCGGACCCGGCACGATCGCTGGCGGTCCGGGACCGCCGCCGCCGAGGAGACCGAGGCGTGGCGGCAGGGCCGCACCGGCTATCCGGTGGTCGACGCCGCCATGCGCCAGCTGCGCCACGAGGGCTGGATGCACAACCGCGGACGGCTGCTCGCCGCGGGCTTCCTGACCAAGACCCTGTACGTGGACTGGCGCGTCGGCGCCCGGCACTTCCTGGATCTGCTGGTGGACGGAGACGTCGCCAACAACCAGCTGAACTGGCAGTGGATGGCCGGAACGGGGACGGACAGCCGCCCGAACCGGGTGCTCAACCCGGTGCTCCAGGCCAAGCGCTACGACCCGGACGGCGACTACGTCCGACGGTGGGTGCCGGAGCTGGCGGCACTGGCGGGGCCCGCCGTGCACGAGCCGTGGAAGCTGCGCGGCGCGGAGCGTGCCCGGCTGGACTATCCGGATCCGGTGGTGGACCTGGCCGAGGGGCTGGGACGGTTCAAGCAGGCGCGCGGCCTGGAGTGAGCGCCGCGGGCGCGCGCCGGTGTGCCCGCGGCCGGTGCGGCGCGGCACGCCGGGCCGACGGACAACACACCCCTGCGGGCCCGGCGCCAGCGAAAATGCGGCCATGCCGACTCCCGACGCGCCCTTTGCCCCGGCCGGCCGTGCCACCGAGGACGAACCGCGCGGTCACGCGGCCCTGCTGCTCCTGTCGGCGGCGTCCGGCGCGGCGGACGCCTTCGTCTTCATCTGCGTCGGCCAGGTCTTCGCCGGGGTGATGACGGGGAACCTGGTCCTGCTGGGAGCCTCTGCCGCCGGGGCGGGTGAGGAGGGGGTGGCTCTGCGGGTGGTCACGGCGCTCGTCTCGTACGGCTTCGGGGTGGCGTGGGGTGCGGCGGCGGGCGGGCGGGTGTGGCGGCGGCTGCCGGTCATGCTGGCGGCCGAGGTGGCGCTGCTCGCCGCGGCCGCTGTGCTGTGGGGGCTGGGCCTGATCACTTCGGACGCGGACCGGCTGGGTCTGCTGGCTCTCATGGGGCTCGCGATGGGCATCCAGGCCCGTCTCCGTGCCACGCCGACGAACTACTTCACCGGCACGCTGACCTCTCTCGTCGGCAGGCTGGCCGTGGGCTCCTGGCGGCGGGGCGACGGCTGGGTGGCCGGCCGGCTGGCCGCCCTGGTGGCGGGAGCGGCGGCGGCAGCGCTGGCCGTGCGCGAGCGGCCGGACACCGGGGCCATGGCCGCGGCGGCGCTCGCGGCGGCGGCGCTGCTGATCGAGGCCGCACCGCGCCGGCGGTGAACGGGGGCAGGGGCCGCGACCGGGCAAAAGGGAAGCCCCGGCCGGATCGGGGGAATCCAGCCGGGGCGGTTCTTGGTATGCGCTCAGCGCGTCATCACATATAGGTGAACGATAAACCACTGCCTCGCGTTCCCCGGAATCCGCACCCCGGACTGTGATCCGAAGCACGGACACCTGCACCGTGAGCCGCTCGGCGGTCAGCGCTCCTCGCGGAAGAGGACGTGCCGTCCGGCGGCCGGGTCGTACTTGCGCAGGACCATCCGGTCGGGGTTGTTGCGGCGGCTCTTGCGCGTCACATAGCTCTGCCCCGTTCCCGCGGTCGATCGGAGCGTGACGACGGGACGGGTTTCACTTCGGGCCATGGGAACCTCCGTACGGGCGGACCGAATCCATCCCTTGACGGGAACGGGATTCGTTTTCGTTACGCCTGTGCAACGCGACAGCGTACGGCCGCATTCCCGCCCCGGACCCGCCCCGGATCCCGGAGCGGACGGCCACTGATCCGGCACTCGTCCACGACAGGCAGGACACTCTCCCGCGACGCCGTCACGCGAGGCCGCCACGCTCGTTGACCGCAGTGCCCGGCCCAGCGAACGACCGCCCGAGGAATGTGACCATGCACCCGAAGAGCCTCCTATCCCCCGTCGCGACCACCGCGATGACGCCACCCGCGCACTGACGGCGACGGGCCCGGCAACCCCCGCCGCACACTGGGCCCGCCTTCCGCATATGCCCCGAGGCGCGGCGCACGCACCGCTCGGGTACAGCGCGAAAGGGCGCACGGAGGGCCTCCCCGCAACGGATCGCCCGGCTCAACAGCCCTGGAAAGAAAGGCTGTTAGAACGACCGCCGCGCCGTCCAGCCGCTGGCATATGTCATAAGCAAGAACGCATCGAGTGTCGCCAAACCGCTTACGGGCCCCAGCCGGCTGTGCGACAGTCGTATTCGGTCCACCCTCAGACCTGGTTGTACCGCGCCTGTATCGGAGTACGTCATGCCGTCCCATCTGTCCGCGGACCGCCCCGCCCCCCAGCCGCCCGAGCGCGATGCCGTCGACGCGTTGATCGACCGGACGCGCCGGCTGCGCGGCGACGTGGACGCGGTGCGGCGCGACGCCGTGGCTGTCGACGAGGACGATCCGCAGCTGCGCTGGCAGCGCGCGCTCTGCGATCTGGCGATCCATCACCTGGACGATCTCGGCGCGCACCTGGGACAGCTCAGGGAGGGGCTCCCGCCGGAAGCCGCGGAACAGCTCGCCGCCGAACTGTCACTGGGCACGGGCCCGGTACCTCTCAGCGAGGAGCGGGAGGGTTCGCTGATCGGCCGGGTGGGCAGCGCCGAGTGGAATCTGCTCACGGACGAGGTCAGCTGGTCCGAGGAACTGCTCCAGATCTTCGGCCGGACCGCGGAGGCCGGACCGCTCTCCCTGGACGATCTGCCCACCGTGCTGTTCGCGGAGGACCAGCCCCTGCTCACTGCTCTGGTGACGGACTGCCTGGTCGACGGAAAGTCGATAGACGGGGAGTTCCGGATCCACCGGCCCGACGGCGAGACCCGGACGCTGCACATGATGGGCGAGCCCGCCCTCGACGCGGACGGCTGCACCGCTTCCATGTGGGCGGTCCTGCGCGACGTCAGCGAGCTGCGGCGCAGCCAGCAGACGGTGCGCCGCACCCATGACTCGCTCCGCCGCCAGCAGCACATCGACCGGACCGAGCGCCGGATCGCGGTCGAGCTGCAGGAGGCCGTACTTCCGCCGTGGCGTGGTTCGCTGCGCCTCCCGGACCAGGGGCCCGGAGCCCTGGACATCGCGGCCCACTACCTGCCCTCCGGGTCCGGCGAACTGATCGGCGGCGGCTGGTACGACGCCATGGAGCTGCCGGACGGCCGGACGCTGCTCACGGTCGGTGATCTGACCGGTCACGGCATCCAGGCCACCTCGGCCATGGCGATGATCCTCGGGGCGCTGCGCGGCATGGCGATGGCCGGCATCGATCCGGGGGCCCTGATGGGGCATCTGAACCAGTTGCTGGAGACGTCGGTCCAGCCCGCGCTGGGCAGCGCGGTGTGCTGCCGGTTCGACCCCACGACCCGCACCCTGGACTGGGCGCAGGCCGGGCACCCCGCACCGCTGCTGTTCCGCGACGGAACCGGGCGCCCGCTGCCGCAGCCCGACGGCGTCCTGCTCGGAGCGGCCTCCGGGGTCGCCTACGAGCAGGACGAGGCGGCCCTGCTGCCCGGCGATGTGCTGGTGCTCCACACCGACGGACTGGCCAGGACCGACGACGGGCGGGGCGGCCTCCGTCAGGGCACGGAGGCGCTGCTCGGACTCGCGCCGCGTTTCGCCGTGGCCCGTACGGCGCAGGACTGCGTACGCGCCGTCGCCGAGGAGTTCGGCGGCGCGAGCAGGCTGGACGACGCCTGTGTGCTGATCGCCCGGATCGGGGCTTAGGGACCTGGTCCGGATCGGGGCTCAGGGACCTGGTCCGGGGTCAGATCTCGGAGCTCCTGGTCCGCTGCTTGATGAGGGACCTCTGCGGCAGTGAACGCTCGATCTCCTCGCGCAGGTCCTCGATCTTGCCGTGGCCCGCGAACTGGCCGGTGAGCCGGTACATCTCGCGCAGCCGGTCCCAGGTGCGGTGCGAGGAGGTCTCTCCCATCGACACCAGGGCGAGCCGGGCGTAGCGGTCGGCCTGCTCGGGGTCGTCTGCGATGAAGCACGCGGAGGCGAGCGAGATGTAGTCGAAGATCTTCGACCGCTGGCGCCCGTTGACCCGCAGTTCGAGTGCTTGTTTCGCGTGCCGCTGGGCCATGACGGCCGCCGAGGGCTCGTGCTCGGCGAGGGTACGGAACGCCAGTGCCTGCATTCCGTGCAGATCCGCCTCGTCGAACATCTGCATCCAGCTGGGCGGTGGGACATCACCCTTGTCCGAGACGAAGAGCTCCTCGGCCAGGCCGAGGGTCCGCCGCATGGCCTGGCCGCGCCCCATGGACGCCTGCGCCCAGGCCTCGATGGTGTGGAGCATCGCCTGGGTGCGCGGCAGAACCATGTCGCCCGAGCCGGACTTGGCGAGCTTCATGAGGTCGAGCGCGTCGTCCGGACGGCCCAGGTGGACCATCTGGCGGGCCGCCCTGGACAGCGCCTCGCCCGCGCGGGGCCGGTCGCCGCCCTCGCGCGCCGCGTGCGCCGCGATGACGAAGTACTTCTGGGCCGTTGGTTCGAGGCCGATGTCGTGGGACATCCACCCCGCCAGTACGGCGAGGTTGGCAGCCACCCCCCAGAGGCGTCGCTGCAGATGGTCGGGGTGGCGGTAGGCCAGCATGCCGCCCACCTCGTTGAGCTGGCCCACCACGGCCTTGCGCTGGAGACCGCCGCCCCGGGAGGCGTCCCAGGCGCGGAACACCTCCACGGACCGCTCCAGCGCCTCGATCTCCTGCGAACCGATGGGCGCGGCCTCGTACCGGTCGAAACCGGCCTGGTCCGCGCGCACGGGACCGTCGGTGCGTGGGGCGTCGGCCGCCAGTACGGGGTCGGTGTGCAGCCAGTCGTGCATGGGGCCGGCGATGGTGGAGCCGGCGGCGAGCGCGGCGCCCGCGCTCACCAAGCCGCGTCGGTTGAGCATGAGGTCCATTCCCGTGAATTCGGTGAGGACCGCTGCCGTCCGCTCGGGCGCCCAGGGGAGTTGGTCGGGATTGTGTTCCGTCCCGGTCTCTCGCCGTTTCCCCACACGCCCGCGCCGGCCGAACCCGAGGTCCTCGATGGTCACGACACGGCCGAGCCGCTCGGTGAACAGGGCTGCCAGCACTTCAGGGACGGGATCGCGGGGGGACTCCCCCATGTCGATCCAGCGTCTCACCCGCGAGGTGTCGGTGGCGAGCTGGGGGTGGCCCATGGCCGCCGCCTGCCTGTTCACCATTCTCGCGAGTTCGCCCTTGGACCAGCCGGCAAGGCCGAACAGGTCCGACAGACGGGTGTTGGGTTCTCCGGTCACGTCAAGCCCCCAGGTTCTCGGCTGTGTTGACAGTAACCCCCTGTCAGATGCCCTGCGACTATTCGCCAGGGTTCGCCAGGGTCCGCCACATGGTCTGCCACCCGCGCGCCGGTGTCAGGTAGGAAAGCGCCACCCCGCCCGGCAGCCCTCGGTACTCCCCAGGGTGCCGAACGGCCGCCGGCCGGGGCGGCGCACGCAACTTGTCGGCGCACGAAGGGATCTGTCTCGCCCATGTACACAGCATCGTCCTCCGTGTCCGCCCCGCCCCGGCCGCTCCGTCCTCTCGGGTCGGGCGGCGGACCGTATCTCGACCCCCGCGCCGCTGTTCCGGCGCCCGGCATGGGTCGGGCCCGGCGTATGGCAGGGCCGGGTACCCCCTCGCTCAGCGGAAGACTGGACCTGTCGGGCCCGCAGGGCGCGCAGCTGAGGATGGCGATCGCCTCGGTGCACCGGATCTGCCCGGAGTTCAATCCGGTGCAGGTGCTGCGGCGCAGCGGCCGTTCGGTGCTGCTCGTCGGTTCGACCGGACGCGCGACCGCGGTCGCCAAGTGCTTACTGGACCACTCCCCGGCGTGGTCGGAGCGGTTCCGCCACGAAATAGCGGCATACCGGGCGTTCGTCCGGCACCGCCCGCCGGTACGGGTTCCCCGGCTCATCGCGGCGGACCCGGAGAACTGCACCCTGGTCATCGAACGGATGCCCGGCCGGGTGGCGGCGCTGACGAGGCATCCGTCGGAGGCGCCGCCGCGGGCCGATCTGCGGGCGGTGCTCGGAGCGGTCAGCCGGGTCAACGCCTGGCGGCCTCCGCCCGGTCTCTTCGAGGCCCCGCTCGACTACGCGGCACGCATCAACCGCGACCACGAGCTGGGGCTGTTCACCGATCGCGATCTGGGTGATCTGCAGAAGCTCCTGCACGGTCTGGCCCATGCCGGCGGTCGTCAGGGGATGGGGCAGTTCTGCCACGGTGACGCGCTGCTCTCCAACATCCTGCTGTCGCCCACCGGTCCGGTGCTGGTCGACTGGGAGCACGCCGGCTGGTATCTGCCGGGGTACGACCTGGCGACGCTGTGGACGGTGCTGGGCGACGCCCCGGTGGCCCGGCGCCAGATCAGCCAGCTGGCCCAGGTCGCGGGCCCGGCGGCGCGGGACGCGTTCCTCGTCAACCTGATGCTCGTGCTGACGCGGGAGATCCGTACGTACGAGACGGCCGTGCAGCGGGCCATGCGGGACACCGCGGGTCCCCGGGTCGCTCAGGACCGGCCCGGCGCCCTCTCCTCGTGCGAGGAGCAGCGTCTGCTGCTGCGCCGGCTGCACGACGACTGCGCGCTGGCCAGGCGGGCCGTACGGGCCGCGGTCGGCACTCGCTAGACCCTCCAGAGGGACGCGTTGCGGGTCCGGTGCCGACACACCGGACCCGCAACGCGCTGTGCCGCGCCCGCCGCCGGACGGGCGCGCTCTCAGTGCGCGCGGACGATGTCCACGTCGGCAGCCTTCACGAAGGCGATGCGGTGGCCGATCTGGACGGTCACGTACTTCTCCTTGCCCTTGAAGAAGGAGTGGTCCAGCGGGTACGAGGCGTCGATCGTCGGCGCGTAGAAGAAGCCGGTGGGCGCCTCGCCGCCGCCGGGGTAGGACTGGCCCGCCTTGATCGTGTACTGGAGCGGCGTGCCCACCCGCTGGTCCGCGAAGTCGGCGGGGTACTCGGACTTCTCCGGGTACGCCACGCCGTACACGGGCACCTCGGCCCTGCCGGCCTTCGGCCGCACGACATAGCCCGCGGTGGGGGTGGTGGTGCGGGTGCGGGTGCGGGCCGGGGTCTCGAACCAGGCCTTCTGGCCGTACCACCAGATCGCCGTCCAGCCGGGCGCGTGGCCGGCGACGACGGCCTGCTGGGTCGCGCTGATCTTGCTGCCCCAGTCGGCGGCGCAGTTGGTGCCGGGCGAGCCGTCGGTGTGCAGCCCCGGGTCGGAGAAGAGCGGTGCGTCGGTGGCGGACCCGGTGTGGAGCGGGACGGCGCTGGAGCCCTGGACGGGCAGATCGACGTCCTTCTCGCAGTCGCGGAACGCCTGCTTGTTGTCCTTGAACCGCGGGTTGACGGTGATGAGTTCGCTGTTCTTGCGGGCCGTCGGCACGGTGGGTCTGCCGAGCAGGGCCATGAAGCGGTTCCAGTCCCAGTAGGTGCCCGGGTCCCAGTGCATGCTCGCGGTGCCGGCGGCACTGGTGGGCGGTACCCCGTCGTGGCCGATGATGTGCTGGCGGTCGAGCGGGATGTCGTACTTGGCGGCGAGGTAGCGCACCAGTGCGGCGGTCGAGCGGTACATCTCGGGGGTGTACCACTTGGCGCCGTCTACGGCGACGCCCTCCTGCTCGATGCCGATGGAATTGGAGTTGAGGTACCAGTTCCCGGCCTGCCAGGCGACGTCCTTGTTCTTCACCATCTGGGTGACGTGGCCGTCGCCGGAGCGCACCACGTAGTGGGCGGAGGTCTGCTTCAGCGGGTTCTGGAAGATGTCCAGGGTGGTGTCGAAGTCCTCCTCCGTGTCATGGAGGACGATGAATTTGATCTTGTTGGTGTGGGGCCGGTCCGCGGTGTCGTAGTTGCCGTACGTCTCCTTGTCGGCCGGGTCTCCGGTCTGCTGGTAGGCGGCCGGGACCCAGTCGCATTCGAGGCCGCGCGGGCACTCCGGCCGCACCCCGTCCGCACCGGCCTGCGCCGTGGGACTGAGCAGCGCGAGACTCAGCGCGCCGACGGTGGTGAACGCGACCGCGAGTCCGGTCCTCTGCTTGGACGTCATGACAACCCTTCTTGGAGCTGTGCGCTTTCCGGGCTTTGCGTCGTGCGCGCACACTCTGTGACCTGAGATGAGAGGTCGTCAAGAGCGCTGGGAAAGCGGCGGGTTGAGCCAGTGGACCAGACCACTGACAGGGGGTCTGACCTGCGAAGGGCGATGGGCGACGACTTTCTGACAACATCAAGTTTTGTATGACTATTCAGGGTTGTGCGTGCCCCGAACGGCCGAAGGGTAGTGCTGCGCGGACACCACGAACCGCGTGACGCTCACGCGAAGGCTCATCGAAAGGCCGTACGCACATGGCTCAGCCCTTCACCCTGCCGGACTTCTATGTTCCATATCCGGCGCGGCTCAATCCTCATGTCGAGGAGGCCCGGCAGCACACCAAGGGGTGGGCGCGGGCCATAGGGATGCTGGAGGGGTCGGGCATCTGGGAGGAGAAGGACCTCGATTCCCACGACTACGCGCTGCTGTGCGCGTACACCCACCCCGACTGCGCGGCCGAGGTGCTGTCGCTGGTGACCGACTGGTACGTGTGGGTCTTCTTCTTCGACGACCACTTCCTGGAGCTGTTCAAGCGCACCCCGGACCGCGAGGGCGGCAAACGGTATCTGGACCGGCTGCCCGCCTTCATGCCGATGGAGCACGGCGCGCCGACGCCGGAGCCGGAGAACCCGGTGGAGGCGGGGCTGGCCGATCTGTGGGCGCGGACCGTGCCGACGATGTCCGACGGCTGGCGGACCCGGTTCGCAGAGGCGACGAAGAACCTGCTCAACGAGTCGCTGTGGGAGCTCGCGAACATCAACGAGGGCCGCATCGCGAACCCCGTCGAGTACATCGAGATGCGCCGCAAGGTGGGCGGTGCCCCGTGGTCGGCGGGTCTGGTGGAGTACGCGGCCGGTGCGGAGGTACCCGAAGCGGTCGCCGGTGAGCGGGCGTTGCGGGTGCTGCGCGACGCCTTCTCCGACGCCGTCCACCTGCGCAACGACCTCTTCTCGTACCAGCGCGAGGTCGAGGACGAGGGCGAGAACAGCAACGGCGTGCTGGTCCTTGAGCGCTTCCTGGAGTGCTCGACCCAGGAGGCCGCGGAGGCGGTGAACGACCTGCTGACGTCGCGGCTCCAGCAGTTCGAGAACACCGCCCTGACCGAGCTCGGTCCGCTCTGCTCAGAGAGGGCGCTGGATCCCGCGCAGACGGCGGCGGTCCTGGCCTACGTCAAGGGCCTCCAGGACTGGCAGTCCGGGGGCCACGAGTGGCACATGCGCTCCAGCCGCTACATGAACGGCGGAGGAGCCGAACAGGCGGCGCCCGGCTTCGGGATGGCGGCCGCGTCGATCCGGTTCACCCCCCGGTCGGAATCGGCCAGGCTGCGGAGTCACACGTATCGGCCCTACCAGCACGTCGGCCCATCCCTGCTGCCCGATTTCGACCTGCCGTTCGGTACGACGCTCAGCCCGCATCTGGAAGGTGCCCGGCTGCGGCTCGTCGACTGGTCGTCCCGGATGGGCATCCTGGAGGCGCAGCCGGGGGTGCCCGGCTCGCACATCTGGGACGAGCGGCGGCTGCTGGCGATCGACCTGCCGCTGTGCGCGGCGGGGATCCATCCCGACGCCACCCCGGACGAACTCGATCTCTCCTCGCAGTGGCTGGCCTGGGGGACCTATGGCGACGACTGGTTCCCGGTGGTGCACGGGCGGGCCCGTGACCTCGCGGGGGCGAAGGTGGCCAACGCGCGTCTGTCTCAGTTCATGCCGCTGGACGGGACGGCCGTGCCCGAGCCGGTCAACGCGCTGGAGCGCGGGCTGGCCGATCTGTGGGAGCGCACGGCGGCGCCGATGGACGGGAGCGGCCGGCGCGCCTTCCGTACCTGCATCGAGGACATGACGGCGAGCTGGGTGTGGGAGCTGGCGAACCAGGCGCAGAACCGGATTCCCGATCCGGTGGACTACGTCGAGATGCGGCGGATGACCTTCGGCTCCGATCTGACGATGAGTCTGTGCCGGCTCGGGCACGGCAGGAAGGTTCCTGCGGAGATCTACGACAGCGGCCCGCTGCGTTCCCTGGAGAACGCGGCGGCGGACTACGCCGCGCTGCTCAACGACCTCTTCTCGTACCAGAAGGAGATCGAGTACGAGGGTGAGGTGCACAACGGCGTCCTGGTGGTGCAGAACTTCTTCGGGGTGGACTACCCGACCGGGATGCGGCTCGTGTACGAGCTGATGAAGTCTCGGCTGCGGCAGTTCCTGCATGTCGCCGAGCACGAACTCCCGGTGCTGTACGACGACTTCGACCTGGATGACGAGGCACGGGAGATTCTGGCGGGGTACGTGCTGGAACTGAAGCACTGGATCGCGGGCATCCTGATCTGGCACCGGGGCTGCCGGCGCTACCGCGAGGAGGATCTGCGCCAGGGCGCGGCTGCCCCGTGGCACCTCAGCGGTCCCACGGGGCTCGGCACTTCCGCTGCCCGGGTGTCCTCGCTCCTCGGTCAGCTCTCCGGAGTCAGCGGGTAGCTCTGCCCCGCGAGCGCCCTGAAGGTCTTCGTGCCGCTCGCGAACAGGGTGCTGCTGACCGTCACCTCGCGGGTGCGGCTCGCCGTGATCACCACGCGGCGGGCCGTTCCAGAGGCCCACTCGATGTCGACGGTGAAGCCGCCCCGGGCGCGCAGTCCGCGCACCGATCCGTCCGGCCAGCCGGCCGGGAGGGCGGGGAGGATCTCGACCGTGTCGTGCTGGCTCTGCAGCAGCATTTCCGCGACGCCGGAGGCCGCGCCGAAGTTCCCGTCGATCTGGAACGGCGGGTGGTTGTCCCAGAGGTTGGGCAGGGTGGAGCTCTTCAGCTGCTCCGAGAGCATCTTGTGGGCGTGGTCGCCGTCCCGCAGCCGCGCCCAGAAGTTGATCTTCCAGGCCTTGGACCAGCCGGTGCCGCCGTCACCGCGGGCACCGAGGGAGACCTTCGCCGCCTCGGCCCACTGGCTCCCGACCTCGATCTGCCGTCCGGGGTGGAGGCCGAAGAGATGGGAGACGTGACGGTGGTCGTCGGCCGGGTCGTCCCGGTCGGTCTTCCACTCCTGGAGCTGGCCCCAGGAACCGGTCCGCAGTCCGGGGTCGAGCTGGTCGAGGGCCGCCTCCAGCCTGCCCCGGAAGGCCGCGTCGTCGCCCAGGGTGCGGGCGGCCTCCAGAGTGCTGGTCAGGAGGTCGTGGACGATCTGCTGGGACATCGCGGCCCCGGCGGTGAAGTCCCCGTGCTCGGGCGAGTAGCTCGGGGTCACGACGAGCAGCCCGTCACGGGGGTCGGTGCGCAGGCTGTCCAGCCAGAATTCCGCGGCCTCCTCCATCGCCGGGTAGGCGGTGGCGCGCAGATAGTCGGTGGAACCGTTGAACCGGTAGTGCTCGTACATCTGCTGGGTGAGCCAGGCGGCGGCCTCGGGGAACCAGAACGAGGTCGAGTAGTCGTGGACGCCGGTGAAGCCGTAGGGGTTGGTCTCGTTGTGCACGACCCAGCCGGCGCTCCCGAACATCTCCTTAGCCGTCCGGCGGCCCGGCTCGCGCATGGCCTCGACGTAACGGTCGTAGGGCGCGGTGGTCTCCGCGAGGTTGGTGGCCTCGGCGAGCCAGTAGTTCATCTGGAGGTTGATGTTGGTGTGGTAGTCGGCGGACCAGGGCGGGGTGGTGGAGTTGTTCCACACGCCCTGGAGGTTGGCGGGCAGTGAGCCCTCGCGCGAGGAGGCGATCAGCAGGTAGCGCCCGTACTGGAAGAACAGCACCTCCAGGGCCCGGTCGGCCGGGGTGGCACCTCCGGTGTATCCGCTGAGCAGCTGGTCGGTGGGCAGGTCCGGGTCGGGCAGTTGCTGGCCGACGTCGAGTGCCACCCGGTCGAAGAGGGCGCGGTGGTCGGCCGTGTGGGCGTCGCGGACCTGCTCGTACGTGGCACCGGCCGCGGCGTCGACGGCGGCGGTGCCCCTGTCGTGCGGGTCCGCGCCCCGGTAGTCCGGGTAGGTGTCCGCGTAGTCGGTCCCGGCGGCGAGGAAGAACCAGGCGCTGTCGGCGCCGGTGACGGTGAGGCTGCCGTCGGCGCCGGCGGTGACGGTGCCGCCCTCCGTGCGGACCCGGATCTGTGCTTCGAAGCGGAGCCCGTTGTCCTGGAGCGCTCCGCGTACGGTGAGCCGGTCGCCGGTGGCGACCGCGGTGAAGTCGGCGCGCGGCGAGGTGTAGCGCAGCGTGAGGGTCACCTGTCCCGGCCGGTCCGCCGTGAACCGTCCGCCGATGACCGCCCCCGGGTACGAGGCGAAGTACTCCCTGGTGTGGGCGGCCCCGTCCCGGGAGTAGCCGACGGTCGCGAGTGCGTTGCGCAGGTCGAGGGCGCGGCGGTAGGAGGCGTCGGGGGCGGCCGGGGCGCCCGGCACGTCGATCAGGAGGTCCCCGAAGACCTGGTAGGCGCCGTAGCCTCGGCGCGACTGGCCGAGTTCGGCGGCCACCGCGTCGGGGCCGAGGGCGCCCTCGGTGTCGAGGCGTTGCCGGACGGCGTCAAGGGTGCCGGGTCTGGGGGCGGTCCAGTTCCCGAAGTCGTATCCGTCGGCCGAGCCGGGCCCGCCCGACCACAGGGTCTTCTCGTTGAAGGTGAGGCGTTCGGTGGCGAGCGTGCCGTGGACGCTCGCGCCGAGGGCGCCGCCCCCGATCGGCAGGGATTCGCTCTCCCAGTCGGCGGCCGGGGCGCGGTAGTGGAGCACCGGGTTCGGCAGCTCCCTCGCGTCTCTCACCTTCATCGATTCATCGGAGGTACCGGCGGCGGCCGCCGTACCGGACAAGCCCGGAACTCCCAGTGCCAGAGCTCCAGTTGCGCCGATCGCAGTCTTCATGGTGGTGCGTCGCGTCATCCCGGATGTCATGCCGAACGACGGTAGAGGTCCGATGACTACTTAGACAAGACGAATGACAAAGTCGCCTCTGTGCGGCTCAGCCCTGCTGGAAGAGTTCTGCGGGCAGCGGCTTCAGAAGCGTGTAGAGGTCATCGGTGATCGGACGGTCCCAGCTGGCGATCGTGACGAGCACCCCGTCGCTGCGGTCGAACTGGACGCAGGCGATCCGGCTCTCGGAGAGCTTGACGCGGCGGACGATCAGCAGGTTGTCGCCCTGCATCACGGGCATGTCCTCGGTTGCGGTGACCTCGACCGGCTCGTCGTTCTCCAGCGCGAGCAGCAGCTGGGCCACCTCGAAGGGGACCTGCCCCTCCTCGGTCTCACGGGCGGGCGAGCCCTCCGGGAGGTTACCGATGATCATCGCGGGGCCGCGGCCGCCGAACAGGTCGTAGCGGAGGAAGACGCCCTGACAGCTCCCGTCGGGGGCGGGCAGCAGACCGGCGCCGAGGTTTCCGGGCCAGTCCCCGGGGTCCATGGCCAGGACGTCGAAGTCGGGGCCCGCGGGTGTGGCGGCGCTACGGCGGCGGAGGAAGGACATACGGACATGTTACGTGGCCGGGCTCACGTCGCGGAGCCCGGTCCCGCAGGGGCCCGGACGGCAACGGAGGGCATCCGTCCGGCATCCGGTCACCCCGCGGCCGACTCCGCCGCCAGCCTCTCCAGTACGAGGACGGCCTCCGCGGCGCGGTCGTGCGGCACGAAGAGGTGGTCGTGGTGGAATCCGGCCACCACGTTGCAGCTGATCCCGGCGTCGGTGAGGGCGAGGGAGACCGCGGCGGTCAGCCCGACGGCGTCCAGCGCCGAGTGCACCCGGAGCGTGATCCAGCCGGCGGGGTAGGAGTGGCTCAGCCCCGCCGCCACGGCCTCCGGCTCCGGCAGCACCAGCGTGAGCCCCTCGGTCTCACCGACCGTGACGACAGGAGAGGCCCCGGCGGGCACCACTCCGTCGGGCACGGTCGCGAAGACGTACCGGCCGGGGTGCAGCTCCGGGCGCAGGTCGCTCAGCAGGGTTCGAAGGTCGCTCTCAGCGGTCACATCCGCCAGGCTACCCACGGTGACCCCGGGCGGACCGCAGGTGGCGGCCGCCCGGGACCCGGCGTGGTCAGCGCGTGGGCGGTTCCGCGCCGACCAGCCACATCGAGAAGAACTGCGCCCCGCCCCCGTAGGCGTGGCCGAGCGCCCGGCGGGCCCCGTCCACCTGGTGCTCCCCCGCGCCTCCGCGCACCTGGAGGGCCGCCTCCGCGAAGCGGATCATGCCGGAGGCGCCGATGGGATTGGTGGAGAGCACTCCGCCCGAGGGGTTCACCGGCAGGTCGCCGTCGAGTTCGGTGACCCCGGCCTCGGTCAGCTTCCACCCCTCGCCCTCGTCCGCGAAGCCGAGGTTCTCCAGCCACATCGGCTCGTACCAGGAGAACGGGACGTACATCTCGACGGCGTCGATCTCCCGGCGCGGGTCGCTGATCCCGGCCTGCCGGTAGACGTCGGCGGCGCAGTCCTTGCCGGCCTGCGGCGAGACGAAGTCCTTGCCGGCGAAGAGGGTCGGTTCGCTGCGCATCGCACCGCCGTGCACCCACGCGGGCGGCTGCGGTGACCGCTCCGCGCCGGCCCGGTCGGTGAGGATCATCGCGCAGGCCCCGTCGGAGGACGGGCAGGTCTCCGAGTAGCGGATGGGGTCCCAGAGCATCGGTGCGGACTGGACCTTCTCCAGGGTGATGTCCGGGTCGTGGATGTGCGCGTACGGGTTCTTCAGCGCGTTGCGCCGGTCCTTGTAGGCCACCAGCGAGCCGACGGTGTCGGGCGCTCCGGTCCGGCGCATGTAGGCGCGCACGTGCGGGGCGAAGAAGCCGCCCGCACCGGCCAGCAGGGGCTGCTGGAACGGGATGGGCAGCGAGAGGCCCCACATCGCGTTGGACTCCGACTGCTTCTCGAAGGCGAGGGTGAGGACGGTGCGGTGCACCCGGGCGGCGACCAGGTTCGCGGCGACGAGCGCCGTCGAACCGCCGACCGAGCCGGCGGTGTGGACCCGGAGCATGGGTTTGCCGACCGCGCCGAGGGCGTCGGCCAGGTACAGCTCCGGCATCATCACGCCCTCGAAGAAGTCGGGGGCCTTTCCGATGACCACGGCGTCGATGTCCGCCCAGGTCAGCGCGGCGTCCTTCAGGGCGGCGACAGCGGCCTCGCGGACGAGTCCGGCGAGCGAGACGTCGTGGCGGGCCGCGACGTGCTTGGTCTGGCCGACGCCGACGACGGCCACGGGCTCCTTAGGCATGGGTGCTCTCCCCTTCGAGGACGGCGACCAGGTTCTGCTGGAGGCAGGGGCCGGACGTGGCGTGGGCGACCGCCCGGTCCGACTCGCCGCGGTGGATGCGGGCGGCGGCCTCTCCGAGGCGGATCAGCCCGGCGGCCATCACCGGGTTGGCGGCGAGCGCGCCTCCGGACGGGTTGACGCTGACCTCGTCGCCGAGGCCGAGCGCCTTGCGCAGCACCACTTCCTGGGAGCTGAACGGGGCGTGCAGCTCCGCGGTGTCGACGGGCCGTTCGAAGACCCCGGCCCGTTCGGCGGCGAGCCGGGTCGACGGTGACTCGGTCAGCTCGCGCACTCCGAGGCCGTGGGCCTCGATGCGGTGGTCGATGCCCCGGATCCAGGCGGGCCGCGCGCACAGCGCCCGCGCGGTGTCGCCCGCGGCGAGGATCACGGCGGCGGCGCCGTCACCGATGGGCGGGCAGTCGCCGGTGCGCAGCGGCCGTACGAGGTAGTCGCCGGCCGGCACGTCTCCGGCGAGCTGGGCGTGCGGGTTGTCGGAGGCCGCCGCGCGGCTGCGGGTGGCGATGGCCGTGAGCGCGCTCTCGTCGGTGTCGCCCGCGTCGATGAGGGCCTGGGCCTGGAGGGCGGCGAGTGCGACGGAGTCGGGCCACAGCGGGGCGGTGTAGTAGGGGTCGAGCTGGCGGGTGAGCACGTCGCGCACCTGGCCGGGCGAGGACTTTCCGTACGCGTAGACGAGTGCGGTGTCGGCCTCGCCGGTCTGGATCTTCACCCAGGCCTCGTACAGGGCCCAGGCCCCGTCCATCTCCACGTGGGACTCGGAGATCGGCGGGTGCGCGCCGACGCCGTCGAGCGCCATGGTGAAGGAGAAGGCGCGGCCCGCGAGGTAGTCGCTGGAGCCGGAGCAGGTGAAGTCGATGCCGCTGGTCCGCAGGCCGGTCGCGTCGAGGACCTGGTGCAGGACGGGCATCAGCATCTCGACTTCGGAGAGTTCGTCGGTGCGGCGCAGATGGCCGGTCTGCGCGAAGGCGACGATCGCTACGTCCCGCATCTAGACCAGCTCCTTGTACGTGTCGTAGTCGGCGTCCGGTTCTCCGGTCGGCCGGTAGTGGTCGGGGTGGCGGCTTCCCTCTGTCCATACGGGCTCGACGCGCAGGCCCATCCGCACCTGGTCGTACGGGATGCCGCCGATCCGTGCGTGCAGGGCGAGGTCGGCGCCGTCCAGGGCGATGTGCGCGTAGACGTAGGGGACTTCGATGTCGAGGTTCTTGGCCTTGATGTTGACGACGCAGTAGGTGGTGACCGTGCCGCGCGGTCCGACCTCGACCCGTTCGTCGGTGGCGACGCCGCAGGTGGGGCAGGCACCGCGCGGTGGTACGTACACCTTGCGGCAGGACGGGCAGCGTTCGCCGACGACGCGTCGGTCCGCCAGCGCTTCGAGGTAGGCGCTCTGGGCGCGGCCCGGACTGTAGGTGTAGTCGAGCCGGGCGGGGGTGACGATGCCGGTGACGGGATCGCTGAACTCGCCGTCGTGCGCCGCTGGTTCGCCTGGTTCGCCGGGTTCGCTCCCGTACGGCTCGAAGCAGGCGATGTCCGTGATGGCTCCGGTGCGGTCCCGCGCCCAGCGGACGCGGACGCGCATGCCGGTGCGGACAACTTCGGGCCCGGGTGCGTCCAGTACGTGCAGGAGCGCGGTGTCGGCTCCGTCGAGCCGTACGAGCACCCAGGCGAAGGGGGTGTCCAGGGGCTGGTCGCGGCGGGGTTGCGGGTTCCAGGCCCAGGTGGTGACCGTACCGGTGGCGGCGACCTCGACCAGGTCGTGGATCTCCTCCGCGGTGACGGGGTCGTACTCGACGGGCGGGACAAGGACCTTGCCGTCGCCGGTCCGCACGCCGAGCACGGTGCGTTCGCGCAGTCCGGTGAGGAAGGCGCTCTGGACCGGGCCGAGGGAGCGGGTGAAGGGGAATTCGACCACCAGCGGTGCGCTGAGGATGTCGGGCACGGGTGCTCCTATGGGTCAGGCGCGTCGGTAGACCGGCGGGCGCTTCTCGGCGAAGGCGCGGGCGCCCTCCTTGGCATCGGCGGTGGCGAAGACCGGCCGGCCGCGCTTGAGTTCGGCGGCGAGGCCGTCGGTCTCGGTCATCTCGGCGGTCTCGTACACCGATGCCTTGACCTCCTCGACGGCGAGCGGGCCGCAGGCGTTGATCTGCTCGGCGACCGCGAGGGCCGCCTCCAGCGCGGTTCCGTCGGGGACGACCCGGCCGATCAGACCGATCCGGGCCGCTTCCGCGGCGTCGTACGGGCGGCCGGTGAGGAGCATTTCGAGGGCGTGGGTCCGGGCGATCTGGCGGGGCAGCCGGACGGTGGAGCCGCCGATGGGGAAGAGGCCGCGTCTGACCTCGAAGAGGCCGAAGGTGGCGCCCTCCCCCGCGATGCGGATGTCGGTGCCCTGGAGGATCTCGGTGCCGCCCGCCACGCAGTGGCCCTCGACCGCGGCGATGACCGGTTTGCGTGGGCGGTGGTGGCGCAGCATGGCCTTCCAGTGCAGGTCGGGGTCGGCCTTCATCCGGTCCCGGTAGCTCTCGCCGTCCATGCCGTCGCCCGCGAGGGCCTTGAGGTCCATGCCGGCGCAGAAGCAGCCGCCGGAGCCGGTGAGGACGACGGAGCGGATCCCGTCGTCCGCGTCGACGGCCAGCCAGCCGTCGTACAGGCCGACCAGCATCGGCAGCGAGAGCGCGTTCTTGGCTTCCGGCCTGTTCAGCGTGAGCACCAGTGTGGCGCCTTCGCGCTGCACGGTGAGGTGTTCCGTACCGCCCATGGTCTGTCTCCCGTCGTAAGGCTAGAACAGGTTGCAGTAGTCGGGGAGGCAGTTCAATAGTTTTCTGACAGTCAGTCAGTTTTCTTCGCCTGGCCCCCTTCCCACTTGTGCCGGTCGGCGCTCTAATGACCGCCGGGCCACTCAGCAACCGGGGTCAGGAGGAACGGTGGAGTACAACCTTGCCGACCTGTTCGAATCGGTCGTCGACGCTGCCCCGGAACGCGAGGCGCTCGTCTACCTCGACCATCCCGGGACCGGCGCCGAGCGCAGGCTCACCTACGCGGAGCTGGACGCCGCGGCCAACCGCGTCGCCCATCATCTGATCGAGGCCGGCATCGCTCCCGGCGAGCACCTGGGGCTGCATCTGTACAACGGGGTCGAGTACCTCCAGACGGTGCTGGCCTGCCTGAAGGCGCGCATCGTCCCGGTCAACGTCAACTACCGCTACGTGGAGGAGGAGCTGGTCTACCTCTACCGGGACGCGGACCTGGCGGCGCTCGTCTTCGACGCCGAGTTCGACGAGCGGGTGGCCGCCGCCGCGCCGCAGGCCCCGAAGCTCCGCCATCTCGTCCGGGTGGGAACGCCCCCGGAAGGGGCGCCCGGTCCGGACGCCGTGGCGTTCGCGGCGGCCGAGGCCGCCGGGGATCCGGGCCGCGGCTTCGCCCCCCGCTCGCCCGACGACCAGTTCATCATCTACACGGGCGGCACCACGGGCATGCCCAAGGGTGTGATGTGGCGTCAGGAGGACCTCTTCTTCTCCGGCCTCGGCGGCGGCGCACCGACCGGCGAGGCGGTGAAGACCCCGCAGGAGCTGGCCGAGCGGGTCGCGGCGGGCGGGGACGGCATCACCTTCTTCCCCACTCCCCCGCTGATGCACGGCACCTCGACGCTCACGGCGTTCATCGGCTTCAACTTCGGGCAGCGGGTCGTGCTGCACCGCAAGTTCGTGCCGCACGAGGTGCTCCGCACGATCGAGCGGGAGAAGGTCACCAGCGTGTCGCTGGTCGGCGACGCGATGCTGCGGCCGCTGATCGACGCGCTCAAGGGGCCGCTGAAGGGCACCGACTGCTCATCGATGTTCTCCGTCTCCAGCTCGGGCGCCGTGATGTCCGACTCGGTACGGGCGGAGTTCCAGGCGCTGGTGCCCACGGTGATGCTGCTCAACAACTTCGGCTCGTCCGAATCCGGATTCAACGGCACCGCGACGGCCGACTCAGGGCCGGAGAACGGCTTCCGGCTGCGGATGAACTCCCGTACGGCGGTGGTCGACCCGGCGACGTACGAGCCGGTCTCCCCCGGCGAGCCGGGACGGATCGCGCAGCGCGGCCATGTGCCGCTCGGCTACTACAACGACCCCCGCAAGACCGCAGAGACGTTCTTCCGCAAGGGCGAGGAGCGGTGGGTGCTGCTCGGCGACATGGCGACGGTCGACGCCGAGGGCATCGTGACCGTGCTGGGCCGGGGTTCGCAGTGCATCAACACCGGCGGCGAGAAGGTGTATCCGGAGGAGGTCGAGCAGGCCCTCAAGGCGCATCCGGACGTGTACGACGCGCTGGTCGCGGGCGCGCCGGACGAGCGCTGGGGCAGCCAGGTCGCCGCCGTGGTGCAGCTGCGCGAGGGCGCTCGTGCCCCCTCGCTCGACGACGTCCAGGCGCACTGCCGGACCCGGCTGGCCGGCTACAAGATCCCCCGGCACCTGGTGATCGCCCCGCAGATCCGGCGCTCCCCCAGCGGCAAGGCGGACTACCGGTGGGCCCGCTCGGTCGTCGCTCCGGCCGGCCCGGCCGACGGCTGAGAAGCCCGGCCGACGGCTGAGAAGCCCGCCCGGACGACGGCTGGGACGGGCGTGGCGGGCAGCCGGGACGGGCGTGGCGGGCGGCGCCGATATCACCCGAGTGCGCGGCCCCGCGTCCGTCGCGGACGGGGGGCGCGGGGCGTGGCGTAAGCCATTCGGGCACGTCCGGTACCCAACCGCTCACCCTGCGTGGCATCGGGGGGTGATCGCCCATAGCTTCGGCTCATGAGGAAACGACACTTCACATCCCTCGTGAGCATCGCAGCCGTCTCGGCCGCCGGACTGGGCGCGGCCGTTCCGTCCGCCTCGGCCGCTGCGGCGGGCGACCGTGTGGTGTATCCGGGCCAGTCGATCCAGGCGGCCGTGGACGCCGCACGGACCGGTGACACCATCGTCGTCCGGCCCGGCACCTATCGCGAGAGCGTGCTCATCAGCACACCGGGCCTGACCCTGCGCGGCTCCGGGGACCGTACGGTCATCGTGCCGGACACCGGCCGCGCGCAGCCGGACAACGCCTGTGCGAAGGCCGGCAACGGCGTCTGCGTCCTGGGCACGGCCCAGCACACCGTGGACCACGTGTCCGTCCGGTCCCTCGCGGTCACCGGGTTCGCCAAGAACGGCGTCTGGGCCTCCTGGACGGACGGGCTGGAGGTCCGCGACGTGACCGCCGGCTCCAACGGCACCTGGGGCATCGCCCAGCAGCGCTCCACCCGCTCCGACATCCGGGACAACACCGCCCGCGCCAACGGCGACGCGGGCATCTTCGTCGCCAACAGCGTCGACGAGGAGGGCGGCGCCACGGACACCCTCGGCACCCGGGTCCGGGGCAACACGCTGACCGACAACCGGATCGGGTTCACCGCACGCCGCGTGCGGAACCTGCTCGTCGACGACAACACCCTCACCGCCAACTGCACCGGGGTGTTCGTCGTGGGCGACGAGGGAACACCGAAGGCCGGCGCCATGACCATCCGGTCCAACCGGATCACCGGGAACAACAAGTTCTGCGACGCCACCGACCGGCTGCCCGCCCTCCAGGGCTCCGGCATCGTCCTCACCGGCACCGAGACGACCCAGGTGCGCTCCAACCTGGTCCGGGACAACGTGGGCGCCACCCCGCTCTCGGGCGGCGTCGTGCTGTTCAAGAGCTTCGTCGGAGCGAAGAACACCGACACCACCATCACCGGCAACGTGGTCACGGGCAACCGGCCGGCCGACCTGGCCAACGAGGACACCGGCACGGGCAACGACTTCACCGGCAACGTCTGCACGACGTCCGCACCGGCCGGAATGTGCTGACCGGTGCGCCCCCGTACGAGGAGAAGCGAGAGCGCATGACCACCGTGAGTACCACCCCCACCACCCCCGCCACCGCACCCGGACCGCCCGTCACCGCGGCCGCACCGCAGTCGGCGATGCGGCTGCGCGAGATCGTGTTCGGCGCCGCCTGCGCCGCCGCCGTGCGTGCCGCGTGCCGGCTCGGTGTCGCGGACGCGCTGGGCGAGACACCCGCCACCGCGGCGGAGCTGGCCGCGGCGGTGAAGACCGAACCGGTACCGATGGAGCGGCTGCTGCGCGCCCTGTCCTGCTACGGCGTCTTCACCGAGACTCCGGACGGCGCGTTCGCCCACACCGAGATGTCGCGGCTGCTGCGCGAGGACGACCCGCACAGCCTCCGGTACATCTCCCTCTGGTGCACCGAGCCCTGGACCTGGGACGTCTGGCCCCGGCTGGACGACGCGGTGCGCTCCGGCCGCAATGTCTTCGAGGACGTGCACGGCAAGGAGTTCTTCGACTACCTCCACCAGGACGCGCACGAGTCGGCCCAGGTCTTCAACCGGGCCATGACCACGTCCAGCGTGCAGTCCGCGCTGGACGTCGCCGCGCTCCTCGACCTCACCGGGGTGTCCGTGGTCGCCGACATCGGCGGCGGTCAGGGGCACGTACTGGCGAGCCTGCTGGAGAAGCACCCCTCGGTGAGCGGCACCCTGATGGACCTGCCGGGTGTGGTGGCGCGGGCCGACGAACGGCTGCGGGACGGCGGCCCGCTCGCCGGCCGGGCCGCCATCGTGGCCGGGGACTGCCGCGAGGGCATCCCGGTGGCGGCCGATCTCTACATCATCAAGAACATCCTGGAGTGGGACGACGACAGCACCCGCCGCGCGTTGCGCAGCGTCGTCGCGGCGGCCCGTCCGGGGGCCCGCGTCGTCGTCATCGAGAACCTCGTCGACGACACCCCCTCGATGCGGTTCACCACCGCCATGGACCTGCTGCTCCTGCTGAACGTCGGCGGCGCCAAGCACACCCGGCAGAGTCTGGTGGACCGGCTGTCGGAGGCCGGGCTGCTCATCGGTGAGATCCGGCAGGTCAACCCCTACCTCCACGCGTTCGAATGCGTGGTCCCGGACTGACCCGTCCGCTCCGGGCAGCACGCGGATCGCCCCGGGCCCGGCCGAGAGGCCGGGCCCGGGGCGATCGTCGTCGTCAGGCGGAGGCGTCGCGCTCCCAGCGGTAGAACTCCTGGGCCATCGCGTCCTTCGGGCCCCGCCAGGTCTGCGGGTCGTACGGGCTGATGAAGGCGGTCAGCCGGTCGCTGAGCCCCTTGAACTCCGGGTGCTCGGTCACCTTGGCGATCTCCGGACCGGGCGGCCGCTCGGACTCGATCATGTGCAGGTAGACGTCGCCGAACTGGAAGAGCTTGCGCCGGGTGACGCCGACCAGATGCGGCAGCTCGCTGCTGTCGGAGGCGGCGAACAGTTCTGCGATGTCCGGCGCCGACTCCGGTGCCATCCGGGCGACGATCAGTGCGTGGTGCATCGGGTGGTGCCTTTCTGATACCCGGTCCGGCCACCCGGCACGGGGGCCGGGTGGCCGGACCGTCGGCGGACGGGGCGTCAGCCGGCCGTGACGGACGCCGAGCGGCGCTCACGGTCGCGCTGCTCGATCTTGTCCCGGATGAGCTCCATCTGGACGCGCGAGTTGCGGTTGATGTTGTCGGTCATCCAGGCGTCGTCGACCGGGGCGTCCGGGCGCATCGCGAAGTCCTGCGCCCAGTGCATGCGCGTGCCGCCGGGGACCTCGGAGTACTCCCAGTGGATGTCCATGTGCTGGAACGGGCCGGGCTCGACGCGACGGGCGCGGACCTTGCGGGCGCGGCGGTCGGTGGTGCGCTCGGAGACCCAGCTCCACACCTTGTCGTTCTCGTCGGGGTGCATGGTCAGGCGGAAGGTGGTCCGCTCGCCGTCGCGTTCGATGATCTCGACCGCGGCGTACTCGCTGAACAGGTCTGGCCAGTTCGCAAGGTCGTTCGTCATGTCCCAGACGAGGTCCAGGGGGGCGGCGATGACGATCTCGTTCTCGGTGTGTCCGGACACGTCAGGCTCCTGTCATGAGGCTGTTGTTGACGAGGTCGAGGAACTCTCGGGGCGTCTTGCACCGGTCGGCGTCGGCCGGCAGCGGCTGTCCGTGCCGGTTCTCCAGCACGCCGACGATGCCGAGGAGGCCCAGGGAGTCGAGGCCGAACTCGTCGAAGGCGGTGCCGGAGCGGTTCTCCATCTCCCGGGGGTCGACGGTCAGTCCGGCGCCCTTCTTCATCAGGGCGGCGAGTTCGTCGTAGGTCAGTCGATCGGTCATGAGGGGCTTCTTCCTTCTCGCGGGGATTTTCGGTGGGCTCTCACGCGCCGCGGTCGGGGCGCCGCAGCACCATCGCCGCGTTGGAGCCCATGAGGCCGCGGCTGAGCACGAGCGCCGTCCGCAGTTCGGCGGCACGGGCCCGTCCGGTGACGACGTCGAGGTCGTGGCAGACCTCGAACACGTTCGGCGTCGGCGGGATCAGACCGTTCTCCATGGCGAGCACGGCGGCCGCCGCGTCGAGGACGGGGGCACCGCAGTACGCCCGCCCGATGCCGGTCTTGGGCGCCGTCACCGGAACCCGCGTGCCGTGCGCACCGAGGGCGTCGGCCAGCGCCAGCGCCTCCGCACGGTCCGCGGCGGGTACGCCGAGGGCGTCCGCGAAGACCACGTCGATCTCCTCGGGCGCGCAGCCGGCCTCCCGCAGCGCCCCCTCGATGGCATGGGCGAGCCCCTCGCGGGACTCCTCCCAGCGCATCGCGGTGGTGAAGGTGGCCGCGTGACCGGCGACCTCGGCCCTGACCCGGGCGCCGCGCTCCCGGGCCGCGCCCTCCTCCTCGACCACGAACATCGCGCCGCCCTCCGCGGGCACGAATCCGCAGGCGTCCGAGGTGAACGGGCGGTAGGCCCGCGTCGGGTCCTCGCAGGCGCTCAGGTCGCGGTATCCGAGCTGGCAGACGACGGAGTACGGCGCGAGCGGGGCCTCCGCCGCGCCGACGACCACCGCGTCGGTGCCGCGCCGGACGGACCGGGCCGCGTGGGCCAGGGCGTCCAGGCCTCCGGCCTCGTCACTGGCCACCACCGCGCAGGGCCCCTTGAAGCCGCCCCGGATGGAGATCTGGCCGGTGCTCGCGGCGTAGAACCAGGCGATCGACTGGTAGGGGCCGACGTACTTGGATCCCTGGCCCCACAGCCGTTGCAGTTCGCGCTGGCCGAACTCGCCGCCGCCGGAACCGGCGGCGGTGACCACGCCCACGCTGAACGGCTTGTCCTCGTAGTCGGCGCGGCCCAGCCGGGCGTCGTCCAGGGCCATGTCCGCCGCGGCCATCGCGAAGTGCGTGAACCGGTCGGTCTGGACGAGGTAGCGCTCCTCGATCAGGCTGACCGGATCGAAGCCCCTGACCTCGCCGGCCACGTGCAGCGGGAGCTCCTCGCACCCTTCGCGGCTGACCCGGTCCAGGACGCTCATGCCTTCCTGCGTCCGCTTCCAGAAGGTCTCGGTGGACGTGCCGTTGGGGGCGACGACGCCGATGCCGGTGATGACGGTCTGCCGGGCCTTGTCGGTGCTCATGGTGTCCTCCCACCGGTTCTGGTCAGGGCGACAGCGGACTGGAAGCCGCCGAAGCCGCTGCCGACGGAGAGAACACTGCGCAGCTTCAGCGGGCGTGCGGTGCGCGGCACGTAGTCGAGGTCGCACTCGGGGTCCGGGGACTCGTAGTTCGCCGTCGGCGGGACTGTCTGGTTGACCAGCGCGAGTACGCAGGCCGCGATCTCTATCGCCCCGATCGCGCCGAGCGAGTGGCCGACCATCGACTTGATGGAGCTCATCGGTACGTCGTGGGCGTGCGCACCGAGCGCCCGCTTCACGGCGGCCGTCTCGTGCCGGTCGTTCTGTTTGGTGCCCGAGCCGTGCGCGTTGACGTAGTCGATGTCCGACGCGGCGATCCGGGCGTGGCCCAGTGCCCGGTTGATGGCCTCGGCCATCTCCAGGCCCTCCGGGGTCAGCCCGGTCATGTGGTAGGCGTTGCCGAAGGTCGCGTAGCCGGCGATCTCGCAGTACACCGTCGCGCCCCGGGCGCGGGCGTGCTCCAGTTCCTCCAGCACGAGTACGGCGCCGCCCTCGCCCATCACGAAGCCGTCACGGCGGGAGTCGAAGGGCCGGGAGGCGTGTTCCGGGTCCTCGTTGTTGGCGGAGGTCGCCTTGATCGCGTCGAAGCACGCCACCGTGATCGGGGTGATCGGGGAGTCCGACGCCCCCGCGACGCAGACGTCGACGCGGCCGTCCTCGATGGAGTGGAAAGCGTAGCCGATCGCGTCGAGACCGGAGGTGCAGCCCGTCGAGACGGTCTGCACCGGACCGTGCGCCCCGACCTGCTCGGCGACCGCGGAGGCCAGCGAACTCGGGGAGAACGCCCGCTCCAGATGGGGCCCGGCCGGACGGTGGTCGACGTCCCAGCGCGCGCCGCTGCCGCTGACCGCGACGTAGTCGTGCTCCAGCCGGGTGGTTCCGCCGACGGCCGTGCCGAGCGAGACGCCCATCCGCCAGGGATCGGTGCGCTCCTGGTCCAGGCCCGCGTCCGCGAGTGCCTCGCGGGCGGCCACCATCGCGAACTGGACGTACCGGTCGGAGCGGGCGACCTCGTCCTCGTCGAGCCCGTGGGCCGCCGGGTCGAAGTCGCACTCGGCGGCGATCCGGGACCGGAAGCCGGCCGGGTCGAAGAGCGTGATGCCGCGCGTCGCGGTGCGGCCGTTGGCGAGGAGGTCCCAGAAGGCCGGTGCGCCGATCCCGCCCGGAGCGACGACCCCGACCCCGGTGACCGCCACCCGCCGGGTCATGAAGCGGCCTCGGTTCGTTCTGGCGGCGCGGCCTGCTCGGGGGCCTCGGTCTGCTCGGTGTCGACGTGTCCGAGCTCCGGGCGCGGTGCGAGGGGGCCGAGGTGGAAGACCATGCGGACCTCGGTGTCACCGACGTTGCGGAAGCGGTGGCGTACGTTCAGCGGGATCAGCAGCCCCTGGTCGGGCCGCATCGCGTACGGCTCACCGTCCAGGTCGACCTCCAGGAGCCCGTTCACCACGTACACGAACTCCTCCGAGTACGGGTGGTAGTGCTCCGCGATGCGGTCGCCGGGCTGGATTGTGGCCAGCCCCATGAAGCCGCTGGTGGCGCCTACGGCCGTCGGAGTGAGCAGGGCTCGCAGGTCGCCTCCGCGCCTGGTGTTGGGCTGGGTCTCACTGAGGTCCACGATGCGTGGCCGGTGCGTGGTCATGAGTGTCTTCCTCCTGGCGCGTTGCGCGTTGTGTCGACGGGTCGAGCGAGAACCCCCCGCTCTGCTGGGTACGCGGTTCAGGACTCCGCGGCCCGCCGGTCGGTGATCAGGTGCATCCCGGCGCGGCCGAGGAAGCGCATGGCGTCCTGGTCGCCGGTGGGCACGGGGTTCGCCTCCCCGTCGAGGAGGCGGGCGAGCCGGGCCGCCTTGCCGGGGCCGTGGATACCCAGCGACCGGTCGGGCTGGGCGTCGAGGGGGCCGTCCACTTCCAGCAGCCGTACGACGATGTCGTCGCGCTGGAAGATGGTGCTGCTGTCGATGGGGCTGCCGGTGTCGTCGGCCTCCTCCTCGTCGTGCTCGGCCAGGAGGCGGGCCAGGGCCATGCCGCAGCCCTCCTTGGCCTGGTAGAACAGCGCGTGGCGCTTGAGGTCCCGGTCGGGGTGGCGGCCCGTCGTCACGTGGTGGACGGTGGGCAGCGCCGCGCGGGTGAAGAACATCCGGGCGGAGTCGGGGTCGGCCAGGTCGCGGTCCTGCTCCAGGTACGGGTTGAGCGCCTCCTCGACGGCCCGGATCTCCGGCTGCCGGGAGACGTGGCGCAGGGCCGCGAGGAGGTCGCCCTCGACCTCGACCGCGCGCACGACGCGGTTGCCGTGCATGAAGAGCGAGGTGCGGCGCAGCCGGGTGTGCTCGTCGACCCGTGCCTTCGGGGGGTCGTAGTCGGCGAGGATCTTCGCGACCCGCTCCTCGGTGCCCGGCTTCACGGTGAAGGTCAGCGCGTGGCGCACGATCCCGTCCCCGAGGCGGGGCGCCGCCTGCAGGCCGCCCTTGGCCGGCTCGAAGCTCTCCTCGAAGGCGGCGCCGGTCTCGCGCAGGACGCTGAAGCGCAGCGAGCGGGTGTCGCGCACGCAGCTGTGCAGGGGCTGGACCGTGGCGACGTGGTCCTCGCTGTTGACCCAGGCCAGGAAGGGCGGGGCGCTCTCCCACTCGCTGGTGATGAGCCACTGGGAGGGGTTCTCGATGGACTGGCACAACTGGTCGCTGATGTGGCCGGGGATGGAGGCCACCTGGTTGCGCATGTGCTCGTAGGCCTCCAGGAACTGCTTCTGGGCGCCGTCGTGCAGGTCAAGCAGCAGGATGACCCGCAGCCTTGATCCGTCGAAGGCGGACTGGGAGGTCCGTTCCGAGAGGGTGGTGGTCATCTTTCGAACTCCTTCGAGACGGTGGGGCGGCCCGGCCCGCCGGTTCGCTGGGTAACCGGTGGCTGTCGAGTGGAATCGGAGCGGGGAGTCTCCCGGCAGCTGCGCACGGTCCGCCCAGGACCGCGGGCGTCGTCTCCGTCACCGATCGTGAAACGCTGGTCCGGCTGACGCGAGATTTATGAACCGTTCAGGTGAGCGGGCGTCCGAACCGCTCCGAGAGGGCTCCGGCAGGGGCATGGACACTGCATCTGTACGGCGTCCGAGCTGGAGCAACTCATGAACGAGAACGTCGACCTCCATGTACCGGTCCTCATCGTGGGCGGATCCCTGGTGGGTCTGTCCGCGTCCCTCTTCCTCGGCCGGCTCGGCGTCGAGCATCTGCTGGTCGAGAAGCACGCGGCCACCTCGACGCATCCGCGCGGCCGAGGCAACAACGTCCGCACGATGGAGGTCTTCCGCCGGGCGGGGGTGGAGGAGCGGATCCGGGCGGCCGCGTCGGTGCTGGCGGAGAACCACGGCATCCTGCAGGCGGGTTCGCTGACCGGTGACGACCAGGAGTGGCTGTTCAAGGAGATCGACCCGGGTGGCGCACTCGCCCGGTTCAGCCCGACGGGCTGGTGTCTGTGCAGCCAGAACGACCTGGAGCCCGTGCTGCTGGACCGGGCCCGGGAGCAGGGCGGTGACCTTCGGTTCTCCACCGAACTGCTGTCGTTCGACCCGGACGGCTCAGGTGTCGGGGCGGTCCTGAAGAACCGGGAGACGGGTGAGCACACCACCGTTCGGGCGGACTATCTCATCGCCGCCGACGGCCCGCGCAGTCCGGTCCGCGAGCAGCTGCGTATCGGCCGTTCGGGTGCCGGCGACCTGTTCCACAACGTGAGTATCACCTTCCGTTCCCGCCGGCTCGCCGAGGTGCTCGGTGACCGGCGCTTCATCGTCTGCTACCTGACCAATCCGGAGGCGGACGGCGCCCTGCTGCCGGTGGACAACGAGGAGCAGTGGGTGTTCCACGCGCCGTGGCAGTCCGACCGGGGCGAGACGTTGGAGGACTTCACGGACGAGCGGTGCGCCGAGCACATCCGCAAGGCGGTGGGCGCCCCGGACATCGATGTGGAGATCACCGGCAAGGCGCCGTGGCACGCGGCGGAGCGGGTGGCGGACCGCTACTCACGGGGCCGGGTGTTCCTCGCCGGTGACTCGGCGCACGAGATGTCGCCCACCGGGGCGTTCGGCTCCAACACCGGCATCCAGGACGCGCACAACCTGGCGTGGAAGCTGGCCGCCGTGCTGCGCGGTGAGGCGGGTCCGGGTCTGCTGGACACCTACGGGGCGGAGCGGCTGCCGGTGGCGCGGGCGACGAGCGAGCGGGCCTCGGCGCGTTCCGGCGAGCACAGCCACCCGGGGTACGCGCCGCCGCCCACGGTGGGCGGCGGCAAGCGCGGCGGCATGCTGAACGTGGCGCTGGGCTACCGCTATGTGGAGGGTGCGGTGCTGGGCGTCGCCCCGGATCAGCCGGTGGTGCCGCAGGGGATGCAGCTGACGGGTGAGCCGGGCAGCCGCGCACCGCACCTGTGGGTCCGGCGCGCCGGGGAGCGGATCTCCACCCTGGACCTGTACGAGCGCTCGTTCGTGCTGCTCACCGATGGCGCGGACGTGGCGTGGCGGCGGGCGGCGGCCCGGGTCGGTGACCAGCTGTCGGTGCGGCTGGACGCGTTCGGCATCGGCACCGGTCCCGGCGGCGATCTGGAGCCGGAGGCCGGTGCCGACTGGGCCGAGGCGCACGGGACGAGCACCGAAGGCGCGGTGCTGGTCCGCCCCGACGGGTTCGTCGCCTGGCGTTCAGCGGCGGGCGTCGCGGACGCGGAGGCGACGCTGCGCGACGTCATGGTGTCGCTGCTGCGCCGGGGCTGACCCGGCGGGCGGCCGGGTCAGGCCACGCCGAACGACCGGAGCGCCGCGAGGAATTCCTCCGGCCGTTCGGTGTGGACGAGATGGCCCGCGTCGATGGTGACGAGCCGGCCGCCGGGGATCCGCCGGGCCATCCGGGCGAGGTCCTCCTGGTCGATGTGGCTTCGTGGTCCGCCGCCGATGACCAGGGTGGGCGCGGTGATCTCACCGAGGCGTTCCCGGCTCGCCGGATCGGGCTCGTTGAGCTGGGCGTCGATGGACGGCACCACGGGCCAGTCGAAGCCGAGCTCCCCGTCGGGGCGTTCCGCTGGTCCGCGGGGCGGGTCGAGCGGGAAGGGCGGCGGGGCCTCCTCCAGGACGAGCCGGCCGATGAGTCCGGGCTGCCGCCCGGCCAGCAGGCAGGCCGCCGCGCCGCCCATGGAGTGCCCGACGACCGTGGCGCCGGACAGGTTGCGGGCCTCCAGGAACGCGTGCAGGTCGTCGCGGAACAGCTCGAAGGAGTAGCGGCCTGGCCAGTCGCTGAGGCCGTGGCCGCGGAAGTCGATGGCGTACACCCGGTTCCGGGCGGCCAGCTGTCCGGCGACCCGGGTCCAGGTGCGGCTGTCGTCGCAGCGGCCGTGGACCAGCACGACCGGCGGTGCGGACGGGTCTCCCCACACCCGGTAGGCGAGCCGTGTCCCGCCGGCCTGCACGCTGTGCACCTCCGGGTCCAGGAAGGCTGCGGCGGTGCGGACGAAGGCCCCGGGATCGTCCAGCCACGGGAAGTGCGCGGCACCGCGCTGGACGGCGAACTCGCCTTCCGGGAAGAGCGCGGCGAGTTCGGCGGCACGGTCGGGGGTCGTCACGCCGTCGTACTCCCCGGCGAGGACGAGCACCGGGGACGCCAGCGCGTGGAGCGCGGCCACCGTCGCGGCCGGGTCGAAGGCGCCGGGCGCGTAATAGCCCTGTGCGGCAACGGCGTTGATCTGTGCGGCGGACGAGGCGGCGTGGGCCTGCGCGGCGGCGTCCCAGCGGCCGTAGAGGAACGGCCGGGAGGCGGCGCGCAGTTCGTCGTCGAGGCGTCCGGTCCAGATCTCCTCCAGGGCCGGGAGCGCCTCCTCGTACCACGGTTCCGAGCTACGCAGCGCGGCGGCCTCGCGGGCCTCGCGCTCGGCGAATCCGAGCCCGGCGGCCCGCGTGGTGGGGGCGACGAGGAGCAGGCGGCGCAGCGCTCCCGGGTATCGCGCGGCGTAGAGCACGGCGAGGTCCGCCGCCGCCGAGTGGGCGAGCAGATCGATGTGTTCCAGCCCGAGGTGTTCGCGCAGTGCCTCGACGTCGTCGACCAGCCGGTCGCAGCGGTAGGTGGAGGTGTCGTCCGGTACGGCGGAGTCCCCGGTGCCCCGCAGATCGAGCAGCACCAGTTGCCGGTGGCCGTCGAGTCCGCCCAGGCGTCCGAGATAGGTACTGGCCCGCATGGCCCCGCCCGGCAGGCAGATCAGAGGCGTGCCCTGTCCTTCGAGGTGATACGCGAGCTCGGTTCCGTCGTACGTGTGGAAAGTCGGCATGGAAACCATCCAAACAGGGCCGACCGGGTGATGCGGCTCTGTTCGGTACGAGCGTATCCGCGACGGACCGGCCGCGTCGGGGACGGCCGCGCGACATGCGTCCGGTCCCACCTCTTGCCAGCGGGCCGAAGATCCTGAATTACTGCTCCCGGGAGGAGCGACCGAATGATCGGTCGTCTGCACGATGCGCACGGAAGAGGGAGATCCGCATGACGGCTCTGCTGGACGCGGCGGAACGGATGGACCGCGAGGAGCTGCGGGCGCTCCAGCTCGAACGGCTGCGGGCGACACTGCTGCACGCGTACACCCACGTCGGCCACTACCGGGCCGCGCTCGACCGCGCGGGACTGCACCCCGACGACTGCCGCTCGCTCGCCGACCTCGCCAGGTTCCCCTTCACCACCAAGGCCGATCTGCGGGACAACTACCCGTTCGGGATGTTCGCGGTGCCCGAGGAGCGGGTGCGCCGGATCCACGCCTCCAGCGGCACGACCGGCCGCCCGACCGTCGTCGGCTACACCCAGGGGGATCTGGACACCTGGGCGGACGTGGTCGCCCGCTCCATCCGGGCGGCAGGCGGCCGCCCGGGGCAGAAGGTCCATATCGCTTACGGATACGGGCTGTTCACCGGCGGACTCGGCGCGCACTACGGGGCGGAGCGGCTCGGCTGCACGGTCATTCCCGCGTCCGGCGGCATGACGGCCCGGCAGGTCCAGCTGATCCAGGACTTCCGGCCCGAGATCATCATGGTGACGCCCTCGTACATGCTGACGCTCCTGGACGAGTTCGAGCGCCAGGGCGTCGATCCGCGGACGACCTCCCTGAAAGTGGGGATCTTCGGGGCGGAGCCGTGGACGCAGGAGATGCGGCGCGAGATCGAGGAGCGGTTCGCGATCGACGCCGTCGACATCTACGGGCTGTCCGAGGTGATGGGGCCGGGCGTCGCCCAGGAGTGCGTGGAGACGAAGGACGGGCTGCACATCTGGGAGGACCACTTCTATCCGGAGGTGGTCGACCCGTTCACCGGCGAGGTGCTGCCCGAGGGGGCGGAGGGCGAGCTGGTGTTCACCTCGCTCACCAAGGAGGCCATGCCGGTGATCCGTTACCGGACCCGGGACCTGACCCGGCTGCTGCCGGGGACGGCACGGGTCTTCCGGCGCATGGAGAAGGTCACCGGGCGCAGCGACGACCTGGTGATCCTGCGCGGCGTGAACCTCTTCCCGACGCAGATCGAGGAGATCGTGCTCCGGACCCCGGCGGTCTCGCCGCACTTCCAGCTGCGGCTGACCCGCGAGGGCCGGCTCGACGTGCTGACGGTACGGGCGGAGGCCAGGGCAGGGGCGACGCCCGAGCAGCGCGCCGCCGCCGCCGCTTCGGTCGCGGCGGCCGTCAAGGACGGGATCGGGGTCTCCGTCGGGGTGGAGATCCTCGACCCGGAGACGCTGGAGAGGTCGGTCGGCAAGTTCAGGAGGATCGTCGACGAGCGGGACAAGCCGGGCAGTTGACATCGGCCGTCTGCCATTACGGTTCAACACACCACGGTATCCGCCTGATTGCTGTGACAGGATACGGCGGCGTGGCGAAGGTCCGCTGCGCGGTCGCGCTCTGCCCCTCGCCCGTCCCGTCCAGTTCCGCGCACGCGCACCGGCTGCGCACCGAAGCGCTCTGGAGCTCTCCATGACGTCTGGCACGGCCGGCTCGCCCATCGACACCAGCAGGCCGCACCCGGCGCGTGTCTACGACTATCTGCTGGGCGGCAAGGACAACTACCCGGTGGACCAGGAGCTCGGAGAGCGGATGCCGGACGTGGCGAAGGCCGCCGTCGCGCAGAACCGCGCCTTCATGCACCGGGCGGTGGCCTGGGCCGCGCACGCGGGCGTCGACCAGTTCCTCGACATCGGCACGGGTATTCCGACCCGGCCGAACCTCCATCAGGTGGCGCAGGAGACCAACCCGGCGGCCAGGGTCGTCTACACGGACAACGATCCGATCGTCCTGCGCCACGCCGAGGCGCTGCTCGTCAGTACCCCCGAGGGCGCCACCCACTACCTCGACGCCGATGTGCGTGAGCCGGAAAAGATCCTGGACCACGCCCGGGGCCTGCTGGACTTCGGCCGGCCTGTCGCGCTGTCCCTGGTCGCCCTCATGCACTTCGTTCCCGACGAGGACGATCCCTACGGCATCACCCGCACCCTCCTGGACGCGCTGCCCTCCGGCAGCTGCCTGGTGCTTTCGCACTTCACCAAGGACTTCCTCTCCGCCGAGCAGGACAAGACCGATGAGTACAGGTCGAGCGGCATCAGCCTGCGGCCGCGGACGCGCTCGGAGGTCGCCCGGTTCTTCGACGGGCTCGACCTCGTCGAGCCCGGTCTGACCACGGCTCCCCGGTGGCGTCAGGACACGCCGCTCCCGGAGAGCACCGGGGCGACCGACAGCTTCTACGCCGGGGTCGCCCGCGTGGTCTGAGCCCCACGCGCTGTCCCGAAGCGGTCGCGCAGCTCCCGCTTGAGGATCTTGCCGCTGGCGTTGCGCGGGAGGCCGTCGACGAAAAGGACCTTCTTGGGGGCCTTGAAGTGGGCGAGCCGCTCGCGGGCGTGGCCGATCAGTTCGGCCTCCGTCGCCTCGCCCCGCAGCACGACGACGGCGGTGACGGCCTCGATCCAGCGTTCGTCGGGCAGTCCGACGACAGCCGCCTCCGCGACGGCGGGGTGGGTGTAGAGGGCGTCCTCGACCTGGCGGGAGGCGACGAGGACGCCGCCGGAGTTGATGACGTCCTTCACCCGGTCGACGATGGTGAAGTACCCCTCCGCATCGCGTACGGCGAGGTCGCCGGAGT
Source organism: Streptomyces sp. ITFR-6 (assembly GCF_031844725.1). Lineage (NCBI taxonomy): Bacteria > Bacillati > Actinomycetota > Actinomycetes > Kitasatosporales > Streptomycetaceae > Streptomyces > Streptomyces sp. ITFR-6. The sequence goes on along the minus strand of NZ_CP134612.1, from coordinate 8,223,776 downwards.
GGAACCAGCCCTCGCGGAACGCCTCGGCGCTCTCCTGCGGCTTGTCCCAGTAGCCGCTGCACAGCTGCGGTGAGCGGAACACCACTTCGCCGGCCGTGCCGTCGGGGACGTCCGCGCCGTCCTCGTCGACCACCTTGGCCTCGACGAAGAGGACGGGCCGGCCGCAGGAGTCCATCCGGCCCTCGTGCTCCTCGGGTCCCAGGACGGTGGCGAGCGGGCCGATCTCGCTCTGCCCGAAGCAGTTGTAGAAGGCCAGTCCGGGCAGCCGGTCGCGGAGCCGTTCCAGTACCGGTACGGGCATGATCGAAGCGCCGTAGTACGCCTTGCGCAGCCCGTCGAGATCGCGCCGTTCGAATCCCGGGTGGTTGGCGAGGCCGATCCAGACGGTGGGCGGGGCGAAGACGCTGTCGGCCTGTCCGGACTCGACGAGGTCGAAGATCCGTCCGGCGTCCGGCGCGTCCAGGAGCGTGTTCTCCGCCCCGACCGCGAGGTAGGGCAGCAGGAACACGTGCATCTGCGCGGAGTGGTAGAGCGGCAGCGCGTGGACGGGCCGGTCGCCGGCCCGGAGGTCGAGGGCGGTGACGGCGCTGACGTACTCGTGGACGAGGGCGCCGTGCGTCATCATCGCGCCCTTGGGGAGCGCGGTGGTCCCCGAGGTGTACAGCAGCTGGACCAGGTCGTCCGCGTCCGGTTCGCGGCCGGGCGTGAAGGCGCGCGGGGTGGCCAGTGCGGCCAGCAGGGAATCCGGGGCATCGCGCAGTGCGCGTACCGGGTAGCCGTCCGGGACCCGCCCGGCCAGGTCCGGGTCCGTGAGGACCAGGGAGCTGCCGGACTGGCTCAGGATGTACGCCAGGTCCTCGCCCGTGAGGTTCTGGTTGACGGGCACGTGGACGAGGCCGGCGCGGGCGCAGGCGAGGAAGCCGATCAGGTACGCGTCGGAGTTGTGGGCGTAGGAGGCCACCCGGTCCCCCGGGCTCAGCCCGTGGCCGTCCATCAGGACGGCGGCCGCGGTATTGACGGCCTCCTCCAGTTCCCGGTAGGACCAGGCCCGCTCCGCGTACCGCAGGGCGGTGCGGCCGGGGGTGCGCCGTGCGCTGCGGGTCAGGACGCCGTCGACTGTGCTGCTTCGTACACCTGTCATGGCGTGATCCTGTGCGGGCCGGGCTCGGCGGTCAAGGGTCCGGATACCGCTCGGGATGTCGGAGGCGTGCGTCTGGGGGCGGTTCAGCTGTGCCCCTCCCAGTACGGCTCGCGCAGACGCCGCTTGTAGAGCTTGCCGTTGGGGTCGCGGGGCATCGTCGTGATGAAGCCGAGGGTCTTGGGGCGTTTGTACCCGGCGAGCCGCTCGGCGCAGTGGCCGAGGATCTCGGCGGCGAGCGCGTCACTCTCCGCGTACCCCTCGGCTGCTTCGACGACCGCTCTGACCTCCTCGCCCCAGTCGGCGTGCGGGATGCCGAAGACCGCGGCGTCCGCGACGGCGGGGTGGGTGAGCAGCTCGCTCTCGATCTCGGCGGGGTAGATGTTGACCCCGCCCGAGATGATCATGTCGATCTTGCGGTCGCGGAGGAAGAGATAGCCGTCCTCGTCGAGGATGCCGAGATCGCCCACCGTGAAGAAGTCCCCGATGCGGTTCTTCCGCGTCTTGCCCTCGTCCTTGTGGTAGCTGAATCCGCCGGTGCTCATCTTCATGTAGACGGTGCCGAGCTCGCCGGGTGCGAGGCGGTTGCCCTCGTCGTCGAAGACCGCGAGTTCGCTGATCGGCCAGGCCCGGCCGACCGTGCCCGGCTTCCTCAGCCAGTCCTCCGCAGTGGCGAAGGCGCCGCCGCCCTCGCTGGCCGCGTAGTACTCCTCGACGCACTGGCCCCACCAGTCAATCATGGCCCGTTTGACGTGGTCGGGGCAGGGAGCCGCCCCGTGGATGGCGTGCCGCATCGCCGTGACGTCGTAACCCCGCTTCACCTCTTCGGGCAGCGCGAGGAGGCGGTGGAACTGGGTGGGGACCATGTGCGTGTGGGTGCAGCGGTGGGTGTCCATCGCCCGCAGCATCTCCTCGGGCGACCACTTGTCCATCAGGACCAGCGGGTGGCCGATGTGCAGGGCGGCTCCCGCGAACTGGAGCACCGCCGTGTGGTAGAGCGGTGAGCAGACCAGATGGACGTTGCCGTCGAAGGGTTTGATGCCGAAGATGCCGAGGAAGCCGCCGAGGTACGTCTTTTCGGGCAGCTTTCCGGGCAGCGGGCGCCGGATGCCGCGCGGCCGCCCTGTGGTGCCGGAGGTGTAGTTCATGACCCAGCCCAGCGTGCGTCCCTCGGGGGGCGACACCGGCCGGTTCTCCAGCAGTTCGGCGTACGGGCGGAATCCTTCGACGTCGCCGACGCCGTAGCGGTGGCTGGTGGGCAGTTTCGCCTCGTCGGCGGCGGCGGTCGCGGCGTCCGTGAAGCGTTGGTGGGCGATGAGCACCTTGGCGCCGGAGTCGGAGACGATCCAGGCGATCTCGGGGCCCATCAGGTGGTGGTTGACCGGGACGAGGTAGAACCCGGCCTGCGAGGCGGCGAGGTAGGCGGTGAGGAACTCGACGCCGTTGGGCAGCACGACGGCGAAGGAGTCGCCCTCCTCCAGGCCTGCGGCGCGCAGCCCGTGGACCATCCGGTTGGCGTCGGCGTGCAGCCGGCCGGCCGTCCAGTTCTCGCCGTCGGGTGCGATCAGGATCGTGCGGTCGGGGTCTGCGGTGGCCTGGGCCCAGAAGCCGTTGGGCGGCTGGTTCATGAGGTGCTCCGTCCGGCTATGCGGTTGATCCGGTCCACGGCGCGTTCGAACCCCCGGGTGAGGTCGTCGAAGACGGCCTGCACGCCGCGCTCGGTGTTCATCCGGCCGACGATCTGGCCGACGGGGGTGCCGAGCAGCGATCCCGTCTCGTACTTCTGGATACGGGAGACGGCCTCGGCCACCAGGAGTCCCTGGAGCGGCATGGGCAGCGGGCCGGGGCCCGCCGGGTCGTCCCAGGCGTCGGTCCATTCGGTACGCAGCTGGCGCGCGGGTTTTCCGGTGAGGGCGCGGGAGCGGACGGTGTCGCCGGAGCCCGCGGCGAGGAGTTTGGCGGTCAGGGCGCGGGAGTGCATGTCGGCCTCCTCCGTGGTGAGCCAGAGGGAGCCGAGCCAGACGCCCTGGGCGCCGAGGGCCAGCCCGGCGGCGATCTGCTCGCCGCTGCCGATGCCTCCGGCGGCGAGGACGGGGAGCGGGCCCACCGCGTCGACGACGTCCGGGACGAGGACCATGGAGGCGATCTCCCCGGTGTGGCCGCCGGCTTCGTAGCCCTGCGCGACGACGACGTCGATGCCGGCGTCCGCGTGGTGCCGGGCGTGCCGGGCGCTGCCGGCGAGGGCGGCGACGAGCACGTCCTGCTCGTGGGCGCGGGCGATGACGTCGGCGGGCGGCGAGCCCAGTGCGTTGGCGAGCAGCTTGATGGGGTAGCCGAACGCGACGTCGAGCTGGTTGCGGGCGACCTCCTCCATCCAGCCGGTGATGCGCCAGCCGGAGGCCTCGCCCTCCGCGAGTTCGGGGACGCCGTGCTTGGTGAGGGTGTCCTGGACGAACTGCCGGTGTCCGGCCGGGATCATCGCCTCGACATCGGCTTCGCTGACGCCCTCCACCTTCTTCGCGGGCATCACGACGTCGAGGCCGTAGGGCTTGCCGTCGGTGTGTTCCTGCATCCAGTCGAGGTCGCGTGCGAGGTCGTCGGGGGCGGTGTAGCGGACCGCTCCGAGCACACCGAATCCGCCGGCCCGGGTGATGGCCGCGGCCACTGCGGGGAACGGCGTGAAGCCGAAGATGGCGTGCTCGATCCCCAGTTTCTTGCTCAGCTCCGTCTCCATGGGCGGCAGGATGCCGCAGTCGGACAGCCGAAGGAAGAGCTTTTCTGATGCAGTGTCAGATTCTTCATGGCTCCGGAGACCTGTGGGGCGGCGGAGGGTGTGAGTACTCTCTGGTCCGGCAGGAAGTTTCAGGCTCGGAAGAGATTTCGAAAGTTACTTTCACGCAGGAAAGGGGTTCCGGATGGCCGAGGACACGGCGGGCGGGGGCATCAGCCGGCGGAGGCTGGGCGGTGGGATGCTGGCCCTGGGCGGAGCACTCGCCCTGGCGCCGATTCCGTTCGCGGAGCGGGCGTCTGCCACGGAGCCGGAGGCGGGGGCGTCGGACATGCGCGCAGGAACCGCGGCGGGATCACCGTCCGGGCAGCACCGGCCGACGCTGCGGCGCGGCTCGGCGGCACGGGCCGGGCTGCTCCAGGAGCCGCTGGACCAGCTCGTCACCGAGGCCGAGCGATATCTCGGCGACTCCCCCGAGCACCCCTGGTACGCGGGCGCGGTGCTGCTGGCCGGGCGGGGCGGGACGGTCGCGCTGCACCGGCCGATCGGCAAGGCGGTGCGCTATGCGGCGTACGACGAGGAGACCGACACCGGGGTGGAGTTCCCGCCGGAGCAGCAGATCGCCATGGCCGAGGACACGGTGTTCGACCTGGCGTCGGTGTCGAAGCTGTTCACCTCGATCCTGGCCGTGCAGCAGATCGAACGGGGCACGCTGGAGCTGGAGGCGACGGTCGCCTCGTACCTCCCCGACTTCGCCGGCGGCGGCAAGCAGGACATCACGATCCGTCAGCTGCTCACCCACACCTCGGGCTTCCGCGCCTGAATTCCGCTCTACTCGGCGCCGACCCGGGAGGGGAAGCTGGCGCTGATCTGGAACGAGGTGCCGGCGAGCCCGCCGGGCACGGCGTACCTCTACTCCGACCTCAATCTGATCTCGCTCCAGCTGGTGCTGGAGAAGATCACCGGCCGCACCGAGGACGTCCTGCTCCGCAAGCAGATCACCGCTCCGCTCGGGATGCACCGCACCCGTTACAACCCGCCCGCCTCCTGGCGGCCGAAGATCGCCGCGACCGAGGACGAGCGGCCGCCGTGGTCCGGCCTCGACCGGGGACTCGTCTGGGGCGAGGTGCACGACGAGAACGCGTACAGCCTCGACGGCGTCGCCGGTCACGCCGGCGTCTTCTCCTGCGCCTGGGACCTGGCGGTCCTCGCCCGCACACTCCTCAACGGCGGGGTCTACGGACGCGCGAGGATCCTCTCCGCCCATTCGGTGGACCTGCTGTTCACCGACTTCAACACGGCGTTCCCGGGCGATGCGCACGGCCTCGGCTTCGAGCTCTACCAGCACTGGTACATGGGCGCGATGGCCACCCCGCGCACCGCTGGCCACACCGGGTTCACCGGCACCAGCCTGGTCCTGGACCCGAGCACCGACTCGTTCCTGATCGTCCTCGGCAACTCGGTCCACCCGGTACGCGACTGGCGCTCCGGCAGCGCGCCACGCGTCGCCACCGCCAACCAGATGGCGCGCGCCGTCGCGGTCCCGCCCGTCCGGGGCCGTACGGCCTGGTTCTCCGGCCTGGCCAGTGCGTCCGCTGCCACCCTGGCGCTCCCGCCGCTGTCCCTCAGCTCCTCGCGCGCCCGGCTGAGCTGCGCCCTGTGGTGGGACACCGAACCGGACTCCGACTTCCTGTTCCTGGAGGGCTCCTCCGACGCCGGGAAGAGCTGGCAGTCGGTGCCCTTCAGTACCGTTCCGGCGCCGCAGGACCGGCGGCCCCGGCCGGAGCCCCATCCGGCCGGCTCCGTCTCCGGCTGGTCGGGCCGGGTCTGGCACCGGCTGGACGCGGACCTGTCGGCCTGGCACGGCACGGAGCTGCGGCTGAGGTGGCGGTATGCCACGGACCAGCTGTACGTCGGCCGCGGGGTCTATGTCGACGCGATCCGGGTCGAGGACGGCGGCCGCACGGTCTTCGACGAGGGCCGGGCGGGCGATGCCCACCGCATCGAGGCGAACGGCTGGGCCCCCTCGGCGGACTGAGTCCGGTGCGGCCCGCGGCCCGCACCGGGTCCGGGCCGCCTGATCAGGCGGCGGAGCGCTCGCCGGGCACGCGGCGGCGCAGCGCGGCCTGCCCGATGGCGGGCGGGTCGTAGGCCATGTCGAGCGTCCCGACGTCGGTGCCGGGCGGCACGATGACGTCGATCCGGTCGAAGACCTCGTCGGTGAGCACGGTCCCCTCACCGGCGAGCAGGTCGTCGAGGTGCTCCATGGTGCGCGGGCCGATGATCGCCGAGGTGACACCGGGGTGGGCGATGGCGAAGGCCATCGCCAGGTGGGTCAGGGACATCCCCGCCTCCTGGGCCACCGGGATGAGCTGTTCGACCGTGTCGAGCCGGCGCTCGTCGCTCAGGTACCGGTATCCGGGGGCCGCCCGGACGCTGTCGGTCCCGGCGCCCTTGCGGAAGCGGCCGGTGAGCAGCCCTGCGCGAGCGGGCTCCAGACGATGGCGCCCATGCCGTAGCGCTCGCAGACGGGCAGCACCTCGCGTTCGATCCCCCGGTTGAGGATCGAGTACGGCGGCTGCTCGGTGCGGAAGCGCTCCAGGCCGCGCCGCTCGGCGGTCCACTGCGCCTCGACGATGTCCGACGCGGGGAAGGTGGAGGAGCCGATGGCGCGGACCTTGCCCGCGCGCACCAGGTCGGTGAGGGCGGAGAGGGTCTCCTCCACGTCGGTGTCGGGGGCGGGTCGGTGGACCTGGAAGAGGTCGACGTGGTCGGTGCCCAGCCTGCGCAGGGAGTCCTCCAGCGCGCGGACCAGCCAGCGCCGCGAATTGCCCTGCTGGGTGGGGTCGTCGCCCATCGGGAGGTGGGCCTTGGTGGCCAGCACCACCGTGTCACGGCGGCCCTTGAGGGCCTTTCCGACGATCTCCTCGGACTCACCGCGCGAGTAGGCGTCGGCGGTGTCGACGAAGTTGATCCCCGCGTCCAGCGCCTTGTGGATGATCCGGACGGACTCGTCGTGATCGCGGTTGCCCGCGGCACCGAACATCATCGCGCCGAGACAGTACGGGCTGACCTTGATGCCTGTCCGTCCCAGTGTGCGGTAGTTCATGATTCTCCTCGTGCCTTGACCGGTGCCCGGCAGAGCGCGCCCAGGCGCTACGCCGCGGCAAACGGACCATCGTTCGACTTAGACGATACGGAGCATCGCTCCGCTTAGCGAGGAGGGGGCGTCACACACGAGGACACGGCCGGCGGGAGCGGAGCCGGCGCAACCGGTGCGCAGCCCGGCAAGCGTCCGCGCGCCCACGCGCGGCGCAGCGCGAGCCGGCTGAGGCGCTCGTGGGGTGGCTGCAGCGATGCGCGGTCTTCATCGGCACGAAGCGCGGGCTGGGCGCCGCCCTCCACTCGGGCGACCGGGCCTACGGCAGCCTGCCCGATTACTTCCGGCGGCGATTCGTACCCGTACTCGGCGCACTCCTGGACACCGCGGCGCGGGCGGGCGAGATCCGCTCCGCCATCGGCCCGGACGATCTGCTGCGCGCCACGGGCAACCTGGCCATGCCCGCCCACGACGACGGGAGGGCCACACCCGGCGGATGGTCGCGCTACTCGTCGACGGGCCGCGCTACGGCGCCCGGCCCCGGGGGAACCGACCTCCCGCCGTCAACGCCCGTACCGCCTCCCGGGATCCGCGCTTCGGGGGCGCGCCCGGGGCGGCGTCCTCGCGCTCACCGCCGCCCGGTCAGCCGCGCGCCCCCGCCGTCGGGGCCGTGGGCTCACCGATGCGCGCCCGGCTCGCCGGCACCACCGCCCCCTCGGGTGCCTGCGCGGTCGACTTCCGTACGACGAGCCTCGGCCTGATCAGGAGCGAACGCCCCGCGACCGGTGCCGAGTCGATGCGTGCGCGCAGCTGCTGAAACGTCTCGGCGGCCATCTCCGGCAGCGGCTGGCGGACCGTGGTGAGCGGTGGCTCGAAGAGGTCCGCGAGCAGGATGTCATCGAACCCGACCACGGAGACGTCCTGACCGGCGCTGCGCCCGGCGTCCTTCGCGCCCCGGCAGATCCCGATCGCGCACATGTCGTTGATGGCGACGAACGCGGTGGGCGGCCGCGGCCGGCCGAGAAGCTCGCGGGCGGCGTTGCGGCCCAGTTCGGCGGCGTCCTTGTCACCGAACTCGGCGGTGTCGGCGCCGGGCCAGACGATCGCGTCGGCGGGGTCGAGGCCGGCCGACTCCAGGGCGGCCCGGAATCCGCGCAGCCGCTCGCGGCGGTTGACACTGTTGACCGAGCCGGAGACGAACGCCAGCCTGCGATGTCCCAGTTCGAGCAGGTGGCGGGTGGCCAGCTCCGCACCCATCGCGTTGTCGACGCTGATGGAGGAGAGCGAGGGAGGGTCACCCGCCTGGGCGGTGCGGTCGAACGCGACCATCTTCAGGCCGCGTCCGAGCAGCGGCGCGACGTGGTCGAGCGAGGGCAGTGAGGAGCAGAGCACCACCCCGCTCACCCCGTCGGCCAGCAGCTCCTCGCTGTACTTGAGCTCTCGGGCCGGGTCGCGCTCGCTGTTGCAGAGCAGTACGTGGTAGCCGTCGGCCAGCGCGATGGCCTCCAGCTCGCGGGCGAGCGAACCCCAGAAGGGGTTGGCGACGGACGGCACGATCAGGCCGATGACCTTGATCCGGCCGGTGCGCAGCATCCGCGCCGCGCGGTTGGGCCGGTAGCTGAGCTGCTCGATCACCTGCTCCACGCGGGCCAGGGTGGCCGCCTGCATACGGTCCGTACGCCCGTTGAGGACGTTCGACACGGTGCTCGCGGATACACCCGCGGCCTCCGCGACCTGATGGATCGTTACCCCGCTCATGCCACCTCCGGTTCGGAACGCGTTCAGCCAGACTAGTGTACCGATTTACTGAACTCTCTTCACCGGTACACCTGTTAACTTCCCTGAAAATTGTTGTGCATCAGCTGTTGACGCGCCTCTCAGGGCGTTCCTAGTCTCAGTGCATCGATTTACCAGCGCTTCCCAGCCATGGCCGGGTTGCCATCGCTGGATCGATCCACTGCCTCCACCTCAAAAGGGGTGCCCATGGAACTCAAACGACGGTCGCTGCTGGCTGCCATCGGCGCCGGCACTGCCGCGGCCGCACTCTCCGGCTGCGGCACCGGCTCCTCCGCGGCCGGCTCCGCCGACGGTCCCGCCGAGGGCGAGATCACGCTGCTCACCCCGATCTACGAGGGCGCCGACGGCAAGACGCTGTTGGAGAAGCAGATCCTCGGCGGCTTCCGGAAGAAGTATCCGGACGTCAAGGTGAACGTGGACTACACCACGTACGCGCAGCTCAACGAGAAGATCACCACGGGACTCGCGGGCGGCCTGCTGCCCGACGTGCTGATGATGGGCGTCGGCTGGATCCCGCCGTTCGCGGCCAAGAAGGCGATAGCCCCGCTGCCCGAGAAGTTCGCCACCGCGCACGACTACGAGAAGCGGGTGCTGGAGCCCTCCCGCTACGACGGCAAGCTGTACGCGCTGCCGGTGGTGCTGGACACCCGCATCGTCGTCTACCGCAAGGACCACTTCACCGAGGCCGGGATCAAGAAGACCCCGGCCAACTGGGCGGAGCTGCGGGCCGTCGCCAAGCAGCTGACGAAGGGCGGCCGGATCGGTTTCGACCCGTTCTCCATCGATCTTCGGCAGTGCTGGGAGACCTTCCTCTTCGCCAACGGCGGTCAGCTGTTCAGCGAGGACGGCAAGAAGGTGCTGTTCACCGACAGCCGGGGCGTCGAGGCACTGCAGTTCTTCAAGGACCTGTCGAAGGACGGTTCCGCGGACTACACGAAGAAGACGGACGCCGGTGCACCGTCGAACGTCCAGACCGGCAAGGCGTCGATGATGATGACGACCAGCGCCCTGTGGGAACAGTGCCGCGAGCAGTCGCCGGACCTTCTCAAGAACGACACGCTCGGCTGCTTCGTCCTCGCCAACCGCAGGCCGGCGATGCTCCAGGGCGGCACCCTGGTCACCCAGTCAGCGAGTTCCAAGCACCCCTCGGCGGCCCGTGCGCTGGTCGAGTACCTCTCCACGCCGGAATCGATCCTGGGCGCGGCCAAGCAGCGCGGTTCCGTGCCGGGGCTCAAGGACCTCAACGAATCCGGCTATGTGAAGGAGAACAAGTTCGTCGACCTGTCACTGCGGAACATGAGCGCCGCGCGCTCGGAGGGCGGCACGGCCGCGTGGATGGAGATCCGCGAGAAGATCAAGCCGACCCTTGAGCCCGCGATCGTGGGCGGACAGTCCGCGAAGGACGCCATCGCGGAACTCGGCCGGCTGGCCGAGGCCGCCATCGGCCGGATGTGAGGCGTCACTGTGGGAGCTGTATCCGTACTGAAGGCACGGCCCGCGCGGCCTCCTTCCCCGACTGAGCACAGCGCACCGCCGACCCGGCGGTCGCGCAGGACCCCGACGGGTCCCGGGCGTCGCAGGCAACGGGCCGGCATGTTCATGGTGGCACCCGCCCTGCTGCACGCCTCCCTCTGGATCGGGCTGCCGGTCGTCGCCTCGGTCGTCCTGGCCTTCACCAAATACGACGTGCTGACGCCGCCGCAGTTCGTGGGGTTCGACAACTTCCGGGACATGCTGGACGACGCGGTGTTCCGCAAGTCCATCGTGAACACCGTCATCTACACCTTCTTCACCGTGCCGTTCGGCATGGCGCTGGGGCTGCTGATGGCGCTCGCCCTGCACACGGGGCTGAAGGCGCGGGGTGTCTTCCGCACCGCGATCTTCCTGCCGCAGGTCACCGCCACGGTGGCCATCGCCCTGGTCTGGCTGTGGATCTACAACCCGGGCAACGGGCTGTTCAACACCCTGCTCTCATTCGTCGGCATCCAGGGCCCGGCCTGGCTCTCCTCGACATCGTGGGCGATGCCGTCGGTGATCCTGGTCGGCATCTGGCAGGGCATCGGCATGAAGATGCTCATCTACTTGGCCGCGTTGCAGTCCCTGCCGAAGGAGCTGTACGAAGCGGCCTCCGTGGACGGCGCCTCGAAGGTCCGGCAGTTCTTCTCGATCACCCTGCCGCTGCTGAAACCGGCGACGTTCTTCGTGCTCATCACCTCGATGATCAACGCGTTCCAGTCCTTCGACCAGATCTACATCCTGACCGACGGCGGACCGGCCAACAGCACCACGATGATGACGTATGAGATCTACAAGTCCGCCTTCCGGGAGTTCCGCGTCGGCTACGCCTGCGCCCAGTCCCTGGTGCTGTTCGTCCTGCTGATGGGCTTCACCCTGGTCAACCGGCGGATCATGGGAGGCACCCGTGGCCACAGCTGAGCTGCACAAGCCCGGGGCCCTGCGTCCGCCCCGGCCCGCCGCGAAGGGCAACCGCCGCTCCGCCGGCCGGATCGCGCTGTTCCTGACGCTCTGCGCCGTCTCGCTGCTGATGGTGGTGCCGTTCGTCTGGATGGTGCTGACCTCCCTCAAGACACCCGTGGAGATCGCGTCGCAGGACGCCGGACTGCTGCCGGAGCACTGGGAGTTCGGCAACTACGTCGACGCGCTCAAGGCCGCGCCCTTCGCCACGTACGCCCGCAACAGCTTCATCATCGCGTTCAGCCACACCCTCATCAACGTCCTGGTGGCGTCGATGGCGGGGTACTCACTGGCCCGGATCAGGTTCCGGGGCAGCGAGGTCATCTTCTACCTGTTCATCGCGGCGCTGATGATCCCGACGTACACCAAGGTGCTGCCGGAGTTCCTGATCGTCCGCTTCATGCCGCTGGCCGGGGGAAACGACCTCTTCGGCCAGGGCGGCAGCGGCTGGCTGGACTCCTGGTGGGCACTCATCGTGCCCGGCGCGGTCACCCCGTTCGCCGTCTTCCTCTTCCGGCAGTTCTACCTGGACCTCCCGGTGGAACTGGAGGAGGCCGCCCGGCTCGACGGGCTCGGGGAGTTCCGGATCTACTCCAGGATCATGTCCCCGCAGGTCAAGCCGGCCTTCATCACGGTGGCGCTGCTGACCTTCGAATCGTCCTGGAACAACTTCCTGTGGCCGTTGCTGGTGACCCATTCGGACAACCTCCGGGTGATCCAGGTCGGGCTCTCCGTCTTCAAGACCGAGAACGGCACCCAGTGGCACTTCCTGATGGCGGGCACCACGCTCGCCACCCTGCCCATGGTCGTTCTCTTCCTCATCGGCCAGCGCTATTTCGTGCAGGGCTTCGCAACCGCCGGTCTCAAGTGACCGGTCCCGGTCCTGAGTGACCGGATATCGAAAGGTTTCCCCCCATGTCTGCTGCTCTCCAAGGTTCCCGCGCGCTGGTGACCGGAGCGGGCCACGGCATCGGCCGTGCCATCGCCGTCGCCCTCGCGGAGGCCGGCGCCGATGTCGCCGTCCACTACCACTCCTCCGCGGAGGAGGCCGCGAAGACGGTCTCCGAGATCGAGGCGCTGGGCCGCCGGGCCAAGGCATTCCAGGCCGATGTGACGGTGTCGTCCGAGGTGGACCGCTTCGTCGAGGAGGCGACCGGATTCCTCGGCGGCCTGGACGTCCTGGTCTGCAACGCGGGCCATCTGATCGGCCGGACGAAGATCGCCGAGATGTCCGACGACCACTTCGAGCAGGTCATCTCCACCAATCTGACCTCGACGTTCCGCACCGTGCGGGCCGCTCTGCCGCATCTGACGAAGTCGTCGGCCGGGCGCGTCATCACCATGGCCTCGCTGGCCGCGCACAACGGCGGCGGCCCCGGCTCCGTCGCCTACGCGGCGGCCAAGGCCGGAGTCGTCGGCTTCACCAAGGGCCTGGCCAAGGAGCTCGGCGGCACCGGCATCACCGTGAACGCCGTGGCGCCCGGCTTCATCAAGGGCACCGCCTTCCACGACACGTTCACCGCGCCCCAGGCGCAGGAGGCGATGGAGGCGGGCATCCCGGTGGGCCGGGCCGGCACTCCGCAGGACGTCGGCTCCGCCGTCGTCCACCTCGCGTCGCCCGCGTCCGGCTTCCTGACCGCCACCACGGTGGACATCGACGGTGGCGTGTGGCCGCGTTGAGGGGGATCGCCCGGGAGCGGGGCGGCTGGTGGCACGCGTACGTGTGCCCGGCGCACGGGGTGGAGCTGGATCACGGCGATGTGCTCGGCGGGGTGTTCCCCGAGGGCGGCGCGCGCTGCGCGTACGGCTGCCGGGTCGACGACGAGGCGGTGCGCGGTGCCTGGCTGGTGCTGTCGCACCAGGCATGGGCCCGGCATCTGCGGGTGCTCGCCCACCGCGGCGAGCGCGCGGAGGCGGTGGCCCGGCTCGTCGAGTACGCGGGTCTGTACGAGGAGCTGGCCACCGCGCAGCACGGCGAGGCGCAGGGCTGGATGCTGCGCGGCCGGCTCTTCCACCAGGCGCTGACGGACGCGATCTGGGCGGTGAACATCGGTCACGCGGCCAGCACGCTGGCCGAGCACGGCACGGATGATCTGGCCGGAGTGCTGCCGCTGCTGGACGCGTTGGAGCGGGCGGCCCTGGACGCCCGGAACGTGCTGACCGGAAAGGGGCAGCTCGCCTCCAACTACACCGCGTGGCTCAACGCCGCGGGGGTGGCCGCCGGTCGCGGCGCCGCCGCGGCGCGCGGGCAGGAGTGGGACGGCGGCAAGGAGTGGCTGGAGGGCGAGCACGGCCTGTACGCGCATCTGCGGGTCGCGGTCGCGGAGGACGGCTGGGAGTGGGAGGGCAGCACCTACTACCACGGGTTCGTACTGCGGGCCGCGCTGCTCGCGCTCCGGGGAACCGATCCGGCGGCCGTCCCAGCCGATGTGGTGGGTGTGCTGGCCGGGATGACGGACGTGCTGGCGACGATCGTGACACCGGGCGGCATTCTGCCGGCGCTGCACGACGGTCCGTACCTGCGCGGTCCGCTGGCCCTGGAATGGCTCGAACTCATCGCGCTCGCTCAGCAGTTGGTGCCGTCCCCCGCACTGGAGGCGGTGGCCGGGCGGGCCCGTGCCGAGCTCGGTGACGCGGACGACGGTCTCGACCGGGAGCTGGACGGCTGGTTCGCCGGCCCGCCGCTGCCGGAACGGGCCGCGCCCGGTGCGCTGACGGTGTTCGGGTCAGCCGGTTACGGGGTGCTGCGGGTCGCGGGCATCCACGCGCTGCTGGACTTCGGCCCGCACGGCGGTTCGCACGGCCACCGGGACAAGCTGTCTCTTTATCTCTACGGCGATACGACTCCGTGGCAGCCCGACCCCGGTCAGGTCCCCTACGCCCACGCCGAGTTCCGTGATCTGTACGCGTCGACCGAGGCGCATCCGGCGTTCCGGGTGGACGGCGGCGAGCAGGCCGAGTGCACGGGCAAGCTGCTGCACTCGGACGACCGCTCGGTGACCGCGGAGGTGACCACCGCGTACGAGGGCGTGCGGGCGGTCCGGCGGATCGTGGCGGGCGAGGGCTTCCTCGTCGACCTGCTGACCGTGACCGCCGGGGAGGACCGGCGCATCACCGCGCAGCTGCGACCCGGCACCGCCCTGGACGTCCAGTCGCAGGGGGCAGGGCCGGTGCGCACCACCTGGTACGGCGACGAGACGCTGCACGGCTGGCACACGCACCTCGCCGGGGTGCCGGTGCGCCCGGTGAGCACCCCGGGCCCCGGCTCGGCCGACGACCCCCAGCGGGTGCGGACCCGGGTCGACTTCACCGCCGTCACCGACCGGGTCACCTTCGCCTCGGTGTACCAGGCCGGGTCCGCCGGGCCCGCCGTCACCGACGTGACGCCGGCGGAGGACGGGCTGACGGTCCGGCTCGCGGACGGCAGCACCACACGGTTCCGATCGGAGGACTGACCCTTGTTGCTCTCGGCGACCCCGCCGCCAGGACCGCGCCCCGCGCAGGAGACCCGGCTGTACGAGGAGGCTGCCCGTCACCGCGGGCTGACCCCGCCCCGTACGCACCCGCTGGCCAGCATCACCTGGCTGGGCCCGGCGGCGTCCAACCCGGCGCTGGCCTACCGGGTGGGCGGCGATCCGGCCCATCTGGCGGAGAGCCGGCGGTGGATCGAGGCCGCGGTGCGGCTGCCCCACTGGGGCAAGGCCCATATGCCGGACCACGATCTGGACGCCGGCTGGCTGCTGCACCACCTGGCCCTCGCGTACAAGTGGATCGGCGACGAACTGCCGGACGGGGTACGGGCGCTGCTGCGGTACAAGCTGCTGCTCCAGGGCCGGCGGATGTACGAGTACGCGGTGGCGAGCGAGGGCAGCTGGTGGTCGTCCTCGTACTGGCAGAACCACAACTGGATCTGCTACGCGGGGCTGGCCACGGCCGGGTACGTGCTCGGCAAGGAGGAGTGGACCGAGCGGGCCAAGGACAACCTCGGGACCGTGCTCGACCTGATGCCGGAGGACGGCTCGCACGCGGAGGGCGTCGTGTACTGGCGCTACGGCGTGCCCTTCCTCGCCATCCACCTGGACCTCCTGAAGGAGGCCGAGGGTATCGACTGGTGGGACCGGGGCGGGTTCATGTCCCACACGTTCCGCTATCGGCTGCACCAGACCGCGCCCGGCTTCGCGTTCAACGTCGACCACGGTGACTGCCACGACCGGCGCAGCGGCCACAGTGCCGGGCTCTACTACCGCCTCGGTGCGCAGTACGGCATCCCGGAGGCCCAGTGGATGGGTGATCTGGCCTCGGGCGAGCTGCTGTGGAAGGAGGCGGCCGAGAGCGGTGTGCGGCCGGGGATCCTGCCGGAGGCCTACCTCGAATACCTCTGGTACGACCCGTCCGTGGAGGCCGCGAGGCCCACCGAGACCCGGGCGTTCTTCCCGGACCTGGGACTGCTCGCCGCCCGTACCGGCTGGGACGACGACGCCACCCTGGTCTCGTTCAAGGCGAGCCCCGGCGGGGGCCACCGGGCCTGGGAGACGGCCGCGAAGCACCGGGCGGAACACGGCTGGGAGACCCTCAACCAGGGCCACCACCACCCCGATTCGGGCTCGTTCGTGCTGGTCTCGCAGGGCGCGTTCCTCGCGGTGGACGAGGGCTACAGCAACCGCAAGAAGGCCGCGCACCACAATCTGCTGCTGGTGGACGGCCAGGGGTACGCGGACGAGGACCGGTACCACGTGTACCGCGACATCCCCTTCGAACGGCAGGCCAGGCAGCGCGATGTGCTCCTCTCCCCCGACTGCGGATGGGCGCACGCGACGGCGGAGATCGCCGCGATGTACGACCCCGCGCTCGGGGTGCGGAGGCTGGACCGGACGCTGGTGTTCACCCCCTCGGGCCGCCTGGTGCTGCTGGACCTCGCGGAGGCGGACACATCACGTGAGTGGACGTTCCTGCTCCAGACCGACGGACCCACGGAGGCCCGGCCCGACGGCAGCCGGCTGATCCGCTCCGGGGAGGCCACCGCGCGGGTGCGGCAGTTCGCGCCCGCCGACGGCCGGACCGTCAGCGAGGTCACCGAGGTGGTGGCCAATCCGACGTCCAGCACGCCGGAGCTGAGCCTCACCCGGACCCTGCACACGCTGCGTACGACGACCGCCAGGTCCGCCGAGGGGCTGTTCCTCACCGCGATCGGCCCGCAGACGGGGGCGGACGCGGCGCAGGTGCCCTGTGCGGCGGGGCACGGAGTGGCGTTCGGTACGGAGACCGTGCTGCTCTCCCCCGTCGCCCGCCGGATCCGTACCGCAGGCGTCGAGGCCGAGGCCGCGGCCGTGCTGCTCACCTCGGACGGCGCCCCGTACGTGGTGGCGGCCACCCGGCTCGAACTGGACGGCGAGGTCGTCCTCGACGTGCCGGAACCGTACACAGGAAAGGCCGGCTGACCGATGCGGGCAACTCTCTCGTCCAACTGGCCGACGCTGCTGCGGCGGCTGGAGTTCGTGGCCTACCCGGCCGCCGCCGGGGCCGCGTTCGTCGTGCTGTCGCTGGGGGTGGTCACCTGGCTGCCCGCGCTCGCCGCGATGGCGCACGGGCTCCAGCGCTGGCGGGCCGAGGGAGACAGCCACTGCTTCGCCAACACCTTCGCGTCCTTCCCCCGGTACTGGCGCTCCCTGTGGCGGCACGGGCTCGCCTCCACGGCGGTGGCCGCCGTACTGACCGCCAACATCGTCTACCTGCTCGGCCGTTCGGAGCCGTGGACATTCGTGCTGCTCGCCGCCCAGGCGGGCATCGCGGCCGCCCTGGTCATCCACCACGTGGCACTCGCGGCCGAGGCCGCTCGTACGCCCGGCGGGACCCTCCGCGACTGGACCCGCCGCGCGCTGGCGCTCGGTTTCGGCTCGGCCGCCCGGGGCACCGCCCTGCTCGGCGCGGTGGTCTCCGCCGTACTGCTCTCCCTCGTCGTACCGCTGGGGCCACTGCTTCTCGGCCCGAGCATCCCCGTACTGCTCGCTCTGTCCTTCGCTGATCCCAGGAGGCACACCTCATGAGCCACGCACTGCGCACCACCCTCGTCGCCGCACTCGCGGCCGGTACCCCGCTCGCGCTCGCCCCGCCGTCGGTGGCCGCTCCGGCCGCCACCTCCTACTACGTGTCGCCGTCCGGCAGCGACACCAACTCCGGTACGTCGGCGGGGTCCCCGTTCGCCACCATCCAGAAGGCCCTCGACCTGGCGCCGGCCGGCGCGGTGGTGAACCTCGCCGCGGGCACGTACAAGCAGGATGTCGTCACCGAGCGCGCCGGAGTCACCCTCACGGGCCCGTCGAACGCGGTGGTGAAGGGCGCCGGTGACACCCGGATCATCCAGGTGCGGCACGACTCGACGACGCTGAGCGGATTCACCGTGGACGGGCTGCACGGCTCGTCCACCGATGTGTCGGGGTACCGCCTCAAGCTCATCTATGTCATGAGCACGACTCCGGGGAACGGTGTGGGCGGTCTGCGCATCACCGGTATGACCCTGAAGAACGCGGCGGACGAATGCCTGCGGGTGCGCTACCTGGTGACCGGCGCCGAGATCTCCGGCAACACGATCACGGACTGCGGTGTCGCGGACTTCAAGTTCGGCGGCGGCGGCAAGAACGGCGAGGGCATCTACCTCGGCACGGCCCCCGAGCAGCAGGGCGCGAACGGCGCCCCGGACGCGGCCCCCGACATCAGCCGGAACAACCGCATCCACCACAACACGATCGCCACCCGGGGCAACGAGTGCGTCGACGTGAAGGAGAACTCGACCAACAACTACGTCGAGTACAACGACTGCGGTCAGCAGCAGGACCCCAGCTCCGGCGGGCTCGACGCACGCGGCAGCGGCAACATCTTCCGCTACAACACCATCCACGACAACGTCGGCGCGGGCATCCGGCTCGGCGGTGACACCGCCACCGACGGCACCGCGACCAGCGTCTACGGCAACACCATCACCAACAACGCGGGCGGCGGTATCAAGTTCATGCGCACCCCGCAGGGCCCCGTCTGCACCAACACGATGAGCGGCAACACCGGCGGCAACGCGGTCGGCACCTACGGCAGCGAGTACGCCCCGACCGGCGCGTGCCCGCAGTGAGCGGCCGGGGGCCCGCGAGACGCGGGGTACTGACGGCCGCGGCCGGACTGGCCGCCGTCGCGGTGGCGGCGCCGGGCGCGCACGCCGCCGACGCAGCGGCCGGCGAGGCGCGGCGTTCACGCTGGACGACCTCCTGGGCGGCCGCGCAGACCGCGCCGACGGAGACCGACCCGGTGGCGAGCGCCGGGCTGACCGGCGGCACGTTCACCGCGCACGTCCGGCTGTCGGCCGGTGGACAGGTCCGGCTGCGCTACGGGCACGCCTTCGGCACGGTACCCGTACTGATCGGGCCGGTGACCGCGGGCGGCAGTCCCGTGACGTTCGGCGGACAGCGGCGGGCGTGGCTCGCCGCGGGTGCCTCGCTGACCAGTGACACGGTCGCCGGACTGCGGGCGGCGGAGGGCTCCCTGCTGACCGTGCGCACCGAACTGCCGGGCCCCACCGGGCCGTTGTCCTTCCACCGCAACACGCACGCCTCGCACGAAGTCGACGGGGAGCGCACCACTTCGGTGTACCTGCTGACCGGCGTCGAGGTGACGGGCGCGCACGGGCCGGTGGTCGCGGTGCTCGGCGACTCCATCGCGGAGGGCGTCGGCACGCCGGACGACTCCGGTCTTCGCTGGCCGGACCAGCTCGCCCGGCGGCTGCCCGGCTCCTCTGTCGCGGATCTCGGGATCAGCGGCAACCGGGTGCTGCTGGACGACGCCCGGTTCGGCCCCGGCGGACAGGCTCGCTTCGACCGCGACGTGCTGTCGCTCCCCGGGCTGCGGACCGTCTTGGTCCACCTCGGCGTCAACGACCTCCAGCAGCCGCCGAGCCAGACGGACCCCGCGCTCGTCCTGGCCGGCTACCGGCAGCTGGTGCTGCGCTCGCGGGACGCCGGGCTGCGGGCGGTCGGCGCGACCATCGCCCCGTTCGGGGGCTGGACCCGCTGGACGCCCGAGCTGGAGACGGTGCGGCTGCGGATCAACGCCGCGGTGCGGACCGGCCGCGTCTTCGACGCCGTGGCCGACTTCGACGCGGCGCTCCGCGACCCGGACCACCCGGAGCGGCTGCGGCCCGCGTACGACAGCGGCGACGGGCTCCACCCCAACCCTTCCGGCCATGCGGCGCTCGCCGCGGCCGTCGACCGCCGACACCTTCTGTGAGGGCAGCGCCATGAACCCAGGCACCACCCCGGGCACCAACGGCACCACCACCCGCCGCACCGTCCTGGCGGGCGCGGCGGCCCTCGGCGCGGCCGCCGCCCTGCCGCTCGTACTCCCGGCGGACAGCGCACGGGCCGCCGCGGCGGACCCGGTCGACGACGCCGCCTCGCTGCGCACCCGGTGGCACACCCTGCTGACCGGCGGCCCCGGCCTCGACCTGACGGACCCGCAGATCGCCGCCGCCGTGGCCCGGATCGGCAAGGCCGCGACGACCTCCGCCAAGGGCCTGGACCCCTCGCGTACCGATGGGCTGTTCCCGGACCTGACCAGCACCACGCTCTCCAACCACGTCACCACCTCGTTCAAGCGGCTCGCCACGGTCGCGACCGCCTGGGCCGTGCCCGGCACCCCGCAGTACGGCGACACCGCGCTGCGCGATCTGCTGCTGGGCGGCATCGACTGGATGCTGGCCAACCGCTACGGCCCCGAGCACACCCGGTTCGACAACGACTGGGACTGGGAGATCGGCTCCGCGCTCGCGCTCAACGACGCGGCGGTGCTGCTGTACGACGCGCTGGGCGCCGAGCGGCTCGCCCGGATCACCTCGGCCGTCCTGCACTACACACCCGACCCCAACCTGTGGCGGGCCGACCGGCAGATCGCGACCGGCGCCAACCGGGTGTGGATCTCCACCGTCGTCGCCGTGAACGCGGTGCTGCGCGACAGCGGGGACGACCTGGCCCGGGTCCGTGACGCTCTTTCGGACGTCGAGGGTTCGGGCGCCAACAGCGTCCTCGCGTACAACGACGTGAGTGCTGCGGCCGAGGGAACCGGCGAGGGTTTCTACTCCGACGGCTCCTTCCTCCAGCACTACAAGCACCCGTACAACGGCGGCTACGGCAAGGAGCTGCTCAACAACCTCTCCCGGCTGCTGAACCTCCTGGCCGGTACGGCGTGGACGGTCACCGATCCCGACCTGGACAACGTGCGGGGCTGGGTCGACGAGGGCTTCGATCCGCTGCTGGCACGCGGCGACGTGATGGCGTCGGTGTGCGGGCGCGAGATCGCCCGCCCGAGCAAGCAGGGCCACGTCTCCGCGCAGACGGTCATCGAGGCGGTGGTCCGGCTGATCCCGGGCTTCCCCGGCGAGACCGCGGACCGGTTCACCGCCCTGGTCAAGCAGTGGATCGCGGAGGACACCTACCGGGACTTCCTCGCCGTCACCGACCTCGCCTCGCTCGTCGCCGCCCGGCAGGTCATCGCCTCTCCCGTGCCGGCGCGCGGTCCGCTGGTCGCCCACAAGCAGCACCCCAGGATGGACAAGGCGGCCCACCACCGCCCCTCGTTCGCGCTCGGCATCTCCGCGTACTCGTCCCGGATCTACAACTACGAGTCGATCCAGAACGAGAACCTGCACGCCTGGCACCTCTCCGACGGCATGGTGCTCCTCTACACGGACGACCTCGGCCACTACAGCGAGGACTACTGGCCGACGGTCGACCCGGCGCGGCTGCCCGGCACCACGGTCATCGCGGGCCGGCCCGCCGACGCCGCGGGGCAGCGCACCACCAGCACCGCCGACTGGGCGGGCGGCACCGCGCTGCCGGGCACGACGCTCGGCGCGTACGGCATGGAGCTGCGGGCGTTCGGCAGTTCGCTGGAGGGCCTGAAGAGCTGGTTCTGCCTGGACGACGTCATCGCGTGTGTCGGTTCCGGCATCACCGCCGGCGCCGGCACGGCCGAGACGGTCGTGGAGAACCGGAAGCTGCGCGACCCGGCGGCGGCCCTGCTCGTCAACGGCGAGGCCGCCCCCTCGGACACCGGCTGGTCGGCGCGGCTGGACGGGGTGCGGTGGCTGCACGTCGCCGGGACCGGCGGATACGTCTTCCCGGAGCCCGTCACCGTGCACGGGCTGCGCGAGGACCGGACGGCGACCTGGCGCGAGATCAACCTCAAGTACGGCACCGACACCTCCGTGACCCGCCCCTATCTGACGCTGTGGCAGGACCACGGAACCGCACCGGACGGGGCCGGCTACTTCTGGCTGCAGGCCCCGGCGGCATCCGCCGAGCGCACGAAGCAGTGGTCGTCCGCGCCCCCGGTGACCCTGGTCGCGGACTCCACCGCCGTGCACGCGGTACGCCGCGGCGCGGACGGGCTGCTCGCCGCGAACTTCTGGGCGGCGGGAACCGCGCAGGAGCTCACGGCGGACGGCCCGGCCTCGGTCCTGGTCAGGCCCGAGGGGAAGACGGTGACCGTCTCCCTCTCCGACCCGACCCAGCTGCGGTCCTCCGTCGTGCTGGACCTGGCGCTGCGGGGGCTGACCGTGGTCTCCGCAGACGCGGGTGTGAGCGCCGCGGCGTCCGGCAGCGGCATCCGGATCACCGCCGACACCGCCGGACGCCACGGCGCGACCCTCAACCTCACCCTGAAGAGGAGCTAGACCCTTGCTGTTCGACATGCCACTGGACCGGCTGCGCGACTATCGGCCGGAGCCGGAGGAACCGGCCGACTTCGACGCCTTCTGGGAGAAGACCCTCACGGAGACGTCCCGGCACCAACTGGACGCCGGGTTCGTCCCGTACGACGCCGGATTCAGCACCGTCGACGTCCTCGACGTGACGTTCACCGGCTGGGGCGGACAGCCGGTGAAGGCGTGGCTGATGCTGCCCAGGGCCCGCTCCGGCCCGCTGCCCGCCGTGGTGCAGTACATCGGCTACAACGGCGGCCGGGGCATCCCCTACTCCTGGCTCACCTGGAGCGCCCTGGGCTACGCACACCTGATCATGGACAACCGGGGTCAGGGCGGCGGCGGCAAGAACACCGCGGACACCGTGGACATCGGGCCCGAAGGCAACGGCTCCTCCTCCCCCGGCTTCCTCACCCGGGGCATCGAGGACCCCTGCCGGCACTACTACCGCCGGCTGATCACGGACGCGGTGCGCGCCGTGGACGCGGTGAAGGCACACGACGCGGTGGACGCCTCACGCATCGCGGTGCTCGGCGGCAGCCAGGGCGGCGGCCTTGCGCTCGCCGTGGCCGGGCTGCGGGACGATGTCGTGGCGGCCGTCGCCGATGTGCCGTTCCTCTGCCACTACCGGCGCGCCTCACAGATCACGGACACGGGTCCGTACGCGGAGATCGCGCGCTGGCTGTCCGGGCACCGGTTCCGGATCGACGAGGCGATGGAGACCCTGTCCTACTTCGACGGGGTGAACTTCGCGGCACGGGCCACCGCCCCGGCGTGGTTCTCCGTGGGCCTGATGGACAAGGTCTGCCCGTCGTCCACGGTGTTCGCCGCCTACCACCGCTACGCGGGTCCGGCGGAGATCGAGGTGTTCACGTACAACGGCCACGAGGGCGGCGCGGAGTACGACCTGCCGCGCAAGATCGCGGCCCTGCGCGGCGCGTTCGGGCAGTAGGCACTGGCGGGTTCCGGTCACCGGCCCAGCGCCGCCATCGCGGCGTTGTGGCCGGGCACCCCGCTGACGCCGCCACCGCGCACCGCGCCCGCGCCGCACAGCAGGATGTTGGGGTGCGCGGTCTCCACACCCCAGCGGCCCGTCGCCTCAGTGGCGTACGGGAAGGCGAGGTTGCGGTGGAAGATGTGGCCGCCCGGCAGCCGCAGCTCCCGCTCCAGGTCCAGCGGGGTCTTCGCCTCGACGCAGGGCTCGCCGTTCCCGTCGAGGGCCAGACAGTCCGCGATCGGCTCCTCCAGGTGGGAGTCGAGTTCCGCGAGGGTGGCCTTGAGCAGGGCCGCGCGCGTCGCCCCGTTGTCCGCGGCGAAGAGCCGGGCGGGGGTGTGCAGGCCGAAGAGGGTCAGGGTCTGGTAGCCGCGGCCGGCGAGTTCCGGGCCGAGGATCGAGGGGTCCGTCAGCGAGTGGCAGTAGATCTCGGAGGGCGGGGCGGCGGGCAGCCGGCCCGCCGCCGCGTCCCGGTAGGCGTCGGCCAGCTGCCCGTACCCCTCCGCGATGTGGAAGGTCCCGGCGAACGCCTCACGCGGGTCCACCGAGCGGTCGCGCAGCCGGGGCAGCCGGGTGAGCAGCATGTTCACCTTCAGCTGGGCGCCCTCGGCGGGCTCCGGCGGTTCGTCCCCGAGGAGGGTCGCGAGTGCCTGGGGCGAGGCGTTGACCAGGACACGGCGCGCGCCGACGGTCTGCTCGCCGCCGTCCGTCCGTACCGTCACCTCGGCGTGCGTCCCGTCGGTTTCGACGCGGATCGCCTCGTGGCCGGTGCGGATGTGGGCCCCGGCCGCGCGCGCCGCCGCCGCGAGGGCGTCGGTGAGCGCGCCCATGCCGCCGACCGGCACGTCCCAGTCGCCGGTGCCGCCGCCGATGACGTGGTAGAGGAAGCAGCGGTTCTGGAGCAGTGAGGGATCGTGCGCGTCGGCGAAGGTGCCGATCAGCGCGTCGGTGAGCACCACGCCGCGTACGAGGTCGTCGTCGAAGTTCTCCTCGACGGCGACGCCGATGGGCTCTTCGAAGAGCATCCGCCAGGTGTCCGCGTCACCGATCCGCTCCCGCAGCGCGTCGCGGGCCGGCAGCGGCTCCGTGAGGGTGGGGAAGACCCGCTCGGCGGCCTGACCGGTACGGCGGTAGAACCGCTGCCACGCCTCGTACTCGCGCTCCGAGCCGGTGAGCGCGGCGAAGGACTCGCGGGTACCGTCGCCGCCGACGAGCAGCCCGGTGGCGCGCCCGTCGCGGACAGCCGGGGTGTATGAGGAGACGGTCCGTTTGCGTACGGCGAAGTCGAGGCCGAGCTCCCGGACGATCTTCGGCGGCAGCAGGGACACCAGGTACGAGTAGCGCGACAGACGGGCGTCGACGCCCGCGAAGGGCCGGGTCGAGACGGCCGCTCCCCCGGTGGTGCCCAGGCGTTCCAGGACCAGGACGGACTGCCCGGACCGGGCGAGGTAGGCGGCGGCGACGAGACCGTTATGGCCGCCGCCCACGATGACCGCGTCATAGCTGTCGGGTACAGGCATGGCTCTTGGTAGCACGGACGGCGGCCGCGGGCCAGAGCGGGCGCGGCGGCGGGGTGCGGCAGAACGGCGGAACCGTGCGTCAGGACGGCGGAACAGCCCGCTGCCGGCGCAGCGCCGCGACCTGCCGGTACAGCCCGACCGCTTCGGTCCCCCGGCCGAGCTGTTCCAGGCAGTGCGCCTCGTCGTTGCGGCTCGCGAGGACGTCGGGGTGGTCGGCGCCGAGCAGCCGGGTCCGCACCTCCGCGACCTGCCGGTAGACGGTGAGCGCCTCGGCCCAGCGGCCGAGCCAGCCGAGGCCGACGGCGACCTCGCGGCGGCTGACGAGGGTGTCCGCGTGGTCGGCGCCCAGGACGCGGGTGCGGGTCGCGCAGACCTCGCGCGATTCGGCCAGCGCCTCCTCCCAGCGGGCCAGCCGGCCCAGGTTGACGCCCAGTCCGTGGCGGGCGCGGAGGGTCTCGGGGTCGTCGGGACCGCTGACCCTGGTCCGGTCCTCGACGAGCGACCGGTACAGCTCCAGCGCCTCGGCGCTGCGGCCCAGCCGGCCGAGGCTGATGCCGACCTCGTAGCGGGCCGCGAGGGTGTCGGGGTGGTCGGCGCCCAGCACCTGCGTCCGGCCCCGCACCACCTCCCGGTAGGTCTGCAGGGCCTCCGCCCACCGGCCGAGCCGGCCCAGCGTGTAGCCGACCTCGTAACGGGTGACCAGGGTGTCGGGGTGGACCGCGCCGAGCAGCCGGGAGCGGGCCTCCGCCACGTCGTGGGCCATCCGGTACGACTCCTCAAGACGCCCGAGCCGGCTGAGGTTGAACGCCAGGTTGTGGCGGCAGCGCAGGGTGTCGGGGTGGTCGGGGCCCATCGAGCGTTCCCGGGAGAGGAGGACGGCGGTGTAGATCTGGTGGGCCTCGAAGTGGCGGTCGAGCTGCCCCAGTACGTACGCCACTTCCTGGCGGGCCGCGAGGGTCTCCGGGTGGTCGGGGCCGAGCGCCCTCTCGCGGCCCTCGGCGACGAGGCCGAACTCCCTCAGCGCGTCCGCCGCGCGACCGGTGCGGCTGAGGGTGAACCCGACCTCGTAGCGGCTGGCGAGCGTGTCGGGGTGGTCGGCGCCCAGGGCGTGCTCGCGTTCGGCGGCGACCGCCCGGTGGACCTCGCCCGCCTCGTCCCAGTGGCCGAGGCGGCCCAGGTCGATGCCGGCGCTGTGGCGGCCGGCGAGTATCGCGAGGTGTTCCGGCGAGGGCGTGGGCCGCTCGGCCCCGGCCGCCGGCGCCGCTCCTGTGCCGGGCCGGGGGCCGGTGCCGGTGGTCCACTCCCCGGTCAGGCCCGCCGAGTGGTCGGGCACCGGGAGGCCCGGTGAGGTGCTGCCCGTCGCCTTGATGCCGCTGGTCATGCCGCGGGTCCAGCCGGGCAGCCGGGGCAGCGGGCCGGTGCCGGGGGGCCCGACGGGGAGGGGCGGCGCGAGCAGCACCCGGCCGGCCGGCTCCAGGTAGGGCTGTCCGCCGGTGCGGCCGAGGGCGATGCGTCGGCGCAGGTCGCCGGCGTCGGCGGGCCGCTGCTCCGGGGTCTTGGCGAGCAGCTCCAGGACGACGCGGTCGAAGAATCCGGGGAGTTCCGCGCGGTGGCTGCGCAACGGCTCCGGCTCGGTGTCGCGGTGTCCGACGAGCACGCCCCAGGCGTCGTCGAGGTCGAACGGCGGTGCTCCGGTGGCGATCTCGTACAGCACGCAGCCCAGCGAGTAGAGGTCGCTGCGGTGGTCGATGTGGCCGCCGCTGATCTGCTCGGGCGACATGTAGTGGGGGGTGCCCATGGCGATGCCGACACCGGTGAGGCGTGAGGTGACGCTTATGTCGTGGCCGAGTCGGGCTATGCCGAAGTCGCAGATCTTCACCGTCCCGTCGGCCAGCCGCATGATGTTGGCGGGCTTGAGGTCGCGGTGGACGATGCCCTGCTGGTGGGTGTAGCCGAGGGCGTCGGCGACCTGCTCTGCGATGTCGACGACGTCGTCGACCGGCAGCGGATGCTGTTCGTTGTCCTCCAGGAGCTGGCTGAGGTTGCGGCCGTCCAGGAGCTCCATCACCAGGTAGAGCACGCCCTCGTACTCACCGAAGTCGTGGACGACGGTGATGCCCCGGTGCTGGAGCGCGGCGGCGACCCGGGCCTCCCGGCGGAACCGCTCGCGCAGGACGCGGGTGAAGTCCTGGTCGTGCTGGGGACCCATCGGCTTGAGGCATTTGACGGCGACCTGGCGGCCGAGTGACTCGTCACGGGCGCGCCACACCTCGCCCATGCCGCCGCGCCCGATCAGATCGAGCAGTCGGTACCGGCTCTGGATCAGCCTGGTTTCCGCCATCCCCGCTGTCGCCCCCGTCACTCCGCCTGCTGTTGCTGCGCCCTCCCCGGCCCGTCCAGTATGGCTGCCTGCCTCTTCAGTTTGTACGGGGTGGGGCGGCTGCCGGGGCCCAGCCGTGCCATCGCGTTCAGAATATGACCCGGCGGGAGCTGCCAGCGCAGCCGGGCCGGGATGCCCCGCAGCACGGTCCCGGCGGTGCGCAGCCGCCGGTCGACGGTGGCGGCCGCGGGCGCGGGTCTGCCGTACAGCTCGTGGGCGTACGGGGGCAGCGACTGGTAGGCGAGCGTCGCGACGCGCCGCCACAGCAGGGCGCGGGCGGGCACCAGCAGGGGGTGGACCGGGGGCCGTCGCAGGAAGTCGTCGACCTCCCGCGCATCGGGTGAGGCGGCCAGTTGGGGCCTTACCCGATCGAAGTACGCGGCGAGCTGTGCGGTGGTGGCGGGTACACCGGCCGGGTCGAGGCCGACGAGCCGGGCGCCGCGGCGGTGTTCGTCTATGTACCGGTCGGCCTGCGCGCCGGTGAGCGGGAAGCCGGAGCGCCGCTCCACCTGGAGGTAGGAGTCGACCTCCGCGCAGTGGACCCACAGCAGCAGTTCGGGGTCGTCGATGCCGTAGGTCTCGCCGGTGCGCGGGTCGGTGGCCTTGAGGAGACGGTGGATCCGGCGGACCCGGGCGCCCGCCTTCTCGGCCGCCTCCGTGGTGCCGTAGGTGATGGTCCCGACGAATCCGGCCGTGCGCATCAGCCGGCCCCAGGCGTCCTTGCGGAAGTCGGAGTTCTGCATGACGCCGCGCACCGCCCGGGGGTGCAGTGCCTGGAGGTACAGGGCGCGCACCCCCGCCACCCACATCATCGGGTCGCCGTGTATCTGCCAGGTGACCGATTCGGGCCCGAAGAGCCCGGGGTCGGCTTCCGTCATGTGGTCCCGCCTCCCGCTCGACCGTGCGCCCCTCGCCGTCGGGCCCTACCTCGCCCCCGCCCGGCTCACGGACCGCGCCAGACGTTGGCGAACGCCGCGTTCTCGATCGACCTCCGCTGGCGTACGGCCTCCAGCTCCATCACCGCGTCGTGGACGATGGCCACGACGGTCGTCACCGCCTCGTCGTCGAAGCCGGGCTCCTCGTCGGCGTCTTCGCCGTCGAGGCCCACGATGGAGGCGAGGGCGGTCAGGACGGGCTCCCGCTGCTCCCAGCGCTCGGCTGCCCGGCGGCGCGCGGGTGTGTCGGCCGGTTCCACGCGCTGCGAGCCGAAGGAGAGCCGGCCGCCGCGCTTCGGCGTCAGCTCACCGGCCTCCTCCAGGGCGCTCTGGTACGCGGCCGAGAGGTCCCGGCCCCGGCGCCACAGCCAGTCCTCGATCCGCTCGTGGGGTGTCTCCCGGACGAGCGCCCCGGCGGCCTCGCCCATGAGCCGGTCGTCCTGCTCCAGCACCACACCCGGAACGATGCGGTCGCCGTCCACCGCGACCGCCTCCACCCCGATGAGATCGATCAGCTCGGCTCCCGCGAGCGCGAGCGACAGGTCCCCCTGTCCCACGGAATTCCTCGGCCCCGGGTCCGTGGCGATCGTGAACAGGTCCTTCGCCGTGGTCATGAACGGCTCCCCTCTGAGACATCGACAATGGTGCGCCCCGGAACGGCTGTCACGATCAGTATCGCTCCCGCCCCCGCGCTCCGGAGCTCTTTCGCCCGGCGGCGTCGAATCCCGCCAGGCGCCGGTGACACCTTCCGGCCTGCGGTACGAACGGACGGAGGGCCTCAAGAAGTTCCGGCACGCACAGCGGTGGCGGCCAGGGTGGTGTACTCCATCGTGAAGTGTCCGCCCAGGGAGTCGATGGCGGTCCCTACGGCGTCCAGTACTTCGGCCAGCTGATCCGGGCCGAGCCGCGTGAGGCCGCCGGTGGTGGGCAGCAGATCGAGCCATTGGCCGCGGGTGTAGGACTGCCGCCAGTCGAACCGCCACTGTTCGGGCTCGTCGAACTGCCCGGTCTCGCGGATCGTGTCGGCGGACTTCGCGTACGCCGCCCGGTAGAGATCGAGCGGCCGCCGGGCCGGCATGCCGTTGAACGGGGAGTCGGGCGCCACCCGGCGGTACGCGGCGGCGAATGGTTCGGCCACCTCGGCAGGGGGCTCGTACGCGTGCCCGAAGATCGCCAGCCGTCCGCCCGGACGCAGCACGCGTGCCGCCTTCGCGGCGCCGGCGACCGGATCCACCCAGTGCCACGACTGGGCGGCGATGACCGTGTCGAACCTCCGCCCGGCCGGCTGCCAGGCCTCGAACGCCGCCACCTCGACCGGCAGGCCCCGGGTCCGCGCGAAGCCGGCCATCCGCGCATCGGGCTCGACCCCGAGCACGGCGCAGCCCGCGGCCTGGAAGTGCCGGGCGGCGATGCCGGTGCCGCAGCCGATATCGAGCACCTCGCGCCCTGGGCTCCCGGCGACGATCCGGGCCACCAGCGCGTCCGGGTATCCGGGCCGGGCCGTGTCGTAGCGCTGTGCGTCCACGCCGAACGACTCGGCCATCTGCCGGGCCCGGTGCGGCTCCTGCGGGGACGGTTCGGACTGCTCTCGCGGTAGAGTGGGCATGCGCCCACCCTAGTGGGCGCATGCCCACTGGACAACGGATGCCGACGGGCAGCCCGCACGGGAGGAGCCGCACGTGCCGACCGGGGTGCACATTCGCGACGCGCGGCAGCAGTTGTTCGACGCTGCCGAACGCGTCCTTCTGCGGGCCGGGGCGAACGGTCTGACCAGCCGGGCCGTCACCGACGAGGCGGGCTGCGCCAAGGGCGTCCTGCACCGGCACTTCAGCGACTTCGACGCCTTCCTCGTCGACCTGGTGCTCGACCGGGCGGCGCAGCTTGAGCGGGAGTCGGACGCACTGGCCGGGTCCGTCGGCACCGGCACGGTGGCGGACAACCTCACCACCGTGCTGGCCACCCTCTTCGGCCCGGTTCCGGTGGCGATCATCCCGCTGATCACCTTCCGGGACGAGCTGCGCGCACGGCTGCGGCGGGCGATGCCCGGAGGCGGCATCGCGATCCTGGCCCAGGTGACGACCGCGGTCTCCGCCTGTCTGGCAGCCGAGCGCGAGCTGGGCCGCATCGCGGCGGACGCCGACATCGACTCGCTGGCCCTCTCCCTGGTCGGCGGCGGACACCTCCTGTTCGCGGACAGCGCCGCAGGGCCGCCGTCCAAGGAGGCCGTCAACAAGCTGGTGACAGCGGTCATCGCGGACGCCGTACAGCGACGACCGGCCGGATCGACTCCCTGGGCCATCTCTCCCTAGACCGTCTCCCGAAGCCGTCTCCCTAGAACCAGTGCAGGCAGTGCGGGGCGCCTTCCGTGCGGAAGAGCGCGTCCGCGAGGGCGGCGGCGCCCGGACGGCAGGCCCGGATGTGTCCCGCGCGCACGAGCGTGCTCGGGGCGATACCGCCCAGGTAGAGCGAGCCGAGGTCGCGCACGTCCAGCGCCAGGTCGGGTTGCCGGTCCGTGGGGACGCATTCGGCCTTGCCAGCGCGGACGGTCAGCAGGTAGCGGCCCCGCTCACCGAGGAACGGGTCGTCCACGTCGAGGACGAGCTCACCGTCCGCGAACCAGCCGCGTGCGGTCAGGGCGCGCGGCACATCGAGGAGACGTACCCACAGCCAGTCGGCGTGGTCGCCGACCTCACCGGCGCGGATGTCCGCGAGCTGCCAGCGCAGCGGGTGCTCGGGCGGGACATGCCGGAACACGACCTGTGAGACCAGGTCGTGGCCGAGTACGAACCGGACCAGGGCCGTGAAGACCGCGTCGTCGGTGGCGACGGTCTCGTCGACCGTCAACGTCGTGTGCTCACCGATCGAGTAGCTGGCATACCCGTCCGCCGTTCCGTCGGCGCCCCGGTGGACGGCGACGTAGCGCGGTGCGGAGGAGACCGGCGGCTGTCCCGCGCCCAGGGCCCACCAGCGGTGCGGCCGGGACAGCGCGCCGGGCTGGGCGCGGCGGTACCGGTCGTAGACCTCTTCGAGGATCTCGCCGCACTCGGCACGCCGCAGCACCTCGACCGTTCCGCCGCCCGCTCCGGACGCCGGGGTCTCGGCCGTCGCACGAGCACGGGGAACCACGAGGGCTGCCCGGTGACGCGGGACCGTCAGCCGGGTGGTGAAGGTCGCCGGTCCGTAGCCGAACCTGCCGTAGATCGGGGCCTCGGAAGCCAGCAGCACCGAGAGGAACTCACCCCGGGACCGTACGTCGGAGAGCTGCCGCCGCATCAGCTCGCCGAGCACACCGCGCCGCCGGTGCGAGGGCAGGACGCCGACCGCGCTCACCCCGGAGACCGGAGCGAGGGTCCGGCCGGGCAGGGTGAGTTCGAAGGAGTACGCGGCGGCGGTGCCCAAGGGCCGGCCGTCCTCGGACAGGGCGAGCAGGCCGCGGTCCATTTCGAGCGCGGACCACCAGCGTCCGCCGTCCGCGACGGGGGTCTCCGGGAACATCCCGAACGCTGTGTGGACCGTGTCGACGAAGACATCCAGGTCCGCATCGGTCGTGGGTCGGATCTCCATCGCTGTCGCTTCCCTCTCGCAGTACCGGCACAGTCAGTCATGGTGTTCGTTCACAAGGATGGCGCCGCGTCCCGTGCCTGGGGGCGGCCGATCGTCACCGCGCCTCTGAGGCCCTCCGGCGAGATCACCGACATCGTGTCGAGCGACGCGTCGGGGACCGGCAGGAGGTGTGCGTCGACCCAGGTGTCTCCCGTCGTCGCGTTGGCCCAGGGGTCTTCGATCACGATGGCGCCGGGTACCGCGCCGTGGCACAGCACCCAGTGCGGCACGTCGAATCCCTGCATCCCGGCGAGCGAGAGCAGGAGCAGCACGTGCTCGCGCCGGCCGATCGCGTCCCGGATCGCGGTGAGGGAGAGGCGGCCCGGGTCAATGGGAACACCGCTGCGCTCCGCCTCCGTCCGGGAGGCGCGCTGGAGCAGGGCACGCCACTCCTGGTCGCTCTCCGGGAGGTGGCCGAGCAACACCGGCCGGTCGGTGTCCAGATGGACCGTGACCGGGGACGAGGGCCAGGCCCGGCCCAGGGCGACGCCCAGTCCGACGGGCTCGCACGCGAGGAAGTTGGTGGCGTCGCGCCACAGCGTCAGTTCCGCCTGCCGGTCGAGCGCCTCCCACTCCAGCACGCCCGCGTGCGCCTGCGCGACCAGAGCGGTGACGGCGCCGCAGGTGAAGTGCGTGGTCTGCCCGTAGTACGCGGGTGCGCCGGTGATGCCGTCGTGCAGCCAGCGGACGTATCCGGCGGCCGGCCCGGCCGCGCCCTCCGGCCGCGTGAGCGGCGGGGTCAGGGCGGCGAAGCCGGTGGCCGCGACGTCCTCGGAACGCGCCGTCCACCCTTCCCACTTGACCTGCGCGAGTGCCCGGCGCTCCGCGTGGGCGACGACAGCCTCCACGGCCGCGCGCACGTCACCGACGGCATCGACGATCTTCAGATAAGCCGTGTCCGGACGTGCGGTCACGAGCGCCGCAGCGGTCCAGTCCTCGCCGTCGGCTCCGGGAACGGCCACGAGGTGAGGGGCGTGGGCGGAGCGGTCGACCGCACGCCAGCGCTCCGACACCTCGCGGTCGGCCAGCCCTGCCAGCCGGGCCGGCGGGCTGTCGGGCTCATAGGGGACGACGATGCCTTCCGCGTCCCGCACGGGCTCGGCGAGCCGCGCGGGCGTTTCCTGATGGGGCAGCATTCCGGTGCTCCTGAAGAGACGGGTGGGGACGGGGAGGATCAGAGAAAGGGGACGGGCCGGGGCCCGGACCTGTCGGCGCGGGACCCGCCCCTCCCCCGGGTCATGCGCGGGACTTCCTGAGCACCCACACGAAGTACGGTCCGCCGACCAGCGCGATCATGAGGCCCGCCGGCACCTGGGCGGGGGCGACGACCGTGCGGCCGAGGGCGTCCGCCACGCACACCAGCAGTCCGCCGAGCACCATCGCGACCTGGATCGCGCGGCCGTGCCTGGCCCCCACCAGGGAACGGGCGAGGTGCGGCGCGACGAGCCCCACGAACCCGACGACGCCGACGGCGATCACGCTGAGGGCCGCGAGCACCGCGGCGATCGACAGGGCGGCGAAGCGGGTGCGTTCCACCTTGACGCCGACGATGCGCGGGGTGTCCTCATCGACGGCGAGCAGGTCGAGCCGGCCGCGCATGAACAGCAGTACGGGAAGCGCGAGAGCCAGGGCCACCGCGACCGGGACGACGTCGGGGAAGGTGCGGCCGTAGGTCGTGCCGGAGAGCCAGGTGAAGATCCGGGGCGTGTTGTACGGGTCCGCCCGCAGCAGCAGGAAGGTGGTGACGGCGCTGAGTCCGTACCCCATGCCGATGCCGATCAGTACGAACCGGTCGGGCAGGAACCCGCCGCGCCGGGCCAGCAGGGCGATCAGCGCGAACGTGGCCAGCCCCGCCGTGACCGCTACCGCGATGAGTACCGGCCGGCCGCCGGACAGGCCGGAGGTGGCGACGCTCGCCGCGCCGAGGCCGGCGCCCGCCGAGATGCCGAGCACGCCGGGCTCCGCCAGCGGGTTGCGCACCGAGCTCTGCACGACGCAGCCGGCCAGTCCGAGCGCCGCACCGGCGAGGACCGCGGCGGTCACGCGCGGGACCCGGTCGTCGAGCGCCTGGCCGATCAGGTCCGGGGCGGCACCCTGGAACCACTGCACGATGTCCCCGGTCCGCAGCCAGAGGCTTCCGGCCAGGACCGATGTGAGGGCCGCCGCGGCCAGCAGGACCACCGCCCCGGACGTGACGAGGAGGAAGGCGCCCCGTGAGCGTGCGGCGACCCGTGCGCGCGGTGGCTGCCGGACACCGCCCGTGTCGCGCAGCCGCAGGGCCAGGACCACGATGACGACGGAGCCGAGCAGCGCGGTCGGCACACCGGTAGGGATGGAGGCGGCCCCGTCCGCTCCCTGCACCGCGCGCAGCGACGCGTCCGCGAGCAGGACGAGCAGCGCGCCGAGCAGTCCGGCCGCCGGGATCAGGAGCAGGTGCCGGCGCAGCGCGTGAACCCGTCCCGCGATCAGGCGGGCCACGACGGGCGCGCCGAGACCGACGAAGCCGATCGGGCCTGCGAGGGTCACCGCGGTGCTGGTCAGCAGCACCGCGCAGATCACCGCGGTCACCCGGGTGGTCCGGATCGGCACGCCGAGGGTGGACGCGGCGTCGTCGCCGAGGTTCATCACGTCCAGCCGCCGGGACAGCGCCAGGGCGACGCAGAGCACCACCACGACGAGCGGGGCGGCGCGTACCGACGCGTCGATGTTCAGCTGCGCCAGCGAACCGCTCCCCCAGGCGAAGAGGCCGGTCGTGTTCTGGTTGAACAGGATGAGGAGCATCCCGGTCGCCGCGTCCAGGGCCATCGCGGTCGCGGAACCGGCGAGGATGAGGCGGGTGCCCGCGGTGCCCGCGGCCCGGCCCGCGAGGAGCAGCACGAGTGCCGCCGCGACGAGGCCGCCGGCGAAGGCGACGGCGCCCGACGCCCACAGCGGGACGGCGAGGCCGAAGGCGGCGACGAGCGTGAGGGTGAAGTAGGCCCCGGCCGTGACCGCGAGGGTGTCCGGCGAGGCGAGCGTGTTGTGGGTGACGGACTGGAGCAGCGTGCCGGCGCAGCCGAGGGCGAAGCCCACCGCGACGCCCGCGAACAGGCGCGGCAGGCGCGAGCCGGTGAGGATCTCCCCGACGGGCGCCCCGTCTCCGCTCTCGTGTCCCCCGGTGAGATGGCGCACCAGGTCGCCGACGCCGACGCCCGATGTCCCCTGCGTCAGGTGCCACAGGCCGACCAGGACGGTGGCGGCGAGGAGGAGGGCCAGGACGGCCGCCCCGGCGGGGCCGCTGCCGCGCTCCGTGCTCGGCAGCGGTCCGGCCTCGGGTGCCGCTGTGCGTACAGTGCTCACTTCTTGTCAAGTACGTCGACGTACGCGTCGATCGCCTGCGCGCAGGAGCGCGGGCCGCCGGCGCCCCAGACCCGTGCCGGGAACGCGTGGGCGCGGCCTTCCCTCACGGCGGGGAGCTTCTTCCAGATCGGGTTCTTGTTCAGCGCCGCGACGTATCCGCCGGCGCCGTCGTCGTTCGCGTAGAAGAGGTTGGCGTCGCCCACGGCGGTGAGTCCCTCGACGTCGGTCTGCGCGAGGCCGTAGGCGGCGTCCACGCCTCCGTCGCCGTGCTTCTTGTTGATCTCGTTGCTCCACGCCGGGGTCATGCCGAGTTCCTTGCCTATCTCGGTGAACAGGGCGCCGTTCGCGTAGGGGCGTACGGTCAGGTTGCCTCCTTCGAGCCAGCCGTCGAAGAACAGGAAGTCCTTCGTCGGCAGGTCCGCGTCGGTGACGCGCTGCTTCGCGGTCGCGAGGTGCTGGTCGAACTCCTTGAGCACCTGGTCCGCCCGGTCCGTGCGTCCCGTCGCCTCGCCGATCATGCTGAACACCTTGCGCATGTTCCCGATCGGGTCCTTCGGGTCCGCCCCGCGCGTGGCCATCACCGGGACGCCCCTCTTCTCCAGCTTCTTGATCGTCTCGTCCTTGGCGTCGAACGCCTCCACGACGATGAGATCGGGCTTGGCCGCGTAGAGGGTGTCGAGATCGGGCTCCTCACGGGTGCCGATGTCCGTCACGCCGCCGGGCAGTTTCTCCGCGCTGGTCCAGGTGCGGTATCCCTTGGCGTCGGAGACGGCGGTGGGGGTGACGCACAGCGTCAGCGCGTCTTCGACCTGCTGCCATTCGAGGACGGCGATCCGCTTGGCGGGCTTGTCGAGCTTCACCTGTCGGCCGACGCCGTCCTTGAGGGAGACGGGCCCCGTCGAGGGGGTCGTGGTGTCCTGCGCGCAGTCCTTCGACGCGGGGGACGCGGCGGCGCTGCTGCCGGCCGTTGCCTTGTCGACGTCGGTCGTTCCGCAGGCCGTCGCGGCGAGCAGGGCGATCCCGGTCGAGGCTGACGCCGCCAGGCGACGGGCACGGTTCATGAGGGGTTCCTCTTTCACAGGTGAGGTGTGGGCGACGCGGGGACGGTACGTCGGTGTCTTCAAGTCGGCCCGGCGCCTCCCCGGAGCGGCCCATATGCCGTTCCGGCGAGGTGCCGCCGTGTTCAGGAGAGGTGAGAGGTGAGAGGTGGGAGGTGAGAGGTGGGAGGTGACAGGTAAGACGTGTCGCCGGGTCAGGAGAGGTGGCGGCCGAGTGGATCGATGCGGAGCCGCCCCGTTCGGGGGTCGACGGCCACCTCGACGCGAATGTCGTAGACCTCACCGATGTTCTCGGCGGTGAGGACGTCCGCGGGTGCGCCGGCCGCGTACACCCGGCCCGAGCGCATCAGGACGAGCGTGTCCGCGACCCAGGAGGCCTGGTCGAGGTCGTGCAGCACGATCCCGACCGCGATGCCGTGTTCCTCGACGAGATCCCGCACCAGGTCGAGCGTCTCGAACTGGTAACGCAGGTCGAGGTGGTTGGTCGGCTCGTCCAGCAGCACGACGCCGGTGCCCTGGGCCAGGCAGGACGCGAGCCAGACACGCTGCATCTCCCCGCCGGAGAGTTCCCCGACCTGCCGCGCGGCCATGTCGCGTACTCCGGTGACCCCCATGGCGTGGTCGACGGCGGTCCGGTCCTGCGCGGTCGGCCCGGCGAAGCCACGCCGGTAGGGATGGCGCCCGAACGCGACGACCTCGGCGACCGTCAGCCCTTGGGGAGCGGGCCTCGACTGGGAGAACAGGGTGACCTCGCGCGCGAACCCACGGGAGCTGAGCAGGGACGCGTCACGTTCGGGCTCCCCCTCGGGGGCGCCGAGCGTCACCCGGCCGCCGTCCAGCCGGTGCAGTCGGGAGAGCGCCCGCAGCAGCGTGGACTTCCCGCTGCCGTTCGGCCCCACCAGAGCGGTCGCACGGCCGGGTTCCAGCGCGACAGAGACACCATGGACGACGGGTTTGCCGCCGTAGCGCAGCACCAGGTCGTGCCCGATGAGCGCGACCACCGGGGCGGCGACGGCAGGGGCGGCCGTGGGTTCTCCGGCAGACCGGAAGGGGCTTGTGAACATGACGATGTCCGGACGATCGGAGGGGCGGGGACCGCGGTAACCTCCGTCCGGTCCGAGCGGCACAGGACGTGCGCTCGCCCACGCACGGACAGCGTCCTGCGCGGCGAGCACCAACTAAGGGTTACCTAACTCCGTGAAGGTAGCATTCCGCTTGCCGCGTGGACAATCAGGAGTTCTGGTCACGCGATACGGAATTCCGGACATCGCCCGACGGTCCGGCGGCCGCGTCGAAGAACGCACCCGGCGTCACTCCCGTGACCCGCCGGAAGGCGACGATGAAGGTACTGGGCTGCGCGTAGCCGAGCACCTCGGAGACCGTGGTCACCTCGGAGCCTTCGGCCAGGAGCATCAGCGCCCGGTGCACGCGCAGCATCTGGCGCCACTGCGCGAAGGAGAGACCCGTCGCCTGCCGGAAGGCGCGCGTGATCGTGCGGTCGCTGATCTCCAGTCGCCGCGCCCAGTCCTCCAGCGAGCGGCCGTCGGAGGGATCGTCCAGCAGGGTTTCGGCGATGGCGTCGATCCTCGGATCGCCGGGCAACTGCAACGCGAACTGACGCTCCGAGGGCCGGATCACATCGAAGACGACCGACTCGGCCCGCGCCCTGGCCGCCGCGTCGAGGTCCGCGGCGGCCAGATGGGTCAGCAGCGACTCCAGCAACGGCGTCATCGCGATCGCCATGGGTTCCGTGAACGCGAACGGGGTGCGGTCGGGGACGAAGAAGGCGTCGGAGAACTCCGCACCGGCCGTCGCCCGGCCCCCGTGGACCATCCCCGCGGGCATCCAGAGCCCGTGCCCCTCGACCACGGTCAGCACCCGGTCCCCCACGCGGGACGTCAGCGTTCCGCCGCGCACCCAGACGAGTTCGTGCAGGGAATGCGAGTGCGGCGACCACTCCGTGGGGCCGGGGACGATCCGGAACCCGGCAAGGATGGCACCCGCCGCCGGTTCCGGGAGCGGTGCGGCCGGCCGCACCACAGTGCCCGCCTCGCGCCGCCACATCCCGGGGGTCACCGCACCACGGGACACTCGAACCATGCCGGGAAGTCTATTCGGTGCCTGTCAGCGCCGGTTCCGGAGCCATGGCACACGCGTCCAGCCCATCGTCGCCCCAGCGCGGAGCGGGTACTGGAGCGGACACCCGGACAGGCAGAAGCGGATCGCGACGGAAGGGGGCCGGCTCATGCCCTCTCGTGGTGAAGGGGGTCCAGGGCGGTGAGTTCGTCCCGGGACAGCCGCAGAGTGGCGACCGCGACGTTCTGGGCGAGGTGGCCGAGGTCACCGGTGCCGGGGATGGCCAGGACGTGGGACCCCTGGTGCAGGGTCCACGCCAGCCGGATCTGGGCCGCGCTGACGCCGCGGGCGCGGGCGACGGCGTGCACCTGAGGGCTGTGGTCGGCGGTCGCGCCGGCGGTGCGTCCGGTGCCGGCGATGGAGTAGAAGGGCACGAACGCGATGCCTTGCTCACCGCAGCTGTCCACAAGCTCCTTCTGCTCGGGCGATGAGCCGAGGCCGTACATGTTCTGGACGCAGACCACCGGCGCGATGCGCCGGGCCTCGGCGAGGTGGTGGGGGCGGACGTTGGACAGGCCCAGGTGACGGATGAGTCCGGCCGCGCGCAGTTCGGCGAGCGCGCCGAAGCGTTCGGCGATGGAGTCGGTGCCGACGATGCGGAGGTTCACCACGTCCAGGTGGTCGCGGCCGAGCTGGCGCAGGTTCTCCTCGACCTGGCCGCGCAGCTGCCCGGGGGTGGCATGCGGCAGCCACCGGCCAGAGGGGGCGCGGCCGGGGCCGACCTTGGTGGTGATGACGAGGTCGGCCGGATAGGGGGCCAGGGCCCTATTGATCAGCTCGTTGGCCGAGCGCAGTGCGGAGAAGTAGAAGGCGGCGGTGTCGATGTGGTTCACGCCCAGGTCGAGCGCGCGGCGAAGGACGCTGATCGCCTGATCGCGGTCGCGCGGGACAGCGTCGGCCGCGAACGCCTCGCCGTGCTGCGCCAGTCGCATCGCGCCGAAGCCGATCCGGTTGACCGTGCGGTCGCCTAGCGTCCAGGTGCCGGATGCCGCTGCGCCGGTCGTCTGTGAGGTCATGGCGGAAGTCATGGCGCGATGATGTCCGCACGGTAGGCTGGTCGCCATTGATTAGGATATTCCTGAATTCAATGAGGGGTGGTCGTCCTGGCGGAGCTGGCGTTCTCGGCAAGCGATCTGGCGCAGGTACGGTTCGCCGTCTCGCCCATGTGGGAGGTCGCGCCCAGCTTCCGGCTGCTGGTCTCCGGCAGCACGCATCCGGTCCACCGGCGCTGGGCCGACCAGGTACGGCCGCGCCTGCTGGCCGCCGGGCTGGACCGGGGCTGGCTGTCCGAGCTGATCCCGCCCGCCGGCTACGTCCCCGACTTCCTCAACCCCGCACCCGCCGCACCGGCCCCCACCCCGGAGTCGGAGCGGGACGCGATCCGGATCTCGCGCACCGAACGGGTACGCCAGGACCTCGACCACCTGGCCCGCCACCAGGGAAACCTCGGCCCCCGACTGCGCACCCTGCACGCCGACCCGCGGGGCCGCCTGGCCAAGGTCACCGAGGAGATCGGAACGTACTGGGAGCTGGCACTCGCCCCCTACTGGGCCAGGATCCGGGCCGTACTGGAAGCGGACATCCTCTACCGGGCCCGCGCGGCCGCCGAGCACGGCACCGGCCACCTCCTCAACGACCTGCACACGTCGGTGAGCTGGGACGGCAACGCGCTGCGGATGTCGGGCCGCAAGCAGCCACTGGCCCGTGCGACGGCGGGCACGGGACTGCTGCTGATCCCCTCGGCCTTCACCGGACCGCGGCTGCGCACCCGGACGACGCTGCCGGATCCACCGCAACTCGTCTATCCCGCGCGCGGTGTCGGCTCGCTCTGGCAGGCGCGGCCCGCCACTCCGGCCGACGCCCTCTCCGCCGTGCTCGGCCGCTCGCGCGCCCTGCTGCTGGCCGAACTGGAGATCCCGGCCTCCACCACACGATTGGCCCACCGCACGGGACTCTCCGCTCCTGGGGTCTCCCAGTATCTGACCGCGATGCGCGAAGCGGGCCTGGTCAGTGCCCACCGGGCCGGCCGCTCCGTCCTCTACGCCCGCACCGCCGCGGCCGAGACGCTCCTCGAAGCCGCCCGCCCCTGACCCCGGTCGGGCCGAAGGGCTCCGGAGACGGCCGCCGAGTCCGTCGCGAACGATTCCGCCGATTCCGCCGGCCGGGATTCCTCGTCCCACCCGCTCAGCGCTCGTCCCACCCGCTCAGCGCCGTACGCGCGGCATCCCGAGGCCGATCCACGAGATGATCTCCCGCTGGATCTCGTTGTTGCCCCCGCCGAAGGTGAAGATGACGGCGGAGCGGTATCCGCGTTCGAGTTCGCCGTGCAGGACGGCGCCGGCCGAGCCCTCCTTGAGCGGGCCGGCCGAGCCGACGACCTCCATGAGCCAGGCATAGGCGTCACGGCGCGCCTCGGAGCCGTAGACCTTGACGGCGGAGGCGTCCTGCGGGGTGAGGGTGTTGTGCTGGACGGCCGACACCATCTGCCAGTTGAGCAGCTTCATGGCGTCGAGACGGGTGTGGGTGCGGGCGAGGCGGGCGCGGACCCAGCCGAGGTCGATGACGCGGCGGCCGTCGGCCAGCCGGGTCTCCGCGGCCCAGCGGCGGACGTTGTGCAGGGCGCGGATGGCCATGGTGCCGTGGGCGGCGAGGGTGACGCGTTCGTGGTTGAGCTGGTTGGTGATGAGCCGCCAGCCCTTGTTCTCCTCACCGACGCGGCGGGAGACGGGGACGCGGATGTTCTCGTAGTAGCTCGCGGTGGTGTCGTGCGAGGCGAGGGTGTTGATCAGGGTCCAGGAGTAGCCGGGGTCGGAGGTCGGGACCAGGAGCATGGTGATGCCCTTGTGCGGCGGCGCTTCCGGGTCGGTACGGGCGGCGAGCCAGACCCAGTCGGCGGTGTCGCCGTTGGTCGTCCAGATCTTCTGCCCGTTGACGACGTACGTGTCGCCGTCGCGCACCGCCCGGGTCTTCAGGGCCGCGAGGTCGGTGCCCGCGTCGGGTTCGCTGTAGCCGATCGCGAAGTCGAGCTCCCCGGCGAGCACCTTGGGCAGGAAGTACGCCTTCTGCTCGTCGGTGCCGAACTGCATGATCGTGGGGCCGACGGTGTTGAGGGCCATCAGCGGCAGCGGGACACCGGCCTGTGCGGCCTCGTCGAAGAAGATGAACTGCTCCATCGGTGACAGGCCGCGGCCGCCGTACTCCGCGGGCCAGCCGACGCCGAGCCAGCCGTCGGCCCCCAGGCGCCGGATGGTGTCCCGGTAGAAGCGCTTCTGCTCCGCGGGGTCGGCGTAACGCGCGTAGGCGTTGTCGGGGACCAGCGCGGCGAAGTACGCGCGCAGTTCGGCGCGCAACCGCTGCTGCTCAGGCGTGTATTCGAGGTGCACGGCCCCTCCAGGAGTCTCGCGTTCGCGTCGCCCGTGTGTGGCGGCGCACACAGTAGAACGTGTTGCAAGAATCCGGAAGGGGCACGGAGTCCCGGCGTCCGGGCGTCAGCGTTTGACGGCGCGCAGCACCACGAACTTGGGGTCGCCCGCCACCGTGGTGCAGTTGCCGAACGTACGGCGCAGCTGGGTGTGGTAGCCGAGGTGCCGGTTGCCCACGACCCACAGCTCGCCGCCCTGGCGCAGCGCGGCACGCGCCCCGTGGAACATGTTCCGGGCGGTGGCGTCCGTGATGGCCTGGTGCGAGTGGAACGGCGGGTTGTTGAGGATCAGGTCGACGCTCGCGGGCGCGGTGCCGGCCAGCCCGTCCCCGACGACGAAGCGGGCCTCGGCGCCGGCGTCGGTATTGGCCCGGAAGGTCTCCTCGGCCGAGGCGACCGCCTGGTACGACTCGTCGATGAAGGTGAGCTCGGCCTCGGGGTTGGTGAGTGCGGCGGACAGCCCGAGGACGCCGTTTCCGCAGCCGAGGTCGACGACGCGTTCCGGCCCGCTGCGCGCCGGCAGGTGCTTCAGGAAGAAGCGGGTGCCGATATCGAG
The DNA here is from genome assembly GCF_031844725.1 of Streptomyces sp. ITFR-6. Classification (NCBI taxonomy): domain Bacteria; kingdom Bacillati; phylum Actinomycetota; class Actinomycetes; order Kitasatosporales; family Streptomycetaceae; genus Streptomyces; species Streptomyces sp. ITFR-6. Next base: position 8,181,858 of record NZ_CP134612.1, on the reverse strand, counting down.
CCGCTCCGCGCAGAAGATCCCGGCGTGGTTGGTGACAGTCCGCCCCGCGACGGCCCCGACGTCGTCGGGCAGCTCGTAGCGGTGGGGCCACGGGCTGCTCGCGCGGACCGGGGCCGGCTCGGGTGTGCAGTGGATGAGCCGGGCCTTCTTGACCGCGAGGGAGGTGCGGGTGGGGCCGATGATGCGCTCGAACAGCTTGAGGGTGGAGGTGTGGATCTCCTTCACCATCCCGGTGCCGATGACGACGGTCCCGGGGTGGACGGCGGGCGCGAGCCGGTACAGCTGGTCCTCCAGGAGCGCGAGGCTCTTGGGTACCCGTACGAGCAGGACGTCGACGCGTTCCGGCGGGGTGTCACGCGCGGACAGGAGCTGTACGGCGTCCGCGCCGGCCCCGTTGCGTTCCAGGTTCGCCGCTGTGGCCCGCTGCGCGAGGTAGGAGTCGGTGATCTGTACCGGCCGGTGGCCGGCCAGTACCGTGCTCAGCGCGCCCCAGCGGTCACCGACCACGACGACGCTGCCGGACAGGTCGACCGGACTCGCCCCGTCGATGCCCTCCAGGTGCCGCAGCAGGTATTCGTCGGCCGCGTCCCAGGCGCGGAAGGGGTCGCGGGGGTCCTCGGGGGATCGGGCGAGGTCGTAACCGGCCCCTGACGTCGTCAAACGGTTCATATAGCGTTCAGGCTAACCGAGCGGCGGGAGACACCCGAACACTTCCGGCCGCCAGGAGGGCGCGCGACAGCCGCCGCGCCGCCCGGCCGCGGCTACGGCAGCTGCTTGTCGATCGCCGACCGGCCCTCCCTGGCCAGCCTGCGCCGCGCCCACTCAAGGGTCTGCGGGGTCAGGTCCCGCCCGGAGGCGAGCACCAGGTCCTCGGGCGACGGATCATCGCTCGCGCCGGTGTGCAGGAGACTGTCGGGGGTCACGCTCCGCAGTGCGGATGGGTCCGCTCGCAGCGGTGCGGATACGGATTCGGGCTCGTCGCTCATGCCGCCTCCTCGTCCTTGCGGCAATTCTCGCCCCGTGCCGACGGGGGCGCATCCGATGCCCGGCACCGACCCTCACTTGACCTGCACATGATAGGTGCGCAGCGTTCACACCCGGGTCACGGTGCGTGTGGAAGGCTCCCGCTGACCACCCATCACACGACCACCGCGGCAGCCGCCCCCCACCCTTCGCCGGCGCCGCGGTGCCCATATTTCCGGAGAGGACACCCCACATGTCCCGTCGTCACCTTTCGTACCGGCGCCCGCTGCTGGCCACTCTCGCCGCCTTCGCGGTGCTCACCGGCACCGCGGCCGCCGCACCGGCCGGCTCCCCGCCGGCTCCGGCGACTGCCGCCACCCCGCTCGGCGCGCTGGACGACACGTACTACCAGGACGCGCTCGGCAAGACCGGCACCGCGCTCAAGGGCGCCCTGCACACGATCATCAGCGACCAGTCCACGCTCACCTACAGCCAGGTCTGGGACGCACTCAAGGACACCGACGAGGACCCGGCGAACTCCTCGAACGTGATCCTCCTCTACTCCGGGATCTCCGAGCCCAAGAGCGACAACGGCGGCGGCACCGGCCAGTGGAACCGGGAGCACGTCTGGGCCAAGTCCCACGGCGACTTCGGCACGGCCACCGGCCCCGGCACCGATATCCACCACCTGCGCCCGGAGGACGTGTCGGTCAACTCCGTCCGCGGCAACAAGGACTTCGACAACGGCGGCAGCGCGGTGAGCGGGGCGCCCGGCAACTACACCGACGGCGACTCCTTCGAACCGCGCGACGCCGTCAAGGGCGACGTCGCCCGCATGATCCTCTACATGGCCGTGCGGTACGAGGGCGACGACTCCTTCGCCGACCTCGAACCCAACGACCAGGTGTCGAACGGCTCCGCCCCGAACATCGGCAGGCTCTCCGTACTGAAGGCGTGGAGCCAGGAGGACCCGCCGGACACCTTCGAGAAGCGGCGCAACGACGTCATATTCGACCAGTACCAGCACAACCGGAACCCGTTCGTCGACCACCCCGAATGGGTGGACGCCATCTGGTAGGCCGCCGGCCGGCGGGACGGGCGGGCCGGGCCTCAGCCGGTCCGCCCCGGCGCGCACCAGTCCACGGCGTCCTCGCGGGAGACGAAGTACCGGGAAGCCCCGGCGGTGGCGCCCTGTCCCGCGAGCCGGCCCGCCGGGTCCACCACGGCGGCGCGCCGGCCGCCCGCCGTGAGCCGGGCCAGTCCGCCGTTCAGCATCGTCCGGGCCACCGTGTCGATGGCCGTCACCCGGCGCAGATCCAGCACCACGGCCGCCGTGTCCCCCGGGCCCGACTCGTCCAGGGCGTGCAGCACCCGCTCGGCCGCGGTGAAGTCCAGCGCGCCCTGGGCCGCGACGACCGCCACCCGCTCGCGGCGGGCGCGCTCCCGCTCCCCCGCCGGCGCGGAGGGCAGATCGTCGGCCGTGGTGACCAGGGTGACGGTGGAGCCCGCCAGGGCCGGGTTGTGCATGAGGTGCAGCCCGAAACGCTCGGAGAGCGCGCCGAGCGCCAGCTGTCCCCGCACGGAGGTTCCGGCCGGATCGAGGAGCGGGCTGTACGCCGCGAGTCCGAACCGGGCCGGTCCGGCGGCGATCAGACCGCCGGACACCCCGCTCTTGGCCGGCAGCCCCACCCGGAGCAGCCAGTCGCCCGAGGCGTTGTGCATCCCGCAGGTCGCCATCACCGCCAGGACGTGCGCGGCGACGGGCTCCGGCACCACGGCGTCCCCGGTGACCGGATGGACTCCCCCGTTGGCCAGGGTCGCCGCCATCGCGGCCAGGTCCAGCGCCGTGACCCGTACCGCGCACTGGCGGAAGTACGTCTCCACGGCCGCCACCGGGTCCACGGGCAGCGGACCCGCGCTGCGGATCAGATACGCCAGGGCGCGGTTGCGGTCGCCGGCGAACGCCTCGGAGGCGTACACCTGCTCGTCGACGTCCAGCCGCCGGCCGGCGAAGCGGCTCAGGAAGTCGAGGATCCGGTCGAACCTGGGGGCGTCCCGGGTGTCGGGGACCAGCGCGGTGGTGACGATGGCGCCGGCGTTGACCATGGCGTTGGCGGGTCGCCCGGTGCCCGGTTCCAGGCTGATGGCGTTGAACGCCTCGCCGCTGGGCTCCGCGCCGACCCAGCGGCCCACCTCGTCGAGCCCCAGCGCGGACAGGGCCAGGGCGTAGACGAACGGTTTCGAGACGGACTGGGCGGTGAACGGCACCTCGACGTCACCGGTGCTGTAGCGGTGGCCGTCCATGCTGATCAGGGCCAGCCCGAAGGCGTCGAGGTCGGCCAGCGCCAGCTGCGGGATGTAGTCGGCGAGCCTGCCGTCGCGCAGACCGCCGAACCGGGTGTGCAGTTCGCGCAAAGCGTCCGTGACCGCCTCCGCGGCGTTCACCGGCCGGCCGTCAGCCGCGCTCGGCCTGCGCGATCCGTGGGAACGACTTGACGCCCGCGGCCTTGCGGCTGTTGGCGTGCTGGCTGACGGTGCGGCCGGGCGGGGCGTCCACGAAGCCGAGCACCACCGAGTCCAGGACCTTGCCGGAGGAGTCGGTGAAGTCCACCTTGACCGCGTAGAAGGCGGCCTTGCCGGTCGGGTTGGTCACCCGGACGAGAGCGCTGCGGAACTGCTCGGAGGGCTTGACCGCGAGGCCGTTGACGGAGACGTCCTCGACCGCGTCGCCCTTGCCCTTCACACCCTTGAGCGTGGTGACGGCCTTCTGCCGGTTGCGTTCCACCTCCGCGGACACCGAGGCCGCCAACTCCTGCTGGGTGCGCTGGCTCTCCGTGGCCCGCGGGGACACCGTCGGCTCCGCCGACACCGTACGGGTGCTCCTGGCGGTCCCCCGCGAAGAGGTGTCGGAGCTGTCGCAGGCGGCGGAGGCGACGACCACCGCGGCCAGCACGGCGGGGGTCAGGCTGCGGGCGGCACGGCGGCCGATGGCGCGCCGCACGGGGCTGGTCTGGTTCACGGACGCTCCGTCTGCTCGGAAGTACGGCTCTCGCTCCCGCGGTCCAGGGTGAGCGTGGACATCGCGCCTACCTCCTGGAATCGGGAACACCAATTCGCTCACATTAGGATCAAAAGGTATGAATCGACTCGTCGAATCATCCGCTCAGCACCGCGGTACGCCAAGTCCCCGGGAGGGAACAGATGGACACGGATGCCCTGACCGCCGGCCTCTTGCAGGAGCTCCGGGCGGCCAAGCCCTATCCCGCCCTGTCCCTGACCATGCCGACCCACCGGCGCGCCCCCGACAACGCGCAGGACGCCGTCCGGCTGCGCAACCTGGTCGCCGCCGCGGGAAACCGGCTCGACGCCGACCCCCGGGTCGGCCGGGAGACCCGGGCCGCCGTCAAGCAGCAGCTCGACCGGGCGGTCGCGGAGATCGATCCGCGCCGGGCCCTGGACTCGCTGGTGGTCCTCGCGACAGCGGACGAGTACCAGATCTGGCAGCTCCCCCGCACCGCACCCGAACGAGTGGTGCTGAGCGACACCTACCTCACCCGCAACCTGGTCGCCGCCAAGGCGCAGGCCCGGCCGTTCTGGGCGCTCACCGTCTCCGCCGACCACGCGGCCCTGTTCAGCGGCACGGGGGACGCGGCGCACGAGGAGCGGATCGGCGGCTTCCCGCTGACGGCTCCGCACGAGCCGCCCAACCCGCAGCGCGAGGAGCGGATCGGGGACACCCCGAGCACCTTCACCGACGAGGACACCCGCCAGTTCCTGCGGACGGTGGACGAGAAGCTGCGCGGCGTCCTGGCCACGGATCCGCGCCCGCTGTACCTGGTCGGCCTCGCTCCCGCGCTGGCGATGCTGGACGAGGTCGGTGAGAGCACCGGGGCGGCGGCCGGACGGGTGACCAAGGGCGCTCCCGCCGACACCACGCCCGGCGACCTGCTCACCGAGCTGCGTCCCGCGCTGGAGGCCCGGCAGAAGCGGTTCGCCGCCGAGATCGACGGCAGGCTGGACGAAGCGCGCGGCCGTCACGCCTTCGCCGGCGGTCTCGACGAGGTGTGGGCCGCCGTACGGGAGGCGCGGGCCGGCCTGGTGGCGGTGGAGGAGCACTACCAGCAGACGGTCCGGGTCGCCCAGGAGCACCTTGAGCCGATGAGCGCGGACGCCCTGGACCCGGCGGACGAGCAGGTCCGCGAGGACATCGTCGACGAGCTGGTCGAGGCGGCGCTGGACAGCGGCGCGGAGGTGGTGTTCGTCGCGGACGACTCGCTCAGGGAGCACGGGCGGATCGCGGCGGCGCTGCGCTACTGAACGTCGCACGGCAGGGGCCCGGACGGTCGTCCGTCCGGGCCCCTGCCGTGCGCGGCGGGCCTCAGCCCTCCCAGGTCCAGTCGGCGACCTCGGGCAGGTCGGTGCCGTGCTCGCGGATCCAGGCGTGGTGACGGGTACGGGTGTCGGACATCGCCTGACGCACCGCCACGGCCCGGACGCCGAGGCCCGGAACCCGGTCGATGACGTCCATGACCAGCCGGTAGCGGTCCAGGTCGTTGCGGACCACCATGTCGAACGGCGTGGTGGTCGTGCCCTCCTCCTTGTAGCCCCGCACATGCAGGTTGGCGTGACCGGTACGACGGTAGGCCAGCCGGTGGATCAGCCAGGGATAGCCGTGGTACGCGAAGATCACCGGCTTGTCGCGGGTGAAGAGCGCGTCGTACTCGGAGTCGGGCATCCCGTGCGGATGCTCGTCGTGCGGCATGAGCCGGGCCATGTCGACGACGTTCACCACCCGGACCGCCAGCTCGGGCAGGTGGTGCCGGAGCAGAGCGGCCGCCGCCAGGACCTCCAGGGTGGGGACGTCCCCGGCGCAGGCGAGCACCACATCGGGTTCCCGGCTGCCGTCGTCCGTCCCCGCCCACTCCCAAGTCCCGGCGCCACGTGCGCAGTGCGCACGGGCCTGGTCGAGGGTGAGCCAGTCGAAGCCGGGCTGCTTTCCGGCCACGATCACGTTGACGTAGTCGCGGCTGCGCAGCGCGTGGTCGGCCACGGACAGCAGCGTGTTGGCGTCCGGGGGCAGGTAGACGCGGACGACCTCGGGGCTCTTGTTGAGGATGTGGTCGACGAAGCCGGGGTCCTGGTGCGAGAAGCCGTTGTGGTCCTGCCGCCAGACGTGCGAGGTGAGGAGGTAGTTGAGGGAGGCGATGGGGCGGCGCCACGGCAGCCGGCGCGAGGTCCGCAGCCATTTGATGTGCTGGTTGACCATCGAGTCGACGATGTGGGCGAACGCCTCGTAGCAGGAGAACAGTCCGTGCCGGCCGGTGAGCAGGTAGCCCTCCAGCCAGCCCTGGCACAGGTGCTCGGAGAGGACCTCCATGACGCGGCCGTCGCGGGCCAGGTGCTCGTCGGTGGGCAGCGTCCCGGCCTGCCAGGCCTTTCCGGTGGCCTCGTAGAGGGCGTCGAGCCGGTTCGAGGCCGTCTCGTCGGGGCCGACGACCCGGAAGTCCCTGCGGTCCGCGGTGGCCGCCATCACGGCTTCCAGCAGTCCGCCCAGGACCCGGGTCGGTTCGTGCAGGACGGTGCCCGGCCGGTCCACCTGGACCGCGTACGCGTCGAGCGGCGGAACGGGCAGATCGCGCAGGAGCAGCCCGCCGTTGGCGTACGGGGTGGAGCCGAGCCGGGCCGGACCCGCGGGCAGACACCTGAGGACCTGCTCCGAGGGGCGTCCTTCGGCGTCGAAGAGCTCCTCCGGCCGGTAGGAGCGCAGCCACGCCTCCAGCTGGCGCAGATGGGCCGGGTTGTCGCGGACTCCGGGCAGCGGGACCTGGTGGGCCCGCCAGGTGCCTTCGACGGGCAGCCCGTCGACCTCGGCGGGGCCGGTCCAGCCCTTCGGGGTGCGCAGCACGATCATGGGCCAGCGCGGGCGGCCGGTGTCGCCGCCGGTCCGGGCGGCCCGCTGGAGCTCTCCGATGCGGTCGACGGCCCGGTCCATCGCGGCGGCCATCGCCCGGTGCACGGTGAGCGGGTCGTCGCCCGAGACGAACAGCGGTTCGTGCCCGTAGCCGCGCAGCAGGGCGTCCAGCTCCTCCTCGGGGAGGCGCGCGAGCACCGTCGGGTTGGCGATCTTGTAGCCGTTGAGGTGGAGGACGGGCAGGACGGCCCCGTCGTGGACCGGGTCGAGGAACTTGTTGGCGTGCCAGGAGCCGGCGAGCGGCCCGGTCTCCGCCTCCCCGTCACCGATGACGCAGGTGACGAGCAGCTCCGGGTGGTCGAGGGCCGCCCCGTAGGCGTGGGCGAGGGAGTAGCCGAGCTCGCCGCCCTCGTGGATGGAGCCGGGGGTCTCGGGTGCGACGTGGCTGGGCACACCGCCGGGGAAGGAGAACTGTTTGAACAGCAGGCCCATGCCCGCCGCATCCCTGCTGACGTCGGGGTACGTCTCCGAGTAGCTGCCCTCCAGCCAGGAGTTGGCGAGCACCGCGGGACCGCCGTGGCCGGGGCCCCAGACGCACAGCGCGGGGATGCCGCGTGCGGCGATGACCCGGTTGAGGTGCGTGTACACGAGGTTGAGCCCCGGTGAGGTGCCCCAGTGGCCGAGCAGTCTGGGCTTGATGTGCTCGGGGGCGAGCGGCCGGTTCAGCAGCGGGTTGTCCATCAGGTAGATCTGGCCGACGGCCAGGTAGTTGGCCGCCCGCCAGTGCGCGTCGAGCGCGGAGAGCTCTTCTTCGGACGGGCCGGCCGTCGGTGAGGCCGGTGGGGCGTCGCTCATGGTCACCTTCTCAGCGAGCGGAACAGCGGACGGGCATGGGGGCCGAGGAGGCGTTCACTGCGGCTCTGAGCCGTACCAGACGGTGGTGGCGTTGCAGAACTCGCGGATGCCGTGTCCGGCGAGCTCGCGCCCGTAGCCCGAGCGCTTCACGCCGCCGAAAGGCAGCGCGGGGTGCGAGGCGGTCATCCCGTTGAAGAAGACGCCGCCCGCCTCCAGATCGCGGACGCAGCGCCGGCTCTCCTCGGCGTCACGGGTCCACACGTTGGAGCTGAGCCCGAACGGGGTGTCGTTGGCGAGCTCCACCGCCTCGTCGAGGCTGTCGACCCGGTAGAGCGTGGCGACGGGACCGAAGGTCTCCTCGCGGTGGATCCGCATGGCGGGCGTGATGCTGGTCAGGACGGTGGGCGCGTAGAACCAGCCGTTCTCCAGGCCGCCGCCCAGTCCCTCGGGCCGGCCGCCGCCGCACAGGGCGACAGCGCCCCGCCGTACGGCGTCGTCGACGAGCTCCTCCAGGTCTGTGCGGCCCTGCTCGCTGGAGAGCGGGCCGACGTCGGTGGACTCCTCCAGCGGGTCGCCGACGGTCAGGGCGCGCATGCCCACGGTGAAGCGTTCGGCGAACTCCTCGTACACCTCGGTGTGCACGATGAACCGCTTGGCGGCGATGCAGGACTGGCCGTTGTTCTGGACCCGGGCGGTGACGGCGGTACGGGCCGCCCGCGCGACGTCGGCCGAGGGCAGGACGAGGAACGGGTCGCTGCCGCCCAGCTCCAGGACGGTGTGCTTGACCTCGTCGCCCGCGACCGCCGCCACCGCGCGGCCGGCCGGTTCGCTGCCGGTCAGGGTGGCCGCGGCCACCCTGCCGTCGCGCAGGATCGCCTCGACCGCGGAGGAGCCCACCAGCAGGGTCTGGAAACAGCCTTCGGGGAATCCGGCCCGGCGGAACAGATCGCCCAGGTAGAGCGCGGTCTGCGGCACGTTCGAGGCGTGCTTCAGCAGCCCGGTGTTGCCCGCCATGAGGGCGGGGGCCGCGAACCGTACGACCTGCCAGAGCGGGAAGTTCCACGGCATCACGGCGAGCACGGTGCCCAGTGGCCGGTAGTGGACATAGGCGCGGGAGGCACCGGAGTCCTCCACGTCGGCGGGCGCGGGGTGTTCGTCGGCGAGGAGCTCCTGCGCGTGGGCGGCGTACCAGCGCATGGCCTTCGCGCACTTCGCGGCCTCGGCGCGGGCCGCCTTGACCGGCTTGCCCATCTCCAGGGTCATGGTGCGGGCGATGTCCTGCTGGTCCTCGTCCAGGAGATCAGCGGCCCGGTTCAGCAGCCGGGACCGTTCGGCGAACCCGGTGGTGCGGTATTCCCGGAAGGCGGTGTCCGCCGCGGCGAGCCGCCGCTCGATCTCGTCCGCCTCCAGGGCGTCGAACGTCCTCAGGGTCTCGCCGTTCGCGGGGTTGACCGTCGCGATGGGCATGACTGTGGCCTCCTTGCCTCGGTACTCCGACCGTGCCGCGCCGCGTCCGGTGACGCAACGCGGGCCCGGCACACGCGTACCCGTCCGGTGCGGATCATGCGTGCGGGACGCACGCGATCCGCGCCGGACGGGAGGACCGCGGGGTGGCCGCGCGTCCCGTGCCGCACGCCTCAGACGAAGGCGGGGGCCGGGGCGTCGGTCCCGGCGGGGGCTTCGGCTTCGGCCGCCGGGAAGTCCGTGACCACCGCGGGCGGGCGGCGGGACTCGCGGACGCCGGGCAGCGGCGGGAGCGGCACCAGCGCGATGTGCTGCGGCTCCTGCGCGTACCGGGTGAACCAGACGACCTTCCCCTCGGCGGTCCGGCAGGTGCCCCAGCTGTCGCTGAGCGCCATCACCCTGCTGAGCCCACCGCCCTCGTGGAGCAGCCGGGGCATCTCGGCACCGTTGTCGGAGACGGAGACCGTGAGGTGCCGTCCGGACCAGCGGAGTTCGAGGACACAGGTGTTGTCGTCACCGACGTGCCGCTGGACGTTGGTCAGCAGCTCCTCCACAGCACGGCACACGGGCCGTACGTGAAGTTCGAGACTCCAGTGGCGCAGATGCGCGGCGATGATCCGCCGCAGCTGGGACACGCGCTCTGCCGAAACCTGGAGTTCGACCAGATAGTGCCGGTCGAGTGGAACGGTCATCGTCGAGGCTCCTCACATCGAGGCCCACATGCTTCGCCCCGTTGAACTAACGACCCCCGAATGCAAAGAGTGAGCAGATGTCACTTCTGGGTCACTCCTTAGGGTGACCCGGTGGAGCCGGTTGCGCAACACATCCGGCCGCGTACCCCCGGTGACCGGGGCTTTTGCTTCCTTCAGGGCAGGTGCGGCAGCAGCCGGTCCGGGGTGAGCGGGAGGGTGCGGAACCGGACACCGGTGGCGTGCCGGACGGCGTTGCCGATCGCCGCCGCCGCGCCGACGATGCCGATCTCACCGATGCCCTTGCTGCCCATCGGGTTGAGGTGAGGGTCCTTCTCGTCGATCCAGTGCGCCTCGATGCCGACCGCGTCCGCGCAGGACGGGACGTGGTATGAGGCGAGATCGCTCTCGGTGAAGTCCCCGAAGACCGGGTCCATGGTGCTGGACTCGGTCAGCGCCATGCCGAGCCCCATGGTCATTCCGCCGATGAACTGGGAGCGCGCGGTGCGGGAGTTGAGGATGTGTCCGGCAGCGAAGACCCCGAGCATCCGGCGCACCCGGACCTCGCCGGTCCTGCTGTCGACGGCGACCTCCGCGAAGTGCGCCCCGAAGGCGTGCCGGGCGTACGGGGACTCGGCCGCCGTCTCGCTGTCGGTGCCGGCGGTCACCGTCACTCCCTCCTCGGGCAGCGCTCCGGTGCGCTCACCGAGCCGGCGCGCCAGGCCGGCCGCGGCTTTGTGGACCGACCAGCCCCAGGAGCCGGTGCCGGAGGAGCCCCCGGCCAGCGGAGCGTCCGGCAGGTCGCTGTTGCCGATGTCGACGCTCACGTTCTCCACCGGGGTCTCCAGCACGCTCGCGGCGATCTGGGCGAGGACGGTGCGGGCGCCGGTGCCGATGTCGGTGGCGTTGACCGCGATGCGGTACGAGCCGTCGGCCGCCGCGTGGGCCGAGGCGTGGGAGGCGCTCAGGTAGACGGGGTACGTGGCAGAGGCGACGCCCGTACCGAGCAGCAGCGCCCCCTCCCGGCGGGTCGCTGGGCGGGGATCGCGGCCGTGCCAGCCGAAGCGCTCCGCGCCCTCCCGCAGACAGCCGGCCAGGCCCCGGCTGCTGAAGGGTTTCCCGGAGTCGGGCTCCTCGGCCGGGTCGTTGCGCAGGCGCAGTTCGACGGGGTCGATGTCCAGGGCAGCGGCGAGTTCGTCCAGGGCCGATTCGAGCGCGTACATGCCGGGAGCCTCGCCCGGGGCGCGCATCCACGACGGGCTCGGGACGTCGAGGGCGGTGACCCGGTGGACGGTGCGGCTGTGCGCTGAGCCGTACATCACCCGGGCCGGTACGGCGGCCTGCTCCACGAACTCCTTGACGGTGGAGGTGTGGGTGACGACCTCGTGGGCGACCGAGGTGAGGGTGCCGTCGGCCTCGGCGCCGAGCCGTACGCGCTGGAAGGTGGGCGCGCGGTGACCGACCACCGCGGGCATGTGGCGGCGGGGCATGGCGAGTTCGACGGGGCGGCCGGTGTGCAGCGCGGCCATGGCGGCGAGCACGGTCTGGGGGCGCGGGGTGCCCTTGGAGCCGAAGCCGCCGCCCACGTGTTCCGAGACGACGGTGATCTGGTCCGGCCGCAGTCCGAACACGGTGGCGAGGCTGTCCCGCACCTTGGTGGCGCCCTGGCTGGAGTCGTGGACGGTGAGATGCCCCTCCGGCGACCAGTGGGCGGTCGTGGCGTGCGGCTCCATGGGGTGGTTGTGCAGGGCGCCGAGCGTGTACGTGGCGTCGATCCTCACCGGCGCGGCGGCGAACGCCCGGTCGAAGTCGCCGCGTTCGCGGACGGCCGGGTAGCCGCCGTTGGCTGTCTCCGGGGTGTACAGGCCGGGGTGGTCAGCCGTCAGTACGACATCGTGCGGGGCGCTCTCGTAGCTGATGTCCAGCGCCTGCGCACCCGCCCGCGCGCCTTCCAGGGTGTCCGCCACGACGAGGGCGATCTGCCAGCCCCGGTGCGGCACCCGGTCGTCCTGGAGAACGGCGAGGATGGGATCGTCCGGTTCGCGGGTCCGCGGCGCGTTCTCGTGGGTGAGGACGGCGTGGACTCCGGGGAGTGCCAGCGCGTCGGCGGTGCCGATCGCGGTGACGCGGCCGCGCGGGACGGTGGCGGGCACCGGCCAGGCGTACAGGCAGCCGGGCAGGTTGCGTTCGGCGGAGTAGCGTGCGGTGCCGGTCACCTTGTCCCGGCCCTCGCGGCGGACGACGGGGGCGCCCAGGGGCTGGAGGGTGTCGCTCATGGTGGGGGTCCTCTTCAGGGGCGGGCTGCGAGTTCGGCCAGGGCGTCGACGGCCAGCCGGCGGGCCAGGGTGACCTTGAACGCGTTGTCGCGCAGGGGGCGGGCCGCGGCGAGTTCGGCGTCCACCGCGGCTTCGTAGGTCCCGTCCGTGGCGGGTGCGCCGCGGAGGATCTCCTCGGCGGCGCGGGCCCGCCAGGGGCGGTGTGCGAGGCCTCCGAAGGCGAGGGCGGCGTGTTCGGCCCGCCCGTCGCGGACGTTCAGGACGACGGCGACGGAGGCCAGGGCGAAGGCGAACGAGGCGCGGTCGCGGGCCTTGCGGTAGAGCGAGACCGTGCCGTCGGGCAGCGGCGGCAGGAGGACTTCGGTGATGAGTTCGTCCGGCCTGATCACGGTGTCGGTGGCCGGGTCGTCCCCGGGCAGCCGGTGGAAGCCGGTGGCGGACACGGTCCGTTCGCCGTCCGGTCCGTGCAGTACGACCGTGGCGTCGAGGGCGGCGAGGGCGACCGCCATGTCCGAGGGGTGGGTGGCGACGCACGCGGTGGAGTGGCCGAGGACGGCGAGGTCGCGGTGGGCTCCCTCGCGGGCCGGGCAGCCGCCGCCGGGTTCGCGCTTGTTGCAGGGCTTGGAGGTGTCCTGGAAGTACGGGCAGCGGGTGCGCTGAAGGAGGTTGCCGCCGGTGGTGGCGGTGTTGCGCAGCTGCCCGGAGGCGCCGGCCAGCAACGCCTGCGAGAGGGCGGGATAGCGGGTGCGTACCGAGGGATGGGCGGCCAGGTCGCTGTTGCGTACCGTCCCGCCGATGCGCAGCGTCCCGTCGGCGGATTCCGTGACCCGGTCGAGCGGGAGCCGGCTGACGTCGATGAGCAGGCCCGGGGTCTCGACACCCAGCTTCATCAGGTCGACGAGGTTCGTGCCGCCGCCCAGAAACCGGGCTCCGGGGTGGGCCGCGCTCTCCCGGACCGCCTCGGCGACGGATCCGGCGCGCAGATAGCCGAAGGGTTTCACGGTGCCACGTCCTCGATCGCCTCGACGATGTGCGGGTACGCGCCGCACCGGCACAGGTTGCCGCTCATCCGCTCACGGATCTCGGCGGCGTCCAGGTGCGCCGGAGCGGTGACGGGCGCGTCGTGCGCGGTCGCGTGGGAGGGGAAGCCCTCTGCCGCCTCGCCCAGCACTCCGACGGCCGAACAGATCTGGCCGGGCGTGCAGTAGCCGCACTGGAGCCCGTCACGGTCCAGGAAGGCCTCCTGGAGGGGGTGCAGCCGGTCGCCGTCGGCCAGTCCCTCGATCGTGGTGATCCGGGCGCCGTCGTACGCGACGGCCAGGAGCAGGCAGCTGTTCGCCCGCCGGCCGTCCACCAGGACGGTGCAGGCACCGCACTGGCCGTGGTCGCAGCCCTTCTTCGCACCGGTCAGGCCCAGGTGGTGACGGAGCGTGTCCAGGACGGTGGTGCGGTGATCCAACGTCAGGGTCCGCTCGGTTCCGTTGACGTTCAGGGTCAGTGCGGAGCGGCCGGCGGTCGCTCGCGGGTCTTCTCCGCCGTCCTCCCGTCGGATGGTGGGATACACGTGCCGCAGCCTTTCGTTCGGGGTCGGTCCTCGGTGTCCTGCCGAGTCACATCGCTTCGGCTCGCCTCAGCTCATGGCGCGTCACGCCGCCTCACGCGGTCGCGGCCTGCTTGTCCGCCAGCCGCAGCCGCACTTCTTCCTCCTGGTCGCCGGAGACCGTGCCGACGACCCGGACCGCGAAGGCTCCCGCCAGGCTGTGCCTGAGCCGTTCGACCGCCCAGTAGCCGCCCTGGACATCGACCGTGACGGTCGCGCCGAGCCGTACGGTCCCGGACACGACGCGTTCCTCGGTGACGTCGACGGTCGCGGTCCAGACGGTGGGCCGCTTGCCCGTGACGTCCTGCGGCACGTCGGCCGAGGCCCGGTCGGTGGCGAACGCGGCCCGCAGCACGTCGAAGACCGTGCCGGCGTCGTCCTTCGCGCAACCGCTGAGGACCACCGACACCTCGCCGCCCTGCTGGTTCTCCTCCGTCTGTGCTTCCCGTGTGCTGTTCACCGCGGTTCCTTCCTGAGGGTGTACCTCCAGGCTCTCCCCGCTGCCGGGTGTCTGCGAGGCGAGCGGAACCCGCCGCCGCGGGGGCGGGTTCCATGAGACGACTCGTACCGTTCGAAACGCTTTTCACTTAGATATCCACTTAAAACATGAATTCGACCTTCGCACTGAATGATGACCCGGTCCCGGGGTATCCCGCATGCATGGACGTATCGGATGGAGCCCTGAATTCTCTGGCCCTCACCCTCGCGGACGGGCGGGGAGCGACCGGGGTGGTGATGGCCGTCGTAGGCGTGGTCCTGGTGGCCATGCTGATCGGTGCCGTGTGGCTGGGCAGGCGGCGGCGTGCCCAGGAACCACCGCCGCCCCGGCCCGAGGAGCAGCCGGTGGCACCGGACCACCGCACCCACCTGGAGGAGCCCGACGTCCACGCGGACGACAGTTTCCCGGCCGACGGCCACGGGCTCTCGCCGTACGAGCTCGGTGAGCACCAGGACGGGACGGTCCGCCAGGAGAACGACGAGAGGCGCGACTGAGACGGGAGGCCGCGGGCGGCCGGTCCACCGCCGCGCGTGTTGCGGGAGCAGGCAGCCGCGGTGAGGCTGGTGAGGGCCGCAGGCCATCGGCACACATCCGCCGCACACCCCATGAAGGCAGTAGGACCATGACCGCAAGCAGCTCCGGCCCGGCACCCGCTCCCGCGCCTCTGACCGGGCCCGCGGCACCGTGCTGGGTCAACCTCATGACCTGGGACCTGGAGTCGGCCCAGGAGTTCTACGGCCCGGTGATGGGCTGGACCTTCCGGCCCGGCAAGCTCGGCCAGGAGTTCTCCGTGGCCCGCCGCGGGGATGTCCCGGTCGCCGGTATCGGCGCGGTGGCGACCACGTTCCGCGTCGCGGTGGCGTGGACGCCCTACTTCGCCGTCGGGGACGCCGATGCGGCCGCTTCCCGGATCCGTGAGCGCAGCGGCACGGTGGCGGTGGGACCGCTGGCTCTGGGCAAGGGGCGCGGCGCGCTGGCCGCCGACCGCGAGGGGGCGGGGTTCGGCATCTGGGAGCGGACCGAGCCCGCCACGTCGCCGCCCGCGCCGGACGGCCATTCGCATGCCTGGCTGCGGCTCCGCACCAGGAACGCCTTCGACGCCGCGATCTTTTACGGCGAGGTGCTGGACTGGGCGAACGGACAGCCCGGCTCCTGCGAGGTGTCGTACGCGAAGGACGAGGTCGTCGTCACGTGCGGCGGGCGTCAGCTGGCCCGGATCAGCTCGGGCGCGGTCGAGGCGGCCCCCGATCCGCTGGTCCGGCCGCACTGGCAGGTCAACTTCCCGGTCCCGGACGTGGCAGCCGCGGTCGCTGCGGCGCGGGAGCACGGCGGTTCGCTCGTCGAGGAGCTGTCGCGGCCCGACGCCAGGGAGGCGACGCTGCTCGACCCGGACGGCGGGCTCTTCACCCTGACGGACGTCCACAACCCCGCCGCGGCCGCCCCGGCGTGACGGACCGGGCGTGATCCGCCGGACAGACCCTAGGATATCCGGACGGCATCGCGCGTCGGTCACCGGCCGGGTGAGGCGTGGAGGTGCCCGTGAGATGCCCGTTGGAGGCATTCCACAGTGTCAGTCGAGTTGAATCACACCATCGTTCACGCCCGGGACAACCGGGAATCAGCAGAGTTCCTGGCCGGCGTCCTGGGGCTGGAGACCGGCCAGGAGTGGGGCCCGTACATCCCGCTCACCACGGCCAACGGGGTCACCCTGGATTTCGCGACCATTCCCGCCGAATCGATCGTTCCCCAGCATTACGCCTTCCTCGTGTCGGAGGGGGAGTTCGATACGGCGTACGCCCGCATCCGGGAGCTCGGGGCGCCGTACTTCGCGGATCCGCACGGGAGGCGGCCGGGCGAGATCAACCACAACGACGGCGGCCGGGCATCTACTTCACCGATCCCGCCGGGCACGGGATGGAGATCATCACCCGTCCGTACGGAGGCTACGGGTCCTGACGGCGGGCGCGGGCTCCAGGGCCCGGCCGGATCCGCGTGCGGCGGATCCGGCCGGGCCCTTCGCCGTTCTCAGTTGACCGGGAGCAGCAGTTCGGGCCGGTCCCACATCACGGCGGGCGGAGCGGCGGGCTCGGTGCCGGTGCGCACCGCCCCCACGCTGCGGTAGAAGCCCTCGGCCGGCGGGTGCGAGACGATGCGGACGCCGGTGAGCCCGGCGTGCCGCGCCTCGTCCAGCAGGTGTCCGGCGAGCAGTCGGCCGATGCCTCCGCCCTGTACGTCGTCGGCGACGAACATGAGGTCGAGCTCGGGCGGATCCAGGACGAGGGAGTAGAAGCCGAGCAGCCGCCCGGTGGCCTCCTCGACGGCGGCGAAGACCCTGTGCGTCTCGATGTAGTCGGGTCCCAGCCGGTATCCGGCGACCATCGGGGCGTACGGCCCTTCGTAGGCCCGCGAGGCCTGGACCAGCCGGGTCAGCCGCCTCGCGTCCCGGGCGACCGCCCGCCTGATCCGTACGCCTTCGCCCGGCGCCGGGCGCCCCGACCGCGTAACACTTGATCTCATGCGTCGAGTATTACGCATCCGAGGCGCGGGACGGCCGGTGGTCCGCCTGCCTTCGGCTCAGGCGGAGTCGCGCGCCGCGCGCCACTCCCCGGTCAGGGTGTCCACGTCGAACGGCTTGAGGTTCAGGAGCGGTCCCGGCGGCGGCCGCCTCACGGCCTCGGTGATCTTCTCGTTCACCTCGGTCAGCATCCGCCGTACCTCGGCCTCCGTCCGGACCCCGGGCAGAGCCGCGAGGACGTCCTCCGCCTCCTTGCGCAGGGCCAGCGTCGGCGGCAGCACGGACACGCCCTCGCGCTGCATCTTCGACTTTGATCCACCACGTCTCGTCGTACGAGCGGTCGAGACCGTCGAGCGGTTTGCCGAATCCCGGCAGCTGGCAGAAGTCACCGCGCTGTTCGGATTCCCGGATCTGCTTGTCCACCCAGGACTCGAAACTGATGCCCGCGGGTTTGCGTTCGGTCACCGTGACGCCCCTCTCGGAGAATTCGTGATGGCCCCTCCACGATACCGAGGAGCTGCGGGCGAACCCGCGCCGGAAGGCGTCGCGAAGCGTTCGCACCACCGTCTTCCGGCGAGCAACTCGCCGTGTTCGCGCATGAATCCGTGCGGCGGGGTACACGAGCGGCACGCCCGGACGGGCTCTCGTCCGGGCACGGACCGAAAGGAATGGAGCATGACCACTGTCGTGATCATCGTCGCGGTCGTCCTGGTGGTGGCCGCTGGGCTCTTCTTCGCCTTCGGCCGGCAGCCGGGCGGGCGCGGTCTGCAGCGCCGCTTCGGATTCAAGTACGACCGGACCGTCGCCCGGCACGACGGCGACGCCAAGGCCGCCGAACACGAGCTGAGCGAGCGGTTGAAGCGTCACCGTTCCCTCGACGAACGTCCGCTGTCGCCGGAGGAGCGTGCGCGGTACGCCGAGCGCTGGACCCGGATACAGGGCGGTTTCGTCGACGCGCCGCAACAGGCCGTCGCCGAGGCCGACGCCCTCCTCGCGGAGCTGGCCCGGGACACGGGATTCCCCGACGGCAGTGACTTCGAGGAGCAGACCGCGGCCCTCTCCGTCCACCACGCCGAGCAGCTCAACGGCTACCGCCGGGTGCACGCCGTCCAGCGGGGCGAGGGCAGCACGGAGGAAGGGCGCGAAGCCATGATCGAGGCCCGCGGCCTCTTCGACGTCCTGGTCTCCAACGGCAACAAGAGCCCGGTCCGCCAGGGCCACCACCATGTGGAAGGAAGTGGCACAGCATGACGTACGACACCGAACGCACCCCCCGGATCCCCACCGAATCGCCCACAGCCGCCGAGCGGTCCCCGGTCCCCGCCGAGCAGTCTCAGGTCACCTCCGAGCAGTCTCCGGCAGGCGCCGGCCGGGCTGCGGAACAGTCCCCCGGGCCGCCGGACAGTCCTCCACAGCGTCCTTCGCGACCGGCGAACCGGCCGGCGAACGGACCGGCGAACCCGCCTCCGCGCCCGACCGGCCGCTCTTCCGGGAGGGCGATCAGGAGAGGCTGGCGCTGCGGCTCCAGCAGGCGGTGACCGAATTCGTCGAGAACCCCGTGCGTGCGGTGGAGGAAGCCGAAGGCGCCTTCGACGCGGCGGTCGACGGCCTCGCGCACGCCCTCAAGGAGCGCCGGCGCGAGATGGACGTCCAGCAGCAGGGCGGGGAGTCCGGAACCCGGACCGAGGAACTCCGGATCGTCCTGCAGCAGTACCGCGATCTCACCGAACGGCTGCTGAAGGTCTGAGACGACCGGGACGGGAACCGTCCTCAGACCGGAGCCACCAGTTCGGCACGCAGACGCCGCAGGGCCTCTTCGGGGAGGCGGAGCCCGTCGCGCACATAGCCGTCGAGACCTCCCCACCGTTCGTCCATGGCGTCCAGTGCCGTGTCGAGATAGCGGGGGCGGACCTCGATGATCGCGGAAGCGATCTCGGGGTCGCCGCCCGCGTCGAGAAAGTTCTGCACATACGGCCGGTAGGTGACCCGCACGACCGGGTTCACCGCGAGGTACTCGCCCCTCACCGTGTCCCGGGAGGCGCCCAGCAGAAGCAGGAGCAGCGCCGCCGCCCAGCCCGTGCGGTCCTTGCCCGCCGTGCAGTGGAAGAGCACCGGGCCGGCGGCACTGTCTGCGACCGTGTCGACGAAGGCCCGGTACGCGGCCGCGGCGCGGGGCGAGAGCACCATCTGCCGGTACGTCTCCGCAAAGATCTCCTCGGCCCTTCCGTCGCCGAGCAGCCGCTCCGCCTCGACCGTATCGGCGAGCAGGGACCGGAGCCGGGCGGGCGCCACGCCCGGGTTGTCCCCGAGCACATCCGCGACGAACAGCCGGGCTCCGGGCGGCAGGCGGTCGGGGGCCGAGGCGCGTTCGTCCGCGGTGCGCAGATCGACGACCGTGCGAATGCCGAGCGCCGCCACCGCGGCGGCGTCCGCCGGGCCGAGGCCGCTGAGCTGGCCGGAGCGCAGCACCCGGCCTGGCCGGACCTGACAGCCGTGCCGCAGGGCGATGCCCCCCAGGTCACGCAGATTGAGAACGGACACTGCCGGGACGGCCCTGACGGTTTGCACGATGAACTTCCTCTTTTCCCGGCACGTATCCGAATTGATTTCGGCCTGGCCGGATCAAAAGTCGCATGAGGTCCGGAGATCGGCACGTTACGGAACCACGCCTCTGGTCATTTCTCCGTAATCGCGTTCACCGGCCCCGCCGGGGCGGTCGCGTTCATTCAGCCAGAAGTCTGTTCTTCTGGGCGGCGAACTCGGCGTCCGTGAGGACGCCCTGCTTCCTCAGCTCGCCCAGCCGCTCCAGCTGGTTGATCAGGTCGTCCGGGGCCGGCGCGGCCGCCTGCTGCCGCACCGGTGGCTCGGGAGCGGCGGCGGGCTGCTGCTCCATCTCCCGTTCGGTGAACTTCTCCTGCTGGCCCTGCTGGACCCGGCCGCTGACCGCGGAGGCGGTGCCCGCGACGACGGCCGTAGGAGCCATCGCGCCGAGCAGACCGGGTCTGCGGCGATTCATTCCGGGGCCTCGAAAAATCGGCATGCCGTACGCCTTTCCGTGCGGGAGCGATGTCAGCGGGCGGAACCGGCGGCGGACAGGGCCGCCTCCGCGACACCGGCCGGGATCCGCTCATGGGCGACGAGCTGTCCGCCCGACGCGCGGACGGCGGCGGTGAGCGGCACCGCCCAGAGGTCCTCCCACACGATCAGTGCCGCGGAGCTGCCCGGCGGCACACTCTCGCCCAGCGTCCGGATGTCGTCTTCGTTCAGCATCCCGGTGACCTCGCCCTCCACCCGCTCGAACGAGACGAGGTCGTCGGGGTCGAGGTCGTCCAGTTCGACGGTCTCGATCGCGCCGTCGTCATCCCGGTACACAAAGGTCAGGTCGATGATGCGGACCGCCTTCGAGGCGACCGCGTCGGCCAGCGCCGGCGCGATGGCGCCGGTGAACCGGCTGCCGGGGAAGGCGACGACCAGGTACTCGACAGGTCCCACAGCCACGGGGTGTCCTCTCCGGGGGGATGGATTGCCAGCAGCATAACTTCGGTCATTTACCGCCGCACCGCGACAAATCAACCATCTACCTCCGGAGTGAGGGCGCCAGGCATTCCGGCCCCGCTTGTTACTCCACAGTACGTAAAGGATCAAGCGCGCTCGGGGAGGGCAAGGTCACAGCCGGTGCCTCTGCTGTGCCTCTAGAAACCTGCCCTAGCATCTGGGCATGACGGTCCTGCCTGCTGACGGGCTTTCGTTGGCCGCCGAATTCCCTGACCCCGCCCATGAGCAGTGGCAGAGCCTCGTCGAGGGTGTGCTGCGCAAGTCGGGCAAGGACGTCTCGGGTTCGGCCGCCGAGGAAGCGCTGTCCACCACGGTGGAGGACGGGCTCACCACCCGACCCCTCTACACCTCGCGCGACGACGCGCCCGATGCCGGTCTCCCGGGCTTCGCCCCCTTCACCCGCGGCGGCAAGCCGGCCGGGAACACGGCGGGGGGCTGGGGTGTCCGGCAACGCCACACCACCCCCGATCCCGCCCGGCTCAACGAAGCCGTGCTCGCGGATCTGGAGAACGGTGTCACCTCGCTCTGGCTGACCGTGGGGGACGCCGGCGGTGGTGTGCCGGTCTCCGGTCTCGCCCGTGCGCTGGACGGCGTTCTTCTCGACCTGGCCCCGATCGTCCTGGACGCGGGTTCCGAACTCGACGCCGCCGCGACGGAGTTGCTGCGCCTCTACGCGGAGCGGGGGGTACCGCCACAGTCGGCGCGCGGCAGCCTCGGCGCCGACCCGCTGGGGCAGGCCGCCCGCAGCGGCGCGGCGCCCGAGCCCGCCGCGGCGGTCCGCTGGGCGCTGCGCTGCGCCCGTGAGTATCCGGGGCTGCGGGCGCTGACCGTCGACGCGATGCCGTACCACGAGGCCGGCGGCTCGGCCGCGCAGGAGCTGGGCAGTTCACTGGCCACGGGGGTCGCCTACCTGCGGGCGCTGACCGAGGCGGGCCTCGGCGTCGAAGAGGGCTGCGCGCAGCTGGAGTTCCGGTACGCGGCCACCGCCGACCAGTTCCTGACGATCGCCAAGATGCGGGCGGCGCGCCGGCTGTGGGCACGGGTCGCCGAGGTCTGCGGCGCCGCTCGGGCCGGGGCGCAGCGGCAGCACGCCGTGACGTCGCCGGTGATGATGACCCGGCGCGATCCGTGGGTGAACATGCTCCGCACCACGCTGGCCTGTCTGGGCGCGGGCGTCGGCGGGGCCGACACGGTGACCGTGCTGCCGTTCGATCACGCGCTGGGCCTGCCGGACGCGTTCGCGCGGCGCATCGCCCGTAACACCTCGACGATCCTGGTGGAGGAGTCGCATCTGGCCCGGGTGATCGACCCGGCCGGCGGCTCCTGGTACGTGGAGCGGCTCACCGACGAGCTCGCGGAATCCGCCTGGGCCTTCTTCCAGGAGATCGAACGGGCGGGAGGCCAGGCGGCCGCGCTGGAATCCGGCATGGTCGCGGAGCGGCTCGCGGCGACCTGGGCGGCGCGCAAGAAGAACCTGGCGCGGCGCAAGGAACCCATCACCGGCGTCAGTGAGTTCCCGCAGCTCGCCGAGCGCACGGTGGAGCGCGAGGCCGCGCCGTCCACAGCCGCCCGGGGCGGTCTGCCGGTGGTCCGCCGCGACGAGGCGTTCGAGGAGCTGCGGTCCCGCTCGGACGCCCATCTGGCGGCGACCGGCCGCCGTCCGCAGGTGTTCATCGCCGCGCTCGGCCCCGCGGCCGCGCACACCGCACGGGCCTCGTTCGCCGCGAACCTCTTCCAGGCGGGCGGCATCGAGCCGGTCCAGGTGGATGCCTCCTCGGTCGCCGCGGCCTTCGCGGCGTCCGGGACGGACGTGGCGTGCCTGTGTTCCAGTGACGCGCTCTACGCCGAGCAGGCCGGCGAGGTCGCCGCGGCGCTCGTCTCCGCGGGTGCGCGGCGGGTGTATCTGGCGGGGCGGCCGGGCGATTACACGGGTGTCGACGAGTACGTCTTCGCCGGCTGCGATGTGGTGACCGTGCTCTCCTCCGTTCTCGACCGTATGGGTGTGGCGTAATGCGGATCCCCGATTTCTCCGACATCGAGCTCGGCCCCGGCGGTGGCGCCGAGGTGACCGAGGACCAGTGGCGTACGGCGGTGAAGGAGTCCTCCGGGAGCTCCGACGGCGACCTCCGGTGGGAGACCCCGGAGGGCATCGCGGTCAAGCCGCTGTACACCGGCCAGGATCTGGAGGGGCTCGACTTCCTGGGGACGTATCCGGGTGTGGCGCCGTATCTCCGCGGCCCGTACCCGACGATGTACGTCAACCAGCCCTGGACGATCCGGCAGTACGCGGGATTCTCCACCGCCGAGGAGTCCAACGCCTTCTACCGCCGTAACCTGGCGGCCGGTCAGAAGGGGCTCTCGGTCGCCTTCGACCTGCCGACCCACCGGGGTTACGACAGCGATCATCCGCGGGTGACCGGCGACGTCGGCATGGCCGGGGTGGCGATCGACTCGATCTACGACATGCGCCAGCTGTTCGAGGGCATCCCGCTGGACAAGATGTCGGTGTCGATGACGATGAACGGCGCGGTGCTTCCCGTCCTCGCCCTGTACATCGTGGCCGCCGAGGAACAGGGCGTACCGCCCGAGAAGCTGGCCGGGACCATTCAGAACGACATTCTGAAGGAGTTCATGGTCCGCAACACGTATATCTATCCGCCGAAGCCGTCGATGCGGATCATCTCCGACATCTTCGCGTTCACCTCGCAGCGGATGCCGCGCTACAACTCGATCTCCATCTCCGGCTACCACATCCAGGAGGCCGGGGCGACGGCCGATCTGGAGCTGGCCTACACCCTGGCCGACGGGGTCGAGTACCTGCGCGCCGGGCGGGACACCGGGCTGGACGTGGACGCGTTCGCGCCCCGGCTCTCGTTCTTCTGGGCGATCGGCATGAACTTCTTCATGGAGATCGCGAAACTCCGCGCCGCCCGGCTGCTGTGGGCGAAACTGGTGAGGCAGTTCGATCCGCAGAACCCCAAGTCGTTGTCCCTGCGCACCCATTCGCAGACCTCGGGCTGGTCGCTGACCGCGCAGGACGTGTTCAACAACGTCACCCGCACCTGCGTGGAAGCGATGGCCGCGACCCAGGGGCACACCCAGTCCCTGCACACCAACGCCCTCGACGAGGCGCTCGCCCTGCCGACCGACTTCTCCGCGCGCATCGCCCGCAACACCCAGCTCCTGCTCCAGCAGGAGTCCGGCACCACCCGGGTCATCGACCCGTGGGGCGGCAGCGCCTACGTCGAGAAGCTGACCTACGACCTGGCACGGCGGGCCTGGCAGCACATCGAGGAGGTCGAGGCGGCGGGCGGCATGGCCAAGGCCATCGACGCCGGCATCCCCAAACTCCGCATCGAGGAAGCCGCCGCCCGCACCCAGGCCCGCATCGACTCCGGACGCCAGCCCGTCATCGGCGTCAACAAGTACCGCGTCGAGACCGACGAGAAGATCGACGTCCTCAAGGTCGACAACACCTCGGTCCGCACCCAGCAGATCGAGAAACTCCGCCGGCTGCGCGAGGAGCGCGACGAGACCGCCTGCCAGGACGCGCTGCGCGCGCTGACGGCGGCGGCGGGCCGGGAGCCGGGTCCGG
The DNA here is from genome assembly GCF_031844725.1 of Streptomyces sp. ITFR-6. Taxonomy (NCBI): domain Bacteria; kingdom Bacillati; phylum Actinomycetota; class Actinomycetes; order Kitasatosporales; family Streptomycetaceae; genus Streptomyces; species Streptomyces sp. ITFR-6. The sequence goes on along the minus strand of NZ_CP134612.1, from coordinate 8,157,936 downwards.
GGCTGGAGGGCAATCTGCTGGCGCTGGCGGTGGACGCGGCGCGGGCGATGGCGACCGTGGGCGAGATCTCGGACGCGCTGGAGAAGGAGTACGGCCGGCACTCGGGCCAGATCCGTACGATCTCGGGTGTGTACCGCAACGAGGCAGGGGAGTCACCGTCGGTGGACCGCACCCGCGCGCTGGTCGACGCGTTCGAGGAGGCCGAGGGACGGCGCCCGCGCATCCTGGTCGCCAAGATGGGCCAGGACGGCCATGACCGCGGCCAGAAGGTCATCGCGACCGCCTTCGCCGACCTCGGCTTCGACGTCGACGTCGGCCCCCTCTTCCAGACCCCCGGCGAAGTCGCCCGTCAGGCGGTCGAGGCAGACGTACACATCGTGGGCGTCTCCTCCCTGGCCGCCGGTCACCTCACCCTCGTACCCGCACTCCGTGAGGAACTCGCAGCCGAAGGACGGGAGGACATCATGATCGTGGTGGGCGGAGTCATTCCGCCGTCGGATATCGAGGCCCTGCACGAGGCGGGCGCGGCGGCGGTGTTCCCGCCCGGGACGGTGATCCCGGACGCGGCCCACGATCTGGTGACGCGGCTCGGCGCCTCACTCGGCCACGAGCTGTGAGCCGCTGAACCCATGGCACCCAAGATCGATCTCGACAGCTACGCGAAGGGCGTACTCGACGGGAAGCGGGCGCATGTCGCGCGCGCCATCACGCTCGTCGAGTCCACCCGCCCCGACCACCGCGCACTGGCCCAGCAGTTGCTGCGGGAGCTCCTGCCGCACTCCGGCAGCGCCCGCCGCATCGGCATCAGCGGGGTGCCCGGAGTCGGCAAGTCCACGTTCATCGACGCCCTCGGCACGATGCTCACCGGCCTCGGGCACCGGGTCGCGGTGCTGGCCGTCGACCCGTCGTCCAGCCGGACCGGCGGCTCCATCCTGGGTGACAAGACCCGGATGGAGCGGCTCGCGGTGGACCCGGCGGCATTCGTGCGCCCCTCCCCCACCGCCGGCACGCTGGGCGGGGTGGCCAAGGCGACCCGCGAGTCCATCGTGGTGATGGAGGCGGCGGGGTACGACGTGGTGCTGGTGGAGACGGTGGGGGTCGGCCAGTCGGAGACGGCGGTCGCCAATATGGTCGACACGTTTCTGCTGCTGACCCTGGCACGTACCGGCGACCAGTTGCAGGGCATCAAGAAGGGTGTGCTGGAGCTGGCCGACGCCATCGCGGTGAACAAGGCCGACGGGCCGCACGAACGCGATGCCCGCTCCGCCGCACGTGAACTCGCCGGCGCGCTGCGGCTGATGCATCCCGCGGACGCGTCCTGGACCCCGCCGGTACTGACGTGCAGCGCCCGCGGGGGGAGCGGCCTCGACACCCTGTGGGAGCGGCTGGAACAGCACCGGACCCTGCTCGAATCGACCGGCCGGCTGGCGGCGAAACGGCGTGAGCAGCAGGTCGACTGGACCTGGACGATGGTCCGCGACGAGCTGCTGGAGAGCCTGCGCAGCCACCCGGGAGTGCGGGCACTCGCACCGGAACTCGAACTGAGGGTCCGGGAAGGCACCCTGCCTGCCACGCTGGCCGCCGAACAGATCCTGGAGGCGTTCCGGAGCTGAGGCCTGTCCCCGCCCATGGCTCCGGGTGAGCGCGGGCGGAAATTGGGCTGCGGCGGGAGTCCGGGCCTCCGCATACTGGGCGGGCCCGAACTCCCGGACTCCGAAGGAACTCCCCCGCGTGCAGGCCGCTGTCACCGTCACACCCGCCCAGATACCCGAGCTGCTCCTCGGACTCGCCACCGTGCGGCCCGTGTTCCTGTGGGGAGCGCCGGGGATCGGCAAGTCGTCGCTCGTGCGCCGGTTCGCCGAGTCGCTCGGACTGGAGTGCGTCAGCCTGCTCGGGACGCAGCTCGCCCCCGAGGACCTGATCGGTGTACCGCAGATCCGGGACGGCCGTTCCGTGTTCTGCCCGCCGGAGGCCATCGCCCGGGACGAGCCCTACTGCCTGTTCCTCGACGAGCTCAACGCCGCCACCCCCGATGTCCAGAAGGCGTTCTACTCGCTCATCCTGGACCGCCGGATCGGCTCGTACGAGCTGCCCGCCGGCTCGATCGTCATCGGGGCCGGCAACAGGGCGACGGGCAACGCCCTGGCCAGGCCCATCGCGTCCGCGCTCGTCAACCGGCTCACCCACGGCCATCTGCGGGCCTCGTCGCAGGACTGGCTGGTGTGGGCGGGCGAGCACGGCATCCATCCCTGGGTGACGGACTACCTCGTCGACCGTCCCGACCACCTGTGGTCGCAACCGCCCAAGACCGAGGAGCCGTTCTCCACGCCGCGCTCCTGGCACATGCTCTCCGACGCCCTGCACTCCTTCGGCGCTGACATCGGTGAGGAGACGCTGAAGGTGATCGTGCACGGCACGCTGACACCGGCCCACGCCGTCTCCTTCTGCGGATACGCGAAGATCGTGCGCCACACCTTCGGTATCGAGGCAATCCTCAGGGGCGACGCCTCCTGGCCCACCCGGCTGGAGGACCGTGACCTCCTGTACTACCTGGCGGAGGCGTTTCGCGGCCGGCTCGTGAAGGAGCTGCCGCGCCGGAAGGAGCACGTCTCCGCGTCGATGCGGCAGACGTCGTACCGGGCCAAGTCGCTGCTCGTGCAGCTTGCCGAGATCTCGGTGGAGGTCGCGCAGACCGTCATCGCGGACGACGCCGACGGACTGCCGGTGCTGCCCGCCTGGTTCCTCGTCGAGGCGGCGCGCGACATGCCCAGGCTGGTCGAGGCCCGGCGATGAAGGCCGCGGCGCGGCGCTCGAACAGCGGAAGCGGCACGGGCGGGAAAGGCGCCGCGTCCGACCCGGCCGCCGCCGCTTCGCCGCCGGGCTCGCGCTGGTCACACGCAATCCCGCCTTCGCCGCCCTGAAGGCGTCCGTGTGCAGAGAGGCCGACTGCGGCCTCGCCCCGACGGGAGGGCTGGCCACCGTCACCTCCAACGGCACCATCCACGTCCACCCCGCCAAGCGGGCGGAACCGGCCGAATGGGCCTGGGCCCTGGCCCACTGCCTGCTGCATCTGGGCTTCGGTCATGTGCCGGCCTCCGCGGCGGATCCGCGTGAGCAGCCCGACCGGTTCGACCTCGCGGCCCGGTGCGCGGTAGTCAACCGCTTCCTGCTCACCCATCCGACGGGCAGGCCCCCCGACGATCTGCCGGCGGACAGTCCGGGCGGCGACGAGGAACAGCTGGCCGCACGCTGGCGCCGCGACGGCATCCCCGCCGCCCATGAGCACTGCGGCACCGCGGGCGACCGCGCGGACCAGATCCTCACCACCTGGCGCCCCTGGAACAACTCCGCCGTCCCGGACTGGGAGACCGCCTTCGCCTACGCCCTCACCCGCAGCGTCTCCGCCGCGATGGAACTGGCGGGCGGCCGTCTCGACCGCACGACCGGGGACGCCTGCCACAACGCCCGTGGGACCGGGCCCTGAACTGGTTCGTCTCCTCGTACCCGCTGCTCGGCGGAATCGCCGCCGGGCTCACGGTCGTGGCCGACACCGAACTGGCCCGCTCCCAGAGCATCGACATCGCCGCGGTCAGCTCCGTGGCGGGCGAGATCTACATCAACCCGCTGCGCACCTTCACTGAGGAAGAATGGCGTTTCGTCCTCGCCCACGAGATGCTGCACGCCGCGCTCCGCCACGGCGAACGCCGCGGTGGTCGCGACCCGTTCCTGTTCAACGTCGCCGCCGATTACGTCGTCAACGACTGGCTGGTCCGGATGCGCGTCGGCGACATGCCCGCCGGCCTCCTGTACGACCCGGAGCTGCGGGACCTGTCCGCCGAGGAGGTGTACGACCGCATCGCGGGCGACCTGCGCCGGCGCCGCAGGCAGGCGACGCTGCGGGGCAAGGGCGCCGGTGACATCCTCGGTGACCCCCTGCCGCGCCCCGGGGCCCGTCCGTACACCGACCTGGACGACTTCTACAGGCGCGGCCTGGTCCAGGGCTTCGATCTGCACCAGTACGGCGAGCGCGGTCTGCTGCCCGCCGGCCTGATCGAGGAGATCCGGGCGCTGGCCCACCCGCCGGTGCCGTGGGACGCGGGACTGGCCCGCTGGTTCGACGAGTACGTCCCCCGGCCGGAGCCCGTACGGTCCTTTGCCCGCCCGGCACGGCGGCATGCATCGACCCCCGACATCCCGAGGACGGGCCGCTGGTTCTCGCCGGAGGAGACGGCCCGCTGTACCTTCGGCGTCGTCCTCGACACCTCCGGCTCGATGAACAGCGGACTGCTCGGCAAGGCTCTGGGCGCCATCGCCTCCTACGCCGAGGCGCGTGACGTCCCCGCGGCCCGCGTGGTCTTCTGCGACGCGACACCGTACGACGCCGGCTACCTGCCACCGGCCGAGATCGCCGGCCGGGTACGGGTGCGCGGCCGCGGCGGGACCGAACTGCAGCCGGGAGTGGACCTGTTGCACAGGGCGGACGACTTCCCACCGACGGCCCCGCTGCTCGTGATCACCGACGGCTGGTGCGACACCCTGCGGATCCGGCGCGAGCACGCCTTCCTGATCCCGCAGGGGGTATCCCTGCCGTTCACCCCACGGGGCCCGGTGTTCCGGCTGAGCTGAGCGCGGCCCGGACGGCGTCCGCCGATCCGGGCCGCCGGACCGTGACCTCCGGGCGTGGGCCGTGCTACATTGCCCTCGGTACGTGTGTACGCCTTGAAATTCAGACGCCGGTACCGGTTCATTTCTCATCACGCTGACGCGCCCGTCCATTCCGGACGGTGATCCGGCGTTATCGCATTTTATTCCTCAGTCCGGCACGGGCTGTCCCACCGGACTTTTCTGCCCGCCGCACGGGGCGTGACATCTCCGCCCCCGTTTCTGCCGGGCCCCTTCATTCGCATGTCCGCGAAAGGACCACCCCGCATGACCACCACACTCGAACACCCCGTGACCACCGAACCCGCCGCCCGCACGGCCGCGGCCGGGGTCCTCGACATCACCCAGCAGGGGCACGGCGCCCTGCGCCCCGCCGACGGCCACGCCACCCCGCGCGATGTGCAGGTACCGGCCGCGCTCATCCGCCGGCACGGCCTGCGCAAGGGCGACGCCGTCGAGGGGACCTGCGACCGGCCCCGCGCCCTGAGCACCGTCGTCCGCGTCAACGGCCTTCCCTCGCAGGCCCTTCGGGGCCGGCCGCACTTCCGTGACCTCACCCCGCTCCACCCCAGGCGGCGGCTGCGCCTGGAAACCCCCTCGGGCAGCCCGTCGACGCGCGTCGTCGACCTCGTCGCCCCGGTCGGCAAGGGCCAGCGCGGGCTCATCGTGGCCCCGCCCAGGACCGGCAAGACGGTCCTGCTCCAGCAGATCGCGGCGTCGGTCGCCGGGAACCACCCCGAGTGCCACCTGATGGTGGTGCTGCTCGACGAGCGCCCCGAGGAGGTCACCGACATGCGGCGATCGGTACGCGGCGAGGTCTACGCCTCGACCTTCGACCGGCCCGCCAAGGAGCACATCGCGCTGGCCGAGCTCGCACTCGAACGCGCCAAGCGGCTGGTCGAGCAGGGCCAGGACGTCGTCATCCTGCTGGACTCCCTCACCCGGCTGTGCCGGGCCCACAACAACGCGGCCTCGGCCGGCGGCCGCACCCTCAGCGGCGGTGTCGACGCGGCGGCCCTGCTCGGACCCAAGCGCCTCTTCGGAGCCGCGCGGCCCACCGAGGAGGGCGGCTCCCTCACCATCCTGGCCACGGCGCTCGTGGAGACCGGCTCACGCGCCGACGAGTACTTCTTCGAGGAGCTGAAGGGGACCGGCAACATGGAGCTGCGGCTCGACCGCACCCTCGCTGAGAAGCGCGTCCACCCGGCCGTGAACATCGCGGCCTCCGGGACCCGCCGCGACGAACTCCTCGTACCGGCCGGGGAACTGACCGCCGTACGCGGTCTGCGGCGCGCCCTGCACTCCAGGAACGCGCAGACCTCGCTCGAAACGCTGCTGGACCGGATCCGGCACACCCCGGACAACGCCGCCTTCCTCGAACTGATCCGCAACACCGTGCCGGCCGCCTGAGCGGCGGTCACCCGTCCTACCATGTAGCGGCACTTACCAGCAGAGGGAGAGCAGCCCCATGGAATTCCGCCGACTCGGCCGCAGCGGTCTGACGATCAGCGAGATCGCGTACGGAAACTGGCTCACCCACGGCTCCCAGGTGGAGGAGGACGCGGCGGTCGCCTGCATCCGGGCCGCCCTGGACGCCGGCATCACCACCTTCGACACCGCGGACGTCTACGCGCAGACGCGGGCAGAGGCAGTGCTCGGACGGGCCCTCAAGGACGAACGCCGCGAAGGGCTGGAGATCTTCACCAAGGTCTACTTCCCGACCGGTCCCGGGCAGAACGACCGGGGGCTCGGCCGCAAGCACATCATGGAGTCGATCGACAACTCACTGCGCCGGCTCCAGACCGATCACGTCGACCTCTACCAGGCGCACCGCTACGACCACACCACGCCGCTGGAGGAGACGATGGAGGCGTTCGCGGACGTCGTCCGCTCCGGCAAGGCGCACTACATCGGCGTATCGGAGTGGACGGCGGGGCAGCTGCGCGCCGGGCACGCGCTGGCCCGCGAACTGCGGGTGCCGTTCATCTCCAACCAGCCGCAGTACTCGGCGTTGTGGCGGGTCATCGAGGACGAGGTGGTCCCCGCGTCCGAGGAGCTCGGCATCGGCCAGATCGTCTGGTCACCGATCGCCCAGGGCGCGCTCACCGGCAAGTACCGTCCCGGTGCGCCGCTGCCGGCGGGCTCGCGTGCGACGGACGACAAGGGCGGGGCCGACATGGTCGCCGACTGGCTGCGCGACGAGGTGCTGGAGCGGGTTCAGCTGCTGCGTCCGCTGGCCGAGCAGGCCGGTCTGAGCATGGCGCAGCTGGCGGTCGCCTGGGTGCTGCAGAATTCCAACGTCTCCGCCGCGATCATCGGCGCCTCCCGTCCCGAGCAGGTGACGGAGAACGCCGTGGCGGCCGGTGTGCGACTGGACGCGGACCTGCTGAAGGCCGTCGACCAGGCGCTGGACCCGGTGGCGCGGCGCGATCCCGGGCTCACCGCCGGACACAAGGAGAACAGCTGACGTGACAGCGGCGGGGCCCGGCCGGATTCCGGCCGGGCCCCGCCGCTGTGCCGGGTCACATTCGGGTGTGCAGCGAGGCGGTGTGCTCGCGGACCTGCTCCGCAGTGAGATAGCTGTCCGTGTGCTCGAAGTCGCGCAGGGTGGCGGGTTTGCGGGACTGGAATCCGGTGCGGACGAAGTCGTCGCCCGCGGCCGCGTTGATCAGCCAGTTCGTCATGACCCTCGCCTTGGCCACGTTGGTCCGCAGCGCGGACCAGTGGTAGCCGCGGGCCACGGCCTGGGCGCCGATGCCGTGCATCTCGATGCCGAGCGGCTTGGAGACGGCGTCCTTGCCGCCGAGGTCCACGACGAGCCCGAGGTCCTTGTGGACGTATGGCTGGAGTGGCTGGTTGCGGAGGGTGGCCAGCAGGTTGTCGGCGGCCTTGCGGCCCTGGCGCATCGCGTGCTGCGCGGTGGGCGGGCAGACCGCGCCGTCGCCCTTGGCCAGGTCCGGGACGGCCGCCGCGTCGCCGAGGGCGAAGATGCCGTCGTGGCCGGGCAGGCTCATATCGGGCGTCACCGCCAGCCGGCCGCGTACCGTCTCCGCGTCGAAGGTCGTGACCAGCGGGCTGGCGGTGACGCCGGCCGTCCAGATCAGAGTGCGGCAGGGCAGCACGCGGCCGTCGGTGAAGGTCACCTTGTCGGGGCCCGCCTCAGCGATCGACACCCCGAGGGACACCTCGATCCCGCGCTCGCGCAGCACCTTCAGCGCGCTCTCACCGAGCTTGTCGCCCAGTTCGGGCATGAGCTTGGGGGCGATGTCGATCAGGTGCCATTTGATCAGCTTGGGGTCGAGCCTGGGATAGTGCCGGACGGCGTTGGTGGTCAGCCGCTGGAGGCAGGCCGCCGTCTCCGTGCCCGCGTATCCGCCGCCGACGACGACGAACTGCAGCCGCGAGGCCCGCTCCTCCTCGTCGTGGCTGGCATCCGCGAGATCGAGCTGCGCGATGACGTGATCGCGCACGAAAGCGGCCTCCGCCAGGGTCTTCATGCCCCGGGCGTTGTCGAGCAGCCCGGGGATGTCGAAGGTGCGGGTGACGCTTCCCGGGCTGAGCACGATGTAGTCGTAGCGCTCGTTGACGACCTCGTCGGTGATCTTGCGGATCACGCAGACCTTCGCCAGCGGGTCCACTCCGATGGCCCCGCCGGGAATGATCCTGGTGCGGTGCCGGCTGCTGCGGCGCAGTGACACCGCGACCGACTGCGGGGTGAGGACGCCCGAGGCCACCTGGGGCAGCAGGGGCAGATAGAGCTGGTAGGAGAACGGGGCCACGAGTGCGATGTCGGCCTCGCCGGGACGGAGCCGGCGTTCCAGACGGCGTACGCACTCGACCCCGGCAAAACCGGCTCCGACAACGAGAATCCTGGGTCGTGCCACAGTGTTCGTCCCTTCTCGGGGTCATGCACGGTCATCCGTTCGCCTGCCCCGTCGCACGCGCACGTCACCTCCCATCTTCACGAGACAGCGGTGACTTCGCCTGCTGGGGCGGCAGAACGGACGACCGGTACTCACCTGACCAGGTACGTCACCACCGTGCAGGCGCCGCAGGCCGTCCCCAGACAGACCACGGCTGCGGCCGCGACGCAGCGCGCCCGCAGCGTGCGGTAGCGCCGGCTGTACTCACCGCGCAGCTCACTGGCGCGGGCACAGACCCGGAGCAGCATGACCCGCGAGGCCTCGGCCCGGTCGGCGGCGTACACCCGTTCCACGTCCTCGCGCTGGGCGGTGGTGAGCCAGGGCAGCTCGTCGGTGAAGCGGCGGGCGTACCGGCGCGCCTGCTCGATCTCGGCGTTCCACAGCAGATAGCCCTCCATCTGGGCCAGTCCGCGGGCGCTGTCCTTCTCGGGGTCGATGGACACCCGGTCCTCCTCTCCGCCGGCCCGCCCGCTCACGCCTGCTTGTCCCCCGGAGCGACCGTGACCGAGCGGTCGAGGCGGTTGGACACGTCATCGAGCTCACGCACGGAGGGGTGGTGCAGGTCGAACGCCGGGGACTCGGAACGGATCCGGGGCAGCGTGACGAAGTTGTGCCGGGGCGGCGGGCAGGAGGTCGCCCACTCCAGCGAACGGCCGTAGCCCCACGGGTCGTCGACCTCGATCTTCTTCCCGTACTTGGCCGTCTTCCACACGTTGTACAGGAACGGGAGCATCGACAGCCCGAGCAGGAACGAGGAGATCGACGAGATGGTGTTCAGGGTGGTGAAGCCGTCCACGGCGAGGTAGTCCGCGTAGCGGCGCGGCATGCCCTCCGCGCCCAGCCAGTGCTGCACCAGGAACGTGCCGTGGAAGCCCACGAACAGCGTCCAGAAGGTGATCTTGCCGAGCCGCTCGTCCAGCATCTTGCCGGTGAACTTCGGCCACCAGAAGTGGAATCCGGCGAACATCGCGAAGACCACGGTGCCGAAGACCACGTAGTGGAAGTGCGCCACCACGAAGTACGAGTCCGAGACGTGGAAGTCCATCGGGGGCGAGGCGAGGATCACGCCGGTCAGGCCGCCGAAGAGGAAGGTGACGAGAAAGCCGATGGACCAGAGCATCGGTGTTTCGAAGGAGAGCGAGCCCTTCCACATCGTGCCGATCCAGTTGAAGAACTTCACCCCGGTCGGCACGGCGATGAGGAACGTCATGAAGGAGAAGAACGGCAGCAGCACCCCGCCGGTGACGTACATGTGGTGGGCCCACACGGTCACGGACAGGCCCGCGATGGCGATCGTCGCGCCGACCAGGCCGATGTAGCCGAAGATCGGTTTCCGGCTGAAGACCGGAATGATCTCGGTGACGATCCCGAAGAACGGGAGCGCGATGATGTAGACCTCCGGATGGCCGAAGAACCAGAAGAGGTGCTGCCAGAGCAGCGCGCCGCCGTTGGCCGCGTCGAAGACGTGCGCGCCGAACTTCCGGTCCGCCTCCAGCGCCAGGAGCGCGGCGGCGAGGACCGGGAAGGCCAGCAGGACCAGGACGGCGGTCAGCAGGACGTTCCAGACGAAGATCGGCATGCGGAACATCGTCATGCCGGGTGCGCGCATGCAGACGATCGTCGTGATGAAGTTGACGGAGCCGAGGATCGTGCCGAATCCGGAGAGGGCCAGACCCATGATCCACATATCGGCGCCCACGCCCGGCGAGCGGACCGCGTCGGTCAGCGGGGAGTAGGCGAACCAGCCGAAGTCGGCGGCGCCGTTCGGGGTGAGGAATCCGGCCACCGCGAGGACGGAACCGAAGAGGTAGAGCCAGTACGCGAACATGTTCAGCCGCGGGAACGCCACATCGGGTGCACCGATCTGGAGCGGCATGATCCAGTTGGTGAACGCCTGGAACAGCGGCGTCGCGAACATCAGCAGCATGATCGTGCCGTGCATCGTGAAGGCCTGGTTGAACTGCTCGTTCGACAGGATCTGCGTACCCGGACGGGCCAGCTCGGCGCGCATGACGAGCGCGAGCAGACCGCCGATGAGGAAAAACGCGAACGAGGTGACCAGGTACATCGTGCCGATCGTCTTGTGGTCAGTGGTGGTCATCCACTTGATGACGACGTTTCCCGGTTCCCTGTTGTGTACCGGAAGCTCGTTGGCGTAGGACTCGTCGTCCTGCGCCGTCCCTGTTGTGCCCGTCGTCGTCACTGGGACGCTCCTTCGATTGGTCTGCCGCCGGTGGACCGCGCACCCGGCGTGGCGCCGCCTCCACCGGGGGCGGCCGAACGGCCCTCCCCGCACATCACGCGCGATTCCGGTTGCAGCAAACCAGCCGGGTGGCCGCCCGGGGTGGCCCTGCGCCCGCCGTGGCGCGACATTCACCCGTCAGGGTGTCCTCCGAGGCACTTCGCGGTACCGGTCCGCCGCCGGAAACGGCGCCGCCCCGGCTCGACGGTGTGTCGGCCGGGGCGGAACGGTCACGCGCGGTGCGGGGTGGGGGGAGCGACTGGGCCTCTCCCCCGTCCACGGCATCCGGTCAGACGAGGCTCGCGATCGCCTGGTTGAACGTGGCCGACGGCCGCATGACGGCCGAGGCCTTGGCCGGGTCGGGCTGGTAGTAGCCACCGATGTCCACCGGCTTGCCCTGGACCGCGACCAGCTCGTCGACGATGGTCCCCTCGTTCTCGGACAGCGACTTGGCGAGCGGCGCGAAGGCCTCCGCCAGCTTGGCGTCGGCGGTCTGCTGCGCCAGCTCCTGGGCCCAGTAGAGGGCCAGGTAGAAGTGGCTGCCGCGGTTGTCGATGCCGCCGAGCCTGCGGCTGGGCGACTTGTCCTCGTTCAGGAACGTGGCCGTCGCGCGGTCCAGCGTGTCCGCGAGGACCTGGGCGCCGGCGTTGTCCGTCGTCTGCGCGAGGTGCTCGAAGCTGACGGCGAGGGCGAGGAACTCGCCCAGGCTGTCCCAGCGCAGGTAGTTCTCCTTGACGAGCTGCTGCACGTGCTTCGGCGCGGAACCGCCGGCGCCCGTCTCGAACAGACCGCCGCCGTTCATCAGCGGGACGACGGAGAGCATCTTCGCGCTGGTGCCCAGCTCAAGGATGGGGAACAGGTCGGTGAGGTAGTCACGCAGCACGTTGCCGGTGACCGAGATGGTGTCCTCGCCGCGACGGATGCGCTCCAGGGAGAACGCGGTCGCCTTCACCGGCGACATGATCTCGATCCGCAGACCGTCGGTGTCGTGGTCGGCCAGGTAGGTCCTGACCTTCTCGATGAGCTTGGCGTCGTGCGCGCGGTCCTCGTCGAGCCAGAACACGGCCGGGTTGCCGGTCGCGCGGGCGCGGGTGACGGCGAGCTTGACCCAGTCCTCGATCGGCAGGTCCTTGGCCTGGCACACCCGGAAGATGTCCCCGGCGCCGACGGCCTGCTCCAGCACGGCGTCGCCGTTGCCGTTGACGACCCGCACCGTGCCGGTGGTGGGGATCTCGAAGGTCTTGTCGTGGCTGCCGTACTCCTCGGCCTTCTGCGCCATGAGCCCGACGTTGGAGACCGAGCCCATCGTGGCCGGGTCGTACGCGCCGTTGGCCCGGCAGTCGTCGATGACGACCTGGTAGACGCCCGCGTAGCTGCTGTCGGGCAGCACGGCGAGGGTGTCGGCCTCCTCGCCGTCCGGGCCCCACATGTGGCCGGAGGTGCGGATCATGGCCGGCATCGAGGCGTCCACGATGACGTCGCTGGGGACGTGCAGGTTGGTGATGCCCTTGTCGGAGTCGACCATCGCCAGGGCGGGGCCCTCGGCGAGCTCGGCCTCGAAGGAGGCCTTGATCTCGGCACCGATGTGTGGCACCCCGTCCAGGCCCTTGAGGATGCCGCCGAGGCCGTCGTTCGGGGTCAGGCCGGCAGCGGCGAGCGCCTCGCCGTACTTGGCGAAGGTGTTCGGGAAGAAGGCGCGGACCACGTGGCCGAAGATGATCGGGTCGGAGACCTTCATCATGGTGGCCTTGAGGTGCACCGAGAAGAGGATGCCCTCCTCCTTGGCGCGGGCGACCTGCGCGGTGAAGAACTCGCGCAGCGCGGCGACGCGCATGACCGCGGCGTCCACGACCTCACCGGCGAGCACCGGTACGGACTCGCGCAGCACGGTGGTGGTGCCGTCGTCGCCCACCAGCTCGATGCGCAGGCTGCCGGCCTCTTCGATCACGACGGACTTCTCGGTGGAGCGGAAGTCGTCGACGCCCATGGTCGCGACGTTCGTCTTCGAGTCGGCCGTCCAGGCGCCCATGCGGTGCGGGTGCGCCTTGGCGTAGTTCTTGACCGACGCGGGGGCGCGGCGGTCGGAGTTGCCCTCGCGCAGGACGGGGTTGACCGCGCTGCCCTTGATCTTGTCGTAGCGCGCGCGGGCGTCCTTCTCCGCGTCGGACTTCGGGTCGTCCGGGTAGTCCGGGAGCGCGTAGCCCTGCTCCTGGAGCTCCGCGATGGCGGCCTTCAGCTGCGGGATCGACGCCGAGACGTTCGGCAGCTTGATGATGTTGGCGCCGGGGGTGGTGGCCAGCGCTCCGAGCTCCGCGAGCGCGTCGTCGATGCGCTGGTTCTCCTGGAGGCTGTCGGGGAAGCTGGCGATGATCCGGCCCGCCAGGGAGATGTCACGGCTCTCCACGGTGACCCCGGCCTTGGAGGCGTAGGCCTCGATCACCGGCAGGAACGAATACGTCGCCAGGGCCGGGGCCTCGTCGGTGTGTGTATAGATGATGGTCGAGTCAGTCACCCTGTGCTCCGCTCCACGTCTGCAACATTGCTTGACATCAAGATATCTCGTGATCGCCGCCGCCTCGACAGGGCCCTGCCCCGCACGGCCCGGAACCCGCCGTACCGCCGCGCGGCCCGGCCGGCCGCCGCGTCCGCCACCGCACTTTGCCATTGATTTGCCGTACCGCCGCGGCCCTGGCAGCGTGCGGCGTTATGAGTACGGAAATCGAACACGGTGATCCGGTAGCGCTGGCGGTGCGGCTGCGCGAGCAGAAGAGCCCGCAGGCGCACGAGCGGCTGCTGGCCCTGGCGGCGCGGTATCCCGAGGACGCCGCGATCGCCTACCAGACCGCCTGGTCGCACGATTCCCTCGGCCTGGAGGCGCAGGCCGTGCCGTTCTACGAGCGGGCGCTGGAGGGTCCGGGGCTCTCGGCCGAGGACCGTCACGGAGCCTTCCTCGGCCTCGGCAGCACGCTGCGGGTGCTGGGCCGCTACGAGGCGGCGCACGGGGTGTTCCGCCGCGGCCTGGCGGAGTTCGCGCACGATGCCTCGCTGCTGACCTTCCTGGCGATGACCCTGTACAACCTCGGTGACTCCCGCGAAGCCGTACGGACCCTGCTCGGGGTCACGGCGGCCACCAGTGCGGACGTCCGGGTCCAGTCGTACCGGCCGGCGATCGAATACTACGCCGACCGCCTGGACGAGACGGAGTAAGGAGGCGGTGGCTGTCAGGGCCGCCCCTCCTCCGGGATCTCCTCGCCGGCCGGCACCGGCCCCGGCGGGGTGCCGTCGCCGAAGGGCCGGCCGCCCAGCTGTTCGCGGTGGTGCGGGGACAGCCAGCCCGACAGGTCGGGGCCGACGGGCACGATGCCGGTGGGGTTGATGCCCGTGTGGACCCGGTAGTAGTGCTGCTTGATGTGGTGGAAGTCGACCGTGTCCCCGAAGCCGGGGGTCTGGTAGAGGTCCCTGACGTAGGCCCACAGGACGGGGTCCTCGGTCAGTTTCGAGCGGTTGCACTTGAAGTGTCCGTGGTACACGGCGTCGAAGCGGACGAGTGTGGTGAAGAGCCGGATGTCGGCCTCCGTGATGGTGTCACCCACCAGGTAGCGCCGGTCCGCGAGGCGCTGGGACACCAGGTCCAGGCGGCGGAACACATCCGCGTACGCGGCCTCGTACTCCGGCTGTCCGTCCGCGAACCCGGCCCGGTACACGCCGTTGTTCACATCGCGGTAGATGCCCTCCATGACCTCGTCGATCTCCTCGCGCAGCGGCTCGGGGTAGAGGTCGGGGGCCCCCGGGCGGTGCAGCGCGGTCCATTCGGTGGCGAAGTCCAGGGTGATCCGCTGGTAGTCGTTGGTGACGAGCTCGCCGCTGGGGATGTCGACGACGGCGGGGACGCTGACTCCGCCGGGGTACCCGCTCTCCCGCTTGTCGTACGCCTCGCTGAGGTACTTGATGCCGAGTACCGGGTCCCGGTCGTCCTCGTCGAGCGTGAAGCGCCAGCTGCGGTCGTCCTGCAGCGGATCGGTGACGGCGAGCGAGAGCGCGTCCTCCAGCCCGAGCAGCCGGCGGGAGACCAGGGCGCGGCTCGCCCAGGGGCAGGCACGGCTGACGACCAGGCGGTAGCGGCCTGCCTCGACGGGCCAGCCGTCCCGGCCGTCGGCGGTGATCCGGTCGGCGAAGTGGCTGCGGAAACGCTTGAAGGGCTTGTGTCCGTACGCGTTGTTGCCGTCCGGTTCGGTGCTGGCGGGATCGTTCATGGTGTCTCTCCCTGCGGCAGGGCCTGAGGGCTTGTGCCGGATCAGGCCGGGTTCGCGGATTGCGATCGTAGCGACGCCGCCTCACGGGGCGGCGGGCCGCCGGTTACGGTTCTTCCCCCGCCGTACCCCGCCGACGTCGGCCAGGGCCACGATCAGCCCGGCCAGCACGAAGGCGACGGAGACGATCAGCCCGTGGTCGTACGCGCTGGACCAGCCGGCCGAGCCCATCCGGGCGAAGAAGACCGAGCCGACGGCGGCGATCCCGATCGCGGAGCCGACGCGCTGGCCGGTCTGGAGGGTGCCACCGGCGCTGCCCGCCGTGGCCACCGGCACCTGGGACAGGGTCAGGGTCTGGTTGGGTGCGATGACCAGGCCGCTGCCCAGACCTGCCAGCAGCAGCGGGGCGGCCATCGCCCAGCCCGCGCCCCTGCCGGGCACCAGGTGGACGGCGAGCGCGGTGGCTCCGAGTCCGACGGCCACGGTCGCCATGCCGATGACGACGAGGGGACGCCCGTACCGGCCGACCAGCCTGCCGCCGGGGCTCGCGGCGACGGCGGACCCGAGGGCGAAGGGCGTGATCGCGAGGCCCGCCATCAGCGCGGTGTAGTGCAGCCCACTCTGCAGGTAGAGCGTGGTGATGAAGAAGATCGAGGTGAATCCCGCGAAGTACAGCAGGATCAGCAGGCACCCCAGCCAGTAGGAGCGGACGCGGAAGAGCGAGAGGTTCACCACCGGCTGGGTGCCTCTGCGGGAGCACCGGGCCTCCCAGCCGACGAAGGCTGCGAGCAGCACGGCGGCCGCGGGCAGGAACAGCCATTTGCCGTCACCCGGCCACTGGCGCGACTGGACGAAGGGCAGCAGCAGCGCCAGCACCCCGGAGCCCAGCAGCAGCACTCCGACCGGGTCCAGGTCCCGCAGCCGCACCGGGCCGGCGGACGGGGTGTCCGGCAGCAGCCGGTGGGCCAGGAGCAGGCAGACGGCCCCGAGCGGCAGGTTGACGTAGAACACCCAGCGCCAGCCCTCCTCGGCGCCGGCCGCCTGGATCAGGAGTCCGCCCAGCAGCGGGCCGACGGCGGTGGAGATGCCGACCACGGTGCCGAACATGCCGAAGGCCCGGCCCCGTTCGCGGCCGGAGAACATCTGCTGGATGAGCGCGGAGATCTGGGGCGACACCAGGCCGCCCGCCAGGCCCTGGACCAGTCGGGCGATCACCAGCCAGATGCTGGACTGGGCGGCTCCGCAGGCCGCGGACGACAGGGTGAAGAGCGCCAGCCCGGCCATGAAGACCTGGCGGCGTCCCCGGGCGTCGCCGAGCCGTCCGGCGGGGATCAGGAAGAGTCCGAAGGCAAGGGCGTAACCGGACAGCACCCACTGCAGGTCGGACTCCGGAGTGTGCAGGCCCTCCCGGATGGACGGCAGCGCGACGTTGACGATCGACACGTCCAACAGGGTCATGAAGCCTGCGACCAGGCACACCGCGAGCGCCCGCCACCGCCGGGGATCGGGCGTGTCCGGCCCGTCGGCGGACTCCGCGCCCCGCCCTCCGGACCCCCCGTACGCCGCACTCTCTGCCATGGCTCGCACCCTAGGTCGCACGCCCCGATTCCTCATCCCGGCAGGGCCACCCGGCCGTGCGCCGCGCGCTACATTGGCGCGGTCACCGCTATGCGGACGGAAGGCGGAACGGAAGTCGGCCGCCGCGCGCGAGCCGGCGCCGAGAACGAGCGCCGACTGTTCGCGCCTGCCGCGAAATGCCAAGAAAAAGCTTGCACATGCAAGTAATAATCGCCTATGGTGCGGCATATGCAGTCCTACACAATCGGGCAGGCCGCCCGCCTGCTGGGCGTCAGCCCGGACACGGCGCGCCGCTGGGCGGACGCCGGCCGCGTGGCGACGCACCGCGAGGACGGCGGGCGACGCCTCATCGACGGCCGCGATCTGGCGGCGTTCTCCGTGGAGGTCGCCCAGGGCGGCGCCGGCGAGGACGACGCATCCTACACCTCGGCCCGCAACGCCTTCCCCGGCATCGTCACCGCGGTCAAGCTCGGGGACGTGGCGGCGCAGGTGGAGATCCAGGCCGGTCCCCACCGGCTCGTGTCACTGCTGACCCGGGAAGCGGTCGAGGAACTCGGGCTTGAGGTGGGCATGCAGGCGACCGCCCGGGTGAAGTCGACCAGCGTGCACATCGACCGCACCTGACCCGGACGCGACCGGCCGCCGCCCCGGCGTCTGCGGCACGACGACGCCCGGCACCACCGGCACCACCGGCACCACCGGCACCACCGGCACCGACAAGCGCAACCGCGTATGCGGCTGCGGTGCTTCGATGTGCCGGGTGGCGGGCCCGCGGCGCCGCGACCCTCGCCCGTCCCCCGGCGTACCCCCGGGACACGCCACACCGCGGCAAGGACAGCCCGTCAGTAGACTCGGCCGCGAGCCGCCAACGGTCCCGTCCGACCCCGACCGCGCAAGGCCGTGCCACAGCGGGATCAACGACTCACGAAGCGGCCCCTGAGCTGCGAGAACCTGATCAGGGCGCCACCTGATGGCCCTACTGGGAGGTTACCGTTGAAAATGCTGATCAACGTCCCCGAGACCGTGGTCGCGGACGCTCTGCGCGGGATGGCCGCCGCCCATCCGGAACTGACCGTGGACGTCGAGAACCGTGTCGTCGTACGGCGTGACGCTCCCGTGGCCGGAAAGACCGCCCTGGTCTCCGGCGGCGGCTCCGGGCACGAGCCGTTGCATGCGGGGTTCGTCGGGCCGGGGATGCTGTCGGCCGCTTGTGCGGGCGAGGTGTTCACATCCCCGGTGCCGGATCAGATGGTGCGGGCCGCCGCCGCCGTCGACAGCGGTGCGGGCGTGCTCTTCGTCGTCAAGAACTACACCGGCGACGTGCTCAACTTCGAGATGGCCGCGGAGCTGGCCGACGAGGAGGGGATACGGGTCGCCCAGGTACTCGTCAACGACGATGTCGCGGTCACGGACAGCCTCTTCACCGCGGGGCGGCGGGGCACGGGGGCGACGCTGTTCGTCGAGAAGATCGCCGGTGCGGCTGCCGAGGAGGGTGCTCCGCTGGACCGGGTGGCGGCGATCGCGCGGCAGGTGAACGAGTCGTCGCGCAGTTTCGGGGTGGCGCTGACTTCCGTGACCACGCCCGCCAAGGGCTCACCCACCTTCGATCTGCCCGCGGGCGAAATCGAGCTCGGGGTGGGGATCCACGGCGAACCGGGGCGTGAGCGGCGTCCGATGATGACGTCACGGGAGATCGCGGACTTCGCGGTGGACGCGGTGCTGGAGGACCTGCGGCCGCACGGCCCGGTGATCGCACTGGTCAACGGGATGGGGGCGACACCGTTGCTGGAACTGTACGGATTCAATGCCGAGGTGCAGCGGGTGCTGTCCGAGCGGGGCGTCGCCGTGGCTCGAACGCTCGTCGGAAACTACGTGACCTCGCTCGACATGGCGGGCTGTTCGGTAACGCTCTGCCAGGTGGACGAGGAGCTGGTGCGGCTCTGGGACGCGCCGGTGGAGACCCCCGCACTGCGCTGGGGCCGTTGAGTCTTTTCGCTCCGGCACCACCGCGCCCCGTGCCACACCCGATGGACCTGATGGACCCGAGGAGATCATGTGCTCGACACCGACTTCTTCCGCCGCTGGATGACCACGACCGCCGCCGCCGTGGAACGCGAGGCGGCGAATCTGACCGACCTCGACTCGGCGATCGGGGACGCCGACCACGGAAGCAACCTCCAACGCGGATTCACCGCGGTGACGGCCGCCCTCGACAAGGAACCGCCGCAGACGCCGGGGGCCGTACTGATACGTGCCGGACGGCAGTTGATCTCCACCGTCGGAGGGGCGTCGGGCCCGCTGTACGGGACGCTGCTGCGGCGTACCGGAAAGGCGCTGGGCGACTCCCCCGCCGTGACCCGCGACGAGCTGGCGCGGGCGCTCGGGGAGGGCGTGGCGGCGGTGGCCCAGCTGGGCGGGGCCCAGGCCGGGGACAAGACGATGCTCGATGCCCTGTTGCCGGCGGCCGAGGCGCTCGGGGCGTCGTTCGAAGCCGCGCGGGACGCGGCGCGGGCGGGCGCGCTGGCGACCGTGCCCCTGCGGGCGCGCAAGGGCCGGGCCAGCTATCTGGGCGAACGGAGCATCGGACATCAGGATCCGGGAGCCACGTCCTCCGCGCTGCTGATCGCCGCGCTGGCGGAGACCGGCGATGCCGCCGGGGGCGCCGAATGAGCGCGGACAAGCAGGTCGGGATCGTGCTCGTCTCGCACAGCGGGCCGGTGGCGGAGGCGGTCGCCGCGCTGGCCAGGGGGCTCGCGGCCGGTGGCGCGACCGCCCCGGTGGCCGCCGCCGGCGGTACGCCCGCGGGCGGCCTCGGAACAAGTCCGGAGCTCATCGCGGAGGCGGCCAGATCGGTGGACGCCGGCGCGGGTGTCGCCGTACTGGTCGATCTGGGCAGTGCGGTGCTCACCGTCAAGGCGATGCTGGCCGAGGGCGACGAACTCCCGGAAGGGGCACGGCTGGTGGACGCGCCCCTGGTGGAGGGCGCGGTGGCCGCGGTGGTCACCGCGTCGGCGGGCGGCGACCTCGACGCCGTGGCGGCCGCCGCTTCGGAGGCGTACGACTACCGCAAGGTGTAGGCCGGGGCCGCCGTGTCGCCGGCGCGGCCCCAGCCCTCTTCGCCACACTTGACGGCATGTCACCGAACGAGCGGCGCAGCGCCGGGCTCCTCCTCTTCCGCACCACCGGGGAATCCGGTCCGGAAGTCCTCCTCGGCCACATGGGCGGCCCGTTCTGGGCGGGCCGGGAGAGCGCGGCGTGGTCGGTTCCGAAGGGTGAGTACGGCCCTGAGGAGGCGGCAGAGGCCGCGGCCCGGCGGGAGTTCGGGGAGGAGTTCGGCCACCCGGCCCCGGACGGAGTGTGGGTGGCGCTGGGCGAGTCCCGGCAGTCCGGCGGCAAGACCGTGACGGTGTGGGCGCTGGAGGCGGACCTCGATCCGGCGACTGCCGTTCCGGGGACGTTCACGATGGAGTGGCCCCGGGGGTCCGGCGTGCGGCGGGAGTTCCCGGAGATCGACCGGTTCGCCTGGTGCACGCCGGAGGTGGCCGCCGAGCGTCTCGTCAAGGGGCAGCGGGTCTTCGTGGACCGGCTGCGCGATGTGCTGAGGGGTGAGCGGGGGCCGTCCGCGCCGGGCGGGTCCTGATCCTCCCGGGCTCGGTGCGCGGGTTCGCCCGTCACCGGTTTCGACGAGGTGGCCGGGCAGGCGCGGGAGGCCGGCCTCTGTGGGCCGTTCCTCCCGCGCCCCCGCCGGCCGGCTCGTCAGGTGGTGTAGGCGCCTGCGTCGATGTCCGCGAGCAGGGACGGTCCGGTGGGCTCCCAGCGGAGCAGCTGCCTGGTCGCGCCGCTGGACGCGGTCATGGTGGAGGCGAAGAAGCCGCCGACGAAACCGAAGCGGGCTTCGGCGTCCTGTGGGGGGACGGAGTCGACCGGCAGGCCGAGGCTGCGGCCGATCGCCTCGGCTATCGCCTTGGTGGTGATGGACTCCTCTGCGACGGCGTGGAGGCGTGTCCCCGCGGGTGCCCGCTCCATGCCGAGGCGGATGAGGCGGGCGGCATCGCCGCGGTGCACCGCCGACCAGGCGGCCGAGCCGTCACCGACGTAGCCCGAGACTCCCTGCTTGCGGGCGGCCGCGGTGAGGAAGTTGACGAACCCCCGGTCGCCACGGCCGTGAACGCTCGGTGCGAACCGGGTAATCACGGTCCTGACTCCCTGGCCCACGTAGTCCAGGGCGAGGTTCTCGCTGCCGCCCCGGTTGGAGTCCGGGCCGATGGCCGGAGAGACATCGGCCTCCGTGGCGGGCCGGCCCTCGACGAGGCCGGAGAGAGGGGCGGCGACGACGAACGGGCGGTCGGTTCCGGCCAGGGTGTCGCCGAGGACCTGGACCGCGGCGCGTTCGGAGCGGTCGGACTCGGCGGGGTTGCCCCAGTCGTGCTTGTTAACCATGTGGATGACCGCGTCCGCCTCGGCGGCGCCTCGCCGTAGCGAGGCGAGATCGTCCAGGTCGCCGCGGACGATGCCGGCGCCCTTGGCCGCGAGAGCCTGTTCGGCACGGTCGGACCGGGCCAGGCCGGTGACCTGGTGGCCCGCCGAGATGAGTTCGTCGACGACGGCGGATCCGATCCAGCCGGTCGCTCCAGTGACAAACGCACGCATGAGCGTGTCCTCCTTCGCCCCGAAAGGGGCAGGTGAGTGGCGGAGATGGGTGGGAGTTCCCTGATCACGACGCGAGCGCCGGTTCAGGTGGTGTGGGGCCCTTCCGTTACTGCGGGGCGGTCCGGTGGGCGTGGCGGGCACCGACGACGAGGGCTCCGGCCAGGAGCACCACGAGGGCCGCGGCGCGCAGCGCGGCGCCCGCGCCGTGGGTGAACGCTTCGGTGACGGCGGTGTGGTCGGCCGGGGCCAGCGTGAGCGCTTCCCGCACCGTATGCGGGGGCGGTGTGTGCCGGCCGAGGCCGGCAGGCAGGTGGCGGGTGAACCCGGCTGTGAGGATGGTGCCGACGACCGCCACGCCCAGGGCGCTGCCCAGTTCGCGGGTCGCGGACTGCAGACCACCGGCGATGCCCGCCCGCTCCACGGGCAGGGCCGTGGCGATCTGAGCGGTCAGACAGGGCGCGGCCAGCATGATGCCGAGCCCGATGACGAACAGACCGGCCGCGTATACGGGGTAGGCCATGGTCGAGGCGTAGGAGAGACCGAACAGGCCGGCGCCGGTCAGCGCGAAGGCCGCGGCGAGTGTCGCGGGAACGCCCATGTGGCGGATGAGCCCGGGAACGTAGCGGGTGCCCACCAGGAGCGGGACGGTCAGCGGGATGACTCCGAGTCCTGCCTGCAGTACGGAGAAGCCGCGCCCGTATTGCAGGAGTGAGGCGTTGACGTAGAAGAGCCCGAAGCTTCCGAAGAACGTGATGGTCATGCCGAGGCAGGCGCTGCTGAGCGTCGCGCTGCGAAACAGCCGCGGGTCGAGCATGGGGTGGGGTGCCCGCCGCTCGACGCGCACCCACCACAGGCTCAGCAGGACGGCGCAGGCGAAGGCGGTGAGAACGACCGTGCTGCCCCAGCCCTGTTCGGGCCCTTCGATAATTCCGGTCAGCAGGGCCACCACGGCCGCCACGAACAACAGGGTGCCGGGGAGATCGAGGGTGCGCTCGTGCCGGGCGCTGCGCGGTGCCGACCTCGCCGCCCACGCCAGGCAGCAGGCCGCGACGACAGCGACCGCCACGAACAGGGCGCGCCAGGAGCCCGCGCTCAGCACCGCGCCGCCTCCCACGTTGCCGAGCACGCCGCCGGCGCCGGTGGCCGCCGCCCAGACGGCCAGCGCGTGAGGACGCCGCTCGGGGGCCGTGGCGTGCAGGAGGACGCCGACACAGTTGGGTAGGACGCAGGCGGCGCCCAGGCCCGTAAGGGCGCGCCCGCTCAGCACGACCGCCACGTTCGGTGCGATGGCCGACACCACGGCGCCGAAAGCGAATATGCCGAGCCCGGCCAGGAGGACGCCCTTGCGGCCGAGCTTGTCCCCGGCCGCACCGGCCGGGATGACCAGGCAGGCGAAGATCACGACGTAGGCGTCGACGATCCACAGCAGGTTCGACGAGGTCGGTCGCAGTGAACTCGCGGCCAGTTGCGGCACTGCCAAGTTGATCGCCGCGACAAATCCGACGACCAGGGCGGTGCACACGCTCACTCAGGCGAGCACGGAGCCGGACCACCGCGCCGGGCGCGGCGCGCCCTCCGGTATGGGAGCCATCGCTCTTGATTCCTTCTGGGGTCGACGTACACGAAGCACGGCGGGAAACCGTCCGGCAGGCCGTTCGCGAGGCGAGGGAAGGCCGGACACCCATTTACGAGTCAACGTGCACCGTAAAGGCAGCACATACGAGACACCGTGACTCGCATAAGGTGGCGGCATGAAGGATGGAAGTGGCCGGGGACGGCCCCGCAGTGAGGACGCACGCGCCGCCGTGCTGCACGCCGTCGACGACCTTCTGGTCGAAGTCGGATACGCGGCCCTGACCATGAAGGGCATCGCGGAGCGGGCGGGCGTGGGCCGTCAGACCGTGTACCGCTGGTGGTCGAACAAAGCGGAAGTCCTGTACGAGGCCAGTGCCATCGACGCCCGGCAGGAACTGTCCGTGCCCGTCAGCGACGACCCCCGCGAAGACCTCAAGGCGTATCTCGACGCCCTCGTCACCTTCTTGTCCCGCTCCCACGCGGGTGCGGCCTACCGCGCCCTCATCGGGGAAGCCCAGCACGACACGGACGTCGCCGCGCTGCTCACCTCCCGCGACGTCCTGGGGGAAAGCGCCGCAGCGGTCGTGGAGGCGACGCGGAAGTCGAGCGGCACGGCGCTCTCGCTCGAACAGGCCACCGCACTCCTGATCGGTCCGCCCTTCTTCCACATCCTGTCCGGGCGCAGCGCGGACGACCTCGATACCGAGCGGCTCGCCGCGCAGTTCGTGCGCACCCTGAACCACCCGGGGAGATGAGCCGCCGGCCGGTCAGGGGCCCCCGGCCGGCGCACCCCCGCGGAGTTCGAGCCGGTCGCCGGTGAAGCGGCCGCGGAAGCCTCGGTCGTGCGAGACGACCACGACAGCGCCCGGGTACGCCGCCAGCGCCGCTTCCAGCTCCTCCACCAGGTCGAGGGCGATGTGGTTGGTCGGCTCGTCGAGCACCAGCAGATCGGCGGGGCGGGTGACCAGCCGGGCCAGTGCCAGCCTGCGCTGCTGGCCGGCGGAGAGGTCGGCCACCGGAACATCCAGATCCCCGGGGCGGAACAGTCCGAGGGCGAGCAGCGGGTCGGTGTACTCGTCGGCGTGACCGGGGCGTCCCGCCGCGAAGGTCACCAGGAGCGTGCGGCGGGTGGGCCGGGCGGGGAGTTCCTGCGGGAGATACCCGATCCGGGCCCGGCGGCGCACCGTGCCGCCCTCAGGGGCGAGGTCACCCGCCAGGACTCTCAGCAGGGTCGACTTGCCGGCCCCGTTGGGCCCGGTGACCAGGAGGCGCTGACCGGCCGCCACCCGCAGTGCGGGCATGCGCAGCCGGTGTCCGACCGAGACGGAGTCGAGCTCGACCAGTGGGCCCCGCGGCGGTTCGCCCTCGGCGGCGAGATCCAGTCGGGCCGTGAAGCGCAGGGGCCGGGGCGGGGCGGGAACCGGGGCCCGGTGCAGTGCCTCCAGTCGGGCCCTGGCAGCTCTGACCTGACCGGACAGCTTGGCCTCGTGCGAGCGGCGGTGCTTGCCGAAGCCCTCCCCCGGGTCGCTCCCGGTGCCGGCGAGCCGCCGGCCCGTGGCGTTCACCAGCTCCTCGGTGCGGGCCAGTTCGTCCCGCCACTCCTGATGGTCCTGCGCCCAGCGGCGCCGGGCGGCCGCCTTCGCCGTGCGGTAGCCGTCCCAGCCGTCGCCGTAGGTGACGACGCCTCGCAGGTCGCGGTCCACCTCGACGATGACGGTGGTGGTCCGCTCCAGGAACGCCCGGTCATGGGTGACCACGACGACGGTGCCCCGGTGGGCGCGCAGCTGGTCCTCCAGCCAGGTGGTGGCCCTGAGGTCGAGGTGGTTGGTCGGTTCGTCGAGCAGCAGCAGTTCGGGAGCGGGCGCCAGCACACAGGCGAGCGCGAGCCGGGACTGCTCGCCGCCGGAGAGGGTGCCGAGCCGGCGCTCCCTGGTGAGGTGTCCGAGTCCGAGGCCGTGCAGCGCCGCGTCGACCCGGGCGTCGGCCAGGTAGCCGCCGCGTTCCTCGTACTCGGTCAGCAGGTCTCCGTATGCGGCGAGCCGGGCGTCGTCCGGGCCGCCGGGCAGGGCGAGTGCGGCTTCGGCGGTGCGGATCCGCCGCTCCAGCGCGCGGAGTTCGGCCAGAGCTGTGTCGACGGCGTCCTGAACGGTGTGCGCGGGGTCCAGCGCGAGTGTCTGGGAGAGGTGGCCGGTGCCGCCGGGGAAGCGGACGGCGATCTCGCCGCTGTCCGGTGTCTCGGCGTTGGCCAGCAGCCGCAGGAGCGTGGACTTCCCGGATCCGTTCTCACCGATGACTCCGACGCGGTCGCCGGGTCGGACGGTGAGCGACACCTGGTCGAGGACGGTGCGGTCTCCGTACGCCTTGGAGACGTCCTTCATGGCCAGTTGGGCGCGGTCGTGCTTGGGGGACATGGGTCGCTTTCCCTCGGATGACATGCCTCCGCGGCCCGTGACCGGGCGCGGCGGGCGGGGATGCCGAACGGGCGGAGGGGCGGTGCCACCCGGGGGCCCGTGCGGGCCGGCGGCGACGCTCGGCGTCGCGCGGGGTGGCGCCCCGGGCCGGAATCAGCGGAAAAAGTAGTACGAACCCATGGATGTGAGTGTAGGCAGGGGGCGCGGGGCTGTCAGGTCACTTTTCGAGTGGTCGGGACCTGGCCATGCCCGGTCCTGGGCAGTGGCTACGGGGTCTCGCCCTGGGCGGTCTCGATGCCGCTGTGCAGGTCGTGCGTCGCGTCGAGGGCGGCCGCTCCCGAGACGGCCAGGCAGGCGATCAGGGCCGCCGCCGCGACGCGGCCGATACGCGGGTGCGCGGCGGTCCGGCCGAGGAGGGCGGCGACCCGGCGCGGGACGGGTCCGGCCGCCGCGGCGAGCGCCGGTGCGGGGCGGGGCGCTGCTGTTCCTCCGGCCGTCCGGGTGGCCAGGGCGGCGCGCCCGATGGCGCGGGCGGCGACCGCCCGGTCCCCGACGGCTTGCGCGGCGGCCTCGTCGGCGCAGCGTTCCAGCGCGTATCCCATGGGTGCGCGCAGGGCGCGGAGCGCCGGGTGGCAGCGGGCGGACAGCTCGGCGGCGACGAGGTACAGGTGGTGGCGCCCGGTGAGGTGCGCGCGCTCGTGGGCCAGGAGGGCGTCCCGTTCGACGGGATCCAGAGCTTGCAGCATCCCGGTGGTGACGACGATCCGGCCGGGCCTGCCGGGCCGTCCGGGCAGCGCGTAGGCGTCGGGCCGGGCGTCCCGCAGCACGGCGAGCTCGCTCCCGTCGTCCAGGTCCACCAGGCCGGGGTCCCGGTGGAGCTGGGCCCAGTGCCTGCGCGCCGCACGGGTCACGGTCGCGGCGCGGCCCAGGAGCAGCGCGAGTGCGGCGGCCGCGAGCGGGACGGCGAGGGCCGGTTCCGCGTCCGCCAGCGGGCGTACGAACTCTCCGGCGGCGGCCACCACGGGCAGCCGGGCGGCGCCGGGCACCACCAGCAGGGCCAGCGCGCACACGGCGCACAGGGCCAGGCCCGCGCCCGTCGCGGTGAGCAGCCGGACGGCCCGCCGGGGCGACAGCGCGTCCGCGAGCCGACGGGCCGCCGGAACGGCGAGGAACGGCACCAGCAGCGGAATCCATACGGCGTAGATCATCCGGCCTCCCCGTCGAGCAGCTCGCGCAGGAGCCACTCGTCCTCGTCGCTGAGCTGCGAGACGAAGCGGGCCAGTACGGTGCCCCGGTCCTCGTCCTTGCGCAGTTCGCTGTGCATCCGGCGGGCGGTCAGCCCGGCGGCGTCCTCCGTGGGGGTGTAGGCGAACCCGCGTCCGGACCTGGTGCGGGCGACCGTGCCCTTCTCATGGAGGCGCGACAGGATGGTGGTGACCGTGGTCCGCGCGAGTTCCAGCCCGATCGCGCCCTGCACCTGGCCGGCGGTGAGCGGTGCACCCGCTGCCCAGAGGGCGGCCAGGATCGTGGATTCCAGCTCGCCGGACGGGCGCCGCTCCACCGGTCCCTGACCGGCGTCCGATGCCTGCGGGGCGGGCTGCCGCCGGGCCGGGGGCGTCTTCCCGGTGCCCGGTCCTCCGTGCGGCCGGGGGGCGGATTCTCCGTCGGATATTCCGTTCACCTGTGGCATGGCAACTCTCCTCCCCCTTCGAGCGTCTACAGTCATGTAGACCGTCTACATCACTGTAGTCAGTCCGGGTGTTCCACCGGGGCACCCGCTCACCATTATGGGAGACCCTCCACCGTGTCCGTACTTGCACAGGCGGCCATGCCGCAAGCGGTGAACCTGCTGGACGCCGGTTCGCTGCTCGGCACGTTCGGCGCGCTCGGCGTCGCCGTCGTGCTCTTCGCCGAGACGGGGCTGCTCGTCCGCTTCTTCCTGCCCGGCGACTCCCTGCTGTTCACGGCAGGCTTGCTGAGCGTGGACGGGGCCCACGGCCCCGTCGGGCTGTCGCTGCCGCAGGTGCTGCTCGCGGCGGTGGCCGGAGCGCTGCTCGGTGCGCAGACGGGCTACTGGCTCGGCCACCGGGGCGGCCGGGCACTGCTCGCCCGCAGCCGCTCCGGGCGACTGCGCGAGGGGGCCGACCGCGCCGCGCAGCTGCTCGCCAGGTACGGGCACGCCCGCGCGATCGTGCTGGCCCGCTTCGTCCCCGTCGTGCGCACGGTGCTCAATCCGCTGGCCGGTGCGCTCGACGTCCCGGCCAGGGTGTTCGCCCTGTGGCAGGTCATCGGTGGCGTGGTGTGGACGGCCGGGCTGGTCCTCGCCGGATACGCGCTGGGGTCCTCGGTCCCGAACGTCGACCGCTACCTGCTGCCGATCGTCGCTCTCGTGGTCGTGGTCTCCCTCGTCCCGCTCGCCGCCGAACTGCTCCGCTCCCGCGACCGGAACACTGCCGAAGGAGACAACAATTGATGCCGCTCGCCTCCGCGGCCACCTCGATCGACGGTGGGCTGTACACCTGGGTCACCGAGCCGGCCCAGCACTCCCCCGCCGTCCTGGACTACGCCGTCCGCCTGTGGTCCGACTACGGGCTCGCCCTGTTCGCGGTGCTCATGCTCGCCTCCTGGTGGCGTTCCCGGTCCTCGGACCCGGCGCGTACCGCCATGGCGCTCTGCGCCCCGCTCGTCGTCGTCGCCACGTATCTCGTCAACGACGTGGTGAAGTCCGCCTTTCACGAGCAACGCCCCTGCCACACGCTGCATGTCGTCACGGTGGAGGCGTGCCCGGCGCTCGGCGACTGGTCCTTCCCCAGCAATCACGCCGCCATCGCCGCGGCGGCCGCGACAGCGGTCTGGCTGACCGACCGGCGGCTCGGAGCGGTCTCGGTGACCGCCGCGCTGTTGATGGCGGCGTCCCGGGTGTGGATCGGCGCGCACTACCCGCACGATGTGCTCTTCGGGCTGCTGATCGGCGCGCTGGTCGCGTGGCCGCTGACCGTCGCGGCCGGCCGCTGCGCCCCGGCGGTGACCCTGCTGCGGGACAGCCGGCTGCGACCGCTGGTGGCGGCGGGGACAGGCCGGGTCTAGCCCTCCTGGCCGGGTCCAGCCCCCCTGGCCGGTCTAGCCTTCGTGGCCGGGCATGCGGATGACGGCGAGACCGCCGTCGAGGTCCACGGTGGAGCGGTGCGGCGGGGCACCGTCCCCCTCGTCGTCGCGGAGCAGCAGGGCGCTCTGCCGTTCCTTGAGCTCGCTCTGTTTGCCGGGCGAGAAGGTCGCGTGCAGCTGCTCGAAACCGGTCGCCGAGACCTGGCCCTGCCGGGCGCTGTTCCGCCACGGCAGCAGTCCGGCCCGGCCCGCGCGAAGCATCAGCTGATCGAGGAAGGCGACGACGGTCAGACCGATCACCAGTCCGGGCAGTGTCATCATCGCGGCGAATTCCGTGTGGGCAGTATTCCTCGCGTGCCGGGTGGCGTGAACCCGGCCGCCGCATACACTCCTGCGGGCCGTCGCGTGGTGCGGCGGCCCGCAGGGGCGGTGTTGGTCGGGGCTCGGACGGTCAGCCGTTGGGGAGGATGACGGCCCGGCCGCTGATCTTGCCGTCGTGCAGCCGTTCGTAGGCCAGCGGCGCCTCGTCCAGCGAGTACGTCTCGACGTGCACCTCGACCGATCCGGCGTGGGCGAGATCGAGGACCTCGGCCAGCTCGGAGCGTGATCCCCAGTACGGGGCGGACACCGTGGTGTTGAACGGCAGGGAGCCGAAGCCCACCGGCAGCGCCCCGCCGCCGATGCCCACGATCGTGACGTCGGAGTCGATGGCGGCCGCGGCGCCCGCGGTGGCCACGGTGGGCGGTGCGCCGACGAAGTCGAGGACGACCTGCGCGCCGATGCCGCCGGTCAGCTCGCGGATCCGCGCCGCGGCGTGTTCGTCGGACAGGACGGTCTCGTGCGCCCCGACGGTGCGGGCGAGGGCGAGCTTGTCTTCGGTGACGTCCAGGGCGATGACCCGGACGGCCGTCATGGCACGCAGCAGCTGGATCGCCACGTGGCCGAGCCCGCCGGTGCCGATGACCACGGCGGTCGCGCCGGGAACCAGCTTCGGCAGGGAGCGCTTGATCGCGTGGTACGGGGTGAGGCCTGCGTCGGTGAGCGGCACGGCCTGGACCGGGTCGAGGTCTCCCAGCGGCACCAGGTGGCGCGGGTCGTCGACGATCATGTATTCGGCCATGGCGCCGGGCGAACCGAGTCCCGGCGGGTTGATGCCGAGCTCCTTGGCGCGCAGGCAGTAGTTCTCCTTGCCCTCGGCGCACTTGACGCAGGTCCCGCAGCCCCATGGGCCGTAGACCGCGACCGAGTCGCCGACGGTGGGTCCTCCGACCCCGTCGCCGAGTGCGGCGATGGTCCCGACACCTTCGTGTCCGAGGGTGAGCGGCAGCGGGAACGTCAGCTGCTCGGCGGGCCAGCTCATCACCGCGATGTCCGAGTGGCAGACACCCGCGGCGGTGACCTTCAGCAGAACCTGGCCGGGGCCGGGTTCCGGGTCCGGCACGGTGACGACCTCCGGCGCGGCGCCGACGCTGCGGTACTGAACGGCTTTCATGGGTCCTCCTTGACCTCTGCTGTTCTATTTCTCACCCCCGAAGCCCCCGTACGCCATTCAGGAGGCGGAGTATCCGCCGTCCACGAGGTGGTAGCTGCCGTGGATGAACGAGGCCCGGTCGGAGAGCAGGAAGGCGGCGAGCTCCGCCACCTCCTCCGCGGTGCCGAGGCGGCCGGCCGGGTGCAGCGAGATGAGGTGGTCGCGGGCGGGACCGTCCGTGTTGCGCAGCAGCGGGGTGTCGATGAAGCCGGGGCCGACCGCGTTGACGCGGACGTTCTGTGCCGCGTACTCAAGTGCCGCCGTCTTGGTGAGGCCGACGACTCCGTGCTTGGCGGCGACGTACGCGGGCGAGCCGGCGAAGCCGTTGGTGCCGAGGATCGACGACATGTTGACGATGGCGCCACCGCCGGCGGCGACGATCGCGGGGAGCTCGTAGCGCATCGAGTAGAAGACGCCGCTGAGGTTGGTGGCGACGACCCGGTTCCAATCCTCGACGGCGTAGTCGCCGGTCGGGTTGCTGGGCCCGCCGATGCCCGCGTTGTTCACGGCGAGGTGCAGGGCTCCGAACGTGTCGACGGCGAACCGCACGCCCGCTTCGACGGAGGCGGGGTCTGTCACGTCCATGGCGACGGCCGCGGCCCGGCCCCCGGCGCTCTCCAGCGCGGTGACCGCCTTGCGGGCGCTCTCCTCGTCGTAGTCGGCCACGATCACGGACGCGCCCGCGGCGGCGAGCCGGTGGGCGAGGGCCAGTCCGATGCCGGAAGCCCCTCCGGTGACGAGGGCCGTGCGTCCGGCGAATTCCTGCTCGGTGGTGGCGGGGGTGGTGCTCATGATGTTCCGTTTCCTTCCGTGGTGCTGTGTGACGCCGGTCCGGCGGGACTCTGTGCGAACAGTTCCGCCGAAAGAGCGTCGAATGCCTCCGCGACGAGCCGGGGCAGCTCCTCGGGGCAGCTTCCGCGTACCCAGGCGGCCTGGGCGGCGAGGAGCGCTCCCGCTCCGGCGGCCACCGTGACGGCGGGACGGAGGTCCTGCCGCGGGTCGGTGCCCAGCCGTTGCGCGACGATGGCGACCGAGTCCTCCTGGGCGTCCACCCGGATGTGGTGGAACGCCGCGTAGAGGGTCGGCTCCCGCTCGGCGAGGACCAGCAGTTCGAAGATCCTCGGGCGGCGGTGCCAGGCCTCCGCCCCGGGATCCTCCAGCCAGTCCAGGACGGCCCGGCGGTAGGCGGTGAGCGGCGGTTCGCCGGCGGGACGGGCCCGCAGGGCGTCGTTGATCCGGTCGCCGTCGCCCCGGACCGAGTCCAGTACGGCGGCTTCCTTGCTGGTGAAGTACCGGCTGAAGGTGCGGCGGTCGACATCCGCGTGTTCCGCGATCTCCTCGACCGTCACTTCCCGCAGACCCCGGTCGAGCACCAGCTCGAACGCGGCCTGGGCCAGGGTGTCCCGGGTCCGGCGGGCCTTGCGGCTCCGCCTCTCCGGGGTCTTCCGTTCCCGGTTCATACATGCACCGTACACCCAATAATGTCCCGATGCGACAAATGCCCCTCCGGGACATCAGAAGGGGCTGCGGCACGGTCGTCGCACATGAGTTCTGCGGTCGACGGGCCGGTGGCTTCGAAGCCGGGCCTACCGGCCGCTGAACGCCTCTGCGGAGCGCCGGGCGCCGACGCCGGCCGCCTCGGGGCGTCGCTGGTGGACCCCCGACGAGGTGGCACGCAACGTGATCGCCGCGATGTCGTCGCGCCGCACACCGCCGGAGAAGGCCTCCAGGTCCGCGTGGAGCGTGTCCAGCAGCTCCCGGGGGCCGAGCCGGGTCCAGTGGCTCAGGCGGGCGTCCAGCGGATAGAAGGCTCCCGAGGCGTCGCGGGCCTCGGTCACTCCGTCGGTGAACATCAGGAGGGTCGCGCCGGGCGGGAAGTCCAGCCACTCCGCGACCCGCGCCTCGCTGCTCAGCTCCGCCATGCCCAGCGGCACCGACGTACGGCGCAGCGGAACGGCGGCCGCCACCCCTTCGTGCAGCATCCGGGGCGGCAGATGACCGCAGTTGACGGCCTGCACCCGCCCGGCGCCGTCGAGGCCGAGCACCAGCGCGGTGACGAAGCGTTCGGTCTCGCCGGGCTGGGCGGAGAACGCGTTGTGCCGGGCGACCGCGTCCTCGACCGCGTCCACCACGCCGGTCAGGGCGGGCTCGCGGATGGCGGCCTCCCGGAACGCGCCGAGCGCGGCGAAACCCACCCCTATGGCGGCGAGGCCCTTGCCCTGTACGTCACCGATGATGACGCGGGTGCCGTACGGGGACTGGACGATCTCGTAGATGTCGCCGCCGACCAGGTGGTCCTCCTCGATCGGCGCGTAGATGCCGTCCACGAGGACCTGGTCGGTCAGCACCGGCAGCGGGCGCAGGATCTGCCGCTGCAGGGTGACGGCCGCGGACCGCAGCCTGGCGATCGCGCTGACGTGCCGGATCCTGCGCGCACAGGCGGCGACGCCAAGCGCACAGGCCAGCACGGTGAAGCAGACGCCGCTCGCCAGGTCCCAGAACGAGCCCCCCGACACCAGCCGGGAGATGACGACGACGGGCATGATCCAGAGCGCCGCCGCGACGGTCTGCCGGACCGTGCAGAAGACCGAGACGAGTGCGGGCACGACGACCAGCAACGGGATGAGCTGCAGGTCCTCACCGGTCAGGACGTCCAGGCACACCACGGCGAGGGAGAGCAGGGCCAGCCCGCCCATCAGGACCGGGGTACTGATCCGGGCCGCGACGGCGGCCCGCTCCCCGGCGTCGGCCACCGGAGACTCCACGCTGTGCGCCATCGGCGGACGCCGCACCCCGATCGTCACTGTGCCCTCTCCTCCCGCAGGCGCCGGGCACGCCCCGGCACTCATCTCCAGTCCACCTGGACCCGGGACATCGGCGCAGGGGGCTTTGGGCCCTTTGAGCCACGCCGAAGGTCACCGGCCATCGGCCTGCGGCGCTCTTCGGGCCGGAAGTCCCGGACGGACGTCCCGGACATGAGGCCCGGCCGGGACGTCCCACCTGTCCGGCCCATCCATCCGGTCCGGAATGCCGTGTATCACCGTCCGGCCGGGATGCCGGAAACGAGCCGGGAATCAGCCGGGAGCCGGCCGGGGATCAGCCGCGGGCCGCCGCGTCGGCGGCCTCTCCCCTGGCCGGGCGGGGAGCCTCGGCGTCGGGCACCAGCGCCGCCAGGAAGGCCGTCCGCCTGCGGAGCCGGAATCCGAGGGACTCGTAGAGCCGCACGGCATGGACGTTGTCCGCCGCCGCGTGCAGGAACGGCGTTTCGCCGCGTTCCCGGATCTCGTGGGAGACGGCGAGCAGCAGCCGGGTGGCGAGCCCCTGACCCCGTACGGACTCGTCGGTGCAGACCGCGCTGATCTCGCTCCAGCCGGGCGGGTGCAGCCGTTCCCCGGCCATGGCCACCAGCGCCCCCTCGCGCCGGATTCCGAGATAGGTGCCGAGCTCGATGGTGCGTGGCAGGAACGGTCCCGGCCGGGTACGTGCCACCAGGTCGAGCATCTCGGGCACGTCGGCGGGTCCGAGCCGCACCGCCTCCGGGTCCGGGGCGGCCGCGACGCCCGCGTCGACCAGCTGGACGCCCTCGGCGTGGAAGGTCCGCTCCCAGTCGTCCGGCGGCGGCTCCCGGAACGCGGTGATGGTGATCTCTCCGCCCGGCCCGGCGAGCGCCGCGGCGTCGGCCCAGTCCGCCGGCCCCGGCCGGTCGGGAAGGGCGACCCAGGGGGTGACGGCGGCCGGATAGCGCAGGACGCGGCCGCGACGCTCCGCGAAACGGGCGTGCGGCCCGGTCAGCGAGGAGCCGACCGGGTCGTCCAGCGGGTGCCCGCCGCCGGACAGGGGCTGCCGCGTGCTCATGCGGTCACCTCGATCACGGTCTTCCCCCTGGCGTGGCCGCTCTCCACGGCTCGCAGCGCCTCGCCCGCCGCGCTCAGCGGGTAGGTCCGGGTGACATGGGTCCGCAGGGCTCCGGTGACGACGAGGTCCGCGACCTCGCCGAGGACCGCGGAGGTGCGGGCCCGGACCACCGCGGCACCGCCCAGCTCCACCGCGAGCGCCTTGTCGGCCCCGCTGATGAGGGCGGCGGGATCGGCGAGCAGCGAGGCGGCCTCCCGCAGGGTGTCGCCGCCGACCAGGTCGAAGACCGCGTCGACGCCGTCGGGGGCCGCCGCCCTTACCCGCTCCGCGAGAGAGGCGCCGGATTCGACGTGCACCGCGCCGAGCGACTCGACGAAGTCCTTCTTGGCCGCGCCCGCCACCCCGACGACCTTGACGCCCGCGTGGTGTGCGAGCTGGACCGCGGCGTTTCCGACGCCGCCGCCGGCGCCGGTGACCAGCAGCGTCGAGCCGGCGGCGGGAGCGAGCTGGCGCAGCCCGTCGTAGGCGGTGGCGGCCGCGACGGGCAGCGCCGCCGCGTCGGTGAACGACAGCCCGGCCGGCTTGTGCGCGGTCACCGCGGCGGGCAGCAGCGTGTACTCGGCGTACCCGCCGGTCACCGGACTGCCGAACACCTGGTCGCCGGCCTCGAACCCTTCGACGTCCGGGCCGACCGCCACGACGGCCCCGGCGGCCTCGCTGCCGAGGACGGTGGGGAACGGCTGCGGTTCGCTGCCGGGCCTGGTGTAACCCGTGCGCAGCTTCCAGTCGACCGGGTTGACGCCCGCCGCCCGTACGGCGATGAGCAGCTCGCCGGGACCGGGCACCGGGGCCTCCTGCTCGACGAGGGCCTCCACCTCCGGCCCGCCGTTGCGGGTGAACACGTACGCCTTCGGCATGAGCTCCCTCTCCTGTTTCTTTCCCACGACTGTCTGCCACGGCCGTTCGCCACGAACTGCTCGCCACGACTGGTCGTGGCGGCCGTCTCCCACGGCACCGGCCACCCGGCCGGCGCCCACAGCAGCAGGAAGTCCCACACGGTTGCGGCTATTCCCGGGGAGGTGCCGGGTTCACGGAACCGTGACACGACACCGCCCCGCCCACTGACCGATTCCCGCCAGTCGGGTCGTGGCCGTCCTCCGCTCCCCCGCCGCAGCTCATCCGCGCGACCGCGGGCCCCGGCCGGAAACCGCGATCCGGGTCACCGTCGATTTCGACTCAACTACCGCTGGATATGCGCCGGTCGGTGCCCATTGCGCCGGGGCTGTGGCACTCTGGTGACGACCGCCCCACCGGGCTCCCCCGTACCGGTGGGGCGGTTCTGCTGCCGAATCCGTTCCCCTGCACGGATGTGACAAGGGCTCACGTCGATTCTCGGCCATTGACTGGTTGTGACCTGATCAACTCTCAGCTGCCCGCATGGGTGGGCTCTCTGCGGGCATACGCCTACACCTCATGGCCTACGAGCAGGGGAGCGTGACGAGATGACGGCGCACACTGCGCAGACCGCCGGTTCGGAGCGAGCGGAGAGTGCACGGTCGACGGCGGCGGGAGACTCTGCCGCGACAGCCTCGGCAGCCGCCGCGGTCATGGTGGACACCACCAACATGACGGGTGTGGCGGGCGTGACCGGCGGCGGGAACGCCGCGGGCGCCCCGGGGGCCACGGAGGAACTTCCGTGGATCGAGGACGCCGGAAGATCGCCCCCAAGGACGCGCGGGCGCTGTCGAAGCTCTTCTTCGACCGGCTCCAGGTTCTGGAGGAGGGCACCGCCGCCCACCAGTACGCGCGCAACACGCTCATCGAGATGAACCTCTCGCTGGTCCGGTTCGCCGCGGGCCGGTTCCGTAACCGCGGCAGCGGCGACATGGAGGACATCGTCCAGGTCGGCACGATCGGGCTGATCAAGGCGATCGACCGGTTCGACCTGTCCCGCGAGGTCGAGTTCACCTCCTTCGCGGTCCCGTACATCGTCGGAGAGATCAAGCGGTCCTTCCACGACACCACCTGGGCGGTCCACGTGCCGCGTCGGCTCCAGGAGCTGCGCGTCGACATCGCCAAGGCGAAGGAGTGCCTGGCCACGGAGCTCGACCGGGAGCCGACGGTCCACGAGCTGGCCGGACACCTCGGCATCACGGAGGAGCAGGTGACCGAGGGCATCGTCGCGGCCAACGGATACACGGCAGGGTCCCTGGACATGGCGACCGACGCGACGGACACGAGCCGCAACGGCACTCCGGGGCGCACCTTCGCCGACGCGCTGGGCGAGGCGGACCCCGCCATGGAGACGGTGGAGAACCTGCAGACGCTCGCCCCGCTGTTCGGTGATCTGGACGCGCGCGAGCACCGG
This sequence comes from Streptomyces sp. ITFR-6, assembly GCF_031844725.1. Taxonomy (NCBI): domain Bacteria; kingdom Bacillati; phylum Actinomycetota; class Actinomycetes; order Kitasatosporales; family Streptomycetaceae; genus Streptomyces; species Streptomyces sp. ITFR-6. The sequence goes on along the minus strand of NZ_CP134612.1, from coordinate 8,121,786 downwards.
ATCATCGAGATGCGTTTCGGCCAGGAGCTGACGCAGGCGCAGATCGGCAGTGAACTCGGCATCTCGCAGATGCACGTCTCCCGTCTGATCAGCCGGATTCTCGGCAAGCTCCGCAGCGGGATGCTCGTCGACGAATGAACTGACTGATGCATCAGTCAGCACCTCAATGCACACTCTGTCGCGGCATTAGCCCCGACTGATGTTGAGATCCTCTCAACACATGGGTAACGTGACCGACCATGCAGCACGATGAGGCGGCCGAGCGGGTCCGGCAGGTGATCCGGAATGCCGGAGTGAGTCAGCGCGAGTTCGCGCGGCGGATGGTCATCGATCCGTCGAAGCTCTCGCGCTCGCTCGGCGGCACCCGCCGCTTCACCGCGGCCGAGCTGGCCCGGGTGGCCGACATCGCCGGGGTCGACGTCGGCTGGCTGCTCGGGACACAGCCCGAGCAGGGCGCGGCGCCCTCGCCGCAGACCGGGGCCCCGTTGTCGGCCGCCCGCCCCCGGCGCGTCCGCAACGCCGCCGCCGGACGACCGGCGGCGGACAGCGGCCGACCGCTCCAGATCGTCCGGCAGACCGTCCGGCTGATCGCGGAGCACGGATTCCATTCCGTACGGGTCTCCGACATCGCGGAGGCCTGCGGAACCAGTACCGCCGCCATCCACTACCACTTCCCCGGGCGTGACGAGCTGCTGGAGGCGGCCGCCCGCTGGTGCATGGACGAGGACACCGCCAGACGCGCGGCCGGGACCGCGGACACGCACCACGCCGGCGACGAACTCCGCCTGCTGATCGAACTCCAGACCCCGTACACCCCCCAGCAGCGCCGCCAGTGGAGTGTCTGGCTCGACCTGTGGGCCGAGGCGGCGCGCTCCACCGCGGTCGGTGCACTCCATGTGGAGTACTACCGGCAGTGGCGGGCCACGGTCGCGGAGGTGATCGCGCGCGGCGTCGCCCAGGAGGTGTTCCGGCCGGTCGATCCGGAGGCCGCCGCCATAGGCCTCACCGCCCTCATCGATGGGCTCGCCACCCAGGTCCTCGCCACGGCACCGGGGGAACCGGGCACCAGTGCGGAGGACATGCACGGTGCGCTGCTCCGCTACGTGGACGCGACCCTGACCGCCGGCTGACCTCCGCCTGCCCCGTGCCCCCGTTCCCCACTCGGCACGGCTGATCCCGACCCCGGCAGACCCTCACCTCAGCACATCCCCACCTCAGCTCATCTCCTCACCTCAGCAGACCCCCTCGAATCAGGAGCCGCTTCCGCATGCCCGTAAACCAGGACGTCATCATCACGTGTGCTCTCACCGGAGCCGGTGACACGGTCCGCAAGAGCCCCCACGTGCCCGTCACTCCCGAGCAGATCGCCCGCTCCGCCGTCGAGGCGGCCGGGGCCGGCGCCGCTGTCGTGCACATCCACGTCCGTGAGCCGGAGACCGGCGCACCCTCCCGCGATCCGCGCCTGTACCGGGAGGTCGTCGAGCGGATCAAGGAGACCGGAACCGATGTCGTCATCAATCTGACCGCCGGAATGGGTGGCGATCTGGTGATCGACCCCGACGCCCCGCTGCGGCAGCTGCCGGGCACCGACCTGGTCAGCGGGCTGGAACGCCTCCCCCATGTCGAGGACCTGCTGCCGGACATCTGCACGCTCGACTGCGGCTCCCTCAACTTCGGTGACGGCAGCAACCTGTACGTCTCCACCCCGGACATGCTCCGGGCGGGCGCCCGCCGCATCCAGGAGCTGGGGGTGCGCCCGGAGCTGGAGATCTTCGACACCGGGCAGCTGTGGTTCGCCAAGCAGCTCCTCGCTGAGGGGCTGCTCGACGCCCCGACCGTCTTCCAGCTCTGCATGGGCGTCCCGTGGGGCGCGCCCGCCGATCCCGGCGTGCTCCAGTCGATGGTGAACATGCTGCCCGAGGGCGCGCAGTGGGCGAGCTTCGCGCTGGGCCGGATGCAGATGCCGTGGGTCGCGCAGTCGATCCTTCTCGGCGGCCATGTCCGGGTCGGTCTTGAAGACAACCTGTACCTCGGCAAGGGCGTCAAGGCCACCAACGCCCAGTTGGTGGAGCGCGCCGTGCAGATCACCGAGGCGCTGGGCTCCCGGGTCGCCACCCCGGACGAGGCCCGTCAGCGGCTCGGCCTCAAGCCCCGCGGCTGAGACGCGTACCGGCCGCCACCCGCTCCTCCCCCACTCGTTCTGGAGAACCGCACGATGAACGCCGCACAGCCCGCACAGCCCGCCGGAACCACCGCGCCCGCGCCCGCTGTTCAGTCCGAACCGGCCACCCCCGCCGCCCCCTGCGCCCCCGAGGATGTACGCCGCGTGGCGTGCGTGGGCGCCGGAGTGATCGGCGGCGGCTGGGTCGCGCACTTCCTGGCCCGTGGCTACGACGTCACCGCCTGGGACCCGGCCCCCGACGCCGAGGAGAAGCTCCGCCGGCTGGTGGACGCCGCCTGGCCCGCACTGGAGCAGCTCGGCCTCGCGGAAGGAGCGTCGCCGGACCGGCTCACGGTCGTACCGACGCTCGAAGAGGCGGTGTCCGACGCCCAGTTCGTCCAGGAGAGCGCTCCGGAGAAGCTGGAGCTCAAGCGGGATCTGCTGGCCCGCCTCGACGCCGCCGCGCCCGCGGGGGTCGTGATCGCGTCCTCGACGTCCGGCTACCCGATGACCGACATGCAGACCCGGGCCGAGGGCGCCGACCGGCTGGTCGTGGGGCACCCGTTCAACCCGCCGTACCTGATCCCGCTGGTCGAGGTGGTGGGCGGCGAGCTGACCGCACCGTCCGCGGTCGGCTGGGCGTCCCGGTTCTACGAGGTCGCGGGCAAGTCCGTCATCACGATGGAACGCGAGGTCCCCGGTTTCATCGCGAACCGCCTCCAGGAGGCACTGTGGCGCGAGGCGCTGCACATGGTCGCCAACGGTGAGGCGACGGTCGCGGAGATCGACGCCTCCATCACCGAGGGCCCCGGACTGCGCTGGGCCTGCATGGGGCCGATGCTGACCTTCGCGCTCGCGGGCGGCGAGGGCGGCATGGCGCACATGCTGGACCACTTCGGCCCCTCCCTCAAGGCCCCGTGGACCCGGCTCGAAGCCCCCGAACTGGACCGGGAGCTGTACGACGCCGTGGTGCGCGGCTGCGACGAAGCGGCGGACGGCCGCAGCATCGCGGACCTGGTCGCCGAACGGGACCGAGGCGTCATCGAAGTCCTGCGCGCCACCGGCCGGCTCTCCGGGCAGAGCACGCAGGAGGTGGCCAAGTGACCGCGCTGCCCCTGCACCGGGAGACCGTGCGCCCGGAGTGGATCGACTACAACGGCCACATGAGCGAGGCGTTCTACGTACTCGTCTTCGGTTTCGCGACCGACCGGATGATGATCGAGACCGGTCTGAACTCCGAGTACCGGGAGCGCACCGGCTGTTCGCTGTACACGGTCGAGTCGCATATCCGGTATCTGCGCGACGTCGCGGAGGGCGACCGGCTCGCCGTCCGGACCCGGGTGCTCGGCGCCGACGCGAAGAAGACCCGGTTCACCCATGAGCTGTACGTGCTCGGGCCCGACGCGCAGGACGACACCGAACCGGACCCCGACGCCGAGCCCGTGGCGACGAGCGAACTGCTCGCCCTCCATGTGGACCAGCAGGCCGGCCGTACCGCGCCCTTCCCCGACCGGGTACGCGAGTGCCTCGTCGCCCTCACCGAAGCGGCACCCGGCTGGGCGGGCCGCTCGATCGTGGAGGTCCCCGCCGCACGCTGAGCGGCGGCCACGGGCCGCCGTTGTTTCGGTCCGATGAAATCGTGCGCGTGCCCTGCCCGGACCACCGGTTCCCCCGGTGGTCCGGGCAGTCGGCTGTCCGCCGCACGCCTCCGCACGTCCGTGCAGGTCAGACGCTGTTCGGGTGCGGCACGCCGTCGGCCCGTGCCCGCTGCCGCGTACGCGTCGGACGGTCCTCGCGGACGACTCGGCCGAGGTGCCGGGCGGTTGACGCGCACCGGGCCCGCTGACACGCTCGCCGCATGCCCGCGACCCTGCCGCTCGTCTCGCGTCGCCACGTCGATCTGGGACGCCTCGCGTCCTCCGCGTGTAGCCGCCGCGCCGCGCTCCGTTGAGCAGCTGACCTGCCCGGACGCACCGCAGCGTCGACTCCCGCCCCAGGCACCGCCCAGCCACCACCCTGGCTTCGCCGTGCCCGCACCGAGAACCGCAGAGGAAGACCATGAGCCAGCCCGTAGACTCCGTCACCGCAGGTCACACCCCCGAGGACCAGGACCGTCAGGACCCGGGCGCCGCCTGGTCGTTCGAGACCAAGCAGATCCACTCCGGGGCCGTCCCCGATCCGGCGACCGGTGCCCGTGCGGTGCCGATCTACCAGACGACGTCGTTCGTCTTCCGGGACACCCAGCACGCCGCGGACCTGTTCTCGCTGGCCGAGCCCGGCAACATCTACACCCGGATCCACAACCCCACCCAGGACGTCCTGGAGCAGCGGATCGCCGCGCTGGAAGGCGGAGTCGCTGCGGTGGCCCTCGCTTCCGGGCAGGCCGCCGAGACACTCGCCCTGCTGACGCTGGCCGGTGCGGGGGACCACATCGTCTCGTCCACCTCGCTGTACGGAGGCACCTACAACCTGCTGCGGCACACGCTCCCCCGGTTCGGCATCGAGGTGTCGTTCGTCGACGACCCCGACGACATCGAGGCGTGGTCGGCGGCGATCCGGCCGAACACCAAAGCGCTGTTCGCGGAGACGCTGGGCAATCCGCGCGGTGACGTCCTCGACATCCGGGCGGTCGCCGACGCCGCGCACGCGGCCGGGGTGCCGCTGGTCGTCGACAACACCGTGCCCACGCCCTTCCTGCTGCGTCCGATCGAGCACGGCGCTGACGTCGTGATCCATTCGGCGACCAAGTTCCTCGGCGGGCACGGCACCACCATCGGCGGTGTGGTGGTGGACGGCGGTACGTTCGACTTCGGCGCGCACCCGGAGCGGTTCCCCGACTTCAGCTCCCCCGACCCGAGCTACCACGGTCTGCGCTACTGGCCGGACCTCGGCCCCAGCGCCTTCGCGGTCAAGCTCCGGGTACAGCTGCTGCGCGACCTCGGCCCCGCGCTCTCCCCGCACTCCGCCTTCCTGCTGCTGCAGGGCGTGGAGACACTGAGCCTGCGGCTGGAGCGGCACACCGCGAACGCCCTGGCGCTGGCCGAATGGCTGGAGCGCCGGGACGAGGTGTCCGCCGTCCACTACGCCGGGCTCGAATCGAGCAAGTGGTACGAAGCGGGGCGCCGTTATCTGCCGCGCGGCGCGGGCGCCGTGCTCGCCTTCGAGCTGCGGGACGGGGTGGAGGCGGGCAAGAGGTTCGTGGACGCGGTCGAACTGTTCAGCCACCTCGCCAACATCGGTGACGTACGCAGCCTGATCATCCACCCGGCGTCGACCACGCACAGCCAGCTGACCGAGGAGCAGCTGGCCGCCACCGGAGCGACGGCCGGGCTGGTCCGCCTCTCCGTCGGTCTGGAGAACGTGGACGACCTCAAGGCCGATCTGGAGGCCGGGTTCCGGGCCGCGAAGGCGGCGTCCTGAACCGGACGGCCCCCTTCACCACGCTCCCCCTCCCGCCGGCCACCGGAGGCCGGCGGGAGGGGGATCCGCCGGGCCGCCGCTCCTGGGTCCGCCTGGACCGGGCGCTGCCGCTGGAGTCGGGCGACGAGCTGCCCGGTGTGCAACTGGCTTACGAGACCTGGGGACGCCGCGCGGCCGACGGTTCCAACGCGGTCCTGGTGCTGCACGCCCTGACCGGGGACAGCCATGTGGCCGGGCCCGCGGAGCCCGGCCATCCCACTGCCGGCTGGTGGGACGCGCTGGTCGGCCCCGGCAAGGCGCTGGACACCGAGCGCTGGTTCGTCGTCGCGCCGAATGTGCTGGGCGGCTGCCAGGGCAGCACCGGTCCGTCGTCCATCGGTCCGGGCGGGGCGCACTGGGGCGGCGGCTTCCCCCGCCTGACGGTCCGTGACCAGGTGGCGGCCGAGGCGGCGCTGGCCGACGCGCTGGGAATCGGCCGGTGGGCGGCGGTGATCGGCGGCTCGATGGGCGGCATGCGGGCGCTCGAATGGGCCGTCGGCAGGCCGGAGCGCACCGGCTCGCTGCTGGTGCTCGCGGCGCCCGCCGCGGCCTCGGCCGAGCAGATCGCCTGGGGCTCCGTGCAGATCTCCGCGATCCGCTCCGACCCCGGCTGGCGCGGCGGCCACTACCACGACGCGCCCCCGGGCGAGGGCCCGCACCGGGGCCTCGGCCTGGCCCGCCGGATCGCCCACATCACCTACCGGAGCGAGCCCGAGCTCGGCTCCCGGTTCGGCGGCGAGGCGCAGCCGGGTGAGCATCCCCGGCACGGCGGGCGGTACCGGGTGGAGTCGTATCTCGACCATCACGCGGCCAAACTGGTGCACCGCTTCGACGCCGGCAGCTACGTCGCCCTGACCGAGGCGATGAACGGGCACGACATCGGGCGTGGTCGGGGTGGCACCGCGCAGGCGCTGCGCCGTGCCCGGATGCCCGCGCTGATCGCGGGCATCGACTCCGACCGTCTCTATCCGCCCGCCCAGCAGGCGGAGCTGGCCGCGCTGCTGCCCGGCGCCGACCGGTCCCGGATCGTGGAGTCGCCGCACGGCCACGACGGATTCCTGATCGAGACGGTTCAGGTAGGCGCTCTGGTGAGGCAGTTGCTACCGAGCCGGCCGGATCCGGACCGCTGATGCCCGCACCACTGTTTCCGTCCACTCGCCCCGGGAGTTGTCGCTCATGAGATCCGTTCCGCCGTCCGAGGACGCCTACGACGGGATGCGGCTGCGTCAGTGGTCGCGTGGCGCCGCGCGCTCCGCCGGCATCGAACGCCGTGACCTGCTGCGGCTGGTCGCGGCCGCCTCCGCGGCCGCCACGCTGCCCGCCGGTCTCCCGTCCCCCGCTCAGGCGGCCACCGGGGCGGCCGACCCCGCGCCCGGGATCGTCAAGCCGCTGCCGCCCGAGTTCTTCACGGTGCGCGGCACCAACGCCGAGACCAACTTCGCGGCGCTGCGCCCGACCGGGCTGCTCACTCCCGCCGACCGCTTCTTCGTGCGCAACCACACGGCCACCCCGCGGATCGACCCGGCCGCCTGGAGGCTGAAGGTGTGGGGCGACGGGCTGCGGGGCCCGGCCGTGGAGTTCACCTACGACGAGCTGCGGGCGCTGCCCACGGCCACCGTCACCTCGTTCGTGGAGTGCGCGGGCAATGCCCGCAGCTACTACACGACGCAGCAGGGCGAGCAGGTCAGCGGCACGGCCTGGACGCTCGGCGCGATCGGTACGGCCCGCTGGCGCGGGGTGCGGCTGGCCGACGTGCTGCGCCGGGCGGGCATCACCCGGAGCGCGGTGGATGTGCTGCCGCGCGGACTGGACGACGAGGTGATCAGTGACGGGATCAACCTCGGCCGGGTCCGTCGGCCGCTGCCGGTCGCGAAGGCGCTGGACGACGTGATCCTCGCCCACGAGATGAACGGCGAACCGCTGCCGCCCGACCACGGCAGTCCGGTGCGGCTGATCGTGCCGTCCTGGGTCGGGGTCGCCAACATCAAGTGGGTCGGCGACATCGAGGTGAGCGCTTCGCCGCTGCTCTCCCCGTGGAACACCGGCCTGTACCGGCTGTTCGGGCCCGGCTATCCGCCCGAGGGCAGTGCGCCGCTGACCCGGCAGACGCTGAAGAGCGCCTTCGAGGTGTCGCCCGGCGCGTCCTTCCACGCCCGCAGGCGCCATGTGCTGACGGGCAGGTCCTGGTCGGGCGGGGCACCGGTGCGCACGGTCGAGGTCAGTACCGACGGCGGTGCGCGGTGGCGTCGCGCACGGCTGCGCGACGAGCCGCGGAGCGGAAGCTGGGTCCGCTGGTCGGCCGACTGGGTACCGAGGGACCGCGGACCGGCCGTCCTGCTGGCGCGGGCGACGGAGCGGTCGGGCCGCACCCAGCCGGAGAAGGCCGTCCCCAACACGCAGGGCTATCTCTTCGACGCCGTGGTCCGGCACGAGGTGCGGGTCGTCTGAGCGGCGGCGGGGGCCGGACCGAGTCGCCCGGCCCCCGGCGGCCCGCCCCGGACTCAGTCGCCGTCCCGGTCCGCCGTCCGGCCCGCGTAGTAGGTGGCGATCATGTCCTCGCCGCCGTGCCCGGCCGCTTCGGCGCGGGCGAAGCGGACCTCGGAGGCGGCGGTCAGGTCCAGCCGTACGCCGGTCTGCTCGGCGGCGTCGAGGATGAGGCGGGTGTCTTTCAGGGCCGTGCTCAGGGAGACGCTCGGAGTGAGATCGCCGGACAGCACCGCGGCGGACTTGCTCTGGAGATAGCCGGAGTCCAGCGGGCCGCCCCGCACGGCGTCGAGGAACAGCTGCGGGTCGACGCCCAGTCCCTCCGCGAGGTTGAGGCTCTCCGCCACGCAGCCCACCATGTTCATCACCCAGGTGTTGACCACGAGCTTGAGCCTGGACGCGGCCCCCGGTTCCTCGGAGACCCAGACCGTACGCTGCCCGATCGCGTCGAACACCGGATCCGCCACCGCACGGGCGGCGGAAGGGCCGGAGACGAAGACGGTCAGCGCGCCCTGTTCCGCGGGCTGCCTGGTCCCGGAGACGGGCGCGTCGAGGAAGACGAGGCCCAGGTCCGCGGCGCGCTGGGCCAGTTCGACCGCACCGTCCGGCCCGACGGTGGAGCTCTGCAGCAGGACCTGGCCCCGGCGCACCCCGTCGGAGGCGGCGGTGAGCGCGGCGGCCACGGAGGTCGTGTCGTTGAGCGTGGTGAGGATGACGTCGGCGCCGCGTACCGCTTCCGCGGCTGTTTCGGTCACGGTGGCACCGTCCGCCGTCAGGGGCTCCGCCCTGGCCGGCGTACGGTTCCAGGCGCGGACCTCCAGCCCGGCCCGGATCATGCTGCGGGTCATCGCGGACCCCATGATCCCGGTGCCGAGGACGGCGACGACCGGCGGTCGCGGGGTTGCTCCGGCTGTCGCTGAATTCATGGGGGCCATTCCCTTCGTCGGCCGCGCCCGGATTCGCGCGCGGCGTTTCGGATGCTCAGGACTGCCGGCGCGCGCCTTCGAGTACCGCGGTGTACACGGCCCTGGCCAGCCGCGATCCCCAGGGCGAGCGGGGCCCGGCGAACAGTTCGCCCGGCCCGTCGGCCGGTTCGGGCGCCGCGACGCAGACGGAGTCGGTGGGGGTGCCGGAACAGGAGAGTCCGGCCCCCAGGAGGGCCTGGACCTTGGCCTCCGTGGCGGTCGCGACGGCGTTGACGAGCGCGGCGTCGCAGAGCGGCACGGGCAGGACGACGACGATGTTGACCGTGCCCGGCTCCGGCCATGCCCCGGTGTCCGCCGCCGGGGCGGCCGCCCAGCCGCGCACTCCGAGGCCGCAGGTGGCGGTGGCCGTGGCTTCCCCGTCCACGGCGACCGTGTACGCGGTGACGTCGGCGGCCGTCAGCAGTCCGGCGCCGGGCCCGGTGAGGTGTTCGGCCGCGGCGATCTCGGCCAGGTGCCGGTCCGGGTCCGTACGCGGATAGCCGCCGCGCACCTGGGCGTTGAGGATCCACTCACGCGGGCCGATGCCGCCGCCGAGCACGGCGCTGCTGCAGACCCGCCAGCCGGGTCGCAGCCGCCACACCAGATGGTGCAGGTCCTCGCCGTCCTCCTGCCTGGTCAACAGTTCACCGCGCTGTTCGGGGAGCTGGACGCGTGCGGAACCGATGAGACACCCCCAAAGGCGCGGCAGGACGGTGGTCGCCCTGCGGGCCCGTAGATCATATGCGCCGGAGCGGGGCGCCCCGGAGTGCGTCCCGCGCCGCGTCCGGCGTCAGGCTTCGCCGCGGCCCATCGCGATCAGCCGGTCGAGCACGGCGGCGTCGGCCCTGACTCCGTCGTGCGCGTAGGCGTCGGTGACCCAGGTGCGCAGGCCGCGGACGGCCTCGGCGGTGGCCAGCGCGTGCTCGCGGTCGACGAACATGTCGTCGTGGTAGACGGCGGCGACGACCGGGACCTCATTGGCGGCGAGCCGGTCCAGGTCGTACAGGGCCGGCCAGTCGGTGCGGGCGGCGAGCGCCTCCGCGGCGCCGCGCAGCGGCACGAGCGCGGGGTCCTCCTCGAACTGCCAGGGGTAGACCATCTCGCCGGTGAACCGGAGCGGTCCGCCGGCGGTGGCGTCGAAGGCCGGGAACTGCCGGCGGACGCGGTGCGCCGACCAGTCGGTGGCGCGGCCGCCCTGGGCGTAGATCGGCTCGTGGAGCGCGGCGTACAGGGGGCGTTCGGCGAAGGACACGGCGGCGTCGACGCCGCGCAGAAACGTGTCGGTCAGCTCCGGCCCGTCGGCACCCTCGGTGAAGGCGGTCTCCAGGAGGTAGTGTAGCGATTCGGACTTCGACGCGGTGCCGAACGTGATGCCGAGGGTCTGGAAACGGCGCACAGTGAGGCGTTCGCCGGTCGGCATCCGCACGTCGTGGCTCTCCAGGCGTGCCGCGACGGCGTCGGCCAGTGCCTGGTCGCCGGGGTAGCGGTCGAAGTAGCGCTCGTTCTGCGTGAGGGTACGGGCGTAGGCCGCGCGGTACACGTCGTCGGCGTGGCCGGTGAGCGTCGGCAGTCCGCCGGTGATGTAGGCCCGGGTGAGCCCTTCGGGGGCGAGGCTGAGATAGGTGAGCGTGGTGAAGCCGCCGAAGCTTTGGCCGAGCACGCTCCACGGCTGCTCGCCCTGGAGCCGGCGGCGCAGGAGTTCGGCGTCGCGGACGATCGAGTCGGCGCGGAAGTGCGCGAGGTACCCGGCGGCCGCCGCGTGGTCCGTACCGAACCGGGCCAGGGTGCGCCGGTCGGCGGGGGTCGAGCGGCCGGTGCCGCGCTGGTCGAGGAGGACGACGCGGTACTCGGTGAGCGCGCGGCGCAGCCAGGCTCCTGCGGCGTTGGGGCGTTCGGCGCGGCCGCCGGGTCCGCCCTGGAGCCAGAGGAGTCGGGGAAGGTCCTCGTGCTCACGTCCCTCCGCGACGACTTCGCGGGCGAAGAGCGCGATGGCGGGGCCCTCGGGGTCGCTGTGGTCGAGCGGCACGTCAAGGGTGTGGTCGGTGCAGACCAGGCCGCTGTGGCGGTAGGTGACGGGGGCTGGGGTGGACATGGCGCTCCTCTCACGTCGCGTATCTCGCGTCGTGTGTCTCTGTCGTCGTGTGTCTCTGTCGTCGCGCGTCTCGCGTGGCCTCGCGTGTCTGGCGTTGTCTCGCGTCGCGGAACGGTTGCACGGGTGGCGGACGGGCCCGCACCGGGGGGCGCGGTGCCCGTCAGGGAGGGGTCAGTAGCCGGCGACGCCCAGGTCGCGGCAGATCGCCACGAGGTCCGGGTGCACGTAGCGCCCGTTCTCCTCGATGGCGACGCCGTCCAGGTAGACGGACGGGCCGAGGATGCTGCCGTCGGTGTGGGCGGCGGCGACCCACGGCTCGCCGCCGATCCAGGCGCCCTTGGTGCCGATGCCGAGTTCGACGCAGCCGAAGACGCGCTCGTCCTCGACGATGCGGCCGGTCGGGGCGAGGACGCCGGGGTTGAAGCCGAGCGACCAGTGGGCGACACGGAACATGTTCGGGTCGTCGAAGGACTCCATCCAGCGCCGGAAGGTGTCCGCGTCGGCGCCGCCCTCGATCTTGGTCACGACACCTTTCTCCACGGTGCAGCGGACCGGGGAGCGCAGCAGGCCGATCTCGTCCGGCGGCCACAGGGCCCCGTCGAAGAAGAGTACGCCGTCCTGGGTCTCCTCAAGGGGGTTCCAGGAGATCTGGCCGGAGAGCATGACCGTCTCGCCGGGCTTCTCCGCGGGCTTGCCACGCAGGTTGATCGGCCGGTCGCCGTTGCGGCCCACCAGGTCGGTGCCGTTGGCGGAGGTGATCCGGACCTCGTCGGCCGCCTCCAGCAGGGCGACGAGGGCCTTGCCGAGGCGGATGACGCCCTGGAAGTCGGGGCGTCCGACGGTGGCGACCAGCATCTGGACGTCCATCGCGGTGAGGTTGGTGTAGCGGCAGCCGTTCGCCATGGCGGCGCGGAACGCGTCGGAGTGCATCAGGTACGAGACGGCGAACTCGATCCACACATCGGCGTCGGCTATGGCTCCCGCGACCGGCCGGGGCGGCTCCATGGAGGCGCCGGGCAGCGTCTCGTACCAGACGACGACGGGGTGCGCCCCGGCGGCGGCGACGGCCTGCGCGGTGGCTTCGATGACCCGGCGGTCGCTGCTGGTGTCGCCGGTGAGGACGACGTGCTCGCCGCGCTTGACGAGCATGACCTCCTCGACGAGCTTGCGGGCGGCCAGGGCGAGTTCGAAGCTGAGGTACTCGGGACGCGGTTCGAGCCTGCTGTACATGTCCACGGGGTGGTTCTCCTTGCCATACAGGTGGTGCTGAGTGGTGCGGTGGTACGGGATGTGGTCCGGGGGCGGGGTGGCGGGGCTCAGGTCTTGAGGATCTGGGCCGAGTCCCCGAGCGAGCTGCCGGCGATCAGTCCGGCGCCCACCAGGTTGAGTTCTTCGTCGGCCGCGGGGCCGCGCAGCCTGCGGTAGCCGACCCGGACGACGAGGGCGCCGAGGACCAGCCAGCAGGCCTGCGGGGTGAGGATGAGCAGGCCGGTGGCGAGCATGACGCCCATCTGTCGGCGGGTGCCGCCGAGCAGCTGGATGGCGGCGCCGGGGATGGCCCAGACGAGCATGGTGCGGACCGCGTCCGGGTCGCTGAGGCCGCTCTTGATGGTGTCGGCGTACACCTTCGCGACGGGCGGGATGAGTCCCTGCCCGAAGTACGAGCGCCAGGCGACGGCGACGACGGCGAGGGCGACCGCGAAACCGATGAGGGCGGCCAGGAACTGCTGGCGGCGGCCCTCGCGCTCGAAGGGGTCCCAGGGGCGGTGCTCGCGCCGCAGCAGCCAGCCGGCCTTGAGGTCGTAGCCCATGTCCGCGAAGGCCAGACGTACCCCACCAGGAGGGCGAGCGGCACCGAGGGGATTCCTATGGCGACGCCGAGGATGAGGAAGATCAGCGTGACGGCGAAGGACGGGAACCAGCCGGACTGCATGGCCGCGAGGCCGACGATCAGTTCGTGCACCAGGGCGGCGAAGGCGGCGAACAACACCCAGCCGACGATGCCGAGCGGGCTCATGTCGCCGATCAGCCCGCCGAGCACCGCGAGGATCGCGGCGCCGCCGGTGAAGAGCGCGAAGCCGCGGATCAGGGAGAGCCGCAGTGCGCGCTCGTCGACGGTGTAGGCGGTGCTCGGGTCCGCCGGCTCGACGTGCGCCACGCTACGGTTCTCTGCGGCGGCGGCCGTTCGTTTGCGCTCGCGACGGCCGATCAGCAGGTGGACGGCCTGACCGAGTGCTACGACGCCGGCGCCGACCATGACGCCGTGCGGGATGTATCCGGCGCCCAGGTCTGTGTGGAAGAGGTCCATCCCGTACTGGCGCAGCATCAGTCCGATGCCGAACATCATCAGCGCCCAGACGTTGCCCAGGAAGGCGACCCCGGCGGCCGAGAGCGGCAGGCTGAAGAGGGTTCCCGCGAGGCCGACGGCGGTGCCGCCCGCGAGGATCAGGGCCCGGCGCCCTCCCCGGTCGCCGGCCTTGATGGTCTCGGCGGCCGCGGTGCCGGGCGGCCAGGCGGCGTCGGCGGGCAGCAGCCGTGAGCCGAAGGCGCGGTAGAGCACCCAGGCGTCCACGACGAGCCCGACGGACGCGCCCGCGAGCATCGGCCAGACCAGGTCCTGGCGCCCGAAGACGTACGGGATGGCGACGGAGGTCAGCAGGGCGTTCGCGGAGGCGAAGGTGGCGGCGGAGATCGCGCTCTGGGCGAGGTTCTGCCGGTGCACGGACCGCATCCGGCGCAGGAAGCCCAGCGGGATGCGGCCGATGAGCATGGCGACGAGCGCACCGACGACCGAGGTGTTGGCGGAGATGCCCAGCTTGGAGACCAGGTCGATGCCGATGACGGCTCCCACGGCGGAGAGCACGACCAGGATCACCAGCAGCACGGGTTCCATGACCCTGGGGTGCGACCGGAGCTCGTCGGGGGCGGACGGCGGCGGGGCAGGGTGCGGCGCTGAGACGTGGTGCGCCATGGGGCACCCCCTTCGGTTTGCAGGGCTGGGAGGCGGGTCCGGGTCTCCGCGGCAGGGCGGAGCCCGGGGGCACGACGGCGACTGGGGAGGTCGCGGCCGGACGGTGACCGGGGCTGGTTCAGCCGCCGAGGGCGGCGGTGATCTCCGCCGCCCCGGCGCGTACCAGGGTCACGAGGATGTCGGCGGCCCGGTCCACTCGGTGGGACGGGCCGATGACGGTGAGGGAGGCGGGGACGCCGTCGCCCTGGAAGACGGGGGCGGACACCGCGGTGACGGCCTCGTCGTACTCGCCGTGGCTGACGCAGTACCCGTCGGCGCGAACCTGCGCGTAGCAGGTGAGCAGGGCGTCCAGGTCCGTGATGGTGCGGTCGTTGAAGCGCGTCAGTCCGGTGGCGCCGAACATCTGCCGGATCTCGCGCTCGGGGTGGTAGGCGAAGATCGTGTGTCCGGACGCCCCGGCGTGACCAGGCATGACGGCGCCGATGATCGCCGTGTAGCGGACGGGTCCGGTGCCGTCGACGGCGGCTTCGCAGCGGTAGCTGCCGCCGTGCGGGACGTTGAGGACGACGCTCTCGCCGGTCTCGCGGAGCAGCCGGGCGAGTACCGGCCGGGAGATCGAGGAGAGCACTCCGCTGTGCTCGCTGACCCTGGCCAGCCGGGACAGCGCGGGACCCGGGCGGTAGCGGCGGCTGTTGTCGTCGCAGAGCAGGAAGCCCCGGGCGCTCAGGGTGGTGAGCAGCCGCTGTACGACGGCCTTGTCCCAGCCGTGGTGGCGGGCCAGTTCACTGACGCCCCATTCGGGCCGCTGCTCGGTGAAGGTCAGCAGGACGAGCAGGGCCCGGTCGACGGTCTGCAGCACTCCCGGGGCCTGCTGTCCTTCGCGGGCCGGGGTGGTGGTGTCCGTGCTGCGCTCAGCCATGGGCCGGGCCTCCTTCGTCCGCTTCGTCCATCTGTCGGTTTCGTCCATCTGTCGGTGCGGAAATCGCAATGCCGTTGCGATTTCTGGCGAAAGAATGGTGCCGCGTCCAGCGGGTGTCAAGGGTTTGCCGGAAATTCGCCGCGCCGAGGGAACGGCCTGCTCAGCGGCGATTGCCGAGGACGGCGCGGCGGGACCCGCCGGGGCGGGCCGCCCCCCACCGGCCGTTCACTCGATTGGCCTAACTGGATCGCGGGGGCCCCAGCGCCATCGTGCGGGGCCCCGCCCCATCCGTCGGGGCTGGGGCGCCCCGCCCCCGCCGGCCGGGAAGTTGCAGCGTCCATCCAGGTGAGGCGCGATGGAATCCGGACGCGCCTCACCTGCTGGACCCACCCACAGGACGCGCCCGAGCTAGGAGGAATCGGTCATGGGAGCCGCTGACGGTTTCACGGATTCCGGAGAGCTCGACGGCCTGACGGTGTACGACACCGCAGGCGAGAAGATCGGCAACGTGGGGCGGGTGTATGTCGACGACAGCACCGGCCGACCGGACTGGATCACGGTGAAGACCGGCCTGTTCGGTATGAAGGAGAGTTTCGTGCCTCTCGCCGGAGCCCGTCGCGTGGGCTCCGACCTGCACATCTCCCATCCGAAGGACCGCGTCAAGGAAGCCCCCCGGGTGGACGCGGACGCTCATCTCTCCGTCTCCGAGGAGGAGGAGCTCTACCGGCACTACGGCCTGACCAGGAACACCGGCGGGAAGCTCGGTGACCGTTCCGGGGCCGCCGGCACGGCCGGTGCGCCGACCACGTCCGGGACCGGAACGATGGGCGCTGCCGGAGCCGGCGCGGCCGCCGGGGCAGGAGCCGGGGCCATGGGCGCGGCACGCGGCACCGACAGCGCGAAGGCCTCCGGCACCGCGGGTACGGGCACCGGCAAGCACCGGGACACCGACACCTCCGGTACCGCCCGTCCGCTGGCCGGAGCGGACGCGGAGCGGTCCGCCTCCGCCGACCTGGGCGGCAAGGAGGAACTCATCCGCTCCGAGGAACAGCTGCGCGTCGGCACCGAGGAGTACGAGAGCGGCAAGGCCCGCCTGCACAAGTACGTCGTCACCGAGAACGTCACCAGGACCGTGCCGGTGACGCACGAGGAGGTTCGCGTGGTGCGCGAGCCGCTCCAGCCCGGTGACAAGGCGGCCCGCTCGGACATCAACGAACAGGATGTGGAGGTCACCCTGCACGCCGAACGCGCCACGACGCGGAAGGAGACCGTACCGGTCGAACGGGTCCGGATGGAAACGAAGAAGGTGACCGAGCAGAAGGAAGTCTCCGCGGAACTGCGCAAGGAGCAGATCGACTACGCGGACGGCATGACCAAGGACGGCAAGGACATGGGCGGCAAGGACGCCGGCGGCGAGTTCGGTCAGGGACGGCGCCGCTGACCCCGCGCACCGCGCCGGACCGGCCGAGCCGGACAGGAGCGAGGGGCGGACCCGCATCACGGGGGTCCGCCCTCTCGTGCGCAACCGGTGGAACGGGGCCGCCCGGCCTTGATCCGCCGGACAGGCCCTAGGGCCGCTGGAGTGCGACCACGGCGTTGTGTCCGCCGAATCCGAAGGAGTGGCTGACGGCACGCCGGACGGGCAGCTCCCGCGGCTGCTTGGTCACGCAGTCGATGTCGAACCCGGGCGCGGGCGCGTCCAGGTTGGCGACCGGCGGGACGATTCCGCGCTGGAGCGTGAGGATCGTGAGCCCCGCCTCGATCGCCCCGGCCGCCCCCATGCAGTGGCCGAGCACGCCCTTGGGCGCGGTGACGGGCGGCCGGTGCGGGAAGACCCGGCCGATCAGGGCGGCTTCGGCCGCGTCGTTGCGCGGGGTGGCCGTGCCGTGGGCGTTGATGTGCTCGACGTCCCCGGCCTGCCAGCCCGCGTCGCGCAGCGCGGCCTCGACGGCCGCCTGGGCGATCCGGCCGTCGGGGTGCGGGCTGGTGGGGTGGTGGGCGTCGGTGGTGGCGCCGGTGCCCGCGAGCAGCGCGCGCGGCTCCGCACCCCGGGCCTCGGCGTCGGCCGCGCGCTCCAGCACCATGACGGCGGCGCCCTCCCCCATGACGAGCCCGGCCCGGTCGGCCGCGAAGGGCCGGCTGAGCCGGGACAGGTCGCGGTCGGCGAGGGCGGCCGCGCCGGATCTGGCGAACCCGGTCATGGCGATCGGGAACAGGGTCGATTCGGTGGCTCCCGCGATCGCCAGATCGCACTGCCCGGTGACCAGCAGGTCCCGTGCCACCGACAGTGCGGTGACCCCGGACGAGCAGGCCGTGCAGGGCGCCAGGCTGGGGCCCGTGGCACTCATCTCGATGGCGATCTCCGCCGCGGGCATGTTCGGGATGGTGAGCAGGATCCCGGACGGCGAGGTCGCCTCCGGCCCGCGCCGTTCCAGCACCAGGGCCTGATCGGTGAGTCCGGCGGAACCGCCGCTGCTGGTGCCGACGACGACAGCGACCCGGCTGCCGTCCCAGCCGC
The DNA here is from genome assembly GCF_031844725.1 of Streptomyces sp. ITFR-6. Lineage (NCBI taxonomy): Bacteria > Bacillati > Actinomycetota > Actinomycetes > Kitasatosporales > Streptomycetaceae > Streptomyces > Streptomyces sp. ITFR-6. The sequence goes on along the minus strand of NZ_CP134612.1, from coordinate 8,104,217 downwards.
GCGGGTCGAGTCCCGCGTCGGAGACCGCCTCCCGCGCGGCCAGTACGGCGAATTTCGTGTACCTGCCCATGCGGAAGGCGGTACGCCGGCCGACCGCGGCGTCCAGGTCGATCCCGTCGACCGTGCAGGCGAAGTCGATGGCGCACCCTGCGAGGGCGGGGACGGTGCGGGCCGGGCTGATCCCGGCGCACACCCCGTCCCAGGTGGACTCGGTGTCGTTGCCGACCGGGGTGATCATTCCCAGACCGGTGACAGCGATGGACGGCATCTTCATCGGACGGTGCTCACGGGAGCCTCGCCGCCGGCCTTCGCGCGCAGGAACTCCGTGAGTCCGGCGAGGGTGGTGTCCCGGTGCAGCGTGCCCGGGTCCAGTTCGACGCCGACGGCCTCCCTCATGACGACGGCGAACTCGGCGACTGCCAGGGAGTCCATGTCGAGGCTGTCCATCGTGGATTCCGGGAGAATCTCGGCCACGGGCACCCTGAAGGTACGGCTGAGTACCTCGGTGATCGTGGGGTGAATCGCGCTCATGGTCTTCCTCTCCATCATGCCCGTCCGGCGGGGGTCCCGGGGTGGTGCCTCTCACCACCCCGACGCCGAAGTAACTGAGCAGCGTCCGGCCGGTTACGCCTTGCGGCGAACCGATTCGCCTCCGGGCGTTCCCGCTCCTGGATACCACCGCGCCAGCACGGCCGAGGTACCCCAGAAGGCCAGGAGTACGAGACCGACGCCGAGCCCCCGCACCGCTTCGGCCGCCCGGCGCACGCCCGGCGGTGCCGCCCGCTCCGGCGCGGCCCTCATCGCTCGCTCCCGGCGGGCACCGGGCGCTCCGCGGTGTGCCAGGAGGCGCCCGGGTCGTCGTACGCCTCGGCATAGCGGGGTCCGGTGATGGGCCAGTCCGCGAGCACTTCCTCCGGCAGCGCGAAGGAGTCGGCGAGCTCCGGCAGATGGGCCGCGACGGCGGCGACGAGCCGCTCTGTGGTCTCCGTGAGGTCTTCCACCTGACCGGCCGTGAGGTGCCCGGCGACGAGCAGGTCCCCGCTGTGCTGCTGGATCCGGCGCAGCGCGAACAGCCGGGCCAGTTCGGTCAGCCGGTCCCGGGCGGGCCCCTGCGGCAGCCCTTCGACCGCGTCCGCATAGGCTTCGGCCGCCTGCCGGCAGGCGTGCGCCTCGACTCCCCGCAGCGCGGGCCCGGACCCCGCGTTCCACCGCTTCAGCGGGCCGCCGTGCGGGGCCCGCGCCATCCGCGCGCGGGAGCGGGCGAACTGGATCCGCTCCACATGGGCCAGGAGCCGGCCGAGGAACCGCAGATCGTCCAGGTCACCGGTCTGCGGGCCGGCGTCCGGTGCCGTGACGCCCCAGGCGTCCGGTGCGTCCAGCATCGCGGAGATGACCATCTCGGAGGCGGCCTTGGCGTGGATGGCCATGTTGTCGCCCTCGGCGGTGATGGCGCCCTCCACCCCGGTGACGAGTTCACTCATCCCGTTGTGCTCCAGCAGGCCCTGGGCGCCGCACCGTTCACGGCATTCGACGATCACCGAGCGGGCCTGCCAGGTGATCCAGCCCTTCGCGACGTCGACGAGCCGGCCGGCCGCCTCGCGCTCCGGCTCGGGGCCGTGCGCCGCCGCATCCCAGCGGTCGAGGGCCCGCCGGTGCAGCAGACTCATCGCGAAGACGGTGGCCATGGCCCCGGCGAGCGGGCCGTGATGGCTGCGGTGGGCGATCACCGGCAGCGGCGGCAGCGCGCGGCCCCCGGAGACATACCGGTGTCCTGAGTAGCGGACCGCGATGGCGAGAGTGGCACGGGCGGAGCCGATCGCGCTCGCGCTCATGCAGATGCGGCCCGTGGTGACGCGGGCGATGGAGGCGAGGAACCGGCGTCTGCGCCCGGTGGTGCCGCTGCGGAACACCCCGTCGTCGCCGACCCGCCCCTGTTTGCCGCCGAGCAGCGCCTCGCGCCCCACGAACACCTGGTCGAAAGAGGTCAGGCAGTGGTCCACCGGGCTGCCCATCCGGGCCGGCAGCCTGCGGATCCGTACCCCTGGCAAGGCCTGCGAGGCGTCGGTGAGCGGCACCAGCAGCAGGAAGACCCCGTGGTCGGTGTCCCCGACGAGCAGCCGCGCGGCGACGAGTCCCGACTTGGGACCGCCCGCCGGGCTGGTGTTGGGCATGAACTTCTGCGCGCCCAGGTGCGGGGTGTGCAGCAAAAATCCGTCCCGGGCACGGTCGTAGGTGGCCGTCGTCTCGACCGCGGCGGCGTCGTTGCCGTGCGCCACCTCCGTACAGAGGAAGGTCCCGATACGTCGCATCGCGAGGAAGTCCGACAGGTCGCGGGACCGGTCGGTGTCGTGGTCCAGGAGGCTGCCGAGGAAGAGGTTGTAGTGGATCCCCGCGACGGTGGCGAGCGAGGGGTCCACCGGGGCGAGCCATTCGTGCAGGGCGGCCAGGGCGCGCGGGTCGGCCGCCAGCCTGGCGCCGCTGTCCAGCGTGTTGTTGAGCGTGCGCAGCCGCGCGTGGGCGAGGGCGAGCCGTTCGTCGGGGGTGGGGCCGGGCGGCGGGACGGTGGGCCTGCGGAACGGGTCCGTGGCGATGAGCCGCTGCCAGAATCCGTGCTCCCGGCGGGCGTCCGCGCCGAGGAGCACCGAGGTGAGCCGGTCCGCGGCGCGCTCCTGGCCGGCCTCGGCCATGACGGGGCTGTCGATCGTTGTGGTCATACGACAGAAACGATCAGGAATCAGCCAGGACACCCGGATTCCGGCATTCGCGGCCGTTTACTTCCTGTTCAGCGAGGTGAAGGGGCGCGCTGGAAGGCGAGGGCGACATTGTGGCCGCCGAATCCGAAGGAGTGGCTGAGGGCCCGCTCGACGCGCTGCCTGCGGGGCTGCTTGGTCACGCAGTCGAGGCCGGAGTCCGGCGGCGGGGCGTCGAGGTTGGCGATCGGCGGGACGAGGCCGTGTTCCAGGGTCAGTACGGTGGCCACCGCCTCGATCGCGCCGCCCGCCGCGAGGGTGTGCCCGATGACGCCCTTGGGCGCGGTCACCGAGGGCCGGTGCGGGAAGAGCCGGGCGATCAGCGCGCTCTCCATGGCGTCGTTGAGCGGAGTGGAGGTGCCGTGTGCGTTGATGTGATCCACCTCTCCGGCGGCCCAGCCCGCCCGGTCCAGCGCCGCCTCGACCGCCCGCTCCGCACCCCGGCCGCCCGGTTCGGGCGCGGTGGGGTGGTGGGCGTCCGTGGCCGCTCCGGCACCGGCCAGCACGGCACGCGCCCGACCGCCGCGGGCCCGGACGTCGTCGGCCCGTTCCAGTACGAGAACAGCGGCGCCCTCGCCCAGGACGAACCCGTCACGGTCCGAGGCGAACGGCCTGGAGGCGGCCGCCGGGTCACCGGTGCGCGCCGAGAGCGCCCCCATGCCCGCGAACGCGCTGACCACCAGCGGGGTCACCACGGACTCCGCGCCGCCCGCCACCACCACATCGCAGCTCCCGCTCGTCAGCAGGTCGCCGGCGAGGGCGATCGCGGTGGCACCCGACGCGCAGGCGGTGGCCGGGGCCAGACTCGGCCCGTGGGCGCGCAGGTCGATGGCGATCTCCCCGGCGGCCGCGTTCGGCATCATCATCGGCACGAGGAGCGGGGAGACCGCGGACGGCCCGTCGGCGTCCAGCCTGCGGACGTTGTCGACGAGTACGGAGACGCCTCCGACACCGACGCCCAGTACGACGCCCACCCGGCCGCCGTCCCAGCGGTCCGGGCGCAGACCGGCATCCGCCACGGCACGGCGGGCGGCGACCAGGGCCATCTTCACGAACCGCGCCATCCGGAAGACGGCGCGTCCGCCCACCGCCTCGTCCAGGTCGGGGCCGTCGGCCCGGCAGGCGAAGTCGACCGGCAGGCCGGCCAGTTCCTCGCAGTGCCGGGCCGCCCCGGCGCCGGCGCACAGCCCCGCCCAGAAGGTGTGCTCGTCGGCGCCCACCGGGGTCACCAGCCCCAGGCCCGTCACCACCGTCGCTGTCCCGTCCCGCACCATGCCTCGGCTCTCCCCTCGCTCGTTCACGCCCCCGCAGGCCGAACGGCCGGGCCCCCGCCGAGGATGCGGCCACTGGGCCGAACGGGTCAGGAGGCGGCCGCTCCCCCGTCGTCGCCGTACCTGCGTTCGAACTTGGCGACCTGGCCCTCCGAGTCGACCACCCGGGCCTTTCCGGTGAAGAACGGGTGGCTTTCCGCGGAGATCTCGACGTCGATGACGGGGTAGCTGTTTCCGTCGTCCCAGCCGATGGTCTGCTCGCTCGACGCGGTGGACCGGGTCAGGAAGGCGTAGCCCGCCGCACGGTCACGGAAGACGACGGGGCGGTAGTCGGGGTGCTTGTCCTGCTGCATGGTCTGCTCCTGGGGACGTGCGGGTTACCGGCTCGGAACACTCCGGCCAGCCTCGCGAACCAGGGCGTCCCGCGCGATCGGACACGGCCGTACGGGGCATCGGCGTGGCGGCGCCCGGCCCGGCTACGCTCCGAGCGCGTCGGCCACCAGGGCCAGGAACCTGGCGTGGGCGTGGGCGCTGCACACCGGCTCCGGGTTCCAGGGCACCACCCGGGCGGTGCGTTCGATCGAGGCCCACGCCTCGTTCGTCCCGAGCTCACCGAGAGGGGTGGCGTTGACCCGGATGTCGGCGAGCACGACGGCGGGGCGCAGCGCCCCGGCCTCCGCCCAGCCGACCGTGGACCAGTTCGCACCGGGCCCGTCGGCCGGTTCGACCAGGTCGATGCCGAGTTCGGCCAGTACCCGCAGTTCGGGCCACATGCGGGGGCGGGCCAGGTGCGCCTGCTGCTGCCCGGCCGGGGACAGGGCGAGGACCCGGGTCCGGTCCGGTCCGGCGGCGAAGGCGCGCAGCCGGTCGCGGGCGGCGTCCAGCTCCCGGGCGGCCGAGGCGGGCTCGGCCGCGCCCAGCGACCGGGCGAGGCGGGCGAACCGGTAGCCGGTCTCCGCGAGGGTGCGCGCCTGGCCCACGTCGATGACGACGACCGGGACGTGCTCCTCCAGGTGTTTGGCCGTCTCCGGGGCGAGGCCGTAGACCTGTCCGCCGCCGTAGCTGACGGCCACCACGAGGTCGGGCTCGGAGCCCAGCAGCGTCTCGACGTCCAGAGCGGGGCCCGCACCGGCGTAGGCGATCTCGGCCAGCGGCAGCGATCCGGTCTTCGCGGGGTCGGGCACGGCCGGGTCGTCGTGGCCGGAGCCGAATATCCCGACCGGCCGTATCCCGTGGTCCCACAACGTCGCTCCGGCCTGCACGTAGGCGAGCACCCGCGTCGGGCGCCGCTCGGCGGACGACAACTGTCCGCGGTCGTCGGAGAATTGCCATAAGGTCTGCTCGCTCACGTCACACGCCTTTCGCCACCGGCCACTTCGCCCCGTTTCGGGCTCGTACACCAGTACCTGCCCAGCGATGAGGGGTGGCACCCCCGCCGCCGCGCCGTTTACAGGCCGGCCTCCGTGCCGCGCACCAGGTAGCTGACGGGACCAGGATCCGGCACCCGGATCCCGGTGAAGCCCAGCCGGTCGTAGAAGGCTCTGGCCGGGGTGTTGGCGGTGAGCATGGACAGGTGCACCCCTGTGACCCCCTTGGCGCACAGGGCCGCCAGGAACGTACGCATCAGCTCTCTCCCGTACCCCTTGCGCTGCCAGTCGGGGAGCAGGTCGATGTGCAAGTGGGCCGGGCGGCCGGCCAGTTCGGGCAGGACCATCCGCTCCGGGTTGCGCAGGAGGGCGATCATCTCGTCGGCGGGACCGCGCGGTTCGCCCTGCGGCCGCGGGTAGCGGTCCTCGACCAGGGGCAGCCAGCGCTCGCGGAACTCCGTCACGAACCGCGGGGTGTCCGCCGTTCCGAGGATGTATCCGACCGCCCGGCCCGTACCGTCGTCGAGGACGAAGGCCAGACCGGGTTCGAGGTACGCGTACGGGGCAGCGAAGATCGACGGCATCAGCTCCGGGTCCGGGTACAGGTGGCTGGAGTCGCCTCCGTTGTCGGCCGTCCGGACGCAGATGTCCGCAAGGGCCGCACGGTCGTCCGGGTGGTAGGCACGGAGGCCGGTTCGTACGGAGGCCGGTTCGTGAGGTCATACCGTCATCCTGCCTGCCTTTGGGAGCGCTCCCAAAAGGTTTTGGCGAAGGAGGACAGTTGCCGGTCGGTCCCGCCCGGCGCGACCGGCCGGGGCTGTCAGCCGTTGACCGCCGTCAGCAGCACCACGGCGTCCTCCAGCGCGAGCAGCCCGTGGCGCTCCTGCGGGATGGGGAGCAGCCGTCCGGGCGCCAGTTCCACATCGCCGGACGCGGCCGTGAGCCGGACCCTGCCGCGCAGCACCTGGAGGGAGGCGGCGGGCGGGGCGTTGTGCTCGTCGAGCGCGGAGCCCGACGTCAGGGCGATGACGGTCTGCCGCAGCGGCTCCTCGTGCAGCAGGAGGTGCGCGCTGCGGCCGTGCGCGGAGGTGCGGGCCGCGGCCAGGTGCTCGGCGGCGAGGGCGTTCAGATCATTCGCGGCATACATATCCCTACTGTGCCGCAGCCCTCGTCCCCCCGCGATCCTGCCCATGGGCCCCTCCGGGTCCATGAGCAGGTGCGTCCGGGTTCCGGGGTCAGGCCCGCAGCCAGACCGCGGTGTCCTGCGGGAGCCTGCCCGCGCCGTCGAGCGGGCCGCTGGCCAGCAGTACCGAGGTGTGCTCGGGCAGCTCGGCCGCCTCCGCGGCCAGGTTGACCACGCACAGGAGTCCGTCGGTGCGGCTGAGGACGAGCACCCCCGGCGCCGCGTCCAGCCACGTCAGCTCGCGCGCGCCCGGCTCCCCCGTCGTGGCGAACCCCGGCTCCTCGCGGCGCAGCCGCAGCGCCTCGCGGTACAGGGTGAGCATCGACTCCGGGTCGTCGCTCTGCAGGTCCGCGGCGTACGAGGCCCAGTCGTCCGGCTGCGGGAGCCAGGGTTCCGCGTCGCCTCCGAACCCGGCGTACGGGCCCTGCGCCGACCAGGGCAGCGGCACCCGGCAGCCGTCGCGGCCGGGGTCCGCGCCGCCCTTGCGGAAGTGCATCGGGTCCTGGATGCGGTCCAGCGGGATGTCCACCTCCGGCAGGCCGAGTTCCTCGCCCTGGTAGAGGTACGCGGCGCCGGGCAGGGCCAGCGAGAGGAGGGCCGCGGCGCGGGCACGGCGGGTGCCCAGGGCCAGGTCCGTCGGGGTGCCGAAGGTCTTCGCGTCGAAGTCGAAGCCGGTCTCGGCGCGGCCGTAGCGGGTGACGGTGCGGGTCACGTCGTGGTTGCACAGGACCCAGGTGGCGGGGGCCCCGACCGAGGCGTGCTCGGAGAGCGTGTCGTCGATGGCGGTCCGCAGCAGTCCGGCGTCCCAGGGACAGGCCAGGAAGTTGAAGTTGAAAGCGGTGTGCAGTTCGTCGGGGCGCAGGTAGCGGGCGAACCGTTCGGCGTCCGGCAGCCAGACCTCGCCCACGAAGACGCCGCCGTACTCGTCGCCGATGGCGCGCCAGGCGCGGTAGATGTCGTGCAGTTCGTCGCGGTCGACGAAGGGGTGCGGGTCGCCCTCGGCGAAGTCGGGCAGCGCGGGGTCCTTGGCGAGCAGGGCCGCGGAGTCGATCCGTACGCCGGCGACGCCGCGTTCGAACCAGAAGCGCAGCACCTCCTCGTGCTCCTGGCGGACCGCCGGGTGGGCCCAGTTGAGGTCGGGCTGCTGGGTGGCGAAGAGGTGGAGGTACCACTCGCCGTCGTCCAGCCGGGTCCAGGGGGTGCCGCCGAATTCGGAGACCCAGTCGTTGGGCGGGATCGCGCCGTCCGGGCCGCGTCCCTTGCGGAAGTGGAAGAGGTCGCGCTCGGGGCTGCCGGAGCCGGCTTCGAGGGCGGCCCGGAACCAGGCGTGCTGGTCGGAGACGTGGTTGGGCACGATGTCGATGATGGTGCGGATGCCGAGTTCGCGGGCCTCCGCGATCAGCTTCTCCGCCTCGGCCAGGGTGCCGAACGCGGGGTCGATGGTGCGGTAGTCGGCCACGTCGTAGCCGCCGTCGGCGAGCGGCGAGAGGTACCAGGGGGTGAACCAGAGTGCGTCCACGCCGAGTTCGACGAGGTAGGGCAGCCTGGCCCGTACTCCCGCGAGGTCGCCGGTGCCGTCACCGTCGCCATCGGCGAAGCTGCGTACATAGATCTGGTAGATGGCTGCGTCGCGCCACCAGTTCGCGGTGGGCTCGGACGGACAGTTGGCTGCCACGTGGCGTTCCTTTCGGGCAGGTGGTACTCCGCCGCCGGCCCCCGAGCGGGGCAGGACGGTCGGGCCGGCGGCGGAGTGCTGAGGGGAAGGCGGCTGTGCGGGGTCCCGGCGCGGGGCGGTGTGGCGGGGGTCAGCCCTTGAGGCCGCCCGCGGTCAGACCGCCCATGATGTTGCGCTGGAAGATCAGGAAGATGAGCAGCGTGGGGATGGAGGCGATGGTGAGCGCGGCGATCAGGATGTTCTCCGGTACGCCGCTGGCCAGCGAGTAGATGCCCACGTTGAGGGTCTGTTTGCTCGGGTCGGGCAGGGTGAGCATCGGCCAGAGGAAGTCCTTCCACACGCCGACGATGGCGAAGATGGAGACGACTCCAAGGATCGGCCGGGAGATCGGCAGGATGATCGAGCGCAGGGTGCGCAGCGGTGAGGCGCCGTCGATGGACGCGGCGTCGAGCAGCTCACGCGGGATCGAGTCGAAGAATCGCTTCAACAGGAAGATGTTGAACGCGTTGGTGACCGACGGCAGCCAGATCGCCCAGGGGGTGTTGACCAGGTTCCGCTGGAAGACCGGGACGTCCAGGATGGTCAGGTACTGGGGGACGACCAGCACGGTGGCCGGGATCATCAGGGTGGCCAGCATCATGCCGAGGATCACCTTGCCGAACACCGGTCGCAGCTTGGACAGCGAGTACGCCGCCGCGACGTCGAAGATCAGCTGGAAGGCGAGCGCGCCGAAGGCGTAGTACAGGGTGTTGAACAGCAGCTTGGACAGGTCCATCACGGTCCAGGCCTGGCTGTAGTTCTCGGTGTGGACGGAGCTGGGGAAGGCCGTGGGCGGGCTCTGTACGACTTCCTGGGTGGTCTTGAGACCACCGGTGACCATCCAGTACAGCGGTCCGAGGAAGGCCACGGTGAAGACGATGACCACTACGGCGAAGGTGATCCAGTAGAACGTCTTGCCGCGGCGTCTGCCGAGCTGGGCCGGTGAGATCAGGGTCCGCTGGCGGCCGAGGTCGGCCGCGCGTTCGGCCCTGCGGCGGACCGCTCTGCGGCTCTCGCTCCCGCGCCGGGAGACTAGCGTGTTCGATGCCATGGTCGTGCTCCCGTCCTAGTCTTCGCTGCTGCGGCTCAGTCGTACGTACACCGCGGAGAATCCCGCGAGGACGACGAGCAGGACGAGGCCGAGTGCCGCCGCGCTGCCGTAGTTGTTGAAGTTGAAGGCGTACTGGTAGATGAGGTAGACGACGGTGGTGGTGGACCCCTCCGGGCCGGCTCCGTTGGTGAGCAGGAACGGCTCGGTGAAGACCTGCATCGTCGCGATGATCTGCATGAGCAGGAGCAGCGAGAGGATGAGCCGGGTCTGCGGGATGGTGACGTGCCAGATCTTGCGCAGCAGGCCCGCGCCGTCGAGCTCCGCCGCCTCGTACAGCTCGCCGGGGATGCCCTGGAGGGCGGCCAGGTAGATCAGCGTCGCGCCGCCCATGTTCATCCAGGTCGCCGCGATGACGACGGAGAGCATGGAGGTGTCGGTGTCCTGGAGCCACTGCTGTGCGGGCAGGTGGAAGATCTCCAGGATGCGGTTGAAGAGGCCGTATCCGGGGTCGTAGAAGTACTTGAAGAGCAGTACGGAGGCGACCGGCGGCAGCATGACGGGGAGGTAGACCAGGAGCCGCAGGTAGCCCTGTGCGTGCCGGAACTCGTTGAGCACGATGGCGACGACGAACGGGACGACGAAGCCGAGCAGCAGCGCGAGCACGGTGTACTGCAGGGTGTTGCGCCAGGCCTGCCAGAAGGCCGGGTCGTTGAAGACGTACGTCAGGTTGGACCAGCCGGCCCAGGTGGTTTCGCCGTTCTCGGACTTCTGGAAGGCCAGGATGAACTCCCGGACCATCGGATACCAGGAGAAGAACGAGAAGCAGAGCACCGCTCCGATGAGGAAGCCGTGGGCTGAGATGTTGCGGCGCACGGCGCGCAGGAACTCCTCGCGGGCGGAGGTCCGGCGTGCGGGGCCTGGAAGTCCTGGCCCAGGCCTGGCGGCCTTGGGGGAGGACAGGGTAGGGGCCGACATGGTGTCTCCTAGGTGCCGGTGAACTGAAGCGCAGTAGTCGGACGGGGCCGGAATGCGGGACCGGGTCCGCGTGACCCGGTCCCGCGCGTCCGTTACTGGTTCGCCAGAACCTGGTTGACCTGCTGCTCAGCGGTGGAGAGCAGCTTGTCGATGTCGGCGTCCCTGTTGGTCAGGACACCGGACATGGCGTTGTCGAGGATCTTGTAGATCTCCTGGGCCTTCGGCGGCTCGGCCTTGCCCGGGACGGGGTTGTCCATGAAGGCCTTGAAGTTCTCGACGGGCATCGTCGCGTCCTTGGCCCGTGCGGCGTCGTCCTTGGTCTTCGAGTCGTTGAGGAAGAAGTTCGGCTGCGGCAGCCCGACGGGGAGCTTGTCGGCCTTGGTGCGGGCCCAGTCGAACTGTCCCTTGCCCGGGGTGAGGTTCTTGAAGTTGAGCCAGGCGATGCCGGCCTTGATCTGGTCGGGCGAGCTGCCCTTCTTGATCATGTAGTTGTTGCCGCCGAAGAGAGTGCCCTTGCCGCCCGGGATCGGGCCGAGGCCGAAGGTCTCGTACTCCGCGCCGAGCTGCTGGACCATGTAGGCGATGTCGTCGGGGGCGGCCAGGAACATGCCCAGCTTGTCGCTGGCTATCTGCTTCTGGAGGTCGCCCCACTTCAGCAGCTGGGTCTTGCCCATGCTGTCGTCCTCCCAGCGCATGTCGTGCAGCTGCTGGAGGACCTGCTTGCCGGTGGCGTTGTTGAAGGCCGCCTTCTTGCCGGAGGCGTCCACGATGTCACCGCCGAGGCCGAACTGGGTGGCCGCGAAGTGCCAGCCGCCGTTGTTGCCGGCGCTGTACTCGCCGTAGCCCGAGATGCCCTTGCCCAGGCCCGCGATCTTCTTCGCGGCCTTGCGGACGTCCTCCCAGGTGGACGGCGGGTTGTTCGGGTCCAGACCGGCCTGCTTGAACAGCTTCCGGTTGATCATCAGGCCCATGGTGTAGTTGCTGGTCGGCAGGGCGTAGAGCTTGCCGTCCTTGCGGGCCACATCGACGACCTGGGTCTGGATGTCCTTGAGCGCGGGCACCGACTTGTCGTTGACGTAGGCGGAGATGTCCTCGGCGCCGTCGTTGTCCAGGACCTGCTGGAGGTCGCTGAAGTACGCGTAGAAGACGTCGGGCTGCGACTTGCCCTTCAGCATCGCCGTGAAGCGGGGCGGCTCGTTGCACTGGCCGGGAGTGGACTTCCCGTTGATCGTGACGTTCGGGTACTGCTTGTTGAACGTCTTGATGTCCTCGTTCCACTCACGCAGCTCCGCGGCCTTGGCCGCCGGCGGCATACAGTCGATCGAGATCGTCACCTTCGTCTTCGGGTCGAGCGGCGCCGACGGGTCGGACGATCCCTTGGATCCACTGCCGTTGTCACCGTTGTCGCTGCTGCTGCTCGTGCCGCAGGAGGCGAGAGCGGTCAGGGCGAGTGCGGTGACAAGGGCAGCCGCTGAGGCACGGCTTGTACGGCGGGTGCGGCTGAACCCAGCACTTCTCATCGATGGTCCCCTTCGGGCATGAGCATGGAAGGCCCTCGGCCGGCTCTCTGCCGGGGCGAGGTTCACTCAACCAGCGCCGACATGTGAACGCAATATCTCGCGCAGTTTTCGTAAAAGTCTGACAGTCCGTTGCGCGCCACTGTGAGGTACGACAGAGGCATGCCACCCGGCTCCACACAGCCGAGACAGCATGCCAAGGGCGGTTCCGCACGGTTCGTGACCGCTCCGCGGTTCCGCTTCCGCAAACTTCGCACGGGTGGGCGCAAGGAATTTGCGCACCACGGAACGCCGTCCGGCAAGCCGGACGGCGTTCCTGTGTGCGAGGGGGTTACGGGTTGATGTTGATCTTCATGGTGGAGGTCGTGTTCTTCACGTCCTGCGCGTTGCCGCTGAGCTTCAGGCCGTTGAAGGTGACCTCACCGACGGCGGGCCCCTGGCCGGCCTCCGGCATCTCGTTGGCCCACAGTCCGAAGCCGGACTTGGCGTCGAAAGCGTCCCCGCTCTTGCGGGCGCCGGTGATCGAGATGTCGGTCAGTACGGTGTCCTTGATCGGGAACTGCGGCTGTCCTCCCACGTAGTTGGTCTGGAACATGATGCCGCTGTACGTCGGGTCGACGATGTCGACATGGTTGATCCGGATGCCCTGGAACACCTTGGAGGCGGAGAACAGCCAGATACCGGGGAAGGTCTGCGTCCCCCAGAAATGGCCTCCGGAGCGGATGACGGAGACGTTCTCGATGGTCGTCGGCTCGGTGCCGAACCCGTTCATCGGGTAGCCGAAGTCCAGCGAGCTCACCGTGATGCCCGAGTAGACCAGGGTGTCCACGATCAGGATGTTGCGGAAGGTGTTGTCGTAGCCGCCGTAGACGGCGACACCCGCCGCACGCCAGGTCAGGATCGAGGTCAGGTTCTCGTACACGTTGTTCTTCATGTCCGAGCCACCGGAGTCGATGGCCGAGAACAGGGCGAAGCTGTCGTCGCCCGTGGCGCGGGACTCGTTGTTGACGACGTGGTTGTCCGTCGAGCCGTTGGTCATGTTGATGCCGTCGGCGAACGTGTCACGGATGCGGGAGTTCTTGATGGTGATGCTGTCCGTGTTCGCGCCCCAGTAGAGGCACACCGTGTGCTCGTTCCAGACATTGTCGATCGTGATGTCCGAGACGTTGGAGAAGTCGAACACCTTGCCCGGTCCGTCGATGCGCGAGGTGTAGTTCCCGAAATACGCGAAGTTGGCGAACGACGAGCCCTTCGCACTGGCCTCCGCACGGAATCCGTTGTCGGTGTTCTCCTGGCCTGACGGTGCGAAGAACCTGGTGTACCAGGGACCCGCGCCGACGACCTCCACGGCCTTGCCGTAGACCTGGAACTTGCTCGCGGTCCGGTAGTCACCGGCCGGCAGGTAGACGCCGACCAGCTTGCCCGTGGTGTCCATCCGGACCTTGTCCAGGGCGTTCTGGACATCCTGGTGGGTGAATCCGGTGGGCACGGCGTAGGCGGCCGGGTCCGGGTTGGCGATCTGCGTGGCCTGCTCCAGGCTGACGAAGTCGATCGCGTAGGTGGAGGTGTTCGCCGCGTCCTTCTGGAGCCGGATCTTGCTGCCCGCCGGGACGGTCTTGCCCAGCATCACGTTCGCCTCGTCGTAGATGTGCCGCGGCGAACCCGAGCCCGGGGAGTTACCGGGTCCGGTCTCGGCGCCGTACAGCCACGCGTACTTCGAGGTGAGGTCGATCGCCTTGAGGAAGGTGCCGTCCACGTAGAGGTTCAGCTTGGAGTCGATGCCTCCGCCGCCCGCGGAGTCGGGGATGGAGAACCGGGTCACCAGGGTGTTGGTGCTCGCCCTGGTGGTGAACTCCACGTAGTTGCCGGTGCTGTCGAGGGTGACGGCCTTGCGGCCGGACGCCTCGCCCGCGATGTCACCGACGGTCCGGTTCGGACCGACGACCTTGGCGCCGCCCCCGGTGACACCGTCCTCCGCCTCGTACATGTCGTACGGCATGTTGGCGCCGCGGCCGACGAAGAACGAGCTGCTGGCGGTGTTGTTCTCCCGCTTCACCGGGAGTTCGTTGGTGTCGTCCGCGATCACCGTCCGCACGGTGTACGAGCCGTTGACCGCGGTCCAGCTGCCCAGGCTCACCGGCGCACTGGTCGCGCCCGCCGCGATGGCCCCGTTGTAGGTGCCGGTGAGGGTCTTCACCGTGGCGCCCTTGGCGTCGAGCAGGCTGAGCGTGACGGCGTGGCCGCCCGCGGCGGACGCCACGGAGCCCTGGTTCTTGATGGCGACGGAGAAGGTGACGTTCTGGCCGTTGGACGGGGCCGACGGGGAGGTGCTGACCCCGGTGGAGACCAGGTCCGAGCTGGCGACCGGCTTGACGACCAGAGCGGTCGTGCTCGTGTAGGTGTTGTCGGTCTCGTTCTGCTCGATGACGTCGTTCGCCGGGTCCGCGACGGCGCTGACCTCGTAGCTGCCGGCGTCACGCGGTCCGATCGCCGCACTGACCTGGGTGGAGGCACCCGCGGCCAGCGCGCCCACGGACCCGGTGGCGACCTTGCTGCCGCGGAGCCGGAATTCGACCTTGCTCGCCGGTGCCGCGACGGAGCCGCTGTTGCGCACCGTCGCGGTCAGCGTGACCGGGTCCGACTCGACGGGTGCGGCGGGAGCCGCGGTCACCGAGCTGACCTGGAGGTTCGGGTTGGGTGCCGGGGCGCCCAGCACCTGGAACTCCGCGACCTGACCGGCACCGGAGCCGGTGTTGGAGTTGAACTTCAGCTGGACGTCGGCGACCCGGCCGCTGACCGGAATGGTCACCGCGTTGCCGCTGCCCGGACTGAACGCGTAGTCCTTGGCCGCGACCAGGCTGGTGAAGGAGGAGGCACTCTGCTCCCGGCCCAGGACCTGGATGTTCTGGGTCCTGGGCCCCCAGCTGCTGTCCGGGTTCAGCTTCACGACGACGCTGTCGGTCCCGGCGTTCGCGCCCAGCTTCACCGTCAGCGTGTTCGGGTAGCTGCCCCCGGCACCCTCCCAGTAGGTGCTCAGGCTGTTGTCGTTGGCGTTCTCCGCGACGAACGTGTGGACCACGGACGAGGCGGTGATGGGCTTGCCGACCGCGAGGTTGGACGCCGCGCTCGTGCTGCCGTTGCGGGTGACGGTGTTGCTGTCGCCCGACACGTTGCCCGCCGCGTCCTTGGCCCGGACGGTGTAGGAGACCGTGGTGGCGGTCGACTGGGTGTCGGTGTAGGTGGTGACATCGCCGGCCACGCTCTTGCGCAGCACGTTGTTGGCGTAGATGTCGTACCCGGTGACGCCCTTGTTGTCGGTGGACGCCTGCCAGACCAGCTTGACCTGCCCGGCGGTCGCCTCGGTGAAGCTCAGGCCGGCCGGTGCGGTCGGTGCCTGGGTGTCGCCGGAGTCGCCGGTCCGGGTGACGGTGTTGCTGTTCCCCGAGACATTGCCCGCCGCGTCCTTGGCCCGGACGTAGTACGACACGGTCGAGCCGGCCGGACGGGTGTCGGTGAACGTGGTGACGTTGCCGGCCACGCTGGTCAGCAGCGTGTTGTTGGCGTAGATGTCGTAGCCGGTGACGGCGGTGTCGTCCGTCGCCGCCTTCCAGGTCAGCTTGATCTGCCCGGTGGCCGGCTCGGTGTACGCCAGCTGCGAGGGGGCGGTGGGCGCCTGGGTGTCGCCCGAGGTGGGCCCGTAGATCTCCAGCTCGGAGACCTGGGCGCCGGGCTGGACGGAGTTGGCGGAGACCAGGACGCGTACGTAGCGGGTGGTCGTGGCGTCGAAGCCGATCGTCGCCGTCTCACCGGCCGTGGGGCTGAAGGTGTAGGCCTTGGACTGCGTCAGGTCGGTGAAGTCCGAGCCGTTGGTGCTGCCCTGGATCTTCAGGGTCTGGGTGCGCGACTCCCAGCCGTCGGGCAGCCGCAGCACCACGCGGTCGACCCGGACCGAGGAGCCGAGGTCGGCCTGGATCCACTGCGGAAGGTCGCCGTTGCGGCTCTCCCAGTAGCTGGCCGCGTTGCCGTCGTTGGCCTGGGCGGCGATGTAGGTCTGGATGTAGCTGCTGGCCGTGAGCGTGCGGCCGGCGGCCAGGTTCACCGACGACTCGGCCGCCGCGCGGACCTCCAGCTCGGAGAGCTGGCCGTTCTTCGCGACGGTGTTCGCGGTGATGTTCGCCCGTACGAACCGGGTCCGGGTGGCCGGGAAGCTGATGGTCACCTTGTTGGAGCTGCCCGGCGCGAAGGTGTAGGCGGCCGAGGTCTTCAGCGTGGCGAAGCTGGTGCCGTCGGCGCTGCCCTGGAGTGACAGGGTCTGCCGGCGGGTCTTCCAGTCGGCGGGAAGCTTCAGGGTGACCTGGTCGATGCGGGTGACCTTGCCCAGGTCGCTCTGTACCCACTGGGGCAGGGCGCTGCTCGACCCCTCCCAGTACGTCGACTGCTCGCCGTCGGCGATGTTCCCGGCGGCCTTCCCGCTGCCGGCGCTGCTCGCGGCCGCCTTCTGGTCGGCGGCGATGTTCGGGCCGCCGGCGGCGGATGCGCTGATCGCCGGCCACCCGACCATCAGCAGGCTGGTGGTGACAGTGGCGGAGAGAACCCGCCATCTCCAGCGTTGCGTTCTCATAGGTCCCCGATCTTCGGCCTCGGCGCAGGGCGCGTCCAAGGCGCGGCTCTTTCTGCGTACCTGCTGGGGGCATGCTTTCCTGCGCCCACAGGATGGACTTTTGCGTATTACGGTCAGAGAGTTGCAGAAAAATGACGGTGAGTCCACCGTCGTGACAGAAACCGCGACCTAAGCGGATTGACTCACACCGGCTCAACTGCCCTGACAAATAAGGCAATAGATGGCTCATCGGCCATCAACGAGCCCACGCAGAAGGTCCTGCAAATGGGCTGCAATTTACGCAATAGATTTGCGTAAAAGTGAAAGGCGCTGAAAGCGCCAGCTCGGACAGGGACCGGACGGACAAGGAAACGCCGGAGGGGCCGGCCGAGTTATACAGCTGAAACTGTACAACTCGTCCTGTACGTTCTACCGTGGAGCGCATGAACGAGAGCCCGCGCACGTCGCCCTCAGCGGTTCAGGCCTCACGAGAGGTCCGTACGGTCATCGGCCGGCTGCGGCGCCGCATCCTGAACGCCGCAGAGGCAGAGGACATCACCTTCGGCCAGGAGTCCGTGCTGACCCGGCTGTCCGCCAGTCCGGGCATCACGGCCAGTGAGCTGGCCACGGCCGAGGGCGTGCGCCACCAGTCGGTGACGGCGACGCTCGCGTCGCTCACCGCCCTGGGGCTCGTGGAACGCCGCCCCGACCCCGGTGACGGGCGCCGCCTGCTGGTCGCGCTGACCGAGGCGGGGCACCAACGGGTGGCGGAGGGACGCCAGGCCCGGCAGGAGTGGCTCGCCGGTGAGCTGCAGGAGCGGTGCACAGAGGAGGAACGGCAGGCCGTGATCGCCGCGATGGCCGTACTGGAGCGCCTGACCCATGACTGACCGGACGAAAGCGGAGCGCGGCCGCGCGGCGACGGCGGGCTTCGACCGGCGGCTGCTGCCGCCGATGCTGCTGGGCTCGGTCCTGAACCCGGTCAACTCGACGATCATCGCCGTCACGCTCATACCCATCGGCAAAGCGCTCGGCGCCCCGCCCGCCCAGACCGCGTGGCTGGTTTCGGCGCTCTACCTGGCCACCGCCCTCGGGCAGCCCGTCATGGGCCGGCTCATCGACATCTTCGGGCCGCGCAGGCTCTTCCTCGTCAGCACCACCCTGGTCGGGGTCGCCGGCGCCATCGGCACCGTGGCGCCGAACCTGGGCGTGCTGATCGCCTCACGCGTCCTGCTCGGGTTCGGCACCTGTGCCGGGTATCCCGCCGCGATGGCGCTGCTGCGCAGCGAGGCCAGGCGGACGGGCCGGGACAGCCCCGGCGAGGTGCTGACCGCCCTGGCCGTCGCCAACCAGACCATCGCCGTGATCGGCCCGCTGCTCGGCGGCCTGCTGATCGGATTGGGCGGCTGGCGCACCACGTTCGCACTGAACGTGCCCCTCGCCGGCGCGGCCCTGCTGCTGGGGCTGCTCCGGCTGCCCAGAGAGGCCGGCACCGGGGAGTCCCCGCAGCGCGGACGGATCGCCGCCCAGCTCGACCTGCCCGGGATGGCACTGTTCGCCGCGATGCTCGTCTCCCTGCTGCTTTTCCTGATGAACCTTCACCTGCGCGACTGGTACCTCCTGGCCATCGCCGCCGCCGCGAGCGCCGCGTTCGCGGTACGGGAGCTGCGGGCGCCCACCCCGTTCATCGACCTGCGGGTGCTGGGCGGCAACACGCCGCTGCTGGCCACCTACGGGCGCGCGCTCGTCGCCTACGTCGTCTCGTACGCCTTCCTCTACGGGTTCACCCAGTGGACGGAGGAGGGCTTCGGGCTCTCGCCCTTCCACGCCGGGCTCGTCCAGATCCCCATGTTCCTGGTGGCCATCGGGGTTTCGGTCCTCACCGGGCGGCGCAAGGGGGTCCGCGGCAAGCTGATCGCCGGCGGGCTCGGCCAGATCGCCGCCTGTGCGGTGATGCTGACGCTCACCGGGGCGAGTCCGGTGTGGACGCTGATACTCGTCGCCCTGATATTCGGCGTCCCGCAGGGGCTGAACAGCCTGGCCCTGCAGAACTCGGTCTACTTCCAGGCCGATCCCGAGCGCACCGCCTCCTCGGCCGGACTGCTGCGCACCTTCGCCTATGTGGGCTCGATGGTCGCCTCCTCCACGGCGGCCGCCTCCTTCGGCCGGCGCGTGGACACCGGCGGTATGCACCACCTCGCCTGGATCATGCTCGGCGCGGCCGTGCTCTACCTCCTGATGACCCTGTTCTACCGCACCCTCAGCCGTGCGCCGGGCAAGGACTCCCCGGCCGCGGCGCCGCAAGCGCGTTAGCCCCCGACCGCCCGTCGCACGCTCAACTCACCGAAAGGCCCGCACCATGTCCCGTACCGCGCTGCTCTCGATGGATCTCCAGCTCGGCCACCTCGGCCACATGCCCGCCGACTACCTGCCCCACGCCGTGCGCGCTCTCACCACGGCCCGCGCCGCGGGAATCCCCGTCATCCACGTGACGCTGCGGCTGCGCCCCGGCCATGCCGACGCCCATCCCCGCAACAAGACCTTCGGATCGCTTGCCGCCCACCTCTTCACCGCCGACGACCCGGGCGCCGCGATCCACCCGGACGCCGCCCCGGCCGAGGGCGAGACCGTCGTCCACAAGAACCGCGTCAGCGCGTTCGCGGGCAACAACCTCCAGCAGATACTCGCGGTCCAGGACATCGGTCATCTCGTCCTGGCCGGCGTCTCCACGGGGGGCGTCGTCCTGTCCACCGCGCTTCAGGCGGCCGACCTCGACTACCGGGTGACCGTCCTGTCCGACGCCTGCGCCGACCCCGATCCCGCGCTGCACCGCACGCTCGTGAACGACCTCCTCGCCCGCCGCTGCGAGACCGCCACCGTCGCGGAATGGGCTCTCGCCCTCAAGACCTCCTGAGCGCACCGGGGCTCGGACCTCCATAGAATGTGAGCGACCGCCCCGCCGTTGACGACTGCTCACGGCGCCCGCCCGGCCGAGGGAAGACGCAACGGTGTACCAGCCCGACGAGTTCGCATTCACCGAGACCGGCTGGCGGGCCCCGACGGCCGCCCGGAGCACCGGTGTTCCCGCGCTGTGGATCGTGGACGCGCAGCGGGAGGGCGAACGGGCGCAGGCGCTGGCCCCGGCCATCCTCGACGCGCAGGAGCTCGCGCGGGCCGGGAGCCTGGCCGTCGAGGCCGACCGCTTCTGCTTCGTCGCCTCGCACGTGGCTCTGCGGATGCTGCTGGGGACGCGGCTCGGCGTCGCCCCCGAGGCCGTGCGGCTGACGCGGGAGCCGTGTCCGTCCTGCGGCGGGCCGCACGGCCGTCCCGCGACCGAGGGCGGCGTGCACTTCTCGCTGTCGCACACCCGGGGCGTCGCGCTGCTCGCGCTCGCGGACGAGCCGGTGGGGGTGGATGTGGAACGCGCCCCGGAGAACCGCATCGTCTCCGAGATCGGGGACCAGCTGCATCCGGCGGAGCGCGAAGAGCTGGCGGCGCTGCCCGCCGAGGAGCGGCCGGCCGCCTTCGTACGCGCCTGGACGCGCAAGGAGGCGTATCTGAAGGGCACCGGGATCGGGCTGGCCGACGGGATCTCGCACGACCACCTGGGGACCGGCCCGGTGCCGCAGCCGGGCCCCCCGGGCTGGACCGTCACCGATGTCGCGGTCCCCCTCGGATACGCGGCGGCGGTCGCCGTCCGCACGGCGGGGCGCCCGCCCGCACACGAAGACGAACGGTGAAGATGGCCCGGCGGGCAGATCGCACCGACCGACCGATACGGAGGAGTGGCAGATGCCGCACACACGAGCCGGACAGCAGGCGCGCCCCGAGGACCTGACCGATGTGGCCCGGCTGGTGACCGCGTACTACACGCTGCACCCGGATCCCTCGGAGGCCGGCCAGCGGGTGGCGTTCGGCACCTCGGGGCACCGGGGTTCGTCGACGGCCACCGCGTTCAACGAGGACCACATCGCCGCGACGAGCCAGGCGATCAGCGAGTACCGGGCCGGCCAGGGCACGGACGGGCCGCTCTTCCTCGGGGCCGACACCCACGCGCTGTCGGAGCCGGCCCGGGTCACCGCCCTCGAAGTGTTCGCGGCGAACGAGGTGACCGTCCTCGTCGACTCCGCCGGCGGTTACACCCCGACGCCCGCGGTCTCGCACGCCGTACTCGCCCACAACCGGGGCCGTACCTCGCGTCTCGCCGACGGTGTGGTGGTCACGCCGTCCCACAACCCGCCCGGTGACGGCGGGTTCAAGTACAACCCGCCGAACGGCGGTCCGGCCGGGTCCGCGGCGACCGGCTGGATCCAGGAGCGGGCCAACGAGATCATCGCGGGCGGGCTCAAGGACGTCCGCCGGATGCCCTGCGTCCGCGCGCTGGCGGCGCCCACGACCGGGACGTACGACTTCCTCGGCAGCTATGTGACGGATCTTCCGTCCGTGCTCGACCTCGACGCGGTGCGCGCCGCGGGGGTGCGGATCGGCGCCGACCCGCTGGGCGGGGCGTCGGTCGCGTACTGGGGCCGCATCGCGGAGCAGCACCGGCTCGACCTGACCGTGGTCAATCCGCTCACCGACCCCACCTGGCGGTTCATGACGCTGGACTGGGACGGCAAGATCCGGATGGACTGCTCGTCCCCGTACGCGATGGCCTCGCTGATCGGGCAGCGCGACCGCTTCGACATCGCCACCGGCAACGACGCCGACGCGGACCGGCACGGCATCGTCACCCCCGACGCGGGCCTGATGAACCCGAACCACTACCTCGCCGTCGCCATCGACTACCTGTACCGGCACCGGGACCGGTGGCCGGCGGAAGCGGGTATCGGCAAGACCCTGGTGTCCTCGGGAATGATCGACCGGGTCGCCGCCGGTCTCGGCCGGCGACTGGTCGAGGTGCCGGTCGGATTCAAGTGGTTCGTGGACGGTCTGGCCGACGGATCGCTGGGATTCGGCGGCGAGGAGTCGGCCGGGGCCTCGTTCCTGCGCCACGACGGATCGGTGTGGACGACGGACAAGGACGGCATCCTGCTCGCGCTGCTCGCCTCCGAGATCCTCGCGGTCACGGGCGAATCGCCGTCCGCGCACTACGCCGCTCTGGTCTCCCGGTTCGGCGAGCCGGCGTACGCCCGGATCGACGCCCCGGCGGACCGCGAGCAGAAGGCCGTGCTGGCGCGGCTCTCCCCCGAGCAGGTCGGCGCCGACACCCTCGCGGGCGAACCGGTCACGGCCGTGCTCACCTCGGCGCCGGGCAACGGGGAGGCGATCGGCGGCATCAAGGTGACCACGGAGAACGCCTGGTTCGCCGCCCGGCCCTCGGGCACGGAGGACGTCTACAAGATCTACGCTGAGTCCTTCCTCGGCACCGAGCACCTCGGCCGGGTCCAGGAGGAGGCCAAGGCCGTCGTCTCGGCCGCCCTGGAGAGCTGACCCCACCGCACCCCGCACGGCCTCGGTCCCGCCTCACCCGTCCGGCCCCGCACGGTGGCGGGCCGGACGGGAGGTGCGCAGGCTGTCCGAGAGCCGTCGATTCGCTGGGACGGCGGAGCCCGATGGGGGTCGACGTGTCGGACGCCGGTGGAACGGTCCCCGGGACGTCCACGGGTGACGTCATGTCGGTGGCGCTCCTGGACGCCTTGTTCAGCCAGTCCGCGGTAGGCCTGCACGTCCTGGACACGGAGCTGCGGGTGGAGCGCGCCAACCCGCTGTCCGACGTGGTCGACGCCGAACAGATCGTGGGACTGCACTTCACCGAGGCCTACCGGTTCGACGATCCGGCCGGGGCCGAACAGCTGGTGCGCGGCGTGCTGGAGAGCGGCAGACCCTTGCTCGACCAGGTGATCCGGGGTCGGCTGGCGCAGGCGCCCGGCCCCGCCCACAGCCTGCGGGTCACCCTGCACCGGCTGGACGGCCCGACGGGGCGGCCCCTCGGGGTGCTGGCCGCGGTCGTCGACATCAACGAGCGGGGAGAAGGCCCGTGCCCGCGCGGACTGCCTGACGGCGGTGCGCCGGAGGTGGGCCACTCCCTCGATGTGGTGGCGACCTGCGAGGGCCTGGTCGCGGCCCTGGCACCGAGGTTCGCAGACTTGGCCGTGGTCGAGGTGGTGGACGAGGTCCTGCGGGGCTCGCCCCCGCCGGCCGGTCCGCTGGGACGCGAAGTCCCCTTGCGCCGGGCGGCGCAACGGGGGGGCCGGTGGCGACGGCATGGCCGAGGACATGCGGCGGCTGCCGGACCCACGCCGTTCGCGCTCGCCGTCACGGACCTGCGCCCCGGCTGTCCCCGCTCGGCCCGGACACCCCGTGGCTGGCCGCGGATCCGGACAGCCGCGGATGATCGAGGTGTCCGGGGCACACTCACTGATCGTGGTGCCGCTGAAGCTGCACGGCGCCGTGCTGGGCCTGGTGAGCCTCTACCGGTTCCGCGGAACCGAGCCGTACGACGAGAACGACGTCGCGCTCGCGCTGACGGCAGCCGCCCACGCCGCGCTGAGCATCGAGAACGCCCGGCGCTACGAGCACGACCACGTGATCGCCTCCACCGTCCAGCGCAGGCTGCTCCCCCCGCACGACCGTGCCCGGGTCGCCGTCGAGACCGCGCACATCCTGCTGCCGGGGCGCAACAGCGGCTGCTGGTTCGACACGGTCGGGCTGTCGGGTGCGCGTACCGCGCTGATCATCGGCAATGTCGAGGGGCACGGGCTGCAGACGGCCATCACCATGGGGCAGCTGCGCACGGTCATCCACGCGCTGGCCGGCCTCGACCTGGAGCCCGACGAGGTGCTGGCCCGGCTCAACGACACGGCCGACCGGCTGGCCCGCGAGCGCAGGTCGCTGCCGCCCGGCGACTCGCTGCACAACCAGGCCCTGACATCTACGTGCATGTACGCGGTCTACGACCCGTTCGCCCGGACCTGCGCCGTGGCGCGGGCGGGGCATCCGGCGCCGGTGGCCGTCGGGCCCGACGGCAGCCCGGTGGTCCTGGACGTCCCCGAGGGCCCGCCGCTCTTCTCCGACGACAGCGCCCCCGTCGCCACGGCGACGGTCCGGCTCGACGAGGGCAGCGTGCTGGCGTTCCTCACCGGTTCGCTGGTGTCGGACGCCCGGTCCATGGCCGGGGTGCGGGAAGCGCTCGCCATTCCGGGATCGCCCGCTGCGGCAGCTGTGCGACGCGGTCGTCCACAACCTGCCCGCCGGCGCCCATCCCGACGGTGCCGCGCTGCTTCTCGCCAGGACCGGCGTCGTCCCGGCCGACCGGGTCGCGACCTGGGAACTGGCCCACGACCGGACCACACCCGTCATGGCCCGCTCACTCGTCCGGGACCGGCTGGAAGGGTGGAACCTCGACGAGGAGACAATCGAGGCGACCGAACTCATCGTGAGCGAGCTGATCATCAACGCGGTCCGCTACGGAACCCCGCCGCTGCATCTGCGTCTGCTGCTGGACCGCACCCTGACCTGTGAGGTCCACGACACCAGTCCGATGGCGCCCAACCTGCGCCAACGCGCGCACCCTGGACGAGGGTGGCCGCGGCCTGTTCATCGTCTCCCAGCTCGCCACGCACTGGGGCACCCGGTACGGCGCAGAGGGCAAGGCTCTGTGGACCGAACAGGAGGTCCCCGGTCCGCAGTCCCCTGCTCCGGAGGGCGGCTGAGGAACGGGGGCGGCGCACCGCGGCCGGGTGGGCCGTGGTGCGCCGCGGTCAGGAAGCCGGCGGCGGTCCCGGGTTCAGGGGCGGCCGCAGTGGTGGCGGCCCCAGGACTTCGAGTCGACCTTGTGGCCGCGCGCGTCCTTGAGGGTCGCCGTGTCACTGTTGTCCCAGACGTAGCGGCGGAGGTCCTGGTAGACGTCGTGGCTGTTGTCACGGCCGACACCGGTGTGCACGCGCACCGAGGAGCGGCCCGCCAGGCGCAGATCGAAGCGGTAGGTGCGGTGGCTCTCGTCACTGAGGGTCCAGCCACGCAGGTTGACCGAACCTCGGCCGGTGTTGGTGACGGTGACCCACTCACCGTTCAGGCTTCGGTTCGATCCGTTGTCGCGGCCGGGGCTGTCGTACTGGATCTTGCCCAGGACGACGGCCGAGCGCGGGGCCGGCTTGCTGTGGTCGTGGCCGTAGCCGTCTGCTGCCGCAGGAAGGGCGGCGGTGATCCGCCGTGCGGAACGGGACATGAAGACCCCTCAGGTGCAGGCCAGGACCGTGCGGTCCGGGCGTTGTCCGGCCCCGGCGTCATGCCGGGAAGCCGCACTTTGAACCTGTTGCCCGTTCCGTGGACAGCGCCCCGGTACGTGTTACGAAGTGCAGACATTTCCGTCACACGCGGCTGCAGGCACCACCCACCGAACCCTCCGGGTACCTGTCAATCCCTGTCCGCTGCACCTACCCGTACGACGCCGGGTTGACGGGGCCGTACGCTCCTTGCTCTCCCAGCGTCGCGGGCCCACACCCGGTGTTTGAATCCGGTACCGAAACCAGTAACAGTCACCGCGCGGACGGACCTGAACGCCCGTTCCGTTACCGCCGGAAAGCACGCACGGAGGTTCACCCGAACACCTGATGAACCGAGGTTCACGACCCGGCGGGTGCGGCGTCCGGGACGGGGCGCCTCCCGGACCGGCCTAGCAGGACCACCGAGCACACGGCGGCGAACGCGCACCAGGTCGAGACGAACTCCAGCCGCCACAGCGCGGCGCAGACCGCGGCCCCGGCCGCGGCCAGTCCGCCGAGCCACGTCAGCCACCGGTCGCCGGACAACAGCAGCGATCCGACAGTGGCCAGGAGATAGCCCGCGACGAGCAGCACGGGGAGCGGAAGGTCGAGCACATAGCCCAGGGTGTGTCCCCTGATCCGGGCGGTCACCGGCCGGACGGCGAGGCCGTACCCGAGGACGGCGGATGTCGCGGCCCCGGCCGCCAGCGGCACCAGCAGGCGGCGCCGGGCATGCGGCGGCGCGGCGCACAGGACGCCCGCCGGCACCCAGAGCGCCAGCAGCGGCAGGGCGATGACCGCCCAGGCCACGGTCGCCGGGCCGGTGCCGCCCTCCGCACGCCACACCGCGGACTCGATGATCTGATGGGCGCCCAGCAGCAGCGGGAGCGCGGCGAGCGGAAGATCCCGGGCCCGGCGGGTACGCAGGACACAGGCTGTGCCGACCGCCGCGATGGCGGAGCCCGCCACAAGGTCCGCGGTCGCGCTCCAGCACATGGCGTCACCCGGGGGTCTCTCGTTCGCGTGAACCGGTCCACTCGCCGGTCACGCTACGGCCCCCGCGGCGGGCGCGACAGCTGACGCGGCCGCGCGCGGTGAGGCTCAGGATGTAGCGTCCGACCAGGCATAGGGCGGCGGAACCGGCCCGTCGGGGTGCCCCGCGCCGGCTTCTCCGATCTCCCGGTCGGCCACGCTCATCAGCTGGGCCGCGACGTCGCGCATCGCACGGCTCGCCGCGAGCTCGTCACCGATGGTAGGCACATCCGGGTCCTGCGGGCTGCAGCGGGCGACCCCGTGACCGGTGAGTCTCGCCGTGCCGGTGTCCAGCACCGCCTCCGCCTTGGTCGCACCGTCCTGTTCTGACAGGTCGACGTGGACTGTCCACTCCATCGTCCGGCTCATCGCACACCTCCCGGCCCGCGCCGGCCGCCGTACGACGCCGCCACGCGGGTTCACTCCCAGCATCCACCCAACCGGCGCGCCCCGCGCGCCTGCCGCCGGGGACGCCTCGGACTGCGCGGATCACCGCGCCGAAATAGGATGAGCGGAGCCTCGTCCGGAACAACCGGCGCGCGGCCCCGTACCGGATCCGAAACGTTGACCTCCCGGATCGTCCGCCACGACACACCCTGTGGTGCGGCTCACCACCACACGCACTGGGGAGCGGCCCATGAACCGGCGTCACTCTCCCCGCTCGGCCAGTTCCGAGGAACTGCTGACCACGCTCCAGCAGCTCACCTCGCGGGCTCGCCGCGAGGTGGAGCTGCATCAGGCGCGGGTGGAGCTGGCGGAGGCGCTCCAGCGGGAGATGCTGCCCTCGTCGCTGCCCGATCTGCCTGGGCTGCAGACCGCCGCCCGATACGCGCCCGCACGCAGCGGTCTGGACATCGGGGGCGACTGGTACGACGGCTTCCGGCTCCCGGACGGTTCGTTGGCGTTCGCCATTGGGGACGTACAGGGGCACGATGTCGAGGCGGCGGCCTTCATGGGCCAGATCCGGATCGCGATGCGCGCGCTGGCCGTCACCGCGGTCGATCCGGGCGAAGTCGTGCGGCGGACCAATGACCTGCTGCTGTCCGTGGACTCCGGTCTCCTTGCCACCTGCACCTTCGTCCGGATAGACCCGGTCACCCGGGTGCTCCAAAGCGCCCGTGCGGGACATGTCGCCGCGGTGTGGGCCACGGTGGACGGACGGGCGGGTACCACCGCGGACGAGGGCGGGCTGCCGCTCGGGATCCAGGCCGGTGAGGACTATCCGGTCACCACGCGGCGTCTCACGACCCCCGGCGCCTTCGTGCTGCTGACCGACGGGGTGATCGAGGGTCCCTCCTACTCGATCGATGAGGGGCTGGACGCCGTGGTGCGGCTGGTGAGCTCGCGGGTCGGCGACGACGCGGACGAGCTGGCCGACGCGATCCTGGGGGCGGCGGAGCGCACCGGGCACGAGGACGACGCCGCCGTGCTCGTCGTGCGCCACGACGCGTTTCCCGCCGCTCCCGGATGACGCGGTGATCCGGGAGGTGCGTGTCACGCCACCTCCGCCGACCGGATCCGGTGTCTGATGAGGACCGTGATCCGTAGCGAGGAATTTCGGCGCAGGGCCGTGGAACTGCTGCGCATCCTGGCAGTCGCCGCCGCGTACTACGTGTCCGGCGGCCTGGGCCTGCTGAGACAGATCACCGTCAACGGCGCGGTGGTCACACCCCTCTGGCCGCCGACCGGTATCGCCTTAGGCTGCCTGCTCGTCATGGGACTGCGCGTCTGGCCCGGGATCGCCATCGGCTCGCTGGTCGTTATCGCAACCCTCAGCGGTTACGTGTCGCCGTCGACGGCGGCCGTCGTGGCGGGCAACACGCTCGCGCCCGTCTGCGCCTGCCTGATGCTGCGCCGGGTCGGCTTCCGGACGGAGCTGGACCGGCTGCGCGACGGAGTCCTGCTGGTCTTCCTGGGCGCGCTGGCCGGGATGGCCGTCAGCGCGACCACGGGCAGCGCCATGCTCGCGGTGGACGGAAAGCTGCCCTCCAGCGGGTTCTGGACGGTCTGGGTGGCATGGTGGGCCGGGGACGCCATGGGGGTGCTCGTGGTCACCCCGCTGGTGCTCGTGGTGCTACGCAAGGCGCGGCTGCCCCGGACGTCTGACCGGTGGATCGAGGCCGGTGCGCTGCTGGTGGTCACGGTCGCCGGTGCGCTCGTGGCCACCCGCGGTCCGCTGTCGATGCTCTATCTGGTGTTCCCGATCCTCATCTGGGCGGCGCTGCGGTTCCAGCTGGCGGGCAGCGCGCCGTGCGCGCTGCTGGTGTCCGTCCTGGCGGTGGTGGCAGGTACGGAGCAGGTGGGGCCGTTCGACGGAAACAGCACGCTGGAGGTGATGATCAACCTCACGGTGCTCAACGGGGCCGTGGCACTGACCTCGCTGCTGCTGGCCTCCGTCGTCGCGGAGCAGCAGAACATCCGCCGCCGGATCGAGCGCGCCTGCGAGGAGCTGGCCGATGTGGTGGACCATCTCGCGCCGGGCCGCTCGGCGGCCGCCTGGCCGTCCAGGGCAAGGGACGAGCGCGAGAGCCGCTGACCCGCGCCTGGCTGGTATTCAGCGCGGGAAGTGCCGGTCCAGGAAGTCGTTGCGGAAGGTGCCCTGCGGGTCGTAGCGGGCCATCAGCTTCTCGAAGTCCGCGTACCGCCCGTACAGCGTGCGCAGCGCATCGGGGGCGGTGGTGAACACCTTGCCCCAGTGCGGCCGGGCGCCGAACGGGGCCAGCGCCTCCTCGATCTCCCCGAGCACCGGCGCCACCGCCGCGGTGTCCGGTATCCAGGTGAAGTGGAAGGCCACCGAGTCCCGGCCGGACGCCGGGCTCAGCCACAGCTCGTCTTCCGCGACGCTGCGGATCTCGGAGATCTGGAGCAGCGGGGCGATCCGGTCCCGTAGCCTGCCCAGCTCCCGGTAGGCGGCTGCGGCGTACTCGCGGGCCACGAAGTACTCCGACTGCAGCTCGTCCCCGTTGCTCGGGGTGAATTCCAGCCGGAAGTGCGGCAGCCGGCTGTGCCAGGCGCCGGCCGCGCCCTGCTGCCGGGTGCAGTTACCGGCCGGCGCCCCGGGGATCGGGTGGCGCGGGCCGTCCGCGAGCCGCGCGCCCAGCCACTCCGCCGGTGCCTGCCGCGCTCCCCCGCTCCCGACACGCTGCTTGAGCCACACCTGGCCGACCGGTCCCGGGCGCCAGTCGGTGAAGACGCTGACGCTGTACGCGGCCGACATCACCTCGTCGAAACCGCCGGTCAGCCGGGACTCGGGCAGGTCCTCGTACACCCACTGCTGTACGTCGAAGGCCGGGACCACGTCCAGCGTCAGGCGGGTCACCACGCCCAGCGCGCCCACGGCGACCACCGCTCCGGGGAAGTCCGCGTCACCGCGTCGCAGCGAGACGGTCCCGCCGTCCGCCGTGACCATGTCCAGTGCCCGGACGGCGCCGGCGAGCGAGCGGTTCCCGGCGCCGGAGCCGTGGGTTCCGGTCGCGCAGGCGCCGGCCACCGAGATGTGCGGGAGCGAACCCAGGTTGTGCAGGGCGAAGCCGCGCTCGTGCAGTTCCCCGGCGAATTCACCGAAGCGCAGCCCCGCGCTCACCGTCACCGCTCCCGCGCCCGGGTCGATCTCGACGACGCGCGGCAGGCCCGCCACCGAGACCAGGTCCCCGGCGGTGTCGGCGACGGTGTTGAACGAGTGCCGGGTGCCCAGTGCGCGTACCGCGGTGGAAGCGGCCACGGTCTCCCGCAGCTCGGCCTCCGAGCGCGGTACGCACAGGCGCCTCGCCCCGAACGTGACATTGCCGGCCCAGTTCTTCTCCGCGGGAGTCACCGTGCGTCCTCTTTCACTCGTGTCCGGGCACAGTCCCCCGGCGGTGCATTCTCCCAGAAGGCGCTGCGGGCCCCTCGACCGAGGCGGCAGCACAACCGAACCGACCGGCCACGTAGGGTGGTTGGCGGAGCGCCAGTACATATCCGCACACCGCCCGATTCCGGTGCGTCCCCGATAGCGATACCCCCGCACAGAACCTGTGATCCAGCCCGGAACGGGACGAGTTCCAGCTCACACCGCATGTCTGAACTTCACTGGAACTCCAGCGAAATGGCACGTGTGTGGATATCGTGCACCGAGCGAGGGCGCGTCCGTCAGTCCCCAGGATCGACGGATGCGCCCTGTTTGTGGAGATGCAACTGTGACTGGGGGGTTCATGGGGCATGTCGAGCTACCCGAAACCGGAATGTCAGGACCCGTGGGACTGGCGGGGGCGCCATTACCACGGACCGCTTCGAACCGGCCCCGCAGCCAGGAGTTCGACCGGCTGCCGCAGGGCCCGACCGTACAGCGCGAGCGTTCCGCCCGGCCAGGGCCGAGGAGAGGGCCTGGCCGGTATCTGCCGCTGGTCGTCTGCTTCGACCTGCTGGGCCTCGGCGTTCCCGGCTGGCTCGTGCTGCGCACCGACGGCGAGCCCCGGGCCCTGGCCGGTGCGGTCGCGGCGGCGCTGGCCTGGTCGTGCGTACGGGCGGCGCGCGGCCGGTACTCGCTCCGGGCGCCCGGCCGGCCTCCGGGGGCGCTGACCGCGTCCGGGGACTGGCTGCTGCTCATCGGTGTGCTGGCGGTGCTCTGGACCGTCACCGACCCGGCCATCGATCCGGCGTCGGCGGTGGTGGCGCTGATTCCCGGCCTGCTGGCGACGACGGCCGTGTCCGGCGTCCGCCGGCTGCCCGCGCGGGGGAAGCGGCGGACGGCCCGCCGGGTGCTGGTGGTCGGGGCGGCCGCGGGGGTGGACCGGGCGGTGCGGCTGCTCGACTCCCGCGCGGACCACGGTTACGTCGTGGTGGCCGCCGTGCCGGTGGGGACGGCCGCGCTGGGCTGCGACTCTCCGGTGCCTGGCCGGCTCGCGCCCGCGCCGGCCGATGACGACGCCTCGACGGTACTGGGCGCGGCCTTCGCGTACGAGGCGGATCTGGCGCTGGTGATACCGGGGCCGGAGCTCACGGAGGAGCGATTAAGGCGGTTGTCCTGGGGGCTCCACGACGGCGGGCTGGAGCTGTCCGTGCTCTCGCACCTCTCGGAGATCGCGGCGGGCCGGGTCCGCCCCGCTTCGGCGGCCGGGCTGACCCTGCTGCACATCGTGCCTCCGCTGCGACGGGGACCGCAGGCCGCGCTCAAGGCCGCGGTGGACCGGAGCGGCGCCGTCCTCGGCCTGCTCGCCCTGGCCCCGCTGCTGCTGCTGGTCGCGGCGGCGGTGAGGTTCACCTCCGGCGGGCCGGTCTTCCACCGGCAGATCCGCCACGGGCAGCACAACCGGCCGTTCACCATGTGGAAGTTCCGCACGATGGTGGCCGACGCCGAGCAGCACCGCGAGCGGCTGGCCACGTGCAACGAGACCGACGGCCCGATGTTCAAGATGCGCCGCGACCCCCGCGTCACCCGGGTGGGCCGGCTGCTGCGCCGCTCGTCCCTGGACGAGCTGCCCCAGCTCCTCAACGTCCTTCGAGGTGACATGTCCCTGGTCGGTCCGCGCCCGCCGCTGCCGGACGAGGTGTCCCGCTACGACGAGCGCGAGCTGAGACGGCTCTCGGTCAAACCGGGGCTGACCGGCCTGTGGCAGGTCAGCGGGCGCTCCGACCTGTCCTGGCAGGAGACCGTCTCGCTCGACCTCTGGTACGTGGACAACTGGTCGGTGGCCACGGACATGGGGCTGATGGCCCGCACGCTGCGCGCCGTCACCGACGGCCGCGGGGCGTACTGAGTGCGGCGGCGGATGCGGGAAGCGGGAGGGGGCCGGGCGGGCGGCGGCGTGACGGTGTCCGCCCAGCCGGCCGGCCGGGCGGACCGCCGCTCAGACCTGGGCGCCCTGCTCCTGGAGCCACCAGGCGTAGGTCGCGGCGATTCCGTCACGCAACGCGATCCGTGGCGCGAACCCGAGGGAGGCCAGCCGGGACACGTCCAGCAGCTTGCGCGGGGTGCCGTCCGGCTTGCCGCCGTCCCATTCGATTCGGCCCTGATAGGACGTCACATCAGCTACTGTCGAGGCGAGTTCACGGATCGTCAGATCTCCGCCGGAACCGACGTTGACGGGCTCCTCGCCGTCGTAGCGTTCCAGCAGCAGCACGCAGGCGGCGGCCAGGTCGTCGACGTGCAGGAATTCCCGCCGGGGGCTGCCGGAGCCCCAGAGCGTGACGGCCGGAGCCCCGCCACGCCCTGCCTCGTGGAAGCGGCGGATCAGCGCGGGCAGGACGTGCGAGGTCTCCAGGTCGAAGTTGTCGCCGGGCCCGTAGAGATTGGTGGGCATGGCGCTGATGTAGGAGGCGCCGTACTGCCGGCGGTAGGACTGGGTCTGCACGATCCCGGCGATCTTCGCGAGCGCGTACGCCTCGTTGGTCGGCTCCAGCGGGCCGGTCAGCAGGGCGCTCTCGGGGATGGGCTGCGGAGCGCGCTTGGGGTAGATGCAGGAGGAGCCCAGGAAGAGCAGCCGCTCGACGCCCGCCGCGTGCGCCCCGGAGATCACGCTCAGCTGAATCCGCAGATTCTCCTCCAGGAATTGCACCGGGTAGGTGCTGTTGGCCATGATCCCGCCGACCTTGGCGGCGGCCAGCACCACGGCGTCCGGCCGGGCGTCACGCAGAAAGGCCGCGGTGCGCCCGGCGTCGCGCAGGTCCAGGCGGTCGCGGCCGCGAGTGACCACCTCGTGGCCTTCGGCGGTGAGGCGGCGCACCACCGCGGAGCCCACCAGACCTCGGTGGCCGGCGACGAACACCCGGGCGCCGGGCCGTAGCAGGGACGGGACGGATTCCTGGGAAGGGCCGGGGAGATCAGTCGTCATGGCTCGGATTGTGCCAGCAGCTCCATGACGCGGTGACGTTTTACCGCAGATCGCTCAAACTCTGAAATTTCGACGGTCAACAGCCTCTCGGGCGACCACAGAAGGGGGAGACGTGGCGAAGACCGCGCTCATCACCGGCGTGACCGGACAGGACGGTTCGTACCTGTCCGAGCTGCTGCTCCACAAGGGATACACGGTCCATGGACTCATCCGCCGTTCGTCGAGCTTCAACACCGAGCGGATCGACCACATCTACCAGGGCCCGGAGGAGGCGGACCGCTCGTTCGTCCTGCATCACGCCGATCTCGCGGACGGGGTCGCCCTGGTGAACCTGCTGCGCGACATCCGGCCCGACGAGGTCTACAACCTCGGCGCGCAGTCGCACGTCCGGGTCTCCTTCGACGCGCCGCTGTACACGGGGGACATCACCGGGCTCGGCACCACCCGCCTCCTGGAAGCGGTGCGCGCCAGCGGCATCGACACCCGGGTCTACCAGGCGTCCTCCTCCGAGATGTTCGGCGCCAGCCCGCCGCCGCAGCACGAGCGGACGCCGTTCCACCCGCGCAGCCCGTACAGCGTCGCGAAGGTCTACTCGTACTGGTCCACGGTCAACTACCGTGAGGCATATGGAATGTTCGCGGTCAACGGGATCCTCTTCAACCACGAGTCCCCGCGTCGCGGCGAGACCTTCGTGACCCGGAAGATCACTCGCGGGGTGGCCCGGATCAAGGCGGGTCTCCAGACGCGGCTGCACCTGGGGAACCTGGACGCGGTCCGCGACTGGGGTTACGCCCCCGAGTACGTGGACGCCATGTGGCGGATGCTCCAGTGCGACGCCCCGGACGACTACGTGGTGGCCACCGGCGAGGGGGTCAGCGTGCGGCAGTTCCTGGAGTACGCCTTCGAGCACGCCGGCCTGGACTGGCGCGAGCACGTCCGCTACGACGCGAAGTACGAGCGCCCCAGCGAGGTCGACGCGCTGATCGGGGACGCGTCGAAGGCGGCGGAGCTGCTCGGCTGGAAGCCGGCCGTCAAGTCGCGGGAGCTGGCCCGGATCATGGTCGACGCGGATGTCAGGCAGCTGGCCGACCAGCTCACCGGGGCCGCGGTGCGGGTGGACCGGTGAGCGGCCCCGGGCGCCCGGGGCCCACCCGGGGCGGGGTCTTCGCCGCCGTCCTCGCGCTCACCGCCGGGGTGCTCACCGTGAGCGATACCGTCCTGGCGGTCAGCAGCGTCGCCGCGAACACCTCGCCGGACCCCACCGCGGGCTCGGCCGACAGCCACCGTCTCGTGCCGGTCACCGGCGCGTGGACGGAATCGGCGGTCACCTACAACTCCCGGCCGTCGCCAGTGCCGGGCACCGTCTCCGGCGCGACCGCCGTCTCCACCAGCAACTCGGTGGAGCTGGACGCGCCGGCCCTGGGCTCCGCCTACTCGTCCACCCTCACCAGCGACGGAGCGGATTCGCTCCGCGTCTGGTCGGGCGACGTCGCAACCGCGGCCCACCGGCCGCAGCTCGTTCTCACCTTCGGAGCTGAATGATGAACGAAAGTACGGGGCGCAGATCCCGTGGCCACGGCCGGGTACGGGCCGCGGCCGCCGCGCTCTGCCTGCTCGCCGGGGCCCTGGGCGCCGCTGCCGGGGGCTCTCCGGCAACGGCGCTCACCCCTCCGGTCTCGCTCACCGCGGACGACCTCTCCACCTGGCAGACCAACGGAATCGTCTGGTCGATGGCCGCGACGGACGACGGACTCGTCTACGCGGGCGGCACGTTCTCCACGGTACGGCCGCCGGACGCACCGGCCGGGACGTCGGAGCAGCCGGCGGTGAACTTCGCCGCGTTCGACGCCGCGACCGGTGCGCCGACCGGTTGCGAACTGTCGTTCACGCAGTCCTCCGGCACCGCGACCGTGCGGGCCCTGACCCTCTCCCCCGACGGCAAGACCCTGTACGCCGGGGGCCAGTTCGCCTCGGTGAACGGCGTCGGGGTGAGCAACATCGCGGCCATCGACACGGCAAGCTGCACTCCGCGTACGAACTTCAAGCTCGCCGTCTCCGCGACGGTACGGGCGCTGGCTGTCACCGACGACACGGTGTATCTCGGCGGTGACTTCAACAGTGTCGCGGGGCAGACCCGGAACAAGTTCGCCGCGGTCACCACGGGCGCGGCACTGAAGCCGTGGAAGGCCAACACGGATGAGGTCGGCCGGGCCGTCCAGGTCACTCCCGACGGTCAGCACGTCGTGATCGGCGGCGACTTCTTCACCGTCAACGGCACCACGTCGCACGCGCTCGCGGTGGTGAACGCGACGACGGGCGCCCTGGACAAGAGCTATCCGGGCTTCATCCCGAACACCTCGACGGTGCAGGACCTCACCGCGGACGCCACCAAGTTCTACACCGCCAACGAGGGCACCGGGGGCGGTGTCTTCGACGGCCGGATCGCGGTGGACCTGACCACCTTCCAGCAGGTCTGGCGCGACACCTGCCTCGGTGCCACCCAGGCCATCCTGGTGCACAAGGGGGTGCTCTACAGCGGCAGTCACGCACACGACTGCTCGTCGATGGGCG
This sequence comes from Streptomyces sp. ITFR-6, assembly GCF_031844725.1. Lineage (NCBI taxonomy): Bacteria > Bacillati > Actinomycetota > Actinomycetes > Kitasatosporales > Streptomycetaceae > Streptomyces > Streptomyces sp. ITFR-6. The sequence goes on along the minus strand of NZ_CP134612.1, from coordinate 8,069,170 downwards.
AGTTCCCCGAGCAGCCGCGCAAGCATCTGCTGGCCCAGTCCGTGGACGATCCCAAACTGCTGCCGTGGTTCCCGGACACCAACGACGGCATCGGGGAACCGGTCGGCCCCCGGGCGATGGCCCAGGCCGACAAGGGCGGCCACCACTACCTCTGGGTGGGCGGCGAGTTCACGACCGTCAACAGCTCACCCCAGCAGGGGCTGACCCGATTCGCCGACGGGCCCGACACGGGGGCGCCCTGGGTGCCCAACGTCAGCGTCTCCACGGTCGCGGCGGGCAAGGTGAACGTGAACTGGCAGACGAGCTTCGACACGGACGACGGTGAGCTGACCTACCGGATCTACAAGGACGGCGCGAGCACTCCCGTCCACACCACGACTGGCTACTCGGTGTTCTGGGACCGGCCGCAGCTGCGGTGGACCGACACCGCTGTCGCACCGGGCGAGACGCACACCTACCGGATCAGTGCGAGCGACGGCACCAACACCAGTGCCAAGTCGCCCGCGGTGACCGCGACCGTGGCGGCGAAGGCCGCGAGCTATCCGGCCAGGGTGCTGTCCGACGGAGCGAGCCTGTACTGGCGCTACGACGAGGGCACGTCCACCTTCGCCGCCGATACCAGCACGGGCAAGGACAACGGCTTCCTGCGCAACTCGCCCTCCTACCGGCAGACCCCGGCGGCCGTGTCCGGCCCCTCGACCGCGATCGGGTTCAACGGGTCCACCCAGTACGCGTACAGCAACCGGGCCCACAACCAGACCTCGAAGTTCTCGGTGGAGACCTGGATCAAGACGACGACGACCCGGGGAGGGAAGATCATCGGCTTCGGCACCAACACCATGGAGCTCAGCGGCAAGTACGACAAGCATGTGTACATGCGCAACAACGGGCGCCTCACCTTCGGCACCCACAACACCGGCGGGCAGACCGTCAGCACGACCGGGGCCTATAACGACGGCGCCTGGCACCATGTGGTCGCCACCCAGGGTTCGGGCGGAATGGCCCTGTACGTGGACGGAAAGCTTCGTGCCTCGAACGCGTCGTACACCAGGAACGAGACCTACAACGGCTACTGGCGGGTGGGCGGGGACAATCTGGCGACCTGGCCGAACCGTCCGACGAGCAACTTCTTCGCGGGACAGATCGACGAGACCGCCGTGTACCCGACCGCGCTGACCGCAGCCCAGGTCAGCGCCCACTACGCCCTGAGGACAGGTGGATGAGACATCCGTTCCTGGCCGGCGCCGCCGCCGTGATCGCGGCGGCGGCGCTGGCCGCCTGCGGCTCCTCCTCCGGTGGGGGCGGGGAGAAGACGGCCGGCTCCGGGCCCTCGGCCTCCGCGGGGCCGGTGGCCGGCGCGCCCGCGGAGCCGTCCGGTTCCGATCCGGCCGGTCCGCGGGCCTCGCACTCCAGTGAGCCGCCCAAGACCCCGACCGACGAACTCACCCCGGCCACCGGCACGTTCACCAAGAAGCAGAAGAAGTACCTGGTCGACCGGGTGCCCAAGGGCATGGACCCGGCGGCGGTACTCCAGACCGGACAGGCGACCTGCGACCGGCTGACCTATCTGGTCAAGGTCGACCGGGACATCGCGATCGGCGCCGTGGCCACGGGCGAGATCGCCGATGCCGAGCCCGCGGCCGGGCAGCTGTGCACCCAGCACAAGGAGCTGGTGGCACAGGCCTCGCGGGCCTACCCCGACGGACGTTACGAGGGTGCGCGGCTGCGGCCCGGCCGTTACCGCGATGTCGCGCCCACGAAGAACTGCGGCTGGGAGATCACCGGGGCGAACGGCAAGGTTGTGGCGTCGGGCTCGTCCGACGACGGGAAGGCCAGCCGCATCACGATCCCGGCGGGGGCCACCGCCTTCACCTCCACAGGCTGCTACGCCTGGCTGCCCGAAGGAGGCAACGGATGAACAGGCTGCCGATAGCCGTGGCCATCCCCACGAAGAACGAGGGGCTCAACATCGCGGAGGCGGTGAAGTCGGTCCTCGGCCACTTCGAGGCGGTCGTCGTGGTCGACTCGCACAGCACGGACGACACGGCGAAGATCGCCGCGGAGTGCGGGGCCGAGGTCGTCATGTACACCTGGGACGGCGGGCATCCCCGGAAGAAGCAGTGGTGCCTGGACCATGTCCGCACCGACCTGGACTGGATCCTGCTGCTCGACGGTGACGAGCGGCTGAGCCCCGGTCTGCTGGCCGAACTGCGGCAGATCTTCGCGGACCCGGAGGCGCCGAAGCCCGCGGCGTACGACATTCCGCTGGGGTACTGGTTCTCCGGGAAGCGGCTGCGGCACGGCTACACCATCCGCAAGCGGTCGCTGACCGACCGCACCCGCAGCCGGTACCCGGAGATCGGGGATCTCGACGCACCCGGCATCGGTGAGGTCGAGGGCCACTACCAGCCGGTCGCTGAGAGCGCCGGTACCCTCCGCAACCCGATCGAGCACCAGGATCTCGACCCGGTGACCGCCTGGTTCGAACGGCACAACCGGTACTCGGACTGGGAGGCGTGGCTGGAGCACCATCCCGAGGTCAAGGAACAGGTGCGCAGGGCCAAGTCCCGCCAGGGGCAGCTGTTCCACAAGGCGCCGTTCAAGCCGCTGGTGTCGTTCGCGTACATGTACGTGTACCGGCGGGGCTTCCTGGACGGCCGGGCGGGCCTGGACTTCGCCCTGGCGATGAGCTTCTACCGGTGGCAGATCGCCCTTAAGTCGCGTGAGGCGCCCACTCCTTGAGTCACCGGCGCTTCCGGCGGACCACGTCCTCGTAGGTCCGCCGGAGCGTCCGGGTCACGGCGTCGATGGTGAAGTCCTTCCCGACCAGCTCCCAAGCCGCCTGTCCCGCCTCGGCGTTGGCCTTCGGCTCCAGCAGTTCCAGGACCGCCCGCGCGACCTTGTGCGCGTTGGCCCCGTCCTCGCCCACCCGGCTGTCGATCACCCGGCCCGCACCGGCCCGTGCGACATCGGGCCCGAGGCCGCAGGTGCGGGTGATGACCACGGGGGTGCCGACGGACATCGCCTCCAGGACCGAGACGCCGAGGGGTTCCTCGATCGACGGGAGGACGTACACATCGGCCTGCCGCCCCGCCGCCAGCACCTCTTCGTGGCCGAGCGGTCCCACGTGGTCGAGTGAGCCGAGCACGCCCAGCTCGCGGGCCAGCCGGAGGGTGCCGGGCAGGGCCCCGGTGTCCGGTCCGGCCAGCACGAACCTGGCGTCCGGGTGCTCGGCCAGCACGGCGGGCATCGCGGCGACGAAGTCCTGCGGGCGCTTGCGCTCCTGTATCCGGGCGAGGAAGAGCACCGTCGGCGGCCGCGCCGGGTCACGGGCGGGCTTGCGCTCCTGCGGCCGTACGCCGTTGACCAGGCGCACGGTCCGGCGGAGCGGTACCGGCGCCGCGACGGCGTTCACATCGACGCGCTCGGCCTCTGTGAGGTGCAGCACCGCGTCCGCCCCGCGCAGCACCCTGCGTACGCCTAGCAGGTCGGTCAGCCGCGCGACGCGGTTCTCCGTCGGGTCCACCATGCCGTGTGTCTGGACGACCAGCGGGGTCCCCGACGCCAGTGCGAGCAGGGCGGCGGGCAGCGTCACCAGATCGCGCATCAGGTGCACGTGGACGATGTCGGCGCCGCGCATCATCCGGCGCGCGGCCAGCAGCAGCGGTCCAGAGGTGATGCCGCTGACCTCGAACCGGGGCAGCAGGTGGCGGGCCTGGTAGAGGTGGGCGGGCACCCCCTCCACGAGGGACGGCAGCAGCCCCTCGAAGCCGTCGCCGAGCGCCATGATCCGGGCGTCGTCCCCCGCGGCGCGCTGGACCCGGGAGAGATTCAGGGCCACCCGGGTCGGACCGCCGAAGGCGTGGTCCGGGGTGTGCAGTGTGACGACGTGCAGAATCTTCACCAGGGTTCCCCTCGACCTCGGCAGCTGTGCACAGACTAGTCATCACATCACCCCAAGTGGGTTGATTCGTTAGAGTGTTCACACGCTCACGGAACGGGGAACAGATGACGTCCGTGCACGGGGTGGCGCCGTCCGGTCCCGTCCTGGGGGGCGGTCCGCCGAGTCCGGTGGAGCTGCCCGCCAAGCCCATGTCCTGGGCGATGCTGTCGCGGGCGATGGCCGTACCGCTCATCCTCGGCCTGGTCTGCTTCCTGCCCGCGCTGATCGCCGCGCAGCCCGGGAGCGGGACCCGGGACACCGGGTACTGGCTCCAACTCGTGCTGACCTGCTATTCGGGGGCGCGGCTGGCGACCATGATCCTCTCCACCCGGCGCCGGCTGCTCCAGGGCGTCTTCTGGATGTTCGTGTACATCTCGATGGGGGTGGCCCCGTTCGCCCAGGCGGTGATCGGGCAGACCCCGACTCCTATGGTCGGGCCGCGCTCCGATCTGGTGACCGCGATCGCGCTCGTGCTGGTGGGGTGCGCGGCGTTCGACCTGGGGGCGCTGCTGGCGTCCCGGCGTCCGCTGCGCAGGCGTACGGCCGCACGCGGGGGCGGTGGCCGGGCCACCGCGCACCCGGTCCGGCTGCGGCTGCTGGTGCTGCTGGCGTTCGCCGCGAGCGGCTACTACGTGCTGAAGCTGGGCGGGCCCGCGGTCTTCTTCTCCAGCAGGCAGGAGATCAGCGCCTCGGTCGCGGAGAGCGGGGTGGTGTCCGGCGGGTCCAATGTGGGCTCCGCGTTCCTCAAGGGGTTCGGCACGGTTCCGGCGCTGCTCGCGCTGCTCTTCTTCACCCGGCGGCTGGTGACCTCGCGCCGGGCCCGTCGCGCGCCGTCGACCGTGCTGGTCTGGTGCGCGCTGCTGATCGTGAACCTGATCGTGAACAACCCTGTTTCCAACGCCCGTTACTGGTTCCTGACGGTGCTGGTCTCGCTCCTGTTCACCGCGTTCCCGAGCAGCGCGGCGATGTACCGCTCGGTGCTGGCGACGGGGGTGATCGGGGCGCTGGTGCTGTTCCCGTACGCCGACCGGTTCCGCTACGACGAATCCGGGTACCGGCCCGTCGAGTCGTCCTCGGTCTTCGAGCCGCTGGTTACCAAGGACTACGACCAGACCGTCATGTTCGCCAACACCATCTCCTGGGTCGACACCCGGGGCCACACCTACGGCCGTCAACTGGCGGGCTCCGCCTTCTTCTTCGTGCCCCGGGCGGCCTGGAGCGGCAAGCCCGAGGACACCGGGGTCCGGGTCGGGCAGTGGATGGGGATGAACATGACCAACCTCTCGGCGCCGCTCTGGACCGAGCTGTGGGTCGACTTCGGCACCCCGGGCATGATCGGCGGCTTCGCCCTGATCGGGTACGCGGCGGCGCGCACCGACCGCCGTTACGCGCGGGCGGTCTCCCGGGACGGACCCGGGCCCGGCAGCGTCCTGGCCGTCGCCGCGCCGCTGATCGCCGGGTACACCTTCATCCTGCTGCGTGGCCCGCTGCTGCAGGCGGCCGGGAAGCTGGCCATCGCCGCGCTGTGCCTGGCACTGGTGACGAGTTTCAGGGACCGGAACGGACAGCGGCCGCGCTGACCGGGATCCCCTCGGCGGCACGGCGACGGTTCAGCCTCGCCACCCGGGTCCAGGTGGCGACCGCCTTGCATGCGGAGCCCAGGCAGAGGCCCCAGGCCGCGCCCGGCACCCCGCCGAGCCAGTAGCCGCCGGCCAGGAAGCCCACCGAGGCGAGCGAGAAGACCACCTGGATGGAGAGCGTGGTGCGCGGATCGAGCAGTCTCAGCGCCAGCAGCCCGCAGGTGCCGACGGCCATCGCCGCGTACTGGCTGCCGGTCGCGGGGAGGAGCGTCGCCGCCGTGGGCCAGGTGTCGCCCAGCAGATGGCGGCCCACCGAGCCGGGCAGCAGCGCCAGCACGGTCGCCCAGCCGGCGGCGGTCGCCGCCAGTACGGCGGCCAGGGCGGCGGTCGCCCGCACCCGCAGCCGGTCGGTGGCGAGCCGCCCGAGCAGCGGCGGGCCGAAGCCGGTGGCGGAGGTGAACAGCACGTTCAGCGGGCCGAAGAGGGTGGTCGCGCCGCGCAGCGCCCCGACCACGAGGGGGTTGCCGACCACGCCCAGGCCGAGCACGGAGAGCTGGCTGGTGGCGTTGCCCACCCCGAACTCGACGACGAACCGCCGTCCCAGGTGTCCGCGCCGCAGCAGCGGGGCCAGCCGCACGGGCGTTTTCGCGGTCCGCCGGTGCAGCAGGGTGACGGACAGCAGGAGGGCGGGCAGCGCCGACAGGCCCCAGACGGTGACGAGCCGGGCGGCCGGGGCGCCGTGCGGCTGTACGGTCAGCGCGCCCAGCACGCAGGCCAGCCGGAGCGTGTCCGCGCCCAGGGCCAGGTGCTGGGCCTGGAGCGTGGCGAAGGCGTAGCGGGACGTGTCCTGCGCGAGGACGACGGGCAGGACGAGTCCCAGCGTCATCAGGGCCCGCGCGGTGTCTCCCGCTAGCATCGCGCAGACCCCGGCGAGCGCGCCGCCGAGGACGGCCGAGACGAGCAGGGTGAAGGCGACGGCCGAGCGGCAGGCGCCACGGGTCTCCTCTCCGGCGCCCCGGCGCAGCACCAGCGGCTGACCGGTGTAGGCGCCGAAGACGCCGAGCAGCACGGTGAAGACCAGGTAGACGCCGGAGAACCGGGCGAAGTCGGAGACGGTGGAGAGCCGGGCCGCCACCACCAGGACCAGGATGTTGGTGAGCGCCGCCACCCCCTGGTCCGCGACCGAGCAGACGACCGCGGTGCGTGCCTTCACCGCTGTCCCGGCTGTCCCGCGGAACTGCTGTGGTCGCTGCCGCCGGGGTGGCCGTTGCCGCCGCCGTGCCAGGTGCTGCCGCCGTCCAGGGTGCGCAGGGCGAGCGTCTCCGCGGGGTCTCCGGCCCGCCCGCCGCCGGTCCGGCCGGGTCCGTCCGGCTGTGCGCGACCGCCCTGTCCGTCGCTCCCCGGTCCCGGTGTCCGTCCGTCACGGGCGCGGCGTTCGGCCGCCTTCCGGCGGCCCCGGCGCTCAAGCCGTCCGTGACCGGGGTGCAGCAGGGTGCCGAGCACGGACCCGCCCGCGGCGCCGATGATCTCGCGGATCCGCTCCAGATCGCTGCGGTGCACCTCGCGCGGGTCGCAGACCACCACGACGCCCTCCACCCGGTCGACGAGCGCGACGGCGTCGGCGTACGAGAGGACGGGCGGGGCGAGCACGATGACGACGGCTCCGGGCCGGCCGCCCTCCGCGAGGATCCGGCCGACGGGCGCCGAGGTCAGGGCGCGCGGCACGTTGTCCATCCGGCGGCCCGCGACCAGGGTGAAGGCCCCGGAGCCGGGCACGTCCACATTGGTGCGGCTGTCCGAGGGCCAGCCGCGCTCGGCGCGCTCGGCGGACCAGCGGGGCCGCCCGCCCCGGTTCGCGGCGCCGAGGTCCCTGGCCAGTGACGGGGTGCGCAGATCGGCCTCGACCAGCAGGACGTCACGCCCCATCTCCGCGAAGGCGGCCGCAAGGTTGACCGCCGCGGCGGCGGCCATGGCGTTGTCCCCTCGGGGCGCCGTGACCAGGAGCCGTCGCCGCTCGGCGAACGAGGGGTCGTACGCGAGCCGGAAGGCCACCGCACGGTACTCCTCCGCCAGCCGGCTGCCGCCGCGTCCGATGGCGAGCAGCCGGCCCGCCCCGGCGCGTTCCCGGGGCAGGGTGCCGAGCAGCGGGGCACCGAGCGAGCGGACGAGTTCCTTGGTGGAGCGGACCGCCGGGTCGAAGACGAGCCGCACCCAGGACAGCAGCAGGCCGAGGGCGAGTCCGACGACGCCGCCGAGCCCGAGGAGCAGGGGCAGTCCCGCGCCGGTGGGCCGCTCGGGCGCGACGGGCTTCTTGTTCAGGTAGCCGGGCGTGGTGTCGAGGGCGCGCAACTCCGAGATCTTCTGGCTCAGTTCGGAGATGGCGACGATGATGTTGGCGCGGGCGCTGGTGACGTCGCTGCCGACGGTACCGGTCTCCTGCTCGGCCAGTCGGTCGCGCTGCTCCGTGAGCGGCTTCAGCTGGGCGCGGTAGCCGTCGACCATGTTGTCGATGCTGTTCTCGGTGCGCTCGCGGCGGATCTCCAGGTAGGCCTCGGCGAGTGCCTGGGCGCGCGCCCTGGCCTGTTCCGGGTCGCGGGCGGTGTAGGAGAACCTGAGCACCAGGGTGTTGGGCGGGTTGGTGACCTGGAGGCCGGTCAGCAGCTTGCCGACCTCGATCCGGTCGCCGTGCTTGACCAGCGAGCCGACGGCGACGGTGCCCACGACGTCGCTGACGGCGGTCTGTCGTTCGGAGCCGATGTTGATGCCTTTGTCGGCCGAGGCGCCCGCCGCGAACGGGTCGGAGGTGGCCGAGCGCACCGATACCTCCCCGACGGAGGTGTAGGTGTCCTCGCCGCTCAGGGCGAGCCAGCCGCCGCCGAGCAGCCCGAGCAGCACGCCGCACACGAGCAGGACGCGGTAGCGCAGGAGCTGCCTGAACTGATCCCGCAGCAGGGCGGGTTCGTCCTGGTCCTCCAGGGCACGGATCGGCTGGGTCATCGGCGTGGTCTCCCTTGGGCGGCGTCCTGAAGGACCTCGGTGAGCAGTGCGTCGAAGCGGGCGAGACCGGCTTCCCGGCCGAGGTGCTGTGCCACGTAGCGGGGGCCGTGGGCGCCGAGTTCGTCGGCGGCGGCCGGCTGCTCGACGAGTTTGCGGACGGCCGCCAGCACCGCGGCCGGGTCCTCCGGCGCGACGAGCAGCCCGGCTCCAGAGCGCTGCACCTCCTGGGCGGTGCCGCCCTCCTCCGCCACGGAGGCTACGACGGGCCGGCCGGAGACGAGGTACGAGGTCAGCTTGGAGGGCACGCTCATGTCGAGTACGGACGCGCGCTGGGTCACGGCGAGGACGTCGGCGGCGGCCAGCACGTCGGTGAACTCGTCGGCCTCCGCCGCCGGCCGGAACTCGACGTTGGGCAGCCCGGCCGCGCGCGCCAGGAGGGCTTCGCGCTGGTTGCCGTCGCCCATCAGCACGACGCGTATCCCGGGGGCGAGCCGGGCCGCGTCGACCAGGACCTCCAGCCCCTGCTTGAGCCCCATGTTCCCGGAGTGCAGGACCACCGGGGCGCCCTCGTCCCAGCCGAGACGCGCCCTGGTCACGGCACGGTCGGCCGAAGGGGGCTTCACATGGGTCCAGTTGGGGACGAGCCGGATGCGTTCCGGGTCCACTCCGTAGGCGGTGACCCGGGGGACGAAGCTCTCGTGGATGACGCCGACGAGCGCGGCAGCACTCAGCGCGTACCGCTCGGCCCGGGACGCCACCGCCGCCGCCCTGTCCCCGCCGCGGACTCCGCTCTGCGCGGCGGCGGCGCCCATCAGGTCCTGCACGACGGGTATGTAGGGGACGCGGTGGTGACGGGCCAGCCGCGCGCCGAGGACGCCGCCCGCGAGGCTCGGCATCTGGGAGATCACCGCGTCCGGCCGCACCCGGGGCGGGGAGACCAGTCCGTGCGCGAGGACGGTTGCCTCGAAGGCTGCTCTGCGCAGGGCGCTCTGACGGGGCGGCACATAGTGTCTTCGCCGGTGGACCGTCACCCCCGAACGCTCCTCCTCTGCCCGCCACACGCCCCGGTACTCCGGCTCGGTCCGCCAGGACGGATAGTGCGGCATGCCGGTCAGCACATGGGTCTCGGCACCGGACGCGGCCCAGTGTTCCGCGAGTTGTGCGGCGTACGGGCCGATTCCGGTCAGCTCCGGCGCGTAGTTGGTCGAGACGACCAGCAGGCGGCGGTTCCTGAACGGCTCGTGCTGATCCGCGTACGGCAGCTGATCTGCGTCTGGCATCGGACGGTCGCCTTCCCCCCCGGAGCCACCTGTGTTCCCCCCAAGGAACAGCCCCAAAAGTGAGCTTATCCGTTCACGAGATGCGCAAGTGGTCTTCACAGTAAGGTCGTTGCACGATCAACACCGATACCGATATCCCACCGGACCGGACGCCATGTCCGGAAACCTGCCGGTGGGAGACGGACATCGCGTTCACCGTGGGGGGAGAGAACGGATGGTGCACAGGGTCGGCTACGCGCCGGGTGTCTACGACCTGTTCCACGTAGGTCACCTCAATATCCTGCGGCATGCCCGCAGTCAGTGCGACTACCTCGTCGCGGGGGTCGTCTCGGACGAGATGGCCGCACTCGCGAAGGGTCACAGACCGGTCATTCCGCTGCCGGAGCGGCTGGAGATCGTACGGAGCGTCCGGTACGTGGACGCCGCGTTCGTCGAGACCGTCCCCGACAAGGTGGAGACCTGGCAGCAGGTCAGGTTCGACGTCATCTTCAAGGGCGACGACTGGCGGGACACGGAGAAGGGCAGACGGCTCGAACGCGACTTCGCGGAGGTCGGCGTGGAGGTCGTCTACTTCCCGTACACCGTTCACACGTCCAGCACCCAGCTGCGCCGGGCGCTGGACTCGCTGGTCAGCCTGCCCGGAGCGCTTTCAGCTCCCTGAACCACTTGGCCAGGAACGCCACCAGGAACAGCGCGTGCACGGCGGCGAGCACGGCATAGCCGATCCGGAACGCCGTCTCGTCACCGAGCAGCAGGAAGACCAGGCAGAAGACCCCGTAGTCGGCCGGCAGCAGCGCCGCGGCCCGCAGCCGGGAGGGTGCCCCCGGGGGTACTGCGCCGCCGTCCGGCTCCGGCCGGGCGGCGGCGGCCGCCTTCCCGAGCTGTTCCCGCAGCAGCCCCGCGCAGAAGGTGAGCACGGCCACGAACAGGAAGCCGAGCGGCAGCAGCAGCCAGCCGTCCGCCGGCAGGGCGAAGAAGCGGTGGAACGAGATCAGTACGGCGGTGTGGACGAGGATCATCTTGGCGCAGTCGACGACATGGTCGAGCCATTCGCCGTCGGGGCCTCCCCGGCCGGTGAGCCGCGCGAGCTGCCCGTCGGCCGAGTCCAGCGCGAACCCCACGGCGAGCCCCAGGTAGACCAGCACGGCCAGCGCCCACGTGGGCCTGGCCAGCGCCACGGACGCGACGGCTGCGAAGGTGAACACCGCGCTCACCAATGTGACTGGATTGGGCGTCATGCCCAATCGGAAGGCGCCGGCCGCGAAGATCCGCCCGGCGGGCCGGTTCACGTACCGCGAGTAGAGCGACACCCCTTTGGCCGATTTCTGCGCCCCGCGCAGTTCACGCAGCACCGTTCCCGTGCTTTCCATACGCCCCCCAGCGTGTCGCCGTCGTCCACGGCTCCCGCGGCGCGTCGACCGCTCCGCCGGAGCCGCATCATGGCACGCGGAACCCGCCGCGCGGGGCGATTCCTAGGGTTCGGGCGGAGGCGGTTCAGGCGGAGGCGGTGCGGCACTCCGGGTGGCCCCAGCCCTGGTCGTTCTTCGCGATCGTGTCCTTGGCCGCGTACGGCTTGCCGCAGTGGCACCGCCCCGCGTACCTGGCGCGGATGGTGGCACCGGTACGGGCCGCCCCGCCGGTGCTCTTCGCCGGGCTCTTCGTCGCGCTTTTCACCGTACCGCCGGTCCGGCGCCCCTCGGAGGCACGGGCGGCCACGGGCACCGGCAGGTCCGCCGAACCCTGGGAGGTGCCTGCCGCGCGCTGCGCCACGGCCACCTCGCTGGCCGCCTGGTCGGCCAGGGCGTTCAGCGGGTCGCCGTCCACCTGGTGGGCGGGCACGTAGACGAACTCCACGGACCGGCCGGTCAGCAGGGCGTCGATGCGGACGACCAGCTCGCGGTTGGCGACGGGTTTGCCGGCCGAGGTCTTCCAGCCGTTGCGCTTCCAGCCCCGGAGCCACTTGGTGACGGCGTTCATCGCGTACTGCGAATCCATCCGGACCTCAAGCGCCACAGCCGGGTCCACGGACTCCAGCAGCTCCTGGAGCGCGGTGAGCTCGGCGACGTTGTTGGTGGCGGTGCCCAGCGGCCCCGCCTCCCACCGGAACGGCCTGCCGTCCGCGTCGGCCACCACATATGCCCAGGCCGCGGGCCCCGGATTCCCCTTCGATGCCCCGTCACACGCGGCGATCATGCGCTCGTTCATACCCCTGATCATGCCAGCGTCGCGGGCCCGCGAGTCCCGACGGTGCCGTGGCCCGCTCCCGGAGCCCGTCGCACCTGGCACCTTCACGGTACGTAACGCTTCGGGGTGCGGCGGTCCCGGAGCGCTGGTTCTCTGAGTGAGCCCGCTCTTCCCTACCGTCCAAGGAGCGACGATGAGCGTTGCAGGAGAAACCGGCCGAGCCGACCAGATGCGCGAGAAGGCCAGGCACATGACCGACGCCGCGGAGCGCACCAACGACCCCGAGCAGCGCCGACGGCTGCAGGAGAAGGCCCGGAAGCTGCAGGAGCAGAGCGAGCGGCCGGCCGGCCGGGGCGGCAGCGACCTCCCCGTGTAGCACCGCCTCACGTGTACCGCCGGTGGACTGTCACTCTTCCATGAGTGGGTGACAGTCCACCGAGCCGTTTCCGGACGGGCCGCTTCCGGACCGTCGCCGGACGGCCTTCGATCAGCACTCCCTACGATGGTCCCTCGGCGGGGGCCACCAGGTCCTCGCACGGGAGTTCAGGGGCAACCAATTCATGAGCCGTCATCCGGTCACTGTGGTCACCGGCGGCAGCCGCGGGATCGGCGCGGCCGTCTGTCTGCGTCTGGCCGCCGACGGCCACGACATCGCGCTGGGCCACCGCTCCGACGTGGCGGCCGCGGAGGCCGTGGCCGAATCCGTACGCGGGGCGGGCCGGCGCTGCGTCACGGTGCGGATGGACACGACCGACGAGTCGGGTGTCGACCGGCTCTTCGAGGCGGCGGCCGACGGGCTCGGCCCGGTCACCGGGCTGGTCAACAACGCGGGCGTCGGCGGCCCGACGGGCCCGCTCGCGGACGCAGACCCGGCCGGGCTCCGGCGCGCCCTGGACGTCAACGTCATCGGGTACCTGCTCTGCGCCCGGCGCGCCGTGCGCGACATGGGCCGTACCGGGGGCGGGGCCATCGTGAACATGTCCTCGGCGGCCGCCACCCTCGGCAGCCCCGGCGAGTACGTCCACTACGCCGCCGCCAAGGCCGCGGTGGACACGATGACCATCGGACTGTCCAAGGAGGCCGCCGCGGCGGGCATCCGGGTCAACGCGGTGTCGCCCGGCATCATCCGCACCGAGTTCCACGAGGACCCCGAGCGCCCCGACAAGGCCGCGGCCGGCATCCCGCTGGGCCGGCCCGGACGCCCGGACGAGGTCGCCGGAGCCGTCGCCTGGCTGCTCTCGGACGACGCGTCCTACACGACGGGGGCGATCCTGCGGGTGGCGGGCGGCCGCTGACGTCCGGCGGTACGGTGCGGCGGTGACCGGTTCCGGCGGGGCTCCGCTGCTCTTCCTCGGCGTCGACGGCCCATTCCTGCCGTTCGGCCCGGCGACCGGGCCGCCGGGCGGGCCTTCGTGTGGGTCGACGACGAGATCGGTGCGGCGGACCGGAGGTGGGTGGCCGCGCACCACGGCGGGCGGGCCCTGCTCCACCGCGTCGACCCCGGGCGCGGTCTCACCGACGCGGACTTCCGGCAGCTGGACGCATGGCTGCGCACGGTGTGAGGCTTCAGCGGCCGGCCCCGGTCCAGGTCACAGCGGGGCGGCGCCGCGCACCAGCAGCAGTGCCACATCGGCCGCCGCCACGACCACGGCGGCGGCGAGGGCGGCCTCGCGCCAGTACCGGCCGAGCACCAGCCCGGCCAGCGCGACCGGCGCCGCCACCGCCAGGGTCACCGCTCCCCACCGGCCCGGCGGTCCGGCCGGGCCGAACGCCAGGACCGCGGAGGCCGCCACCAGCGGCACCGGCAGCAGCAGCCGGGTGGCGGTGGCACCGAGCCGGTGGGGCAGCCCGCACACCCCGTTGCGCAGGTCGTCGTCGATGTCGGGGAGCACATCGCCCAGATGGGCGGCCAGACCCAGCAGCGCACCGGCCGTGACGGCCCACCAGGCTGGGCCCGCACTGCCGGGCAGGGTCAGGGCGGCCACCGCGGGCAGGGCGGCGAAACCGATGACGTACGGCAGCCAGGACAGGACCGTCGCCTTCAGTCCCAGGTTGTACGACCAGGCCGCCGCCACCGCGGCCAGGTGCACGGTACCGGCGAGCGGTCCGCAGGCCAGCGAGAGCGGAACGCACAGCAGCGCGGCGGTGAACGCCGCCGTCCACACCGCCCGGCGGCTCACGGACCCGTCGGCCACCGGCTTGCCGCGACGGCCGGACGCGGCGTCCCGCCGCGCGTCGAACGCGTCGTTGCACCATCCCACCGAGAGCTGACCGCTCAGCACCGCTGCGACGAGAAGCACGCGGCGGACCCCGTCGAGGCCCGCCCCGAAGCCGAGGGCGCCGGCCAGCGCGCTCACCGCGACCACCGGGCCCGGGTGGCAGGAGCGGGCGAGTGCCGTCGTACGGCGCGGCGGCCAGCCGGTCGCGGCGTAGACGCGCGGCGGGTCTGGGGTACCCATCCGGTGATCGTAGGTACTCCACGCCGGAGGAACATGACAGCCACACGGGCCGTTTGCGACGTTTCGCCTGCCATGCCCGGCACTTTTGCGGCGTTTTGTCCGCCGAGTGGGGCAGGGTTGGGCCATGACGCCTCGCCACCAGGACCCGGGATGACCCGGATCGCCGCCGTTCACGGCACCCCGGCTCCGTATCGCCACACCCAGCACGAGGTCACCGACATGGTGGCCCGCACCTGTCTGCCGCCCGGGGCCGACCGGCGGGTGCTGGACCGGCTGCACGAGAACGCCCGGGTGCGTGCCCGGAACATGGTGCTGCCCCTGGAGCGGTATGCGGAGCTGGACGGGTTCGGCGACGCCAACGACATGTTCATCGCCGCGGCCGTGGACCTGGGCGCCGACGCGCTGCGCGGGGCGCTGCGGACGGCCGGGCTGCGGCCGGAGGACGTGGACCTCCTGATGTTCACGTCCGTCACCGGGGTGGCCGCCCCCTCGGTCGATGCCCGGCTGGTGGGGCGGCTCGGTCTGCGCCCCGATGTGAAGCGGCTGCCGGTCTTCGGGCTCGGCTGCGTGGCCGGGGCCGCCGGGGTGGCCCGGCTGCACGACTACCTGCTCGGCCACCCGGACGACGTGGCGGTGCTCCTCTCGGTGGAGCTGTGCTCCCTGACGTTCCAGCGCCACGACGCGTCGATGGCAAACCTGGTGGCGACCGCGCTGTTCGGTGACGGGGCGGCCGCCGTGGTGGCCCTCGGCGCGGGCCGGGCGGCCGGGGCGGGGCCGCAGGTGGTGGCGACCCGCAGCCGCATGTATCCGGACACCGGGCACGTGATGGGCTGGGATATCCGCGGTTCCGGCTTCAAGGTGCTGCTCGATCCGGCCGTCCCCGACGTCGTGCGCCGGTATCTCGCCGACGACGTAAGCGACTTCCTGACGGAGCACGGGCTCAAGCCGAAGGACGTGGCGCACTGGGTGTGCCACCCGGGTGGTCCGAAGGTCCTGGAGGCCGTCTCCGAGGTCCTCTCGCTCCCCGACGGCGCTCTCGACGTCACCTGGCGCTCGCTGGCCGAGGTGGGGAACCTCTCGTCCTCCTCCGTGCTCCACGTCCTGCGGGACACGCTGGAACAACGGGGGCCGGAGCCGGGGTCGCCGGGGCTGCTGTTGGCGATGGGACCGGGATTCTGCTGCGAACTGGTGCTGCTGCGCTGGTAGGTCGGAGGACACATGATCTGGTACACAGCGCTGGTGCTGGCCGTGGCGGGCGAACGGCTGGCCGAACTCGTCGTCGCGCTCCGCAACTCCCGCTGGGCACTGGCCCGGGGCGGTGTCGAGACCGGCCGCGCCCACTACCCGGCGATGGTCGCGCTGCACACGGCCCTGCTGCTGGGCTGTCTCGTGGAAGTCCAACTGGCGGACCGGCCGTTCGTACCGCTGCTCGGCTGGGCGATGGTGGCCGTGGTGGTGGCCGCACAGGGCCTGCGCTGGTGGTGCATCCGTACGCTCGGCCACCGGTGGAACACCCGCGTGATCGTCGTTCCGGGACTGCCGCTGGTGACCGGCGGGCCGTACCGGCTGCTGCGCCACCCGAACTACGCCGCCGTCGCCACCGAGGGGCTCGCGCTGCCGCTCGTCCACGGTGCGTGGCTGACCGCGGCGCTCTTCACCGTGCTCAACGCGGCGCTCATGACCGTACGGGTGAGGTGCGAGGAGGCGGCTCTGACCGCCGCGCCGGCGGACGTGACGGCGTGATCGACGTGCTGGTGGCGGGCGGCGGTCCGGCCGGTCTGGCGGCGGCGATCCGGGCGGCCCGGCTGGGCCTGGAGACGGTCGTGGTCGAACCCCGTGCCTCCCCCATCGACAAGGCCTGCGGCGAGGGCATCATGCCCAGCGGGGTCGCCGCCCTGCGCGCCCTCGGCGTCGAGGTGTCCGGGCACCGGCTGCGCGGCATCCGGTACCTGGAGGGGACGCGCAGCGCGGAGGCGGCGTTCCGGGGGCGGACGGGGCTCGGCGTGCGGCGGACCGAGCTGCACACCGCCCTGCACGGCCGCGCGGTGGAGCTCGGCGTCCGGATCGTGCCGGGCAAGCTCTCCGGCGTGACGCAGAGCGACGACCGGGTCAACGCGGGCGGGCTGACGGCACGCTGGCTGGTCGCGGCGGACGGGCTGCACTCGCCGCTCCGCCGCGAACTCGGCCTGGACGGACCGGGCGCGGCGGTACGCCGGTACGGGCAGCGCCGGCACTACCGGATCGCCCCGTGGACGGAGTTCGTGGAGGTCCACTGGTCCCGGCGCGGGGAGGCGTACGTGACGCCGCTCGGGGACGGTCTGGTGGGGGTGGCCGTACTCAGCCGGGAACGGCGCTCCTACGAGGAGCATCTGACGGCCTTCCCCCGGCTGGCCGCCTCGCTCGCCGGCCGGGAGGCTGGGCCCGTACGCGGCGCCGGACCGCTGCTCCGGCGGGCGTTGGACCGACGGGCCGGCCGGGTTCTGCTGGTCGGTGACGCCGCGGGCTATGTGGACGCGCTGACCGGAGAGGGGGTGGCGCTGGCCCTGGCGACGGCCGAGGCCGCGGTGGACGCGGTGGCGGCCGGCCGGCCACAGGACTACCCGGCCCGGTGGCGGAGCCTGACTTGGCGTCACCGCCTGCTCACCGAGGGATTGTTGGCGATGGCACGGCATCCGGCGACCGCACGCCTGATCGTCCCCGTCGCATACCGCGCACCAGCCGCCTTCGGGGCGGCCGTACACGCGTTGCAGTAATCCACGATGGGTGCGAATACTGTCGTCACGGGGGCCGGTGACATGGCCCGGGAGAGAGTGGATCGTCATGGATGCAGGTCAACAGTCCACCGCCGCATCGTTGTTCGATGCCATCGGCGCCGAGTACGAGCAGGCGTTCGCCGGATCGGCCGCACACCGAGCCTCGCTGGCGCTGCTGCTGGAGCACCTGACACCGCACAGCCGGGTACTGGACGTCGGCAGCGGCACCGGACGGCCGACCGCACAGACCCTGACCGGCGCCGGCCATGAGGTGTTCGGCGTCGATGTCTCGCCGGTCATGGTGGACATCGCGTCCAGGCAGGTGCCCCGGGCCGAGTTCCGCTGTGCCGATATCCGCGAGCTGCCTCTGGAGGACGGGAGTTTCGACGCCGCTTGCGTGTATTTCTCACTCCTCCAGATGCCGCGCGCCGACCAGTCGGCGGTGCTGGCCCGGCTCGGGCGGGCGTTGCGGACCGGCGGCCATCTGGCCGTAGCGACAGTCCCGTTGGACCTGGAGGACGTGAGCGGTGAGTTCATGGGGCGGCCCGCGCGGGTGACCAGCTTCGGGCCCGCGGAATTCACCGCGCTGGTGACCGGGGCCGGATTCACGCTCCTGTCGGAGAGCAGCAGCGTGTTCACACCGGCCCATCCGGCGGCCGTGCCCGAACCCCACCTGTTCCTGCTCGCCCGCCGGAGCTGACGGAACCCGCGGAACCCGCAGAGCTCACAGAGCGAACCTTGATCATCGTCGGGCTTGCTGGTTAAGTGGCGCGGCATGACTGATACCCGGCCCCCGACCTGGCCGACCGCCCCGATACGGACCGAGCGCCTCGTACTGCGTCAGTCCGAGGCGCGGGACCGTGCGGTGACCATCGAGCTGAACGCCTCGCCGGAGGTGACCACGTACCTCGGTGGCCCGCAGCCGCGCGAGGAGCTCGAACGCACGGTGCCCGAAGTGCCCGGACGGCGCCCCGGCTTCTTCGTCGTCGAGCTCGACGGGGCGGCGATCGGCACGATCCTGCTCGATCCGCACGCGGAGCGTCCGGGGCACATCCGCCCGGACATCGGGAGGAGCGAGCTCGGCTACCTGTTCCTGCCGCAGGCGTGGGGACACGGGTACGCGGCGGAGGCGTGCGCGGCGGCCCTTGCCTGGCTGGCCGGCGAGCTCCCCGGCGAGGCGGTGGTGCTCCGCACCCAGTCCGCCAACAAGGCCTCGATGCGCCTCGCGGCCAAGCTGGGATTCACCGAGGTGGAGCGGTATCAGGCCTTCGGCGCCGAGCAGTGGTTCGGCGTCCGGCCCCCGGCACGATGACCGGGTGCGCCTGAGCCGTTCACCCCCTCGCCCTGGCCCAGGCCTCGCTGTTGAGGAAGTAGGTGTCGTACAGCTCCTGGACTTCGAGCAGGCTCTCCGGTGGCACCTTTCCGTAGGCGATGCGCTCCAGGTGGCGGAAGTACTCGAAGCGTTCGACGCCCGGGGTGATGACGATGAGGATGTCGGCGTCCTCTCCGGGTGCGGCGGCGAAGGCGTGCGCGAGACCGGGCGGGACGATGACGAGGTCACCCCGTTTGGCGGTCACGAGCTGTTCGCCCGAGAGCAGTTGGGCCGTGCCATCCAGTACGTAGAACAGCTCGGCCGACCGCGAGTGATGGTGCGGCTTCGCGCCGTCCGCACCGTTGACCAGGCTGACCCGCTGGGTGGACAGCGCTCCGCCGGTCGAACTGCTGTCGGCCAGCAGCCTGATGGTGGTGGGCGCCCGGCCGATCACTTCGGCGTCGGCGGAGCGGACGACGACGGACTCGTCGAAGTCCGGAACGATGAGCGACATCTGTGACTCCAATCGGGAGGGGCGGGTTCTCGCGTCAGACGGCGAAGAGGAGAGCCGCGTTGATGAGCATGACCACGGCTGTGGCGAAGTGGATGCCGAACGCGACCGCCCTGGTGCCGCCGTTGCGCAGAACGATGAGGGTGTCACCGAGCGGGGCGATGGTGACGACCAGCATGAACCATCCGGCGGTCTGAGCACTCGCGAGGGCCAGCAGAGCGAAGCCGAGTATGCCGTAACTGAGGTCGCGCACGCCCTTGATGGACAGGTAGGCCGCATCCCCGTTCTCCTTCGCCGGCACCCCGTAGGCGGCGGCAGCGGGGTGCGGCACCACCAGAAACCGCACCCCGATGAAGATGATCATCACGTTGAGCAGGATGGCCAAGCCGTAGGCGAGGGGCGCGAGCATGATTCGTTTCCATTTCTAGCACCGCAAGGAATTATGTCGACACTAGCATGTCATCGAAAGTATTCCTAGCATCGCTATACAAAATCCGTGCTTCCTCTGCTGTCATGCCGGAACAGCTGGAGTCGCGTTCAGCGGCCTTGAGGCTTCGCCCCGGTCTCCTTGCTCGTGGGTCTCACCCGCGCAGGGTCAGGCGTCGCAGGAGCGACCGGGGGCGAGGGCCTGCTCGACGCTGAGGAGGTAGCTGGCGACGGGAGCGTCGGCGCGGAGATCGCCGCGGTCCCGGCCAACCGTCCGACGGAGGGCCGACAGGCCGAAGGCCGCACCGACGGCCGCACCGATGAGAGGCTGTCCGGCCAGTGCGCCGCCGCCGACGGCAGCGATTCCGGCCGGCAGGTCGAACTTGAGATTGGCGGCGCTGAACACGGTGTCGATCCGTGCGCTCTTCAACGCGCTGCGCAGTTCCATGAGCGGCGTATCGAAGCGGCGCTCGACCTCGATCGCGGTGTACTGCAACTGCGCGGCGGGCAGCGAGACATCGGCCAGCCGGTCGCGCAACAGATCCACAACATCACCGACAGCGGCGTGAAAGGCTTCGAACTCCGCCCGGTGGCGACGGCGTACGGCTGCGATCCTGCCGGCCACGACCGCGTCCAGATCCCGCGGCAGCACCGTGCGGATCGCGAGCAGCCCGACGGCGTCCGTCGGGTCAGGCAGGGCGCCGTCGTCAGGTGGCGTACCCGCCAGCGCCGAAAGGAGGAGATCGCCCGACCACTTGTGGAGCGACAGGTGAGCGTCGTCCTGGTCGGTGGCGGGTGTGAACTGTCCCGTCCCGGCGATCTGCGCGCTCAGAACGCACTTGTAGATCCAGGCCAGGCGCGGGTGCATGGCTATCCAGTGCAGCAGCGGCCCGCCGCCGGGCGAGGCCCTGGTGGCTTCGACGGCCAGCCCCGCGCTGATCAGCGCCTCGCCCAGGCCGGCCGCCATCTCGTCCCGGTGCACGGCCGCCAGCCCGGCGTTCACCCGGTGCTGGGCACCGGCGTAGGGGGCGATTGTGGCGTCACCGATCCGGCTCCGGGCCACGGGGCCTCCCAGCGCGACCACCAGTCGGTCGTGGTGGGCGTCGAGAACCTCCAGGAAGACCGGCGCGACGGTCCGGGCGGCGGCGTCCGGGGGCACCGGGACGATGAACCGGAGTTCGTCGTCAAGAACGCGGGCGGTGTCCGTGTCGGCTGTCGGGTACCCCTCCGGGACCACACGCGCGATCCGGGGCCAGTACAGCGCCGCCGCTTTGAGCCCCCGCTCGTCACGGACGTGGATGTACGGGTAGTACAGAGCGATGTCCCGCACGATCGGCTCCTCCCCGTCGCGGCCCCAACCTGCCGGTCCCGACCGGCAGTCGTTGTGCCCAGCGAGGCCAAAATGTAGCGGCGGATCCGCCCCGCTGTCCCGGAGCCGGGCCGTCATGTCCGACCGCGTCGGCGCCGGCGCGCCTTCACGTCGCCTTCTGGGGCACACCCGGCCCGGTCCCCGGCCGGCAACCGCCCTCGACGCCTCCAGCGCTGTCGCGCTCGGGACGTTACGCGGACGGGCTGTCGAAGTAGTGCCCCTTGCCGAGGTCCTCAAGGAGCCCGGGGAGGGTCGGCCGCCACCCGAGCAGTTCGCGGGTCAGGGCGCTCGACGCCGGGCCGTCCAGACCCAGGAGCCCGCCCAGCCAGCCGAAGTGCTCGCTCGCGTCCTCCACCGGGACGGCGGCCACGGGGAGATCCAGACCGCGTCCGATCACTTCGGCGACGTCGCGGATCGGGACCCCCTCGTCAGCGACCGCGTGCAGTACGGATCCTGCGGGAGCCTGCTCCAGCGCCAGACGGAAGAGGCGTGCGGCGTCGAGCCGGGCGACGGCCGGCCAGCGGTTGGAGCCGTCACCGACATAGCCGGAGACGCCCTTGTCGCGGGCGACGCCGACCGCGGACGCGATGAAGCCCTTGTCCCCGTCGCCGTGCACCGTCGGGGGGAGCCGCACGACGGACGGGCGGACACCGCGTGAGGCGAGGGAGAGCGTCAGCTGCGCGTTGGCCAGCCGGGCCCCCGCCCCCTCGAACGGCACCTCGCCGTCGGAGCTGAGCCCGTCCCGCTCGGTGGCGACCCGCCCAGGCGCGAGCCCCATCGTCCCGGACGCGATGACGAAGGGCCGGCCGGAGCCCGCTAGCGCGTCCCCGAACGTCTCGATGGCGGCGCGGTCCGCGTCGGCGGCACCCTGGAAGTCGCCCGAGAAGGCGATGTCGTGCTTGAACGCGAGGTGGACCACGCCGTCCGAGGCCTCGGCCGCACTCCGCAGAGCGTCGAGATCTTCGAGGCTGCCTCGGAACACCTCGGCCCCGGCCGCGTCGAGCGCGGCGGCCGAAGCGTCCGAACGGGCGAGTCCGACGACCTGATGGCCCGCGCCGATGAGCTCGGGAACGACGGCGGATCCGATCCAGCCGGACGCTCCAGTAACGAAGACACGCATGGGAAACCTCCCTGGTATGCCGACCGCCCACGGCGAAGTTCTCAGTGGACAGTCGATGTCAGCAACTGTCATCACCGTACACCTGATGCCAGTCACTGTCATCACATAGAATCTCCGCTATGAGCAGATGGGAGCCGAACGCGCGCGGCAGGCTGGAACAGGCCGCGATGCTGCTTTACAGCGAGCACGGGTTCGAACAGACCACCGTGACCGAGATCGCCAGGCGGGCGGGGCTGACGGAGCGGACGTTCTTCCGGCACTTCAGCGACAAGCGCGAGGTCCTGTTCGCGGGCTCGTCCACGCTCCAGGACCTCTTCGTGGACACGCTCGCGGGCATACCCGAATCGGCGGCCCCCATCGATGCCGTGGCCGCGGCGCTCGATGCGGCCGCGACCGTCTTCCAGGACCGTCACGAACAGGCCCGGCAGCGCCAGGCGATCATCAACGCCAACGCCGAGCTGCAGGAACGCGAGCTGATCAAGCTCGCGAGGCTGTCCGCGGCCATCTCCGGCACCCTGCGCCGGCGCGGCGTCGCGGAACCGGCCGCGAGCCTGGCCGCGGAGGCGGGGATCGCCGTCTTCAAGGTGACGTTCGAGCGCTGGATCGACGGGACCGGCTCTCCGGACATGTCACAGCTCATCCGGGAGGTCCTCGACGAGCTGAAGGCCGTGACGGCGGGCGGATAACCCCGCGCCACGGTCCTCGCGGCTCCGCACCGGCCCACACCGCGCGGATGCCGAGATGCCGAAGCACGTACCGGCGCATACCTTCCACTTGGCTCATGTTCGCGCTTCGGGAGGTGCTGATGCGGAAGGCAGGCCGCACCCTGCGGGCCCGTACCGCGCCCGCAGGCCTGCTCGCCGCCGCGCTCCTCCTCGCGACGACGGCGGCGACGACAACAGCAACGACAGCCAAGGCGGCTGCGACAGCGACCCCGTCCTACGCCGGCTCACCGCCGAGCCGTTCGCCGTCCGCCGGATCCCGGTCGCCGTCCACCGGTCCGAACCCGGTCTACCGGTACGGCTACTCGCTGGGCTTCCACCTCTTCACCAGCCCGCACGACGTCACCGAGCAGCTCACCGGCAACTTCTGGCTGTTCCCGGTGAGCGGTGACTGCCCGGCCGTGATCCACCCGGCGGACGAATGCGACCTGCTGGGCGGAAACCCGGTCCGGGTGGAGGCGATCGGGTACGACAGCCTGCAGATCGCGACGCTTCCCGGCCACGACCTGGGCGACGGCATGCACATCCGGTTCACGTTCGCCCGGCGTCTCGGGCTGCACTGCCTGGTGGTCAGCGCCTGGCAGGACGGGCCCACCCCGTGCAGCGAGAGTGCGTGGTGCAGCGCGGCAAGCCGTACGGGTGCCCGGGTCCTGTGGCGCGTCCTCGCCGAGACGCTGAAGATCTCCGCCTACGCCGCCTGACCCGGCCCGCAGGGCAGGAAAACGCGCTGCCTCAGGCGTGGAAGCCGTTGCACACGACGGGGGTGTAGCCCTCCGGCCCGCCGTCGACGCGGTAGATCACCACCGTCCAGTCTCCGCGGTCGTCGCCGACCGGAATCGCGCCGAGGGTCTTCGTTCCGAAGTGGGCCCGGAAGGCGTCGGGGTACTTGAGCCTGAGGGCCCCGCCGGAGGACCAGTGGGAGTAGATGTCGACCGGCCTGCTGGTGAAACCGGTGCCCTTGGCCCCGGACCGGAGCGGCCGCCCGGTGGCGCGGTCGGTCTCGTGCGGGGGCCGCACGCCCACCGAGACGTAGTAGGGCGCCGGTCTCTCTCCCTTCCCGGCGTCCTCGAACCGCATCGACACCGAGGCGGTGTCGGAGCCGGTGGTGTGCGACACGGTGGAGGTCAGACCGGACGGCGGAAAGGACTCGGGGACCTCGTCCGTATCGCAGCCGCCGCTGCCCGGAGCGGCCTGGTCCGGGTCGTCGGACAGGGTCCAGCGGTCCTGCGAGACCCGGTCGCTCGCTATGTGGTCCGGTGGGCTCTTCGGCTTCTCCGCGGCTGCCGAACGGCTCGCGGCCGGCCGCTCCGACGCGGTGGCACCGGGCCCGGCCACGGCGCCGGCGCCCCCGCCGTCCGTCTCCGGGAGCAGCCAGACCGTCACCGGCACCGCGATCGCCACCGCGCACACGGCGGCCCAGATCCTCCCCCGCCGCGGGCGCCGGCCCAGGGCCCCGGCCGTCGAGGATCCCGCCACCGGCTGATCGACGGGGCCGGGCTCCGCCCGCCGGGTCGGGGCGGCGGTCCCCCGGGCCGGCACCGTGTCCGTCTCCGGCGCCGCGTGCGCACCGGACGCCGTGGGCTCCGTGGTCGCGTCCCCCGTGGCCCCGATGTCCCCCGGTGCGACGGCAGCTCCGGCGGCGCGGACCAGCGCGCCGTAGTGGGCGTCCGACGCCGGCGGCGGGTCCACCCCGCACAGCGCGATCACGACGGCGGGCGCCGGCCGCTCCGCGGGGTCCTTCTCGACGCACATCCGGATCAGTGCGGCCAGGTCCGGCCGCACCCCCGCCAGGTCGATCTCCTCGTGCACGGTCCGGTAACTCACCGAGGCGGCGTCGCCGGTGCCGAACGGGGGCCGGCCCGTCGCCGTGTACGCGGCCGTCGCACCCAGCGCGAAGACGTCCGCCGCCAGGCCCGCCTCGTTGCGCAGCAGCACCTCGGGGGCCGTGTATCCGGGTGTCCCCGATGCCATCCCCTCCGGGGTGTGGACCGACTGTTCGATGCCCCGTGCGATCCCGAAGTCGATCAGCTGGGGTCCCTGCGGCGAGAGGATGACGTTGTGCGGCTTCAGGTCCCGGTGTGTGACCGCACGTGGACCGCGGCCAGTCCCTCGGCGAGTGCGGCCAGCAGCCGCAGGGCGCTGTCCGCCGGGAAGGGGCCTCCCGAGCGGACGGCGGCGCGCAGCGTGGGCCCCGGTACGTACTCCGTGGCCAGCCAGTAGGGGGACGCGTCGAGGGAGGCCTCGATCAGCTGGGCGGTGTACACGCTGCGTACGGTCTCGACGGTCGCGGCCTCGCGCCGGAACCGGGCCAGTGCCTCGGGGTGATCGCTGATCTCGTCGCGGATGACCTTGACGGCGACCAGCCGTCCGCCGGGTGACCGGCCGAGGTACACCTGCCCCATACCGCCCGCGCCGAGACGGCCGAGCAGCTGGTAGGTGCCTATGCGGGCGGGGTCCTGGGGCCTCAGTGCGTCCACGGCCCGACTGTGCCACATCCGCACACGCCGGACCACAACTCCCGCCCGCACGACCGGGATCCGCGCGCGGGGCGGCGGGCCCGTCGGTTTCCGTGCCGTGACGCGGACCGGGCGGCGGCCGTTCGCGCCGCCGCCCGGTCCGTCACGTTCACTGCGGGTCTGTGGCCTCGAACCAGGTGGGTCCGTCGTTGAGCGACTGCTTGATGCGCAGGAGCGCGAACTCGTCCAGCGGCGGCAGCGCGTCGACGCCGAACCAGCCCACCTCCAGCGACTCGTCGTCATTGACGCGGGCCTCGCCGCCGGTGGCCCGGCAGCGGAAGGTGATGTCCAGGAACTGGCACCGGTCGCCGTTGTCGTACTGGATGGCGGGCAGCGCCTGGGTCAGTACGACGCGCTCCGCGACGCAGCGCACGGCCGTCTCCTCGTGCACCTCGCGCTCCGCCGTCGCCGCCGGCTGCTCCCCCGGCTCCGAGATGCCTCCGATGATCGACCACTTTCCGGTGTCCGCACGCCGTCCGAGCAGCACTCTGCCCTCGTCGTCGAATACGACGGCGCTGACGCCGGGCAGCAGGAGCAACTGTTGACCCGCCGTGGCGCGGATCTCTCGGATGAAGTCAGGAATTGCCATGAGATGAGCCTACGTCGCGTGCGGAGCAGTTCAGAGGGCGCGGCGCTTCCGGACCGCCCGCGTGCCGACCCAGCCGAGGCCGATGACCGCGAGCAGCGAGAGCACCCCTTCGGGCAGCGGTCCCATCCTGGTCGCGGGGGTCAGCGAGGACCGCAGGGGCACCTCTTCCACCAGTGCGTCCGGGGTGAACATCTTCGTCTTGCGGACGACGGTGCCGTCCGGGCGGATGACCGCGCTGACGCCGCTGGTGACCGGGACGACGACGGACCGGCTGTGCTCCACCGCGCGCACCCGGGACATCGCGAGCTGCTGGTAGGTCATCTCGCTGCGGCCGAAGGTGGCGTTGTTGCTGGGCACCGCGATCATCTGGGCACCGTGCTCGACCGTGTCGCGCACGGCGTCGTCGAACGCGGCCTCGTAGCAGGTGACGAGCCCGACGTAGGAGCCGGAGAGGTCGAAGACGCCGACCTTCTTGCCCGGTCCGAAGTCGCGCTGCACCCGGTCCACGTCCGAGCTGAAGAGGCGCACGAAGGAACGCATCGGCATGTACTCGCCGAACGGCTGGATGTGGCGCTTGTCGTACGTGGCCACCGGGCCCTTGTCCGGGTCCCACTGGATGAGGGTGTTGCGCAGGTTGCCGGTGTCGGGCTCGACGACCGCGCCGACGACGGTCGGCACCCCGATCGCCCTCACCGCGTCGTCGATCACGATCTTCGCGTCGGCGTTGCGGTAGGGGTCGAGGTCGGAGGAGTTCTCCGGCCACAGGACGAAGTCGGGCTGCGGCACCTTGCCCGCCTTCACGTCCCGGGCCAGCTGCTCCGTGCGGTTCGCGTGGTTGTCCAGGACGGCGCGGCGCTGGGAGTTGAAGTCGAGGCCGAGCCGGGGCACGTTGCCCTGGATCGCGGCGACGGTGGCGGTGCCGTCCTCGGCAGAGTCGTCCACCAGCGGCAGCGACGCGAGCGCTGCGGCGACCGGGACGAGGACGGCCGCGGCGGTCACCGCGGCGGCCAGCCGGGGCAGTTCACCGGTGGCGCGGCGGGCCCGGAAGCGGCGGACCGCCTCGAAGAGCCCGAAGCCGCACAGCACGACGGCGAAGGAGAGGAGCGGTGTTCCGCCGAGCGCGGCGAGCGGCAGGAAGACACTGTCGGCCTGGCCGAAGGCGATCCTGCCCCAGGGGAAGCCGCCGAACGGCACCCTGGCTCGTGCCGCCTCGTCCAGGGCCCAGACCGCGGCCGCCCAGAACGGCCAGCCTGCGAGCCGGGACACTGCGGAGATGCCGATGCAGCCCAGCGCGATGAACAGTGCCTCTGCGGCTGCCAGGGCCAGCCACGGCACCGGGCCGACCTCTTCCCCGGTCCAGTGCAGCAACGGCAGCATGAAGCCCAGCCCGGCGAGCAGACCGAGGCCGAACGCGGCGCGGGGCCTGCGCTCGAACAGCACCCAGCCCAGCAGGGCGAACCCGGGCAGAACCAGCCACCACAGGGGCCGGGGCGGGAAGCTCGCGTACAGCATCAGCCCGGAGAGCACGGCTGCGCAGGGACGGAGGAGTCGAGGCAGCAGGCGCCTGGCTCGATGGACGGAATCGGGCTGCCGCGGGTCGCCGACCGGGGCGATGGTGGTGCTCACCAGGCGGAGTCTACGGTGGCCCGCTGTGCGTCCGGGAGCCCTGTCCCGATGGCGGAATCCTGACCCCCGGATCGTTTCTCCGCATGTTCCGCACATATCCCTGCCGGGTGCCCGCCGGGGCCGTTGATCTGTGCGGCAGCCCCCGCCGACCGGCCGGATCCGGCCGTCGCGCACGGGACCGTCACAGGCCGGGGGCGCCGTCCTGAGGCCTTCCGCGGCGTCGTCGTACCGCGTCGTCCGACCCCGGGCCGTCGCGGTGTCTCAGGCTCCGGCCGGGGCGCCGGTGGCCGGCAGGTGCAGCCGGTCGCGGATGAACCGGACGCCCGCCTCCGCGTCGTCCACCGTCACGGTGAAGGTCCTGCCGTCACCGAGCCGGAGCACCAGGCCCTCGCCGCGTCGTACGACCACGGCGGTGCCCTGCTCGGGGCGCCAGCGGTAGCCCCAGCCGCCCCACTGGCGCGGGGTGACCCGGGGGGCGAACTCGGCGCCCACCACATGGGTAAGCAGGATTCGGCGGCGCGGCAGGCCCATGTGGCCGCAGCGCACTTCGAGTGCGTCGCCGTCGACCCGGACGGCCACGTTCACGAAGGCCAGGGTGCCGAAGAGCATCAGCAGACCGGCCGCCATGCAGCCGATCACCGACATCAGCAGCGGTGCGATGCCGGAGGTCCAGGTGGAGCTGACGGCGAGCTGGATGCCGAGCGCCAGGCAGGCGGCGCCCGCCGCGGCCAGCACCCACTGGGTCCGGTTGGTGGCCCGGCCGG
This sequence comes from Streptomyces sp. ITFR-6, assembly GCF_031844725.1. Classification (NCBI taxonomy): domain Bacteria; kingdom Bacillati; phylum Actinomycetota; class Actinomycetes; order Kitasatosporales; family Streptomycetaceae; genus Streptomyces; species Streptomyces sp. ITFR-6. Next base: position 8,041,019 of record NZ_CP134612.1, on the reverse strand, counting down.
TCCAGACCGCCGGGTGGGAGTCGGCTCCGCTGTGCCTCGGTTCTCGGGGGTGGTCCCTCATGCCAAGCAGCGTACTGAAGAAACCGCGCGACGGAACGGGTCGGCGGCTCCGGCCGGGTCGCCGGACGGTCAGCGGGCGGGGGTGGCCACCATGAGCCGACGCCCCTCCGGGTAGGCCAGAGCGGCTGCGGGCAGCTCGGACACCCGGCCGCCGAGGAGCACGACGAGACCGGCGCCCGGTTCGGCCGACGGAGCGGGTTCGGCCCCGATCCGGCGCAGCGCCTGGGCCGCGACGGCTCCGGCGGAGGGGTACAGGTCCACGGCGGGCCGGCCGAACCGGCGCACGGCGTCGCGGATGCGCTCGGCGACCAGCTCGTAGTGGGTGCAGCCCAGCACGACGGCCCGGACATCGGGCGGGGTGAGCGCGGCGGCCGCGGCGATGGCCCGGTCGATGCCCTCCTCGTCCGCGTACTGCACGGCGTCGGCGAGACCGGGGCAGGGGACCTCGGTGACGGCGGCGGCGCCGGCGAAGTCCCTGATGAGTCCTCGCTGGTACGGGCTGCCCGTGGTCGAAGGGGTGGCCCAGATCGCGAACGGTCCGCCCGCGGCCGAGGCCGGCTTGATCGCGGGAACGGTCCCGATGACCGGCAGGCCGGGTTCGAGCTCCGCCCGCAGCGCCTGGAGCGCGCGCACAGAGGCGGTGTTGCAGGCGACGATCAGCGCGTCGGGCCGGTGGGCGGCGGCGGCGCGGGCGACGCCGAGCGCGCGCTCCGTCACGTACTCGGGGGTGCGGGGGCCCCAGGGCATGCTGTCGGGGTCCGAGGAGAGCACCAGATCGGCGTCCGGCCTCAGCCGGCGCACTTCTGCGGCGGCGGCGAGCAGGCCGATTCCGGAGTCCATGAGCGCGATCTTCACCCGGTCACCTTAGTCGACGACCCTTGCGGTCCCGGCTCAGTGGGGCAGACTTCGGCCAATGAGCGCCATTGTCTGGATCGCCGTGGGTTCCCTCGCCGCCTGGGTGTGGCTGCTGCTGGGCCAGGGATTCTTCTGGCGGACGGACCAGCGGCTGCCGGACAGCACGGAGCCCGGCGACTGGCCGTCCGTCGCGATCGTCGTCCCCGCGCGGGACGAGGCCGGCATGCTCCCGATGAGCCTGCCGTCGCTGATGGCGCAGGACTATCCGGGACCGGCCGAGATCTTCCTGGTCGACGACTGCAGCAAGGACGGCACCGGGGATCTGGCCCGCGCGCTGGCCGTGCGGCACGGTGGGCTGCCGGTGACCGTGGTGTCGCCCGGGGAGCCCGCGCCCGGCTGGACGGGAAAGCTCTGGGCGGTGCGGCACGGGATGGCGCTGGCCCGGACCAGGGACCCGGAGTACCTGCTGCTCACGGATGCCGATATCGCGCACGAGCCGGACAGTCTGCGGGAGCTGGTGGCGGCCGCCGGATCGGGCGGGTTCGACCTGGTGTCGCAGATGGCGCGGCTGCGGGTCCAGAGCACCTGGGAGCGGCTCGTCGTCCCGGCCTTCGTGTACTTCTTCTCGCAGCTCTACCCGTTCCGGTGGGTGAACCGGGCGGGTGCGCGCACCGCCGCGGCCGCGGGCGGCTGCGTACTGCTGCGGACCGAGGCCGCCGTGCGGGCGGGGGTGCCGGAGTCGATCCGGCAGGCGGTGATCGACGACGTGTCGCTGGCCCGTGCGGTGCGGGACAGCGGCGGCCGGATCTGGCTGGGGCTCGCGGACCGGGTGGACAGCGTGCGGCCGTACCCCTGCCTGGCCGACCTGTGGCGGATGATCTCCCGGAGCGCGTACGCCCAGCTGCGGCACAGTCCGCTGCTGCTGCTCGGCACGGTGCTGGGGCTCGCGCTCGTCTACCTCGCGCCGCCCGTGACGCTCGTGGCCGGGCTGCTGGCCCCCAATTCCCTGGCGGCCTGGACGGGGGGCGTCGCCTGGGTCGTGATGGCGGGTACGTACATGCCGATGCTGGGGTACTACCGGCAGTCCCTGTGGCTGGCGCCGCTGCTGCCGTTCACCGCGCTGCTGTACCTGCTGATGACGGTCGACTCGGCCGTCCAGCACTACCGGGGCCGGGGTGCGGCCTGGAAGGGGCGTACGTACGCGCGTCCCGAGGCCGCACCGGACCGGTGAACCGGCGGGCCGGGGCTCACTTGCGGCCGGGGGTCCAGTTCATGCCCCAGCCGTAGGCCTGGTCGATGGTGCGCTGCGGGCTCACGCCGCGCTGCGGCACCAGGTAGCGGGCCTCCCGCTGCACGGTGAGATCGCCCCCGTCGTTGCTGATGAGCGCGAGTGCGCAGACCGTGGACGGGACGGTGCACTCGTCGAGCGAGAAGTCGATCGCGGCACCGTGCTGGGGCTGAAGGGTCACCGTCGCGTGCAGGTCGGCGAAGCTCCGGGCCCCTTCGTAGACGGTGACGAAGATCAGGATCCGGCGGATCCTGGACTTCTGGTCGAGGTTGATGGTCAGGTTCTCACCGGAGGCGACAGCACCCGTCCGGTCGTCGCCGTCGAGGTGGATGTAGGGCGCCTGCCGGAGGGATCCGAAGGCGTTTCCGAGCGCCTGCACCACGCCCTTGCGCCCGTCGGTCAGCTCGTAGAGGGCACAGAGGTCGAGATCGAGGTCCGCGTGGTTCGCGACGGCCCGGCCCAGCTTGCTCCCCCACCCCTTGAACTGCTTGCGCACCTCCCAGTTGAGGTTGACGCGCATGGATCCCGAGGTGCCGCCCTGCTTGGCGAGCGAGACCGACGGCGCTTCCTTGGTGAGCGTCACCTTGGTGAGCCGGACGGGCTGGGTGACCGGAGGCGCCGGAGGAGCGGGCGGGACCGGGGGCGCGATCGGGGCGGCGGCAGCCGGCTGGGCATAGGGCGGCTGCTGGGGCGACAGGTGCGGCGGCGGCACGGAATCGACCCGTGTTGCCGGATTCGGCTGCCGGTGCTGCGGCGGTGTTGGCGACTGAGGGGCCTTCTGCGGCTCGTCGACGGAGATCCCGAAGTCCGTGGCGAGGCCTTCGAGCCCGCTCCCGTATCCCTGGCCCACGGCCCGGAACTTCCAGGCGCCCTGGCGCCGGTAGAGCTCGCCGAGGATGAACGCGGTCTCGACGGTGGCGTCGGCGCTGTCGAACCGGGCCAGTTCCGAGCCGCTCGCCGTGTCCGTGATCCGCACGTACAGCCCGGTCACCCGGCCGAATGTGCCGCCGTCCGCGGAGGCGGCCAGCACGATGCGCTCCACGGCGGGCTCCACCCGTGCCAGATCGACGGCCAGGCTGTCGGTGGCCGCACCGCCGGCGGTCCGCTTGCCCTCGTGGCGCACCGCGCCGGACGCGTGGGCCGGCTGGTTGTAGAAGACGAAGTCCGCGTCGCCGCGCACCTTTCCCGATCCGAGGAGAAGGAGAGCGGAGGCGTCCACGTCCGGCGTCCCGGGGGTGGTGTGCCACCCCAGCTCGACGCGCACGGCCTGTGCCGCCACTGAAACATTGGTTCCCTTGAGCATGGTCATGCTCGCCCCCATCGTGAGTCCGGCTGCCGAAACCTTCCCGGTCAACCTAATGGTTTCCGCGGCGGGGCCTCCAGCCTCGGCCGCGTGAGCCGCGTGGCCGGTGAGCGGAAGGTGCGGAGGCGTCCCGGGGGTGTTGTCAGAACTGATCCACTCGTGACGACACCGGTCGCCGGACGGTCAGCCCCACTCCCCGCTCCCGCAGCCTTTTCGGGGCGGTGGCCGGATCCACGCAGTGCGCCGCTTCAGCCCTCCACCGCTGTGGTGGTGAAGCGGTCGCCGCACACCCGGAGGCCGGAGGTCCGCAGGGTGAGCGCCTCCTTGGAGCCGGGCGGGTAGACCCTGAGGTAGTCGGGCTTGCGCCAGCACCCGGAACCCTTGATCCCCTGGTTCAGGGTGTGCAGCGTGACGGCCGCCGTCCCGCCCGCGCCGATCACGGTCTGCTTCCCCGGGGCGCCCTCACGCTCGGCCGGGACGCCGATCACGCTGCCGTCGCGCCTGATCATCGAGACACCCGGAAACCCTTGCAGGGCGCAGGGGTGCCCGGACTTGTTGGTGAACGTGAGGCGGTAGCGGATCTGGCCCGCTCCCGCGTCGCCGGTGCCCAGGCGCATCGCCAGGCCCTTGGTCGTGCACCGTGCGGCTTCCGGCGCCCCGGCGGCCGCTGCCGACGGGGAGGACGACGGGGCGGCTGGCTGACGCGCCGCCGGGGAGGATGCCGGATCTGCGGGTTGACGCGCCGTCGGCGTACTCGCGGTGGCGGAGCCGCTCCCGGCGGGCTGTCCGGCCGAGGCCGCGGTGCCGCCGCAGCCGGCCGTGACGAGCGCGATCGACGCGGCCGCGACCGGGGCGAGAAGCCGGGGCCGGCGCGTACCGGCCCGCCGAGCCGTCGTCTTCTCCCGCGACCGGAGCGACTGCTCGGACGGTGATGGGGTGGTTCGAAGAAGTGAGCTCATATCTCTCGCCTGCTCAATTTCTCGCGGTCTGCACCTACTGGGGGAAACTCTTCCGGTCGCGCAGCCGGGACGGCCGCGTCCCGGGACCGTCACCCGCCCGCACGGCCGCTCTTCACCCGCGCCGCACCGCGCCCCGGGCGTCGAAGGCCGTGTCGTTCCGCGAGCCGAGGTCCAGCCACAGTTCGGTGAACCGGTCGAGCAGCCCGGCCGCCGCGGTCACATCGTCCGTCAGCGGCCGGTCGGCCAGCTCCGCGTCGAGCACCGCGTCCGCCAGCGCGAAGGCCCGGCCGACGGGCAGTTCCGGGTCGAGCCGCATGTCGCGCTGGCGCAACGCCCTTACCGCCGCGACGAGTTCACAGCCCACGACCAGGCGGTACGCCTCGCACGCGCGCAACGTCTGCCGGGCCGCCAGCGAGGCGAAGCTGGCCTGCTCCTCGACCCCGCGCGAGAGCACCGCATGGCCGAGCGAGGCGGGCGCGGAGAAGGCGCGCAGATCTCCGAGCGCCGCCCCGGCCGCGTACTCAAGGATCATCACGCCCGACGCGGCCGGCGCGCCGTCCGCGAGGAACGGCCGCAGCCGGGTGAAGGCCGGTTCGTTCAGCGTGGACAGGCGCGAGGTCGACAGCCGCGCCACCTGCGTCACGGCCAGCCTGAAGTGGTCCAGGGAAAGCGCGAGTTGGGCGATGTAGAAGCCGCCGTGGTGGTAGGCCGCCATATCGTCCGCCGAGATCAGCGGGTTCTCCGCCGCCGCGTTGATCTCGACGGTGAGGACGTCTTCGAGCGCGTCCGCCGCATCGTGCGCGGGTCCGTGGATCTGGGGCACGCAGCGGAAGCCGTACGGGTCCTGGATCCGGCCGAGCGGCGGCGTGGGGCGGTCGGCGGCGCCGAGCAGCAGCCGCATCCGTTCCGCGACCGCGTACGAACCGGCGTGCCGCCGCGCCTCGTGCACGGGCAGCGCGTACGCCTCGTACGAACCGTCGGTCGCCATCAGGGACAGCGCCGCCACCACCTGTGTGGCCGCGATCAGGCCGCGCAGCTCGTGCAGGGCGAGGGCCGACTGGCCGAGGGTGAGCGCGTTGCTGCTGATCAGTGCGAGGGCGTCGTTGTTGTCGAGGGGCTGCGGGTCCGGGGCCGCCCCGGGGCCCTGCCAGGGGTGTTCACCGGCCAGCGCGAGGCCCATCTGCGCGAGGGCGGCGATGTCGCCGGTGCCGACCGAGCCGAATTCGTTGACCTTCGGATGGGCGCCCGTCTCCAGCGCCTCGCAGAGTGCCGTGACGACGGTCGGGCGCAGACCGGCGCCGCCCGCGAGCAGCTGGTTGGCCCGGACGGCGAGCATGGCGCGCACCTGTCGCGCGGGCAGCTCCTCACCGATCGATCCCGCGTGGCTGCGCAGCAGTCGCAGTCCGTGGTCGGCGGCCGCCTCCGTCGGTACGGACTCATTCCGGTTGGCACCCACACCGGTGGAGCGGCCGTAGACGCGCCCCCATGAGGCGATCTCACGGGCGGCGATCCACGAGGTCTCCACACGTTTCATACCATCCGCCCCCAGGACGGGTTTTACGGTGGATTCGGCCATGCGTACGACATCTGCGACCATCAGTCCGCGGCCGTCGAGGATGACAACCGAATCGCTTCCGGCAGTCACCCCGTCCGCGATATGAGACGACATCACGCGCAATTCCTCCTCAACCGGAAGCTCCGTCTTGCCCTACGGCCACTTGTCACCAGGGATTTACCGCTGAACGGCGACTGACTATCGGCAATCTATTCAGATACCAAGAACTCTGCATGATGATATGCAGCCGGCAAGGGACTGCACATGATCCAATTCGACTGAGAGCCGAAGCTCAGAATGAGAGCGTGAACCCCAACCTGGCAGTGCACTTGATAGCGTGACCCTCTAGATGAGAGTGATGAGGTCTCCTTCGGGGGTGTGCGTGTCGCCACGGCGATTAGCGCTGGTCACGGCTCCGCCGGCAGGCGAGGCGTACGAGTCGTGGGTGGACCGGATGGCACGCGTGAACCGGTGTCCGCCGGCCGAGGTCGCGACCATGATGGGGCTTGGCCTGCGGGGGGCTTCCGCGGATGTGCGGCCTCCCTTGTTCGGGGTGCGGTCCGACGAGGTGGTCCGGCGAACGGTGTTCGCGGCGACGGGTGTGCCCGATGAGCGGGTGGACGCGATGCACCTGTCCGTCTTCGAGGGGGGTCCGTTGAGTGTGTCGGCGGTACTCGCGGCGGGACGGGCGCGGCGGCCATCTGCGGGGCAGGAGTGGGCGGCGGTGCATGGAAGCCGGGCGTGTCCGTGCTGTCTGCTCGTATCGGGTGGGGTGTGGCAGCTGTGGTGGAAGCTGTCGTGTGCGGCGGTATGCCCCGAGCACCGGGTGGTGCTGCTGGATCGTTGTCCGTCGTGCGGCTGGGTGCTGCGGTGGGGTGGGGAGCGGCCTCGGGTCGTGCCGGCGCAGTGGGTCAGGCCGCCGACCTGCTGTGCGAACTCCGTTCGAGGGAGGCCGTGCTCGCAGTGGCTGCCCGCGGTTCGTGTGAGCCGGGCGGATAGCGGAACGGTCGAGGCGCAACGGCGGTGGCTGGACGTCGCGTGCGGGCGGGTGCGCCCGGGGCTAGGGGGCGTGGAGGTGGCGGCAGGTGAGTGGTTCGCGGCGTCTCGCGCGTGTGTGATCTTGTTGCGGCTGGGGCTGCCGAGTTGCGGCTGGGGCTGCCGAGGGTTCTGGGGCGTCTGCCGGATGTGCCTGCCTGGTGTGCCCGGGTTCTGCTGGAGGAGCGCGTCGAACGCGGGGCGCATGGTGGCCGGTTCGGGTGGGGTCCGGCGTCGGCCGGGGCGGCGGCAGCGTTTCTCACTGTGGTGATGCCCCTGCTGGCGGCGGAGGACGTGCGGGAGTTGTCACGGCGGCTTGCGCCGCTGGTACGGACGGCGGCGGACGAGGGGTGTCTGGCGGCTCGGCCATTGGCGCGGCTCGCGGTGCCGGAGGTCTTCGCGGAGGCGGTGGCGGCTCAGGTGCCGGTGGGACGTTCGGCCAGGAGTCCATGGGAGAAGGGGAGATCGCGGTGAGCGGGGACACGGAAGTGCCGGAACCGTCGGATGCGTCGGTCCGGGAGATCGATCTGGTGCGGGTCCGGTACATCGATGCCGAGGGGGCCGAGCATCTGGTGCGGCTGGAGGAGGCGGCCGACGTACGGTTCGAGGACGGCCGGATGGTGCGGGCCATCCCCAGCCACCGGGACCAGGGGCACATGCCGGGTCAGTACTGGGTGGCGAAGTGGGGCGACTTCGCCGAGTACGAGAGCGTGCTGGAGTCGAAGTGGCTGATGCTGCTGGACTTCGATCCGCGGGTGTCGGCTTTCGTCACGCAGCCTTTGGAGTTCGATGCCATCGACGCCCGGGGAGCGTGGCGGCACACGCCGGATGTCTTCGCGCGCCGCCGTGACGGCAGCGTTCTGTTGCTGGACGTGAAGAACCCCGAGCTGCGGGATGACCCGAAGGTGCTGCTGCAGGAGGAGCGCACTCGTCGCGTGTGTGAGCGGCTGGGCTGGGAGTACGCGATGGTGTCGGAGCCGAGCGGGCAACTGTGGGTGAACGTTGATCTGCTGTCCAGTGCCCGGCGCCCGCTGCATCTGGGTGCGGATCTGGTGCCGCGTCTGCTGGAACTGGCCCGTGAGCCGGTGGAGATCGGGGAGCTGATGCGGTTCATGGAGTTCCCGGATCTGGCGCGCGGGGTCCTGTACCACTTGATGTGGCATCAGCGGATCGTCACGGATCTAGACCGTCCACTGCGGGATACGACGCTGGTGAAAACCGCGGCGGAGGTGGGGCATGACGGCTGACGGCGCAGTGAGGCTGCGGCAGGGAACGCGGCTGTTGCTGGACGACGAGGTGCACACCGTGACCGGGGTGACCGACGACGGGGTGCGGCTGCGTTCGGAAAGCGGGGCGTGGACCGTGATCGGTGTGGGGCACCTGCTCGCTGACCCCACCTTCCGCCCCAGCGACGACAGCGAGGTCCCCGAGGGTGAACCCAGCGGTGAACAGGATGCTGTGGAGCGGAAACTGTGGCTGGATGCCGCCGCGCTCTTCGACAAGCTGACCGACAAGCAGCTGGAGGACCTTCAGAGCGCCCAGGAGCACCTCCTGGAGATGACCACTGGCTATCGCAGCGGGGATCCGGGGAACGCACGGCCCGACGAGCCGAGGCCGGAGTACGCCCCGGACCTGGCGCCTGTCCAGCGGGTACGGAGCAAGGCGCGGGAGCTGGGCTACAGCGAGCAGCAGATCTGGCGGCGGCTGCGCCGGTGGCGGGAGGAGGGCCCGTGGGGGCTGGTGGACCGGCGCAGCCACCGCCCCTCGGATCCGCTGGCGGGTGTGGATCCCCGGCTGATCGACGCGATTCTCACCCAGCATCATGTGACGGAGGCCGATGACTCGACCGGCAGCCTGAACCGGCTGCGGCGCCGCGTGGAACGCCGTCTGGCCGACGTCCACGGCCCGGACGTGGTGAAGATGCCGTCGCAGAAGTCGTTCAACCGGTACGTGGCCGCTCTTCTGCCCGGCCTCTACACCACCGGGCGGGCCACGACACGTCAGTCGGCGGCGAACCGGCCGGACGGGCACTATCAGCCGATCACCGCCGGCCGTCCCGGTGAGCTGGTGATGATCGACACCAGCTGGCTGGACGTGCGTGCCTACGATCCGGTTGAGGACGTCGTCTTCTCGGTGGACCTGACGATCGCCATCGACGTGTGCACCCGCAGTCTGCTGGGGTGGCGTCTGGTTCCCAAGGGCACGAAGGCGGTGGACGCGGGCCTGGTGATCGCGGACGCGATGATGCCGGAACCGATGCGTCCGGGCTGGCCCGACGGGCTGCGGCACCGGATGCTGCGGCTGCCGTGCGAGCCACTGCTCGCACAGGACGAGCGGTTCGCCGCCGCCGCGGCCCGCCCGGTGGTGTTTCCCGAGAAGATCGTGATCGACCATGGCAAGGCGTTCGCCTCGCAGGCGGTGAAGAACGTGTGCCGCCGATACGGGATCACCATCCAGGACACCCGCAAATACCGTCCCACCGACAAGCCGCAGGTCGAGGCCGCGTTCAAGACAATCAGGAGCCAGTTCTCCCAGCACATCGCCGGCTACAAGGGCAATCACGTGGTGCACCGGGGCCGGGACGTGGACGCGGTGGCCCGCTGGACGATCGAGGAGTTGGAGGGATTCTTCGCCGAGTACGTCGTCGCGGTCTACCAGGGTCGCCGGCACAAGGGGCTGGTGCTGCCGGGCTTCCCGGAGATCAACCTGTCGCCGAACGACGCCTACCGGCTGGCCGTGCACCGTTGCGGCTACATCGCCGCCCCGCGCGATGCCAACCTGTTCCTGGAACTCCTGCCCATCCACTGGTGCACGATCACCAACCGCCGCATCCAGAAGGATTACCTGCACTACAGCGCGCCCGTCCTCCGCGCCCACAACGGCACCAAGTCCCCCTACCCGCAAGCCGGTGGCACCTGGCCGGTCCGCTACGACCCCCGGGACGTCACCCAGGTCTACTTCCACGACCCGCACACCGGCGTCTGGCACACACTGCGCTGGAGCCACGCGCTGACCGGTCTGGAGCCGTTCACCGACATCACCCTGCGCCAGGTCAAGCAGGAACTGCGCGCGCGTGGCCGCGACCCGCAGGACCAGGAAGCCGTCCTGGACGCGCTGCTGGACCTGCAGAACCGCACGGACGCCGCCGAGGCGTCCACCGCCCGCTCCCGCCGGGCACGCGCCCGCGACGCCGAACGCGCCAGAGCCGCGGCCCGGGACAGGGCCCGCACCGAACTCGTCGACTCCGCCGCCGACACCCCCGCCACAGAGCTCCGCCTCCGCGCCGTGCCACCGCTGCCGCCCGGGAACGAGAACGAGGAAGAGGTCACGATCGACTTCGACGCCCTGCCCTCGTACGAGGTGTGGGGCGGCCGCCCGGAGAAGGACGGCGCACCGTGATGGCCCCGCCGGCCGTCGGCGCGGGCGACTGTCTGCATCCCGGGCTGGCCGAACCCCGGACCAAGGAAGACTGGTTCGGGTATGTGTTCTACGAGCCGCCTTCGCGGCCACTGCTGCCGCCGTACGAGGTCTACCTGGCGATGGACGAGGACGATGCTGAGCGGCGTCGCCTGAATCGCAGCCGCAACCGCTACCACAGCGCCCTGGTGCTGGCCTGGACACCGGCCGTGCGGCACTTCGAGACCGAGATCATGGAACTGCTGGCCGCCAACGAGATGGCGCCGCCCGGCGCCCGGCTCGGCCTGCTCATCGACGGTCCGCCGACAGTCGGCAAGTCCACCCTGGTCAAGATGATCGCCCGGAAGTTCGAGCAGGAACTGCGGGAGGACTTCCCCGAACGGTTCGACCCCGACCGGCTCGGCGACTACGTCCCCGTCGTCTACATCTCGCTCACCGACCAGGTCACCCCCAAGCAGATCTCCCTCGCGATCGCCCGCTACCTCAACGTCCCCACCAGCGGCACCAAGGACACCGTCGACGACCGCGTCCTGACCGCCCTCGCGGCGAGCGGCACCCAGCTGATCATCTTCGACGACCTGCACTTCCTGGACTGCTCCTTCAAGGAAGGCCGGGCCTCCAACGACCACATCAAGTTCCTCGCCAACCACGCCCCGTGCACCATCATCGGCACCGGTGCCGACCTCGAGAACAGCCCGCTGCTCAGCGAGGGCGGCCCCGCTACCCCCCGCAAACGCTCCGCCCGCACCAGGACTCCAGCTCCGGCTCCGGCCGGCGACGTCCGGACCCAGACCGCCGGCCGCTTCAGCCGCCAGGAACTCGCGCCCTTCACCCTCGACAGCGACGACGGCATTCTCCAGTGGGTCGGCGTCATCCGCTCCCTGGAGAGGTCGCTCTCCCTATACCGGCACGAGGAGGAGAGCCTGACCCGTCGGCACTGGCGCTACCTGCACGAACGCACCGACGGCAGCATCGCCGGCCTGCACGCCCTCATCCGCCGCAGCGCCGTACGCGCCGTCCAGCAGGGCTCCGAGGCCATCACACGCGAGGTCATGGACTCCATCGTCCTGTCGTACGCCCACGAACGCGCCTACGCCAAGGTCACGGAACTGAAATCCCGCCAGGAAGCGAGGGAAGCGAAGCAGAAGCAGGGCGGTCAGCGGGCCGCTGTTGACGGAAGTGCGTAAGGGGGCCGGGGGCGAACGCCCGATGCCCGCTTGCAGGATCGATGCCATGTCCACATCACTGCGCCGTCTCACCCTGGTGCCCGAGCCGTACCCCGGTGAGTCTCTCCTGAGCTGGGTCGACGCGCTGGCCCGCCTGAACCGCGTCAGCCGCCTGCACGCCCTTCGGCTCGCGGGCTTCGCCCGCCCCGATGTCTCCGGGTACCGGCCCAGCGTGCACTTCGGCACCTCCCTGACCGCGGAGACGACAGCGCGCGTGCAGAGCGCCACCGGACTGGCCGCCGCCCGGCAGCAGGAGATGACGCTCGCGCACTACGCCGGTGGCGTTCTGTACGCGTTCCCCTCTCCCCCGCACTCGCGGACCACCGCCGTCTGGGTGACCCGACTCCGCCTCGCCCTGCCCTTGCGATCGCGCGCGTGCCCGGCGTGCCTGCGCGAGAACGGTGGGCGCTGGCTGCTGCGGTGGCGTCTCGTCTGGTCCTTCGCCTGCGTACGCCACCGCGTCTATCTCCTCGGCGCCTGCCGCGGGTGCGGCAACGGCCTGCACCGGCTCGGCCCCGGCCCGGCAGACGCGAACGTGTGCGGCCAGTACGAGCGAAGCAGCCAGAGACACGTCTGTCTCCGGGTCATCTCCCGCATGTGTCCTCCCCGGCTGTCCGACCCGCATCTGCTTCACTGCCAGCGCCGTCTCGACCGCCTCGTCGACCACCCGCACGATGACGGCGGCCGGGACATCCTCCAGTCGCTGCACGTGGCACTGGAGGGCATCCGCATCGGCTACGACGACGCCCCGCCGCTTCCCGAGACCGACGCCGCCCTCCACCGGCGCTGGCACGGCCATGGCGGGGCCCTGTGGTACCAGAACGATCCGCTGCTGACGGCCGCTCTCATCAAGATCGCGACGGCGGGCGACCGCGCCGCTTCGCAGGACACCCGCACGCAGGCCGACACGGCCTCGTGGTCTGCCGACGGATCCCTTCCCACGGGCACCAGCGCACCGCCGGCCAACCGCTTCGGCGGCACGTGCCGCGCCACCGCCTGCACGACCTGGGTGCCGCCCGGCCAGGGCCACGTGGGTGAAAACGCAGGTCCTGTGCCCCGCACACGCGAATCACTTCATCACGCCCAGCGCCGCGGACCTCGCCCCCAGACTTTTCACCTGAGCACCACTCGATGACGAAAGCCGTGGCCCGACGGAACAGGCCAGGTGACTCTCGTGGTTGTGGGCGGCCCGTCAGCCAGACGGCCCCGCCCCGGTTGACACCCCGGGCGTGTCCCACCGTACGGACCGGGCGGCGATGCGCACGAGGGCAGACACAGCGGCAGGCGTGCCCCTCTCCAGCGTCCACGACAGTGGCGGCTGCCACGGCTGCCCCTGCGTCTCGTGCACGGCGTCGACGACGAAGCTCTCCATCCGGTCGAGCAGACCCGCCAGCGTCTTACGGTGTGTCACGTCGCGGACGATCAGGACGAGCTGCTGCAACATGCGGCGCGAGGTCTCATTGTGCGAGACGTCGGCGGGCGTCAACAGCGCCTGGACGCGACGCTGGACGTGAACGGCCTCCTCGTCACCCACCGGGAGCACCGGCATCTCCGCCACCGGGAACCCGCACACCGTCGCCCCAAGGCGCCGTGCGCCGCGGCCGTTCCGCGCCGCCGGACGCATGCAGTGCGTGCGCTGTCCGGCGCCGGTCGCCTCCAGACGCCAGTACAACCTGAGGCCGCAGCGCGGACAGCGGTCCACCAGGTACACCAGGTGGTCCGTGCACAGGAAGGTCCACTTCAGCCGCCAGCTGAGCAGCCACCGGCCGCCCGAGGCCTCGATACACAGCGGGCACGCGGCCGAGTGATCGCGGCGCAGCCACGGCTGGCTCGCCCGCATACCCTGACCGACGCTCCCGTTGTCCTCGGCGAGCTGCGGCAGCGCCGTCGGCGTGTAGAAGCCGAACAGCATCCGCTCCACCTGCGCCGGCCTCAGCCCCGTACGCCGCCGCAGTCCTTCCAGCAGTTCCGGGCTCAGATGGAACTGGTGGGTACTGAAACTCGCGCTTCCCTGCAGTCCCAGGGCCCGCAGGGCCGCCGCCCGCGACACCCGCAGACTCACCGCGACCGTGTCGACCCAGCTGACGAACGCCTCCCCCGGAAACGGGGCCGGAACCACCCCGAGCCTCCGGACCGGCTCCTCCTCAGCCACGGCCCGTCCCTCCCCGCCCCTCTTCCCCGGCCGCGCTCTCCACGAGCGGGCGCGCCGGGTTCTCGCCCTCGCGGGGCAGCCACGCCGTACGGAAGTCCGGATGCCCCACGTAGGGCAGCAGCAGGCACCGTACGGCGTACCGAAGGGACCTGCCCTCGCGTGTACGGGCAGCGGTGGCCGCGCAGGCGTCCAGGATCAGCCGCTGGGCCTCGATTCTCTGGTGGAGCAGATCGTCATCGTCCTCGCCCAGGCGCTGTTCCTCTTCACGGAGGCGCGCGTCGAGGAACCGCAGGCACGGCTCGGTGAAGGCGTCCGGACCGGTGTGTTCGCGGGACCGAGCCCTCAGGGTGAACGCCTGCGCGTGCCGCGGGCAGTAGGTGTCCCAGCCGTCGGTGTCGCCCAGCACGACGCCGTGCCCGGCCGGCACCCAGGCGTAGCAGCCGCTGTGGCGGCAGCGGCCGCCGAACCGGTTTGCTGCCAGTTCGATCTCGCCCCGCTGCCCGGACTGCCTGGCGCCCCAGTTCGGCCGTGTGCGTCCGCTTCCGGTCATCTCGCCATCGGCGGTGTCGGGGCCGGCCTCGGTGGCGATCTTCACGGCGGCGGCTACAAGCAGAGGGCGGTACTGCTCGCCGCTTCCGCCGGGCGCGAGGTAGCGGTCCCAGGCCCGATGGACCGCCTCGTCGGTCGCGGGCAGCCGAAGGGGCCGCACTGAGGACCACGCGTCCTGCATCGAGCGGTACAGCGCCCTGAGGATGTCCCGTGCCTCCTCCGACGTCGTGGTGTGCGGGCCGTCGAGTAGGCGGTCGATGGCCCCCTGGCAGGCCAGGAGCCGGGGGTCGCGGAGCGGCTTGCCCCGCATGCGGCGGATGTCGCGCCCGCACGGCTGTGCCGGTGTACGCAGCCCCAGACCCCGGGAGGCCCCGGGACAGATCCAGGACTGCGGATCCCCGGGCCACACCCGGTGCAGGGCGGAACCGCAGCCGGAGCACTGCGAGATCAGGTACCTCTGGTGCCTGACGCACGCGAACGACCAGACGAGCCGCCATTTCAGGAGCCAGCGGCCGCCGTTCTGCCGCAGGCACGACGGACAGGCGTTGGAGTGCTTGGGCAGCACCGTCCGCTGCCGATACCGCCACGCGGCCCAGGCCCCGTACTCCTTCGCGTCGTCCGGCGGCAGCGGCTCCAGCGCACTGCCCGCGTAGTGAGCGAGCGTCATGCTCCGCAGCCGCTGCGCCGTCACCCCGGTGCTCTGGCTCACCGCACGCACGACCGGGTCGCTGACGCGGTAGCCGAACACGGCCGACATCGTGCTTGAGCTGATCAGACCCGCCATGCGCAGCGCCTCGGTCCGGGAGACCTGGTTGAGCCGCGCGAGCGCGTCCCCCCAGCTCAGCAGAGACTCACCGGGATGAGGATCGGGTACGAGCGCGAGCCGACGTGGACTCATGTCCCAGACCCCCGCCGGGGCGTCTCGGATTCGAGCAGCCGACCTGGAGTGACACCCAGCCCCTGAGCCAGGGCGAGGATGGTCAACAGTGACGGGTTCCGTTTGCCGTGCTCGATACCGATGACCATGCGGGCGGACAGGTCGGCGGCTTCGGCGAGCGCTTCGATGCTCATCCCGCAGCTCTCCCGAGCGTCACGGACGGCGAAACCGAAAGCCTGCAGTCGTGGATGGGGAGCGTAGTGGGGCACCCCGTGATGCCAGCAGGCACACCGGAGAGATGACCATGAACGATAGTGCAGTATCGATGGGCTGGCCGCTCGCGTGCGGTGCCGGACGAACAGCGATCTTCCGTCGCGTGATATCCGGATCCGGTGGCACGCTGGCGGGGAGAACGTGGTGAGGGCGATGCTGGAGCTGAGCGAGCCGAGGGTGCTGGTGTGCCGGAGCCGCTACCTGGCCGTGGCCACAAACTGTCGAAGCCGTCCTCGACGAGCTCACCAGGCACTACGGCCGGGACCTGATCGTCATCGAAGGGGCCGCGACCGGCGCGGACCGGGCCGCCCACGACTGGTGCGGACGTCACGGCCTCGGTGAGGACCGGCACCGCTGTTATCCGGTGGACTGGGCAGCCGAGAAGCGGGCCCGCCCTGACCGGTGGCGGATGGCCGACCCCGAACGCAACACGCGCATGCTGTTGAACGAGCACCCCCGGCTGGTCATCACCTTCCACGACCACTTCGCCCCTGCCAGCGGCGGCATCTCGGACATGGCCCCGTGGGCCGTGCTCAGCGAGGTGCTGGTGTGGCTGGTCCCGGGCCAAGACGTCCAGGTGGGCACTTGGGTTCGGCCCGGTATCTTCCCGGCTGATCGGACCCACAGGGTCTTGGCCGAACTGCGGGCCGCAGAAGGGCGGCAGAGCGGGTTATGGGCCCACCGGCACAGCGAAGGCCGTTGCACAACAGCGGGATGGAACCTCTTGCCCCCACAGCAATCCGTGCCGCCGCTGTGGTCACCAAAGCAGTCCTCAGGCACTACCGTCGCGCCGAGGTCGCCCGCGTTGGCAGTGCCGAGGACCGTGCCCAGAGCTACCGCCGATTCTCGACACAATCGCTTCCCCATCACGGCCGCCGACACCCGGAGTTCATGCTTGACCAGCACAAACCCAGCGATCACGTTCGGAAAGCGGAAGCCTTCTCAGGCGAGTTCGGCCTTGCGCACCGTGGAAGACGCGAGGCACACGATCATGCCGATTGCGCTGAGGACACCGCCAGCGAGGAAGGCCATGGCGACACCGCCATAGCTGACGAGAGCGCCGAAGGCCGGAAAGGTCAGCGGGGCGAGCCCGAGCGCCGTCAGGCTGGTCACCGCTGTGACCCGCCCCAGGTAGGCGTGATCTGTGGCTGTCTGGATGAAGGCCTGCGCCAGGCCTCCGGCGATCCCGCCCGTCAGTCCAGCGAGGGCGGCGAGGGCCACCGTGAGGCCCAACTCCGGGACGATGGGAAACAGGGCGATACAGGTGGAGGTCACCAAGGTGGTGGTGATGAGCACGTAGCCCGCCTTCGGCAGGCGTCCCAGGACGGCGAGCATGAGGGCACTAGCCGCCGCTCCCCCGCCGAAACCGGCGACGATCCAGCCCATTCCGGCGGCTCCCCAATCGCGGTCCGAGGCGAGGAAGACGAAGCCGATGTTGAGGGGCCCGGCGAATCCCAGCTCGCTGAGGGCGGCTGCGAGCACCAGCGGACCAATCAGCTTGTGGCGGCGGACGAAGATGAGACCTTCGACGAGGTCACGGCGGGCTGAGTTCTCGCGGACCGGTGCATCGGCGTCCTGGTGCTGCTCAAGTGGCCGCATACGGACGGTGAGGAGGAGCAGGAGCGACACGCCGAACAGGACGCCTGCGAGCGCGAAGGCCGCTTCCGGCCCGCTGATGCCCATTGCGAAACCAGCGAGCGGTGGTCCCATGGTGTTGCCGCCGCGTACAGCGAGTGCCCGCATACCCTGGATGCGTACTAGCTGGTCCGGCGTGGAAATCCGAGGCGGAAGCGCCCCGACAGCGGGCATGAACAGGGCGTCTACAGCACCGAAGACAACGGCGACGGTGATGAGCAGCCAGACGTGGCCAGGCGTAAGTGCGAGCGCCGCGGCCGCGGTTGCAATGATGACGAAACGTACCGCGTCACTGCCGATGACGACCCTGCGTGGCCCGAAGCGGTCTGCGATCACCCCTCCGCCGAGCATGAGCAGGGCTCTGGGAACCGCGCCGGACGCAACGATCAACCCGACTTCCGCGGGGCCGGCTATGCGGTTAGCTGCCCAGCCCAGAGCCATGAAGTAGATGCTGTCGCCGAGGATGGAGAGAGTGTAGGCGGCGAGCCATCGCATCACGGTTCCGTCTTTGTACGCGGGCTTAACCGCGGAATGTTCTGGTCTCAGGGCGCGGGTGCAATCCGTCATCGGGGTGTCCTCTCCTCCTGTGAAGTCGTGGCAACTTGGTTGAACGCAAGGGAAGTGACATCGACGGTCCGTGCCCTCGTAGGCGCAGGCCACCGCGCAAGCAAGGTACTAGTCCCAGCCGGTGGTGTCCTTGGACGTGGTCGGGATGGGAGTCGGCTCGACAGCAGCGGGCTCTGCCTCGCCGTTCGTGGTGGTAGCGCTCTCACTGTCCGTGGTGGTGGCGGCGTAGGCGACCGGGGCGTCCTCGTGGGTGGCGAGCGCTGCAATGCCGAGAGTCGGGAGGGCGACGAGTGCGAGCGTAGCGGCGAACTTCGCGGCGAGACGCAGGCTCTTTTCAGACATGCCAAACTCTTTCTGCGAGAGGGAAGACAGGGATTTGTCAGCTTCGGTGTCCCGTGTATCGCTTGGGCCCGTTCCTGCTGACATGGACAAGTCTTGCCTGCTCGAGAGTCGCTGCCTAGATCTATGGGTTGACCTCATTCGGCCTTCGCCTATTCCGTCCTCTGTCCTGCGGCTCCTGGAGCATCCGGTCGAACAAGGCTGGCACCATCGCCGCTGAGTAGCTTGTGATGTAGCCATGTTGGAGAGCAGGCTCGCTGTCGAGCACCCGGAGCGCCGCCGTGTACGCGACGGTCTCCGCCGCGGACACGGTCGCCGCGTTGACGAAGAGCCCGACCGTCAGCTCGCCCCCGTCGCCGGGGTGGATGCTGATGTGACAGACCTTGCCCTCGGGGGGCATGTGGGAGAGGAATGCGTCCTTGAGGAGCTTCTGGGCGCCAGGGGTGTCGGGAAGCTGAATGCGGACGTGGATCAAACGCATAACCCTAGCCTTCCGGAAGTACAGAAGGTTCAACAGCGGCCAATACCGGACTGTTTATGCCATTGCCGAATCCGGCCACAGTGCCCGGTGAGCATGCCACGGATCCGCGCCTTTGTAGCAGTCCTATCGGCGGAGCATGCTTTGATTCGTCCTGATCATCAGTTGGGGGAGGACGAAATATGCTGGAAGCACTGGGGTTGGATGGCGTCTGCGAGAACGTGTACCGCGCCGTACTGGCACACCCACAGGCCGAGTTCGACACGCTCCGCGAGAGACTCGGCCTGCCCGAGGCCGAACTGCGTCAGGCCTTGGACAGGCTTAGCGAACTGGCCCTGGTCCGGCCCGCGTTCGACCAGCCGCACTACTTCCGAGCCGTGGACCCTGAGGTCGGCATGCAGGCCGTCATCGCCCGCCAGCAGGAGCGGCTGGCGGCCGAGCAGCAGCGGATCGAGCGGATGCGCCTCGCCGCCGCACAGCTGGCCGCGGACTTCACCGTCGCCCGGCCCCACAAGCAAATCGACGGCATCGAACGCCTCGACGGCATCGAGGAGATCAGAGAACGGATCTCGCTCCTCGTCCGCGACGTCCGCACCGAGGTTATGACGCTGGCGCCCGGGGGGAGCGCAGAGCGAGGCCAGCATGGAGGCAGCGAAGCCGCAGGACCAGGCACTCCTGGAGCGCGGTGTCCGGATGCGGACCCTCTACCTCGACAGCGTCCGCAACAGTCCGACGACCGTGGCCTACGCGAACTGGCTCACCGAACTGAACGGCGAGGTCCGTACCACCCCGTCCCTGCCGATCCGGCTGATGGTCCTGGATCGGCAGATCGCGATCGTCCCGACCGACGAGGGGAACAGCCGCGCCGGGGCGCTCGTACTCAGCGGGAGCGGCACCGTCACGGCCCTTTGTGCGCTCTTCGACACCATCTGGGACAGCGCCGTACCCTTGGGCAGCGCATCCTCCCGCGAGCGGGAGGACGACCGCGGCCTCTCCCCCCAGGAGTCGGAGGCGCTCCGCCTTCTGGGCCAGGGCCTAACCGACGATGCTGTCGCGAAGCGCCTCGGCGTCTCGCCCCGCACCGCCCGCCGCATCGCCGCGGACTTGCTGGAGAAGCTCGGGGCGCGCAGCCGCTTCCAGGCGGGCTCCCGGGCCGTGGCCAAGGGCTGGCTGACCGGCGAGGAGTGAGCCCGCCCCGGCCCAAGAGTCGCCTTCGGCTCAGGCCCCTGCGTCGGCCGGGTCCTTGACCGCGAGGGCGGCGGCGAGGCCGGTGGGGGCAGCCACGTCGTACAGGCTCCAGTCGGGCACCTGAGCGCCCTCCGCCACGTAGTCGTGGGCGGCGCCCATGGCGAGCCCGGTGCCCAGGCCCTTGAGGTAGGCCTCCTTGCGCGCCCAGACCCGGGCGAAGACGGCTGCCCGCCGCTCGGGCGGGGCCAGCTCCAGAAGGGCCTGCTCGCGGGGGTGCAGCGTGTCGGCGAGTTCATCGGCCACCTCCACCGCCGGATGCACCTCCAGGTCCACGCCCACCGCCGTACGGGCCAGGGCGATCAGGCAGTAGCCGGCCCGCCGGGACAGCGAGAACTGCAGCGAGCTGCCCTCGACGACCGGTCGGCCGTGGCCGGCGTCGCACACTGGGCAGTCGGCCTGCGAGAGCCGCACGTCCTCGGGTGCCCGCCCCAGGTGGGCGCCGAGGATGCGGCGCAGCGCGATGTGCGAGGCCATGTAGTGCGCCCGGTCCAGGGGCGAGCGGAAGGCCGTCGCCTTGGCCCGCTCCTTGGCGTCGAGCAGGGACAGGTCGGGCTCGGCGCCTCCCCTGGCCAGGTTTACCAGCCACAGCCGCGGGCCCGCGGAGGGTTGGACGAGTTCGGCCAGGTGGTCGGTGCGGTAGAGCCGCGGGGTGAGCAGGGCAGTGGGGGCCGGGGCCGTGGTGGTCTCGTGGGCCAGCAGCGTCGTGGACATGGGGCTCCTTCGACGAGGACGAAATGGGGTGCGGGGGTGCGGGCCGCGCGGGGCGGCGGCCCGCGCCGTCAGGTGGCGGCCAGCGCGACCAGGGCGTCCCGGGCGCGGCCGGCGGGCGCGAGCAGTTTGTCGAAGCGCGCGCGGGAGATGTTGCCGCCGCTGAGGACCACCACGACGTCCCGGGTGTGCTCGACGCGCAGCGCCGCCGCAACCGCCGCGGCCGAGCTGGGCTCGGCCACGACCCCGTGGCCGAGCAGCAGGGCCATGGTGCGGACGATCTCGTCGTCGTCGACGACCGTGAGCCGGTCCGTTCCGGCGGCCACAATCGGGAGGGCGACCCGGCCCGGAGCCTGACCTCGCAGCCCGTCGGCGACGGACGCAGATGGCGGGACAGTCACCGGCCGGCAGGTCGCAAGGGAGAGCGCGTAGCGGGGTGCCGAGACCGGCTCCACACCGACCACCGCTGGCGCCCGATCCCGTGCCCCGGACAACGCCCAGGCCTGCTTCGCGAGGCACATGCCGGCCAGCAGCCCGCCGCCGCCGACGGGCACGTACACCGCCTCGATCCCCGGCGCCGCGGCGGCGATCTCCAGGCCCGTGGTGCCCTGGCCTGCGATGACGTCGGCGTGGTCGGAGGAGGGGATCAGGGTCGCACCCTGCTCCGCGGCGAGGACCTCCGCCAGGCGGTTGCGCTCCGCGACCCCGCCCTCCACGAACCGTACGCGGGCGCCCAGTTCGCGAATCTGCTCCACCTTCTCCGGAGCCGACTGCGCGGTCATCACGACCGTCGCTGGGATCCGCCGGGCGCGGGCCAGCATCGCCACCGCCTTGCCGTGGTTCCCGGAGGAGGCGGTCACCACCCGGGTGGGCGCGGCGACGGCGAAGGCGTTGGTCACGCCGCGTAGTTTGAACGAACCCGACTTCTGGAGGTCCTCCCGCTTGAGCAGCACCGGGGTGCCGGGCACCCGCCAGAGCGGCGTCCGGCGGACCACCGGGGCGATCCGCCTCCCGGCGGCGCGTACGTCCTGGAAGGTGGGAATCCGCACGCCGGCCGCGGTGTCGGTGGTCGTGCTGGCTGTCTTCTCGGCGCTGCTCATGCCTGCCACCTCGCGTACTCGGTCGAGTTGCTGATGATCGTGCGGGCCAGGACGGACACGGCTTCCTGAGTCGTCATCATGTCCATGTGCGTGCCCGGTGTGTGTGCCTGCCGCAGGCCGCCCGGATAGAGTCCGCGCCAGTGGTCCGTGTACTCCTCGGCGCTGCCGTCGCTGGCGTTCGAGCCCTCTCCGCTGAGCCGCACGTCGTCGCTGACGACGAGCGTGCAGGGGGCCGCCGAGTCCGGCGGCTCATAGGCCGCCACCGACTCCAGGAGCCCGCCGAGGGTGGCGTACGGAAGCCACTCGTCGAGCGTCGCCGACTCGTCCGGCACCTCCAGGATCCCGGCGAGCTGCCGCAGCGCCATCTCGGTCCGCTCGCGCTCCGCGCCCTGCTGCCTGCGGCCCTTCTCCCAGAGGGCGACCGCCCGGTGGTAGTCGGCCACGTAGCCCATCAGGCGCTTCCTGACCTGCGGTTCGACGATTGGCGGCTCCACCAGAAAGACCTGCGCGGTGTCCGCCGGGGCCTGCCGGGCCATCTCGTGGGCGATGACGGCGCCCAGCGACCAGCCGAGCAGGTGGTACGGGCCCTCCGGCTGGATCGCCCGGATCTCCTCCCAGTAGCGCGCGGCCAGCGCCGGCACGCCCTGCACCGTCTCTTCGTCCGGC
Source organism: Streptomyces sp. ITFR-6 (assembly GCF_031844725.1). Classification (NCBI taxonomy): domain Bacteria; kingdom Bacillati; phylum Actinomycetota; class Actinomycetes; order Kitasatosporales; family Streptomycetaceae; genus Streptomyces; species Streptomyces sp. ITFR-6. The sequence goes on along the minus strand of NZ_CP134612.1, from coordinate 8,018,729 downwards.
TCCATGCCGGGCGCCTGGATGCCGTACGTCCGGTACTCGTCGGCGAGCTCTCCGGCGAGCGCCGTGAACCAGTGCGCGCTGCCGCCGCTGGGATGGACGCAGAACAGGTTCTTCCGCGCCGCCTCTCCGGTGCTTCGCCCGGTGGCGTCGTCCGGCCGGCCGCCGCCGAGCTCGAAGGCCAGGGAGCGGGACACCGTCCCGGCCCGGGACAGCAGGTCCGCCGCCTCGGCGACCGTCGGGTACTGCATCACCGCCCGCACCGACATCGCGTAGCCCGCGTTCTGCAGCCGGGTCGCCAGCCGTACGGCGCGCAGCGAGTGCCCGCCGAGCTGGAAGAAGTCGTCGTGGACGCCGACCTGTTCCAGGCCCAGGACCTCGCTCCAGATGTCGGCGACGATCCGCTCGGTCTCGGTGCGCGGGGCTACGAACTCGGTGTCCGTGTGGGGGCGGTCGCCCTCCGGCTGCGGCAGCGCCTTGCGGTCGATCTTGCCGTTCGGGGTGAACGGCAGCCCTTCGAGGAAGACGAACCAGCTCGGGATCATGTAGTCCGGCAGGCTCGCCCGCAGCCGGGCCCGCAGGCCCGCCACCGTCAGCTCCCGGCCGGCGGACGGCACGCAGTAGCCGACGAGCCGCTTGTCGCCGGGGGTGTCCTCTCGGACGATCACCACGGCCGCGGCGAGGTCCTCGTGGGCGGCGAGCGCCGACTCGATCTCGCCGAGCTCGATCCGCAGTCCGCGTAGCTTGACCTGCTGGTCGATCCGGCCGAGGAACTCCAGGTTTCCCTCCGGGAGCCAGCGCACCAGGTCGCCCGTGCGGTAGACCTTCTGACCGGTTTACGGGGCGAAGGGGTGGGGGACGAAACGCTCGGCGGTCAGCTCGGGCCGGTTCCAGTAGCCGCGGGCCACGCCCTCGCCGCCGATCCACAGCTCACCCGGGACGCCGACCGGCGCCAGGCCGCCGAAGCGGTCCATCACGAACACCTCGTGGTTCGCGATCGGCGTCCCGATCAGTACCCGGTCCCGGGCCTCGGCGTACTCGTGCAGGGTGCTGCACACGGTGTCCTCGCTCGGCCCGTACGCGTTGACGAACACCCGCCCCGGTGACCAGGTGGCCAGCACGTCCGTCGGGCAGGCCTCGCCGGCCACCACGATCGTCCGGACGCTCTCCATCGCCTCGGTGGACACCCCGGCGAGTAGCGACGGCGACATCGTGACCGCGGTGACCCCGTGCCGGGCCACCGTCGTCTCCAGCGGCCTACCGGGGAACAGGTCCTCGCGTGGCGCGAGCACCAGGGCCGCACCGGCACCCCAGGTTGTGATCACCTCGTACATCGAAGCGTCGAAGCTCGGCGACGCGAACTGCAGCACCCGGCTTGCGGCGTCCAGCCGCAGTCGGCCCGGCAGGTGCTCCGCCATGCTGACCGCGCCCTGGTGCTGGATCATGACGCCCTTGGGGGTGCCGGTGGATCCGGAGGTGTAGATGATGTACGCGAGGTTGTCGGGGCCGCTCCGCGGCTCCGGGTTCGTCGTGGGGTGGGCCGCGATCAGGGTGTCCCACTCGGTGTCGATGAGTACCTGCGGGGAGCCGTCGGGGAGCCGGTCGGCCAGGTGGGACTGGGTGATCACGAGCGGCGCGCGGGTGTCGGACAGCATGAACTCGATGCGGGCGGTGGGGTAGTCGGGGTCCACCGGCACGTAGGCGCCACCGGCCTTCATCACCCCGAGCAGGGCCACAATCATGTCCGGCCCGCGGTCCACGCACACCGTGACCAGGTCCTCGGCCGTGATACCCCGGCCGATGAGGTGGTGCGCGAGCCGGTTGGCGCGGGCGTTCAGCTCCCCGTAGGTCAGCTCGACGTCCTGGAAGAGGAGCGCGGTGGCGTCCGGGGTGCGGGCGGCCTGCTGCTCGAAGAATTCGTGGACGGTGATGTCGTTCTGGTACGGCACAGTGGTGTCGTTGAAGGTGACGAGGAGCCTCTCGCGTTCCCGGGCCGTGAGCACATCCAGCTCGCCGACCGGCGTTGCCGGGGCCGCGACGGCGGCGGCCAGCAGGCTCACGTAGTTCCCGGCGAGGCGCTCGACCGTCGTCCGGTCGAACAGCTCCGGCGAGAAGAGGATGCGGCCCTCGACGGCCCCGGTGGCCTCGTCCGCGTCCAGCAGGCAGACCAGGTCGAAGTTGGGTGTCTCGCCCCGCACCTCGATGGTGTCGAGGGTCAGGCCGGGGAGGGTCCAGGTGCTGTCGGGCAGGTTCTGGAGGGCGAACATGACCTGGAAGAGGGCGTTGCGGGAGAGGTCGCGCTCGGGGGCGAGGTCTTCGACGATGCGCTCCAAGGGCAGGTCCTGGTGGGCGTAGGCGCCAAGGGCGGTCTCGCGGACCTGGGCGAGGAGATCGGTGAAGGTGGGGTTGGCCGACAGATCCGACCGCATGACCAGGGTGTTCACGAAGAAGCCGACCAGGTTCTCGACCTCGGCGCGGTTACGGCCGGCGACCGGGGTGCCCACGGCGATGTCGTCCTGCCGCGACCAGCGCGACAGCAGGACCTGGAAGGCGGCCATGCCGACCATGAAGAGCGAGGCGTTCTGGTCGGCGGCGAGCCTCTGGAGGCCCTGGGCCAGGTCGGCGCCGATGGTGAAGGTGAGCGAATCGCCCGCGCCGGAGCGGACCAGCGGGCGCGGCCGGTCGGTGGGGAGTTCGAGCGGCTCGACGCCGGAGAGGTTCTCCCGCCAGTAGCCGAGCTGGCCCTGCTCCCGCTCGGGGGTGAGCCACCGGCACTGCCAGAGCGCGAAGTCCGCATACTGCACAGGGAGTTCGGCTAGCTCAGGGGTGCGGTGGTCGAGGGCGGCGGCGTACAGCTCGCGCAGTTCGTCGGTGAGGACGGAGACAGACCAGCCGTCGGCGACGATGTGGTGAATGGCGACCAGGAGCAGGTGCTCGTCCTGCGCGAGCCGGACGACGGTGACGCGCAGCAGCGGGCCGGCTGCGAGATCGAACGGCTCGCGCGCCTTCGCGTCGAGGACCTTCCGCGCCCGGGTCTCCGGGTCCTGCGTGCCGGACAGGTCCGTGAGCTCGACCGTGACCGGCCAGGGGGCGTCGACGACCTGGAGCGGCTCGCCCTGCTCGTCGGCGACGAAGCGGGTGCGCAGCACTTCGTGGCGGGCGACGAGGCCGGAGAACGCGGTCTCCAAAGCGGCCGGGTCGAGGGCGCCGTCGACCCGGAAGCCGAACGGGATGACGTACTCGGCGCTGCCCGGCTCCAGCTGGTCCAGGAACCACAGGCGCCGCTGGGCGAACGACAGCGGAAGTGAGGCCGTACCGTCGGTGCCGTCCGCTCCGGTCGGGCGCGGGAGGAGCGGCACGGCGAGGCCGCCGTCGCCGCTGGTGAGGACCTCGGTGAGCCGCGCGACCGTCGGGGCGTTAAAGATGTCGCGGACGGTCACCTCCACGTCGAGCCGCTTCGCGACCCGCGAGACGATCTGGAACGCGTGCAGGGAGTGCCCGCCGAGCTGGTAGAAGTCGTCGTGGACGCTGACCTGGTCGAAGCCGAGGACCTCGCACCAGATGTCGGCGACGATCCGCTCGGTCTCGGTGCGTGGGGCGGTGAAGCCGCCGCCGGCATCCTCACGGGCCGCTTCGGGGGCCGGCAGCGCCCGGCGATCGACCTTGCCGTTCGGGGTAAGCGGCAGCACATCGAGGAAGACGAACCAGCTGGGGACCATGTAGTCCGGCAGGCTCGCCCGCAGCCGCTCGCGCAGCCCCGCGACGGTCAGTGCGCGGCCGGCGACGGGCACGCAGTAGGCGACGAGGCGCTTGTCGCCGGGGGTGTCCTCGCGGACCACGACGGTGACGTTGGCGACGTCCTCGTGGGCGGCGAGCGCGGCCTCGATCTCGCCGAGCTCGATCCGCAGACCGCGGATCTTGACCTGCTGGTCGATGCGGCCGAGGAACTCGATGTTGCCATCGGGCAGCCAGCGCACCAGGTCACCGGTGCGGTAGACCTTCTGATCGGTGCCCTGGGCGAAAGGGTGGGCGACGAAGCGGTCGGCGGTGAGGTCCGGCCGGTTCCAGTAGCCCTGGGCGACCCCCGGGCCGCCGATCCACAGCTCGCCGGGGACACCGACCGGAGCAAGGCCGCCGAAGCGGTCCACGAGCAGGGCCTGGGTGTTGGCGATCGGACGTCCGATGGGCATGGACGTGAGCCGCGGGCCGTCCGGGTCAACGACGTAGCAGGTCGCGAAGACCGCCGCCTCCGTCGGGCCGTAGCCGTTGACCAGGTTCCGCGGCGCGTACGGACCGGCGCGCAGCGCGTCCGCGACCGACCGCTCGACCGCGTCACCCCCGTACATCACCGTCTTCATCCCGGCGACCAGGTCGGGGCACTCGGACACGTGGTGGTTGAAGAGGGGCGCCGTCAGCCACATCGTGGTGACGCCGTGCGCGCGGAGGGTCGTGGCGAGGAGCGCGGTGTCGACGAGCGCGGCCTTGGGGACGATCGCGAGCGAGGCGCCTGAGGTGAGGGCGCCCCAGCACTCCCAAGTGAACACGTCGAAGCAGAAGTTGCAGGTCTGGGCGACGACATCAGTGGGGGCGACGTCCGCGAACCAGTTGTTGTCGATCAGCCGACAGATCGCCTGGTGCTGAACCATCACGCCCTTGGGCGTGCCCGTGGAACCGGAGGTGTAGATGATGTACGCGAGGTCCTGGGGTCCGCCCTGCGGTACCGGGTCGGTGTCGGGCCGGGTGCCGATGTCCGTGTCCCAGTCGGTGTCGATGAGGACCTGCGGGGCCGTGACCGGGAGCCGGTCGACGAGGTGGGACTGCGTGATGACGAGCGGCGCCCGGGTGTCCGTGAGCATGAACTCGATTCGGGCGGCCGGGTAGTCCGGGTCGAGAGGGACGTACGCGCCACCGGCCTTCAGCACGGCGAGCAGCGCGACGATCATGTCGGTGCCGCGGTCCACGCACACCGTGACGAGGTCGCCCTTGGCGACGCCCCGGTCGGTGAGGTGGTGGGCCAGTTGGTTGGCGCGGGCGTTGAGCTGCGCGTACGACAGCTGTTCGGCGCCGAACGCGACGGCGGGGGCGTCCGGGGTGCGGGCGGCCTGCCGCTCGAAGAGCTCGTGGACGGTGGTGCTGTCCTGGTACGGCACGGTGGTGTCGTTGAAGCCGATCAGGAGCTGCTGCCGCTCCGCCGCGTCGAGGATATCGAGCCGGCCGACCGGCCGGGCGGGGTCGGCGACGGCCGCTGCCAGCAGGTTGCCGTAGTGGCCGGTGAGCCGCTCGACCGTTGCCCGGTCGAACAGCTCCGCCGGGTAGGCAAGCGTGCAGGCGAAGCCGCCGTCCGCAGAGGGCCTCAGGACCAGCGAAAGGTCGCACGCCTCGACCCCCGGCGTTCCCTCCGACCCCGTGCGCCGCCCGTCCTCGCGCAGCTCGAACATGACCTGGAAGAGAGGGTTGCGGGAGAGGTCGCTTTCGGGGGCGATCTCCTCCACGATCCGGCCGAACGGCAGGTCCTGGTGCTCGTGGGCGGCCAGGGCCGTAGCGTGGACCTGGTCGAGGAGAGCGGAGAAGGACGGGCCAGCGGAGAGGTGCGCCCGCATCACCAGGACATTGGGGAACGCCTCGCCCGCACCCACGTCGATGGGGACGCCGACAGCGATGTCGTCCTGCCGCGACCAACGGGAGAGCAGCGCCTGGAGGCCCGCAAGACCCGCCGCGAACACGGAGGCGTCCTGTTCCGAGGCGAGCTTCCTCAATCCCTCAGCCGTGGCGGCGGGAATGCTGAAGCCGACCACGTCGGTGATACCGGGATGGCTGAGTGGCCGGGGCCGGTCGGTCGGGAACTCCAGTGGCCCCACCCCGGCCAGGCTCCTTCTCCAGAATTCCAGCTGCCGGTCGAGCGCGTCAGCTGATATGAAGAATTCCATGGAAAGGGTCATGTCGTCACCGATTCGGATTCGAGAGCGCCAGCAGGAAGGGCGCCGAGTACATGGAGAGGAACTGCCGGTCGGGCAGAATGAAGGAGGGACCCGGCGCGAAATCGAAAATTGCTGCCGTCGACGCAACCGGAAGTTCGGTCCACCGGAGAGTCCGAGGTCAGGGCGACTACCTATGACCTACTTCTCATCATTACTGATGCGTCGACCGAGCCGGACGAGTCTGGCGAAGCGACTGGACTAGGCGTCACGCCAACATGGATAAGCGTGTCAATAATCACATTCACTCCCGTTCTCGTCTTCTTTCGTCGACATGCAGATATCAAGGTTGAACAGCCGACGCTGCCTTACTGTCTCCCGGGGAACCGTCCCCGGTGATCACAGTTTTACCTTCTCCTCGGAGCAGCGAAAGACCTGGCCGGTGGACGGAAACGGCACCGTCATAAACCGTCCTGGCCGATCGCCCGCCTCACCTGCCGCCCTCAGCCGGCTGTCGGGAGACTTTCCTGCGACCGTGGAGGCCGCCGGGCGACTGGGCTGGCCGGGGCGTCACCAGCGGGTGCTGGGCGACGCGTGGTGGGTGTAGGGAGACATGGACCGCGCGGCAGCCGCCTACCTGGCTGCTGGCGCGCCTCAGTCTGCGCTCCACCGAGCTGACCGCACGCATCGCCGCCCTCGTACGCGATGCCGGGCTCGCCACAGACCTGCCGGGGCGGGCTGCTGTCCTTCTCGCCGCGATCGGCGTCTCCGGCGTCTCCTACGCCGCGGCCAAGCTCCAACTGGCCCTGTGCTTCCACTACGCCGTCCTCGACGCACCCAACGATCTCGCGGCCGGCATCGCCCACCTGCGCGAGCTCACGCAGAGCGGCGACTGCACGTACTACGTCGACATCGCACACTTCATGGCCGGCCTCCCGCTCCCCGAACAGGCCGCGCGGGCACGGTGGATCGACGGGGAAGAGCGCACCCGCGAGCGGTGGCGGAATAGAGTGATCAGGCGCCGTCGGTTACTGAACGCTGCTCGCTGACAGATAACAAACGCGCGCCGGACCGACGGCAGCCGGGCCGTCTGCCCCACCAGGGGATCGTCCGTCGGCACATCGGACCGGGGCAAAAAATGGCCCCTCGAATGGAGTCGGTGCGGAAGCGTAGCCGGAAGGGAGTGGCGTGAAGAATCGGTTCGCGGGCGGGTGCGCGTCGTGCTCGGTGTGGGTGTCGGCGGGCGGCGGGTTTCTCGGCAAGGGCCTCGACGGAGGCCGGGAAGTGCGGTGCGCGACCTGCCGGTACGTGGATGAGCGTGCTATGGCCGACGACTTCGACCCGGAGGCCATCGAGTTGCCGACGGTGCCGTCGCCCGGCAGCGCAACCACCGTGACCCTGCGCGTCCTCACGCTGAGCCGGGCATGCTGGTCCTGCGGAAAGGACACGGTGTGTCTGAGCGGCCTTTACCCGCAGCGTCCCGCTCGCGGCTACGTCGGGCTGTTCACCACGGACAACGCCAAGACGATGACGCTGGTGCGGCGGCTGCTCCAGCATCACGGCCACGCGGCTCTGGCCGCGACCGTCAAGAGCCGCTACAGCAGGACCATGCACGAGCGGCAGTTGTCCAACGGCTGCGGTCACTGCGACGCGCTGCAGGGCAACTTCCCCGTCCACGACGCGCAATGGGCCGCGTCGCCGCGGCTGGCGTGGATGGGCTGGACACGTTGCTGGTCGCGGCTTGCCCGGTGCTGGAGTGGCAGACCATCGTCCACGACAACAGCGGCGGCGTGATGGCGATCTGAGCTCACACGAGAGAACCCCCTGGTCAGCTCCACTCTCATTTCCCATGCCCCAGAATGGCCTCGATTAGATATTTATCAAATTGACAGTGGTCAGGTCGGAGGGCACGTCAAGTCTCATCTTCAGCGGCGGCTCTCAACACGGTCAACAAGCGCTTCCCGAACGGCACAACCGCGGTGCACGACCTCACGCTTGAGATGCCGGAAGGCGGCGTGACCGTCCTCGTCGGATCTTCCGGTTGCGGCAAGACGACAACGCTCCGCATGATCAACCGGATGGTCGATCCGACCTCCGGGACGATCAGGGTCAACGGCAAGGACGTCCTGGAGCAGGACGCCGCCGAGCTGCGCCGCTCCATCGGCTACGTGATCCAGCAGTCCGGGCTCTTCCCCCACCGCACGGTCCTCGACAACATCGCGACCGTGCCGCTGCTGCTCGGCTGGGGCCGGAAGAAGGCGCGGGCGCGGGCGGCGGAACCCCTGGAGACGGTGGGCCTCTCCGCCGACGCCGGGAAGCGCTACCCGCACCAGCTCTCCGGCGGCCAGCAGTAACGGGTCGGCGTGGCGCGGGCACTCGCCGCAGACCCGCCGGTACTCCTGATGGACGAGCCGTTCGGCGCCGTCGACCCCGTGGTGCGCACCTAGCTCCAGGATGACCTACTGCGTCTCCAGCGGGAGTTGAACAAGACCATCGTCTTCGTCACGCACGACATAGACGAGGCCGTCCGGCTCGGGGACCGCATAGCCGTCTTCCGTACCGGCGGCCATCTCGTCCAGTGCGCCGGCCCCGCCGAGCTGCTGGCCCGCCCCGCGGACGCGTTCGTCGCGGACTTCCTCGGCGCGGAGCGCGGTCTGAAGCTGCTGTCGCTGACCGCGCTGACGGAGGTCACCCAGGGCCCCGCCCCCAAGGGCACCCGCTGGCAGCTGACCCTCGACGCCGCCCGCAAGCCCTTGACGTGGCGCGACACCGAGAGCGAGGCGGAGACCCCGGTCCGGCCGCTGCGCGACACGGACTCGCTCCTCGCGGCCCTCAACGAATCGATCGCCGCGCCGAGCGGACTGGTCGCCCGGGTCGACGCGGAGGGCGCTCTCACGGGTGTGACGTCCCGCGAGGACATCCACGACCACGCGGGGCGCGTCCACAGCGCGGCGAGCACGGTGGGCGCATGAGCATCGACTGGTCGTGGATATCCGACCACTCCGGTGATCTCACCACCCTGGCCGTCTCCCACCTCCAGGCCGCCCTCACCGCCGTACTCCTGGGCCTGGTCGTATCGCTCCCGCTGGCCGTACTCGCACACCGGGTGCGCCGGCTGCGCGGACTGCTCCTCGCCCTTCCGGTGATCATGGCGGACGTGCGGATCGCGACGGTCATGGCCATCTCGCTGGTCTCCGTGGCCACGTACATCGGGGACGGCGGGCTGGGCCAGCTCTTCACGGACGGCTTCCAGCGCAACTTCCCCACCCCCGTCATCGTCGGCGTCGTCCTGACCCTGCTCCTCGCGGTCGTCGCGGACGCGGTGCTCGTCGCCCTCCAGTACGTCCTGACTCCATGGACCCGCCGGCAGAAGCAGGGGGCATGAGCGCTCATGTACGAACTCTTCAGGAACCTCGGCGCCTGGCTGGTCAGCGGTGAGCAGTGGACCGGTCCCGACGGCATCGGGCACCGCCTCGTGGAACACCTCCAGTACTCAACTCTCGCCACCCTGATCGCCGCCGCGATCGCGCTGCCGGTCGGCCTGCTCATCGGGCACACCGGGCGCGGCGCCTTCCTCGCGATCAACCTCTCCAGCTTCGGGCGCGCACTGCCCACGGTCGGACTCGTCGTGCTGGTCTTCCTCGCCGGCGGCCTCTCGATGTGGCCGGTCTACATCGCCCTCGTGGCGCTCGCCGTGCCCTCCATCGTCACCAACACCTACGCCGGGATGACCGCCGTGGACCCGGAGGTCAGGGACGCCGCGCGCGGCCAGGGGATGCGCTGGCACCAAGTGCTCCTCCAGGTGGAACTGCCCCTCGCGATGCCGCTGATCATGACCGGGCTCAGACTCGCCCTCACCCAGGTCGTCGCGACCGCCGCCATCGCCGCGTACGTCTCCTTCGGCGGGCTCGGCCGGTACGTCTTCGACGGGCTCGCCCAGCGCGACCTCGTACAGGTACTGGGCGGAGCCGTGCTCGTGGCGGTCGTCGCCGTCGTCCTGGACCTCGCGCTCTCCACCCTGCAACGCGTCCTCTTCCGCCCCCATCGCCTCAAGGGCATGGGAGACACCCCCTCCCACCCCGCCAAGTCGGCCCAGGAGCACACACGATGAACCGCAGAAACCTCCTCCGAGAACCAGGTCCTCGGGTACCTGTACGCCGCCGCGCTCGGAGCGGCCGGTGTGAAGACCAAGGTCCGCCCCAACCTCGGCACCCGCGAGATCCTCATCCCGGCCCTCAAGGGCGGCGACATCGATCTCCTGCCCGAGTACCAGGGCGCCCTGCTGCACTACCTCGACACCAAGTCGACGGCCGCGGAGGAGGGCGAGATGCAGAACGCCCTCGCCGTGGCGCTGCCCGCCGGACTGCAGATCCTGCCGTACGGGCGCGCCGAGGGCTCCGACGCGTTCGTCGTCACCCGGGAGACCGCCGCCGAGTACGGTCTCAAGTCGCTCGCGGACCTCGCCCGGCACAACGGCAAGCTCGTCATCGGCGCGGCGCCAGAGGTCAAGAAGCGCGCGGTCGGCGCGGTGGGCCTCAAGGACGTGTACGGCGTGGAGTTCGAGGAGTTCAAGTCCCTCGACTCCTCGGGGCCGCTGGTCAAGGGCGCCCTGAAGAAGGGGGACGTGGACGTCGCGAACCTCTTCACCACCGACACCGACATCGCGGCCGAGCACTGGGTCGTGCTCACCGACCCCAAGAACCTGGTCCCGGGCCGGCACGTCGTCCCGCTCATCGCGGACCGCAAGGCCGACTCGACGGTCCGCAAGGCGCTCGCCCGGCTCGGCAACGCGCTGACGACCGAGGACCTCACCGAGCTGAACCGGCTGGTGGACAAGGACAAGAAGGACCCGGAGGACGTCGCGGGCGACTGGGCGGCGCGGCACGGAATCAAGTAGCACCCACCGCCGGACCGCACGGCGGGACACATCAACGAGAGGCCGGGGAACCGAGTCATGGCAGCTGAAGACCTGGTGGAGCGGCGCTCCATCGACGTCGTCCCGGACGGCGAACGGCACGGAACCGCGTTCAGTCAGTTCACCCTCTGGCTCGGCGCGAACCTCCAGATCACCGCGGTCGTCACCGGCGCGCTCGCCGTCGTCTTCGGCGGCGACGTGGTGTGGTCGCTGGCCGGCCTCCTGCTGGGCAATCTGCTCGGCGGCGCCGTCATGGCCCTGCACTCCGCGCAGGGACCGAAGCTCGGTCTGCCGCAGATGATCCAGTCCCGCGCCCAGTTCGGGGTGCGCGGCGCGGTCGTCCCCCTCCTCCTGGTCGTCCTGATGTACGTGGGATTCTTCGCGAGCGGCAGCGTCCTCGCCGGACAGGCCACGGCCGAGCTGACGCACCCGAACGACACCACCGGCATCATCGTCTTCGCGCTGGTCACCGGGGTGGTGGCGGCGGTCGGCTACCGGGTGATCCACGCCCTGGGGCGGGTGGCGAGCGTGGTCTGCGCGCTGGCGTTCATCTACCTGGGTATCCGGCTCCTGGACCGCGTGGACCTGTCGGCACTGCTCGGCGACGCGCACTTCGGTCTGCCGATGTTCCTGCTCGCGGTGTCGCTCTCGGCGTCCTGGCAGCTCGCCTTCGGGCCGTACGTCGCGGACTACTCGCGCTATCTGCCGCGCGCGACGTCCGGCCGGGCCACGTTCTGGTGGACCCTGTCGGGGTCGGCCGTCGGCTCGCAGTGGTCGATGACGTTCGGGGTGCTGGTGGCGGCGAGCGCGGGGGACGCCTTCCTCTCCAACCAGGTCGGATACGTGGTCGGCCTGGGCGGTGCGGGCCTGATCGCGTCGTTCCTGTACTTCGTGATCGCGTTCGGCAAGCTGACCATCAACGTGCTGAACACGTACGGCGGTTTCATGTCGATGGTGACCGGCGTCAGCGGATTCCGGGGCCAGAAGACGCTCTCGCAGCGCGGCAGGGCCGTCTACATCGCGGTGATCATGGTGGCGGGAACGGCGGTGGCGCTCCTGGGCAAGGACAGCTTCCTGACGTCCTTCAAGGACTTCCCGCTGTTCCTGCTGACGTTCTTCACGCCGTGGTCCGCGATCAACCTGGTCGACTACTACCTGATCTCGCGGGAGCGGTACGACATTCCGGCGCTCTCCGACCCCGGGGGCCGCTACGGGGCATGGCGCTGGGACGCCCTCACGGTCTACGGGGCGGGCGTCCTCGCCCAGCTCCCGTTCCTCGCGACGAACTTCTACACGGGGCCGCTGGTGGATCCGCTGGGCGGCGCGGACATCTCCTGGATCGTGGGCCTGGTGATCCCGGCGGCCCTGTACTGGCTGCTGGCCCGCCGGGACACGTCCCATATCCCCGGGGTGACGCGGTACACCATGGCGCCTCCCCGGTGGCAGCGGTCCCGCGGCGTCGGGCGATCACGGGGACGGTCTCTGCGCGGCTGCCGGCCCAGTCGGTGCGGCACGAGCGTCAGGCTCCGCATGAACTGCGGCAGGGGCGCTGCGCCCGGAAACCGGACCGCGTGAAGTCAGCGCAGTTCGATCCGCACCCGGCGCCGCCCCCGGAGGCCGGCGGGGACCGTGGTGCGGTGGTGTCCGTCGACGGTGGACGAGACCACCCGGCGGCCGGAGCCGGTGAGGGTGATGTCCAGGGTCATGCCGCGGTAGGGCAGGCCGTGCAGGGTCACCGGACCCCAGCCGGGCGGCAGGTTCGGGGCGAACCGGATCCCGTCCCGCTCGTGCCGGATGCCGAACACGCCCTGGTGGATGAGGCGCAGGTAGCCCGTCGCGGACCAGGTCTGGTCCGGTTCCGAGCCCCACTGGCGCGCGTTCTGCCAGCCGCCGTCCACCTCGCCGGTGAGTGCGTTGTGGATCTCCCAGAAGTGGCCGTCCCGGTGTTCGAGGGTGGCGATGTCCGTGACCGCGCGGGCCAGCAGGTCCGTCCGGCCGCCGGCCGCGGCCGCGTGCCCCCACATCCCGACCGTCATCGGCCACACGATCGCATTGTGGCGGCCGGGATGCTGGTCGTCGAAGCGTGCGAAGTGCGGCCATACGTTGACCACGCCGTGCGGTTCGTGATGGGTGCGGTCCAGGACCGTACGCGCCTGGCTCTCCGAGGCCACCCCGCACAGCACCGCGAAGGCGAGGCCGTTGGCCTCCTCATACGTCTCCAGCCGGCCGGCCCGCTCGCCCTCGCCGTGGATGAAGTAGCCGTAGGTTCCGGCGGCGGGCCGCCAGAGGTGGGCGTTGATCGCGGTGCGCAGCCGAGCGGCGGCCAGCCGGAACTCCCGCGCGGTGCGCCGGTCGCCGATCTCCTGCGCCATCGCGGCGGTGGCGAGATACCCGGCGTGGAAGAGGCAGTTGGTGGACAGGCACATCATCTTGTCCGTGCCCGGGTGGTCGAGCACGAACGAGGAGGGGTTGTCCGGATCTGCGGGCGGGGCGGGGTAGCCGGCGATGCCGTCCTGGAGGAACGCGGGGCCCCCGAAGAGCCCGTAGCGTTCGTTGTGGTGCTGAGCGCGGTCGGCCCGCAGGGTGTTGACGGCGCTCTGGAAGGCATCGGTGAGGAACGCGCGGTCCCCGGTGACGAGGTAGTGGTGCCAGGCCGCGACCGCCCACACGATCTGGTCCCACCACTGGTTGTCCTGCTGCACGATCAGCGTGCCGTCGTCCTGCCGACGGCACACCGCCCACAGGGTGTTGCGTGCCACCTGCGGCGTCAGAAGGCTGGCGGCGTTCCAGGAGTTGACCGACGCGTCGCGGGTCCACGGCTGCTCGTATCCGCCGCCCGCCCGGATGAACGTACCGGGTGAGTCCGTCATCAGACCGGTCTGGTTGTACTCCGCCGGGTCGTACGGGACGGTGTTGATGTCCAGCAGGTTGTGGCACGCGGACCGGTAGGCGGCGCCCAGGAGTTGGTCCTGTCCGCCGCCGAACTCGATGCCGGGCGGCCCGGCCGCCGTGCGCGCGGCCGCGTGACCGGGCGACGCGTTGGCCACCTGGGCGGCGGCCAGACCGAGTACGGCGCCCGCCTGGAGCAGCCGCCGTCGTGGAAGTCCACCCTGGCGCTCGTGCGATTGCATGAGATCTCCCGCCCTGGACAACGTTGTCAGAGGTGTTCGGGACGGATACTCGCCCACCGCGGAAAGCGCTGTCAATGAGGTGCGGGAAGGCTGCTACTCAGGGCCTGGCCCCGTCCGGCCCCGGCTTCCCGGACCGCCTCACGCCCGCAGGCGGCCCGCCGCCTCCGGGGTGAGATGCCGGGCGAGCACGTCGACGGCCTCCGCGACCTCGCGCAGCCGCTCGGGGTCGTCCGTGCCGAGTGCGGTGGCCAGCGCGTCGTCGATACGGGACGCCCGGACCTCTGACACCCGCTCCGACGTGCGGGGCGCCGGGCGGATCAACTGCCTTCTGCCGTCGGCCGGATCGGGTGCGGTCACGATCGAACCCGCGTCCTTCAACCGGGCCACGGCTCCGGACACCTGGCTCTGAGGCAGACCCGTACGCACCGCGATCGCGCTCACCGAGGTGTCCGGGTGGCCGAGGAGGTCGCTCAGTACGACGAGGGCGGCGCGGGTGCCGGCCCGGTGGGTGTCGGCACCCGGCGGCAGCTCGGGAAGCGCCTCCTCCCCGATCTTCATGAGGGTCCGGCCGAGGAGGAACAGCTGGACCGGGGTCGTCGAGGAACTCATGGCCCGCACCCTACGCCAGACCCATCACTACCGATGTATCGCCAACGATGCGTCGCCGTGAACGCGGCGGGCGGACTGAGCCGTGAACGCGCGGAGACCGGCGCACACCGGCCGGCCGGCGGTCAGGGACGGACGGGAACCCTGTGGAACTCCCGTCGCAGAGCCACGAATCCGCGTTCCGCCCGGTCCGGGTGGACGCGGTTGGTCAGCAGGATCGCGTAACGCGCCACCTCCGGGTCGATCCACAGGCTGGTGCCGGTGAATCCGGTGTGCCCGTACGAGGCGGGCCCGAAGGTGTCGCCCACCGGTGACGTGTGCGGATCCGTCCCCTGCCAGGCCAGGGCGCGGCGCAGGTTCAGGTGGTCGGTGCGGGGTGCGGTCATCAGCGCGAGGGTGTCCGGTGCGAGCAGCGCCGGGCCGCCGCCGAGCAGGGAGCGCGCGAGCCGTTCCAGGTCGGTGAGGGTGGCGAAGAGACCGGCGTGGCCCGCGACGCCGCCGAGCACGACGGCGTTCTCGTCGTGCACCTCGCCGGTCACGATCCGGCCGCGCCAGGGGCAGTCCTCGGTGGCCACCGCACGGGCCCGCCGTCCGGGGCCGGGCCGGAAGCACAGGTCCGTGAGTCCGAGCGGCGTGCTGACGAACTCCGTCACCAGCGCGTCCAGGCCCCGGCCCGTGGCCTGTTCCGCGATCAGGCCGAGCAGCATGAACCCCTGGGACGAGTACGCAACGTGCGTGCCGGGTCCGGCGGTGCGCTCCAGTGTCCCGAGCGCGGTGAGCAGCGATTCGCGGGTGGGGTGCTCGCGGTAGAGGGGGACGCCGCCGGGCAGTCCCGAGGTGTGGTCGAGGAGTTGGGCGAGGGTGCGGGCGGCGTGCGGGCTGTCGCGGTACCGGTCCAGGTGGTGGCCCACGGTGTCGTCGAGGCCGAGTACGCCCCGCTCGACGAGTGCCATGACGACGAGGCCCACGATCGGCTTGGTCACCGAGGCGAGGTCCCACAGGTCGGTGCCGTCCAGCGGGGCCCCACCGTCGGCCCGGGTGCCGGTCCAGCCCCGGTCGTACGGCCCGTCCGCGTCCCCCAGGGACCAGGCGGCGCCGGAGTACAGGCCGCGCGCCCGCCCCTGTTCGAGGAGGTGCCGGCGTGCGGTGGTGTGCTGAGTGCTCATCGGTTCCGTCCCGTCCCCTGGTACGGCTCCGCCACCAGGCCGAGCCGCGCTCCCGGTTGTGCGGCCAGGCCCGCGGAGACCGCGGCCGCTGCGGAGCGCACCATCGGCCCGTACAGGTGCGCGGCCGCCTCGTCGAAGGTGAAGGCGAGGCCGGTGAGGACGAGCACGCCCACCGGACGGTCCGCGGCGTCGCGGACCGGGGCGGCGAGCGCGCGGCGGTCCCGCCAGGGGTCGGCGCTGTCGAAGGCATAGCCGTCGCGGGCGGCGGCGGCCAGCGCGGTGCGTGTCGCCTCGTCGGCGGGAACGCCGTCCGGGCCGGTCAGCAGGGCTTCGGCGTCCTCGC
Source organism: Streptomyces sp. ITFR-6 (assembly GCF_031844725.1). Classification (NCBI taxonomy): domain Bacteria; kingdom Bacillati; phylum Actinomycetota; class Actinomycetes; order Kitasatosporales; family Streptomycetaceae; genus Streptomyces; species Streptomyces sp. ITFR-6. Next base: position 8,002,656 of record NZ_CP134612.1, on the reverse strand, counting down.
CGGGAAGGGCCGCCAGCAGGGCGAGCCCAGCGGCGCCCGCGGTGACGGACTCACGCGTTCCGGGGCGCAGGTCGAGGGCGGGCCCATGGGCGGGCGCGTGGACGCGCAGGTGGACCAGGGCCCTGTCGTCGCGCACCGCGTGGGAGGCGAACAGGCCGGTGCGGACGCGGAGTTCCTCCAGGACGGGGCCGGCCCGGCGGGTAGCCGCGTCGTCGGCGAGGACGCCCGCGGCGAGTCCGAGGAGGCGGGGCCCGGGGCGGTAGCTGCCGCCCGCGGCCGGTTCGGCGTAGCCACTGGCCGCGAGAGCGCGCAGCAGGCGGTGCACGGTGGGTTTGGCGAGGCCCGTGTGGCGGGCGTCAAGCGGTTCGCGCTGCGCGCCGAGGTGACCGCGGCGGCCTGCTCGTACTGGACGCTCACCGACACCGGGGAGCCCGGGGAGGGCCCCGAGGGGGACGGGGACAGCGTGCTGATCCCCGGGCACGCCGGCTGGTTCGAGACCTCGCTGATGCTGGCCGCCCGGCCCGAGCTGGTGCGGACGGAGCGGGCCGGCCGCGAGCCCGTCGACCCGCCGCCGCTGTTCGACAAGCCGCCCTACCCCGGTCTGACCGTGGAGCGGCACGGCGAGTGGGAGCGGGTGGGCGGCTCCACCGACGACGCGTCCGGAGCCGACGCGGGGAGCGGGGCCCGACTGCTGAAGCGCCGGGCCCTCGGCCTGGCGCGCGCGGTACTCGCCTTCGACGCCGCCACCCGCCCCACCGCGTGACCCGCCCACGAGCTGCCCCCACCGAGAGGAACCCGCACCCCATGAAGATCACCGAGGTCGACGTCCAGGTCGTCAACCTTCCCCTGGTCAACCCGTTCACCAGCTCGTTCGAGACGAAGACCGGGGAGACGCGCACCGTGGTGCGCATCAGGACCGACTCCGGCGTCGAGGGGTGGGGCGAGACGATGTGGGGCAAGCCCGTCGCCGCGATCGTCCGCGACCTCGCGGCGGACCTGATCGGGACGAGCCCGTTCGCCCTGGAGTCCTTCCACCACCGCCACCACATGGTGCCGTTCTTCTACGGCTACCTCGGCTACGCGGCGCTCGCCGCGCTCGACGTCGCCTGCTGGGACGCCATGGGCAAGGCCACCGGCCAGTCGGTGACCGACCTGCTGGGCGGCCGGGTCCGCGACGAGGTGCCGCTGACCGCGCTGATCACGCGTGCCGACGCGCCCGGCGCCCTCCCCTCGGAGCTGCCGGGCGCGCTGGCCGACCACACCGTGCGGGTGGTGGCGGAGGGCGGATTCACGGCCGTGAAGCTCAAGGGCACCAAGGACGTGGAGGGCGACGTCGCCATCCTGCGTGCCGTGCGCGAGGCGCTGCCGGACGTGAACCTGCGCGTCGACCCGAACGCGGCCTGGTCGGTGCCGGACTCGGTCCGGGCCGGCATCGCCCTGGAGGAGCTGGACCCGGAGTACCTGGAGGACCCGTGTGTCGGGATCGAGGGCATGAGCCAGGTCCGGCAGAAGGTCCGTATCCCGCTGTGCACCAACATGTGCGTGGTGCGCTTCGAGGACTTCGCGCCGGCGATGCGGCTGAACGCCGTCGACGTGATCCACGGTGACGTGTACAAGTGGGGCGGCATCGCCCCGACGAAGGCACTGGCCGCGCACTGCGAGACGTTCGGGCTCGGCATGAACCTGCACAGCGGTGGCGAGCTCGGCATCGCGACGGCGGCGCACCTCGCGGTGGTTGCCTCCACGCCGGTGCTGTCGCGCGCCATCGACTCCATGTACTACCTGCACGCGGACGACATCATCGAGCCGCTGACGCTGGAGAACGGCCGGCTGCAGGTGCCGGACGGACCCGGGCTGGGCGTCATCGTCGACGAGGACAAGCTGCGCCACTACGCGGGCGTCAACGAGCGCGAGGGGGACCTGACCCGATGAGTACCGCTCCCCGGCCCGCCTCGGCCCCCCGTCAAGCGCGCCGTGCACAGCGACCGCACGCCTCCGCCGGCCGGCGGCTACAGCAAGGCGATCGCCGCCGGTCCGTATCTGTTCACCTCGGGCCTGGGTCCCCAGGACCCGGACACCGGGGCGGTGGCCGACACCGTCCAGGAACAGACCCGCCAGGTCCTGGCGAACCTGCGCGCCCTGCTCCGGGCGGACGGACTCGACCTGGACGACGTGGTGAAGACGACGGTCCACCTCCAGCACCTGCACCGGGACTTCGCGGCGTACGACGAGGTCTACCGGGAGCACTTCAGCGATCCGCGCCCGGTGCGCACCACCGTCGGCTCGGAGCTGATGGACATCCTCGTGGAGATCGACGTGGCGGCACTGCGGCGCGACCCGGCCGCCTGACCGGACGCCGAGGAGAGACAGGGAGGGAGCGGGGCCGTCCTCGGCGGCGGCCCCTCCCTGTCTCTGAGTGGTTCATGCCATCCTGCCGCCGAACTCCCTTAGGCAAGCGGCCGGCTCACTAATCCCGATTCGGCCAAGCCCTATTCACGTCCTGCGGAACCTCCCACTGAAAAGCCCCCTCTGTTAACGAAGGCTTTAACATTGTTCTGGCAGGTCAGGACGGCAGAATCCGCGTAAAACGGATAACCGCAAGATTGGGACTCCCCAATCGGCACATCGTGGGCTTAACTTAGGTGGCATGACCTCCCCTCGCTCCACCTACGGTGGTGGCTACTACGCCGCGCCGTCGTTCCCCGACACTCCGATCTACGACTCCCTCGTCGCGGAGCGGGGCACCCCTCAGATCGCGCCGATCCGAGTGCCTGCCGCCTACGACACCGGCAGCAGCTATCTGCCGGCGCTCCCGTCGGCTCTGCCCGCCCTTCCGTCGGCGCCTTCCCAGCCGGCTCCGTCGTACGGCTACCCGCAGCCGGCCGCGCAGCAGGGCTACGCGCCGATGCAGCCGGCCCACTTGCAGCACGCCCCGGCGCCGTACATCCCGCAGCAGCCGGCCGCGAGCCGGGGCGGCTACCAGTCGCCGCCGCAACAGCAGCAGCCGCGGCCCGCGCCGGGCACCGGCTACGAGTCGATGCGCCCGGCGTCGCCGCGTCCGGTTCCCGCTCAGTCGCCGTACGAGGACCCGTACAACCGCCCGTACCAGGGCCGGGGGTACTAGGGCCCGCGGTACCGGGACCTGGGGACGTCGAGGGCGTCCTGAAGGGGTAACGCGGCGCAGGCGGCGTGCTGTCGGCGGCTGCTGGCAGAATGGGCGCATGCGCCCTGCCGTACCCCGTGCCGTCCACAGCCGCCCGTCCAAAGTGCCGACGGCACCGGCGGCCGGCGAGAGTGCGGTCGAGCCATGGGGACTCGACGGCGGCTCCCGCCGGATGCCCGTGACGAACCGTCCCCCATCGACGGGAACTCCCGGAGCGGGCCGGTGCGTTGGGCGGGGTGAGGTTGCTCTCTCCCGGTCGCTCCGGCGCGCGGACCGCACCGTATCGGGTTAAGACGGATACGGAAGGGGGTGCAGGACTGTGCGGGCACTTTGGGGAGTCTGGCGTTGGCGGCACAACCCTCTGCGCCGTGCCACGGACCGGCACGAGGCGTGGGTGGCCCTGGTCGCGTTCGTGCTGCTCGTGCTCGCGGCGCCGGCGTCCGGCTGGCTGTCCGGTTCACGCGTCGACAGCGCGTTGCAGGAATCCGTGCGGGCCCAGCAGACGCGGACCCATCTCACCACCGCCGTCATGGTGCGCCGCTCCACGGCTTCACGGCGCTTCGCCGCCGACCCGGAGAGCTCCACCGACCGCGCGGCCATGACCACGGTGCTGGCCCGCTGGCACGCACCGGACGGCACGGCCCGCAGCGCCACGGTGACGACCTCCTCGCGCGACACCGCTCCGGGGGCCCGGATCAGAATCTGGACCGACCCCGAGGGGCATCCCACCCTGCGCCCCATGGACGCGCCGACGGCACACACCCACGCCGTGCTCGCCGGGCTCGGTGCCACGATGCTCGCCGCCCTGCTGATCGAGGCCGGACGCCGGCTGATCGTCTGGCGCATGGTCCGGCAGCGGTACGAGCGGCTCGACCGGGCCTGGGCCAAGGCCGGTCCGGACTGGGGCAGGACCGGTACCGGCATCTGAGCCGGGTCCGTCCCGCCCGGCAGGCTTTGCCCGTCACGGCAGCGCGAGGCTGCCCATCAGGTCAACTCCCGCCCTCCGCGCGCGCTACGGTGGACCGGCCCGCCTCTCACTTCGGCAGGGCGGACTCTGGGTGGTCACTGCCGCGAGGCCGGTGACCAGGGCATCACACACGCACGAGGCGGGGGCACGTCAGCGCCATGGCACAGGGCACGGTCCAGGTGACGCACACCGGCACATCGCGGTGGCGGCGCCGCACTGGCGAATACGCCTCCCTCACCGCGGCGCTGGAAGCGGCGGCGGACGGTGATGTGCTCACCGTCGCGCCGGGCACCTACCGGGAGAACCTCGTCATCGCCCGCGCGGTGACGCTGCGCGGGCCGGAGGGCTCCCTCGGGTCCGTCCGGATCGCCCCCGTGGACGGCGTACCGCTGACGCTGCGCGCCTCCGCCGTCGTCCAGGATCTCCATGTCGAGGGCCAGGACTCGACGGCCCCCGCCCTGCTGATCGAGGAAGGCGCCCCGGAACTCGCGGACCTGCGGATCGTGACCCGGTCCGCCGCCGGCCTTGAGGTGCGCGGCGCGGCCCGGCCCACCGTGCGCCGCTGCACCGTCGACAATCCGGCCGGCGTCGGCATCGCCGTACTCGACGGCGCGGGCGGCGTGTTCGAGGAGTGCGAGATCGTCTCGGCCGGTCAGTCCGGCGTCTCGGTGCGCGACGGCGCGCATCCCCGGCTGGAGCGCTGCCGCATCCACCACTCCTCGGGGGCGGGGCTGTCCGTCACGGGTGAGGGCAGCGGTCTTGAGGCGGTCGGCTGCGAGATCTACGAGATCAAGGGCAGCGGCATACAGGTGGCCGCCCGCGCCTCGGCCCACCTCACCGACTGCACCGTCCACCGCACCTCCGCGGACGGGGTCACCCTCGACACCGACGCGGTGCTCACGCTGGCCGACTGCGACATCCACGACATCCCGGAGAACGCGGTGGACCTGCGTTCGCGCTCGGTCCTCACCCTGACCCGCTCCACGGTGCGCCGGTTCGGCCGCAACGGGCTCTCGGTCTGGGACCCGGGCACCCGGGTCGACGCCGACCAGTGCGAGATCCACGACAGTACGGGCGACTACCCGGCGGTCTGGGTCAGCGACGGTGCGACGGTGATACTGGACTCCTGCCGCGTCCACGACGTGCCGGACGCCATCTTCGTACTCGACCGGGGCTCGCGCGCCGACGTCGTGGACAGCGATCTCTCCCAGATCCGCAACACGGCGGTCTCGGTGAGTGACGGGGCGACGGCACAGCTCGACGACTGCCGGATCCGTGAGACGTCCACCGGCGCCTGGTTCCGCGACCACGGGAGCGGCGGCACCCTGAACAACTGCACCATCGATGCCGCCCAGACAGGGGTGATCGTCACCAAGGGCGCCGATCCCACGATCGAGCGCTGCACGGTCACCTCACCCGCGGAGGCCGGCTTCTACGTGTCGGCCGAGGGCCGCGGCACCTTCCACGGCTGCCGGGTCACCGGCAGCGAGGGCTACGGCTTCCACGTGATGGACGGCTGCCGTACGACGCTGACCCGCTGCCGTACCGAGCGCTGTGCCCGCGGGGGTTACGAGTTCCCGGAGGGCGGCGCCCAGAGCGACGGATCGGGCACAGGCCCGGTCGTGGAGGACTGCAGCAGCGACGAGAGCGCGCTGCGCACCGCCACTCCCCCGCCGCCGGCCGTCCTGACCGCGACCCAGACGACGCCCGGACTGCTCGGGGCGGTCCCGGCGTCGCGCGCCGTCGAGCCCGTCGCCGTGGAGCCCCCGGCCCAGCCGGTGCGCACCTCCGCGGCGGTCCTGGGCGAGCTGGACACGCTGGTCGGGCTCGACAGCGTCAAGCGCGAGGTGCGCGCCCTCACCGACATGATCGAGGTGGGGCGACGACGCCAGCAGGCCGGTCTGAAGGCCGCCTCTGTCCGCCGCCACCTCGTCTTCACCGGTTCCCCCGGCACCGGCAAGACGACGGTGGCCCGGCTGTACGGCGAGATCCTGGCCGCCCTCGGCGTGCTGGAGCGGGGCCATCTGGTCGAGGTGTCCCGGGTCGATCTGGTCGGCGAGCACATCGGCTCGACCGCCATCCGGACCCAGGAGGCGTTCGACCGGGCGCGCGGCGGGGTGCTGTTCGTCGACGAGGCATACGCCCTGTCCCCCGAGGACTCCGGGCGGGACTTCGGCCGCGAGGCGATCGACACGCTCGTGAAGCTGATGGAGGACCACCGGGACGCGGTGGTCGTCATCGTCGCCGGTTACACCCACGAGATGGAGCGGTTCCTCACCGTCAACCCCGGTGTGGCGTCCCGTTTCTCACGGACGATCATCTTCAGCGACTACGAGCCGCGCGAGCTGCTGCGGATCGTCGAGCAGCAGACGGAGGAACAGGAGTACAGCCTGGCCTCCGGGACCGACGAGGCGCTGCTGAAGTACTTCACCGAGCTGCCCAAGGGGCCCGCGTTCGGCAACGGCCGCACGGCCCGCCAGACCTTCGAGTCGATGGTGGAGCGGCACGCGGGCCGGGTCGCCCAGCTCGCGGAAACGAGCACGGACGACCTCACCCTGCTGTACCCGGAGGACCTCCCGGAGCTTCCCTGAGCTCCTGGCGGGGCTCGTCGGCCTGCTGGGGCAGGAGCGGGGTCAGCCGTTCCAGGAGCGCGGCCCGTTCCTGGGCGAAGACCGGGTCGGCCTGGTAGTCGGAGTGGCCCAGCACCGGCTCGGGCAGCGGGTGCTCCAAGGTGCGTCCGTAGACCAGCGGGTCCTTCAGCGGCCCCCGGTCCACCTCCGGCCCGGACTCCTCGCCGAGCCGGATCTCGCCGCCGATCGGGTCGGTGGCCCGCCACAGGTTGCGCCAACAGTGCACGGAGCGGTGCAGTCCGTGCAGTTGGGCGGGGCCGAAGTAGGCGGGGAACCAGCGCCCGTAGAGCCGCTCGATCGGTGAACCGTAGGTGAGCAGGGCGACCCTGCGGCGGGTCCCGGCGGGCAGCTGCCAGACAGCCGACGCGGCCAGGACGCTGCCCTGGGAGTGGCCGGAGATGACGAGCCGGCCGCGGGTACTCGCCGTCCAGCCGGACATGCGTGAGGCCAGGTCGGGGACGGCGCGCTCGGCGTAGCACGGCGGCGCGAAGGGATGGGCGGCGCGCGGCCAGAACGTACCGACGTCCCAGAGGATGCCGATGGTGCGCCGGGCGGAGGCGTCCCGGTAGGCGCGCCGGCCGCAGGCGACGAAGACCAGGAAGCCGAAGCCGATCATCCAGGAGCCGGTCGACTGCGCCGCCTCTGCCACCGATTCGACGAAGGGGCTGCTGCCGTCCATCGCGAGCCCCGGCACCTGCCCGCTCGCCCAGGCCCCGCCGACCGCCCCGGCGCCCAGCAGCAGGGAGGCGCCGGAGACCAGGCCGACGATGCCGGGCGCGGAGTCGGTGAGCGCGGCCGTGGCCCGGGTCCGGGCGATCTGCTTGGTACGGGCGGGGTCAGGCCGCCGCTCCTCGTACTCCGCGTCGACCGCGGGCTCCAGGCGGCGGGCGGCGAGGTAGGTCCGTACGCCGAGGGCCGCGCCGGGGAGCAGGAGCAGCACCAGCAGCACGGGGATGACGGAGGCCTGCCAGCTGAGCAGGACCGGCGGCCCGTCTATGACGGCGCTGCGGCCCATGCCGGGGCTGCCGGGACCGTCGAGCCAGTCGGCCACCCGCTGGGCCACCCCGCCGGTCATCACGCCGCCGAGCGCGCAGGCGAGCATCGCGACCGAGGGGCCGCCGAGGCCCCGCATCACGGTGCGCGGCTCGGGGCCGCACCGGTACAGGCGCCACGCCACCGCGGCCAGTGCGACGACGAAGGCGCCCTGGGCGAGGGTGACGACGGGGAAGGTGACGTCGCCGGGGAGGGTGCCGGAGGAGGCCCAGCCGGGGCGGGACCAGGCGGCGTGCACGGAGGCGAGGACGAGCAGGGTCAGCGCGAACCCCGGCAGGCAGGTGGTGACGGCACGGTCGAGCCGGTTGTCGAGGCGCCGTTCGCTGCGGCCGCGCCGGCAGACGACCCAGAGCACCACGAGCCCCCCGAGGACGAGCAGCGCCTCGATGACCCGGCCGTACACCGCGGGGACCGAACCCGCCGCGGCCCGGTCGTGCCGGGCCGCGGCGCCCGCGACGGAGGCGGTGACGGTCAGGAACCCGGCGGCGGTGTGGGCGGCGCGCAGCCGGGCGACGAGCCGGCGCCCGAACCAGAATCCGGGGCGCCCGAGCGCGGGCCGCAGGGGCTCGGCCGGGACGGTCCCGGCGCTGTCATCGTCGTCGGGGACGGTGCCGGTCAGCGGGCGCTGGGACTCGTAGGCGCTCCAGGTGCGGTTGGACAGGTACCAGAGCAGTCCCACCAGCGCGGTGGGCACCAGGGCCGCGAGGGCGAGCCGGCGGCCCGGCTGGGACCACCAGCCGCCCTGGGCGGCGGAGAGGAAGCCCAGCCAGGAACGCTGGTCGGAACAGGCGGCCACCCCGGCGCACTGCCAGGCGGTCAGGTCGAGCGCGACCTCGCAGGCCGCGGCGGTCAGCAGGACGGTGAGGCTCAGCGCGACCAGCCGGACCAGCGCCCCGTAGAGCCGGACGGTGCGGGGGCGGCCGGTGGCGGCCGGGCGCATCCAGTGGGCGAGGTTGATCACCATGAACGGGAGCAGCAGGAGCCACAGCGCACGGGAGCCGTTGCCGGAGGTGAGGTTGGACCAGCAGTAGGCCTCGGGGATGGGCCGGTCCCGGTACCGTTCGGGGTGCCGCTCCGCGTCGATGTCGCCGGAACGCCGGTAGATGGCGGCGGTGGGGTCGCCGGTGACGCGGACCGTACGCGGGTCGACGAGCATCTCCTGGGGCGTGGTTCCGCCCACACCGTGGACCAGCAGTTCCAGCGCTGGCCCGGTGCTCCGGGCGGCCTGGGTGGGAGGTGGCACTGGGTGACTCGCTCTCGGAGGGGGATGGCGGCTGATGGCCGGTCACCAGAGTCGCGGCCGGGCGGCGGTGTCCGTGCCGCTCTCACGAAATCTCCCCAGTGCGGCGGCCCGCGACACCGCGTGGCAGGATGAGCCCCGTCCGAACGGACTCCTGCACGGCCACAGGGAAGGACCGGACCCGGCGTTGAGCGAGAATCAGAATCTGCTCGCGGAGCAGCGGCGCGCGCTGATCCTCGACGAGGTGCGCAGGCGAGGCGGGGTCAGGGTCAATGAGCTGACCCGCAAGCTGAGCGTGTCCGACATGACCGTCCGCCGGGATCTTGACGCGCTGGCCCGTCAGGGTGTCATCGAGAAGGTGCACGGCGGCGCCGTACCGGTGGTCGAGGCGAGTACGCACGAGCCCGGGTTCGAGGCGAAGTCGACGCTGGAGCTGACCGCCAAGGAGGACATCGCGCGGGCCGCCGCCGCGATGGCCGTGCCCGGCAGTGCGATCGCGCTGTCCGGCGGCACCACGACCTACGCGCTCGCCCAGCACCTGCTGGACGTGCCGGACCTCACGGTGGTGACCAACTCGGTGCGGGTCGCCGATGTGTTCCACGCCGCGCAGCGTCCGGGGGCGCCCGGTGCCCGGCCGGGTGCCGCGACCGTGGTGCTCACGGGCGGGGTGCGGACGCCGTCCGATTCGCTGGTCGGCCCGGTCGCGGACCAGGCGATCGTCTCGCTCCACTTCGATGTGCTCTTCCTCGGGGTGCACGGCATCTCGGTCGAGGCCGGCCTGTCCACCCCGAATCTGGCCGAGGCCGAGACGAATCGCCGTTTCGTGCAGTCGGCGCGGCGCGTGGTGGTGGTCGCGGACCACACCAAGTGGGGCACGGTGGGGCTGAGTTCGTTCGCCACGCTGGAGCAGGTGAACACGTTCGTCACGGACGCGGGCCTGTCGGACGAGGTCCGCGAGGAGATCGAGGAGCACCTGCCCGGTCTGGTGGTCGCGGGCCGGGACGCCGACGGCGGGCCCGCCCGGGGCTGAGCGGCCGTCCGGCCCGGCCTTGCGGTGAGTCCCGGATTCCGCTCAGCTCGCGGGAGGCCGGGCGCCGCCTAGGATCATGTGGTGGCCGTTTTCCGGATCGAGCGTTTCACCCCACTGCCCGCAGCCGAGTCCTGGCGCCGGGTGACGGACTGGGAACGGCATGCCGCGCAGGTCCCGCTGACCACGATCACGGTGCCCGCGGGGACGGCGACCCGGGCCGGGACGGTCTTCGTGGCTCGCACCGGAATCGGTCCGCTGGCGTTCGACGATCCGATGGAAGTGGTCCGGTGGTCACCGCCGTCCGGCAGCCGGGCGGGGATGTGCCGTCTGGAGAAGCGTGGCCGGGTGGTGCTGGGCCGGGCGTCGATCGATGTGTACCCCACTCATTCCGGCTCCCATGTGGTGTGGGTGGAGGAGCTGAGCGTGCGGCTGCTGCCGAGGTGGGGCGATCCGCTGATCTCCGGGGCGGGGCGGCGGATCTTCGGCCGGGTGCTCGACTCGATGCTCGACCGGCCGGCGCAGGGCTGTCAGTGACCGGTGGCCGGATCCCTACGGTGCTGACGGGTGCCCTGAGCAGGTGATGTGACCGTCACACGATCGAGTCGTTTGTCGGTGTGACGGTTTCCGCCTACGGCTCAGGAAGCATCGAATTCATGCCGATCCACCAACCGCAGCAGCGGTCCTCCGGCAGCAGCGAACGCCCCGGCGTCCCGCAGGCCGAGGCCGCGCTCGTGGAGCACTACCCGCGTCTCGTCCGGCTCGCCTATCTGGTGCTGCCGCCCGCCCTCGGCCGGCATCGCCGGGTGCTGGCCGCCCACGCCTGTGTGCAGCGTGCGCTGCCCGGGGCGGGTAAGGCGCCGGAGGCTCCGGCACCCGCCCGGGTTCCGGCACAGACCCGCGGCGCCTCCCCCGCCCCCGCTCCGGACGACGGTGTGACCTCGGCCTACGCCTGGATGCGGTTACGTGTACTGCGCACCGCGCTGGCCCACGAGCGGCGGCCGCGGTGGTGGCCGGGGCGGCTGCCGGCACCGGCCGCGCTGCGCCCCTCGCTCCCGGCCGTCTGGGGCCTGCGGCTCTTCCCTCGGGCCGGCGGAGCGGCCGAACTGGCGCTGGACCAGGAGCTGTCGACGGTGTCGGCGGCCGTCAGGGCGGCGTTCGCGCTGCGGCTGCTGGAGGAGCTCGACGAGCCGGAGGCGCAGTCCCTGCTCGCCCGCGCGGACGCACGGGACCCGGCGAGCGCGGTACGGGCGGCCAGGCGGCTCGGGGCCGGCGACCGCGCGGGGGCCGAGGCGCTGCTGCGTTCCGGCGAGTTCGATCCGTGTGTGCTCCAGACCCGGCCGAGCGATCTACTGCGACGCCGGCACCGGATGCGGGTGGTGGCGGGCGTCGCCGCGCTGTGCGTGGTGGCGGGCGGTGTGGTCGCGCTGGCCGAGGAGGGTTCGGCGGTCCGTCTCCCCGACGCCGGGAGCACGCTCGCCCCGGCTCTCGATCCGGCGGCGCTGCTGCGTACCGCGGCGGAGGAGTGGGCGGACACCTCGCGCGTCGACTTCACCGCGTGGCCGGCCCGCGGTGACCGCACCGATGACCGGGCGCTGCTCGGCCGGGCGCTGTCGGCCTGGGGCCGTACCCCGAGCGGAACCGCGGTCTCGACCACCCCTGGGGCGCTCGCGGTGCCCCCCGCCCAGCCGCCCCGGCTGCTGTACGCCGGTGAGGTGGACGGCGCCGCCGTGGTGCTGTTGCACGACGGCGGGGTACGGGTGGTGCGCTACGCGGAGCCGCTGTCCGGGACCGGGGCGCCGGCCCTGGACTTCGCCCGGACCGATGACGCGGATGTGACGACGGGTGCGGCCGTGGTCGTCAGCCGCGGCGGGGGCCGGGCCCGCTTTCTGCTGGCGCCCTGGATCGCCGAGTCCACGACCCGCGATCTGCTGCGGCCGGACACTCCGGCACGCGCGCTGAAGGTGGGGGCGGACGGTGTGACGGCCGCCGTCCCGCGTCCGTCGCTGGAGGGCGGCTGCGACTCCTGGCCGGTGATGCAGCTGCGGTCCTCGGAGCGCATCGTGGAGAAGCACGCGTTCCTCGTCACCGACCTGGGCGATCTCGCTCCGGTTCACCTCACTTTCACGCCGAAACCCGGCGGCGGCGCTCCCGCACGGCAGCCCAGGGAGGCGACGGGCGGCCCCGCACTGCTGAGCTGGGCGCGCACCGCGTGCTCGCTGCGTGCGCTGGGCGTTGGCGGTGTGCGGGCGGTCAACAACTGGGACTTCGCCGAGCAGCGCCTCCCGGAGGGCGGCGCCCCGGCGCAGTGGGTCTGCACCCGGGCCGACACCTGGCAGGGGCCCGGCCGCGTGCTGGTGCAGTTCCTGGGACCCGATCCGTCGGAGGCCGCCCCGGCGACCGTGGTGGGCGACCAGCGGGACACGGCGCTGTGCAGCCGGTTCGGCCAGCACGTCCTGGGCGGCACGCACTGGAAGGCGCCCTCGGGGCGGTGGTACGTGCTGGCCGCGGGAAGCCGTGCGGTGGACCGGATCCAGGCCACCGGGGCGGTCCGCGCATCGGCCTCCGGCACGACGCTCGCGGTGCGGGCGCCGCGCGACGCCCCGGTGGAGCTGAAGGCCCGGCTCACGGAGGGCGGTTCACTCACGGCGGTGCGCTGACCCGGCCCGCGTACGGCCCGCGGTCCGGATCGGGCCGGGTCAGCACAGGTACCACAGGGAACATCTGACGGTGTGACAGATATGGTGGCGGCGGCCCGCCGCCGACCGCACGGGAGGTGCGTTCCATGACCCGCCGACTCCGCTCCGTGGACCTCGACTTCGTCGAGTCCGCTCCGCTGCGACTGGTCTTCGCCGCCGAGGTGGCCTCGCCGCCCGATGCCGTGTACCGCGCTCTGGCCGAGGACGTCGAGGGCTGGCCCCGCTGGTTCACCCAGCTGACGTCGGCGCGGCCGGTCGACGCGGGCGCGGGCCGCGAGGTGCGGCTCCGGGGCGGGATCAGGTTCCGGGAGACGATCGTCGCCGCGGAGCCCGGCAGCCGGTACGCCTACCGGATCGACGACTCCAACGCCCCCGGTCTGCACGCCCTGGTGGAGGAGTGGCTGCTGACCCCGGCCGGTACCGGCACCCGGGTACGGTGGACCTTCACCGCCGACGGCTCCGCGCTGTTCCGGTTCGCGATGCGGCGGGCCCGGCCCGCGGTGGGCAAGTCGTTCAGGGACGCCGTGCGCAACCTCGGCCGGCGGCTCTCCGGACCGGCCGGGTCCTGAGGAGGGCGGCGGCGGCTCCGGAGTACGGCGGGTACGGCCTCCGTCGGATCAGGCGTCGCTGCCCTGCGGGCCGGGCCAGCTGCCGGTGGTCAGGAAGTGGTCGATGGTCCGGGTGTACGGCGCGATGTCCAGGCCCTGGGCGGCGAGCCAGGAGTCGGAGTAGTACTTGTCGAGGTAGCGGTCGCCGGGGTCGCAGATCAGCGTGACGATGCTGCCGGTGGCGCCCTGTGCGAGCATCTCCGCGACCAGCTTGAAGGCGCTCCACAGCCCCGTCCCGGTGGAGCCGCCGGCCTTGCGGCCGATGGACCGCTCCAGCGCGCGCACGGCCGCGACCGTCGCCGCGTCCGGGACCTTCATCATCCGGTCGATGGCTCCCGGGACGAAGCTCGGCTCCATCCGGGGCCTGCCGATGCCCTCGATCCGCGATCCGCAGTCGCTGGTGGCCAGCGGGTCGTGATGGGTCCAGCCGTCGAAGAAGCAGGAGTTCTCCGGGTCGGGCACACAGATCCGGGTGTCGTGCTGCATGTAGTGCACGTACCGCGCGATGGTCGCCGAGGTACCACCGGTCCCCGCCGTGGCGACGATCCAGGCGGGCTCCGGGTACCGCTCCAGCCGCAGCTGCTGGTAGATCGACTCCGCGATGTTGTTGTTGCCGCGCCAGTCCGTGGCCCGCTCGGCATAGGTGAACTGGTCCATGTAGTGGCCGCCGGACTCCGCCGCGAGCGTGGCGGACTCCTCGTACAGCCTGCGCGAGTCGTCCACGAAGTGGCAGCGGCCGCCGTGGAATTCGATGAGCCGACACTTCTCGGAACTGGTGGTGCGGGGCATCACGGCGATGAACGGCACCCCGATCAGCTTGGCGAAGTACGCCTCCGAGACGGCGGTCGAACCGCTCGACGCCTCGATCACCGGCCGTCCTGGACGGATCCAGCCGTTGCAGAGCCCGTAGAGGAAGAGCGAGCGCGCCAGCCGGTGTTTGAGACTGCCGGTGGGGTGCGTCGACTCGTCCTTGAGGTAGAGGTCGATGCCCCAGCTCTCGGGCAGCGGGAAGCGCAGCAGATGTGTGTCGGCCGAGCGGTTGGCATCGGCCTGGACCTTGCGTACGGCTTCCTTGAGCCAGGCCCGGTACGCCAGGTCGGTGCGGTCGATGTCGACGGTCGCCACCGCTTCGCCGCCGTCTCTGTGCTCACTTCTGTGCTCACTCGTGTCCATCAGCGCGCTTCTCCTCGTACGACCGGTCTCGGCGCGCCCCACGATATGCCCCCTACCTGCACAAACATTGACTTTGATACTCCATAGCCCTCCCTTGGTGTTGCGGGCGGGGCGCTTGCGAGAGCCGTCGCGGCGCGAATGCGTCTTTGCGCCCCGCCCCGGTCTGGTGCAGCCGGTCCGGGTTGTGCACACTTTCATTCGGGGGCGTGACGAAGGGGGCGAAGGGGCCATGTCCGAAACGGAGTTCAGTGAGACAGGCGTACGGATCGACCGGTGGGCGCGCTCGCTCTCACGGGCCGGGCAGGTGACCGTCAAGGACGGCCGGCTGGCGCTGCTGACCAGTTACGGCCGGGAGATCGACAGCGCACCGGTGGGGACGGTGAGCACGGGCAGAGCGTGGTTCTCCGGCGCGGACGCGACGGTGGCACGGGTCAACGGGACGCGGTACCGGCTGACGATGCCGCGCCGCCCGGACAAGCCGGACGAGGCCGGTCCCGCGCGCCGGTTCCTCGAAGCACTGCGCGGGGCGGCCGCCGCGCACGGCTGACGGAGCGGTGCCACGGGGACACCGCGAGTTGCGGAGCCGGAACCCCTGAGCGACATTGGAGTCACGTCACTCATGGTTTACCGGCGGTCACACTGTGATCCAGGCCGCCGGCCCGGAATCAGCAGTCAGCCATCTGCTGGATCCGTCCCTTCGTCTTCTTCCGGACCTATTTCGGGGAGTCGCAGCCGTGATCAGCGAGCCAAGCAGGCACTGCACGGTGGAGCTCCAGGCCCTGCCGTCGCGGATCGGTCAGGTCCGCAGAATCATCTCGGCGCAGTTGCGCTACTGGCATCTCGATCCCCTGATCGACCAGGCAGCGCTGGGCGTCACGGAACTCCTGACCAATGTCCACCGGCATGCGCAGCCGGACAAGTCATGCACCGTCGAGGTCGAGTTGCTGCTCGAACGGCTGACGGTGTCCGTCCACGACCACGACCCGCGGCTGCCGACCGTGCGCGAGGCCGACGACTCCAGTACGTCGGGGCGCGGACTCGCACTGATCGCCGCGGTCAGCGAGAGCTGGGGTGTCCGCCCCCGGGGCGGAGCCGGAAAGATCGTCTGGTTCTCCCTTCCGGCCCCTTCCCTGTTCGCCGTCCAGCCACCGCATTCGGTGTACGGGGCGACGACCGACGGACCGTTCGACCTGAGCGGCATCATGTCGCCGGAGGGTGTGCAGCCCTCGGTGGCACGGTCCGTGTCGGTCGGCTGACACGGCAAGGGCGGGGCGCCTTCCGGGGCGTCCCGCCTTCGCCGTGGTGAGAGCGGATTTGACCCTCCCCTTACGTCAGGCCCAAGACTGTCGGGCGACGAAAGGGCTGGTACATGAGTTACTCGGTGGGACAGGTCTCGGCTCTTGCCGGGGTGACGGTGCGGACACTGCACCACTACGAATAGACGGCACTGCTCTCGCCCAGCGGCCGCAGCGGCGCCGGCTACCGGGTCCACAGCGACGCCGATTTGGCGCGTCTCCAGCAGATCCTCTTCTATCGCGAACTCGGCTTCTCCCTCGACGAGATCGCCGCGATCCTGAAGGATCCCCGGGCGAGCGCCCTGGAACACCTGAGGTCCCGGCAGCGGGAGCTCGGTGAGGAGATCGCCAGGCTCCAGCACCTGGCCGAGGTGGCGGAACGGGCCATCGAGGTCCAGCAGACCGGTGTGGCCCTCACCCCCGAGGAACGGTTCGAGGTCTTCGGGGAGATCACCTTCGACCTCAGCTACGCCGCGGAGGCCGAGCGGAAGTGGGCGCACTCGGACGGACAGCGTGAGGCGATGTCGCGCGCGGCCGCCCACACCAAGGACGACTGGCGGCAGCTCATGCGGGAGGCCGCGGCCTGGCGCGCGGAGCTGCTCGCCGCCTTCGACGACGGGGAGCCGAGCGACGGCGAGCGGGCCATGGACCTCGCGGAGGAGCACCGGCTGCACATCTCACGCTGGTTCACCTCCTGCCCGCCCGGGATGCACCGGCGCACCGCGGACGACTTCGTGGCCGACCCCCGCGCCTTCGCCCTCGTCGTACCGGCGTCGCAGCAACGCCCAGGCCTGTCCGCGTACGTGCGCAAGGCCGTGCACGCCAACGCGGACCGCCACCCGGCCGACCCCGACGACCGCACCGGCTCGCGGGACTGCCGATGAGAATCCTGATCGCCGCGGCCGGATCGCGGGGCGACGTCGCCCCGTACACGGGCCTGGGCGCCGAACTGCGCCGGGCCGGTTACGACGTCACCCTCGCCGCCACCGACGCCTTCGCCCCTCTCGTACGGGACGCCGGGCTGGAGTTCCGCAGCCTCGCCGCCGGGCCCGAGGCGGCCGGCCGCTGGCGGCACCGACCGCCGTGACCTCATGCGCACCGCGGCCGCGTTCATCGCCGGGCTGGGCCAGGGGCTCGCCGACGCGACAGCCGACGGCACGGATCTGCTCCTGCTCTCGACCACGATGGCCCCGCTCGGCTGGCACCTGGCCGAGGCCACCGGCGCCCCGAGCCTGGGCGTGTACCTTCAGCCCACCGCACCGACCGGCGACTTCCCGCCCGTCGTCACGGGTTCCCGCTCGCTGGGCAGGCTCGCCAACCGGGCCTCCGGCCGCTTCGCCCTCCGCATGGCCGACCGTGTCTACGCGCACGCCGCCGCGGAGCTGCGCCGGAGCCTCCAACTGCCCCCGGTCGCCGCGTCCGCGATGCGCCGCCGGCAGGAACAGGCCGGCTGGTCCGTCCTGCACGGCTTCAGCACGGCACTGGTGCCCCGCCCCTCCGACTGGCGCGCCGGCCTGGACGTCGTGGGCAACTGGTGGCCCGCTCTCGACCCGGCGGAGCGGCTGTCCGCCGATCTGGAGGACTTCCTGCGCGCCGGTCCCCCGCCCGTGTTCATCGGCTTCGGGAGCATGGCGGGCGGCTGCTCCCGCCCGCCCGCCGCGGCTTCCTGATCCGGCCGTGGATTCTGTACCTACTAGTATGTACAGTGTCTGCATGAGCACTCCGGACCGTCTGATCGAAGCCACCCAGGAGCTCCTGTGGGAGCGCGGATACGTGGGCACGAGCCCCAAGGCCATCCAGCAGCGGGCGGACGCCGGCCAGGGCAGCATGTACCACCACTTCAGCGGGAAGTCCGAGCTGGCTCTCGCCGCCATCCGGCGTACGTCCGCGGAGATGCGCGAGACGGCCGGCCGCACCTTCGACGCGCCCGGCTCCGCGTACGAGCGCATCTCGCGCTACCTGCTGCGTGAGCGCGATGTGCTGCGGGGCTGCCCGGTGGGGCGGCTGACGATGGACCCGGACGTCATCGTGAGCGACGAACTGCGCTTCCCGGTCGACGAGACGATCGGGTGGCTGCGCGGCAGGCTGGCCGCGATCGTCCAGGAGGGCCTGGAGCGGGGCGAGTTCGCCCGCGGCCTGGTGCCCGACGATGTCGCGGCGACGATCGTCGCGACGGTGCAGGGCGGCTATGTACTGGCCCGCGCCTCCGGTTCGACGGACGCCTTCGACGCCGCCGTCCGGGGGCTGCTCACGCTGCTCGCCCCCGCCACCGACGCCGGCTGACTGCCCGTCACACGCGACCGACCGTACAAGGAGCACGCCACACATGCGCATCACCAGGAACCGTCCGGACACCCAGACCGGGCCGCCCGAGCACTTCACCGGAAGCGTCTGGCTCGACGAGCTCGCGGCGCCCGAACCGCCTTCCCGGCTCCGGATGTTCAGCGTTCACTTCGCCCCGGGCGGGCACACCGCCTGGCACACCCACCCGCACGGCCAGGTCCTCCATGTCACCGAGGGCGAGGGCCTGGTGCAGCGCCGGGGCGGTCCGGTGGAGCCGATCAGGGCGGGTGACACCGTGTGGATCGAGCCGGACGAATGGCACTGGCACGGGGCCGCGCCCCGCACCTTCATGACCCATCTGGCTCTCGTCGAGGCGGCCGGGGACGGCGCCACCATCCACTGGCACCCCGACGCCCGCGTCTCCGAATACCCGGCGGCCTGAAAAGCAGCGGACCTGAGGGGCAGAGGAACAGACGATGCACGCCATGCAGTACGAGATCACCCTTCCCGCCGACTACGACATGGGCATCATCCGGGACCGGGTGGCGACCAGGGGCCACCTCCTGGACGACTTCCCCGGACTCGGCGTCAAGGCCTACCTGATGCGGGAGCGCGGCGAGGACTCGCCGGTCAACCAGTACGCGCCGTTCTACCTGTGGTCGACACCCGAAGGCATGAACTCCTTCCTCTGGAGCCCCGGATTCCAGGGCGTCGTGCGGGACTTCGGGCGCCCTGAGGTGCGGCACTGGACAGGGCTGTCGTTCACGCGGGGCGCCTCGTCGGCCGCGCTCCCCCGCTCAGCCACCCGCCGCCGCGAACCCGTTCCCGAGTCGGCCGCCCCGGCGGACGCGGTCGAAGCGGCGCTGGAGGAGAGCCGTCGGCTCGCGAAGGCGCCCGGCGCCGTCGTCACGGCGCTCGCCGTGGACCCCCTCCACTGGGAACTGGTCCACTTCACACTCTGGGACGGCCCCGCGCCCGAGGAGCCCGGCGAGCGCTTCGAGGTGCTCCACGTCAGCCGGCCCGGACTCGAAGACCTTGGGGAGGGGCGCCAGTGGTAGCAACGGTCCGCACCGTCCTCGGAGACGTCCCAGCCGGGGAACTGGGCATATGCGACGCCCACGACCACCTCTTCCTGCGCAGCCCGCTGCTGCCGGGACAGGAACTGGCCGACCCGCGGGACGCCGCCCGACGGCTCGGCTCCTTCAGGGAGTTGGGCGGCCGCGCGGTGGTGCAGTGGATGCCGCACGGGATGGGACGCGGAGCCGGATCGCTGGCCGCCCTCTCCCGTTCGACGGGCGTGCACGTGGTCGCCGCCACCGGGCTGCACCAGGCGGCGCACTATCCGCCCGCACTGCTGGACCGGATCCGGGACCGGCTCGCCACGTTCTTCGTCGCGGAGCTCACGGAGGGCATCGGCTCCACCGGGGTACGGGCGGGGCTCATCAAGGTCGCCGGGGCCTTCCACGCGGTCGACGCGCACGCCCGGCTCACCATGACGGCGGCGGCCGAGGCGCACCACCGCACGGGGGCGCCGATCGCCGTCCATCTGGAACTGGGCACCGCCGCGCTCGATCTGCTCTGCGGTGAGCTGGGCGTCGCGCCGCAACGGGTGATCCTCGGGCATCTGGGCCGCTCACCGGACGGGGCCGTGCAGCGGGAGGCGGCGCGGGCGGGGGCGTTCCTCGCGTTCGACGGTCCGTCCCGGGCCCACCACGCGACGGACTGGCGACTGCCCTCGGAGCTGGCGGCGCTGACAGAGGCGGGGTTCGGCGGGCAGTTGCTGCTGGGCGGCGACACCACCGTGCCGGAGACGCCGGGGATGCCGCACCTGCTGCGCCGGCTGCGTCCGCGCCTGGAGGAGGCCCTGGGGGCGGAGTTCATGGCGGCGGCGCTGGTCGGCAATCCGGCGCGGGCGTTCGCGTTCGAACCGGTCCGGTCCGAACCGGACCGGGAGGCTTGAGGGCCGGCGGGGCACCGCCCCGCCCTCCCAGCCACGTCCTCCCAGCCGCGTCCTCTCAGGCGAGTGCGACCAGGGGGTCGTCCAGCACCGGCTGCCAGGCCAGCTCCGCCGCACCGACCAGGCTGTTGTGGTCAAGGGTGCAGGGCAGGATCGGCACACTTCCGCTGCGCCCCCACAGACTGCGGTCGGCGACCACCGCCCGCAGCCGTTCCGGGTCGGCGTCGAGCAGCGCGCGGTGCAGCCCGCCCAGGATGATCCGGTCCGGGTTGAGGATGTTGACCAGCCCGGCGAGACCGAGTCCCAGGCGGTCGATCAGCTCCTCTGCCGCGACGCGCACCGCCATGTCGTCGTACTCGTTGCGCAGCAGGTCCCCGGACTGCTTGAGGAGTGACTCCTCGGGGCCGGGCCGGCGCCCGGCCGCGGTCAGGAAGGCCAGCGGGTCGGTCTCGACGTCGAGGCAGCCCCGGCCGCCGCAGTGGCAGGGCCGGCCCTCCGGGTTGACCGTGAGGTGGCCGACCTCCAGGGCCAGCCCCGAACTCCCGCTGTGCAGGCGGCCGTCCAGGACGAGCGCCCCGCCGACGCCGCGATGGCCGGTGGCCACGCAGAGCAGATGCTGGGCGCCGCGCCCGGCTCCGTGCCGGTGCTCGGCGAGCGCGGCGAGGTTGACGTCGTTGCCGGTGAACGCCGGTCCCTCGATGCCCGCTTCGCGGACGCATGTGGCGAAGATCTCGCGGACCGGGGCGCCCGCCGGCCAGGCGATGTGGAGGGGGTTGAGGGCGGTGCCCTCCGGCTCGGCCACCGCGGACGGCACGGCGAGTCCGGCCCCCACGCACCGCAGCCCGCTGTCCCGCAGCAACCGGGCGCAGTCGTCGACGACTTCACCGATGACCTGCGCCGGGTCCGCGGTGATGGTGACGCATCCGGGGGCGGTCGCGACGAGGCGGCCGCCCAGTCCGACCAGCGCGGCCCGGAAGCCGTCCGAGTGGACCTGGGCCGCGACGGCCACCGGCCCGGACTCCCTAACCGCCAGCCGGTGCGAGGGGCGCCCCTGCGAGCCCGCCGCGGAGCCGGGCCTGGAGTCCACCCTGATCAGGCCGAGCGCCTCCAGCTCGGCGGCGACCGCGCCCGCCGTGGCGCGGGTGACGCCGAGCTCGGAGGTGAGGACTGCACGAGTGGGCGCGCGTCCGGTATGGACCAGTTCCAGCGCGGGGCCCAGCGCGCTGCGGCCCCTCTCCAACTTCGTCCGGGTGTGGGTCACCTTGCCGTTCATGGGGGCGAGTCTCCCATGATCCGGAGGTGCTGCCGACGCAGCGGTGGCCGGGATCGCCCCTTGTGGGAAGCCCGTCGGCAGCCGTCTTGCGCCCGTTGTCCGCAGGCCTCTATGCTGACTTTGTGCCGCAACTAAACAAACTGCGGACGGCCCTGCCGGGGGGACCGGGCGGCAACCCCGCCCCACCCTCGTCCTCCCGTCTCCGTACCGCGCTGACCGTGTTCTTCGCCCTCGACGGGTTCATCTTCGCCGGCTGGGTGGTCCGTATCCCCGCCATCAAGCACCAGACCGGCGCCTCTGCCGCCACCCTCGGCCTCGCACTGCTCGGCGTGTCCGCCGGCGCCGTGATCACCATGATGCTCACCGGCAGGCTCTGCAACCGCTTCGGCAGCCATGCGGTGACCGTGGTCTGCGGAGTCCTGCTTCCGCTCAGCATCGCGCTGCCCGCACAGACCCACTCCGCACTCTCACTCGGCCTGGTACTGCTGGTGTTCGGCGCCGCGTACGGCGGGATGA
The DNA here is from genome assembly GCF_031844725.1 of Streptomyces sp. ITFR-6. Classification (NCBI taxonomy): domain Bacteria; kingdom Bacillati; phylum Actinomycetota; class Actinomycetes; order Kitasatosporales; family Streptomycetaceae; genus Streptomyces; species Streptomyces sp. ITFR-6. Next base: position 7,980,772 of record NZ_CP134612.1, on the reverse strand, counting down.
ACGTGGCGATGAACAGCGCCGCGGTGGATCTCGTCAACGCGCTGCGGCGCCCCGTGATGCCCGGCTTCCACGCCGCGTTCAGCCTCGGCGGCATGGTCGGTGCCGGGCTCGGCGGACTGGTCGCGGGCGGCCTCTCCCCCTCCGTGCATCTCCTGATCCTGACCGGTTTCGGACTGCTCGTGACCGCCTTCGCGGGCCCCGTACTGCTCCGTAACACCGTCGCGAAGCCACCTGCGGAGGCGGTCGCGAGCAGCGAGCGCCCCAAGCGCCTGGGCGGTCGGGACCGCCGCGTGGTGCTCCTCTTCGGCATGATCGCGCTCTGCACGGCTTACGGCGAGGGCGCCCTGGCCGACTGGGGCGCGCTCCACCTGGAGCAGGACCTGCACGCCCATCCCGGGATCGCGGCGGCGGGCTACTCGCTGTTCGCCCTGGCGATGACGGCGGGCCGGCTCACCGGTACGGCACTGCTCGAACGGCTCGGCCAGACCCGGACCCTGGTCGCGGGCGGCGGCACCGCCGCGGCGGGCATGCTGCTCGGCGCGCTCGCCCCGACCACCTGGCTCGCACTGCTCGGGTTCGCGATCACCGGGCTCGGACTGGCCAACATCTTCCCCGTGGCGGTCAGCAGGGCCGGTGAGCTGGCGGGCCCCGGCGGGGTGGCCGCGGCCTCGACGCTGGGCTACGGCGGAATGCTCCTCGGACCGCCCGCGATCGGGTTCCTCACCGACTGGTTCTCGCTGCCCGCGGCCCTCACGACCGTAACCCTGCTGGCGGCCGCGGCGGCGGCGCTGGGGTACGCGGCCCGCAATGTGTCGCATACCGCCACGAGTGAGTAGCCGTACTCAGGCAGAAACGGTTCCCCGAACGCACGATGGAGAGGTCAGCCACCAAAGGGGAGCAACGATGAACAAGACGGTTACGACCACGCGGCACCTCCGCACAGTCGCGCGCCTGACCTTCGGCAACGCCGCGTCACTGATCTATCTGGGTGTGGTCGCGGCCACCGCCGTGTTCGTCACGGTGGACACGCTGTTCGTCACCCACGAGGACGCCTCGTTCTCCGGAATCTGGCTCTTCTTCCTGGCCGCCCCCACCGTGTTCCTCTTCCTCCTCCTCGACAGCACGTTGTGGGGAGCGGATTCGGCCGGGCCCGACTGGTACATGTACCTGGCCCTGGTCGTATCCGTGCTGGTGCAGTCGTTCGCCCTCGGCTGGTTCGTACGTCTGCTGCGCGGCGGCCCGGGGCGTACGCGCTCGCGCTCGGCCCACCCGCAGGGCGCCTGACCGCTGGCACAATCCCTGCCATGGACATCGCAGAGCACATCAACACCCTGGCCGAAGAGGGCCGGTTGCTGGCCGAGGCCGCCACGGAGGCCGGGACCGGCGCGCCCGTGCCGACCTGCCCGGACTGGCAGGTGCGGGATCTGCTGCGGCACACCGCGATGGTGCACGCCTGGGCGACCGCCTTCGTGACCGAGGGGCACACCACGTACGTCCCCGGCCCCGCCGAACCGGAACTGGACGGGCCGGAACTGCTCGACCGGTTCCGCGAGGGGCACCGCCGGCTGGTGGACGCCCTGAAGGGCGCCTCGCCGGACATACAGTGCTGGACCTTCTTCGCCGCGCCCTCGCCGCTCGCCTTCTGGGCACGGCGGCAGGCCCACGAGACGGCCGTCCACCGGGTCGACGCGGAGTCCGCACGGGGCGGCGCGCTGTCCCCGGTGGCAGCCGCGCACGCCGAGGACGGCGTCGACGAGCTGCTCCGCGGCTTCCACGCCCGGCCGAAGACCCGGCTGCGCACCGAAGTGCCCCGCACACTGCGGGTGCGGGGCACCGACACCGGCGACGTGTGGACCGTGGAACTCTCGGCGGATCCGCCGCGCACCGTACGCGGGACCGGAGCACCGACGGACCACGCCACGGACCACTTCGTGGACTGCGAGTTGAGCGGCACGGCCCGGGACCTGTACCTCTCGCTCTGGAACCGGATACCGCTCACCGCCCTCACCGTGACCGGTGACCCCGCTCTCGCCCGGCTGTGGCGCGAGAAGTCCGCGGTCAACTGATCCGGCGCCCACCTCCGTCGCAGGGGCCCCGCTCCGCACCGGAGGCGGGGTTGTCCGCCTGCCATCTCGGCTGTGACACTTCGGACATGGGACACCGAAGCCAGGCCGACCGGGACGCCATGACCGTCGAGATCGGTTTCGCCGTGCTGACCGGGGCCGTGATGGCCGCCGGGGCGTTCGTCGTGGTCTGCGTCCCCACCGCCTTCCTCGCACCGCACAGCGGACTGCGGTCCGTGCTGCTGATGGTCGCGTCGGGCGTGGCGGGGCTCGTCCTCATGGGGCGGGTCATCGACGTACTGTGGCGGTTCGGCCGCCGGGACTCCGCTGTGGAGCTCGGCCCCGCGGGTCCGGCGAATGGTGCGGCGGGAGGTGCGGCGGGTGGTGCCGCATATGGTCCGGCAGCGGCGGTTCAGCCCAGCCAGCCGGGACGTACGAGCCCCGACTCGTAGGCGAGCACGACCAGTTGGGCACGGTCGCGGGCGCCGAGCTTCACCATGGTCCGGCTCACGTGGGTCTTGGCCGTGAGCGGGCTGACGACGAGCCTGCGGGCGATCTCCTCGTTGGAGAGCCCTATGCCCACCAGGGCCATCACCTCCCGTTCCCGTTCGGTCAGTTCACTCAGGCCGGCAGCCGCCACGGGTTCCTTGGAACGGGCCGCGAACTCCGCGATCAGCCGCCGGGTGACGCCCGGGGACAGCAGCGCGTCACCGGCGACCACCGCACGGACGGCCCGCAGCAGCTCTTCCGGTTCGGTGTCCTTCACCAGGAAACCGGAGGCTCCGGAGCGGATCGCCTCGAAGACGTACTCGTCGAGTTCGAAGGTGGTGAGCATGACCACCCTCACCTCGTTCAGCGCGGGGTCCCCGGTGATGGCGCGGGTCGCGGCGAGGCCGTCGAGACGCGGCATCCGGATGTCCATCAGCACGGTGTCCGGGCGCAGTTCGCGCACCAGCCGGACGGCCTCCTCGCCGTCGGCCGCCACCTCGATGTCCGGCTGGGCGTCCAGGAGGGCCCGGAATCCCGCCCGGACCAGCAGCTGGTCATCGGCGAGCAGTACGCGAATCACGGTGTCTCCTTCTCGTGCGGGGGTGCCCCGCCGGTCGCCCCGGCCGGCAGCGGAAGTTCGGCTCCACCCGCCAGCCGCCGTCGGGCCGGGTACCCGTCTCGATCGTGCCACCGAGTGCCGCGGCCCGCTCCCGCATGCCCGCCAGTCCGTTACCGCTGCCCCCGGCGTCGGTGCCGGTGGCGGGTCCCCGGTCGTCGATCCGGAGCCGGATGCGGCCGGGCCCGTACCCGACCGCGACCTCCGCGGTACGCGAACCGGAGTGCCGCACCACATTCGTCAGCGCCTCCTGCACGATCCGGAACGCGGCCAGGTCCGCGCCGGGCGGCACGGCGCCGCGCCTACCGTCCGTCGTGACCGTGACGGTCAGGCCCGTGCTCGCGGCCTGCTCCACCAGCTCGGGCAGTCTGTCGAGTCCGGGAGCCGGGGCCCTGGGCGCGTCCCCCGGGGTGCGAAGCGTGTCGAGGACCTGTCTGACCTCACCGAGCGCCTCCTTGCTGGCGGCCTTGATGGTGGTGAGCGCCGTGCGGGCCTGCTCGGGGTCGGAGTCGAGCAGGGCGAGGCCGACCCCGGCCTGGACGTTGATGACAGAGATGCTGTGGGCGAGGACGTCGTGCAGCTCCCTGGCCATCCGCAGGCGCTCCTCGTCGGCCCGCCGCCTCTCCGCGGCCGCCCGTTCCATCCGCTGCGCCGCCCACTGCTCGCGGCGTACCCGGACGAACTCCGCGGCGGCGACGATCGCCACCACCCAGGCGGCGACCCCGGCTTCCTGCCCCCAGGGCGGAGCCGAGTCGCCCGAGGGAGGCAGCCACCGGTAGAGCCAGTGGGCGACCAGCAGATGCCCCAGCCACACCATGCCGACGGCCGACCAGGCGGCCCGGCGATGCCCGGCGACGACGGCGCTGAAGCACCCGACGGCGACGGCCAGGAAGACCGGCCCGTACGGATATCCGGCACCGAGATAGACCATCGCCGCGGCCGAACTCACGAAGACGGCCACGACGGGATGCCGGTGGCGCACCAGCAGCACGGCCACCGAGACGAGGAGCAGAAGCCGGGCGAAGAGGTCCAGCGGGGCCTTCTCGCCGAGCTGGCCGTGGGCCGCGATGCTCAACCCGACCATGACGACGACGCCGAGCAGCAGGGTCGAGACCCACGGCAGGCGAGCGGCGGAGCTCCCCCGTGCTCCGGTCAGCCAGCGCGGCGGCCCTCCGCGGCTCCAGGGCGGGCCGGGTGCGTGGGGACCCGCCGGCCGTCCCGCCCGTCCGGCGCCCGGCCCGCCACCCATCCCGCCGCCCGTCCCGCCGTGCGCCCACGGCCGCCGCCGCGACGGCCCGCCCCGGCCGCCCGGGGGACCGCCGCTTTCCTGTGAGCGCTGCTCTTCCATGCCGGTCACGCTAGACCGAGGACCACCCCGGGGGCGTCCGCCGGGCGTGGCGATCACTCGTACTCCCTGTGGAGTACGGCGGACGGGGAGGGCGGGGAGAGAACAGCCGGGGCGGGAGCGGTCGGGGCGGAGACAGCCGGGCGGGGCAGCGGCTCAGCGCTCAGCGCCGCGCCCGGCCGTCCTGTCCCGCCGCGCCGCGCTGGCCCGCCGCGCCGCGCGCCGCAGCGCCCAGCAGGCCGACCGTGCGGCCCAGCTCCTCGACGGCCTGGCGGAAGAAGGTCGCCCTGGCCTCGACCACCCGGTCGAACTGGCCGAAGACCTCGAACGACACCAGCCCGAACAGCTGCGCCCAGGCGGCGACGATCGGCGGGGCGACGGCTGGGGGCAGGCCGGGGGCCAGGTCTGCGGCGAGCCGTTCGGCCTCGGGGCGCAGCTCCTCGGTGAGCGGCGGCAGCGCGAGCCCCACCTCGCGGTGGGCGTCCTCGACAACGGCGACGAGGACGAGGCCGACGCGCGACGCAGGGGCGATGGTCACCTGCGGCGCCGTGTAGCCGGGCACCGGCGAACCGTAGATCAGGGCGTACTCGTGGGGGTGCGCCAGCGCCCAGTCTCGAACGGCACAGGCGACCGCGACCCAGCGGGCCAGATGCGCGACGGGCGCGGAGCCGTCCGGGGCGGCGGTGCGGTGGGCGCTCTCCGCGACCTCCCCGACGGAGTCGTAGGCATCGACGATCAGGGCCGTGAGCAGTTCGTCGCGGCTGGGGAAATAGCGGTAGAGGGCGGAGGAGACCATGCCGAGCTCCCGTGCCACCGCGCGCAGCGAGAGTTTGGCCGCTCCTTCGGCGGCGAGCTGCCTCCGCGCTTCGTCCTTGATGGCGGCGGTGACCTCGATACGGGCCCGTTCCCTGGCTCCTCTGATGGCGCTCATGGGCCATATCCTGTCACGCGATCAGAGCGGCGACCAATATCGAGAGCACTGCTCTTGCTTTCGAGCGCCACTCTCGTGCACACTGATACCAAGCGAGAGCACTGCTCTCCAAGTGAGGCGAGAGCACCGCTCTCCCAACAGTGGGGGTCACCATGTCGCAGGCTTACTACCTTCAGGGAAGCCCGCTCACCGTCCGTCTGAACAGCTTCGTCGGCCGGCTCGCCCGGCACGGCGTCAGTCTGCTCGGCACCCAGGAGTTGTCGGTCCGCGGACGCAAGAGCGGCCGGGTGCAGCGCATCCCCGTGAATCCTCACAAGCACGAGGGCGCTCAGTACCTGGTCTCGGCACGCGGCCACTCGCAGTGGGTGCGCAACATGCGGGCCGCGGGCGGCGGCGAACTGCGCAAGGGCCGCAGCAGTCGCGCCTTCACCGCCGTGGAGATCGCGGACGACGAGCAGAAGGCGATCGTCGTCCGCGCCTACCTGAAGCGCTGGGGCTGGGAGGTCAATCAGTATTTCCAGGGCATCACGGCGAAGTCGACGGATGCCGAGCTCCTCGCGGCCTGCCCCGACCACCCCGTCTTCCGGATCACCGTCGAGGACTGACCGGACGGCCGGTCCCGACGGCTCCCCTCCGTACCACGACGGTTATGTGCGGTCCATGGTCGACAGCGCCCGCTGCGCCAGCGGATGCGAACGGACCAGTTCGGCCAGCGAAGTCGTTCCCCGGGTGATCCCCGCGAACGCGTTCCACGCCGGACGGAATCCCGTCAGCACCGCGTGCAGCAGACCCGGGCGGCGCTCGAAGAGCTTCAGCATCCGCCGCCCCACGCTCATCTCGACACCCAGCCCGGCCTTGATGGCGAAGGCGTAGTTGAGTGCCTGGCGGCGGGCGTCCACCGCGTCGTGCGACTCCGCGACCCGGACCGCCCACTCCCCGGCGAGCCGCCCGGAACGCAGCGCGAACGAGATTCCCTCGCGGGTCCACGGCTCCAGCAGACCCGCCGCGTCACCGCATACGAGCACACGGCCGCGCGAGAGCGGCGAGTCGTCGCTGCGGCAGCGCGTCAGATGGCCGGAGGAGATCTTCGGCTCGAAGCCGGCCAGGCCGAGCCGCGCGACGAAGTCCTCCAGATACCGCTTCGTGCCGCCACCGTCGCCGCGCGCCGAGATCACACCGACCGTCAGGGTGTCGCCCTTGGGGAAGACCCAGCCGTAACTGCCGGGCATCGGGCCCCAGTCGATCAGGACCCGGCCCGCCCAGTCCTCCGCGACCGTCCGCGGAACGGGGATCTCCGCCTCCAGGCCGAGGTCCACCTGATCCAGCTTCACCCCGACATGGGCTCCTATCCGCCCGGCACTGCCGTCCGCGCCCACCACCGCGCGGGCCAGGACCGTCTCACCGCCGGACAGCACGACCGCGACCGTGCGCCGGTCGGGCACCGCCGCCCCGTGCTGCTCCACCCGGGACACCGTCGCCCCGGTGCGCAGTTCGGCTCCGGCCTTCTGCGCCTCCTCGACCAGCCCCGCGTCGAACTCGGGGCGGTTGATCAGCCCGAAGAGCATGCGCTTGGAGCGGCGGGTCCGCGAGAGCCTGCCGTTCAGCGAGAACGTGACCGCGTGAATCCGGTCCTGCAAGGGCAGTTCGAATCCGGGTGGCAGCGAATCACGTGAATATCCGATGATTCCGCCGCCGCATGTTTTGTAACGGGGCAGTTCCGCCTTCTCCAGCAGCAGCACCCGACGGCCGGCTACCGCCGCCGCGTATGCCGCGGAGGCGCCCGCCGGTCCGGCGCCGACTACGACGACATCCCACACGGACGACTCTTCGTGCTCATGTCCGGCGTCTGCGTTCTCGCTGCTCACGATGTGCTTCTGCTCCCGATCCGACCAGTGGCCCAAGCTGCTCACGGCATCCTACGGCGCGTTCGGGCCGACCCCTGCTGTGGGAGGATCGACCGTGCCTCCGTCGTCACCACAACGCCGCGTTCGCGGCGTTCAAGTACACGGATTCGTAGACATAACGTCGCACCTGCTAGGAGCGTGCCCATGACCGCCCATCCGATTTCCGAAACCATCGCCTCGCTGATGCCCCGCGCCAAGGCGGAGCTCACCGAGCTGGTGGCCTTCCAGTCGGTGGCGGATCCCGCTGTGTACCCCAGGAGCGAGTGCGACGCCGCGGCCGAGTGGGTCGCCGGGGCGCTGCGCGACGAGGACTTCCAGGACGTCGCCCTGCTCGACACCCCGGACGGCAGCAAGGCCGTCTACGGCTTGCTGCCCGGTCCGGCCGGAGCGCCCACCGTGTTGCTCTACGCGCACTACGACGTGCAGCCGCCGCTCGACGAGTCCGCCTGGCTCTCCCCTCCGTTCGAGCTGACCGAACGCGACGGCCGCTGGTTCGGCCGGGGCTCCGCCGACTGCAAGGGCGGCTTCGTCATGCACCTCCTCGCGCTGCGCGCCCTGAAGGCGAACGGCGGGGTGCCGGTCTCCGTGAAGGTGATAGCCGAGGGCTCGGAGGAGCAGGGCACCGGCGGCCTGGAACAGTACGCGCAGGCCCATCCGGAGCTGCTCGCCGCGGACACCGTGGTGATCGGCGACACCGGTAACTTCCGCGCCGGTCTGCCGACGGTCACCTCGACCCTGCGCGGGATGACGATGCTGCGGGTGAGTCTCGACACCCTCGAAGGGAACCTGCACTCCGGGCAGTTCGGCGGCGCCGCGCCGGACGCGCTGGCCGCGATGATCCAGCTGCTCGCGTCGCTGCGCGCGGAGGACGGCACGACCACCGTCGACGGCCTGACCACCGACGCGAAGTGGGACGGCCTTCAGTACCCGGAGGCCGACTTCCGCAAGGACGCGAAGGTGCTGGACGGGGTGGAGCTGATCGGCACGGATACGGTCGCCGACCGGATCTGGGCGCGGCCGGCCGTCACGGTGATCGGCATCGACTGCCCGCCGGTCGTCGGCGCGACGCCCTCGGTCCAGGCGGCCGCGCGCGCCCAGATCAGCCTCCGGGTGCCGCCGGGCGGCGACGCCGACGAGGCGACGAAGCTGCTCACCGCGCATCTCCTGTCACGCGCCCCGTGGGGTGCCAGGGTGTCGGTCGAGCAGGTCGGCCAGGGGCAGCCCTTCCGCGCCGACGTCTCCAGCCCGGCGTACACGGCGATGGCGGACGCCATGCGGGTGGCGTATCCGGGCGAGGAGATGCAGTCCTCCGGCATGGGCGGCTCGATCCCGCTCTGCAACGCGCTCGCCGAGCTGTACCCGGAGGCGGAGATCCTGCTGATCGGGCTGAGCGAGCCCGAGGCACAGATCCACGCGGTGAACGAGAGCGTGTCGCCCGAGGAGCTGGAGCGGATGTCGGTGGCCGAGGCGCTGTTCCTGCGGAACTACGCCGCCTCCAAGAAGGCCTGAGCGAGGCACGCACGGCGCGCATGTACGCGGCGGATGTCCGCCGCGTACATGCGCCGCACGGATCAGCCGCGTACGTGCCCGCACTGATCACCTCGGGGCTCAGCCCACCGGGACCCCGGCCTCCAGGTTGAACACGACCGACTTCTCGCGGGCACGCAGCGCCCAGCGCAGTCGTTCGTAACGGGTGGGCGGCAGCATGGTGGCCGCCTCCGCCTCTGTGACGAACCGCCAGCCGCGCAGTTCGGAACCGGGCAGCACCAGCCGCTCGGCGTCCCGGTCCGGCAGCAGGCCCCCGTCGAAGAGCAGCCGCAGCCCGCCGTAGCCGGGCGGCTCGGGCGCTTCCCAGTCGATGACCAGCAGTCTCGGTATGCGTTCGAGCTGTATCCCTATCTCCTCCGCGACCTCCCTGATCCCGGCACGGGCCGGTGCCTCGCCCGACTCCACGACGCCGCCGGGGAACTCCCAGCCGGGCTTGTAGGTGGGGTCGACGAGCAGCACCCGGTCCTCCTCGTCGAAGAGCAGCACACCGGCCGCGACGGTCTCCGCGGTCGGGTCGGGTGTCTGCACGATCCCGCAGGCCGGGGCGGCCCCGCTGTGCACGGCCTCTGCTATCCGTACGGCGGTCTCCCTCGGGGTGAGGGCGCTGTTGTCGATGGTGTGGGCGTCCCCGGTGATCCAGTCGAGCGCCGACAGGTAGGGCCCGATGTGCTCGTACGCCCACTGGCGGACCTGCTCGCTGCGTTCGGGGTCGTCGTCGGCTTCCACTCGGTCGGCGATCCGTTGCCGCAGGATCGTTTCCTCAGGTGAGAGCAGCACATGGCGCACCGGAATGCGCCGGGAGGCGAGCCCTCCGAAGATCTCGTCGCGATACTCCTGTCGCAGCAGCGTCATCGGCACCACCAGTACCCCGCCGACCTCGGCGAGCAGGGCCGCCGCGGTGTCCACCACCAGGCGCCGCCAGATCGGCAGGTCCTGGAAGTCGGTCACCTCGGCGAGCCTCTTCTGGGGCAGCAGACTGCGCAGCCCCGCGCCGGTCAGTTCCGGGTCGTAGAAGGTGCTGTTCGGGATCAGATCGATCAGTTCGCGCGCGGCGCTGGTCTTCCCCGCGCTGAACGCACCGTTGATCCAGACGATCACGGTTCCCCCTCTTCCGTAGCCCCCTGTGGCTTGCCCGCATCACCCTGCCGCGAAAACCCGTTCGGGGCGATGCCGTTGTACGAACGCGGCCTTTCATGGCCTCCGTGGACGTCCCGGGGCACGGCAAGCGGCGTCCGCGCAGGCCGTGACGGGGACCGCCCGGACGTCGTTGGAGCGGACAGCAGAACGAACGACAGGGGGTGGACCGTGCTTCGCACCGTGCTTGAGCAGTTCCCCGCAGGGGACCCGCGGGGAAGCTGGCCGGCCGAGGAGTTCGCGGCGGCCCGCCGCGGCGAGGGCGTCGCGGCGGAGGTCGTGATGGATCTGGAGCAGGACGCGTTCCTGGTGGTCGTGGGTCAGCAGCATCCGGACCGGGGCCGCTGAGCGCCCGCCGCCCGGGTGCCGGAGCGGCGGGGCAAGGCAGGGCAGCCGGGAACGCGCGGAACACGCCCTGCCCTTCAGGGCGTGTCGCCCCTCCAGTCCCACTTGTACGGCTCGTTCGGCCTCGGTCCGTACTCGGCCCTGCCGCCGGCCCCGTAGGAGCCGATCTCGGTGATCAGGGCGGAGCCGTCCGCGAGGGCGACCTCCGTCCAGCCCGTCACGTCCAGCAGCAGCCCGTCGAGCGGGCCGCCCACCAGCTCCCGGTAGACACGCCCCGGCCGGGGCCCCGGGTCGGGGTCGTCGTGATCGGCGCCGTACACGCGCCGCCGCATGATCTCGTCCATACCAGCAGGATCGCACCGACCACTGACAGTTCCTCAATCGGCGGGCCCGGGTGACTCGATCGGAGGCATCTCCGCCGCCCGGGGTCTCCGGCCCCGGCTCTGCGCGGGGTCAGCGGGCCACGGTGATGGCGAAGGGCTGGAAGCCGTGCTTGCGCAGGATGTGAGGGACCAGCAGGATCATGGCCTCTGTGGCGCGGGCGGTCGTGATGCCGCCGAGGTCCTCGATCCACCCGGGCTGCCAGCCCAGGTCGCCGAGCAGGCCGGTGACCGTCTTCTTGGCGTCCTCGTCGTCGTCCGACAGGTAGGCGGTCGGCGGGACGGGCAGGGCCCCGGGGGCTGTCATAACCATGAACAGCATGGTGTTGAGGGTCTTGACCACCCGGGTACCGGGCAGGGCGGTCTGGAGCTGTTCGGCGAGACTGCTGCCGGGGTAGCAGAGGTCGCCGGGCAGGCCGTCGTCGGTGTCGCGGGTCGCGTTGGAGACGTCGACGAGGATCTTTCCGGCGAGCTGGGAGCGCAGGCCGGTGAGGCGTTCGAGAGCGGTGTCGCCGGGCGTCGCGTTGATCACGACGTCCGAGGCGCGGACGGTGGTGAGGTGGTCGGCGTACCGGATACGGGGGCCGGTTCCGGCCGCGCGGGCGGCGGCCACCTCCTCCGGGTGCCGGCAACCGAGGGTGACCTGGTGCCCGCTCGCGGCGAGTTCGCGGGCGAGATTGCCGCCGACGCGGCCGGCGCCGAGGATTCCGATGCTGGTCATGATGTTCCTTGGGGTTCTCGGGAGGGATGAGCGGGGCGCGGGACCGGTCTTCCGGGTCAGGCGACCGAGGACAGGGCCTTCAGGGCGGCGGGGTGGACGCCGGGGGCGGCGGCCAGGAAGTCGCGGCCGGCCAGGGTCCAGGGTTCGCCCGCCAGGTCGGTGACGACGCCTCCCGCCTCGGAGACCAGGAGGGCGCCGGCGACCAGCCCGGAACGCACGTCGGAGAACTGCCAGAACGCCTCCATCCGCCCGGCGGCGACGTGGATGAGCTGCAACGTGACGGGGACCGAGACGCGCACGACAAGGCCGTTGACGAGCATGGCGGTGACCGAGTCGCCGATCCGGCGCAGGGTGCGCTCGTCCTCGCCGGGTCTGGCCTGACCCGTGCCGGTCAGGGCGGCCCCCAGGTCGGTCTTGGCGGACGCCTTGAGGCGCACGCCGTTCAGACGGGCGCCGGCTCCCGCGGCCGCGGTGTAGGTGTCGCCGGTCAGTGGCAGGTGGACGACGGTGAGGACCGGCCGGTTGTCGCGGACCAGGGTGGCGGTGACGGCCCAGTCCGACATGCCGTGGACGTGGTTGATGTTGCCCTCCGCAGGGTCGACGGCCCACCACTCCCCCTGCGGGAGCGCACCGCCGGCCAGCTCGTCCTCGGCCCACACCGATCCTGGCCGGGCCCGCAACAGGGGTTCGCGCAGCACGGCGAGGACGGCGTCGTCGTTGGCGTGGATCTCGTCCACGATCCCGGTCAGCCGCACGCCCCGGGCGTGCGGGGTGTACCGGTCGCGCAGCACCGTGCCGGCCGCCGTCACCGCGCCGGTCACCTCGGACATGTGCGTGGAACCGGCGGTGAAGGGCATGGCTGTGGACATGATCGGCTCCTCTGATGCGGTCGATGCGGCGGGTCGTCCCTGCTCGCTCTTCGACCGTAGGCAGCCCGTCGATTAACAGCAAGTGCATGCTTTGCACTTGTAGAGTTACTGTCATGCAACTGGATTTGAATCTGCTCACGGCCCTGGACGCGCTCCTGGAGGAGGGCAGCGTCGCCGGGGCAGCGGCCCGCCTCCACGTCACCCCGCCGGCGATGAGCCGCTCACTGGGCCGCATCCGCAAGGCCACCGGGGACCAGATCCTGGTCCGCACCGGCCGCAGCATGGTCCCCACCGCACACGCGCTGGCGATCCGGGCGCAGGTCCACGACCTCGTACAGCAGGCACAGCTGCTGCTGTCCGCGGAGCAGGACGTGGACCTGACCACGCTGGAGCGGGTGTTCACGGTGCGCTGGCACGACGCCCTCACGGCGGCCTGCGGGCCGGCCCTGATCGCCGCCGTCCACCGTCAGGCCCCCGGCGTCCGGCTCCGGCTGCTGGCCGAACCGGGATCGGGCACGCCGGAGTTGCACCGCGGCGAGATCGACCTCGAATCCAGCTCCACCCGGCCGGCACTGCCCGGCATCCGTTCCCGCCTCGTGGGCGAGGACAAGCTGGTCGTCGCCGTCCGGGCCGGCCACCCGCTCACGGAGGGCTCCATGAGCGCCGGCCGTTACGCAGCCGCGGAACACATCGCCGTCTCGCGGCGCGGACGCCTGCACGACCCGGTCGACGACGCCCTTGCTGTCCAAGGCCTCGAACGCCGGGTCGTCGCGGCGGGCCTGACCGTCACCACCGCGCTCCAACTCGCCCTGCAATCAGACCTGGTGGTCACCCTGGCCGACGCGGTGACCCGCGCCGCCCGCGACCGGCTCGGCCTGCTCACGCTGCCACTGCCGGTTCAGATGCCCGCCATCCCACTCCACCTGGTGTGGCACCAGCGCTACGACAACGATCACGCCCACACCTGGCTACGCGAGCAGGCCGGCCGGACCGCCCAGGCCCTGTTCCAGCCGTGAGACCGACCGCCGCCCCCGAAGGCGACCCAACACAACCGAACGCATGCCTGGATCACACCCTCAACCAGCGTGCCGGTCAAGGGTTTTGACGCGATAACGAACAAACGACACCCCCCTCTTCCAACATACTTCAACAGGCTCTAACATGCTCGCCCGTATTGGCATGCACATGACGTCGCATGATTTGGCACGAGTCCGGAGGAACGTAACGATGCGTCATCTTCCAGCCCGTACAACCCGCACAGGCCCGCGCAGAGTCGTCGGAGCGCTGACCGCAGGCCTTCTGTGCGCGGCGGGTATCGCCTTTCCCGCCGCCGCGGACTCCCCGGGACCCGCGCCCGCCCCGCCGCCCTCGGCGGCCGCGAAGGCGGACAACGGTCTCGCTCTCACACCGCCCATGGGGTTCAACAACTGGAACTCGACCCATTGCCGGGCCGAGTTCGACGAGACGATGGTCAAGGGCATCGCGGACATCTTTGTCGAGAAGGGCCTCAAGGACGCCGGCTACCAGTACATCAATCTCGACGACTGCTGGGCCGTCCCGCAGCGCAACGCGGACGGCAAACTGGAGGCCGATCCGACGCGGTTCCCGAACGGGATCAAAGCCGTCGCGGACTACGTCCACTCAAAGGGACTGAAGCTCGGCATCTACACCAGCGCGGGCACGAAGACCTGCGACAGTGTCGGACTTCCCGGCGCACTGGGACATGAGTACAGCGACGCACAGCAGTTCGCGGACTGGGGCGTCGACTACCTCAAGTACGACAACTGCAACAACCAGGGCGTCGACGCGAAAGAGCGCTATACGACGATGCGGGACGCGCTTGCCGCGACCGGCCGGCCCATCGTCTACAGCATCTGCGAATGGGGGGAGAACAAGCCCTGGGAATGGGCCGCGGAACTCGGCAACCTCTGGCGCACGACGGGCGACATCAACGACAGCTGGAGCAGCATGCTGTCGATCATGAAGCAGAACCTGCCGCTGGCCTCGGCAGCGGGACCGGGGCACTGGAACGACCCCGACATGCTGGAGGTCGGGAACGGCGGGATGACGGACACCGAGTACCGCACCCACTTCTCCATGTGGTCGGTGATGGCGGCGCCGTTGCTCATCGGCTCCGATCTGCGCAAGGCGACGCCCGAGACGTTCGACATCCTCTCCAACCACGAGGTCATCGCGGTCGACCAGGACCCGCTGGGCAAGCAGGGCACCGTGCTCTCCTCCGACGAGGGGCGCTGGGTCATCGCCAAGGAACTGCGGGACGGCAGCCGGGCGGTGGCGCTGTTCAACGAGACCGGGAGCGCACAGCGGATCTCGACGACGGCAGCGGCGGTGGGCCTGCCGCGAGCGGCCGCGTACACCATGCGCGACCTGTGGGAACACACGGACTACAACACGGCGGGCGACATCTCGGCGACCGTTCCGGCGCACGGCACCGTACTGCTGCGCGTGACCGTCGGCAACGCGTGGGCCTCGCATCCCCCGGCCACCGAACTGGGCCTGAGGGGCAGCCCGCTGGTCGAGGCCGGACGTACGGCCGAGCTGACGACCACGGTCACCGACCTGGGCCGCACCCCCGCGCTGAAGGTCTCGGCGGCCCTCACCGGACCGTCGGGCTGGAAGGTCCGCGCCGGCTCCGCGACGACCGCCGCCGCACTGCCCACGGGACGGGCGCTGACCACGCGCTGGCGGGTGACACCCCCGGCCGGCACCGCGACCGGCGGCTACGACCTGACACTCACCGCGCAGTACCGCTCCCCCACCGGAAAAAAGGTCCGGTCCTCGGTGCCCTTCCAGGCCCATGTGGTGGTGCCGCCACCGGCCGGTGGCGGCCATCTGAGCGATCTGCCGCAGCTGTCCGCCTCCAACGGCTACGGACCGGTCGAGAAGGACACCAGCAACGGTGAGAGCGCGGCGGGTGACGGGAACCCGATCACCATCGGCGGCGAGGTGTACGCGAAGGGACTGGGCGTGCACGCGGCCAGCACCGTCGAGTACTACGCGGGCGGCGCGTGCAGCGCCGTGACGGCCCGGGTCGGCGTGGACGACGAGAAGGGCGCCAAGGGCAGCGTGGCCTTCGAGATCTGGGCGGACGGCACGAAGGCGGCCTCCACCGGGGTGCTGACCAACGCGATGCCGGCGCAGCCCGTCTCGGCGGACGTGACAGGCGCGCAGGTCGTCCGTCTCGTCGTCACCGACGGCGGGGACGGCGACGACTCCGACCACGCGGACTGGGGGGATCCCCGGATCACCTGCTGACCGGGAGGCCGGGCGCCCTTCACACGGAGGGCGCCCGGCCAAGGCCCTGGGGGGTGTCCGGCAATTGCCCGCGGTATCGCGGGCCCCGGCACGCACGCTCATGTGTCAGACACCCCCTTTAGACCGGGACCACACCGTCCGTGCCCGTGCGGACCGCGAACGCCGCGGCGGCCGCGCCCACCAGTCCGGCGTCGTTGCCCATGACCGCGGGCGCCACGGCCAGCTGCTGGACGAACGAGAGCGTGGCGTAGCGGCGCAGGGCGCTGCGCAGCGGGGCGAACAGGACGTCGCCCGCACCGGCCACTCCCCCGCCGATCACCGCGATGTCGATCTCGACCAGGGTGGCCGTCGCGGCGATGCCCGCGGCCAGGGCCTGCGCGGCCCGCTCGAAGGAGGCCACCGCCGGCGGGTCCCCCGCCCTCGCGGCGGCCGCGACCGCGGCGGCGGAGGTGTCGCCGTCCGGACCGGGCCGCCAGCCGCTCTCCAGGGCCCTGCGGGCGATGTTGGGGCCGCTGGCGATGCGCTCGACGCAGCCGCGCGAGCCGCACGGGCAGGGATCGCCGTCCAGGTCGACGCTGATGTGGCCGATGTGACCCGCGTTGCCGCTCGGGCCGGGGCGGAGGGTGCCGCCGAGGACGAGCCCGCCGCCGACGCCGGTCGAGACGACCATGCACAGCGCGTTGTCGTAGCCGCGGGCCGCGCCCAGCCAGTGCTCGGCCGCGGTCATCGCGACCCCGTCACCGACCAGCTCGACCGGCAGTCCGCCGGTCGCCCGGCTCACCCGCTCCACCAGCGGGAAGTCGCGCCAGCCGGGCACGTTGACCGGGCTGACCGTCCCGGCTGTGGCGTCCACGGGCCCGGCGCTGCCGATCCCGACGGCCGATGCCCGTCCCCACAGCGGGGAGCAGCTCAGCTCGGCGAGCACGCCGGCGACCGCCTCCATCACCCTGTCCCCGCTCTCGCGGGCGGGCGTCGGGCGCTGCGCGCGTACGAGGAGCTTGCCGTTGCCGTCGACCAACGCTCCGGCGATCTTGGTGCCGCCGATGTCCAGCGCGGCTACGAGGTCGGTATGCATCGGTGTGGGCTCCGGATGGTGAGACAGTGGGACCTGCGGCTTCAGTGAATAGTCTGCATAGTCTCCATTCAGCTGACAACGTTGTCCAGGGCCTATGCTCAAGGCCACAGCCTCCGGCGCCCCCACGCGGTACCCTCCGTGGTCCCGCCGGACCGCCCGCACCCGACGACAGGACAGCGCACCGTGGCCGAGACCACCCGTCACCCCGAGCCCCGTTACGGCAACCGGCCGACCATGAAGGACGTGGCCGCGCGCGCCGGAGTGGGGCTCAAGACGGTCTCCCGGGTGGTCAACAGCGAGCCGGGCGTCACACCCGACACCGAGCGCCGGGTGCAGGAGGCCATCGACGCGCTGGGCTTCCGCCGCAACGACAGCGCGCGGGTGCTGCGCAAGGGCCGCACCGCCTCCATCGGCCTCGTCCTGGAGGACCTCGCGGACCCCTTCTACGGGCCGCTGAGCCGTGCCGTGGAGGAGGTCGCGCGCGCACACGGCGCCCTGCTCATCAACGGTTCGAGCGCCGAGGACCCGAAGCGTGAGCAGGAGCTCGTCCTCGCACTGTGCGCGCGCCGGGTCGACGGGCTCATCGTGATCCCGGCCGGCGACGACCACCGCTATCTGGAGCAGGAGATAAGGGCCGGCATCGCGACCGTCTTCGTGGACCGTCCGGCGGGCCGGATCGATGCCGACATGGTGCTCTCCGACAGCTTCGGCGGCGCCCGCCAGGGCGTCTCCCATCTGATCGCGCACGGCCACCGCCGGATCGGCTTCATCGGTGACCAGCCCCGCATCCACACCGCCACCGAGCGGCTGCGCGGGTATCACACCGCCATGACGGACGCCGGGATTACCGTGCGGGACTCCTGGGTCTCCCTGGGCTCGACGGAACCCGAGCGGGTCCGCCTGGCGGCCGAGACGATGCTGTCCGGACCGGAGCCGGTCACCGCGCTCTTCTCGGGCAACAACCGCGTGACGGTGACCGCTGTGCGGGTCCTGGCGGACCGGGAGCACCCGGTCGCCCTGGTCGGTTTCGACGACATCGAACTCGCGGATCTGCTCGGCATCACCGTCATCTCCCAGGACGCCGCGGCAGTCGGCCGTACCGCGGCCGAACACCTCTTCCGCCGCCTCGACGGCGCCGACCACGCCCCGGTACGGGTGGAGCTGCCCACCAGGCTCATCGCACGCGGTTCTGGCGAACTGCGGCCGTCCTGAGCGGCGGCCGCAGTTCGGCAGGCCCTACCGGCTACGGCGCGGTGACCGTCAGCCCGCCGCGCCGCGGTGAGGCGAAGGCGTCCAGGTCCGCGCGGGTCAGCCCGGTCAGCCGGGCCACCTCCGCGGTGTCCAGCGCTCCGCAGTCGATGCCGCGCAGCAGGTAGCCGCTGAGCGCCTTGGCGGTGGCGGGTTCGTCCATCACGTCGCCGCCCGCCTTGGCCACGTACGCGGCGAGCCGGGCCGCGGCCTGTTCCAGGCCCTCGCGGTAGAAGGTGTAGACGGCCGCGTAACGGGTGGGCAGATGCGCCGGGTGCATGTCCCAGCCCTGGTAGTAGGCGCGCGCCAGAGCACGCCGCGTGAGTCCGTAGTGCAGCCGCCAGGCTTCGTGGACCTGCGCGCTCCGGCCGACGGGGAGGACATTGGTCGAGCCGTCGGAGACCCGTACGCCGGTGCCGGCGGCGGCCACCTGCATGACGGCCTTCGCGTGGTCGGCCGCCGGATGGTCGCTGGCCTGGTAGGCGGCGCTGACTCCGACGCAGGCGCTGTAGTCGAACGTGCCGTAGTGCAGACCGGTCGCCCGGCCCCGCGCGGCGTCGATCATCCGGGCGACCGCGGCGGTGCCGTCGGCGGCCAGGATGGACTGGCTGGTCTCGATCTGGATCTCGAAGCCGATCCGTCCGGCGGGCAGACCGTGCGCGTCCTCGAAGGCTTCGAGGAGCTGGACGAAAGCGGTGACCTGTTCGGGGTACGTCACCTTGGGCAGGGTGAGGACGAGCCCCTCGGGCAGGCCGCCCGCCTCCATGAGGCCCGTGAGGAAGACGTCCGTGGTGCGGATGGACCGGTCCCGTACGGCGGCTTCCATACACTTCATCCGGATGCCCATGTACGGGGCGGCCGTGCCGTTCGCGTATGCCTCGGAGACCAGCCGGGCCGCGCGGGCGACGGTCTCGTCCTCCTCGGCGTCGGAGCGGGGGCCGTAGCCGTCCTCGAAGTCGATCCGCAGGTCCTCGACGGGCTCCCGCTCCAGCTTGGCGCGTACCCGGTCGTGGACGGCCCCGGCGAGCTCGTCCGGGATGCCGAGAACCGCGGCGAGGGAGTCCGCGTCGGGGGCGTGCTCGTCGAGCGCCTTCAGCGCCTGGTCGCCCCAGGAACGGATGGTGCCGGCGGTGAAGGTGTCCCCCGGTACGTAGACCGTGTGGACGGGCTGACGGGTCCCGGGGTCGCCGGGGTAGCGGCGGGCGAGCTCGGCGTCCACCTCTGCGAGGGAGGCGCTGATCCCGTCGCTGACCGCTCCGGCGAGACTCGTCGCCACCTTCTCCTGCTGACCCATTTCCGCACCCTCCACGCTCTCGTTGTTTCCGCTTCCCGGAATCAACAATCCGTATAGTGAAGTTATAAGGCCTCCGCACCCGCGTCAATGGTGATCGGAAACGGTGCGGGGCCGCGCGGTGTGTTCACCGTGCGGCCCCGGGCCGTTGGATCGTGGTGCGGGTGCGGGTCAGCCCTTGCGGGTGTTGACCTCGTCGGTCAGCTGCGGCACGACATCGAAGAGGTCACCCACGACGCCGTAATCGACGAGATCGAAGATCGGCGCCTCCGCGTCCTTGTTGACCGCGACGATCGTCTTCGACGTCTGCATCCCCGCCCGGTGCTGGATCGCACCCGAGATACCCGACGCGATATACAGCTGCGGCGAGACCGACTTACCGGTCTGACCGACCTGGTTGGTGTGCGGGTACCAGCCCGCGTCCACCGCCGCCCGAGAGGCACCCACCGCCGCACCCAGCGAGTCCGCGAGCGCCTCGATGATGCCGAAGTTCTCCGCACCATTGACACCCCGGCCACCCGAGACCACGATCGCGGCCTCCGTCAGCTCCGGACGCCCCGTCGACTCACGCGGCGTACGGGACACAACCTTCGTACCGGTGGCCCGCTCCGAGAACGACACCGTAAGGGACTCCACCGCGCCGGCGGCCGGAGCCGCCTCGACCGGCGCCGAGTTCGGCTTCACCGTGACAACCGGAACACCCCTGGAAACACGCGACTTCGTCGTGTACGAAGCGGCGAACGCGGACTGCGTGGCCACCGGACCCTGCTCACCCGCCTCCAGATCCACCGCGTCGGTGATGATGCCCGACCCGATCCGGACCGCGAGACGCGCCGCGATCTCCTTGGCCTCCGCCGAGGAAGGCAGCAGCACGGCGGCCGGGGACACCGCGTCGAAGGCGGCCTGCAGCGCGTCGACCTTCGGCACGACCAGATACTCGGCGAACTCCGGTGCATCCGCGGTCAGCACCCTGACCGCACCGTGCTCGGCCAGTGTGGCGGCCGTGTCCGCGGCACCCTTGCCCAGAGCGACAGCGACCGGCTCACCGATACGGCGGGCAAGCGTCAGCAGCTCCAGGGTGGGCTTGCGGACAGCACCGTCCACATGATCGACATAGACAAGAACTTCAGTCATGGAACTTCAATCTCCTGCGATTGAGACGAACGACGAAACGGGGATGAACAGCGCGACGACTCAGATGAACTTCTGCCCGGCCAGGAACTCCGCCAGCGCCTTGCCGCCCTCGCCCTCGTCCTTCACGATCGTGCCCGCCGTACGGGCCGGACGCGCGGCCGCGGAATCCACCGCCGTCCAGGAACCACCCAGACCCACCTCATCCGCCTCGATCCCCAGATCATCCAGATCCAGCGACTCCACCGGCTTCTTCTTCGCCGCCATGATCCCCTTGAACGACGGGTAACGCGCCTCACCCGACTGGTCGGTCACCGACACCACCGCCGGCAACGACGCCTCCAACTGCTCCGACGCCGTGTCACCGTCCCGACGCCCCCGCACCACACCGCCCTCCACCGACACCTCGGACAGCAGCGTCACCTGCGGCACCCCCAGCCGCTCCGCGAGCAGCGCCGGAACCACACCCATCGTGCCGTCCGTCGACGCCATCCCCGAGATCACCAGGTCGAACCCCGTCTTCTCGACCGCCTTCGCCAGCACCAACGACGTACCGATCACATCCGTGCCGTGCAGATCGTCGTCCTCGACATGAACAGCCTTGTCCGCACCCATCGACAACGCCTTGCGCAACGCGTCCTTGGCATCCTCCGGACCCACCGTCAACACGGTCACCTCCGCGTCATCGGCACCGTCCGCGATCTGCAACGCCTGCTCGACCGCGTACTCATCCAGCTCCGACAACAGCCCGTCGACATCCTCACGATCCAACGTCAGGTCATCGGCGAAATGCCGGTCACCGGTCGCGTCGGGCACGTACTTCACACAGACAACGATCCTCAAGCTCACGCCGGCTCTCCTACTGCATCGTCATTTCCGGGCTGCCTTGTTGCACGCAGCATAGGCGCCTGATGGGGCGATTTCCGGTCGGTGCGACCGACGCTCCGACCGTAATATTACTCGCCAGTACATCCAGTACCTGCCCCATGGGCAAGCGCTGTGAACTGTGATCTGTCCAACGCCGGCCCGCCCCGTGCCACCAAGGCGTCCTCAGTCTCGCAGAGCGGTGAACCGGCCCTGGTGGTAGACCAGCGGGCGCCCGGAACCGGACGGATCCCCGACCACCGCCTGGGCGATCACGATCCGGTGGTCGCCCGCGGGAATCCGTGCCACGACCCGGCAGACCAGCCATGCCAGCACGCCGTCCAGCAGCGGGACGCCTTCCGGGCCACTGCGCCAATAGGTGGACGGGCCGAACCGGTCGGCGCCGCTGCGCGCGAAGGTGGCGGCCAGTTCCTGCTGGTGCTCACCGAGTATGTGAACCCCGATGTGCTCCGCCTCCGCGACGACCGGCCAGCTGGAGGAGGAGGTGCCCACGCCGAAGGAGATGAGCGGTGGCTCGGCGGCCACGGAGTTGAGGGAGGTCGCCGTGAAGCCGACCGGCCGGTCACCGACCGCGGTGATCACCGCGACTCCGGCGGCGTGCTGCCGGAACACGGAGCGCAGGAGGTCAGGGGATGCCGTGCGGGCGTTGCCGAGCCCGGGTGATGCCGTCATGGGGGTGTCTTCCTTCTGCGCGTCGGAGGTACGGGGCCGTGGATGCTCAGGCATCCGGACAGCGCGCACTCGCGCAGCGGGCGAGATCGACGTGGACCCGGCCGTGGAGAAGGAGTACTGGCGGCATAGCGTCAGACTGACGATGACTGGTGGGTGCGGTCAAGACCGTCCCGCAAGGTGGGAGATGCGTCACGGTCCGTCATATCGCCCGTCCCAGTGCGGCCACGACATCGGCGGTGCGCGGCTGTCCGGTGGCCCGTCGGACGATGCGGCCGGAGGCGTCGAGCACCAGAACGGTCGGGGTCGCGCTGATGCCGAGCTCGCGCACCAGAGTGAGATGCGCCTCTGCGTCGATCTCCACGTGGGTGACGCCTTCGACCATGGCGGCCACCTCCGCGAGCGTGCGACGGGTGGCCCGGCACGGCTGGCAGAAGGCGCTGGAGAACTGCACGAGTGTCGCCCGCTCCCCCAGTTCCACGCCGAGTTGGGCGATATCCAGTCTGTTCACCCGTACCTGCCCGTCCATCTTCGGCCTCCTGCCGGAGCCCTGCCCAAAGAGTCAGCACCCCCGGCCGCCAGGACATTCCCGGCCGTTCCACGTGACGAGAATCTCGCGCCCCGCGCCCGCCGAGACTGGCCAGCGCGACGCGCATGGGGCACGATCGGCCCAATGCCGAAAACCTACGGCTGCGTAACTTCCGCCGGGAGAACCCTCCCCAGGCGCTGAAGAAGGGTTTCCCCCAGATGGCAGAACTCGTCTATCGGCCGGTCATCGGCGCCGCTCGTACGTTTTTCAAGGCGCTCGACCTGAAGATCGACACCCAGGGTTCGGAGCACATCCCGAAGACTGGTGGCGCGGTTCTGGTCAGCAACCACATCAGCTATCTGGACTTCATCTTCACGGGTCTCACGACGCTGCCGCAGAAGCGGCTCGTCCGCTTCATGGCGAAGGAATCGGTGTTCCGGCACAAGATCTCCGGGCCGCTGATGCGCGGCATGAAGCACATTCCCGTGGATCGCAAGCAGGGCGAGGACGCCTATGCGCACGCCCTCGCCTCGCTGCGTTCGGGCGAGATCGTCGGGGTGTTCCCCGAGGCGACGATCTCGGAGTCCTTCACGCTGAAGAACTTCAAGTCGGGTGCCGCGCGGCTGGCCCAGGAGGCCGGGGTGCCGCTGATCCCGATGGCGCTGTGGGGAACGCAGCGGCTGTGGACCAAGGGCCGCCCGCGCAACTTCAGGCGCAGCCACATCCCCTTGACGATCCGCGTCGGCGAGCCGATGGAGGCCCCCACCGACCAGTACGCGGGCGCGATCACCCGCCGGCTGCGGGAGCACGTGCAGGAGCTGCTCGAAGCCGCCCAGCGCGCTTACCCGGTACGCCCGAGGGACGCGAACGACACCTGGTGGGTGCCCGCGCATCTGGGCGGTACGGCCCCGACACCCGCCGAGGTCCGCGAGCGGGGCTGACGCGGGCCGGAGTGACGTTTCACAGGAGTGACGTTTCGCCGGAGTGACGTTTCAGCTGCGGCCGTGAACCGGTCGGCGGTTCAGAGCGCCACCGGAAGGGTGCGCCAGAGCCGGACCCGGTCGGCCGCGGGCCGCAGGCCGTGCAGAACCAGCGGATGCGGTGCGGCGTAGAGCACCGGGTAGTCCACTTCGTCGAACTCCGGCCGCACGGGCCAGGCCAGCCGCTCCTCGTCGAGCGAGAACCGCGTGTCCACGCCCGGCCGGTTGCCCCGCGGGTCCTGCCGGTCCCAGCGGTTCCGGCCGGGCAGCCGCAGCGCGATCAGCCCGTGCACCGGCCCGGGGTCCCCGTTGTCGTCCGCGAGCCGCTGGTAGCAGAGGGCCGTCGGGATGCCCTCCGCGCGCAGCAGAGCGGCCAGGGCGTGGGACTTGGTGTGGCAGATGCCGTTGCGGGTCGCCAGCACGTCGGAGGCGCGCCAGGGGGCCCACGTGTCGCCCGAGTCGGCGGAGTGCGTGATCGTGTCGCGTGCGAAGTCGAAGGCGGCAGCCGCGCATGCATATGCGTCATCGGTTGCGCCGCGCAGCTGCGCGGCCGTCTTCCGGACCAGTGGGTGGTCGTGGTCGATGGCCTCGTCGGCTGCTAGGTAGGCCGAGTTCCCGGGGACCTGCTGAATGAGCTCCATGGCCGCCGAGCGTAGATATGCGGCCGACCGGGAGTCAATCACTTTCCGGTCGAGCGCATAATCATGCAGCGAGTGCTAGGCCGCCATCTCTTCCTTCAGCGCGAGGACGAAGGCGTCGACATCGTCCTCCGTGGTGTCGAAGGCGCACATCCAGCGCACGTCCCCGGCCTTCTCGTCCCAGAAGTAGAAGCGGAACCGCTTCTGCAGCCGCTCGCTCACCGCGTGCGGCAGCCGGGCGAAGACGGCGTTGGCCTGGACCGGGTAGAGGATCTCCACGCCGCCCACCGCGCGGACCCCCTCGGCCAGCCACTGGGCCATCGCGTTGGCGTGCCGGGCGTTACGCAGCCAGAGGTCGCCGGCGAGCAGCGCCTCCAGCTGTACCGAGACGAAGCGCATCTTGGAGGCGAGCTGCATCGAGAGCTTGCGCAGATGCTTCATGGCACGGACGGCGTCGGGGTTCAGGACCACGACCGCCTCACCGAAGATGGCACCGTTCTTCGTGCCGCCGAAGGAGAGCACATCGACGCCGACGGCGTTGGTGAAGGTGCGCATCGGCACGTCCAGCGAAGCCGCGGCATTGGCTATCCGCGCCCCGTCGAGGTGGACCTTCATGCCGTGCCCGTGGGCGTGCTCGCAGATGGCGCGGATCTCACCGGGTGTGTATACGGTTCCGAGCTCGGTGTTCTGGGTGATCGAGACGACCTGCGGCATGGCGCGGTGCTCGTCGTCCCAGCCGTACGCCTGGCGGTCGATGAGCTCGGGCGTGAGCTTGCCGTCCTCCGTGGGCACCGTGAGCAGCTTGAGGCCGCCGACCCGCTCCGGTGCGCCGCCCTCGTCCACGTTGATGTGCGCGGACTCGGCGCAGATGACCGCACCCCAGCGGTCGGTCATCGCCTGGAGCGAGACCACGTTGGCGCCGGTTCCGTTGAACACCGGAAAGGCTTCGGCGGTGGGGCCGAAGTGGCTGTGCATGACGCGCTGGAGGTGACCGGTGTAGTCGTCCTCGCCGTAGGCGATCTGGTGGCCGCCGTTGGCGAGGGCGAGGGCCGCGAGGATCTCCGGATGGGTCCCCGCGTAGTTGTCACTGGCGAAGCCGCGTACCTGCGGGTCGTGATGACGACGGGCGTCGGTCCTTAGGGTTGCGGGGTCAGCCACAGGCGCTTTCCGTTCACTTCCGGGGCGGGCCGGTCCCAGACGCCGGCGATGGCATCGGCCAGTTCCTTGACGTCGGTGAAGCCCGCGAACTTCGCATTCGGGCGCTCGGCGCGCATGGCGTCGTGCACCAGTGCCTTCACGACCAGGATCGCAGCCGCGCTGCGGGTCCCGTCCTCGCCCCCCGCCTTGCGGAAGGCGTCCGCGAGCGCGAGGGTCCAGGCCTCGGCCGCGGCCTTCGACGCGGCGTACGCGGCGTTGCCCGCGGTGGGATTGCTCGCGCCGGCCGCGCTGATCAGCAGGTAGCGGCCGCGGTCGCTGCGCTGGAGGCCCTCCTGGAACGCGAGCGAAGTGCTCTGGACGGTGCGGATCAGCAGTTTCTCCAGCAGCGTCCAGTCGGCGAGGTCGGTGTCCGCGAAGGTCGAGCTGCCGCGCCAGCCCCCCACCAGGTGGACCAGGCCGTCGATCCTGCCGAACTCCTTCTCCGTCCGGTCCGCCCATTCCCGGGCCGCTCCCAGGTCGAGCAGATCCACGGTGTCGCCGGTGACCGTCGCGCCGCCGTGGGCGTAGCGGGCCGCGTCCACGGCCTCCGCGAGGCGGGTCGCGTTCGCGTCCGAGGCGACGACGACCGCGCCCGCCTCGGCGAGCCGGAGCAGCGTGGCCCGGCCGGCCGGACCCGCCGCTCCCGCCACGGCGACCACGGCCCCTTCCAGCGCACCGCTCCCGCTGTCCTTGCCGTTTCCGTTCATGGCCACCGCCTCCTCGCTCCGTGTGCTCACGCGGCCGCCTGCCCGGCGTCCGCGGCGGTGATGCCCTTGGTGGAGGCGATCACGTTCTTCAGCTTCTTGGAAAGCGCCTCATAGAACATGCTCAGGGGAAACTCGTCCGGAAGCACGTCGTCAACGAGTTTGCGGGGCGGCTGGGAGAGGTCCAGGGCGTCGGGACCCTTGGCCCAGCGGGATCCGGGGTGCGGTGCCAGGTAGGTGGAGACCAGGTCGTACGCGGCGAACCAGTGGACGAGCTTCGGGCGGTCGATGCCGTCGCGGTAGAGCTTCTCGATCTCGCCGCAGAGCTGGTTGGTGATCTGCGGGGCCAGCTCCCAGTCGATCTTCAGGGTGTTGTCGGTCCAGCGCACGACATCGTGCTTGTGGAGGTACGCGAAGAGGAGCTGGCCGCCGAGACCGTCGTAGTTGCGGACGCGCTCGCCGGTGACCGGGAAGCGGAACATCCGGTCGAACAGCACGGCGTACTGCACGTCGCGGCCCTGGCCGAAGCCGTCGGCCTCCAGCTTCACGGCCTCCCGGAAGGCGGTGAGGTCGCAGCGCAGCTCTTCGAGGCCGTACATCCAGAACGGCTGGCGCTGCTTGATCATGAACGGGTCGAACGGCAGGTCACCGTGGCTGTGGGTGCGGTCGTGGACCATGTCCCAGAGCACGAAGGCCTGCTCGCAGCGTCGCTGGTCGCCCACCATCTCGCGGATGTCGTCGGGCAGCTCGACGCCGAGGAGCTCGACGGACGCCTCGGTGACCCGGCGGAAGCGGGCGGCCTCTCGGTCGCAGAAGATGCCGCCCCAGCTGAAGCGCTCGGGGGCCTCACGCACCGCGATCGTCTCCGGGAAGAGCACCGCGGAGTTGGTGTCGTAGCCGGAGGTGAAGTCCTCGAAGGTGATCCCGCAGAACAGCGGGTTGTCGTAGCGGGTCGCCTCCAGGTCCGCGAGCCACTCGGGCCAGACCATCCGGAGCACGACCGCTTCGAGGTTGCGGTCGGGGTTGCCGTTCTGCGTGTACATCGCGAAGACGACCAGGTGCTGCAGGCCGTCGGCGCGCCCCTTGGCCGGCTGGAAGGCGAGCAGCGAGTCGAGGAAGTCGGGGATGCCGAAGCCTTCGGACGCCCAGCGGCGCAGGTCCTCGACCAGGGCCCGGTGGTACGCGGCGTCGTGCGGAAGCAGCGGGGCAAGCTGTTCGACAGCGGCGGTGACCCGTTCCAGGGCCGCCCCGGCGACGGCGGGCGAAGGCGCGCCCTCGGCCCCGAAGTCAATGGACCCGTCCTTGGACTGCCAGGGGCGGATCTCCTCCACGGCATTCTTGAGCGCAGGCCAGGCCGGGTGATCGATCACCCGCTGGGCGGCAGATATGCCGTTGGCTGCTACGTCGTGCACAAGAATTTCCGTCATAACACTTCCTCCACGGGAGAACCTCGCGTCAAGTAACCGTATCGGTCTGCGGTTCCCCGAGACAAGTGGAGTCATGGAAATTATCCTGTCCGACCCCATGGTCACCGCGTTTTTTCCTGTCGCGTGGCAGTGCGGGACCCCTTCGTTGCGCCAGTACCCATGGGAGGGGTGGTCCGACAACTCCGCGCGGGACACGCCCACGCATGAGTGACGCAGTTCGCGGAGCACGCGCCGCGGCCGATAGGACGGACGGCGTCAGCTCTTCCCGTACCACCTTCCCGCAGCACTCCGGAGAACCACCGCGTGAGCATCCGTGCCGTCCTGATCGCCGCAGTCATCACCGGGTTCCTGCTCGGTGCAGCCGATGTCCGGGGTTACGGCGCCCCGCTCCCCCGCCCGGCCGCCCCGCTCGCCGCTACGGGGTACTGAGGGCCGGAACGGGGTCATGCCGCGGCGCCCTGCGGGTAGTGGGTATGAGCAGAACACGGGGAGACGCCGTCGAAATCGGAAGCGAGAGTGCCTTGTCTTTTCTCACCATCGGTCACCGCGGCGTGATGGGTGTCGAACCGGAGAACACCCTGCGTTCGTTCGTCCACGCCGAGCAGGCCGGGATGGACCTCATCGAACTGGATCTTCACCTGAGCAAGGACGGCGCCCTCGCCGTCATGCACGACGCCGACGTCGACCGTACGACCGACGGCAAGGGCCCGATCGCCGAGAAGACCAGGGCCGAGCTGCGCGGACTCGACGCCGGCCAGGGCGAACGGGTCCCGTTCTTCGAGGAGGTCCTGGACGCGGTGGGCTCCGCGATGCAGGCCGAGATCAAGGACGTGGCCGCCGCCCGCACCCTGGCCGAGGTGATGCGGCGGCGCGAACTCGTCGACCGGGTCGAGGTGATCTCGTTCCACGACGAGGCCATCGCCGAGATCGCGCAGTTGGTGCCGGGGGTGCGGACGGCGCTCGTGGCCAGCCGCTGGGGCAAGGACGTGGTGGACCGCGCGAAGGCGGTGGGCGCCACCCGGCTGGTGCTCAACGTCCGGCGCATCACCCTGGAGCTGGTCGAGAAGGCGCACGCCGAGGGGCTGACCGTGGTCGGCTGGGTGGTCAACACCCAGGACCACCTGCGGCTCGCGCGCGGACTCGGGCTCGACGGCGCGACGACCGACTTCCCGGAGATCCGCCGCGCGGGCCGCTTCACCGCATAGCCGCTGGTCAGCCGGCCGGCAGGTCCTTGACCAGCAGTTCGAAGGCGAGATCGTCGCGCTGCGGGATCCCGAAGCGCTCATCGCCGTACGGGAACGGACTCATCTTTCCCGTACGGCGGTAGCCGCGGCGCTCGTACCAGGCGATCAGGTCCTCCCGGACCGATATCACGGTCATCTGCATCTCCCGCACCCCCCAGCTCTCCCGGACGGTGCGCTCGGCCTCCGCGATGATCACCTTGCCGAGGCCGCCGCCCTGGAGCGAGGGGCGGACCGCGAACATTCCGAAGTAGGCGGTTTCTCCCCGGTGCTCCAGCTGGCAGCAGGCGACCGGCGCGCCGTCGCGCTCCACCACGAGCAGCCTGCTGCGGGGGTCCTCCACCACCGCACGGACCCCCTCCGGGTCGGTCCGCTGCCCCTTCAGGATGTCCGCCTCCGTGGTCCAGCCCGCACGGCTGGAGTCACCGCGGTACGCGGCCTGGATGAGCTCCACGAGTGCGGGCACATCCGCGTCGGTCGCGTCGCGGAAGGTCAGCTCTCCCGAGTCCCGGGGCGGTGCGGTGTCCATGAGGGGTCTCTCCGATTCTCCGTGTAGCCGTGCCGCAGCAGCGTAGCTCTCCGGAACCGGCCTACGCTCCGGAGCATGGTTCATGTGCTGAGCAGCCGGATCCTGTTGCGCCCCACGGATCCCGAACGGTCACGTGTCTTCTACGGGGAGTCCCTCGGCCTGCCCGTCTACCGGGAGTTCGGTACCGGCCCCGAGCGGGGGACGGTCTACTTCCTGGGCGGCGGTTTCCTGGAGGTGTCCGGCCGGGGCGACGCGCCACCGTCCCCCGGGCTGCTGCTGTGGCTCCAGGTGGCCGATGTGCGGGCGGCGTACGAGGAGGTGTCGGCCCGGAGCGTGGAGGTGCTGCGGGCGCCGAGGCGTGAGCCCTGGGGGCTCGACGAGATGTGGATCTCCGATCCGGACGGGGTCCGGATCGCCGTCGTCGAGGTGCCGGAGGACCATCCTCTGCGGTTCAGGCCCTGACGTCCGGGACCGCTCGCACCAGGCGCATCCGCAATACACCACCGCCGCGCGCTCCCCCAGTACTCCAGTGCGCCGCGTACAGGCGTCCGGCCCCGGGCATCGACTAGGCGACGGCGAAGTCGTTCGCCCGGGGGAGGTCTGCTGTGCATGGACCGGCGATGTCCGGCTGGCTGCTGATGGCGTTGTGCGCGCTGACGGGCGCGTACTGCCTGCTGCGTACCCGCGCCGGGACCGGCGAGGAGCGCAGAACGGCGCGCGCGGAGGCGCTGATGGGCTTCGGCATGGCCGCCATGGCGGTGCCCGCCGCCGTCTTCGCCCCGCCCGCGTGGGCATGGGCCGTGTACGCGGCACTGTTCGGCGTCGCCGCCCTGCGCGCCCTCTGGTTCTCCCGCCGCAGCGGTCACCATCTGCATCATCTGGTCGGTTCGTCGGCGATGGTCTACATGGCCGTCGCCATGGCGGGCCCGGGAACGGCGGCCCACGGCGGTCACGGCGCCCACACCATGGCCGCGGCCGGGGGCGTTCCGCTGCTGACCGGGCTGCTCCTCGTCTACTACGCCGCCTATGTGCTGCGTTCGGGCGCCCGGCTGATCCCGGTGGCCGTGACGGCGAGCGGTGGCGGGGTGGTGGCCGGTGGCGGGCCGGTGCCGGGGGGCTGGGCGGCCCGGCCGGAGCTGGCCCTGGCCTGCCGCCTGACCATGGGGATATCCATGTTCGCGATGCTGCTCACCCTGTGAGACAGCGGGCCCGGCAAACCGTGGCGTACGTCACTTGCCGAGCGCAGCCATACCCGTGTGAACCGTGCCCCTCATAGGGTGACGCCCATGTTGGTCTCCCTCGCGCTGCTGCTGCTCGGTGCACTGGCCGCCGTCGTGACCCCGCGGCTGATGGCGCGGGCCGAATGGCCGGAGCGCGAGCCCGTTGTGGCGCTGTGGGTGTGGCAGTGCGTGGTGGCCGGCGTGCTGATCTCCTTCGCCCTGTCCATGACGTTCAGCGCCGCCGCGGCCTGGCAGGCGGTACGAGGCCATGTGTTCGCGCCCGCGCCGCACGCCGTGGTCGAGGCCTACGCCCTGGCGGCGTACGGACCCTGGTCGGCCGTGATGGCCGTGCTGCTGGCACTGGGCGGGGTGTGGACGGCCGCCATGCTGACCCGCGAGATCCGCCGGTCGCGGCGGCGGCGCAGGCAGCGGCGCGCCGAACTCCTGGTGCGTTCCCCGCTGATGCCCGGCGAGGAGCCCGGCGCGGAACGGCTGGTGGTACTGGAGGGCGAGCGCCCCGACGCCTGGTGGCTGCCCGGTACGGCGCCCCAACTGGTCATCACCACCGCAGCGCTGGGAAGGCTGAAGGGCCGTCAGCTCGATGCGGTGCTCGCCCATGAGCAGGGCCACGCGAAGGCGCGCCACGACTGGCTGCTGAACTGCTCCGCGGCGCTGGCCTCCGGTTTTCCGCAGGTGCCGGTGTTCGCGGCGTTCCGCGGTGAGATGCACCGGCTCGTCGAACTGGCCGCCGACGATGTGGCGTCACGCCGCTTCGGCCGGCTGACGACCGCCCTGGCACTGGTCGAACTCAACGAGGACCGGGGCGTGTTCGGCCCGAGCCCGACACCGGACGCGCAGGTGCCGCTCCGGGTCGACCGGCTGCTCGCCCCCGCCGGGCGGCTCACCGCGGCCCGTCGGCTGCGGCTCACCGCGGCGGCCGCGCTCGTCCCGGCGATCCCCCTGCTGGTCGCGCTCGTTCCGGCGATCAGCGCGCTGGGCTAGCGGCACACCTGCCGACGGGACACGCTCGCAGCCTGGACGCGGCCTCCGGGGCACGACCTCCGGGCCAGGACACGTACGGGGCCGGGGCAGCGCGAATGGCCCGGTACACCTCGTGTCGGAGAGGATTCCCCCATGCTCTCCTCCCCGCCGCTCCCCCGTCCGGACCGCATCCGCACCTCCCGGCAGGCCCTGCGGACCGGGACGGTCTGTGCGGTCCTCTTCCTGGCACTGCTGGTCCTGATGGCCGCGCGGTGGTCTCCGCTGATGAGCCTGGACCGCACGGTCGTCGAAGCGCTCCACCGGCGGGCGGTGACAGAGCCCGGTCTCGTCCACGTCAACCGGGTGCTGACGGACTGGCTGTGGGACCCCTGGACGATGCGCGCACTGATCGCCGTCGCCGTGGTGGGCCTGTGGTGGCGCGGCGCCCGGCTGCTCGCGGTCTGGGTCGCCGCGAGCAGCGTGCTCTGCAGCCTGCTCCAGCAGGCGATCAAGGCGGCTGTGGACCGGGAGCGGCCCCAGTGGCCCGACCCGGTGGACTCCGCCCACTACGCGGCGTTCCCCTCCGGACACGCGATGACCGCCACGGTGAGCTGCGGGCTGCTGCTGTGGCTGCTGCGGCGGCACGGCGCCGGCCCGGGGATGTGGCGGGCGGCCCTGGTGGC
This sequence comes from Streptomyces sp. ITFR-6, assembly GCF_031844725.1. Taxonomy (NCBI): domain Bacteria; kingdom Bacillati; phylum Actinomycetota; class Actinomycetes; order Kitasatosporales; family Streptomycetaceae; genus Streptomyces; species Streptomyces sp. ITFR-6. The sequence goes on along the minus strand of NZ_CP134612.1, from coordinate 7,948,723 downwards.
GGCGGGGGTCTCGGTGCTCGGGGTCGGTGCCACCCGGCTCTACCTGGGGGTGCACTGGCCCTCGGATGTGCTGGGCGGGTGGCTGCTGGGGGCCGCGCTGGTCGCGTTCACGGTGACCGGATTCGAACGGTACGGGGCCCGTGAGCAGCCTTCGGACGACGCCTGAACAGGCATCCTTGCGGCGCCGTCGGCGCATCGGCGAGGATCGTGGCCATGCCGATCAAGGGTGTGCTCTTCGACTTCTCCGGGACGCTGTTCCGGAACGAATCCGTCCGGTCTTGGCTCTCCGCCGCCCTCTCCGAGCGGAAGGTGAGCGTGGACGAGGCCGCCTTCGAGCGGTACGCGCGGGAGCTGGAGGCCACCGGCGCGCTGCCGGGCGGGCCCGCTCCGCAGCGGGTTCCGGAGCACCTGGCGGAGGTCTGGGCCTCCCGTGACAGGAGCGCGGACGCGCACCGGGCCGCGTACACCGGGCTGGCTCGCCAGGTCGCACTGCCGGATCCCGGGCTGTACGACGCACTGTACGACCGGCACCGGACGCCGGAGGCCTGGTGCCCGTATCCGGACGCGGCCGAGGTGCTGGGCGCGCTGGCCTCGGGCGACGTCCGGATCGGCGTGGTGAGCAATATCGGCTGGGACCTGCGGCCGGTCTTCCGGGCACACGGTCTGGACGCCTTCGTGGACGCGTACGTACTGTCCTTCGAGCACGGCACCCGGAAGCCGGACGCACAGCTTTTCCACACGGCCTGCACACTTCTCGGACAGCATCCGACGGATGTGGTGATGGTCGGTGACGACCGGCACGCGGACGCGGGGGCCGCCGCGGTGGGCTGCGAGGTGCGGTTCGTGGAGCACGCGCCGCTGGCCGAGCGGCCGCACGGGCTGCTGGAGCTCGGATTGGCGCCCGGGGTTGCCTGAGGAACATGTGAGAGATGTCCCTTGCGCGCAATGGGTCTGATAGTCACATCCGGGCCTTAGCCTGGTAGGTATGTCCCCGACTCCGTGCCCGTCCGGCTCCGTGCGTTCCGCCGCAGTGGTGAATGAAGACATTCGCCGGCTGTGGCAGCGCTCGGGCGGACATCTTTCGCCGGAGGACGAGGAGGAGTACCAGCGACTGCTGGTCGAGTGGGCCGCGGCCACGGGCGCCGGCAACCGGTCCGCGGCCTGAGCGCCGTCCGCCGGGCATCCCCGCCCATCCTCCGCGCGCCTCCCTGATACGCCCCCGCGCCGGGTTTCCGGTTCACGGTGCGGCGGCCTCCGGCGCGTCGCACCCTGGAGGCATGACACCTCCCCCGATCGTGATCTTCCGCCCGTCCCCCTCAGGCGGGCGACGCGTCACCGTGCAGCGCGGCGGGCGGGTCCAGATACTCGGCCTCGCGCACTCCGACCACGATGTGATCGTGTTCCTGGAGGGCGCGGGGCTCGACGACCCCGAGCGGATTCTGGACAGCCCCGAGTGGGTCGAGTGGCGGGGCGGCCGGGCACACCGGTACGAGGCGGCCTGAGACATCCGGTGTCCGGCGATCCCCGGCGTCGCCGGAACCGCCGGATCCCGCCGGGTGAGGCACCCGGCGGGATCCTGTGGCGGTGACGCGCGGGCCGGCCCGCCCCAGCAGCGGACCGGCCGTCGGCTCAGCGGTCGAAGTAGTCCGGCTGCGTCTGGACGTTGAGCTCGTCCGTCCGCACCCGCTTCGCCGGATCGGTACGCCGGTCGTCGATCCTCAGGACGTCGAAGCCCTTCTCGATGTCGTTGGAGTAGATGTAGCCGTTGTAGTAGTACGCCGACCACGGGCCGGCCGTGGTGACCTCGTCCAGGGTGACGGGTCCGCGCTCGAAGTAGCCGATCTCCTTCGGCTTCGACGAGTCGGTGAAGTCCCAGATGGAGACCCCGCCCTGGTACCAGGCCTGGACCATCAGGTCGCGGCCCTTGACCGGGATGATCGACCCGTTGTGTGCGACACAGACCTCGGTGTCGGCCTGCGGGCGGTCGATCTTGAAGTAGCTGCGGAAGACCAGCTTGCGGTGGTCGCCCCTGCCGACGATGTCGTAGATGCCGTCGGCGCCGCGCTTGGGGCCGATCTCCTTGTTGCAGGTGGCGGCGCCACCGCCGCCGAGCTCATCGGTGAAGACGACCTTGTCCGCACGCTGGTTGAACGTCGCCGAGTGCCAGAAGGCGAAGTTCACGTTGTCCTGCACCCGGTCGATGATCCGGGGGTTCTCCGGGTCCTTGATGGAGAACAGCAGCCCGTCGCCCATGCACGCGCCGGCGGCCAGGTCCTTGGAGGGCAGCACGGTGATGTCGTGGCAGCCGGTGGTCTTGGACACACCCGGGTTGGCGGGCGCGCCCGGGTTCCCGCCGTCCGGGAAGAGCACCGGGAAGTTCACGATGCGGGACTTCTCCGGTGCCTGGCGCGGCACCTTGATGATGGAGATGCCGTCGTGCGGCGGCTGGCAGTCGGGGAACGTCTCGCTCGGCGAGTACGAGGAGACGTACACGTATACGTTCTTGCTCTCGGGGACGATGGTGTGGGTGTGCGATCCGCAGGCGGTCTCGACGGCGGCGACGTACTTCGGATTGCGCTTGTCGCTGATGTCGAAGACCTTCATGCCCTCCCAGGAGGACTTCTCCGTGGCGGGCTGGGTGGTGCTCGCACACGAGTTGTCGCTGCGCGAGGAGTCCGTCGACAGGAACAGCAGGTTCCCGGAGACGGAGATGTCGTTCTGCGATCCTGGGCACAGGACCTGGGCGACCGTCTTCGGAGACTTCGGGTTGCTGATGTCGAAGATCCTGAAGCCGTCGTAGTTCCCGGCGAAGGCGTACTTGCCCTGGAAGGCCAGGTCGGTGTTCAGTCCCTGGAGGGCGTCCTTCGGGACGTTGGCGACGTGGGTGATGTTGCGGCTGTGGATGATCTCGTCCACGCCGGGTATCTCACCGCTCCTGATCGCGGCGGTCGCCTCCGCCTCCTGACTCGTGGAGACCTCGGCCGGGGTCGCGGCCGAGTCTCCCGGGTCGGGGGTGGCGGCCGCGGGTCCGGCCATCAGCAGAGCGGCGAAGAGCCCGGCGGCGGCAGCCGCCACGCCCAGACGTCTGCGCCGCACCGGGATGGTGTGCAACGGGGTCACTGCGTCCTCCCATGGAGCCGAATGTGGTTGACCGGTTCACGGACTCCGGCAGTATCGTCTTTGCCATGGACATCCCAACAGACGGCAACAGGAACGTAATGAAAGTTTCTGAGCGCACCTGTGCGTTGACGTGCTAGTACAGAGCGCAACCAGCCATATATCAACGGAGGCCTCTTTGTTGATTCGTCGTCATGTCCGCCGGTTCCGCGGACTCGCACTCGCCGTCGCCGTGACCGCTGTCGTGCTCACCTCGGCCGGCTGCGACGGAGGAGGCGGCGGCGACGGCTCCAAGGACCGTGCGGCCGGCGGCGGTTCTGTCGTGGCGCCGGGAAAGCCGGGGGAGCCCGCACGTACGCTCTCCGCCTCCCAGGCCGCGAAGGCCGCCGCGGGTGTGGACACCCCCAACTCGGCGGACGTCCGCTACGTACGCATGATGATCCAGCACCACGGCCAGGCGCTGGTGCTGACCCGGCTGGTTCCCGCCCGCTCCGGCTCGGACGCCGTCAAGCGGGTCGCCGAACGCATCACCGCCGCCCAGCAGCCGGAGATCGGTGCGATGAAGGGCTGGCTCAGCCGCCACGGCCAACCGGAGCAGGCCGAGGGCCACGACCACGACGCCATGCCCGGCATGGCCACCGACGCCCAGCTGGACAAGCTCCGGGCCGCGAAGGGCAAGGCCTTCGACCAGCTGTTCCTCAAGCTCATGATCACCCACCACCAGGGCGCGGTCACCATGGCGACAGAGGCGCTCTCGGAGGGCAACAACATCCAGGTCGAGGAGATGGCCGACGACGTCGTCGCCCAGCAGACCACCGAGATCAGCCGGATGCGGGCCCTGACCTCCTGACGGAAGACGGAACACCCCGCGCGCGCCCTGAGCGCCGGGGGCGGGTGGCGGGCGTGCGGTTCGCCCGTACGGAACCGGACGGCGGCGGCGCGGGGGCCCTCAGCCCTCGCCGAGCCGGTCCGCCTGCCGGTTCGCCGCCTCCAGCACCCGGTCCAGCAGTCCGGGGAACAGTGCCTCCAGGTCCGCTCGGCGCAGCCCGTTCATCTTGGCGGTGCCCCGGTAGACCTGCTGGACGACGCCGCTCTCGCGCAGCACCCGGAAATGGTGGGTGGTGGTCGACTTTGTCACCGGAAGGTCGAACCGGGAACAGGTGAGCTCCTCCTCGGCGGCGGCCAGTTCACGCACCACGCACAGCCGCACCGGGTCCGAGAGCGCGTGCAGCACCGCCTCGATCCTGATGTCCTCCCGCGCCGGGTGGGCCAGCGTGCGCGCGCCGACGGCCTGCTCTGTCGCACTGGCAGGGGTCACGGTGGCTCCACATCGTCGCTTCGTCCGGGGCTCCCATAATACGAGATCCGTCGTAGCTTGGGGCCGGTCTGCCGAGGACGCCGGCCCTGCGCCTTGACCTTGAGTGCGGTCCAAGTCCTAGCGTCGGGGGATGATCACGAAGCAGCTCAGGATCGGCACCGGATTCGGTGCCACAGCACGGCCGACGACGTTCTCGCCGGAATCGATCCGACCGGCACGACCGCCCTGGTCACCGGCGGGTACTCCGGACTCCGGGCTGGCGACCACCCGCGCTCTCGCCCGAGCGGGCGCACATGTCGTCGTCCCCGCCCGCCGGCCCGCGACCGCCCAACGCGCTCTGCACGGCATCCTCGGTACGGAGGTGCACGCACTCGATCTGGCGGATCAGGAGAGCATCGGGGCCTTCGGCGAGCGCTTCCTCGACACCGGCCGCTCCCTGGACATCCTTATCAACGGCGCGGGCGTGATGGCATGCCCGGAAACACGTATCGGACCCGGCTGGGAGGCGCACTTCGCGGTCAACCATCTCGGCCACTTCGCGCTCGTCCACCACCTCCGGCCCGCCCTGGCCGCTGCCTCCGGGGGGGGCACGGGTGGTGTCCGTGGCCTCGTCCGGTCATTTCCTGTCCGGCATCCGCTGGGACGACATCCACTTCCGCGCCGGGTAGGACCGCTGGCTGGCCTACGCACAGTCCAAGACCGCCAACGCCCTCTTCGCCCGGCACCTCGACAGCCTCGGCTCCGGCCTTGGCCTGCGGGCCTTCTCGGTGCACCCCGGCAGCATCCTCACCCCGTTGCAGCGTCACATCCCTCGCGAGGAGTGGCTCGCGCAGGGCTGGGTGACCCCGGACGGGAAGCCGGCGGCGGGCTTCAAGTCCCCGGAGCAGGGCGCCGCGACGGCTGTATGGGCGGCGACGTCACCGCTGCTGGAGAGCCACGGGGGCGCCTACTGCCAGGACTGCGACATCGCGGAACCGGCAACCACGCAGGACATGCTCGTCGGCGGGGTCAAGCCCTGGGCCACAGACCCGGAGGAGGCCTCCCGGCTCTGGGAGCTCTCCGCCGGGCTGACCGGGCTGGACGCGTTCTGACGGGGAGCGCGGGCGAGCCGTTCAGGTGATGGCGGGTCAGGGCAGGTACGGCCAGACGCTGACGCGGTCCCCGCCGACGTGAACCTCGATCCACGACCCGTCGGCGCCGTCCGGGGGCCGCGGGCCGGCGAGGTCGAAAAGGATCAGCGCCCCGCCCATGTCCAGGACGGCCACGCTGTCCTCCGTGAGGCTGAGCCGGCCCCGGAAGACGACGCGGCCGGCGTCCTGCGAGAGTCTGGGTGTGGGGGACGCGGCAGGCCGGGTGTTCGCGGCCCAGGTGATGTCCTCGTCGACGGTCCACTCGACATGGTGTTCGGCGTCCGGCCCGTCCGCAGCGCCCTGCCAGTGCACCACGGCGGTTCCCACCGCGCAGTGCACGCGGACCACCGCGGGCGTCGAAGGGACCTGCCGCACCGTCTCTGTTCTGACCAACACGCGGCCATCCTCCCGGACCGCCTGTGCCATGGGACGGCTCTGCCGATAAAGCCCTCGTTCGGGCCCTCGATATGCGTATGCTCAGCGGCTCCGGCCTCACCTGGGAACCATCCACCGCCAAGCGGGGAGTGACGGGGTATCAGGCCACCCGCACGGGCAGCAGCAAGGACGACCCGCAGGTCTACGTCCTGGACCTCGGTGGCGGCAACGCCGCGTCGGGGCAGGCCGGTTCAGCGGGTCCGTACCTGCGAGTGGCGCGGCGCACGCAGGAGGCCCGGCCCGCGGAGGGTGCGACATCCGCGGGCCGGGCCGATTCGCGGGACCTAACCAGCGGCGAGGTGCGGGAACCTGAACTCGGTGTAGCTGCGGAAGACCTCGTCCGGGCGCAGCACGGTGCCGGGGTGGTCCGGCCGGTTGGGTGAGTCGGGCAGGTGCTGGGTCTCCAGGCAGACGGCGCTGTGGCGGTCGTGGCGGCCGCCGCCGAGGGCGGCGAGGGTGCCGTCGAGCTGGTTGGCGGTGTAGACCTGGATGCCGGGTTCGGTGGTCCACACCTCCATGATCCGTCCGCCCCCGGGGGCGGTGAGCCGGGCGGCGCGGTTGAGACCGGTGTTGCGGTCCCGGATGATCCAGCAGTGGTCGAAGCCGCCCGCCCTGCGCAGCTGTTCGTCGGGGAGCGCGATCCGGTCGCCGACGGTGCGCGGGGTGGTGAGGTCGAACGGGGTGGCGTGCACCGGCGCGGCCGGGCCCTCGGGGATGCCGTCCTCGTCGACGGGGAGGTAGCTGTCGGCGTCCACCTGGAGGGTGTGGCCGAGGATGTCTCCCTTGGCGGCGAGGTCGAAGTAGGCGTGGTTGGTGAGGTTGACGACGGTAGGGCGGTCCGTCGTCGCGGTGTAGCCGAGGGTGAGGGTGCCCGCCGTGTTGAGGGTGTAGGTCACCATGACGTCCAGCGCGCCGGGAAATCCCATGTCGCCGTCGGGGCTGTGCAGGGTGAGCCGGAGCCTCGCGGCCACCTCGGTGGCCTCCCCGCCTGCCTGCCAGACGCGGGTGTGGAATCCCTCGGGCCCGCCGTGCAGGGCGTGTCCCCGGTCGGTGGCGGGGATCTGGTGGGCCACCCCGTCGAGGGTGAAGCGGCCGTGCGCGATGCGGTTGGCGAAGCGGCCGATGAGGGCGCCGAAGAACGGGTTGCCGCCCGTGTAGTCGGTCAGGCCCGGCAGCGACCGGACGACCGACGCGGGGGCTCCCCCGGTGTCCGGCACGGTGAGACGGTGCAGGATGCCGCCGTAGGTGAGGATCTCGGCGCGGACTCCGCTGCCGGAGTCGAGCGTCCAGACATCGACGTCCGTGTTGCCATGGGCGCCGAACGGTTTGCGGTTCACGGTGGGGCGAGGCATCAGAGGTCCTTGCGAGGAGCGGACGGCCGGGACGGGTACTACGATCCGGCCGGCCGGGGGACGGTGGACTCCCGGACGATGAGCCGGTAGCCGGGCCGGGGGCGCCGGGGGGCGGGCGAGGCGTCGCCGGAGAGCCGTTCCACGAGGCTGTCGACGGCGAGCCGGGCGATGGCCTCCTTGTCCGGGGCGACCGTGGTCAGCGTGGTGGCTCCGTAGAGGCTCTCCTCGATGTCGTCGAAGCCGACGACGGCGATGTCCTCCGGGATGCGCAGACCGCGTTCGGAGAGGGTGCGCATCGCCCCGATGGCGATGAGGTCGTTGTACGCGAACACGGCGTCGGGCTGTTCCCCCCGGTCCAGGAGTGCGGCCATCCCGGTGGCGCCGTCCTCGCGGCCGTAGCCGTCGGTGACCACGACGAGTGACTCGTCGGGGGTGATGCCCGCCGCGGCGAGCTCCTCCCGCCAGCCGCGCAGCCGGAGATGGGCCGGCTGCCGTTCGCGGCCGGTGCGCGAGCCGAGGAAGGCGATCCGCCGGTTCCCCTGGTCGATGAGGTGGCGTACGGCCTCGCGGGAGGCCGCCACGTTGTCGATGGCGATGTGGTCGTAGGGCGCCTCGTACTCGCGCTCGCCCAGCAGCACCAGCGGGGCGGTCTCGGCCCGCGCCATCAGGTCCTCGGTCTCCAGGTGGATGGGGCTGAGGATGAGGCCGTCGATCACATGGGACCGGAATCCCTGGCTGACCAGGAGTTCCTTCTCCCGCAGCCCGCCCGTGTGGTCGACCAGCACGGTGTAGTCGTGCCGGGCGGCCGCGTCGACGACCTCTCCGGCCAGCTCCCCGAAGTAGGGGTTGCCGAACTCGGGGACGGCGAGCGCGATGATGCCCGTGCGGCCCTTGCGCAGATGCCGTGCGGTGAGGTTCGGCCGGTAGCCGAGCTCGTCGATGGCCTGCTGCACCTTGGCGCGCATTTTCGGTGTGACGTGCTGGTAGTTGTTCACCACGTTCGACACGGTCTTGATGGATACGCCCGCCCGTTGCGCAACGTCCTTGAGGCTGACGCCCACGGCACTCCCTGAATCGACTTGACGCGCGTTGAGGCGCGGTGGCCCGGCTCCGCCGGTTCGGCTCGGCCTGTGCCGGGGCCTGGGCCCCGGCACAGGTTCAAGTGGTTCTGCGGCTGCGCGCCAGATAGCGCTGGGCCACGACGACAACGATAAGGAACCCTCCACTGACCACCGACTGGTACGAGGAGTTCAGCGAGCCGATCTGGTTGATCAGGTTCTGGATGACGGCGAGCAGCAGTACGCCCCAGAGCGTTCCGCTGATCGATCCGGCGCCGCCGATCAGGAGCGTGCCGCCGATGACGACGGCGGAGATCGCGTCGAGCTCCATGCCCACGCCGACGATGGTGACCCCGGACGACAGCCTGGCCGCGTTGAGCGCGCCGGCGAGTCCGGCGAGCAGTCCGCTGAGCGTGTAGACCAGCATCTTGGTACGGGCCACGGGCAGGCCCATCAGGGTGGCCGCGTCGCTGCTGCCGCCGACGGCGAAGAGTGTCTGCCCGAACGAGGTGCGCTGGAGGAGGAGACCGCCGACGCCGAAGAGCACCAGGGCGATCAGGATCGGGTAGCCGAAGCCCCAGACGCTCCCCTGCCCGAGCTCGGCGAAGGCGGAGCCCTTGGGGATCAGGTAGGTGGTGGCGCCCTCGTCGGTGATGGCGAGGAGGATGCCGCGGGCCCCCAGCAGAGTGGCGAGGGTGACGATGAAGGGGGCCATTCCGGCGCGGGCGACCAGGAAGCCGTTGAGCAGCCCGACGGCGCCGCACGCCACGAGTGGCACGAGCAGTGCGGCCAGGAAGCCCCACTGGGAGGCCCAGGCGGCGAGGACACCGCCCAGCGCGAAGACCGATCCGACGGAGAGGTCGATGCCGCCGGTGATGATGACCATGGTCATGCCGAGGGCGACCACCGCCAGGAACGACGCCTGGACGGTCACGCCGCGGGCGTTGTCCAGGGTGGCGAACGTCGGGTAGACGAACGACGCGACGATCACGACCGTGAGCAGGACCGCGAGCACGCCCTGGCGCTGGAGGAGCTCGGCGAGCCGCTGTCCGAACGGGGCCGGTGCGCCGGTCACGGGGGCGGGCGGGCCACCGGCCGCGGCTGCGGGGGTCTTGCGCGGTGCGGGGGCCTGGGCCACCGGTGCGGGTGAGGTTTCGTTCATCGGGACCGACGCTCCCGGGCGACGTAGACGGCGGCGATGATGATGGCCGCCTGGGCGATCTGTGCGGTTGAGTCGGGCAGGTCGTGCTTGACGAGGGTGGCGCGCAGGAGCTGCATGAGCAGGGCGCCGGCGACCGTGCCGAGCACCCGGACGGAGCCGCCGTTGAGCGGGGTGCCGCCGACCACGACGGCCGTGATGGCGGAGAGCTCCATGAGGGAGCCGAGCGAGGAGGGGTCGCTGGCGGTGAGCCTGGCGGTGGCGAGGATGCCGGCCAGTGCCGCCAGCACCCCGCAGAGCACGTACACACCGATCAGTACGCGGCGCACCGGCAGTCCGGCGAGCGAGGCCGCGGACCGGTTGCCGCCGATGGCGACGATCTGGCGGCCGAAGGTGGTGCGCTGGACCAGGAAGGCGACGGCGGCCGCGAGGACCGCGGCGATGAGTACGACCAGCGGGATGCCGAGGAAGGATCCGGTGCCGAGCGAGAGCAGGTCGGGGTTGACGATCTGCTTGAGCTGGCCGTCCGCGATGACCAGGGCCAGTCCCCGGCCGCCGACGAACAGGGCGAGGGTGGCGACGATCGGCTGGAGCCCGACGAGGGAGACCAGCGTGCCGTTGACCGCTCCGACGAGCGCACCGGCCAGCAGCGCCATGACCAGCGCGGGGACCAGCCCGTAGCCGAGGTAGAGCGGCAGGAGGGCCGCGGCCACCGCCATGGTCGAGCCGACGGAGAGGTCGACGCCCTCGGTGCCGATCACCAGGGCCATGCCCAGGGCGACGATGACGATGGGCGCGACCTGGACGAGCTGGGTACGGAGGTTGTCCGCGGTCATGAAGTGCTCGGTGAACAGGGCGTTGAAGAGGAGCACCACCGCGACGGCGAGGTACACCCCGTACTCCTGGTACCAGGCGGGGTCGCGCAGCCGCGCCCACGGGCGGGCGGCGGGGGTGGAGAGTGTGGCCTGGGTCATCGGGGGTCCTCCTGAGCGGCCGGGGCCTTCCCTGCGGGCGCCGGTGAGTGGTCGGCGAGCACTTCGAGCAGATGGCTCTCGGCCACCTCGTCGCCCGCCAGTTCGCCCGCGACCGCGCCGCCGCGCAGGACGACGATGCGGTCGGCGCCCTCGATGAGTTCCTCGATGTCGGAGGAGATGAGCAGGACGGCGAGTCCCTCGCGGGCGAGGTCGTCGATGAGGCTCTGGACCTCGGCCTTGGCGCCGACGTCGATGCCCCGGGTGGGCTCGTCGAGCAGCAGCACCTTGGGTTCCAGGCAGAGCCAGCGGGCGAGCAGTACCTTCTGCTGGTTGCCGCCGGAGAGCTCGCCGACCTTCTGTTCGGGGCTCGCCGCCTTGATCCGCAGCCGCTTCATGAAGATCTCGACGATGCGGTCCTGCCTGGCGCGGGAGACGACGCCCGCGCGGGAGAGGCGCGGCATCGCGGCCAGCACGATGTTCTCGCGCACCGAGAGTCCGGGGACGATGCCTTCGGCCTTGCGGTCCTCGGGGAGCAGGCTGATGCCGACGCGGATGGCTCCGGCGGAGGTGAGCCGGCGCAGGGTGCGGCCGCCGATCCCGATCTCGCCGGAGTCCAGGTTGAGCGCACCGGCCAGGGCCTTCGCGGTCTCGCTGCGGCCGGAGCCGAGGAGTCCGCCGAGGCCGAGCACCTCACCGGCGTACAACGACAGTGATATGTCGTGGAGCTGGTGGTTGCGGGAGAGGCCGGAAGCGGTGAGTACCGGGGTACGCGAGGCGTCGTGGCCCTCGGAGCCGAAGCTGGTGACGCCGGAGCGGCGGACCTCGGCCATGTCGCGGCCGAGCATCATCGAGACGAGCTGCATGCGGTCGAGGTCGGCCAGGTCGCCGGTGTGGATGTGGCGGCCGTCGCGGAGCACGGTGACGCGGTCGCAGATCCGGTAGAGCTCGTCCATGCGGTGGCTGACGTAGAGCACCGCGATACCGCGTGCGCGCAGGTCCTCGATGACCCGGAAGAGGGTCTCGACCTCGCGCGGCTCCAGCGAGGAGGTGGGTTCGTCCATGATGACGACCTGGGCGTTGACCGAGACGGCGCGGGCCAGCGCGACCATCTGCTGGGTGCCGATGCCCAGGGTGTGCAACGGCCGCTTGGGGTCGACGCGGACGCCGAAGCCGTCGAGCAGTTCGCTGGTCTCGCGGTTCATCCGGGAGAAGTCGATCAGGCCGAAACGGTTCTTGGGCTCTCGCCCGAGGAAGATGTTGCGCGCCACGCTCATCAGCGGGACGAGGTTCACCTCCTGGTAGATCGTGGAGATGCCCGCCTGCTGAGCCTCGAACGGGCGGCCGAAGGCGATCTGTTCTCCGGTCAGCCGCAGCTCGCCCTCGTCGGGCTGGTACACCCCGGTCAGCACCTTGATCAGGGTGGACTTTCCGGCTCCGTTCTCCCCCACCAGTGCGTGGGTCTCCCCGGCGCGCAGGGAGAAGGAGACGCCGTCCAGGGCTACGACGCCCGGGAATCGCTTGCTCACCGAGCGCGCTTCGAGGACGGCCGGGGCGGAGCCGTCCGGCGCGCCCGTGCCGGTGGCGGCCTTCGTGCCGGTGGCGGCCTTCGTGCCGGTGGCCTCCTTCGTGCCGGTGGCCTCCTTCACGAGGGCGCCGGTCGTGCTCGGCTCCTCCGCGTCGGCGGCCGGCTGCGGCGGCTGCGGTACTGCTTCGGGTGGTGCCATGGCTGGTCTTGGCCTTCCGCTCTTCCAAGGATGTGGGCCCGGTGGCCGCCGTGACGGGTGGGAGCGTCACGGCGGCGGTGCTACGCCGGGGGCGGTGCGGGCCGGGGCGGGCGCGTACGGATCGGTACGCGTCCCGCCCCCGGCCCGGCGAACTCCCCCGCGGTTACTACGGGCAGGTGGGGCCGGTGACGGTCAGAACGCGCCGCCGAGCGAGCCCTTGGCGTTGGACTCGTCGTAGGCACGGTCGGAGATGATGACGTTCTCCGGGATCGACTCGCCGCCGTAGAACTTCTGGGCGGTCGAGAAGGCCAGCGGGCCGAAGCGCGGGTTCGACTCGATGACGGCGTTGTACTCGCCGTTGACCAGGGCCTGGACGGCGTTGCGGGTGCCGTCGACGGAGACGATCTTGACGTCCTTGCCGGGCTTCTTGCCGGCGGCCTTCAGCGCGGTGAGCGCGCCCAGTCCCATCTCGTCGTTCTCCGCGTAGACGGCGGTGATGTCGGGCTTGGACTGGATGAGCTGCTCCATGACCTGCTGGCCCTTGTCGCGGGCGAACTCACCGGTCTGCTGGGCGACGATCTGCAGTCCGGGCGCCTTGGCCTTGAGCTGGTCGACGAAGCCCTTGGTGCGGTCGGTGGTCGTGTTGTTGCCCGAGGTGCCGAGCAGGATGGCGACCTTGCCCTTGCCACCGGTCGTCTTGATCATCGCGTCGGCCGCGCGCTTGCCCTGCTCGACGAAGTCGGAGCCGAGGAAGGACACGTAGTCCTTGCACGCGGTGGAGTTGAGCTTGCGGTCGATGGTGAGGACCGGGACCTTCTTGGCGGCGGCGGCCTTCAGCGCCGGCTCCAGGCCGTCGGAGTTCAGCGGGGCGACGATGAGGAACTGGGCACCCTGCGAGAGCATGTCCTGGATGTCGCTGATCTGCTTGGACAGCTGCGACTGGGCGTTGGTGGTGAGCAGCTTCTTGACGCCGACCTTCGCCGCCTCGTCCTTGATGGACTTGGTCTCGGCGATCCGGAACGGGTTGGCCTCCTTCTCCGACTGGGAGAAGCCGACCACCGCGTTCTTCAGGTCCAGCTTGGGCGCCCCGTAGCTCTGCAGCGAGCAGCCGGAACCGGAGGAGGACTCGGGGGACTTGGCCTCCTGGGCGCCCTGGCTGCTGTCAGCGCTCGCGTTGTCCGAGCCCTCCGACTTGGAGCAGCCGGAGGCGGCCAGCGTGGCGGTGGCGGCGAGGAGGCAGGCCACGGCGAGGGTACGGGTTCGGCGCTGGATCATCATGCGCGGGAGCTCCTTGGCGGGTTGACGGCACACCGGCGGGTGTGCGGTCGGGCATGGCTGGACGATGCATCGGCCGCGCGGCGGCTGATGTCACTGCATTCCTCACGACCCCCGCCAGTGCTTCGCGGGGGTGGGCCCCAACTGCACGAACTGCGGTCGTGAGAGCGTGCGCGGCCTCTCGGCGGCTCGGTTTACAACGTTATATAGGCGGCGCGGCACGGGCGGCAAGAGCGTTGTCGATGCGTTTCCAAAATGTGTCGGAGCCGACCGGGGGGAAATGGCGGCCACCGGGCTCCGGTTACTGCCGAGACCCTGGACAGCCGCACGAGGCCCGTGCTGTCATACCGCCGGTAGCCAAATTTCCAACGTTGCAAGCACCGGGCCGCGCAGCCCTTCCGGCCGCGACGGCGCTTCTCGCCATGCACGCGCTCCGGCTCCCCCGGTCCGCCGCGTCACGACGGCCCCACACGTGTCACGTGCCTTCCCCGAGCCGGAGCCCCGCACGGCCGGCAGAGAGCAGGAGGATCCCTCCATGCCCCTGAACCGCAGACAACTCATGGCAGGCGCGCTGGCCACGGCCGCCGCCACGGCCGCCGCCGCCACGGCGGCGAACGGCCGCTGGGCCACCACCGCGACCGCGGCCGAACACCGGGTGAAGCCGGCCCATGGCGGTCACTACTCCCCCAACGCCGCGCCACTGCACCCGACGGCGTTCCTGAAACTCCCGCCGGGCCGGGTCACCGCACGCGGCTGGCTGGCCGGACAGCTGAAACTCCAGCTGGACGGTCTCTGCGGCCGGTACGAGGAGTTCTCCCACTTCCTCGACTTCGCCGCCACCGGCTGGGTCCGCCCCGAACTGGGCGACTGGGAGGAGGTCCCGTACCGGCTGCGCGGCTACACCGACCTCGCGATCGTCACGGGCGACGCCACTGCCCTCGCGGCGGTGCGCCGCTGGTTCGACGCCATCCTCACCACCCAGCAGTCCGACGGCTTCTTCGGCCCGAAGTCGCTGCGTACCTCGTTGAACGGCGGCCCGGACTTCTGGCCCTTCCTGCCGCTGGTCCAGGCGCTGCGCTCCTGGCAGGAGTACACCGGCGACACCCGGATCATCCCGTTCCTGGCCAAGTTCTTCCGCTACATGAACGCCCAGGGGCCGGGCGCCTTCAACACCAGCTGGATCGCGCTGCGCTGGGGCGACGGGCTGGACAGCGTGTTCTGGCTCTTCAACCGCACCGGCGACACCTTCCTCCTCGACCTCGCCGACAAGATCCACGCGAACGGCGCCGACTGGGGCGACAACCTGGTCAACCCGCACAACGTGAACATCGCACAGGGCTTCCGCGAGCCCGCCCAGTACGCGCTGCGCAGCGGCTCCGCCCAGGACACCCGAAACACGTACGGGACGTACGGCAAGGCCATGGACCAGTACGGGCAGTTCCCCGGCGGCGGTTTCGCCGGGGACGAGAACGCCCGCCCTGGGCACGGCGACCCCCGGCAGGGCTTCGAGACCTGCGGGATCGTCGAGTTCATGGCCAGCCACCAGCTCCTCACCCGGATCACCGGCGACCCGCTGTGGGCCGACCGCTGCGAGGAACTGGCCTTCAACTCGCTGCCCGCCTCGCTCGACCCCTCGGGCAAGGCGATCCACTACGTCACCAGCGCCAACAGCGTGGATCTGGACAACGTCCCCAAGAAGGACCGGCAGTTCCAGAACGGCTTCGCCATGCAGGCGTTCCTGCCGGGCGTCGACCAGTACCGCTGCTGCCCGCACAACTACGGCATGGGCTGGCCGTACTTCACCGAGGAGACCGGCTACCCGTTCACGGACTCGGTCACGCTCACCCTGAAGGCGCCGGGTCAGCTGCGCTTCCCGCTGGTGCTGCGGGTGCCCGCCTGGTGCGAAGCCCCGGAGATCAAGGTGAACGGGCGCCGGGTGGACGCCCCGGCCGGTCCCGCCTTCACCCGGGTCGAACGCACCTGGGCCGATGGTGACCGGGTGACCCTGCGGTTCCCGCAGACGACCACCGTCCGCACCTGGGAGCACAACCACCGCTCCGTCAGCGTCGACCGGGGCCCGCTCACGTACTCGCTGCGGATCGGTGAGGAGTACCGCCGCATCGGCGGCACCGATCAGTTCCCGGAGTACGAGGTGCACGCCACCGGCCCGTGGAACTACGGGCTTGTCCTGGACGGGAAGAAGTCGGCCGCCTCGCTGCACGCCCACACCGGGCGCCACGTCAGGGACGACAACCCCTTCACGCTGGAGGGCACCCCGCTGACCATGACCGCGCGGGCCCGCCGGATCCCGGAGTGGACGGCGGACGGCGAACATGTCGTCACCCCGCTCCAGGACAGCCCCGCCCGCAGCACGGAGCCGGTGGAGGAGGTCACGCTCGTCCCCATGGGAGCGGCGCGGCTGCGCATCACCTCGTTCCCGACCGCCGGTCCGGACGGGGCGCCCTGGCTCACCAACGGCTGGTACCGCGTCCGCAACCGGCACTCCGGCAAGGTGCTGGGCGTCGACAACATGTCCACCGCCGACAGCGCCCACGTCGTCCAGTTCGACGACAACGGCACCGACGACCACCTCTGGCAGCTCGTCTGACCCGCAGCGCTTCCACGCGACCCCCGTACCGCTCCCCGCGCCACCCGGCGCGGGGAGCGCCCCCATAACGGAGCTGGACCCGACGAAGGAGACGAAACCCATGAGCCGCTTACGTGTTCCCGGCCGCAGGCCGTGGTGGAGACGGACGATCGCCACCACCGGACTGCTGGCGCTTGTGGCCACCGCCCTGGTGGGAATCGGCACGGCACCGGCCGGCGCGGCGTCCTGGACGCCCAAGCCCGCCCCCATGACCACGCCCTGGACGAACCAGGTCCCGGTGGACAAGCCGCTGCCCGAGTACCCGCGCCCGCAGCTCACCCGGCCCGACTGGGCCAACCTCAACGGCATCTGGGACTTCGCGGTGACCGGCCGCGACGCCGGGCAGCCCGCGTCGTTCACCGATCAGATCCGGGTGCCGTTCGTCGCGGAGTCCGCGCTGTCCGGCATCCAGCGGAAGATCACCGAGAACGACAAGCTCTGGTACAAGCGCACCTTCACCGTGCCGTCCGACTGGAACGGCCGCCGGGTCGAGCTGAACTTCGGCGCCTCCGACTGGCAGACCACGGTCTGGGTCAACGGCACCCAGGTCGGCGCCCACAAGGGCGGCTACGACTCGTTCCGGTACGACATCACGCCGCAGCTCAACGGCGGGACGAACACGGTCGTGGTCTCCGTCTACGACCCGACGCAGACCGGCGGGCAGGCCGTCGGCAAGCAGCGCATCAACGACGTGCGGCCGCACGACGGCGGCGGGATCTTCTACACCGCCGCCTCCGGCATCTGGCAGACCGTCTGGCTGGAACCCGTCGCCGCCGCGCACATCACCCGCCTGGACATGACTCCGAACCTGGGCGACAGCACCCTGCGGGTGAAGGTGCAGGGCGCGTCCGCCTCCGGCCGCAGCGCCCGGGTCACCGTCTCCAGCGGCGGGGCCGTGGTGGGTACGGCCACCGGGACCGTCGGCTCCGAGATCTCCGTAGCGGTGCCGAACGCGCATCTGTGGACCCCGGAGGACCCGTTCCTGTACGACGTGAGGGCGGAGCTGCTCGACGGCTCGGCCGTCACCGACTCGGCCGCCAGCTACACGGGCATGCGCTCCATCGCCGTGGCGAAGGTCGACGGCGTGCTGCGCCCGGTCCTGAACGGGAAGTTCGTCTTCCAGACCGGCACCCTGGACCAGGGCTACTGGCCGGACGGCATCTACACCGCGCCGACCGACGCCGCCCTGAAGTCGGACCTCCAGGCCCACAAGGACCTCGGGTTCAACATGGTCCGCAAGCACATCAAGGTCGAACCGCAGCGCTGGTTCTACTGGGCGGACAAGCTGGGTCTGCTCGTCTGGCAGGACATGCCCGCCATGGACACCGGCAGGAGCCCCGACTCCGCGGCCCGCACCCAGTGGGAGTCCGAGTTCCACGCGATCATCGACCAGCACCGCAGCTCGCCCTCGCTCGTGATGTGGGTGGACCAGAACGAGGGCTGGGGCCAGTACGACCAGGCCAGGATCGCCAACGAGGTGAAGGCGTACGACCCGTCCCGGCTGGTGAACAACATGAGCGGCGTCAACTGCTGCGGCTCTGTGGACGGCGGCAACGGGGACGTGGTCGACAACCACATCTACGTCGGCCCCGGCAACACCGCCCCGACCGCGACGAGGGCCGCGGTCCTCGGTGAGTTCGGCGGCCTCGGCTACAAGGTCCCGGGACACGAGTGGTTCCCCGGCGGCGGCTTCAGCTACGAGGACCAGCCGAGCGTCTCCGCGCTGAACAACCGGTTCATCGGACTGCTCGACAGCATCCGGGTCGGCCAGCTGCCCGCGGGCCTCTCCGCCTCGGTCTACACCGAGATCACCGATGTGGAGAACGAGGCCAACGGGCTGCTCACCTACGACCGTCAGGTCGTCAAGGTGGACACCGCACGGGTGAAGGCCGCCAACCAGGCGCTCATCGACGCCTCACGGAACCCCGCTCCCCCGGTGACCCTGCCCACCGGCCAGTACAAGTCGCTGCGCGTCACCACCCCCGGCTACACCGACAAGTACCTGCGCCACCAGGACGCGCTGGCCTTCACCTCGGTCGTCGGCGCGGGAAGCGACACCGTACTCAAGAACGACGCCACCTGGAAGATCGTCACCGGTCTCGGCAACGGCAACTGCTACTCGCTGGAGTCCCGCAACTATCCCGGCGAGTACCTCCGGCACCAGAACTTCCGGGTCCGGCGGGAAGCCGACGACGGATCGGCCCTCTTCAAGGCCGACGCCACCTGGTGCGCGGTCGCCGGCAGCGGCGGAGTGCGGCTGTCCAGCGCCAACCTGCCGGGCAGCTTCCTGCGCCACATCGACTCGGAGGTGTGGCTCGCCACACCGGGCGGCACCCACGCCTGGGACAACCCCGCCACGTTCACCGAGGACACCACCTGGGCGGTCGAGGCGCCCTGGGCTCCCTGACCTGCCCTCGGGACCGTTTCCGCAGCACACCGACGGCCCGGCCGTGACGCGTCCGCGTCGCGTCCGGGCCGTCGGTCCGTCCTCGGCGGGTGCGCTACCGCGCCTCACCGGCCGGGGCGAGGTACGTGTGCAGCAGCGCCGTCCGGCCGTCGGCCGTCGTCCAGTCGCCCTCCCGGCTGGAGACGAGCCGCCAGCCGGCCCGCTCGTAGAGCCGCACGGCGGCGATTCCGCCGTCCTCCACCTCCAGCACCGGCCGCAGACCGTCGGCGGTCGCGGCGGCCACCGCGGTCGCGAGCAGCGCGGTAGCCACCCCGCGCCGCCGGGCCGATGCCGTCGCGAACAGCCGTGACACCGAGGCCAGTCCGTCCGGTGGGAGCCCGACCTCGGCCGCCATGGCGTGCCCGGTCCGGGTCAGCGCGACATGCCCCAGGACGTTGGGGCCGTCCCAGGCCGCCCAGGCGCCGAGCAGCCCTTCGGGGGTCAGCCAGCCCGCCGGGTCGTCCGGCCACCGGGCCGGGTAGCGATCCGCCTCGTACACCGTGGCCAGTGCCACGACGCAGGCCTTCAGGTCTTCGTCGCGGCGGCGGCGGATCTCCGGATCATCCATCCCCCGATCCTCACACGACGCCGGTCCCTGACCGACTGCGGGGCATGCCGCTGCCTGCCGTCGCATGGGTGCGAGGGCAGGCAGCGGGTCACCGTACCGGACCTGCTACGGCTGTCCGGCGTCGTGCAGCGCGCTCACCTCGTCGGCGGTGAGGGCCTTGTCGTACACCCTGACCTGGTCGATGGAGCCGTTCCAGAAGTCACCCTTCTCTCCGGCGTACTGCCCCCGGCCCACCGAGAGCGGGCCGGTGCTCACGTCGGCGGGGCCGGCCGGGGCGGTGGCCGCGAGGCTGCCGTCGACGTACAGCTGCAGCTCGTCGCCCGCGCGGACGCCCACCAGGTGGTACCACTTGCCGGTCTCGGGCGTCATCTCCGCCCGCGCGCGCTTGCCGCCCGGGGTGCTGAAGGCGAACGCGCCCTGTCCGTACTGGAGATAGAACGGGTTCTCCGTGCGGCGGCCGTCCTGGCTGACCGCCGTCGCGTAGTTGCCGGGCAGCGCGTCGAGCGAGGCCCAGGCGGAGACCGTGTAGTCGCCGGTGGTGTCGACGGCCGGGCCCGCCGTCTGGGCGTACTGGCCCTCACCGTTGAACTTCAGGGCGGAGCCCTGGACGCCGGGCGTCCAGGCGGTGCCGGCGGAGAGGGTGAGCGGGAGGCGGTTGGGGCCCTGGTCGGCGGCCTTGGTGCCCTTGCCCTCGTCGAGGTTCCAGGCGGCTCCGCCCTTCACCTCGTCGCGGTGGCCGGCGTTGGCACCGGCCGCGATGACCTGCTGGTTGATCTGGCGGACCTTCTTGGGGTCGACCTTGATCTCGCGCCGGTCGTAGGTGTAGAGGCCGTTCAGCTCGTTCTCCAGGTCGCTGACCTGGGTGTACACCGAACCGGACAGTTCGGCTCCGGCGGCGGCGAGGTAGTACGTCCGGGTGTTGTCGACGTACTTGGCCGTCAGGGCGTCCTTGTCCGCGACCCCGCTGTAGATCGCGGCGGGGGCACCCGGCCACATGTGGCCTGCGGTACGGAGGGTGAATCCGCCGTGCTCGCCGTCCATGGCCGCCCGGTCGTCCGGGAAGGGCGCCTCGTTGTTGAGGTAGTCGTGGTGGTCGATGATGTCGCCCTTGCCCGAGTCACCCTTGGACGAGCAGCAGTTGACCCCGCTGTGCGCGTTGACGACACGGGAGGGGTCGGCGGCCTTGACGGACTCGGCGATCTTGCCGGTCTCGGTGCGGTCCCATTCGCCCCAGCCCTCGTTGAAGACGATCCAGCCGCCGATCGAGGGCGAGTTGTGCAGCTGCTCCATCATCTGCTTGCCCTGCGAGAGGAAGGCCTGCTGTCCCTTCTCGCCGGTGATGTCGGAGGAGACGAAGTCCTGCCAGACCAGCAGTCCGAGCTGGTCCGCGTGGTAGTACCAGCGCGCCGACTCCACCTTGATGTGCTTGCGCACCGCGTTGAAGCCGAGCTCCTTCTGCGCCTTCAGGTCGAAGGTCAGCGCGGCGTCGCTCGGCTGGGTGTACAGACCGTCGGGCCAGAAGCCCTGGTCGAGCATGGCGAGGGAGTAGAACGGCTTTCCGTTGAGTACGAGCTTCTGGTAGCCGCCGACCTTCTGGATGCCGAGGGAGCGCATCCCGAAGTAGCTGTCGACGGTGTCCTTGGAGCGGCCGTCGATGAGGCTGACCTGGAGGTCGTACAGGTACGGGTCGTCCGGGGTCCAGAGGTGCTGCTTCTTCACCGGCAGGCTCAGCGCGCGGTTGGCCGGTCCGGAGACCGTGCCGACGACCTTGCCCTTCTTGTCCCGGGCGACGGCGGTGATCCGCGCACCGGCCGAGGCCTGTGCGGAGTTGACCTTCAGGGCCAGGGTGCCCTTGTCGATGTCGGGCGTCGTCGTCAGGGAGTCCACGGAGGCGGGGGCCACCGGCTCCATCCAGACGGTCTGCCAGATGCCGGAGGACGGCGTGTAGACGATGCCGCCGGGGTCGCGGGACTGCTTGCCCTTCGGCTGGTCGTCACCGGTGGTGTCGGTGACCGCGACAATGATCTCCTGCTCACCGCTGCCCTTGACGGCGTCGGTGATGTCGGCGGTGAAGGAGGTGTAGCCGCCGGTGTGCTCCGCGACCTGCTTGCCGTTGACCCAGACGGTGGCCTGGTAGTCGACGGCACCGAAGTTCAGCTTCAGGCGGTTGCTGCCGCCCTTGCCGTGCTTGTCGCCCTTCACCGACCAGTTCTTCGGAACGGTGACGAGCTTGCGGTAGAACATGTGGTCTTCGTGGCGCTCCAGGCCGGAGAGCTGCGACTCCACGGGGAACGGCACGGTGATGCGCTCACCGAGCTTCTTGCCGAAGACGGGCTTCTCGCCGGCCTTGGCCCCGGCGAACTCCCATGGGCCGTTGAGGTTCTTCCAGTCGTCACGGACCTGCTGCGGCCTGGGGTACTCGGGCAGCGGGTGGTTACGGTCGAGCTTGTCGCCCCACGTCGTGGTCAGCCGGTGCGTGGACAGGTTCTTCGCGGTGCGGCTGATCTGGGGTACGGCCTTGCCGCCCACCGTAAGCCCGGCCTTGCCGTCGTACGCGACCCGGACCTGCTGGCCCTTCTGGACGGGGGCGGTCAGGGTGACGAGCAGGGCCTTGGCGTTGCCGGGCACGCGAGCGACGGACTTCACGGGGATCGGTGAGGTGTCCGCCTCCAGGGTGAGGTGGTCCTTCACCTGGGAGAACGCGCCGACCTTGTCGTCGAACGCCAGCTGGAGCCGCTGTCCGTCGCTCGGAACGCTCAGCCCGACCGGGTAGACCTCGAAGTCGGCCGGCGGGGTGAAGGCCGACTCCGGGACGACCTCCTTGGCGAGCTTCGCGCTGGACCAGCGCAGGAACATGTTGGCGCCGCCGGTGTCCTGGAACATCTCCAGCTTGAACTCGTGCGTCTCGCCGGCCTTGAGCGCGATCGGCTCGCTGGTCTGCTCGTTGTCCCAGTCCGGCTCCCAGTGGTCGATGGCCACCTTGCCGTCGATGTAGAGGCGGAAGCCGTTGTCGCCGCTCGCGGCGAAGGTGTAGTCACCGTCCTCCGGGGCCGTGATGCCGCCGGTCCAGCGGGCGGTGGTGTTCTCGGTCTGTCGGGTGGTGGACTCGAACGTGCCGGTGAGACCGGGGAAGTTGATCTGCGGGTCGAGGGCGACCCCGCCGAGCTTGGCGAAGTCCCGCGCGCCGGGCGCGGACATGCTGAAGTACTCGCCCTTGAGCCCGTGGACCTCGGTGGCCGGGTCACCGGCCTTGAACGTGGTCGCGGAGGCGGCGCCGGCGGCTGCGGCGGGGGTGGCTGCGGCGGCCGGGACCAGGGCGGCCCCGACGGGGATCAGCAGCGCGGCGGCACAGGCCGCCGTTCGGAACAGAGCGCGGGGGCGGGGCATTTGTCGTCTCAAGGCGTCGTCCTGTCGAGAGAGCTAGAAGTGCCTCGAACCTGTGAGGCACAGCACACAATCGAACATTCAGCCACAGCAACAAACGTAAAACAACAGTCATGCACAGGAAATTTGCAACGATAGAAAAGCCGGTCGGCGGACGCCGTGCCGGATCGCCGCGCCCCGTTCGCGGCGATCCGGCACGGGGTCACCGAGCTGTCAGCGCGGCAGTCCCGAAGTGGCTGTCGCCCAGCTGGTGTTGGGCTCACCGGAGAGCCTGAAGGCCAGCGTGCCGCCCTTGGTGAGCAGGCTCGCGTCCGTCCATGAGCGGTCGCTGCGCCTGCCGTTGACCGTGACCGCGTCGATGTACGCGTGTGCGGCGTCGGCGGCCGGGGCGGTGAGGGTGATGTCCCTGCCGTGCGGCCGGTCGATCACCGCCTTCGGGAACAGCGGGGCGCCCAGCAGCATCGAGCCGCTGCCCGGCGACTGCGGGTACAGCCCCAGCGCGGAGAAGACGTACCAGGCGGACATCGTCCCCAGGTCGTCGTTGCCGGGCAGACCGCGCGGGCCCGTCCCGTACACCGTGTTCAGGATCTCGCGGACGGTCGCCTGGGTCTTCCACGGCCGGCCGAGCGCGTTGTAGAGCCAGGGGGCGTGGATGCCGGGCTCGTTGGTCGGGTCGTAGCGCAGGGAGTCGCCGCCCTTCACCGACCAGGAGCCGTCCGCCTTGTGGAAGAAGCCGTCGAGGCGCTGCGCCGCGACGTCCCGGCCGCCCATCGCCGCCGCCAGCCCCTGGACGTCCTGCGGCACCATCCAGGTGTACGTGGCGCTGGTGCCCTGCGCGAAGCCGAGGTCGCTTCCCGGGCTGAACGGGGAGACCCAGGAGCCGTCGAGGTCACGGGCCTGGATGTAGCCGCTGGTGCCGGCCCCGTCGGTGGCCCCGGCGTTGAACACGTTGCGCCACCAGCCGCCGCGCTCCTTGAACGACTTGGCCTCCGCGTCCCGGCCGAGCAGCGCGGCCCAGCGGCCGAGCGCGTCGTCGGCGACCGCGTCCTCCAGGGTCTCGGCGGCTCCGCCCCAGCAGTGGCAGACGTCCTGCGGCGCGTAGTGGGACTCCAGGTACTGCGCCAGGTTGGGCCGCTGGCCGGTGCACTGCCCCGGGCAGCCGGCGTCCGAGAGGCCGTCGTCGGCGGGGACGGTCGCCTGACGGGCCAGCGACTCGTAGGCGCCCTCGTAGTCGAAGTTCCGCACCCCCATGGCGTAGAACGTGGCGAGGGTGGCCGCCGTGGGGTCACCGGTCATGACATGGGTCGCGCCGTTGATGTGCACCCAGCGGTCCCACACGCCGCCGTTCTGCCGGGCGAAGTTGTACAGCGACTGGGCGAAGTCCCCGGCGATCTCCGGTTTCAGCAGGGCGAGCAGCTGTATCTGCGCCCGGTACTGGTCCCAGCCGGAGAAGTTGCTGTACTGCGCGCCCTGCCCGCGCTCGATCCGGTGCGCCTTCCCGTCCATGCCCGGGTAGCGGCCGTCGGTGTCGCTGATGATGTTGGGCTGCATCAGCGAGTGGTACAGCGCAGTGTAGAAGGTGGTGCGCTGCGCCTCTGTGCCGCCTCCGGCGCGTACGGAGTTCAGCTCCTTGTCCCAGCTCCGGCTCGCGGCGGCCGCCACGTCTGCCACGCCCGCGTGCGGGGCGATCTCGTCGCGGAGGTTGGCCTCGGCGCCGGCCAGGCTGACGTAGGAGATGCCGATCCGCATGTGGACATCGTTGTCGGAGGCGGTGTCGAAGCCGACCCAGCCGCCCGATCCGCGGCCGGCCCGGTCCGCTCCGGTGGCGTAGCCCTCGCCGCCGCTGCCGGAGGTCGAGCCCGGGGCGAGCGTGCCGTCCTTCCAGGTGCCGGTGGTGGAGAAGGCGCGGTCGAAGGAGGCGCTGAAGTAGAGCCGGTAGTAGCTCTTGCGGTTGTTGGTACCGCCGTTGGCCCGTCGCCCGCAGAACGCGCCGGTGAGCACGGAGCCGGTGACCTTGCGGTGCGCGGTGTCGATGTCGATCTGGGCGTCCTCGCTGCCGTTGAGCGAGTTGGAGACCCGGAAGAGGAGGCTGGCGGGCTTCCCGGCGGGGAAGGAGAAGTCGGCCACGCCCGCCCGCCGGCTCACCGCGAGGTCGGCCTCGGCACCGGAGTCCAGGCCGACGGTGTAGCGGCCGGGGACGGCGCGTTCGTCGTCGTGCGAGAAGTCCGCGGCGTAGACGGCGTCCTTGGTGTCGGCCGACGGCGAGGAGGTGACGTCCCCGACGAACGGCATGATCGGGATGTCACCGGCCGCGCCCGGGTCGCACCCGGCGCCGTTGACGTGGGTGAGGCTCAGCCCGCGCAGCCGGGTGGTGTCGTACTGGTACCCGTTCGCGGCGCCGGTGCTCGTCTGGTCGCCCTTGGTGCTCGTGGGCGACCAGGCGATCATGCCGTTCGGGAGGGTGGCGCCGGGAAAGGTGTTTCCGCCGTTCGCGCTGCCGATGAGCGGGTCGACGTAGGCGGTGGGGCGGGCGGCGGGGGCGGCGGCTTCTGCCGCCGGGGGCAGCACTGCGGCGGCGAGTGCGCCGGTGACGAGCACGGCGGCTGTTCGCGCGGCGAGGCGCCGGGCCGCGGGCAACGGTCTGGTGGGCATGTCGCGGTACCTTCCAGGGAGTTCGGACAACGTTGTCTTCGTCCGGGGTCCGGCCGGGGACAACGGTGATCGATTCGCGGCCGAGCGTAGATCCCTCCGGCGCGGGAGGGAATGCCCCAGCCGTCATCCCTGATGAATGCGCGGTGAACGGTTGCCTTGTCGCGGCGCGCACGCGTCCGCCCTCCGCGCACGTCCCGGGCGGGCCGGGAGGGAGTGTGCGCAGAGGGCGGACAGCGTTCGGACAGTGGTAGGGACGGTGGTCAGATCGCGTACTCGTACTGCTCGGGAACGCGTACCGTGCCGCACAGTTCACGCGCCGCGTGCTGCGCCCACGACGGGTTGCGCAGGAGTTCGCGGCCCAGGAGCACAGCGTCCGCCCGGTCCTCCGTGAGGATCTTCTCGGCCTGCTGCGGCTCGGTGATCAGGCCCACGGCCGCGACGGGCAGGCCGGTCTCCCGCTTCACGCGCTCGGCGAAGGGGACCTGGTAGCCGGGCCCGGCCGCGATGCGGGCGCGGGGGGCGTTGCCCCCGGTGGAGACGTCCAGGAGGTCGACCCCGTGGTCCCGCAGTTCGGCGGCGAGCCGGACGGTCTCGTCGGCGGTCCAGCCCTCCCGCTCGTCGTCGGCGTTCTCGGTGAGCCAGTCCGTCGCGGAGACGCGGAAGAAGACGGGCAGGTTTTCGGGCCACACCTCGCGCACCGCGTCGACGACCTGGAGGGCCAGCCGGACGCGGTTCTCGTAGCTGCCGCCGTACTCGTCGGTGCGCCGGTTGCTGTGCGGGGAGAGGAACTGCCCGATGAGGTAGCCGTGCGCGCCGTGCACCTCGACGACCTGGAAGCCCGCGTCGAGCGAGCGGCGCGCGGCCTCGCGGAAGTCCGCGACGACGGCCTGGATCTGCCCGGTGGTCAGCTCGTGGGGCACGGGGTGGCCGGTGTCGAACGGCAGCGGGCTGGGCGCGACGGGCGTCCACCCGTGCGCCTCGGGACCGACGGGTCCGCCGCCGGTCCACGGTGCGGCGGTCGACGCCTTGCGCCCGGCGTGCGCCAGCTGGATCCCCACCACGGAGCCCCGCGCCTTGACGAAGTCGGTGATCCGGCGGAAGGCCGCGGCCTGGGTGTCGTTCCAGATGCCGAGGTCGGCCGGGCTGATCCGGCCCTCCGGGCTGACGGCCGTCGCCTCGGTGAGGATGAGCCCGGTGCCGCCGGCGGCGCGGGCCGCGAGATGGGCGAAGTGCCAGTCGGTGGGCACGCCCGCCGAGGGCCCCACCGGTTCGGCGCAGTACTGGCACATCGGCGCCATCCACACCCGGTTGGGCACGACAAGCGACCTCAGGGTGACGGGCTCGAAAAGGGCACTCACGACGGACTCCGTTTCGCCGGGTACGGAAGGATCGCTAGTACGATACATCCCGTACTACGACGTCCGTCACATTACGACGAGTCTCGTACAAGGTTATGGCGCAAGGTCTCGTACGAGGGCGAGTCCCGTACGAGGGCGGGAACGCGCTCCCGCGACGCCTCGGGCCCGGCCCAGGCCCCTCAGGTCAGCGGATAGGACGTACGGCCGGACTCCTCGTCGATCTCGTCGTGGGCCTTGGTCAGCAGCTCCATCGCCAGCTCGTTGAGCGCACGCGCACCCGCGATCTCCTCGCCCACCCGGGGCTGCTCGGAGTCCGATGGGTGCCGGCTGGCGTAGCCGTGGGCGCGTACCTCGCTCCCGTCGGAGAGCCGCACCAGGGCGGCGGCGCGGGTGTGGTGGGAGTCCTCCTCGAATTCCAGCTCGATGTGCCATCCGACAGCGGTCTGCGTCATGGGTGCTCACCTCCGGAGGTTCTTCCTCCAGGGTGCGCCCCTTGGTCCGGCGGTGCGCGGCGGGGGGGAGGGGCGACCGGGCGCCTACCGCCCGCGGCGGCGCAGGGTGATGCGGGCCTCCGCGTCGTACAGCTGGTTCCAGCCGCGTCCGGCGCCCGACTTCCAGGTGACGTGGACGGTGGCCCCGTCGACTCTGACCCCGTCCACCGTCATCGCGCGGTCGCCGTCCCGCACGTCTCCTCGGCGCAGTTCGTCCGCCCTGACCGTGACGGGGTCGGCCGTGCGCACACTGTCGGCCTCGTCCGCCGCGAGGCCGAGGGCGGTGGCCAGTTCGCGGGCCCGCTCCGGGGTGCAGATCAGCGAGAGCTCTCCGGCCGCCGTGCCGAGCCTGATCCCGACGCCCTCGCCGACGGGGGCCACCTCAAGGTGTCCGGCCGGCGCACCGCTGTCCTCGTTCACGCTCTTCATCCGCTCCGCTGCTCCCCTTGCCCGGACTCCCCCGCCGGGTCGCCCATCCAGAATTTGAGCACATGCGCACCGGCGGCGGCGATGCGGTGCACGGTACCGGTGATGTTGACGTCCCCCCGGTCGGTGCCGCCGCCCGCACGGCCCGGCCGCGGTGGCATGTCGAAAGTTTCGTGAACCTCCCCGCACGTCCGGCGGGGAGGTTCACGGGCGGGCCGGTCAGCGCGCGGCCGGCGCCGTCACGGGCTCGACCGCGGTCCCGCAGACGAGCCGCCGCCGGTGGTCGACCGTCCGCACGGGCCCGGTCAGCCGCAGCCGTACCGTCCGGCGGACGGCGGTGGCGGCGCTGGAGGCGGCGAGCCGCAGTTCGAGCTCGCCGGGTTCGACGATCCGGCGGCCGCCGATGCCGGTGAAGGACACCAGGTCCGCGTGGAAGCGGAACCGGACCCTGGCCGCCGCCCCGGCGGCGAGCGGCACTCGCGCGTAGCCGATCAGCCGGGCCTGGGGGGCGGGTCGTCTGGGCGACCGGGTCGTGGACGTACAGCTGCACCACTTCGGCGCCCTCCCGGTCACCGGTGTTGCGGACCGTGAGTTCGATGTCGGCCGAGCCGTCGGTGGGGATCTCGGCCGGGACCGGACCGGCCTGTTCCCAGTCGAAGGAGGTGTAGGACAGGCCGTGCCCGAAGGGGTGGAGCGGCGTCGGGTCCAGATTGCTGACCCCGCTCGCGAGCCCCAGCGGCGGCTGCAGAGCAGCACGCCGTCGGGGTTGGCGAGCAGCACACAGGCCTGCTCCGCGAGTTCGCGGGCCAGCGCCCGGTTCTCCGGCGGGTCGAGGTCGACGGTGCCCCGGGCCCGTCCGGGTTCCGTGTCCCGCAGAGCGGCGGGCAGCGGCGGGCAGCGGCGACCAGCCGGGGTCGAGCAGGCCGAGTTCGCACTTCTGCAGCAGTACGCGGTACAGGGCCCGGTCGACGAGTTCCCCGGCCACGGACCCGTCGCGTACGGCGGCGACGAGGGCGTCCCCGTAGCTGCGGACGGTGGGCAGTTCGACGTCCACGCCGGCGCCCAGGGCGAGCCGGGCGGCGTCCGCGCGGTCGGCGGCGACCTTGTGCAGGGTCTCCAGGAAGCCGATGCCGAAGTAGTCCGCGACGACGGTCCCGGTGAACCCCCAGGTGTTCCGGAGCAGTTCGGTGAGCAGGGCCGGGTCGGCCGCGGAGGGCACTGCGTCGACCTCGGCGTAGGAGGACATCACCGAGCGGGCGCCGCCCTCGCGCAGCGCCATCTCGAAGGGCGGCAGGGTCACGTCGGCCATCTCGCGGGCCCCGGCCCGGACCGGCGCGAGGTTGCGGGCGCCGGCCGATGCCGCGTACCCGGCGAAGTGCTTGAGGGTGGCGACGATGCCGGCGGACTCCAGGCCGCGTACGTACGCCGTGCCGATGGTCCCGACGAGGTAGGGGTCCTCACCGACGGTCTCCTCGACGCGTCCCCAGCGCAGGTCGCGTGCCACGTCCAGGACGGGGGCCAGGCCCTGGTGGACGCCGACGGAGCGCATGTCCCGGCCGATCCGGTGGGCCATCTCGGTGACCAGTTCCGGGTTCCAGGCCGCGCCCCAGGACAGCGGCACGGGGTAGGCGGTGGCGCCCCAGGCGGTGAAGCCGGCCAGGCACTCCTCGTGGGCGAGGGCCGGGATCGCGAACCGTCCGGCCCCGGCGATCCGGCGCTGGGCACGGGCCAGGGCGAGCGCGCCGAGACCGGGGTCGACGGGGGCGGGTGAGCTGACCGAGGCCACGGGTGGTGAGGTCGTCCCAGTCGACCGGGTCGACCATGTCGTTCTGGTGCGGGGCGACCCCGTCGCCGTCGGCGTCGGCGCCGACCCAGACTCCGTACAGCTGGGCGGCCTTCTCCTCCAGGGTCATCCGGGGGATCAGGTCGGCCACCCGTTCCCGCGGGGTGAGCGAGGGGTCGCGCCAGGGGCCGTCGGTCCCGGGGGCCGTCTCGGTGCGGCGGGTGTGCGGGACAGCGGGGATTGCCATGGGGGCAGGGGTTCCTCTCATGAGTGCGGTGGTGCGGGGCGGCGTAGATGCGTCATTTGCCGCCCACCCCCATCAGTCCGTTGACCAGCGCCCTGCGCGCCACGGGGTACACGGCGAAGATCGGCACCACGGAGAGCACGATCGCCGCGAGTACGGCGGGGATGTTCACTCCGAACTGGGACATGAAGTTGAAGAGACCGAGCGTCAGGACACGCTTCTCCTCCGACTGGGTGAGGATCAGCGGGAAGAGGAATTCGTTCCAGGCCTGCAGTGCCGAGAAGATCGCCACGGTGCTGATGCCGGCCTTGGACATCGGGATGGCGAGCTGCCACAGCATCCGCAGCGGGGTCGCGCCGTCGAGCGCCATCGCCTCGTACATCTCCTCGGAGACGTCGCGCATGGTGCCGCTCAGGACGAGGACGGCCACCGGCATCGCGAAGGCCGCGGTGGGCAGGATGATCGCCGGCAGCGTGTCGTACAGGCCCATCTTGCCGATCAGCAGGTACAGCGGCACGATCACGGCCTGCGCCGGGATGGCCACGCCGAGCAGAAACGTCCGGAAGGCCAGCGAGGAGAGCCGGCTGCGGGTGCGTACCGCGACATAGGCGACGGGCACCGAGAGGACCAGCACGATGGCCACCGTGGCGGCGGCCACGATCGCGGTGTTGCCCAGCAGGGTGAGGAAGCCGCTGTGCAGCACGCTGTTGTAGTTCTCCAGCGTGGGGTGGGACGGGAGCGCCAGCGGATCGCCGCTGAGCCCCTCGTCCTGGTACATCAGCGAGGAGGAGACCAGTGTGTACAGCGGTACGAGGACGATGACGAGCCAGACCAGCGAGCCGAGGCCGGCCAGCGGATTGCCCCATCTCCTGGGCCGGCGGGCGGTGGTGCTCCGGGCCCGGGGCGCGGATGTCGTGGGCGGCGCCGCACGACGGGTGTCGACCGACATGACGTCACACACCTTCCCGCGTCGAGCGCATGGAGCCGAAGCCGCTGAAGCGCACCAGGATCAGTGACAGACCGGTGGCGACGACCACCAGGGCCGTGGCGATGGCCGCGGCGTAGCCGAGGTCGTACGTCTGGAAGCCGGTGCGGTACATCAGGTAGGGCAGGATCGTGGTGTCCGTGCCCGGACCGCCCTTGGTCATGATCAGCACGGTGTCGAAGTACGTCAGTGAGCCGACGATCATCAGGACCGAGGAGGTCGTGATGGTGTTGCGCAGCTGCGGCAGGGTGATGTGGAAGAACTGCCGCAGCATTCCGGCGCCGTCGATGGCGGCCGCCTGGTAGAGGACCTCGGGGATCTGCCGGGCGCCGCCCTGGTAGATCAGGGTGTGGAACGGCATGAACTGCCAGCCGCCGACGAAGGCCACGGTGAGCAGGGCGCCGGTGGAGGAGCCCATGAGGTTGAGGTCGAGCAGGGCGTGGAAGAGCATCGCGATGGCGGTGGTGGAGAGCAGCAGCGGGATGAAGAAGACGGCGGAGAGGAAGATCCGGCTGCGCTGTCTGCCTGCCGCCCAGACGCCCAGCAGCAGCGCCACCGGGGTCTGGAAGGCCCAGCTGACGTTGGTGAGGAGCAGGCTCAGCCAGGCGGCCTGACGGAATTCGGGGTCCTTGAACAGCCGGGTCCAGTTGTCCGTGCCGACCGGGGTCGGGGAGTTCAGCCCGTCCCAGTGGCAGAAGGACAGGTAGACGGCGATCGCCAGCGGGACGATCGCGAAGAGGGCGAAGAAGACGATCCCGGGGAGGGCCCAGGCGACCGAGGGGCGGCCGACGTCGCCGGCGGCCGCCTTCCTTCCTCCACGCACCTTGGTGTACGAAGAGAGCTGGGACATCGTTACTTGACGGCCTTCATCGCGGCGACGAACTGCTCGGGCGTGGACTTGCCGGCGAACAGCTTGCTGATCTCGGTGAGCAGCGGGGTGGCGATCTGCGACTCCAGCGCCTGGTCCCAGGAGAGGGTGAAGCTCGGCGCCTTCTGGACCATCGAGTACTGGTCGTGCGCGAACCGCGGGTTGGGCGAGGAGTCCAGTGTCGAGGCGGCGTCCGACGTGGTCGGGATGTCGCCGTTGTCGACCAGGGCCTTGCTGTAGGACTTGGCGGCCATGGTCTTCAGGAAGGCGATGGCCGCGTCCTTGAGCTTGGTCCTGGTGTTGACGGACCAGTAGTTGGTGGGGTTGCCGACCACGTCGGCCGGGTCACCGACGCCGCCTGCCACGGTCGGGAAGGCGGTCCAGCCGAGGTCCTTCCTGGCGAACGCGGGCGCCTTGCCGAGCTGTGTCGAGTACTCCCACGAGCCCATCAGGTGCATGGCGGCCTTGCCCTTGTTGAGCAGGGTGGGGGCGCCTCCGTTGCCGTAGTCGACGGAGTTGAAGTTCTTGCCGAACGCGCCGCCGTCGACGAGTTCCTTCACGGTTTGGGCCGACTTGAGGACCGCGGGGTCGCCCCAGGCGGAGCTGTCGCCGCCCTGGATCTTGCGGAAGACCTCGGGGCCGCCGATGCGGTCGAGGAGGTACTCCATCCACATCAGCTCGGGCCATTTGTCGGAGCCGCCGAGGGCGAACGGCGTGATGCCCCTGCCCTTGAAGACGGTGATGGCCTTCTGCATATCCTCCCAGGTCCTGGGCGGCTGGAGCTTGTTCTGCGCGAAGAGGGTCTTGTTGTAGAAGAGCATGACGGGCTGCATGCCGCGCATCGGGACGCCGTACACCTTCCCGTCGAGGCTGCCCGCCTCGACGATCGACGGGAGGAAGCCGTCCTTGAGGACGGGGTCGCTCTTGATCGTCGAGGTGAGGGCCAGGCGGCCGGTCGGGGTGATCCTGGTGCTCTCGGACCTCACCGCCACCCAGCGCGCCCAGCTGACCAGCCGCAGCATCCCCTACGCGGTGGTTGACCCGGCGGGCGATCCCGGCGACGACGTCCCCTCGGTCGGGACGACGAACTGGCAGGGCGGCCTGGCCGCCACCCGCCATCTCACCGCACTCGGGCACCGGCGGATCGGGGTCATCAGCGGCCCGTCCCGGATGATGTGCAGCAGGGCCCGGGTGGACGGCTACCGCGCCGCCCTGCGGACCGCGGGCCTGCCGATCGATCCCGCCCTGGTCCGCGAGGGCGAGTTCCAGCACGAGGCGGGCTACACCGCGGGGCTTGAGCTGCTGCGCCAGGCCGACCGGCCGACCGCGGTCTTCGCCGGCAACGACCTCCAGGCGCTCGGCGTGTACGAGGCGGCGCGGGAGCTGGGCCTGCGTATCCCCGAGGATCTCAGCGTCGTCGGCTTCGACGACCTGCCGCTCACCGGGTGGATCGGCCCGCCGCTGACCACGGTGCGCCAGCCGCTCACAGAGATGGCCGAGACCGCCGCCCGGCTGGTCATCGACCTGGGCCGGGGCCGGCAGCCCGCGACCACCCGGGTCGACCTGGCCACCAATCTGGTGGTGCGCAGCAGCACGGCCGCACCCGGGCGCTGACCGGTCCGACGCCGAGAAAGGCCGTTGCGGGGCGGGGCGGGGCCGGCGTGCGTAGCGTCGCACGCCATGAGAACTCCCGTTCTGCACACGGCGCGACTGCGGCTGGAGCCGTACACACCTGCTGACGGGGACGCCTTCGTCGCACTGCTCCAGGACCAACGGGTGTCCCACTGGATGGGCGAAGGGCACGCTCGGCCTGACCGAGGTGCACGCGACCGTCGCCGACGGCAACGAGGCCTCGCTCGCGCTGCTGGACCGGATCGGCTTCCGGCACGTACGGGACATCACCGAGGAGGACGGCGGCACGACCCTGCTCCTCACCCGCCGCGCGACGCCGGACGAGGGCGGACAGCGCTAAGGCGTGTTTCGAAAGTAGCGCCGTCCGCCTGAAGGGCGGGTCCGGCGGTGACCTGCGGGTAGACGGGGCGGCCGTGGAAGCGGCGGTGGTCCGGCCCGTCCTGCGCGCCGCTGTCAGTGGCCGGGTGCAGACTGGCCAGTATCCGGCACAACGGCGTTTCGGTTAGGTTCGGTCATGACCGAGGTTCTGTTCACCGTGGGCACCCGCAAGGGGCTCTTCATCGGCCACGGGCGCGACGGCGCGTGGGAGTTCGACGGTCCGCATTTCAATGCGCAGGCCATCTACTCGGTCGCCATCGACGCCCGAAGGACGACCCCCCGACTGTTGGTCGGCGGCGACAGCGCGCACTGGGGCCCCTCCGTATTCCACTCCGACGACCTGGGCGCCACCGGGGTCGAGCCGAGACAGCCCGCCGTGAAGTTCCCGGAGTTCACCGGCACATCGCTGGAGCGGGTATGGCAGCTGCATCCGGCCGGCCCCGAGGCCCCCGACGTCGTGGACGCGGGCACCGAACCGGCCGCGCTCTTCCGGTCCCGGGACAGCGGCGAGTCGTTCGAGCTGGTCCGGCCGCTCTGGGAGCACCCGACGCGCTCGAAATGGGTGCCCGGCGGGGGCAGCGAGGGGCTGCACACGGTGCTCACCGACGAGCGGGACGCGCAGGCCCTGACGGTCGCGGTCTCCACCGCCGGCGTGTTCAGGACCGCGGACGGCGGCGAGAGCTGGGCCCCCGCCAACAAGGGGGTGTCGGCCGTCTTCCTGCCCGACCCCGACCCGGAGTTCGGCCAGTGCGTGCACAAGGTGAGCCGGGACGCGGTCGATACCGACCGCTCTACTTCCAGAACCACTGGGGTGTCTTCCGCAGCGACGACGCCGGGAGCAACTGGACCGGCATCGGCGAGGGACTGCCGTCCGACTTCGGCTTCGCCGTGGCCGCGCACCCGCACCGGGCGGACACGGCGTACGTCTTCCCGATCAACGCCGACCGGGTACCGGCGGAGCACCGCTGCCGGGTCTTCCGGACCCGCGACGCCGGCGACAGCTGGGAGCCGCTGTCCGCGGGGCTCCCGGAGGGGGCCCACTACGGCACGGTGCTGCGTGACACGCTCTGTACGGACGACGCCGATCCGGCGGGGGTCTACTTCGGCAACCGCAACGGCGAGGTGTGCGTGAGCGCGGACGACGGCGACAGCTGGCAGCAGGCAGCAGGCAGCAGGCAGCAGGCAGCAGGCAGCAGGCAGCAGGCAGCAGTTCATCTCGCACCTGCCCGATGTCCTGTGCGTGCGGGCGGCTGCGACCGGCGGTTGATCCCTACCGTCGTATCAGCAGTAGAGTGCCGCCCGTGGCAGCACGACCTCTGAACGAAATCATCGAGCCCGGCTGGGCGCGGGCCCTTGAGCCCGTGGCCGAACGCGTCGCGGCGATGGGCGAATTCCTGCGCGGCGAGATCGCCGCGGGGCGCACCTATCTCCCCTCGGGCGCGAACGTCCTGCGGGCGTTCCAGCAACCCTTCGATCAGGTACGGGTCCTGATCGTCGGTCAGGACCCCTACCCGACACCGGGGCACGCGGTGGGGCTGAGCTTCTCCGTCGCACCCGACGTCCAGCCGGTGCCCGGCAGCCTGGAGAACATCTTCCGGGAGCTCCACTCGGACCTGGGGCTTCCGCGCCCCTCGAACGGTGATCTGACGCCGTGGGCCGAGCAGGGCGTCCTGCTGCTCAACAGGGCGCTGACCACGGCGCCCCGCCGGCCCGCCGCGCATCGCGGGAAGGGCTGGGAGGAGGTGACCCAGCAGGCGATCTCGGCGCTGGTCGCGCGCGGCACCCCGCTGGTGTCGGTCCTGTGGGGGCGCGACGCCCGCAATCTGCGCCCCTCGCTGGGTGATTTCCCGGCGATCGAGTCCTCGCACCCCTCCCCCATGTCGGCGGACCGCGGGTTCTTCGGTTCGCGCCCGTTCAGCCGGACCAATGAGCTGCTGGAACGCCAGGGCGCCGCCCCGGTGGACTGGCGACTGCCGTGACGAGCGCGCCCGGCGGCCCCGGACTGCCGGACCCCGTCGGGGAGTACGTCCTCGGCGTGGACTCGGGCGGCTCCGGCCTGCGGGTGGCGCTGGGCACCGTGGGCCCGGACGCCCCGCTGGGCACAGCGGCATCCGCCGAACCGGTGCGGACCGGGCCCTCCGGCATCGACGCCGCCCACCTGCTGGAACAACTGCTGCCCGCCGTCCGGGAACTGCTCGCACGGCACGGCGGCGGCAGCCGCATCGCGGCCGCGGCGATCGGCGCGGCCGGTATGGGCACCCTCGGGGACCGGCTGCGGGCCGAACTGCCCGCCGCCCTGGCGGACGCGCTCGGGGTGCGCCGGCTGGCGCTCGCCGCCGACGCCGTGACCGCGTACGCCGGCGCGGTCGGACAGCGTCCCGGCGCCGTGGTCGCGGCCGGCACCGGTCTGATCGCCCTGGGCACGGATCTGACGCGGTGGCGGCGGGCCGACGGCTGGGGTCATCTGCTGGGCGACAGCGGCGGCGGTGCCTGGATCGGCCGGGCCGGTCTCGACGCGGCGATGCGCGCCCACGACGGGCGGCGCGGCGGATCCCGGGCGCTGCTCGGCCGGCTGGAGGCGGTGTTCGGCCCGGCGCCCGGACTTCCCGCCCTGCTCTATCCGCGTACCGACCGGCCCGCGGTGCTGGCCTCGTTCGCTCCGGAGGTGGCCGGGTGCGCCGCGCACGATCCGGTGGCCGAGGGCATTCTCCGCGACGCCGCCGGACATATCGCGGAGGCCGCCGCCGCCGTCTGCCCGACGGCGGAAGCAGGCGACGAGGGATACGAAGTGGCGCTGACGGGCGGCCTGTTCCGGATGGGCGAGCCGTTGCTCGTACCGCTGCGCGAGGAGCTGGCCCGGCTGCTGCCGCACGCGCGGGCGGTCCCCGGTTCGGGTGATCCCCTGGTCGGCTCCCTGCGCATCGCGCGGGCCCTGGCCACCGGCGGTCTGCTCCTGCCGCGTCATCCGACACTGCTCAGCATCCCGTTGTCCGGAGTGGACCAACAGTCCACCGCAGGGGTGACAGAGCAGGGCAGTTGACCGGTAAGCCGCCCAACGGATAAATGCGGACAGACAACGCTCGACCGGACCCTCCCCGCGCAATGGGGTACCCAAAACCAGTAGCATGCGGCGCCATGAGCACCCCCACTGGGCCCGCTTCCGGCCTGCCTGTACGAATGCCGCGACCTCGCCAGTCCGGACGGCACCGCCGCCCGGAGCCCGTGGTCGCACCTGAGGGCGCTGCCGCGCTCGTTCTCGCCGTTCCCGGTACCCCCTCTTCGGCCAGCCGCAGTCTGGCCGAAGAGGTGATCAGCATTGCCCGCTCCGAGCTGCCCGGTCTGAACGCCGTGATCGGCTACCTCGACGGCGACGATGCCGAGTACCCGTCCCTTGTCTCCGCCCTCGCCCACTGCGCCGCCGAGCGGACCGCACGCTTCGAGCAGGCCGCGGCCGCCGGCCGCGAGGTCGCTCCGCCCGAGGGGCCGGCCGCCGTCGTGGTGCCGCTGCTCGCGGGACCGGACAGCGCCCTTGTGCAGCGGATACGCCAAGCGATCAGGGACAGCCAGGCACCGGCCGAGCTGACCGATGTGCTCGGCCCGCACCCGCTGCTCGCCGAGGCGCTGCACGTGCGCCTCTCCGAGGCCGGTCTCGCCCGCGCCGACCGGGCGAGGCTGTTCACTGTGGCCACGGCCGCCGACGGGATCGTACTGGCGACGGTGGGCGGTGAGGAGGCCGTGCAGGCGGCCGGGATCACCGGCATGCTGCTGGCCGCGCGGCTGGCGGTTCCCGTGATGGCCGCCGCGCTCGACGTCGAGGGTTCCGTCTCGTCGATCGCCGCGCAGCTGAAGGACTCCGGCTCGCTCCAGCTGGCGGTCGCGCCGTACCTGGTGGGCCCCGAGGTGGCCGAAGGGCTGCTGGACTCCGCCGTCAAGGACGCGGGCTGCGCGGCGGCCGAGCCGCTCGGCGCCTACCCGGCGATCGGCAAGCTGGTGATGTCGATGTACACCACGGCACTCGGCATCGCCGCCCCGGTGGCGCAGGGCGCACAGGCCCTCTGATCAGTTCCGGGGTGCGTTCCGCTTCCTGACGGGCGTGTGGTGGTGAGCCGGCTACCACCACCACACGCCCGCGCCTGTCAGGCGAAGATCACACAGGAGGCCGCAGGAGCCTCCAGGGAGCCCTCCTGGACCGGGATACCGGTCTCCGGGTCCACGGCGAACCAGGCGACGTTCCCGGACCGCTCATTGGCCGCGTACAGCCGTCGCCCGGCGGGGTCGAGCGCCAGGTCGCGCGGCCAGTGGCCACCGCAGCCCACCGTGGTGACCAGGGACGCCTTCTCTCCGGTGGCGTCGAGAGCGATCACCGAGATGCTGTCGTGTCCGCGGTTGGCCGCCCAGAGGAACCGGCCGTCGTGCGAGACGACGACCTCGGACGCGTAGCTCGCCGCGGCGCCGTCCCCGGTGGCCTCCACGGGCAGCAGGGACGTCTCGTCGACCGCTTCGAGGACTCCGGCTGCGGCGTCCCACCGGCACACGGTGACCGTGGGTTCGAGCTCGTTCAGCACATAGGCGTGCGCACCGTCGGGGTGGAAGGCGAGATGGCGCGGTCCGGTACCCGGCCGCAGCGCCGTCTCGCCGTGCGGGCGCGGCGCGC
Organism: Streptomyces sp. ITFR-6; assembly: GCF_031844725.1. Taxonomy (NCBI): domain Bacteria; kingdom Bacillati; phylum Actinomycetota; class Actinomycetes; order Kitasatosporales; family Streptomycetaceae; genus Streptomyces; species Streptomyces sp. ITFR-6. The sequence goes on along the minus strand of NZ_CP134612.1, from coordinate 7,910,665 downwards.
CGGTCTCCGCGTCGAGCGCGCGGATCCGTACCGAATCGGTGCCGAGGTCGACGCTGAGCACCCAGTTCCCCGAGGGGTCGGGGAGCACCTGGTGGGCATGCGGGCCCTCCTGCCGGGTGGCGTCCGGACCGCTTCCCTCGTGCTGGAGCACGCTGTCGGGGGCGCCCAGTGAACCGTCCGCGCCCACGGGCAGCACGGTGACGCTGCCGGAGCCGTAGTTGGCGGTCAGCAGCCGGCCGCCCGCGAGGGCGAGGTGGGTGGGGGCATCCCCGTCCACCGGCTGGAGGGCGCCGATCGGCCGGGGCGTGTCCTGGGTGACGTCGAGCGCCGCGGCCGCTCCCGGCTCGGTCTCGCTGACCGCGTACAGGACCGCACCGTCGGGGCCCCCGCCCCGGCCCAGTACCAGGTAGGAGGGGTTGGGCACGGAATCCGTCGCGCCGAGGACGGTGAGCGCCCCGGTCTCCTGGTCGACGGCGGCGACGGTGATGCCCCGCCCGCCCGCCGAGGTGAAGGACCCGATGAATGCCCGTCCGGCACCGTTGCTGCTGTCCACCGCACTGCCTCTCTCCGCCGACTGATCGCGACAGTGGGGACCGTCGCGATCTTCCGCGGCGACGGTAGCAGTGCGGCAGGTGGTCTGGACCAAAGGGTGCGGGTATCAGGCGGCGGCGAGCGGGGCCCTCGGCGGGCTGTGCAGCGGCGCGGCCAGTTCGACCAGCGCCCGCTCCAGGCCGTGCAGGTGGGCGAGGGCGGGTTCCGTCTCCGCGGCGTGCGCCGGACTTCCCGCGGCGAGCGGGGTACGGGCCGGCCGCTCGGGAGCCGTCAGCGCTTCCACCGCGCTCTCGACGCGCCAGCAGGCGGCGGCGAGCCGGGCGTCGTGCGAGGCCTCCGGATCGGCGGCGACGGAGGCCAGTCCGCGCACCTCGCGCGCGCAGTCGTCGAGCAGTGCGAGGACCTGACGCGCCCGCGCCTTGCGGGCCCTCACCGGGTTGAGCGGATGCACCAGCGGCGCCAGCGACAGCCGTACCCGGCCGAGGATCGCCTCCAGCTCGGCAACGTGCCGGGGCGGGTCGGCGTCCTCGCTTCCCGCGAGCCGGGCAGCGGCCTCCGCCGTACAGGTGTGCACGCACCGCAGCGCCCGCTCCACCCAGGCCTCGGTCACCGAGTGCGTGGTCACCGGCAGCACGAACAGCACCGCGAGTACGGCACCGAGCGCACCGGCCCCCGTCTCGGTGACCCGGAGTACGAGAAGTCCCGCGTCGAGCACGCCGAGCAGCCCGTACAGCATGCTCGCCATCACGGTGACGGCCAGCATCATCCAGGTGTAGGAGACGGCGGCGGTGTAGAAGATCCCGAACACGCCCACCGCCACGACAGCGGCGGCCGCGACCGGCTCGTGGTGCAGCGGCACGGCCACGGCGAAGCCCAGCCCGATGCCGAGCAAGGTCCCCAGGAACCGTCTGAACCCGCGCACGACCGTCTCGCCGCGCGAGGTCGTGGCCACGAACACCCACCAGGTGGCGCCGACCGCCCAGTACCAGCGCTGGTCGGAAAGCAGCTGCCCCACCGCGAGCGCGAATCCCGCGCCCAGGGTCGCCTGTACGGCCTGCCGCGTCGTGATCCGCCGCAGCCCCGCCGCTCCCGGGGGAAGGCCGACCGTCACCGGCGCCGCGATCCGGCGCTCGTAGCACCACGCCCCGAACCGGACCAAGGACGACGCGAGGAGCGACAGCAGCACCGCGGCGTACAACTCGGGCAGCTGGCCGGGCACGGTGTGCAGGAACTGGGCGGAGAAGTAGGCCATGAAGGCGAATACGCCCAGCGAGTGCCCGCGCGGCCCCCACCGCCGCGCGTACACCCCCGCGCCGACGACGGCGAGGAAAGCCAGGTCGCGGGCGACGGGCACGTCGTGCAGCACGGCGGCGAGCGTGAGCACCGGGAGGCCGACGACGGGGAGCAGCGCGGTCGTCGTGGCCTGTCCGCGCACCGTCGGGTCGGTCACCGTGAAGAGGGCGAGCAGCGCGGCCAGGCCCCCCGTGATGGCCGCCACCAGCGAGTGCCCCGCCGCCCCGCACAGCGTGACGGCGAGCCCGATGCCGAGCACGGCCCGGGATGCGAACCGCAGCCGGATCCGTCCGGGATCGTGTGCGACGAACGCCCTCTTCAGCAAGTCGCCTCGCCCCTTTCGCGCATGACACCAGCGCAGACATGAGAAAGGCGCCACAGAGATCCCAGAGGGACCCGCAGCGCCATTGACTCCACTATCTCAACACCTGGGGAGCTAATGGTTCAACTCGACCCCATCTCTATGTACCAATGGCCCAGCGATACCGCATCCTGCCTGACCACGGCAGAGCCAACGGACCAGCGCGAGGACCAGGAGGCCCGGGAGCACCGCCGTCCGCCCCTTCCGGATCCCGGAATGTGAACAGCGGTGCCACGGAGGCGGTCCACCCCCTAGGCTGACCGGTGCAGCTGGTTCGCCCTGTCCGCCAGGCAGGCGCGTCGCAAGAGGGAACCCGGTGTGATTCCGGGACTGCCCCGCAGCGGTAAGTGGGAACGACCGCCGTCATACGCACTGGATCCGTTCGGATCCGGGAAGCGACGGCCAGTAGGAGTCTGCTCCGGCAGACGCGCCCACGAGTCCGAAGACCTGCCCGTTGCCCGCACCCGAACCCTCGGATGCGGATATCCCGGTGACCTCGTGGGCGGGTCGGCGTGCGTGTCAGACGGAGAATCCGCGCCGAGGCGTGTGCGATATCCGTCCGGTCCGTCATCCCTTCGCGTCCGTGTCCCGTCTCCGGGATGTTCAGGAGTCATCTCGCGAAGGAGATTTCCGTGACACCCAAGCCCGCAGCCGCGGCAGCACGAGCCACCGTGTACGGCTACCCCCGACAGGGCCGGAACCGGGAACTGAAGAAGGCCGTCGAGGGGTACTGGAAGGGCCGCGTCAGCGCCGGTGCCCTCCGGGAGACGGCGGCAGAACTGCGCCGGTCCAACTGGAAGCAGCTGGCGGACGTCGGCGTCCATGAGGTCCCGACCGGCGATTTCTCGTACTACGACCACGTCCTGGACACCAGCGTCATGGTCGGCGCGGTCCCCCAGCGGCACCGTGCGGCCGTCGCCGCCGACGCGCTCGACGGGTACTTCGCGATGGCTCGCGGCACCCAGGACGTGGCACCGCTGGAGATGACCAAGTGGTTCGACACCAACTACCACTACCTCGTCCCCGAGCTCGGTCCTGACACCGTCTTCACCGCCGACTCCACCAAGCAGGTCACCGAGCTCAGGGAGGCCGTCGCGCTCGGGCACACCGCCCGGCCGGTGCTCGTCGGCCCGGTCAGCTACCTGCTGCTGGCCAAGCCCGCCCCCGGGGTGGCCGCCGGCTTCGAGCCGCTCACCCTGCTGGGCCGGCTGCTGCCGGTGTACGCGGAGGTCCTCGCAGATCTGCGTGCCGCCGGCGCGGAGTGGGTGCAGATCGACGAACCCGCCCTGGTCCAGGACCGCAGCCCGGCCGAGCTGAACGCCGCCGCCCGCGCCTACCGCGACCTCGGCGGCCTCACCGACCGGCCCAGGCTGCTCGTCGCCTCCTACTTCGGGCGGCTCGGTGAGGCACTCCCCGTCCTGGCGAAGGCCCCGGTAGAGGGTCTGGCACTGGACTTCACCGATGCCGCCGCAGCCAACCTAGAAGACCTCGCCGCCGCCGGCGGGCTTCCCGGCAAGCGCCTCGTCGCGGGTGTCGTCAACGGCCGCAACATCTGGATCAACGACTACGAGAAGTCCCTAGCCACCCTCGCCACCCTCCTCGGCCTCGCGGACCGGGTGGACGTGGCGGCGTCCTGCTCCCTGCTGCACGTCCCGCTCGACACCGCGCCGGAGCGGGACATCGACCCGCGGATCCTGCGCTGGCTCGCCTTCGCGGAGCAGAAGACCGCCGAGATCGTCACGCTCGCGAAGGGACTGACCCTGGGCACCGGCGCGATCACCGCCGAGATCGCCGCCAACCGCGCCGACCTCGCGTCCCGCGCCGACTCCCCGATCACCCACGACCCCGCCGTCCGGGCCAGGACCGCGGCCGTCACGGACGCCGACGGCCGCCGCTCCCAGCCGTACACCGAACGCGCCGCCGCCCAGCGGGCCCACCTCGGGCTGCCGCTGCTGCCGACGACCACCATCGGCTCGTTCCCGCAGACGAGCGAACTGCGTACCGTCCGCGCCGACCTGCGCGCGGGACGGATCGACACGGCGGGCTACGAGGAGCGGATCAGGGCCGAGATCGGTGAGGTCATCGCCTTCCAGGAGAAGACCGGCATCGACGTCCTGGTGCACGGCGAGCCCGAACGCAACGACATGGTGCAGTACTTCGCCGAGCAGCTCACCGGTTACCTCGCCACCCAGCACGGCTGGGTCCAGTCCTACGGCACGCGTTACGTCCGGCCGCCGGTGCTCGCGGGCGACATCTCCCGCCCGGAGCCGATGACGGTGCGCTGGACCTCGTATGCCCAGTCGCTCACCGGGCGCCCGGTCAAGGGCATGCTCACCGGCCCGGTGACCATGCTGGCCTGGTCCTTCGTCCGCGACGACCAGCCGCTCGGTGACACCGCGCGCCAGGTCGCGCTCGCGCTGCGCGACGAGGTCGACGACCTGGAGGCGGGGGGCACTTCGGTGATCCAGGTCGACGAGCCCGCCCTGCGCGAGACACTCCCCCTGCGGGCGGCGGACCACGCCGGGTACCTGGAATGGGCCACCGAGTCGTTCCGCCTGACCACCAGCGGGGTACGGCCGGACACCCAGATCCACACCCACATGTGCTACGCGGAGTTCGGTGACATCGTCCAGGCCATCGACGACCTGGACGCCGACGTCATCAGCCTGGAGGCCGCCCGCTCGCACATGCAGGTCGCCCGCGAACTCGCCGCGCACGGATACCCGCGCGAGGCCGGTCCCGGCGTGTACGACATCCACTCACCGCGTGTACCCGGTGCCGACGAGGCCGCCGCCCTGCTCCGCAAGGGGCTGGAGGCCATCCCCGCCGAGCGCCTGTGGGTCAATCCGGACTGCGGCCTGAAGACCCGCGGCTGGCCCGAGACCAGGACGTCCCTGGAGAACCTGGTCGCCGCGGCCCGCACCGTCCGCGGCGAGCTGCCCGCCTCCTGATCGCGCAGGACCCGGGGCGGCGGCCGGAGGTTAGGGGCGGGCGTCCGGGTCGGCCGGTCCGGCGGGTGTGAAGCGGACCGGGGCCTGGAAGCGGGCGCGTCGGGCGGCCCGGCGGAACGTGGTGAGTACCGCCGGGCCGGCCAGCGTGACGCAGACGAAGTTGGTGACGGCCCGGCCGGTGTCCCAGCCGAGGGAGGTGGCAAGGTCGAAGGCGAGGTAGCGGTGCCACTGCTCGGTGAAGGGCAGGCCTGGCAGATAGGCGAGGGAGCTGTTCGGGTCGAGGGAGAAGGGCCAGAAGGAGAGGTTGAGCAGGAAGCCGAAGAGGTAGCCGGAGACCGAACCGTAGGCGGCGAGCATCAGGACCTCGCGGCGGCCGGTGGCCCGGGGCAGCAGGCCGGCGAGCATGCCCACGAAGGCGCAGCCGAACATCTGGTACGGCATCCACGGCCCGACACCGCCCGTGATCAGGGCGGAGGTGAAGAGCGAGGTGCAGCCGAGGGTGAAGCCGAAGCCCGGTCCGTAGACGCGTCCGGCCAGGACCAGGACGAAGAAGACCGTCTCGATCCCGGCGGTTCCGGCGCCCAGCGGGCGCAGCGCCGCGTTGACGGCGGAGAGGACGCCGAGCATGGCCAGGGCCTTGGAGCTGATGCCGCCCTCGGCGATCTCGGAGAGCACCACGCAGAGCACGAGGACGAGCAGGACGCCGAAGATCAGGGGCGGGGCGTAGTTCGAGCCGAACTCTCCGGGTGCGACGACGAAGGGCCAGAAGAAGGCCACCACGCCGAGGAACGCTGCCAGCGCGATGACCAGTGAGACACGGGTGGTGAGCCGGATGGCCGTCGAGGCGGTCGTGCTCATGCGGGGTCCTCGCCGTCGCGGGGCGCGGGGCGGGGCGAAGCGAGTGCCGAGGTCACCTGGTCGACGGTGAGGAACGGCAGCGGTGCCAGGATTTTCGCGGTCTGCGGTGCGAACACCGGTGAGGCGACGATGACTTCGGGAGTGGGGCCGTCCGCGACGATGTCGCCCTCGGCCATCACCACGACCCGGTCGGCGGTCCGGGCCACGAACTCCACGTCGTGGGTGGAGATGACGACCGCACGGCCCTCCGCCGCGAGTGCGGCGACGATCCGGGTCAGCTCCGCCTTCGCCCGGTAGTCCAGCCCGCGCGTCGGTTCGTCGAGGAGCAGCACCCGAGGTGTCGCGGCGAGCTGGATCGCGAGGACGAGAGCCAGTTTCTGCCCTTCGGACAGGTCGCGTGGGTGGGTCGCGTCCGCGATGCCCGGCGCCAGCCGGTCGAGTATCTCCCGCGCACCCGGGTTCGTGTCCCCGTCCGCCGACTCGCTGTCCGCCTGGGCGAGTTCCTGCTTGACGCTCTCCAGATAGAGCAGGTCGGCGGGTGTCTGCGGGACGAGGCCGACCAGGCGGCGCGCGTGGGCCGCGGGCAGCGCGTGCGGATCGTGCGCCGAGCCGCCTCCCGTGACGCGGACCGTGCCGGCCCTTCGCGGACCGGACCCTTGCAACGCCCACAGCAGGGAGGACTTTCCGGAGCCGTTGCGCCCCATCAGCGCGGTGATCTCACCGCTCCGCAGGCCCAGGTCGACCTCGCGGACGGCGGCGACACCGTGATAGCTGACGGTGATTCCGCGGCCGGTCAGCAGGCGCGGGGCGTCGGCTGCGGGAGCCGGGCGCACCGGGGCGGGCGTGGCGTCGGCCAGCTCGGTCCTGAGCAGGACGGCGGCACGGCGCGCGTCGCGGACGGACAGCGGCAGCGGGTGCCAGCCGGCGGTGCGGGCGAGTTGCACGATCGGCGGGGCGATGGAGGACGTACGGAGGATGCCGGCGGGGGTGCCGTGAACGACGCGCCCGTCACCGGGCAGGTGCACGACGCGGTCGGCGTACTGCACGACGCGTTCGAGGCGGTGCTCGGCCATGAGGACGGTGACCCCGAGGTCGTGGACGAGCCGGGTGACGGCGGCGAGGACCTCCTCCGCCGCCGTCGGGTCCAGGGCGGAGGTGGGTTCGTCGAGGACGAGGACGCGGGGATGGGCGGTGAGGACCGATCCGATGGCGACCCGCTGCTGCTGTCCGCCGGAGAGCTCGTGGAGCGCGCGGTGGCGGAGGTCCGCCAGGCCCAGCAGGTCGAGGGTCTCCTCGACCCGTTTACGCATGACCGGCGGCGCGATCGCCAATTGTTCCATGGCGTAGGCGAGTTCCTCCTCGACGGTGTCGGTGACGAATCCGTCGAGCGGGTCCTGCCCGACCACGCCCACCACGTCCGCGAGTTCCCGTGGCGGGTGGCTCGCGGTGTCCCGGCCGTCGACCGTGACGCGGCCGTACAGGGTGCCGCCGGTGAAGTGGGGTACGAGCCCGTTGACGGCGCCCAGGAGGGTCGACTTGCCGACACCCGTATGACCGACGACGAGGCAGAGTTCGCCCTCCTCGATGACGAGGTCGACCTCGCGGAGGGCGGGTTCGGCCGCCCCGTCGTACCTGACGGTGACCTGGTCGAAGGTGATCACGTGGCTTCGGCTTTCTCGGTGCCCTGTCGGGGGACGATCGGGTGGGGCGGGGCCGGCGGCGGTGCGAGGAACCCGGCGGTCCCGGCGAGCAGGATCGCGCAGGTGGGCACCAGCGGCAGCGCCGGCCAGCTGATCGGGTAGATGGAGGGGTTGAGCTCGGCCGCGTCGTAGCCCATGTCGCTGAAGAGAAGGACGGCGGAGAGCACACCGGCTCCGGCGACGGCCCATTCGGGCAGCAGCCACGGGTCGGGCCGGTAGGTGGTGCGCGAGACCCTCCGTCCGCCCAGCCGCAGGCCCGCCACGCACAGCACGGCCCCCGCCGCCATCGCCGGGAACCCGAGGAAGGCGGGGGTGGTCGCGTCGAGAAGGCCGTACGCCCCGGCGCACAGGCCGCACATCCCGAGGAGCATGAGCGCCCCGGTGGCCCGCCGCGAGCGGCGGGTGGCGGTGCCGGCGCGTCCGTATCCCCGGGAGTCCATTCCGGCGGCCAGGCGCAGGGAGCGTTCGAGGGCGTCCTCCAGGACAGGGACGACGATGCCGCGCAGGGCCTTGAGCCCCCTGCCGCGTCCGGCCCGCAGCCGTCGGGCGCGGGCCACTCGTTGCACGCTCTGCACGAGTTGGGGCGCGACGCTGATGGCGACGGTGACGGCGACGCCGAGTTCGTGCAGGGCGCCGGGCAGGATCCGCAGGGCGCGTTTGGGATTGGCGAGGGTGTTGGCGGCGCCGACGCAGCAGAGCATGCAGGCGAGGCGCAGTCCGTCGGTGGCGGCGGACAGGAGCGCTTCGAGGGAGACGGGTCCGCCGAGCTGGATGCCCGCGTACCAGTCGGGGGTGGGGATGTGCGGGAGGGAGAAGAGGAAGTGGTCGTGCGGGGTGATGCCGGTGGCGAAGACGGCCCGGAACAGGACGCGGATCGCGACGACGGTGAGGGCGAGGTACAGGTAGTACGTGAATCCGCGGGCCCAGGCCGCCTCGGTCCGGCGCGTGGTGACGACGTATCCGAGGACGGCGAGCACGAGGAACAGCAGCAGCGGGTTGTTGGTGCGGCTGACGGCGGTGGCCAGCGCGAGTGCCCAGATCCACCACGCGACCGGATGGAGCGTTCTGGGCAGCCGGCGGCCGCCCGTGTCCGGCGCCCGGCCGGACACGGGCGTGGTCGCTGTGGGGGCGGCACCCGCCACTCGACTACTCCGTACGCCGGCGGCGCCTGGCCGCGAACACGGCCGCCCCGCCTATGAGTACGACCAGCGAGCCGCCCACGAGCAACGGCACACGGGACCCGGCGTCGACCTTCGCGTCGGCGGCCGGGGCGGCGTCGACCACCCTGGTCCCGGCCCCCGGCGCGCTCCCGGCGGGACTGGGCGAAACGGCCGGTGAAGGGCTGCTCGGTGACGCGGACTTGGACGCGCTGGGCGACGGGCTCTTCGACGGCTTCGCCTCGGCGGAGGCCGGCTGCGAGGGGGCCGGCCTCGGTGGGGCCGGCTTCTTCGGCTCGGGCGCCTTCGGTCCGGTGTCGGTGCCCGGAGGGAGCGCCGGGGCGCGTTCGGTCGAGGCGGGCTCGCCGACGTTGCCCCGCGCCTTCGTGTTGTGGGCGCGGAGCTGTCCGGGGGTGAGCGTGGGCCGGCCCTCGGTGCCCTCGATGTTCGTACCGCCGAAGATCCACAGGTCGACGCTGCCGGGCTTCGGCTTGTAGAGCATGGCGCCGAGCTGGCTGTACTCCCAGGAGTCCGCGCCCGGATCGGCGTGCCAGTAGGACCAGTAGGCGGAGGCCGGTGGCGTCAGCACGCAGTCGTCCTGCTGGGGCGTCGGATACTGCCTGCCGCCTTGTTGACCGCTGTAGCCGATCCGGCAGATGAAGGCGGGACCGTCGTGACCGGTGCCGGTGGTACGCCAGCCGCCCTGGTTGAGCAGCTCGTACCCGGTCGTGGGCGTGGTGCCGCAGGAGCGGTATACGGGGCCGCCCCAGTGGCTGAAGTCGACCGCCAGGACGGCTCCGGAGGTGGTGGTGCAGCGGCCCATGGGCTGCGGGTCCGCCGCCGCCGGGGACGCGTTCGCCATGAGCGCCGCAGCCGGCAGGAGGAGGGCCGCGACCGTCCGAGCGGCTCGGCGCCATACAGGGATGCTCATATCCGTCCCGCCTCCGATGCCCGGCGACGGGCCACGACGACCATCCACCGGCCGGCGCCCACCAGCAGGGCCGCGAACCCGGCGAGCACACCGGCCCGCACACCGGTCGAGGCCAGCGCTCCCCCGCCGGAGCCGCCGCCGTCGGTGTCGACGATGCCGCCTGTGCCGCCTGTGCCGCCTGCCGAGTCGTCGGTGGTGACGATCGACGGGGTGGACGCGCCGGGGCTGGGTGTGGGCTGGGGCGAGGTACCGGCCAGGCTCCGCCCGAGCGTGCCGAACGAGATCCCGGTGGCACCGCCGACCGCCTGGGTGGAGGCGCGCAGGTCCGATCCGCGCTGCCCTTCCCTGGCGACGTTGAAGCCGCCGTCCGTGTTCTGCTGGCCCGCGAGGAACTTACGCGCCTTGGCGATCTCGGAGGCGTACCGATCCGCGTCCAGCGAGAGTCCCTGAACGGCGAGGGCGGCCGAGTTGACGGAGTTTCCGGCCGCGCCGGGGAAGCCGCCGTCGGGAAGCTGCTCGCCCGCGATCCAGCCGAGTGCCTTGTCCACGGCCTGGTCCGCCTTCTCACCACCGGCCAGGTCCAGGGCCATGGCGGCGATGGCGGTGGAGTCGACGTCGGAGTCGCCCGTGGCGGGGATCAGGCTGGGCCAGGCACCGCTGCCGTGCTGGAGGCTCCGCAGGTAGGCGACCGGCGCCTGGGCTGCCTGCTTCTCGTCGGCGCGCACCTGGGCCATGACCGCCAGGGACTGGGAGAAGACCGAAGGGGCGTAGGTGTAGGCGCCCTTGGCCGCGCAGCTGCGGTCCGGGGCCTTGCTCGGCCCGGCGCACACCGCCTTGTCGAGCGCGGCGATGAGGTCCTTGCCGCCGAAGGAGCGAGGATCGCGGCCCACCGCTTCGGCGAGCAGGGCGGCCTTGCCGATGGAACCGCCGAGCGCGTACTTCGTCCCCGTCCCGGTCCAGTCCTGGAGGGTCCGGCCGGCCCCGTCCTTCCCGCCCTTGTCGAGGAAGTCGACGATGCCGCGGAGCTTGCCGTTGTTCATGCCGGTCGCCACGAGGGCGTAGGCACCGTCGATGGTGAGCCCGAAGTCCGCGCGGCCCGTGCCGTCTCCGTAGTACTGGCCCTGCTTGAGGTTTGCCGCACGAGTGAGGTAGGCGACGCCCTTCTTCATATCCGGGCCCTCACCGGCCGGAAGGGCCGGGTCCGTGGTGGGCGGACGAGTCGTCGGGGGCTCAGTGGCCGGCGGGTCCGTGGTCGGCGGGTCCGTCGGGTCCGGCTTCTTCGTCGTCAGGCGGGTGAGGTCGGTGTCCGCGCCGGCCAGGACCGCCGGGCCGGTCGGGTAGAGCGCCGGATCCGTGGCGTCCTCCTCGAACCCGAAGCCGCCACCGTCGAGCTGCTCACGCGAGAGCCAGGAGACAGCCGCGTCGGCCCGGGTGGTGTCGCCGAGGGCGCGCAGCGCCTGGGCCGCGTACGCGGTGGCCTGGACGCTGCCGGCCGTGGACCCCGTGTAGCCGGGGAACGCCCCGTCCTCGCGCTGGGCCTTCCTCAGATACGTACGCGCCTTCGCCACGTCGGCGTCCTGGCCTGCGGCCTCGCGCAGGGCCAGAACCGCCAGGCCGGTGGTGGCGGGGTCTCCGTCGCAGTATTCGCCGGGGCGGATCAGGATGCTGGTGACGCCGCCGTCGTCGCACTGGAGCTGGGTGAGACGCTCGACGGCCGCCGTCGGGGGCGTCGCACCGGAGCGCAGCACGGCGAGGAGCGCGAGTGCCTGTCCTTCGCCGTACGAGGCGTTGTGGAAGTCGCCCTTCGCGGAGCAACCGGGGGTGTAGGTGACGGAGTCGGGGCCGGCGGCGCAGACGCTGCCGATGAGGTCCGCGATCAGGTCGTGGCCGCCGAAGGCGTGCGGGTCGCCCTCCGTGGCCTCGGCGAGGAGGGCGAGCCGAGCGGCCGCTGCCGCGTCGGGTGCCTGGTCCTCGCCCGACGGGTAGGCGTAGTCGTCGGTGTGGGCGGCGAGGAAGGCCGTGACCTTGTCGAGCGTGCCGCTCGTGCCCTCGGCGGCGGCAAGCGCGTAGGCCGCCTCTGTGGTCAACAAGTAGTCCGGGGTGTCGGTGCCGTCGTCGACGATGCGTTCGCCGTCCTTGAGCGCGCCCTTGGCCCAGGCCGCCGCGGCCGCGGTGTCGATCTCACCGGCCGGAACCGTGGGAGTGCTGCCGCCGGGGTCCGGGGTCTCGGCGCCCCCGCCTGCGCGCACGTCGTCCGGGGTGAACGTGGGCCTGCCGGTCGTGCCGCCGATGTCGGTCCCGCCGAACACCCAGGCGTCGACGTCACCGTCCTTCAGGTCGCGGCTCATGGCGCCGTACTGGCTGTACGTCCACTTGGTCTGCCCCGGCGAGGCGACCCAGTAGGACCAGTAGGCGGTGGCCGGCGGGGTGAGGACGCAGGACTCCTGGTCCGTCGTCGGGTACTGGGTTCCGGAGCCGAGTCCGATGCGGCAGATGAAGGCGGGGCCGTCGTGCTGCGTGCCCTCGGTGGTGAAGCCCGCCTCGTGGAGGAGTTCGTATCCGGTGGTCGGCGTGGTGTCGCAGCCGCGCTCGACCTTGCCGCCGAAGGGGCCGAAGTCGACAGCGACGACGGCGCCCTTGCCGGCCGTGCACGCGTCGACGGGACCGGCCGCGGCCGGGGTGCCCGTGCCGAGTGTCACGCACATGGCAAGCAGGAGAAATGCCACCGCCACCAGGGAGAGGAACGCTCTGGTCCCCGGCTTCCGGTCTGTTCGCTGTGCGGTCCCCACCGCGGCCCCCTCGTTCTGTCTCCGTGGGGACACGAACGTGGCTGAGCCCACCGCGACCACGCGTGGTTCACCGCATGGCGGGGCTGGTCGACCACGCCGTAGTCCGCGACGGCGCTTCTCGCTGCAGATCAGGCCCCAGGTAATCCGGCTCGCCCGGCGATGCCGGGCCTACGGTTGCGGGTCAGCGCCGGATTTCGACCGGCTTCCCCCGGAACTCAGTGCTTATCAGGCGGATTTGAGCACGCCCCCGCACGCAACGTCAAGAGGCGGCCGCGCCGTCCGGACCGGATTCGGGGGCTGCTGACAGGACGGCTCCGGCTGGGGTAGCGTCCTGGACTGCCACATGGGGGAACCCGGTGAGAGTCCGGGGCTGACGCGCAGCGGTGTGGGACGGCGGGGGCCGTTCCGAGCCCGAATGCCCATGTCGGCGGTGCATCACAGGAAGCCGGTCCACGCGTTCGGGCGGCGGCCCTTCCCGCTGCCGCCCCTCTTCGGACCAGGACGCGGGCCTGGCCGGCGCGCCCCTCATCCCAGGAGCAGGCCATGCCTCGTCCTTCGGTCTCACCCCGTCTTGTGTTCACAGCAGCCGTCTCCCTCGGGGCTCTGTGTCTGAGCGCCCTGCCGGCGGCGGCCACCGCCACTCCGGCCCAGATCGCCACCTCGAAGACGAACGGTGTCGCGTATCTCAAGTCCCTTCAGGCAGCCGACGGTTCGTACGCCTCGGGCGGACTGTCCAACGAGTGGGCGTTCAGCGCCCTGGCCTCCGCCGGAACCGCTGCGGTGGACGTCACACCCGGCGGCGACGCCTCGAAGAACGCAAGAACGGTCTACCGCGCCCTGCTCGCCACGGCGAGCTGGCCGTCGGCGGAGCCTGTGGTCACCGACTACGAACGCGCCACGCTCAACGCCTATGCGGCCGGTATCGACCCCGCCCGGGTCTCCTCCTCCCGCAACCTGATCGGTGACATCTACGGCTACTGGCAGAACGCCGAGCCCGGCTACTTCGGCCCGTCCGCCAACTTCAACGGCACCGTCTTCGCGACCCTGGCCCTCGGCGGGGCCAGGACCCGGGCCGGTGCCCAGCGCATACCCCAGGCCCTGCGCGACTCGCTCGTCACCCGCATCCGCGCCAACCAGCACAACGACGGCGGCTGGAACTACAGCAAGGCCGAAGGCGATCCGGCGGCGCTCGCCGCCACCAGTGACATCGACATGACCGGCGCCGCGATGGCCGCGCTCTGCGTCTCCGGCGTCCCGGACACCGACACGGACATCACGCAGGCCAAGGCGTTCCTCAAGAGCAAGCTGGTGCCCACGAGCGGCGCCTTCAACGCCATGTTCGGCGTCAACACCGACTCCAACAGCTGGGCGGTCTCCGGCCTGAACGCCTGCGGCGTCAACCCGCAGACCGGTGACTTCCTCACCTCCGCCGGCAAGACCCCGGTCGACTTCCTCATCAGCCAGCAGTTCAGCCCCGGCGGCGGCTTCAAGTACCTGCCCGGTGACACCGCGCCCTCCGCGTACGCGTCCATCGACGGACTGCGCGCCGTCGCCGGCGGCGGCTTCACCACCGCTCCCCCGGTCCCCGCCACGAGCGGCGCGCCCCAGTGGGTGGCGGAGTCCGCCTTCACCTCGGGTGCCCCCACGAAACTGGCCCTGACCGTGGACGACGGCTCGGGCGGCCTGAAGGTGTGCTCCGTCGCCTTCACCCCCACGGGAACCACGGCGACGCTCGGCGCTCTCCTGGACGCGGCGACGGCCGGCGCGACCCCGTCCGGCTGCGTGGGCGGCGTGACGCCCTCCTCGGGAACGGGCGCGATCACGTCCCTCAACGGCAAGGCGAACAGCGGGACGAACACGTGGAAGGTCAGCATCGACGGTTCGGCCTTCGCCGGAGCGACCCGCGCGAAGGTGCTCAACGCCGGTGACACGGTCGCCCTGCGCCGGGGTGCCTGACCGGCCCGGGTGAGCTACGGCGTATCCTTATTGCACACAGCTTGCAATTAGTTATTCAGTGCAGAAGGGTACGCCATGGGGTCCCCGGTGGTGCTCGGCATCGAGTCCTCGTGCGACGAGACCGGCGCGGGTCTCGTGCGGAACGGGCGTCTGCTCGCGCACTCGGTGGCGTCGAGCATGGACGAGCACGCCCGGTTCGGCGGTGTGGTGCCGGAGATCGCGGCGCGGGCACACCTGCACGCGTTCACACCTGTCGTGCGGGACGCCCTGGACCGGGCGGAGCTGCGGATGGCGGACATCGGCGCCGTCGCGGTCACCACCGGCCCCGGGCTGTCGGGGGCGCTCCAGGTGGGGCTCGCCGGGGCGAAGACCCTGGCGTTCTCACTCGGGGTGCCGCTGTACGGGGTGCACCATCTGGCCGGGCACGTGGCCGCCGACACCCTGGAGCACGGGCCGCTGCCCGACCCCTGCATGGTGCTGATCGTCTCCGGCGGCCACACCTCCCTGCTGCTCGTACGGGATCTGGCCCGTGACCCGATCACACACCTGGGCGACACCATCGACGACGCGGCCGGCGAGTGCTTCGACAAGGTGGCCCGGGTGTTCGGGCTGCCCTACCCGGGCGGGCCGGCCATCGACCGGGCCGCCCGGGACGGCGATCCGCGCGCCGTGGCGTTCCCGCGCCCGCTGTCCGGCCCGCGGGACTCGCGTCATGACTTCTCGTTCTCCGGGCTGAAGACCTCCGCCGCCCGCTGGGCCGAGCGGCACCGGCTGCGCGGCGAGGAACCGCCGCTGGCGGACGGGGCCGCCTCGCTCCAGGAGGCCGTGGCCGACGTGCTGACCCGCAAGGCGGTCGCCGCCTGCCGTGAGCACGGCGTGGACACCCTGGTCGTGGTGGGCGGAGTGGCCGCCAACTCCCGTGTCCGGGCACTCGCGGAGGAACGCTGCCTCGCCGCCGGCATCACACTGCGGGTCCCGCCGCCGAAGCTGTGCACCGACAACGGGGCGATGATCGCTTCGGTCGGAGACCTCCTGGTCCGGGCGGGGGCCGAACCCGCGCCCCTGGACGTCTCCATCGACCCGTCCGCACCTCTGGAGTACGCCGCGCTGCATCCCATCGCCCGTACGGCCAGGGCCGCCTGACGGTCCGCTCCAGCATGACGACGGCCACGGCCATGGCCGAAAAACGCACGTCCACCCCCTTGACGGTGGCAGAAATGCGACTGACTATCTAAAGCATCTTAAGTAAAGCCGCCTTAGGAAGCAGTCTCACTCCATGGGCGAATCCGCCGTTCCCCCCTCCGGGCCCCTCCGTCCGCAGCGCAGCCTGCTCCAGGTACCCGCGCTCCCGCGCCGGCCCCCGGAGCGGCAGAAGGCGAGCACGCTGGACAGCCGGGTGCACAACCGGTCCCTGGTGCTGGCGACGCTGTACCACGAGGGGCCCAAGAGCCGTTCGGAGATCGCGCGGGCGTCCGGGCTGACCGCGCCGACGATCTCCGCGCTCGTCGCGGATCTTGAGGAGGACGGGCTCGTCACCGACATCGGCCCCCGGAAGGGCGGCGCCCGGCTCGGCAAACCCGCGAGTCTCGTGCGCATCGAGGACGACGCGGTGAACCTCGTGGTCCTGGACCTGTCGCACAGCGACCGGTTCAGTGGCGCGGTGCTCAATCTGCGGGGCGAGGCCGTCGAGCGCCGGGATGTGCCGCTCGACGATGCCCTGGGCACGGCCGCCCACGAGCTGGTGCTCCGGCTCACCGCGGATCTGATCGAGGCGGCGCCCCGGCGGGTGCTGGGGATCGGCGTCGGCTCGCCGGGCATCATCGACGACACCGGGGTCATCCGGCTCGCCGCCCACCTCGGCTGGACGGGTCTCCCACTGGCGGCCGAGCTGGCCGAACGCTTCGGCATCCCCGCGTACGTCGGCAACGACGTGAACCTGGCGGCGCTCGGGGTGCTGCACTTCCGGGACGCGCGGACCCAGAACCTCATGGTGATCTCGATCGAGCACGGCGTCGGCGCCGGGCTGATCGTCGGCGGCGAGCGGGTCGAGGGGGAGCAGTTCGCGGCGGGCGAGATCGGTCACGTCACCGTGGACGAGCGCGGCGAGCTCTGCATGTGCGGGCGGCGCGGCTGTCTCGACCTGTCCATCGACGCGGGGCACCTGAGGCGGCGTCTTGAGCTGGCGCCAGAGGAGCGGTGGCCGGTCCTGCGGGCGGAGGCGGGCCGGGCGCTGGGCACCGTACTCGCCCCGATCATCAGTGTCCTGAACCTGAACGAGATCGTGCTGACCGGCCCTCCCGAGCTGGTCGACGGGGAGTTCCTCGACGCCGCGCTGGAGGTCGTGCGGGCCCGCACGCTCGGCCCGGTCAACGCCGCTCTCGACATCCGTTCCCTCGCCGGGGACAACGATCTGGTCCTGCTCGGCGGCGCGTGCCTGGTACTCGCCGGTGAGCTCGGGGTGCTCTGACCCGGACTCACCCCCTGTCCGCACCCTTCTCCTTGCTTGAAACCGCCTCATAACCACAGGAGTTGCGATGAAACACTCAAGGTTCGCCGTGGCCGGCGCCCTCGGCCTGGCTTCCGCTCTCACCCTGACGGCCTGCAACGGCTCCGGGACGGGCGGCGCGGGCGGCGGTGAGCAGAAGGTCTCCGACGCGAAGGGGGAGGGCAAGACCCTCACCGTGTGGATCATGCAGGACGACTACTCCCCCGAGTCGCTCAAGGCGATGAAGCAGGAGTTCTCCGCGAAGACCGGCGCCGGGGTCACGATCGAGACCCAGAGCTGGGACGGCATCGCCACCAAGCTCACGACGGCGCTGGCCACCGACAGCCCGCCGGACGTTCTCGATCTCGGTAACACCCAGGTCGCGAGCTACGCCTCCAGCGGCGGCCTGCTGGATCTGACTCCGTACGCCAAGGACCTCAGGCAGGGCCAGAAATGGCTTCCCGGTCTGGAGGAGCCCTCCACGGTCGGCGGCAGGCTGTACGCCGTGCCGGGTTTCGCCGCCGCCCGCGCGGTGATCTACAACAAGACGATGTGGGCGAAGGCCGGCGTCAAGAAGGCGCCGAAGACCTACGCCGAGCTCACCGCGGCGCTCGGGAAGGTCCGGGCGGCCAACAGGGCGTCCGACTTCTCGCCGTTCTACCTGCCCGGCCAGCACTGGGCCACCGGGCTGCAGTTCATCTGGGACGCGGGTGGCGAGATAGCCACCGAGCAGGGCGGCAAGTGGTCGGCCGGCATCGGTTCCGCCAAGGCCCAGGCCGGTCTCGCCGTGTTCAGGAAGTTCCAGAACGCGTACTCCGCGCCCGCCTCCCGTACCGCCGATCCGCAGAACCCGGACCAGCTCCAGGTGTTCGCCGACGGCAAGGCGGGCGCCATCACCGCGACCAGCGGGCAGATCGCCCAGATCGAGAAGGCCAACCCCGAGCTCACCGACGCCGATCTCGGGGCGTTCGCGCTGCCCGGCACCTCCGGCAGGGCCCAGCCGGTGATGCTGGGCGGCGCCGTATGGGGCGTGGCGGCCAAGAGCGAGCAGCAGGACCTGGCGCTCCAGTGGATGAAGACCGCCGCGAGCCCCGCCATCCAGGACACCTGGATCGGCGGGCACGACGGCTGGAATCCGAACAGCGCCGAAGCGAACGAGAAGGCCTTGGCCAAAGCCGGCCCGCTCAAGAAGGGCTTCTTCGAAGCCGCGCTGAACTCCCGGGCCACCCCGGCGAGCCCGAAGTGGGCGTCACTGGAGGCCGACAAGTCGGTCAACCAGCTGTTCTCCGGGGTCGCTTCGGGCAAGAAGTCCCCGGCGGACGCGGCCCGGAGCTTCGACGCCGCGGTGGACAAGGCGCTCAATGCGGCCGGCTGACGGAGCGGGCCGCCCCCGCCCGTCCTGCGCCCATGACCTGCTCACCAAGGATCCGGAACCCGTGACAGCGCCGGCCGGCGCCAGGCCGCTTCGCGCGGTCCGTCAGGCGGAGCCGGGGAAGCGGCCGGAAGGACGCCGACGGCAGTGGGCGGTGGTGTGGCTGCTCTCACCGGCCGGGCTGGTGATGGCCGCCTTCAGCGTGGCGCCGGTCCTGTTCCTAGTCTTCACCTCGTTCACGGACTACAACCAACGCACCCTGTTCACAGGCGAGTTCAGCATGGTAGGCACCAAGCAGTACGCCGACATGTTCGACGACCCGGAGTTCTGGAAGTCGCTGGTGCGCAGCATGCTGTTCACCGTAACGATGGTCGCGGGCAGCATCACGATGGGCGTCGGCGTGGCCCAGCTGCTCACCCGGCTGCGGACCGCGATGCGCATGACGGTGACGGTCGTGCTGATCTTCGCCTGGGCCATGCCGAACGTCGCTTCCTCCCTGGTGTGGAAGTGGCTGTTCCAGCCGGGCTACGGGGTCGTCAACTGGCTGCTGACCCAGATGCACGTGTTCGGCGACATGACCAATACCGACTGGGGACAGAGCGCCTCTCTCGCGTATCTCTCGATCTGGTCGCTGGTGGTCTGGCAGGCGGTGCCGTTCATCGCGCTGACCCTGTACGCGGCGCTCACGCAGCTGCCCCTGGAGCTGCCGGAGGCCGCGCGGCTGGACGGGGCGGGCGAGTGGCGGGTGTGGTGGTCGGTCACACTGCCGTTCCTGCGGCCGACCCTGCTGCTCGTCACGATCATGTCGGTGATCTGGGACTTCAACGTCTTCAACCAGATCTGGCTGGTCTCCGCGGGCGGTCCCGACAACGCGACGAGCACGCTCGGGATCTTCGCGTACAAGACGGCGTTCGTGTCCTTCCGGATCGGCCAGGGCGCGGCCCTGTCGGTCATCACCACCGCGATCCTGCTGGGGATCACCGCGGTGTACATCCGCAATCTGCTTCGCTCGGGGGAGGACCTGTGAGAAGCCGTACGGGAAACCGGGTGACGCGCCGTCCATACCGGGCGGGGAGCCCACGGGGCGGATGGCTGAACAACACCCTCGCCACCGTCTTCTGCCTCGTGTGGATCTTCCCTGTCTACTGGATGGTCAACACCGCATTCAAGGCACGCTCCGAGGCGATGACGCCGACGCCGCACTTCTGGCCGTCCTCCCCGACCCTGCGCAACTTCGACGCGGCGATCAACCAGACGGGCTTCCTGACCGACCTGCGCAACAGTCTGATCGTGGTGGGCGGCGCCGTGCTGCTCGCCGTGGTCCTGGGGGCGTTCGCCGCGGCCGCGCTGTCCCGGTTCCGCTTCCGGGGCCGGCGCACCATCATGGTGTCGATCCTGATCGTGCAGATGCTGCCGATCACGGCGCTGCTCATCCCGACCTTCCTGATCTTCAACGAGATCGGGCTGCTCGGTACGTACACCGGGCTGGTCCTCGCTTACGTGGCCACCGTGCTGCCCTTCTCGATCTGGGTGATGCGCGGGTTCTTCATCACGGTCCCGGCAGAGATCGAGGAGGCCGCGCGGCTCGACGGCGCGACCACCTGGCAGACCCTGACCCGGATCCTCTTCCCCCTGGTGGCGCCGGGTCTGATCGCGTCCAGCATCTTCGCGTTCATCACGGCCTGGAACGACTATCTGGTCGCCTACACCTTCATGAAGGACCAGGACCACTACACGCTGCCCGTCTGGCTGGCGTCGTTCTCCACTCCCGCCACCGGTACCGACTTCGGCGGCCAGATGGCCGGCTCGGTGCTCTTCTCGCTGCCGGTGGTCGTCTTTTTCCTGATCATCCAACGCAAGCTGGTGTCCGGCATGTCCGCCGGAGCCGTGAAGGGATGACCCCCACCATGCTCCTCCTCCCCCGCCCCCACTCGGTCGCGTCCGGCGACGGCGCGCTTCTGCTGGACACGTCCACCCGGATCAGCGCGCCCGCAGAACTGGCACCGACGGCCCACTGGCTGCAGTCGGTACTGCGTCCGGCGACCGGACTGGCGCTGCCGGTGACCACAGGCGCCGAACCCGCCCCGGCCGGCTCCGCGCTGGCGCTGACCCTGGATCCGCGCCTCCCCGCAGAGGGCTACCGCCTGGTCTGCGGTCCGGGCGGCGTCACCATCACGGGCGGCGACACCGCTGGTGTGTTCTACGGCTGCCAGACCCTGCGCCAGCTCCTGCCGCCGCAGATCTACCGCGCCGCCGAGTCGGCCGGGGTGAGCTGGGCGGTACCCTACGGCACCGTCGAGGACTCGCCCCGTTTCCGCTGGCGCGGCACGATGCTGGACGTGGCCCGGCACTTCATGCCCAAGCACGACGTGCTCCGCTTCCTCGACCTGCTGGCGATGCACCGCATCAACACGCTCCATCTGCACCTGACCGACGACCAGGGCTGGCGGGTGGAGATCCTGCGGCATCCCCGGCTGACCGAGGTCGGCTCCTGGCGCCGCGAGTCCCAGCTCGGTGCCGCCGAGGACGCCCCCAACGACGGCCGCCCGCACGGTGGTTACTACACCCAGGACGACCTGCGTGAGATCGTCGCGTACGCCGCCCGGCGGCACATCACGGTCATGCCGGAGATCGACGTACCGGGCCACTCCCAGGCCGCCATCGCCGCCTATCCCGAACTCGGCGTACGCGGGGAGCGGTTGGAGACCAGCCCCCGTTGGGGGGTCAACAAGAACATCCTCAACGCCGAGGAGTCGACGCTCGACTTCTTCCTCGGCGTCTTCGACGAGGTGATGGAACTCTTCCCCGGGCCCTTCATCGGCATCGGCGGCGACGAGTGCCCCAAGGACCAGTGGGAAGCCGATCCGCGCAGCCGGGAACTGATGGCGGAGCGGGGGCTCGCCAGCTCGAAGGAGCTCCAGGCGTGGTTCCTCGGCCGGATCGGCGCGCACGTCGCGGCGCGCGGCCGCCGGGTGTTCGGGTGGGACGAGATCCTGGAGGGCGCTGTCCCGGAAGGCGTCGCGGTCGCTTCGTGGCGCGGCATGACCGGCGCCCGCACCGCGGCGCGCCGGGAGTACGACGTGATCTCCTGCCCCGACGACCTGGCGTACCTGGACTACCGGCAGTCGGAGCTGGAGAGCGAACCGATCCCGTTCGCGGTGCCGCTGACGCTTGCGGACGCGTACGGCTTCGACCCGGTGCCCGACGGGCTCACCGAGCGGGAGACGGCCCGGATCCTCGGCGGGCAGGCCAACATCTGGACCGAGCACATGGATTCGCCCCGAACGGTCGACTACTACGTCTTCCCGCGTCTGTGCGCCATCGCCGAGGCTCTTTGGAGCGACGGCGAGCGCGATTTCGACGACTTCCTCGTACGGCTGCGCACCCATCTGGTCCGGCTCGACGCACTCGGTGTCGAGTACCGCCGGGAGGACGGCCCGCTGCCGTGGCAGAGCCGGCCCGGAGTCCCGGGCAAACCGGCGACACGCGCCGACTGGACCGAGTTCATCGACGGACTCGTGGCCCCCATCAGAACCTGAGCACGCTCACCCCCAGCGCTCCGGACAGCTCCCCGCACGAACTGCGATTCAGCATGTCCGGACGTCTGTATGTCTGTACGTCTCCGATTCCGCATCTCTCCGAAGGAGAAACAGTGAAGCAGAGAACAGGACGACGGGCCGGCCTCGCGGCCGCGTCCGCGCTCACCATGGCGGTGGCGACGGGAGTGGTGGCCCTGCCCGCCGCGGACGCCGCCGCTCCATCCGGGACGGTGACCATCGGCGGGAAGTGTCTGGACGTCACCGACGGCAGCTCGGCCAACGGCACCGCCATCCAGCTGTTCGACTGCAACGGCGACACCGCCCAGCAGTTCAGCTGGGCGGACGACGGTTCGGTGAAGGTGCTCGGCAAATGCCTTGATGTGACCGGCGGTTCGGATGCCAACGGGGCGCGCGTCCAGCTCTACGACTGCGCACCGGTGAACCAGCAGAAGTTCAAGTACCTGCCCGACGGCACGATCTACAGCGCCAAGTCCGGCAAGTGCGTGGCCGTACTGGGAGGGGTCGCGAACCACGCGAGGACCGGCCTCGCTCCGTGCGACCCGAAGCAGACGTCGCAGAACTGGACCGCCGCGTCGGCGCCCGGCCCGGGGTACAGCCTCTCGGCCGGCGCCCCCGTCGAGTACGCCAACCCCGATGACACCCCGGCCGGAGTGTTCACGGCGAAGGACGGCCGGTTCTACTACCAGCAGGCACACGCGCTGTACAGCGCGGACGACCCGCGCGAGTGGAACTTCTTCAACGGCGACGACTTCGATTCCGCGCGGCTCGACCCGATATCCGGTGCGGTGAACCCCGCCAACGAGCGGGACCGCAACGACGACACCACGTGGCGCTGCGACAACAGCCCCACCGGCAAGGAAGCCACACCGGCCACCGACACGTCGAGCTACGCCCACCCCAACTACTGTGATCTGGCGGGCGTCTGGGTCGACCCGGACAGCGGCGACTGGTACGGCCTGGTGCACAACGAGTTCACGCCGCAGCCGTTCGGCGACGGCATGCACTACGACGGGATCGATGACGCCGTCTCCCGCGACCAGGGCAGGACCTGGTCGATCGAGGACCACGTCATCACCTCGCCGTACAGCACGAAGCGCGATGACACCGGCCAGTTCCCGAAGGACACGTACGACTACGGCGACGGCGACCCGCGCCTGTTCGTGGACAACGCCTCGGGCTACTTCTACGTCTTCTACGCCGACCGGGTGCTGAACAAGTCCGGCGGCGGCAGCGTCTGGCACCAGCACGTGGCCCGCGCTCCCATCGCAAAAAAGATGGCGCCCTCCTCGTGGAAGAAGTGGCATGACGGGGCCTGGCAGTCGCCGGGCACCGGCGGCGAGGAATCCAACATCATCCCGGCGGACGGCAACGGCACCGGCTACACCGCGCCCGCCGACGAGTACCAGCCGTCCACCGCGGGCAAGGCGGCGGACCAGGTCGCGCGGGGCGCCATGCCGGACAACTCCCAGCTGACCGTCATGAACATCACCTGGAGCGCCTACCTGGGCAAGTACATCGGCACCCCGCAGAACAACATCGCCCAGGCGACCGAGACCGACTCCCCGCTGCACTTCTACGCGACGGACGACCTGGCCACCCAGAAGTGGGAGAACATCGGCAGCGTCGCGGAGAACCAGAACGCCTCGTGGTACCGGTGGTTCCTCGACTCGGGAAGCAGGACCACGTCCAGCGTGGTGGGCAGGACGTTCCGCTCGTACTGCTCCTTCTACTGCGACACGTACACGGGTGAGTACGCCGACATCACCATCGAGCCCACCTCGAAGACCGCGCTGCCCGTCTCCCCGGCCGGCGGCAGGACCCGTGAGATCAGGGCCGCGAACGGCAGGTCACTCGCGCTGTCCGGCGGACGGGCCCAGAAGTGGAAGGTCACGAGCACCGGCGACGGCTTCTACACCGTCGCCGGACCTGACGGCCGGCCGCTGCGCGTCGCGGACGGTGCGAACGGGCGGGCCTGGGGCGCGCGGGTCTCGCTCAGCGCGAAGGACGCCAAGGTGTCGGCCACCTCCCAGTGGTACCTGCAGAAGGTCGTGAAGTCCCCCGCCGCGGGCGGCGCTTCACAGGCCACGGGTAAGTACCGTCTGGTCAACCGCCACAGCGGGCTGGCCCTGAGCATCGACAGCCACGGCTCCGTCTCGACCGCACCGCAGCACGCGGACGCGGCCCAGCTGATGTCGTTCCGCCCCTGACAGCCGGGGGACGGGCGGGTCGCGGACCGGGGCACCGGTTCCGCGACGCGCCCGGCAGCGCGCTCCGGGAGCGGCGTGTACGCCCGTGGGCGGGGCCCGGCAGAGGCCTCTCGGACGGTATGGACAGGGTGAGTTGACATGACTACGCTCACCCTTGGTCTAGACCGCAGAACTCTCCGGACATCACCCCACATCTCCAGGAGCTACGTATGCGCAGAAGGATCACTTCCTTACTGGCCGGGCTCGGCCTGGCCGGTGCGGCACTCTTCGCCACCTCCGGCAGCGCCCAGAGCCACGGCTACACCGACTCCCCCATCAGCCGTCAGCAGCTCTGCGGCATCGGCACCGTCAAGCACTGCGGGCAGATCCAGTGGGAGCCCCCGAGCGTCGAGGGCCCCAAGGGCTTCCCCACCCGCGGACCGGCCGACGGCCACATCTGCTCGGGCGGCATCGGCCGGTTCTCCGAGCTCGACGACCCGCGCGGCGGCGCCTGGCCCGCCACCAAGGTCCCCGCGGGGCAGAACTACACGTTCAACTGGCGGATCGAGGCCCGGCACGCCACGACGGACTTCCGGTACTACATCACCAAGGACGGCTACGACCCGTCCCAGCCGCTCACCCGGGCCGACCTGGAACCGCAGCCGTTCCTCACCGTCCCCTTCGGCGGCAAGCTGCCCGGCTCGACCGTGACCCACTCGGGCGTACTGCCGCAGAAGTCCGGCAAGCACCTGATCCTCGGCGTCTGGACGATCTCCGACACCGAGAACGCCTTCTACGCCTGCTCCGACGTGCAGTTCTGACACCGTCCCAGCCGCCGCTCCGAGCCACCCGGCCACCGGCCGAACGCATGGGGCGGCGGCCCGCCCCACAGGCTCACCGGTGTGCCATTGGTACAGTCGCCGCCCCAGCAGACGTACCAGCGAGAGGCCGGCGGACCATGGCGGTGGACGCGCTCGACACCCGCATCCTGCGGCTGCTCATCGAGCAGCCGCACACCAGCGTGCGGGAGTACGCCCGGATTCTCTCCATCGCCCGGGGCACCCTCCAGGCCCGCATCGACCGGCTGGAACGCGACGGGGTGATCACCGGCAGCGGACCGGCCCTCTCCCCCGCCGCGCTCGGCCACCCGGTACTCGCCTTCGTCCACCTGGAGGTGACGCAGGGGCACCTCGACGATGTGGGCGAAGCGCTCGCCGCCGTACCGGAGATCGTCGAAGCCTTCTCCACCACGGGCGGCGGCGACCTGCTGACCCGGGTGGTGGCCCGGGACAACGGGCATCTGGAGGACGTGATCCAGCAGCTGATCCAGCTGCCGGGCGTGGTCAGGACCCGCACCGAGGTGGCCCTGCGGGAACGGGTGCCGCACCGGCTGCTGCCCCTGGTGGAATCGGTGGGCCGGGCGGCCGCGGGCGACCCGGGATGACCGGCGGCTGAGAGCGCGGCCGCCACGGACCCGGAAAGCCCGTGCCCTCCGCGGTGACGGAGGATCTCCCAGCGGCCAGGGCGAGTTCGGCGCGCGGGCCGCCCGCGCGTGGTCGTTCGCCCGATCCGTGCCGATGCCGCCCGGCGGTCGTCCGGCGGTCGTCCGCCGGATATCCTGATCATGCTGCGTACCCCCCACCCCGTCGGATACAGATGAGGTCGCAGCCGCGGTAGTCGAAGCGGTCCTCGGCCCAAACTCTGGATAGGTGTGCGCAGGTGCTGGTTGCTGGTCGGTACCGATTGATATCCGCCATCGGTCGTGGCGGGATGGGTGAGGTCTGGCGGGCCACGGACGAGGTCCTCGGCAGATCCGTCGCCGTGAAGCTGCTGCTGGGAGAGCATGCCGACGAGTCGGCCACCGCGCGATTCCGGCTGGAGGCCCAGACCGCTGCCAGGCTGAGCCATCCGCATCTGGTGGCGGTGTTCGACTTCGGGTCCTGGGAGGACCGGCTCTTCCTCGTGATGGAGCTGGTCGAGGGCAGGAGCCTCGCCGATCTGCTGCTGGCCCAGGAACGGCTGGACCCGGAACAGGTCGCCCGCATCGCCGGCCAGGCCGCCGCCGGACTGGCCGCGGCCCACCGGCAGGGCATAGTCCACCGGGACATCAAGCCCGGAAACCTGATGCTGGACGCGGAGGGCTCCGTCAAGATCGGTGACTTCGGCATCGCCCAGTTCGTCGACGATCCGTCCGCCGCGCTCACCACCACCGGCCATATCGTCGGCACGAGCCTCTACCTCGCGCCGGAGCGAGCGCTGGGCCGCACGGCCGACGCCGCCTCGGACATGTACTCCCTCGGCTGCGTGATCTACCAGCTGCTTCTCGGTCAGCCGCCGTTCCGTTCCGACACCCCGACCGCCACCCTCTACCAGCACGTGGACACCCCTCCCGTGCCGCTGCGGCAGCGCGGGGTCGAGATGTCCGCCGCCTTCGACTCGTACCTGCTGGGCCTGCTCGCGAAGCAGCCGGAAGACCGGCCGACGGCTCAGCAGGTGGCCGACTGGTTCAGCGGCGAGGCCTGGCGGGGGCAGGCGGAGCCGCTGCCGATGTACCGGCCCGCTCCTCCACCGGCAGCGTCCTACCCGTCGGCGCCCGCACCGTCCTCCCCCGCGCCGCACCGGTCCCCCGCCAAGGCCGGGCCCGGCGCCGCGTCCGGTGAGGACTCCGGCGCTCCGACCACCTACCGGCTGCCGCAGGCGGCCGGCGGCCACGGGCGGCGCGCGGCAGGCCGGTCGAGGAACGCCCCCCGGCGCAGCACCCGTGAGGCAATAAGACGCCGCCCGAGGGTGGCCAGTGCCATCGCGGGCACCGTCGCCTTTCTCGCCGCCGTGTATCTGGGGATGAGTCTCTTCTCCCCCGATTCCAGTTCGGCCTCCACCCCGGACGAGGTCACCTCGACGAGCGATGCGCAGTCACCGGCCCCCGATGACGAGGGCCGGTAGCCCCGCCCGCTACCAGCGGCTGTGCACCGCCGCGCGGATCCTGCGGTCGTAGAGGTCACGTACCGCGTCGAGCGTCCTGTCCGCCAGTGGCTCCAGCGCAGCCGCCGACGCGTTGGCGCGGGCCTGTTCCACCGAACGCGCGCCGGGGATCACGCTGGTGACGCCCGGCTGCTGGATGATCCAGCGCAGTGCGGTCTGGGCCGGCGTCGCCCCCTGGGGAGCGAGCCCGGCGAATTCGGCCGCGGCGGCGATCCCGGTCGCGTAGTCGATTCCGGAGAAGGTCTCGCCCTGGTCGAACGCCTCCCCGTGCCGGTTGTACGTGCGGTGGTCGTCGGGACCGAAGACGGTGTTTTTGGTGTACTTGCCGGAGAGCAGCCCCGAGGCGAGCGGGACGCGCGCCACGATGCCGACACCGGCGGCGCGCGCGGCAGGCAGCACCTCGTCCAGCGGCTTGAGGCGGAAGGGGTTGAAAATGATCTGGACGCTGGCGACGCCGGGGCGGGCGATGGCCGTCAACGCCTCGGCGCAGGTCTCGACACTCACCCCGTAGGCGGCGATCCGCTCCTGTTCGACCAGTGTGTCGAGGGCGTCGTAGACCGCGTCCGAGGAGTAGACGGCGGTCGGCGGGCAGTGCAGCTGCACCAGGTCCAGGGTGTCGACGCCCAGGTTGGACCGCGAGCGGTCGTTCCAGGCGCGGAAGTTGTCCAGGACGTAGTTCTCCGGCAGCTGCTCGACTCACCGGCCCATCTTCGTCGCGACGAAGACCCGTGCGTCCGGACGCTCCTTCAGATAGCGGCCGATGAGCTGTTCGCTGCGGCCGTCCCCGTACACATCCGCGGTGTCGAAGAAGGTGACTCCTGACTCGACGGCCGCGTCGAGCACACCGAAGGCGTCCTCCTCCCGCACCTCGCCCCAGTCCCCGCCGAGTTGCCAAGTGCCCTGCCCGACGACCGATACGTCCCGTCCGGTCCTGCCCAGTTCGCGCTGCTCCATGAGGATCATGCTACGTCGCTACGGGGCCGGCCCCGGGTCTCCGGCCGGCCCGGGTCACCCCGGGCCGGCCTGCGGTGGTGGCTCAGGAGGCGTGCTGACCCAGTTCCGTGAGGAGCCGCAGTTCGTCCCCGCTGAGCCGCAGGGCGGCCGCCGCGACGTTCTCGGTGAGGTGGTCCGGGTCGCCGGTGCCCGGGATGGCCAGTACGTGCGGGCCGCGCTGGAGGGTCCAGGCCAGCCGGACCTGGGCGGGCGAGGCTCCGTGGGCCCTGGCGACGGCCGCCACCGCCTCGCTCTCCGCGGCGGCGGCCGCACCGGACTCCCGGCCCTCGCCCGCGATGGCGTAGAACGGGACGAAGGCGATGCCCCGCTCCCCGCAGATCCGCAGCACATCGTCGGAGTCCGCGCGGCGGGTGGCTATGCCGTACCGGTTCTGCACGCAGACGACCGGTGCGATGGGCAGGGCCTCCGCGATCTGGTTTGCCCCGACGTTGGAGAGCCCCAGGTGGCGGATCAGCCCCTCCTCCCGCAGCTCGGCCAGCGCGCCGAACCTGTCCGCGATTGAGGCGGGCCCGTTCATGCGGAGGTTCACCACGTCGAGGTGGTCGCGGCCGAGCTGGCGGAGGTTCTCCTCGACCTGGCCACGCAGGTCCTGCGGCCGGGCCCAGTCCAGCCAGTCGCCGGACGGGCCCCGGCCGGGGCCGACCTTGGTGGTGATGACCAGGCCGTCCGGGTAGGGCCCGAGCGCCCGGTTGATCAGCTCGTTGGCCGAGCTCATCGGTGAGAAGTAGAAGGCCGCCGTGTCGATGTGGTTCACACCGAGGTCAACGGCGCGGCGGAGCACGGCGATGGCCCGGTCCCGGTCGTGCGGGGTGCGGGCGGTGCTGAGCGCGGCGCCGTTCTGGGTCAGACGCATCGCGCCGAAACCCATCCTGTTGACGGTCAGGTCGCCCAGCTGCCAGGTGCCGGCGTCCGCCGCGGTGATGGTTCCCGAAGTCATGTCTGTCGTCTTCCTCGTTGGCGGCGGGCCGGAGCCGGCCACGTGACGGTACGTCAGGAGGGTTTGCGTAATTGACCGAGAGGCGATATACTCGCGATGGACATTTTCACGGCAAGATCATTGAGTGCGGGTGCATACTAAACCCCTCGCCGCCGACCTGTCCACTCCCCCTCGCGTTCCTCCGGCGCCCGGATTCCGCCGCGCCGTCGATCCTCTCGCGAGCCACCTGGTGCACACGCAGCCTTACCACCACCCTGTGCGAACGCTGTGCGATCCCACCGGGCCGACTTGACCAGACTTGCCAACTCCCTTCGCAGCACTCCCAGTTCGTTGACCCGCCGAGGGCCACGTGTGAGTGTTCGGTCGCTCGATCACGGGACACCACCCGGGCGGACGGCCGACGGCAGCCGCACGGGAGGGGCGTCTGTCCACGCCGCCGCCCGTGACCGAGGTCCCCACGAACCGAGGAGCCTCGATGAAACGCAGACCGATGACGGCCGGGACAACCCTGGCCGTCCTCGCCGCGATGCTGGTCGCCACGAATGGCCAGTCAGCTTCCGCGGAACCGGCCCCGCCCGCCCCCACCCCCCTCGCGGCCGCCGTGTCGGCCGCCGACCGGGCCGCCGCCAGTGGCCTGGACGCCCTGGCGAAGGGGCCGGAGGAACGCTACGAGCGGCAGAACGTGACCCCCTGGGTCAACGGGCTCTACTCGATCGCCTACCAGCGCACCTACCGCGGACTCCCGGTGGTGGGCGGGGACGCCGTCGTGGTGGCCGACTCCAAGGGGCGGGTCCGCGGCGCGCAGTCGGCGGTCTCCCGGCGGATCAACGTACCGACCACCGCGACCGTCTCCGCCGCGAGGGCCGAGACCGCCGCGCGCAAGAAGCTGAAGTCCGTGGAGCGGGTCGACAGCCACCGGCTGGTCGTACGGGCCACCGGCGAAAAGTCCCGGCTGGCCTGGGAAACGGTGCTGACCGGCCGGACCGCGAAGGCGCCCAGCCATCTGCACGTCTTCGTCGACGCCGGTAACGGCGCGGTGCTCGACAGCTACGACGACGTCAAGGCCGGCACCGGCAACAGCCAGTGGAACGGGCCTTCCCCGCTGTCGATCAACACCACCTCTTCTGGCGGCAGTTACTCGCTCAGAGACCCCGGCAGGCCGGGACTCAGCTGCGCCGACTACAGCACGGGAGGCGTCTTCACCAAGTCCTCCGACTCCTGGGGCACCGGCAACGCCGCCAGCAAGGAGACCGGCTGCGTCGACGTCATGTGGGCGGCCCAGCACGAGTGGGACATGCTGCGCGACTGGCTGGGGCGCAACGGTCACGACGGCAACGGCCGCAGCTGGCCGGTCAAGGTCGGGCTGAACGACGTGAACGCCTACTGGGACGGCTCCACCGTCTCCATCGGCCACAACAACGCCAACCAGTGGATCGGCGCGATGGACGTCGTGGGCCACGAGTTCGGCCACGGCATCGACCAGTACACGCCCGGCGGCGCCAACAACGAGTCCGGTCTCGGCGAGGCGACCGGCGACATCATGGGGGCGCTCACCGAGGCGTACACCAACGAGCCGGCCCCGTACGACGACCCGGACTACACCGTCGGCGAGAAGATCAACCTCGTGGGCAGCGGGCCGATCCGGATCATGTACAACCCGGGGCAGATCGGTGACCCGAACTGCTACAGCTCCTCCATACCCAGCACGGAGGAGCACGCGGCGGCCGGTCCGCTCAACCACTGGTTCTACCTGCTGGCCGAGGGCTCCAGCCCCGGGGGCGGCAAGCCGTCCAGCCCGACGTGCAACAGCTCCTCGGTCACCGGCGTGGGCATCCAGAGCGCCGGCAAGGTCTTCTACGGCGGCATGCTGCTCAAGACCAGCGGCATGACGTACAAGCGCTACCGCACGGCCACGCTCACCTCGGCCAAGACCCTCGACGCGAGCTGCGTGCTGTTCAACCGGACGAAGGCCGCCTGGGACGCCGTCAGCGTGCCCGCCCAGAGCGGTGACCCGGCCTGCACCCCGAGCGGCAACAACGACTTCTCGATGTCGCTGGACCCGGCCACCGGCTCGGTGAAGCCCGGCA
Source organism: Streptomyces sp. ITFR-6 (assembly GCF_031844725.1). NCBI lineage: Bacteria > Bacillati > Actinomycetota > Actinomycetes > Kitasatosporales > Streptomycetaceae > Streptomyces > Streptomyces sp. ITFR-6. The sequence continues at coordinate 7,879,494 of NZ_CP134612.1, read as the reverse complement.
ACTCCGTGACGGCCACGGTCAGGACGACCGTCAGCTCCGGCAGCGCGCAGCCGGTGAACCTCTCCGCGACCGGTCAGCCGAGCGGGGTCTCCGTCTCCTTCAGCCCGTCCGCCGTGCAGTCGGGCGCGACCTCGGCCATGACCGCCTCGACGACATCGGCCGCGGCCCCCGGGACCTACACGCTCACCGTGAAGGGCACCGGCACCCAGAGCCACACCGCGCAGTACACACTGACCGTCAATGACGGCGGCGGCACCCCGGGCGGCACGCCTCCCGACATCAGCGTCGCCAATGTGCAGTCGCACCTCTCGCAGCTCAGCACCGTCGCCTCGCAGAACGGCGGCAACCGCCGGGCCGGCAGCGCCGGTTACACCGCCTCACTCGCCTATGTGAAGGGCAAGCTCCAGGCGGCCGGCTACACCGTCAGCGAGCAGACCTGCGGCAGCTGCACCTACGCGGGCAAGAACCTGATCGCGGACTGGCCGGGCGGCCCGGCGGACAAGACCGTGATGTTCGGCGCCCACCTGGACAGCGTCAGCGCCGGTCCCGGCATCAATGACAACGGCTCCGGCTCGGCCACCCTGCTGGAGAACGCCCTCGCGCTGGCCCAGCAGAACCCGACGATGACCAAGCACGTCCGCTTCGCCTGGTGGAACGGCGAGGAGCAGGGCCTGCAGGGCTCCCAGTACTATGTCGGGCAGCTCACCTCCGCCCAGCGCGCCGCCATCAGCGCGTACTACAACTTCGACATGATCGCCTCCACCAACGGCGGCTACTTCATCAACAACCTCAACTCCGCGGCCTCCAACCCGATGAAGGAGTACTGGACCTCGCTCGGCCTGGCTCCGGAGGAGAACGTCGAGGGCCAGGGACGCTCCGACGACTACTCCTTCCAGCAGGCCGGCATCGCCACCTCGGGGTACGCGACCGGCGCGAGTGACACCAAGACCTCGGCCCAGGCCGCCAAGTGGGGCGGAACGGCCGGGCGTTCGTACGATCCCTGCTACCACCAGTCGTGCGACACGACCAGCAACATCAACGCGACCGCTCTCGACCGCAGCGCCGACGGTGTCGCCTACACGCTGTGGAAGACGGCGGTCGGCACCACCGCACCGGCCGACGACTTCTCCGTCTCGGTGAACCCGGTGTCCGGCAACGTCCAGCCGGGCGGCTCGGCGACCGCGACCGTATCCACGGCCACCACCAGCGGCTCCGGACAGAGCGTCCGCCTGACGGCCTCCGGCGCACCGAGCGGGGTCACCGTCTCCTTCGCCCCGGCGACCGTGCAGTCGGGATCGTCCTCGACGATGACCGTCTCCGCGGGGGCCCAGGCCGCGGCCGGCACCTACACGCTCACGGTGGCCGCGACGGGCACCGCCACCCACACCACCACCTACTCGCTGGTCGTCGGTGGCGGCGGCAACTGCCAGGCCCGGCAGGTCGTCGCCAACGGCGGCTTCGAGAACGGCACGGCGCCGTGGACCCAGACGGACGGGGTCATCAACAACCGGACGTCGGAGAAGCCGGCGCACACCGGCTCCTACCAGGCCTGGTTCGGCGGCTGGGGCAGCACCCACACCGACAGCGCCTCGCAGTCACTGACCGTTCCGGCGGGCTGCTCGACGTACAGGCTGTCGTTCTTCCTGCGCACCGACACCGCCGAGTCGGCGGGCGACGCGACGGCCTACGACACGTTCACCGTCAAGCTGGGGACCCGGACGCTGGCCACGTACTCGAATCTCGACGCGGGCGGCGGGTACGTCCAGCAGAGCTTCGACGTCGGCTCCGCCGCGGGGCAGACGGTCACGCTGGGGTTCACCAGTAAGGAGGACGCCTACCTCCAGACCAGCTTCGTCGTGGACGATGTCGCGCTCGACGTGAGCTGATCCGGGGTCAGAGTGACGGGGGCGGGGGCGGGGCGGGGCGACGCGCCCCGCCCCCGGCGTTCCGGCGGACGACCGCGGCCTTGACGCCTCGCTGGTTCAGCGGATCACCGCCGCCAGTCTGCGGACGAAGTCCTCTGTCTCCGACCGGCCGGCGCCCCGGGCCGTCAGTCTGCCGTGCAGCCCGCGCAGTTCCTGGCCGAGGAGGGTCGACGGAGTCACCTCCGTCGTGTCGAGCACCGGTCCGGCCACGGCCTGCGCCGCCGACAGATCGCCCGCGCAGGCATGCGCGTCCGCCAGCCGGGCCAGGAACAGCATCCGGGCCGAGAGCATCCCGGCCGGCAGCAGTCCGAGCGCGGCGCCGGCCGCCCCGACCGCGCGCAGCGCGAACCGGCGGTCCCCGGTGGCCGCCGCGAGATCGCGCAGCGCTCCGGCGGCGCCCGACTCCACCCGCAGCCGCACCGAGGCCACCGAGAGCCAGGGCGCCTCCGTCTCGTCCCGCTCCCCGACCCGGTCCAGCTGGGACCAGGCCCGGTCGATGTGGCTCAGGGTCTGCGCGGCGTCCCCCCGGACCGCGTGCCCGCGCGCCTGGTACAGATCGCTCAGCGCCCCCGCCCAGGCCCGGCCCGCCGCGGCCTGCCGGATGGCCCCGCCGTACGCCAGCGCCGACGGGCCGTCACCCTCCAGCCGGGCCAGGGTGCTCATATCGCTCAGGGCGGCGACCTCGGTCCCCACATGACCGGCCATCGCCGACCAGAGCAACGAGCGGTCGAGCCAGGCCATCGCGGTGCCGTTGCGGCCCCACAGCAGCCGCAGGCAGCCGGCCGACTGCGCGTACTCGGCTGCCAGCGGGGCGAGTTGGTGCTGGTAGGGGGCGGCGGGCAGCGCCATCCACCGGAGCATCGCGTGCAGGGTGCGCTCGACGACCGCGGTCGCTCCCGGCCAGCCGCGTTCCTCGTCGGCGCGCAGACAGACGGCCAGCAGGGCGGTCAGCGCGTGCATGGTCTCGTCGTCCAGCGCGGGGTGGGACGAGGATTCCGGGCCCAGGGCGCAGAAGACGGCGTGCAGTTCGACGACGTCGGCCAGCGCGGGCACGGCGCAGCCGTCCCGGCCGTGCACCGGGCAGGCGAGTCCGTACGCCGGAAGGCGGGCGGGCAGCGCGGCGCCCGGCGGCAGCATCGCGAGGAGCGCCCCGCCCGCGGGTTCTCCGGGCAGCGGACCCCGGCGCGCCGGGGCGGCGGGCGGCCCGCCGGGTGTCCCGCCCGAGGACCGCGCGGCCTCCAGCGCCTCGGCCGCCTCGCAGGCGGCGAGCAGGTCACCGCCCGCCATCAGCAGGTCGTCCAGCCTGCGGGCCAGCGGCGGCGGCGTCCGGCGGCTGCCGTGTTCGAGTTTGCTGATGGCGGTGTGGTCGTAGCCGACCCGGGCGCCCACCTGAACCTGGGTCAGCCCGGCCCGCCGCCGCCACTGGCGAAGCCGGACCCCGAAGGATCTCCACGCCTCCGCGCCACCGGGCCCCGACGGCGCGGGGCCCATGTCACCGGTCACCGGAAACACCATCGCGCCTGGTCAAGGGCGCCGCGCGTGCCATGCTCACGGCTCATGTCCCGGAGGATAGCGAGCACGCGCGCCCGCTGTCCCCGGGGCGTCGGCAAGATGTCCGGTAACAGGCGCGGTGGCCTCCGGTGCGCAGATCCTCCGGCCCTCGGCGGTGGGTCGGGACGGTATTCCGTTGCGGTGGCAACGGCGCGCATCGCCTCCGTCACTCCATGTGTACACACCATCATCCCCTGAATCGACGCCGTGCCGGATCCATGGCCAGTTGTCCACGAAGGCGTGTGGAACCGGGTCAAACGCGAGATATCAGTCGTCAACTCTTGTTCTCAACGACCGCCGAACAAGCGGGTGTTGCGCACCTATTGACGCGTAGGGAACGGAGGGAGAAGTATCCCCATCGGTCGGAGAGAGCGCTCTCCGGCTTCGTGTCGTGCACCCGTACCGCGACTCAGGAGACTCACCCATGTACGCACCCCCCGTGTTCCACAGACCCGTGGCCTCGACCAGAAGAAGACGTACCGGCGTACTGACCGCCGTCGCCGGTCTCGTCGTCTCGCTCCTGGCCTTCGTCCCCTCGGCCCCGGCGAGCGCGGCACCCACCCTGCTCTCGCAGGGCAAGACAGTGACCGCCTCCAGCCAGGAGAACTACGGCACGCCCGCCGCCTCCGCGGTGGACGGCGACAACGGCACCCGCTGGTCGAGCGCCGCCTCCGACCCCCAGTGGATCAAGGTCGACCTGGGCGCCTCCGCCTCGGTCAGCCAGATCGCGCTGAAGTGGGAAACCGCCTACGCGAAGAGCTACAAGATCGAGTTCTCCACGGACAACAACGCCTGGAGCACCGCCTATTCGACAACCACCGGGCCCGGCGGGAACGAGACGCTGAACGTCTCCGGCACCGCGCGCTACGTCAGGCTGACGGGCACCACGCGAGCCACCCAGTACGGCTACTCGCTCTGGGAGTTCCAGGTCTTCGGCACCACCGGCGGCGGAGGCGGCCCGCAGCTTCCCGGCGGCGGCGACCTCGGCCCCAACGTGCTGGTCTTCGACCCCTCGATGCCCAATATCCAGGCCAAGGTCGACGAGATCTTCAAGAAGCAGGAGTCGGCGCAGTTCGGTGACGGCCGCTACGCGCTGATGTTCAAGCCGGGCACGTACGACAACCTCAACGCGCAGATCGGGTTCTACACCTCGATCGCCGGTCTCGGCCTCAAGCCGGACGACACCACCTTCAACGGTGATGTGACCGTGGACGCGGGCTGGTTCGACGGCAACGCCACCCAGAACTTCTGGCGTTCGGCGGAGAACCTGGCGCTCAACCCGGTCAGCGGCACCGACCGCTGGGCCGTCTCGCAGGCCGCCCCGTTCCGCCGGATGCACGTCAAGGGCGGGCTCAACCTCGCTCCGAACGGCTACGGCTGGGCGAGCGGCGGGTACATCGCCGACAGCAAGATCGACGGCCAGGTCGGCCCGTACTCGCAGCAGCAGTGGTACACCCGCGACAGCTCGATCGGCAGCTGGGGCAACGGCGTCTGGAACATGACGTTCTCCGGCGTCGAGGGCGCCCCCGCCCAGAGCTTCCCCAACCCCCCGTACACCACCCTCGACACCACCACCGTCTCGCGTGAGAAGCCGTTCCTCTACCTGGACGGCAACGACTACAAGGTCTTCGTCCCGGCCAAGCGCACCAACGCGCGCGGTGTCTCGTGGAACGGCACGCCGCAGGGCGAGTCCATCCCGCTGAGCCAGTTCTACGTGGTCAAGCCCGGGGCCTCCGCCGCCACCATCAACGCGGCCGTGCAGCAGGGCCTGCACCTGCTGTTCACGCCCGGCGTCTACCACGTGAACCAGACCATCAACATCGACCGCGCCAACACGGTCGTCCTGGGCCTCGGCCTCGCCACGGTCATCCCGGACAACGGGGTCACCGCGATCAAGGTCGGTGACGTGGACGGCGTGAAGCTCGCAGGCCTGCTCGTCGACGCCGGTCCGCAGAACTCCCAGGTCCTGGTCCAGGTCGGCCCCGACGGCGCCTCCGCCGACCACTCGGCGAACCCGACCACCGTCCAGGACGTGTTCGTCCGGGTCGGCGGCGCGGGAGCGGGCAAGGCCACCACCGCCATGGTGATCAACAACGACGACACCATCGTCGACCACACCTGGCTGTGGCGCGCCGACCACGGAGACGGGGTCGGCTGGGAGACCAACCGGTCCGACTACGGCCTCCAGGTCAACGGCGACGACGTGCTGGCGACCGGACTGTTCGTCGAGCACTTCAACAAGTACGACGTGCGCTGGTCCGGCGAGCGGGGCAAGACGATCTTCTTCCAGAACGAGAAGTCGTACGACGCCCCCAACCAGGCGGCCATCCAGAACGGCAACACCAAGGGGTACGCGGCCTACAAGGTCGACGACTCCGTCAACACCCACGAAGGATGGGGCCTGGGCAGCTACTGCTACTACAACGTGGACCCGACGATCATCCAGGGCCACGGCTTCGAGGCCCCGGTGAAGCCCGGAGTCAAGTTCCACGACCTGCTCGTCGTCTCGCTCGGCGGCCAGGGCCAGTACGAACACGTCATCAACAACACCGGAGCGCCCACCTCGGGGACGTCGACCGTTCCGTCCAACGTGGTGTCCTTCCCGTGACACCGCTCATGAGGTGAACGAGGGGTGCGGGGTCCGGCAGCCGCTGCCGGACCCCGCACCGCCGTCGGTGCGGCCTCTATCCGGGGGGCGGCTCAGGGTCACCGAGCGCCTGCTCGGACCAGATCACCTTGCCGCGCGCGGTGTACCGGGTGCCCCAGCGCTCCGCGAACTGGGCGACCAGGAAAAGGCCCCGCCCGCCCTCGTCGGTGGTGGCGGCGTAGCGCAGATGCGGCGAGGTGCTGCTGCAGTCCGCCACCTCGCAGATCAGCGCCCGGTCGTACAGCAGCCGTACGGTGATGGGTTCTGAGCCGTAGCGGATGGCGTTGGTCACCAGCTCGCTGAGGATCAACTCGGTGACGAACCCCTCCTCGTCGAGCCCCTGGGCGCTGAGCCACCGGGTGGCCTCCTTGCGGACACCCGAGACGGCCGAGGCGTCCGGGGCCACTTCCCACTGCACGCGCCGGGCCGGATCCAGGGTGCGGGTACGGGCCACCAGCAGGGCGACGTCGTCGCCCGGCCGGGTGGGCAGCAAGGCCTCCAGCACGTCGTCACAGGTCTCCTCCGGGGTCCGGTCGCGGTCGGCCAGGGCCCGGCGCAGCTCCTCAAGGCCGTCGTCGATGTCCCGGTCCCGGCGCTCGATCAGGCCGTCCGTGTACATGACCAGCCGGCTTCCCTCCGGCACCTCCATTTCGACCGTCTCGAAGGGCATCCCGCCGATCCCGAGGGGCTGCCCCGCCGGGATCTCGGGGAACTCGACGGTGCCGTCGGGCAGCACGAGCGCGGGTCCAGGGTGGCCGGCCCGAGCCACCGAGCATCGCCCGGTGACCGCGTCGTAGATCGCGTAGAGGCAGGTGGCCCCGGTGACGGCGACGCCGTCGTCGGTCTGCTCGTCCTGGTCGATCCGGACGACGAGTTCGTCGAGGTGGCCGAGGAGTTCGTCGGGTGGCAGGTCCAGCGTGGAGAAGTTGTGCACCGCGGTGCGCAGCCGGCCCATGGTGGCCGCGGCGTGCAGACCGTGCCCGACGACGTCGCCCACGACGAGGGCGACTCGTGCGCCGGACAGCGGGATCACGTCGAACCAGTCCCCGCCCACCCCGGCCTGCGCCGGCAGGTAGCGGAAGGCGACGTCCAGGGCGTTCTGCTCGGGCACACCGCGCGGGAGCAGGCTGCGCTGCAGGGTCACGGCCATCTCGTGCTCGCGGGTGTAGCGCCGGGCGTTGTCGACGCTGACCGCCGCGCGGGCCACCAGTTCCTCCGCGAAGGACAGGTCCTCGGAGTCGAAGGGCTCCTCGTTCTCGGCGCGCCAGAAGTTCGCCATGCCGAGGATGACACCGCGGGCGTGCAGCGGCACGGAGAGCAGCGAGTGGAATCCGTACTTCAGGATTCTCGCGGACTGTTCCGGGTCGGCCTGCCGCCACTGCTCGGACGCGGTCAGGTCGGGCACCATCCAGGTGTGGCCGCTGCTGCTGCCGATGCCTTCGGGGCCGGTGGGTACGAAGCCGATGACGCGGCCGAGGGGGTAGAGGGGGTGGCCGCTCACGGCGCCGGAGACGGCGGTGCGGCGTACGTTGATCGCGTCGCCGGAGGGCGGCTCCGGTTCCTCTCCGCGCAGCACCGCGTCCGCGAGGTCGACCGTCGCGCAGTCGGCGAATCCGGGGGCGGAGACCTCGGCGAGTTCCCGTGCGGTCGTGGTGACGTCGAGGGTGGTGCCGATCCGGGCGCCCGCGCGGTAGAGCAGTGTCAGACGCTCCCGCACGGTCTCGGCCCTGCCTGTGACGACCCGCAGCTCGGTGGTGTCGCGCAGGGTCGCCACGGCGCCCGGGGGCCCGCCGCGTTCTGCCGTGGGACGGAGGTTGATGGCGAGCAGCCGGTTCCCGGCCGGCCGGACCTCGTCCGTGGCGACCTCGCCGGAGGCCAGCAGTTCGGCGGTGCGTGGTTCCAGACCCAGCTCGGTCACGGCGCGTCCCTCGGCGTCGGCGGGGAGTCCGAGGAGTCTCCTGGCCTCGTCGTTGGCGAGCAGCAGCCGGTGTTCGGCGCCGATGATGAGGACGCCCTCGCGGACCGAGTGCAACACCGCGTCGTGGTGCTCGTACATCCGGGTCATCTCGGTCGGGCCGAGGCCGTGTGTCTGGCGGCCGAGCCGACGGCTCACCAGGGCGGCGGCACCCGTCGTGAGCACCAGTGCGCCGAGCGCGGCGCCGATGGCGAACGGGATGCTCGGTTGTGCCACGGCGTTCACGGTCTCGACCGTGATGCCCACGGACACCAGCCCGGCGACCGTGCCGTCGAGCCGCAGGACGGGGGCCAGCGAGACGACGGCGGGGCCGCGGCTCGTCGTGAAGGTCCGGGTGAAGGCGCGGCCGTCCAGGGCTTCCTTGTACGGGCCGATGATGTGCTTGCCGATCCGTTCGCGGTCGGGGTGGGTGTAGCGGATGCCATTGGTCCCGGCCACCACGATGGACTCCACGCCGGTTCGCTCCCGGACTCTCTCCGCGAGCGGTTGCAGTACGGCGGTGGGGTCCTTGCTGTCCAGCGCCGCGGCGGTTCCGGGTGCGTTGGCGAAGGACTGCGCCACGCTCAGCGAGCGGGCCTCGGCCTCGTGCGTGCTGTCGCGTCTGCCCTGGAGCACCAGTGAGAGGACCGCGGCCGCCACGAGCAGCAGCACGATCCCCAGTGTCATGAAGAAGACCTGGCCCGCGACGGTGCGGGCGCTGAAGAGAGCGCGCACCTTGCGGCCGGCCGAGAGCCCTTTCACGTCCGGTTCGAAGGACGCACGCCGCTCACCGCCCGCGCGTCCGCCACCGTGCCGATGCGGCCGCCGGGCGGGGTGGTGAAACCACGCCCGGAACCGACCAGAACCACCCACATATCCAGGTTTAACATGAAATGCCGAGGCCGGAATGCGGAGGACGGCCCGTCACGCGGGCCCGGCATCCTCTGCCGGGATCCGGCAGGGTGTTCCGAACGGGTGACGCGGACTCCCGCCGGCGCGCGCCCGTCGGCCGGCTCCGGCGGCGGCCGGGCATGATCCCGAAATGGTGCCTGCGTTCCTGACCAAGGCGGTCGAGCTGCTGCTCGGCCGGGAAGGCCGTTCACTTCATCTGAAGGCGGTGGGCTGGGCGACGGTACTCCTCGCGCTGACCGTGCTCGCCGGCTCCTGGGCGGTGCTCGCGGCGGAACAGCACGCCGGGCACGCCACCATCACCAGCTACCCCCGGGCGCTGTGGTGGTCGGCGGAGACCGCGACGACCGTGGGGTACGGCGACTTCTACCCGGTGACCCTGTGGGGCCGGATCGTCGCTGTCGTGGTGATGGGAGTGGGCATCACCACCTACGGGATGGTCACGGCGGCTCTCGCCACCTGGTTCGTGGGGCACGAACAGAGACGTCGGCACCGGCTCACGGCCGCGGCGGAGGAGAGCGCGCGTCACGTCCGGGAGGAGACCGCCCAGCTGCTGCACGAGCGCTTCGACCGGATCGAGCGGCTGCTCGCCGACGCGGGGCGCGGTCCGCGCGAGTAGGCCGGGCCCGGTCACGGAAAGCGATCACCGGCCCTGCGGGGTGTGAACGGCGCACCGCAGGGCATAGGTCGGGTGACCGACAGGAGGTGGTGGCAGTGGGCCGCATCAGGGTTGTCAGACGTCCCCAGCTTCCGTCGCGGCCGCCGCCGCTCGATCTGCGCACGCCGTCCGGGCGTCCGCTCCCGTACTGACCCGTCAGCGTCCGCCTCTCGTCCCTTCACCACTTGTCCGTCCGTCCGCCCCGGGGCCGCACACCGTGCGGCCCCGGGGCGCGTCGCGGCGGCCCCACCGAGCCCACACACCTCGCACGCGTGATCACCCTGCCGCCGAGCGGTGCGAACCGGCAGGATGTCGGTGTACATGGCCGCCTCGCCGGGCGGCGCCGGCCGCCCCAGGAAAGGGTTCCCGATGCGGAAAGCGCGTGCAGACCAGGCCCCGCCCGACGAACAGTCCCCCAACGGGCCGGAGGAGGCGCAGGTGATCGTGGTGGGGGCGGGTCCGGCCGGGTCTTCCGCCGCCTTCCACCTCGCCCGCGCGGGCGTGGACGTGCTGCTCCTGGAGAAGTCCGGCTTTCCCCGGGAGAAGGTGTGCGGGGACGGCCTCACGCCGCGCGCGGTGCACCAGCTCATCCGGATGGGCGTCGACATCGACGCACCGGGCTGGACGCGGTCGCGCGGGATGCGCTGGGTGACCGGGGACCGGCAGGTGCGGATCGACTGGCCCGCGCTGGGCGGCTACCCGGATTTCGGCCTGACCCGCAGCCGCCACGACTTCGACGACATCCTGGCCCGCCACGCCGTCGCCGCCGGGGCGCGGCTGCGCACCGGCGTGAAGGTGACGGAGCCGGTGACCGACCGGGCCGGACGGATCACCGGCGTGAGCGCGGTCTCCGGGAAGGCGGACCCGGTGGTGCACCGGGCGCCGGTCGTCATCGCCGCCGACGGCGCCTCCGCGCGGCTGGCTCTCGCGATGGGCCTGCAACGGGACACCAGGCGCCAGATCGCCACGGCGGCCCGCCGCTACTACCGCAGCCCCGAGCGCTCCCGGGAGGAGTACCTGGAGCTCTGGGCCGACCTCCGCTTCCCCAGGAGCGACCGCTTCCTGCCGGGGTACGGCTGGATCTTCCCGATGGGTGACGGGCGCGTCAACGTGGGACTCGGCGCGATCCCGCACCGCCGCCACGGCAAGCCCGATCTGCGGGCGACAATGGACCAGTGGCTGGCCCGTACACCGCCCGAGTGGGGGCTCCGGGAGGAGAACGCCGAGGGGCCCGTGCGCAGCGCGGCGCTTCCGCTGGGCCTCAACCGTCATCCGCTGTACACCCGGGGCCTCCTCCTGGTCGGTGACTCCGGGGGCATGATCAGTCCGTGGAACGGCGAGGGCATCGGGCAGGCCCTGGAGGCCGGTGAGGTCGCCGCCGAGAGCGCCGCACTGGCCCTGGCGATGCCCGCGGGCCCCCGGCGGGAGCGGGCGCTCCACCACTATCCGGCGGAGCTGAACCGGCGCTGGGGGCGCTACTACCGGCTGGGCAACACGGCCGCCGATCTCGTCTTCAGCCGGTCGGGGTTCCAGCCCGTCCTGAACCGGTACGTGATGGGCTCGCCGTTCCTGCTCAACACGCTGGCCAGGCTGCTCAGCAATCTGACGGACAACCCCTCGCGCGATGTGATCGACCATGTCCTCAACACCGCGGTACGCCTCGTTCCCGCCCCGAAGACCCGCCGGCGCTGAGCGCCCTGCCGGGCCGGCGGGGAGAGCGCGGGACTTCCAGAACACGCCTTAGGGGTTTCGCCGTTCAGTCAGTACGTCCGGGAGCCGTGGCGGAGGGCGCCGTGCCGAAGGCGCGGAGGAAGGTGTCGACGCCCGCGCCGACGACCTCCGCGACCTGCGCCGGGTCGAGCGGACGGGTGCCCAGGGCGCTCATCCCGGGCAACTCCTCGTAGACCAGGGCGATGAACTGGTTGGCCGCCCTGACCGGGTCCTCCACCCTCAGGTGCCCGGCGTTCGCGAGGCGGGCGAGCCGGCCCGCGAGCGCCTCGGTGAACTGGTTGGGCCCGCTGGCCCGCACCTCGTCGAAGAGGTCCGGGAAGCGCACGGCCTCCGCGTACAGCAGCCGGCGCACGGATTCGGACTGCTCGTCGCAGTAGCAGTCGACGAGCCCCCGCGCGACGGCCTCCAGCCCCGGCCGCAGCCGGTCCGGACCGGCCGGGAACTCGGTGAGCACGTCGAGGGTCTTGGCGTTCGACCGGGCGGCCGTCTCCGTCATCACGTACCGGAACAGCTTCTCCTTCGACCCCAGATGGTTGTAGATCGTCGGCTTGGACACCCCTGCCTCCGCGGCGATCACATCCAGGCTCGCCTGCGCGTATCCGACCCGCGCGAAGACCCGCAGGGCCGCCTCGACGATCGCCCGGCGCTTGTCCAGCCGCCCCCGGTCCGCCCGGACCCCGGCCGTCTGCCCGTTCTCCCCGACACTCATGCGGCCATGCTACCGTGCCAGCCACAGAATTTAACTACCCAGTCAAATCTACTGAGTAGGCTGGTTAAAAGGAGTTGCCGTGTCTGACATAAAGACGGAAGGCGGCGGGCCCTCGCGGCTCGATGCCCCGCTGCTCACACTCGTCGGCGTCATGGTGCTCGGCGGGATGATGTCCTACCTGGACGCGACGATCGTCAACGTCGGGATCAGCACGCTGGGCGGCGAGTTACACGCCACGCTGGCCACGATCGAGTGGGTCACCACCGGCTATCTGCTCGCGGTGGCCCTGGCGATTCCGGTGGCGGGCTGGGCCGTGGTTCGCTTCGGCGCCAAGCGCGTGTGGCTGCTGGGCCTCTCGGTCTTCCTGATCGGCTCGGCACTCTGCGCCCTCGCCCGGAACGCGGAGAGCCTGATCGCCTTCCGCGTCGTCCAGGGGCTGGGCGGCGGCATGGTCGACCCGGTCATGATGACCGTCGTCGCGGGCGCCGCCGGGCCCGCCAGGATCGGCCGGGTCATGGGCCTGGTCTCGGTGCCGATCACGCTCGGCCCGGTGGTCGGTCCCGTCATCGGCGGACTGCTGCTGGACAACTTCTCCTGGGAGTGGATGTTCCTGGTCAACATCCCGTTCGCGCTCGCCGCGATCGTGCTGGCGGTCCGGGTGCTGCCGGCCGACCCGCCGCCGAGCACCGACCGCGTCCCGATCGACGCCCTGGGGGTCGCCCTGCTCTCCCCCGGCTTCGCCGCACTCGTCTACGCCCTGTCCCGGGCCGGCGGCGACGGCTTCGGCAGCACCGGGGTGAACGCCGGACTGGCCGTCGGCATCGCGCTGTTCACCGCGTACGCCGTGCACGCGCTGCGCACCACCGCCACCCCGCTGCTCGACCTGCGCCTGTTCGCGAGCAGGGGCTTCGGCGCGAGCGTGGCCACCATGTTCCTGCTCGGCGGCGGACTCTTCTCGCTGCTCTTCCTGCTGCCGCTGTACTACCAGCAGGTGCACGGCCACAGCGTGCTCGAATCCGGTCTGCTGCTCGCGCCGCTGGGCCTCGGCACCCTGATCGGCATGCCGGTCGCCGGCAACCTCGCGGACCGGGCCGGCGCCCGGCGGCTGGTGCCGGTCGGGGCCCTGCTCATCGGGGCCGGGGCCCTGGTCTTCACCCAGTCCGGTCCGGGCACCTCCCAGATCGCGCTGACCGCGGCGCAGTTCGCCGCCGGCTTCGGCATGGGCCTGGTGGGCGCGCCCACGATGGGTGCGGTCTACCGGACGGTGCCGGGCGGGGCGGTGGCGGGGGCCACCGGTGCGGTGTTCATCCTCAACCAGATCGGGGCCTCGCTCGGTATCGCGGTCGTCGCGCTGATCCTGCAGGGCGGCGGCGCCCACGCGGCTCCTACCGCCGGTTCGTACCGCGACGCCTTCTGGTGGCCGGTCGCCGCGGCCGTCGTGGTCTTCGCCGCGGGGCTGTTGCTGCCGGGCAGGCCCCGGCCCGAGCCGGCCGCCCCCGAAGCCGCCGGGGCCAAGGCCGAGACCGGAGGCGACGCCACGTCCGGCGGCGGGGTCGGTACGCCGGAGACGCGGCCGGTCACCGACCGCGCCTGAGCCGCGCTCACGGGGTCCGGGCCGTCCTGTCCGCGTCGCCTTCCGTGCCGTTCGCGTCGTCCGTCTCCTCCCAGCGGGCGGCGAGCAGCAGGGCGATGTCGTCAGGCCGGTCCGGGGCCTGTCTGGCCCGTGCGATCACGTGGTCCGCCGTGTCGGTCAGCGGGGCCGGGCCGAAATCGGCGATGGTGCGGCGCAGCCGTTCGATGCCGACGTCGATGTCCGTTCCGGACTGCTCGACCATCCCGTCGGTGTACAGGGCGAGCATCGCGCCCATGGCCAGGTGCAGTTCGCTGACGGGGTAGGAGGCGTCGGGTGCGACACCGAGCACGATTCCGCCCGACAGGTCCAGCACCTCGGCCGTGCCGTCCGGATGGCGCAGCACGGGCTGCGGATGTCCCGCGCGCACGGCCTGCGCGATCCCGGTGGCCGGGTCCAGGACGATGTAGCAGCAGCTGGCGAACTGGCCGGGGTCGAGGTCGATGAGGAGCCGGTTGGTGCCGCTCATCACCTCCTGCGGATCGTGTCCGCTGAGCGCGAAGGCCCTTACGGCGCTGCGCAGTTGGCCCATGGTGGCGGCGGCGGAGACGCCGTGGCCCTGGACGTCCCCGATGACCAGGGCCACCCGCTCGCCCGTCTCGATGACGTCGTACCAGTCGCCGCCGACCTCCATGCCCTGGGTGCCCGCGAGGTAGCGGCCGGCGGTGGCGACGTGGTCGACGACGGGCAGCCGGTGCGGCAGCAGCACGTCCTGCAGTCCGCGGGCGAGGGCGGCCTCGGTGTCGTACCGCTGGGCCCGTTGCAGGGCCTGGGCGATGAGGCCGGCCAGCGCGGTCAGGATCGTGCGCTCCTCCGGGCTGAAGCCGCGCGGCTGGTCGAAGCCGAGGATGCAGGAGCCGACGTGCTGTCCGGAGGCGATCAGCGGCAGGAACGCGCGGGCGCCGACATCCGCGTCCATCGGGATGCCGGGGTAGGCGGCGCCCAGGTGCTGCATGGACTCGAAGAAGATCGGGCGGCCGGAGGTCAGCGTCTCCACACCGGGGATGCGGGCGTCCAGGCCGACGCCGTCGAATCCGTCGAGGAAGCCCTTGGGGAATCCGGTCTCCCACTCCAGGTAGAGGCGGCCCTCCTTGAGCAGGTAGATCGCGAGCCGCCTGCCGCCGAACGCGGGCAGCAGTTCCTCGGTCACCACGGCGGACACCTGCCGGGCGGTGACCGCCTCGGTCAGCGCGATGGCCAGCGCGACCGGCCGGTAGAGCGCGGCGGAGCGGTCGGCCGGGGAGCCGAGGCCCAGCCCCGGAGAGGACACGGAGCCCGGCGCGTAGGAGGGTTCCTCCGTGGGGGTGAGTACGGCCGTCAGCCCTTCGTGGCCGGGGTACAGGGAGATCGCGAGCCAGGGGGGCGGGTTGCGCCGGGCGAGGAAGTGGACCGGGTCGTCGGAGATCATGGCGGACCGGTAGTGGTCCTCGTACGCGGGGTTGGCGAACCACGGAAGGACTTCCCAGAGCACCCGCCCGACCAGCTCGGACCTGGCGTGGCCGAGGATCTGCTCGGCCAGGTCGTTGAGGTAGGTGATCCGGCCGAAGCGGTCCAGCGAGAAGATCCCCCTCGGCAGCCGGTCGGCCGCCTCGGGGACGACCGGGCCGATGCCGAGGTCCACCAGAAATCCGGTCAGATGGCTCGCCGCACCGGCCCCCGGCCCGGCCCCGCCCTCCCGGCGGCCCGAGACCTCCAGCAGGTGCGAGCGGCCGTCGGGGCCGCGCAGCCGCATCCTGCGCACGACGGGGCCGCCCGATCCCGCCGCCTGGCGGGCCAGGGTCCACAGTCCGTAGACGTCCTCCGGAGCCAGTCGCGCGGCCAGCGCGTCGATGGTGCCCGGGAACTCGGCGGGCTCGGTGCCGAGGATCGCACACAGTTCGGCGTCGGCGCCGACGGCGCCGCTGGCCAGGTCCCAGTCGAAGCGGCCGATCCGCACGGGCGGCGAACTGCCCGCGGGCAACTGGACGGGGAGCGGCTCCTCGTCCCAGCGCGGTTCCGTACCGGCGGAGGCCAGCTCCGTCAGTGCGGTGCCCAGCTCTTCGGCGACCGTGCCGAGCCTGCGCCGTTCCGCGGTTCCCACCGGCTTTCCGGGGGTCGCCGGACGCAGGATCATCAGGACCCCGACCGGTTCGCCGCCGCAGTCGACCGGCACGTACAGGGAGCCGAACGGGAACGGCAGGCCCGCCATCAGCTGCGGGTAACGGCGCATGGCCTCCTCGGGGTCGGCCAGGTGCACGGCCTGGCCCTTGCGGAAGGCGTCGGCCACCGGGAACGGGCGGTTCACATGCATCCGCCACCAGGGGCGGAAGAGCGGTCCGGGCAGTCCCGCCAGCACCGCCAGCCGCAGCAGTCCCGGTGTGCGGGAGCGGAGATAGGCACCGCCCGCCTGCCCGCCCGCGGCCTCGACCCCGCTCACGACGGCCTGGGCGAGCACCAGGGACAGTTCGTCCGGCGCCCGGCCGTCCCTCAGTCTCCCGGGCACACCGTCGCCCTCGCTGAGCGGAGCACCCCGGGCCGCGCCGTACCAGGTCACCCACCCAGCATGCTCCCCGGCAGCCGTGCTCCGCACTTCAGACGGGGGCGCCGGGCAGGGGCACCGCAGGGCAGAGAGGCACCGTATGCATGTAAATACACCCTTTACACTTGTATACGAGCGTGAAAGGCGGCCCATCGTCCGACATCCGCACAGGAGGCACGATCATGGGCAAGAAGCAGAGCCGGCACAACCGTGACGCCCGCACCGGAGGCCATGAGCACTCCGCGACCGCGCAGCCCAAGGAGCAGACGAGCACCGCGCCCGCACCCGAAGGGGTGAAGGCGATCTCGGAGCAGGTCTCGCACAGGCGTGAGCGGAAGTTCGGCCACAACTGACCTCCCCCGCGCAACGAAGTCACCCACGAAGAAGTCGCCCACGAACGAACAGAGCGGCGGTCGCCATCGATGGCGACCGCCGCTCGTTGCGACCGTTCGAGGGTTCTCGGGACCTCCGGGGCGCTCTACCGGTCGTCGGCGGGCGGCCGCTTGTCGCCGAGCTGGTCATTGAGCTTCTGCTGGGTGGAGTCGACCTGGCCGCTGTACTTGCCACCCGTCTTCTTGTCGACGATATCGCCACCCTTCTCGACTCCCTGGCGGGCCTGGTCCGGGTGCCCCTTCATCAGGTCCTTGATCTTGTCGAGCATGCTCATGACTTTCCTCCTCATGGAACGCTGACCCTCCCAGCATCCACGCGGCGCCCGGGTGCCGCACCTGGAGGCGATGAGGCGCGGCCGCCGGGCGGCCGCGCCTCCGAGAAATTACTCGCAGGTATGTAGTGACTTCTTGCGCGGGCGCCACTAGAACTCGTTCCCATTCGATCGAGAGTGAGGAACGTCACATGACGGACTCAAGCTTACCCGACAAGGGATCGAGCGGTGTCTCGCGTCGCAGATTCATCGCTAGAACAAGTTTCATAGTGGGGGCTGCGGCCCTCTCCGGACACGCCACCGTCGCCCAGGCGGCGAGCCGCGCCCGAGCCACGGTGATCGGCAGCGGGGAGCACGTTCCGGTCCTGGTGATCGGCACCGGGTACGGCGGCTCCGTGGCCGCCCTGCGGCTCGCCCGCGCGGGCATCAAGGTCCACATGGTCGAGATGGGCATGTCCTGGGACACCCCCGGCTCCGACGGCAAGATCTTCGCCAACACGACAAGCCCCGACGGCCGCTCGTACTGGCTGCGCACCAAGACCAAGCAGCCCCTCAGCAACTTCCTCGGCTTCCCCATCGACCGGTCGATCCCCCGCTACACCGGAATCCTGGACCCGGAGGACTTCAGCGGCATCACGGTCTACCAGGGGCGCGGCGTCGGCGGTGGCTCGCTGGTCAACGGCGGCATGGCCGTCACCCCGAAGCGGGAGAACTTCGGCGCCGTCCTCCCCACGGTCAACGCCGACGAGATGTACTCCACCTACTACCCGCGCGCCAACTACGGCCTCGGCGTCGGCACCGTGGACCCGGCCTGGTTCGACAGCGTCGACTGCTACAAGTACGCCCGGGTCGGCCGCAAGCAGGCACAGCGCTCAGGCTTCCCGTTCGTCTTCGTGCCGGACGTGTACGACTGGGACTACATGGAGCAGGAGGCGGCCGGCACCGTACCCAAGTCGGCGCTGGCGGGTGAGATCCTCTACGGCAACAACTACGGCAAGAAGTCCCTGCAGAAGACCTACCTCGCCCAGGTCATGGCGACCGGGAACGTCACCATCTCGCCTCTGCACAAGGTGACTTCGGTCTCTCCGGCGTCGGCCGGCGGCTACACCGTCGTCATCGACCAGCTGCGCACCGACGGGAGCACGGAGGCCACCAAGACGGTGACCGCGGACAAGGTGTTCTTCGCGGCCGGCAGCGTCGGCACGAGCAAGCTGCTGACCGAGCTGAAGGCGACCGGCAAGCTGCCCGCCCTCAACAACGAGATCGGCAAGGGCTGGGGCGACAACGGCAACGTCATGTGCGGCCGCGCCAACCACCTGTGGGACCCGACCGGCGCGGTCCAGTCGAGCATCCCCTGCGGCGGCATCGACAACTGGGCCGCCGGCGGCGCGTTCGCCGAGGTCGCGCCGCTGCCGACCGGGATCGAGACGTTCGCCTCGTTCTACCTGTCGATCACGAAGAACCCGAACCGCGCCCAGTTCTCCTGGAACCCCGCGACGGGCAAGGTCGACCTGAACTGGCAGACCGCCTGGAAGCAGCCGTCCATCGACATGGCCAAGACGATCTTCGACAAGATCAACGCGAAGGAGGGGACGATCTACCGGACGGACCTCTTCGGTGTGTACAAGATTTGGGGCGACCACCTCACCTATCACCCCCTCGGGGGCGCGGTGCTGGACAGGGCAACCGACAACTACGGCCGTCTGCACGGGTATTCGGGCCTGTACGTGATCGACGGCGCGCTGATCCCCGGCAACACCAGCGTCAATCCGTTCGTCACCATCACGGCGCTCGCCGAACGGAACATCGAGAAGATCATCGCGACCGATCTGTGACACCGGCCCGGTCCGGCCGGCCGGGAGGAGACGCCGGGACGGCTCTCCTCCCGGGTACGCCCCGGGCCCGGGGTGCGACGCACGGGCCCCGGGGCGTCCGGCTCACGGCTCACG
Source organism: Streptomyces sp. ITFR-6 (assembly GCF_031844725.1). NCBI lineage: Bacteria > Bacillati > Actinomycetota > Actinomycetes > Kitasatosporales > Streptomycetaceae > Streptomyces > Streptomyces sp. ITFR-6. The sequence goes on along the minus strand of NZ_CP134612.1, from coordinate 7,860,649 downwards.
GCTCAGTGGCCGGACGCACGGGCCAGGGGCCTCCGGCTCACGGTTCAGTGGCCGGGCAGCACGCACACGGCGTCGAGACCCAGTACGTGGTTGAGCCGGCCGAAGGCCAGCCAGGAGCCGATGCTCATGCTCAGCTCGACGATCTCGCGCTGGCTGTAGTGCGCGGTCATCCGGGTCCAGAACTCCTCGTCCAGACCGTGGTGGTCCACGGCGTACCGCTCGGCGTACTCGGCGGCCAGCCGGGTCCGGTCGTCGAAGGCCGCGGTGGTGCGCCACTCGTTCACCGCGTCGGCGAACTCCTCCTCGACCTTCTCGCCGTCCCGTTCGGTGCGCCAGTCCAGACAGAACAGGCACCCGTTGATCTGGGCGATCCGCAGCCGGGCGGCCTCGAACTCCCGCAGGCCCAGCGTGGTGTGCTCGTACACCGACAGGGAGAAGTTCGCGGCGGCCATCCCGATTCCGGGGACCATGTCGCCCCACACGTATCCGATCGGCTCCTGGCCCTCGGGTATGTCGATGATCATGGCTGCTTCCTTCCGAGTCTGCCGGCTGCGGGGCGCAGGGGGACGTCGAGTGCGTCGTAGAGTCCGGGTTCCGCGTCCACCAGCCAGTCGATGGCGTTCACCAGCCGGCCGACCGCGGTGGCGTTGCCGCCCGCCGAGCGGTTCTCGTCCTCGTCGGTGGCCTCCACGGTGACCTCGATGCGCGGACGGCCCTCGATGATCACGCGGTGGGCGCCGGCGCCGTCGGGCGGCGACGGCCAGTCCGGGGCGCAGGAGGGGTGGATGCGTGTGATGTGCTCGATGACGATGCGGGGCTCGCCCCCGACGATGCCCTGTACCTCGAACCGCACCGCGCCCTGGGTGCCCGCCGCGAACTCGCCCATGGTCCGGGTGGTGACCGTCGTCTCCAGTGGCCGCCGGGCCATGGTCTCGCGGATGTCGTCGAGCTCCACACCCAGGGCCCTGGCCATCAGCCGCAGCTGCCCGCCCCACACCATCGTCGGGACGGAGGCCGCGAGCATCAGCGGCTCGTACTCCATGGGATGGCCCATGCCGATCAGGTCTCGGACCGCGTCGGGCTGGTCGTAGGTGGAGTAGTCGAAGATCTCCTGGCAGCGGATCGCGTCGACCGTGCTGCCGAGTCCGCTGATCATCAGGGGCAGCACGTCGTTGCCCCAGCCCGGGTCGACGCCGGAGACGAACAGTGAGCCGCCGCCGTCCGCGACAGCGGCCAGCACCGGGCCGCGCAGCTCGGGCGGGGCGCTCCGCTGGTCGTAGAGGGCGTACAGGGCGGGGGTGACGACCACCGCCCCGGTCCGGACCGCCCTGGTGATGTCGGCGAGCGCCTCGTCGGGGCGGATGTCCCCGGAGGCCGCGTACACGACCGCGCCGGGAGCGGTGGCCAGCACCGCGTCGATGTCGTCGGTCGCCGCGACGCCCAGATCGCGGCCGGTCCCGGCGAGGTCGCCCGCGTCGCGGCCCACCTTGCCCGGATCGTGAACAAGCACATGCGCCAGTTTCAGGGCCGGATGGGCCTCGACGGCGCGGATGGCCGCGCGGCCGACATTGCCGGTTCCCCAGACCACCGTGGAAATCATGCGGCGGAGGGTAGCGCGCGAGATGAAAGGTTCATAGTGCCATCGCGCACCCGGTTGCGGGGCGGCCTGAGCGGGCCCGAGGGGGGCCGCACGGCACGCGAAAGGGGTGGGAAGGAGCCGCGTGGCTCCTTCCCACCCCTGCGCCCGGTCCCTCCCGAAGGCGGGGCCGGGGCATGTCAGTAGGCGCCGAAGACGTTGTCGATGGAGCCGTAGGTGGCCGCGGCGTAGTTGCACGCGGCGGTGATGTTGGCGACCGGGTCGAGGATGTCCGTCGACGTACCGGCCACGTGGTAGGCCTCGAAGGTGGGCTGGATCACCTGGAGGAGACCCTTGGAGGGCGTGCCGGCGACGGCGTTCGAGTCCCAGTTGTTCACGATCTGCGGGTTGCCGGAGGACTCGCGGATCACGTTGCGGTAGATGCCGTCGTAGCTGCCCGGGATGCCGTTCTGGGCCATCACGGCGAGCGACTCCTTGATCCAGCCGTCGAGGTCGTCGGTGTACGCCGTCGCGGCCTGCGCGGGGGCGGTGGCAGCGGTCTCGGTGGCGGTGGTCTTCTCCGCGACGGGCGCGGCCGTCCGCTCGGAGCGGTCGGCGCGGTCGGTCCCCTCGGACCGGTCGGACGACTGCGCGGCGTCGGTCGCGGGCTTCGATTCGGTCGCGGCCTTCGATTCGGCGGTGGGAGCCGCCTTCGGGGCTACGGCGGCGGACTTGGCGCCGATGGTCAGCTTGAGGCCCGGGTGAATCAGGTCGGGGTTTCCGCCGACCGCACTCCGGTTGTCCTGGTAGAGCCGCTCCCAGCCACCACTGAGGGAATGCCCACGGGCGATCTTGGCAAGCGAATCGCCGGAGACCACGGAATAGACGGTGGACTCCGCCTTGTGGGCCGCAATTCCCTTGGCAGCAAAGGGGGTCGAGGACGCCGACTTTTCCGCGACGGCGGGGTGCGCCGGTGCGGCAGAAGCGGATCCGGCACCGATCAGGGGGAGCGCGAGAACGACTCCGCCCGTGCTCACGGCGATGAAGCCGCGGGTCAGGGTGGTGGACTTGAAACGACGGTACTTACCCGTGATGGGCATGGCGTATTTCCTCTCCGCCGCCTGCGAGGTGAGCTGTCGGGTTCGGACTGGAGATGTCCGGCCGCACATGATGGCGACTTAACCCCAAGCCGCTCCGGATTCCGGACCGGCAGTAAACCTGGGTCCCCCGCTCCTGCCGTAGGTGAGTGGGTCGGGTTCCCGGACGGCGGCAGGATTCGGCGTTCCATCCGGATTGACGGTGACCGTAAGCGAAAAACGCCGGACGAAACAAGCCCGGAATTCTTGATCCCAATTGATTCGCAAGATCAATTAAAGGAAATGCCCAGCATCAGACCTCTCGGGGGAAGTCAACTTTCTTGGCACAGCAGGGAACCGAGGCCGGACGCACCGCGTCCGGGGCCGGGAAGGTGATGCTGACCACTGAGCCCGAAAAGGGTGATTTGCTCAATATTCATCACCTTTGGACTATGAAAAAAGGTTCTTCGGTGGGTTATTAATGATGAATACGACTAACTACACAATTAGGACATTCCATCAAGCTCTACAGCCGGACGGCCGCAGCACTCGCGGCGTGGCGCCTCCGTCAATACATCTCTATTGATGCATCTAAATAGATGTACTACGGTGTGAGGCATCGGTCGGCGCTCATGGCGCCGCCCACCACTGAGACCGGGAGAACCCCATGTTCCTCGACACCGATGGCGCCACGCTCCACTACGAGATCCGCGGCTCCGGTCCCCTGCTGCTCGTCTCCCAGAGCGGTGAGGGCGACGCCGACCGCAGCACCGACCTGGTCGACCGGCTCGTGGACAGCTGGACCGTGGTCACCTACGACCGCCGGGGCCTCTCCCGTAGCACGCTCGACGATCCCGGACAGCGCGTCACCATGGCGCGGCACGCCGACGACGTGCACCGGCTGCTGGCCGAACTGACCGATGAGCCCGCCCTGATGCTCGGATGCAGCATGGGCGCCGCCATCGGGCTGCACCTGGCGCTCGCCCACCCCGAGCAGCTCGGGCTGCTCGGGGCACACGACCCGGTCACGCCGTCCCTGCTGCCCGCCGGACAGCGCGAGCAGCACACCGCCGAGCTGGCGCACCTTCAGGACATCCACCGCGACGGCGGTCTGGCAGCGGCCTTCCCCGAGATCGCCCGGGTCCTCGGCATCGACCCGGCGCGCCAGGAGACCGAACCGGGGCTCACCCCGATGCCGCTCACCCCGCGCCGTGTGGCGAACTTCGGCTTCTTCATCGAGCGCGACTTCACCGCGGTCATCGAAGCCGAGCTCGACCGGGAGGCGCTGCGGGCGACTCCCGTACGCATCGTGCCCGCGAGCGGCAGCACCACGGCGCCATCCGTCTTCGTCGGCCAGTGCGCACAGAGCCTCGCCGGACTGGTCGGCCGGGAGACCGTCCCGTTCCCCGGCGGGCACAACGGCAACACCACGCATCCGCGGGCGTTCGCGACCCGGCTGCGGGACGTGCTGTCCGGGGTATGAGCGGGGGCGCTGTCGGACGGACGGGACGACGGCCGCCGCCCCGTCACGGCGAGCGGATCAGTGCGGCCTGCTACCGCCCTCGCGCCGGAGCCGCGCCGAGAGGTGGTGCTGGAGCGGCTGGCCGACCGCCGCGAGGTCGTGGACGAATTCGAGCGTGCCGTCATCCGTCAGGGTGTAGCGACGGCGGGTGGCGCTGACCTCCTTGGCGGTGGGCGCGAGCGCGACCTGATGGGTGGCGAGGTCGGCCACGCCGTCGGCCGCACGGCCCGTCAGGATCTCCGCGACACCGGTGGGCTGAGTGATCAGCGCCTCCACCCGCCCGTCCGCCTGCATCCGCCACCAGCCGCTCTCCCGTGCGGACGGCCGCAACAGGGCGCCGTCCGCGTCGAGCAGCCAGGCGCGCGCCTCGTAATGGAGGAAGGGCCGCCCGTCGTGACTGAAGGTCACCTGCTGCGCGTACCGGAACTCCTCGGCGAGCGTCAGGTACTCACCGCTGCCCCGCCCGGCCCAGGTGCCCAGGAACCCGCTCAGCGGTGCGAGCAGAGCGTGCGGGGCAGGCGCCGCGTCCGGCCGGAACGCGTCGGGGTACGGGTGCTGCTGGGCGGGGTCGAACATCGTGCGCGCTCCTGGGTCGGTGACGGTGACGGTGACGGTTGGCAGCCTGGGGGCTCTCCCGTCGATCCGGTGCCGGGCCGGTACGCCGCGCTGTCCCCGGGGCGGACCGTGTCAGCTGCTGGACCTGGCCATCACACCGCCGTTGCCCCGGCGGCTGCTGAGAGGGCCTCGGCTGTCGCCGGGTCGGCCGGCAGGAACGCCTCCAGCTTCAGTTCGGCAAGCGTCACGTCGACCGCGGTGGCGAAGGTGGTCACCGTCGTCATCAGGCGGAGCCCACCGTACGAGGACCGCAGGCGGAGCGGCACCGCGAAACCGAGTTGCCCGGCGGACGGCGCCGGTTCGGGAACGTACCCGGTGAGCTCGGCCCGCAACTCCTCCAGATGGTCGAGACGCACCAGGATGTGGCGCGCCCACTCCGCGAGGTTGAGGATGCGGGGGGCCGGTCCGTCGGGATGCAGCGCCAGGCGGTAGACATTCGTCCCCGGACCCACCAGCTCGGCAGCCGCGCCTTCGGTGATCAGGTCGAATGCGGTGTTCGCGGCGATCAGGTCACCGCCCCGGTCCACGACCAGCGCCGGATACGGCAGATGCCCGCGGAGGATGTGGTCGATCGCCGCGCGCACGGGGGCCAGCACCGGGTCGTCCAGTGAGCTCTCCGGGTAGGCGGGCGCGTACCCGGCGGCCAGCAGCAGCTCGTTCCGCTCCCGAAGCGGCAGCTCCAGCGACTCGGCCAGGCGCACGACGATGTTCCGGCCCGGGATGGACCTGCCGGATTCGATGAAGCTGAGGTGGCGCTGGGTGGTGCCCGCGCGCAGGGCCAGATCGAGCTGGCTGATATGACGGCGGGTGCGACGTTCACGAAGCGTACGGGGGAAGTCCACGGTCCTTTTGTAACGGCACCGAAGGGTCCGGGCCATTCCCTGCGGGGAATTGTCGCCACTCGCACCGGCCATGAGCATTCCCGGCATGGACATCGGTGTACTGCTTCCGACCGGAACCGCCCAGTGGGGGCCTGCCGGCGACCCTCGCGAACTGATCGCCTTCGGCCGCGATGCCGAACGCTTGGGGTTCTCCTCGCTCTTCGCCAACGATTCCCTGCTCAGCCCGCGCGTCGAGACGCTGACGATGCTGGCCGCTCTCGCCCCGGTGACCGAGACCGTGACGCTGGGCACCGCCGCGCTGATGCCGTTCCTCCGCCGTCCGGTCCAGGCCGCTCAGGCACTCGCGTCGGTCGACCTGCTGTCCGGTGGCCGGCTCACCGTGACCGTCGGCGCGGGCTTCCCCGGCCGCCTGGGGCGGCCCCTCTGTCCGAGCTGCCGTGGGAAAGGCGCTTCGCCCGTCTGGACGAGACGGTCGCACTGTGGCGGGCCCTGTGGGACGGCGCCGGCTCCTTCCACGGAGAGATCCTCCGGTTCGACGACATCCCGCCCACGACCCGGCCGCCCCGGCCCGGCGGCCCGCCCGTCTGGCTCGGCGGCGCGACCCCCGCGGCGCTGGCCCGCACCGGCCGGATGTACGACGGATGGCTTCCCTACCCGCCCCACCCCGCCGACTACGCGTCAGGCCTCCGCGCAGTCCGCGAAGCTGCGGCCGACGCAGGACGCGAGACCGAGGACATCGCCCCCGCGCTCTTCGTCTCGGTAAGGATCGACGACGACATCGAGAGCGGCCGTCGGGCCCTGGAGGACTACGCGCGCGCCACCTATGGCATGCCGCTGGAGGAGTTGGAGGGGCATATCTCGACGTCGCGGAGATACATGGTGAGTGCTGACGCGACGTCGACCCGAAGTCCGGGGTCCAGCGAGTTGTGGCTTTCGTAGTAGATACGGGCCGCCGAAGCACTGGTCCGCGTCAGCCAATAGAGGGTGACGTCGTCAAGAACGCGGTCGATGGAAATCCTCTCGAAGGGGCTGTCCTCGGTATCCGACCACCCCGCGAACTTGTCGAGGATCCAGGCAAGAAGCCCGACCGGTGAATCGACGAGCGCATAGCCGATGGTCTGCGGGCGGGTCGCCTGCTGCTTCGCGTATGCCGCGCGGTGGCGCCAGAAGCCGGCGGTCTCCTCGGTCCATTCGCGCTCGGTCGCCGTCAGTCCGTCCGTGGTCAATCCGGGCGGCGCCTCGGCGAACGTGGTGTGGATGCCGAGAACGTGTGCCGGGAACCTGCCGCCGAGGACCGTGGTGATGTTGCCTCCCCAGTCGCCGCCGTGGGCCAAGAACCTGCTGTAGCCGAGCCTCCCCATCAGTTCCACCCACGCGGCCGCGATCTTCTCGGTTCCCCATCCGGTGGTGGCCGGCCTGTCGCTGTAGCCGAAGCCCGGCAGCGACGGCACCACGACGTGGAACGCCGGCGCGGCGGCGTCCTCCGGATCCGCCAGCTCCTCCACCGCGTCGACGAACCGGGCGATGCTGTCCGGCCAGCCGTGCGTCAGGAGCAGAGGGGTGGCATCCGCGCGCCTGGACCGGCGATGCAGGAAGTGGATTCCCAGACCGTCGATGGTCGTGCGGAACTGACCGATGCGGTTGAGGAGCTCCTCGAAGGGCCGCCAGTTGTACTCGGTGCGCCAGTAGTTCACGACATCGACGAGGTCGGCGAGCGGAACGCCCTGCTCCCATCGGCGGGGGCCGGGCGGGGCCCCACGGACCGTCTCGGCCTCCGGCAGTCGCGCCGAGGCCAGTCTCGCGCGCAGATCGTCGAGGTCGGCGTCTGTCGCGTGGGCTTCAAACGCTTGAACGTCACTGGTTTGACGCGGCATGAGACCTCCAGGCCATCGCGGAACCGGCCGCGCACCATCGCGAACCGTCTAAGGCGGTTCTCCTATGCCGACACAGCGATACGCAACCGGCTAAGGTGGTTCCATGCGAGCTGAGTTCCCTGACTTCCGCCTCGGCAGCGTGCTGGCGACCAGCTTCACCGGGACCCTGTCGGAGCGTCACGGCACGCCTGTGGAGCGCATTCCCGCGCCGCACCGGCTCGTCGACTGGCTGGCGCTGAACGGCCTGGCCGTGAAGTCCTGCGGCACCGCTCAACTCGGCCTCGCCCGGGAGCTGAGGGAGTCGATTCACGCCGCGGCGACGGCCGCCGCGACCGGCGAAGCTCTCCCCGCGTCCGCTGTCCAGATCATCAACGACCGGAGCACACAGGGCCGGGCCGCCGCCGTCCTGACACCCGAGGGCAGGCGGCGGTGGCAGCTCGGCTCGGGTTCCCGTGTGGAGGACGCCCTCGGCGTGATCGCCGCCGACGCGATCAGCGTCATCTCGGACGAACGGGACGGAAGGCTGGCCCTGTGCGCATCGCCCACCTGCCGGGCCGCCTTCTTCGACACCAGCCAGAGCCGCACCCGCAAATGGTGCGACATGAACACGTGCGGCAACCGTCAGAAGAAAGCACGCTTCAACGCCAACCAGCGCAGGAGCCCCAGTTCGGCGGAGTGACCGTCACCTCGGCGCCACTGCGCGACCTGCCTGGGCATCGCGGGTCACGCATCGATGAGCGCCGCCGATGAGTACAGCCGAAAAATCCCCGGTCCGCGATTGCGGGCCGGGGATTTTCCCAGGTATATTGAGTGTTTCTGTGCGCCCACAGAAAAGGCCCCTCACCGGGGGCCACTAAGCAAGACCATATCCGGCAGGGAGCCATTTTGTCAACTCGGGAAAGCTCCGAATTGCAGGGGGAGCAGGAATTCATCGACCGGCTCTACGACCGTGTCGACGCACTGCGCGGAGTCGCCGCCCAGCACGTCCAGGACGCGCTGACCCCGGTCGGTACCGGACTGCAGGCCCGTCACGAGCGCGACGTGCTCGTCGCCGAACGCTCGGGTCTGCTGGCTGCCCTGAACTCCGTGGACGGGTCGCTGTGTTTCGGCCGCATCGACCTCGCCACCGGCACGGTCCACCACATCGGCCGGATCGGGATCCGCGAGGACGACACCGCGCACACTCCCCTGCTGATCGACTGGCGCGCGCCGGTGGCCCGCCCCTTCTACCTCGCCACCGGTCACACCACCATGGGGCTGCGCCGGCGCCGCCACATCACCACAGAGGGCCGCACCGTCACCGAGCTGCACGACGAGATCCTCGACGTCGGGGACCGGGAGCGCACCGGCTTCGAGGATCCGAGCGGCGACGCGGTGCTCCTCGCGGCCGTGAACTCCGCCCGCACCGGCCGCATGGGCGACATCGTGCGGACCATCCAGGCCGAGCAGGACCGCATCATCCGTGCCCCGCACCGCGGTGTCCTGGTCGTCGAGGGCGGCCCCGGCACCGGCAAGACAGCGGTGGCGCTGCACCGGGCGGCCTATCTGCTGTACGAGCACCGCGAGCTGCTCGCCAAACGGGCCGTCCTGATCGTGGGCCCGAACCCGGCCTTCCTGCGCTACATCGGCGAGGTGCTGCCCGCGCTCGGCGAGACCGGTGTCCTGCTCGCCACCCAGGCCGAGCTCTTCCCCGGGGTGCACGCCGACGGCACGGAGACCCGCCGCGCCGCCGCCGTCAAGGGCGGTGCGGCGATGGCGGAGGCGCTCGCCCTCGCCGTCCGCGACCGGCAACAGCTGCCGGAGCCCGGCGCCCCGATGATCATCCGGCACGACGACGGCGACCTCGTCCTGGACTGGGAGATCGCCTACGAGGCCCGGCAGGCGGCCCGTGACACCCGGCTGCCCCACAACCTGGCCCGGCCGCACTTCGCCTTCCGGATCATCGACGCCCTCACCTCGCAGCTCACCGAGCTCATCGGCGCCGACCCGCACGGCGGGCCCAACTTCCTCGGCCCCGACGACGTCGCCCAGCTCGGCAGGAACGTCGCGCTGAGCAAGGAGGTGCACGCCGCGGTCGACGAGCTGTGGCCGCCCCTCACCCCGGAGGGGTTCCTCACCGGCTATCTCGCCGAGCCCGGGTACGTACCGGACGAGGACGCCGAAGCGATTCGGCGCGCGCCCGGCGAAGGCTCCTGGACCCCCGCCGATGTCCCGCTGCTGGACGAGGTGGCGGAGCTCCTGGGGGTCGACGACAGCGCCGAGCGGGCCGCCGCCGAGGCCGAGCGCCAGGAGCGGATCGCTTACGCGCAGGGCGTCCTGGAGCTGTCGAGGGGTTCGGAGTCGTACGAGTTCGAGGACGAGGAGTCCGAGACGCTCGCCGCGCACGACATCATCGACGCCGAACGGATGGCGGAGCGGCAGGAGGAGGCCGACCACCGCAGCGCGGCGGAGCGCGCCGCCGCCGACCGGACCTGGGCGTTCGGCCACATCATCGTCGACGAGGCACAGGAGCTGTCGCCCATGGCGTGGCGGCTGCTGATGCGCCGTTCACCGACCCGCGCGATGACCCTGGTCGGCGACCCCGCCCAGACCTCGGAGGAAGCGGGCGTCGGCTCGTGGGAGAAGATCCTGGAGCCGTACGTGGGTGACCGCTTCGAGCACACCGCGCTCAAGGTCAACTACCGTACGCCCGCCGAGATCATGGAGCTCGCCGCCCGGGTCGTCCGGGCGCAGGACCCTTCCTTCGAGCCGCCCGGCTCCGTGCGGTCCACCGGCGAGGTGCCGTGGATCCGGGACGCCGGGGACGATCTGGCGGGCGCGGTGGCGCGGGCGGTCTCTGAGCTGACGCCCGAGGAGGGGCGTCTCGCGGTGATCGCGCCGACGGCGCTCCACGCGGAGATCGCGGCCCCGCTCGACGGGGTCACGGCCGGTGCGGAGCCCGATCTGACCCGCCCGGTGGTGCTGCTCGGACCCAGGCAGGCCAAGGGGCTGGAATTCGACCATGTACTGGTCGTGGAACCGGCCCGGTACGGAACCAGCGATCTGTACGTGGCGCTGACCCGCGCCACACAGCGACTGGGCGTCATCCACCGGGAGAAGCTGCCCGAGTCGCTGCGCTGACAGCGTCCGGAAGGTGCTCAGGGCGCTCGGCGCGTTCGCACTCGTCATGGCCTGCGCGGTACCGGCCGGCTTCGCGGCCGCCCAAGTGCTGCGCCGGATACCGGGGTTCCGCCGGGTCCTGTGAACGGGCCGCCCGGCGGGGCCTACAGCGGCGTCGCCGCTTCGAGCGCGACGAAGAGCGCGAAGGCCGCGTTCAGCGAGGACAGCGTCGACAGGGCGGTGCCCACGGCGGCGACGAAGGCGGCGATCCCGGTCGGGGTGTGGACCGGCGGCCAGCCCTGCTCCGGCGGCACCGGCCCCAGCAGCGCGGCGACCCGCCGGGGGACGGGACCGGCGGAGGCGAAGGCCGCGACGGTCTCGGTGGCGGCCCGGTGCGAGATGATCGCCGCCTTGCCGACCGTGCGGGCGGTGAGCCGCCGGTCCCCGGTTGTGACCGCCGCCTCCTCGTCGGCCCAGCGCTCCGTGCTGTAGGTGATGGCCGCGCGCAGCGGTCGCAGCAGCGGGTTCGCGCAGCCGGCGAGCTGAACGGCCAGCAGAAGCCGGTGGTGCCGGCCGGCGAGATGGGCCCGTTCATGGGCGAGGAGCGCCCGTCGCTCGGCCTCCGTCAGGCAGTCGAGCATCGCAGAGGAGACCATGATCCGGCCGGGCGAGCCGGGCAGTGCGTAGGCGTACGGCACGCCGTCGGGCAGTACGGCGACCTCGGCCGTCGTCGGCAGTCCGGCGAGCGTGCGGTGCGCCCGGGACCGGAACCGGTAGTGGCGCCACAGGACGGACGCGCAGCCCGCGGCCACGGTCACGAGTGCGGCGATCGCCGTCTTGCCGACGAACCTGTCGTGCGGAACGGCCTTCCTGACCTCGTCGTCGGACCAGCCGTCGGGGAGCGGGTTGCCGGGCAGCTGGGCCGTGCCGACCACCGCCAGCAGACCGAGGCAGACGGTGCTGCACGACGCCAGGATCACGGCGATGGTCGCGAGCAGACGGGCGGCGCTTCGCGGGTGCAGGTGCTGCTCGGCCAGGCGCGCGATGGGCAGCGCGGTGAGAGGCAGGACCAGGGGCAGACAGACGAAGACACCCATCGGTCAACTCTCCGACTCGTCCGCGGCCGGACCCGAGCCGCTCTCGCCGAGGAGCGACCGCAGCAGTTCCTCGTCGTCCGGCGACAGGGCGGAGACGAAGCTGGACAGCACCGCGTCCCGGTCGTCCCGCTGGTCGAGGAGCCGGCGCATGCGGAACGCGGTGAGACCGGCCCCGTTCGCGGTCGACTGCCACAGCACGGGACGGCCCGAACCCGTACGGGTGACCGCCTGCTTGTCGAGCAGCCGGGTCAGGATGGTGATGACCGTGCTGTACGACAGCCCGCCGTCGAGGCGCTCCTGCACCCACGCCGCGGCGACGGGTTCGCTCGCTCCGCCCAGTACGGTCAGCACCTGGGTCTCCAGCTCGCCCTGGCCCCGGCGGCGGGCCCGAGGCTCCTGCGGCCGGCCGTCCTTCTCTCCGCCCACGACGCGGCCCCTTTCGCACGACTGCCCGGCCACTCGTTCAACTGCCGGACGCCGGGGCATACTACCGAGCCGCCCGGACGTCCCGTGGGCCCGGCGGAGCCCCGCACCGCGCTCCGCACACGCTTTACGCCGCACTCCGCGTACAAACTCTACAGTGCTGTAGATTTCAGGTGCCGCACTCGGCGACCGCGCGATCACGTGCGGTCGCGACGGTGCGCGGTTCGCAGACCACTGAACGCTGAACTATGTGCAGAGGGAGAAAACCATGGGAGTGAGCCTCGCCAAGGGCGGAAACGTCTCGCTGACCAAGGAGGCCCCCGGACTGACCGCGGTCCTCGTCGGTCTCGGCTGGGACGTCCGTACGACCACCGGCACGGACTACGACCTGGACGCCAGCGCCCTGCTGTGCGACGAGTCCGGGAAGGTTCCTTCGAACGAGCAGTTCGTCTTCTACAACAACCTGAAGAGCCCCGACGGTTCGGTCGAGCACACCGGTGACAACCTCACCGGCGAGGGCGAGGGCGACGACGAGATCGTCAAGGTCGACCTCGCGGGCGTACCGGCCGAGGTCGCCAAGATCGTGTTCCCCGTCTCGATCCACGACGCGGAGGGACGCGGTCAGAGCTTCGGCCAGGTCCGCAACGCCTACATCCGCGTGGTCAACCAGGCGGGTGGGGCCGAGATCGCCCGTTACGACCTCAGCGAGGACGCCTCCACGGAGACGGCCATGGTCTTCGGTGAGCTGTACCGCAACGGCGACGAGTGGAAGTTCCGCGCCGTCGGACAGGGCTATGCCGCCGGGCTCAGCGGGATCGTCGCCGACTTCGGAGTAAGCCTCTGACCCGCTCCGGGTCACCGTCGAACCGCCGCCCCCTGCCGAGAGTGGAGCCATGACCGTCAACCTGACCAAGGGCCAGCAGATCAGCCTCACCAAGACGGGCGGCGGTGAACTCACCGTCGTACGCATGGGTCTGGGCTGGAAGTCCGCGCCGCGCAGGGGGTTCCTCGCCCGGCTGACCGCCCGTGAGATCGACCTCGACGCCTCCGCCGTCCTCTTCGCGGGCACGGCCCCGCAGGACGTCGTCTTCTTCCAGCACCTGACCAGCGACGACGGCTCGGTCCGGCACAACGGCGACAACCGGGTCGGCGGCGCGGGCGAGGGCGGTGACGACGAGTCGATCGTCGTCGACCTGCAGCGCGTCCCGGCCCATGTCGACCAGATCGTCTTCACCGTGAACTCGTTCACCGGCCAGACCTTCGAGGAGGTCGACAACGCCTTCTGCCGGCTGGTCGACGAGACCACCGGACAGGAACTGGCGCGCTACACACTGACCGGCGGCGGGCGCCACACCGCGCAGATCATGGCCAAGGTCCAGCGGTCCGGGGCGGGATGGCAGATGACCGCCATCGGCACCGCGGCACAGGGGCGCACCTTCCAGGACCTGATGCCGGCCGTCGCCGCGCATCTGTAGCAGCCTCCCGCCGGCACTCACCACTTCGACCGACACTGGAGTATTTCGAATGGCACTGTGGGACCGCGTCAAGGAATCGGCTTCGACGATGCAGACGCAGCTCAACGCCAAGAAGAACGACCTGAAGAGCGGCGCCTTCCGCGACGCGAGCATGGCCATGTGCGCCCTCGTGGCCGCGGCGGACGGCTCCATCGACCCCGCGGAGCGGCAGCGGGTGGCCTCCCTGATCGCGGGGAACGAAGTACTGCGTAACTTCCCCGCAGAGGATCTGCAGCGCCGGTTCAACGACTACTGCCAGCAGCTGATCTCGGACTTCGACTTCGGGAAGGTCAGCCTCCTCCAGACCATCGGCAAGGTCGGCAAGAAGCCCACCGAGGCCCGCGCGGTCATCCAGATCGGCATCGTCATCGGTGGCGCCGACGGCAACTTCGACGCCACCGAGCGCGCCGTGGTCCGCGAGGCCTGTTTCTCGGCCGGTATCGCTCCGGCCGAGTTCGACCTGTAGTCCATCGGGCATCGGGCCCAGGGGCGTGCCGCTGTTCACCAGCGGCACGCCCTCCGTCGTTCCCCAAGCCTTTCCTTGACACCCCGGAGCGTCAGGAGGAGCATCCTCACGTCGTTGACAACGTTGTCGGGAGCGACGCCGTCGCGGAGTGGTCACGGCGTACCCGCTCCCGCCGCGTTGACCGTTCGTCATACACGAAGGGCAGGAACGGTGTCAGACACGCACAACCACCGGACCCACGCCGGGCTCAGAGTCATCAGTTCCGTCGCCGTCGCCGCCATGGCCGTGCTGGGAACAGCCACCACGGCCTCCCCCGCCTCGGCGGCCTCCCCCCACAGCACCGTCAAGAACCCCGTCTCGTACGTCGATCCGCTGATCGGCACATCGAACGCGGGCAACACCTATCCGGGCGCGGTGCAGCCGTTCGGCATGCTGGCCTGGAGCCCGCAGAACTCGAAGGGCAAGCAGGTCTCGACCCCTGCTCCCGGCGGCTACCAGTACGACGCGACGAAGATCCGCGGCTTCAGCCTCACCCATCTCAACGGCGTCGGATGCTCGGGCGCCAACGGCGACATCCCGATCATGCCGTACGTGGGTGACGTGGACTCCTCGCCCAGCGCGGACACCGCCGACGCGAAGTACGCCAGCGACTTCTCGCACGCCGACGAGACCGCCACTCCCGGCTACTACAAGGTCGGTCTGGCGAGCGGCGCGTCCGCGGCGCTCACGACCACCGCCCGGACCGGCTCCGGGAAGTTCGGCTTCCCCGCGGACAAGCCCGCGAGCATGCTCTTCCGGACCTCGAACTCGGAGAGCGGCAGCACCGGCGCCACCGTGAAGATCGACAAGGCGGCCCGGACGGTGACGGGCTCCGTCACCGCGGGCAACTTCTGCGGCCCGCAGAGCGCGAACAACCGCAAGGACCTCTACACGCTCTACTTCACCGCCCACTTCGACAAGGCGTTCGCGAAGACCGGCACCTGGACCGACGGCACGGTCGAGCCCGGCTCCACCGAGGCATCCGGCGGTACGGGGTACAGCTCGTCCGGCAACGCCGTGGAGGGCAAGGGCTCCGGCGCGTACGTCACCTTCGCCGACGGCACGACACAGGCCGGGGCCAAGGTCGCCGTCTCCTACGTCAGCCCGCAGAACGCCGAGGCCAACCTCCGTGCGGAGAACGGCCCCCACGAGAGCTTCGACTCCATCAGGCACCGGGCGGCGGACGTCTGGAACAGGACGCTGAAGTCGGTCGAGGTGGGCGGCGGCACGGACGCCCAGCGCTCCACCTTCTACACCGCGCTCTACCACTCCATGCTGGAGCCCACCCTCACCAGCGACGTGGACGGCCGCTACCTGGGCGCCGACCGCAAGCCGCACCGGATCACCAAGGGCCAGCAGGCCCAGTACGGCACCTTCTCCGGCTGGGACCAGTACCGCGCACAGGTACAGCTGATGACGCTGCTCAACCCGAAGGCGGGCAGCGACTACGCGCAGTCCCTCTACAACTACGCCGGCCAGCGCGGCGGCGAGTGGGACCGCTGGCTGCTGGAGAACGGCAAGACGAGTGTGATGTCGGGCGATCCCTCCGACGCGGCTCTCGCCGGGATCTACGCCTTCGGCGGCCATGACTTCGACGTCAAGGGCGCGCTGAAATCGCTGGTCAAGGCGGCGACGGTGCCCACGGCGAACGACTCGGACAGCTCCGGCTGCAACGTCGAGTGCGTGGGCCAGCGGCCGGCGCTCGACAAGTACCTGGAGCTCGGGTACGTACCGGCGGACAACTGCCACTGCTGGGGCGGCGCGGCCGAGACGCTGGAGGACGCGGCGGCCGACTACGGACTGTCCGAGCTGTCCCGCCAGACCGGCCGGACCGCCGACGCGAAGAGGTTCCTGGACCGCTCGGGGAACTGGACGAACGTCTTCGACGCCAACGCCACCCCGCAGGGCGGCTACATCCGCGACCGGAAGGCCGACGGCACCTGGGCGGGCACCTTCACGCCCGGCACCGGCAGCGGTTTCGTCGAGGGGACCAGCGCGCGCTACACCTGGATGGTGTACTCGGACGTGGCGGGCCTCGCCGCCGCGATGGGCGGTGACGAGCAGGCGGTGAAGCGGCTGGACGCCTTCTTCCGCACGCCGGACGGCAAGTTCGACTTCTCGGCGAAGGACGACACCCGGTACGACGCGACCAACGAGCCGGACATCAACGCCCCTTATCTGTACGACTACCTGGGTGCCCCGTACAAGACGCAGGAGACGGTCCGCGCGGAGCTGGACCAGCTCTGGACCGACACCCCGGGCGGCATCCCCGGCAACGACGACGCGGGGACGATGTCGTCCTGGTACGTCTTCTCGGCGCTCGGCATGTACCCGCAGAACCCCAGCCGGGCCGATCTGACCCTGACCGCGCCGCTGTTCCCGCACGCCGTGGTGCACACCGGGCACGGAAAGACGATCACGGTCGACGCACCCGCCGCCTCTGCGGACCACACCTACATCCACGGTCTCAAGGTCAACGGACGCGCCTCCACGAAGCCCTGGGTGCCCGCCTCGCTCGTCACGCACGGCGGCAGGCTGGACTACACCCTCGGCACCACGGCGGACACCTTCTGGGGTGCGGCGAAGGCCGACGTCCCGCCGTCCTTCCCCGGCGGCGGTCTGAAGTACTTCACCGGCGCCACTCCCGAGCGGCTGAAGATCGAGCCGGGCTCCGGCAGCGCGGAGACCACCGTCAAGGTGCGGAGCATCGAGACGAAGGCCACCACGGTCCACTGGACGGCGAAGGCTCCGGCCGGTGTCACGGTGACTCCGGCGGAGGGTGATTTCACCGTCCCGGCGCGCGGTTCGGTGAGCGCCGCGCTCAAGGTGTCGGCCGCCGCGGACACGGCAGAGGGCCACTACACGGTCCCGGTGACGCTGAAGTCGTCCACGGGTGAGGAGCTCCCGAAGACCTCGGCCTCCGTGACCGTGGCCGAGAAGAACGGCATGCTGTGGAACCGCAACAGCACGGCCATCTCCGCCGACGACGAGAACCCGCAGGCCAACTTCGACGGTGAGGGCTGGAGCTACTCGGCCAAAGCGCTCGCCGCGGCGGGCGCGGCGCCGGGCGGAACGGTCTCGTCCGGCGGCTTCGACTTCGGCTGGCCCGAGGTGGCGGCGGGCGACCCGGACAACATCGAGGTGGCCGGCACCGAACCACAGGTGCTGAACGTTCCCTCGGCCTCCGGTGACACGAAGCTCAGCCTGCTGGGCAGCGCGGCCGAGGGATCGGCCTCCGGGCAGGCGACGCTGACGTACACCGACGGCACCACGCAGCAGGCGGAGATCGGCTTCAGCGACTGGACGCTGGGCGGCGGCGCGGAGAAGCCGTCGTTCGGCAACACCGTCGCGGTGCACACCGAGTACCGCGACGTCCAGGGCGGCGGTACGGACCCGGTGGGCACCGAGATCTTCGCCACCGCCCCGATCGCGCTCCAGGCGGGCAAGCAGCTCGCGAGCGTGACCCTGCCGTCCACCACGGAAGGCGGAGTGATCCACGTCTTCGCGGTGGCCACGGCCTGACGCACCCGACGGGAACGGGCCGTCGCGGCAGGGGGTTCCCTTGCCGCGACGGCCCGTCCCTGTGATCAGACGAGGTCGAACCGGTCCAGGTTCATGACCTTGTCCCACGCGGCGACGAAGTCCTTCACGAACTTCTCCTTCGCGTCGTCGCTCGCGTAGACCTCCGCGACCGCGCGCAGCTCCGAGTTGGACCCGAAGACGAGGTCGGCGCGGCTGCCGGTCCACTTCACCTTGCCGGAGGCGTCGCGGCCCTCGAAGGCGGTGGCGTCCTCGGACGTCGGCTTCCACGTCGTCCCCAGGTCCAGCAGGTTGACGAAGAAGTCGTTGGTCAGCACCCCGGGGGTCTCGGTGAGGACACCGAGCGAGGACTGCTGGTAGTTCGCGCCGAGCACCCGCAGCCCGCCGACGAGGACCGTCAGCTCGGGGGCGGTCAGGGTGAGCAGGTTCGCCCGGTCGAGCAGCAGGTACTCGGCCGGCAGCCGGTTGCCCTTGCCGAGGTAGTTGCGGAACCCGTCGGCGGCCGGCTCCAGCTCGACGAAGGACTCCACGTCGGTCTGCTCCTGCGACGCGTCGACGCGGCCCGGGGTGACGGGGACCTCGATGTCGAAGCCGGCGTCCTTGGCCGCCTTCTCGACGCCTGCGGCACCCGCGATCACGATGAGGTCGGCGAGCGAGACCTGCTTGCCGCCGGACTGCGCGGAGTTGAAGGTCTCCTGGACGCTCTCCAGGAGACGAAGCACCAACGCCAGCTGGTCCGGCTCGTTGACCGCCCAGCCGTTCTGCGGCTCCAGACGGATGCGTGCGCCATTGGCGCCGCCGCGCTTGTCGCTGCCGCGGAAGGAGGAGGCCGCCGCCCACGCGGCGGAGACGAGCTCCGACACCTTCAGGCCGGAATCGAGGATCTGCGCCTTGAGCGAGGCGACGTCCGAGGCGTCCACGGTCTCGTACGTCCTGGCGGGGAGCGGGTCCTGCCACACGAGCGTCTCCGCCGGGACCTCCGGGCCGAGGTAGCGCACGACCGGGCCCATGTCGCGGTGGGTCAGCTTGAACCAGGCGCGGGCGAAGGCGTCGGCGAACTGCTCGGGGTTCTGGTGGAAGCGCCGCGAGATCTCCTCGTACGCCGGGTCGAACCGGAGCGAGAGGTCGGTCGTCAGCATGGTCGGCGCGTGGGTCTTCGAGGCGTCGAACGCGTCAGGGACGGTACCCGCGCCGCCGCCGTCCTTCGGCCGCCACTGGTGGGCGCCCGCAGGGCTCTTGAACAGCTCCCACTCGTACCCGAAGAGGATGTCGAAGAAGCTGTTGTCCCAGGCGGTCGGGGTGTCCGTCCAGATGCCCTCCAGCCCGCTGGTGATCGCGTCGGCGCCCTTGCCGGTGCCGTACGTGCTCTGCCAGCCGAGGCCCTGCTGTTCGAGCGGGGCGGCCTCGGGGTCGGGGCCGACGTTGTCCGCCGGGCCCGCGCCGTGGGTCTTGCCGAAGGTGTGGCCGCCCGCGATCAGGGCGACCGTCTCCTCGTCGTTCATCGCCATCCGGCGGAACGTCTCGCGGATGTCACGGGCCGCGGCGATCGGGTCCGGGGTGCCGTTCGGGCCTTCGGGGTTGACGTAGATGAGGCCCATCTGGACCGCGCCGAGCGGGTTCTCCAGCTCACGGTCGCCGGTGTAGCGCTCGTCACCGAGCCAGGTGGTCTCGGGACCCCAGTAGACGTCCTCGTCGGGCTCCCACACGTCCGCGCGGCCGCCGCCGAAGCCGAAGGTCTTGAAGCCCATCGACTCCAGGGCGACGTTCCCGGTGAGCACGATGAGGTCGGCCCAGGAGAGGTTCTTGCCGTACTTCTTCTTGACCGGCCACAGCAGCCGGCGGGCCTTGTCGAGGCTCGCGTTGTCCGGCCAGCTGTTGAGCGGGGCGAACCGCTGCTGGCCGGCTCCGGCGCCGCCGCGTCCGTCGCTGATCCGGTAGGTACCGGCGCTGTGCCAGGCCATCCGGATCATGAAGGGGCCGTAGTTCCCGAAGTCGGCGGGCCACCAGTCCTGCGAGGTGGTGAGCACCTCCGCGATGTCCCGCTTCACGGCCGGGAGGTCGAGGCTCTTGAAGGCCTCGGCGTAGTCGAAGTCCTCACCGAGGGGGTTCGCCACGGCGGGGTTCTTGGCGAGGATCTTCAGGTTGAGCCGCTCCGGCCACCACTGGCGGTTTCCGCCGCCCTGGGTCGGGTGCGGCGCGCGACCGTGCGCGACCGGGCAGCCGGAGACCTCCTCGGTCTTCGGGTCGGTGACGATCGCGTCGTGGTTCTCAGTCATGGAAATCCTTCCGGACGGGGCGGATCACATTGCTTTGGAACTGAGGGTGGCGGGACCCAAGGCGGTGGTACTGAGGGTGGTGGAACCGAGGGTGGCGATGGATCCGTGTGTGACGGCACTGAGCTTGGTGGCACCGACGGTGACGGGCTCGCGGGGCGGCCGCGGCGGCGCGCACGTGCCGGGGCCCCGAAGGCGATCGCCTCCCGCTGGAGGCGGTCACGGTCCGGATGCCGGCGTGAGCGCACCCGTCTCCTGAAGCCACGCATTTTCCCCTGCTGTTGACCTGACCCTTGGCTGTCAGCCGGAACCGATCCTACGATGGACCTAGTCCAAGTCAATACGACAGACGGGTCTGCGCGAATCATTCGCCGGACAACGCACAGTTAGGCTGGTGGGCATGAGTGACCTGCTGACACGACTCCGTGAACGCGGCTGGCGCATGACCGCGCAGCGCCGGGTGGTCGCAGAGGTCCTCGCGGGCGAGCACGTCCACTTCACGGCCGACGAGGTGCTCGTGCGCGCCGTCGCCCGGCTGCCGGAGATCTCCCGCGCCACCGTCTACAACACCCTCGGCGAACTGGTGGCGCTCGGCGAGGTGGTCGAGGTGGGCACCGACGGCCGGGCGAGGCGCTACGACCCGAACGCCCACCACCCGCACCAGCACCTGGTGTGCTCCGCGTGCGGCACCATCCGGGACGTCCACCCCGACACCGACCCGCTGACCGGGCTGCCGGACTCCGAACGGTTCGGCTTCACCGTCTCCGAGGTCGAGGTGACGTACCGGGGACTGTGCCCCGACTGCGTCGGCGGATGATCCACACCTGCAAGCGCCCCAATATCACACCAGTTGATATTTAGTCAACACGCTAGCCATATCGACCCGGCGCGTCGCAAGGACGGCTAGCGCGTTCGTTTTTCTAAGCTGCTTTCACTTCTGATCGTATTTAATCGACGAGGCGACCACGTCGCCTCGTCGATGACCTCGATACGGCAAACACCAAGCAGTTTGGCTCTTCATGCGGTCATCGCGCGCAACCTCACTCCGGACGATGGCACGGTAGTCAATCCAAGCCGCCGCTCGAAGGGTTCATTCTCGATGTCCGCCCACGCAACCCCGGACCCTTCACCGGACCCTGACCACAGTCCCGAACCTGATCTCGACCACGAACTCTCCCGCCAACTGAGGTCGATCGAGGGCGAATTGGCCAAACTGCGGAAGCAGCGCCGTTTCGGTCAGGCTGCACGAATGGTCAGTCTCATCTCCGCCGCCCGAGAAGCACTCGACGGATCGGACAGTGAGGTCTGGGCCGTGGTGGCAAGGTCGGCCAGGCAATTCGCCAAGTTGTTTGACTTGTTCGACAAGTGAAGAGGTACGTGATGAGCGACCATCAGACCGACGGCCCATTCCGGCCTCCGGTTTCGATAGAACGTCAGAATGCCTGGGTGGAAGCCGCCCTGGCGACCCCGCATGTGAAGTCGCCTCGTGCCGCCCTGCAGAACGCGGCCGCATTTCTCGTGGACCCGGAACACTCCCTGAGCGAGCCGGACGCCCATGGTGTCCGCACCCTCAGGGAGGGGTCCCTGCGGACGGTGCGTACCGACGCGGGCGAAATGCTGGTGGTCGAAGTGCAGATGCACGGGGTGGGCGGTGTCGTATGGGAGCACAACGAACGGATCAGCTCCCTCTGGCACTCGACGGCGGACCCCGCGGTCGGCGGACGGACCAAGCGTTCCCTCACCAGGGTGCACCCCTGGCCTCGCGAGAGTCCCGACGACGGCGAGCAGCCGTACGCGGCGCTGCTCAGCCATCCCCCCAACCGGCAGTGGCTCACCTCGAACACGGAAGAGGCCTCTGACGAACTGGACCGCCGGGACGGACTGCGTTCGTACGACCTCAAGGAAGACCTGGTCCTCAACGGCCAGCAGGAACCGGGCATGTACATCCCGCAACGGTTCTGCCTCACCGAACGCCCTCAGCTGAATGCCGACGGCGAGCCGATGCACCCCACCGAATACGTGGGCTGGATGGCCGTTCGAGGAAATAATCGAACGAAGCGACGTCAGGACATCTTTGGGCTGACGTCGGCCGAGGTTCTCACCGGTGTTCCGGCAAGCAAGCTCGGTCTGCCCGGTGACGAAGTCTTCTTCGACCCGCAGTTCTGGCTGGAGAAGCTCTCCGACCGGCTCAACCAGGAATGGGCCGAAGCCCGGCTCGCGGGTGACGAAGAGGCCACGGCGATCCGTGCGACCAATGTGGCGGTGGTGACCGCTCACCTGGTCGTCGGCACGCCGACCCCTGAACGCCTCTATCGCATCGTGCAGATGAGCAACCGCCGCGATCACGTGCATCCACCGCTGGAGTTCGTACCGAATGACCGGGGACGGGCCCTGGGGCGCAGCGTGCTCGGAATGTACGTGGCGCGAGGGGTTCTCGACGAGAAGGAATCACAGGTTCTGTCGGGTTTGGCGCCCGTCAGCGAACTGAGTCTCGCCGCGGACGACGCCACGGTCTCTGAGCTGCGCGATCTGCGCTCCATGATGATCCTGCGGGAGCTCTTTCCGACCGATCCTCACAAGAAGCTGCTGATCCGCCGGGCGCTCAGCGAGTCGCCTCCCTCGCAGCTGAGCAGCCCCGAGATCAACCGGCGTGCCCGCGCCTGGTCCGCTCTGACGTCGGAGAGCTACCCGGCCCCGTGGAATCCCCGTATCGCCGAGGTGTTCAATGCCGGGTCCGTCCGGGCCGGGCTGCACTTCTCCGGACGCCCGCTCCGAGAACTGCTGAACGCCGCGGACAAGGATGACAACGCCTTCGAGGAGCTGGTGGCCTACCGGGCAGCCCACTGGCTGGCCGCTTTCGACATCATCGACGCCGACCGGGGTTCGCTCACCGGCCAGAAGACGGACGACGACGACGGCGCCAAGGCCGCACGGGTCCGGCGCACGGTGAAGAACCACCTCAACGCCCTGCGGAGCAACCGGGTCATGGCTGTGGCCGTGCTGCGCGAGCTGGCGAGGGCCATGGACGAGGGAGACCGCAGGCCCGTCCGGGTCAGCCGTTCCGGGGCGCTGTTGATCGAGGAGATGAGCACGGCCTGGTTCGACAGGGAGTTCCCGAAGGATTCCGGCAAGCGCCGGCCCAAGGTTCCCGCCCCCCGGCAGGGCGGGAACGCTTCGGACGCGGCGCGGAACGACCCCGGCGGCACCGGGGCCTCCACCCAGTGGTTCTCCCAGCAGGAGTGGCGCGATCAGCCCGGGGACGGGGCCGCCCCGCCCCTCCCCGCCCTGTCCCCGTCGGCCGGGGAGAGCACCGCACCGGCCATGGGGGTGTCGGCCGGGATCGGTGCGACGGTGTCCGGCGCGGCCGTACCGTCCGAGGCGGCCGGTCCCGGTCCCTGGCCCGCCGAGCCCACCTTCGAGGAGCAGGTGGACGCGGCGGTGGACCTGACCCGACAGCTGCTGGAGCTTGCGGAGCGGGTGGAGGCATCGCTCACCGCGGTGTCGGCCGCGGCGGCGAAGGCCGGGATCGATCGGCCCCTGGCCGGGAAGGCGGGGGCCGAAGCCGCCCGGAATCTGGCCCGGACGCTGCCTTCGGTCCGCACGATGCGGGACACCGTGGAGGACCTGGGCGGGCGTACCGGTCAGTAAGGGGCATAGGGGGCATAGGCGGCGGGGGCAGGCTTCGATCCCGGCGCGGACAGGAACGCGGACAGGACCGCGGACAGAAAGGGATCAGGCCGGTCCCCGGCCGCGGCCACCGCTCAGGAGAACGAGATGTCCGGCTTGTAGAGGTCGAGCCACAGTGCCAGGTCCAGCGTGCGTTCCAGACCGCGCCGGGACGCCTGGGTGATCTGCGGTGCGTCGTGCTGCGCCGCGCGCGTGACCCGGTCGCGGTCGACGAGGTCGAAGACCGGGTGCGAGGGCCGGGCCAGCAGGTCCTTGGCGTGTCCCTGCAACGCGAGCGCGTATTTGGGGTCCTGGGTGGAGGGGTAGGGGCTCTTGACCCGGTCGTAGACCGACTTCGGCAGCACGTCCGCCGTGGCCTCGCGGAGCAGGGACTTCTCCCTGCCGTCGAAGGACTTCAGCGACCAGGGTGTGTTGTAGACGTACTCGACGAGGCGGTGGTCGCAGAAGGGCACGCGCACTTCGAGTCCGACCGCCATGCTCGCCCGGTCCTTCCGGTCGAGCAGGACGCGCACGAAGCGGGTCAGGTGCAGATGACAGATCTTGCGCATCCTGAACTCGAAGTCGCTCTCCCCGTCGAGGCGTTGTATACCGGCGACCGCTGTGCCGTAGCTGTCCTGGATGTACGACGGAATGTCGAGGGCGGCCGTCAGATCGGGCCTCAGCACATCGGAGTCGTCCCCGAAGTGCTGGGCGAAGCGCACAAGCCAGGGGAAGGTGTCGGCGCGCCGCGCCTCCTCGTCGAAGAACTGCAGATACCCGCCGAAGACCTCGTCGGCCGACTCCCCCGAGAGCGCGACGGTCGAGTGCTCCCGGATGGACCGGAACAGGAGGTACAGCGAGGCGTCCATGTCACCGAAGCCCATCGGGATGTCCCGCGCCCGGATCACCTGGGCCCGCACCTCCGGGTCGGCCAGTGCGTGCGAGTCCAGCACGATGTCCCGGTGTTCGGTGCCCGATGACCGGGCGACGTCGTGCACGTACGGCGTGTCCGGGGTGGCGCGCAGTTCGTCGGCGACGAAGTTGTCCGCCTGGCCGACGAAGTCGACGGCGAAACTGCGCACCGTCTCGCCGTTCTCGGCCAGTTGGCGGGCGGCGATGGCCGTCATGGCGGAGGAGTCGAGACCGCCGGAGAGCAGGGTGCAGCGTGGCACGTCCGAGACCATCTGACGTCGCACGATGTCGTCGAGGAGCGAGCGCACATGGGCGATGGACTCGACCTTGCCATCGGTGTGCGGGCGGGTCTCCAGCTGCCAGTAGACGTGCCGTCGCAGCCCGTTGCGGCCGACGGTGACGACGGTGCCGGGCTCGACCTCGCGCATCCCCTCCCACACGGCGTGGCCGGGTGTCTTGACGAAGGCGAAGAGCTCACGGAGCCCGTCGAGACCGACGCGGGCGCGGGACAGCGGGTTGGCCAGGATCGCCTTGGGTTCGGAGCCGAACAAGACGCCGTCCGGGGTCTCGTAGTAGTAGAAGGGCTTGATGCCCATCCGGTCGCGGATCATGACGAGCTTGTCGTGGCGGCCGTCCCACACCGCGAACGCGTACATGCCGTTGAGCCGCTCAGCGACCGCCTCGTCCCACTCCAGGTACCCGCGCAGTACGACCTCGGTGTCGGAGTCCGTGGTGAACCGGTGCCCGCGCGCCGCCAGTTCGCGTCGCAGCTCGGTGAAGTTGTACGTCTCCCCGGAGTAGACGAGGGCGACGGTGCCCTGCGGAGTGTCGGCCGTCATCGGCTGGCGCCCGCCGGGCAGGTCGATGATGGCCAGCCGACGGTGCCCGAGGGCCGCCGGACCGTTGATCCAGCTGCCGCGGTCGTCGGGGCCGCGACAGGACATCGTCTCCGTCATCGCGTCCACGGTCGCGGACTCACTGTTCAGGTCGCGTTCGAAGGAGACCCAGCCGGTGATGCCACACATGCGCTACCTCCTGCGTGCTCTCGTCGGCCGGGGCCCGGGAACCACAGCTGAGCAGCGGATTCGAGGCCTGTGCCACTCCCGGCCGAACTAGATGTACTGCGCAGTTACGTAACGAGAGTGCGTCGCGCCATTGCATACGGTCAACGTGGCCGTAACACGGCCGGGGCCGCCACCCGCACGCTTTCGGCCGCCCGCCGTACGACCCGGCATCGCACCGTCCGGGACGAACCGCACCGCAGCGGCCCGGACGGGCAGCGGGGACGAGGCGGAGCAACACATTCCGGCCATGGGCAAAGACTTACCCATGGTCGCGAAGCACTCACCCGTCGGGGATTGCGGGACAGCCCTCCGTCCTGCCAGTAGAACAACAGGGTGTCGACGCCGACGGGTTCACGCTCACCGAAGTAGTAGACGCAGAGGCCGGTGACCCGGATCGCCCCGGTGGTCTCGTCGATCCAGCGGAAGCCGGCCGATTCGAGGGCGTCGCGGGCGGCGGCATCGGTGGCGGCCCCGGCCACGAACGGCCCGAGGGTGCTGACGGACACCTCGCTCTCGCCGCACTCGATCACGTGATAGGTCCCACCGCCCTGGTGGTGGTACTCGCCGCACGGGACAGGGGGTTCCGGTGCCGTCCCCGCCGCCGTCAGCGCAGCCGTCGCCCGGCGGAGTCTCCCGTCCTGATCCGGGCGCACGGGCGGATCGGTACACAGCGCCTCGACGCGCCAGCGGGGATCGCTCTGCCGTTCGCAGCGGTTCGCGTACTCGTGCACGATCGCACCGCGGAGTTCCTCGTCCAGTCCGTCCACCTCGACCCGGGGGCTCCCCCGGGCCTCGTACGCGGCTCGGGTCTCCTCCGCGTCACCGGTCAGGCGGTGCAGGGCGTACGCGGCCCAGAGCGCGGCATCCGTCGTCGGCGCCTCGCCCAAGTAGCCGCGGAGCCGCACCGGATCGGACAGCAGCGACTGGGCCAGGTACGCGACGCCATGATCGGGGTCCGCCAGCGCGTCGGTCACGTCCGCCCCCCGCACGATGCCGGATCCGGACGTGAAAGGCGCGGTCCTCGGGCCGCTCGGCACCGATATCGGCAAGGATCGCTCGGCCCCGTACCGCGTGACCAACGCGTCCAGCGTGGCCGCACCGGCTGCCCGCCGGTGCGGCCACGGAGAGGCCGCGAGCGTCACCAGACCGGGTGCGGCCGACCGGTCTCCGAACAGACCACGCGCTTTGAGGATCGCATCCGGCATGGCGTACGAACGCTCGTGCCGCCGGTCCTCGTGCCTCAGCCAGGGCAGCAGCTCCGCTCCCCGGTCCGCGAGCAGGTCGAAAAGCGCGATGCGCACCTCGGCCACATCCTCCGGATCGCATACGCGTGCGATCAGCTCGGCGGCGTACCGCTCCGGCACCCGCCCGGCGGGCGCGAGGACGCACGATCTGCGCCGCCACCAGGGGTGTGCGGGGTCGGCCACGTACCGGGCGAGTTCGCCGGCGTCGAACTCACTCAGGCCGACGGTGTCCGCCCGGCCCGCCGACGGCACCAGCGTCTCGATGTTTCGCATGTCCGGATGCTACTGGCGGCCGCGGGGAGCGAGTTCCGGGCCGGATTCCCTCCTGACCCCGGTCCTGGGCAGCCTCGTCGCACCCGCCGCCGCACAGAGGCAGAAGCCGAGGACCCACCAGAAGGTGTCACCGAAGGCGGCGGGGATATCCGGGGCGCGGGCCGACAGCCGGTTCTGCAGGACCACCGCGAGGGCGGCGGTGCCGATCGAGCCGCCGACCGTGTTGAGCAGGTTGAGCGCGCCGGAGGCACGGGGGAGGTGTTCGGGCTCGATGCGGCTGTAGACGATGTTCATCACGGGTGCGCCGACCATGGCCATGCCGAAGCCGCGGACCGCCAGCGCCGCGGCGATCGCCGCGTCCGGGAGGCCGTGGTGGAGCTGGGTGAAGGGGGCGGTGCCGGCGAGGATCAGGACGATGCCGGTGACCACAAGGGTCCTCGGCGCGACCTTGCTGATCGTTCGGGTGACCAGCACGGAGCCGGCCGCCGCGCCGAGCCCCTGTGGGGCGAGGAGCAGACCCGCCTCCCAGGCCGACATACCGCGGCTGGTCTGGAAGTAGAGCGGCAGCAGGAACATCGTGCCGAACACCGACGCGCCCAGGACCAGCAGGGAGAGCGCGGCGGCGCCGAACGGGGGCCGGGTGAACAGGCGGGGGTCGACCAGCGGGGTGCCACGGGTCCGCAGGCCGTGCACGGTGAAGCCTGCCAGCATCGCCAGGCCCACGATGAGGCCCGCGGTGGCCGGGACGGTGCGGCCGTGGGCGACCTCGGTCAGGCCGAACACCAGCACGGCCAGTCCGGGCGAGAGCAGCAGGGCTCCTCGCAGGTCGAACGGCGTCCGCCGGTTCGCCGGGGGCACCGCCGGCACATAGCGGCGGGCCAGCAGGGCGGCGGCAAGGCCGATCGGCAGGTTGACCAGGAACAGCCAGGGCCAGGGCGCCACCGAGAGGATGGAGCCGCCTGCCAGCGGGCCGAACACCGGTGACAGCAGCGGGACGACCGCGACGACGCTGATCACCCGCCCGGTGCGGCCGGGCCCCGCGACGCGGGCCAGCAGCGCCTGTCCGGTCGCGGGCAGCAGGCCGCCGCCGAGGCCCTGGATCACCCGGAACACGATCAGGCTGGTCACCGACCAGGCCGACGCGCAGAGCACGGAGCCGAGCAGGAAGACGCCCACGGCGGCGAGCCACGTCCGCCGGCCGCCGTAGCGGTCGGCCAGCCAGCCGGACGCGGGCACGGCGGCGACCACGGCCAGCAGGTAGCCGGTGGTGACCCACTGGATCCCGGCGACGGACACGTCGAACTCGTCGGTGAGACGGTCGATTCCGACGCTGACGATCGTGGCGTCCAGCGTGGCCATGAAGGTGCCGAGCACCAGGATGAACGCGATCCGCAGCAGTTCCCGGTCGACCCGATCCCGCGGCGGTGCGGCGTCCGCGCTCATCGGCCCTCCAGGAGGCCGAGGACGTCGTTGTCGAGGTGCTCGTCCATGTCGCGGAGCAGGTCGAGCAGTTCCTCCGCGAGTCCGGGGGCGTCGATCCGGTGGGCGAGCACGCCGGTCCAGCCGTCGCCGTCCGGCATGACGGTCAGGGTGACCGGGTGATGGGTGGCCTCGCGGAAGCGGGTTCCGACGACGGTGAGGCCCGGGGCGGGTTCGCGGAGGCGGTCCGGGTCGACGGGGTAGTTCTCGAACACCACCATGCTGTCGAACAGCCTGCGCCGTCCGGTCAGCCGTTCCAGCTCCGACAGGGGCACGTGGTGGTGCTCGATCAGCGCCCGCTGCCGGGACTGGAGCCGGGTGAGGGTCTGTGCGAGGGTGCCGTCGAGCCGGGCCCGTACCGGCACGGTGTTGGCCAGCAGTCCGATGATCTCCTCCACGCCCTCCAGTTCCGGCGGGCGGCAGGACACCATGGCACCGAAGCAGACGTCCTGGTGGCCGGACCGGCGGGCGAGCAGCACCGACCAGGCGCCCTGCACCAGCGTGTTCGGGGTGAGACCGCGCCGGGCCGCGAGGCGGGTGAGGCGGGCCACCAGATCCGCGTCGAACTCGATGACCTCGGGTTCCTGCCAGGCCGGGCCGGGTTCGCCGCCGCCCAGGTAGTCGCCCTCGGGCAGTCCGTCCAGTTCGGCCGCCCACGCGCCGAGGTCGGGTTCGTGCTCGGCGCTCCAGCGCAGATAGCCGGCGAACGGGACGGGGGCGGGCAGCTCCGGGGCCTCGCCGCGCACCCTCGCCGTGTACAGGGCGAACAGTTCGGTGAGGATGCGCGGGGCCGACCAGCCGTCGGAGAGCACGTGATGGCTGGTCAGGACCAGCTCCGCGCGTTCGGGGCCGCACCGGATCACGGTCAGCCGCAGGAGCGGGCCTTGGGCGAGGTCGAACGGCTCGGCCAGGTCGGCCGCCAGCACCTCGGCTACGGACCCGTCCGCCACCCGGAAGTCCGGCCGGGGCGATCGCGGGATCACCGCCAGATCGGCGGGGAACACGGCGGCCAGGTTCGGGTGGCGCTCCAGCAGGTCGGTGCCCGCAGCGCGCAGGGCGCCGATGTCGAGCGGTCCCGCGAGGGAGAACGCCGACTGCACGGTGTACGGGTCGGGGCGCTCGGTGCGCGAGTGCCGCAGCATCACCTCCTGCAACGGAGTCAGCGGCTGCACGTCGGCGGCCGGGCGGTCGTGGTCGAGTGCGCTGAGCTCGGGGGCGGCGGCGACGCGCAGGAGCGCGTCCCGGATGTGCCCGGCCAGGGCTTCGGTCTCCGCGGTGGTGAACAGCGCGGACGGCCAGGTGATCCGGATCCCCAGCGCGTCGTCGCGCACCAGGGCGTTGACCATCAGGCTGTACGGCAGGGGCATCGCGTCGGAGCCGTTCGAGCCGAGCGGGTCGGCGTCCGGGGGCGCCTGCCACGGCGTCTCCCGGTCCGGGGCTCCGGGGTAGCGGCCGAGGTAGTTCCAGGCGATCTCCGGTGCCACCGGGTCCAGCAGGCCGGCGGCGGTGAGGATGCCGTGGCCGAGACCGTCGCCCTGGGCGCGCAGCCGTTGCCTGACCGCCTTCACGTCGTCGCCCGCTTCGAGCCTGACGGGGTGGACGGCGGTGAACCAGCCGACGGTCTGGGACAGGTCGACCTGTCGGGGGCGGCCGTGGCTCTCCAGCGCGACCAGCACCTCCGGTGTGCCGCGCCAGTCCCGTACCGCCTGCGCGAGTGCGGTGAGCAGCACGGCGTCCGGCGTGGTGCGGTATGCGGCCGGCAGGGTCGTGATCAGGGCGCGGGTCGGTCCGGGGTCGAGCCGGATCTCGTGGTGCTGGGCGGTGGCGACGGTGTCGCGGGCAGGGTCGAGGGGGCGGGTGAGCGCCGGGGTGGCGGTCATCCGCCGCCAGTGCGGGAGTTCGGAGCTCCGGTCGGCGTCGCGCAGTGAGCGTGCCCAGCCGAGGAACGACTGGCCGTGCCGGGTCAGCGTTCCGCCGGAGTGGGCGTGCTCCAGGTCGTCCAGCAGGACGCGCCAGGACACCCCGTCGACGATCAGGTGGTGGGCGATCAGGAGGAGCCGGCCCGGCCGGTCCGTTCCGGCGTCCACCCAGACCGCGCGCAGCAGCGGGCCGGTGCGCGGGTCCATCGACGCGCGGGCCGTGGCGATCGCGGCGTCGGACGGGGCCCGCAGGTCGCCGGTCGCCGTGACGCGGGTGAGTACGTCGGCGGCGGTCACGGCGCCGGCCGGCGGGATGTGCAGGGTGTCGCCGGTCAGTCGGGCCCGCAGTACGTCGTGTCGGGCGAGCAGCGCGTCGAGCACGGACCGCCAGCCCTTCTCGTCGCCGCCCGGCGGGACGCAGACCTCCACCCACTGGCAGAAGCCGTCCGCGGCCGTTCCCGCCCGGCGCAGCAGGTCGCGCATGAGCGGGGTCAGCGGGGCGTCTCCGGTCGTGGGGGCCTGTCCGGCGTCGAGGGCGGCGGCCCGCTCCGCGATCCCGGCGACCGTCTCCCCCTCGAACACGTCCTTGGCGGTCAGGCCGAGTCCCTGGCGGCGGGCGCGCGAGACCACTTGCAGCGAGACGATGCTGTCCCCGCCGATGGCGAAGAAGCTGTCGTCGGGGCCGATGTCATCGGTGCCGAGGACCTCGCGGAACACGCCGAGCAGAACGGCTTCGGCCCGGTTCGCGGGTTCGCGCCGGGCCGCCGTCTCTGTCTCGGGGGCCGGCAGCGCGGCGGAGTCGAGCTTGCCGCTGGGGCTCAGCGGCAGCCGGTCGATCGGTACGAGCGCCGTCGGCACCATGTGGTCAGGCAGCTCCCCGGCCAGGTACGCGCGGACCTGTGCGGTGTCGAGGCCGGCGCCGTCGACGGGGATGACGTAGCCGACGAGCCTGCCCTCGCGGACGATGACGGCGCAGGCGCGCACGTCGGGGTGGCCGGTCAGGGTGGACTCGATCTCGCCCAGCTCGACGCGGAAGCCGCGGATCTTGATCTGGTGGTCGGCGCGGCCGAGGAACACCAGCTGTCCGTCCGGCCGCCACCGCACCAGGTCTCCGGTGCGGTACATCCGTTCGCCGGGCGGGCCGAACGGGTCGGCCACGAACGCGGCGGCGGTCAGCCCCGGGCGGCCCAGATAGCCGCGGGCCAGGCTCGGCCCGGCGAGGTACAGCTCTCCCGTGACGCCGGTGCCGGCCGGCTGGAGTCCGCTGTCCAGTACGTAGGCGCGGACGTTGGGGTCGGGGCGGCCGATCGGCAGCGGTCCGGTGTCGTCCGGGTCGTACTGCCAGGTGACGGAGTTGATGGTGACCTCGGTCGGGCCGTAGGCGTTGAACAGCGCCCGGCGGCCCTCGCCCCAGCGTCGTGCCAGCTCGGGGTCGAGGCGCTCGGCGCCGACGACGAAGAACACGTCGGGGTCGACGGTGCGGTCGTCGGGCATCGCGGCCAGGAACGACGGCAGCAGGTTCACTCCGGTGACCCGGTGCTCGGTGATGTAGTCGAGCAGTTCGTCGCCGGGTACCCGCACCTCCTCCGGCGCGATCACGGAGGTGCCGCCGGAGAGCAACGGCACCATGGTCTGCCAGAACGCGACGTCGAAACCGGTCGAGGCGAAGTGCAGGTACCGGTCGTGCTCGGTGACTCCGACGACCTCCTCCTGGAGGGCGATCAGGTCGGGAACGCCCCGGTGGGTCACGCCGACGCCCTTGGGGCGCCCGGTGGTTCCTGAGGTGTAGATGACGTAGGCGAGCGCGTCCTCCGTGAGCCGGGCACGTGCCTCGGCCGGGTCGGTGTCGGGGACGGCGGTGAGGGTGGCCGGGTCGTCGAGCCGCAGGACCGGGATGTCGCGGTCGACGGGCAGTTCGGCGCCGTCCGTCACGGCGGCGGCCGGGTTGATGTCGTCGAACATGTAGGCCAGCCGCTCGCGCGGGTAGCTCGTGTCCATCGGTACGTACACCGCGCCGGCCTTGGCGACGCCGAAGAGCGCCACGGTCATCTCGATGTCGCGTCCGAGCAGCACGGCGACCGGGTCCTGGGGCCGTACCCCTCGGGCGATCAGGGCGTGGGCCAGGCGGTTGGCCCGCCGGTCCAGTTCCTCGTAGCTGAGGCCGCGGTCGCGGCAGACCAGGGCCTCGGCGCCGGGCTTGCGGCGTACCCACGCGGCGAATTCGTCCAGCCAGTGCCCGCGCTCCCTGGCGGGTACGGCGTCGGTGCCGGTACGCAGCATCAGGGCCCGCTCCTCCGCGTCGAGTGCGGGGAGGCGGAGCGCGGGCCGGGCCGGGTCGTCGACGATCTCCCGCAGGAGGTTGCGCAGCCAGCGGCCGTAGTCGCGCACGGTCCGCGCGCTGAAGGCGCGCGGCTGGTAGCCGAGGCCGATGGTGATCTCGTCGTCCGGGATGACGATGACGGTGAGCGCGTAGTGCGTGGCGTCGGTGATGTCCACCCCGGCCAGGTCGAGTCCGGGGGTGAGCGGGGTGCGCTTCCGGCTGGAGAGCGGGAAGTTCTCCATGACCAGCATCGTGTCGAAGAGTTCACCGACGCCGACGGCCCGCTGGATCTCGGGCAGGCCGGTGTGGTGGTGTTCGGCCAGTGCGACGCTCTCGGCGTGCACCTGTGCCATCAGTCCGGCCGCGGTCTGGTCCTGGGTGTGCCGGACGCGTACCGGGATGGTGGTGCCGAGCTGGCCGATCATCGATTCGACGCCGTCGACCTCGGCGGGCCGGCCGGAGACCGGGCAGCCGAACACGACGTCGCGGCGTCCGGTGAGCCGGCCCAGCAGCAGGCCCCACGCCGTCTGGAGCACGGTGGTCAGGGTGACGCCCTGCTCGCGGGCGAACGCGCGCAGCCGATCACTGAACTCGTGGCCCAGCGCGATGGTCTCGCGGCCGGGCCGCTCGACGCCGGCCGCGACGCTCGCGGGTGCCAGCCGGGTGGCACCGTCCACTCCGTCGAGGGCGTTGCGCCAGGCGGCGAGTGACGCCCCCCGGTCCCGACCGGCCAGCCAGCGGAAGTACTCCGACAGGGGTGGGGCGGCCGGTACGGCGGGGCCGCCGCTCAGTTCGGCGTAGAGGGCGAGCAGGGTGCGGCCGACCAGCGGCATCGACCAGCCGTCCAGCAGGGCGTGGTGGTTGGTGATGACCAGCTTGTGCTCGGCGGGGCCGACGCGGGAGAGCAGGAAGCGGATCAGCGGGGGCCGGGCCGGGTCGAAGGGGCGTTCCAGGTCGGCGCGGGCCGCTTCGGGGAACCGGTCGTCCTGGCGCCATTCCAGGGCGACTTCGGCGGGGATGACCTGGACGACGTCGTCCCCGGCCGTGCCCAGGTACATCCGCAGGGCGGGGTGGCGGCGCAGCAGTTCGCGGGCGGCCTCCGCCATCCGGTCCGGCTCCAGCTCGCCGGCCAGGGTGGTCACGGCCTGGACGACGTAGACGTCGGTGTCCTGCTCTTCACGGACGATGGTGTGGAAGGAGAGCCCGACCTGGAGTGGGGTGGCGGGCAGGATGTCGGTGATCGGGCCGGTGCGTTCGAGGGCGTCGATGGCGGGCTGGTCGAGGCCGACCAGCGGGAGGTCGGACGGCGTGAGGCCGCCCTCGGTGTGGAGCGCGTGCGCGGCCAGCGCGTCCAGGGCGGCGGCCCAGGCCTGCTGGAGGGCGGTCACCGCGTCGGCGCCGAGCACTCCGGTCGCGGCGGTCCACTCGACGGCGAGCCGGGGCTCGCCCTCCTCGTGGACGAAGCAGTTGAGGGCGAGGATCTGCTCCAGGGCCTTGGCTCCGGGCTCGATCACCGAGAAGGCGTCGCGCTCCGGCAGCCGCCAGCCGCTCGCGGACAACGGGGCGAACCTGCCGAGGTAGTTCAGCAGTACGTCCGGCGGCGGGGTGGCGGCCAGCTCGGGTCCGGTCTCCGGGTCGAGGTGACGCAGGACGCCGTATCCGACCCCGCCGTCGGGGACGCCGCGGCGGGCCTCCTTGGCGGCGCGGATCGCCTGCCCGACGTCGTCGCGGACGGGGACGCGCACCGGGTACTCACTGGTGAACCAGCCGACCGTGCGGGCCAGGTCGAGGTGTTCGCGGCCGTGGCCCTCCATCGAGACGGTCAGCGCGTCGCCGGGCAGACCCCAGCCGCGCAGCGCGAGGACGAGTGCGGCGAGCAGCACCTCGTCGACTCCCGCTCGGTAGGCGGCGGGCAGCGTGGTCAGGAGCGCCTCCGTGGCCTCGGCGGAGGCGACGGTGACGGACCGGTGGGCGGTGGCGACGGTGTCCCGCCGCTGGACCAGCGGCCGGGCGCCGAGCCGGGGGGCGGCGGCGAGCGCGGTCCGCCAGTGGTCGAGTTCGCCGCGCCGCGCGCCGGATTCCCCCTGTCCGGCGAGGAGCAGCGCGTGCTGGCGCCAGGACGCTCCGACCGGTTCGAGCGTGCCGTCGGTACAGGCGGTGTGCAGGTCGGGCAGCAGGACGCGCCAGGACACACCGTCCATGGCGAGGTGGTGCACGACGACGACCAGCCGGTCCGGTCTGTCCTGTCCGGTACGGAGCAGGGCCGCCCGCAGCAGGTCGCCGGAGCTCGGGTCGAGTTCGGCCGCCAGCCGCTCCGCCAGGGCGGTCACGTCCTGACCGAGGACTTCGTCGACGACGGGCCGCACCGTGCCGCGTGGCAGGACCTCCAGCCCGTCGGCCACCCGCAGCCGCAGTGCGTCGTGGTGGTCGAGCACGGCCTGTACGCCGGTGACCAGGTCGTGGTGGGCGAGGCCGTCGACGCGCAGCGCAGTCCACTGGGCGTATCCGGCGACGACGCCGGTGTCCGGGTGCGGGTCGAGCAGGCCGCGTACGATCGGCGGCGCGGGTACCGGCCCGACCGGCTCGTCCGCCGGCTCGGACGCCTGTGTCAGCGGTTCCGCGGAGGCCGCCAGCGCGGCGAAGGTACGGCGGGCCAGCAGATCCCGGGGGCGCAGCGCGAGGCCCGCCGTCCGCAGCCGGCTGCTGACGGTGATCGCGGTGATGCTGTCGCCGCCGAGGGCGAAGAAGTCGTCGTCCACGCCGACCCGTTCGACGTCCAGCACCTCGGCCAGGACCGCGCACAGCAGCCGCTCCCGCTCGGTGCGGGGCTCCCGGCCGGAGCCGCCGGGCAGGGTGGGCGCGGGCAGGGCGGCGCGGTCGAGCTTGCCGTTGGGGGTGACCGGCAGCCGGTCCAGCACCACGACCGCCGCGGGCACCATGTGCTCGGGGAGCCGTCCGGCCAGGTGGGCACGGGCAGCGTCGCCGGTGAGCGAGGTGGACACGACGTAGCCGACCAGCCGGGACGACCGCACTCCGGCGGCCGCGGCGGTGACTCCGGGCAGTGCGGCGAGCGCCGCCTCGACCTCGCCGGTCTCCACCCGGTGGCCGCGGATCTTGACCTGCCCGTCGCCCCGGCCCCGGTACTCAAGGCCCTGGCCGGGCAGCCACCTGACCAGGTCTCCGGTGCGGTACATGCGCTCGCCCGGTGCGCCGAACGGGTCGGCCACGAAGCGCTCTGCGGTCGCCCCCGGCATGCCGAGGTAGCCGCGCGCGAGGTGCGGCCCGGCCAGGTAGAGCTCACCGGCCGTGCCGTGCGGGACCGGTTGCAGCGCGCTGTCCAGGACGTAGGTACGGGTGCCGGCGAGGGGGTGGCCGATCGTCGGCCCGTCGCCCTCGATCCTTGCGGTGGTGCTGTCCACGGTGGCCTCGGTCGGCCCGTAGATGTTGCGTGCGGTGACGCCCGATTCGGTGATGCGGCGCCACAGCGCGGGCGGCGTGGCCTCGCCGCCGAGGACCAGGAGCGTCGGGCGCAGGTCCAGCAGCCCGCCCTCGATCAGCGGTGCGGCCATCGACGGGGTGGTGTCCACGATGTCGATGCCGTCGCGGGAGTACGCGGTGAGCAGGGCGTCGGCGTCGCGGGCGGTCTCGGTGTCGTAGACGTGCAGTTCGTGCCCGCACAGCAGCCACACCAGGTGGTCGAACGCGGAGTCGAAGGCGAAGGAGTAGGTGTGCGCGACGCGCAGTCGCCGGCCGGCCGCCTGCTCGGCCTCGGCCACGACGGTGGCCCGCTGGTGGTGCAGCAGCGAGGCCAGCCCGCCGGCCCGGCCGAGGACACCCTTGGGGCGTCCGGTCGACCCGGAGGTGTGGATGACGTAGGCGAGGTGGTCGGGGTGCCGAGGCGCGGCCAGTTCACCGGCCGTCAGGGGCGCGCCGGACATCATGGCCGCCTCGTCGAGCAGGGTCTCCCACGGAAGGCCCTCGGTCGCGCCTGCGGTCAGTACCAGCGCGGGGCGGGTGTCCTCGATCAGTTCCCGCAGCCGCTCGGGCGGGTGTGCGGCGTCCAGGGGCAGGAACGCGGCGCCGGCGTCCAGCACGGCCAGCAGCGCGACCACCGAGTCCGCGGAGCGGGGCAGCGCGAGCGCCACGACGTCGTCGGGGCCGATGCCCCGGGCCCGCAGCGCGCGGGCCAGCCGGTGCACCCGGTCCGCCAGGTCCGCCGCGGTCAGCCGGTCTCCTTCACAGACCAGGGCGGTACGGCCGGGCCCCGCGGCGGTCATCGCGGCGAACGTGGCCGGTACGTCCAGCGGTGTGCCGGGCAGGGCGGGCGGGCACCACTCGGCCGGAAGTTCCGCGTCGCCGGTCAGGGCGATCCGGCCGACGGGCAGTCCGTCGGTCAGCCCGGACAGCAGGGCCAGCAGCCCGGACAGCAGGGCGTCGACCGAGGCCTGGTCCTTGGACCGGGCGTCGACCTCGAAGCCGAGCAGCAGCCCGCCGTCCCGGCTCTGCAGGACGCTGAGGCCCATGTCCTCCGGCGGTCCGCCCGCGACGTTGCGCATCACACCGCCGGCCCCGGCGAAGTCGATCGCCAGGTCGAACGCCTTGAGGTTGATCCCGCGTCCGTGCAGCAGGGCGCCCGCGCCGGGTACTCCGAGGTCCCTGGGCAGGTCCTCGCCCCGGTAGCGCTGGTGCTCCCGCATCTCGCGCATGGCGGCGGCGACCCGCCGACTCAGCTCCCCCAGTCCGTCCCCGCCGCGCACGGTGACCCGCAGCGGCAGCACGTTGACGGCCATGGCGGGGGTGCGCAGCTCGGCCGAGCCCGCCCGGCACATCAGCGGCAGCGCGAACACCAGGTCGGTGCGGCCGAGCATGCGGTGCAGGAACGCGGCGTAGCAGGCGATCAGCGCCTCGCCCCAGGCGACGCCCTCCCGGCCGGCGAACGCGCGCAGCCTCGCCGTCTCCTCCGGGGTGACGACGGCGCGGGCGGTCAGGGTGTGCTCGGGCGAACCGCCTGCGGTGTCGGGCCCGGTCGCCTCGTCGAGTTCGGGCAGCGGGGTGAACCGCTCGACCCAGTACGCGCGGTCCTCGGTGAACCGGTCGCTCTCCCGGTAGGCCCGGTCGGCGGCGACGAGGTCCGCGAACCCGCCGAAGGTGGAGACGGGCGGCTCCGTCCCGCGCGCCAGGGCGGTGTAGCGGGCGGCGGTGCGACGGGCGAGCATCGCGGCGGTGTAGCCGTCGAAGACCAGGTGGTGGCCGAGCTGGGTGTACCAGACCTCGTGGTCGGACAGCCTGATGACGGTACGTGCGTACAGCACCCGGTCCGTCATCCCCCGGCATGCCTCACCCGTCCGGGCCCGCTCGGCGTCGACGAGGGCCTGGGCGGCGGCGACGGGGTCCGCAGAGGCGCTGACGTCGACCACCTCCGGCAGCCCGACCGGTTCCCCGCTCACCTTCTGGCGGGGCCCGTCCGGGGTGTCGTACACCCGCAGCCGGAGGGTCTCGGCCTCCTCCGTGGTCGCCCGGACCGCCTCGGCGAGCGCGTCCGCGTCGACCGGCTCCGTGCCGGATATCTCCACCACGTCGCCGACCACGTAGTACGGCGAGTCGGGCTCCAGGCGCTGCGCGTTCCAGATGCCCAACTGGGCACTGGTCAGGGCGAGAAGGCCGTCCGAGGGCGCGCTTGCGGTGCTCAACTTACTCTCCTTGAAGTGTGGGTACGACCATCGGCGTGCCGGTCACCGGATCGGGGACGATGACGCTCGGCAGGTCGAACACGTCCTTGATCAGCGCGGCGTCCACGATGTCCCCGGGAACGCCTTCCGCGACCACCCGGCCGTCCTTCATGGCGATCAGGTGGTCCGCGTAACGGCAGGCCTGGTTGATGTCGTGCAGGACGGCGACCACCGTGCGGCCCTCGTCGCGGAGCCTGGCCAGCAGTCCGAGCAGCTGGTACTGGTGGGTGATGTCGAGGAACGACGTCGGCTCGTCGAGCAGCAGATAGGACGTCTGCTGGGCGAGCACCATGGCCATCCAGACCCGTTGGCGCTGTCCGCCGGAGAGCTCCTGCACCGGCCTGCCGTGCAGGTCCTCGACGCCGGCGGCGGCCATGGCCTCCGTAACGGCCTGCTCGTCCTCTGCGGACCAGAGCGCCAGCATCGACTGGTGCGGGAACCTGCCCCGGCCCACGAGCTGGCGGACCTTGATGTCGTCGGGGGCCAGGGGGTCCTGCGGCAGGAAGCCGAGCTCTCTGGCCAGTGCCTTGGTCGCGTAGCCGCCGACGTCGCGGCCGTCGAACTCCACCTGGCCGGAGTCGGGGCGCAGCAGCCGGACCAGTGCGCTCAACAGGGTTGATTTCCCGCAGGCGTTGGGGCCCACGACGGCGGTGAACGCGCCGTCGGGGATGTCGAGGCTCAGCCGTGTGGACACGACGCGGTCTCCGTAGCGCAGGGTGATCTCCCGCGCCGTCAGGCGTGCGGTCACGCGCGCCTCACCTCCTTGGTCAGCAGCCAGATCAGATAGCAGCCGCCGATCGCGGTGCTCACCACGCCGACGGGCAGCGCGACGGGCGCGAGCAGCATCTGGGCGATCAGGTCGGCGCCCTGGAGCAGCACCGCCCCGGTCAGCGCGGCCGGGAGCAGCGGCACTCCGGCGGCGCCCGCGAGCCTGCGGCCGATCTGCGGGGCGGCCAGGGCGATGAACGCGATCGGCCCGGCCACGGCGGTCACCGTGGCCGTGCAGCCGACGCCGACCAGCACCATGAGCAACCGCAGCCGGCCGAGACCGACCCCGGTGGTCACGGCGACCGCGTCACCGAGCGAGGCCTGGTGCATGGCATGCGACCGTGCGGTCATCAGGGCCAGCAGCACGGCGATCACCGTGAACGGAATCCCCAGGTCGGACCAGCCCACGCCGTTGAGCGAGCCGGCGCTCCAGCCGACGGCGGCGATCGCCACTTCGAGTTCGGCGCGCAGCACGATCCAGGAGTTGATCGCGGTCACCATCGCGTTGAAGGCGATTCCGATGACCACCAGCCGCAGCCCGGAGAAGCCGCTGCGCAGCGAGAGCAGGTAGATGGCGGCCGCGACGAGCAGTCCGCCGAGCACCGAGCCGGTGGCCAGTTGCGCGGATGTGCCGGACAGTACGGTCATGGCGACCAGGGCGCCGGTGTAGGCGCCGGCGTCGAGGCCGATGACGTCCGGGCTGCCCATCGGGTTGCGGGTGAGGTTCTGGAAGATCGCCCCCGCGACCCCGAGGGCGGCGCCGAAGACCAGTCCGGCCAGCACCCGTGGCAGCCGCCAGTCCCGGATCACCACGGAATGGTCCGCGCCGCTCAGCACGGCGAACACCTTGCCGGGCGAAGACCATGACGCCCCGTAGCAGAGTCCGAGCAGGCCCAGGGCGAGCATCAGGGCCACCATCACGGCGACGAGCAGCACCGTGCGGCGTTCTGCCCTCAGTCCGAGGCCGTTCACAGTGACCCCGCCCCGTAGCGGCGGACGGCCCAGATCAGCATGGGGCCGCCGAGGAAGGCGGTCACGATGGCCACCGGCACCTCACCGGTGGGCAGCAGGACCCGTGCGCAGATGTCGGCGACGAGCAGCAGGACCGGGCCCAGCACCATCGTGTAGAGGATCAGCCAGGGCACCGAGCCCCCCGCCGGTCTGCGGACCAGGTGCGGCACGATCAGTCCGACGAAGAGGATGGGACCGGCGACCGCGGTGGCCGCCCCGCTGAGCACGGTGATCAGCACCAGGGCCACGGTCCGTACCCGGCCCACCCCGGCGCCCAGGGTGTGCGCCACGCTCTCCCCCAGCGTCAGGGCGTTGAGCGCCCGGCTCAGCAGCAGCGCACCGAGCAGGGACACCCCGATCGCGGTCAACGGCAGAGCCAGGGGCACCTGTTCGCGCCCGGCCAGCGATCCGACCGACCAGAACCGGTAGCTGTCGAAGGTGTCCGGGAGCATCAGCCGCATGCCCAGCGCGACACCGCCCAGCACCGCGGTCAGGGCGACGCCGGTAAGCACCAGGCGCAGCGGTGAGCGCCGGCCGACCGCGGCGACGAGCAGCGCCGCGAGTACGGATCCGGTGATCGCGAAGCCGAGTTCGCCCGCCTGGCCGGTGGCCAGGCCGAGCGCGGAGCCGACGGTGACGGCGAACCCGGCGCCCGCGGTGACCCCAAGGATGCCGGGCTCGGCCAGCGGGTTGCGGGCCAGCGTCTGGATCAGCGCGCCGGACACCGCGAGCGCGGCGCCGACCGCGACGGCCAGCAGTGCGCGCGGCGCCCGGATGTCCCGCACGATCACGTGGTCGTCGTCGGTGGGCCGGAAGTCCAGCAGGGCCCGTACGACGTCGGCGGGCGGAACGTGGCGGGCTCCGACGCCCATGCTGAGTACGGCGACCGCCGCCAGCAGCACCAGTCCGCCGGCGAGCAGGCCGATCTGCGGCATGGCCCGCCCGGATCTCGCCGCCCGGTACGCGCGGCCCGCGACGGTCACCGGTTCAGCAGCGGAGCGAGCGACTTGTCGATCGCGTCCAGGGTCCTCATGGCTTCCCCGTAGGTCGCGGCCTCTGTGTAGCGGAACGGGAAGGCCTTCCCGGCCTTGACCGCGGGGAGCTTCTTCCAGAGCTTGGAGTCCAGGACGTACTGGACGGGCTTGGGGACGCTGCCGTCGGCGTTGACCGAGTACGTCATGACGTCGGCCTCGCGGAACGCGGCCGGGAGTTCCTCGATGGACGGGTACTCGCTGACCGACTGGGAGCCCGGCCCCGACTTCTTGACCTTGCCGTAGTACTTCGCGCCGATGTCGTCCGCGATGTTGGTGCCCCACGAGCCGTCGAACTCGCGCTGGAAGGTGCCCTTGGCGGTGTCACCGTACGCGCCGACGTGGCCCAGCTTGAGCTGGGGCAGCACGCTCTTGTACTTCTCCGCCAGGGTGGCGGCCTTCTTCTCGTACGCCTTCTTCGCCACGTCGAACTGCTTGAGCGCGCCCGCGGCGTCGGACTGCTTGCGGGACAGCTCGCGCCAGGCGGAGGGAACGGTCGGGCCGATCGCCACGACCGGGGCGATGGACTCCAGGCGCTTGATGTCGATGTCGCCCAGCACGGGGGCGGGGACCCCGATGATGATCAGGTCGGGCTCGGCCTCGGCCACGGCCTCGTAGTTGGTCTCGGCCGCCTGCTCGCCCGCCACCTTGGGGAGCTTCTTGTACGTGGCGAGGTCTTCCTTGGTCATCATCGGCTCGCCGCGCTGCCAGGAGGAGATCCCGACCAGGGGCGCGTCGGCCTCGATCATGGCGGGCACGGCGTAGCCGGTGGCGACGACCCGCTTCGGGTGGGCGGGGATGGTGATCTTGCCGTTGTCCGCGGCGAACACCCGGGTCCCGCTCCCCTTCGAGGTATCGGACCCGCCGTCCGATGACGACCCGCACGCGGTCAGGAGGAGGGCCAGCGACACGGCGCCGACGAGGCCGGACGATCTGCGTATGGACATGCGAAACTCCTTGTTACTTAGGTAAGGCTTACCTTACGTGATGATCTTTGGGCAGAGCAACCAGGCGCCAGGCGTCACACCCGCCCGCGCGGCCGGTCGGATCAGTGCTCGTCCTCGTCGAAGTCGGCCACGCCGCGCTTCCAGTAGCCGGTGATGTCGTGGTCGGCCTTCGCCAGCCCCAACTCGTCGCGGACCCAGCGGCGCAGCGGCTTGATCTGACCCGCCTCGCCCGCGACCCACACGTACGCCCGCTCCCCCTCGGGCACGGCCACCTCGGTCACGGCCCGCACCAGCGCGTCGCCGGTTCCGGCCGGCAGGCCGCCGCGGTGCAGCCAGCGGACCTCGAAGCCCTCGGGCGCCGACAGCTCGATCTCCTGGCCGGCATCGGCGACTTCGATGAACGCCCAGCCCTTCGCACCCCTGGGGAGCTCCTCCAGCCGGCGTGCGATCGCGGGCAGCGCCGTGATGTCGCCGGCGAGCAGATACCGGTCGTAGGAGTCCGGGACGATCAGCCCGCCGGGCGGCCCCGCGATGTGCATGACGTCGCCCGGCCGGGCCGCGTGCGCCCAGTCCGAGGCGAGTCCGCCGTCGTGCGGGGCGATGTCGATGTCGATCTCCCGCGCGGCCGGGTCGTAGCGGCGCACCGTGTACTCGCGCGAGACGAGTGCCGGCCGGGGCCAGCGCAGCATCGCCCCGTTCCGCTCCGGCAGTCGCAGCGTGCCGTCCGGATCCGGGAAGATCAGCTTCACGTGTTCGTCGGGCGCGTGGGCCTCGAA
Organism: Streptomyces sp. ITFR-6; assembly: GCF_031844725.1. Taxonomy (NCBI): domain Bacteria; kingdom Bacillati; phylum Actinomycetota; class Actinomycetes; order Kitasatosporales; family Streptomycetaceae; genus Streptomyces; species Streptomyces sp. ITFR-6. The sequence goes on along the minus strand of NZ_CP134612.1, from coordinate 7,817,554 downwards.
CCCCTCGGCGCCCGGCCCGCCCAGGGTCACCCGCAGCAGGCCGGTGCCGATCATGGCGGTGCGGACGACCTCGGTCGCCCGGATGCCGATCGGGTAGCCCACCTTCTCCGCGTGCCGGCCCTCCCTGACCTCGGCGATCCGGTCCAGGTGACGGTGCCGGTGGTCGGTCCCGCTCATGCCGTACGACCCGTCAGAAGCATGATCCAGTGCGCGAGTTCGGGCTTCTCCGCGAGGTCGGGGAACTCCAGTGAGGATGCCCCCGCGGCACGCCAGCGCTCCACCAGGGCCATGATCCGCATCGAGTCCAGGCCCAGGTCTACCAGATTCCCCTCGGACGCGATCTCGGCGGGGTCGCAGTCGAGCAGTTCCGCGACATCCGCGCGGACGCGTTCGGGCGACAAGGTCTGGTTCATCGGACGGCTCCTGCGGGACGGGCGCCGACCGCGCGGTGCGCGTCGGCGGAGATGACTACGGGGCCACGTCACGGGGCGGCGCGTACGCACGCACCCGGTCATGGCGTTCACGGGAGAACTCGGCTGTCTCGTCGGCCATTTGGCCGCTCGGCGGGCGAACCCACCGGGTCGCGCGGCCGCTCGGTCCGCTCGCCCCCGGCGCCGGCGGAGATGGCCTCGCACGTCCCCCTCGATGGTTCCGCGCACATGACCGCCCCCTCTCCCGTTTAAGGTCAGGCAAGGCTAACCTAACCCATTGACACCGAACACCCGAACGTGATCCCGGCGTCACACCCCCTCCCGAACCCCGCACACACCTGTGACTGTCCGTCACTTCGGTACGCACCGACACTCATCGGCCATCTCGCATCGATCAGCAGAATAAGTTAGGTTACCCTTACCTAACTACCCCGTAGGAGGTTGCTCATGTTTGAGCGCATACCGGGCAGAAACGGCGAGTTCGATGGCCGTACTGTCCTGGTGACCGGTGCCGCACAAGGCATCGGGGCGGCCGTCGCCGAGCTGTTCGCCACCCTCGGTGCCCGGGTGGCCGCTACCGACCGTGTGCAGGACGGCATCGACGCCCTGGCCCTGCGGTGGAATCGGCTACAGGCCGAGAAGCCGGGGAACGACCGCTCGGCGGGCCGGCTGGAGCCGTACGTCATGGACGTCACCGACCGGCCCGCCGTGGAGCGCACCGTGGCGGGTGTCGAGCGCGAACTCGGCCCGGTGGACGTACTCGTGAACGTCGCGGGCATTCTGCGCACCGGCCCGGCCGCCGAACTCAGCGCCGAGGACTGGTCGGAGACGTTCGCGGTGAACACGACCGGCGTCTTCCACGTCTCGCAGACCGTCGCACCGCTGATGGCCGGCCGGGGCAACGGCTGTGTCATCACGGTCGGTTCCAACGCCGCCGGGATTCCCCGCACCGGCATGGCCGCCTACGCCGCGTCGAAGGCGGCGGCCGCCATGTTCACCCGATGTCTCGGCCTCGAACTCGCCCGCAGCGACGTCCGCTGCAACGTCGTCGCGCCCGGGTCCACCGACACGGCGATGCAACGCGCCCTGTGGACCGACTCCGGCGCGGAGCAGCTGGTCATCGACGGGGACCCGGCCACCTACCGGACCGGCATACCGCTCGGCCGGATCGCCGCCCCCGAGGACATCGCCGACGCCGTCGCCTTCCTCGCCTCGGACCGCGCCCGCCACATCACCCTGCAGGAGCTGTACGTCGACGGCGGCGCGACCCTGCGCTGAACCGCGTCCAGCCCGTACGTACCCCCCACTGACGGAACATCGAGAATGGAGTCCCTGTGCCGACGGCATCCCAGGTCGCCACGCACGTACCCCCGGCCGATCCGGCCCACCCGGCCGTAGGCGCGGCCACCTCGCTGCTGGACGGCTACCGGCCAGGTGACCGTTTCCTCGCCACACCCGGCCGCACCCTGCTGGCATCCGGTGCGGCGCGCCCCGTGCCGCACGACAGACGGCCGCTCGACGAGCGGGTGACCGCGACCCTGGCCGAGGCCCGTGCGGCCGGGCAGGCATCGCCGGTGGTCATCGGCGCCGTCCCCTTCGACCACGAGTCACCGGCCGCCCTCGGCGTGCCGGCGGAGCTGCGGATCGCGCCGCCGCTCGCCTCCGACCCGCTGATCGCCCTGCCCGTCGGCGTCTCCGGCTCCGCGGACTGGCGGATACGCCCGGTGCCGGCACCCGAGGTCTACGGAGCGGGCGTCGCCGCCGCGGTGGAGCGCATGTGGCGCGGGGAATTCAGCAAGGTGGTGCTCGCCCGCACCCTCGAACTCACCTCCACCGAACCGCTGGACCTGCCCGCCATGCTCCAGCGGCTGGCCCGCCGCGACCCGGTCGGCTACACCTTCTCGCTGCCCACCGGTCAGGGCCGCACCCTCATCGGCGCCAGCCCCGAACTGCTGGTCTCCCGGCACGGGCAGCAGGTCGTCGCCAATCCGCTCGCCGGGTCCACCCCCCGCAGCAGCGACCTGGCAGAGGACGTCCGCCGCGCCGCCACCCTGCTGGAGTCCGTGAAGGACCTGCACGAGCACGCCGTCGTCGTGGACGCCGTCCACCAGGCCCTCGCCCCGCACTGCTCCGAGCTGGCCGTCCCGGCCCGGCCGACCCTGATCCGCACCGCCACCATGTGGCACCTGTCCACCACGGTGACCGGCACGCTCTCCTCCCCCGACATCTCCGCCCTGGCGCTCGCGTGCGCCCTGCACCCGACACCCGCGGTGTGCGGCACACCCACCGCGACGGCCCGTCAGGTCATCGCGGAAACCGAGCCGTTCGACCGAGGCTTCTTCACCGGAGTGGTGGGCTGGGGCGACGCCGCGGGCGACGGCGAGTGGGTCGTCACGATCCGCTGCGCCGAGGCCGAGGAGCGCACGCTGCGCCTCTACGCGGGCGCCGGCATCGTGGCGGCGTCGGAGCCGGAGGCGGAGACCGCGGAGACGGCGGCCAAGTTCCGTACCTTCCTCAGCGCTGTGGGGGCCGAGCTGTGAGCCAGTACGACGCACCCACCTGGCCGGCCGATTTCGCCGAGCGGTACCGGCGGGCAGGCTGGTGGCGCGGAGAGACGTTCGGCTCCATGCTCCGGGAGCGCGCAGAGGCGCACCCCGACCGGATCGCCGTGGTCGATCCGGCCGCCGGAACGCGCTGGAGCTACGGGGAACTGGACCGGCGCGCCGACCGGCTGGCCGCGGGCCTCCTCGCCCGGAACATCACCAAGGGCGACCGGGTGGTGGTGCAACTGCCCAATATCGCCGAGTTCTTCGAGGTCGTCTTCGCGCTGTTCCGGATCGGCGCGCTGCCCGTCTTCGCCCTGCCCGCGCACCGCGAGACGGAGATCTCGTACTTCTGCGAGTTCACCGAGGCGGTCGCGTACGTCATCCCGGCCGAGCACGAGGGCTACGACTACCGCGAGCTGGCGGCGAAGGCCCGCGCGGGCGCCGACACGCTGCGGCACGTGTTCGTCGCGGCCGGCGACCCCGGCGAGTTCGAAGCGCTGTCCGACGTCGCGGAGAATCCGGTCGGCTACGGCGCCCCGCGCCCCGACGAACTGGCCTTCCTCCAGCTGTCCGGCGGCAGCACCGGCGTTCCCAAGCTGATTCCGCGCACCCACGACGACTACATCTACTCGCTGCGCGGCTCCAACGAGATCTGCGGCGTCGACGAGACGAGCGTCTACCTCTGCGCGCTGCCCGCGGCCCACAACTTCCCGCTCTCCTCCCCCGGTTCGCTCGGCACCCTCTACGCCGGCGGGCGCGTGGTGCTGTGCCCCCGACCCTCCCCCGAGGCCGCCTTCCCGCTGATCGAACGGGAGAAGGTCACCATCACCGGCCTGGTCCCCCCGCTCGCCCTGCTGTGGACCCGGGCGGCCACCACCACCCCGCACGACCTCAGCAGCCTGGCCGTCCTGCTGGTGGGTGGCGCCAAGTTCAGCGAGGAGGCGGCACGGCGGGTCCGCCCGGCGCTCGGCTGCACCCTGCAGCAGGTCTTCGGAATGGCCGAGGGGCTGGTCAACTACACCCGGCTGGACGACCCGGTCGAGACGATCGTCACCACACAGGGGCGGCCCATCTCGCCGGACGACGAGATCCTGGTCGTGGACGACGAGGACCGCGAGGTCGCCCCGGGCGAGACGGGCCACCTGCTCACACGCGGCCCCTACACGATCCGCGGCTACTGGCGGGCGCCCGAGCACAACGCCCGCTCGTTCACCGAGGACGGCTTCTACCGCACGGGCGACGTGGTCCGCGTCACCGCGAGCGGACACCTCGTCGTCGAGGGACGCGCCAAGGACCAGATCAACCGGGGCGGCGAGAAGATCGCCGCCGAGGAGGTGGAGAACCACCTCCTCGCCCACCCGTCGGTGCACGACGCCAATGTGGTGGCCGAGCCCGACCCGTATCTGGGCGAACGTGTCTGCGCGTACGTGATCCTGCACCCGGGCGAGGGCCCGGTGAAGCCGGTGGACATCAAACGGTTTGTACGGGAACGGGGGCTGGCCGCGTACAAGGTGCCGGACCGGGTCGAGTTCGTGGAGACGTTCCCGCAGACCGGCGTCGGGAAGATCTCCAAGAAGGACCTGCGGACCGCCGCGGCCGCCGCCCCGGTCGCCTGACCACCGCTGCCGGACGACCTCCGGCACTCACCCTCTCCGAACCTCACGAACCTGACGAACCCGAACGGAACCCAGCACCATGGCCCTGCCCGCCATCGCCCCGTACCCCATGCCGAGGGCCGAGGAACTGCCCGCCAACCGGGTCGAGTGGACCGTAGACCCCGCGCGTGCGGTACTCCTCGTCCACGATCTGCAGAACTACTTCCTGTCGGCCTACGACCGCCGGTCCTCACCCGTTCCCGAACTGCTCTCGCATGTGGCGCAGTTGAGGAAGGAGGCGAAGCGGCTCCGCGTACCGGTGCTGTACACCGCGCAGCCCGGCGGGCAGAGCCCCGGCGAGCGCGGCCTGCAGCAGGACTTCTGGGGTCCCGGCCTGCCCGACGACCCGCACGCCGCCGCCATCGCGGACGACATCGCGCCCGACGAGGACGACGCGGTGCTCACCAAGTGGAAGTACAGCGGCTTCGTGCGCACCGATCTCCTGGAGCGGCTGCGCGAACAGGGCCGGGACCAGATCGTCATCACCGGCGTCTACGCCCACATCGGCGTCCTGATGACCGCGTGCGACGCCTGGATGCAGGACATCCAGGCCTTCGTGGTGGCCGACGCCGTGGCCGACTTCTCCGCCGGGGACCATGCGATGGCACTGCGCTGGGCGGCCGGCAAGTGTGCCGTCGTCACCAGCACCCGAGCCGTGTTCGCAGGAGCCTGACCGGGCTGCCGCGGGCCGGCGTCGTCGGGCTGTCCGGCGACGCCGGCCGGCCCGGCGTGCGTATCACTCGGCTCCGGGCTCCGGGCCGTCGACGAGCAGCACGAGCTTCCCGCGCGCGTGGCCGCCCTCCCCGGCCCGGTGCGCCGCCGCGACCTCGGTGAGCGGGAAGGTCTCCGCGACCGGGAGGGCGAAGCGCCCGGACTCGATCAGCTCGCCGATCCCGCCGAGCGCGTGCAGCGCGCGTCCGGCGTCCCCGCTGCTGAACCGCACCCCGTGCTCCCGGGCGCCGACGAAGTCCGCGAGCGTCACGACGTTCCCGGCGCCGCCCGCCAGCTCGATCAGCTCGGGCAGGACACCGCTCCCGGCCACGTCGAGCGCGAGGTCGACGCCGTCCGGCGCGAGCGCGCGAACCCGCTCGGCGAGGCCCTCGCCGTAGGCGACCGGCTCGGCCCCCAGCGAGCGGAGGTACGCGTGGTTCGCCGGACTGGCGGTGCCGATCACGCGTGCGCCGCGCACCACGGCGAGCTGTACGGCGGCGCTGCCGACGCTTCCGGAGGCGCCGCTGATGAGCAGCGTGCCGCCGTCCCCGGGCTCGCGGCCTCGTGCGGTCCCGGCGGTCCTCTCCCCCACGCCCAGCTGGTCGAGCGCCCGCGTGGCCGTCTCGACGGCGGCCGGCAGCGCGGCGGCCGCGGCGAAGCCGAGCGACGGCGGGACCGGCGCCCAGGAGGCCAGCACCGCCAGCTCCGCCTGGGCCACCCCGTCCGCGCAGAAGCCGAACACCCGGTCACCGACGGCCACGTCCGCGACGCCCGCACCGAGCTCGTCGACGATGCCCGCCGCCTCGTAGCCCATGGTCTGCGGGAGCTCCTGATCCATCAGCCCCTGGCGCTTCTTCCAGTCGCTGGCATTGATCCCGGCCGCGCGCACGGCGATCCGGACCTGCCCCGGACCCGGACGCGGGTCGGGAAGATCCACGATCTCCAGGACCTCCGGGCCTCCGAACCGGCTGAAACGGACTGCCTTCATCGTGCGCTCCGATCTCGACTCAGGTGTCGCGCGGCCGCCGCCCGTGCGGCAGCGGCCAGGTCTCGTCCGCCGGACCGGGCCGCCGGAACCGCCCTGGTCAGGGCTGCCCCGGCCGGTGGCGGCCGGACTCCGCGAGAACAGTCGCCAAGGTACGCGACGGGTACCCGCACCAGTGCCTCGGCCGGGCGCCGCGCACGCGGCGCCACTGCTCCGAACAGCGGCGCCGCGTGTGCGGCCCGGAAAATGTCCCACCAGAATCGTGCACGCGGCGCATCGCCCGCGTCCGCCGGGTGTCCGGGACGCGGGCCGCACCGGATCGCGGCGAAGGGAGCTGACGTGTGGTCCTCCGAGGCCGCTGACGGCCTGCTGGGCGAGTTCCTCGCCGATCCGGCCAACTCGACGCTCGACCTGGTCACCGCCGCGGCGCGCTGCTCCGAGGCGCGGGGGCTGCGGCGGTCCGTGATCTATCTGGCCGACCTCCAGCAGCGCCTGCTGGTGCCGTTGACCCTCAGCACCTCTCAGCTCCACATCGACGGCTCCCTCGCGGGCTGGGCCTACCGCACGCAGTCCCTGCGGGTCGAGGACTCCGGCGCCGGGGAACTGATCGCCTGGCTGCCCCTCCTGGACGGGGCGGAACGGCTCGGGGTCGTCGCCGTGCACTCCCCCGGCCTGGACCCGGACACCCTGCGCCGCGCCCGCAGACTGGCCTCGTTCCTCGCCATGATGATCACTTCGAAACGCTCGTACAAGGACAGCTTCGTACGGCGCACCCGGACCGAACCGATGCAGCTGCCTGCCGAGATGCTGCGGGCGTTCCTGCCGCCTTGGACGATCGGCACGGCGTCGGTCGTCTCGACCGCGGTGCTGGAGCCCGCCTACGAGATCGGCGGGGACGCGTTCGATCACGCACTGACCGAGACGACGCTGCACGCCACGATCCTCGATTCCATGGGGCACGATCTCGCCTCCGGGCTCACCACGGCCGTCTCCCCAGCCACCTGCCGCAACGCCCGCCGCACCGGTGCCGACCTGCCGCAACTCGTCGAGAGCGTCGATACGGCACTGGCCACCTGGCTGCCCGACCAGTTCTGTACGGGCGTGCTGCTCCAGCTGGACCTGGCCGGCGGAGTACTGCGCTGGAGCAACTGCGGACACCCCGCCCCGCTGCTGATCCGGGGGCAGACACTGGTGCCGGGCGCGATGGAACGCGACCCGGAACCGCCGATGGGCCTGCTGTCCACGCTGAGCGCCCCCAACCGCCAGGTGCACCGCATCTCGCTGGAGCCCGGGGACCGGGTACTGCTGTACACCGACGGGGCGACGGAGTCCCGCATGCGCAACGGCACCGAGTTCGGCCTGGAGCGTTTCGTCGACTACGTCGTGCGGGCCTCGGCGGCCGGTGAGCTGGCGCCGGAGACGCTGCGCCGGCTCATCCACGCGATCCTGGACTCCGGCAGCACGGGCCTGCGGGACGACGCGACGATCCTCATGTTCGAGTGGCGACCGCCCCTCTCCTGACCGGGCGCCGGAGGGGGCCACACCGGATGTCTGGCACCGTTTCCGTGGGTAGGGGCACAGCGATCGCAGCGGAACGCATTCCGTTGGATACTGAGGCAGAACGGCAGTTCAAGGAGATATCCATGTCCTCGAAGCGACGTCGCAAGAAGAAGGCCCGCCGCAAGAACAGCGCGAACCACGGCAGCCGTCCACAGACCTGAGAACGTGCCGGGGCCCCGGGGGTGGCACGCGCCACCCCCCGGAGCCCCGCATCGCTCCCTGCCCGGCCGGGGAGCGGAACACCTCACCCGGTGGCAGTGCCGCCGGGCGTCAGCCCGACTTCTGCGGGTGCTGCGCGTCGAAGGCGAAGAGGGTGTTCTTGTCCGCGGCGACGACCAGCGCCCGCCCCACGACGGTCGCCCGCGGGTCCGCGCCCGACTCGCCCGTGAGGCCGTCGGCCTGCGGGTCCGTCGACCACAGGGCCTTGCCGTCGGACGGTGACAGCGCGACCACCCGGCCGGTGGCCGAGCTGAAGTACAGCGCGCCGCCTCCCGCGACGGGCCCCGACGCGCCCTCCACGTTCGTCTGCCGGGACCACTTCTCCCGGCCGGTGGCGGGGTCGAACGCGGTGACGAGCCCGGTCTGTCCGCTCATGCAGAGGGTGCCGCCGGCCATGCCGGGCGTTCCCTCGTACGTCCTGGCCAGTGCGGAGTACGTGACCTTCCGCGAGCGCGGGTCGACCCGCGCCACGCCCCGGTAGCCGGCCATCGCCGTGCCCTCCCGGCGCTCCTGGAGGAGGACGAGCCTGCCTTCGGCGGCGCCCACCGGAACGGCCGGGCCGTCGACCTCGATGGGCTTGCCCAGCGTCCCCGAGCCGCGGTCGACCGTGTACAGGGTGGGGTGGCGCACCTCCAGGGCGTCCACCTCCGTGTTCGTCGCGCACATCGCCATCAGCCGCGGGCCGGCCTGGACGGGAGCGCACTGCGTACCCGAGGGGAACGGCGTCGTCCAGACGGTCTTCCCGCTGTGCGCGTCCCGGGCCTCGAAGCGGGAGCCGGAGGAGTCGACCGTGACGACGGCGGATCCGGCCACGACGGCGTCCTGGCTGCGGCCCGTGACGGCCATCGACTGGGCGCCGGAGGGCACGGACCACAGCTCGCGGCCGGTGTCCGCGTCGAGGGCCACCACCTCGCGGGGCGGGCCCTGCGGGGCGTCCTGGTCCGCGAAGCGGTAGCCGAGCACCGTGTCCTCGGTGGCGCCGACCAGGTGCATGCCCTGGACGGGCACTCCCGGGCTCTTCGCCGTCCACACCCGGGAGCCGTCCTCGGCCCGGACGCGGGTCGCGACCACCCCGCCGCCACCGCAGAACAGCGCCTCGCCGCGCGAGACGCACCGCAGTTCGTCCGAGATGCCCGCGTGCCCGCTCGGCACGGTCCTGTGCCACGGCCGGAAGCCGGCGGGGAGCGCGGCACCCGGCGCCGCGACGGTGGTGCCCCTGCCGTCGTCGCTGCCGACACCGAGGCCGCCCGCGTTCAGTGCGGCGGCTCCCCCGCCGATCGCCGCGACCGCCACGGCGGCCGCGAGCACGGGGCGCCAGTTACGGCGCAGCCTGCGGGCGACGGGGCTGCCGGTACCGTCCGGGCCGGACGACGCCCCGGTGTCACGCGTCGCGAGGTGGGCCTGGGTGATCATGTCGCGGGTGCGGCCCCTGCCGGCCCCGTTCGTCTCGGTGCCGCCGAGGTCGGCGGGCAGATCCCGCAGCAGCACGAGGAGCTCGTCCGCCGAGGGACGCCCCTCGGGATCCTTGCCCAGGCACGGTTCGACGACCGCGCGCAGGGCCGCCGGCACGGCGCCCAGCGACGGTTCCTCGTGCACCACCTGGTACGCGGTCATGTACGGGCTGTCCGCGTCGAAGGGCCCGTGTCCCGTCGCCGAGTACACCAGCAGTGTCCCCAGCGAGAAGACATCGGAGCTCGGCCCGACCCCGCGCGGGGCCTGGAGCTGTTCCGGCGACATGAAGGGCGGCGTCCCGATGACCCGCCCCGTCATCGTCAGCGTCTGCTGGTCCGCGGCGCGCGAGATGCCGAAGTCGATGACGCGCGGGCCCTCGGGCGAGAGCACGACGTTGGAGGGCTTCAGGTCACGGTGGACGACGCCCACCCGGTGGATGTCGCGCAGCGCCTCTGCCAGTCCGATGGCGAGCAGCCGCAGCTCCGCCCCGTTCAGCGGGCCCTTCTCCGCGATGTGCTGGGCGAGCGTGTGCCCCTCGATGTAGGTCGTCGCCATCCACGGCTGCTCGGCCTCCGGGGCGGCGTCGACCACGGCAGCGGTGAACGCGCCGCTCACCCGTCTGGCCGCCGCCACCTCCTGCCGGAAGCGGATGCGGAATTCGTCGTCCCCGGCGTACTGCTGGTGGATCAGCTTGATGGCGACGGGCCGCCCCGAACTGGTCCGGCCCAGAAAGACCGTGCCCATGCCACCCGAGCCGAGCCGCGCCTCCAGCGGATAGCCGCCGATCTCGGCTGGATCACCTCCGCGAAGCGACACTCTCCCCGACCTCCCGTCCCCCGTGCACCTCTGCCACCACGGGCCTGCGTATTTGTGCTGCACACAAACTAGTCGCTAGGCGGTCCGCCGGGGCAAAGCGGGGGACGAAAGGGGAGCTCAGAGCTGGTTCACAGCCGGGTCCGGGGTGCGACGAGCGGGCCCCGGAGCCGGCCGCCGGGCCCTTCGCGCTCAGCCGTCCCGGCTCAGCTGTAGTAGGCGATCTTCCCGTCGAGGACCTCCATGGCCCGGCGGAGCGCCGTCACCCGCCGCTCCGGCTCGGCACGGTGCTCGCGCAGGAAGGCGACCCGGTCCTGCGCGGGGTGCTCGGCGCGCAGGATGGCGACGAACCCTCGCAGGTCCGCGATGCCCAGGCCGGCGTCGCGGAAGCAGGTGACCAGGCCGATCCAGAAGACGTCGTCGTCGGTGTACTCGCGGCGCCCGCCGGCCGGGCGCCGGATCGGGCCGATGAGCCCTTCGCGTTCGTAGTAGCGCAGGGTGTCGATGGAGACACCGGTGCGTTCCGCGGCTGTCGCGGGGGTGAGGGCGGTGGTCATGGACTCTCTTTCCGGCTGCTGCTACCGCGCCTGGGCGAAGCGCTCCACATGGTCGTCACCGAGCCGCACATCGCGTGCGGCGAGTGCCTGCTCGATCTGCTCCACCCGGCTCGCGCCGACGATGGGGTCGATGCCCTGCCGCATCAGCCAGGCGAGGACGACCTGATTCCTCGATGCCGAGACGTCGTGGGCCGTGTCGTCCAGGACCGAGAGCACCCGGGTGTTCCCGGGGTGACCGTAGGTCTGCGGCAGCGGCTTGTCCGCGCGTACGTAGGAACCCCACATCAGCGAGGTGTACGCCCATACGGTGAGCCCCTGCTCCTGCGCGAGGTCCAGGTCGTCCGCGGTGAGCAGGCGGTGGCCGGCCTCCGCGAGCGGGGTGAGGGGGCGGGGCTGGACGAGGGAGTGACGCAGCTGGAGGGCCGTCCACGGTTCCACGCCCCGCTCCTGTGCGAGTGACCGGGCGCGCTCGACCCGCCACGCCGCGTGGTTCGCCGCGCCGACCCGTAGCGCCGTTCCCTTGGCGACCAGTTCGCCGAAGGCGCCGACCATCTCCTCCAACGGCACGCCCCGGTCCTCCGCGTGGGCCCGGAGCAGGTCGACGTGGTCGACCCCGAGACGTCCGAGGCTCTCCTGCGCTCCTGCGCTCCGGCGCGGACGGCGTCGGCGGAGAGCCCTTCGGCGCTCTGCGGCCAGGAGTGCGCGACGAGCGGGTTCTGCCGGACCTTCGTGGCGATGCGCACCGCGTCGCGGGCGCCGGGGCGGGCCCGGAGCCATGCGCCGATGACGCGCTCACTGGCGCCGCCGACGCCGCTGGGATCGGCCCAGAAGGAGTAGCAGTTCGCGGTGTCGAGCCAGACACCGCCGCCCGCGACGAAGGCGTCGAGGATCTCGAAGGCCTGTTCGGGGGCGACGCGGGTGCCGAAGTCCATGGTTCCGAGGACGATCTGAGGAGCTGTGGTGTTCATGTCCTCCACTCTCGGATCTGGAGCGCGCTCCAGGTCAAGTGCCTCTGTGGGAAAGGTTCTGCGCCTCGCCCCCGAGGGCCCATGCCTCGATGTCGCGGTAGCGGATCGGCGCGGTGCCCCGGCCGGCGTTGCTGCCGACCAGGTGCAGGCGTCTCGCCGGCCACGGGCTGCCGGTGAATCCGGCGAGCCGGGCGGCGATCTCCGCCGTCGAGGACCGGTCGTCCCGTCGCGCGCGGGCCAGCGTCAGATGCGGGCGCAGCGGCCGCTCCTCGAAGGCGACGCCGCAGTCCCTGACCAGGGCGCGTACGTCGGTGGCGAGCGTCCGCAGCCCGTCCAGGTCGCCGTCGATGCCGCTCCACAGCACCCGGTCGTCGAACGTCCCGCTGCCGCGCAGTGCCAGTGAGAGGGGCCGGCGGGCAGCCGCGAGCCCGGCCAGCGGCGGGCGCAGGAGCGGAACGGTGGAGACGGGGAGCTCCCCGAGGAACGCCAGGGTGATGTGCCAGTCCTCGATGCGGTTCCAGCGCATGTTCGGGTGCGTGTCGTAGGCGGGGCGGAGTTCCCGGGCGAGTTCGTCTTTCGCGTGGTCGGGCGGGGCCAGGGCGATGAACACGCGAACGGTCGTGGGCTGAGTCTGTTCGTTCACACCGGACTTCGTACCGCATTCCGACCGGTTGTGGCGAAGCCGATGGCGGCGAAGGGGCCGGGTGACCGCCGCCCGGCCCTGGTTGCGCGGCGTCCAGCCGCGCCAGAGGGCGGTGGGCGGCGTGATCCGGCCACTGCGCGGGGCGGCCCGGCGGCCCGGCTGCCGGAGCCGGGCCGTCGAGATGGCGCGCGGTGAGCGGCCGTCGGTTCACTTGCCGACGCGCCGCCACTGCTGGCCCGCGCCGCCGTCGGCTTCCTGCTGCTCGACCGTCGCCCCGTTGGCGGCCGAGCCGTCGGCTGTGCCGAGGACCTTGCCGCTGCGGACGCAGGTGAGTGTGATGTAGCCGTCGCCGGCGTCGGCGATCGTCCACCGCTGGCTGGTGCTGTGCTCAGGAGTGCACTGGGTGATCTTCGCGCCGGCCTCGGAGACGCCGCCCCAGACCGCCCAGACCATGGGCGTACTGCCGTGCGTGGTGTAGATCTCGTACTGCTCCGAACCCACCGGAATGAAGCGGAACTGCTGGTTCACGGCCGGACTCGGGGTGTACTGGATCAGTCCGGCGCCCTTGGCGGTGGAGGCACCGGCGACATCGACCGCCTTGCCCGACCGGCGGTTGACCAGCTGGAAGACGGAAGTCTGGGCGGGCGGCGAGACCGTGACGGACCCGGCGGCGGGGATCGTGACGTGGCTGCTCCACTCCCCGAAGACGACGTGGGTGGACCCGCCCGCCGCGCCCCGCAGTGTCGCCTCTGTGACCTGGCCGTCCTTCCACCGCATATCGAGCGTGAAGCCTCCGCGCACCCCGACTCCGGTGATGGACCCGGCAGCGGCCCAGGCGCGCGGCAGGGCCGGCAGCAGCTCCACCCGTCCGGGGCGGGACTGCACCAGCATCTGGATCATCGCCACGGGCGTGCCGAAGTTGGCGTCGATGTGGAGGCGTAGCCGGCGTCCTTGCCCAGGGCGGCGGCCGCGGCCCGGTAGTTCCCGAAGAGCTGCCAGACCAGCTCCTGCGCGTAGGTGATCCCCCGTGCGTCCTCCGGCCCGTGCTCCGGCGACCAGTCGTGGTCGTCGACGAGGACCTCCCTCGTTCCGCCGTTCGCGTGGCGGGCACGGTCGTGGTGATCAGGCGCGACTCCCAGAACTCGCAGGCCCCCTTGAGCAGCGGGTAGATTCTGGCGAGGTGAGCATCGTCCTGGCTGTACTCGTAGTGCTCGTACAGGGAGTTGCACATCCACGCGTTGCCGGCCGGGTGCCACCACCAGCCGTTGCCGGCCCAGATGTTGGTGGAGATGCCCAGGGTCCAGCCCGCCACCTTGCCCGAGGTGTTGCGGAAGCGGTTGCGGAAGTCCTGGAAGAGGTTCTTGGTGGCCGCCTGCCATCCGGGCAGCTAGGCGAGGCAGTACTCGGTGAACGCGTCGAAGCACTCCGGCAGTCCGGCACGGTCGGGCAGCCAGTAGTTCATCTGGACGTTCTTGTCGCTGTGGTAATCGCTCATCCAGGAAGGAGCGTTGGTGTCGATCCAGAGACCCTGGAGGTTGGTGGGGAGACTCCCGCGGGACCCGCACACCGTCAGGTAGCGGCCGAACTGCAGGGAGGACGCCTCCAGTTCCGGGTCGGGCGCGGAGCCGGCGGCGGCCCGTGCCGCGAGCCGCTCCGGCGTGTCCATCGCCCGCTGCGCGTCCGACGACGTGCCCAGGCCCACGGCCGTCCGCTGCTGCAGAGGCTGGAAGTCGGCTACGTGCGTGGCGAGCAGTGCCGTGCCGGTGGCCGCCGCCGCCCGCGTCGCCTTGGCACGGGCGACATCCAGCGGCACGAGTGACGCGTCCTTGTACGCCACGGCCGCGTCGGCCTTGTAGTTGGTGCCGCCCGAGACGACCAGGACCACTTCGGAGCAGCCGCTGAACGTCACCTTCGCGCCCGACGCCGACACGGTGCCGCCGGTCCCGGCCGCCTTCACCACGGTGGCGTACTTCAGCGTGTTCGGCAGCGCCGCCGAGAACGACACCTCCGCGGCGCCGGCGTCCGCCGCGACGGTCTCGCCGCGGGTCCCGGACAGCGTCAGGGAACCCGTGTACGAGCCGCCGCCGCTCTGCGTCAGCCGGATCACCACCGCGTCGTCGGGGTGGCTTGAGAAGACCTCGCGCCGGTAGGTGACACCACCGGTCCGGTACGAGGCGGTCACCAGGCCGTTGCTCATGTCCAGCGTGCGGCGGTAGTCGCTGACGGTCCCGAGGCCGTGGGCCGGGATCTCCAGCACAGTCCTGGCCAGCATCCCGAACGTACCGAAATCGCCTGTGCCGTAAGGGAACTGCCCGTCCGACTGGAGCACGGCATTGGCGTCACCGGTCCACAGCGTCGCGTCCGCCAGAACCACCGTGTCGCGCGAGGGGTCGCCGGTGACGAGCGCCCCCAGCCGGCCGTTCCCGATCGGCAGGCCCTCCTCCGTCATCCGGTTCTCGGCGCCGGGCCGGGAGTACCGGAGCGTCAGCGCCTCCCCCTCCGGCACGAGCGACAACGCGTCGGGGCGCGATACGGCAGCGGCCACGTCGGTGAATTCGGGCAGTGACGACGGTGCGAACAGCGCGGTCATCGACGCGGCGGCGCGCAGCAGGCCGCGACGCGACATTCCGCCCTCGTCCTGGGCGGGGGTGCTGTGCAGGTGTGCGACGGGACATGGACTGCGGCTCCTTCTGGGGCAGCGGTGCTCGAATCGTGGGGCCAAGGCGGCTGCGAGGCGGCGCCTCGGCAGAAGTGCAGCGGCAGCGGCGCGCCCTGTCAATCCTTTCGTCCGATGTTTCCTATTTGATTCTTCATCGATCGCCACCCTTCTCGCAGGCCTGGACCCCACGCCGGAACCACCGGACCCCGAAGCTGTGCGCAGCTAGCACGCAAGGATTTGACGCCAGGAAGGCCTTGACTGGGTGAACAATCTGGTCAACCATCACCTCATCGCTTTCCTATCTGATTTCGATGAGCGCGTACCCCTGGCGTCCGAGGACCGCTACCGCTCGGACACCGCGACGGCGACGGTCACCAACACCCGTAGTTCCGGTCAGCGCCGGATGCAGGCAGGCGAGGCGGGGTCCGCGCCCACGGTGAGCTCGACCGGAACGCCTGTGGCGTCCCCGAGTTGGCTCTGTGTGACGGGCGTGATGACGGCCGTGCCCGCGGACCCGGCCGTGGCCTTTCCGGTCGGGTCGACAGCGGCGACGGCCGCGTTGCTGCTGGTGTAGCCCGTCGTCGGCAGCAGCGGCAGTACGTGGTCGGCGCCGTTCACCACCTCGTCACCGGTGACCTGGTCCGGGTCTGTGGCGTCGAGGTCGGCTCGCAGGTTGAGGCCGTTGTCGAAGTCGTTGCCGCTGATGACGGCCCCGGACGAGCCCCGGTAGGAGAACGGTGAGGTGGAGTACGGCGAGGCGGTGGCGACGGTACGCACGGACGTCGTGGCGCCCGGCGCCGGGCACGGGTTCTCCGCCTCCGCGGCGAAGGTGGTGTTCCGGTTGAGACGGGCGACCTTGTTCGACGTGAACGTGATGCCGCCCACGCTCTTGGCGTCGAGCAGCCGCACGTCTCCGGTCCTGAAGGTGTTGTCCTCGACGCGGATGCCACGGTGCACGGGGTGGGCGGGATCCACGGTCTGGTTGGTCGGCTCGACGAAGATCACGGGGCTAGCCGGCCACTGGAAGGTGTTGCGGCGGATCAGGACGTCGGTGACCGGCCCGGACTCCTACCACTGGTAGGCGTCGGAGGAGATGAAGACGCTGGCCATCGACATGCCGTCGAAGACGTTGTCCTCGATGACGACGGGCTTGCGGGTGGTGACCAGGACACCGCGCGTGGGGATGTCCCGGAAGGTGTTGCCGCTGATCTCGACCGACGGGGTGTACGTGGTGTTCTCCACCACGAAGTCCCGGGGGGTCACCGAGTCCGGCACGGGCTGGTCGAAGGTGACGACCATGCCGGTCAGGGACTTGTCGTGGTCCTGGCCCGAGGGTCCGTCGACGGACACGACCCTGGCCGTCACGCCGGGCACCGGCAGCATGGTGCGCTTGTCCACGATCTCCGCCGTGTCGCCGGGGTGGAACTGCGGGAACCCGGCCGTCTCGTTGTGCATGTACTCCAGGCTGAGCGCGTTCGGGGCGGGGCGTCCGGTCACTTCCAGGTAGGTGCCGTGGATGTTGATCGCGTCGTCGTGAGCGCCGTCGAACACGTTGTCGGTGATGTTCACCTGCCCCTTGACCCCCGGCGTCTGGACGAAGTCGGCGAATCCTGCCGTGGTGCGTCCGGAGGCGGGGTCCGTGCGGAATTCGTTGCCCTTGATGGTGACGTTCTCGCTGAGTTGTCCCACGAAGCCGAAGCCGTGCAGATAGCGGGCCTTCAGCCCCTCCACGGTGACGTCCTCCGACTCCCAGAGGAGGTCCGACGGAGTGTCCCGGGTGGTCTGGCGCATCTGGTAGACGAGTCCCCGGTCGTCCGGCGGCGTCCCGGTGCTGTAGCCGATGCGCAGCTTCCGGTCCCCGAGGTCCGTCGTGGCGGCCACGTCCTCGAACAGCGGATTGGAACCGCGCCAGGTGCGCTTGGCCGCGGGGTCGTGGATCTGGGTGTACTGCATGCCGTTGACCCCGGACCAGTACGGCCGGCCGATGGCCGGACTGGTCTCCCCCAGCCAGGTCACCTCCCGGTCTCCGACCGAGAACCCGCTGCCCGCGGGGATCTTCAGTACGCGGTAGGCGTGCCCGTCGGTCACCCCGGTTGCGCTGACGGTCGCGTCGACGACCTTCGGGGCGGTGTAGTGAAGCTGAAGTTCCTGACGGCGACGTGGTGGGAGCGGATCGCCGCGAAGGCGGTCATCAGCCCGTGGAACTGAAGCCGCGATCCGTCGACGGTGACGTCGTCCATGTCCTCAAGGAGGACGCCGATCCGCTTGTCCCTGTACGACTGGTCGGCGCCCACGGTGTTGGAGACGTACAGCTCGCGGACCTCGGCCTGCTCCGGATAGATCTGGTAGGTGCCGTGCGGGAAGACGATCCGCACCGCCTCCGCGACCGCGGCGGCACTGTCGCTCCGTCCCGTCGGGCCGGCGCCGAACGCCGTCACCTCGACCACGGTCTCGGAGCCCGCTCGGGCGGTCTGCGCGGGCAGGGGCCCGAGCAGCGTGGTGGCGGTGAGGGCCACGGCCGCGCCCAGGGCGAGCGCCGGCCAGCGGAGAAAGGGCTGCATGGGGGAACTCCTGCGGCTCTGGTGGGGGAAGGAGACAGCCAGTCGGAGAGCACTGGGCCATGCGGCGCGCGACCCGGGCGGCGTCCCGGCCGCGGGAGCACACGCCAGCTGGGAACGTAAACATTCAAGAGAGTGACGCGATGTGCAGGTTCGGCTTGCGTGTTGGATTCAGTCCAGCACGCCGCCCAACCGGCGTCAATATCTGTGCAGTTATGTTGCACCCTGTGGGGTTCACCCCCCGCTGACGGGCGTGACGGCCCGACGCGGCCGACCCTTCGCGGCAAGGGAGGGGACCCCACACCCACTCCCACCCAACAATCCCCGGGTCATTGGGTTCCCGGAAGCTTGCCATCTAGGAGTGTTCACGTAAACATAGCTGTGGCCGGGCACGCCCGGCCCCGCGACAGCGCACCTCACCTCAGCACAGGAGCACTCGTACATGCCCCTTCTTCAGATCGACGACGGCGGCTTCACCCTCGACGGCGAACCGTTCCGGCTCCTGTCCGGCGGGCTGCACTACTTCCGCGTGCACCCCGGCCAGTGGGCCGACCGGCTGCGCAAGGCCCGGCTCATGGGCCTCAACACCGTCGAGACCTACGTGCCCTGGAACCTCCACCAGCCGCGGCCCGGCGAGTTCAGGACGGACGACGGACTGGACATAGCCCGGTTCCTCGACCTCGCCGCCGCCGAAGGACTGCACGTACTGCTGCGTCCCGGCCCGTACATCTGCGCCGAGTGGGAGGGGGGCGGCCTGCCGTCCTGGCTGCTGGCGGACCCCGGCATCCGGCTGCGGACCCGCGACCCGCGCTTCCTCGCCGCTGTCGACGACTACTTCGAGCGGCTTCTGACCTCTCTGAGGCCCTACCTGGCCACCCGGGGAGGCCCGGTGCTCGCGGTCCAGGTGGAGAACGAGTACGGGGCGTTCGGCGAAGACAGCGCCTACCTGGAGCATCTCGCGGACTCGCTGCGCCGCCGCGGGGTGGACGTACCGCTGTTCACGTGCGACCAGCCCGACGACCTGGCGCGCGGCAGCCTGCCCGGGGTCCTGGCCACCGCCAACTTCGGCAGCCGCTCGGCGCAGGGCATGGCCGAACTACGCGCCCAGCGACCGACAGGGCCCCTGATGTGCACCGAGTTCTGGATCGGCTGGTTCGACCGCTGGGGAAGCCGCCACGTGATCCGGAACGCCGGCGACGCGGCCCGTGAACTGGACGAACTGCTGGCCACCGGCGCTTCCGTGAACTTCTACATGTTCCACGGCGGCACGAACTTCGGCTTCACCAATGGCGCCAACGACAAGCACACCTACCGCCCCACCGTCACCTCGTACGACTACGACGCCCCGCTCGACGAGGCCGGCGACCCGACCGAGAAGTTCACCGCCTTCCGCGACGTGATCGCCAAGTACGCGCCGGTCCCGGCCGAGCCCGTCCCCCCGCACGGTCCCAAGCTCGCGCCGAGGACCGTCGCACTCAGCGGGAGCGCCGGACTGCTGGAGTGCGCCGGGGCGCTCGGCACAGCCGTCGCCGCACCGCGGCCGCTGACCATGGAGCAGCTGGGCCAGGACTTCGGCTTCGTCCTGTACGAGACGGCCCTGGTGTCCGCGGGGCCCGCCCTCCTGGAGGTGGAACAGGTCCGGGACCGCGCCCAGTTCTTCGTCGACGGGATCCCGGCAGGCGTGCTGGAACGCGAGAGCCACGAGCACGCCCTGACGGTCACCGCTCCCCGCGCGGGCGCCGTCCTCAGCGTGCTGGTGGAGAACCAGGGACGGGTCAACTACGGGCCGGGCATCCACGACCGCAAGGGTCTGCTGGGCAAGGTCCTGCTGGACGGAGACGACGTCACCGGCTGGACCAGCCGGCCGCTCCCGCTGACCGACCGGAGCGCGCTGCCGTTCACGGCGGGACCGGTACCGGCCGGTCCCGCGTTCCACCGGGGCACCTTCGAAACCGACGCACCCGCGGACGCCTTCCTCCACCTCGACGGCTGGACGAAGGGCTGCGTGTGGATCAATGGATTCGCGCTGGGACGGTACTGGTCGCGCGGCCCGCAGAACTCCCTCTACGTCCCGGCGCCGGTCCTGCGCACCGGAACCAACGAGATCGTCGTGCTGGAGCTGCACGCCGGTCACCGCGCCCGCACCGTCGGACTCCGGGAGAGCGCCGACCTCGGCCCCACCGACGAGTAAATCCGGCGGCGGACGTGGTGAGCCGGGGCCCGCGGCGCCGCCGCGGGCCCCGGCCGGTCAGGCCACCGCGCGGTCCCACTTCTGGTTGTCGCCCGAGTTGCAGGTCCACTGGCCGAGAGCGGTGCCGTCGGACCTGGACTGGTTCAGAACGTCGAGACACTTACCGCTGTGCCGGGCCATGATCTGGACGTAGCCGGTGCCCAGGTCCTTCATCCAGAAGTCCTGGTTGACGCCCGCGCCGCATCCCCACTGGATCAGCTGGGCGCCGTCCGCCGAGTCGTGGTCCGACGCGTCGGCGCACTTGCCGCTCTGGTGCCCGGTCAGCTTCTCCCAGTCGCCGTCCATACCGGCCACGGTTCCGGCTGCGGTGTCGACGGTGACCTGCGGGGAGTAGTCCATCGTCATGCTGGTGCCGCTGGGGAACTTCAGCGGCAGCCAGACGTACTGGGAGTCGGAGACCGTGCCGCCCATGGCGTTGCCCCAGCTGTCCCCCATGTAGAGGTACCCGGTGCCCTCGGTGCCCTGGACCGGGAGGACGTACGCGGTCTGGCTCCGGTAGGCCGTGCCGTCGCCCACGTCCTTCAGGTCGCTCCACGTGCCGGTGACGCTGGTGGCGGTGGCGTACTTCTGCTGGTTCGGGGACCAGCCGGTGGCGCCGGAGGTGAGGAGGAAGTAGACGCCGTCGCGCTCGAACATCGCGGGGGCCTCACGCGACTGGCCCGCCCAGAGCTTCTGGACCCGGGACTCGACCGCCGTGTAGTCCGCGGTCAGCCGGTACACGTGCAGGTCGGCGTTCTCGTTGGCGGCCGAGATCATGTAGCCGGTGCCGTCCTTGTCGACGAAGGTCGTGATGTCCCTCGACATGTTGCCCAGCGGCCGGAAGCTGCCGCGCCAGGTGTAGTCACCGTCCACCGTGGAGGACACCGCGACCGCGGCTCGGGCCTCGCCGTAGTCGGAGCCGTTCTCCTTGTGCATCCACATCACGAACTGCTTGGTGGAGCTGTTGTAGACGACTTTGGGGCGCTCGATGTTGGCCTGGTCCAGTTCCGGGTCCGAGGCCTCGGTCAGGACGTTGTTGCGGAACTCCCAGGCCTTGAGGTCGGTCGAGCGGTAGGCGGAGACGTACCGGAAGGTGTTGTCGGCGTTGCGGTTCTCGCCGAATCAGTAGTAGTACGCGCCGACCTTGAGCACGCCACCGCCATGGGCGTGCACGGGACTGTTGTCGGACGCGGTGAACTGCGTCCCGTTGGTGATGGTCACCGCGGCGGCGTGGGCGGTGCCCACGGAGCCGAGCAGGGAGAGGAGAAGGGCGGCGAGGACGGAGAACAGGGCCGCCGCCCTTCCGGAGAATGTGAGTCGCATACGGCGATACCTCGTGGTGTTCGTCGGACCGGGCGCTCCGCGCGGCCTGCGAGATCCCGGACCGCGTGGGGCCCGGAGCGTGGGGGCCCGGAGCGTGGGGGGCCGGAAACCGGCCGGTGGGGAGTTGTGGCCGGCCGATCCGGATCGTGAACGATCACCGACCTACGCAATGTTTTCGTAAACACAATGTGTCCGGAAGTGTGTGAGGGCCGCGGGATACTGTCAAGGAGTCGGGCAGAGACGGCCCAGGTTTTTGACCCGACGGTGCGTTTGCGTCAACATTGCGGAGCGGGGGCACACCAGGTGCGCGCCCGCGATGGGCCCCGAGAGAAGGCGGTCGGCTGTGGCGGAGAAGGCGACGAGAGCACCCCGCTCACGCACGCCCCGGAAGTGGCCCTCGATGGCCGAGGTCGCGGCGAAGGCCGGGGTGTCCTCCCAGACCGTCTCGCGCGTGGCCAACAACCACGACAACGTGGACGCCACGACGCGCGCCAAGGTCCTCGACGCCATGCAGGCGCTCGGATACCGCCCGAACGCGGCGGCCCGTGCGCTGGTCACGGGCAAGTTCGGGGCGCTGGGCGTGGTCAGCTTCGACGTCGGCGCGCACGGGAACGCCCGGACGCTCGCCGCCATCGCGGACGCGGCTCGCGAGGCCGGCTTCTCCGTGAACTTCATGGGGATCCGCGCGCAGACCGAAGCCGCCGTGCAGCAGGCCTTCCGGCACCTGATGCTCCAGTCCGTCGACGGCATCGTCCTGATCGAGTCGCAGATGCTCGACACGCCGTGGCTGCGGCTGCCGCCGACCATGCCGATCGTCGTCGCGGACGGCGACACCGGGCACCGCTACCCCCACGTCGACTTCGACCAGGCCCGCGGCACCCGGAGCGTGGTCGCCCACCTGCTGGAGCTGGGCCATCGCACGGTGCACCACGTCAGCGGCCCGCGCGACTCCTTCGCCGCCCGGCGGCGCGCCGAGACCTGGGAACACACCGTCCTCGCGGCCGGAGCCCCCCTGCACCCCGCCCTGTACGGGGACTGGAGTGCCGAGTCCGGCTACCTGGCCGGCCGGACGCTGGCGAAGATCCCCGACGCCACGGCCGTGTTCGCGGCCAACGACCAGATGGCGCTGGGAGTCCTGCGCGCCATGCACGAGGCCGGGCGCGGGGTACCGGAGAAGGTCAGCGTGGCCGGCTTCGACGACGTCCCCGAGGCCCGGTTCTTCCAGCCGCCGCTGACCACGGTCCACCAGGACTTCGACGTGGTGGGGCGGCATTGCGTGACCCTGCTCCTGGAGCAGATCGAGCGCCGGTCGGGCGGCCCGCACCGGCTCGCCGTCGAACCCACTCTCGTGGTCCGGGCCAGCACGGCTCCTCCGCCCGCCTGACCGGCTCACAGTCCCGCAACGGCCCGCCCGCCAACGCGTGGGCGGGCCGCGCTCCGTCGCATCCGTGAGGCCGGGCGTTCGCCCGCCCCGCGGCACGTCCCAGGACCCGGCCGGGCCCTCGGCTCTCGCCCGATTCCCCGCTGTTCGCTACCGCACCGTGCTTGACGCCCGTCTCGGGTTGGTGCCACCATCAGCTATCGATGATCACGTAAACATGGTTCATCGGTCCAGTCTCCTTCCGGCCCGTCGGCCCTGAGGTTCCCCCTCCCCCGCTCCGTTCCCGACGGTCGCTCAACGACGCAATGAACCACCATGACGCTCCTGTCGACGTCCGCCCAGGCAGCCCGGCCACCCCGGCCGAGGCGGCGCCGCCCTCGTGGGCGGTACGGCCTGACCGGATGGGGATTCGCCGGACCGTTCGTCGCGGTCTTCGCGCTCGTCTTCCTCGCGCCGATCGGATACGCCGCCTACCTGAGCCTCTTCCGGGACCGGATGATCGGCGGCAGGTCGTTCGTGGGCGTGGACAACTACCAACAGGCGCTGACCGACCCGCAGTTCTGGGAGTGCCTGGAGCGCGTCGGTCTCTTCCTGGCCGTCCAGGTGCCGATCATGCTGGGCATCGCCCTGCTGGTCGCCCTGGCGATCGACAGCGGCAGGCTGTACGGGAGGTCGTTCTTCCGCATCGCCGTCTTCCTGCCGTACGCGGTTCCGGCCGTCGTCGCCAGCCTCATGTGGGGATTCATCTACGGCACGCAGTTCGGGCTGGTCGGCAACATCAACGACACCTTCGGCCTGTCACTGCCCAACCCGCTCTCCCCCTCGCTCGTGCCGGCCTCGATCGGCAACATTGTGACCTGGGAGTTCGTCGGCTACAACATGCTGATCTTCTACTCGACCCTCAGGGTGGTGCCTCGCTCGCTCTACGAGGCCGCGGCCATCGACGGAGCCGGCGAATGGCGGATCGTCTCCGCGGTCAAACTCCCCGCGATCCGCGGCGCCCTGGTCATCGCCACGATCTTCTCCGTCATCGGCAGCTTCCAGCTGTTCAACGAGCCCAGCATCCTGCAGAAGCTCGCGCCCAACGCGATCACCAACGACTTCACCCCGAACCTCTACACGTACTCGCTGTCCTTCGCCGGACAGCAGCACAACTACGCCACGACCGTGGCCATCGTGATGGGCGTGATCACCGCGATCATCGCCTACGCGGTCCAACTGCGCGGCATGCGGAAGGGCTGATCCATGACCACCTCCCGGCGGCCTCCGCACACGCCGCTCAACCCACGCCGCAGCATCCCGCTGACCCTGCTCACCGGCGTCGTCGTCCTGTACACACTGGCCCCGCTGCTGTGGCTGGTCATCAACGCCACGAAGAACCGGCGGGGGCTCTTCGACTCGTTCGGCCTCTGGTTCGCCGACGACTTCCACCTCTGGGACAACATCACCCGAACCCTCACCTACGACGACGGCGCCTTCGTCCGCTGGTTCCTCAACACCCTGCTGTACGTCACGCTCGGAGCCGGGGGCGCCACCGTCCTGGCCGTTCTCGGCGGCTATGCCCTGGCGAAGTACGACTTCCCCCAGCCGGCGCGCCGTGTTCGCCGTGGTCATCGGCGCGGTGGCCGTGCCCGGTACGGCTCTCGCCGTCCCCACCTTCCTGATGTTCAGCAACATGGGCCTGACGAACACCCCCTGGGCCGGGATCATCCCGTCCCTGATCTCGCCCTTCGGGCTCTACCTCATGTGGGTCTTCGCCTCGGAGGCCGTCCCCGCCGGGCTGCTGGAGGCCGCGCGGATCGACGGATCCAGTGAGCTGCGCACCTTCTTCACGATCGCGCTGCCCCTGCTGATGCCGGGGACCATCACCGTTCTGCTGTTCTCGATGGTCGCGACGTGGAACAACTACTTCCTGCCGCTGATCATCATCAAGGACCCGGACTGGTATCCGCTGACCCTCGGCCTCAACGCCTGGAACGCCCAGGCCCAGACGGCGGGCGGCGAAGCCGTCTTCGACCTCATCATCACCGGCTCCCTGCTGACGATCGTGCCGATCGTGGCGGCCTTCCTGCTGCTCCAGTGCTACTGGCAGTCCGGCCTGGCCGCGGGCAGCGTCAAGGAATGACGCCGCCTCCCGTTCCTCCTCGCCCCTCCTCTCCGCCGTATCCCCTCCCCGACCAGGAGCACATCCCATGAGAACGCACTCCACCCGCAGGCTCCTCGGCGCGCTCGCCGTCGCCTCCGCTCTCGCGCTGACCGCCACGCCCTGCGGCGATTCGGACTCCGACGCCGGCGCCGGCTCCCCCAAGGACGTCGCGGCAGCGCTTGAGAAGGGCGGGAAGGCGACCGTGTGGGCCTGGGAGCCCACGCTCAAGAAGGTGGCGGCCGACTCGAGAAGAAGTACCCCCACGTCGACGTCGAACTGGTCAACGCGGGCACCGGCGACAAGCAGTACACGGCTCTGCAGAACGCAATGTCCGCCGGTTCCGGTGCCCCCGATGTCGCCCAGGTCGAGTACTACGCCCTCGGCCAGTTCGCCATCGCCAAGTCCGTCGAGGACCTGGCCCCCTACCGCGCGCGGAAGTACGACAAGACGTTCACGACCGGCCCGTGGAACGCGGTCACGCAGGACAAGGCGGTCTACGCCCTGCCCATGGACTCCGGCCCCATGGCCTTCTTCGACAAGAAGAAGGTCTTCGACAAGCACGGCGTCAAGGTGCCGACCACCTGGGACGAGTACGTCGAAGCGGCCCGCACCCTCCACAAGGCCGACCCCAAGATCTTCATCACCAATAACACCGGGGACGCCGGAGCCACCACCAGTCTCATCTGGCAGGCCGGCGGGCGCCCCTACAAGGCCGATGGCACGAACGTGAGCGTGGGATTCGACGACGCGGGCACCAAGAAGTACACCGCGACCTGGCAGAAGCTCCTCGACGAGAAGCTGGTCGCGCCGGTCAGCTCCTGGAGCGACGCCTGGTACAAGGGCCTGGCCGACGGCTCCCTGTCCCGGCGGCCTCCGGCGACTGGCGGGTCGCACCGCTGCCGCAGTGGACGAAGGGCGACCGGACGAGCGCGGAGAACGGCGGCAGCTCGCTGGCCGTGCCGAAGGCCGCGAAGAACAAGGAACTGGCCTACGCCTTCACCCAGTTCGCGACGACCGGCGCCGGCGCGAGCACCCGTGTCGCCCAGGGCGCCTTCCCGGCCACCCGCGCCGACCTGGAGTCGAAGGCGTTCCTCGACGCCCCGTTCCCGTACTTCGGCGGGCAGAAGGCCAACCAGGTGTTCGCCGAGTCGGCCCGTAACGTCGGTGCGGACTGGTCCTACCTGCCTTATCAGGTCTACGCGAACTCCATCTTCAATGACACCGCGGGCAAGGCGTATGTTTCCTCCACCACTCTCTCCGCAGGACTGAAGGCCTGGCAGGACGCGAGCGTCAAGTACGGCAAGGACCAGGGCTTCACCGTCGACTAGTCCGACCGCCGATTCCCGCTGTTTGTTTACTTTGCGCTCTCGGAACGTCTGGGCGTGCCACCGGCATCGATGGCACGCCCAGACGAACTGGGAGCTTTTTCCGCCCTGTTCACAGATTCGACCCGTGAACATCACAGGCGTATTTCAAACCGTCACGCCTCTTGACGCAGAGGAAACCACGTTATGTTATGCAGTTAAACGTTTGAATGTGTTTGATTTCGACGATTCCGGTTCCCTACCGAGGCACCCTCAGCCCGCAGCCTCTCTCGAACCGGCCTCCGCGCGACTGTGCAGCGGCGGCCGCTGTCAGTACAAAGGAGCCCCTGATGTTCCGTTCCACCTCCAGCCGCGCGGCCGCCGCCACCGGTCTCCTCCTGGCCCTCGGCCTCACCTCAGCGTGTTCCTCGGGCAAGGAGGCCACGACCGACGACCAGGGCGGCGGCAAGGTCAAGGGCGCGATCTCGCTCACGTATCTGCAGAAGCAGGGTGACCAGGAGTACTTCATCGGCGAGGCCGCGGGCGCGAAGGCGAAGGCGAAGGAACTCGGCATCGGCCTCAAGGTGGTGAACCTGGGCAACGACGCCAACAAGACGGTCAGCGAGGTGCAGTCGGCGATCGCGCAGAAGACGAGCGGCGTCATCATCGTCGTTCCGGACCCGGCCGTCGGCCCGCAGGTCGTACAGACCACGAAGGAGGGCAAGGTCGCGCTGCTGACCTCCGACGACCAGATCTGCGCCACCGGGCCCGACCCGGCCAAGTGCGGCAAGGACGACCTCGTCCCGCGGATCGGATTCAGCGGCGCCCAGATGGGCGGGGAGGTCGGCAAGCGCGCCGCCGCCGAGTACAAGAAGGCCGGCTGGAAGGCCGCGGACACCCGCATCGTCTCGGCCTGGAAGCAGGACGTCACCGTCTGCGGCGACCGGGTGGCAGGGGCCAAAAAGGCGTTCCAGGCCGCCGTTCCCGGTGTGAAGACCATCAACGTCCCCACCGACAACACCCCAACGGGCGCGCAGGACAAGATCGCCGCGACAATCACCGCGAACTCCAAGGTGAAGCACTGGGTCGTCTGGGGCTGCAACGACGAGAACGTCATGGGCGGCGTCACCGCGCTCGCCAACGCGGACGTCAGCCCGGACAACGTTATCGGTGTCGGGCTCGGTGCCTACCTCGCCTGCAAGGAGTGGGAGTCCGACAAGCCGACCGGCATGAAGGCCGCCCTCTTCATCAACGGCAAGGACGTCGGCGCCCTGGCCGTCCAGACCATGTATGACAAGCTCAAGAAGGACAAGAAGTTCCCCGCCGAGGCCTTCGCCCCCACCACCATGGTCGACCACACCTCGTGGAAGGGCGCCGGAGTCACCTGCAGCTGAGTGCCCCCGGCGGGCGGCCGCGACACGCTGCCGCCCGCCGGTGACCCCACCCCGCTTCCGACCCCTGCCTGCACCATGCCATCGAGGTGAACCGACCCCATGACCCCAGAGCAACACCCGGCCGCCGCACCGGAACCCCCCGGCGGCCCGGCGGCGCCCCACCCCACTCCCGTCGCCGTCTCTGGCCTCACCAAGCGCTTCGGCACCGTGCAGGCGCTCGGCGGCGTCACACTCGACTTCCCCGCCGGACAGATCACCGCGCTGATGGGTGAGAACGGCGCCGGCAAGTCCACACTCCTGAAGATCCTCACCGGTGACCACCAGCCCACCGAGGGGAGCGTGGTCATGAACCGGGAGCACATCACCCTCGACTCCCCCGCCCGCGCACGGGCCGCCGGTATCCGGATCATCCCGCAGGAACCCGAGATCATCCCCCATGTCTCCGTGGCGGAGAACGTCTACGCCGGCGCCCTCCCCCGCAAGCGCGGACGGGTGCTCGACCGGGCCGAACTCAACCGGCGCATCAGGGCCGACCTGGACCGGCTGGGCTTCGCCCACGTCCTGGACCCGGCGCTGCTCGGCTCCCAGCTCACGCCCGCCCAACGCCAGCTGGTCGAGATCATGCGCGCGCTGACCGGTGCCACGACCGCTCAGCTGATCGCCTTCGACGAACCCACGTCGTCGCTGTCGGAGCACGAGGTGGACGCCCTGTTCACCCTCATCCGGCGGCTTCGCGACGAGGGCATCGCCATCGTCTACGTCTCGCACCGCATGCAGGAGATCTTCCAGCTCGCCGACCGCATCGCCGTCCTTCGCGACGGCAGCCTGGTCGGCGTCCAGGACGCCGCCGCCACGAACGAGGGCGAGCTCGTGCGCCAGATGGTCGGCCGCGACCTGTCCGCCGGGTTCGTACGCCCGCACGTGGCGACCGACCGACTGGTCCTCGACGTCCAGCACCTCACCACCGACGACGTCACCGACATCTCGCTCCAGGTCCACGCGGGCGAGGTCGTCGGCCTCGCCGGCCTGATCGGGGCCGGCCGCTCGGAACTGGCCCTCGCGCTCGCGGGCGACCTGCCCGTCCTCGAGGGCACGGTCACCCTCGACGGCACGCCGCTGCGCAGCGGCCGGCCGGGCGAGGTCATCAGCGCGGGTCTCGGGCTGGCGCCCGAGGAACGCAAGGCCCAGGCGCTGTTCCTGCAGCAGTCCATCAAGGACAACACCTCGCTCGTGGTGCTGGACCGGTTGCGACGCTTCCGCTTCGTCCGGCGCACGGCCGAACGCCGCCTCGCGCAGGAGTACACCGACCGGCTCCGGGTCCGGGCCCCTTCGGTCGACCACGAGGTGCGCAAACTGTCGGGCGGCAACCAGCAGAAAGTGGTCCTGGCCCGCTGGCTGGCCCGCAAGCCGAAGGTGCTGGTCCTCGACGAGCCGACCCGCGGCATCGACGTCGGTGCCAAGGCGGAGATCTACCAGATCATCGCCGACCTGGCGGCCGAGGGGGTCGCGTTGCTGGTCATCTCCTCCGAGCTTCCCGAACTCCTCGGCCTCGCGGACCGCGTGATCGTGATGCAGAACGGCCGCATCACGGGCGAACTCGACCGTGGTGAGGCCACCGAAGAATCCATCCTCCAGCTCGCCATGGCCGATGACATAGTCGGCACCGCCCCCGGAGCCTCCTCATGACCCTCACCAGTTCCCCCTCTCCGTCTGTGAAGGGAACCCCCGACGACAGCCCCGCGCCGCACCGCTCGAAGCTCCTTTCCGGCCTGGGCGGCCAGAACGTCAGCCTGATCGGTGCGCTCGCCGTCGTTCTCATCCTGTTCGGTGTCCTGAACGACAACTATCTGAGCCTGTCGAACATGCAGGTCATCGCCGAGGCGGCGACCATCACCGGACTGCTCGCGATCGTGCAGACCGTGGTCATCATCTGCGGCGGTCTGGACATCTCGGTCGGCTCGCAGGTGGGCGTGGCCTCGGTCGTCAGCGCCATGGTGTTCACCTCAGCGGGCTCGAACGCTTTCCTCGGCATGGCCGCGGCCGTCGGCGTCGGTGTCCTGATCGGCGCGCTGAACGGCCTCGTGATCGTCTACGGCCGGGTCAACCCCACCATCGCCACCCTGGCGGGGCTCGCGGCCTACAAGGGCCTCGCCCAGCTCCTGTCGGACGGGCGGGCCCAGGGCTACGTCCTCAACAACGACTTCTTCATCTTCCTCGGGCGCGGCAAGATCGCCGGCCTGCCGGTCATGGTCTGGATCCTGATCGTGGTGGCCGTCATCGTCCACCTGCTGCTGAAGTACACCGACATCGGGCGCAACCTGTACGCGATCGGCGGCAACGACACCGCCGCCCGCCTGGCCGGTATCAACATCAACAAGTACCTGATCTGCGTCTACGCCCTCATCGGCGTCGTCGCCGCCATCGCCGGCATCCTGCTCACCGCCCGCACCGGCTCGGGTCAGCCCACTTCCGGCAGCGAGGGCCTCGAACTCAAGGCGATCACCGCGGCGGCCCTGGGCGGCGCCGCGCTCAAGGGCGGCAAGGGAGGGATCGGCGGCACCCTGCTCGCCGTGGCACTGCTCGGCTGCCTGGAGAACGGACTCACCGTCCAGGGCATCAACACCTTCTGGCAGAACGTCGCCCAGGGCGCGCTGCTCGTCATCGCCGTCGTCATCCAGCAGCGCCGCAGCGGTGAGAGGGCTGTCGGTCTGCCCCACTGACCGCGCCCGGCCGTCGCGGCGACGGCCCGCTCAGCGCGAGGAACGCCGGACGTATGTCGTGACCGGTCGCTCAGCGGCGGCCGACCTCGATCCGGATCAGGTTGCGCCCGCGGATGGCGTAGTACCTGCCACGCTCGTCCACCGCGGCTCGCGGGATGCCGTACCGGTCCGCGTCGAGCGCGACCAGGTCCGTACGCGCGAACGTCCTGCGGTCGTAGCGCACGAAGTCCGAGCTGGACGCCCCGTACACGTACCCCCGGTCGGCCGGCAAGGTCCCGAAGTTCGGCACGACCGGGCCGTGGTTGGCGGAGTGGATCACCTTTCGGGTGCGCAGGTCGATCACGAAGAAGTCACCCCTGTAGCACATGACGTACAGGTGATGGCCGAGCACGGTGAGGCCGGTGATACCGGTGGGCTTGGCCTGCGGCGTCATCCGCCACAGCTCGCGCCTGCGGACCGGGTCCCACGCGACCAGTCTGCCGGCGGTGGAGGCGCCGTTCTGGCCGCCGAGATAGGCCACGCCGTCGTAGGCGACGACCGCACGGATCATCTGGTCGTCGTCGATCGGGTTGACGGCGACCGTGGTGGCGCCGTTCCTCGGGTCGAACGTCATCAGCGATCCGCCCAGATCGTCACCGGACTGAATGCCCATCAGGGCCAGTCGGTGCCGGTCGTCCCAGACGATCTGGTGCGTGCGGTTCTGCTTCGGCGGCAGGTCGGCCAGCTTGCGGGGCCACTTGTCGTCCGTGCGCGGGTTGTAGGCCAGGAGGCCGATCGCGTTGTACTGGGCGAGGTAGGCGGTGCCCTTGTGCAGCACGATGTCCTTGGCCTCGCTCGTCGCCAGCACCCTGCTCTGCTTGCCGGTGCGCAGGTCGTGCCGTGCCACCGTGTTCGTCCCGCCGACGTACACGTTGTGCGTGTCGGCGGCCACCGACATCGCCAGCTGGGGGCCGATCGGAGCGCCTGCCTTGATCAGGTCCCATGAGGTGTCGGAGCCGGTGCTCGGGTCGACCTCGAAGATCAGGCCGAAGGCCGAGACGACGATCACCTTGTCCTCGCGGATCCACAGGCCCCAGATCTCGCCGAAATCGCCCTCCTTGAGCTTGATCTCGCGGAACTTCCCGGTCTCAGCGTCAGTTCGATCAGCGCGGCGCCGTTGAAGTACATCTTGTCGCCGAGCTTGCGCGGCAGCCGGAGGAAGGACTGCTCGCTCTGCACGAGCGTGTACTGAGCCGGGTCTTCGGCGTCCATGATCGCGACCGCCGCACCGTCCGCGGTGGTCGAGCACACGTACAGGGTGCCTTCGTGGAGGCCGACGTCACGGACCTCCACCTGCCCCGCGAATTCCTTCGGAAGGATCGAGGTGATCTTCTTCGTGGCGCGGTCCATGACGAAGAGTCCGGCCTTGGTGCTGGTCGGAGTCGCGCCCAGCGAGGCGCCCGTGCCGATGTAGATCTTGTCCTGGGTGGCCAGCAGACAGCGGATCATCGGGACGTCGGGGTCGGGAATCGCGATCTCGGTCAGCTCACCGGTGGCCGGGTCGTACTGGCGCAGCCTGGGCTGGGGTTCCCGGCCGCCGAAGAAGATCTTGTTGTCGGGCGACGCGCTGATCGCGTACGGATCGAGGCCGGGGATCGAGTGGAGATCCTCCTTCGGCGCGTCGGCCGCGGACAGGTCGATCCGGATGAAACCCGGTCCCGGAGCGGAGTCGTACTCACGGATCGCCGAGTACAGATACCGCCCGTCCGGGTCGACGGCGAGCAGCTGCGTGCTGATCCCGGGGCCCTCGGTGACGCTGGTGACCTTCCCGGTGCCGAAGTCGAAGCCGATGATCCGTGTCGGATCGATGTTGCGCGAGGCTATGTAGGCCTTGTCGCCCACCGGAATGGCGGCGGCGAGCGAGAAGTTGTTCACCCCCGGGCCGAGGTCCGTGACCCGCACCCGTGCGCCCTGCGCCGCCAGGGCGTCGGTCGCGGGCAGGCCGGTGACGGCCAGCGCACCCGCGCCGACGGCTCCCCACTGCATCAGCTTCCGTCGTGTGATCTGTCCGTCCTGCATGTTCAGTGCTCCTTCGTAGGGTTTCTGAGGATGCGCACGGGGAGTGCATGGCTTTTCCCGTGGCCGGATGGATCAGGCGGCGGTCCAGCGCAGACCGCCCAGGAGGTGGTCTCGGAAGGCCGGGTCGGTGTAGGCGTCGGCCGCGTGGCCCAGCGCGGTGTAGAACGAGCGGCCGGCGCCGGATTCCCTGCACCACACCAGGGGGTGGTCGGCGCCCATGCCGCCTCCCTCGTAGCCGGATTCGTCGATGGTCGCGAGGACCTGTACGCCGGGGCGCCGCGGGTTGCTCCGGAAGTCGTACCACTCGTCGTTCCAGTGCCACCGCTGCGGCAGATGGCGCGTCGACGGATGGTTCAGGTCCTCGACGAGGACGGTGCCGGGCTGGAAGTCCGGGTGGCCTGCGAAGCGTGCACCGAGCAACTCCCCGTAGTACGGCCAGTCGTACTCGGTGCACGCGGCGGAGTGGATGCCCATGAAGCCGCCGCCGTCAGAGGTCCAGCGCCGCAGCGCCAGCTGCCCCTCCGGGGTGAGCACCTCGCCGCTGGTGGAGAGGAAGACCACCGCGCTGCGCCCGGCGAGGGAGGCGTCGGTGAAGACCGAGGGGTCCTCCGAGGTCTCCACGGTGAAGCCGTGCTCCTCCCCCAGCTCTCGCAGGGCCGCCTGTCCGGCGGGGATCGAGTCGTGGCGGTAGGCCGTGGTGCGGGTGAAGACGAGAACGTCCGACAGGCGGTCGGGCTGGGACATGCTGGCGCTCCTGGTTCTGGACGTGCGGGGTGGTCGGCAGTCTCACAGGGCGGGGCGGCGCGGCAGCAGCCCGGGTGTTCAGGCCGAGGTGGTCAGGGCCGCGCGGTTCACCGGATACGCGAACTCCCGCCCTGCGCAGTAGCGTTCGACCTCGTCCAGGGCGCTGCGGGTGATGCGGGCGAGTTCGCCGCCGAGCGATCCGGCGATGTGCGGGGTCAGCAGCACGTTCGGCAGCGCGTACAGCGGTGAGGCCGCCGGCAGCACTTCGGGTTCCGTGACGTCGAGGACGGCGTGGATGCGCCCCGACAGCGCCTCCGCGGTGAGGGCCGCGGTGTCGATGAGGGAGCCGCGCCCCGTGTTGACGAGCGTGGCGCCGTCCCGCAGGAGCGAGAGTCTGCGGGCGTCGAGGAGGTGGTACGTCTCGGGCAGCGCGGGTGCGTGCAGCGAGACGACGTCGGAGACGGCGAGCAGCTCGTCGAGCTCGACGAGCCGGGCGCCCATCGACCGGGCCGCCTCGGGGTCGAGGTGCGGGTCGGCCAGCAGGATGTCGAAGGCGTGGGGCCGGAGCAGCTCCAGCACCCGGCGTCCGACCAGGGAAGCGCCGACCAGGCCGATCGTCCGGCGGTAGTTGCCGAACCCCGGGAAGTGGGCCGCCCAGTCCAGGGCGTCGCGGTGTTCGCGGTAGAGCCCGCCGATCTCCAGGACGCGCTTATTGGCGAAGAGGATCGCGGCGAGGGTGTATTCGGCGTTGGCGGCGGCCGCCGTGGAGACGTGCAGGCCGCGTTCCCAGCAGGCTTCCGTCACATGGTGTTTGACGCTTCCCGCCGCGTGCACGACTGCCTTCAGCGCCGGCATGCGGGCCAGTACGGCGTCGTCGAGCGGGCGGCATCCCCAGGACGTGATCAGGAGTTCGACGGCGGCCAGGTGGGGTACGTGGTCGAAGTCCTCCGCGACGAGGTCCGGTTCGATGTCGACGAGACGGGTCAGGCGGTCGATCGCGGCACGCGGGAAGAGTGCGTCCCGGTGCGGCCGGCCCATCGCGAACAGGGCACGCGGGCGGGGCGGGGTGGATGACATGGGGATCCTCAGAACGATGGCCTACTTGACGGCGGCGGCTGTCATGCCGGACTTCCAGAACCGCTGGAGCATCAGGAAGAGGATGACCAGCGGGACCACGGACACCAGCGATCCGACGATGGCCAGGAGGTAGTCCTGTGGGTGCCCCTGGGAGAGCGCGGACGAATACCAGACGTACAGACCGAGGTTGACCGGGAAGAGGTCCTTGTCGGACAGCATCACCAGGGGAAGGAAGAAGCTGTTCCAGATCTGGGTGAACTGGAAGAGGAAGATGGTCACGAAGCCCGGTGCGATCATCGGCAGGCCGATACGGCAGAAGGTCCTGAACTCTCCCGCCCCGCCCACACGGGCGGCCTCCAGGACCTCGTTGGGGATGTACGAGGCGCTGAAGACGCGGGCCAGGTACACGCCGAACGGGAACACGAGGCCCGGGATGAACACGCCCCAGAAGGAGTTCACCAGACCGGCTTTGGCAGCGAGCAGGTAGAGCGGGATCGCCATCGCCGTCCCGGGCACCATCACGCCCAGCAGGACGAAGGAGAAGAGCCTCTCCTTGCCGGGGAAGTTCAGTTTGTCGAACGTGTACCCGGCGGCCACGCTGAACACGGTCGCCAGCAGCGAGCCGACACCGGCGTACAGGACCGTGTTCAGCAGCCAGCGCAGGAAGATCCCGTTGTCGACCTGGAACAGGTATGTGAGGTTGTCGACGAGTACGAAGTCCTTGCCCGGGGCGAAGCCGTTGGTGGCGAAGAGGTCCTGGCGGCTCTTGGTGGAGGAGAGGAACAGCCAGAGCATCGGCAGAAGCGTGTAGAGGGCGGCGAAGCCGAGCATGGCGGTCACACCGGCTCTGGACAGCAGGACCGATGGGCGGTTCCCGGACCCACGCCGCCCCGGCCCGCTCCTGTCCGGCCGGCTCTTCTCCGTACCGTTCCTGCCCGTCCGGTCCGGAGCCGGACAGGAGCCGTCGGGGGCAACGCGTGTCATGGTCTTGGTCACGGCTTGCTCCTGCTGCGCGAAAAGCGGGTGACGAGGAATGACAGCAGCGCGGCGAACAGCGCGATGAGCAGCGAGGCCGCTGCCGCCAGTCCGAAGTCGTTGTGGGTGAAGGCGGCGGTCTGGACGAACATGTTGGGGGTCCAGCTGCTGCCGATGGAACTGGAGGCGCTGTAGATGACCTTCGGTTCGGTGAAGAGCTAAACCGATCCGATGGCGGTGAACAGCACGGCCAGGGCGATGGCCGGGCGGATCATCGGGACCTTGATCGACAGGGCGGTACGGATCTGTCCGGCGCCGTCGATCTTCGCCGCGTCCAGGGCCTCGGTCGGCACCGCCTGGAGGGCCGCGTAGAAGATGACCATGTTGTACCCGATCCATTCCCAGACGGCGATGTTCGCCGCCTAGAAGACCGCGTTGTCGGCCGACAGGAAGTCGATGTCGAGGCCGCCGGCGTCGAGGAAGTCGATCACCGGGCTGAGTCCGGGCGTGTACAGGTAGACCCAGATGAGGGCCGCGATCAGACCGGGCACCGCGTGCGGGAGGAACAGGGCCAGCTGGAAGAAGGTCCGTGCCCTGGTCAGTGCCGAGTCGAGCAGCAAAGCGAGCACGAGCGCGCCCCCGATCATCACCGGGATGTAGATCGCGACGTAGGCGGCGATGGTGAGGAATCCACCGCGGAAGCCAGGGTCCGACAACGCGTGTACGTAGTTGTCCAGTCCGGCGAAGACCTCTTCCGTCCCGCCGAAGCCGAGGCCGGAGGTGTGGGTGGTGAACAGGCTCATCCAGCCCGCGTAGACCAGCGGGGCGAGGGTGACGGCGGCGAAGAGGATGAAGAAGGGTGCCAGGAGCAGCGTGGCGGTGCGGCGCTGGGCGCGGGCTGACGGAGTTGTCATACCGGGCCTCTCTGGAAAGGGGAGCGGGAAGCGTCGGGGCGGGAGCCGATGCCGGCCTCGGCCTACGGGCCGGGCATCGGCCCACGGGGGTTCGCGAACTGCATCGCGTACTGCGGACACGCCCTACGGGGCGACCTTCATCCTGCGTCGCTTCATGTCCTGGACGGTCGCCTGCCGGGCACCGGTGAGGACGTCGAAGAGCTTGACCTTGCCCTGGGCGACCTTCGGAAGCTGGTCGACGACGGCCGTGTTCGTGGTCCCCGTGACGGGGCCCCACGTCCAGCCGGGCCGGACGGCCGCGTAGGACTTGTTGCCGAGGGCGTACACGTCCTGTCCGCCGAAGTAGTCGGTGGGGAAGGCGGCCTTGGTGACCGGCACGAGCTTGGGATCGGCGGGGAACATGCTGCTGGTCCCGGAGGAGACCCACGCCTTCATGCCCTCGGGGTCCGTGGTGATCCACTTGATGAACTCCGCGGCGGCGGCGCTGTTCTTGGCGCCCTTCGGTATGACGAAGGAGGAGCCGCCGTACATGGCAGAGGCGGGTTTGCCGTCCCAGGTGGGCACCGGGGCCACCGACCACTTGCCCTTCTGGTCGGCGACGGTCGCCTGCTGGGACCCGGCGCACCAGCTCGCGCAGACGTAGGCGACGGTGCGGTTCTGCTGGACGCTCGTCCAGAACGGGTCGAGCGAGCTGACCGAGCTGATGAGGTCCTTCCGGGCGAGGTCACCCCAGTAGTCGGCGACCTTCCAGGAGGGGGCGTCGTCCAGCGAGACCTTCCAGGAGTCCTTCTCCGTGCCGAACCACTGCGAGCCGGCCTGCCAGGCGAGGGCGGTCAGCAGTCCCGGGTTGTCGGTGTAGAGAACCCGCCGCGGGCCTTCGGGTCCGCCTTCTTCACCTGCTCGGTCATGTTCCGGTAGGCGTCCCAGGTCTTGGGGACGCTGATCTTGTGGCTCTTGAAGAAGTCGTTGCGGTAGTACAGCATCAGCGGGGCCGCGTCGCGGGGAACGCCCCACGTCTGGCCGCCCAGCTCGACCAACTGCCTGACGGACTCGGAGAATTGGTCCTTGACCAGAGGCCCGAGCGAATCGCTCAGCGGCTCCAGCCTGCCCTGGGTGGCGAACTCGGGCAGCTGCGGGTACTCGACGACCGCGGCATTTGGGGCGGTGCCGGCCTTCACGGCGTTGGTGAGCTCGGAGTAGTACTCCTGGCCCGAGGGCACCGCCTCGAAGGTCACCTTGATGTCCGGGTGGGTCCGGTTGAAGGCTTTCGCCACTTCGTCGGAGCCCTTGACGAAGGACCAGAAGGTGACCTTTCCGGTGCCCTTGTCCGCCGTGGAGGTCCCGCTGTCCGAGTCTCCACACCCCGTGGCGAGAAGGCCGATTGCCGCGACGGAGCCGACCAGTGCTGTCAGTCGTCTACGAAACATGATGTGCCACCGACCGTTGCTTGGGTGCCACCGCAATCATTCGTTACATACGACATCGAGTCAATGTCTCTGATTTCGTTTTTTGATAACGAAACCACTTGGCATCACTTGGCTACGCTTCGCTCCGCCGGCCGGCTCCACAGGACGCGCGGATCCGCAGTTCGGGGCGGAGCAGGATCTCCGCGAGCGGGGTGGCCGGGTCGGACAGCCGGCGCAGTGCCAGGTCCAGCGCCCATGACCCCACCGCCTGCTTGGGGGGCGCGACGGCGGTCAGGGGGACATCACTCAGCTCGGCGACCTCGTCGTCGTAGGTGACCAGCGCCAGGTCTTCCGGCACGCGCAGACCTCGCGCGCGGAGGATGCCGACGAGAGCGATGGCGTCGATGTCGTTGTGCACCAGTGCGGCCCGGACCTCGCCGGACTCCACGGCTCTGACCACTTCCTCGAATCGGGCGTCGGCCACAACCGCGTCCCCGGTGGTGCTGATGAGGAACTCCGGCCCCGGCGTCAGCCCCATGGCCTTCACGGCGTCGCCGTGCCCCGTACTGAGAAGAGCCGTGTTGGGGCTCTCGATCCTGGCGACGAGTGCCACCTTGTCGTGCCCGAGCCCGGCGAGATGCCGCACCGCGAGGGCCGCGCCGTAGGCGTGGTCGGACGCCACCTGCTCCAGTCGCCCGGCCTGTATCCCGGCCCGGCGCTCCACCAGCACGGCCGGCACATCGAGGGTGCTCAGCCACTGCTCGGCCGCCTCCAGCGGGCGCAGACCCGGGTGCAGCATGAGCAGCAGGCTGTTGATCCCGCCTGCCACGAGCTGGCGGACCTGCTCCTGGTTCTCCGCGAGCGACTCCCCGGAGACGGCCAGTACGACGCGGACGCCGCGCGCGCGGGCCGCGTTCTGGACGCCCCGGATGACCTCCGCGTAGTGGTAACCGCCCGGCGGTACCACCAGCCCGACGGCGTACTTCTCCCCCGCGGGGGCCGGGGCGGTGACCGAGGCTTCGACGGGAGCGGAAACGGCGACGTCCGGCGCCAGGGCCGTGGCCCCGCCGTGCACACGGTTCAGCAGCCCCTGACCGGCCAGCTCCCGCACGTCCTGCCGCAACGTGACGGCGGAGACCCCCATCTCCTCCGCCAGCACCTTCACGGTGATCGAACCCTGGCGCTCCACCGCGCGCAGGATCGCTTCCCGCCGCTCGTTAGCCAACACCTTCAGTCCCCTCTCGGTAACGAGTGAGCCATCGACCTTCACTCACAACCGAAAGATATCAATCAAAGGTCAACGACGGCCCGGAGCGGCGAATCGGGGAGCGGTCACGGTCAGCACGTAGGCGGTCGTCACCTCAGCCAAGTGACGCAGTAGTAACCCCTTGCCGGGGTGGAGGAGACGATCTAGCGTCACGTTCGGTGCATGACAACGATGTCTACGAGCAGGCGCACGACGGGAGTGGTATGCAATCAACGCGATACGCACCGGCCCAGAGCGGGTCGACGGCACAGCGTCTGAGGAACCGGCTGGGGACGGCTGCGCTCTGTATCGCCCTCGCTGCCGCGGGATCTGTCACCGGGACCGCCGCGAGCGCGGTCGCCGCCACGCGGCCGACGGCCGAAGCGACGCCGGGCGCGGGGACCGATCTGACGAAACTGGTCAATCCGTTCATCGGGACCGAGAACGAGGGGCTGACCTTCCCCGCCGCGGGCGCGCCGTTCGGGCTGGTGCAGGAGAGTCCGTTGATGAAGACGTCCGGTGGCACGGGGTGCGACAAGGAGTCGTCCGACACGGTCATCGGGTTCAGCCAGACGACGATCAACGGGTGCCGGTTCAACTATCTGCCGATGATGCCCACGACCGGCGCGGTGACCTCGACCGATCCGGCACAGTACGCTTCTGCCTTCAGCCATGAGAACGAGACGACGGGCCCCGACTACTACCGGACGAAGCTCGACAAGTACGGCGTGACCGCCGCCTTGACGGCGACCGAACGGACCGGGTGGCAGCAGTACGAGTTCCCGCGGACGAGTCGGGCGAACGTGATGTTCAACGCCGGTTCCGGC
Organism: Streptomyces sp. ITFR-6; assembly: GCF_031844725.1. Lineage (NCBI taxonomy): Bacteria > Bacillati > Actinomycetota > Actinomycetes > Kitasatosporales > Streptomycetaceae > Streptomyces > Streptomyces sp. ITFR-6. The sequence continues at coordinate 7,778,052 of NZ_CP134612.1, read as the reverse complement.
GTGGCCGGTTCCGAGATCCACGTCGTCGGTGACCGGACGGTGGAGGGCTGGGTCGAGGATTCCAAGAAGACCTACTTCGTCGCACAGCTCAGCCGGCCGTTCACGTCGTACGGCACGTGGAAGGGCACCGACCGCAGCCCGGGGTCCCGTGAATCGGCCGCCAAGGGTGCCAACGGGGCGTGGGTGTCGTTCGACACGAGGAAGAACGACGCTCCTGTGGTCGCCAAGGTGGGGCTCTCCTTCACCGGGCTGCACGGCGCCCGCAAGAACCTCGCGACGGAGACGGGGAAGTTCGGCTTCGACTTCGACGCCGTGCACAGGGCGTCGAACACCGAGTGGAACGCGATGCTGCACAAGGCCGCGATCGGTGGTGGTTCGCATGACCAGCAGGTCGCGTACTACACGGCGCTGTACCACTCCATGGTTGATCCGAACATCATCGGTGACGTCGACGGCCGCTACGTCGGAGCCGACAAGAAGATCCACACCGCCAGGGGCTACACCCCCTACAGCAACCTCTCGCTGTGGGACACCTACCGGACGCAGAACAAGCTCCTTGAGATGCTCGTTCCCCAGGTCGCACACGACATCGACATGTCGATCCTGGCGATCGCACGGGAGGGCGGCGCGCTTCCACGCTGGTATCTGGAAGGCGAGGAAGGCAACATCATGACCGGCGACCCGGTCACGCCGTTCCTGGTCGAGGGCTGGTCAAAAGGGCTACTGACCGGAGCGGACGCCCAGGAGGCATACAAGTACCTCCGGGCGAACGCGACCGAGGTGCCGCCCGCCGACGTCCGTGAGAACGGGCGGGCCGGAGCCGCGTACTACGCGGAACGCGGGTACATCCCCTACGGCCTCAACGTGAAGTCGAGCGCCGACTGCGACGGAGGAACGAGCGGCAACTGCTGCCCGACCAAGTCGAACGACAACGACTGCTACTACGGGACCTCGGCCACGTTGGAGTACGCGGCGGCCGACGCGTCGTTGGCCCTGATGGCGAAGGGACTCGGCCACCCGGCCGACGCCACGATGTTCGCCCGGCGCGGCCAGTCGTACAAGAACGTGTTCGACACACAGACCAGCCAGTTCCGGCCGCGCACCGCGGCCGACGGCACCTGGCTGACCCCGTACGACCCGGTCACGAGCGACCACGCGTTCCACGAGCAGAACGCGAGCCAGTACCAGTGGTCGGTGCCCCAGGACCCGGCGGGGCTCGTCGGCATGCTGGGTGGCAAGGACGCGACGAACAAGCGGTTGAACGACTTCTTCGCCTATGACGGCCTCCTGACCGACCCGGCGGGGACCGCGCGGACGGCCTGGGTCAGCGACCCGTACAACTACTACGGCTCCACGAAGTACAACCCGAACAACGAGCCGAACCTCATCGCGCCGTACCTCTACGCGTGGACGGGGCAGCCCGGCAGCACCGCGACGGTGGTCAAGGCGCAGGAGACCCTGTTCACGAACAGCCCCGGCGGCATCCCCGGCAATGACGACATGGGCGAGATGTCCGCCTGGTACGTGATGTCGTCGCTGGGGCTCTACCCCACGACCAGCGGCGGCAACTTCGACGTCATCACCACACCGCAGTTCCCCAACGCCCGGTTGAGGATCGGTGAGTACGGGAAGACGCAGGGCGGAACTCTGACGATCTCCGCGCCCGGCACCAGCATGGCCAACCGCTACATCGCCTCCGCGACGGTGAACGGCAGGGCCTGGGACAAGGCATGGGTCGCGCAGGCCGACATCGCCCACGGCGGGCGCATCGACTACGCCCTGAGCACCGAGCCCACCGCGTGGGCGACGGCCGCGAAGGACGCCCCGCCGTCGATCAACACGACGCCGAATCCGCAGCATCGGCTCAGCGCCGACGTCGGCCCCGACCAGGTCGTCGTGGAGCCCACGGCCGATCACGCCTCGCGGCAGCAGGCAGACCTGACGCTGCTGGCCACGGCCCCGCACACCGCGCGGGTCACCGTGACCGCGAAGGCGCCGAAGGGATGGTCGGTATCACCCTCCCGCGCGACGGTGACGGCCGACTCGAACGGGCTCCCCGCCCAGCTGGACAAGCGATTGCGGATCACCACACCGGCCGGAACCGAGGCAGGCACCTACAAGGTGACGGTCACCGCCAGGCTTCCCGGAGCCGCGCCGGTCAGGAAGACAGTGAGCATCGTGGTCGAGAAGGACGGCAACTGCGCCATCAGGACGACGACTTCATGCGCCGTCGACCTGAACGACACCTACAACAACGACGGCGTCGCCACGCTCGCCGCACCGGGCCAGGGAGACTTCGACGGCACGGGTACGAGCTTCGCAGCCGACCAACTGCCCGCGCCGGGACCGGTCACCTTCGGCGGGGTCACCTACCAGGCGCCCAAGACCTCCGGCACCAGCAAGAACTTCGTCAAGTCCACCGGGCAGGCAATCGCCCTGCCCTCCGGCGACTACCACAGCCTCCACATCGTGGGCGCTTCCGACAACGGCAGTACCGGCGCCGCGTCGGCCACCGCCATCGTCACCTACACCGACGGCAGCACCGCGACCGTTCCGCTGGAACTCACCGGCTGGGCGAACAAGGCTCCGGACTTCGGCAACGCCGTCGCGCTGACGACCGCGTACCAGCTCAAGGCCGGAACCGGGAAGACCACCACCAAGGCATCGCTCTACGAAACGACCGTCCCGCTGGAGTCCGGGAAGAAGGTCCGGTCCCTCTCCCTGGCAACACCATCCGTGCCGGCATGGGTCGCACCCGGGTCCGGAGGACTCGACTGGCAACGCGACAGCGACCTGGAGATCTACGCGATGACCCTGGAGCGCTGACCGGTCACGGCCACTCCTGCACTCCTGCCATACAGATTCGCCGTGATCGACGGGAGGCCCGGTGCTCACCAGCACCGGGCCTCCCGTCGATCACGGCGTCCGGCACGTCCTCATCGACGGTGAACGCTTACGGCATAGCCGCCGTCGTCGTAAGGGTCGGCATCCCAGGTGGCGAAGTGGTCGACGAGGGACAGTCCGGACGCGGCGCAGCAGTCGTCGTAGTCCGACAGCGTGAGGCCGGGCGGCACCGGCAGGTGGGCTTCGTCGAGGCCGAAGCCGGCGACCAGCAGACCACCCGGGCGCAGGGCCGCCGAGAGACGCTTCACCACCGCCGCCTCGGTGCCGGGGGCGAGCAACGGGAAGATATTGCCCGCGGCAACGACAAGGTCGAAGCCTCCCGTGAAACCGAGCCGGGCCGGCTCGAACTCGGCCAGATCGGTCTGGAACCACGGCAGTCCCGGCGCCTGCTTCCGCGCCACCGCCAGCATCGACGCGTCAAGATCCACCCCGACGCAGTCGTACCCGAGTTCCGCGAGCCGGATCATGACCCGCCCGGTACCGCACCCGGCGTCCAGCACCCGCGCTCCGGCAGGCAGAAGAGCGGCGCAGAACCGCGCCTCACCGTGCACGTCCTTGCCGCTACGGGCCAGGGCCGCAAACCGTACGGCGTAGTCCTCTCCGGACGCTTTCCCGGCGAAATCCGTCCAACGGCTCATGAGGCCAAGCATAGGGTGCCGCTCGCCGACGGGATACGAACACCGGAGCGGTCCGGAGCGGTCCGGAGCGGTCCGGAGCGCAACCTGTTCCGCTTCCCTCCGTTTGGTACCTTTCACTGACACGCAAATCGATCGGATGTTCGTTTTCTGGACTTCCGACACGTCCGTTGTCGGCAGCAGACGCCCACGTTCTCCGACGTGCGGCGGGCCACTCAATCGGACCGGGTGAAGCTCATGGCAGGAACCGACCAAGAGAAGGCGCTTGACACCGCGCTCGCACAGATCGAGCGCAAGTTCGGCAAGGGCGCGGTCATGCGCCTTGGTGAGCGGCCGAACGAGCCCATCGAAGTGATCCCCACCGGTTCGACGGCGCTCGACGTCGCGCTCGGCGTCGGCGGTCTGCCGCGCGGCCGTGTGGTGGAGGTGTACGGGCCGGAGTCCTCCGGTAAGACGACGCTGACGCTGCACGCCGTGGCGAACGCGCAGAAGGCCGGCGGCACGGTGGCGTTCATCGACGCCGAACACGCACTGGACCCCGAGTACGCGAAGAAGCTCGGTGTCGACACCGACAACCTCATCCTGTCCCAGCCGGACAACGGTGAACAGGCGCTGGAGATCGTCGACATCCTGATCCGCTCCGGCGCGATCGACCTGATCGTGATCGACTCCGTGGCGGCCTTGGTGCCACGTGCCGAGATCGAGGGCGCCATGGGTGACTCCCACATGGGTCTACAGGCCCGCCTGATGAGCCAGGCGCTCCGTAAGATCACCAGTGCGCTCAGCCAGACGAGGACGACGGCGATCTTCATCAACCAGCTGCGCGAGAAGATCGGCGTGATGTTCGGCTCGCCGGAGACCACGACCGGCGGCCGGGCGCTGAAGTTCTACGCTTCGGTGCGTCTGGACATCCGACGGATCGAGACGTTGAAGGACGGAACCGACGCGGTCGGCAACCGCACCCGCGTCAAGGTCGTCAAGAACAAGGTCGCGCCGCCCTTCAAACAGGCGGAGTTCGACATCCTCTACGGCCAGGGGATCAGCCGTGAGGGCGGGCTGATCGACATGGGCGTGGAGCATGCGTTCGTACAGAAGGCTGGCGCCTGGTACACGTACGAGGGTGGCCAGCTCGGCCAGGGCAAGGAGAACGCCCGTACCTTCCTCAAGAACAACCCTCATCTCACCGACGAGATCGAGAAGAAGATCCTGGAGAAGCTCGGAATCGGGGTAGCGGCGAAGGCCGCGGTCGCCGACGAGACCGGCACCGTCCCTGTTCCTGATGCCGCCGGGGCCTTGGCGGGAAGCGCCGCCTGACGGGCTCGCCGGCCTCGTCCGGTGGGGAAGACTGAGTCCATGAGAGACATCGTTTTCACGCGGCAGAGCGGCTGGATACCGAACGTGATCCGCGAGGACGGCGAGCTCAAGCTGATGCTCGGTGCCGGGGCCGACGCCAACCATGAGCCCCGCACGTTCACGTTCCCGATCAGGGAAGCCCATCTCGCGGTGATCCGGGAGGACCTGGCCAGACACCTGCTGCTGTGGAGTGCGGTCCTTCCGCTGTGCGACGCCGCCGGAACCCGGGGCCGGCTCGACGAGAACGCCGCCTTCACGCTCCTGGACCCGGTCCTCCTCTCCACGCCCCCGGACGTCGACGCGCTCTTCCGGCGCATCCAGTGGGACAGGAGCCGGCTCATCGCCCATGGGGCCGACATCGAACTGCTCGGACGCGGCCAGGTCTGCGCGGCGATGCGCGCGGCGACAGAGACGCCCAACGAGAAACGAGCTCGGGAGTACCACGCGAATCGCCGTCGCGCCGACCGCGGAGCAGTACTCGGTCCCCTCGACACCGCGATTCTGAAGTACACCGGCCAGTACCTGCACGGCTCGACGGTTCCGAGACGGATGCCCGATGCGGTCGACCCCACTCTGCTCCCCGAGGTCCTACGTGTGATCGCCACCGCGGAACAGGCATGCGCCGGGATGTGGATCGGCCGTGATCCGCGGCGCGGAAAACGTGCCACGGACAAACAGGACTGGGAGCGGATGGCAGCAACGGTCGATGCGGCCGTGCGCCGTGGACACCCTGAGCTCGTCGATGAGGCGGTGCGCACCCTGGGCTTCCTGATGTGCTCGGAGGCCGCGGACCGCTCCAGGAGTGCGCCCATGGAGGACGACGCGGAGACTGCCGGCGACCGCGCCCACTCCGGAGGGGGTGCGCGGAAGAGGGGCCTGTCGTTCACCGACGACAAGGGCGTCGAGAAGAAGTGGCTCCCGGGTAGTCCCCGCTCCGCCGGCGCCGAGTTCTGGGAGTTCGTCGGCGATCGCTCTGCCGCGGACAACGATGTGTTCACCATCGAGGACGAGGAGATGGGCGAAGGGATCCAGCTCCACTTCTACGCGGACTCCATCGCACGGGTCACGACCGTGCGCGAGGGAGCGGGCAGCGGGTCGGATCCGGAGTACCGGGTCGAGTACAGCCTGGTCGAGGGGATCGGCGGGTACCGGAACCTGGTGAGTGCCTTCGTCCGCGGCGGTTGCGCCGCACTCGACCACCACGGCCCTTGGATGTCGGATGCCGCCGAGTTCGAGCGGGCCCGCCGACGGCGGCGCGGCGCCCAGTAGCCCCGGCGGGAGCCCGCGCGCGCTCCGCCGGAAGGGCCCGCACAGGAATGGAAAGCAGGCCCTACTCCAGTTCCGCCGCGCGCCTTTTGAGGTCCTCGGCGAACTCGTCCCAGTCGGGTCCGAAGCACAACAGGTCCGCGGCCGCTTCCCGGAGCAGTCGCGGGTCATCAGGACGCTGCAGGCAGGCCAGGCGGTAGGCGAGATTCCGGGCCCAGGGCGGCAGCGCCATCCAGTCCTCGGCGAGGAGCTCCCGAAGCATGGTGAGGATCTCGTCGGCCGTTGCGAAGGTGAGCTTCTCGATGAAGTCACGGCCCGCTTCGCTGATCTGCTGGCCTTCGGCGCTGTCGATCGCCTGGCTCAGGCTTTTGGCGGCGAGGGTCGGATCGGGCATCTCACGCTTCTCCTGACAAGTTTTTTCCGGCGCTCCGGAGGGCAGCGGAGTTCGTTGACGGTATGGGCGCCCAGACCTTAGCAGTCGGCTCCCCTTCGCCCCGGTGGCCTGTGCGGGGCCGGGGCCGGGGTCCGGTCGTTAGGGGTTGAGCCAGTAGGTGGACAATTGGTAGGCGCCGTCGGGCCTCTGGATGACCCGGTAGCCGATGTCGTGCCCGTCCAGCTGCACCGATCTTTCGAGCGGACCGGTGAACTCGGGGGCCCCGGGCCGGGGAACGACCCCGCCGTCCCTCATGTACGTGTACACGTCCGAGACGATCGCCTGTTCGATCTGATCGGGCTTCAAGTTGGTGGAGCGCAGGTCGTTCATGGTTCCGCCCGGCCCGGTGTGGGCTCGATCGTAGCCGTGACCGGTGTTGAAGTGCCATTGGTCGTCGCCCACCTTGGCGGAACGTTTGAGGTCCTGTCCCTCGCCCTTGGAGGTGTACTCGCCGATGGGCGGGCCGTCGGCGTAGTCGGACGGCGCCAGGCCAACGGGATCGCAGATTGTGTGCGGGTTGGTCACGTAGGCGACCGGGTTCGGCGCCGGCGAGAGCCCCAGAGGATCCTGAGACGTGTACCGCCCCGTCTCAGGGTCGTAGTGCCGGAAGAGGTTGTAGTTGAGACCGGTCTCCGGATCGTAGTACTGGCCGGGGAAACGGAGCGGGGTGTAGCCCGTGCTGGAGCGGGGCCAGGTGGTCGTTCCCCACAGTGTGGTGCGGGTGCGCCAGGCGATGTCGCCGGACTCGTCGATGAGTTCGGTGGGGGTGCCGATGAGGTCGGTGGCGATGGCGAAGAAGCGGCGGTCGATCTCCGTCTGACGGTCGTCGGGGGTGAGGATGCGTTCCGTCTGTGCAAAGGGGACGAGGCCGCGGTGCTCCCAGGTGAGCGCCACCGGATGTGGCAGGTCTTCGGAAACGGTGGTCTGTTCGCAGAGGGTCAGGCCGTCCCAGGTGAACCGGACCTCCTCCGTCACTGTCTCGCCGTCCGCCGCCAGACGCTGCTTGGCCGTGCGGCGGCCGAGCGGGTCGTAGCGGTAGCGCCAGCGGGTGCCGTCGGGGGTGACTACGGAGGCGAGGTGGTCCTCGGCGTCCCACGTGTAGCGCCAGGTGTCCGGTTTCCGGGAGAGCCGGGTCTTCTGGCGCAAGGTGACGCGGCCGAGCACGTCGTGCTCGAAGCGGACGTCACCCGCACGTGTGACGGTGGTACCCGTGTAGGCGCGAGGGCCGGTGGCCTCGTGACCGGGGTGCGAGTCGGGCCAGGAGGCCGAGGTCTGGTTGCCGCTCGCGTCATAGGCGTACCGCTCGCTCCAGCCGCGTGCGTGGACGGCGGTAACCTGGCCGATCGGGTCGAGGTCGAAGGTGCGCGTCCCCGACGTCCGGTCGGACGTCGCGATGAGACGGCCGTCGGCGCGGTAGGCGTACGTGTACTCATTGAGCGTGCGGGAACCGGCAGTGAAGCGCTGAGCGGACAGTCGGCCGACCTCGTCCCAGGCGGAGGTCTGGGTGAAGATGTCTTTGAAGACGCGTTCCACTTCGCGTCCGGCCGCGTCATACGTGAAGGTGATGTCGTGGCAGCCGGAGGCCACCCGGGTGGGCCGACCCGCGGCGTCGTGGACGTAGCTCGTGACCTGTCCGGTGGGGGTGGTTCGACGGACCCGGCGGCCGACGGCGTCATAAGTGTGATCGAGGGCACGGCCGTCGACGAGTTCAGTTCTGAGTCGGCCGCACCGGTCATAGCGGCGCACCAGTTCACTATCCGGGCTCGATGCCTGGATGAGCCGTCCGGCGCGGTCGTAGGCGTGGACGACGCCCCGGCCTGCGGCCTCTTTGCGGATCACCCGGCCGAGCTCATCGTACGTGTATGCGGCCACGCCGCCGAGGTGGTCGGTCCGGGTGGTGAGCTGTCCGGCGGCGTCGAGGCCGTACGTGACGGTGCGGCCGTCGAAGTCGGTCTCGGAGACGAGCCGGCCGGCCCGGTCATACTCGTACTTCCAGACAGACCCCTGCGGGTCGGTGGCCTGGATGAGCCGCAGACCGGCATCGTGCTGGAACTCGTAGCGGGCGCCGTCGGGCCGGATGCGGGCAGCGAGGAGATCGAAGTGGGTGTACTCGAAGCGGGATACACCTCCCGCCGCATCGGTGTGGGTGAGGCAATTGCCCTCGCCGTCATAGGTCCATGACTCGGTGGCGCCGTCGGGTCCGGTGCGTCGGGCGAGTTTGCCGTCGGCGTGCCAATCCAGTCGGGTGACGGCGCCGACCGGGCTGGTGATCCGGACCAGACGGCCGAGGACGTCGCGTTCCAGGCGGGTGGTGCCGCCGGCTGGGTCGGTGACCTCTACGGGGCGACCGGCCTCGTCGCAACGCACGACGGTGATGGCCCCCAGGGCATCGGTGACGGATGTCAGGAGACCGGAATCGTCGTAGCTGTAGCGGGTGGAGTGGCCGGCCGGATCGGTGCACGTTGTGCGGTTTCCCCGCTCGTCGAACTCCTGAAGCCACCGAGCACCGTCCGCGTCGCGGCGCTCCACTGGCAGGCCGAACGGACCTATCTCGACACGGAGTTCGGTGCCATCGGGACGAGTAACCGTGACGAGTCGGTCGTCTTCGTCGTAGGCGAAGGCGGTGGTGGCGCCCAGGGGGTCGGTGCGGGTGAGGAGGTTGCCGCGGGGGTCGTAGGTGAACCGGGTGGTGTGGCCGAGTGGGTCGGTGACGGCCAGTGGGCGGCAGCCGGAGCCGAAGACATGGCGGGTGGCGTGGCCGTCGGCGGTGGTGATGTGGTGGTGCGGTGGCCCGTCGTGGGGTCGGGTTCGGTGTAGGTGAGGGTGATGTGGACGTGGCCGGCCTGGCCGCCTTCGGCGATGACGCGGTCGTGGTCGTCGTAGACGTAGTCGTAGCGGCTGTTGTTGGAGTCGATCCAGGCGGTGACGCGGTGGCGGTCGTCGTGGAGGAAGGTGGTGGTGGCGCCGGACGGTTTGGTGACGGTGGTGAGGACGCCGTCCTGGTAGCCGTAGCTCATCAGGGGCAGGTCTGCCCCGTTCTCGCCCGCACCGGCCAGGGACAGGGCGGTGACCAGCCCGTTGGTGGTGGACAGGTTCATCTGGTGGCCTGCGGAGTGGGCCAGGGCCAGCGGCAGGCCGTCCTCGTCGCGGTCGACGGTGACCCGGTGGCCGTTGCGTTCGGTGATGTCCGACAGCCAGGCCACTCCGTCGCCGCCTGGTTCGCTGCCCGACGGGGCGTCGAAGTCGAGGATGAGGCCGCTGTCGGGGTCGGTGATCGTGTAGTCGCCGTTGGCGTCGCGGGCCAGCAGGGTGCGGGAGGCGCCCGACTCCGGCACGGACGGCGCGCCGGGGACCGGGTGGGGGTAGTGGATCAGGAGGCCGTCGGCGGTGACGTGGAGGACGCCGATGGCGTCGACCTGGAGGCGTTCGTCGACGGTGGACGTCCAGGACGGGCCCAGGAAGCGGCCGGCCGTCAGACCGGACTCGGTGCGGCGGGTGAACACCAGCGGCAGGATGCCGGGGATCGTGACATCGGTCTGCGGCAAGTACATCCGGCCCGTCGCCAGGTCGACCGGGTCGGTGTCCTTACTGACACGCTTCACGTCCGTCCGGCCATGGGTGCCCTCCGGGGCGTCATCGACCAGCCGGCGCAGCCGGGCAGCCTCGGCCGCCTCATCGGCAACACGCACACCCTTCACCGCGGCACCCCCACCACCGGTGGCGATCGTCATCGCGATATCGGGAATCAGCCGCCCGAACCCCTCGGCCGGGTCCTTCATGAAGTCCTTCGCCATCTGAATGCCCGTGCCGGTCGGGTCGTTCGCGGCGACCACCAGACCCGCTGCCAGGCTGTTCAGGGACGTCACGTACTCCGCCGGATGCGTCAGGTTGTACGGGTCCATCGGGTTGATGCCGCGGACGAAGTTCAGCGTGCCCGCCGTGGCCTTGATGATGCCGCCGTCCAGATGCATCCCCATGACCTGGAGTTCCTCGAACCCGTCACCGAGCTGCTCCGTGTACGAGGGCTTCTTCGGTGCCATGTCGCGGGCGGCGCTGATCGCGGTTCGGGCGGTCTGCGCCGCTGTGTTCCGCTGGGTGCGGGCCTCGGCCAGGATGTCCTGCGCATCCTTCATCAGCTTCTTGCCGGGGTCGGTGAACGTGGACGCGGGCCTGGGCGGCAGCTCGGAGGGGTCACGCTTGTCCGAGGGCTTGGCGTTGTAGCGGTCGACGGCCTTGTTGTAGTCGTCGACCTTCTTGCGATGGGCGTCGGCAGCGGTCTCCGAGGCCTTGACGCCCTCCTTCCACTTGTCGATCGCGGTCTGCGCCTGACCCTGCGCCCAGGTGACGGTGGACGCGAACGAATCCAGAGCCCCGAGGGCTTTCGAGGTGGCATCGGCCGCCGCGTACCACTTGGCCGGCTGCGTACTCACCGCGCTGCGCAGCGCGTTCGCGGTCTCGCCCTTGAGCTGCCCCGAGTCGAGCCCCTTCAACCCGTCGCCGGTGCTGTCGAAGGCCGCCTGGAACGCGCGGAGCTTGGAGACGGTGGCATCCAGCTTGCCCGTACTGCCGTAGATCAGCTTCGTTTTGTCCTCGGTCTGACCGAGGTCCATCTCGTCGACCTCGGCGCCCATCCGGTTGGCGACCGAACGCGACTGCTCGCGCACCCAGTCCGCCCCGGACTCCCAGCCGACGTCGTCCAGCCGGTCGGCCGTCCAGTTCCCGACGTCCTCGACCCGGTCACCGGCCCACTCGACACCGTCCTCGACCACGTCCTCGACCGAATCGGGCGTGATGTCCTTGATGAAGTCGCCTATACCCACGGTCAGTTGTCCCCCTACTCACCCTGCTGCCGCGCCTGCTCGGCGCGCTCCTCCGGCGACGGCCCCAGCGTGTCGTCCAGCGACTGGTTGAACTGCTCGTCGGATATGCCCAGCGCGCTGTTGAACATGTCGGACTGCCGCCCGCCATACCCTTCGGTGAGGACGGTGCGGCCGGTGTCCTTCCAGGTCTGGCCCATGTCCTGGCCGGCCTTCTCGAACAATTCCGGGCTGTAGTCCGGGTCCAGGTAGTCCGGCGTGAAGATGTCGCCCCAGTTCTGCTTGGCGATCTCCTCCTCACTCGCGTGCGGGTTCCCGCCGAACACGGCATTGGCACCCACCTTGAGCGTGCCCGCGAGGTACTGGTCGTTCTCCCACTGCGTGCCCGCCGCCAGGCCGAGCCGGTTCGCGAGCCCGCTCGCGTCCCGCACCAGGGCGCGCACCCCCCACTCCCAGCGCTCGCAGAAGTCCTCGAAGTCGACCGAGACACCGTGATGCCCGGCCTCCATCCCCGTGATCGCCAACGACGAGAAACCCTTGCCCATCACCGAACCCGTCGCACCACCCAGATCACCCAGCTCATCGATCGTCGAGTTCAGACCCTTGGTGAACTTGGTGACCGACTCCTTGTCAAGATGCAGATCCGCCCCGTCACCGCTCACCGGCCCGGTCCCTCGTCGCCCTCACCCGTATCGACGGCGACCGCCTCCGGAACGATGCCGGCGACCGGCGGGAAGAACATCGACCCGTCCTCGGTCGCGATGTCCACGGCGAGGCCCGCGGGCTCACCCAGCGCGGGCACGATCTCATCGACGATCCGCGCGCCCAGTAGCGCCGCGTAGTCCATGGGCCGGTCCCCCGGACCGTGGTGCAGGGCGAACCGGGCCAGCGCCGTCTCATCGGTGAACCCGCAGATCCACCGCACCCCACCCATCCGCACCGACCACAGCCGCTCATCGGCCACCGGCACCAGAAGGACCGAACGCCGCATCTCACCCACCAGCGCCCGAGGGTCACCAACACCGCTTCTGCGCTCGGCTATACGCTCGGCCAGCGCTGCTCCATCCTCATCCAAGACCCCTCCCCCGCGCTCGTCTCAGAGGGGGGGAGTGTAAGACAAGTCATTTGTGCTCGCAAAGCAGTTCGACGACTCCGCCGACTGCCCGGGTCGAACCACGTCCGGCCGGCCGGACCGTCCCCGACTGCCCGAGATCCTGAGTCCGAGCCCGGCGGCCGGCTGGGCTCGGACCGCGTCCGACGTGGGATCGGTTCGTTCTGTTCGGGCCTGTGCGCAAACCGGGCGCCCAGGGCGTAGGCGCACCGGCAGGAAAGAGTTCGGCTCGGTGAGCGATCTCCTCAGCCCAGGAAGCTCAGCCGCACCTGACGCTCCGGGTTGTCCACGTTCGTGTCAACCAGGCACACCGACTGCCACGTCCCCAGCTCCAGCCGCCCCGCGATCACCGGGAGTGTCGCGTGCGGCGGTACGAGGGCCGGCAGTACGTGGTCGCGGCCGTGGCCGGGGCTGCCGTGGCGGTGCTGCCAGCGGTCGTCGGCGGGGAGCAGGGTGTGCAGGGCGGAGAGGAGGTCGTCGTCGCTGCCCGCGCCGGTTTCGAGGACCGCGATCCCCGCTGTCGCGTGCGGTACGAAGATGTTGAGGAGTCCGTCCCGGCCGGCGGCCGCCCGGGTGAGGAACTGTTCGCAGTCGGACGTCAGATCGGTGACGGTCTCCGTGGTTCCTGTGGTGATGTGCAGGACGCTGGTGGTGAAGGCGGTGGACATGGGGTCATTCTCCTGCCTGTGCCGCGCGATCGCGCGTCCACGTGCCGAGACACCATTGACCGTTTCATTGAGGGATCGCTACGTTCAGCGCCATGTTCCGATCAGCTCTGCTCACTTCGCGCGGTCACATCGACCTGCTGCGGGTGGCCTCCGCCGCTTGTTGTCGCGGCTGCTGACGTTCTCTCAGCACTTTTCCCGTCAGTGACCGGGCGCGAGGCGCCCGACCGCTCCTGACGTAGTACGCGTCCAGCCCCCGTGCCGCTCGGCCCTTCCGGATGCTCGCGGTGGTTCCTCGTGACCCCCGCCGGTACCGCACGGCCGTCGTCTGCCCGGGTGCCCGGTGCCGGGGCACCTCCATCGCATGAACCGTTCGTGGAGCCCACATGACTCTCGATCACGCTCTCACCCCACCCGATATATCCGCCGAAAGGGCAAAATCCGGCCAGGCGGAAGGTGCGGTCCGGTCTCGGCCGCTCGACCTGGAGCCCGTGACGCCGGCCGCCGTCCGCGGGGTGCGGCTGCGGAACGTACCGCGGTGGCTCCGCCGTACCGCCGGGCCGCTGCTGCTGCTGGCCCTGTGGCAGGTGTTCAGCGCCACCGGCGTGCTGCATCCGGACGTGCTGGCCTCGCCCGGCACCATCGCCCGCGCGGGATGGGATCTGATCGCGGACGGGACCCTCACCTCCGCGATGGCCGTCTCCCTCCAGCGGGTGGCCGTGGGGCTGGTGCTCGGGGGCGCCGTCGGGACGGCGCTCGCGCTGATCTCGGGGCTCTCCCGGCTGGGCGAGGATCTGGTCGACGCGAGCGTCCAGATGCTGCGCACCGTTCCGTGGGTCGGGCTGATCCCGCTGTTCATCATCTGGCTGGGAATCGGTGAGGCCCCCAAGGTGGCGCTGATCGCGCTCGGGGTCGCGTTCCATCTGTATCTCAACGTGTACGCGGGAATTCGCGGCGTGGATCCCCAACTCATCGAGGCCGGGGAGTCGTTGGGTCTCGGGCGCTGGGGGCTGGTGCGGCATGTGGTGCTGCCGGGGGCGTTGCCCGGGGCCATGACGGGGCTGCGCTACTCGCTGGCGACCGCGTGGCTTGCGCTGGTGTTCGGCGAGTCGGTCAACGCCGATGCCGGAATCGGCTTCCTGATGAACCAGGCCCGGGAGTTCTTCCGTACCGACGTCATCGTCGTCTGCCTGGTGGTCTACGCCTTCCTCGGCCTCGCCGCCGATGTCATCGTCCGCATTCTCGAAAGGCTGCTGCTGCAATGGCGACCGACCTTCACGGGCCAGTGACCAACCGCTCCCCCGGCCAGTCCGGCACGTTGCCGGAAGCCGCCGTACGGGTCGAGGGGCTGTCCCGTTCCTTCGACGGCCGGGACGTCATCGACGGGCTCGATCTGACCCTGCGCGCGGGGGAGTTCACCGTGCTGCTCGGACGCAGCGGGTGCGGGAAGTCGACCCTGCTGCGGGTGCTCGCCGGCCTCGACCGGGAGATCCGGGGGACGGTGCTGGTGCCCCGGCGCCGGGCCGTCGCGTTCCAGGCGCCTCGGCTGATGCCCTGGAAGCGGGTCTGGCGCAACGTACTGCTCGGGCTGCCCGGGAAGCCTGAACGGGACGTCGCGGAGAAGGCGTTGGCGGAGGTCGGGCTCAGCGAGCGGTCCGGGGCCTGGCCGAGGACCCTCTCGGGCGGTGAGGCACAGCGCGCATCGCTCGCGCGGGCGCTGGTCCGCGAGCCCGATCTGCTGCTGCTCGACGAGCCGTTCGGCGCCCTCGACGCGCTGACCAGGATCAAGGCCCAGCAGCTGGTGGCCGAGCTCTGGCAGCGCCGGGGCTGCGCCGTACTGCTCGTCACGCACGACGTGGACGAGGCGCTGCTCCTCGCCGACCGCGCGCTGGTCATGCGGGACGGCGCCATCGCGTACGAGACACCGGTGGGCCTGGACCGGCCGCGCAACCCCGGTACCCCTGAGTTCGCCGCGCTGCGCACCCGGCTGCTCACCGAACTCGGCGTGGAGACAGTTCCCGCGCCCGCCGACGCCGCCTGAACCATCGATCCCCTGAACCTCCCCTGTCCGGACCGGAGAGAGACGATATGAATCGCCGTACCCTGCCCGCGCTCCTGCTCCCCCTTGCCCTGCTGCTCACCGCCTGCGGTGGCGCGAGCTCCGCCTCCACCGCGGGCAGCACCAACGGCAAGGGCAGCGTCACACTCAACATCGGTGACCAGAAGGGTGGTTACGAAGCCATCCTGCGCGCCTCCGGCGAGCTGGACGACCTCGACCACCGCATCAAATGGTCCACCTTCACCTCCGGCCCGCCCCTACTTGAGGCGGTCAACGCCGGGGCCGTGGACATCGGCGGAGTCGGCAACACCCCGCCGGTGTTCGCGGCGGGCGCCGGTTCCAAGGTCGTGGTGGTGGGCGCCACGCACGGTTCCTCGGCCGGTGAGGCGATCGTGGTGCCCAAGGACTCACCGCTGCGGAGTCCGGCCCAGCTCAAGGGCAGGTCGATCGCCGTGGCCCAGGGCAGCTCCGCCCACTTCCAGCTGATCAGTTCGCTGAAGAAGGCGGGGCTCAGCCTCTCGGACGTGAAGCTGAAGTACCTTCAGCCGGCCGACGCGCTGGCCGCGTTCACCCGGGGCAAGGTCGACGCCTGGGCGATCTGGGACCCGTACACCTCGCAGGTGCTGCGCGGCGGGAAGGCGCGGGTCCTGACGACGGGTGAAGGGGTCGTCAACGGTCTGGGGTTCCAGGTCGCCTCGCCCGCGGCGCTCAAGGATTCCGGGAAGTCCAAGGCCATCGGTGATCTGCTCGTCCGGCTGAACCGGGCACAGAGCTGGGTGTTCAAACACCCCGACGCGTGGGCGAAGGTCTGGGCGAAGGAGACCGGGCTGCCGTACGAGGTGGCACTGGACGCGGTGAAGCTGACGGCCGGTACCAGGGTCCCCGTCGCCATCGATCCGGCCGCGATCGCCTCCGAGCAGGAGATCGCGGACACCTTCGCGGATCTGAAACTCATCCCGCGGCGCTTCGTCTTCAAGGACTTCGTCGACACCCGCTTCAACCGCGACCTCCCCGCGTCCTCCGCGACCCCGCGCTCGTACGGAAAGGCCTCCTCATGAACGTCCACCTGCACTGGTTCCTGCCCACGGGCGGCGACGGACGCACGCTCGTCGACCGGCACGCGTACACCGACGGCGGGATCAAACGGGACCGGATCACTCCGGTCAGCGGGGTGCGCGCACCCGACATCGAATACCTGGCGCAGATCGCCAAGGCCGCAGAGCAGCTGGGGTTCGAGGCCGTGCTGACACCGACCGGGACCTGGTGCGAGGACGCCTGGCTCACGACCGTGGCGCTGGCCCAGCACACCGAGCGGCTGAAGTTCCTGGTGGCGTTCCGGCCGGGCGTGATCTCGCCGGTCCTCGCCGCGCAGATGGCCGCGACGTATCAGCGGATCACCCGGGGGCGGCTGCTCCTCAACGTCGTGACGGGCGGTGACTCCACGGAGCAGCGGAGGTTCGGTGACCATCTGGACCACGACCGGCGCTACGCGAGGACCGCGGAGTTCCTGTCGGTGGTGCGGGGCGCGTGGAGCGGCCGGCCGTTCGACTTCGACGGTGAGCACTACCAGGTGGAGGGCGGGCTGACGGCGCTGCCGCCGGATCCGCTGCCGGAGATCTTCTTCGGGGGTTCGTCGGCCGCCGCCGGGCCGGTCGCGGCCGCGCACGCCGATGTCTACCTGACCTGGGGCGAGCCGCCCGCCGACGTGAAGAAGAAGATCGACTGGATCCGGGGGCTCGCGGAGGAGCAGGGCCGCACCGTGCGGTTCGGGATCCGGCTGCACACGATCTCGCGCGACTCGTCCCGCGAGGCATGGGCGACCGCCGACCGGCTGCTGGGCGACCTCGACGCCGACACGGTCGCCGCGGCCCAGCAGGCGCTGGGGCGGAGCGAGTCCGTGGGGCAGCAGCGGATGCTGGCGCTGCACGGGGGCTCACGCGACAAGCTGGAGATCGCGCCCAATCTGTGGGCCGGCGTCGGTCTGGTACGGGGTGGTGCGGGCACCGCGCTGGTCGGCAGCCACGCCGAGGTCGCGGACCGGATCGAGGAGTACCACGCGCTGGGTGTGGAGCACTTCGTGCTCTCCGGATACCCGCATCTGGAGGAGGCGTACTGGTTCGGTGAGGGTGTGACTCCGGAGCTGGCGGCGCGTGGGCTGCTGTCGACGGTCCCGGCGTCCCCGCTCTCCGGGGTGCCCGCGGCGAACGGCCGCCCTGCCTCCGCTCCGGGTGGCGCACCGCTGCTGATCGCCGGGGGGCGCTGAGCCCCGGGACGGGCCGGGGACGGGCCCGGGAAGATCGACGCACCCCGCGTGGTTGGTAGAAGCGTGAACAACATCGGGGTGCAGTCAGTGGATGTCGTGGTGGTGGGTGCCGGGCAGGCAGGTCTGTCCGCCGCCTACCACCTGCGCCGTACCGGCCTGGAGCCGGACCGCGATTTCGTGGTGCTCGACCACGCGCCGCGCCCCGGTGGCGCCTGGCAGTTCCGCTGGCCGTCCCTGACGTACGGCAAGGTGCACGGCATGCACGCGCTGCCCGGCATGGAGCTGACCGGCGCCGATGACAGCAGGCCCTCCTCCGAGGTCATCGGTGAGTACTTCGACTCGTACGAGCACACTTTCGGCCTCCGGGTGCACCGGCCGGTGGAGGTGAGCGCGGTGCGCGAGGGCGACGGTGGGCGGCTGCTCGTGGAGACGTCCGAGGGGACGTACGTGACGCGCGCGCTGATCAACGCCACGGGGACGTGGGACCGGCCGTTCTGGCCGCGCTACCCGGGCCAGGACACCTTCCGGGGCCGTCAGCTGCACACGGCGAACTATCCGGGGCCCGCCGGGTTCGCCGGACTGCGGGTCGTCGTGGTGGGCGGCGGGGCCTCCGGTACCCAGCACCTGATGGAGATCGCCGAGGTGGCGGCGGACACCCACTGGGTGACGCGGCGGCCGCCGGTCTTCCGCGAGGGTCCGTTCGACGCGGACCGGGGACGCGCGGCGGTCGCCATGGTGGCGGACCGGGTGCGGCGCGGGCTGCCTCCGCAGAGCGTGGTCAGCGTGACCGGGCTGCCGGTCACCGACGCCGTCCGGCGTGCCCGCGAGTCGGGGGTGCTCGACCGTCTGCCGATGTTCGACCGGATCACACCGGACGGTGTCGCCTGGGACGACGGCCGCGCCGTCGAGGCGGATGTGATCCTCTGGGCGACCGGATTCCGGCCCGCCGTCGACCACCTCGCCCCGCTGAGACTGCGCGAGGCGGGTGGCGGCATCCGGGTCGAGGGGACTCAGGCGGTACGTGACGAGCGTGTCCAACTCGTCGGCTACGGTCCGTCGGCCAGCACGATCGGCGCCAACCGGGCGGGGCGGGCCGCCGTGCGGGCGGTCGGACGGCTGCTGGAGGGCACCGGGCCGGCCGCCGAACCTGCGGAGTCCGCGGCGTGAAAGGCCCCGCCGCGGAGACCCGGATGCGACTCAGCCGTCGCCGCGCCGGTTGCGGTTGAACTCCGCTACGTTGCGCTGGTGCTCCGCGTAGTCGGCGGTGAAACGGGTGTCGCCCGGCGCGACGGTGACGAAGTAGAGCCAGGGGCCCGGGGTGGGGCTGATCGCGGCGACCATCGCCTGCTCCCCCGGATTGCCGATGGGGGTGGGCGGCAGCCCCTTGCGTTCATAGCTGTTGTACGGGCTGTCGATCTTCGTGTCGCCCGTGGTGGTGTCCAGGGTGCTGCGGTTCAGCGCGTAGTTGAGCGTGGAGTCCATCTGGAGCGGCATGTCGCGCGCGAGCCGGTTGTGCACGACCCTGGCCACCTTGCCCATGTCCGGCTCGGTGTCCGCCTCCGCCTGCACGATGCTGGCGACCGTCACCGTCTGGTAGACCGTGACGCCGTTGCGCTGCGCCCCGGCCGTGATGTGGTCCGCGCCGAACCGCTTGACCGCCGTGTCCACCATGTAGCGCAGCAGGCTCTCCGGGGTGGTGCCGGAGGTGACGGGGTACGTCGCCGGGAAGAGGTAGCCCTCCGGGTTGCCCTTCGCCGCCGCTGGGAGGGGCAGGTCGGCCGTGGCGACGGCCTTCTCCGTGGTGCCGGACGGCTCATCGAGAACCTTGTTCACGGCCGCGTACACCTGGGAGGCCCGCCACCCCTCGGGGACCAGGAGGGAGCGGGTCGGCTCGTTCCCCTGTTCCCGTGTCAGCAGGGGTACGAGTACGGCGGCGGCCACCGCGAGGACGAGCACGGCGCCGATGAGCAGCACCAGCTGGCCGCGCCGGGTCGGGCGGAGCTTGCGAGGGGGCGGGGTGTCCGGGGACTCGTTCACCATGCGGGCACGCTATCCCGCACCCGTCCGCTCCTCGGGCACCTCGCCTCCGGCGACACGCGCCCGGACTCCCCGTCCATGGCTCACCCCGCGGCGAATGAGGTGAACATGTCCACGAGCGGCTGCGGTGCCCGGTCATGGAAGATCGTCTCCAGGCCCTCGGCGGACTCCTGGGCGCTCTTCGCGCTGCGCACGAAGAGGGGTTCCTCGTACGCGGCCAGCGCCGCTTCGACGTCTTCCGGGTGAGCTGCGAGCGCCAGGCCCAGATCGGCGCCGTCGATCATGGCGAGGTTGGCGCCTTCGCCGGCGAAGGGTGACATCAGGTGTGCGGCGTCACCGAGCAGGGTGACGCCCGGAGTGCGCTTCCAGTGGTGTCCGGCGGGGAGTGCGTGGATGAGGCGCGGCGTCAGCAGGCCGTCGGCGTCGGTGATCAGCCGCCGGGGACCGGGCACCCAGTCCGCGAAGAGCTGGACGCCGGCGGCCTTGGAGGCTTCGGCGTCGGTGAAGTCGATCGTCGACAGTCCGTCCTCGGCGGCGCGCAGCCCTGCGTAGACGTGAAGGCTGCCGTCGGATTCGCGGTGCGCGAGGAATCCCTTGTTGTCACCGAGCGCGAAGAACATCCCGCCGCCGATGAGCTCGGCGCACTCGGGATGGTCGGCATCGGCTTCGAAGAGGTCCATTTCCACGAAGGAGACGCCCGTGTAGGCGGCGACGGCATCGGAGAGCAGCGGACGGACACGGGACCAGGCTCCGTCCGCCCCGACCAGCAGTCCGGCCGTGAAGGAGGTGCCGTCCGCGAGCGTCACCTCGTGCGGGCCGTCGGCGGTGGGCGCGGCGCCGGTGATCCTGCTGCCCCAGCGCACGGTGGTCTCGGGCAGCGAGTCGAGCAGCAGATCGCGGAGGTCTCCCCGGTCGATCTCGGGACGGTCGCCCGAACCGTCGTCCGCCTCCTCGTGCAGCACCTGGGCGTGCTTGTCGAGGATCCGCATGGCTTCGCCGCCGGGGTGGACCTTCTCCCGGAACAGCTCGTGCAGGCCGGCGGCGCGCAGGGCCGCCTGGCCGGAATCCTCGTGGATGTCGAGCATGCCGCCCTGGGTACGGGCGCTCCGGTCGGCCTCCAGGTCGAAGACCGCCGCCTCGATCCCGTTCACGTGCAGTACGCGGGCGAGTGTGAGGCCGCCTAGGCCTGCGCCGATGATCGCGATGGGGTGGTGCGCGGTGCTCATGGTGATACCTCCGGCTCGTCGGGAATGCGGCCGCGGGATTCCCAGGGGCCGGCGCCCTCGGCGGCGACAGAACGGCGAGGGGCACACAACCACCGTGACAAACACGTTCGTAACGAACGAGTTCGTTCACATACTCGGCGTGTCCCCGGCCCGTCAGCCTGCCGCCGGGGCGAGCTGGGTGTCCCTGCGGACCAGAGCCGCATAGCGGCCGTCCTGGCCGAGCAGTTCCTCATGACTGCCGCGCTCGGCGGTCCGTCCTCCGTCCAGAACGACGATCTGGTCCGCGTCGCGCACGGTGGACAGCCGGTGCGCGATGGTGAGAGTCGTACGCCCGGCGGAGAGGGCGTCGATCGCTTCCTGCACGGCGAATTCGGTACGGGTGTCGAGGGCGCTCGTCGCCTCGTCGAGGATCAGCACCGGCGGGTCGCGCAGGATCGTGCGGGCGATGGCCAGGCGCTGCTTCTCGCCTCCGGAGAACCGGTAGCCGCGTTCACCGACCAGGGTGTCGTAGCCGTCGGGCAGCGACGCGATGTGGTCGTGGATCTGGGCCGCGCGGGCAGCAGCCTCGATCTCGTCATCGGTGGCGCCGGGCTTGGCGAAGCGCAGGTTCTCTGCGACCGAGGCGTGGAAGAGGTACGTCTCCTGGGAGACCACCCCGATGGCCCTGGCGAGGGTGTCGAAGTCCAGATCCCGTACGTCGACGCCGTCGAGCGTGACCCGTCCGCCGGTTACGTCGTACAGCCGGGGCACCAGGTAGCTGAGGGTGGACTTGCCGGAGCCGGTGGGGCCCACGACGGCCAGGCTGCCGCCGGCGGGCACGGCCACGTCGACGCCGCTGAGCGTGGGCGCGCCCTTCTCGTCGTAGCTGAAGTCGACGTTCTCGAAGCGGATCTCGCCGCGGATCTTCTCCAGCCGGACCGGGTTCTCCGGCTCGGTGATGTCGACCGTGAGGTCGAGGTACTCGAAGATCCGCTGGAAGAGCGCGAGGGACGTCTGCATCTGCACGCCGGTGGAGAGCAGGCTCACGGCGGGCCGGAACAGGCCCTGCTGGAGCGAGACGAAGGCGACGAGCGTGCCGATGGAGACGGCGGGCCCGCTGGACTGGAGGGTGATGCCCGCCGCCCAGTAGATGACGGCCGGCATGGCGGCCATGACGATGCCGATCGTCGACATCCGCCAGCGTCCGGCCATGCTGGAGCGCACTTCGAGGTCGACCAGCCGCTCGGACTCCTCGGTGAAGCCCTTGGTGAGCGAGTCGGAGCGGCCCATCGTGCGGCCGAGCAGGATGCCGCTGACGGAGAGCGATTCGGTGACGGTGGCCGCCATGGCGGCCATCTGCTTCTGCCGCTGGGTGGTGATCCTCTTGCGCTCCCGGCCGACCCGGCGGCTGATCCAGACGAAGACCGGCAGCAGGAGCAGCGAGACGATGGTCAGCCGCCAGTCGAGCGCGATCATGGCGACGACGGTGGCGATGACCGCGGTGAGGTTGGAGACCAGCGAGGTCGCCGTCGAGGTGACGGTGGCCTGCATGCCTCCGATGTCGTTGGCGATCCGGGACTGGACCTCGCCCGTGCGGGTCTTGGTGAAGAAGGCGAGCGGCATCCGCTGGAGCTGGGTGTAGACCGCGGTGCGCAGATCGTGCATCACGCGCTGGCCGACGGTGGTGGAGATGAGGGTCTGCAGCACGCCGAAGACGCTGTTCATCACGGCGGTGAGGATCATGCCGAGCGCGAGCAGCGACAGGAGGCCGGTCCGGCCCTGCGGGATGGCGGTGTCGAGGATCTCCCGCAGCAGGAACGGCGAGGCGACCGACACCAGCGACGAGGCGCCGACGAGCAGTCCGACCACCGCCAGGCGGCCGCGGTACGGATGGAAGAGACGGAGGATGCGGCGCAGCTCGGCGGGCGGCTGCTCGGCATCCGGTGGCGGGGGTGTCCACGTGGGTTCGTCGGGTTTCATGGGCTCCTTCGTCAGGCGTGCGACAGTTCAGCAGATAGGAGCATAGCTCATTGTTACCTCTACTCACAATGAACCAGGTCCTGATATTGTTCCCCCTATGGATTCCCCCGACCCCGATGGCCTGCTCGCCGAACAGCTGCTGCGGCTGACCCGCAGGCTCCAGCGCATTCAGAGCCGTCAGCTGGAGCCGGCCGGCATCACTCCCGCGCAGTTCCGGCTGCTGCGCACCGTCGCCCAGTACGACGGTGCGCCACGGATGGCGGATCTCGCGCAGCGCCTCGATGTGGTCCCGCGCGCCGTCACCACCCTGGTGGACGGCCTGGAGGCCAGCGGCCGGGTGCGCCGGGTCTCCGATCCGGACAGCCGCCGGGTGGTCCGGATCGAGATCACCGACGAGGGAATCGCCACCCTCCGCTCGCTGCGCAACGGGCGCCGGGCGGCCGCGGAGGAGATCCTGGCTCCATTGACCGCCGATCAGCGTGACGTGCTCGGCGGCCTGCTGACCGCTCTGGTCGACGGAATGCCGGAGCGCCGCTGCTGACACGGGGGCGAAGCACCCCACCGAGCCGCCGAGGGGACCTCGAATGCCGCTGCTGGAGCCGAAGCCGGAAGCCCTGAGCCCCGGGGCGATGCGCAGCCCCGCCCACGACCGGGTGCCCGAAGAGCAGGCACCGGGCACACCCGAGCCGATGCGGAGCGAGCTGACCGCCCTGCTGGGGCCCCGGAAAGTGCTGTGGAAAATCTCCGACCTGGTGCGGTACGCCTCCGATGCCAGCCCCTACCGGTTCGTGCCCCAGGTCGTGCTCGTCCCGGAGGACATCGACGACGTCTCGGCGATCCTGTCGTACGCGCACGGCAAGGGCCGCAATGTCGTCTTCCGGGCCGCGGGCACCAGCCTCAACGGCCAGGCACAGGGCGAGGACATCCTCGTCGACGTACGGCACCACTGGGCGGGCATCGAGGTCCTGGACGGCGGGGCGCGGGCCCGCATCCGGCCGGGGACGACGGTCATGCGGGCCAACGCGACCCTCGCCCGGCACGGCCGGCTGCTCGGCCCCGACCCGGCGAGCGCGATCGCCTGCACGATCGGCGGGGTCGTCGCCAACAACGCCTCCGGGATGACGGCGGGCACCAGCCGCAATTCGTACCGGACCGTGTCCTCGCTCACCTTCGTGCTGCCCGGCGGCACGGTGGTGGACACCGGCGATCCCTCGGCCGACGAGGACCTGGCGCACGCGGAACCGCAGCTCTGCGCGGGGCTCCTCGCGCTGAAGGCCGAGATCGAGGCGGATACGGAGCTCACCGCCCGGATCCGGGCCAAGTACGAGATCAAGAACACCAACGGCTACCGGCTCGACGCCTTCCTGGACGGCACGACGCCCGTGGAGATCCTGCGCGGGCTCATGGTCGGCTCAGAGGGGACCTTCGGCTTCATCTCGGAGGTCGTCTTCGACACACTGCCACTGGACCGCCGCGTCTCCACCGCGCTGCTCTTCTTCCCGTCC
The DNA here is from genome assembly GCF_031844725.1 of Streptomyces sp. ITFR-6. NCBI lineage: Bacteria > Bacillati > Actinomycetota > Actinomycetes > Kitasatosporales > Streptomycetaceae > Streptomyces > Streptomyces sp. ITFR-6. The sequence goes on along the minus strand of NZ_CP134612.1, from coordinate 7,753,819 downwards.
CTGACCGCGGCGGCGGCCGCCGTACCGCTGTTCAACGAAGCGGGCGCCATCGCCGTCGAGCTGATGGACGGGAACACCTTGCGGGCCTCCGTCAGCGTCCAGGGTGTGCCCGCCGACTGGGCCGGGCTGCCGAAGGAGACCGCGGCGCTGCTGGTGGAGTTCCGCGCGCCGGACGACGCGGGCCAGGAGGCGTACGAGCGGGCGGCGGCCGGTGTGGTGCGCCGGCTGGAGCTGGTCCGGCCCGTCACCTCTGTCACCAATGAGTTCACCCGGGACGCGAAGACCATCTCCGGCTACTGGAAGGCCCGCAAGGCCTTCGTCACCGCGGTGGGCGGCTCCCGCCCGTCCGGTACGACGCTGATCACGGAGGACTTCGCCGTACCGCCCTCCCGGCTGGCCGACGCGTGCGAGGCGTTGCTGGCGCTCCAGGCCGAGCACGGTTTCGACGCCGCCGTCGCGGGTCACGCGGCCCACGGCAACCTGCACTTCCTGCTCGCCTTCGACGCGGCGAAGCCGTCCGACGTGGACCGGTACGCCGCGTTCATGGCGGACTTCTGCCGGCTGACCGTGGAGCGGTTCGACGGATCGCTCAAGGCGGAACACGCCACCGGCCGCAATATCGCGCCCTTCCTGGAGCTGGAGTGGGGGCCGAGGGCGACCGAACTGATGTGGCGGACCAAGCAGCTCATCGACCCCGACGGTGTGCTGGCGCCCCGGATCGTCCTGGACCGCGATCCGAAGGCCCATCTGCGCGGACTGAAGACCATCCCGCGCGTCGAGCCGGTGGCCGACCCCTGCATCGAGTGCGGATTCTGCGAACCGACCTGCCCCAGCCACGACCTGACCACCTCACCGCGCCAGCGCATCGTGCTGCGCCGGGAGATGATGCGGCAGCCGGACGGCTCCCCGGTGGAGACCGGGCTCCTCGACTCCTACGGCTACGACGCCGTCGACACCTGCGCGGGCGACTCCACCTGCAAGCTCGCCTGTCCGGTCGGGATCGACACGGGCGCCATGATGAAGGGCTTCCGCCACCAGCGGCACTCCCCGCGCGAGGAGCGGACCGCCGCGCTCACGGCGAAGAACTTCCGCGCGGTGGAGGCGGCGGCCCGGCTCGCGGTCGCCGCGGCCAGCCGGATCGACGACCGGCTCCTCGAAGGCGTCACCGGTCTCGCCCGCCGGGCGGTGCGCCCCGATCTGATGCCCGCGTGGCTGCCGGAGATCCCCGGCGCCGCCGCCCGCAAGCTGCCGCCCACATCGAGGGCGGGAGCGAGCGCCGTCTACTACCCGGCCTGCGTCAACCGCATCTTCGGCGGCCCGGAGGGACAGCACCACCCGTCGCTGCCGCAGGCCGTGGTGGCCGTCTCCGCGCGGGCCGGAAAGCCGGTCTGGATCCCCGAGGATGTCGCCGGAACCTGCTGCGCGACGATCTGGCACTCCAAGGGGTACGACACGGCGAACGCCGTGATGGCCAACCGGATCGTGGAGGCCGCCTGGGGCTGGACCGCGGGCGGGAAGCTGCCGCTCGTCGTCGACGCCTCCTCCTGCACGCTGGGCATCGCCCATGAGGTGGTGCCTCATCTGACCGAGGACAACCGGGCGTTGCACCGCGAGCTGACCGTCGTCGACTCACTGGTCTGGGCCGCCGACGAGCTTCTGCCGGAGCTGACGATGCTGCGCCGGACCGGCTCCGCGGTCCTGCACCCGACGTGCTCGATGGAGCATCTGGGTGATGTGGCGCACCTGCGCGCGGTCGCGGAGGCCTGCGCCCGGGAGGTCGTCGTCCCGGACGACGCCGCGTGCTGCGGATTCGCGGGCGACCGAGGCATGCTGCACGAGGAGTTGACGGCCTCCGCGACCGCGAAGGAGGCCGCGGAGGTGAACACCCGGGAGTACGACACGTATCTCTCGGCCAACCGGATGTGCGAGATCGGCATGGACCGGGCGACGGGCCATTCGTACTACTCGGTGCTGATGGAGCTGGAGCGGGCGACCCGGCCCGGTCCCGGTCAGGCCTGAAGGGCCGCGCGGTCGCCCATGACGATGACCGGGTGCTGCTTGGGGTCGAGGGTGCGCAGCAGCTTCTCCATGGCCGCCTTCGGCAGGCTCACACAGGCCGAGGTGCCGCTGCCGTGGTCCATGTGCAGCCAGATGCTGCCGCCCTTGGTCTGCCCCTGGGGCCGCGTCGGGTCGTTGGGCGGGGTGCCCTTGACGCGGTTGTAGTCGATGGCGATGACGTAGTCGAAGTCGTGCCAGTGGGACTTGGCCCAGTAGCGCGGGGCCTGGATGGACGCCGACTGCGTGTACGGGAGCCGGGCACCCGGGTCGGGCAGTACGCCGGCCGCGTCGGTGAGGGTGAAGACACCGACCGGGCTGCGCTTGTCGTCCTCGTGGTGGTTGTCGGCCCAGCCCTTCTTCCCGTTGTGGGCCTTCCAGTCGGCGGCCTTGTCCCAGGTGGAGCCTGACTTGGTGTAGAGCACGACCGTGGAGTCCGCGGAGTTCTTGCCCTCGCCGTACACGGTGACGACCTGACGGGAGTTGCCCGGGATCTTCGACTGCCAACGGTCGCCGACGTCCGGAATGCGCTTCAGGTCGGTGGTCTGCGCCTTGTCCTTCGGCTTCCGGGCATCGGCGGACGGCGCGCCGCCCTTCTTCGCGTCCTGGTCCCCGCCGCATGACGTCAGGGTCGTGAGCAGGACTCCGCAGGCGGCCGCCGAGACCACCACTCGTACCGCACCGGCTATATGCATCCGTCCATGGTCGCATCCGGCGGCGTCCGGCCCCGCCCGCCCGTGCGGGCCACGGCGAATGCGTGCCGAATCTTTACCCCCGGCACCCCCGACCGGCATCGGTGCGCGCGGTCCCCCGTGCGTAAAAGGGTTTGCCGCGCCCATGGCCGGACGCGAGGATTGGATGGTTTGGTCCCCCCACACGCTTCTGCCCACGTGATTCTGGAGGTCCTCGCGGACCTCGGCTCCTTCCGATCTTCGGGACGTCATGCACATTCGCGATCTTCCGTACCCGAATCCCGGCGATCCCGATGTCCGGTCGGGTCCTCGCTTTCTGATCTGGCTCGGCCGCAACCAGATCCGCGGACAGCTCAAGGCCATGTCCTGGGGCCTGCTCCACCAGTGCTCCATCGCGGGGCTGCCGCTCGGCGTCGGGTTCGCCGTGCAGGCGGTCGTCGACCGGTCCGGCGGGCGGCTCGCACTGGCCGGAGGGCTGATCGCGGTGCTCGGCGCGCTGATCGCGGTGGGCGACACCATGCTGCACCGGACCGCCGTCACCAACTGGATCACCGCGGCCGCCCGGATCCAGCAACTGCTGGCCCGCAAGACCGCGGAGCTCGGCTCCGCGCTGACCCGCCGGGTCGCCGCGGGCGAGGTCGTAGCGGTGTCCACAGGTGATGTGGAGAAGATCGGCTGGTTCGTCGAGGCGCTTTCGCGGTTCGTGGCGGCCGCTGCCGCCCTGGTCATCATCTGCGTCGGCCTCGTGCTGTATCTGCCTTCGCTGGGCGTGCTCGTGGTGCTGGCCATGCCGGTGCTCGCGCTGGGCGTGCTGCCGCTCCTCCCCCGCGCCACCCGGCGCGCCGACTTCCAGCGCGAGAAGGCGGGGAAGGCCACCGAACTGGCCTCCGACACCGTGGCCGGGCTGCGGGTGCTGCGCGGTATCGGCGGCGAGGAGCTGTTCCTCGGCCGCTACCGGCAGGCCTCGCAGGAGGTACGCAGGGCCGCCGTCCGCAGTGCGCGGATGTGGTCGCTGATCTCCGCGGTCCAGGTCCTGCTGCCGGGCGTTCTGCTGATCGCGCTGGTCACATACGGTGCCGCCCTGGCCCGGGACGGGAAGATCGAGGTCGGTCAGCTGGTGACCGTGTACAGCGCGGCGACGCTGCTGCTGTTCCCGCTGCGCCACTTCGAGGAGATCGCCATGGCGTACTCCTTCTCGCGGCCGTCCGCACAGCGCGCGGTCCGGGTGCTGTCGCTGAGCCGGGTCGCCCGTCCCTCGACGCTCGACACCGCACCGGCCGGGGACCTGCACGACCCGGTCACCGGACTGCTGGCGCCCGAGGGCCTGTTCACCGCGGTGGTCTGCGGCGACCCGGACGAGGCGGGGCGGCTCGCGGACCGGCTCGGTGGCCACGCCCAGCCGGAGGTGGCGAAGGGCGGTGCCGTCGAGGGCGGGACGGCGGACCACGAGGTGCCGTCCGTGCTGCTCGGCGGAGTCCCTCTGGACGAACTGGAACTGGACGCGGCCCGGAGCGCCGTCCTGGTCCAGGACAAGGACCCGGTGCTGCTCTCCGGCACCCTGTGCGAGCTGCTGGACGTGCCCTCGTCCGGCCGGGTGACCGCCGGGGACGCGCTGTCGGCCGCCCAGTGCGACGACGTGCTGAGCGCCCTGGCGCACGCGTCCGTCGACTCCGACGGCGATCCGATGAACACCCGGATCACCGAACGCGGCCGGTCGCTCTCCGGCGGCCAGCGCCAACGGCTCGCCCTGGCCCGTTCGTTGGTGACCGACCCGGAGGCGCTGGTGCTCGACGAGCCGACCTCGGCGGTCGACTCGCACACGGAGGCGCGGGTCGCCGCGGGTATCAAGGCGCTGCGCAAGGACCGTACGACGGTGGCCTTCGCCTCTTCGCCGCTGCTGCTCGACCTGGCGGACCGGGTGGCGCTGGTCCACCGGGGCACGGTGGTGGCCGTCGGCACCCACCGTGAACTGCTGCTCGGCGAACCGCGGTACCGGGCCGTCGTCACCCGCGAGACCGACGACGAGATCCCCGCCCAGCCGGGCGGGGACGGAGAGGTCCACACGATCGGCACCCACGAGGAAATCGAGGAGAGGGCATGACCGGCCTCGCACCACCGGCCTACGACCCGGCCGCGCCCGAGTCGGCCACCACCCTGCCGGTCGGCACCCCCGCGACCGTACGGAGTCACGTCGGGGAGCTGATGCGGCGCCACCGGCGGCTGTTCATCGTGGTGACGCTGCTCAACACGGTCGCGGTGGTCGCCTCGATCGCCGGGCCCTACCTGCTGGGCGGGCTCGTAGAGGACCTGTCCGACGGGGTCACCGACCTCCATCTGGAGCGCACCGCCGCGGTGTTCGCCATCGCGCTGGTCATCCAGACCGTGGTCACCCGGATGATGCGGCTGCGCAGCGCGATGCTCGGTGAGGAGATGCTGGCCGATCTGCGCGAGGACTTCCTCGTGCGCTCCGTCCGGCTGCCGCCGGGCGTGCTGGAGCGGGCCGGGACGGGTGATCTGCTCTCGCGGATCACCACGGACATCGACCGGCTCGCCAACGCCATGCGCGAGGCGGTACCGCAGCTGGCCATCGGTGTGGTGTGGGCGGGTCTGCTGCTGGCCGCGCTCGCGGTCACCGCTCCCCCGCTGGCGCTCTCGGTGCTCGTCGCGCTGCCGGTGCTGATCATCGGCTGCCGCTGGTACTTCCGCCGGGCGCCGTCCGCGTACCGCTCGGAGGCCGCCGGTTACGCGGCGGTCGCGGCCATGCTCGCGGAGACGGTGGACGCCGGGCGGACCGTGGAGGCGCACCGGCTGGGTGCGCGCCGGGTCGCGCTGTCGGACCAGCGGGTCCGGGAGTGGACGGCATGGGAACGGTACACATTGTTCCTGCGGTCCGTGCTCTTTCCCGTCATCAACGTCACGTATGTGACGATCCTGGGCGCGGTCCTGATGCTCGGGGGCTGGTTCGTGATCGAGGGCTGGCTCACGGTGGGGCAGCTGACGACGGGCGCCCTGCTCGCCCAGATGATGGTCGACCCGATCGGCCTGATCCTGCGCTGGTACGACGAGTTGCAGGTCGCCCAGGTGTCACTGGCGCGCCTGGTGGGGGTCCGCGAGATCGAGCCGGACGCGGGCGACGCGTCGGTGGCCCCGGACGGCCGGGACGTGCGCGCCGACGAGGTGCGCTTCGGTTACCGGGCCGGGCTCGACGTCCTGCACAAGGTGTCGCTGGACGTCGCTCCGGGCACCCGGCTGGCGCTCGTCGGCCCGTCCGGTGCGGGCAAGTCGACGCTGGGGCGGCTGCTGGCCGGTATCTACGCGCCGCGCACGGGTGAGGTCTCGCTGGGCGGTGCGCAGTTGTCGCGGATGACCGCGGAGCACGTGCGTACGCATGTCGCACTGGTGAACCAGGAGCACCATGTGTTCGTGGGGACCCTGCGGGACAACCTGTTGCTGGCCCGTGCCGGTGCGAAGGACGCGGAGCTGTGGGCGTCGCTGGCCGCGGTGGACGCGGACGGCTGGGCCAGGGCCCTGGACGAGGGGCTGGACCGTGAGGTCGGCTCGGGCGGTCTGGTGCTCACTCCCGCACAGGCGCAGCAGATCGCGCTGGCCCGACTGGTGCTGGCCGATCCGCACACGCTGGTGCTGGACGAGGCGACGTCGCTGCTGGACCCGCGCGCGGCCCGTCATCTGGAGCGCTCGCTGGCCCGGGTGCTGGACGGCCGTACGGTCGTGGCCATCGCGCACCGGCTGCACACGGCGCACGACGCGGATGTGATCGCGGTCGTCGAGGAGGGCCGGATCAGCGAGCTGGGCAGCCATGACGAGCTGGTGGCGGCGGACGGCGCCTACGCGGCGCTGTGGCGGTCCTGGCACGGCTGAGCTGGGAGGTCCCCCGGATCCACCGGCCATCCGGGGATCGTTAATGTCGGTACATGACAGATTCCTATGCGGATCCGGGAACGCCCGACTGTCGCAGCGCACTGCGCTACCTGTGGTGGCTGGTCACCAGCCAGCGCCACCGGATCGCCGCCGGTGCGCTGCTCGGCAGTGCCTGGATGGTCTGTCTGACGCTGCCGCCGTACCTCCTGTCGCGCGCCATCGACGACGGGCTCGAACCGGGGCGGTGGTCCGCGCTGGCGGGCTGGGTCGCTGCGTTGCTGGGTGTCGGGGTGCTCAACGCGTGGCTGGCGATCATGCGGCACCGCACGATGACCAGGGTGCGCATGGACGCCGCGTTCCGGTCCGTGGCGGTCGTGGTCAGGCAGGCGACCGTGCTGGGTGCGGAGCTGCCGCGCCGGGTCACGGGCGGGGAGGTCGTCACGATCGGGTTCCGCGATGTCGCCGTGATGGCCGCGACGCTGACCATCACCGGCCCCGGGGTCGGCGCGGTCCTCGCCTATGTCGTGGTGGCCGTGCTCCTGCTGACCGTCTCGCCGCTGCTCGCGGTGGTGGTGCTGCTCGGCGTGCCGCTGCTCGCGGTGCTGGCCGGCCCGCTGCTGTGGCGGCTGCAGGGCGTCGAGGCGGCGTACCGGGAGCAGGAGGGCACGCTCGCCGCCCGTTTCGAGGACATCGTCGGGGGCCTGCGCGTCCTCAACGGGATCGGCGGCAAGGAGGTGTACGGCGAGCGTTACCGGCGGGGTTCGCGGGAGCTGACGGCGGAGGGGTACCGGGTCGGTACGGTGACCAGCTGGATCCAGGCCCTCGGTGTCGGGCTGCCGACCCTGTTCCTCGGCGTCGTGACCTGGCTGGCGGCCCGGATGGCCGCTCAGGGGACCCTCACCGTGGGCGAGCTGGTCGCGGTGTACGGGTACACGGCGGTGCTGGTGGTGCCCGTCTCGTTCTTCATCGAGGGCGGCTACTCCCTCAGCCGGGGGCTGGTCGCCGCCCGCAGGATCATCCGGTTCCTGGCTCTGGAGCCCGCTTCCCCGGGCACGGAGGCCACCTCGGACGGGCCCTCCGAGCCGTCCGCGCTGCGTGATCCGGAATCCGGCGTCGAGGTGGAGCCGGGCAGGTTGACCGCGCTCGTCAGCGCCCGCCCTTCGGACTCGGCGGCGGTGGTCGACCGTCTCGGCCGGTTCGCGGAGTCGGCCGCGACCTGGGGCGGGATCCGCCTCGACGAGATCGACCTGACGCGGGTCCGCCGCCGGATCCTGGTGGCGGACAACGAGGCCGATCTGTTCGCCGGACCGCTGCGCGAGGTGATCTGCGGCGCGCGGGACCGGGACGAGGAGGCCATCGGCCGCAGCGTCCGCGCGGCCATGGCGCAGGACATCGTGCGCGGTCTGCCGGACGGGCTCGACTCGCCGGTCGACGCACAGGGCCGCAACCTCTCCGGGGGACAGCGCCAGCGCGTCCGGCTGGTCCGGGCCCTGCTGGCCGATCCCGAGGTGCTCCTGGCGGTCGAGCCCACCTCTGCGGTCGACGCCCACACCGAGGCGGCCGTCGCGGCGCGGCTGCACACCGCGCGGTCCGGCCGCACCACGGTCGTCACCAGCACGTCGCCGCTCCTGCTGGACCGGGCGGACACCGTGTACTACCTGGTCGACGGCTCCGTCGCGGCGGTCGGAAGCCATCGCGAGCTCCTGGACGGGCAGCCCGGATACCGCGGGCTGGTGTCCCGCGGCGCGGACGACGACGCCCCCGGCACAACCGTCCCGGCGTCCCGGGAGGCCGGGCGATGACGGCCGGCTCCGGGACGGCGGACCGGGCCCTGCCCGTCGCCGGACCACGCCTGGTCCGCCTGGCCGCGCTCCGGCTGATCCGGCTGGACGGCCGCGCCTTCGCCGCCATGACCGCGCTCAACGCCCTCGCCGCGGCTGCCGGGCTCGTCGGCCCGTGGCTGCTCGGGCGCATCATCGACGAGGTCCGGGCGGGCGGCGGGGTGGCCGAGGTGGACCGCCTCGCGCTGACCATCCTCGTCTTCGCCGTGGCGCAGCTGCTGCTGGTCCGCTACGCCGGGCTCGTCGCGCACCGCTTCGGTGAACGGACCCTGGCCCGTATCCGGGAACAGTTCGCCGAACGGGCGCTCGCACTGCCCGCCACGGCCGTCGAGCGGGCCGGCACCGGAGACCTGATGACTCGCGGCACCACGGATGTCGCCGCGGTCGGCGCCACCCTCCGGAACTCCGGTCCTGAGGTCCTCGTCGCGGGGGTCCAGGCGCTGTTCATCCTCGGCGCGGTCTTCGTCCTCGATCCGCTGCTCGGCGCCTGCGGGGTGCTGGGCCTGCTCGGCATCCGGTTCGCCGCCCGCTGGTACCTGCGCCGGGCGCTCACCGCGTACCTGGCGGAGGGAGCCGCCAACTCGGAGCTCGCGGAGCAGCTCGCCGCCACCGCCGCGGGCGCCCGCACCGTCGAGGCCCTGGGGCTTCAGCGGCGCCGGATCGCGGAATGCCGGGAGAGCACCGAGAAGTGCCGGCGCACCCGGACCCGGACGCTGTTCCTGCGCAGTGTGCTCTTCCCTGCAGTGGACATCTCCTACGTCATCCCGGTGGCCGGTGTCCTGCTGATCGGCGGCGTACTGCACGACCACGGGGCGATGAGCCTCGGCGCGGTCGTCGCCTCCGCGCTGTACCTGCGTCAGCTGTCCCAGCCCCTGGACGTCATCCTCCAGCAGATGGAGCAGCTCCAGAGCAGCGGCGCCTCGTTCGCGCGGGTGGAGGGGATCGGCACGGCGGCACAGGCCCTGTCGGCCGTCCCTCCCGCACCGGCTGCCTCTCCCGCGCCGGTCCACGACGTGATCGAGGTGGCCGGGGCGCGCTACGCCTACGACGACGGGGACGACGTCCTGCACGGGGTCGACCTGACGGTCAGGCCCGGCGAGCGACTGGTGATCGTCGGCCCCTCCGGCGCGGGCAAGACCACCCTGGGCAGACTCCTGGCGGGCATGGACGCACCGCACACCGGCTCGGTGACGGTGGGCCGGGTCCCGGTGGCCGGTCTGGACCCCGGCCGGCTGCGCCGGCACGTCGTCCTGGTCACCCAGGAGCACCACGTGTTCCTGGGCACGGTCCGGGAGAACCTGCGGATCGCCGCGGCCGACGCCACCGACGCGGAGCTGCGCGCGGCGCTCGCCGCCGTCGGCGCCGAGTGGGCCGAGGAGCTGCCGGACGGCCTGGACACCGATCTGGGCCACGGCGGGCACCGGCCGGACGGGGCCAGGGCGCAGCAGCTCGCCCTGGCGCGGGTGGTACTGGCCGACCCGCACACACTGATCCTCGACGAGGCCACCGCGCTGCTGGACCCGAGGACGGCCCGGCACACGGAGCGCGCGCTGGCCGCCGTGCTGGAGGGCCGGACGGTCGTGGCCATCGCGCACCGGCTGCAGTCGGCCCACGACGCGGACCGGGTGGCGGTGATGGAGGACGGCCGGATCACCGAGCTCGGCACCCACGACGATCTCGTCGCGGCCGGCGGCGCGTACGCCGCGCTCTGGCGTTCGTGGCACGGCGGGCGGCCGCCCTCGTCCTGAAACGGACGGTGGTCAGCCGCCCGCGCCGGCCCGGAATTCGGTGACCCACCGCGACGTGGCCCCGATCCCGCCGAAGGTGTAGAAGTGCAGCTTGAGGACGCCGTGGCGGCGGGCGTCGTACCCCTCGGCCAGGGCACGGATGAAGCGGTCGGGGCCGGCCGTGCCCATCAGGTTGGTGAGCGAGAATCCGTACTTCTTCGCGATGGACGTGCTCGTGCCGACGCCGAAGCGCGTGGCGTACGTCATCAGCCGCTTGATTCCGGCGGGGCCCGGGATCCCGACGCGCACGGGTGCGTCGATGCCCCGTTTCCGTACCGCCTCGACCCAGGCGAGGACCGGGTCGGCGTCGAAGCCGAACTGGGTGATGACGTCGCCGGACAGGCCCTGACCGGCGAGGGCGGTGGTCTTGTCCTCGATCGCGGACCAGAGCGCCGGGCCCTCGATGGCCGGGTGCCCCTCCGGGTATCCGCCGATGCCGACGTGCCGTACGCCGTACGACTGGAGCAGCCCGGACCTGATGAGCGCGAGGGAGTCGTCGTACGGGCCGTGGGGTTCGGCCGGGTCGCCGCCGATGACCAGGACGTTGTCCCCCGTGCCGTCGGAGCGGAGGGCGGCGAGGAGCTCTTCCAGTTCCGGCCGGGAGCGCAGCCGGCGGGCCGATATGTGGGGAACCGGGGTGCAGCCGAGCCGCCGGACGGTACGGGCCGCGGCCAGCCTGGTGTCCAGGTCCTCCGTGCCGAGGAAGGTGATGTTGATCCGGGTGCCGGCCGGGATGAGGTCGCGGGCCGCTTCGAGCCCGGGGATGTCCTTGCCGGTCATCTCCAGGGAGAAGTCGTCGAGCAGCGGGGCGACGGCCGGGGCGGTGGCCGTGGAGAGGGAATCCATCGTGCTCCTCGTTCGTGCGGTTCTCCCTTGCCCCAATTCTGCCCGTAGCGGCTGACACACCGCCGGGAGCCCCCCGGTGGTGTGTCAGTCGCGGGCGCCTGTCCGTCAGCCCACGTGGGCCCGCGCGGCGGCGGGCGCGCCGCTGGAGGAGGCCGCGACGGTGGAGGCCCGGCGCGGGCGGCGCAGGAGTACCGCGGAGACCAGGGCGGCGAGCAGGGTGAAGGAGGCGGCGACGATCAGGCAGAGGCGGAGGCCGTCGAGGAAGGCGTCGCCCACGGCGCCCAGGGCCGGGCCCGTGGCGGCGCCCAGGTGCATTCCGGCGACCGCGCCGAGTCCGCCCGAGCCGGCGGTCTCGGTGATGCCCTGCCCGGCGGCTCCGGTGATCCCGGCGTCCGCGAGGTGCGCCGGGAAGGTGTCGAGGGCGCGGGCGGTGAGGAGGGCGCCCAGGACGGCGGGGCCGAGTGCCCCTCCGACCTGCCGGAAGGCGTTGTTGCCTGCTGCGGCCATGCCCGCCAGGTGGACGGGCACGGAGGCGACGGCGGTGGCGGTCATGGGCGTCAGGACGCCGCCCATTCCCAGGCCCAGCAGCGCCAGCCGCCAGGCGATGGAGGCGAACGAGGTGTCCGCGTCGACGGTGGTCAGCGAGAGCAGGGAGCCGGTGACGACGAGCAGTCCGGCGGTGATCAGGACGCGGGCGGGCACCCGGTGCATCAGCCGGCCGACGGGGGCGCCGGCGACGATGGCGGCGCCGGTGACCATGAGGAGCCGCCAGCCCGCCTGGAGGGTGTCGAGCTGCTGCACCAGGCCGAAGTAAAGGCTCAGGAGGAAGAAGAAGCCGATCAGCGCCAGGAAGGTGATCATCGCGACGAGGGTGGTCGCGGTGAACGCGGCGCTGCGGAACAGCGCCAGGTCCAGCATCGGGCTGTCGCTGCGCCGCTCGGCCAGGACGAAGGCGACGGCACCGACCACCGCGACGAGCAGCGCCACCAGGACCCGGGTGTCGGTGAACGATCCGGCGCCGCCCTCGATCACGCCGTACACCAGCGCGGTGATCGCGGAGGCGGCCGTGATCTGGCCCGGCCAGTCCAGCCGCCGCCCGTGCGGGGCACGTGAGTCGGTCAGCAGCCGCGCGGCGACCGCCATCGCGATGAGCGAGACGGGGATGACCAGGAGGTAGATCCACCGCCAGGCGGCGTGTTCCAGGACGGCTCCGGCGATCAGCGGTCCGACGGCCAGCGCCAGCAGGAGCGAGGTGGCCCAGAGGCCGATGAACTTGCCGCGCTCCCGGTGGTCGGGAACCGCGTGGCTGATCAGGGCCAGCGTGGTGGGCAGCAGCGCGGCCGCACCGAGTCCGGCGAGGGCCTGCCCGGCCCACAGCAGCTCGATCGACGGGGCGGTCAGGGCGACGGCGGCCCCGATGGCGGAGGACGCCAGCCCCGCCTGGAACACCTTCTTGCGCCCGTGGACCTCTCCGAACACTCCGGCGGTCAGGATGAACGCGGCCATGGGCAGGACGAACGCGTCCTGGACCCACGCCAGCTGGGCCGTCGAGGCGCCCAGTGCCGCCTGGATGGCGGGCAGGCTCACGGAGACGGTGGTCACCGGCAAGTAGGCCACGAATACGCCCAGGCAGGCCATGGCGAGCGTGGCCGCCCGCCGTTCGGCCGGCCCGCTCGCCGGGGGTGTGACGTTCACGGATGCGCTCCTCGGCGGCGCTCGGCGCCGCGGTTGATGTTCAGCGGGGGCTCGTCCGCCCCGGTCGCCAGCATCGGTGACATCGGCCGAAATCAACGAAGCAGCTGCCCGGATCGGGCCGAAACCTCCATAGGCGCGGCATTCCGTGGCACACTTCCACCGTGATGAACGCAGTGGACACGCAGATCCTCCGTACGCTCCAGTGCGCGCCGAGGGCCCCGTTCCGGCTCATCGGTGAGGTGAACGGGGTGTCGGAGCAGACCGCGGCCCGCCGCTACCACGCCCTGCGCCGCAGCGGTGTGATGCGGGTGGTGGGCCTGGTCGACCCCGCCGTGCACGGGGAGGCGCAGTGGGTCGCGCGCATCCGCTGCCGCCCGGACCGGGTCGGTCCGCTGGCCGACGCCCTCACCCGGCGTCCCGACATCGCCTACGCGAGCATCGCCTCGGGCGGTTCGGAGATCATCTGCGTCATCCGCTCACCGCTGGACGCCCAGCGCGAGGACATGCTGCTCCAGCAGCTGCCCAGGTCCGCCGCCGTGCTCGACCTGCGCATCGATCTGCTCATCCACCCCTTCGACGCCCCCGGCGCGCCCGGGTGGACCGGCTACGGCGGACACCTCACGCCCGAGCAGGAGCAGCGGCTGACCGGTGGCCCCTCCCCCGCTCCGGCCGGCCCTCCGCCGCCTCCGGACGCCGAGGACGCCCCGCTGCTGGCCGCTCTCGCGGAGGACGGCCGTACCTCGCACACGCGGCTGGCCGAGATCACCGGCTGGTCCAAGGGCCGCGTCGCGCGCCGCCTGGAGTCCCTGGAGTCGTCCGGCGCGCTCTCGTACGACATCGATCTGCTGCCCGAGCGCCTCGGCTACCGCCTCAACGCGACACTGTGGCTGCGCGTCGCCCCGGCCCGTCTGGAGCGGACCGGGCAGGAGATCGCCGGGCACGAGGAGGTCGCGTTCGCCGGCGCCATCAGCGGCGACCACAACGTGATGGCCATCGTCACCTGCCGGGACGCCCAGGACTTCTACCGCTATCTGACCACCCGCCTGGCGGCGGTGCCGGGCATCGACGCCTACGGGGTCAGCATCCGGGTCCGCCGCCTCAAGCAGGCCGCCTCACTGATCTCCCACGGCCGCCTGGTGCATCCCGTACAGGTCTAGAGCCAGGCCTCAGATGACGTTCATCGCGGCCGCGGCGCCCACGCCCCCGAGCACCATGAACACCGGCATCAGCACCTTCAGTTCCACCCAGCTGCCGGCCCGGAACCGCATGGCCTTCGGCGGGCCGATCGGGTACCAGCGCTTGCGGCCCACCGGGATCGGCCAGAGGATCGGGCAGCCGGAGACGGTCAGCGCGTCCCCGATGTCGTGGACGAGAGCGCCCAGCACGATCGGCAGCCCGAGCCAGAGGTACTCCTGGCCGGGGGCGCTGAAGAGCCAGTCGGAGCCGTTGCCCGGCTTGTCCAGGACGCCGGCGAGAATCCACGCGCTGGTGGCGCCGAGCAGCCACACCAGGACGTCGCTGGATACCCGGGCGGCCCGCCACAGCAGGCCTTCGACGGCGAGCACCAGGTGGATGAAGAGGATCGCCAGCACCGCCCAGCGGCCGCCGGTGATGGCGGCGGCGGAGGCGCCGGCACCTATCAGGACCGCCCACAGCCAGGTGTGGGTGAGGGTCCGGTGACCGCCGTTGCGGTTCGAGTCGCCCCGCATCTTCGTCGCCTTGTAGACGGCGTGCGACAGCGTGTCGACGATCTCGCAGAGGCCCCGGGAGATCGGTCCGAAGGCGCGTGAGATGGTCGCGGACTTGTGATCCAGGTCCGGTGCCAGCGCGGCACCGGCCGTGATCAGCGCGCCGACGACCAGGACGGGCCACGGCATCGTGTGTCCCGCGGCTGCCGCAGCCGCACCCACCCCCAGCCAGGCCGCCGCCCCTGACAGAGAGTGTGCCGGTCCCATCATGTCTGTTGCCGCCCCCGTAGGTATTGACCAGTGACGGACAACGCGTGAACGGATGTCGCCCTGTCCGGGCGCGGACCACCGCCGTTGCGCTGTCGTCGAGTTGAGGGGGAAGCGTATCGTCCGTGATCTTCGTGCCGTCGTCCGGTTCCCTCATCCGGGCGGAAGGCAGGCAAGATGGGGGCGTGACCCTAATCGATCAGCTGCCCCCGACCGACGACCCCGACGCCCTCTTCGAGGCATTCTCGTCATGGACCGAGACGCAGGGCATCACCCTCTATCCGGCTCAGGAGGAGGCGCTGATCGAGGTGGTCTCCGGGGCCAACGTGATCCTGTCCACCCCCACCGGCTCCGGCAAGAGCCTGGTCGCGGCCGGTGCGCACTTCGCGGCCCTGGCGCAGGACAAGGTCACCTTCTACACCGCGCCGATCAAGGCGCTGGTCTCGGAGAAGTTCTTCGACCTGTGCAAGCTGTTCGGCACCGAGAACGTCGGCATGCTCACCGGCGACGCCTCGGTCAACGCCGACGCCCCGGTGATCTGCTGCACGGCCGAGGTGCTGGCCGCCATCGCCCTGCGTGACGGGAAGTACGCGGACATCGGCCAGGTCGTGATGGACGAGTTCCACTTCTACGCGGAGCAGGACCGCGGCTGGGCCTGGCAGATCCCGATCCTGGAGCTGCCGCAGGCCCAGTTCGTCCTGATGTCCGCCACCCTCGGTGACGTCAGGATGTTCGAGGAGGACCTGACCCGCCGCACCGGCCGGCCCACCTCCGTGGTGCGGTCCGCGACGCGTCCGGTCCCGCTCAGTTACGAGTACCGGCTGACGCCGATCACCGAGACCATCACCGAGCTGCTGGACACCCGGCAGTCGCCGGTCTACATCGTGCACTTCACCCAGGCCTCGGCCGTCGAGCGGGCGCAGTCGCTGATGAGCATCAACATGTGCACCAAGGAGGAGAAGGAGAAGATCGCCGACCTCATCGGCAACTTCCGCTTCACCACCAAGTTCGGCCAGAACCTCTCCCGTTATGTGCGGCACGGCATCGGGGTGCACCACGCGGGCATGCTGCCGAAGTACCGCCGGCTCGTGGAGAAGCTCGCGCAGGCGGGTCTGCTCAAGGTCATCTGCGGTACGGACACGCTGGGGGTCGGCGTCAACGTCCCCATCCGCACGGTGCTGTTCACCGCGCTCACCAAGTACGACGGCACCCGGGTGCGTACGCTGCGCGCCCGTGAGTTCCACCAGATCGCCGGCCGGGCCGGCCGGGCGGGCTTCGACACGGCGGGCTTCGTCGTCGCGCAGGCCCCAGAGCACGTCGTCGAGAACGAGAAGCTGGTCAAGAAGGCCGGCGACGACCCGAAGAAGAAGCGCAAGGTCGTCCGCAAGAAGGCCCCCGAGGGCTTCGTGGCCTGGTCGGAGACGACGTTCGACAAGCTGATCCAGTCCGACCCGGAGCCGCTGACCTCCCGTTTCCGGGTCACGCACACCATGCTGCTGTCCGTCATCGCACGTCCCGGCAACGCCTTCGAGGCGATGCGGCACCTGCTGGAGGACAACCACGAGCCGCGCAAGGCGCAGCTGCGCCACATCCGCCAGGCGATCGCCATCTACCGCTCGCTGCTGGACGGCGGCGTGGTGGAGCGGCTCGAAACCCCCGACGCGGAGGGCCGCATCGTGCGGCTCACCGTCGATCTCCAGCAGAACTTCGCGCTGAACCAGCCGCTGTCGACGTTCGCGCTCGCCGCGTTCGAGCTGCTGGACGCCGACTCCCCCTCGTACGCGCTGGACATGGTCTCTGTGGTCGAGTCGACGCTCGACGACCCGCGTCAGATCCTCGCCGCCCAGCAGAACAAGGCGCGCGGCGAGGCGATCGGCCAGATGAAGGCCGATGGCATCGAGTACGAGGAGCGGATGGAGCTCCTCCAGGAGGTCACGTACCCGAAGCCGCTGAGCGAGCTGCTGTGGCACGCGTACGACGTCTACCGGCAGAGCCACCCGTGGGTCGGTGACCACCCGGTGTCGCCCAAGACGGTGGTCCGTGACATGTACGAACGCGCCATGACGTTCACGGAGTTCACCTCGAACTACGAGCTGGCCCGCACCGAGGGCATCGTGCTGCGGTATCTCGCGGGCGCGTACAAGGCGCTGGAGCACACCATCCCGGACGACATCAAGTCCGAGGACCTGGAGGACCTGATCGCCTGGCTCGGTGAGATGGTGCGTCAGGTGGACTCCAGTCTGCTCGACGAGTGGGAGCAGCTCGCCAATCCCGAGGTGGAGACGGCCGAGCAGGCGCAGGAGCGGGCCGACGAGGTCAAGCCGGTCACGGCGAACGCCCGCGCCTTCCGGGTACTGGTGCGCAACGCGATGTTCCGCCGGGTCGAGCTGGCCGCCCTGGACCGGGTCCGCGATCTCGGTGAGCTGGACGGCGAGGCGGGCTGGGACGAGGACGCGTGGGGCCAGGCGATGGACGCGTACTGGGACGAGCACGAGGAGCTGGGCACCGGCCCCGACGCCCGCGGCCCGAAGCTGCTGAAGATCGACGAGGACGCCGAGCACGGTCTGTGGCGGGTCCGGCAGACGTTCGCGGACCCGAGCGGCGACCACGACTGGGGCATCAGCGCCGAGGTCGATCTCGCCGCGTCCGACGAGGAGGGCCGGGCGGTGCTCCGGGTCACCTCCGTGGGCCAGTTGTGAGCCCGCCCGTACCGCGGGCGGCGTCGCGAGAGTGGAGACGAACAGCATGACGAACCCCGCAGAGCGCCTGGTCGACCTGCTCGACCTGGAGCGGATCGAGGTCAACATCTTCCGCGGCCGCAGCCCGCACGAGTCCCTCCAGCGGGTCTTCGGCGGACAGGTCGCCGGGCAGGCCCTGGTGGCGGCCGGCCGCACCACCGACGGGGACCGGCCGGTCCACTCGCTGCACGCCTACTTCCTGCGGCCCGGCCGTCCGGGAGTGCCGATCGTCTACCAGGTCGAGCGGGTCAGGGACGGCCGGTCCTTCACCACCCGCCGGGTGACGGCGGTGCAGCAGGGGCGCACCATCTTCGATCTGACGGCGTCCTTCCACCGTCCGGAGGAGGCGGGCATCGCGCACCAGCTGCCCCCGGCGCGCGTGGTCCCGGATCCGGAGGAGCTGCCGACGGTCGCGGACGAGGTGCGTGATCACCTCGGCGCGCTTCCCGAGGCGCTGGAGCGGATGGCGCGGCGCCAGCCGTTCGACATCCGTTACGTCGACCGGCTGCGCTGGACACGGGAGGAGATCACGGACGCCGACCCGCGCAGCGCGGTCTGGATGCGTGCGGTCGGCCCGCTCGGTGACGACCCACTCGTGCACACCTGTGCGCTGACGTACGCGAGCGACATGACGCTGCTGGACGCGGTACGGATCCCGGTGGAGCCGCTGTGGGGGCCGCGCGGCTTCGATATGGCGTCCCTGGACCACGCGATGTGGTTCCACCGTCCGTTCCGGGCCGACGAGTGGTTCCTGTACGACCAGGAGTCACCCGTGGCGACAGGCGGGCGGGGTCTGGCGCGTGGCCGGATCTACGACCGCGAGGGAAATCTGCT
The DNA here is from genome assembly GCF_031844725.1 of Streptomyces sp. ITFR-6. Classification (NCBI taxonomy): domain Bacteria; kingdom Bacillati; phylum Actinomycetota; class Actinomycetes; order Kitasatosporales; family Streptomycetaceae; genus Streptomyces; species Streptomyces sp. ITFR-6. The sequence goes on along the minus strand of NZ_CP134612.1, from coordinate 7,735,497 downwards.
GGTGTCCGTGGTGCAGGAGGGACTGTTCCGGCGGCTGGGCGAGCAGCCCTCCTGACGGCCGAGCCCGTGCCGGGCCCGCCCGGCGCGGGCTCAGGTGCCGGGCAGCGGGTCCTGTTCGACCTCATGCCGGCGGGTGCGGATGTCCGGCGGCGCCGGGTGCAGTTTGGCGTCGCAGGCGGGGCCGAGTCCGCTGAGGCGCGAGGCCGTGCCGGTGAGCGGGCGTCCGCACAGCCGGCAGCGCACGGTGCGGCGGACCGCCGCCCGGCCGGCCTCGGGCAGCGGTTCGGTACCTGATCCGGGGAAGGGTTCGGGAGACTCCACCCGTCGATCCTCTCAAGCCCCCGGACCGCTCCGCGACTTCCCGCCCCCGCACCCGGAGGAGCCCGCGGGCGGCCGGCGTCCGCCCCGGCGGCACCGGTCCGCGCTCCGTTAGCCCGTCCGGCGGACAGCGCGGGACTCGGCCGCCTCCCGGCGCGAGCCCTTCCCCCTCTGTCGTTCGCCGCCACGGAGGGTGGTCGCGCGCGGTGATCCACGGGGCGGAAGCGCCGCCCCGGCCTCACCGCAGGAGGCGCGGTCATGACGGACGATCAGGTGTTCCTCGGCCTGGGACTGATTGTGGTGCTGGCGGTCGGCTCGCAGTTGCTGGCCGGCCGGCTGCGGGTGCCGGCGCTGCTCGTCCTGCTGCCGGTGGGTTTCACCGCCGGCGCGCTGACGGACGACATCGATCCGGAACGGCTGCTGGGCACCGCCTTCTCCCCGCTGGTGTCGCTGGCCGTGGCGGTGATCCTTTACGACGCCGGGCTGGGGCTGGACATCAGCAGGCTCAAGGGCCACAACCGCCGTGTCGTGGTCCGGCTCCTCTGGATCGGGACGGTGCTCACCGTGGTGTCGGCCGCGCTGTTCGCCGTGCCGGTACTCGACATGTCGATGTCCGGGTCCGTGATGCTCGCGTCGATCCTGGTCGTCTCCGGTCCGACGGTCGTCGGGCCGCTGCTCAACTTCGTCCGGCCCAGCGAGCGGTTGCAGCGCGTGCTGATCTGGGAGGGGTCCCTGATCGATCCGGTCGGCGGGATCCTGGGGGCGCTGGTCTTCCACGGGGTCCTCGCGGGCGACCGGCCCGGGTTCGGCCGTCAGCTGGGGCAGTTCGCGGCCAGCGCGGCGGTGGGCGTGGCCGGTGGCGCGGTCGGGGCGGGTCTGCTGTGGCTGCTGCTGAGCCGGGTGCGGCTGAGCGAGGAGCTGGGCACGTCGGTGCAGTTCGCCGCGGTGATCGGCGTGGCGGCGGCGTGCGACGCGCTGCGCGACGACACGGGGCTGATCTCCGCCGTCGTCATGGGGATGGCCGTCGCCCACCTGCCGGGCCCGGACGTCCCGGTGCGGCGGCCCTTCTTCGACACACTGGTCTCGCTCACCATCGGTCTGCTCTTCATCTCCATCTCGGCGACGGTCACTCCCGCCTCCCTGCGGCAAGTGGTGCTGCCGTCGCTGGCGCTGGTCGCGCTGCTCGTCCTGGTGACCAGGCCCCTGGTGGCCCACCTCGCGACGCTCGGAACCGATGTGCCGCGCGGGGAAAGGTGGTTCATCGGCTGGATGCCCCCCCGGGGCATCGTCGCGGCGGCCACCGCCTCCACGTTCTCCGCGACCCTGGCCGACAAGGGCATCGACGGCGCGGAACGCATCCTCCCGGCCACCTTCGTGGTGATCGTCGCCACCGTCACGCTCTACGGGCTGACGGCGTTCCCGGTGGCCCGGAGGCTGCGGGTGCTGCGCCCGGCGAGGTCCAGGCCGCTGCTGGTGGGCGGCGACCCGTGGACGGTCGACCTGGCGTGCGCGCTGCGCTCCGCAGGTCCTGACGTACTGATGTGGGCGGGCGCGGCCGCCGAGCGGGCGCGGATCGAGGAGGCGGGGCTGAAGCTGGCCCCCGGTGAGCTGCTCACCTCGGCCACCGGTGCCGGAGCGGAACTTGAGGGGATCAGCGACGTGCTGCTGCTGACCGGCGAGGACGACTCCAACGCGCTCGCGTCGATGACACTCCGGGAGTCCGTCGAGGGCCCGGTCCACCGGCTCCGGCCGCCGTCCGCGGATCACGGGGTGGTGGCTCCGTACACGGGTGGTGAGTCGCTGTTCGGTCCGGGGCTCACGGGTCCCGAGCTGACCCGCAGGTACGAGTCCGGGGCGCGGGTGGTCAGCCGGCCCTTCGACGGAGAGGTCCCGGCCGGGCACGAGCTGCTGTTCGTGGTGAGCGCGGCCGGCCGGCTCACCCCGATGAGCGGTGCCGGCACGGCCGCGCCGGTACGGGGCGAGACCCTCGTCCTGCTGAGCCCGCCGTCGCGGCCCTGAACCAGGTCTTCCCGGATCAGAGATACAATCTCCGATGTGAGAGAAATGGAGAGCGCAGAGCCGGGCAGCGTCGATGCCCGGCTGGCGGCACGGCTGGCCGAACTCCGCGCCGAGGCGGGCTGGTCCCTGGAGGAGCTGGCGCACCGCACGGGGGTGAGCCGCTCGACGCTCTCACGGCTGGAGCGCGGCGAACTGAGCCCGACCGCGGCCCTGCTCGGCCGGCTGTGCACGGTCCACGGGCGGACCATGTCGCGGCTGCTCCTCGAAGTGGAGGCGGAGCCGCCGCAGCTGGTGCCCGCCGCGCGCCAGCCGGTCTGGCGCGACGAGGAGTCCGGCTTCGTACGCCGCTCCGTCTCGCCCCCGCACCCGGGGCTGCGCGCGGAGGTCGTCGAGGGGGTGCTCGGCGCGGGCGCCTCGATCGCGTACGAGAATCCGCCCGTCCCCGGCCTCGAACAGCACATCTGGGTCCTGGAGGGGACGGTCGAGATCACCGTGGACGGCACCGTGCACACCGTCCGCACCGGGGACTGCCTGCGCTTCCGGCTCCGCGGGCCCTCGCGTTTCCACTGTCCGGACCCGGCCGGGGTCCGTTACGCACTGATGATCGTTCTGCCCTGAAAGGACCTGTCGTATGACCGAGATCGTCCAGGTGTCCGGACCCGAACTGGTCACGTACGCCGATGAGCTGGCCGCACTCCTGGTGGAGATCGTGGACGGCGGGGCCTCCGTCGGATTCCTGGCACCGCTGGACCGGGACGCGTCGGCCTGCTGGTGGCGGGAGCAGGCCGCATCGGTGTCCGCCGGGCGCCTCCAGGTCTGGATCGCCCGGGACGGTGAGCGGGTCGCCGGGACCATCGGCCTGGTCCGGGCGCCGCTGCCCAACGCCCGCCATCGCGCGGAGGTCACCAAGCTGATGGTGCGTCCGTCGGCGCAGGGCCGGGGGCTGGGCCGGCGGCTGCTGGACGCGGTCGAGGAGACGGCGGCCGGGGACGGCGTCACCCTGCTCGTGCTGGACACCGAGAGCGACAGCGCCGCCGAGCGGCTCTACCGCTCCGCGGACTGGACGGCGTGCGGCTCGGTCCCCGGTTACGCCGCCGATCCGGCGGGGGCCCTCAGGCCGACCACCTACTACTACAAGGAGGTCGGCCCGGGGCCTGCTCAGCCGGCGAGCCCGTCGGGGTCCTTGTAGACAACGCCGTCCTTCATCACCACCAGGACGTTCGCGGGGTCACCGAGGGCGCGGATGTCGTCGAGCGGATTGCCGCGGGCTATGACGACGTCGGCGCGCTTGCCGGGCTCCAGGGTGCCGGTCTCGTGGGCGATGCCGAGGAGCTCCGCTGCCTCGGCCGTGCCGGCGCGCAGCGCGCCCATCGGGGTCATGCCGCAGTCCACGAGGTGGCCCAGCTCGCGCAGGTTGGTGCCGTGTTCCGCGATGCCGCAGTCGGTTCCCATGGCGACCCGCACCCCGCGCTCGATGGCGTGCGGGATGTGCGTGCGGGATGTGCGTGCGGGCGACCTCCTGCCAGTGCTTCTTCTTCGCGTACGCCCAGGGCGCCGCCTTCTTCGGGTCCGGGTCGGTGTGGGCGGTGGTGAGGGTCGGTACGAGGAACGTGCCGCGCTCCAGCATCAGGTCCATGGCCTCGTCGTCGATCTCGTAGCCGTGCTCGATGCTGGCGACCCCGCCCCGTACGGCGTTGAGGATGCCGCCCCTGCCCTGGGCGTGGGCGGCGACCTTCTTGCCCCGGTGTCCGGCGGCGATCTCCGTGATCGTGCGGATCTCGTCCTCCAGGAATCCGTCGTCGTCGGGCTGGTCGGTGGGGCTCCAGACGCCGCCGGTCGCGGCGATCTTGACGCAGTCGGCGCCCTGGCGCAGCACGCCGCGCACCGCCTGGCGGCATTCGGCGGTGCCGTCGGCCAGCCGCCCCATGGTGTTGTCGTTGGCGCGGTCGTCGTTCCCCGGCCGGAAGTCGCCGTGCCCGCCGGTCGGGCTGAGCATGGCGACGGCCACCAGCAGCCGGGGGCCCACCAGCAGCCCGGACTCGACGGCCCGCCGGTGTCCGGCATCCGCCCCGCCGAGGTCCCTGGCGGTGGTGACCCCGGCTTCGAGCGTCGCCCGCATCCGGGGTACGGCGAGGAAGGTGAGCAGGCTGCGGGGCATGGTGGCGATCTCGGCGTGGCTCAGTGCGGTGCCGGGGGCGGCCATGTGGACGTGGCAGTCGATGAAGCCGGGCAGGATCGTGCCGCCTCGGACGTCGACGCGCCGGGTCCCCTCCTCGGTCGCCGGACAGTCCGCGGACGGGCCCGCCCAGCGCACGCGTCCGTCCTCGATGAGGACCGCGCCGTCCTGGACGGGTTCGGCGCCCGTGCCGTCGATGAGCAGGCCGTTGTGCAGGAGTACGGGGGTGGTGGGAGCGGGCATGGCGCTGTTCCTTCCCTGGGGGTGCGGATCGGGGTGAGTGGCCGGTCAGTCGAGGGCGGTACGGGGCCGGGCCACGACGGCCGCCGCGCCGGCGACCAGGACCGACACGCCCGCGCAGCACCACCAGACGGTGGTGTAGGCGTCGATCGTGGGTATCTCCGTGCCCTTGAAGGTGATCGCGGTCAGGATGGCCGCGAAGACGGCTCCGGCGACCGAACCGCCCACTGTCTTGGCGGTGTTGTAGATCCGGGTGGCGATCGCGGTGCGCTCGTGCGGGCTGGCTTCGACGATGAGGACGGGCATGGCGCTGAGGGCCAGTCCGAAGCCCGAGCCGACGATGGCGTTGACGACGACGAACTGCCAGGGCTCGTCGTGCGCCACAATCAGGAGCACGTAGCCGGCCGCCATGAGGAACCCGCTGAGCGCGAGGGCGCCGCGTCCGCCGATCAGCCGGAAGAGCCGGGAGGCGACGAGCGAGGCGGCGAACGCCATCACGCCGGACGGCAGCATCAGCCACGCGATGCCGAGGGCGTCGTAGCCGAATCCGTATCCGAGCTTGTCGCCGGGCGAGGAGACGAAGAGGACGGCGGCGGTCTGGGCGCCGAAGAGCGCGGTGCCGAGCAGGAAGCTGGCCGCGTACACGGGGAGCAGGGTGCGCCGGACGGTGAGGCGGATGTCGACGATGGGCTCCGCGACGCGGAGTTCGACCAGGACCCAGACGACGAGCGTGGCGGCGGCGACCGCGCGGAGCGTCAGTGTCCAGCCGTCGCTCCAGCCCCACTTGGGTCCCTGGGAGATGCCGAGGAGCAGCGTGGCGAGTCCGACGCTGAGCAGCCCGGCTCCGGCCCAGTCGACCCGGCCCGGGGCGCGGGTCTTCGATTCGGGTACCAGGAAGAAGACGACTCCGGCGCACAGCACGGTCGTGACGGCCGGGATCCAGAGCACGCCGTGCACCGAGGAGATGACTTGGCGCAGGAGACCGGCGATGACCATGCCGGCGCTGGCACCGAAGGTGAGGGCGCCGACGAGCAGGGCGATGGCGCTCCGGGCGCCCGCCGCGTCGAGGCGGTCGCGGACGAGGCCGATCTCCAGCGGAAGGAGCGCGGCGAGCGGTCCCTGCAGGACGCGCCCGACGAGCAGCACCTCGAAGGAGGGCGACCAGGCGACCAGGACGGAGCCGGCGACGAGGCAGAGGACCGCGAAGGGCCGGCATCATCCCCTGGATGATGCCGCTGGTCAGTTCGACGAAGACCAGGAATCCGACGACCGCGGCGACGCGGGCGCCGCCGAGGCCAGGCGCGCCGGCGCCCGCGGTGGGCTGGATACGCGACATGGGGATCTCCACTTGGGCACGGCCGCGCACACGGGCGCGGCGGAGGGTGGTGGGGCGGGAAGAGTTCGCTGCGATGAGGCTTCGGGGGCGGGAGCGGGTCAGGCGGCCGGCCGGCGGGGGGCCGCGAGGATCCCGCGGGCCACTGCGCCGACGACGGCCAGATCGGCCGGGCCCGGTTTGATGCCGACGGCCGCGAGGGCTTCCTCGACGCCGGCCGGGGCGTGGCCGGGGCCGGGCAGGGAGGGGGCGGGCGCCGGTTCTTCGCGGTCCGGGTCGCGGAGCGGGGCGGGCCGGTGCCGGGGGTCGGGCGCGGCCCTGCGCAGATGCCAGGTGGTGACGGACTGGAAGGCCTCGCCCGCACGGAGCAGGGTGTGCTCGCCGCGGGGGCGGCCGGCCAGTTGGAGGGAGAGCGGCAGCCCGGCCGGGTCGGCGCCCATGGGCAGCGCGAGGGCCGGGAAGCCGGTGGGGTTCCAGACGGCGGTGAGGTTGAGCTCGTCGCCGGGCGCGGTTTCCCGGGCGTAGGGGCGGGCGGGCGCGGGCCAGGTCGGGGTGGCGATCACGTCGGCCCCGGCCGGGCCGTCCAGCCGCTCCAGCAGCGCGGCGGTGAGCCGTTCGCGGGTCCGCTGGGCGCGGAGGTAGAGGTGCGCGGGAATCAGTCCGCCCGCCGCGGCGAGGAGCCCGTACGGGACGCCGACGCGCAGTCCTTGGATGTCCGAGGGGCCGGGAGCGCGGCCCGGCTGCCCGGTCAGCGCGTCGAGGAGGAGCCCGCAGTCTCCGGCGCTGACGGCCATCGGGCCCAGGACGTCCTGCGAGGGACTGAGCGGCAGGCAGCCGTCGGTGGGCAGCAGGCCGAAGCTGGTCTTCAGGCCGGTGGTGCCGCACAGGGCGGCGGGCAGCCGGACGCTGCCGGAGGTGTCGCTGCCGAGGGCCCCGAGGAAGAGGCCGGAGGCGATGCCCGCACCGTTGCCGGTGCTCGATCCGCCGGTCCACCGCTCCGGGTCCCAGGGGTTGCGGGGCACCGGGAAGGGGTGGGCGGGGTCGGGCCGGCCCATGGCGTACTCGGCCATGGTGGTCTTGCCGAGGACGACGGCCCCGGCGCGGCGCAGCCGGGCGACGGCGGGCGCGTCGCGCCCGCACCACCAGTGCGGGTCATGGGCGGGGCTCTGTGCGGTGGCCGGGCCCTCGACGGTGGCGAGGTTGTCCTTCACGGCGAGCGGCAGCCCGTGCAGCGGGCCGCGTTCGGCGGCCGGGCGGGAGTCGGCCGCGCGGGCCGCGGCGAGTGCCTGTTCCGGGAAGCGGGTCACGTACACGCCGAGCAGCGGATCGAGCGTGTCGGCGTCGGCGAGTGCGGCGGCGACGAGCTCACGGCTGCCGACGGCGCCCGACCGAAGGGCGGCGGCGGCCTCGGCGAGGGTGGCGAAAGGCTGCTGCACGGGGCGCCTCCGGGGCAAGGAACTGGCTGGATCTGATGAGGTAGGGCGATGCTAATCTCCGATCATGAGGTGACATCGAATTGCTTATCTCTGTCATGAATCACGATCCAATGCAGTTTTTTCCCACAACGCTTCCCGATGCGGATCTCAGATGACTGAAAACCTGCCCCCGCTCAGCGAACTCGATCTGGCCCTGGTGAACGCCCTGCAGATCAGCCCACGGGCGCCCTGGACAGAGCTGGCGAAGGCGCTGGACATCGACGCCGCCACCGTCGCCCGGCGCTGGGAGCGGCTGCGGACGGCGGGCCATGCCTGGGTGACCGCCTATCCCTTCGGCGGCTCCGGAGCCGGTGCGCTGATCGAGATCGACTGTGCGCCGGGGCAGGCGGGTGCGGTGGCCGAGCAGCTCTCCGCGGACCCGCACGCGGTGACCGTGGAGCACGCGGCGGGCGGCCGGGACCTGCTGATCACGGCCATGGCCACCGGTTTCGGCGCGCTCTCGCGCTACATCGTGGACCGGCTCGGCACGATCCCCGGGATCACGGCGACCCGGGCCCGTCTGGTCACCCGTAGTTACACGGAGGGGAGCGTCTGGCGGCTGACGAGCCTGAGCCGCTCCCAGCAGGAGGCGCTGGCCGCGTCCCGGCGCTCGGCGCTGGGCGGCTCCCAGCAGTCTCCCGAGTACGCGGAGCTGGTCACGGCGATCGGCGAGAACGGGCGGATGTCGCTGAGTGAACTCGCCGAGATACTGGGCGTCTCTGTGAACACGGCGAGCCGGCGACTGAACCGGCTGCTGGAGTCCGGACGGCTGGTGCTGCGCTGCGATCTGGCCCGCTCGCTGTCCGGCTCACCGGTTGCCGTGACCTTCTTCGGCACTGTCTCGCCCGAGCATCTCGACTCCACGGCAAGGGAGTTGGCGAGGCTTCCGGAGATCCGGCAGTGCCTCGGCCTGGCCGGTCCGCAGAATCTGATCGCGACGGTCTGGGTCTCCTCGCTGGTGGATGCCCAGGACCTGGAAGTACGTCTGGCCGCGACCCTCCCCCATCTGCGGATCGCCGACCGGGCGGTCGCGCTGCGTGCGGTCAAACTGATGGGCAGGCTGCTGGATCCGGACGGCCGTGCGGTCGGCTTCGTCCCGATGAACCTGTGGGCATAAGTGGCGGCCCAGGGGCGTAAGAATGGCAGTGAAAGCCATTTACTAGGAGATCCTCATGACGCTCTACGACATTCCCCTCCACACCCTGACCGGCGAGCCGACCACCCTGGGCGCCTACCGGGGCCAGGCCGTCCTGCTGGTGAACGTCGCCTCCAAGTGCGGGCTGACCCCGCAGTACGCGGGCCTGGAGCGGCTCCAGAAGACTTACGGGGACCGGGGGTTCACCGTGCTCGGCGTGCCGTGCAACCAGTTCGCCGGCCAGGAGCCCGGAAGCTCGGAGGAGATCCAGGCGTTCTGCTCGGCGACGTACGGGGTGAGCTTCCCGCTGCTGGCCAAGACGGACGTCAACGGCGCGGGCCGGCACCCGCTCTACGTGGAGCTGACGAAGCTCGCGGACGCCGACGGCGAAGCCGGTGACGTGAAGTGGAACTTCGAGAAGTTCCTGCTCTCCCCCGCGGGCGAGCCGGTCGCCCGGCTCCGCCCCGCCACCGAGCCGGAGGCCCCGGAGCTCGTCGCGGCCATCGAGGCCCAGCTTCCCGCCTGAGGCGATGCCGTCGGGTGGCCTGCGGCCGGATCGCCGCCCGCCACCCGGTGGCTCTCGGGCCCGTCGCTCAGGCGTGGCTGAGCAGGAGCGAGCCCTTGGGGTAGGTGACGCCGGCGTTCACATTCGCCACCTGGATGCTCACGGGCGTGCCTTCCTTGATGTTGCCGCTCTTCCAGGGGCTGCAGTAGGGGGAATTGTGACCTCGGGTACTCGCGACCCGGTCCCAGGTCCCGTCGCGGCCGATGTCGAGCTTCACCTCGATGCCCCAGCCGTCCGCGCCCGTGTCGCAGGCGCGGATCGAGTCGCCGGGGATGCTGCCGTAGGGGTCGGGGTTCCATTCCCCGTACCCGCCGAAGGTCGCCTCGATCGGCTTCGGCGCGCCCGCGGCCGTGCCCTGTGCGGCGATGACGAGGCCGAACGCCGCCACGGCGGCGGCCACGACCCGCCCCCCGGTGAACTTCAGCATGGTGCGTTCCCCTTCATCGGCCGGTCACGATTTTCACGGGGAATCTACAGGTGCATGGCAGGTGCACACCATTCACCCACGACACAGGACCGGCCCCCGTCCCCTGCCGGTGCGGCGGGGGACGGGGGCCGGAACCTGCATGCGGCCTGGGCCGGTTGTCAGCGGATGGGCATCCCGGACAGCGTGCGGGCGATCACCAGCCGCTGGATCTCGCTGGTGCCCTCGAAGATCGTGTAGATCGCGGCGTCCCGGTGCATCCGCTCCACCGGGTACTCACGGGTGAAGCCGTTGCCGCCGAGGATCTGGACCGCCTGCGCGGTGACCTCCTTGGCCGTCTCGCTCGCGTACAGCTTGGACATGGAGCCCTCGGCGGACTCGAACGGCTTGCCGGCGGCCGCCATCCAGGACGCGCGCCAGACCAGCAGCCGGGCCGCGTCGATCCGGGTGCGCATGTCGGCGAGCTGGAAGGCGATGCCCTGGTTGTCGATGATCGGGCGGCCGAACTGGGTGCGGGTCTTCGCGTAGTCGAGCGCGACCTCGTACGCGGCACGGGCGGTGCCGACCGCCATCGCGCCGACCGCCGGGCGGGATGCCTCGAACGTGGCCATCGCGGCGTTCTTCACCCGCTCGCCGCCACCGGAGGCGGCGCGCTCCCGGGCCCGCGCGAGGCGCTGGTCGAGCTTCTCCTTGCCACCGAGCAGGCAGTGGCCCGGGACGCGCACGTCCTCAAGGACGACCTCCGCGGTGTGCGAGGCGCGGATGCCGTGCTTCTTGAACTTCTGCCCCTGGGAGAGCCCGGGGGTGTCCGGCGGCACGATGAAGGAGGCGTGCCCCTTGGAGCCGAGCTCGGAGTCGACGACCGCGACCACGACGTGGACGTTGGCGATGCCGCCGTTGGTCGCCCAGGTCTTGGTGCCGTTGAGCACCCACTCGTCCTTGGCCTGGTCGTACACCGCGCGGGTGCGCATCGAGGCGACGTCGGAGCCGGCGTCGGGCTCCGAGGAGCAGAAGGCGGCGACCTTCACATCGTTCGCGTCGCCGTACATCTGCGGGATCCAGGTGCCTATCTGCTCCTCCGTGCCGTTGGCGAGGACGCCGACGGCCGCCAGGCCCGTACCGACGATCGACAGCGCGATGCCCGCGTCACCCCAGAACAGCTCCTCCATCGCCATCGGAATGCCGAGGCCGGTCGGGTCGAAGAACTGCTGGGCGTAGAAGTCCAGGGAGTAGATGCCGACCTTGGCCGCCTCCTGAATGACGGGCCACGGCGTTTCCTCACGCTCGTCCCACTCCGAAGCGGCCGGCCGGATCACATCCGCGGCGAATCCGTGCAGCCAGTCACGGACCTGCTTCTGGTCGTCGTTGAGTTCGAGCGTGAACTCGGCCATGTTCCCCTCCACGTACTGCTGTCAAAGTACTGCTGTCGAAAATCATTCGTTACTTGCGGTAACAACAGTCTGTTACCGGCAAGTAGCCTCTGTCAACCGCTCAACCGCAGATCCGCGCACCGCTGGACAGGGTGTTACGTTGCGCAGGCAGGACGGACAGGCACGGCCAGGGGTGGGAGAAACAGCATGGAGACCACACGACAGGCGGAGCGGCAACGGTCCGCGGCAGAACGCCGCCGCCGGGAGCTGCTCGAAGCCGCCGACCGCGTGGTGCTCAGGGACGGCCCCGGGGCCTCGATGAACGCCATCGCGGCGGAGGCCGGGATCACCAAGCCCATCCTCTACCGGCACTTCGGCGACAAGGGCGGGCTCTACCGCGCCCTCGCGAAACGGCACACCGACGCGCTCCTCGGCGCACTGCGGGCGGCGCTCGACGCCCCCGCCGACCGCCGCGCCCGGGTCGAGGCGACGCTCGACACCTATCTCGCCGCGATCGAGGCCCGTCCGCAGGTCTACCGGTTCCTGATGCACCCCGCCGACGACGCGGCGCACTCCTCCGAGCAGGGCTTCGACGTGGGACGCCACTCCGCCCCGCTGCTGCGCCGCCTGGGCGAGGAGCTCGCCACGGTCATCGCGGAGCGGGTGGACCTCGGGGCCGACAGCCAGGTCATGGCCCGGATCTGGGGTCACGGCATCGTCGGCATGATGCACGCGGCGGGCGACTGGTGGCTGGGCGAACGCCCCTGCTCACGGGCCCAGCTGGTGAGCAGCCTGGCCGATCTGCTGTGGGGCAGGCTGTCCGCGGCGGGCGACCGCCCCGGCGGCCCCGGGTTCTGAAAGCCGCGCATACCGCTCGCCGGTCAGCCGGGCCGCCCCCAGGGCGCCCGGCGGGCCGCGCGCAGGGCCCGCGCCCGCCGCAGTCCGGTCAGCCGGTCGGTGTAGACGGCGCCGTCCAGGTGGTCGCACTCGTGCTGGAGGCAACGGGCGAAGAAGCCGGTGCCGCTGACCCGCACCGGCTCGCCCTCGACCGTGACCCCCTCGACCACCGCATGGTCGAAGCGGGGCGTACCGGCCTCGACGCCCGGCAGCGACAGGCAGCCCTCCGGGCCCCGCACGGTGATGCCGTCGGCCTCGACGAGGGTGGGGTTGACCAGGTGCCCCAGGTGCCGGACGTCCTCGTCGTCGGGGCAGTCGTACACGAACACCCGTAGCGCCACGCCGACCTGGTTGGCCGCGAGCCCGACGCCGTTCGCCGCGTACATCGTGGCGTACATGTCCTCGACCAGCCGGGCGAGCGCGGGCCCGAAGTCCGTGACGGGTTCGCAGGCGCCGTGCAGCACGGGGTCACCGAGCAGGCTCATGGCCCGGACGCGTCCGGAACTGCCGGGGATCGGGCGGTTTCGCATGGCGGCCATCGTACGGTCCGGGACAGCGCCGGACACACGGCCGCCACCCGGCCCCGGGGCGGCCGCGCCCGCACATCCCTGGGAGAAATAAGGAGATTTCTTCCATATGCGGCAATCCGCCCCTCCATCGGTCTCGAATCCCTCATAGAGCCACCGAGCTGGAGCCATCGGGACAGAACCACCGTGCGCCCTCGGTGACGCCATTTGCCGCCCAGGGAGCCCCCATGACAGGAAAGCGAGTCGCCACACTGCCCCCGGACCCCGGTACGGCCGCTGCCGTACCGCGCAACGCCGAAGCGGCGTTCCGGGACGTCCTCGCGGATGTCATGCACCTCGACCGGGTGACGGCGGACAGCCACTTCTTCGACGATCTGGGCGCCGACTCCCTGGTGATGGCCCACTTCTGCGCCCGGGTGAGAAAGCGCGCGGATCTGCCGCCGGTCTCGATGCGGGATGTCTACGCGCACCCCACGGCCGGTGAACTGGCCACGCCCTGGCGGCCGCCGCACCCCCGTCCCCCGCCGGGCACGCCGAGCCCGCTGCGAGAGCTCTCCCCGCTCCCCCGCGGTCCGCCCCCACCGGCCGGGCCGGATATCTCCTTTACGGGGCGCTCCAGCTCGTGGCCTTCGTCGGCTACTCGTGCGTCATCGCGTTCATCACCGTCCGGGGCTACGAGTGGATATCCGCCGGGTCCGGCCTGCTCTCCGGGTACCTCCGCTCTGTCACGTTCGGCGCCGGGGCCCTGCTGGGGCTCTCGGTGCTGCCGATCGCGGCGAAATGGGCTCTCATCGGGCGCTGGAGGCCCCGGGAGATCCGTATCTGGAGCCTCGCGTACGTCCGGTTCTGGATCGTCAGAACGCTCGTCCGCGCCGACCCGCTGGTGCTGTTCGCCGGATCGCCGCTGTACACGCTCTACCTCAGGGCGCTGGGCGCGCGGATCGGGAAGGGCGTGGTGATCCTCTCCCGCAACGTGCCCCTCTGCACCGACCTGCTCACCGTCGGGGACTCCTCCGTCATCCGCAAGGACGCGTTCCTCTCCTGCTACCGGGCCCATGACGGTCTGATCCAGACCGGCACCGTGACCCTCGGCAGGGACGTCGTCGTCGCCGAGGCCTCCGTGCTCGACATAGGGACGTCCATGGGCGACGGTGCCCGCCTGGCCCACGCCTCCGCCCTGCACCGCGGCCGGCGCGTACCCGCCGGCGAGCACTGGCACGGTTCACCCGCGCAGCGGGCCGGGGCGGAGTACCAGGTGGTGGGACCGGCGCCCTGCGGCACCCTGCGCCGGGCGGTCCACAGCGGCACCCAGCTGCTCAGCGCGCTCCTGGTGTACCTGCCGCTGGCCGTCGACGGGATCGGGATGCTGCTCGCCGGGGCCCCGCAGCTCTCGGCGGTACTGGACCCGGGGCCCACCGTCCTCACGACCTGGGCCTTCTACCGGGACACCCTGGCGGCGTCGTTCGTCCTGCTCTTCGTGGTCGTGCCGCTCGCCTTCCTGCTGCTCGCCACCGTCCCCCGGCTGCTGAGCCGCACCATCGAGCCGGACAAGGTCTATCCGCTCTACGGCTTCCACTACGGGGTGCACCGCGCGATCACACTGCTGACCAACCGGCGCTTCCTGACCCGCCTGTTCGGCGACAGCTCCGGCATCGTCCCCTACCTCCGCCTGCTCGGGTACGACCTCTCGCGCGTCGAGCAGACAGGGTCGAACTTCGGTACCGAGGTCAAGCACGAGACGCCGTATCTGAGCACGGTCGGGACGGGAACGATGGTGGCCGACGGGCTGTCGGTCAACAACGCCGAATACTCCAGCACTTCGTTCCGCGTCTCGCGGACGGCCATCGGGGCACACAGCTTCCTGGGCAACAGGATCACCTACCCGGCACGGAGCAGGGCCGGGGACAACTGCCTGCTGGCGACCAAGGTCATGGTCCCGGTCGACGGCAGGACCCGTGAGGGCGTCGGCCTCCTCGGCTCGCCCTGCTTCGAGATCCCCCGGTCAATCCAGCGCGACAGCGGCTTCGACCGCATGAAGAGCGGCGAGACGCTGCGCGGCGGCCTCGCGGCCAAGAACAGGCACAACGCCGCATCGATGGGGCTGTACCTGATGGCGCGGTGGTGCTACGCCTTCGTGGTCACCCTGGTGATGTCGGGGGCGGCGGAGCTGTACACCTCGGTGGGCGCGGCGGCGGTCGCGCTGGGCAATGTGCTCCTCGTCGTGGTGAGCGCCGGGTACTTCGTCCTGGTGGAACGCCTCGTCACGGCGTTCCACCCGCCGGGCCCGCTGTTCTGCTCGATCTACGACCGCCGCTTCTGGCGGCGCGAACGCTTCTGGAAGGTGCCGTCCGAAACGTACCTCCGGGTCTTCGACGGGACACCCTTCAAGAGTCTGATCTGGCGGTCGCTGGGGGTCCGGATCGGCCGCGAGGTCTTCGACGACGGCTGCTATCTGACGGAACGCACGATGGTCACCATCGGGGACCGCTGCACGCTCAACGCCGGCAGCGTCGTCCAGTGCCACTCGCAGGAGGACGGCGCCTTCAAATCCGCCCCCACCACGCTCGGATCGCACTGCACCCTCGGCGTCGGGGCCTTCGTGCACTACGGCGTGACGATCGACGACGGGGCCGCTCTCGCTGCGGACTCCTTCCTGATGAAGGCCGAGTCGGTGCCGCGCGACGCGCTGTGGGGCGGCAACCCCGCACACCAGCTACGAGCCGGCGGCGCCCGGAGCGAGGAGGCTCCACGATGAACACGCCCGCGATGAACACGCCCGCACGGACCGGAGCCGAGTACTGGCGCGATGTGCTGACCGCCGGCGGCGCCACCGCCGTCCCGAGGTGGACGCGCGGTCCGACGCCGGGCACCGCGACGGTCGAGACTGCCGTCCCCGACGCCCTGGCCGAAGAGTTGAACGTGCTGGCGCGCTCGATGGGCGTCTCGCCCACCGCGCCGCTGCTGGCCGGCCATGCCCGGGTCCTCGCCGCACTGTCCGGCGAACCCGGTGTCACCACGGGATACGTCCCCGCCGTGGACGCCGGGCCGTTGCTCTGCCGGCTGACGACCGGTGCCGCCTCGTGGCGGGCCCTCCTGCTGCACCCGGACCGCGCAGAGGCGGAACTGCTGGCCCACCGGGGATACCCGGTGGAGGCTCTCAGGCAGCGGCTGCGCCTCCCCGCCACCGTGCCGGAGGCGGTGTTCGACGCGACCGGCGCGGCCGGACCCGTACCGGGCGCCGTCATCAACGTCGGGTTCACGCGCCGCGACGGCCGCGACGTGCTGCGGCTGCGCTACCGGACCGACGCGCTCGACGCGGAGGCCGCGACCAGGATCGCCGGCTACCACCTCAACGCGCTGCGGCTGATCGCCGCCGCCCCCGACGCGGCGCACGGACGGCAGAGCCTGCTGTCACCCGGCGAACTCCGCCTGCAACTCGACGGACTCGCCGGGCCGCACCGCGAGCTGCCCGACCTCCGCTCCCACCAGCTCTTCGAACAGCGGGTGCGCGCGCACCCGGACCGCGTCGCGGCGGTCCACGGCGGCCGGCGGTGGACGTACCGCGACCTCGACACCCGCGCCAACCGGCTGGCACACGCCCTGCTGGGCGCGGGGCTGACCAGGCAGGGGGTCGTCGCCCTGGTGACCGAACGGAGCCTGGAATGGGCGGCGGCCGTGCTCGCGATCCTCAAGTCCGGCGGCGTCTACCTCCCCGTCGATCCGCACTTCCCGGCCGGGCGCATCGCCGCCATGCTCCGCCGCGCCGGCTGCGAGCTGGTGCTCACCGAATCGGGCAGCACCGCGACGCTCGACCGCGCGCTGGACTCCCTGCCGGACGTACGGAAGCTGCTCATCGGCCCGCTCTGCGAACCGCGTCCGGACGACACCGGTTCCGGGACGCGCGCCGGACCCGGCGTCCCGGTCGGCGCCGACGATCTGGCCTACGTCTTCTTCACCTCCGGCTCGACCGGCGAGCCGAAGGGCGCGATGGTGGAGCACGCCGGTCTGCTCAACCATCTCCTCGCGAAGACCGACGATCTGGACATCGGAGAGACGGACGTGGTCGCCCAGACCGCCCCCCAGTGCTTCGACATCTCGCTGTGGCAGCTGCTCTGCCCCCTGCTCACCGGCGGAACCACCCTCCTGGTCGGCCAGGGCGACGTCCTGGACGTACGGCGCTTCCTCGACACGCCGGCCGACGGCCGGGCCGGCGTGGTCCAGGTGGTGCCCTCCTACCTGGACGCCGTCCTGAACTTCCTGGAGCGGCACCCGCGCGAACTGCCGGACCTGCGCTGCGTATCGGTCACCGGGGAGGCGCTGAAGAAGGATCTGGTCCGGCGCTGGTTCAGCGCCCGACCGGGAGTCCCGCTCGTCAACGCCTACGGGCTGACCGAGACATCGGACGACACCAGTCACGCGGTCATGCACCGGGTGCCGGAAACCGAAGCGGTGCCGATCGGGCGCCCGGTCCGCAACGCCCGCATGTACCTCCTCGACGAGCACAGGTGCCCGGTGCCGCTGGGCGCGCCCGGCGCGATCGCCTTCTCCGGGATCTGCGTCGGCCGCGGGTACATCAACGATCCCGAGCGGACCCGGGCCGCCTTCCTGCCGGATCCGTACCGGCCCGGGGAGCGGCTGCACCTGAGCGGGGACTACGGCCGCTGGCTCCCGGACGGGCAGCTGGAATTCCTCGGCCGCCGCGACAGCCAGGTGAAGATCCGCGGGTTCCGCATCGAGACCGGCGAGATCGAGAACGCCCTGCTGGCGGTCCCCGGCGTCCGTGACGCCGCTGTCGTGGTCACCGGGGAGACGGCGGCGGCCGACGGGAGGCGGCTGATCGCCTTCTGCAGCGGCGCACAGCCGTTGCCGGCCGCCTTCGTGAGCGAGCACCTGGCCGAATCCCTGCCCGCGTACATGGTTCCGGCCGCGGTCCACTGGCGGCGGACCCTGCCGCTGACCGCCAACGGGAAGACCGACCGGACGGAACTGACCCGGCTCGCCGGCGAACTCGGGGCATCCGGCGACCACGGGAGCGCCGCGCTCCCCCGCACCCGTACCGAGCGGCGGCTGGCAGCCGCCTGGGCCGAGGCGCTCGGCGTTCCGGCGGACGGGGTGGGGCGGCGGGACAACTTCTTCGACCGGGGCGGCACCTCGCTCACCGCGGTCGGCGTCGTGATCTCCCTGGACCGGGAGGTCTCGCTCAAGGACCTCGTACGCCACCCCGTACTGACCGACCTGGCCGCGCTCGTGGACGAACGCGCTGCCCGGTGAACCGATCACCACCCTGAGGAGAGTGACATGTCCTCCATCGAGATCACCGAGAACAACGAGATCGCCGACATCACGGCCTCACCGCCCGGCCCGGAGGCGGAGCCCGGCGTGCCCGGTCGGCCCCCGGTGCTGCGGGTCCCGGACACCGACGACCCGGCCGGCTGGGCCACCGGGGCGCGCGAACGCCTCCGCACCGAGCTCCTCACGCACGGCGCGGTCCTGGTCTGCGGGCTGGAGCTGCGCGAGGCGGCGGACGTCGGTGCGGTACTGGAGCGACTGGCCGTCGAACCGGTCACCGAACGGGAGGCCTTCGCGCCCAGGGAGAGCTACGCCCCCGGAGTGCATTCCGCGTCCCCCTGGCCACCGGACCAGCCGATGTGCATGCACCACGAGCTGAGCTACACGCTCGGCTTCCCCGCCCTGCTGCTCTTCGCCTGCCTCACCGGCCCCACCAGCGGCGGAGCCGTCGGCCTGGCCGACGCGGCGGCCGTCCTCGACGCCCTGCCCCGCGACCTCGTCGAACGGTTCGAGCGGGAGGGCTGGCTGCTGGACCGCAGCTACAACGACGAGATCGGGGCCACCGTCTCCCAGGCGTTCGGCACCGCAGAGCGCGACGCCATGGATAGCTACTGCCGAGCCCACGCCATCAGCTGGGACTGGCAGCCCGACGGAGGGCTGCGGACCACGCAGCACCGCGCGGCGGTGGTGCGCCACCCGGTCAACGGACGGCGCTGCTGGTTCAACCAGATCGCGTTCCTGAACGAATGGACGCTCGCACCCGAGGTGCGGGAGTACCTGGTCGACGAGTACGGGCCCGCCGGACTGCCGTTCAACACCCGGTACGGCGACGGCGAGCCCCTGGAGGAGGAGGTCGTCCGGCTCATCGGTTCGGTCTACGCCGACCACACCGTGAGGCTGCCGTGGCGCGCCGGTGACCTGCTGCTCGTCGACAACATCCGTACCGCGCACAGCAGGGAGGCCTACGAGGGACCGCGCGACGTGGTCGCCGCGATGGCGTCGCCCACCCGGCTGGACACCTGCTCGCCGACGGCGGAGGCGGGGCAGCGATGAGCACCGTCCAGGACCGCACGCCCGGGTACACCGCACCCGGCGACATCTCCGTGCCCTCGTTCGCGGTGATCCCCGGCGGCCAGGTCCGGCGGGCCCTGGAGGGGCGCGAGAAGGACATCGGGGTGTACGACGTGTCCGCGGAGAGCGCGGCCGGCTTCCGGGTGTACGTGGAACAGTCCGGCAGCCCGGCGGCCGTCACCGCGCACCGGGAGCCGCAGGAGCTGATCCGTACGAGCGATCTCATGGTCTTCGCGACCGTGGCCGGGCAGCCGCACGTCAGCGACCCGGCGTGGTTCGGCCACAACCCCGTGGTGCTCCACGTGTCGCTGCGGGACCTCGCCCCACAGGTCCTGCTGGCCTCGACCAACATCGTGGACGACATCGAGCACTGCCTCAAGGCCGGCACGTCTGCGCATCTGACCGAACAGCTCACGGGCAGCCGCAACTTCGTCAGCGGCACGCTCGACGACGTGATGGCGGGCCGGGTGGACGTGCCGGCGGACCGGCCCGTGGTGTTCTCGCCCTTCGGTCTCGGCGTGCTCGACCTCGCGGTCGGCGCCTACGTCTACGACGAGGTGGACCGCTCGGGCGAACTGCGGACCGTCGACGACTTCTTCCACGAACGCCGCCGGTACGGGTGAGTGCCACGGCCCGCAGCACGGACGAGACGCACCACCCCGAGGAGGAGTTAGCCGTGTCGGTCATATCCGTCCCCCAGGACTTCAACGAGGAGGACCTCTACGTCGATGTGGAGCCGGTCTTCGGCCGCTCGCCGCTCCTCAAGTGCGAGGGCTTCAACTTCGCAGGCTCCATCAAGCTCAAGGCGGCCGCCGAGATGGTGGCGTCCGCAGAGCGGGGCGGCTCGCTGAGAGCAGGCTCCGTCCTGGTCGAGTCCTCGTCCGGAAACCTCGGCGTCGCGCTGAGCATGATCGCGGCGAGCAAGGGTTACCGGTTCGTCTGCGTGACGGACTCACGCTGCAATCTCACGACGCGGCTGCTGATGGAGGCGCTGGGCGAGGTGCGCTGCGTGGCGGGCGAGGAGTCCGACGGCGGCTTCCTCGGCGCGCGGCTGGACTACGTCCGGGGCCTCTGCGCCGCCGACGAGCGGTGCGTGTGGCTGAGCCAGTACGCCAATCCCGCGAACTGGCGGGCGCACTACCTGCCGACGGCACCGGAGATCGCCCGCTCGTTCCCGGACCTGGACGTCCTGTTCGTCGGCGCGGGAACGACAGGGCCCCTGATGGGCTGCGCGCGCTACTTCCGGGACCTGCGGCTGCCGGTGCGGATCGTCGCGGTGGACACCGTCGGCTCGGTCGCCTTCGGCGGCGCCCCCGGCCGCAGGATGATCCCGGGGCTGGGCATGAGCATGCGCCCGCCGCTGCTGGACGAGTCCTACGTGGACGAGGTGGTCCGGGTCGAGGAGGCGGACACGATCCGCGCCTGCCGCCGGCTGGCCGGACGGGGCTTCCTCTTCGGCGGCTCCACGGGCACGGTGGTGAGCGGCGCGGTCGACTGGCTGGACCGGCGGCGGGCCCGGGACCTCACCGCGGTAGCCGTGGCACCCGACCTGGGCGAGCGCTACCTCGACACCGTGTACCAGGACAACTGGGTCCGGGACCTGTACGGGCGGGGCCCGCTCGACGCCGTCGGTCCCGTCCCGGCCGGGCGCGCTCCGGCCGCACCCGGTCCACCCGCGGCCTGAAAGGGCGTGACCTCGGTCACCCGGCCGTCGCCGCCCGCACCCCCGAAGGCGGGCACGGGCGGTGGGTGATGACGGGAGGTCAGGCCTGCCCGCAGCGAGGCGCCGAACCCTCCTGCCCGCCCGTGAGCAGCCTGCGCAACCGCCCGCCCACGGGATTTTCGCGCCGGTGGTACGCCACGCGCCCCACATTCCACCGGAACTCCACGCACCGAGCGGTGCCGCCGTGCCTCCGCCGCGCCGGACATCGATAGGCTGGGCGCGGACCGATGCAAGGAGGATCTAGGACGATGGCAGGCAACACGGAGCCGTTGTCGCCGCGGGCCAAGCTGGCCGTGACGGCGGGCAAGGCCGCTGCGGCGGTGTCGCGGGCAGCCGGGCGGGGCAGCGGATCGGTGATCGGCGGCCGGGTGGCGCTCAGGCTCGACCCCGACCTGCTCGGGCGGCTGGCACAGCACCTGGACGTGATCCTGGTGTCGGCGACCAACGGCAAGACGACCACGACCCGGCTGATCGCCGAGGCACTGCGGGCCGCCGGCCCGGTCGTGTCGAACGCGCTCGGCGCCAACATGCCCGCGGGCATCACCTCGGCCCTGGCCGGCGGCTCTGACGCGCAGTACGGCGTGATCGAGGTGGACGAGAAGTACCTCGCGGGGGTCGCCCGCGACACGACGCCCAAGGTGATCGCGCTGCTCAACCTCTCCCGCGACCAGCTGGACCGGGCCGCGGAGACCCGGATGCTCGCCGAGAAGTGGCGCGAGGGGCTGTCCGGCTCGAAGGCCGTGATCATCGCCAACGCCGACGACCCGCTGATCGTCTGGGCGGCCTCCTCCTCCCCCAACGTGGTGTGGGTCGCGGCCGGACAGGCGTGGAAGGACGACGCCTGGTCCTGCCCGTCCTGCGGCGGTGTGATGCAGCGCCCCGGCGACGACTGGTTCTGCGGCGAGTGCGGTTTCCGCCGGCCGCCGCCCAGCTGGGTGCTGCACGGCGACTACGTGCTCGATCCGCACGGTTCGGCCTGGCCGATCCACCTCCAGCTGCCCGGCCGCGCCAACAAGGCCAACGCCACCAGCTCGGCCGCCGTGGCCGCCGTCTTCGGCGTACCGCCGCAGGTCGCCCTGGAGCGGATGTACCACGTCCAGGCCGTCGCGGGCCGCTACGACGTCGTCACCTTCCTCAACCGTGAGCTGCGGCTCCTGCTGGCGAAGAACCCGGCGGGCTGGCTGGAGACGTTCTCGCTGATCGACCCGCCGCCCACCCCGGTGATCCTCTCCGTCAACGCACGCGGCGCCGACGGTACGGACACTTCCTGGCTGTGGGACGTGGACTACACCCAGCTCGCGGGTCACCCGATCTTCGTGCTCGGCGACCGCAAGCTCGACCTCGCGGTCCGGCTCGAAGTGGCCGGTCTCGACTTCCGGGTCTGCGAGAACCTCGACGAGGCCGTGCAGCAGGCACCGCCCGGCCGTATCGAGGTCATCGCCAACTACACCGCCTTCCAGGATCTGCGCCGTCGTGTCGGCAACTGACCCCGGCCCCGGCCCCCTCCGGAGAGGACGAAGCATGAGCAACAACAGCCTGCGGCTGGTGTGGGTCTACCCGGACCTGCTCAGCACCTACGGCGACCAGGGCAACGCCCTGGTGGTGGAGCGCCGGGCCCGCCAGCGCGGACTCGACGTGTCGCGCGTCGACGTGCGCAGCGACCAGCCCGTTCCCACGTCGGGCGACATCTATCTGATCGGCGGCGGTGAGGACCGTCCGCAGCGGCTCGCCGCGGAGCGGCTGCGCCGTGACGGCGGTCTCAGCCGGGCCGCGTCCAACGGCGCGATCATCTTCTCGGTCTGCGCCGGCTACCAGATCCTCGGCCACGAGTTCGTCAACGACCTCGGTGAGCGCGAGCAGGGTCTCGGGCTGCTCGACGTGGTCTCCACCCGCGGCGAGGGCGACCGGTGCGTGGGCGACGTGCTCGCGGACATCGACCCGCACCTGGGGCTGCCGCCGCTGACGGGCTTCGAGAACCACCAGGGCGTCACCCATCTCGGACCGACGGCACGCCCGTTCGCCCGGGTGCAGTTCGGCCGGGGCAACGGCACCGGGGACGGCACGGAGGGCGCGTACAACGACACCGTGTTCGGCACCTACATGCACGGGCCCGTGATGGCGCGCAACCCGCTCATCGCGGACCTGCTGCTGAAGCTGGCGCTCGATGTGAACGCGCTGCCGCCGACCGACGACCGCTGGTACGAGGCGCTGCGCGCCGAGCGGATCGCGTCCGCGACACAGCCCGTCTGATGAGGCGAAATTCGCTCAGCTGAGCGGAGTCCAGCAGGCGGACGCCCGGTTCGGTCCCGCCACCCTGCGCCGGTAGGGTGGCGGGATTCCAGCCGGACGACGTGGTCCGGTCGTCGGCCCACGTTGCAAAGGTTTCCCGGGCAATGCGAATTGGTGTGCTCACCTCCGGCGGCGACTGCCCCGGCCTCAATGCGGTCATCCGTTCCGTCGTCCACCGCGCGGTGGTCGACCACGGTGACGAGGTCATCGGCTTCCACGACGGGTGGCGGGGCCTCCTGGAGTGCGACTACCGCAAGCTCGACCTCGACGCGGTCGGCGGCATCCTCGCCCGCGGCGGCACCATTCTCGGCTCCTCCCGGGTCCAGCCCGCGCATCTGCGCGGCGGCGTCGAGACGGCCCGGGGCCATGTCAACGACCTCGGCCTGGACGCGATCATCCCGATCGGCGGCGAGGGCACCCTCAAGGCGGCGAACCTGCTGTCCGAGGCGGGGCTGCCGATCGTCGGCGTACCGAAGACGATCGACAACGACATCGCCTCCACCGATGTGACCTTCGGTTTCGACACCGCCGTGGGCGTGGCCACCGAGGCCCTGGACCGGCTGAAGACCACCGCGGAGTCCCACCAGCGCGTCATGATCGTCGAGGTCATGGGCCGTCACACCGGCTGGATCGCCCTGCACTCCGGCATGGCGGCCGGCGCGCACGCCATCGTCGTCCCCGAGCGCCCCTTCGACATCGACGAGCTGACCGAGCTGGTCGGCCGGCGCTTCTCGGCCGGAAAGAAGTTCGCGATCGTGGTGGTCGCGGAGGGCGCGAAGCCGCGCGAGGGCTCCATGGAGTTCCAGTCGGGCGTCAAGGACATCTACGGACACGAGCGCTTCGCGGGCGTCGCGACCCAGCTCTCCATCGAGCTGGAGCAGCGCCTGGGCAAGGAGGCCCGCCCGGTGATCCTCGGCCATGTGCAGCGCGGCGGAACGCCGACCGCGTACGACCGGGTCCTCGCGACCCGGTTCGGCTGGCACGCGGTGGAGGCGGCGCACCGGGGCGAGTTCGGCAAGATGACGGCGCTGCGCGGCACGGACATCACCATGGTCCCGCTCGCGGAGGCCGTGGAGACCCTGAAGACGGTGCCGGCCGAGCGGTACGGCGAGGCCGAGTGCGTGCTCTGAGCGACACCACCGTCTGAGGACTGCCCCCGGCCGCGAGTGCGGCCGGGGGCAGTTCTACTCTGGTCGGGACAACCGGCACGAAACGGGGACGTCCCGGCGCCCCCTTCAGGAGTGAACAGATGGATCACAGCGGGCACGGCATGAACATGGATCTGCCGCCGTTCACGCTGGGCCGCGGGCTCCAGTTCTCTGCGGACCCGATCTTCCTGATCGGCTGCGTGCTCGCCGTGCTCCTGTACGGATACGCGGTGGTGCGGCTGCGCAGACGCGGGGACGGGTGGCCGGTCAACCGGATCGTCTTCTTCGTCATCGGTGTGCTGAGCATCGCCCTGGTGATGTGCACCAAGCTCAACGACTACGGCATGGTCATGTTCAGCGTGCACATGGTGCAGCACATGGTGATCAGCATGCTGTCGCCGATCCTGCTGCTGCTGGGCGCGCCCGTGACGCTCGCGCTGCGTGCGCTGCCGGTCGCTTCGCGTGGCAGCAGGGGGCCGCGCGAGCTGCTCCTGATGCTGCTGCACAGCCGGTACATGAAGGTCGTCACGCATCCGGTGTTCACCATCCCGCTCTTCATCGCCAGCCTGTACGGCCTGTACTTCACCCCGCTCTTCGACTTCCTGATGGGCTCGACGGCCGGGCACCTCGCGATGATGGTGCACTTCCTCGGGGTCGGTCTGGTCTTCTTCTGGCCGATCATGGGCATCGACCCGGGGCCGCACCGCCCTGGTTATCTGCTGCGGATGCTGGAGCTGTTCGCCGGGATGCCGTTCCACGCGTTCTTCGGCATCGCGCTGATGATGGCCTCCCAGCCCATGGTCGAGGTCTACAAGCACCCGTCGGCCTCCCTCGGCATCGATGCCCTGTCCGACCAGAACGCGGCGGGCGGGATCGCCTGGGCGTTCAGCGAGATCCCCTCGGTGCTGGTGCTGCTCGCCCTGGTCTTCCAGTGGTACCGCTCGGATCAGCGGGCCGCGAAGCGCTCGGACCGTGCGGCGGACCGGGACGGTGACCAGGAGCTTCACGCGTACAACGCGTATCTCGCCTCGTTGCAGGCGCGCGGACAGTAGCGCTGGACCGGCCTTCAGGGTGACGATGGCGGTAACGGCCGCGCGGCCGACGAGGAGCGTGCGCGCATGTCGGGATCCACGAAGACCATGGGAGTGCTCACCGTAGGCGCTCTGGTGACGGTCACCGGGTACACGGTGGCGCTGGGGAGCAACGGCTGGCTCTGGTTCGGCTGGGTGGTGCTGGGGCTGATCACGATCGGAATGGTCGCCACCCGCGAGACCTGAGCCCGGCGGCTCGGGGCCGGTGACTCGAAACGCGGTGACACCCGACCCAGCGGCTCAGAAGCGGAACACCGGGCCGGTGACCGCGTCCATCAGGCATGCGTTGGAGTAGGTGTGCCGCCAGTCGACGGCGTCGCCCTGCCGGACTCCCTCGGCGGTGACGGTCACCGGGTCGTCCTCATAGGTGCACGGGTGCGGGTCACCGGCGAGGGCGTCGAAGTCGCCGTCGGCCGCGTCGAGCGCCGTGCAGGCGCCGAGCGCATCGGGATGCCGGTCGTCAGGGCCCGGCGGGCAGTGCAGGACGACCCCGCGGATCCAGGTGTTCGCGCTGCCGGAAACGGTCAGGAGGACCCCACGGTCCGGAGCCGGGTGTGGTACGGCCGCGGCGGGCACGGCCGAACCGAGGGGCAGCAGGGCGGTGAGGACGGCGGTGGTGAGGGCGGCGCGCACGCGCATGTCGGGCTCCGGTGCTCCGGGATCAGTGGCTCGGAACTGCGGGTCCACCCCACCCCGGCACCGCCGCCGTGGCAAGCAGCCGCGCCGCGCGCCCCTGGCCCGCGTTCGCGGCCGTGTGCCATCGCGTACGGGGAATGCCCGGCTGGGGCACGTCGCGGCCCCTAGGGCACCGAGCGACTGTCCGGCACTCTGCGTAGCGGGGGGTCTGCGCCCGCCCGGCGCGTGTACGAGGAGCCGCCGCCCTGACACGAGCGTTTCCGCACCGTATGATCCAGGGTGCGCTCGTCCCGCCGCCCCCGCCCCGGGACGGCACGCATCCGACGCGAGGTGCCTCCCCCGTCACCGTACGCATCCACCGCGCACATCCCGAAGGCGCTGTGCGCAGCCGCTCCGACGCGTATGCGAACACCTGTGGGCGGGGTCGGGGGCCGCGCCCGGGGGCCGTCAACCAAACGCCTTTCAGGGCCCGTTCGACGTATGGCCGCGTTAACGCACCCGTAAGCCAGTTGTGATTTAAGTCTTGACAGGTGCCTATCACCACGCCACTTTGGGAGCGCTCCCACAATCAAGACTCGCACACTCCACACCCTCCCTTCTCCCCCAATACCGGGTGCCGAGACGGGCGCTTCGGGGCGCAGCCGCGCTCCCGGCCCGTTCCTCGCCGCCCGGCAGAGGAAGGCGTTTGTCATGAGCTTGATGAAGCGCTGCGGGCACCGCCGCACCGGACGAATCCCGGTCCCCCCTGCCGGCAGACCGTCGTGGTCCGCCTGGCAACGAGCCGGGGTCTCCAACTCGTGAACGCCGATACCACAGCGGCCGGGCTCCCGGAAGTGACCACCCGCTAAGGGTTCACCGGCTGGTCCGGCTTCGACGCGGCCGCCGACTCCTGCCGCGCCACCGTCACGACCACCGCACCGCACCGCACTCCCGATGGCGGGTCGCCCATCCGCCCCACCCCTGGCAACACCCCACGAATCCGTCCGCGGGGAGATTCCGCGGACGTACGAGAGGAGCACGGAGCCGCAATGAGAACCAGAGACACCATCACGCACCGGCGACGCAGCAGGCTGGCCGCACTCTCCGCCCTGGCCATGGGCGCGGCACTGGCGGTCGCCGTCCCCGCCCCCGCCTCGGCGGCGGCACGGGTCGACAACCCCTATGTGGGCGCCACGGCATACGTGAACCCCGACTGGTCCGCCAAGGCGGCGGCCGAGCCGGGCGGCAGTGCCATCGCCGACGAACCGGGATTCGTCTGGATGGACCGCATCGCGGCCATCGAGGGCTCGTCCGAGGCGATGAGCCTGCGCGAGCACCTGGACACGGCGCTGGACCAGGGCGCCAACCTGTTCCAGGTCGTCATCTACGACCTGCCGGGACGGGACTGCGCCGCGCTGGCGTCCAACGGGGAGCTCGGGCCGACCGAGCTGGACCGGTACAAGGACGAGTACATCGACCCGATCTCCGAGATCCTCGCGGACCCGGCGTACGCGAACCTGCGCATCGTCACGATCATCGAGCCCGACTCGCTGCCCAACATCGTCACCAACGCGGACGGTTCGGCGGGCTCCACCGAGGCCTGCGCGACCATGAAGGCGAACGGCAACTACGAGAAGGGCGTCGGCTACGCCCTGCACACCCTCGGTGCCATCCCCAACGTGTACAACTACATCGACGCCGCCCACCACGGCTGGCTGGGCTGGGACTCCAACTTCGTCCCGGCCGCCCAGGAGTTCAAGAAGGCCGCCACATCCGAGGGGGCCACGGTCTCCGACGTCACGGGCTTCATCGTGAACACGGCGAACTACTCGGCTCTCAAGGAGCCCAACTTCAAGATCACCGACACGGTCAACGGCGCCCAGGTCCGTCAGTCCAAGTGGCTCGACTGGAACTACTACACCGATGAGCTGTCGTTCGCCCAGGCGCTGCGCACCGAGCTGGTGAGCCAGGGCTTCGCCTCGGACATCGGCATGCTGATCGACACCGCCCGCAACGGCTGGGGCGGCAGCGACCGGCCCGCCGGCCCCGGACCGCAGACCAGTGTGGACGCCTACATCGACGGCGGTCGGGTCGACCGGCGCATCCACGCGGGCAACTGGTGCAACCAGAGCGGCGCCGGCATCGGTGAACGTCCCACCACCGCCCCGGAGCCCGGCATCGACGCGTACGTCTGGGCCAAGCCGCCGGGCGAGTCGGACGGCAACAGCGCCCCCATCGACAACGACGAGGGCAAGGGCTTCGACCGGATGTGCGACCCCACGTACACCGGTAACGGACGCAACGGCAACAACCTGACCGGCGCACTGCCCAACTCCCCGCTGGCGGGCCACTGGTTCTCCGCGCAGTTCCAGGAGCTCGTCCGCAACGCCTACCCCGCGCTCGACGGCACCCCGGGTGGCGGCGGCGATGACGACGACACCCAGGCGCCGACCGCGCCCACCGAAGTGACCGTCACGGCGAAGACCAGCGGCAGCGTCTCGCTGTCCTGGACCGCGTCGACCGATGACACCGGGGTGGCCGGATACGACGTGTTCCGCGGCGGAGTGAAGGTGGGCTCCACCACCACGACCTCGTACACGGACACCGGTCTGACGGCCTCGACCGCCTACAGCTACACGGTCCAGGCCAAGGACGCGGCCGGCAACGTGTCTGCGGCCTCCGGGGCGCTCTCCGCCACCACCTCCGCGGGCGGCGGCACCGGCACGGGCGCGCTCAAGGTCCAGTACAAGAACACCGACTCCTCCGCCACCGACAACCAGATCCGGATGGGTCTGCAACTGGTCAACACCGGCAGCGCCTCTGTGGACCTGTCCACGGTGAAGGTGAGGTACTGGTTCACCCCGGAGGCCGGGGCCTCCACCTTCGGGACCGCGTGCGACTACGCGGTGACCGGCTGCGGAAACCTGACCCACGGTGTGCGGTCCTCCGGCAGCTCGGCGGCCGGTGCCAGCCACTACCTGGAGGTCGGCTTCGGCAGCGGCACGCTCGCCGCGGGCGCCTCCACGGGTGAGATGCAGCTGCGGCTGAACAAGAGCGACTGGTCCAACTTCAACGAGGCGGACGACTACAGCCGTTCGACGACCACGAGCTACGCCGACGCGCCGAAGATCGGTGTGTACGTGACCGGCGCGCTCTCCTGGGGCACCGCGCCCTGACCGTCCTCCCACCCGCTCCACCCGCCCCGCCCGCTCCACCGCCCCCTGCCGGACGTCCGGCAGGGGGCGGTGTGGTTCCCGGGCGTCCCGGAGCCGATGCCGACGCACTGGCATCGACTCGCCCGGAGGCGGGTAGACGGGTCGACGGCTGCACATATGGTGTCCTCTGCCGAGATCTCCGCTGACCTGGCACAACGCAGCTGTGGAGTCGAACTGGGAGCCGCCCCGTGTTCTATTACCTGCTCAAGTACGTCGTCCTGGGGCCGCTTCTGCGGTTGTTCTTCCGCCCAGGCATCGAAGGGACGGAGCACATTCCGGCGGACGGGGCGGCGATCATCGCCGGCAATCATCTGTCGTTCTCCGACCACTTCCTGATGCCCGCGATCATCAAGCGCCGCATCACCTTCCTGGCGAAGGCCGAGTACTTCACCGGTCCCGGTGTGAAGGGCCGGCTGATCGCCGCGTTCTTCCGGAGCGCCGGCCAGATCCCGGTGGACCGGTCCGGGAAGGAGGCGGGGCAGGCCGCGATCCGCGAGGGGCTCGGGGTGCTGAGCAGGGGTGAGCTGCTGGGCATCTACCCGGAGGGCACCCGTTCGCACGACGGCCGGCTCTACAAGGGCAAGGTCGGGGTCGCGGTGATGGCGATCAAGGGGCAGGTGCCGGTGGTGCCGTGCGCCATGGTCGGCACCTTCGAGATCCAGCCTCCCGGCAAGGTCGTGCCGCGCCTCAAGCAGGTCACCATCCGCTTCGGCGAGCCGCTGGACTTCTCCCGCTACGCCGGTCTTGAGAACGAGAAGGCGGCGATCCGGGCGGTCACCGACGAGATCATGTACGCGATCCTGGGCCTCTCGGGACAGGAGTACGTCGATGAGTACGCGGCCAAGGTGAAGGCCGCCGAGCAGGCGGAACGCCCGGGAAAGTTCCCAAAACTGCGACGCTGACGGCGGATTCGCGGTCGGTGAACCCCGCTGGCCGGGGCCCCGCGCGCCTCATAGTGTGCTTTGCATGAGCAAGGGACACGCATGGGTGCTGGGAGCGACGGGCCAGATCGGGCGGGCGGCCGTGCGCTCGCTCGTCGAGGACGGCTGGACGGTGACCGCGGCCTCGCGCGGCGGCGGCCGTGACGACCGCTGGGACGAAGGGGTGCGCACGGTCGCACTCGACCGCGACGAGGAGGGCGCGCTCGCGGCGGCGCTCGGGGACGGCTGCGACGTACTGGTCGACATGGTCGCGTACGACGGGCAGCACGCCCGGCAGCTGACGGACCTCGCGGACCGGATCGGTTCGGCCGTCGTCGTCTCCAGCGGCGCGGTGTACGCGGACGAGCACGGCCGCAGTTTCGACACGCAGAGCGAGCCCGGCGGATCGCCCCGCTACCCGGTGCCGATCCCGGAGTCGCAGCCGACCGTCGCGCCGGGCAATTCCACGTACGGGACCCGGAAGATCCAGCTGGAGCGGGATCTCCTCGCGGCGGGCGAGATGCTGGCCGTCACGCTGTTGCGGGCGGGTGCGGTGCACGGTCCGTACTGCCGCTCGCCGCGCGAGCTCTACTTCGTGAAACGCGCTCTGGACGGCCGCACCAGGCGCGTGCTGGCGTACGGGGGCAGCTCGCGCTTCCATCCGCTGCACTCCTCCAACGCCGCCGAGCTGGTCCGGCTGGCCGCCCTGCGCCCCGGCTCCCGGGTGCTCAACGCGGCCGACCCGCAGGCGCCGACGGTCGCGGAGATCGGCGAGGCGGTCGACGCGGTGCTGGGCCGGGAGACCGAGACCGTGCTGATCGCGGGCGCCGCCCCGCCCGAGGGCGTCGGCCTGTCACCCTGGGGCGCGCCTCATCCGATCGTGTACGACCTGACGGCCGCCGAACGGGAGCTCGGCTACCGGCCGGTGACGGGCTACGCCGAGTCGCTCCCGGAGACCGTCGAGTGGATCACCGCCCAACTGGCGGGGCGCGACTGGACGGACGCCTACCCCGCCATGGCGCGGTCCTACGGGACGGGACTCTTCGACTACGCGGCGGAGGACGCCTGGCTGGAGCGGTACGACCGTACGGGGTGAGCGGTCAGCCGGGCCCGTCGGTCTTCAGCTCCTCCCGCGCGTGGTCCAGCACGGCCCGCAGCTCCCTGGCGTCGGCGGCCACCGCGGTGACCAGCACGGCGGGACCGGCGAGGCGGGTGAGCACGGCGGTCGGCCCCAGCAGCCTGCTCTCCGGCCCCCGCTCCTCGAACGACGGGTCCACGAAAAGCAGTTGTCCGACGGCGCGATGGCCCCCGAGCACGGCGGGACCGTCCCAGCCGCCGGGGGCGCCGGGTCCGTGGGCCGTCTGCTGGTCGAGGAGCGGGCGCCCGCCACGACGGACGGTGAGCCGGCTGAACAGGGTGCCGGTGGTCTCCCCGTGGCGGCCGAGGATCTGTTCCTCGCGCAGCACCAGCCGCGCGGTAGGGGCGAGTTCGGCGGTGGTCCTCATGATCAGTTCGCTGCCGTGGGCGGAGACGAGCTGTTCCGGCAGCCAGTCGAGCCGGGCGCCTTCTCCGGCCATCAGCCGTACCTCGTAGTGGGCGGGTCCGCCGCCGGGCCCCGGGCCGGGCAGTGCGACCGTCGCCGCGGCGGAGTCGACGGTGAGCCGAGCTCCCGGCTCGGCCCTGACCTCGATGGCGAGCCGGTCACCGCCGAGCGGCCCGCTCATCGCGCCGACGACGGTGACGCGGGCCGACCCGGTTGTCAGGGACCTGGTCCGCCGCGGGGCCAGGGGCCCCTCGCTCTCCAGGACGGGCAGCGAGGTGGCACCCCGGTCGTCGCGTACGGCGGTGACGCGGGCGGTGGCCCGGACGCTCATGCGTGCCAGGAGGCGAGCCGCCCCCGCACCCAGTCGGCCACCGGCCCGACGCCCTCGCCCGAGGTGAGCGAGGTGAGCAGGACGGGCAGTTCGCCCCGCTGCTCGGCGGCGTCCCGGGCCATCCGGCCGAGGTCGGAGCCGACATAGGGGGCCAGGTCGGTCTTGTTGATCACGAGCAGGTCGGACGTGGTGACCCCGGGTCCGCCCTTGCGCGGGATGTCGTCGCCGCCCGCCACGTCGATGATGAAGATCTGGGCGTCGACGAGCCCCTTGGAGAAAGTGGCCGTGAGGTTGTCGCCGCCGGATTCGACCAGGATGAGATCGAGCGGTCCCACCGCGTCTTCCAGATCCTCGACGGCTTCGAGATTGGCGGATATGTCGTCGCGGATCGCGGTGTGCGGGCAGGCGCCGGTCTCCACGGCCTGGATCCGCTCGGGCGGCAGTACCGCGTTGCGCAGCAGGAACGCGGCGTCCTCGCGGGTGTAGATGTCGTTGGTGACGACCGCGAGGGACAGCTGGTCGCGCAGGGTGCGGCAGAGCGCCGCCACGGTCGCGGTCTTGCCGGAGCCGACGGGTCCGCCGAGTCCGATGCGCAGGGCTCGCCGGGTGCCGTCGGGGCGGGCCGCGTCGGCGCCGACGGCTGCCGGGCCGGGATGGGAGTGGTCGAGGTGCATGGTGCGGCTCCTGTGCTGTTTCGGGCGGACGAGCGGGTCTGCGGGCTGATCTGCGGGCGGGGTTACGAGGCGAACAGCCGGACCGGCCGGGCCGCGTGGGCCTCGGCGGCGACGTCGAGCAGTGGGGCACAGGCGGCGGGCAGCTCATCGATGCTCCCGCCTGCGGCGGCCGCCGCCAGCCCGGCGACATGGTCGAGTTCGGGAGCGAGCCGAGCGAGGACGGCGGTGGCGTCGAAAGGGTTGAGGGAGAGCAGCCGGACCACCGCCGTGGCCGGCCCGCTCACCGCTTCGTAGGCGACGCAGTACGCGGCGTCCTCGGGACCGAGCCCGGCCGCGCGGGCGGTGAGACCCAGCACGACGGGCTGGTGGACGCCACGCGGCCGGGCCCGCGCGAGCGCGTCGAGTTCGCCGCTGGGCCAGGTCGCACGGGCTGCCCGCATCAGCTGGCGGCCGAGTCTGCGGGCGACCGCGCGCAGCGCCGGCGAGGGGGTGCGGGCGTCGGCGGCCTCGTCGAGCGCGAGCGGGTCGTGCCCGTGGGCGGCCGCCGCGGCGAGCGCTGCGGCGGTCAGCCCGGCGGTGTGGAGGCGGCCCCGGCAGAACGCGGCGAGGTCCTCCGCGTTGCGGACGCGCCCGGCCTCGACGGTCGGTTCGGCGCCGCCGGAGTGGGCGTGGCCGCCCGCGGGGAACCGGCCGTCGGCCAGTACGAGCAGGGCTGCTCGGTTCATCAGGGGACCGCTCTCAGAAGGGTCGGACGTACTAGAAGAGGAAGTAGCGCTGGGCCATGGGGAGTTCGGCGGCGGGTGCCGGTTCGACCGGATCGCCGTCGATGGTGACGGCGAAGCTGTCGGGGTCGACGTCGACCTGTGGCAGTGCGTCGTTCTCCCGCATGTCGGCCTTGCCGACCGCCCGGGTGCTGGTGATCGGGACGAAGCGCTTCCCGAGTGCGAGCCGCTCCGGCAGCCCGTCGTCGATCGCCGCCTGCGCCACGAAGTTGAAGGAGTTGGCGGTCGGGGCCCGGCCGACGGCGCCGAACATCGGCCGGGGCAGGACGGGCTGCGGGGTCGGGATGGAGGCGTTGGCGTCCCCCATCTGCGCGTATGCGATCTGGCCGCCCTTGATGACGGTCTGCGGCTTCACTCCGAAGAACGCCGGTTCCCACAGCACCAGATCAGCGAGCTTGCCGCTCTCGACGGAGCCGATCTCCTGGTCGAGGCCCTGGGCGACCGCCGGGTTGATGGTGTATTTGGCGACGTAGCGACGGACTCGGCGGTTGTCGGCGCGCCCGTCACCGGGCAGTGCGCCACGACGCCTCTTCATCACGTGCGCGGTCTGCCAGGTGCGCAGGACGACCTCACCGATGCGGCCCATGGCCTGGGAGTCGGAGGAGATGATGGAGATGGCGCCGAGGTCGTGGAGGATGTCCTCCGCCGCGATGGTGGAGGGCCTGATCCGTGACTCCGCGAAGGCCAGGTCTTCCGGAACGGTGGGGTTGAGGTGGTGGCAGACCATCAGCATGTCGAGGTGTTCCTCGATGGTGTTGACGGTGTGCGGCCGGGTCGGGTTGGTGGAGCTGGGCAGGACGTACGGCTCCGAGACGACGCTGATGATGTCGGGTGCGTGCCCGCCGCCCGCCCCCTCGGTGTGGTACGCGTGGATGGAGCGCCCCGCGATGGCGGCCAGGGTGTCGGCGACGAACCCGGCCTCGTTGAGCGTGTCCGTGTGGATGGCCAGCTGGGCGCCGGTCTCCTCGCAGACGCCCAGGCAGGCGTCGATGACGGCCGGGGTCGCTCCCCAGTCCTCGTGGATCTTGAATCCGAGCGCCCCCGCGCGCAGCTGGGAATGCATGGCGTCGCGGGACATCGTGTTGCCCTTGCCGAGCAGGCCGATGTTGACGGGGTAGGCCTCCAGCGCGGCGAACATCCGGGCGAGGTGCCAGGGGCCCGGGGTGATGGTGGTGGCCTTGCTGCCCTCGGCCGGTCCGGTGCCGCCGCCGACGAGCGTGGTGATGCCGCTGGAAAGCGCCTGGTCCATGAGGGTCGGAGAGATGAAGTGCACATGCGCGTCGATGGCGCCCGCGGTGATGAACTTCCCGTTGCCCGCGATGATCTCGGTCTCCGGACCGATGACCAGTTCGGGATGGACGGCGTCCATGGTGTCCGGGTTGCCGGCCTTGCCGATCCCGGTGATCCGGCCGTCGCGGATGCCGATGTCCGCCTTGACGATGCCCCAGTGGTCGATGATGACGGCGCCGGTGATCACCGTGTCGGGGGCGCCCTCGGCGCGGGTGGTGCGCGCCTGCCCCATGGACTCGCGGATCACCTTGCCGCCGCCGAACACCGCCTCGTCGCCCGCGAGTCCGGGTCCGCCGCAGCGGTCCTCCTCGATCTCCACGAGCAGATCGGTGTCGGCGAGGCGGATCCGGTCGCCGGTGGTGGGACCGAACAGGTCCGCGTACACGGCGCGATGGAGTTCAGCCATCGAGAGCACCTCCGGTCTCGCCGCGCAGGCCGGGGACGATCCGCCGTCCGGCCAGGGGCACGAGTTCGATGCCGACGGGTATACCGGGCTCGAAGCGGACAGCGGTTCCGGCGGCGATGTTCAGCCGCAGGCCGCGGGCTGCCGTCCGGTCGAACTCCAGACCGGGGTTCGCCTCGGAGAAGTGGTAGTGCGAGCCGACCTGGACCGGACGGTCGGCGGCGTTGAGGACAGTGAGACGGGTGACGGTGCGTCCCTCGTTGAGCGGCACCGGCCCGTCCGCGTAGAGGATTTCGCCCGGGATCATCGACGGCGGCCCGTCAGACGATCGGGTCATGGACGGTGACGAGCTTGGTGCCGTCCGGGAAGGTCGCCTCGACCTGCACGTCGTGGATCATCTCGGCTATGCCGTCCATGACGTCGTCCCGGCTGAGCACCTTGCGCCCGGACGCCATCAGCTCGGTGACCGTGCGGCCGTCGCGGGCGCCCTCCATCAGATGGGCGGTGATGAGGGCCACCGCCTCGGGGTGGTTGAGCAGCAGTCCGCGGGCGCGGCGCTTCTCCGCCACCTCCGCGGCTACGTGAATGAGCAGACGTTCCTGCTCGTGCGGGGTCAGTTGCACGTGTCCACCTCACAGTCGTCCGCCCAGTACCGGCCCTGGGCGCAGCGCGACACTAGCCCTCTTCAACAGACTGTTGAATACCGAACTGGTGGTGCGTGGCGAGGTATTGCACGTTAGAGCCGAAGTTTTTCCGGCGCGTTAACTGATCTTTTGCACATCCATGGACATGAGCCCCCGCAGGCCGTCCTCCATGGTCTCGGGCCCGGGGTCACCGAACATCGCCATCTGGACGATGAACCCCTGGGCGGCGGCGATCAGCATGCGCGCGACCCGCCCGTCCGGCACGTCGGCGGTGAGCACGCCCCGCTCCCGGTAGACCCTGACCAGCTCGGACCAGGATGCCCGCAGCCCCTCGTACGCCTCGACGAGGGTGGCCGCCACCCGGTCGCCGCGCAGGGCCTCCGACCACACCTGCACGATCAGCCCGGCGTACGCCCGCCGGTCGAGGCCGCGCCCCCCGTCCACCCCTTGGGCGAACAGGGTGCGCACCACGCGGCCGATCAGGACGTCGGGCGTGGGCGGCGGGTCGACCTGGGAGGCCCGCTCGAACGCCTGCCTGACACCACCGACCGCCTCTCCCGCGATGGCCGCGATCAGATCGTCCTTGCCGCTGAAGTAACGGTAGACGGCGCCCGCCGACAGCCCGACCTCCTTCAGCACGTCCTGCATCGAGGTGCCGTGGAAGCCGTCGCGGGCGAAACAGCGGGCGGCGCCGTCGAGAATCTGCCGGCGGCGGGCATCGAGGTGTTCCTGGGATACACGGGCCATGCCTCCAATCTAAAACGAACGTTCCTTCTTGACAAGCTCCACCACCGCCGGGACAGTGGAGCCAGATAAAACGAACGATCATTCTTTTTGGTCGTCCTCAAATCGATCAGTCTCTCCGAATCGAGGTCCGCGTCATGTCCGCTGCCCCCAACCGCCGCCTGGTGGCGGTCGTTCTCCTGGTCCCTTTCGTGGTGGCCCTGGCCCTCCGGGCCTTCGCCTGGCCCGCCGCCCGGTTGGCCCCGCGCGATCTGCCCGTCGGTGTGGTGGGCTCGGGACCGGCCGCCGATCAGCTCCAGGACCGGCTGGAGGCGCGGGACGGCGCCTTCGAGATCCACCGGTACGACTCCGGGGCCGCCGCCCGCACCGCGATCGAGCACCGGACCGTATACGGGGCGGTCGCGGTCACCGCGCGGGGCCCCGAGCTGCTGACCGCCTCCGCGGCGAGCCCGGTGGTGGCCCAGCTGCTGCACGACGCGGTCGCCGCCCAGGCCCCGGACGGCGCGGCGGTCCCGGTCACGGATGTGGTGGCGACCCCGGCCGAGGATCCGCGCGGCAGCGTCCTCGGGTCGAGCATCCTGCCCCTGGCCAGCGCGGGCGTCGCCACGGGGGCCGCGGTGACCCTGCTGGGCCTGCGCGGCGGCCGGGCGGCCGCGGCACTGCTCGGGGTCGCCGCCCTGGTGGGGATGGTGGCCGCCGCACTCACGGACAACTGGCTCGGCGTGCTGACCGGCGACTGGTGGAGCGAGGCGGGCGCGTTCGGGCTCACCGTGCTCGCGATCGGCGGGACGGTGGCGGGGCTCGCCGCGCTGATCGGCACGGCGGGCATCGGGCTGGGGTCGCTGGTGATGGTGCTGGTCGGCAACCCCTTCTCCGGCGTCACCAGCGCACCGGAGCTGCTCCCCCGGCCGATCGGCGCGATCGGCCAGTGGCTGCCGCCGGGCGCGGGCGGATCGCTGCTGCGGTCCGTCGCGTTCTTCGACGGCAACGCGGTGGGCCTGCCACTCCTCGCCCTCGGCCTGTGGGCCGTACTGGGGCTGGCCGCGGTGCTCGTCGGCGCCCGCCGCCGGGGCAGGACCGTGAATCCCGCCCCCACACCCGAGCGCCAGCCCGCACTGGCCGGCTGACCCACCCCGCGCGACGCCGTGCGCCCTCCGTCCTCCACGGGCCGGGGGCCCACGGCGTTTCCGTGTCAGTTCCCGGGCTCGTGCCGCCCTCGGTGTTCCGCCGCGATCCCGAACCGGCTCCGTTCGCCGGAAGCGGAAGAGGAGGAGTGGATCAAGGAGACCGAACTGACCACCTGCTCCTGCTCCGCCGCCTCCTCGTCCTCAAGTCTCTCCAGGTCAGCGGCCGACACCAGGGCCACGAGCGGTTTGCCGTGCCGCGTCACGACCACTCGCTCACCGCCGTAGACGACGCGGTTGATCAGCTCGGCGAGCTCAGCTCGGGCTTGCGTAACCGGAATCTCGTAGGCCATGCTCCACATCGTAACTTCCGTACGTCCTGTACATTTTTTACGGAAGCGTGCGCGGCGCCCCCAAAGCACCCGCACGCCCGGAGGAGAGGTCCCGCGCCATGCACCGCCCCGCCGCCCGTTACGTCCTTCCCGAGTTCACCGAGCGCACGTCCCAGGGGACGCGCACGCTCGATCCGTACTCCAAACTGCTGGCCGAACGCGTCGTCTTCCTCGGCACCCCGGTCGACGACGTCGCGGCCAACGACCTGGTCGCGCAGTTCATGTACCTGGAGCACGACGCACCCGACCGGCCCATCCAGCTCTACATCAACTCCCCCGGCGGCTCGTTCGGAGCCGTGACGGCGGTGTACGACACGATGTCCTTCCTCACCTGCGAGGTGGAGACGTTCTGTCTCGGCCAGGCCGGCGCCGGCGCGGCCGTCCTGCTGGCCGCGGGAGCTCCCGGCCGACGGCACGCGCTGCCCGGCGCACGGGTCGTGCTGCAGCAGCCCGAACTCCCGGAGCCGGTGCGGGGACAGCCGTCCGATTTGGAGATCGAGGCCCGGGAACTGGCCAGGATGCGCGAGACGCTGACGGGCATACTGGCCCGTCACACCAGCCGCTCCGCCGAGAAGATCACCGAGGACACCGAGCGCGACCTCATCCTCGACGCCGAGGGCGCCAAGGCCTACGGGTTGATCGACCACATCGTGCAGAACCGCGGGCCCGCACTGCTGCCGCCCGCCGCGGGGTGAACCCGCGATGCGGCCACCCGAGTTCCCGCCGCTGCCCGCCCTGACCCGCGCCGAGGGCGAGTTCATCGACCGCTACCTGGAAGTCGTCGACCAGCTGGGCCGGATCAACCCGGCCCGCGCCGACGACACCTACCGGGCCCTGCGCGCCGCACAGGCGCTCGCCTCGCACGCCGCGGCACTGCGGGACGCGCTCGCGTTGATGCACGAGCGGGGTGAAAGCCGGGTCCACTCCGCCACGTTGACGCGAGCGTTACGGGTGCTGGACGGGGAACGCCGCGCCGGGCGGCTCACCGTGCCACCCGACCCGCCGAGTTGATCAACTCCCTTGCGCCGACACGCCCGACGGGCGGACCGAATTATCTCGCTCGTTCGGCGTAGGTGTTACCTCGCAGGAGGGACAGGCCAACTTGCGCTTTCGAAGTGGGTCATGGGTGAAATCTCCCGTTCCGTCCCTGATGCGGCACCGGAAGCGGAGGTGCGGAAACTCCCCTCAAGGCCCCCCGTCCACCCGAACGGGTCAGTCGTGATGAGCCTCACATATCACCGTTTCACCTCGGAAATCCGGCGTTCGGTGAGTCAAGATCCCTGGGACGACAAGCCCCCGCCACCGCGGCGGGGCGGTCCGGGCGGACGCCGAGTCCTGCCGCTGTCCGGATGCCTGGTCGACAGGAGTGGATCGGCAGGAGTGGAGGACCCGAGCACAACGGGCCGACCGGAGATCCGGTCGTCCCTCGGGGTGAAGCCGCCACGTGCGGCCGGGCGACTTCGCCAGCCCGAACCCGACAGGTCATCCTTCACAGGCGGCTGACGAAGGGTTGCGCATGACTGCGCAGGTTCATGTCCCGTCTCTCCTCGCCCGAGCCACGACGGCCTCGGCTCTGACTCTCGCCGCAGTCGGCGGCTCGCTGTTCGTCCCCGGCGCCGTGACCGACGCCCAGGCCGCGACTCATTCGATGAAGGCGCTCAACATCGCCGCGTCGAAGAAGGGATCGCCGTACCGGTGGGGCGCCACCGGCCCCAGCCGCTTCGATTGTTCGGGTCTGACGCTGTATTCGTTCAAGAAGGCGGGCAAGAAGCTCCCGCGCACGGCCCAGCAGCAGTACAACAAGACCCGCCACATCTCGGCCTCGAAGCGGCAGCGCGGCGATCTGGTCTTCTTCCACTCCGGCCGCAGCGTCTTCCACGTGGGCATCTACGCGGGCAGCGGCAAGATCTGGCACTCGCCGAAGACCGGTGCCGTGGTGCGGCTGGAGAAGATCTGGACGAAGAGCGTCTACTACGGCCGGGTCAGCTGACGCCACCGCCCCGCCGTCGGCGCGCACCCCGCGTCAGTGCGGCAGGGTGCCGGTCACCAGTACCGCCCCCAGTACGGTGAGCGCCGCGCCGCTGCCGCCCTCGATCGCGCGGGCGGTGCGCGGCCGGCGCAGCCACCGGCCCAGCCGGTCCACCAGGAGCGCCACGGCCGGGAACCAGATCAGCGCGAGCAGCACGACGATCGCGGCGAGCAGCAGCGTCCGCGGCAGCGGGGCGGCCCCGGGCGGGACGAACTGCGGAAGCAGGCTGAGGAAGAGCACCGGCGCCTTGGGGTTCAGCGCGTTGGTCAGGAACCCCTGGCGCAGCGCGCGCCGCGTCCCGTTCGTGGCGTGCTGGCCGTCGCCCCGGCCGGCCGCGGCTTCGGCGGCCCCCGCCTGCCCGGTGCCGCGCCGGGCCGCACGCAGCGCGCTGATGCCCAGGTAGAGCACGTACGCCCCGCCCAGGAGCTGAACCGTGCGGAACAGCACCGGCACCGCCACCAGCACGGCGGCCAGCCCGGCGACGGCGAGCGCGGTGTGTACGAGCAGGCCACCGGCCACGCCCAGCGCGGTCGCCACCCCCGCGGAGCGCGAGGCGAGAGCATTGCGTACGACGACGGTGAAGTCCGCTCCGGGGAGCGCGACCATGACGGCGGCGACTCCGAGGAAGGCAGTCAGTTGGGCGTCCATGGCTCCACCCTGGATCCGAACGGCCTTTAGCATGTACTTGCAATCTTGTGGGTCTGCCAAAAGGAACGCTTAATGTACGACCCGACACGGCTGGCGGCGCTGGTGGCCGTCGCGGAGGCCGGTTCGATCACCCGGGCCGCCGCCCGGCTGGGCTATACCGCTCCCGCCCTCTCCCAGCAGCTCGCCAAGCTGGAGCGGGAGGCCGGCGCCGCGCTGCTGGTCCGGCACCACCGGGGCGCCCGGCTCACCGCCGCGGGCGAGCTGCTCGCGGGCCGGGCGCGGCGGGTCCTGGACGAGATGGGCCAGGCGCGCCATGAGCTGGCCCGACTCGCCGGGCTCTCCGGCGGGCGGCTGCGGGTCGGCACCTTCACGACGGCCGGCATCCATCTGCTGCCCCCGGTGCTGAGCGCCTTCCGCCGGGCGCACCCGGATGTGGAGCTGCTCGTCACGGAGTACGAGCCGCCCGGCGGGGTGGCGGCCGTGGCCTCGGGAGAGGTCGATCTCGCGCTGACACACGCGTACGAACCGGCCGCCACGGCGCCGCTGCCCTCGGGCATCAGCGCCGAGCCGCTGCTCGTCGAGGAGCTGGTACTGATCACCGCCGTCGGTCAGGTGCTGGCCGACGGCAGCGGGCGGCTGCCGGTGACGGACCTCGCGGGCCGGCCGCTGATCAGCAGCGCGCCCACGCATCCGCCGCGGCGCGGGGTGGAGAACGCGCTGGCCGAGGCGGGCGCGCTGCCCGCGGTGGTCTGCGAGTCGCCCGGCTATGCGCTGGTGTGCGCGCTGGTCAGCGCGGGCATCGGGATCGCGGTGGTGCCCGAGATGGTGGCGGCGATGTCACCGACGCCGCTGTCGGTGCGGCGGCTGGAGCCGGCCGCGTTCCGGCGGACCATCTCCGTGGTGCACCGCGGTGACCGGCCGGACGCCGCGGCGGCGACCCTGCGGGCCCTGCTGCGCAGCGGGTTCAGCCGATCCGCCGCGGCGCAGTGACCCGGGGCCCGGGTGCGGTCAGCTCTGGACGGGGACGCTCCAGGGGAGCATGATCCAGACGGTCTTGCCGCCCTCCGCGGTGGGTGTGACGGTCAGCCGGCCGCCGTACTCCTTGGCCAGTGAGCGGATGATCACCATGCCGCGCCCGTTGTCCTGCTGGACGGCGGCGGGCAGCCGCTGGGGCCAGCGCGGGTGACTGTCCGTCACCCCGAGGTGCAGCTGTTCATCGCGTTCCAGGCGGAGGTCCACGGTGAAGGTGGGCGACTGGCCGAACGTGTGCTGGACGGCGTTGGTGGCGAGCTCGGAGACGATGAGCCGGACGGTGTCGGCTCCATCGCTCCCCTCCGACAGCCCCCATTCGGCCAATACTCGCGCCACGTACCTGCGGGCCGCGGAGACCGAGACCGGCTCGCTCGGCAGCGTGACACTCGCCTCTTGTTGGTCCGCCATGACCGGCCGCCCCTTTCCCGCCCGGAACCGGCCCATGACCGGTCCGTGCTGTGCTTCGCGCCAGATTGCCACTGATGCTGCCCTCTGTGACGGCGATCCACCAAGATATGCATATATCTGTCGCTCAAAGCGGTGAACTCTTCCCTGGATACCGTGCGGGAGCGGCACACTGTCCGCTCGGCCCGGAGTGACCGGCCGGACTGGGAGGGGAGCCACCATATGCAGCACGGCCCTGCGGTGCGACGCCGCAAGCTCGGGGAGGAGTTGCGGAGTCTGCGCCACACATCCGGCCTCACCAGCCGGGAGGCCGCGCGACTGCTCGGCTGGCACCAGTCGAAGGTGAGCCGGATCGAGACGGGTGTCAGCGGGGTGCGGCCGGCGGACGTCACCCGGCTGCTGGACGCGTACGCCGTGGACGACCCGCAGTTGCGGGAGGTCCTGGAGAAACTCGCGGGCTCCGCGGGCGGTGGCGGCGCGGGCTGGTGGCACGCGTATCGCGGGCTCATCCCGCCCCAGTACCGCGACTTCATCAGTCTGGAGTCACAGGCGCGCAGCGCCCGCACCCTGGAAACCTCGGTGGTTCCAGGCCTGTTGCAGACCGCGGACTACGCACGCGCGGTGACCCGGGCCTCGCTCGACGGCCTGCCGGCCGGCCAGTTGGACTCGCTGGTCGAGGTGCGGCTCGCCCGGCAGAGGGTGCTCAGGGGCGATCCGCCGCTCAGGCTGAGCGCGGTGCTCGACGAGGCGGTGCTGAGGCGTGCGGTGGGCGGCCGGCGGGTCATGCGGGAGCAGCTCCGCCATCTCATCCGGCTGGCCCGGCTTCCGCATGTGAACCTCCAGTTGCTGCCCTTCTCGGTCGGCGGCTATGTCGGCCTCACCGGACCTTTCGTTATCTTCTCCTTTCCGAGCACTTCTGATCTGGATGTGGTCGTTCTTGACCACTTGACGAGTAGCCTCTATCTGGAGCGGAAAGAAGACCTTGAGGCGTACAGCTCGGCCTTCCGCACTCTGCAGGCGCACGCGCTGTCGCCGGAGCACTCGTTGGACCTGATCGCCACGATCGACCGCGACGGTCAGTAACTACGGACTGCCCGAGGGGGGCGTCATGTCGGATTGCCTCGCACAGCACGCGTTACGGTGGCGGCGCAGCAGCCGCAGCACGGGAATGAACAACTGCGTGGAAACCGCGCCGTTCGGCGGCAGACGGCTGGCCGTGCGCGACTCCAAGGATGTGTCCAGGCCACCGCTGCAGTTCTCGGCCGAGGCCTGGACCTCCTTCGTCGCCGGTCTGAGCCTCGGCCCGGTCCGCTGACGCGACGCGGCGGACCGGTCAACGGCGGCGGACGACGCGGGTGTCGTCTCAGGCGCCCGGAGCGGTCCGCCGCACGATCGTGACCGCGGTCGCGATCTGCTCCTCCGTCAGATCGGCGCGTGCGGTCAGCCGCAGCCGGGAGATGCCGTCCGGCACCGAGGGCGGCCGGAAGCACCCCACCGCCATACCGGCCGCACGGCAGTCGGCCGCCCAGCGGACCGCCGCGTCGGCCGAGGGCGCCCGCACCGAGACCACGGCCGCGTCCGGGCGTACGGCGGTCAGACCGGCAGAGGTCAGCCGGTCGTACAGCGCGGCGGCGACCGTACGGGCCCGGCCCGCCCGTTCCGGTTCGCGGCGCAGCAGCCGCAGGCTGCCGAGTGCGGCGCCGGCGGCGGCCGGGGCTAGCCCGGTGTCGAAGATGAACGTGCGGGCGGTGTTGACCAGGTGGTCGATGACGCGGGCGGGGCCGAGGACCGCGCCGCCCTGGCTGCCCAGCGACTTGGAGAGGGTGAGCGTGGCGACGACGCCCTCCGCCCCCGCCAGGCCCGCGGCCGCGAGCGCGCCGCGCCCGCCCTCTCCGAGGACCCCCAGGCCGTGCGCGTCGTCGACGAGCAGCGCGGCGCCCTCGTCGTGGCAGACCTCGGCCAGTGCGCCCAGCGGCGCGGCGTCGCCGTCGACGGAGAAGACCGAGTCGGTGACCGCCAGCGCCCTGCCGTCGTGCGCGTGCAGGGTCTTGCGCACCGCGTCGGGGTCGGCGTGCGGCACGACGGCGGTCTCGGCCCGGGAGAGCCGGCAGCCGTCGACGATCGAGGCGTGGTTGCCCGCGTCCGACACGATCAGGGCGCCCCGTCCGGTGAGGGCGGTGAGGGCGGCGAGGTTGGCCGCGTAGCCGGAGGACAGGACGAGGGCCGCCTCGAAACCGCAGAAGTCGGCCAGTTCCCGTTCGAGCTCGGCGTGCAGCGCGGTGGAGCCGGTCACCAGACGCGATCCGGTGGCCCCCGCACCCCAGCGGCGCGCGGCATCCGCCGCCGCCCCGGTCACTTCCGGGTGTCTGGTCAGCCCGAGGTAGTCGTTGCTGGCGAGGTCCAGCAGTTCCGGTTCCGCGGGCCGGGGACGGAGCGTCCGGACCAGTCCG
This sequence comes from Streptomyces sp. ITFR-6, assembly GCF_031844725.1. Classification (NCBI taxonomy): domain Bacteria; kingdom Bacillati; phylum Actinomycetota; class Actinomycetes; order Kitasatosporales; family Streptomycetaceae; genus Streptomyces; species Streptomyces sp. ITFR-6. The sequence goes on along the minus strand of NZ_CP134612.1, from coordinate 7,691,166 downwards.
GCGTCCGCACGGCGGCGGGCCTCGTCGTCTATCCAGTCGAACGGGGCGAAGGGCATGGGCAGTCCCTTTTGTAGGCAACTCACAGACCTTAACCGGGGGCGAAGCCGGACAGGGTGTGGCCATGCACACACCCTGATGCCTCTCTGTTGTCCGGTTCTTCCTTGGCTCGGAGGCGTGCCGTGCGTCAGGATCATCGCCATGGACCTCCTGAACACGCTGGCGGAGAAGGGGCTGCGGCGCGAGCTGCCGACCCGTGAAGAAGCGCTCGCCGTACTGGCCACCCCTGACGACGATCTGCTCGACGTGGTGGCCGCAGCCGGAAAGGTACGCCGTCAGTGGTTCGGGCGGCGCGTGAAGCTCAATTATCTGGTCAATCTGAAGTCGGGGCTCTGCCCGGAGGACTGCTCGTACTGCTCGCAGCGGCTGGGCTCCAAGGCCGAGATCCTCAAGTACACCTGGCTGAAGCCCGATGAGGCGTCCAAGGCGGCCGCCGCCGGGGTGGCGGGCGGTGCCAAGCGGGTCTGCCTGGTGGCCAGCGGCCGGGGTCCGACCGACCGGGACGTCGACCGGGTCTCGCAGACCATCGAGGCGATCAAGGAACAGAACGAGGGCGTCGAGGTCTGTGCCTGCCTCGGTCTGCTCTCCGACGGCCAGGCCGGCCGGCTGCGCTCTGCGGGGGCCGACGCGTACAACCACAACCTCAACACGTCCGAGGGGACGTACGGGGCGATCACGACCACCCACACCTACGCCGACCGGGTGGAGACGGTGCACCAGGCGCAGGCGGCCGGGCTCTCCGCCTGTTCGGGGCTGATCGCCGGAATGGGCGAGAGCGACTCCGATCTGGTCGATGTCGTCTTCGCGCTGCGCGAGCTCGACCCCGACTCGGTGCCGGTCAACTTCCTGATCCCGTTCGAGGGCACCCCGCTCGCCAAGGAGTGGAACCTGACTCCGCAGCGCTGCCTGCGGATCCTGGCGATGGTGCGCTTCGTCTGCCCGGATGTCGAGGTACGGCTCGCCGGCGGGCGTGAGGTGCATCTGCGTTCGATGCAGCCGCTCGCCCTGCACCTGGTCAACTCGATCTTCCTGGGCGACTACCTGACGAGCGAGGGCCAGGCCGGACAGGCCGACCTCGACATGATCGCGGACGCCGGTTTCGAGGTCGAGGGTGCGGGCACGACCACGCTCCCCCGGCACCGCGCGGACGCGGGCGTCGGCTGCGGTTCGCAGGCGGACGCCTGCGGTTCGCACTCCGACGGCTGTGCGCCCTGCGGCGAAGGGCCGGTGGCGGAGGCGGATGCCGCCGAAGCCGCGGAGGTCCCGGCGGCACGCACGGATCTGGTGTCGGTCCGCCGCCGCGGCGCGGGAACGGATCTCGCACCCAATGCCTGAGCCGCTCTCCCCCGCCGGTCTGCGCGCCCTGGACCGGGCCCACGTCTGGCACCCCTACGGCCCGATGCCGGGCCGGCAGGAACCGCTGGTCGTGGAGTCCGCGTCCGGGGTACGGCTCCGGCTCGCCGAACCGGCCCAGGGGCAGCGCGAGCTGGTGGACGGCATGTCCTCCTGGTGGTCGGCGGTGCACGGCTACAACCATCCGGTGCTCAACGAGGCGGCCAGAGGCCAGCTGGACCGGATGAGCCATGTGATGTTCGGCGGGCTCACCCATGAGCCCGCCGTGCGGCTGGCGGCCCGGCTGGTCGAGATCACCCCGGAACCGCTGAAGCACGTGTTCCTCGCCGACTCGGGCTCGGTCTCGGTCGAGGTCGCCGTCAAGATGTGCCTGCAGTACTGGCGTTCGGCCGGCCGGCCCGCGAAGCAGCGGCTGCTGACCTGGCGCGGCGGGTACCACGGGGACACCTGGCAGCCCATGTCGGTGTGCGACCCCGAGGGCGGCATGCACGAACTGTGGTCGGGGGCGCTGCCGCGGCAGGTCTTCGCGGACGAGCCCCCGGCCGGTTTCGACACGGAGCCGGACGCCGCGTACGCGACGCACCTGCGGGAACTGATCGCCCGCCACGCCGATGAGCTGGCCGCGGTGATCGTGGAGCCGGTGGTCCAGGGGGCCGGCGGGATGCGGTTCCACTCGCCTGGCTATCTGCGCGTGCTGCGCGAGGCGTGCGACGCCAGCGGTGTGCTGCTGGTGTTCGACGAGATCGCCACCGGATTCGGCCGTACGGGGAAGCTCTTCGCCGCTGAACACGCCGGGGTCTCCCCCGATGTGATGTGCGTGGGCAAGGCCCTGACCGGCGGCTATCTGACGATGGCCGCGACCCTGTGCACGAGCGAGGTGGCCGAGGGCATCTCGCGCGGCGAGGTGCCCGTACTCGCCCATGGCCCGACGTTCATGGGCAATCCGCTGGCCTCCGCGGTCGCCTGCGCCTCCATCGAGCTGTTGCTCGGCCAGGACTGGGAACAGGAGGTCAAGCGGATCGAGGCGGGTCTGCGCGACGGCCTGGCCGCCGCGGCGGAACTGCCCGGGGTCCGGGACGTGCGCGTGCTCGGCGCCATCGGCGTCGTCCAGCTCGACCACGAGGTGGACATGGCGGCGGCGACCGGGGCAGCGGTGCGCGAGGGCGTGTGGCTGCGGCCGTTCCGCGATCTCGTCTACACCATGCCGCCGTACGTGACCGGTGACGACGATGTGGCACGGATCTGCCGCGCGGTGTGCGCGGCGGCACGGGAGGGCTGAGATGAACGTTCTGGTAGTGACGGGTACGGGCACGGAGATCGGCAAGACGATCGTGACCGCAGCCGTGGCGGCGGCCTCCGCAGGACGCCGGGTGGCCGTGCTCAAACCGGCCCAGACGGGGCTGGCACCCGGTGAGCCGGGCGACGCCGCCGAGGTCGTACGCCTGGCGGGCGGCCATGTGACGGCCGTCGAACTGGCCCGCTTCCCCGAACCGTTGGCGCCCGCCACGGCCGCCAGACGAGCCGGTCTCCCGCCGGTGCGCCCGTACGAGGTGGCGGAGGCCGCCGAGAAGCTGGCGGCCGAGCACGATCTCGTCCTGGTCGAGGGCGCGGGCGGGCTGCTCGTACGGTTCGACGACGAAGGGGCCACCCTGGCGGACGCGGCACGGCTGCTCTCGGCGCCGGTCCTGGTGGTGACACCGGCCGGACTCGGCACGCTCAACTCCACGGCGCTGACCTCGGAGGCGCTGCGCGCCCGTGGGCTCGACTGCCTCGGGGTGGTGGTGGGCAGCATGCCCGCAGAGCCGGATCTGGCGGAGCGCTGCAATCTCACAGATCTCCCGGTGGCCGCGGGGGCACCGCTGCTCGGCGTGATCCCGGCGGGTGCGGGGGCGTTGCCACCCGCCGAATTCCGTGCGCGGGCCGACAGTTGGCTGGCCGCCGGGCTGGGCGGGGCCCGTCCATCGGGCTGACAGCCGCAGGCGGAGCGGGACGCGACCGTCAGCCCGGCGGACCCGGGTCTCACTAAGCCTTGATCCACCGATGAACAGCCGGTCCAGGGCTTGGACATGAAGGCGCGGATGCTCTCTGAGCTGGGACGATGGGACTTCCTACGGTTCCATATCCACAGAGCAAGAGAGCACCCGCGAGATGCAATCTTCCCATGCCGCTTCGGCGGTGTCGGCCGCGTTCGACGATCAGAATCTCATCGCGGATGCCGGGCTGGTCCCGGTGATGCGGCTGGCCGAACGGTGCGGGCTTTCGCGCCTGGTGTCGGAGAAGGTGATGCTGACCGGGGCGGCAAACGGTGCGGGTGCAGCAGCCGACGCCAAGGTCACCAGCATCGTGGCAGGCATGGCCGCAGGAGCCGACAGCATCGATGACCTGGACATGCTGCGCCACGGTGCGATGCCGACCGTGTTCCGAGAGGTCCGTGCCCCGTCCACACTGGGCACGTTCCTCCGCGCGTTCACCCACGGTCACGCCCTCCAACTGCACGCGGTGCACCGCAGGTTCCTCGGCGAACTGGCCGCGCACACCCCGCTGCTGCCCGGCTCGGGCGAGAAGGCGTTCATCGACGTCGACTCCACCCACAAACGGGTCTACGGCCGCACCAAGCGGGGCGCCGAGTATGGCCGGTTCAAGGGCATCCGCACCCTGCACCCCCTGCTCTCCACGATCTGCACCCCTACCTCGCGGCCGGTGATCGCCACCGTGCGGATGCGCCGCGGCAAAGCAGCCGACTCCCGCGGCGCCCCGAAATTCGCCGCCGAGGCCCTGGCCACCGCGGCCGAGGCCGGCTGCACCGGCCTACGCGTCCTGCGCGCGGACTCCCAGTTCTACAACGCCGGGGTCATCGCCGCCTGCCGCCGCAACGGCGCCCACTTCTCGATCACCACGGGCATGAACCCCTCCATCAAGCGGGCCATCCACAGCATCCCCGACACCACGTGGCAGCAGATCACCTACCCCACCGCAGTCCCCGACCCAGAGACCGGAGAACTCATCTCCGACGCCGAAGTCGCCGAGATCCCCGCATACACCGCGTTCACCGGGCGCAAGAAGAGCGAGCAGGTAACGGCCCGGCTGATCGTGCGCCGGGTACGCGACCTGGCCAAACCGCCCACCACCGGCGAGCAGGGCGAGCTGTTCCCCACCTGGCGCTACCACCCGTTCTTCACCGACAACCCCGCCCCAACCTTCCAGGCCGAGCGGGAACACCGCCACCACGCCGTCGTCGAGCAGGTCATCGCCGACAGCAAAGCCTCCGCCCTGGCCCACCTGCCCTCGGCACACTTCCACGCCAACGCCGCCTGGCTGACCCTGTGGGCGATGGCCTACAACCTGCTGCGCGCCGCAGGCGCTCTGGCCGACGCCTTCCACGCCAAGGCCACCACCGCCACCCTGCGTGCTCACCTGGTCCACGTTCCCGCCCGGATCGCCCGCTCCGCCCGGCGCCTCACCCTGCACCTACCGCAGCGATGGCCCTGGCAAGACGCGTGGGCACAACTGTTTGCCACCGTCCACGCGCCGCCCGAGACACCCTGACGCCACTCCCCACCCCGCCCGCCAGGGCCCGACCCAAGCCGAATCGTGGAAAAGCTGGGCAGACCAGCGGATACACCCTGTCCGCACTCAGCTGACAGTCCGAGACCCCGCCCCAAAAACCCTCGCAGATCATTTCGAAACCACGTCGGTGAATCGAGGCTAAGGGCGGCCGCTCACAGGCTCCACTGGCGCAGTTCGTCGGCGATCGCGCGGACGTCCGCCTTGCCCTCCTTGACCAGCAGCGCCAGATCGCGCACCTGCTCGGGCGAGGTGATGACCTTCAGGCCCGACGCGACGAGATAGGCGTAGGCCACGGCGGAGGCGAACATCGCGTTGGACCGTTCCAGCGCGGGGACGTGCAGCAGCAACTGGAGCAGTGACGCGGCTCTGGAGTGCGGGTCGCTGTAGACGGGGCTGCCGAAGATCTCCGCCTCGTGGCGGGCGACGGCGGCGACGAGCGCACCCCAGTCGGTGACCTGCGGGTCGCCGGGCGTCTTGTGCTCAGCGACCATGAGCAGCCAGGAAAGCTGGATCCGGAGATTCAACGGGTACCCTTGCGCTCCGGGCCGAACTCCTCGGCGAACACCGATTCGTACTGCTTCATGAAGTCGGCGGCTGCTTCGACGAAGGTGTGTCCGACCTCGCCCGCATCCTGTTTGACGAGCTCCTCTATATAGCGGTTCACGCTCATCCCCCTCTGGAGCGCGCGCTGTCGCGCGGCCTCGGCGGTGGCCTCGTCCACTCGTACGTTCAGCTGAGTCTTGGGCACTCCATCACGCTAGCGCGGGATCGCTAGCACCGGCAAGGGGAAGCGGCCCGCAGAGCGCATCTGCGCAGGCCGCCCGGCCCGTTCCGGCCGCCGGGCCGGGCCCCGGCGTGGGCGCCCCGGCACACCTTCGGTCGGAGATAACCGACGGATACCCCACCCCACCGCTTCCCCGTCCGAACAAGTAGTCATAATTCCAGGTCAGGCAGGCGACGCCGGTGCGGTCGGCCACGTCCAGGCGTCGAATCGCGTGCCGGCCGTCCAGCATCCCGCGACTACTCATGGAGTCCACTTTGAGTACGACGTTCCGTTCTCGTATCACCGCCAGGTTCGGCCGCAGCTACCTGGCCAGGATTCAGAAGCACGGAATCGGATCCTCCACGATCAGGCTGCTGCCCAAGGATCTCCTGATGCTGCTGCGCAGGGACGGTCTTGACCCGGTCCGGCAACTGGCCACGGCGCGGGCCGCCGCACCGGTGTCCAAGGTCTCGCTGCCGTTCGGCATGGACGCCTGGGTGGTCACCGGATACGAGGAGTCGAAGGCCGTGCTCGGCTCCGCCGAGGGATTCAGCACCGACTTCGCCCACCTCGCCACGAACGCCGGAATAGCCGCAGAGCAGAGTCCCGGCGGGCTGGGGTTCAGCGATCCGCCGGTGCACACCCGGCTGCGCCGCATCCTGACCCCTGAGTTCACCATGCGCCGGCTCCGCCGGCTGGCTCCGCGGATCGATGCCATCGTCGAGGAGCGCCTGGCCGCGATGGAGGCCGCGCGGGGCCCGGTGGATCTGGTGCACGAGTTCGCGCTGCCCATCCCCTCACTCACGATCTGCGAACTGCTCGGCGTGCCGTACGAGGACCGCAACGACTTCCAGCAACTGGCCATGGACCGTTTCGACCTCTTCGGCGGAACGACCGCACCCTTCGGCGCCATGTCCGCATCACTGGACTACTTCAGGGGGGTCGTCAGGGCGCAGCGCGCGAAGCCGGGTGACGGCCTGCTCGGCATGATCGTGCGGGAGCACGGGGACAGCGTCGACGACGAGGAACTCGCGGGCCTCGCCGACGGCGTACTCACCGGCGGGTTCGAGACCACGGCCAGCACGATCGCGCTCGGTTCGCTCGTCCTGCTGCGGAACGAGGAGGTGCTCACCCGGCTGCGGACGGACGACACCACGACCGTGCCGTTCGTCGAGGAGGTGCTGCGCTACCTCTCCGCCGTGCAGATGGCCTTCCCCCGGTTCGCCCGCCAGGACATCGAGATAGCCGGGGTCGTCATTCCGCGCGGGGACATGGTCCTGTGTTCCCTGAGCGGCGCCAACCGGGACGAGTCCTACGTCATGGACGACGGCCGCTTCGACCCGGACCGCGCCACCCCTTCGGGGCATCTCGCCTTCGGACACGGCATCCACCGCTGCATCGGCGCCGAACTGGCCCGCATGGAGCTGCGGTCGGCCTACCCGGCGCTGGCCCGGCGGTTTCCCGGGATGCGGCTCGCCGTGCCGCCGCAGGACCTCGCCTTCCGCAAGCTGTCGATCGTCTACGGCATCGAGTCGCTGCCGGTACACCTGCGCTGAGGCCGGTGCGGGTGCCCGCCCGTGGCGCGCGGCCGGGCCGGTATGGGCTGGCGGCGCCGGGCGGCACTCTGCTTGGCTCGCCGGATGAGTGATCTCCACATCACGTGCGCCACCCCCGCCGACATCGACTCCGTACTGCGGTTCTGGCGTGCGGCGGCGGAAGGCACGAGCATCACCGACGACCGCGACGGGGTGGGGTGGCTCGTCGCGCGCGACCCCGAGGCCCTGCTCCTCGCCGTTCGCGACGGGGTTCTGGTCGGTACCGTCATCGCCGGCTTCGACGGGTGGCGGTGCTCCGCCTACCGGCTGGCCGTCGCTCCGGACTGCCGCCGGCAGGGCATCGCCACCGCCCTGATGGCCGCGGCGGAGCAGCGGTTCGCCGCGCTCGGCGGGCGCCGCGTCGATGCCATGGTCCTGGAGGCCAACGAGCGGGCGCACCACACCTGGGACGCGGCCGGCTACCGGCGCGAGGACCACTGGCGGCGCTGGGTGAAGCCGCTGGGCGGGTGAGGAGGCGCGGGACAGCGGGCGACTTTGCTGATCCTTTACCATGGTGTCTCCCTGCCGGTCTCCTTACGAAAGGTGTGAGCGTCCATCCATGGGCGAGCCTCCCAGTAGCCGACATCGCCAATACCGAGCGATCCTTCTGTCCCTGCCCGATCATGGGACGGAGGTGAACCGATGACCGAAGTGCTTCTGCTGCTCGTGGCGGTACTGCTCTCCCTTGCCTGCGGCGCCTTCGTCGCGGCGGAGTTCTCCCTGACCACCGTCGAACGGGGACAGCTCGAACGGGCTGTCGAGCAGGGTGAACGTGGCGCTTCGAGCGCCATGAAGGCGGTACGCAGCCTCACCTTTCAGCTCTCCGGGGCCCAGCTGGGCATCACCGTCACCAATCTGGTGGTCGGCATGCTCTCCGAGCCCTCGATCGCGAAACTGATCAAGGGACCGATCGAAGCCGTCGGGCTGTCCGCCGGCGTGGCGTCGTCCTTGGCGCTCGTGATCGGTACAGCCCTGTCCACCGTGTTCCTGATGGTCGTCGGCGAGCTCGTCCCGAAGAACTGGGCGATCTCCTCGCCGCTGGCGGTCGCGAAGACCGTGGCCACCCCGCAGCGGGTCTTCACCGCCTTGTTCCGGCCCTTCATCAGCCACCTCAACAACACGGCCAACCGGATCGTGCGCCGCTTCGGGCTCGAACCCGCCGAGGAGCTGGCGACGGCCCGCAGCCCTCAGGAGCTGGTGGCCCTGGCCCGGCACTCGGCCAAGGCCGGCGCCCTGGAGGCGGACACCGCCGAGCTCTTCGTCCGCACCCTGAACCTCGCGGAGCTGACCGCGCAGAACGTGATGACCCCGCGGGTCCAGGTCACCGCGCTGGAGGTGCGGGCCACCGCCGAGGACGTCGCCAACGCCACCCGGGCGACCGGCCTGTCCCGATTCCCCGTGTACCGGGGCAGCCTCGACACCGTCGTCGGCGTCGCCCACATCAAGGACGTGCTGGCGATCCCTGCGGAACAGCGGCCCCGTAAGCGGGTCGGGGACATGCTGCGCGAGCCGCTGCTCGTACCGGAGACGCTGACCGTGGACCGGTTGCTGGACCGGCTCTCCGGGAAGCTCGCCATGGCGGTCGTCATCGACGAGTACGGCGGCACGGCCGGCGTGGTGACGCTGGAGGACATCGTCGAGGAGGTCGTCGGCGAGGTGCGCGACGAGCACGACCCGCACGAGACACCGGATCTCGCGCCTGCCGGTGAGGACGCCGACGGACGCACCCTGTGGTCGGCCGACGGCGCCGCCAGGGCCGACCAGCTGGAGAGGATCGGACTGCGCGTGCCGGACGGACCGTACGAGACCCTTGCCGGTCTGATCGCCTCGGAAATGGGCCGGATCCCCGTCGTCGGTGACGTGGTCGAGTTCGCCGGCTGGCGGCTCGACGTGGTGGACGCCTCCGGGCGCCGCGCCGCCCGCGCGCTGCTGCACGCGCCGCTGCCCGGCTCCGACGACGCGCCGGAGGACGGCCGATGACCGCCGTACAGCTCTTCATCGGGCTGATGACCCTGGTCGTGAACGCCTTCTTCGTCGGCGCGGAGTTCGCGCTCATCTCCGTACGGCGCAGTCAGATCGAGCCGCAGGCGGAGGACGGGAACCGGCGCGCGCGCAGCGTCATCTGGGGGCTCGAACACGTCTCCGCGCTGCTCGCCGCCGCACAGCTGGGCATCACGCTCTGCACCCTGGTCCTCGGTATCGTCGCGGAACCGGCCATCGCACATCTGCTGGAGCCGGTCTTCGACGCCGTGGGCATGCCGCACGGGCTGGTCCATCCGGTCTCGTTCGTGATCGCGCTGTCCGTGGCGACGTATCTGCACATGCTGCTGGGCGAGATGGTGCCGAAGAACATCGCGCTCGCGGAGCCGGTGCGGACCGCGCTGCTGCTGGGTCCGCCGCTGGTGGCGCTGGCCCGGACACTGCGTCCGGTGATCTTCGCGATCAACGCCTTCGCCAACGCGCTGCTGAAGCTGCTGCGGGTGGAGACGACGGACGAGGTCTCCGCCACCTTCTCGGACGACGAGCTGGCCCGCCTGGTGAAGGACGCCGGGGACGCCGGACTGGTCGACGACCGGGCGGCGGAGCGGCTGCACCACGCGCTGGAGCTGGGCCGCCGGCCGGTGCGCGATGTGGTGCTGCCGGTGGACCGGGTGATGTACACGAGGGTCGGTACGAGCCCAGAGGAGCTGGAGCGGCTCTCGTCCGAGACCGGGTTCTCCCGTTTCCCGGTGATGGACAGCGAGCAGCGGATCCTGGGCTACCTCCATGTGAAGGACGCCCTCGATGTCACACCCCGCGATGAGCCGTTCCCGGTGACGGCTATGCGGCCGATCGCCCGGGTCCGGGCGTGCACTCCGCTGGACGACGTCCTGACCGCGCTGCGGCGCAGCCGTACGCATCTCGCGGCGGTCGTCGACGAGGACGACCGGCTGGCCGGAATGGTGACGATGGAGGACGTGCTCCGGGAACTCGTAGGACGTCCACAGACACGGTGACCCACCCGGTCCCCCGCCCCGGCTCCGGTGCGCGAGCCGGGGCGGGGCCGGGCTGCCCGGCCCCGCGCTCCGGGAAGGGGCGGACGGCCCCGCGATATCATCACATCGCCATGGAAATGAATGCCACCTACACCAGTCTCGTCGCGGTCGGCGACTCGTTCACCGAGGGCATGTCGGACCGGCTGCCCGACGGCTCGTACCGGGGCTGGGCCGATGTCCTCGCCACCCGGCTCGCGGCCCGGACTCCCGGATTCCGGTACGCCAACCTCGCCGTGCGCGGGAAGCTCATCGGCCAGATCGTCGACGAGCAGGTGGACGTCGCCGCGGACCTGCGGGCGGACGTCGTGACGTTGGTCGGCGGCCTCAATGACACCCTGCGCCCCAAGTGCGACATGGGCATGGTCCGCGGGCGGCTGGAGGAGGCCGTGGAACGCCTCGCGCCGTCGTGCAAGAAGCTGGTGCTGATGCGCAGCCCGGGGCGCAACGGACCGGTGATGGAACGGTTCCGGCCCCGGATGGAGGAACTGTTCTACCTGGTCGACGATCTGGCCGCCCGGCATGGCGCGGAGGTCGTCGATCTGTACGGGGCACAGGCGCTGGGCGACCCCCGGATGTGGGACGTCGACCGGCTGCACCTGACCGCAGAGGGTCACCGCAGGGTGGCAGAGGCGGTCTGGCAGACCCTCGGCCTGCCCGCGGAGATGGACTGGCGGACGCCGCTGGCCGCCTCCGTCCCGCCGCACTGGGCCACCCGGCGCGTCGATGATGTGCGCTTCGCGCGTGAGCACCTGTTCCCCTGGATAGGGCGGCGGCTGACCGGCCGCTCCTCGGGGGACGGACGTTGGGGTGCGCAGTTCAGCGCCGAGCAGGGGCTGGCCTTCTGGGTGACCCCCGACGACGCCGTCACCCCGGGCCCGGTCGCCACCTGGCGCCGCGTGGACGCGGGCGAATAGCGTACTCCGTCAGCCGTCCGCCGCCGGCCCGGTCCAGCCGGACCAGGCGCGCCCGACGGCCACCACCAAGTACACCGAAGATCACTCCGGGGTCGTGCCGCATCCTCGCCACGGCCCGCTCAGCCATGCCGCCGCACCGGCGCCGCGGTCGGTATGGCAATCCCCCGGAAGGGTGAGCGGCCGCGTCGAACTGATTTCAGCGCCCGCTACCGCGCCCTGCCCGCCCAATCCGCCCAATCAGAACGTGTGTTCACAAAATGAGCCGTGACGGAGCCCGAACCGGGGCGTTATTAGAGCACCAGTGCCACTTCGCCGCCCGGATGGAGCAACGCCATGAATCCCGCCCCCGCCCCCGTGCATCAGCCTTCCGGAATCGAACGGCGCCCTGCCGCCGCGACGATGCTCCGTATGGACGACACCCGCCGCTCATCACGTCCGGATACGGGGTGGGAGGTATGAGTGAGTCGACCGATGAATCGACCGGGAGCGTCCCGGGGCCGCGCCCCACCCCGCCCGCCTCGGCAACAGGACGCGCGAAGGACACCGGGCCGGAGCAGGCCTCCGCCGTCCCGGAGATGCGGTACGTGGACCTGACGGGCAGCCGGGAAGCGGCCGGGCGGTCGATCCGGATGCGCGACATGGCCCGGCGCCTGCCCCAGCTGGTCCGGCGGTCCCTCGCTCTCGCCCACCGCGTCGACCGACGGGCCACCATCGGCCTTCTGCTGTGCCAGACGGCGGCCGGCGTGATGCAGGCGCTGGGCCTGATCGCGATCAGCGGCACCCTCACCGCACTGCTGACCAGCGGAGACGTCTACCACCGGCTCCTGCAGGCATGGCCGTCCGTGGCGCTGCTGGCCACCGCTTCCGGGGTACGGGCCCTGCTGAGAATCACCGTCAGCTGGCTCTCCTCCCGGCTGAGCCCCCTCATGTCGCGCGAAGCCGAGCAGATGCTGCTCACCGGCTGCGCCACGGTGGAGCTCTCCGCCTACGACGACCCCGACTTCAACCGCGACCGGGAAGCGGCCGACCGCGGAGCACAGGTCACCGGCGACCTGATCAACGAGGGTCAGGACCTGATCGCCTCGACCGCGTCCTTCCTCGCCGGTGCCGCCGTGCTCGCCGGGGTGAACTGGACGCTCCTCCCCCTCCTGATCGCGGCCAGCCTGCCGCAGGCCCTCGCGCAGGTCAGCGCCGCCCGGGTGCGCTACCTGGCGAACCTCCGCAGCAACGGCGACAACCGCATACTGTCGGTCCTGCGCTGGCACATCTTCACCAGGGAGGCCGCCGACCAGATCCGGGCCGGCACGATGGCCGCCTTCCTTTCCGGCCGGTACCGGCAGACGGTCGCCCGGATCAACCGCGAGGACCGCACCGCGGCCGACAAGGGCGCCCGCATGTCGTTGCTCGGCGCGCTCTGCAGCGGTCTCGGCTCTGCCGTCGTGTGGGCGGCGGTGGTGTGGCTGCTGGCCACCGGGCGCATCAGCGTCGGGCACGCCGGGACGGCCGTCTTCGCGCTGCAGACGGTGGGCCAGTCGGTGCGCGGGCTCGTCGCCGTCGGGGCCAGGGCCGTGCGCACGGGCCTGTACATGGACGACTGGTCACGGTTCCTCGACCTCGCCGGCGGGTACGCCATGCGCCGCGGCGAGCACCGGCCGGAACCGCCGGACGAGATCGAGATCAGGTCGGTCTCGCACCGCTACGCCGGAAAGGACCAGGACGCGCTGTCAGACGTCTCGCTCACTGTAGGCGCCATGTAGCGCTGAACACGGTCGACGCCATGACCACGGCTGCATCTCACCGATCCAAACACGTGAACATTGCACCTGCGGGAACAGAGTGAACAATCCCTCAGAGCTGTTCCGCATGGCCGACAACGTGCCAACACCTGCGAACAACGGCGGCTTGAACGGACGAAGCAGGAGACACAAGCAGGCGGGCAGCGGCGTTGTGGCTCCGCACGAATGGCTATCACCCGAACTGAAGTAACCCAGCCGGCAGCACCATGACCGAACACTGCGACTCTTCCGTCGCTGCCAGGGCGGGCGCACGGCTTAGGACTTGAGCAACCACTTCACCCACTGAGCAGTGTCAAAGCCCGATGCGGCGGCCTGTGAACTCGGACGGCTCCCAACAAGACCAGAAGAGCGTGGATTTCTTCAGCGACCACCCTCCCGCGTACTCGCGGGCCAGCGAAGCAACGGACGTGAGTTCCTCCCGAGTGCGGACGATTCCAGTCGGGTTGTGCGGGTTGGACAGCAGATAGACCGCCCGCTTGCCTCGCGCACTCACATGACGGAACACATCCTCGAGGGTGCCGAGTTCGATGCGGCCGTTCTGCCACGGTGGAGGTTCGTGGATCTCGCGTGAAGCATGCGCCGTGTACACGTAGAACAGCGTGTAGATGGGCCGGTTCACGATGACGAAGTCGTCCGGGTCCGTGAGGGGTACGGATGACGCCGAACATACCGGTCATCACATCCGGCACGACCGCTGTTCGCAGGACGTCGATCGTGTTCCAGCCCCATCGGCGGGCGGCCACATCGCTGAAGGGCTGTGCCTACGGGACTGTAGGTGCTGCCGACTATCGCTCGGCGCGAAGACGCTGCGACGGGCTCCGGCCCGCGGCTCGACCTCCCTTCACCTCTCGAGCACGACAGTGAGACCTTGGCCGACGCCGATGCAGATGGCCACGACTGCGATGCCACTACCCCGGCGGGCGAGTTCGTGGGCCGAGCGACCGATGATGCGTCCTCCGGACGCTCCGAGCGGGTGCCCCATCGCGATCGCGCCTCCGCGCGCGTTCACCTTCTGCGGGTCGAGGTCACTCCACCGCCGCAGCAGGCGAGCGACTGCGCCGCGAAAGCTTCGTTCAGCTCGACCAGGTCGACGTCGGCCCATGTGCGCCCGGCACGCGCGAGTGCGCGGTTGGCCGCCTCGACGGGAGCGACTCCGAAGACGTCGGGGTCATTGCCGAACGTCGCGCGGCCGGCGATACGGGCGAGGGGTTCGCCGTCGAGCACACCCTCGCGTGCGACGAGCACGGCGGAGGCGCCGTCATTGAGGGGCGAGGAGTTCCCGGCGGTCACCGTGCCGTCGGCGGCGAACGCGGGGCGCAAGCCGGCGAGCACCTTGACAGTGGACTCATCGCGGATGCTTTCGTCGCGGGCGAGGTGGTGACCGTCGACCTGGACGATCTCGCGGTCGAAGATGCCGTCCGCCCAGGCGCGGGCGGCCAGGCGATGGCTGCGCGCCGCGAACGCGTCCTGCTCCTCGCGTGAGATCCCGTGGATGCCGGCCAGCTTCTCGGCACTCTCGCCGTTGGAGATCGTCCATTCCCTCGGCAGGCGAGGGTTCACCATGCGCCATCCGATCGACGTGTTCCACATCGTCTGGTTGTCCGCGGGGAAGGACTTGGTGCTTTTCTCGACGACGTACGGCGCGCGGCTCATCGACTCCACGCCGCCCGCGAGCACGATGTCAGCGTCTCCTGCCTCGACGGCCCGGGACGCCTGGATGACGGCCTCGACCGAGGACCCGCACAGGCGGTTGACCGTGACTCCCGTGACCGAGGTGGGGAATCCGGCGAGCAGCGCGCCGAAGCGTGCGACGTCACGGTTGTCCTCGCCTGCCTGGTTCGCATCGCCGAAGATCACGTCGTCGATGTGCGCGGGATCAAGGCCCGTGCGCTCGACGGTCGCGCGCATGACGATCGCGGCGCGGACCTCGGCCCACTCCGCATCCGTCATGTCACTGGGATAGCAGCCGGGGACGGCTTCTGGGACCGGCAGACACTACGCAACACCATCCAAGGCTGGCTACGCGCGGTGACTGAGCACACCGCAGTGGTCGTGGCATCCGCGCTCCGTGCTCACCCCGGCACCCATCAGTGACCATTGGAGCACCTCACGCGCCGAGGCGCGGTCCGCCTGGTGCACTGTCTGGGAGGTGTCCGTTGGCGGACTGGATCTGCGGTGCGAGGGCACGCAGACGGTCGGCAAGTTCTGGCTGGTCATAGCGGGTGAAAATCTGGGCGAGGCTGTCGACGAGGTTCACGCGGGCGGGCGTGGGGAGGCCCTGCACGAAGGTGTGGAGCAGGTGAGCAACTTGGACCCAAGCGGTATGTGGGGCGTAGGCAGTGATTTCTCGTGTCAGCTGGCTCAGGGCGTCGATGGTGTTTCGGTCGGCGGCTTCGGGTTGACGGATGAGCCAATAGGCGAGCGCCATGGTAGGCGTCGTGGACAGGGCTCGGTGCAGTTCTTCTGCCTGGTATTTGCGTTGGCGGATGGCATGTTCGTTCTGGGCCTCGTCGTGCATCTGGCGTTGGAGGCAGACGACCGCGTCGATGTCTGAGCTGTCAGTTGTCAGGTGCACCTGGGCCCACAGGAGGCGGACGGGAGCATCGTCAAGGTCGTGTGAGGTGCCCAGTCGGCTGTTGATGTGGGTTTGGGCAGTCTGGTGTTCCGTAAGGGGATACAGACCGCTCACGGTGCGGGCCGTTTCTAGGGCGTGGTGGGTGGCTGCCGCACGGGGGTCGTGGTGTTGCCGGGCGGCGGGTGTTTCCTCCCATCGTCCCGTCAGGTGTGCATGGAAGTTGTAGCCGGGGGCGTTGCTGGGCAGCGCGTACATGCTGTCGCTGTCGGTGAGCTTGCCGGCCCGTGGGGCGGGCCAGCCGGCTCGGTCACGGTCGCGGCGCATGCGCGTCAGGGGGTGCGGCAGGGTCTTCGGCCCACAGGCGGGTCAACAGCTGGTCGCGCAGCTGGGTGGCGTCGCTGGGTTGTTGCGAGGGCGGCGCGGGGGCCCAGCTGTAGAGAAGGTTCTGCATGGCGATCATGCGTGGTGCGCTGTAGTGGGGGTCGGTGGGACAGTGTACGGCGTGCAGGAAGATCTGCTGAATGGTGGGGCTCAAGTCGGGTGTGTCCAGTGCGGTCTGCATCCAGTACGCGAATGCCTGGGCCACGATCGGGGACCAGGCGTTCGCGGGCAGGGCGCTGCGCCACATGTCGGTCAGCCACTCAGTCGTGATCTGTGAGTCTGTCAGCAGGGCTGGCCCGTTAGGCGTGCGGCGGGTGGCGAGGTGGGCGAAGGTGCTTTGCGCCGCCGACTGCTGGGGCTTGCGGTGGTCCCCAGCCCACTGGGTGAGCTGCTTATGGATGGCCGATCGTTGGTCGTCCTGGTCCCACAGGGCGTTTAGGGCCTGACTGATGGCTGCGGTGACCTTGTCGCTGTGCACGGCGTCCTGGTTTGCGGGGGTGGCCAGTTCAGCGATTCTGCTCAGCATGCTGGTCGGGTAGATGGTGGCGAGGCGCTGGGAGGCCCGGATGAGGACGACTTTGAAGTCGGTGCCGAGAGTGTCCGTCTCTTTGGTCCATCTCCGGTAGGCGCTGCGGGCCAGAGCGCCGGCGTGGTCGTCGATTGCGGCGAGGACCAGCAGGTCGCATGCGGCGTCGGCGTAGGAGGAGGACCATTGTTCGGCCAGCGAGCGCAGGAGGCTCGTCCTGCGGTGGCGCGCGGTGTAGTGCACGGTCCAGTGGCTGACTCGCTGGGCCAGTGGTGCGGCCAGGTCTGATTCGCCCAGAGTGGTGACTTGGGCGGCGGTCCAGCGGGTGAACTCCTCCAGAAGGTGAGCGCGGTCGTCGAGGAAGTAGTCGACGACCGCTTCGGCGTAGTTGTGGTACCGGAAGCGGATGGTGCCGTCGGGCTGCAGGTCGGCGTTGGCTGTGTGTGTCAGTGCGACGACCCCCAGCCCCTGCTGGCCGCTGCGGGGCTCGGGCGTCTCTTTGAGTGCCGTGGCCAGGCTGGCGGATGCCTCGTAGATCTTGTCCGAGCTCGCGCCCTCCAGTACAGCGGCCGCCAGGAGGTAGTTGCGGTAGGCGCTGTCGCTATGGGTGTTGTGCCAGTTGAGAAGCTCGGTGCGCCAGTCTTCAGCGGCCTTGACCACCTCAAGGACCAAGCCCTTGAAGTAGTCGGTGTCGGGCGACGCGTCGGATGCCGGGCGGCCGTTGCGGCGTTCGATGTCCTCGGTGGTGATGATGGCATTCGCCCAGGCGGCCACTTGCGTCGGCAGAAGGGAGTCGAGGCTCCTGCTGATGGGCTCGGGCGCGAGCCATTTGTCGATTTTTATAGCGAACGGAGCATGTTTCAGCTGCTTGCGCAGGATGTCCTTGCGTGGTGGCCCTTCCAGTGGCCTGGCGATTTCCGTTGCTCCCTGACCGCATTTGGCCCAGGCCGTGGTGCTCATCAGGACAACGAGACAGGATCCCTCGGGCAGCCGGTCTGCGTCCTCGACCAGTTCGCGGCCGAAGCCGACTGGGGGCTGTTCCGCGCGCAGGTCCAGGATCCATCCGGTCTTGGTCTCTTGCAGTCCAGCCATGTGGAACGCTTCATCTGGTTCCCGGCGCACTTGGCGGATGTTCTCGCCAACACGACGGCGCAGTACGTCCAGGGCGGTGCTGAAGCGGCCACTGCCGTCTGCTCCCGTCAGGACGACGACCGGCCATTGGTCCAGGATCTTGTGTATGGCCTGGTCGTCGTCTTCGTGGCGGACGTAGGTCTTCAGCTGTGCAGTGACTTCCGCGGGAGGGAGTGTGACGCCTCGCAGCCGGCGGAATCCCTGCTCGATGAGAGTGCCGATGACCGTGCCGCGGTTTGTGCCGATGCGCTGGCTGACCTGTCCGGTCCAGGTGGGCTCGGTGATCTCATCGTGGAGGTCGGTGTCTTCGGAGCTGCCGTCCACTTCAGGGGCTCCTTGTTGCGCGGGAACGTCCGACTTCTCCGGGATGTGGGGTGTCGGGACGTCTTCGGGGAAGCCGGGGACAGGGGAGGCTTCATGCTCGCCGGGTTCGGATGCTTTGGATGACCCCGTGGTTGGGTCAGGAGCGGGTCCCGAGATGAGGTGTGGTGCAGGGGATGAGGCAGTGGCCGGGGGTGCGTCCGGGGTTTGCGGCGAAGCGGCACTCGAGGTCACAGGAAGCCCTTCTGGAGGCTGGCACGGGAAGTGACGGTTCAGTCCTTAGGGCGCCTGGCAGGGCTTCCGATGTTCCGGGCACGCATGCCGGTGACTGTGGCCCCTTCGGCGACCGTGGTGATGTCTTGGTCTGTCTCCGCGTATCCACTGATGGTTTCGTCGGCATGCATGCCGGTGACGTGGCCGCGCACAGTGTCGATCTTCTGCCGCGAGAACGGACCAGAAGGCTGCCGGTCCTCCTCACCCTGGAACGTCAGCCGCTGTCCGTAGAGCTCCTCTAGCCTGCCGCGCAGCCGCCCCAGCACCCGTAGCAGCTCGGGATTGCCAACGTCGACGGGCGACTCACCGCGGTGGTACGAGCCGAGAGCATCGCGCAGCAGCTCCAGTTCTCCCCGATGCGTCGCGAGTTGCTCCTCATCGACGGTCAGAGGCAGGGCCAACTCGCCCCGCAGCGGCACTGGTGCCGCCAAGTCGGCCTCAGATGCGCCATGCCGGTCCAGAAGGTTCGCAAGACGCTGGTAGAGGAACGTGGCCGGCAGCCCGGCACCGAACAACGCGGATAGAGCACTGAAGTCAGACATGAACTCCCCCTGGCTCGCGTCGATTCATGCCAGAAATTCTCGCTCGCACACCAACGGCGAAATCACCCCTTTGAAAACATGACCGAAAGGCATCCATTCCCCCCCTGTCACACACGTTTCTCCCGTATCAGGAGTCACTTAAGCGCGAACGCTAATGACTTCACGTCTCGTATTCGCGGCCAGGTTCTGCGTCCGGTTGCCCGTGTACAGGTCCGGTGTCACGTCCGACTCCTGGGCTCTGCAGCGGGAGGTGTCCGTGCAGCCGGTAGACCAACTCATCAGGGTGCCTGGCCAGGCGTTCTCGGCGCCAGGCAACATCGAAGGAGAGTCGGCCCCGACTACGGGCCACCGCCCAGGTGGCACGGCCGCTGGTGACGGGGGACAGCAGTAATCGCGCGAGAGTCAGACGCATGCCATTCAGCGTGACCGCTCAGATTGCGGCCGACTGACGTTTTTCTCGCACTCTTGCGACGCAGAACGCGCCCGCATCACGAACCAGACATCGCAATATTGGCGAGCAAGGCTCTTTCCTCTTAGAGCCTGCACCCTCCGCTTCCTTCCAGGCAGAGCCGCGCTCCCCCTGACATCGCACCCAAAGCGATTTCCTGATCGCATTTCCTGACCGGACGCAAGGGCGCGTTCTATTGATCCGAAACGCTTTGAGTTCAGGCTCGTTGATGGTGTGTGAGTGATCTGGTGGGGGACGCGCGGACGTGGTCGCCGAACGCGCAGGAAGCTGTGCGGTTGCTGGCGGTTTCCGCGTTGGTGGAGGGCCGGGACCGGGTGGAGGTCGCCGCCCTGTTCAAGGTGTCGGTCAAGGCCGTGGACAACTGGTGGGTGAGGTGGCG
The DNA here is from genome assembly GCF_031844725.1 of Streptomyces sp. ITFR-6. Taxonomy (NCBI): domain Bacteria; kingdom Bacillati; phylum Actinomycetota; class Actinomycetes; order Kitasatosporales; family Streptomycetaceae; genus Streptomyces; species Streptomyces sp. ITFR-6. Next base: position 7,671,489 of record NZ_CP134612.1, on the reverse strand, counting down.
GGCCGGTGGCCGGGACGCACTGCTGTCGCGCCCGCGAGGCCGCCGCGTGGGCGAGCACCAGGTCCTGTCCGAGGCCGAGCAGGCCGCTGTGCGGCAGGCTATCCTCGATCACATCCCCTCTGAGCTGGGGCTTTCGGGTCAGCTGTGGACGCGGGGGCAAATAGGCGAGCTGATCTTCAAGCTGTACGGGGTCCGGTTCACCGAGCCCGGGGTGGGCAAGTACCTCAGGCGCTGGGGGCTGACCTTCCAGCGTCCGGACAAGCGGGCGATCGAGCAGGATACGGAAGCGGTCCGCGTCTGGCGCGAGGAGACCTGGCCGGCGATCCGGGCCAGGGCGAAGGCGGAGAACGCCGAGGTTCTCTTCGGTGACCAGGTCGGGATCCGCTCGGACCAGGTCACCGGCCGCACCTGGGGCGCCAAAGGCTCCACCCCCATCGTCCGCCGGACCGGGAACCGGTGCTCCGTGAACGCGATGTCCGCGATCAGCACCCGCGGCCGGATGCACTTCATGGTCTTCACCGAGTCGTTCGACGCGAAGGTGATGTGCCGCTTCCTCTCCCGGCTCGTCGGGCACTTCGACCACAAGGTCCACCTGATCGTCGACCGGCACTCGGCCCACCGCTCGAAGACCGTCCGGGCCTGGCTCGCCGACCACCAGGACCGAATCGAGCTGCACTTCCTGCCCTCGTACTCACCCGAACTGAACCCCGACGAGCTGGTCAACGCCGACCTGAAACGCAGCCTGCCCCACACCCACCGGGCCAGGAACCAGGCCGAACTCGCCGCCGAAACCCGAAGGTTCTTCCACCGCCGACAACGTCAGCCACACATCATCCGCGGCTACTTCGGCGGCCCGCACGTCCGCTACGTCCTGGACGAGAACCCCATGAGTTTCTGATCAATAGCCTGTGCCGCTCCTCACACTCCAGCACAGACCGATTGCTCGCAACGACCCGGTCATCTGCCCGGTCATGCATGACCAGCCAGCAGCCGCTCAAAGAGCGCGGATGTCGTGGACAGACCAGCTGCGGGCCGTCATAGCCTCGATGTGCGGTTCGGCTCGTGTGCGGTGCGCGGCGAAGGCGAGCAGGTGAGTGGGGCGGGTAGCGCCCACGAAGACGAGTTGCGCCGCGCGCTGGATCGTGACCAGGGCCCGGGAGGCGTCCTGCTGTCGGCTCAGGAGCCCGAGGACCTCGTGTACGTCGTACTTCTTGCCGCTGCGTTCCAGGCATTCGAGGATGAGCGTGGCCGCGTGGGTTTCGCCCTTGGCGCTCTGGATCGATCCCGCAACCGACGCCACCACGCCCTGGTCCGCATCAGCCAACGCATCGAGCACGGGCGCGGGCGCGGGCGTGGGCGTGGGCTGGGCGACGTACGGGATGTGGGCAAGGGGATCTGCGAGACGGGCGACCCCCTTCAAGGGGCTCTGAGTCAGGTCCGGCAGCAGCCGCAGAAGCCGGGCGGTGAGGACAGTCCATTCGACGGGGCTGTCGAGTGGGTACGTCAGCATGTCGTGCAGGAGCAGGCGTGCCCGGCCTCCGGCGGTGGCCGGGGCTCGGTCCAGTCGCCTCAGCGGGGGCAGGCCGCCGGAACTGGCGAGTCGGGCTACGTCACGGACTGCGTTCCACAGGAGCGTGACGGCTGCGTGGTTGTCGCCGGATTGCCGCAGGGCCTGGGCGGCACGTGCTGTCGTGATGAAACTGCCGGTTGTCTGGACCGGCGTGGCGGTGAAGCCGGGTACATAGCAGGAAAGGGATTGTGGAAAGGCCTTGGCGCTTCCCCGCGTGAGGCGGGCGCCCAGGACGCGGGGCGGGTTGTCCAGCAGCAGTTGGCGGGGGACGGTGGCCGCCGCCATCCGTTCGAAGGCCGGTACGACCTCGGCGACGGTGTCGTCGTCGAAGAGCAGCAGGGCGACGGTACCGTCGTGGCCGCCGCCGTCGATGCGTTGGCGGCGGTGGACCGTGAGGTCGCTGGCGAGTGCTGCGATCTTGCTGCCCAACCGGCGGCTGACGGGAAGTTGGGCGGCGTGCGGCAGGGGAAACGACGAGGGCTGTGCGGCATCCGGTGCGTCGGCAAAGATGCGCTGGTTGACGTCACCCACACGCTGAACGACCGTGCCCGGCGGGCCGAAGACCTTGTCGAGCAGGCGTTGCTGGAGATCGCTGGTGTCCTGCATTTCGTCCAGGAGGACGAAGGGGAAGCGGTGGGCGACGGCCAGCGCGAGCTGGGGGTGATGAAAGAGGTGGTGCTCGGCGAGGGCGAACATGTCGTGATAGCGGAAGACACCTCGCTCGGTGAGCGCTTCCTTGAGAGCGGCGAACTGTTGGCCACTGTCGCTGGATGCTTTGAAGGGCGGGGTGCCATCAGGGCCCGCCGCAATCAGGTCTCCGGCGTCGCAGACGTAGCGGGCCTCGGCGACGAGTGCGGGGCCATTCGTGCGATGCCCGAGCGCGGTGTTGAGTTTCCGGAACCGGAGGTGGCGTTCGAGCAGCCGGAGAGCTTCGTCCGCGTAAGCCTGGTCGTCTACGGTCTGGACTTCAATACCCCGGGACCGCAGGGCTGGCAGGGCCAAGAAGGTGTTCGTGAAGGCCTGGATCGCGCCGATGAAGTGCGGGTACTGCAGCAGGCGGCGTCCCGCCGGTGTGGCGGTGAGGCGGTGAGGCGGTTGGTGATCTCGTCCTTGGCCGTGTTGGTGTGGGACAGGACGCAGATGCCGCGCGTGGGCGAGGTCCATCCCTGGCTCAGGAGCGCGAGCTTGAGCCCGATCAGGCTGGTCTTGCCCGAGCCGGGAGCTGCTTGCAGGTCCAGGGATTCCGCGCTCTGGATGAAGTCCCACTGCTCCTGGTGCGGCAGTTCGAGGCCGAGTTGCTGGGCGAGTGCCTCGACCTTGTCCTTGATGAAGACGTCGGGGGCATAGAGGGGTGTCATCGCTCAGACCTCGCTGCACAGATAGGTGAAGGCGGCCACGAGGTAGGGCGGCAGATCGTCATCGGTCACCGAGGTGCTCTGCAGGAGCCGGGCCGCGTGTTGAGCGGCGATCGGCTTGTTGCCCCGGCCCATCCGCAACGGCTCATAAATGTCCAAGGCCGCCTTCTTCAGGGGAACGTTGCTCTCGCGCCACTTGGTGACCTCCTCCTTGGCCGAGTGAGCTTCCCCCGGTGTGCGGGAGGTGCTGATCAGCTGGTCAGGGCGGGTTGACGGGGTTTCAGGTTCGTTCGTTCGGTCGTTGCCTGGTTGGCGTAGTGCTTCTCTTCGAACTCGAGCGGGCTGAGGTAGCCGAGCCGTCTCTGGATGCGCCGGGAGTTATAGAAGCCGTCGATGTACTCGAAGAGCGCGAGGTTCGCCTCGGCCCTGGTCGCGAAGACGCGGTCGCGGATGCACTCCGTCTTGATCAGCATCCACAAATTCTCCGCGAGAGCGTTATCGTACGAGTCCCCGACCGAGCCCATGGACGCGTGCACTCCCGCACGCAACAAGCGAGTTGTCAGTTTCACGGACGTGTACTGACAGCCGTGGTCCGCATGGTGCACGAGTATGCCGGGCTCGACCTCGCGGGAGGCGAGGGCGTACTCGAGCGTGGCGAGGACGAGGTCGGCGTCCGCGCGGGCGGAGGTCTCCCAGGCCACCACCCGGCGCGAGAACGCGTCCCGGATCGCGGACAGCCACAAGGGCCCCTCTCCGGTGGCGATCATCGTGAGGTCGGTGACCCACAGCCGGTTCGGCGTGGGCGCTGTGAAGTCCCGCTTGACCAGGTCCGGAGCGAGCGTGGCCTTGGGATCGCGGCGCGTGAAGCCGCCCCGGCGCGGGCTGACGCCCGCGATGTCGGCCGGGGCATCAGCCGCTCGACCCGCTTGCGGCCCACGGGCACACCTTCGCGCTTCAAGGTCGCGTGGACGCGCGGCGAGCCGTAGATCCCGCCCGAGTCGGCGTGGATCTGCCGGATCTGCTCGGTCAGCTCCGCGTCCTGGCGGACGCGCTCGCACGGCTCGCGCTCGGCACGGCGCCAGCGGTAGTACGTTGAGGAGGCAATGTGCAGTTCCCGGAGTACGCACTCGACCCCCAGATGCGGGTGCTCGTCAACGAGCGCCGTCACCTGGGCCGGGTCGGGTCGAGCTGCGCCGCGAAAAACGCCGAGGCCGTCCGCAGCACCTCGTTCGCCCGCTTGAGCTGGGCATTCTCCTTGCGCAGGGCGGCGAGTTCGGCGCGTTCATCGGTGGTCAGCCGGTCATCGCGCTCGCCGGCGTCCGCCTCGGCCTGACGGATCCAGCCGCGCAGGGCCTCCGGATGCACGCCGAGGTCGACGGCGAGCTTCTTGATCTGCGGCTTCGGATCGGCGGTGCGATACATCCGCACCGCACGCTCACGCAACTCCAGCGAGTACTTTCTGGGGGCAGCCATGGTCGATGTTCCTCTCATGAGTCCCATCTGCCCCCCCCTGTCAACTCACCCGCATCTCGGGGGAAGCTCAGAGCGGTCCAGGTCGGCGAGCCTGTCCGCAGTGGGCCAGGTGGTCTTGGAGGCGACAGCAGCGCGGACGGCCTGGTGCATGAGGGTCGCCATGGTCCAGGAGGCTGCGGCCAGGTCGTACTCCACCGTCCAGTGATCGGAGACGAAGGTGCGCACGTGGCCGCTGTCCCTTTCCTTCAGCGCAGCGACGTGATCGGCGATCTGCTGCCCGGTCATCTCCACTGAGCACTTCAGCTGCTTGCGCATCTCCTCCGAAGTGCCGGCGGGCACCAGGTCCCGGTCCCGGATGCAGGCCACCGCGATCGGGATCTGCTCGCCGTCGCGCTGGAAGATCCGGCTGTAGCGGAAGAGACCGACGCCGCCGACATTGACGACGCTGACGCCGCATTCGCTGAAGGACCGGCCGACCGCCTGTGCGAGGGCGGGCAAAACGATGGCTTCGGCGTCGCCTTCGACGATGGCGACGCTGCGGGCGAAGAACAGGTTGGCCTTGGTCACGTCGAGGAAGCGGGTGAGGAAGGCGTAGTCGCCCTCGTCGAGACAGGTCAGTCCCGGGGCCAGGCGAAAGGTCGATCCGCGGGCGACGAGGGTGAGGTGTTCGACCGGGATGGCCGAGGCCAGGTTCGGGCTGTGGGTGGTGAGGATGACCTGGACCGGCTGGCTAGGGCGTCTTCTTTTGGCCCCACCAGGGCGACTCCAACTGGCCCCACTTCGTGGGGCGTACGGAGGTGTTGAGGGGTAGTGGCGACGCGAAGTGGCCCCACCTCTGTCCTTGCGGTGAGACGTTTTCTATGGTCTGTCGAGGGTAGTGGCTTTGGATGTCGTTGTCCAAGCAGGAGCTGTTCGACCGGATCCGTCGGGACAGCTGGCAGCAGAAGCTGTCGATCCGGTCGTTGTCACGGAAGTACGGCGTGCACCGGCGGCTGGTCCGCGAGGCGCTGACCTCGTCGATGGTCGCGCCGCGCAAGATGCCCAGGCGGGTCTCGCCTCGCATGGAGCCGTACAAGAAGACGGTCGACAAGTGGCTGCGTGAGGATCTGGAGGCGCCGCGCAAGCAGCGGCACACCGCGAAGCGGATCGGGGCCCGGCTCGAGGAGGAGTTCGGGGTGACGCTCGCCTACACCACGGTGCGGGACTTCGTCACGGTCCGGCGCCGGGCGATCGCCGAGGAGGCCGGGGCGCCGGCCGAGGCGTTCTTGACCCGGCGCAACGCTCTGGGGGCGGATGCCGAGGTCGATTTCGGCGAGGTCTGGGTGCGTCTGGGCGGCCGGGAGGACGCGGTGAAGTGTCATCTGTTCGCCTTCCGGCTGGCGTATTCGGGCAGGGCGGTCCACCGCATCTCGCGCTCGCAGGGGCAGCAGGCGTTCTTCGAAGGACATGTTCACGCGCTGAACAGGCTGGGCGGGGTGCCGGCCGGGCAGGTCCGCTACGACAACCTCACGCCGGGCGGTGTAGAAGGTCATCTTCAAGAGCCGGTCGCGGGAGGAGAACGAGCGCTGGACGCGGTTCCACGAGTTCTATGTCCATGTTCCCGTGGGTTCCCTGGGCCCCTGGGCTTCGCTGGTGACCTCGATGGCTTCCTGACCTGGTCTTCCCTCCGGCACGATACGGCAGGGTGATTAGTGCTCACTTCTCGGAAATCCTGAAGTATTCTCGGCTGTTGCAGCAGAGTCGTCGGATAGCTGAAGAGGAGGACCGGGATGGCATTGGCTGTCGTGCGCGATCTACGGCCGTAACTCCGGTTGGAAGCAGCCGAGGAGGTCGCTGCCTTCGAGCAGGATCTGCTGGCCGAGTTCGTCCTCGCCCGGGCCTCCGCCGGCGTCCTGGACGGCACCATCCGCGGTGACGTCGGACCCGTCCTTGCCCTGCGTGAGTGGTTCGGCCGGCCTCTGTGGGAGATGGAGCCTCAGGATCTCGACCGCTACTTCGGCCGGCACCGCCGCGACTCGGCTTCGGGTACCAAGGTCCGCCAGGCGGCTGCCTTCGCGGTGTTCTTTGAGTTCCTCGAACTCCGCCACAAGGCAGCCATCCACGCCGCCACCGGCTTCGTCGTCGAATCCCCGCTGGACGAGGTCAACCGGCCCCGCGGGGGCACCTCGGGGAGGCTGCGGATCCCGCCGCCGGAAACCGAGATCGCCACGCTCTTCGGCGGCTGGCGATCCGGCATGGAAGAGGCTCGCAAGTACGCACCGGCCGCCAGGAACTACACCGCCTCGCGGCTGGCCAGCCTGATCGGACCCCGAATATCGGAGTTGTGCCTGTTGCAGATCGGCGATGTCCGCTGGGACTTGGGCCGGTTCGGTAAAGTCCTACTCAAGGGCAAAGGCAGCCGGGGCCGGGGCAAGAAGGAACGGCTCGTCCCGCTGATCAACGGCTCCCGCGACCTGCTGGAATGGTGGATCACCGGGCCTCGCTGGGAGTTCGACGACAAGGTCAACGACCCTCGGGCCCCGCTGTTTCCATCCGAGCGTCGCTACGGCGACGGCTCCAGCAGACCCGTGACCGACGACGCCCTGCGAAGCGGGCTGGCCGAGACGGTCGCCCGGTATCTGCCTCATCAGGCCGGCCAGCTCACGCCACATCTGCTGCGGCACTTCGCGGCCTCCGACCTCTACCGCAACGGCATGGACGTCGTTGCCATCCAAGAGATGCTCGGACACGAATGGCTCAACACGACCATGATCTACGTCAACCCTCGGGAATTGCATCAGACGGGCGAGAAGTACCAGGTCGCCAGGTCACGGCGAGGGCTTGAAGGACTCCGAGGCCACTACGAGCTAGCTGCCTGACCAGGCATGTTGCCGATCATATGCCTTCTGATGCATGATCCTCCCTCCAGAAGGGATGGTCTGGAGTGGTGCATCAGCGCAAGGTGGCCCTGGAGGGGTCGGCTCAACTGGAGCTCGTCTCTGGGGTGGTCCAACTGCGTCCCGAGGACGCGATGTTCGACGCGATGCTGCGGGGCTAGCGTGCTCAGCAGAAGTCGCGGGGGCTGAAGGACGACACGATCGATCCGCGGGAACGACTCATACGTCGGTTCCTGGAGTTCGCGAACGACTACCCGTGGCAGTGGACGCCGGCCCACATGGACGAGTGGTCGGTCTCGTTGACCAGCGAGAAGCATCTGGCACCGTCGACGATCCGCAGCTACCAGGGCACCGTGCGACTGTTCAGCGAGTTCCTCATCGACGGCCGCTACGGCTGGGGCCCTGCCTGCGAGGAAGCCTTCGGCACCTTCCCGGTGGCGGTCTGTCATGAGTGGAACACCATCGCCCACCTCAACGACTACGAGGGCGACCCGGAGGCGAAGCCGTTCACCCGGGAACAGCTTCAGCTGTTCCTCGACTACGCCGATGACCAGGTCGAACGAGCGGTACGAGCCAAACGCAAGGGCGCCCTGGCGGCCTACCGCGACGCCACCCTTTTCAAGGTGATCTACGGGTGGGGGCTCCGGTGGACCGAGACCTCCAAGCTCGACGTGGTCGACTTCGGGCGCAACCCGCAGGCCGGCCAGTTCGGCCGGTACGGCACGCTCAACGTCCGCTACGGCAAGGCCAAGAAGGGCCAGCCTCCGCGGCGCCGGAACGTGCTCTCGGTGATGGACTGGGCCGTCGAGGCAGTCGCCGACTACGTCGAGAACGTCCGTCCGCGCTTCGGATTCCCCGACCACCCCGCTTTGTGGATCACCGAACGCGGTGGACGCCTGCGGCCCGGCTCGATCAACGACCGGTTCGAGGCATACCGCGACGCCCTTGGCCTTCCGAAAGAGCTGGTCCCGCACTGCTTGAGGCATTTTGTCTCTGCTTAGTAGCTGTTGTCGTTCCGATCGTGCGGGGTGGGCGTCGAACGGGAGTCTCGATCGGGTGACCGTGGCCGGCTGCGGGCATGAAGGCAGGGCCTCTTGGTAGCTCGGGGTTGCGAAGCCAACCGAGATCCAGGAGACCCTGTTGCCGCAGTTGTACGTGCTCGCGCCGGTGGAGTTCAACTCGGCTGCTCTGTCGTGTGATTGTGTCGCTCACCGGTTCGGGAATGCGGCCGACCATCCGGAGCGTGTTCGGCGGTATCCCTCGGACATGACGGACGCGGAGTGGGCCGTGGTCCGGCCGCTGCTGCCGGTGCCGGGCTGGCTGCGAGGTCGGGGCGGGCAGCCGGAGGCGTACTGCCACCGGGCGATGCTGGACGCGATCCGCTATCTGGTCGACAACGGGATCAAGTGGCGGGCCATGCTGGCCGACTTCCCGCCGTGGGACCGGGTCTATGCGTTCTTCCGCCGCTGGCGCGACCACGCGCTGGTCAGAGAGTTCCACGACCGGCTGCGCGGCCGGGTCCGCGAGGAGTCGGGGCGAGATGCGGAACCGACGGCCGGCGTGATCGACTCGCAGTCCGTCAAGGCGGACGCCGTCGTCGGCGCCGACAGCCGCGGCTTCGACGGCGGCAAGCTGATCAACGGCCGCAAACGGCACGTGGTGGTCGACACCCTCGGCCTGCTGCTGGGCGTGATGGTCACCGCGGCGGACATCGGCGACCGCGCCGCCGCGAAGGTGCTGCTTGAGCGGGTGACCGACGCTCACCACCGGCTGGAACTCGTCTGGGCCGACGGCGGCTACACCGGCAGCCTCGTCAAGCACTGCCTGGCCGCGCTCGCGCTGGTCCTGGCGATCGTCAAGCGGAGCGACGACATGCGCGGCTTCGTGGTGCTGCCCAAGCGGTGGATCGTCGAGCGGCTCTTCGCCCACCTGATGCGAAGCCGCCGTCTGGTGCGTGACTTCGAACGATCCATTAGCAGCGCCGAGGCGATGATCTACTGGTCGATGACCATGATCATGACCCGCCGCCTGGCCCGCTCACGCTCCGCGCGAGGGTGAACCGGCCCGGTGCCGACTCGGCCAGCCAGCCCCGCGCGACCAGGCGTTTCGCCTTCGACCGCAGCCCCTCCACCTTGGCAGGCACCACGTCCAGGCCGAACGCAGTGGCCATCTCCTGACAGGTCAGCGGCCCTTGACCGAGACGGCCCCGATCCTCGATCGCGGCCAGGATGCGCTGGTAGTCCACCGACAGTGCCGTCCCGGCCAGCCCCTCGCGCCACATCGGAACCTGCGACCTCGCCTTCACCACCAGAGGTGCAGACGCCTCCACCTCGGTTCCCGTCACAACACCCTCCGGCACGTCAATGGCGCCCACGCCGGCTGAGTCACCGCCCGGCGCGGACAGCACCGCACCGACACGCTCGCGGGCGATCGTCCACTCCGACCACTCCTGCTCGGCCACCGCGAGCTCGGCCTGGATGCGGTCCGCTTCCTCACGCAGCCCGTCCACACGACGACGAGCGGCAAGCTCGTGCTGTTCCAGCAGTCCGACAACCGACGGCATCCACGGCCTCCACGAGAGCGACGAAACGACACCCCATCACTCCCACACCGACGCCGCCCCTACCCCTGACCAGCGAAAACACAGTCGTCAGACTCGGAAAGACAACAGCGTCTTAGTAGCTGTTGTCGTTCCGATCGTGCGGGGTGGGCGTCGAACGGGAGTCTCGATCGGGTGACCGTGGCCGGCTGCGGGCATGAAGGCAGGGCCTCTTGGTAGCTCGGGGTTGCGAAGCCAACCGAGATCCAGGAGACCCTGTTGCCGCAGTTGTACGTGCTCGCGCCGGTGGAGTTCAACTCGGCTGCTCTGTCGTGTGATTGTGTCGCTCACCGGTTCGGGAATGCGGCCGACCATCCGGAGCGTGTTCGGCGGTATCCCTCGGACATGACGGACGCGGAGTGGGCCGTGGTCCGGCCGCTGCTGCCGGTGCCGGGCTGGCTGCGAGGTCGGGGCGGGCAGCCGGAGGCGTACTGCCACCGGGCGATGCTGGACGCGATCCGCTATCTGGTCGACAACGGGATCAAGTGGCGGGCCATGCCGGCCGACTTCCCGCCGTGGGACCGGGTCTATGCGTTCTTCCGCCGCTGGCGCGACCACGCGCTGGTCAGAGAGTTCCACGACCGGCTGCGCGGCCGGGTCCGCGAGGAGTCGGGGCGAGATGCGGAACCGACGGCCGGCGTGATCGACTCGCAGTCCGTCAAGGCGGACGCCGTCGTCGGCGCCGACAGCCGCGGCTTCGACGGCGGCAAGCTGATCAACGGCCGCAAACGGCACGTGGTGGTCGACACCCTCGGCCTGCTGCTGGGCGTGATGGTCACCGCGGCGGACATCGGCGACCGCGCCGCCGCGAAGGTGCTGCTTGAGCGGGTGACCGACGCTCACCACCGGCTGGAACTCGTCTGGGCCGACGGCGGCTACACCGGCAGCCTCGTCAAGCACTGCCTGGCCGCGCTCGCGCTGGTCCTGGCGATCGTCAAGCGGAGCGACGACATGCGCGGCTTCGTGGTGCTGCCCAAGCGGTGGATCGTCGAGCGGCTCTTCGCCCACCTGATGCGAAGCCGCCGTCTGGTGCGTGACTTCGAACGATCCATTAGCAGCGCCGAGGCGATGATCTACTGGTCGATGACCATGATCATGACCCGCCGCCTGGCCCGCTCACGCTCCGCGCGAGGGTGAACCGGCCCGGTGCCGACTCGGCCAGCCAGCCCCGCGCGACCAGGCGTTTCGCCTTCGACCGCAGCCCCTCCACCTTGGCAGGCACCACGTCCAGGCCGAACGCAGTGGCCATCTCCTGACAGGTCAGCGGCCCTTGACCGAGACGGCCCCGATCCTCGATCGCGGCCAGGATGCGCTGGTAGTCCACCGACAGTGCCGTCCCGGCCAGCCCCTCGCGCCACATCGGAACCTGCGACCTCGCCTTCACCACCAGAGGTGCAGACGCCTCCACCTCGGTTCCCGTCACAACACCCTCCGGCACGTCAATGGCGCCCACGCCGGCTGAGTCACCGCCCGGCGCGGACAGCACCGCACCGACACGCTCGCGGGCGATCGTCCACTCCGACCACTCCTGCTCGGCCACCGCGAGCTCGGCCTGGATGCGGTCCGCTTCCTCACGCAGCCCGTCCACACGACGACGAGCGGCAAGCTCGTGCTGTTCCAGCAGTCCGACAACCGACGGCATCCACGGCCTCCACGAGAGCGACGAAACGACACCCCATCACTCCCACACCGACGCCGCCCCTACCCCTGACCAGCGAAAACACAGTCGTCAGACTCGGAAAGACAACAGCGTCTTAGTTTCCGTGTGGCGATTGGCTGCAACTGGGTTGTTGGCCTGGTTGTTTGGGCTTTGCGCTGAGCCATGTGGTGTTTCTACTGTCAGCGCTCATGATCCTGAGCTTCTTCTCGTCCCGGGGCTGGGAGTCCTGGGACATCGAGCATCGGCCGTTGGTCCCCGAGGGGATGCCCGTGCTCATCGACGACGACCTGCGCTTCGAGGACGGACCGGCTGCGCTGCGCCCGACGGCGGTGGTGAACCGGTGGCTGCGTGAACTCCCGGTCAGCGGGGCGCCCGCGCCGAGTTCATGGGAGAACTACGCGCGAGTCCTCAAGGAGTGGTTGGAGTTCCTGGCCGTACACGGGGTGGGACTGTTCGACTCGCGGGAGCGGTTGAAGGCCGGGCTGAGCCGGTACGCCGAGCATCGGGCGGCGGGGCCGTTGAAGGCCCGGTTCGCGGCGACGACGTGGGGCCAGCACATGAGCATCCTGTCGCTGTTCTACCGGTGGGCGATGCATGAGGAGTACGCGGCGGCCGAGCCGTTCACCTACCGGGCCGCGCGGGCCCTGTTCGCCGGGACCGGCCGGGAGGTGAAGGTGAATCTGGCGGTCCGCCGCACGCCGAAGCCGCACGTGACGATCAAGTACCTGGAGCCGGACTTCACCGAGCTGTTCCGCAAGGGCCTGCGTGGGCTGGCCCCGGACGGCTCGCAGGACACCGGTTTCCACGGGCGGGAGCTGACCCGCAACGGGGCGGTCGGGGATCACGCGCTGGCCACCGGGATGCGACTGCAGGAGTTCACCTATCTGCTGCCCTGGGAGATCCCCGCCCTGCCGCCGGAGGTGACCGGGGTTCCGATCCCGTTCCCGGTGCCGGCCGGGATCACCAAGGGCAAGAAGTTCCGCACTACGTGGACCTCTTACGAGGCCCTGGCCGGGCTGCACGATTATGTCGAGTTGGACCGGGCCGCCACGACGGACGGCTCGCTCTGGCGGCCGCCACGGCGGTGGGGCGAACCGCTGATGGTGACCGAGCCGGACGCCCGGGGCGGGCTGATCAACGGGATCCGGCGGCCCTGGGAATCGCTGACTCCGGCCGAGCGGCGTCGTCTGGTCGCTCCGGAGGGCGGTTCGTGTCTGCTGGCGGTGAAGAACGGCGGCGGCCCGTTCACCGCCTGGGGCACGGTCTTCGAGCGGACATCCGACCGGATCCGGGCCCGCTTCGAACCGCGGTTCCCGCACGTCTGGCCCCACCGATGCCGCCACACCTTCTCCATGAGGACCCTGGAATACCTGGTCACAGGGCATTACCGGCAGGCTGCGAAGCTCGTGCGGGACACCGATGCCGACGCCGCGCTGGTCTTCTACCTGAGCAAGGCCGACCCACTGCTGGTGCTTCGTGATCTTCTAGGACATTCCACCGTCCTCACCACGGAAAAGTACCTCCGGCGCCTGGACACGACGCGCATCTTCCGGGATGCATACGAGGGGGCCGGCGCTGCGGCCGGGCTGACCGACGGCGCGGGCGCCGACCGGGAAGCCGCCGCCGAGTTCGACGACGACATCGAGGGCGGGGCTCTCTGATGCCGACCATGTTGATCGGTCAACCCCTGGGAATCACCTGCGTGTTCAGCGATGGATGCCGTGCGGCGTTCTCGCTGGACGGCTTGCCGAATCCGCTGCTGGCCCGGCAGTTGGCCACCGGCCTGGTGGATGTGATCCACCCGCACGGAACTGCGGATTCCGCGGGCACGGTCAACCATTACGTCCAGGCGATCCGGGGCATGGTGCGGACCCTGGCCGCGCAGGGCTTCACCGGTGGCCTTGACCAGCTCAGACGGGGCAGGCTGGCCGAGTATTTGATGGGATGCTCGGGCGGCCGGGAGGCGTGCACCCGCGCGATGGTCGAGGCGTTCGGTCAGGCCGGCGGTTCGTTGGCGGACGGCGTGCTGGAGCTCGCGGCCGGACGGAACTTCAACGTTCAGTCCAACCACCACGCCCTGCCTCCCTACTCGGAGACCGAGTGGCAGCGGCTGGGCGACCTCTGCCGACGGCTCGTCGAGGAGTCGTACGCGGCCCACCGGCAGGCCCTGACCGCTGTCGCCCACGGACAGCATCCCGCCGAGGGCGGATGGACTCCCCAGAATCTTCGCTGGCTGCTGGCCACCGTCGGACCTGTGAGCATCTCCGAGTTCGGCCGCAACATCGGCATCTCGGCCGCTTTGGTCCACCGCCGCGGCGGCTTCCACGACGCGACGCAGGCCCTGTTCCCGCACCTGGAAGTACTCATCGCCTACCGGCTGTTGTTCGGCATCTACTCCGGGATCGTGCCGGACGGCATCGAGGACCTGGTCACACAGGACGTCGACTGGGCCGGGGACTCCACGATCCTGCTCTCCTACGTCAAGGGCCGCACCGCGGCCGAGAGCCTGAATCTGCCACGCAGGGCCGTGCGTCTGCTGGAGCAGTGGCTGGCCCACTCCACGCTGCTGCGGAGCTTCGTTCCGCCGGACGAGGGCCGCAAACTGTGGTTGGGCCTCAGCCGGGCCGGCGGTGACCGGCGGGTGAGACAGTTCGACCGCGTCGCCATCCAGCGGTGGGTCCAGCGCCACCAGCTGGTCGGGGACGACGGACAGCCCTTGAAGATCCACCGGTCCCGGATCCGCACCACGCACGAGGCGATGCGGGACAAGAGCACGTGGAACGGCAGCGGCCGGGCCACCATCGACCCCAACCACACGCCCGCCGTCGAAGGCGACCACTATCTGACGGCCGCAACCCCGGCCCAGCAACGTGCGGTCGAGGCTGTGATCGAAGACGCCCAGCATGACCTGCTGCGAAGGTCGCATCCGCCGACGGTGATCACCGAGGAAGAGGCCGCCGCCCTGGCCGAGGGCTATCCGCAGCTGCTCGCGGACCTTGCCCTCGAGAATGAGGTGATCGCCGAACTCATCGGCGGCCAGCGGGATGTGTTCACCGCCGCCTGCGGCGATCAGCTGTCCGGACTACACGGCCCGAAGGGTAAACCCTGTCCGGCCCGCCCCTGGGTCTGCCTGTTGTGTCCCCTGGCGGTGTTCGCACCACGGCATGCGGTCAACCTGCTGCGGCTGAAGGCGTTCTTCTCCCGGCAGTGGCAGCAGATGCCCGCCGCTCACTTCATGGCGGTCTTCGGCCCCTATGCCGCCCGCATCCAGCAGGTCCTGGACCGCTTCGATCCGGCCGTGGTCACCTCGGCCGCAGCCCATGTCACCGACCGGGACGACGAACTTCCCCTGCGGCCCGAGGAGATGACCGCATGAGCACGGCTTTCGATCCGGCCTTCGACGGACGCTCCGCCGTCTTTGCGGGCGCCGATGTCTGCGATGAAGCCGGGCTGGCCCTTCCGGACAACGCCGCTCGCCCCACGTTCGAGGACGACATCTGGGACTTCACCCACGTCATCGGGCTGCCGACCCAGTTGAGCCCCTCGGTGAGGCGCTTCGACTTCACCCTGATCACGGACTCGCGTTGGCGACTGGTGGCCAAGGAACTGGTCCTGGCGATGCTCGCACCACGCCACCAGACGGTCGCCCCGTTGCCCCGCGCCTTCCGCAACCCGCTCCACGTCACCAGTTGCCGCGGTCGTCTCGACGAACTCGTCCGCTTCTTCAACTGGCTGGGCGAACGGGCGACCAGCAGCCTGCAGCAGGTCACCACCCGGGACTGTGAGGCATACCTGGCTCACCGCCGCTACGTGCTCGACGACGACGGAGCCGTGATCGGCGAGAACAGCCACGCGACCAGGAGATCCGCCGCCCAGGTCGTCGTCGACCTGGTGAACTACCGCGACCTGTTCACCGCCGACCGCGTCCCCGCCGGGCTGCGGCCCTGGGGCGGCGCCACCGCCTCCGCCGTCGCCGAGATGCCCAGCGGCCGAGACGAGAACAAGACCCAACCGGTCGCGGACGAGATCATGCAGCCGATGCTCGCGGCCGCCCTCTATCTGATGTCCACACTAGGTCCGCACGCCGTCGACCTGGCACACAAGATCCGCGAATCCGACCGCCACTCGGCCCGACGAGCACAAGGACTCCGGCGGGTCGGGCCCAAGAACCGCGTCCCGGTCCTGGAGCTCAGCGAAATCCTCGCCGAGTACACGCGAACGTGCACAGCCCTGCCCATGCTGGAGGACCATTACGTCGCGAAGCGCCTCGATAAGGGCTGGGCTGAGGACGACCCCCTTCTCCTGGTGGCCATGGGCACCCTCGGCCGCCGGGCCGGGCTGAGCCAGTTCTGCAATCCGTGGCTGCCCACCATGAGGCCGGCGCTGGAAGCCACCCTCGCGCAGGTCGGCGTCGAGAGACCATTCGGCCGTGATGTCGACATGGTCCCCGCGGCCGACGGAACATCGTCACTACCCTGGACCCTGCCGGTGTCCCGGCTCCAGGCCGTCGCCCTGGTCGGTATCGTCCGCACCGCCGCGATCATCACCGCTGCCGCTATCTCAGGCATGCGTGCGAGTGAGCTGATGGAATTGCGCATCGGCTGCCGACGACCGCCCGACGAGGCCGTCCCGGGCCTGACCCGCTACCGGATCGCCAGCAAGATCGTCAAAGGGCAGCCGCTGGGCGGCACCGACGACGAGTGGGTCGTTATCGAGCCGGTCTATCGAGCGATCGAACTCCTCGAGCAACTGCACGACGCCCCGGCAGAAGGGGCTTTGCTGATCGGCAGGTTCTCCTTCAACGTCCGCTTCAAGTGGTTCAAGAACTGGGCCAACTCCGAGGCCGGGAGGCGCCTTGGCCTGGCGCCAATCCCCGGGGGACCAGTCAACTTGCGGATGCTGCGGCGCACTTTGTCCCTCGAAATGGCCTACCGGCCCGGCGGCGTCCTGGCCACCAAGATCCACATGAAACATATCGCCGTGGCCACAACGGAAGGCTACGCCTCGCGCCCCGGCGGGGCCCAGGCCGAGCTGTTGGCCGAGGTCAACAAGCACGAGAGCGAGCGCAATCTCCAGCTGGTACTGGAGGAGTTCCGAAACTACCAGGAAGGCGTTCTGCCCGCCGGTCCCGGCGCCCGCAGCCTCACCGAGTTCTTCGCCGGCATCGACGCCCAACTCGACACCGCCTCGGCCACGGCCCCGAAAACCCAGCGCAACGACCGCGACGTCCTCAACCTCCTGACCAAACGCGCCAACGTCCTGCACCTCGGACCGGCGAACTACTGCTGGTTCACCGATCCTTCCCGGGCGCTCTGTCTCAAACTCGCCGGCACCCCCGCCGCGGACCGTCCGCTGATCGGGATGTGTGACTCCGCCCGCTGTCCGCAGGCCACCCACCATCCCGGCCACCGCCCCGTCTGGGCCGAGCACGCCGACAGAACAAAGATCTTCATCGGCGAACTCGGCACCACCCGCAAGACCGAACGCACCCGACTCCAGGCCGACTACGACCGAGCCCTCCGGGTCGTCGCCGAGATCGACGCCGCCAGCGCCACCATGGACGAGGAGTCCGCATGAGAATCTCCGCAGCCCAGCGCACGGAGAACGAGAACCGCATCCGGGCCGCCATGGACCGGCTCCTGCGCGGCGAGATCCCGCCCGGCGGAAAATGCGATATCAAGACCCTCGCCCGCGAAGCGGGCGTCGACCGCACCGCTTTCTACGGCACCCGCCCCTACGCTCACCTCCGCACCGAGTTCGAACGGCGCCTCCAGGCACTCCAAGACGCTGGCGAGATCTCCGACCCCCGCGAGGCCCAGATCGCCCGGCTCAAGGCAGAGAACTCAAAGCTCAAAGAACGGCTGGCCCAGTCGGAACAGGCGATCGGCGAGCTCGCGGACTTCCGCACCCAGGCCCTGGCCCGGCTCGCCGCCCAGCATGACGAAATCGCTCACCTGCGAGAGTCCGCGGCCGGGACAAGCCGGGTGAGTCGCCTTCCCGCTCCGCGAACCACGGTGATCGGAACCTGCAGTTGAGGGGGGACGACACTGGTGGGCGTCGTCAGCAGACTGGCCGATGGACCCCGCGACTCTCGCAAGCAGTCACTCCCCGAACTACGCGTCAGGCGAAAGGTCTCACCTCCAAGCGGACCTCATCCCACAGTGGTGCCCATGCTGAACCGAGTAGCCGTCCTGTCCGACATTCACGGAGTCCTGCCCGCCCTTGAGGCCGTGCTCGCCGAACCAGAGGTGAGCGCTGCCGAGCGCATCGTGCTCACCGGCGACATCACCGCCGGCCCTCAGCCCACCCAGGTCCTCGACCTGTTGACCAGTCTCGGCGACCGCATCGTCTGGATCAGCGGCAACGCCGACCGCGAACTCCTCGAATACCGCCGCGGTCAACGCGACTCGATCCCCGATCCAATCGCCCCATGGGCTGCCGAACAACTACGCGAAGAACACCTCGACCTTCTCAGTCAGTGGCCGCGATCACTCTCTCTGCCAGTGCGTGGCCTGGGGAAGGTGCTGTTCTGCCACGCCACCCCTCGAGACGACGAGGAAGTCGTCCTGGTCGACTCACGCCTCGACCGCTGGCGAGAGGTCTTCAGCGGGCTCGACAGCGACACCCGCACAGTGGTCTGCGGGCACACGCACATGCCGTTCGTCCGCCTCGCCCACGGCCGACTCGTGATCAACCCCGGCAGTGTCGGCATGCCCTACGGACGGGCCGGGGCCCACTGGGCGCTCCTGGGCCCCGGCGTCGAACTACGCTCCACGCACTTCGACATCGAGGCCGCCGTCGCCCAGGTCACTCAAGACTCCACTTACCCCGAAATCGCTGAATGGGCCGACTACTTCCTTCACGCGCGAGCTACCGATGCAGACGCCCTCGAAGCCTTCGGCCCACGGGACGGACGCAGTCACACACCATGACGCCTCCCGGAGGATGTGATCTGCATCATGATCGACAGGGCGGAATGCAACACGGTCGACGGACTGCGTCGCGAAAGTATTCGCGTTGACCCGCCTGGTGAATCGCTACACGGGGGTGTCCGCACACGACCTCTGCGGACACAAGGCACACGTACGTCACGCATCTGACCGAGGACGGGGTGGACCGCCGCTTCATCCAGCAGCAAGTCGGCCACGAGAGCGACAGCTCCCTCGCCATCTACACACACGTCAGCGATGACTTCATGAACACTTCCCTACACAAGGCACTGGCCCCGGCCTTCGCCGGGGCCTGACAGGAGGGACCCGGCGATGGCCGCCAAGCTCGACTACCACTGGCACCTGCGCAAAGTCATGGCCGACCGCGGGATGTTCTCCACCACCGACCTGCTGCCTCCGCTGAAGGAACGCGGCATCACGCTGTCCACGAGCCAGGTCTACCGGCTTGTCGTGGAGCGGCCCGAGCGACTGAGCCTGAAGATTCTCATGGCCTTGCTGGACATCCTGGACTGCACCATGGACGACCTCATCGAGCCCATCGCGGTGGTCGGGGCCGTGAAGAAGCCGAAGAAGGCAGCCGTCGGCGGCACGGCCCCCGACTCGGAAGGACTCGGCGGACTGCGGCCAAAGCGGGCCCGAATCAAGGGTGTTGACCGGCCGTGACTACCACCGGCTCTCTCGACCGCTCCGTCGCGGACCCGATCGGCCTGATCACGGACCTTGTCGCGGATGCCGAGAGCGAACTCGGCTCCGACACCATCTGGACCGTGGTCACCGCGGTCGCGGGCGGCCGCGCGAAGTCACGGAACCTGGCCAAGTTCCTGGAGACGCGACCCGCCGTCCTGAGCGATGGCCGGTCCCCGGCGCCACGGGCCGTCGGCGATCTCCTCATCGCCCTTCGCAAGGCCGGCGCCTCGGCGATCTCGCCACCGGTCTGCGCGGACTGCGGGAAGGGGCTGCGAAGCCTCCAGCGGCAGGGCCAGGACTGGTACTGCTCGGTCTGCATCAAGGAGACCAGCGAGTCCGCCGCCTGCGGCAACACCCGGCGCGTCACCTTCCGGGACCGCAAGGGCCTGCCACGCTGTTCGATGTGTCCCGACCACGATGACCGTGACCCAGCCACGGTCATCCACGCGGTGATCAACACGATCGCCCCGGGCGCCGACTATGACGTGGTCGCCGAGGCTCTGCGCCGGTCGGCGCCCCACCGTCCCCACTATCGCCAGCGAGTGGTCTGGGCCTTGGAAGAGAACCCTCGCCTGCTGACCGGCGAGGCCCATCTCTCCCCGCACCGCGCCATCTTGAGGTTCATCGACCTTCTGCACGAGGCCGGTGTCGCCGGGATCGCCCGGCCGTCCTGCCCTCGCTGCCACCGAGTGGTTCGCATCGACAAGCCGCTCGACGGTCAGCGGGTCTGCCGCAACTGCATCGCCAGGTCCCGCGTCGAAGAATGCGTACGCTGCGGAGCCCGGCGCGAGCCGGCCACCCGCGACGACCAGGGGCGCCCGCTGTGTCCGAACTGCCTGGCCAACGACCCCGCGAACGTCGAGGTCTGCATCAACTGCGGCAAGCGGAAGCGAGTACAGAACCGCACCTCCAACGGTCCTCTCTGCTCGAACTGCTGCCCCCTGCCCGTCCTCGTCTGCTCGATCTGCGGCCGCACCGCACCCGGCACCCACTCCCGTCTGACCGGTCTGCCCCGCTGCGGCAGCTGCGACCGACGCCAGGCTCACTGCACCGCATGCGGGCGGCTTCGAGGCATCCACTCCGGGACCGCCGAAGCACCGGTCTGCGGCCCCTGCACCGCACCGGACGCCGAGCTCTGGCGCCCATGTCCCACCTGCGGGGAAGCGGAACGCCTGCGAGCCGCCGGCCCATGCCCTCGCTGCACTCTCAAGCAACGGCTCCACGAGCTTCTCGCCGACGCCTCGGGCTCCATACCCCCGAAGCTGCAGGCCCTCAACGACGCCCTGGCCGAGACGGAACGGGCCGGCACGGCGATGCGCTGGCTCTCCGGCGGCATCGTCTCCACCGTCCTGTCCGATCTCGGATCCGGCCGTCGACCCCTGACACACGAGGCCCTGGACGAACTCCCGGCGGGCAAGGTCGTCGAGCACATCCGAAGCGTGCTCGTGGCCACCGGCACGCTGCCCCAGCGGGACGAGCAGATGGTCCGCCTGGAACGGCACGTCAACGACCTCGTCACCTCGCACACCACCGCCGAGGGACGGAAGATCCTGCACCGGTACGCAACCTGGCACCTCCTGCGACGGCTCCGCCGACGCAGCCGCGGCAACGACATCACGCACACCCAACTCACCGTCGTCCGCCAGCATCTGCGGGCAGCCGTCCACCTCCTCAACTGGATCGAGGCCCAGGGCCTGACACTCGCGACCTGCCGTCAGGCCGACCTCGAACGCTGGATGACCAGCGACGATGTCCGGCACCGCCGGGAGGCGGGCCACTTCGTGCGCTGGGCTCTCGCCCAGAAGATCGCCCGCGACTTCAGCTTCCCGGCCGTCCGATGGAACGGCCCCTCCCAGGCGATGGACGACGAGGCCCGCTGGGCCACCGCCCGCCGTCTGCTGCACGACGACACCCTGAAGTCCGAAGACCGCCTCGCCAGCCTGCTGTTGCTCCTCTATGCCCAGTGGCCTGCGGCGATCTCCCGGCTCACCGTCGACCACATCGAAGCGACCGGCGGAGCCGTCCGCCTCCACCTCGGCGCCGTCCCCGTCGACTTGCCCGGCCCGGTCGCTGAGCTTGCCCTTCACCAGGTTACGGTCCGCCGCAGCCATGCCGTCCTCGCCCGGACAGACTCACCCTGGCTCTTCCCCGGCGGCCAGCCCGGCCGCCCGATCAGCGTCTGGGCCATGGGCGAACGGCTCCGCAAACTCGGCATCCGGCTCGCCGAGACCCGCTCGACCGCCCTGTTCCAGCTCGCCACCGAGTTGCCCGCCGCGGTCCTTGCCCGCACTCTCGGCATCGACATCACCGTCGCCGTCAAATGGCAGCGAGCTGCCGCCGGAGACTGGGGCGCCTACGCAGCCGAAGTCAGCCGACGCGCGACCTCACAAGCAGTGCATCCGAACGGAAGTACCGGGCCCGGACCGGGGCACCAGGAGGAATAGTCACTGGTCAGGCCGCATATCACCGACGAGGTTGAATACCGTCAAGATCTACGATGACCACCATGGAACCCGTGCCCACCCTCGTCCACCTGGACAGCCCTTTCATCAACTTCCGAGACTTCGACTTCGGCGAGGGCTCTCACGGCTACCGCTGGATCGACGCCAAGCGTTTCCAGCTATCGTCCGAGGCGCTGGACGACTGAGAGGTGCTGGCTGCTTTGATCGCGCATCCTCAGTTTCGGGACACCTACGACGGAGCTGGCGTTCAAGACTGGCCACGGCACGGCCAATGGTGGCTTGACCGCATCACCCCTGACACCTACGACACCGTCGATGCCGAGACGGCGGTCGATGTCGTCCATTCCTGGGCCAACCAGCATGGAGACGTCCCGGAATCGCTCGCATCACGTCTGCGTCAGGAGATCTACACCCAGATCCGCAAGGCAACCAGCAGATACCTACTGGGACAGCTCCCCGAGGATGCGTTCCACGACTACGGACCGATCCACATCGACTACCACGAACTCGCCCTCATCGACCGCCCGGCAGCGACACTCACTCTCCTCGTCGCAGCTGACGACTGACGCCACCGCGGTCAGCGCCACAGACGCTTGAGATGGGGGTATTCAGGCAGTTCCAATACCCGACTACACCATTACACGTCGAGAAGTCCCACGTCGAAGACGCCTGGATCCGCGCCGGTCAACGCGCCACCGCACGTTTTGGAGGGACAAACCGATGAAGTGGAATCTGCGGATGGTCGCCGCTCAGCGCGACATCTGGAAAGCCTCAGAGCTCCAACGCCTGCTTGCTGACGCTGGATTGGCGATCTCGGCGGGAAAAATGTCCCATCTGTGGTCCGGACGGCCGCTGACCGTCCGCCTCGGCGACCTCGACATCATCTGCGACGTGCTGAACTGCACGCCGGCCGACCTCCTCATCCCAGAGAAAAGCACCGGTCGGCGGGAAGCCACGACAGCGGAGACGGAGAAGCAGGTCGTCGGCGGCACCCCGATCACCCACCAGCATCGACAAGGTCGTTCGGGGCCGCCGCTGTGAGCACGCCCGTCCGGCGATCACGGCCCTGGGCCACCCGCAGCTGCCGGGATTGCATGGGCTAGGGCCGACTCGACCGCTCCCGCTGCAAGGCATGTTGGGGCTTCATCGCGAAAGCGACCGACCGCCACTGCGACGTCTGCCGACGCGAGGTCGCCGCGTTGGACGGGATCTGCCGCCTCTGCCGCCGCCAGGCCGGCCTGATCGCCGGCCCCGGCAACAAGACGCGCGTTGACCTGACGGTCGCCGCCCGCACCGGACACCAGCTGTTCATCATCGGCACCCTGCGGTCTCGCGGCGGACCGCCACCGCGACCGGTCTCGTCAGGGCCATCGGAGGTGCGGCTGCACCGTGTTCCGCCGCACTGGACCGAGCTCACACTCTTCGAGATACCCCGCGACCTGCGCGGCGTCAGCAGCAAAGCACCACTTCTGGACCCGCAGCTGTCCGCGTTCTTGAGCACCCGGGCCGCCCGGATCGCGGAACTGCGCGGCTGGCCGCCCCGCACCCTCGGATCAGTGGGACGCGGCATCCGGATCCTCTGCCCGGTCCACCGGCCGGGTGAGCGGATCCGGGCCTCGGCCATCGCCCAGCTCACCCACACCGCAGTGCCGGCCAGCCATGTCTGGAAGTGTTCGAAGACCTGGAGATCTTCCTCGATGACCGGCCAGACGCCCTCGACGCCTGGTGCACAGAACACCTCGCATTCCTCGCCCCGGACATTCGGGCAGAGCTGGACACCTGGGTCAAGATCCTTCGGCACGGGACTCCTCGCCGAGGCCCCCGAGCCCAGGCCACGATCGGTACCTATCTGAGGAACATCCTGCCGTTCCTGACCGAGTACGCTGCAAAATACACAACGCTGCGTCAGGTCACGCGGGACGACATCACCAATTGGCTTGCCCACCGCCCCTATCGCGCCCGCGATGCCAGTGCCCTGCGGTCGCTGTTCCGCACGCTCAAGGCCGAGCGACTGGTCTTCGCCAACCCGATGCGCGGCGTCAACGGCGGCAAGCCAGCAACCACGATCCCCACATCGCTCACCACGGACGAGGTGGAGTTCGTCGCCCAGGCCGCCCGGCAGGACCCGGCTCTTCGCGTGGTCGTCGCCCTGGCTGGCATCCATGCGCTGCCCGCCCGCCGGATCCGCTCGATGCTGCTGGAAGAGGCGGACCTGCCCGGACGCCGTCTCGACCCCGAGGGCCTGGACCGCCCTCTGGACGACTACACCGCCGAGGCGATCACCGACTACCTCGCCCACCGTCACCGCCGCTGGCCGAACAGCACCAACCCGCACCTGCTGATCAGCAGGAACACGGCCACCACCACAGCGGCGGTGGGCACATTCTGGATGGACCGGCTGGTCAAGGAACTGCCAGTGGGCGTCGACCGGCTGCGGCAGGACCGCATCCTCGAAGAAGCCCTGGCCAATGGTGCCGACCCCCTGCACCTCGCGCACGTCTTCTCTCTCGGCACCAGGACCAGCCTTCGCTACACGTCCGCCGTCGCTACCTCGGCCGCTGAGCAGGGACCGCCCACCCCCTGAACCGCAGTGCCCATATGGGCCAAGCTCCGGTCAGCACCCGTGGGTTCGCCCCGAGCACCCTTCAGAATTCGTGAACCCACGGGGGATCGGATTCACCCCCTTCTACTGCGAACCGGGGCTTCGCGGAGCACATGAGAAGGGAGGGGTTGAGGGTCAAGTGGGGTACTTCCGGCGGAATTACCCCACCCCGGTGCCCCGGGTGGAGTCCCTGGAGGAACTCAACGCGCACATCGCGGCCTGCGAGGCGAAGGAGAACGAACGGCGGATCGGGTCTCGGATCCGCACCATCGCTCAGGACTTCGACCGCGAGGTCCCGCACTTACTGCCGCTGCCGGCGGATCCGTTCGAGACCGCGCTCACGCTGATGCCCAGGGTCGACCGTTACAGCATGATCACAGTGAAGATGTGCCGGTACTCCGTCCCGGTCCGGCTCATCGACCGTAAGGTCACCGTCCACCTCACCGGCGACGCGCTGATCGTCTTCGACAACCGGCGTGAAGTGGCCAGCCACCCCCGCCTCATCGGCCGCGGTCCGGAACACCTCGTCCTGGACCACTATCGCGAAGCGCTTCTGCTCAAGCCCGGCGCTCTGGGCCGTTCCCAGGCCCTGCACCAGGCCCGCTCCGAGGGCACGTTCACCCCCGAGCATGAGGCGTTCTGGGCCCTGGCCAAGCGTCAACTCGGCGACAGCGACGGGACGAAAGCACTGGTCAGGATCCTGCTACTGCACCGGCACCAGCCGCATGCCGATGTCCTGACCGGTCTTCGCGCCGCTCTGTCGATCAACAGCTGCAACGACGACATCGTCGCGCTGGAAGCCCGCAAAGCTGCCCAGGCCGCCGGCCGGGCCCCGACCGTGACCGCCGCCCCGATCCATGTCCTGCCCGAACCGGCGGATCTCGGCCTGCTGTCCCCGTACTGTTCTGAGTGCTCCACGAAGTATGGAGGAATGTGCACCAGTCTCAGTAGCTGTTGTCGTTCCGATCGTGCGGGGTGGGCGTCGAACGGGAGTCTCGATCGGGTGACCGTGGCCGGCTGCGGGCATGAAGGCAGGGCCTCTTGGTAGCTCGGGGTTGCGAAGCCAACCGAGATCCAGGAGACCCTGTTGCCGCAGTTGTACGTGCTCGCGCCGGTGGAGTTCAACTCGGCTGCTCTGTCGTGTGATTGTGTCGCTCACCGGTTCGGGAATGCGGCCGACCATCCGGAGCGTGTTCGGCGGTATCCCTCGGACATGACGGACGCGGAGTGGGCCGTGGTCCGGCCGCTGCTGCCGGTGCCGGGCTGGCTGCGAGGTCGGGGCGGGCAGCCGGAGGCGTACTGCCACCGGGCGATGCTGGACGCGATCCGCTATCTGGTCGACAACGGGATCAAGTGGCGGGCCATGCCGGCCGACTTCCCGCCGTGGGACCGGGTCTATGCGTTCTTCCGCCGCTGGCGCGACCACGCGCTGGTCAGAGAGTTCCACGACCGGCTGCGCGGCCGGGTCCGCGAGGAGTCGGGGCGAGATGCGGAACCGACGGCCGGCGTGATCGACTCGCAGTCCGTCAAGGCGGACGCCGTCGTCGGCGCCGACAGCCGCGGCTTCGACGGCGGCAAGCTGATCAACGGCCGCAAACGGCACGTGGTGGTCGACACCCTCGGCCTGCTGCTGGGCGTGATGGTCACCGCGGCGGACATCGGCGACCGCGCCGCCGCGAAGGTGCTGCTTGAGCGGGTGACCGACGCTCACCACCGGCTGGAACTCGTCTGGGCCGACGGCGGCTACACCGGCAGCCTCGTCAAGCACTGCCTGGCCGCGCTCGCGCTGGTCCTGGCGATCGTCAAGCGGAGCGACGACATGCGCGGCTTCGTGGTGCTGCCCAAGCGGTGGATCGTCGAGCGGCTCTTCGCCCACCTGATGCGAAGCCGCCGTCTGGTGCGTGACTTCGAACGATCCATTAGCAGCGCCGAGGCGATGATCTACTGGTCGATGACCATGATCATGACCCGCCGCCTGGCCCGCTCACGCTCCGCGCGAGGGTGAACCGGCCCGGTGCCGACTCGGCCAGCCAGCCCCGCGCGACCAGGCGTTTCGCCTTCGACCGCAGCCCCTCCACCTTGGCAGGCACCACGTCCAGGCCGAACGCAGTGGCCATCTCCTGACAGGTCAGCGGCCCTTGACCGAGACGGCCCCGATCCTCGATCGCGGCCAGGATGCGCTGGTAGTCCACCGACAGTGCCGTCCCGGCCAGCCCCTCGCGCCACATCGGAACCTGCGACCTCGCCTTCACCACCAGAGGTGCAGACGCCTCCACCTCGGTTCCCGTCACAACACCCTCCGGCACGTCAATGGCGCCCACGCCGGCTGAGTCACCGCCCGGCGCGGACAGCACCGCACCGACACGCTCGCGGGCGATCGTCCACTCCGACCACTCCTGCTCGGCCACCGCGAGCTCGGCCTGGATGCGGTCCGCTTCCTCACGCAGCCCGTCCACACGACGACGAGCGGCAAGCTCGTGCTGTTCCAGCAGTCCGACAACCGACGGCATCCACGGCCTCCACGAGAGCGACGAAACGACACCCCATCACTCCCACACCGACGCCGCCCCTACCCCTGACCAGCGAAAACACAGTCGTCAGACTCGGAAAGACAACAGCGTCTCAGAGGGGCGGTCGTGCTCAGACCAGAGTGGAGATGCAGAACGGGTGGCCTGCGGGATCCAGCAAGACCCGCCACCGGTCGGGGTCCGGCTGGAATTCGGGCTTGACGGCCCCCAGAGCGAGCAGGCGAGCCTGAGCGGCGTCCAAAATCGTCGACGCCTAGTTCTATATGGGCCTGCTTCTCCTGGGAGGGGTCCGGCCAGGTGGGGCGGCGGTAGTCGGTTAGCCGGTTGAATCCCAGTCCTGCAGCTCCCTCTTGGCCGAGCAGAATGAAATGCTCGGTGGAGAGGACCACAGGCAGGCCGAGGGCCTTTCCGTAGAAGTGGGCCAGCTCGGCGGGGTCAGGGCAGTCGAAGGTGACAGCCGAGTAGCGGAACGTGGATGCCGACGTGTCTTCATGGCTCATGGGCGGGACGGTATTAGGGATCTAGGACAGGCTGGGTCCTACTTGTGATGTGGGCGGCACGTTCGCTCACCTACTGCAATTGGCCTTCTGGCTGCTCAGGCCACGTCGGTGTCCCGCTCGATGGCCTGGAGCCGGTTCTTGAGCCGGTAGCTGTTGCCGTTGATGGGAACGACCTCGCAGTGGTGCAGGAGGCGGTCGAGGATGGCGGTGGCGAGGACTTCGTCGCCGAAGACCTGACCCCACTCGCTGAAGGTCTTGTTCGAGGTCAGGATGACCGAGCCCTTCTCGTAGCGCTTGGAGATCACCTGGAAGACAAGGTTGGCCTCGGCGCGTTCGAGGGGCTGGTAGCCGACCTCATCGACCACCAGGACGCTGGGCCGCAGGTAGGTGCCGAGCTTGTTGACCAGCCGCCCGGCGGCCTCGGCGGTCTTGAGGCTGCGGACCATGTCGTCGAGGGTCGTGAAGTAGATCGAGTAACCGGCCCGGCAGGCCGCGACCGCGAGAGCGACGGCGATATGCGTCTTGCCGACTCCGGGCGGCCCGAGCAGAGCCACGTTGGCCCTGGCCTCGACGAACGAGAGGGTCGCGAGGTCCTTGACCTTCCGCGGGTCGAGGTCGGGCTGGAAGGCGAAGTCGTACTCATCGAGCGTCTTGTGGTGCGGCAGCTTCGAGGTCCGCAGCCCTTGGCGGAACCGGCGGTCGTCGCGGACCGCGAGTTCCTCGGAGAGGACCAGGTCGAGGAAGTCGAGGTAGCCCATCTTCGCCTCGTCGGCCCGGCGGGTGAACTCGTTGATGGTCTCCGCGAGATGGGGCAGGCCGAGCTTGCCGGCCGTGGTGCGGATACGGGTGCCGGTCAGCTCGCTCAAGAGGGTTCCTTCGTCGTGCGGGTGGTGGTGAAGGGGCGGGTTCCGGTCAGCTCGTCATAGACCGAGAGCGGGCGGCGGCCGACTTCGACGCTGGCGGCAGCGGCCCGGTTCAGCAGGGCCTGCAGCGAGCCGGCTTCGGGCCCGGGAAGCTGGTCACGCCGGGGCGGGAATGAGTTGTCGCCGGTGGTGACGCGGCGTCCGGTGCCGGCGGGCAGGCCCTCCCAGTGCCTCTCGTCCACGATCCTCGCGCCGCGGCCCACCGCCCGCGGATGGGTGGCCAGCAGGGAGTCCCCGCCGGCGCCGGGGGTGGTGGAATACAGGGTGATCTGCGACTTCGTCCCCCGGATCTCGACCAGTTGACGCGGACGGACCTTGCGGGCGGGCACCGAGTAGAGGTTCGCGTCGAAGGCGACCAGGCAGTCCTTGCCGACGTGCCGCAGATGCCGCTGGGTGACCACATACGGAGTGGGCGGCAGCGGTCGCAGGGCCATCTGATCCCGCACGGCCCGGTGGCCGATGATCTCGCCGTGGGTGCCGTGCACCTTCGCCCGCCGCAGCGGCACCCAGGCCGCGAAGGCGGCGTTCATCTCCTCGATCGAGGAGAATGCCCGCCCGGCGAGCACATGGTCACGGACGATCAGGACCTGGCGCTCGACCCGGCCCTTGCCCTGGGGCCGGTAGGCGGCCAGGACGTCGATGTCGAAGTCGTAATGCCCGGAGAACGCGACCGCTTCCGGATGCAGCGGGACCGCCTCGCCCGGAGCGACATGGCGACGCACGACCGTCTTGGTGCGGTCGTAGACGATCGTCATCGGTACCCCGCCGAAGTGCGCGAAAGCGGCCCGGTGGCAGTCGAAGAAGCTCGCCAGGTCCTGGCTGGTGGTGAAGCAGCAGAACGGGTCGCGCGAGTACGACAGCGTCATGTGGAACGAGTAGACCTTGGGGATCCCGACATGGGCGAGGACCTTGCCCTCGTCGCCCCAGTTGCACTGGGCCTGGGCGCCCGGGATCACCTCGAACCGGCGGTGCAGACCGGCCAGTTCACCCGGGCTGATGCCGAGCTCCTCGGCGATCCGGGGCCGGGCCTCCTGAAGGTAGATCTTCACCCGCTGGTAGTTGATGGTGACCTGGTACTCCGAGGCCAGACGCTCGTGGATCACGGATGCCTTGAGCAGGATCTCCGACCTGAGCATCGCGTCGATGAGCGGAGCGACCTGGTCGACCGCCCGCCGATGCTGCCGCCCTTCGGCCGCCCGCTTCGGCGGCGCGACCGGCGCCTCACCCGACAGGTACTTCGTGACCGTACGACGGTTGAGCCCGGTCTCCTTTGCGATCTCCCGCAGACTCATCGCGCCGGACTCGTACAGCCCGCGAAACCGCCTCAACTCCAGCCAACGATGCGGGTCCAAGACCACATCAGCCGCCCCTCTGCCACCCCGAAACCGACGACAAAAGACTCGCGGCATCCACCCCGTCACCGCATCAGCTTTGGTGCACTCTCATTCGTACGAGGTGGTGCACGTTCACTTGTACGCCGACACCTGCCACAGATCAGCGACCTCACCTCACGCCGTCCTGCCCAGGCGCTGCCCGAGGACGACCGTCCCTTGCCCCGGCTGGAGCAGTGGGACGAACTGCTCAGCCTCCGCCGGAAGGAATCGTCATGACCACGGCCCATCACACCCTGACCGCGCAGGCCACCGACGTGGCCATCGATACCTCTTGCCGACTGCTGCGGCTGCCGACCATGCGGGCCCAGGCCGCCGAGATCATCGGCCGGGCCGAACGCGAGGGCATGTCCTATGCGGCCTTCCTCGCCGAGCTGCTGATGGCCGAGTGCGAGGACCGCGACCGCCGCCGGTCCGAGCGCCGGATTCGTGCCGCGAAGTTCCCGCGGGAGAAGTACCTGCGCGATTTCGACTACACCGCCAACCCCAACATCGATCCCGCCGTGGTCAACAACCTCGCCACCTGCGACTGGGTCAAGAACGGATACCCGCTCTGTTTGATCGGCGACTCCGGCACCGGCAAGTCGCATCTGTTGATCGCGCTCGGCACGGCCGCCGCGATGGCCGGCTACCGCGTCCGCTACATCACCGCTGCCGCCCTGGTCAACGAGCTCGTCGAGGCCGCCGAC
Source organism: Streptomyces sp. ITFR-6 (assembly GCF_031844725.1). Taxonomy (NCBI): domain Bacteria; kingdom Bacillati; phylum Actinomycetota; class Actinomycetes; order Kitasatosporales; family Streptomycetaceae; genus Streptomyces; species Streptomyces sp. ITFR-6. Next base: position 7,641,224 of record NZ_CP134612.1, on the reverse strand, counting down.
GACAAGCAGCTCGGCAAGACCATCGCCCGCTACGGACGCGTCGATCTCCTCTGCATCGACGAACTGGGCTACCTCGAACTCGACCGACGTGGAGCCGAGATGCTCTTCCAGGTTCTGACCGAGCGAGAGGAGAAGAACAGCATCGCCGCGGCCTCCAACGCGGCATTCACCGGCGGGAGTTCGACCTTCACCGATCCCCGGCTCTGCACCGCCATCGTCGATCGTCTCACCTTCAACGCGACGATCATCGAGACCGGAACCCAGTCCTACCGGCTCGCCCATTCCAAGGCCAAACAGGGCATGAACGGCGAACAGCCCGCCTGACTCCACCCTGCTCGAGCAGTGAAGTGGTCCCGAATCAAGCCGCCTCCCGGAGCCACTTTAAGACGCCCGATCTTCACCAACCCGCCACGAAGTGGGGCCAGTTGGAGTCGCCCTGGTGGGGCCAAAAGAAGACGCCCTAGCCAGACCGGCGGTGTCCCGGACGTCTTGGCAGCCTCGGCGCGTTCCCGCAGGAGGTCCATGATGCGGGTCTGCAGCTGCGGATGGAGGTGAGCTTCGGGTTCCTCGATCAGCAGGAGAGGGGCGAAGGCACTGTTGCGTAGCAGGAGCAGTTCGGCCGCCATGAACAGGGCGTTGTTATAGCCCAGGCCGTGCCTGGTCCACTCCCCCGTTCCCGCGAAGAGGGTCAGCTCCAGCCGCTCCAGTGCACGGGCGAGGGTGGCGTCGCGGGCGACTCCGATCTCGCCGCGCAGGACGTCGGAGCCGATGGAGAACTTCTGCAGGTAGCCGGTGTTGATGTCGTTCCGGGCCGCGGCCACCGCATCGTTGTCGCTGATGTGGTGTTCCGCGCGGCGTAGGATTCCGACCAGCGTGCTGGCGCTGTCGCTCTCCTCGTCGAAGTCGTCCTCACCTTGTGCGCGCATGGCCGGGTAGCCGGCGAGGATCTGCGACAGCCTCGATCCCCGGCCGGAGCGCAGTTCGGCCTCGGCGTCCCGCAACGGGCGCAGGTAGGTGGCCTTCAGCAGTTCACGCGCGGCACCGTCCAGAGCGAGTCCCTGCCCGTCGCGTCCGGTACGAGTGGTTACCGAGACCCTGTGGGGAGGCAGCGGCTCCATCAGCTCCGCTTTGACGGTGACATAGAGGGCGGCGTTGCCCTCGTCGTCGGTGGTGAGCAGTTCCAGGAAGACCCCTTGTTCTTCCGTCGTCAGATCCTTGAAACCGCAGGTGATCTTGCAGGTGCCTGCTCGGCCGCCCGGTCCGACGTGGAAGTCGTCACGCGTGATCCGGTAGAAGTCAGCCGCCGTCGTCAGCAGGCACAGGCGGATCGCATCGATGATGGCCGTCTTGCCGCTGTCGTTCTCGCCGACGAGGACGTTCGTGGCGGGACCGAACTCCAGACAAAGGCTGGCGTCCGGGTCGCCGTCCTTCTGCGGCAACGAACCGAAGATCCGGAAATTCTCCGCGTACAGACAAGCCAAGTACAACGACGCCCCCGAGAGCCTGAGGCCTATGCCCTCGACGACACAGGCGGCTGCAACCGCATCAAGTGCCCCACCCGCACGCGGCTTTGACGCATCATACGATCACTCCCGGCACTTGCACCTCAGGAACGAAATACCTCCCCACTGCTGGAAATGGGCACGCCGAATCGCCTGGGCAGCCTCCAGGGTCAGGGCACTTCAGTCAGGTCACCCTGCCGCGGCCGAAAGGGGATCGAAGGGGAGCGCCCGCAGTCGGCACGACAACAGGCCGCCCACGCACGGCAGTACAGCAATGCCTGGGCGCCTCGACGGGTTCCTGTACACCACACGTGCGAGCCTCTGGACGGACCGCGAGACGGCGAGGACAGGCCGCGACCCAGCACCGCCTGACAAAATCACGATTCTCGGATTTTCACCTCGAACCATCAGGGGCAGATTTACTGGATTCTTCCTGGGCGATGTGATTGACGAGTTCCCCCGGTTCCACATCGAGTCCTGCCGCGATGTCCAGGAGCGTAAGAACGCTGGGGCTACGCTGCCCGTGCTCGATATAGATGAGACCGCGGAAACTGAGACCGCTGCGTTCTGCGAGTTCTTCCAAGCTGTATCCCCGCTCCTCTCGAGGCGACGGATTTGCATACCCAGGGACAGGAGCCGCGGGTCCGGTGACGGTTCACGTGCTGGCACACCGCGACTCGACCGTCACACCTTTGCGTGCACCATGAACAGCTGTGCATAACTACTGGTTGTAGTGGACAGCATCGCCCCTGGCGGCCAGCAGCGAGGCCGCCGCACACGTCGCCAAGCCAGAGCGAAAGGGTCAGCGGCGGGTCCAGTATTCAGACGCTGTTGTCTTTCCGAGTCTGACGACTGTGTTTTCGCTGGTCAGGGGTAGGGGCGGCGTCGGTGTGGGAGTGATGGGGTGTCGTTTCGTCGCTCTCGTGGAGGCCGTGGATGCCGTCGGTTGTCGGACTGCTGGAACAGCACGAGCTTGCCGCTCGTCGTCGTGTGGACGGGCTGCGTGAGGAAGCGGACCGCATCCAGGCCGAGCTCGCGGTGGCCGAGCAGGAGTGGTCGGAGTGGACGATCGCCCGCGAGCGTGTCGGTGCGGTGCTGTCCGCGCCGGGCGGTGACTCAGCCGGCGTGGGCGCCATTGACGTGCCGGAGGGTGTTGTGACGGGAACCGAGGTGGAGGCGTCTGCACCTCTGGTGGTGAAGGCGAGGTCGCAGGTTCCGATGTGGCGCGAGGGGCTGGCCGGGACGGCACTGTCGGTGGACTACCAGCGCATCCTGGCCGCGATCGAGGATCGGGGCCGTCTCGGTCAAGGGCCGCTGACCTGTCAGGAGATGGCCACTGCGTTCGGCCTGGACGTGGTGCCTGCCAAGGTGGAGGGGCTGCGGTCGAAGGCGAAACGCCTGGTCGCGCGGGGCTGGCTGGCCGAGTCGGCACCGGGCCGGTTCACCCTCGCGCGGAGCGTGAGCGGGCCAGGCGGCGGGTCATGATCATGGTCATCGACCAGTAGATCATCGCCTCGGCGCTGCTAATGGATCGTTCGAAGTCACGCACCAGACGGCGGCTTCGCATCAGGTGGGCGAAGAGCCGCTCGACGATCCACCGCTTGGGCAGCACCACGAAGCCGCGCATGTCGTCGCTCCGCTTGACGATCGCCAGGACCAGCGCGAGCGCGGCCAGGCAGTGCTTGACGAGGCTGCCGGTGTAGCCGCCGTCGGCCCAGACGAGTTCCAGCCGGTGGTGAGCGTCGGTCACCCGCTCAAGCAGCACCTTCGCGGCGGCGCGGTCGCCGATGTCCGCCGCGGTGACCATCACGCCCAGCAGCAGGCCGAGGGTGTCGACCACCACGTGCCGTTTGCGGCCGTTGATCAGCTTGCCGCCGTCGAAGCCGCGGCTGTCGGCGCCGACGACGGCGTCCGCCTTGACGGACTGCGAGTCGATCACGCCGGCCGTCGGTTCCGCATCTCGCCCCGACTCCTCGCGGACCCGGCCGCGCAGCCGGTCGTGGAACTCTCTGACCAGCGCGTGGTCGCGCCAGCGGCGGAAGAACGCATAGACCCGGTCCCACGGCGGGAAGTCGGCCGGCATGGCCCGCCACTTGATCCCGTTGTCGACCAGATAGCGGATCGCGTCCAGCATCGCCCGGTGGCAGTACGCCTCCGGCTGCCCGCCCCGACCTCGCAGCCAGCCCGGCACCGGCAGCAGCGGCCGGACCACGGCCCACTCCGCGTCCGTCATGTCCGAGGGATACCGCCGAACACGCTCCGGATGGTCGGCCGCATTCCCGAACCGGTGAGCGACACAATCACACGACAGAGCAGCCGAGTTGAACTCCACCGGCGCGAGCACGTACAACTGCGGCAACAGGGTCTCCTGGATCTCGGTTGGCTTCGCAACCCCGAGCTACCAAGAGGCCCTGCCTTCATGCCCGCAGCCGGCCACGGTCACCCGATCGAGACTCCCGTTCGACGCCCACCCCGCACGATCGGAACGACAACAGCTACTCAGCTCAGTTTCTTGGGCAGGGCACATGAGCAAGCCGATCGAGCCGTTCGACCGCTGGCATAAGAGGTATCCGAAACCAGATCGCGGTGACACACCGTGCCGATGCGGGAGGCCACTTGAGCCGCTGTATCCGTCTGCGGACCACGGCCGCGGCCATCGCTGGCAGGCCCGGTACACCGACTGCTCAGGAAATGAGAAACGGCTGGCCTTTGCCACCTGGCAGGAAGCCCGCGAGCACATCGACAAGACGCTCATGGAATCCCAAAGGCAAGCGTCACGAGACAACAGTCCGGGCAGCCTGCAGGTTGAATACTTCGCAGCCGAGATGATGAACAGGAGGCGCAAGCGGAAGAAGAACGCCATTACCTGCGACACCTACGAAAGTCATCTCCGCAGCCACATCCTGCCGTTCGCCGGCCACCGCCCGGCAGGCAGCCTGCGCCGCCGAGTTCGGCGCGATCGTCGTCGACGCCGGCGGCGGCAGCGCCCGCATCTTCCACGAGGCCGTCACCGAGGCGAACCTCCTGCTCGTCCCGGTCGCCCCCACCAAGATCGAGCGCCGCAAGCTCGTGGCCACCTTCGACGAGGCCGAGCGCGCCGCCGCCCGCAACGAGCACGGCGTCACCGCCCACGTCGTGATGGTCAAGGCCGACGACCGCACCAGCCTGCCCCGCAACGCCAAGGACTAGCTCCTCAATCCCGACCAGGGTGAAGGCATCGGCCCGGAGCGCGACGAGCCGTTCCCGCTCGCCGAGACCACCATCCACTCCTGGGTGCACTACATGGAGGCCTTCGGCGAGATCCCCACCGAACTGAGCGAGTACGCCAAGCTGATGAAGGAGCTGACCGCGGCATGACCGAACGAATGAGGCCCCCGGCCCGCCGCACGGGTGGTCGTACCTTGGGCGGAGCCAAGAAAACGGCCCCGCCGCCTCCTCCCCCGGCCGCCGAGCTCACCCCCGAGCAGTTCGCCGCTGAACAGGCCGCCGCCCAGGGCGAAGGTCGGCCCGCTGCCGACGAGCCGCGAGTTCAGCCCGCTCCATCCATCGCTCCCGTCGAAGCATCGGCGGGAGCGGCGCAGCTCGAAGTCGTCCACAGCCAGCACCCGCGGGGTCGAGCCCAGCGGATCAGGCACCTTCATCAGGCAGTTGAGCAGGCTGGCCCAGCTGAGCGTCTGGTGCAGGTGGAGCAGCAGCCGGGATCCGGCCTTCCCCGCCAGCGCCACCGAGACCGCGGTCACCATCACCTGCAGAGCGGGAGAACGCCGCTGGTAGCGCACCGTCAGCCCGTCTACCTGCTCGGCGAACGTCACCTTCGGGCAGTTGGCGTTTTCGCAGTACAGCCGGCGGACCGTCAAGTCGATCCGCACCGGTCGGCCGCCGACCGCCTCGTCAGCGATGTGCCGCTGGTAGCGGCTGTGCAGCCAGTCGGAGCTCTGCCCGCATCCCGTGCAGGCGGCCGGGCCGTCGCGGGTACGCGCCGTGATGACCACTACGCCGTAGACGGCCACCACTAACTCGTCGACAACTGCCTTCAGTTGGGGCAGCAGAAGGATCAAGACCTCGTCGGACACGACCCAGCACCCCGCCACAGGGCCTCCGCGTCACGTGCAATCAGAACGGCAGCGATCACCGGCTACGAAAATCTTGTATGAGCCGCGAGTCGCACCCAACCTGGAACACAGGAGGGGGCTGCGGCGTTCAAGAGACATGGGAAGTACTGTGCTTGTGGTGACGGTCGGCCTTGCTGCCGGCGTTTGTCTGACTCTGGTGGATCGCGCTCTGCTGTGGGCAGAGCGCCGGGGGTGGATCTACTACCGTAAGACGCGGGGGCGTGGTTCCGCGCTGGTAGAGGGGATCTCCCCTGCCGCACAGGCGATGAAGCAGGCGATGGAGCAGGAGAGGTTCCGTAAGAACGTCCGGATTGGCGAGGGCACGCCACTCGATGTGAACCTAGACCAGGGCGTCGCATGGATCCATCGCTCAGAGAGCGGTCAGCAAGAATCTGCCAACTCTGATGGGGACATTTGAACCCCCCCACCCCCTGCTCGGGGTGACTCCAGAGTTGCTCGGCTTGATTCCCCAGGCCGTTGCGCGCTGAGCTCCGACTGGGCGCCACGAGGAAGGGGCCGCCCGATAGCCAGCCAGCACCAAGGCCGTGGTGGCCAGTCCAGGATGCACGCAGCGCATCGCGTGAGCGACGCCGAAGGTGCCCTTGACCTGCGGGCGAGTACTTGGCGTACAGAAAGCCCCTGTGAGAATGATCTTGGCCTTCCCGAGCGCCTAGCGCGTATCTCCGGTCTCCGCCGCGGCGTCCTGTGGCTGGCGCCACTGTGCGCGAATACCGTTGTCGGCTTGTTCTGCGTCTCCCAGTTGGGTTCCGGTCCGGGATCCTTCGTTGGCACCTTGGTCACCTGGAGCCCAGCGGCCCGACCGCGGGGTGCACGCTCGTCGACCAGGCGAGCCACAGACTGCCTGGCAGGCCCACTGGATCCCTCCCACTCGATGTGCCGGGCCTGCTCCGCACGGCGGGGCTCCCGGTACACCGCCACCACGCGGGCCCGCTCCTCCGCAGTCGGCCACAACCGCAGCGCTCCGTCCAGGCGCCGGGCGAGCAACCCGGAGGGGTGCAGGACCCTTGCCGGGGCATCCTCCAGGTCCAGCCAGGCGATCACTTCATCCGCGGTCCAGCCCGCATCGGCGACATGTCGGACGACCACCGCGATCCGCGGCCGGGCAGCCTTCCCGACCACGGCACCCGGCAGATCAGCTCTCCAGCCAGCTGGAACCGCCGTCCAATCTTGTTCAAGTCCCGGCGACCGCCGGCCTTTCCCTTGGACTTCTTCGAGATGGGGGGCTTGCTTGCTCCGCTGGCGAGCTTGCTCTCAGGGGGAGAGAAGTACCACCCGCAGAAGAACCACCAGTAGACCCCCCGTTGGGGTGCAACGAGGCCCATCCGAACCAGCTATCACAGACGCCCCAGAGAACCCCTTCCGGGCACCCTTCGCCCCGGCCTTCGAGGACGTCGCCGACCACGGCCGCCACCCCTTCCGGGACGTCTTTACCCCCAGATGCGCCTCAACTCCGGCCCCGCTTCCACGATCTCGGTGACGGCACACGCGTATGCGCGGGCGCGGCCTCATCCCGTAGTACGTGCGGATCCTGAGCGCGGCATCAAACTCCGGCGGAAGTATCCGCACGTGCACCGAGGCCTGCGCCGGCCCTCCGCGCACCCGCGTATCTGGCGCCTCCCACGCCAGCAGCCCGCTCTCCGCGCAGTATCTGCAGGTGATACTCCACCGCTCACTCCGACAGAGCCGTCCGCCGTTCCGGAACCTGTGCCATATCCCGGCTCACATTGTCGAAGCCACCGGCACTCAACCACCAAGACGTACACCTTCCGCTACGCGGGCAGCGACCAGTTCGCGGCAGAGATAGTTAGGCGGACCCATCAACGTGAGGGCACGTGCGTCCTGGGACAGGCGGTTCAGGGCATGGTCGCGGGAGAAGGCGGCGCTACCGGCCAGCCCTTGTGCCGTCCGGCAGATCGCCTCGGCCGTCTCAGAACCAAACACCTTAGCCGTCAACGCAGGCCCCGTGCGGTCTCCCCGCGCCTCGGTCGCAGACTGCACCACGCCCCGGACCGCGGCCAGTTGTGAGCCCAACTCAAAGATGTGGTGCCGATGCAGCGGGCTGTCCAAAAGCTTGCGCCGACGTCCTACCTCCACCGCGATGTCGTGGGCTTCTTCAGCGATGCCTAGCGCGACGGCCCCGAGGGTCAGGCCGAGAGTGTGTGGGTAGCCGATGGCCTCAGGGGTCTCGCGGGAGTGCGTCAGCACGTCTCCTGCCTCAGCCATGTACCCGCTTAGCCGAATCAGCCCGGTCGCAGAGCGACGCATCCCTGACAGATCCAAGACCCCTTCAACCACAAAGCCTGGCCGTGAGCTGTCGACCACGAAAATTCCCTGGTTGGACCGACCGTAACTGCCCTGTGCCCCCTCATCTTCACCAGTGCGAGCCAGGACCAGATACAAGTCGGCCACACCCGCGCCGGTGGTGAAGGTCTTGGCTCCATCGAGTTCCCAGCCCCCCTCTGCCCGCCGGGTCGCGCTGGTCGAGATCTTCTGCTTGGCAGCGTCGGTGCCCGGCTCGCTCCACGAGGAGGCGAGGATCCGGCCATCACGAGCGACTGCTGTCAAGAGCCGCTTCCGTTGCTCATCGGACCCGTAGGAAATGATTCGGCTGATGGCTGCGTAGTGCAGGAACACGATGATCCCTACCGATGCGTCGGCTCGCGCCAATGCGGTAATCACTGCGTTCGCGTCGCGCCAGTTCGCACCGAGGCCGCCATATTCGGTCGGAATCGGCAGTCGGAGGACGGCAGCGGTGCGTAGCGTGGCCAGAAGCCGGTCACTTGGGCGCCCGCTGTTGTCATCACGAACCTCCGCCCGTAGTGCCGCCAGGACCTCGGGGAGCCCCAGGAGACCCGGCGTAATGGGGAGTGTGGTGGGCCAGTCCATAGATTTTCTCCGTCTTCACTCGCTATCCGGTGCAGAAATGCCCTAATACGGGCGTAGCGCAGTCCACGAATTAGCATATAACCGCCTCCACCCCGCGGAGCAAGGAGTATCACGCATCAGCCACGTGGCCGGATTGCGCTGAACGAAACAACCCCAGCCGCACCGAGGACTGGACGCCGTAGACCCGAGCAGGCGAACACTACAGTTGTGCCCCACTCTAAGACTTCCCTTACGCTTCTCATCGACGCCTATACTGCATCTTTCCGGGCAAGATCGACTTCCGGGATATGGCGGAGTGATGCGAAACACGGTTGAGTCGATGCATCACACAAGTTAAGATCATCCGTACCATCGGCCCTTTCCAGGAAAACGGGGGAAACAGGTGACCGAGCGAGAGATTATTGAAATTCTTCTAGTTTGCGAAGACCAATTGGAATGTGCCGGCTTGGTTGCCCTCCTCAGTAAGGATCGGGGAATTTCAATTGTCGGAGATACCCCCTCTGTAGCGGTGGCGCAGAGATTGACCTCCTCTCTCAAACCAGACGTGATCCTGTGCAGTGAGCGAGCACTTTCACATCAGACGATCGAGCTTGCCGAAAAAATTACAGAGAGATCCGAGGAAGCCAGGCCCGTCCATTTCATCGTCCTGCTATCGTCACTGGACGATCAGGGCATCGAACTGCTGCGCATCGACCGGTGCATCGTGCTCGATCGGCGCATGAGCTCGGCCGAGCTCATCGCCGCCATCCGCATAACAGCCGCCGGTTACCTACCTGTACGCAGCGATCTGGCCGGTAACTTGGCGCGAGCGTCGGTTAGTCTCAAAGGGGCCAGCGCGGCAGCAGGGGAAAGGGTGCGAAATCTGACGAACCGCGAGCGTCGAGTGTTCGAGCTCATGATCCAGGGACTCTCCAACCCGGAAATTGCAGCCGACCTCAAAGTCGCCGAGTCAACCGTCAAATCGCACGTGCAGGGCATCCTCAACAAGCTCGACCTGCGCGATCGCATCCAGGCAGTCATCTACGCCTACGAAGCAGGGCTCGTAGGTGTTCGTTCCAACTGAAGGCGCATGTCTCGCCCACTCCTCGCTGAGCGCAAACCTGCCGCGAATGATCTGCCGCCGGCAGCAGCCGGGCGAATGACTTTCCTGCCATCGGCCAGCCGTTCTCAATGATTTGACCAGATGGGTCTTCCAGCCGCGGGGCGGGATCCGATGGAGTTCCCCCCGACGTCGGCAGTGATCAACAGCAGGTGTACCCGGGGGTAGTCATGCCGCCCCGGACCTGTCACCAGCGACGGATCGAGGCGACGGACAACGCCACCGTGTCGTAGATCCCCTACGGAGTAACCTTCTTGGCCCGGGCGGAGGCCGTCGGAAGCCATGACTTAATTCCCGGAAAGTCCTAAACGACCACCCCACCGGACGATTTGAAACCTGCTCTGACGGGCTGTCCGACCCGAGACCCCACGCCACACACGGCCACAGCCGGTTGGAAACTCGCATAGCAGAGACCCGGACCGTCAACCAGTCCCCCCACTACCGGCGTCGCCTTCCCAGCCGTCGACCGTCACAGGATCACCGACAATGGGCCCCTTCCTCCCATCGGAGGAGAACTAGCCGAAAACACGCTCCCCCGATGGACCTATTTATTGTGACGCTAATCCTGGAGGGGGATTTACTGATAGCGCTGCGCAACATAGCGTCTGCCATCAGGGCAGCCGAAAGCCCATGCCTCGGCGATTCAGGGAGGGATCAACCGTGTCAAGTATTTTAACTCCGCTGTCGCCAAATACCTCAACCTGCAGACCAGCGAACGCCAGCCTACATTCTGACCTGCCGCACTCGACGCGTCGGCCCGATTGTAAAGCATAAAAGGGATATGACGCACACGGCGCGCCACCCCCATTTTCATGGGTCGAGCGCATGAAACTACTCCCCACATCCAGTTAATCGCACGTCGACCTTCCAAGAACTATCGTCTCCTTTAATTCTAACCCATCACGCATCATCGGGAAGAAATTTAAGCATTGGACCGCGAAACGCATTCCACTCCCTAGGATTTCGCGAAGCCTCGGTGTTCTCGAAATGCACCTTCACGTGAAACTAGACAACTGAGGACACTGTAGGGAATTCCCGATTGTCGATCGTAACGGACTTCAGGCCAGGCGTGACAATCGCCCTCGGGTCAGCCTTGCCAGCGGCACCACGGCGTGGCTGCTTCCCTTAGATCTACCCAACAACCCCGCGGGATTCTGCGGCAACCTGCCATCGGCGACCGGAAACCACCACTTCAGATGCAACTTCGACGCCAGGTCCTCTACCCATAGCAATGTATTTCCCTGGATTATACGGAAGGGCTTGAGTCGCGATGACCTCCTATGAATTCAACACTGAGCCTCGGCGGCCAGTCCACCCTCATAGGCAGGGGAATTCAGCCCAAGCGAATGGGATGACATCACGTCATAAGGATGGGTTGCAGCTGTCATTTGCGCAGCAACGACTTTGGTTTCTGAGCCAGTTGGGTCTCAACCAACAGGAGTACCTGGTTCCCAGGGTATTGCGGGTGCGGGGTGGTTTGGATGTGGAGGCGTTGGAGGCGGCGTTCTCGGGTTTGACGGCGCGGCATGAGGTGCTGCGTACGCGGTTCGTCATCGGTGCCGGGGGCGAGCCGGTTCAGGTGGTCGACGAGCCCGGACGGGTAGGGATACGACTCATCGACCTGTCCGGTGTGCAAGACCCGGAGGCCCGTGAGGCGCAGGTGCGCGACACGGTCGACGCGGAGGCCCTCAGGCCCTTCGATCTCGCGGCCGATGCTCTGCTGCGTGTGTGCCTGGTCCGTGTCAGCGACGAGGACCATGTCTTGGTGCTGGCGATGCATCACATCGTCTCGGACGGCTGGTCGATCGGCGTCCTCACCCGGGAGCTGGGCGAGCTGTACGCCGCAGCCGTGCAAGGCCGCGACGCCAAACTGCCCGAACTGCCCGTGCAGTACGCCGACTTCGCGATCTGGCAGCGCCAATGGCTCCAGGGAGACGTCCTGGAGCGCCAGCTTGGCTACTGGCGCGACCAGCTGGCCGGACTGGAGCCGCTGGAGCTCCCCACCGACCATCCGCGGCCGGCCGAACGCACCGGCAACGGCGCCTCACTGCAATTCGACGTATCACCCGAGACGACGGCCGGCCTGCGCACGCTTGCCGCCGGCACCAGCACCTCGCTCTACATGGTGCTTCTGGCCGCGTTCAACATCCTGCTGGGCACCTACGCCCGCCGCGACGACGTCGCCATCGGCACTCCGATCGCCGGCCGCAACCGCGCCGAGATCGAAGGCCTCATCGGCTTCTTCGTCAACACCCTCGTCATCCGCGGCGACCTCTCCACCAACCCCACCTTCGAAGACTTCCTGGCCCAGATCAAAGAGACCACCCTCGCCGCCTACGACCACCAGGACCTCCCCTTCGAACGCCTCGTGGAGGAGCTCGCCCCCGAACGCGACCTCTCCCGCACCCCCCTCTTCCAAGTCATGTTCATCCTCCAGAACGCCTGGGAAGAGACCTGGGAGTTCGCCGACCTGGACACGGAACTCGGGGCGCCGAGCGAGACCGCGGCGACCTTCGATCTGGTCATGTCCCTTCAGGAGTCCAGCGATGGGCTCAGAGCCCAGTTGATGTACAGCACCGACCTGTTCGACGCGTCGACCATGGAGCGTCTGGCCGGGCACTTCCAGAATCTCCTGGCCTCGGTGGTGGCCGACCCCACGGCATCGCTCAGCGACCTGGACATGCTCTCCGACAAGGAACAGCACCAGCTGGTCGTCGAATGGAACGACACTGCGGCTGACTTCCCCCGCGACCAGTGCGTTCACGAACTCGTCGAAGCGCAGGTCGCCGAACACCCAGACGTCCCCGCCGTGGTCTTCGGCGACCAGGAACTCACCTACGCCCAGCTCAACGCCAAGGCCAACCAGCTCGCCCACCACCTGCGCACCCTCGGCGTGGGCCCGGACACCCTCGTCGCCGTATGCCTCGAACGCAGCCCCGACATGATCATCGCACTCCTCGGCGTACTCAAAGCCGGCGGCGCCTACGTCCCACTCGACCCCCAATACCCGGCCGAACGGCTCGCCTTCATGCTGGCCGACACCGCCGCCCCCGTCCTCCTCACCCAGAGCAACCTCCGCGACCAACTGCCCGACCACAGCGCCCAGACGGTATGCGTCGACACCGCCCCGATCACCCGCTACCCCGACACCAACCCGGAGCACCACACCACCCCGGACAACCTCTTCTACGTCATCTACACCTCCGGATCGACCGGCACCCCCAAGGGCGCCATGGTCGAGCACCATTCCGTCGTACGGCAGGTGCGCTATAACTGGCTGGAGCCGCTCACCCCTGATGACTGTGTGGCCCAGGTGACGAGCTTCTCCTGGGATGCGTGTGCCATCGAATGCTGGAGCGCGCTGGTTGCGGGGGCCAGGCTAGCGATACTTCTGCCTGACGAGATCCGCAACCCGTTCCAGCTCCGGACCGTCGTACGCGAGCGTGGCGTGACGGCGATGATGCTCACCGCGTCGCTGTTCAATCACCATGTAACGGCCTGCCCGGACGTCTTTGAGACCGTGCGGTACACGAAGTACTGCGGTGAGAAGGTGACCCGGGCCGAAGCCGACTCCCTGATTCGCGGTGTGCGCGCACCCGAATACTTGCTGCACACCTATGGTCCGACGGAGAACTGGGGAGACACGACTCTGCTACGGGTGTTCCCGGACAGCCCGAGCGCAGCCTCCATGCCGATCGGTGGACCGGCGCCAAACACCGACCTGTTCGTGGTGGACCGTGCCGACGGGCTGGTGCCGATCGGTGTGCCCGGGGAACTGCTGGTGGGCGGCACGGGGCTGGCGCGAGGCTATCTGAACCGCCCGGAATTGACCGCCGAGAAGTTCGCGACGGTCCGCATCGCGGGCACAACGCGCCAGGTGTATCGCACCGGCGACCTGGTCCGGTGGCTGCCCAGCGGCGTGCTGGAGTTTCTCGGCAGGATCGACGACCAGGTCAAGGTCCGCGGTATGCGGATCGAACTCGGTGAGATCGAATCGCAGTTGGTGGCGCATGAGGACGTGGCGTCAGCGGTGGTCACCGTCCGGGAAGACTCTCCGGGGGACAAGCGTCTGATCGCCTATGTGGTCCCTCGCAAGGGTGCACGGCCGGAGACGTCGATGCTGCGGCGCTGGTGTGCCGACAGACTGCCCGACTACATGCTGCCCGCCGGTTTCGCGGTCCTGGAGAAACTGCCGTCGACCCCGAACGGGAAGGTGGACCGCAGGTCGCTGCCCGCTCCGGACAATGACCGGCCCGACCTCGCGGTGCAGTACGTGGCGCCGCGCGACCGGATCGAAACCACCGTCGCCGGCATCTGGTCCCAGGTCCTCGGCGTCGACCGGGTGGGCATCCACGACAACTTCTTCGACCTCGGCGGACACTCCCTCCTCGCCACCCGAACCGTCTCTCTTCTGCGGCAGGAACTCGGTCGGGAAGTGCCGGTGCGGGAGTTGTTCACCTCCCCCACGGTGGAGCAACTGGCCGAGGCGATCAGCAGAGCCGACTCAGCGGCGGATGGCGTGAAACTGGTGCCGGTCGCGCACGGCGCGGGCGGGTCGCCCTTGTCCTTCGCGCAGCAGCGGCTGTGGTTCCTCGAACAGCTCGAACTCGGCATCGACCGGCTGACGTACCCGTTGCGGGTGCGGGGTGGTTTGGATGTGGAGGCGTTGGAGGCGGCGTTCTCGGGTTTGACGGCGCGGCATGAGGTGCTGCGTACGCGGTTCGTCATCGGTGCCGGGGGCGAGCCGGTTCAGGTGGTCGACGAGCCCGGACGGGTAGGGATACGACTCATCGACCTGTCCGGTGTGCAAGACCCGGAGGCCCGTGAGGCGCAGGTGCGCGACACGGTCGACGCGGAGGCCCTCAGGCCCTTCGATCTCGCGGCCGATGCTCTGCTGCGTGTGTGCCTGGTCCGTGTCAGCGACGAGGACCATGTCTTGGTGCTGGCGATGCATCACATCGTCTCGGACGGCTGGTCGATCGGCGTCCTCACCCGGGAGCTGGGCGAGCTGTACGCCGCAGCCGTGCAAGGCCGCGACGCCAAACTGCCCGAACTGCCCGTGCAGTACGCCGACTTCGCGATCTGGCAGCGCCAATGGCTCCAGGGAGACGTCCTGGAGCGCCAGCTTGGCTACTGGCGCGACCAGCTGGCCGGACTGGAGCCGCTGGAGCTCCCCACCGACCATCCGCGGCCGGCCGAACGCACCGGCAACGGCGCCTCACTGCAATTCGACCTCGCCGGCGACCTGACAGCCGGTCTGCGTGCCGTGGCCGCCGACACCAGCACCTCGCTCTACATGGTGCTTCTGGCCGCGTTCAACATCCTGCTGGGCACCTACGCCCGCCGCGACGACGTCGCCATCGGCACTCCGATCGCCGGCCGCAACCGCGCCGAGATCGAAGGCCTCATCGGCTTCTTCGTCAACACCCTCGTCATCCGCGGCGACCTCTCCACCAACCCCACCTTCGAAGACTTCCTGGCCCAGATCAAAGAGACCACCCTCGCCGCCTACGACCACCAGGACCTCCCCTTCGAACGCCTCGTGGAGGAGCTCGCCCCCGAACGCGACCTCTCCCGCACCCCCCTCTTCCAAGTCATGTTCATCCTCCAGAACGCCTGGGAAGAGACCTGGGAGTTCGCCGACCTGGACATCGACACCTACCCCAATACATCGAGCGCGGCTCAGTTCGACCTGACCCTCTCCGTCCAGGAGACGGGCCCGGGGCTGAGGGCTCAACTGCTCTACAGCACCAGCCTGTTCGACGCGTCGACCATGGAGCGTCTGGCCGGGCACTTCCAGAATCTCCTGGCCTCGGTGGTGGCCGACCCCACGGCATCGCTCAGCGACCTGGACATGCTCTCCGACAAGGAACAGCACCAGCTGGTCGTCGAATGGAACGACACTGCGGCTGACTTCCCCCGCGACCAGTGCGTTCACGAACTCGTCGAAGCGCAGGTCGCCGAACACCCAGACGTCCCCGCCGTGGTCTTCGGCGACCAGGAACTCACCTACGCCCAGCTCAACGCCAAGGCCAACCAGCTCGCCCACCACCTGCGCACCCTCGGCGTGGGCCCGGACACCCTCGTCGCCGTATGCCTCGAACGCAGCCCCGACATGATCATCGCACTCCTCGGCGTACTCAAAGCCGGCGGCGCCTACGTCCCACTCGACCCCCAATACCCGGCCGAACGGCTCGCCTTCATGCTGGCCGACACCGCCGCCCCCGTCCTCCTCACCCAGAGCAACCTCCGCGACCAACTGCCCGACCACAGCGCCCAGACGGTATGCGTCGACACCGCCCCGATCACCCGCTACCCCGACACCAACCCGGAGCACCACACCACCCCGGACAACCTCGCCTACGTCATCTACACCTCCGGATCGACCGGCACCCCCAAGGGCGCCATG
Organism: Streptomyces sp. ITFR-6; assembly: GCF_031844725.1. NCBI lineage: Bacteria > Bacillati > Actinomycetota > Actinomycetes > Kitasatosporales > Streptomycetaceae > Streptomyces > Streptomyces sp. ITFR-6. The sequence continues at coordinate 7,625,195 of NZ_CP134612.1, read as the reverse complement.
ATCCAGCACTCCGGGGTGGTGAACATGGCTGGTGCGCTGCGGAGGGAATACCGACTCCACACCGGCAGCCGGATTCTCCAGTTCGCGTCGCTCGCGTTCGATGCTTCGGCCTTCGAGATCTTCTCGATGTTCGGGGTCGGCGGAACGGTGGTACTCGCCTCTCGCCCGCAGCTAATGCCCGGAGGTGAGCTGGAGAACACCATCCGGACCTACGGCATCAACACGATCACGCTTCCTCCTTCGGTTCTCGAGCGAGCGGACACGAGCTTCCTGGAGCAGTTGGACGTTCTGATCGTCGGCGGTGAAGCGTCCAATCCGGAGTCCTGGCAGGCATGGCAGCGGTGCCCGCGGCTGATCAACGGTTACGGCCCGTCTGAGGCGACCGTGTGCGTCGTCACGTACGACGGAAAGGAAGCCGTGTCGGGCTCCGTGCCGATCGGTCGTCCTGTCGCGAACACCGAGGTGTTCGTGGTGGGTCAGGCCGACCGGCTGGTGCCGGTCGGTGTGCCCGGGGAGCTGCTGGTGGGTGGGGCCAGCGTGGGGCGGGGCTACCTGAACCGGCCGGAGCTGACCGCCGAGAAGTTCGTCGAAGTGGAGATCGGTGCAAAGACCCGTCGGGTGTATCGCACCGGCGACCTGGCCCGGTGGCTGCCCAGCGGTGACCTGGAGTTCCTCGGCCGGATCGACACCCAGATCAAGATGCGGGGCATCCGCATCGAACTCGGCGAGATCGAGACACGGTTGGTGGCGCACCAGGACGTGGCGGCGGCCGTAGCGGTCGTGCGTGAGGAGTCCGCCGGGGACAAGCGGCTCGTTGCCTACGTTGTACCGCGCCAGGGCGTCACGCTGGACACCACGGGGATGCGGCGCTGGTGCGGCGACAGCCTGCCCGACTACATGGTGCCCGCCGCGTTCGTGTTCCTGGACGCGCTGCCGCTCACGCCCAACGGCAAGGTGGACCGCCGGGCCCTGCCCGCCCCCGAGAGTGACCGGCCCGATCTCGCCGCCCAGTACGTGGCTCCGCACGACGAGATCGAGACCGCCATCGCCGGCATCTGGGCCAAGGTGCTGGGCGTCGACCAGGTCGGCATTCACGACAACTTCTTCGACCTGGGCGGACACTCCCTGCTTCTGGCACAGGTGCGCGGTCACCTCGCCACACGACTGGACGTGTCGATTCCCATGGTCGCGTTGTTCCAGCACACCTCGGTACGCGCCCTGACCCGGTATCTCTCCGACCGCGACACAACGCCGGTGGACGACACGGCGCTCGCGCGGTCCCGGCAGAGCGGCAGGACGAGGCTGAGCCAGCGGCGCCGCCGTAGCTCTTCGAAGGGAGACAGCTGATGACCGACGGCGACACCTTCGAGGTGAACCCTTCGCATATCGCCGTCATCGGGATGGCGGGCCGCTTCCCGGAGGCGGAGGACCTGGACGGGTTCTGGCAGAACCTGGCCCAGGGCGTGGAGTCGGTCAAGCCCGTACAGGTCTCCGACGATGTGTCGCACAGTCCCGCGTTCGCCGAGCTCAGCGATCCCGACTGCTTCGACTCGGACTACTTCAGTTACGCGCCACGAGAAGCCCTGATCATCGATCCGCAGCATCGACTGTTCATGGAATGCGCGGTCGAGGCTCTCGAATGCGCGGGTGAGGACCCGGCGCGTTTCCCCGGGCCCATCGGCGTCTACGCGGGCGGCAGTCAGACGGGCCACCTGGAGTCGCTGCGTGCCGTGCGGGACCGGCTGGGGAATCCGAGCGAGATGATGCTCGGCTTCGGCACCGGCATCGCCTTTCTGACCACACGCGTCGCCTATCAGCTCGGCCTCCGGGGTCCCGCCGTCACCGTGCAGACCGCCTGCTCCACGTCGCTGGTGGCCGTCCATCAGGCCGCGCAGGCGCTGCTGGCGGGTGACTGCGACATGGCGCTGGCCGGCGGGGCCAGTGTTCACATACCGACGCCCATAGCCGAGTACACCGAGGACGGGGCGATGTCCGGCGATGGGCATTGCCGGGCGTTCGACGCTGCCGCCGGAGGTTCGGTGGGGGGTGATGCCGTGGGCATCGTGGTCCTGAAGCGTCTGGAGGACGCGGTAGCGGACGGGAACACGATTCACGCCGTGCTGATAGGCACCGCCGTGAACAACGACGGCCACGACAAGATCGGATTCACAGCGCCGAGCGTGTCGGGGCAGGCCGAGGTCATGCGGACCGCGCTGAAGATCGCGGAGGTCAGTCCTGACACCGTGTCCTATGTCGAGACCCACGGCACGGGCACACGATTGGGTGATCCGATCGAGGTCGCCGCGCTCACCGCGGCATACGGGCCGGGGCGGGTGGCTGATCGGCCGCAGGGTCCGATCTGGATCGGTTCGCTGAAGACCAACATCGGCCATTCCGATGCCGCCGCCGGGGTCGCAGGCCTGATCAAGACGATCCTGGCACTGCGCCACCGGCTGATACCGCCGAGCCTGAACTTCGAGACGCCCAACCCGGAGATCGACTTCGAGAACTCTCCCTTCCGGGTGAACGCGGCACTGCGCGAGTGGGAGTCCTACGGCGCTCCTCGCCGGGCGGCGGTCAACGCCCTCGGTGTCGGGGGCACCAACGCCCACGTCCTTCTCGAAGAGGCGCCACCGATCCCTCGTACGGCGGCGGAGAAGCCGTCCCAGCTGGTGGTGATCTCGGCCAAGTCCCGTCCGGCCCTCTCCGAGGCGCGCACTCGGCTCGCCGAGCACCTCGAGAAGCATCCCGCCACCGACCTCGCGAACGTGGCCTGGACCACCCAGATGGGCCGTCAGGGCCACCCGTACCGGCAGGCCTTCGTCGCCTCGACCGCGCACGATCTCGCGGCGCGGTTGGCCGACACCGACCCCGCCCCGGTCGAGCCAGTCAATGGCACCGACCGTTCCGTGGCCATGGTCTTTCCCGGCCATGGAGGTCAGAAGCTGGGCATGGCCCGGGAGCTCTACCTCAATGAGGAGGCCTTCAGAGCATCCTTCGACGCATGCGCGGCGGCATTCGCTCCCCACCTCGATGTCGCGCTGCCCGATGTCCTCTTCGGCGATCCATCCCCGTCGGCGGGGACGGACTTCGCGGAGTTGCCCGTCGCGCACGCGGCGATCTTCAGCGTCGAGATGGCTCTGTATCGGCTGTGGGAGTCATGGGGGATCACGCCGGGCGTGGTCGCCGGTCAGAGTCTCGGAAGCTACGCGGCAGCATGTGTGGCCGGGGTCTTCACTCTGGCCGACGCGGCGGCGGTCGTGACCTGCCGAAGCCGGTTGCTGGAGACGCTTCCGAGCGGAGGGATGCTCGCAGTGTCCCTGCCGGAGTCCGAGGTGTCCGGGCTCCTGACGGATGGAGTCTCGCTCGGAGCCGTGAACGGACCAGATCAGTGTGTGGTGTCCGGACCGATGACCGCTGTCGTGGAACTGGCCGCACGGTTGGAGAAGGGCGGAGTCGACGTTCGTCGGCTGCACATCCCGGGCGCCGGTCACTCCTCGCTGGTGGACTCGATCACCGGGCGGTTCGCCGACTACATGACGTCCGTCGAGTTCGGCCGACCGGTTGTCCCGTTCGTCTCCGACAGTGACGGCCGCCTCATGGACCCGGATCGGCTGACCACCCCGCAGTACTGGGTGGATCACATGCGCAACACCGTCCGTTTCGGTGACGTCGTCTCGACGCTGCTCCATGCCGACAACAGAACGATCCTCGAGGTAGGGCCGGGTCGCAGCATGACCACTCTGGTCCGCAGGCATCCAGATCTCAGGAAGGACCACCTCGTCGTCTCGAGTTTGCCTCACCCCTCGGCTCCGGTCTCCGATCTCGAGCACATTCTCGGCTCGGCGGGCTCCCTCTGGAGTGCCGGCCACGACCTCGATTGGCACGGAGTCCACTCCGGGGCGGACAGGCGGCGCATCGCGCTGCCCACCTACCCGTTCCAGCGCACGAGGTTCCGGCTGGACCTCACCGCTGAGGAGCCGGTGTCCATCGAGCGGGTGGCCGTAGTGGACGTCGATCCCGAAGTGCTGCTGGAGGCGCCGGGCACGGCGTCCGAAGCCGCCGTGGCACGCGTCTTCGAGGAAGTACTCGGAATCTCCCAGCCCGCCAGGCAACACGACTTCTTCAAGCTGGGCGGCGACTCCCTGCTGGCGACGCAGCTCACCTCCCGGCTGCGCAAGGATCTGTCCATTCGAGTCTCAGTCCGGGAGGTGTTCCACGCACCGACGGTCGCGGCACTCGCTGAGCTCGTCGATGCGAAGCTGACCTCAGCCTCTGCCGACCGCAACGATGCCGCGGCATCCGACGGGGCGGCGCTCGTACCGGTGCCGCGTGCAGAGGGCAGCCTGCCGCTGTCGTTCGCACAGCAGCGGCTGTGGTTCCTCGAACAACTGGGGCTGGACGGGCTGGATCTGTCCATCCCGGGGATGCTGCGGGTACGGGGTGGTCTGGACGTCGAGGCATTGGGGACAGCGTTCTCGGGTTTGACGGCGCGGCATGAGGTGCTGCGTACGCGGTTCGTCATCGGTGCCGGGGGCGAGCCGGTTCAGGTGGTCGACGAGCCCGGACGGGTAGGGATACGACTCATCGACCTGTCCGGTGTGCAAGACCCGGAGGCCCGTGAGGCGCAGGTGCGCGACACGGTCGACGCGGAGGCCCTCAGGCCCTTCGATCTCGCGGCCGATGCTCTGCTGCGTGTGTGCCTGGTCCGTGTCAGCGACGAGGACCATGTCTTGGTGCTGGCGATGCATCACATCGTCTCGGACGGCTGGTCGATCGGCGTCCTCACCCGGGAGCTGGGCGAGCTGTACGCCGCAGCCGTGCAAGGCCGCGACGCCAAACTGCCCGAACTGCCCGTGCAGTACGCCGACTTCGCGATCTGGCAGCGCCAATGGCTCCAGGGAGACGTCCTGGAGCGCCAGCTTGGCTACTGGCGCGACCAGCTGGCCGGACTGGAGCCGCTGGAGCTCCCCACCGACCATCCGCGGCCGGCCGAACGCACCGGCAACGGCGCCTCACTGCAATTCGACCTCGCCGGCGACCTGACAGCCGGTCTGCGTGCCGTGGCCGCCGACACCGGCACCTCGCTCTACATGGTGCTTCTGGCCGCGTTCAACATCCTGCTGGGCACCTACGCCCGCCGCGACGACGTCGCCATCGGCACTCCGATCGCCGGCCGCAACCGCGCCGAGATCGAAGGCCTCATCGGCTTCTTCGTCAACACCCTCGTCATCCGCGGCGATCTCTCCCCGGACCCCTCATTCGAGGACTTCCTGGCCCAGATCAAAGAGACCACCCTTGCCGCGTACGAGCACCAGGACCTGCCCTTCGAGCGGCTCGTGGAGGAGCTCGCCCCCGAAAGGGACCTCTCCCGCACCCCCCTCTTCCAGGTCATGTTCATCCTCCAGAACGCCGGTGAAGAGGCCTGGCAGTTCGCCGACCTGGACATCGACACCTACCCCAACGCATCGAGAGTGGCCCAGTTCGACCTGACCCTCTCCGTCCAGGAGACGAGCGAGGGGCTGAAGGGTCTGCTCCTCTACAGCACGGACCTCTTCGAGGCGCCGACCATGGAGCGTCTGGCCGGGCACTTCCAGAATCTCCTGGCCTCGGTGGTGGCCGACCCCACGGCATCGCTCAGCGACCTGGACATGCTCTCCGACAAGGAACAGCACCAGCTGGTCGTCGAATGGAACGACACTGCGGCTGACTTCCCCCGCGACCAGTGCGTTCACGAACTCGTCGAAGCGCAGGTCGCCGAACACCCAGACGTCCCCGCCGTGGTCTTCGGCGACCAGGAACTCACCTACGCCCAGCTCAACGCCAAGGCCAACCAGCTCGCCCACCACCTGCGCACCCTCGGCGTGGGCCCGGACACCCTCGTCGCCGTATGCCTCGAACGCAGCCCCGACATGATCATCGCACTCCTCGGCGTACTCAAAGCCGGCGGCGCCTACGTCCCACTCGACCCCCAATACCCGGCCGAACGGCTCGCCTTCATGCTGGCCGACACCGCCGCCCCCGTCCTCCTCACCCAGAGCAACCTCCGCGACCAACTGCCCGACCACAGCGCCCAGACGGTGTGCATCGACACCCACACCATCAGCGACTCCCCCGACACGAACCCGGAGCACCACACCACCCCGTACCACCTCGCCTACGTCATCTACACCTCCGGATCGACCGGCACCCCCAAGGGTGTGATGATCCAGCACCGATCACTCAGTGCCCGGGTCTGGGACATGCGGCGGCACTACGGGCTCGGTCAGGGTGACACGTTTCTTCAGTTCGCCTCGATGACGTTCGACGTGGGTACGGAGAACGTGTTCACCACGCTGCTGGCGGGCGGACAGCTGGTCTTGCGGGCTGCGGAGTGGACGCCGGAAGAGCTGGCCGAGATCATCATGGGCCGGGAGATCGCCGCCGCGAATCTGCCTCCCGCGGTCTGGGAGCAGATGCTCCCTCATCTCGATCCTTCGAAGGCGGCTTCGCTCCGGCGGCTGGTCCTCGGGGGTGAGGCGCTCTCTGCGGCGCTCGTGTCCCAGTGGTTCCAGCGGTTCTCGGTTCCGCTCGTCAACGCTTACGGTCCGACGGAGACCACGGTCACCGCGACGACGGCGATCATCGCGTCCGCGGATGTCGGTGTGCCGATCGGTCGTCCCGTTGCGAACACCGAGGTGTTCGTGGTGGACCGTGCCGACGGGTTGGTGCCGGTCGGTGTGCCCGGGGAGCTGCTGGTGGGTGGAGTCGGTGTGGGGCGGGGATACCTGAACCGGCCGGAGCTGACCGCCGAGAAGTTCGTCGAAGTGGAGATCGGTGGAAAGACCCGTCGGGTGTATCGCACCGGTGACCTGGTCCGGTGGCTGCCCAGCGGTGACCTGGAGTTCCTCGGCCGGATCGACACCCAGGTCAAGATGCGCGGCTTCCGCGTCGAACTGGGTGAGATCGAAGCACGGTTGGTGGCGCACGAGGACGTGGCGTCGGCGGTGGTCGACGTCCGGGAGGACTCTCCGGGGGACAAACGCCTGACCGCCTATGTGGTGCCGCGACCCGGTGCGCGGCCGGCGTCGGCGTTGCGTCGCTGGTGTGCCGACAGCCTGCCCGACTTCATGGTGCCCGGTGCCTTCATGGTCCTGAGTGAGCTGCCGCTCACGCCCAATGGCAAGGTGGACCGCCGGGCGCTGCCCGCTCCCGACGGCGACCGGCCCGACCTCGCCGCCTCGTACGTGGCGCCGCGGGACGAAGTCGAAGCGACCATCGCCGGCATCTGGGGCCAGGTGCTCGGCGTCGACCGGGTCGGCATCCACGACAACTTCTTCGACCTCGGCGGACACTCCCTCCTCGCCACCCGAGTGGTGGTCGATGCCCGCGCACGGGGCTTCCATCTGCTGCCCAAGGACATCCTGAAGACTCCGACGGTCGCCGGCCTCGGTGCCGGCTTGCGGTCGCCCGGTAAGGCGGTCCGGGCCCTGTCGGTGCCGGATCCGTCCGCGCCGGAGATCGTGCGCCTGAACGCCCACGTACCGGCTCGTCCGACGCTGTTCTGCGTGCACGAGATCGGTGGCGGCACGAGTGCCTACGCTCATCTGGCCCATCAGCTCGACGGGCAGGTGAACGTGCTCGGGATCGATGTGCCGGCGGACGGGACCGCGGTGGAGAGAGACATCACCGAGCAGGCCGCGCTGTACGTGGCGGCCGTTCGTGAGCTCGACCCCGAAGGGCCCTACTGTCTGGCCGGCTGGTCGTTCGGTGGGCTCATGGCGATGGAGATGGCGAGGCAGGCCGGGGCGTCGAACCTGGACGTCGGCATGCTTGCCGTGATCGATTCCGTGCTCCCGTCGGAGCAGGTGCGGAAGCGGACCATCGAGGACACCGAAACCATCGACGGTCTGCTCGCGGACATCGACGGCCTGCGGAGCACCGACCAGCCGAACGGGATCAGGCCGGACGCGATGGACGTCTTGCGAGCGGCCGGGGTGAGCGACGACATCCTGCTGCTGGGTCACGGCGCGGTGGAATCCCACCTCAGGATCAGGAAATTCCAGCTCCATGCGATGGCCTCGTTCGTGCCACGCCCCGTCCATTGCGACCTTCGGTTGTACACCGCCCTCGACAACCAGTGGATGGATTCCCTGGAAGCCGTCTGGAGCCCCTTCGTCAACACGATCGAAGGGTCGGACCTGGCGGGAGATCACTACTCGATCATGCGGCTCCCGAGCATTGGCCTGATTGCCGACGACATCGTGCGGCACATGGCGAAGCTCCGGGATTAGCGGCTTGTCGTCCGAACCTTCATCATTCGAAAACGGGAGATTGCGTTGGACTCCTCGAGCACCAGCACTCTGTACGAGGTGGGCGATCTGCCCCCACTCGGGACCGTTCCCCGCTCCATGTACGCGTCGGTGATTCGTCCCGAGCGGTACGGCGATCCGGAAACGGCATTCCGGACAGAAGTCGTCGACACCCCCGAGGTTCCGCCGGGATTCGTTCTGGTCGCGGTCATGGCCGCCGGAATCAACTACAACAATGTCTGGGCCGCCAAGGGCAAGCCCGTCGATGTCGTCGCGATGCGCCAGAAGCAAGGGAGCAATGAGCCGTTTCACATCGGCGGTTCGGAGGGTTCCGGCATCGTCTGGAAGGTCGGAGCCGGAGTACGACGAGTCAAGGTGGGCGACGAGGTCGTGCTCTCCGGCTGCCGGTGGGAAGAGGACGACCCCGACGTCCGGCTGGGCGTCGATCCCATGCTCGCGGCGTCGCAGCAGGTGTGGGGGTACGAACTGAACTGGGGGTCGTTCGCCCAGTTCACGCTGGTGGCCGAGTTCCAGTGTCTGCACAAGCCCGCGCGGCTCGACTGGGCGGAGGCGGCGGGGTACCTGCTCACCGGTGCTACGGCGTACCGGCAGCTCAACGGCTGGCCGCCCAACACGGTGCAGCCCGGGGACGCAGTCCTCATCTGGGGCGGGTCCGGCGGGCTCGGCTCGATGGCCATCTCCCTGACGCTCCAGATGGGAGGAAAGCCCATTGCCGTGGTGTCGTCTCCGGAGAAGGCCGAGTACTGCCTGAAGTTGGGCGCCGCGGGAGTCATCGACCGCACCGAATACCACCATTGGGGACGCGTCCCGCCAGCCGGTACCGAGGAACACAAACGATGGGCCGCCGATCTCCGGGCCTTCGGGCGGGAGATCTGGAATATCCTTGGCGAAAAGGCGTCTCCCAAGATAGTGTTCGAACATCCTGGCAGCGACACCATACCGACGTCAGTTTTCGTGTGCGCCCCGGGTGGGATGATCGTGATTTGCGGTGCCACGTCCGGCTTCGATGTCGACGTTGACCTCAGATATCTCTGGATGCGACAGAAGCGGCTCCAGGGGTCTCATTTCGCCAATCCGCGAGAGTGCCAGGCCGTAACACGTCTGGTCGACATGGGTCTTCTGCCTCCCCATCTCGGCCACACCTACACCTTCGACCAGATCGGCCAGGCCCATCAGCACCTTCTCGAAGGTGTACAGGCACCGGGCAATGTCGCCGCGTTGGTCGGCGCAAGCAATTAGTTCAGGTCAAGCCGTTCGACGGGAAACGACTGTGGAATTGCAGTTCTACGCGCATCCACCCGACATCGCGGGCCTGGACGTCGTGGTTACCAGCGTGGCTTCGGACGCTCACACGTGGAATCTGGTCTACCTACAGCTCCTCCTCGAAGAGCTGGGGCACCGGGTGACCAACCTCGGCGCCTGTGTGCCCGACCAGCTGGTGGTCGACGAATGTCGTGCCCGGCGTCCCGATCTGATCGTGGTCTCCACAGTCAACGGGCACGGCTTCGTCGACGGCAAGCGCGTGGTGAGGCTGCTGCGCGACTGCCCCGAACTGCACGCCACACCCCTCGTCATCGGAGGCAAGCTCGGCATCGCTGGCGGAGAACAAGGGCGCGGCTCCCGGGAGTTGATCGAGGCCGGTTTCGACGCGGTCTTCGAGGAGAGTGCCGGGATCGTCAGCTTCCGTGACTTCGTCCAGTCGCTGCCGTCCGGGGTGACGCGATGAGCGGGGGCGATCACGCACGGCCCGTGCGGCACCTCGGCAGCCGGCCCGGCACCGGGCCGTCGATCAGGTCCTTCGGGGCCTTCGTCGGCGCCGCTCAGCGCGCCGGTCATCTGGTGGTCCAACCGCGGATGGGAATGAGTGATCCGCAGCTGATGCGGTCCGGGCTGCTGGCCACTCGGCAGGCCGACGCGGTTACGGTGGGCACGATCACGCTGGACAGCTATACCCGCCTGGACTCCCACGAGTTCGCTCGTCGCTCGCTGGCCGAGGGCGTGGCGCTCAACGGCTACCCCATCGTGGCCCACGGCACCGCCACCACGCTCGACGTCATCGAAGGGATCGCCGGCCCGGACTTCCCGGTCCAGGTCCGGCACGGTTCGCCTTCTCCCTACGCGATCTTCGAGGCCTTGACGGCTGCGGGACTAGCCGCCACCGAGGGCGGCCCGGTCTCCTACTGTCTGCCGTACAGCCGCAACCCGTTGGAGCAGTCCGTCGCGGACTGGGCTCGCTGCTGTGAGATGTTCGCGCGGCTACAGCAGACAGGCGCCGAGCCGCACTTGGAGACGTTCGGTGGCTGCATGATGGGCCAGTTGTGCCCGCCCGGTCTGCTGGTCGCTCTGTCGGTGCTGGAGGCGCTCTTCTTCAAGCAGCACGGGCTGTGCAGCGTCTCGCTCAGCTATGCGCAGCAGACGAATGCCACGCAGGACGAAGAGGCGATCGCCGCGCTCGCCACCATCGCCGGGGAACTGCTGGGCGGTATGGACTGGCACGTCGTTCTCTACGCGTACATGGGGGTGTTTCCGCGTACGTCCGCCGGGGCCGCGCTGCTCCTGGAGGACGCCGCTCGGCTGGCGGTGCGGACCGGTGCGGCCCGGCTCATCGTCAAGACCGCCGCCGAGGCGTACCGGATCCCGAACATCGCGGAGAACGTCGCGGCCCTGGAGCTCGCCGCGCGAGCCGCCGCACGTGAACCGGCCGGGCGCACAGCGGCCGACAGTGAGAACACCGGCATCCTCGACGAGGCGCGGACGATCATCGATGCCGTTCTTGCTCTCGCCCCCTCCGTCGGCAGGGCGCTGGTCCAGGCGTTCGCGACGGGCTTGCTGGACGTTCCGTACTGCCTGCATCCGGACAACGTCGGGCGCACGCGGAGCTACCTGGACGGCGAAGGACGGCTGCACTGGTGCGACGTCGGCTCGATGCCGGTGCGCAGAACGGTCCACGGCCGAGTCCGGCTCTCGTCCGCCGACCTGCTTGGCTCCCTCTCCTTCGCCGAGCGCACCTACGACCAGCTCGCTCTGGCCGGCGCGACGATCTCCCGAGTCACTCGAACCCGACACGAGAAGGAATCCGTCTCATGACGCATGTTCCGGAGTCCGCGCTGCTCGAGCAGCCGCTGCCGTCCCCCGGTCCGCTCCGGCAGCACCTCACCTCGGACATCACCAGGGCTGTGCTGGCCGTCCAGCGGCACATGCTGGCCGTGGCCCGTGAGCACCTCACCGGGGCCGGGTTCGTGGAGATGCTGCCGCCGATCATCGGCCCGGTGACCGACCCGGGGACCCGTGGCTCGAAGCAGGTGGACGTGGATTTCTACGGCCACCGGTACAAGCTGATGACCAGTGCGATTCTCTACAAGCAGGCCTCGCTGCTGACGTACGACAAGATCTTCTACATCGCGCCCAATGTTCGCCTGGAGCCGCTGGAGACCACCAACACCAGCCGGCACCTCGCCGAGTTCCATCAGATCGACGTCGAGATGGCCGGTGCCTCCCGCGAGGACATCACCGGTGTTCTGGAGCAGTTGGTCCGGCAGATCGTGCGGCGGGTGATCGCCGATCTGCCGGCGGAGCTGGAGACCCTGGGACGTGATCCCTCGGCCTTCGAATCGCTGGTCACACAGGCGTTTCCGGCCATGACACACACTCAGGCCCTGGAGCAGCTCCGGGGACTGGGCCATGCGCAGAACACGGACACCGAGATCGAATGGTCGGGTGAGGCGCTGCTGTCCCGCCACCTGGGCCAGCCGGTGTTCGTCACCGACTACCCGAAGGGGTCACGCGGCTTCTACGACCGTGAGAGCCAGACCGAACCGGGTGTGCTGCGCAACTTCGACCTGCTGGCCCCGGAAGGCTACGGCGAGCTGTGCAGCGGCAGTGAGCGGGAGTACGACTACACGCGCATCGTCAGCCGCATCCGAGAGACCGGCGAGAACCCGGCCAAGTACGGCTGGTATCTGGACCTGTTGCGCGACGGCATTCCCGCCAGCGCCGGTTTCGGGATCGGCCTGGAGCGGTTCACCCGCTACATCGCCGGCCTCGACAGTGTCTGGCAAGCGTCCGCGTTCCCGAAGCTGCCGGGAGTGGTGTCGCCGTGACCGATCTGCACACCCACGGCTTCGACGAGGAAGCGGTCCGAAGACGCGCTCGCGAGGGCATGGCGGCGGCCTTCCCCGACCGGCGGGACTACGGACAGCGCCTCTTCGGCTCGGCCCCGGCGCCCGCCGGCACCGGCGATCCCCTGGACGGCATGCGGCTGACCCCGCCCGTGTTCATGCCGCAGCGCCTGGAGAAGCTGCTCGAACTCGGCCGGGAACCCCTGCACAGCGACGTGGTCCTGGACACGGTGCTCGGTGGCCTGCGCTCCACTCTGCCGCTCTACGTGTCCGCCTTCGGATCGACGAGGGCCGCCGGCACGGAGCAGGTGCTGAATGCCGGCCGGCAGGCCGGTCGTCTGGGAATCCCGATGACCATCGGCGAAAACATCGTGCCCGTGACGGGCTACGGCAGGGCCGGTGAGCAGACCCGTCGCAGTGTCCTCGTCCGGCTCGCCGCCTACCAGGAGGAACTGCCGGACGGCTACGGCGGGCTGGTGATCCAGCAGAGCACCGAGGACGCCGATGCCGAGGTGTGGAACCTCGTCTACAGCGACCCGTCCGCCAGGCCGTTGCTGGACAGCGGGCGGCTGGCGTTCGAGCTCAAGGTCGGTCAGGGGGCCAAGCCCGGCCTCGGAGGGATGACCTTGCTGAACCGCTCGGCCGCCGCGCAGATGGACAAGCAGTTCGCGATGGACGAGATCTTCGGCCCGGACGCCGATGAGGTCCTGCGGTCGGGCAGCGCGGGGACGTTCACGGAGGAGATCCTGCGCCAGCAGATCCGGCTGATGCGCAACAACTTCCCCCGGGTGAAGGTATGGGTGAAGCTGCATCCCGGGCGGGACATCGCGCACGCCGCGGCCACCGCGTGGGAAGCCGGCGCCGACGCCGTCGTCCTCGACGGGGCGGAGGGCGGCACCGGCTGGGCCCCCCTCGCCACGATCGGCCAGGTCGGACTGCCGCTGGGCGAAGGCCTGGCCCGGATCGGGAACCGTGCTGCGTGCCTGCTCGCCTCCGGCCGAATGTGGGAGGGCAGCCGAGCCGTCAAGTGCCTGGCTCTGGGTGCCACCGCCGTCGGACTCGGGCGCTCGGCGCTCATCGCCGTAGATGAGGATCCGGCGGCGGGACTGACCCGCCTGGTGTCCTGTCTGGCCTTCGAACTGCGGCTGCTGATCAGCGCGCTGGGCAAGTACGCCCCCGCTTCCCTGGGGCCCGAGGATCTATGGCCCGTGCCCGCCTTCGGCGGCGGCTCCCGCGACCAGTTGACCGGCTGCCCCTTGGGAAATCTTCGATGACTCCACCAGCTTTCGATCAGGCCCGGCTCTGGCTTCACGACCTACCGGAGGGTCCCCGCCCGCAGAGCACCGTCCCGTTGAGCATCAGGCTGCGGGGACCGTTGAACGTGGACGCCCTGCGGGACGCGGTGACTGACCTCGTACCGGAGACACGACTCCCCCGGGCGGTGCACCACTGCTCCGAGGAGGACCTTCACAACACTCTGGCAGCGGCCGTGCGCGATTGCGTGCGAGCGGGCGAGGCGTCCGTGCACGCTCAGCTGTTCTCGGTGAGCGCCGAGGACCATGTGGTGCTGCTGGTGACACGGCACCCGGCCGGTGCGTACGGGTCGCTCGATCAGGTGCTCGGCGATCTGGCCGCGGCCTACACCGCGCGGTGCCAGGGCGGCACGCCTGACGTGCGCCTCTGTGGTGAGGCACCGGTGCCCGACGGGCGGAGCGAGCTGTCGCGGCAACTCGCGCACTGGCGCCGTGTCCTGGCCGATCTCCCCGAAGAGCTGGCCCTGCCCACCGACCGGCCCCGCCCTGCCTCGCCGTCCTTGCGCGCCGCGGTTCATGCGGGACGGATCGGGGCCGGACCGCACGAACGGCTCATCGCTTTCGCGCAGGAGCATCAGGTGCCGGTGTTCTTGGTGCTCCAGGCAGCCATGGCGGGCCTGCTGTCCCGGCTGGGCGTGGGCACAGACATTCCCCTGGGCACCCCCGCTCCCGGACGAGACATGGCTGGCGCGGTCAACACCCTGGTGCTGCGCACCGATGTGTCCGGTGACCCCTCGTTCCGTGAACTCGTCGCGCGGGTCCGCAAGACCGCCGTCAAGGCCGAGGCCCACCAGGACGTGCCCTTCGAGCGTCTGGTGGAGGAACTGGCACCCGCTCGTCCCCCGTCCCGCCACCCGTTCTTCCAGGTGCTGCTGGCCCCCGGCGAACTCATCACAGCGCAGGTCGAGTTCGCTGGCCTGGCAGCCGAGGCGCGGGTGCTCGACCTGAACCTCACCGCCATCGATCTCGTCATGGAGCTCTCCGAGGGACACCACTCGGACGGGTCCGCGGCCGGCATAGATATCTCGGTGAGGTACTCCGCCGAGTTGTTCGACCGATCGTCGATCGTCGCCCTGACGGATCGTCTGGTTCGCTTCCTGGAGGCGGCACTCGCTGACACGGAGCGGCCGTTGAGCCGATTGGAGGTGCTGTCGGACGCCGAGCACCGGACGCTGCTGGTCGACTGGAACGGCTCACCGGCACGGCAGCCGGCAGACCGTCTGGTGCATGAGCTGTTCGAGCAGCGGGCGGCGGAGCGGCCGGACGCCGACGCCCTGATCTTCGAGCGGGAGCGGCTGTCGTATCGCGAGCTGGATGTGCGGGCCGATCGGCTGGCCCACCACCTCGTCGCCGCCGGGCTGCGGCGCGGCGATGTCGTCGGGGTGTATCTGGAGCGCGGAATCGAGCTGGTGGTCGCTGTGCTGGCCGTGCTCAAGGCGGGTGGAACGTACACGATGCTCGACCCCGACTTGCCGGTCGCTCGTGTGGAGGCGCTGCTCGCCCACGCCTCTGCCCGGGCCGTGGTGACCGGGACGGAGTTCGCCGGGCGGCTGCCCGTGCGTCCCGATCTGCTCGTGCATGTCGACGCCGACGCGGAGGCGATCGCCCGGCAGCTGGCCCAGGGGCTCGGGCACCGTGCCGACCCGCAGGACGCCGCCTGTGTGATGTTCACGTCGGGCTCGACGGGCGCGCCCAAGGGCGTGGTGACTCCGCACCGCGCGATCGTCGGCACGATGCTGGGCCAGGACTTCGCGGCGATGGAGCCCTCCCAGGTGTGGCTTCAGTGCTCGCCCGTGTCCTGGGACGCCTTCGCGCTCGAACTGTTCGGTGCCCTGTTCTCTGGCGGCGTGTGTGTGCTCCAGCCGGGGCGGCGCCCCGAACCGGCGGTCATCGCCTCCCTTGTCCGGGAGCACGGCATCACCACGCTGCATGTGTCGGCGAGCCTGCTGAACTTCCTGCTGGACGAGCACCCGGCGACCTTCACCGGCCTGCAGCAGGTGATGACCGGCGGGGAGGCCGCGTCGGTGCACCATGTGATGCGGCTGGTGCGGGAGTTCCCGCAGATCAGGCTGATCAACGGCTACTCGCCGGTCGAGTCGACGATCTTCACCCTGGCCCACCGGATCACCGCCGGGGACGGTGCCAGAGCCTCCATCCCGGTCGGGCGGGCCCTGCACGGCAAGCGCCTGTACGTGCTGGACGACAGCCTCGCCCTGGCGGCTCCGGGGACCGTGGGTGAGCTCTACATGTCCGGGGTGGGGCTCGCCCACGGGTATCTCGGCCGGCCGGACCTGACAGCCGAGCGGTTCGTCGCCTGCCCCTTCGGCCCGCCCGGCGAACGCATGTACCGCACCGGCGATCTGGTGCGCTGGCGGGCCGACGGAGTCATGGAGTACCTGGGACGTGCCGACGACCAGGTGAAGATCCGCGGCTTCCGGGTCGAACCCGGTGAGGTGCAGTCGGCGCTGGCCGACTACCCGGGGCTGGTGCGTACCGCGGTCGTCGTGCGGGAGGACGTGCCCGGCGACAAGCGTCTGGTGGCGTACGTCGTGGCCCGGGACGGCAGCGGTGTGGATCCCGCGGCGGTCCGTGCGTTCCTGGCCGAACGGTTGCCCCACCACCTGGTGCCGTCCGCGGTGGTCCCGGTGGACGCGCTCCCCATGACGGCGACCGGCAAGCTCGATCGCCGCGCCCTGCCGGTCCCCGTCCTCGCTCCGCGCGGAGACGGCCGTGAACCGCGCACCGAGCAGGAAGCCGTGCTGTGCGACCTGTTCGCCGAGGTTCTCGGAATCGACCGGGTCGGCATCGACGACAGCTTCTTCGAGCTGGGCGGTCACTCTTTGCACGTCACCAAGCTGATCAACCGGGTCCGCTTGGCTCTCGGGGCGGAGCTGTCCATCAAGTCGGTCTTCGAAGCGCCCACGGTCGCCGTCCTCGTCGGCCGGCTCGCACCGGCCCGCACCGCCGGACCCGTGCTGACCGCCCGCCGCCGAGGCAACTCATGACCACCCGTCCGCATCGAGGAGGTACGACGACAGTGACCACCGCTCCCGACCAACAGCTCGCGATCCGCACGGTTCGCCGCTTCTACGACCTGGTCGACAGCGGAGACGTGCACGGCCTGGCCGCTCTGTTCGCCCCCGACGGCGCATACCGGCGGCCGGGCTACGACCTCATGGTCGGACCCGAGGGCCTGCGCGGCTTCTACGGCCGGGACCGGACTATCCGCGCCGGCCGGCACGCTCTGACCACGCTGCTCACGGACGGTCACACCGTCGGTGTGTTCGGCGAGTTCCAGGGCGAGCTGCACGACGGCACCCCGGTGCACCTGCGCTTCGCCGACAGCTTCACCGTGTGTCCCGACGGCCTCTTCTCCAGCCGCGACACCTATTTCTTCGCCCCTCTCGTCTGAGACCACCCTTCCGAAGGAGCCGCCCACATGTCCGCCATATCCGAACCGAGCACCGCCTCACCCAGCCGTGTGGTGCGGCACCCTGGCCATGGCGAGTCGTTCACCGAGCACATGATCAGCATGGAGTGGACCGAGGGCGAAGGCTGGTCCGAGGGCAGGATGACTCCGCTGGAGAACCTGTCCGTTCACCCCGGGATGATCGGCCTGCACTATGGTCAGGTCGCCTACGAGGGGCTGAAGGCCCACCGGCGCGCCGACGGTTCGATGGGTGTCTGGCGTCCGTACGACCACGCCGCGCGCTTCCAGCGTTCCTGCCAGCGGCTCGCCATGCCCGAGCTGCCCGTCGAGACCTTCGTGGCGGCCATCGATCAGCTGATCAACGCGGACGAGGGCAGCCTGTCCGACGATCCCGCCCACAGCATCTACGTACGGCCGATCATGTTCGGGACCGACACGTCGCTCATGCTGCGACCGTCGAGGACGTACCGGTTCCTGGTCATGGCCTTTGTCGCCGGCGGTTTCTTCGGTGACGACGTCGAGTCGGTCTCGGTCTTCGCGAGCCATGAGTACAGCCGCGCCTTCCCCGGCGGCACCGGTGACGTCAAGGTGGCCGCCAACTACGCCCCCTCCTTCCTGGCCCAGCGTCAGGCGGAAGCCGCGGGCTGCCAGCAGGTCCTCTGGCTGGACGCCGCCGAGCGGCGCTATCTGGAGGAGATGGGAGGGATGAACCTCTTCCTGGTCCGTGGCCAGGGAGCGCAGGCTCAGGTGGTCACTCCGAAGCTGACCGGCACCCTGCTGCCCGGCGTCACGCGGACCACGATCCTCACCCTGGCCGAACGCCTCGGCTACGACGCGGTGGAGGAACGCATCGCCCTGGACCAGTGGCGTACCGAGTGCGACGCGGGCCTGATGTCCGAGGCGTTCGCCTGCGGAACGGCCGCCGTGGTCACCCCGATCAGCACCGTCGTGGACCGCGGCAGCACCTGGACCATCGGGGAGGGCAAGCCGGGCCCGGTCACGCTGGCGCTGCGCAGGGCGCTGACCGATCTGCACCACGGGCTGGCCCCGGATCCGGACGGCTGGCTGCACTCTCCGGCCGGGCCGGGCCGCGCCGGGCACTGAGCCGCCCCGTCCGGCAGGGCTCTGTGCCCATCGACGACATGAACGACGTCATCGTCGCGAATCCAACAGCTTCCCGAAGGAGTGGATCCCTCATGCCCGCTGTGGGCCAGGCGGCCGTCACCGGCCAGGTCGTGCGCAACGTACTCGACCGGTACTTCCAGCAGATCCAGGCGGCCGCGCGCAAGACCGCTGCCGTGCGTACCGCGCCACCGCTGATCCCTCTGGAGATGGACGCGAAACCAGCCGCGTTCACCAGGTTCACCGAGGTCACGGATGTCGGCCTGACCCAGGTCCGGCCGCAGCTGTACCTGCTGGACCTGATGCGCAATCCGGGTGCGCGGACGACGAAGACGGTCGCGTCGCTGCTGATGATCGCCCGCGCCGCCGCGCACATCCGCCGCACCGGCGAGCGGGTGCTGCTGGTCACGCCGACCTCCGGCAACAAGGGGACGGCGCTGCGCGACGCGGTGGCCCGCGCCTACGAGACCGGCCTGGCCACTCCCGACGAGCTGCGGATCGTCATCCTCGCCCCCGAGGCGTCGCGGTCCAAGCTGCGCGACTGCCCACTGACCGCCGAGCCGTCGCTGCGGACGGCGAATCCCGTGGTGGTCGCCGATGTCGAGCGGCCGGGCGATGTGAAGCTGCTCAGCAGCGAGATCGTCGAACGGTCCGCCGCGGAGGTCTTCGACACCACTGGCTTCCGGATCTGGTACACCCTCGACCTCGACAACTACCGCATCGCGGACGCGGCGCGCGCCTTTGTGGAGGCCGAACTGCTGCCCGTCACCGAGCAGTCCGCGCCACGCCTCCACGCCCACGCCGTCTCCAGCGCCTTCGGCCTGCTCGGCTACCACCTCGGGCACCAGCTGCTCGGCGACGGTGCGACCGGCCTGCCGACGCCCGCCCGGCACCCCGGGTTCTTCCTGGTCCAGCAGCTCGCCACGGCCGACATGGTGACCAGCCTGCTCGGCATGAAGGTTCCCGAGTACACCCACGACGAGGAGTCCGGGCTCTGGCGGCAGTCCACAGCGGCCGAGTTCCCCGCGGTCACGGACCACCCGCAGGAGGTGATCGACGCCACCTTCTACACCAAGGAACCGCCGACACGGACACAGGTCAACGAGATCGTCGCCCGGCACGGAGGCGGTGGTGTCGTGGTGTCCCGCCGGGAGTGCCTCGACAAGTTCGAGGAGGTGCGATCGCTCGCCGCCGACGCCGGCATCACGCTCGCCGCCGACCCAACCCTGATCCGCGAGTGGTCCCTGGTCAAGGCAATCACCGGTGTGCTCGTGGCCCGCGAACGTGGCCTGATCACGGCAGACACCGACGTGGTGGTGCACGCCTCCGGCTACTACAGCGACGAACTGCTCGCCCCGCTGCGGGACGAACACCTCACGCGCGTTGCCACCGCGGACGACCTCGCCAAGGTCGTGCTCGCGGCCGCCCACGCCTAGCCCAGGCCCGACCGGCCTACCGGCCCGAGAGGGAACATCCATGTTCCGTACAATGCTGAAATCCAAGATCCACCGCGCCACGGTCACCCAGTGCGATCTGAACTACGTCGGCTCACTCACCATCGACGCCGATCTGATGGACGCCGCCGATCTGCTCCCCGGCGAGCTGGTCCACCTGGTGGACATCAACAACGGCAACCGGCTCGAGACGTATGTGATCGAGGGGCCGCGCGGCAGTGGCGTCATCGGCGTCAACGGTGCGGCGGCCCGCCTCGTCCAGAACGGTGACCTCGTCATCGTCATCGCCTACGCGACGGTGCCCGACGAGGAGGCGGCCAAGCTCGTGCCCAGCGTGGTGTTCGTGGACGAGGAGAACTGTGTCGTGGGCCGCGACGCCGCCCTCGCGTCCGCTCCCGCCGGCTCCGGTCTGACCGCCGGGGACACGGTGGATGCGGGGTGATCCCACCGACCTGGCGGTACGTCTGGAACAACAGCGCCGACCCTCGCGTCGTCCGGGCGCACACCCTGGCCGATGCCGCTCTCGCCGCGCGGCCCCGGGTCACGCTGTCCCGGCCGGACGGTGCCGGCCCGGTGCTGGCGTACGGCGGTCTGTCCCAGGGCCTGACGCACGTACTGCCTTTCCTGGAGCAGCGGCGCGGTACGGCGTCGCAGCGCACCCGGCGGGGCACGACGTGGGCCGATCTGATGCACGGCCGGGCTGCCCCGGGTGCCGACATCCTCGCGGTCGGGATGCTGCGCGACCGCGTCCCGGCCCGGCTGCCACGGCACAGCCTGCTGCTGCCGTTCCGGGTCACTCTGGCCGTGCCGGTCGGACCCGACCCGCAGGACGTGCTCGGCAGGCTCTCCCGCAAGGCACGGCAGCAGCATGCGCGCGAACTGCGCTCTCACCACCGTACGCTCGAAGTGGCCGCCGGCGGGGACGACTTCGCGTTCTTCTACGACGGCATGCACCGGCCGACCATGGTGAACAGGCATGGTGATGCCGCCCGTTCGGAGGACCGGGACAGTGCGCTGGTGTGTCTCTTCCGGCGCGGGGTGCTGTTCTTCCTGTGCGAGTCGGGCCGCCGGGTGGCGGGGATGCTGTGCCGGCTCGAAGGGCGGACGCTGGTCGTCCGCCTGGCCGGCGTGGCCCGGGGCGATGATGAGGCGTACGCCTCCGGGACCTACTTGGCGATGTATGTGCTGATCCTGCAATGGGCGGCCGAGCACGGCCTCACCCGGGTGGACCTGTCGGGGTGCGAGCCGTTCCTGAGCAAGGGGATCTTCCAGTTCAAACGGAAGATGCACCCTGAAGTGGCCCTGCCCGGCAACCACTTCGCGGGCAAGCGGCTCATGCTGCGGGTCCGCCGGGACAGCCCGTCGGTCCGCGACTTCCTGGCCGCCAACCCCGTCCTCGCGTTCGGGCAGGAGCAGGGCTTCGAGGCGGTCTACTTCCACGACGAGGACCGTCCGCCCCGGCTCGACCTGCGCTGGAACTGTCCCGGGGTACGGGGGCAGCGCCTCGTCCATTTCGACGACTTCCTCGCAGGCCTCCCGGACACCGCGCGGCAGCCGCCCGCCGTCCACCCGAACCTTCCCTGACGATTGCACCAGGAGCGCATGATGTGCGGCATTGCCGGCTGGATAGACTTCTCCCGGGACCTCACCCTGGAACGGCAGACCGTGGAGGCGATGACCGGTTCCCTGCACCGGCGGGGCCCGGACTCGGACGGGGTGTGGCTCGCCCCGCACGTCGCCCTCGGTCACCGACGTCTTGCCATCGTCGACCTGGAGGGCGGCAAGCAGCCCATGGTGGTCCACCCGCGTGCGACCGGGGCGCCGGTGGTGCTGACGTACAGCGGTGAGGTGTACAACTTCCGTGAGCTGCGGGCCCAGTTGACGGCACGCGGGCACCGGTTCGAGACGGTGTCCGACACCGAGGTCCTGCTGCACGCCTATCTGGAGTGGGGCGCGGCCTTCGTCGATCACCTGACGGGGATGTTCGCCTTCGCGATCTGGGACGCTGGCCGCGAGGAACTGCTCCTGGTGCGCGACCGGCTCGGCGTGAAGCCCCTGTACTACCACGTCTACGACGGGGGCCTGCTGTTCGGCTCCGAGCCCAAGGCGGTCCTGGCCAACCCGCTGTTCACGGCCCGCACCAGCGAGGACAAGCTCCCCATCCTGTTCAACCCCCGCCTGTCCATGCCGTGGGAGACGCCCTTCACGGATCTGCGTCAGGTGCAGCCGGGCCACATGGTGCGCTTCGACCGGGCGGGCGCCCACGAGACGCCCTACTGGCGGCTGGTGAGCCGGGAGCATCACGACGACACCGCGACCACCGCGACCCGGGTCCGCGAGATCCTGGAGGACGTCGTCATCCACCAGCTGATAGCGGACGTGCCGCTGTGCACGCTGCTGTCGGGCGGCTTGGACTCGTCGGCAATCACCGCGATGGCCGCCGCACACCAGCCGCCGGGGCTGCGCTCCTTCTCCGTGGACTTCCAGGGCGCCGACGACGACTTCCGCGCCACTGCCCTGCGCCCCGAACGCGACACCCCGTTCGCCTTGGCGGCCGCCGCGCACCTGGGCGTCGAGCACACCTCACTGATGCTCGACCCGGAGGCGCTGCCTGGGGTCGTACCGGAGACGCTGCTCGCACGGGACACGCCCAGTCTCGGCCAGTTCGACTCCTCCATGTACCTGCTCTTCCGGGCGATCCGGGAGCGGTCCACGGTCGCCCTGTCCGGGGAGGCGGCCGACGAGGTGTTCGGCGGGTACCCCTGGTTCTTCGATCAGGACACCGTTTGGGGTAACACCTTCCCCTGGCTCGGCAACAGCCCGCGGCTCACCGACTGCCTGGCACCCGACGTCCGGGCCCGGATCCGCCCGGACGACGACGAACGCGACCGCTACGCCACGCTCCGCGCCCGTGTCCCGCGACTGACGGGCGAGTCAGGCCTTCAGGCCCGGATGCGCGAGGTGCTCTACCTGAGCCTGCAGGGGCCGCTCGTTTATCTCCTGGACCGCAAAGACCGGATGAGCATGGCCGTGGGCCTGGAGGTGCGGGTGCCGTTCTGCGACCACACGCTCCTCGAGTACGTGTGGAACGTGCCGTGGAAGATGAAGGTCGCCGACGGCCGCGAGAAGAGCCTGCTGCGTGCCGCTGTCGCCGACCTGCTCCCGGCCGAGGTGCTCGAACGCCGCAAGAGCGCCTACCCCGCCACCTTCTCGCCGGCCCACGCCAAGGCGGTCCGCGCCGCGCTGGACGCCGTACTGGACGACGGCGACTCGCCGCTGGCCGGGCTACTCGACGTGCCCAAGATCCGTGAACTCGCCTCCGGGCAGGGCCAGATGATGACGATGGCGGACAACCTGCACCTGCTCCTGCCCCTGATCGAGGTGGATCGCTGGATGCGCGGTTACAACGTCTCGTTGACCGCATGAGGGCCCGACTTCCCCGGGTGCCCGACAGATCGAAAGCGAGGAGAGGACGATGAGCGGCGGCAGAGCGGAACTCGACCGCGTGACCGACGAGTTCTGGGAATGGCGTATCGCCGCCCAGCCCGACTCCTACGACGATGTCACCCGGGTCGAGCGACCGGCGGGCTGGCTGCCCGACTGGTCGCCCGACGCGATCTCTCAGCGGCGGCGTGCCCTGGCCGGGTTCACACGCCGCCATGGCGACCTGAAGGTTTCAGCGGAACCGGTCGCCGACCAGGTCGACGCCGCCCTGCTAGGTTCCGCTCTCGCCCGAGTGCACTGGGAGCTGGACCTGCTGCGCGACTGGCGCCGAAACCCCTGCTTCTACGTCGACCAGGCTCTGGTGCCCCTCTACAACCTGCTGCTCCAGCCAAGGCCGTGGCCCGGCACGCGCGACCAGGAGGTCGTGACTCTCCTCGGCCACGTGCCGAACATCCTGGAACAGGCGAAACAAAACCTCATCGGGCATGCGGCGGGACCCTTCGCCCAGTACGCGCTGCACCTGCTCGACACCGCCGACGAGGCACTGGGGACGGCCATGACGGCGCTGAACCCGCTCCTGGCCTCCGCGCAGGCGGAAGGGCTCGCCGCCGCCACTGGCGCCGCGCAGCGCGCACTCGTGGACTACCGGGAATGGCTGCGGGAGCATCTGCCCACCTTCGACGCCCCCATCAGCATCGGCCCGGAAGCCTTCCGCTACTTCCTGCACCATGTGGCCTTACTGCCATACTCGATGCGGCAACTGCTGGACATGAGCCGCCAGGAGTACGCTCGCACCGCCGCGGCCGAGCTCGTGCTACGCCGCCGCCACCGGGACCTCGTCGAGCCGGCGCTCCTCGCCGACACCGCGCGGCAGGTCGAGCAACAGCGCACCGACGAGCAGGACATCCGGGCCTTCCTGCGCCACGAAGGCATCATTGACCTGCCCGACGACCTGCGCCACTACCGCAACGCTCCCATGCCGGCGTACCTGGAACCGCTGACGTGGCTCGGCGTCCCGCACTACATCGCCTCGGCACAGCGCCCCGGCGACGATGCCCTGCGGTACGTGCGTCCACCCCGAAGGGACCTGCCCTACTTCCAGCGGGTCGAGGCCTTCGATCCGCGCGTGGGCGTCGTCCACGAGGGCGTCCACGCCTGGCAGTCGGCGCTCTCCTGGCGTCACCCCGATCCAGTGCGGCGCCACTACTACGACTCGACAGCCAACGAGGGCATCGCCTTCCATGCCGAGGAACTCGCCCTGCAGGCGGGACTGTTCGAGGACGTCCCGGCGAGCACTCTGTTCGTGGTGAACGCGATGCGCCTGCGTGCTCTGCGGGTGGAGGTCGACATCTCCCTCGCGATCGGCGAACTCACCCTGGAACAGGCCGCTGCCAGGCTCGCCGAGCAGGTTCCCCTGGACCACGCCACGGCGTGGGAGGAAGCAGCTTTCTTCGCCGGGCATCCGGGACAGGGACTGAGCTACCTATCCGGAAAGATCCAGATCCATGGTCTCCTCGCTGACGCCGCACAGCGCCAGGGCGAGGCCTTCAGACTCGATTCCTTCCTGGGCCGTCTGTGGCGCGAGGGAAACGTCCCCCTCACCCTGCAGCGCTGGGAACTGCTCGGCGACCGGGACCACATGGACGCGGCTCAGCGATGGGGAGGTGACCGCGGTGCGCCTGCTCTCAGCCTGGCGGAATCTGCTGGCGGGTGACGAAGACGGCACGGGCCCGGACAACTGGAGGAGGTCGCACTGGCGAGCCGGAATCCTGGCGGGCCTGGCCTGCGGCACGGTAGCGGTCCACGCGCTTGCGTCGAAGAGGCTGGAAACGGCCGAGGAACCCGAAAAGGATGGTCCGGAGCAAAAAAGGATCACCCGCTCGCTGGATTCGTGACAACTCACCAGTTGGATCACTCTTCTGAAAGACCTAGGCAATGAACATGAACGAGCCCAGTCACCCTACGGGTGCAGCCATGGGAAGCATTCGCTACGTCCATACGCTCGGCCCGCACGGGACCAACCTGGAATCTGCGGCGCATGAATGGCTGGACAGACGCGGCATTGACGGGAAGGTCGAACTTCACTCATCGCTCGAGACTGCCCTCGACGCGGTGCCCGATGACGGGGAACACGCGCTGGTGGCCTGCGCGGTATATCCCGCACTGCACACACTGACATTCGAGAACCTGCACCGTCTGCACATGGTCGACAGCTTCATCATGCCGACCCACAACATGGTGCTGGCCAGTACGGGACAGGCAGCTCCTCGTATCGTGTCCACACATCCCGCCCCGATCGGACTGGTCCCGGAGGGCGCCGAGCCGCGGCTGGTGCTGAGCAATTCCCAGGCCGCGATCGACTGCGCTGCCGGCCTCAGCGAGGGATGCGTCACGACCGTCGTCGCAGCTGAACAACGTGGACTGCGAGTCCTGCGGGACTTCGGCCCGGTGCCCATGGTCTTCACCATCCACCAAGTGCTCGCGGTGGACAGTCGACTGGAGAGTGTCGGAGTTCTGCGGTGACGCGTGCAGTGAATGTCTCGGCTCTCGACGACCGCGATGGGGTCATATGGCTCGACGGTCGGTTCGTTCCCTGGCGGGACGCCCGACTGCACGTCCTGACCCACGGTCTCCACTACGGCGGCAGTGTCTTCGAGGGCGAACGCGTCTACGACGGCCGCATCTTCAAGTTGGCTGAGCACACCCGGCGGCTCCACGAGTCGGCACGCGAACTCGGTTACCAACTTCCCTTCACCGTCGCGGAGTTGAACGAGGCGACGCTCGAAGCGGTCCGTCGGCACGGCATCGACAACGGCTATGTCCGACCGGTGGCGTGGCGTGGCAGCGAACACATCAGCGTGTCCAGTGGGGACACGTCTGTCCATGTCGCGATCGCCACCTGGGAGTGGCCCCACGTCTTCTCGGCCGATGCCAAAGAGCGGGGCATCCGATTGGGCGCCTCGCGCTGGCGGCGCCCCTCGCCGGAAACCGCTCCTGTCCGGGCCAAAGCGGCCTCCTTGTACAACATCTGCACCCTTGCACGTGATGCCGCCCACCGAGCCGGCTTCGACGACGCCCTGCTGCTGGACTACCGCGGCTATGTCGCGGAGGCCACAGGGGCCAACCTCTTTCTCGTGGCCGGGGAGACTCTGCACACGCCCGTGGCAGACTGCTTCCTTGCTGGCATCACCCGCAGGACGGTGCTCGACCTGGCAGCCGACCTCGGAATCCAGGTGGTCGAACGACATATCCTCCCCCGGGAACTTGGTGAATTCGACGAGTGCTTCCTCACTGGCACGGCATACGAGATCCAACCTGTACGGGCGATCGACGGGCACGAGTACCGGGTAGGCAAGACGACCACCGCAGTGACAGAGGCTTACAGTCAGCTGGTTCACCAGGCTATGGCGTGACCCTTACAATTCTCCCCCTAGTAGGTGCTTGAATGCCAAAATCCTCTCGCCTCGGACTCCTTCGGGATCCGGACTTCGGACGCCTGTTTGCCGCCACTGCGCTCGGCCAGCTGGGAGATCGAATCCTCTTTCTGTCCCTTCCCCTGGTGGCGATCATGGCTTTGGATGCCGATGAGTTCCAGGTCGGGTTGCTGACCGCGATGACCACAGCAGGTTCACTCCTCGTCGGCCTGCCAGCAGGGGCATGGGTGGACCGCATGCGGAAGCGGTCAGTGATGATCACCACCGATATGGCAAGGGCGCTGGCTCTTTTGACGATACCGGTGGCGTGGTCGGCGGACTTGCTGACGATCTGGTGGCTCTATGCGGTCGCGTTGCTTCACGGGATTCTGACTGTTTTCTTCGATGTCGCGTACGTCAGCTATCTACCACACCTGGTGGGCCGCGACCATCTTGTCGAGGGAAACTCCAGGTTGTCGGCGATACGTTCGGTGACGAGCATCAGCGGGCCGTCGATCGCGGGCCCGATGGTCGGAGCAGTCGGAGCCCCTGCGACACTATTGGTGAGTTCGATCGGGATGGCCATGTCGGGTCTGCTCGCGATCAGCATCCGTAAATGTGAAGAGAAGTCGGAGCCGAGTGAGCGCCCTCAACTGGGCCGGGAAATCAAGGAAGGGCTCAAGTTCGTTCTCAAGTATCCTGCCTTGCGCGCAATCATGCTGGGGGACGGGATATTCAATCTCTTCCTGGTCATGTACCAAGCCATGCTGCTCATCTTCCTGGAGAGAGAGATGAGCCTCGGTTCCTTCGGTATCGGCCTTGTTCTGTCGGGAATGGGCTGCGGCGCCCTGCTGGGCGCATTGCTGGCTACCAGGATCTCCAAGCGGGTCGGTCAGGGCCCCGTCATCTGGCTCGCCCCGCTCGTCACGTGCCCTCTGACAGCCTTGATGCCGTTGGCGCAACCGGGCTGGAGCCTGTACGTGGCTGCGGTCGGACTCGCGTCACTCTCGCTGGGCGGAGTCGTCCGCGTCGTGGCTCAATCGAGCTTCCAGCAAGCCCTCACGCCGGATCATCTCCTGGGTCGCATGAGCGCAACGGCCCGATTCGTGTCCTGGGGTGGTATTCCACTCGGCGGATTCTTGGGCGGAGTCTCGGGATCCGCATTCGGAGCAACGGCCACTCTGTGGATCGGCGCTGTGGGAATGACATTGAGCATCCTCCCGAACTTCCTGTCTCCGCTTCGCACCATGCGTAAATTGCCCGAGCAGATGGACGCCCCTTCCCTGCGCGAGCCCGATCATAGGAGGTAATATGCAGGTCGGTGCACGAATTCTCCCGTCAGAGCACTGGAAGTCCGCTCAGCGTGCTTGGCGTCTGGCCGACCAGATGGGATTCGATCATGCATGGACGTACGACCATGTGGCCTGGCGTGAGCGCGTTGGGAACACGTGGTATGCCGCAATGCCCACACTTGCGGCCGCTGCGGGGATAACGGAGAGAATCCACTTGGGAACCCTGGTGTCCTCACCCAATTTCCGCCATCCGGTACCCTTCGCGAAAGAGATCGTGACGCTGGATGACCTGTCGGAGGGGCGTTTCATACTGGGGCTGGGAGCCGGATCCAGCGGTGTCGATGCCAGGGTGATGGGGAAGGAACCATGGTCGGCAGCCGAGCGTTCCGCAAGGTTCCAGGAGTTCGTCGAGCTGACAGACAAGTTGCTCCGCACGGAAAACACCGACCACTCGGGGCGATACTATGGAGCGAAAGGAGCCTGTATCGATCCGGATGGTCGGACTCGCACTCGGGTACCGATCGCCGTCGCAGCCACCGGCCCGAGAGGCATGCGGACTGCTGCTCGGCACGCTGATATCTGGGTGACCAACGGACACTCCCCCAAGCCCGGTCTGATCGCACCGAGTGCGACGCCAGACCTGGTGCGAGAACAAATCAGTCAACTCTCGCGAATCTGTGAGGACGAGAATCGTGATCCACTCACCATCCGCAGGCTCGTGCACCTAACCCAGGATCGATCGATCCTTGAATCAGTGGAAGTGTTTGTCGACCTTGCGACGCAATACCGGGAAGCCGGCGCCACTGATCTGGTAGTTCCATTCCCGCACGAGACGTCCAGCGCCCACGGAGATCTAAAAGTGCTAGAACAGATAGCGGCCACGGCGTTTCGGTAGCCGATCTGCCCGGATCGAAGGCCCGCAGCTGCGGGCGGGGGTGAGATTTGAGAGGCCCTTTCAGGTAGGCCGAGCCACTCGAAAAGCGACTGGAGGTGACACTCAAGTTGAGCGTATGGATTACTATTTATTGCTTTGTCATGTTTTTCCTGGCGGGCAGATGGTTCGCGCTGGATCAATAGGAGGCGTCGCGAGCCCTCTGGATTCGCCGGAAACTTCGAAGTCCTCGAAGTGCTCCATCCGTCTCAGCGACACGTCAGCGAAGAGGTCCAACGGCAGTGCCTGACTAGCAAGACGCCGGCGACGCCGCCCCGCCGACGGACCTGGATTCAAGACGGGCGTCATCGTTGTACGCCGCCCCGACAACGACGACCAGCAGAAGTAGAGCACCGGTGCCGACAGCCCGGGCACGAGCCCGGGCTGACCTGTTGACGGTTACTGCTGGGCAGCGTCATTCATGGCCACGGCCAGGCTCTTCGGTCGCATGTCCGTCCAGTGCTGCTCCACGAACTCCAGGCAGGCAGCCCGATTGTCCGCATGCTTCGCGATGACCCAGCCGACGGGGACGTCACTGGCGGCGGGCCACAGGGAGTGCTGTCCCTCATCATTGCGCAGTACCAGGTAGTACGCGTCGTCGTTCTCAAAATGGTTCGTCATCCACGTCTCCACCGTTTCCAATTCTGAATCCGTTATGCCTGGCTCAGGCTAAGGCCGGTACGCGCGGCGGTAAACCCTCCCATCGAGGCACGGCGAAGTCCTCTCGCACTATTGGAGGACCAGAAAGCAGCCATCCCCCTCCGATAGGAGGAGGCGATCATGAATCGCGCCGATGGAACGATTTACCTCGAAACATCGGAGTACATACGATCCCGGCTTGTGAAAGTCAGTCTCGGACTGAGATCTCCCGAGACTTGACAGAGGATCAGCGTGATACGGGGGACGCCAGCATGCACACGCCCGCAGAGGAAATTCTGTGCCGACTCATGGCCGAGTTGGCGGGGCGGGCCCGGGTTGACGTCGACGACAGGTTCTTCGACCTCGGCGAAGACAGCATCACAGCAATGCAGCTGGTCAGTCGAGCGCGGGAGGCAGGACTGGTCATCACCCAGCGTGGCGCCTTCCGATGTCAGAGCGTGGCCGAACTGGCCGGCATGGCCCGGAAGATGGCGACGCGTTCCTCGTGATGCGCCATCGGGAACAAGTCCATCGACTGGCGTGGATCCAACCCGGCCCTGCCGTCCGACAGCAGACCGCTTCCGCAGGGCGGACACGCCGGACGATACTTTCGAGCGGGCCCGAGGCTTCCCAACTCACTGTCCGCCTGGTACTGGCCGCACTCCACACCTTCAAGATGCCCGATACACACCTCATGCCCGCGTACACGTCGGACGGGACGGACAATACACTGGCTCAAATGCGACCCGGATTCGACCCCAGCAGTTTGTTCAACCAAGAAACATAGACCTGCTGAAATAGAAAGCGACAGACGAGTCGGGCTGTACGCCGGGTTCTGTGCACAGGAGGAGGCCCGCTCGTTGGCTTGTCACCTGCCGTTGAGGGCAGCTGTATGGTCCTCGATCCACGCAAGTCCCCCGAGGTCCAGCTGTCGCCGGGCGCGAGTGACCGCGACGTATGCGAGGCGTGCGTCGGTATCGCTGACAGGTTCCGGGATGGGGCGGCCACTGGCGTCCTGTTGGTCGCTGTCCGGCGGCGGGGGAAAATCGTCGGCGATTCTGACTTTGGGCCATTCCCGGCCTTTTGCTTTGTGGGCGGTGGAGATGGTGATCTCCGCGTTGGTTTCGTCGGTCAGTGCGTCAACGGCGGCGATGATGGCTTCGGGGCCGTGGTCGTCGACGAGTTCAACGAATGGCTGGAGGTCTCGGCCGGCGGGATCGTGTTCCGCGTAGTCCTGTAGCTCGCCCCAGGAGGTGAAGAGGACAAGCTCGGGATGGGAGGTGCGACGGCCGTCTTTGAGGTCCTGAGCGGCGAGCGCCAGCGCCGTGAGGGCCTGTCCGCCTCTGGTCAGCGCCACACGACGGCCGGCTTCCAGCTGCCGCATGACTTCGGTCATGGCACCGATGTTGGTGCGGCACAGCACCGCGTCCGGACAGGTGACCTGGCCGACGTGTGTGGGAATGGTGTCGGTGCCGGTCAGTCGGATCGGCGCGTCGGTGAAGGCAAGCCACCGATTGGCCTGTTCGGCCAGGAGGGGACCGAAGCGGAAGGAGCGGGTCAAGGTGAGGTGGGTGGCGTCGAAGCCTGTCATCACGTCCCGGGCGCCTCGCCATCCGTAGATGGCCTGGGCGGAGTCGCCGACCATCACCAGTTGGGCATGGCCTCGTTGAGCGGCGAAGACCTGCTCGAGGACCGGGTTGGTGTCCTGGGCTTCGTCCAGGAAAAGGAAGTCGGCGTCGATCTTCGGCTCGGTCAGGGCCCAGATCTTCAGGTAGTGGTCGTGCTCGAAGCGCACCTCGCCTCGCTCGGGATTCTGCAGATCGGTCCACGCCTTCTCAGCGAACGGCAAGACTGCGTCAGCAAGTTGGGCGCGCTCGGCCGGTGTTCCGAGCCTCCGCAGGGCCGGTACGTGGTGGGGTGCCAGAGCGTTGTCGGCGGAGTGGCAGAAGCGGGTGACCGTGCGCAGCACGGAATGGGACAGGGTTCTGTGGCTGATCTCGTGATCACCGATGCGGATGGACGATCTGACGCCGAGGGCCTGCCCGATGCGCCATGCGGGCTGACGAGGGCTGCTGAGGCGACCGGCGAAGCGGTGGCCGACGGCTGCGTAGGCCGTGGCGTGCGCGGTCTTGCACAGCACGGAGCGTGGGAATCGAGCGGCGGCATCGACCGCGATGTCCTTGTTGAACGCGACGTAGCGGCCACGTCGTTTGGTACTCGCGGCCAGGAGGCACAGCGTGCTGGTCTTGCCGGTGCCGGCACCGGCTTGCAGCACCACATGGTGACCCGCGCGGAAGGTGTCGATGGCGTGGGTCTGTTCGTCGGTGGGCGTGTGCAACGAGGGCTCCGCAGTGAGGAGGGGATCAAGGGGTCGTGTGGGAACTGCTGCTCGGTCGTGAACCATCGGCATCGCACTGGGTAGGCGACGCGAAGTGCTGGCGGTCGAGCAGGATGCGGGCCGTGCAGGTAAGCACGTCCTCGGGGGCGTAATGGACGAGGAGGCCCCGGAGTTGTACGGCCAGTTGCTGGGCACGGTCCTGCTTGTCGCGCTCGACGGCTGCGCCGACGGCCCGAGCGACGAACTCTGCTGGCTTCTGACCGCGAGCCGCTGCGGCCCGCCTGATCACCGAGCGCGTGGCCCGAGTGAGGACCAGGTTGATCAGGACCTTGCCCGACGCGTCGGGGTAGTGGGTGGTCAGCACGTCGATGGGCAGGAGTCGATCGAGTTCATGGCGGAGTGACCGCAGTGCACGCCCCGGCGACTTTGCCGGACGTACGGTCATCAGCCGGGTGCGGTCGGCGTTCGCCGCGAGGGGCACGGCGCGACAGGCGCGGTGAAGTTCTCTGCGTGTGGCCGACCGAGTCAGGACGATCTCCACGGCGTGCTGTCGTCTCACGTCCGCGCCGCCTTTCGCGCATCGCCTCTGGGGCGCGGCCGACGAGCGTCGGTCGGGAGCCGGGGGTGCGTATGTGCGTGGTGGATCAGGGAGTCGAAGGGTTCCCAGTCTGTCAACGCGAGGTCCGCTGCGGTCGGGGCAGCCGCGTGCCGAGGGCAGCGCTGTGTGCGCCAGCGCCGCTGCTCGGTGTAGGGCAGGGAAGACAGATCGTAGAGAGCCATCACCTCAGCGGGCGGTGCCAGTTGACCTTGAGCAGTCGTTGCGGGAACCAGTTTCCAGACTCCGGCCGGGCCATCCGGAGCCAGCACCGTGTGGGTGCATCGGTCACGCTGCCGTGCCTGGGCCACACATTGGATCTCGTCCACAGGTCGGGCGGCGAGATAGCGCACGTACAGGAGTTGGACGACGGGTCTGGCGGGTCGGCAGGAATCCTCCGACTGCCGCGCAGAACGGTCTTGCGGTGCGGCGGGCGTGAAGACGCCGGCGTCGGTCAGGCGGCGCGAGTTCACGGCCAGCGCCCGGCGCAGTCTTGTCAGGGTGGGGACGAGGAGGGTGCCGGCGTCGCCGTTCGGGCAGACGAGAGCATGGGCCAGTCGGCACCAGGCGCTGCCGTCCCCGGCAGGGTGGGCGAGGCCGGAGCTGACGTGCCAGCGGTGTTCGGCGGGCACCTCGGCTGCCGACAGTTCATGGGGATGCAGGCGGACGGGGCGGTCGCGGACCCGGTGGTACCACTCGACGTGGTTGCCGCAGTCGCGGCAACGGCCGCGCTGAGCGCAGCGCAGTAGCCGGGTCGGGCTGTCGGGATCGATACGCAACGAGCGTCGCCGGTAGGCAAGGGCAGGGCTTGAGTCCCCGTGTCGGGCTGCGGATGAAGGCTGCATGGGCGGGAAGATGCCAGGCCGCACGCCGTGCACACAGTGTCAGGGGCGTCGGCATCCACCGAACGGCCCCATCCGCGGCCACGCATATTCGATGAGTCGATCAATTGTTCACATCGATGCGCTGGATCGGGTGAATGCACCGCAGGCTCGAACGAGCCGTCAGCTACTCGCCGACCGAGGGGGTTCGTGCCCGCTGCAAAGAGCGCCAAAGAGTTCATCGAGGGGCGTACCCAGGGCATGAGCGAGGGCGTGCCACGACTTCAGGGTGCCGATCGTGCGACCTTGCTCGATCTCGATGAGCGTCCTTCTGGCCAGGCCGCTTCGGTCCGCGAGCTCGTCATAGGTCCATCCCCGCGCCGCACGCAGCCGGGCCAACTCCAGACGCAGAGCCTCGAAGTCCGGATCGGGCGGGAAGATCGTCACCCGACCATCCGACGGTGCAGACCTCTGCCCTAATTCCCAGCCGTCGAGCCTTCAGCAAAGGGCAGGGGTCTGCACTACCGTGTGCCGCCGATCCCAGCCCGACGGGGGTCGGCGCGGAAACGACAGGAGGAAGGCGCCTGCCATGAGGCCCCGCTTCGCCCACCCCGAAGTACGACGCACTTGGACAGTTGAACTGCGCCCGCAGCCTGGCGGGCCGGTCCTCGTATGCCAGCACTGCGCACACAGCGGCCGACTGCTCAGCGGCCTGTCAGCTCGAGCCGAGCTCCTGGCCCATCTGGCTCTGCACGCGCGCCGAGCCCCGCTGCCCCCACATCTGCGGACGTGTCAGTGCCTCGAGCGGGGCTGCTGCTGGCACCGCCGCCATCGGGGATGCCAGGGCCCCATCGGACTCCTGCTCGCGCGCGAGCGCGGCGGTCGGATCTGGCGGCTCAGCGATACATGCAGAGCATGCGCGGCCGCCACCGATGAGGCCGCGGTGATCCCCGAAACGAACCTGACCGTTGAGGTTTCGGCGTCGGAGCGGAAGACGGCCAACCGCAGACGGCGCCGCGCCAAAGGACCCGACAGCCAAACGCGGGTACGAGAGATGCTCAGCTATCTTGCGTCCGCGCTCCCTCCCGACACTGGAGCAGCCTCGCGGCTCATCGCGCTTCAGTGCGCTCTACGCATGAGCGGTGCCGGTCAAGTGCGCCTTCCCCTGGGTCTGCTCCGGAGCCTTCGCTTGGGGGATGCCACGGACCCTTTCCGCGAGCTCGCTCAAGCGCGATGGCTGCGCACTGTCCCTGTCCCAAGGGTGCCTCCTGTGGTGGCAGTCCAACTTCTCGACCCGGGCTTGTTCACGCACCACCCGGCACGCCCTGACCGACTCCGCGCTGCCGACTGGGCATTGCGCCGCGCCTGCTGCATCCGTACGGACTCGGCCCCTCTCCCTCGGCTCGTCACCCTCTGTCTCGCCGCCCACTGTGCCCCGGGCGACGTCCAGGGGACGGCCGAAACAGAACAGGTGGCACGCGAATGCGGGATCCCCCCTTCCTCTCTTCTGGCCGTCCTGGATCAATTGATTGGTGAGGGGATTTTGAGGTCCTGGAGCGCAGGCCAGCCGTTCGACGATCTCTGCTGGATGCTGATGCAACCACTGCGATCACCCAACATCGGCTGGGCGAAAAAGGAACCGTAGCGAAGCGCGCCGGGATCGGTGGAGCTCCGCAGTGCCCTTCGGCTCCTTCGTTTCACCCCGGCCGAGGACTGGGGGGTGATCGGCTTCAGACCGCCCGCGAATGACCACGAACAATGGTGGCGCTTCGTCCGGGCAATGCTCCCGGCTTCGCCCCGTTATGCCCTCAGCACGTCACGGACGCTTATGGCGCGGAAATGCTGCTCGCCCTGGCGTCATAGCGGTGAAGGACCGGCATGACCTGCTGCAGAAGCATTCGGCCTGCCGCTGTGAGCTGCGGGGGCTTCACGGTTTCCAGTATGGGAATGCCGGTGTCCTTCTCGACGATTGCGGCGATCCGCTTCAGCTCTGACGGCCGCACGTTGGCCGCATCGGCGGCGGTTTCCAGCGCATGGTGCTCAAGTAGCAGGCTGATCTTCTTCAGCCGTCCCACGGACTTCCATCCGGAGAACGCCCGATAGACGACGGGAGGGATGACGAGTCCCTGTGTGGTGGCGGCGAAGTCCCGGGGTACTCCGACCGCGCTCCGGATCGGGATGTCGTGTCTTCTGGCGATGTTGAGGACGGTTGTCGAGACCGTCCCGAGCTCATCGGCGATGTCGCTGAAGGTGCGGTGCTGCACGACGTACTGCTCGTACAGCCAGTCGCGGTCGATCCGGTAGGGGTATCCGGGGCGGTGCCCCTGTTTGCGGATCTCGATTCCGGCGGTGCTCAGGGCTTGCTGGAGAACGGTGATGCTGGCGCCGGTGATGTCCCTGAGCTTATGGAGGGAGAGTCCCTGGTCGACATAGAGATCTCGAAGGATGTCTGGGGCGGGGGCGGGGGTGACGGTGCGGGGACTTCTCCCGTGCACGCCAGATGCGGCGCCAGGATTATCGGCGTACAGCCGGGCGTAGCGGTCGAGTACCGGTCTGGCGTCGTGCAGGAGTTGTCGACCCTGGGCGGTGAGCCGCGGCGGTTCCGAGGTGTCCAGGAGGCGGAACCCGGTGGAATTCTCGATGACTACCGTCTGCCGCTGAAGGTCCGCGACGCGGATGTCGCAGGCTGCGGCGGCCTCGGGGACCGTGGGGTGATCGATCAGCAGGCTGACGTTTCTGACCCGCTGCACCGCGTTGCTTCCGCAGAACGCCTGATACACGGCGGGGGGCAGATCCAGTCCGCGGGTGGTCTCGGTGAAATCCCGGGGTACTCCGCCGTGTCGCCTGATCGAGAAGCCGAGCGTGCGGGCGATGCGGCGAACGGTGCGCGCATGCATTTCGACTTCTTCGGCTATCTCGGCAAAGCCTCGGCACTTCACGGCGTACTGCTCATAGAGCCACTCACGATCGAGGCGGCATCCCCTGCTGGCCCGCTCCCGGGGTTGGCGTATGGCGATGCCAGCTTCCCCGAGTGCCACCTTGAGCACCTCCACGCTGGAGCCGGTGGCCTTGCCCATACCCCGAAGGGAGAGGCCCTGGGTAACGTACAGGTCATGCAGGGTGGCCGCGTCTGGCGCCGTGGTACGCGGACCACGAGGGGGGCCGAGAGTCTTCCGTTGAACTGTGGGGATGGTGCTGGCGAGTTCGACGTACAGGCGGGCGTGCTCGATACCGATGCCAAGCGAGTCGGCGACATCGGTGAGTTTGTGGTGGCGTGCTGCGGTGCGACGGAATTCCTCCGCGCTGATGGCTGCCGGTTCGGTGCCGGGCCAGGGGATACCGCTTACCCACTCAGGCGATGGTTCCCAAGTGACGGGTTCGTCGATGCCCAGCCGCTTCAGGTGTCCGGCGGCCTGGTCGAACAGGAAGGCGCGCACCGCGGGATCCGCACGAAAGCGCAGAAC
This sequence comes from Streptomyces sp. ITFR-6, assembly GCF_031844725.1. Lineage (NCBI taxonomy): Bacteria > Bacillati > Actinomycetota > Actinomycetes > Kitasatosporales > Streptomycetaceae > Streptomyces > Streptomyces sp. ITFR-6. The sequence continues at coordinate 7,588,509 of NZ_CP134612.1, read as the reverse complement.
GTTCAGGCGGTAGTCGGTGTCGGTGAGCGTGCCGGTCCACATCGCCCTGAGATAGTGGTCCAGGGCGTCGAGGCTTCGGTCGGTGGGAGTGCGCCAGCGGTTTTGGGCGGCGAGTTGCCGGTAGGCCGGACGGTCGATGACCAGTCCTGTGTCGGCCAGGCTCCGGCGCCGCTGGTAGTCGATGGGCGATCCATGATCGTCGAGGGCGTCGGCCAGTTGTGTCAGTGCGGCCAGCAGAGGGGTCAGATACTGGCGGTCGAGGCGGGTGATCATACTTTTGACGAAGCTCGGGGGCACGGGGTCGCCGAGAAGTGCGAGTGCGTCGCGATAGACACGGCTGGTGGAGCGGACGACCAGGAGGAGTGCGCTGAGCCCGGCCCGGAACTCGGCGGCCTTCGCGCCCCTGGGCCCGCCGATCTGGTGCGGCATGAGCCTCATGCTCCACGACGGCCACAGCGTCGCCGGGATCGCCGCGGCGCGGCGCTCGATCAGCTCGGGGTGCGCGGCGGGCGGTTGTGGGGTGGGCGAGGTCGTGGCGAAGCGCAGCCGGTCGATGATCCGCAGGCGGGTGTCGATGACCGTCAACGCGCGCGTCACGGTGGCCGTTGAGCAGGACGTGCGCCAGGAGTTGAACTTCAACAACACTTCCATGGAGCCGTCTTTGCGCAGGTGCGAGTCGGCGATCCAGCGCAGTACCGCATCACTGTGGGGGTGGTCGCGCTCCAAGACGGTCATGGCGAGCGCGGTGCCGACCGCCACGTCAGTGGCAGTCTCGTTGCTGAGCCCGGTCAGTAGGGCCAGGGCGTGTCCGCCCGCTTCTTCCAGGAGATCCGAAGCCGTTTGGGGGATGGGGAGGGTGTCGTCGTGGAGCGTGGCCAGACCCCGCCAGGCCAGGAAGAAGAGTTCTTCCAGGCTCGGGTGCGATTGGTCGGGATCTCGGCCGCGGTCGGTGCGGCCGCGGACGACCGTGTCGACATGGTGCTGGGCGCGGATGATCCGGCCGTCGGCGGGGATCGGCTGGGCCACAGCAGCGGTGAGGTCCGTGTGGCAGGGCAGGCGCGCGCCTTTGCTGCCGCGCGCGAGGTCGCGCGCCATGGTGCAGCGAGCCGGGTTCGTCACGCCCGCGGGGTGACGGCTGGCGGGGTGCGGCCGCTGACCGCACCCCTCGCAGGTCTCCACCAGGAGTTGGGCGTGCCGGGTGCAGGCGAAGGTCCAGGGGCTGCGCCAAGACAGCTGCCAGCGGCCGCCGTTTCTGGCCAGGCAGGTGGGGCAGTATCTGCTGCCCTTGTGCCGTCGCCAGCGCGGCGGGGAGCCGAGCCCGCGCGTGGTGTGCCGGACTGCCACAGTGATCTGGTCGAAGGGCTCCAGCGTCATCGCACGCAACGCCTCGGGCGGAACTCCGGTACGCCGGGCGAGCACAGCCGCCTCTTCAGGAAGGAGTTTCACCAGCATGCGTTCGGGGTGGGTGCCGGGGAGTCCGATGAAGGTCAGGAATTCACGGGAGGTGACGATGAGTTGACGGGCGTAGGCTTCGATCCAACTGTCGAGGGCCTCGCCCGGCAGCGGCTCCACCACATAGGGGAGCCGCTCGGTCGAGAACGTGGGCGCCATGGCCACGGTGTCGGTGGTCATGGGAGCTGGCCCGGCCCCTTCTTCTTGCGGCGGGGTTTGGTGGTGAGGGTGCCTGCTTCGAGGGCCGCTTGGAGTTCCAGGCGTCCTCGCTCGGCCGCCACATCGTTTTTGACGGTGTCCATCAGGTCCTCGGTCAGCCGCTCCTCACCACTGTCCACAGCGCGCCGGCAGCCGCGTGCAATGAGCGTCATCAGTGACGCGAAGTGGCCGGTGGAGCGGGCATACAGGTAATCGGCGAGGTCTTCGGCGAGCATGCCGCGGTAGGCGTCGCCGAGGACGAGGAGCCGTTCAATGGTGAGCATCAGCTTGCGCCACTGCGCCCGCCCGGCCTCCGTGTCCACGGTGAACGGCGGCAGTGTCAACGTCGTCATCCGGCGGGCCGCCTGCGCGAGGTCCACGTCCTCGTCATCAAGGCCGTCGGTGAGAACCCCGCGCGCTGCCACGCCCACTCCGACGTAGATGAACGTGACGGGGAAGACGGTGGACAGGTGCTTGAAGTGGTTGGCCACGACCCGGTGGTTGGTGCGGCGCAGGTCGAGGAAGTGGATGTCGTCGACGACGATGACGGTCGTACACATGGCCCGGGCGGCCCGGGCTGCGCGGGCGGCGAGCTGGTCGGCGTTGCCGCTCTCGGGCAGTTCATAGAACCGGCAGATCGCCTCGTTCAGTCCGCGGATCGTGATGTTGCCCGTGAGCGTGATGTTCACGACCGGGACGCGGCGGTGCCCGCTGGGTGTCGTGGCGCCATGCACCAGAATCTGATCACGGTGGTACTTCTTCACGTAGTCCAAGACCGCGGTCGTCTTGCCCAACCCGGGAAACGCGTCGACCACCGCCGAGGGCTTCACCTTGTCGCCGTCCTGCCGGTTCGAGTCCACGATCTCCGCCAGGCCGTCATGCAGTTCCCGCAGTTGGGCCGTCTTGATCGGCCCGAGGTTGGCATGCCACACCGCGCGCTGCTCCTTGTAGACGAGGATTTCACGGCGCGTCAGATCCTTGATCTCCACCCGGCTCAACTGCCGGGGACGCTCGCGGTCGGGCCGCTCGCACATCTCCACAAAACCCGTCAACTGCACGGGACTGTAGTTACGCTCCCCCTCTTCGAACGCGGCGGTCATGACACCTCCCAGGCGTCCGCGTAGTACTCCTCGTCACTCACCGCACCCGCGTCTTCGGCCAGGACAGCATCGAGATCACCGTCCTCGTCATCATCGCCGCCCTCCCCCACCTCAGGCCCATCCACGGCGGGCGACTCGAACAGATCCCGGTCGTCGGCCTCGGGCCGGGTGGGGGCCAGCGCCGTGAGCTGACGCACCGACGGCAACTGCGCAACGGACACCTGGGGATCGTCCTCATCTGTGCCAGGCGCAACCGTATCGGCGCCCATGATGGACAGTCGCTCATCCGACAGCCGCAGCGCGATGCGCCGCTCTTCCCGGCTGCCGGTCAGGCCCGCGCCCCACCGCTCCAGCAGCTCGATCAGTGTGCGCTTGGCATCGGGAAACCGCTGGGTCCTGGCCGCCAGCCGGCGCGCGTACTGCAACGCCTCACGGCTGAGCGGGCCATCGAGCGCATCCGCGTGCTCCCACCGCAGCTCATGCCACCGCCTGCTCTTGGGATCGGGGTCCTGAAAGTAGACACGGGTGATGTCCCCGGGGTCGATCGCGATCGGCCACTTCCCACTGTGGATCCCGCCGTACGGGCTCGTGGTGTTGCGTCGGCCCTTCAGAGCGGGTCCGTTGTAGCGCAGGGTGCCGATCTCCACCCCGTAGTGCTGGATCGTGGTCCACTTCACCTCGAGGAAGTCGTACGCGAGATCGGGCCGCCCCAGGATCCGCAGATGCCCCGCCCGTTGGATGCCGTGCTCGTACATGTCGAGCGGACTCATCTCAAGGCCCGGCGCCTCCGGGATGCACAAGCCGGAGTGGACGCGCCGGTGGTAGATCAAGTCGATCCACTCACGGACGATCGCTTCCAGTTCCGGCAGAAAGAAGAACGCCTTCTCCTCCACGTCCTTGCCGCGGCTGTGCACATCCGCGCCCTTGTAGCCGGGGAGCGCTGCGAGGACTCCTTCGCGCAGGGTTCGAAACCAGCGCTCCAGTGGTGCCTTGTCTGTCGGTGTGTACGGCCGGGCCGGCTGCAGCGACATGCCGAGGCGGTCACAGACGGCCTGCACGTGCTGCGACAGGTAGATCTTGCCGTGGTCGAACACCAGGGTCTCCGCCGCCACCGACGGCAACAGCCACTCGCCTCGCGCGTCCACCAGCCGTGCCGCGTCCACGACCACCGCGCTCGGAACCCCGTGATGCGGTAGCACCGCCCGCTCTCCTTCCGTTCGCGGGCGCACGGTTTCATACAGGACGGCTGCGACGTCTGCGGCCTTCGTCGACACCGGCGTCAGCCTCAGCCCCGTGATGCAGCGCGTGTACAGGTCCATGGAGACGGTCAGCTCGCACTGCACCCATCGGCACGTGACCGGCTCCATCGCATACACGTCCAGCCGTGTCGTATCGACGAGCACATACTCGCCGGGGCGGGTCGCCCTCAGCTTGCCGTAGACGCCCGGCGGGCGGTTCGCGATCGAGCGGCGCCCCTTCGCGCTGCCCGAGAAGGCGTTGCGTCCCCGGCCCAGCTCCTTCAACAGCGCGTACGCCGCGGTCTTCTTCGGCAGCTTCACCGTGTCCCGCCCGAACTCGGCAGCAAGACGTTCCTCGATGGTCGCGATGATCAGATGCCGCGGCGGAGTGCTCTTGTCGACGTACTCGTCAAGCACCTTGCGGCACATGTCGATCCAGCGTGGATCCGTCTCCCCCAGTGGGCTGCGGCCACGATCCCCAGGCAGCAGTCCGGCCACTCCTTCGGGGCCTTTGACCTTCATCAGCCAACGCCGCACCGTCATGACACTCACACCGAGTTCAGCGGCCTTCGCCTCGTAGCGGTCCATCTTCGGCACATCGGGCGCGTACTGCGGGCGCGGTTCGCCGCCGAGCGCCAACTCCGCTGATCCGTGCCGGTATCCGGTCTCCACCTCCAGCAGGTGCTCATAGCGTTCCCGAAGCGCCGCCTGCTCCTCTTCGCTGAGTGCCGAGTACTGTGCCCCCAGCCCCGGCAACGGCACGACGGTGGTCTCCGGGATCTGGGTGGTCGGGTGCGACAGCAGCCAGCCCAGATCGACCTGCCGCAGTCCTCCAGAACGGTCCTGCAGCAGGATGCGGCTGCCGGATATTTCCACCACCGTGAACTGCTCACCGTCGTGCTGTACAACCAGCCCGGTCCGCAGTGTCGCCACACCCCCGCTCACGCGCACCTCCTGAGCACCGAGCCGCCACCGAGCGGACGCGTCAGATCCGTCGTCCAATGCCCCCGCCACAACAGCGACAGCAACGCCGGACGCACATCGTCACGTTCGCCGTAAGGGCTCAATCTGTGCTCGGCCAACGCGAGTTCGTCGCCGTCCCTCACCAGCTCACATGCTCGGTCGACGAGATCGCTGTCCACCACCCACGGCCGCCGGTACCCAGCAAGGAACCGCACGTTCTTCAACACCACGGGCTCACAGCCCGACCAGACCTCATACAGCCACCCGTGCGCGGAGAACAGCTCACCTGGCCACGCCAGCGCATGCCGCACCTTTGGATCCTTCGCCCGGTCGGCAGGCTTCACATTCACCACCCGCGCCAGACCACTACGCAGCGTGAGCAGGAAGTCCGGGACATGGCGCCGCACCCGTCCCTTCACCCGGTGCCGCATCCAGCACGGCTGCGCCCGAATCCCGACCACCTCCGGGTCAAAGTCCGCCAGGAGAAGCCGGGCAAGCTCCAGCTGACTCTCGAAGATCACCTGGGTGCCCATCGTCGACGACCAGTAACTGCCAGGCAGATGTGTCTGCCCGCGTCTCGACCGCATCGCCCGCCACGGAACCGAACCGTCGAAATGCCGCTGCCCAAGCCGCTCGAACGAGACTTCCCGCACCTCATCGGCGCCGTACCGGATCCACACCGCCGCTCCTGCGGCACCACGCTCACGTATTGCGACCATCGCGCACCTTCGCGCCCAAGCCCGTGCTGATCACGAGCAACTGGCCCACACGATCACGCAGTCGACTCCCGAACACCCTTATAAATCACTGAACTTCACTCTCACCGGTAGAAGTTCGGGGTACCGCGCATGCACCACTCCGCAGCGGGCATGATTGCGAAATGCTCAGCGGCGCGTTCCCGGGCACTGTTCAAGCAGTGTTCAGGAAGTACCCGCATTGTTCATTCGGGCGCGGAACCTACACTCACCCTGCGCCGCGGCGAGGTCACCGCACTGGTCGGCTTCAACGGCTCGGGAAAGTCGACCCTGTCGAAGCTGGTCAGCGGTCTGTGCCTGCCTACGTGCGGGCAGGTGCTGTGGGACGGCGTCCCCACCGGCGACGCCGATCCGCAGGCGCTGTGGCAGCAGGTGGCCTTGGTGCCGCAGGACTACGCGCACTGGCCGCTGACGGTGCGGGAGAACGTGACCCAGGGGCAGCCCACGGCCCGTGGTGACGCCGCGGTCCTTGAAGCGTGCGAGGCAGCCGACGCCGACGAGGTCATCGACAGGCTCGGCGCCGGCCTGGACACCCTCCTGGCCCGCGAGTGGCTGAACGGCGAGGAGCTGAGCGGCGGCCAGTGGCAGCGCATCGCCCTCGCACGGGCGTTCTTCCGCGAGGCCGGGCTCCTGGTTCTCGACGAGCCGACCGCCAACCTCGACCCGCGCGCCGAGTACCGGATCTTCCAGCGGCTGCGGGACCTGGCCCGGGACCGGGTCGTCCTGCTGGTGACCCACCGGATCACGAACGTGGCCGTCGCCGACCGGATCGTGGTCCTCGACGGCGGGAGGGTCGTGCAGGAGGGCATCTACAAGGTGCTCGCCGAACAAGACGGCCTGTTCAAGCAGTTGTTGTCCTACCAGGTCACCTCCGAGGCGAACGACGACGCGCACGGGGCGACCCGCGCATGAGGGCTCCCGCAGCGCGGAACCGGGGCGGTGGCCGCGCAGGGCCGCGTACGTGCCGTGGCGGGATTCCCGGCGCCGGACGACCGCATCGTCCCGACGGCCGCCCCCGGAGGGCCGACGGGCGCCGACCCGGCCGCGCGCCGAGCGCCGCCCATCCCACTCGACGACAGGAGTTGTTCCATGAAGCGCGACCTCGCCCCCACCGCCACGGTGGGGCCGCAGGCCCGGACCGAGCGCCCGGCCACCCGCGCGGCCGGTCCCGCCGACGCCGAGGGCATCATCGGTCTGAGGTCGGAATTCATCCTCTCCGAGCCCCTCGACGCCGAGTGGACGACGCTGTGCAGTACCCAGCTCGCCCGCCGCCTGTCCCCGGGAGGAGACGCCCGCGCCCACGTCGCGCTGGCAGCGGACGGGTCGGTCGTCTCCTGCGCGCTCGGCCTGATCCACCCGGTCCTCCCGGCGCCCGCCTACCCCAAGGGGCTGGCCGCGCGCGTGCACGCGGTGGCCACACGACCAGAGTTCCGGCGCCTCGGCCTCGCCAGGGAGTTGTTGTCCGACCTCCTCGACCGCCTCCAGTCGGACGGGGTCACGCTCTTCGAACTGCACGCCGGCGAGGAGGCCACACCGCTGTACCGGGAGCTGGGGTTCGCGGCCGATCCCGCGCTGATGCGGATGACGCGGCTCGTGGGGGCGGCCGCCCGCGTCGAGCCGCCCGCCGGCCGTGTGCTGCTCCCACCGGAGGAGTACGCCTCTTCCGTACCCAAGTCGACCGGATCGGCCTTCATCTTCTTCACCGACCGGGAGAACCGTCCGGTGCAGTTGCGGGCCACCTACTCCGAGGCGCATCCCTGGCAGTTCCCGGGCGGCACGATGGATCACGGCGAGCGGCCCTGGCAGACGGCGCAGCGCGAATGCCGTGAGGAGACCGGCCTCGACGTGGCGGGGCCGCCCCGGCTGCTCGCCTCGGTCTTCGGACCGCCCGGGGGCGACTGGCCGTACTCCACGACGGGATGCGTCTTCGACGGCGGCCGGCTCTCCGACGCACAGATCCGGTCCATCGTCCTGGACCCGGACGAACACGACGCCGTGCGTGTCCTCACTTTGAAGGAGTGGGAGCCGCTCATGCCCTCGCAGGACTTCGCCCGTCTGGACGCGGTGATGACGGCTCGGCTGACCGGCACGACCGCGTACTTCGACTCCTGGGGCTGGGGGAACAGCTGACCATCATGCCGCCGGGCGACCTGCGGGAGGCCGATGGCATCCGGGCCGCGGGCGCTCAGCGATCAGACGTCAGGGACCGTACGACGGTGAGGGGAGCGACACGTTGAGGCAGGTCCGGAAGGAAGCCTGGCAGGAGCACTACGAGGGCGGCCGGGGGTTCCGTCCACCGGGCGACGCGGAGCGGGCGTTGCTGGCTGAGCACGTCCCGGCGCCGGAGGGCGGACGGGCCCTCGACGCCGGATGCGGAACCGGGGAGCTTGCCGTGGCGCTGGCCGGCATGGGCTATCAGGTGGACGCGGTCGACTTCACCGAAGGCGCGCTCGTCCGGGCCCGAGCGGAGCACGCCGCGGTGCCCGGGGTGCGCTGGCTGCGGCTGGACCTGGAGCAATGCGGCCTGCCCGGCCCGGCCGAAGGGGCCGAGGGGGGATACGACCTGGTCACCCTCCGGCTGAGCGTCGCCTTCTTCCGCAACCGATCGTCCGTGCTGCGGGCTCTGGGGGCGCTGTTGCGGGAGGGCGGCGCGATCGTCGTCATCACGCCGGTGGTGGAGCACACCCCGCCGGAGAGGCGGCACATCGCCCTGGACGAGAACGAACTCAGCGCGATCGCGGACGGCTTCGAGGAGGCCCTGAGGTTCGAAGCGGATGGCCTGGCGGTGCTGGTGCTGCGCGGTGCGGGCGGTTCGTTCACCGCGGTGGAGAAGGGACGGCCGAACCCCCAAGCGGTGGCGGGCGCCGCGGCCGTGGTCACCGACGCGGCCGGGCGGGTCCTGCTGGGCCGTTCCACCAAGGGCATGTGGGAGCTGCCCGGCGGCCGTATCGAGGCGGGCGAGTCCGCTCAGGCCGCGGCCGTACGGGAGCTTGCGGAGGAGACCGGGCTGACGGCCCGTGTGGAGGACGCCCATGTCATCACCGTCCTGCACGACGACCGGCTGGACATGCGCCGTATCTCCCCCGTCGTCCGTATCACCGCATGGGACGGCGGACTCACGTTGAGGGAGCCGGAGAAGTTCGTCCGCTGGGAGTGGCACCCGTTGCATACCCTGGCCGCACTCGGGGCGGTCTTCATGCCCTCCGCCCAGTCGCTGAACGCGGTCTTCCCCGGGGTGCTTCCGGGACTGCCGCCGGTGCACTCCTACCCGTGCACCTCCGCCGTCCCGCCCGTGCCGGGTGAACCCGCGGAGGCGGCCCGGTTGCGCGAGCGCATGGCGGACCGCGTGATCCGCAAAGGCTGGGCCCCCTCCGCCCGGGTGCGGGCCGCGCTCCGCGCGGTGCCCCGGCACCGCTTCGTCCCCGAGGTCCCGCTCTCGACGGCCTACCACGACGACCACGCCGTAGTGACCGTTCGCGGGGCCCCCGGGACTGCCGTCAGTTCGGTCTCGGCGGCCTGGCTCCAGGCCGACATGGCCGGGCGACTCCGGCTGGAGCCGGGGATGAACGTGCTGGAGGTCGGTTCGGGCGGGTACGACGCGGAGCTGCTCGCGCACATCGTCGGGGAGCGGGGCCGTGTGGTGACCGTAGATCTCGACCCGTACGTGGTGCACCGCACCCGACGGCTGTGCGCGGAGGCCGGAAGCGGTCGGGTCACGGCCGTACTCGGTGACGGCGGCCTGGGAGCGCCCTCGCATGTACCGGCGGGCGGGTTCGACGGCATCGTCATCACGCACACCGCGACGGACATCGCCCCGGCCTGGCGTGAACAACTGGCCGAAGGCGGACGGCTGGTCGTCCCCCTGGAGATCGGCGGCTACACCCGCTCGGTCACCCTGGTCCGGCGTGCGGACACCTTGTACGCGGAGCACTGGACGTACTGCGGGTTCGTCCGCGACCGCGGCGCCGCCGCCCGCACGGTCCCCCTGGTCCGGCTGGCCGACGGGGCGGTCACGGTGCGGTGGGAGAACGGTGTCCCGGGTAGGACCGGCGGTCTGGACGAGGCCCTGCGCGGGCCGCGCCACGAGCTCGCCACGGGCCTCGTCGTGGCCGGCCGGTTCAATTTCGAGACGCTGCAGATCTTCGCGGCGAGCACGCTGGCCGGGTTCTGCCGGCTGACCGTCCCGGACGGATCCGCGCTCGTCGCCCAGCGTGACGCGGCAGCGGTCGTGGCCGACGGCTCGCTCGCCTATCTGACCCTCGTCAAGCTCCACGACGCGCCTGAACCAGCCGGTTCCCGCCACGCGTTCCACATCCACGCGTACGGGCCGGCCGGCCCGGAGCTGGCGCGGCGGTTCGCCGCGTGCGTGCGCACGTGGGACCGGGACGTGCGCGCGAGCGGCTACCCCTCCATGAGCGTCCACCCGGCCGGAACCCCGGACGACCACCTGCCACCCGGCGACGTGCTCGAAAAGCCGGCCTCGCGACTGGTTTTCGGCTGGCCCGGCCGTGACGTCCGGGTCACCGGGCCGGACGCTCCGTCCGAAACCGTCGTCGCGGGGCAGAGCACATGACGAACCTGGTCAACGGGCCGTCCGGCTGTGGCACGAACCGGCTCGCCCCCTCACTGATGGGCGTGTTCGCCCACCCCGACGACGAGTCCCTGCTGGCAGGCGGAGTGCTCGCGCGGAGCTCCGCCGACGGTGCCCGCACGGCGGTCGTCACCACCACATGGGCCCCGGACAGTCCCCGCGCGGCTGAACTCAGCGACGCCCTGCGTGCCCTCGGCGCCGGCGAGCCGCGCATGCTCGGCCACGCCGATGCCCGCAACCCCGCGTCCGCCCCCGGCCGGGCCCGGCTCGTCGATGTACCGCTCGACGAGGCCGTCGGCCACGTCGTGCACCACTTGAGGGAGTTCCGTCCCGATGTCGTGGTCACGCACGACGTGCTCGGACAGCTGACCGGCCACCCGGACCACCGCCGTACCCACCAGGTCACCCTGCTCGCCGTCGAAGCCGCAGGAGTCGGGCCGCTCTACCCCGAAGCGGGGCCTCCCTGGCAGCCTCGCGCCCTGTACGCGGCCACCCACCCCGACAGCGGCATCGGCGAACTGGGGCCCCTGCTGACCGGGGTCGGCAAAACCCTGCTCAGCGTCCCGGACACGTATGTGAGCACGACCGTCGACGTGACCCCGTGGGTCGCGGCCAAATGGCGCGCGATCCTTGCCCATCGGAGCGAAGCAGCCCGCGAACGGTCTCTGCCCGGCATCCTCGCCCGTCAGCCGGCGGAATCCCGCCTCAAGATCATCCGGACCGAGTACTTCACACGCCTCAAGCCCGGCCCCGGCCCCGGCTGAGGGGTTACTCCACGCTTCGGTGCGGCGGTGCGGCGGTGCGGCCTGTCTACGGTTTGTGGGTTACCCAGAGCGCTTCCGCCGGCCAGCGGTGTCCCCAGTCGGGCGGGTCGGTATGGTTGTAGCCGTTGGCTGTTCCGGGTCCGGGCCGCGGCTCGATGAGGTCGTCGATGACGAGTCCCGCGCCGCGCAGGACCCTGATCCAGTCGCCGTAGGCGAGCTGATAGCTGACCGCACCCTGGTCTTCCGCGATGCTGTCCAGCCCGAAGTAGTCCTGTTGCAGCGTCGTGGTCGCGCGGCCGGCGGCTTCGTCGTAGCAGGCTTCGAACCATGGGCTGGCGACGTTGAACACCGGCCACCCGCCGTCCCGCAGGACGCGTGCGGCCTGCGGGACGGCCAGCTGCGGGGGCGCCCAGCTGAGCCCGCCGTAGTCACAGAACACCAGGTCGAAGCTGTCGGCGGCGAACGGGAGGTGTTCGGCGGCGCCTTGCACCAGCGGGTAGCGGGCCGCTCCCATCGCGCCGGCCGCCGCGGCGAGTTGGGCCTCGGACAGGTCGAGCCCGACCACGGTGGCGCCCTCGGCGGCGAGCGCCCTGGACCATTGGCCGGCGCCGCAGCCGAGTTCGAGGACGCGCTTGCCGGTGACGTCGCCCAGGGCGTTCAGGTGCGCGTCGGGGATGGCGTAGGTGCCCCACAGCCGGGGCGTTGCGCCGATCTGCGGGTCGTGCTTGTCCTGGTAGGCGCCGCTGAACCGGTTCCAGAACTGCCGGTTGGCCGAAATGCTGTCCACGTGCCGACTCAAGCACTGCCTGCCGGGACGGTCAACACGATTGTGCTGCGACCGGGAAGGACGATCCGGGGATCTGGCGGTCACTCGATCCGCCGGACAGCCCTTGGTCCGCTCCGGCTCAGCGCCCACAGTTCACGGCCTCGATGCCCGCGAGGATGAGGTCGACTCCGGCGAGGAACTGCGCACGGTCGTCGTGATCCGGCAGACGCTTCGCCGCACCGCGCGCCCAAGGGTGCTGCACCGGGTCGAGCTGGGCCCACTGCGCGGCGATCTCCGCCAGCAGACGGTCCCGCTCCACCTCGGCTCCGGCGAGCACGCGGGCGTTGGCGGCGTTCTGCCCGGCGACCCCGAGGATGTAGTTCACGAGCGCGCCCGCCGAGTCGAACACGGCATCCTCGGGCACATCGAGTGCCTGCAACTGCTCAGCGACGCTCTTGTAGACCTCCAGCAGCGTGGGGCGCCAGGGCTCCCGGGTGAGCTGGGCCCCGACCCAGGGGTGCGCATCGATCGCGTCGAACAGGCCGAGGGCGAGGGCTCGCAGCGCTTCCCGGGGCTTCGCGTCGGCGGCGGGGCCGGCGACGACGCGGTCGATCACACCGTCGGCGGCCGCCGCGAGCAGGTCGCTCTTGTTGGCCACTCGGTGATAGATCGCCCCGTAGCCCGTCTGCAGATGGCGGGTGAGCGCGCGGAAGGTCAGCGCCGCCTCGCCGCCGGTGTCAAGGATCTCGGTCGCGGCCTGGACGATCACCTCTTTGGACAGTGCGTCGGTGCGCCGCGCTGCGCGATGGCCCTTGGTTGTCATGTTCTTCATTCTGTCACCTTGGATCGCCGCTCCAAAGGGGCGCTCCAAGGTGCACCTTCTTTTGGATCGACGATCCAAAAGAACTCTGGCCATGGGGTCAGCTCTGGAGCAGAAGCAGAAGAAGGAGAAGAGAAGGATGATGACGGCACCGGTAGTCACAGTCGTGGGAGCCGGCCTCGGCGGTCTCGCGCTGGCCCGCGTCCTGCACGTTCACGGCATTCCGGCCACGGTCTACGAAGCGGAGGCCTCCGCGACCGCACGCGCTCAGGGCGGCATGCTCGACATACATCCTTGGAACGGCCAGCCCGCGCTGGCGGCCGCCGGGCTGATCGAGGAGTTCCGCGGACTCGTCCTGGAGGGGCGCGAGTCCTACCGGGTCGTGGACCGGACGGGGTCCGTACTGCTCGACCTGCCCGACGACGGGACGGGCTCACGTCCGGAGGTACAGCGCGGTCGGCTGCGGCAGCTGTTGCTGGACTCGTTGCCGGACGGCACCGTCCGGTGGAGGCACAAGGTCACTGACGTACGGGCCCTCGGCAACGGCCGCCACGAGGTGCGCTTCGCCGACGGCGGCACTGTCACCACGGGCTTGCTGGTCGGGGCCGACGGGGCGTGGTCACGGGTCCGGCCGGTCCTGTCGGACGCCACCCCGACGTATGCGGGCGTCACCTCCGTCGAGACGTTCCTGTCCGACGCGGTCGGCCGTCACCCCGCCGCCGCGGCAGCAGTGGGCCCCGGCTCGTTGTTCGCGCTCGCGCCGGGAAAGGGAATTCTCGCCATGCGGGAGGCCGATGGGAGCCTGCACTCCTACGCCCAGCTCGTGAAACCGCTCGGCTGGCCCGCCGACACGGATGCCTCCGACGCCTCGGCCCTGACGGCACGGGTCGTTGCGGAGTTCGAAGGATGGGCCCCGCAGCTCACCGCTCTCCTCACGGACAGCGACACCGCGCCGTTCCTGCGCCCCCTCCACACCCTGCCGGTGGGGCACCACTGGGATCCGATGCCCGGGATCACGCTGCTGGGCGATGCCGCCCACCTCGCCCCGCCGAACGGTGAAGGCGCCAATCTGGCCATGCTGGACGGCGCCGAGCTCGGCCGGGCAGTCGCCCGGTATCCCGACGACATCGAGAAGGCGCTGGCCGAGTACGAGCATGCCATGTTCGCGCGCGCCGCCGAAGCGGCAGGCGAGGACGTTTACGGCATCATGCTCGGCGACGACGCACCCCACAGCTGGATCGCCATGATGACCGGGGGCGATGGCCAGCCGTCATGAGCGCGGCGGTCGTCGACGCGCGCGGCCCCGTTCAGGCCGGCTCAGTGGCGCGGCGGCCCGGAGGCCGGTCACTCCCGGCGCTGGGCACGGGCCGGCTCTGTTCCCACGTGCTGGGCACGGGCCGGGGCTCCATTTCCCGCGCCCCGTGCACGGGCCAGGCTTCGTTTCCCGTGCCGGCACGGGCCGGCTCCGCTTCCGCACACTGTGTACGCCGTTCCCGCGCGGTGGGCGCACGCGGGCGGCTTCGCTGCGTGTCCGCCGCCGCCCGGTTCATGGCTGCGTGCCCGGCTCTCCCGTTCCGCGCAGCGTGAACGCCGCCTCCGTCGTGCGGCACAGCGCCTGCACCGCATGGCGCGGGGAGCGCCAGGAAGCCAGGCCCAGGAGGACACCGAAGGGAGCCGCCGGCCACCACCAGGCGCCCAGCACCGTGAATGCCGTGCTCCAGACGAGGCCTTCGCAGGCCGCGTCATAGGCGTCGCGGGCCTGGGCCAGCGCCGCGCGGGGCTGGTCGGCCGCACTGAGCAGAAGGACGGTCCAGCCTCCGGCGACGTCCCCGCCGGTCTGCCGTCCGACGTTCTCCTCGGTGCGGCGGAGGCGGTCGCCCGACCAGGTCGGGGACTTCGGCCGCCCGCCCGTTCCGGCCCGTGCGGCCCGTGCGTCGAGGCGGTCGGCTCGCAGCGCGTGGCCGTCGGCGCGGGCGCGCACGGAGCGCCGGGCCAGCACGTCCGGTTCGGCCCAGCGCCGCACCCGCCACCTGGTCACCCGCCGGCCCACCGGCATCAGCCACCACGGCCAGGCGCCCGCCGCGAGAGAGCCGATCGAGGCTGCCGCGTAGGGCACCGCGAAGGCGGCTCCCAGTACCGGCACCGCGACGAGTACGAGCGAGGCGACGGTGTCCGCTGTCGGGCCGCCGCCCGTTCGCAGGGCATCGGCCATCCGCCCGCGCGCGAGGGCGATGTCGTTCCAGTGGGCATGGCCCAGCTCCCCGCCGCCGCCGACCGCGACGACGACGAACAGTGCGGCGGGCAGCAGCCGACGCAGGAACCAGCCGTCGGGTATGCGCTTCTGCAACTCGATGAGCAGGCCCATCGCCCGTCAGCCGTCCACCAGTCGCATCGGACCTCTGGCCAGGTCACAGCCCGGTGTGGCGGTTACCGTCCCGGTGCGCAGTTCGACCCGGCCGCAGCGGCTCGTGGGGCAGACCCAGCCCACCGACTGCGGGGTGGGGGCGCCGGGCCAGTCACCGACGCCCATGGTGGCGGGCAGCCCGAGCCCGTTCGGGACGCCGGCCGCCTCGACCGCGTCGTGCAGCGCTCGTACGGCGTCCCACCACTCGGCACCGGCCGGATCGGCGTCCCGTACGACCGGGAAGGCCGAGTGCCATACGGCGGACGAGACGAGCGGACGCAGTTCCCCGACGTTGCGGCACAGGTATTCCACGGCGTCCTCGTACACGCCGTGCGCCTTCGCCCCGTCGCCCACACGGACCCCCTGTTAACCCTTTAATCCTTTGTGCGCCAGGCTCTCTGACTGTTGATCAGACTAATGTAGGTGTGATGTCCGAGATTCGGGAACGAGTGATCGAACGTCTCACCGCCGCGTTCGGCACCGGCGATGTCACGCCTCTGCGCGGCGAGGAGGCCGTCATCGAGGCGCTGGCTCTGCTCGCTGAGGTGACGCCTTCACCGGAGGACTCAATCGATCTCGACGCGGTGGCCGCGGTGTTCTGGACGTTCTGGGGCCGCCACCAGGGCGCCGAGGATCCGGACGCCGCGCAGAACACGGAGGTCGCGGTCTGCACGTTCGGCTTCCTGTGCCCGCGTCTTCCCCCGGAGGCCGGACTCCCCGATTCCCTCAAGGAGGGCTTCGACGCCACCGACCCGTCGCGCGAAGCGCGCTTCGCGCACCTGGTGTGCTCGGTCCATGCCGGCGTCGCGGTGGGCGGGGCTCCTCCGGAGCGGCCGGCCGCGCTCGACCGCGCGCTCGCCTGGTCGGACGCCGCTCTTGAACTCGTGGGTGCAGAAAAGCAGTTGGCGTTCGTTGAACTATCCATCTACGCACACGACTTGTGGATGCTCCGGTTCCAGACGCAGGCCAACCCGGACGGCCTGGCCAATGCCGCCCGTTACGGCCGGGAGGTGTGCGGGCGGATGGCCGTCGCGCCCTGCCTGTTCGACTCCGACGCGGCACGCGCCGCGAACTCCGCCTGCCTGCGCACGGTGGTCGACTCCGCCCGGCTCCTCGGCTCTCCCGGGCTCGCGCGGGTCGAGCGGCTGGTCGAGGCAGTGCCGGACGACGCCGTCACCCCGGAGACCGCGGAAGGGCTGCGGTTCCTGCGGATGCTGGCTGCCCAGCCCGTCACCTGGCCCGGTGAATTCGACCTGCACGTCGGTACGGCGATCGCTGACGCGGGCATCGCCGAGCAGGACGCGGGACGTGTCGCGTGCGGTGTATGCCGACTGCGGGCGGCGTACACCGACACTCCGGCGGGTCACCCCGAACACGGCGCGGTCGCCGTAGCCCTCGGCCGGGCGCTCAGCGCGCTGGCCCAGGCGTGCGAGGACGACAACATGGCCCTGGAGGCGGCCCGGCTGCTCGCCTCGGCCGGTGCCTTGAGCGACGAGCACAGCGACATGCTCGCCACGTACCAGGAATTCGAGTCGTTGCGCGAAAGTGACGATCCGGACGCCCTGAAACGGGCCGCGCCACTCCTGGACCGCCTCGCCGCACAGGAGAGGGAGAGTGCCGCCCGCGAGGGCCGGCCGATCGACCTCGACATCGAAGCCCTTTCACTGATCGGCGGATTCGACCCCACCGACCCGGCTGACCCCACCGATAATGTTGACGTCGCAGCCGGCGCGGGCTCCGAGGCACGCGCCGACATCGGCTTCGGCGAACACGGCGACGCCGGCTCTGGAAGACACGCCGAGGCCGACTCCGTGGAACGCGGCGCGGAGCGCGCCGACGAGCGCATCAGCCGCTACCGCTCCGCCCTCGCCGTCCTCCCGGCCGATCACCCCAAGCGGCATGCGCACCTCGCGGTCCTGGCCGCCCTCACCGGGTTGCGCGCCGAGGCCCTGCGCTCCAGCGCGCCGGCCCGCGCCGGACTGCTCGATATCGAATCCCGCGAGCTGACCGAGGAGGCGCTCACCACCGCCCCGCCCAGCTTTCCCGCGACGGACCTGCTGCGCCGCGGAATCCTGGACGTGGCGCTGCCCGTCGCGGTCCTCGCCGTCACGGCGGACATCACGCGGGAGGAGGACATGCCCGACGAGATCCGCCGGACGCTCGACGCACTGTCCCGGATGTCCGGCATCCGCCTCGACCGCCCCGAACACCTCGACTCCGCCATCGCGACCCTCCGCGAGATCCTCGACTCCACGGACGATGACGACCCCGAGCTGCGCCGGCACCTCGCGGGAGCCCTCGGCAGCGCCCTGTCCGCCGGTACCTCGGAACGCCCCGATCCCGCTGTCCTCGAAGAGGTCGTACGACTGCTCCGCGAGGCCGACGCCAACTCCGGCGACTCACCCAGCGAGTACGACCGGACGCTCGCACACGCCCTCAGCATTCTGTCGCTCGGCTCCCACGACGCGGAGGGCGCACGCGAGGCGGCGGCCCTGCTCGCCTCCGCACCCCCGCCGACCGCCGAGGAAGCGGCGCTGCACGAGGACGCGGGCCTGACCCGGACCGATCAGAAAGTGCTGGCCGCTCGCGCGGAGTTCCACAACGCCCTGCAGAACTACGTGTTCGGCCACGACCCCGCTCAGCTGGAACGGGCCCGGCGGATCGCCCACGAAATGCGGGACCTCACCCGGGCGGAGACGTCCGACGGGGAGGACCCGCCCTGGTACGACCTGATGGGCGACGCCTATGTCGACCTGGTCGAATCCGTGGGGCCGGGAGGCCCACGGCCCGACCTCGACGACGCTGTCGTCGAACAGTGCCGCAGGGCATTCGCCGCCTGTCCCGTCGGACACCCGATGCGGCCCATGACGGCCATGACGCTCGTCAGAGTCCTGATGCAGCGTTCCGCGGCTCTCCGCACCCGCGAACCGGAGAGGGCGCGGGCACTGCTCGCCGAGGCACGGACCCTGGAGAGCGTCCTGAAGGACGTGACGCCGGACCAGTCACCGGTCGACCTGGCCGACGTGATGGGGCCGATGTTCGACCTGATCGGCCTGGACCGCCTTCCGGAGATGTCCGCCACGGACGCCCGGGGGCCCGTGCACCCCCCGGAGGCACCGGGGACGGACCACGCCTCCGGTCCCGTACCCGGCTCGGAGCCGTCCAGGGCCGACGGCGAAGCCCCGGACGGCTCCGAGCCGGCGCGGGGTGCCAATATCCTGCTCGGCCCGCTCGCCGCATTCGCGGACGGCCTCCGCTCCCGCCTCGCCGGCCGTGAGCCCGCCGCGGGCTGGGACGACCTCGTCGGCTCCGCGTGGATGCGCGCCAACGGCGAGATCGGCGCGGCGGCCCGCGAGATCGGCCGCGGAGAGCAGGGGATCGGCCCGGCGCTGACGCACCTCGAAGCGGCCGTCGAGGCGATGACCGGGATCACCGACCGGGGCAGTGACCAGACGTCCGCCGAGCACGGCCTGTCCATCTTCGAGGGCGACATCAGAGGGCTCGTCGAGCTGATCCTCCGCACCCTCGAAATGCGCGAGTCCGCAGCGCAGATCGCGGAGCGGATGCGGCTCATGGAAGGGGACGTGCGAGCGCCGAAGGCAGGACAGAAGGCGGGGCAGGCTCCCGGCCTCGACGGCCTCCCCGCCCTGGACCACACGGTCCGGGGCCCCGACGTGGCACGTACCGCCGAACTGCTGGAGCGGGGCCGTGGCCTGCTGCTGGCGCGCCGCATCGAGGCCCGCGCCGACATCAGCGATCTGCAGGCCGCCTTCCCGGAACTTGCCGAATCCTTCCAGCGGTTGACCGACCGGCTCGACACCGGTTCCGAACCTGATGCCGGGACACCGGGGGCCGCCGAGTGGGCCCGCCTCGCAGCCCTGCGCGCGTCGAACGAACTGGACGATCTCGTACGGCACATCCGCACACGGCCGGGGTTCGAGGGCTTCCTGCGGCCGCTGACCACTGAGGGGTTCAGGGCGCTTGCCGCCGATGGCCCCATCGTCGTCCTCAATCACGGCAAGAACCGGTGCCACGCCCTCGTCATCACCCAGCAGTCGGTCGCCTCGCTGCTCCTCGCCCCGGAGGCCGACGAGATCACCGACGCGGCGCGACGGCTGCGTGACGCCGTCGACGCCATCAACGCCAGGGGGATGTCCCGCCCCTCCCCGCTTCAGCTCGTCGCCGCGGCCAGGACGGTCCGCGAGACTCTGGCCTGGACCTGGCACCGGATCGTGCGCCCGGTCCTGGAGGCCGTCGGACCGGTGGAACCCGTCCCCCGTGACGGCGCGTGGCCGCGCGTCTGGTGGGTGGCGACCGGTGCGTTCAGCGCCCTGCCGCTCCACGCGGCCGAATGCACGGCGCCCGGCTGCTCGGAGGACGGCTGCGGCGCCGCCCTCGACACCGTGATCTCGTCCTACGCGCCCGGCCTGCAGACCCTCGCGTACGCGCGAGCACGCGCCCGGCGGCGCGATACGGCCGACCACGGCAGCGCGCTCCTCGTCGCCACGCCGAGGACGATCTCCCCGGCGTGGCGGCCGCGGCGGCCCACGCGGCCGAGCTTCTCGGTGCCCGGCCACCGCTGATCGGCCCGGCCGCCAGCCGCGAGGCCGTGCTCGCCGCGCTGCACAGCGCCTCGTGGGCGCATTTCGGCTGCCACGCGGCGTCGGACCCGGCGGAGCCCTCCGGCGCCCTGCTTCATCTACCCAGTGGCGAGCCGGTCTCGGTCCTGGAGATCTGCCGGGTCCGCCCGCGCTCGGCACAGCTCGTCTTCCTCGCGGCCTGCGGCACCGCCCGCACGGCAGAACGCCTGGTTGACGAGGCCATCCACATCACGAGCTCATTCCTGCTTGCGGGATTCCCGACGGCGGTCGGCACGCTGTGGACGATCGACAGCATGCACGCGGACCACATGACGCGGGACTTCTATCGCCGCACGACCGCCCCCGACAGCCCCAGTGCCGCGCACGCGCTGCACGACACGGTCCGCCAGCTACGACGCCGCACCCCGGAGACCGCACATCTGGGCAACGTACGTCCACGCCGGGGCGTAGCCCACGATCCGCCCTCGGAGCCCCATGCCGCAGGCTGGGCAGCGGCGCAGCTGAACAGCTACATACCTGCACACCGACGCACCAAGCGACGAGCGCACCACACACCACACACCACGCTTGCGGCAACGGCCCGGCACGGTTCCGGCTTCTCCGCCCTGAGCGGATTCTCCTCACGGTCCCGCTGGGGCCGTGAGCTCCGCCCCCGATGCCGTTTCGGCTCACGGATATCTCGTACGCTGCGCGTGCGGCCGGGCCCAGAAGCCTCCGACCTGGACCTTCGGGAGCCGGTGCACGCTCACGAGCCGCTGGAGAAGACAGGTAAGCTCACGACACGTGACTGCTGTGTCTGCGAAGCCTCGCATCCCCAATGTCCTGGCCGGCCGCTACGCCTCCACGAAGCTGGCTGTCCTTTGGTCCCCCGAGCAGAAGGTGAAGCTGGAACGTCAGCTGTGGCTGGCGGTGCTGCGCGCCCAGAAGGACCTCGGGATCGAGGTACCCGACGCCGCTCTCGCCGACTACGAGCGCGTCCTCGATCAGGTCGACCTGGCCTCCATCGCTGAGCGCGAGAAGGTCACCCGGCATGACGTCAAGGCCCGCATCGAGGAGTTCAACGCTCTCGCCGGCCATGAGCAGGTCCACAAGGGCATGACGTCCCGGGACCTCACCGAGAATGTCGAGCAGCTCCAGATCCGACTCTCCCTGGAACTGATGCGTGACCGCACCGTGGCCGTGCTGGCCCGGCTCGGCAGGCTGGCCGGCGAGTACCGCGAGCTGGTCATCGCCGGTCGCTCCCACAATGTCGCCGCCCAGGCCACGACGCTCGGCAAGCGCTTCGCGACAGCGGCTGACGAGCTGCTGGTGGCCTACGGCCGGCTGGAGGATCTGCTGGGCCGCTATCCGCTGCGCGGCATCAAGGGGCCCGTCGGCACCGCCCAGGACATGCTCGACCTGCTGGGCGGCGACGCCGGGAAGCTGGCCGACCTGGAGCAGCGCATCGCCGGCCACCTCGGCTTCGCACAGGCCTTCACCTCCGTCGGCCAGGTCTACCCGCGCTCGCTCGACTACGACGTGGTGACCGCGCTGGTACAGCTGGCAGCCGCTCCTTCCTCGGTCGCGAAGACCATCCGGCTGATGGCCGGCCACGAACTGGTGACCGAGGGCTTCAAGCCCGGCCAGGTCGGCTCGTCCGCGATGCCGCACAAGATGAACACCCGCTCCTGCGAGCGCGTCAACGGTTTGATGGTGATCCTGCGCGGCTACGCGTCGATGACCGGCGAGCTGGCGGGCGACCAGTGGAACGAGGGCGATGTGTCCTGCTCCGTGGTGCGCCGGGTGGCGCTGCCGGACGCGTTCTTCGCGTTCGACGGTCTGGTGGAGACCTTCCTGACGGTGCTCGACGAGTTCGGTGCCTTCCCCGCCGTGGTCGCCCGTGAGCTGGACCGCTACCTCCCGTTCCTCGCCACCACCAAGGTGCTGATGGGCGCGGTGCGCGCGGGTGTCGGGCGTGAGGTCGCCCACGAGGCCATCAAGGAGAACGCGGTCGCTTCCGCCCTGGCCATGCGTGAGCAGGGCACGGAGCGCAACGAGCTGCTCGACAAGCTGGCCGCCGACGAGCGCATTCCGCTGGATCACGCCCAGCTGGACGCGCTGATGGCCGACAAGCTCTCGTTCACGGGCGCCGCCGGTGACCAGGTCACAGCGCTCGTCTCCCGGATCGAGGAGATCACGAAGCAGCACCCGGAGGCTGCCGGGTACGCGCCTGGCTCCATCCTCTGATGTCGCGCGGCCCCGGACGATGACACCCGAAGAGCTCCAGGCCGCCCGTGGCCACACTGTTCCCGATGTGGCCGCGGGCGGCCTCCGCGTGCTGTTCTGCGGAATCAATCCGAGCCTGATGACTGGTGCCACGGGCCACCACTTCGCTTTCCCCGGCAATCGCTTCTGGCCGGTACTCCTTCTCTGCACTTCACTCGAAAGGGTGATGGGTGTGTGGCTGGACAGCAGGTGCTCCATTGTTGAGGGGGCAGTGGGGGCGGCCGGCGGGTCTGGCATCGCGCTGCGGAAATAATCGCTTGTTGCCAGGGCAACGGGTGGCGGACACTGTCGCGGTGTTCTCAGATGCTGACGCTGCCGCGCTGTACGACGTGCTGAACCCCTGGGATCCTGACGGGAGGTCCGACGACGGCTTCTATTTCCCGTTCGTCATGGGTGCGGAGTCGGTCTTGGACGTCGGTTGTGGCACCGGTGCCATGCTGCGTCTTGCTCGTGAGCGCGGCCATCATGGTCGGCTGGTCGGCCTGGACCCGGACCGGGCCGCGCTGAAGCGGGCCCGGCGCCGGGCTGACGTCGAGTGGGTGGAAGGCGTTGCGGCGGAAGCAGAGAGCGGCGCCGACTTCGATCTCGCGACGATGACCGGCCATGCCTTCCAGGACCTGGTCACTGATCATGACGTGCGTGCTTCGCTCGCCGCGATCTATGGCGCCCTGCGTCGAGGCGGCCGTTTCGTATTCGAGACGAGGCATCCGCAGGCACGGGCTTGGGAAGGTTGGACTCCTTCGAACCCGGATGACGTGGTCGACGTCGTTGACGAGGCTGGCCGCGCCTTGCAGTACTGGCACGACGTCGACTCGGTCGTCGGCGACGTGGTCACAATCCGTGGGACGGTGGCTCTGCCGGATGGCACGGTGTTGCGGGTCTTCAGCGAAAGCCTGCGGTTTCTCGACGTTGCAGCACTCGGCGAGTTCCTCGACGGGGCGGGCTTTGAGATCAAGGCACAGTACGGCAGCTGGGACCGGGAACCGGTCACTGCTTCCAGCCGGGAAATCATCACGATCGCCCGCCGCCGGTAGGCGCCAGTCACTGGTTCTCCTTCCTGCGGGGGGTGGGGATGCCGAGGTCGACGGCTGGGCGTCGGGTTCGGCGTTGGGTTTCTTCGCGCTTGGAGCGGAGAAAGGTGAGTGTGAGGTTGATGCCTTCTACTTCGCCGAGCCAGTGCTCCTCTTCGGCCCGTCGTAGGCGGACGAGGAGGTCAGCTTCGAGCTCTTCGAGGCGATCGAGCATCTTTGGATTGATGTGCAGCACCGGGCAACGGATGTCCCATTGACCGAACTAGTTTGGGTTCCCTCCCAGGTCAACTCATAGTGATCATAAGGACGTTGTGGCTGCCGCCGGCGGGTCGTGGTGACTGCGCGTGTGGTGATGGATCTGGTTTCATCGCGTGTCGTCAAATAGGTCGACCCGTGGAGGTATGGATGCCAGAGCACAGCACGACGGTCCGGGACGTGGCGGCACTGAAGGTGGCACGGGTCGGCCGCGTCGAGAAGCGCGATGACCCGCTGCAGCCGTTTCGGCTCGTGGACGCCAATGGCACCGAGGTGGCGGCGGTCAGTGAGTTCCTGCACCACATGCTCGCCGACGACGCGAGTCCGACATCGCTGCGGTCCTACGCCTATGAGCTGTTGGCGTGGGTCCGGTTCTTACGCGCCGTGGACGTTCCCTGGTATCTCGCGAGCAGGGTCGAGGCCCGTGACTTCGCACTATGGCTGAAGACCACGAAGAAGCCGCCGCGGCAGCGCCGTCCCGACGCACCCGCCCCGGGATCGGTGAACCCGGTCACGGGGAAGGCCGCGCCCGGCGAGAACTATGCCGCTCGGACCAGGCGGCACGCTCGCGCGGTGATCCGCTCGTTCTACGAGTACCACCGCGAGACCCACGGCCGGCCGCTGATCAACCCGTTCCCGCAGGGCGGGGCTGCCGAGGAGGGGAGTCCGAATGCGCATCACAACCCGATGCAGCCCTTCCGACGGCCTTCGCGCCGAGGCACCTATCAGCCCAAGGAACCCAAGCCCACCCCGAGGATCATTCCTGACCAGGCGCTCAACGACCTGTTCGCCGGGTTGAAATACAACCGGGACAGGGCTCTGATCGCGTTCTACATCTCCACCGGTGCCCGCGCCTCTGAGCTGCTGGGTGTCCCGCAGGGCCTGGTCGCGCCCGGGGACCAGACGATCGGGGTGGTCCGCAAGGGCAGTCAGGTCCTGCAGCACCTTCCCGCCTCCGCCGACGCGTTCGTGTGGCTGCGGCTCTACCAGCAAGAACTGCGCGGCATGGTCCCCAAGCACCCGTCGGAGCCGCTGTGGTGGACGCTGCGACGGCCCTTCCGCCCGCTGGAGTACGACGCGGCCCGGATGGTCTTCACCCGTGCCAACCAGCTGCTCGGCGCGAACTGGACCCTGCACGACCTGCGGCACAGCGCGGCCAAGAGGATGGTCCGCGATCCGAACCTGACCCTCGCCGACGTGCAGTGGGTCATGGGACATGCCCACATCACCACCACTGAAATTTATATCGCTCCCACGCCCGATGAGGTCGTCGCCCACGTCCTGGCCCACCACGAGCGGCAGCGCGCCGAGCAGGCCAAACCGCCGGCCCCGCCGGCGCCGGGTTACCGCCCCGAGGTGCTGGCAGCGCTGTTCGGCACCTCGACCGTAGGCGGGGAGAGCCGGTGAACCCGACCGTGAACGTCGGCGTCGCCAGGCCCGTCGAACCACATGAGGTGGGGAACGCCCTGGAGTGGGAACCGCGAGTCGGCGAAGCGAGCTGGTGGCAGACCCGTCAGAGCCGGGAGAGCCTGGTCGAGCGGTTGCTGGGACTGTTCACCGACCCCGGTGCGGGCCTGACCCGCGACAAGACCCGGCGGCGGGGCCTGGGTAAGCTGCTGGACTGGCTCGAAGGCCAGCCCGGAGAGACCTGGCAGGATCGCTGGATGGCCAGCGGGGCGGACGACGCCGGCTTCGAGTGGACCGATCTGCCCCTGCGGGGACGCGGCACGCCCAAGAGCCACTGGCGCGATGAGCTGGCCACGGGGCTGGTGCTCTTGGTCGCCGGGCAGGCGATCCGCCCCGGCTACCCGTGGCTGCTGCGGCAGCGCGTGACGGTGATGCTCACCGAGTCCCGGGCCGTCAGCGACCCCGATGCCTTCCAGCGGCTCGAACAGCTGGCTCAGCATGCGACGGCCACAGCGAGGTCCGACGCCCTGAACAAGCTCACCTGGATCGTGATCCGCAAGGGCGGCCTGGTCAGCGACATCACCGTCGGCGACTGCATCGAGCTGACCGCCGCTCTGGAGGAACACCACTTCCGGGGCAGCGCGGGCCGGCCGCTGTTCTACGCCCTGCTCAAGGAGACCGGCGTGCTCCCGGCCAGCGCACCGCTGCGGCTTCGGGCGCTCCGCATCGAGGGCCGCCGCAGCGTCGAGCAGATCGTCGACGCGTACGGCATTGAATGCCGGGCCGTCCGGGATCTGCTGGTCGAGTACTTCACCGAGCGGGCTCCCGAGCTCGACCACGTCTCGCTGCGGTCGATCGCCCGCAA
This sequence comes from Streptomyces sp. ITFR-6, assembly GCF_031844725.1. NCBI lineage: Bacteria > Bacillati > Actinomycetota > Actinomycetes > Kitasatosporales > Streptomycetaceae > Streptomyces > Streptomyces sp. ITFR-6. Next base: position 7,563,034 of record NZ_CP134612.1, on the reverse strand, counting down.
CCTGTGCCGGTTGTTCTGGCGCGACCTGGAGATCCACCACCCAGGTATCGACTCGCTGCGGCTGGCGCCCGATGTCGCGCAGGCGTGGAAGGAACGGTTGGCCTTCATCCGTGACGCCAAAGGCCACCCGGTGCGGGCGCGGGTGAATTTCCGCAGCGAGTTGGTGTTCGTCCGGGCGTTCTACCAGGACATCGCCCGCTGGGCCGCCGACGACCCGGCGCGGTGGGCGCCCTGGGTGGCACCGTGTCCGATCAGGGCGAACGAGTGCGCGACGAAGAAGTCCAGGTCCGGGGTGAAGTCCCGGATGGACCAGCGGACCCGGACCCAGCTGCCGCTGCTGCCCGCCCTGCTCCGTTCCGTCGACCGGCAGCGCAAGGACGCTGAGGCCCGCATCACCGCAGCTCACGCGACGCCGGTCGGTGGACGGTTCCTCGTTGCCGGGGAGGAGTTCGAGCGCTGCGGATCCGGGCAGGCCCGCCGCGTCTACGTTACCGAGGTGGCCGCCGGCAGGCGGCGGAACCTGACCCACGAGGAGGAGGCGGCGTTCTGGTCCTGGGCGACGGTGGAGGTACTGCGGCACACCGGCATCCGGATCGAGGAGATGCTGGAACTCACCCACCACAGCTTCATCGCCTACACCCTGCCCACCACCGGCGAGGTGGTTCCGATGCTGCAGGTCGCCCCGTCCAAGACCGATTCGGAGCGCCTGCTGCTGGTCTCCCCGGAGCTCGCGGAGGTGCTGACCGCGGTCATCTTCCGGGTCCGAGCCGGGAACGCCGCCCTGCCGCTGGTGTCGGCCTACGACGTGTTCGAGCAGACCTGGAGCCCGCCCATGCCGTTCCTGTTCCAACGCAGGTACGGCACCGAGGACCGGCCGCTGACCCGCAGCTACATCCGCGAGTGCCTGGTTGCGACCTCGCAGTCCGCCCAGATCACCGTGACCGGCGACCCGCTCGAATGGCGCCCCCACGACTTCAGGAGGATCTTCGTGACCGACGCCATCCGCTCCGGACTGCCCCCGCACATCGCCGCGAAGATCTGCGGCCACGCCGCTCTGGACACCACCATGGGCTATGCCGCGATCTACCCGGAGGACGTGATCACCCATCACCGGGCCTTCATCGCCCGCCGCAGAACCGAGCGGCCCAGCGAGGAGTACCGCGAGCTCACCGCTACCGAGTGGGACGAGTTCCTCTCGCACTTCGAACTACGCAAGGTCGCTCTGGGAACCTGCGGCCGCGACTACGCGACCCCGTGCCAGCATGAAAACGCCTGTGTCAGGTGTCCCCTACTGCTCGTTGACCCAGCCCAGATGCCACGCCTCCAGGAGATCCACGGCAACCTCATCGACCGCCTCCAGGAGGCCAAGGAACAGGGCTGGCTCGGCGAGGTCGCCGCCATCGAGACCACCATGGCCGCCACCACGCAAAAGCTGGAGGCCATGCGCGACCGCGCAGCACAGCCGTCCACCGTTCACCTCGGCATGCCCGAATTTCGTACCACCGCTGGCCGGCTCACTCCCGACTCGGCCGAGGAGAATGCAAGACCGATTTCCAGGACGGCCGGCGATGCTGCGACCGCCAACGGGAAGTAGCCCCTGGCCAAGGCCAGAGAATCGGCAAGACCCGTCTACTCTGACTCCGCTTCCAGCCCCCGGACGATCAGCCGACGCAGCGTTCTCCCACGAGTATCAAAGAAGCCCTTCTTGGCCTCGTCAACGCGGGCGAGGACATCCTCTGAGAGTCGCAACTCAACTCGGGGTTGCTTCCACGGGCGGCCGGGACCCCCGCGTTGGTTTCCATGCTTCCGGCCCATATACCAGCGACGCACAGGGCTCGGGAGAGGACTGTGCCACCAGCGGCTAAGCAGGTCCAGCCTGGCCAGCGTGACGAAGTCGTCCAGCGCAGATAGGAACAGGACGTCGTCGTCGCGGGAAAGATCTGTGCCGAACTCCTGCTCCAAATCCGGACGTTCAGCACCCTCCATCTCGATGTCGGCGACCCACCGCGCCCACATCCCCGTTGCGCCGGGATCGGCAACCATTGCAACCCGCTCGAACAGAGCTTCGGCGGCCTCGTGAACGGTCCTGTCGGCGCGCAGCTTGATGGCCTGCAATGCGGCCCAGACCTCGGCCATCGCCTCGCGATCGTGCGTGGCCACAGCTTGACTGCATGCCTGAACGAAGCGGTCGTAGACGCCAGCGCGGTCCTCGCGGCGGCCATGCCTGACCACCGTGATCGGGTTCGACGCCGCACGGGCCGCATTGGCGAGCTGCCCGAGAGCCCGAATTGATAGCGCTGGATCGGTCATGCCCGGGACTATAGCGGGGACCGCGGCCTAGCTTCCGTGCCACAGGTTGGGCGCCAGCGACACGCCCAAGGGCGCCGGTCCGCCCAACTCTTCCAGAGCTACTTTCCGTGATGACGACAGTGCCGAGACGAACCCGCCGTCACACTGCGCTAGTTCGGATAAGCAGGCGTGTTCGTGCTGGCATGGGGTGCCGTAGGGGCGTCCACAGGATCCGAGTTCGACCTTGCGTCGGTCGAAGTGCTCCTCGAACTCCGACCACTCCTCGTCCGTCGTGTCGCGGTACTCGCCGTCAGGGCGGATCTGGCGGCGGTGCTGTAGGTGTTCCTGGTAGTGGCGGACGACGTCCTCATCGAAGACCGCGACGTATCCACGGGTGGTCTGGATGTTGAGGTGGCCCAGCAGGGCCGCGCCGATGTGGATCGGCAGGCCGCTGTTCACGAGTTCCGTGGCAAAGATCCTGCGGAAGTCGTGCGGGGTGAATTTCAGTCCGCGGAACTCGTGGTGCGTCTCAGCGAGCTGCTCGCAGAGTCTGCCGAGCATGACCTGAAAGGTCGCCGTGCTGAAGACCATCGGGGTAGTGCCGTTCTGCCGTTGGAAGAGGAACGGCATCGGAGCACTCCACACTTTGTCGTGGTAGTCGAACCGGCTGACCAGCGGAATCGTGCGGCCGGTGCGGGTGTGGCGTCGGACGACCGAGGCGACGACGTGGAAGAGCTCTGCGGACATCGGGATGACGCGTTCACGGTCGGTCTTTGAGGGAGCGATGACCAGCAATGCGATGACCTCGCCGTCCGCCCGTTGATACTGGCGGATGCTCATGTGGGTCAGCTCGCAGAGCTCCTCGATGCGTACTCCCGAGTGCCGCAGTGTCTCGATGGTGGCCCACTCCCAGAAGGCAGCTTCCTCATCGGTGCCGATGTGGACGATCTGGCCACTGGCAATCTCTTGGACGCGGGTCGGAACCGCATCGCCGTAGCGGCGGAGTTTGCGGTCGGCCTCGGTGAGGACGCGCCGGTACTCGGTGCCCCCGTGGGTGAAAACCTCACCTTCGGCCGCCTTGTCAGCCCGTTCCACGAGGAGGCGTGCACGGTCGTAACGGGTTTCGACGTGGTTAACCAGGAAAGGCAGCAGCGGCTGCCGTTGCCGGGTGCGGTCGGCAGAGCGTTCGTTGATGCGCCGGCGCCGCGCGCCCAGGCCGCGCAGTTCAGCGGGTGGGACGGGGCAGGGGGCGACCCAGGCCGCCCAGCGTTCAGGTTCCTCGGCGGCCCAGGTGTGCAGGTCGTAGTAGAAGCTGCGGAGCGCAATGACGATGCTGTCCTGGCCGACGCGGGGCTTGCCGTCGTCCTTGACGGTGATCATCTGGCGCCAGGTCGTGTAGTCCTCGGGCGAGATCCGCAGGTCGGCTTGGTCCGGGTTGATCGTCTCGATGTTCTTCCAGAAGTGCCGGGTGAGCTTGCAGATGAGGTCCTTGAGGGTGGCGTAGTCGGTGTCGGCCTTGCGACGAGTGAAGTATTCGATCAGCAGGCCGCGCACGGGTTGGTCGGCGATCTCGTACTGGTCGACGAGTTCCTCGACGCTGCGCTGCCCGCGCAGCAGGGCGGCCCGCATCGATTCGGGCGTGGACGCCGGGAAGTGCCCCATCGTGCGCAGGACGTTCCAGACGCCGCGGCCGATCAGCCGGTTAGACGCCTGGCTGCCCGGTTGCAGGGTGCAGCGCGCCTTCCTGTTCTCGTGGGTGAAGTGCAGCAACGCGGCGGGGGTGACATCGCTGAGGGCGACGCCCTGGACGGTCAACAGCATGCACAACTCGTTGATCGCGTCGCGGCGGTGCACCTGGCGAAACTGGTGGGCGCGTACCTCCTCCGTGTACTGGTGCAGCAGCGGGTCCTCCTGGGCTGCGATGAACAACGCCCCGTAGTTGGGCAGCGGGTTGCGCCGAAAAGCCAGCGGGGTCGGCTGGATGACGCGGAGGCAGTAGAGAGCCCGGATCCCGGCGATGACGCCGATGCCCGTGGTCCGGCGCGATCCCACTTCGTCGGCGTCGATCTGTCCCTGCCCGAGTGGACTGGCGTCCCATCGCTCCTGCCATGTCTCCCCGCGGAAGTCGAGGAGGTATTCCAGCAGTGCGCGGGTGGAGTTCTTCCAGTTCAGGCGAGTGGCGCGGGGTGTGTCGGGCCAGATCGAGGAGGAACCGGCCACCTGTGACAGGAGCGAGACCGAGGCGGTGGCGAACTCTCCATGCGGCCGGGGCAGAGTAGCCGCGGCGGCGGGTTCAGGCGTGATGGGGCCGCCAACAAAGCGACTCGGGAACTGGAGGCCCTCGGCGACCGGGCCGTGGCGACGGCTGAGACCGGTGGTACGGAGCTCTGTCTCAGGCACCGAACACCGCCGCGATGTCGTCGGCGTCGTAGCCGGTGGGGTAGCTCCGCTCAACACGCGGAGCGTTGTAGTGCTCGGTGAGCTTGTCGAAGATCTCCTCGACGCGCACCGCCAGGTAGCGGCTGGTGGTCTGGATGTTGGCGTGCCGCAGGACAGCCTGAACCTCCGGCAGTGTCAGCTTGCCGCCGTTCGCCATCCGGCTGGCGGCGGTGTGCCGCAGGTCGTGCAGGGTCCAGTTCGTGCCCAGGACCTCATTCGCGCGCTGGAGGATGCGGCGCATCGCCCAGTAGGACATCGGCCGGTCCGCACCCCGGCGGGTGCGCCACAACGGCTCATCCGCCGGCGGAGTGCCGACCTCATCGAGGTAGCGGGCCAGGCGTACGAATGCCTGCGGCGACGCCGGAACGGGCTGGCGCTCGCGCGTGCCCTTGGAGATCACGTAGACCTTCTGTCCTGCCCAGTCGAGGTCTCCGATGCCGACTCCGAGCAGTTCCTCGGCTCGGGCCCCGCTGGAGACGTAGAACTCCAGCAGGGCCCGGTCGCGCTCACAGGCCATGCGCTCGAACAGCTCGTCCCACAGCCGGTCGGGGATCGACCGTGGCGGCCGGTCGGCGACTTTCTGTCGCAGCCGGGCCCGCCCGAGCACCGGCATGGGCTCCAGCGGACTGCGGTGGGCCAGGGCCCGACGCCTCTGCGGCGAGACAGGAACGGGGTTGGTGACCGGGCCATTGCCCTGGTGAGCGTGGAACTCGTAGAACCCGCTCACCACCGACAGGGCGTGGTTGATCGTCCGTGGCGCGTACCCAGCCCGCAGGACCGGCTTGCCGGTGCGCAGGTTCACCGAGCCCGGGGCCTGTCCACCGGCCGATTTACGCTGCCGCTGGGGGTTCGCCGCCGACCGAAGCCACCCGGTCAGCACCGCCGTCTCCGCTTCGGTCGCCTTCTCCCAGGCCACATCGAGCAGCCACAGCAGCCGGAACCAACGAAGCATCCCGTACCCGTAGCTGCGGACCGTCAGCGGGCTGCTGTCGTTCAGTGCCAGGTCGCGCAGGTATGCGGTGACGGGTTTGATCTCATCGTCGTACCCGTTGACGACGACGTACGGCGGGTGGATTCCCCTCGCCGGAAACACCGCTCCGACGCGGGGAAGTTCCGCCCGCCCCTCCATCAGTTCATGCCGTAGGTCCATGTCACTCTCCTCGTTGATCTCGGGGACCATCACCGGTATCAACGAGCAAAGAAGGTGCAGATAACTGTGCATCTGTCGGGTTTCACATCGAGGCAGTTGAAGCCCTCCGAGCAGTCCGAGCTGCTTCAGTACGGGCTGGGCATCACCAACGTGGTCGCCAGGGCCACAGCCCGTGCCGACGAACTCACCGCCGAGGAGTTCCGCGCCGGGGGAGAAATCCTCACCGCCAAGGTGGAACGGCTACGACCGCAGTGGCTGGCGGTGGTCGGCATCACGGCCTACCGGACGGCATTCGGTGAACGGCGGGCCCACATCGGACGGCAGGAACGGACGATCGGCGGAGCCCGCGTCTGGGCTCTGCCCAACCCCAGTGGCCTCAACGCCCACTGGACCGCTCAGACGATGGCCGCGGAGTACGGACGGCTCCGCAGTGCTGTCACCGCGGGTTCTCTTACCAACACCACCAAGACCTGAGCTCCGGGGTCTGAGCTCCGGGCCTCGGTCCGAGGCCCGGGATCGGGGTCCTGGCCCCGGGCCCGACATGATCAGCACAGGTGAGGCTGCTGCCCGCCCTCAGGGGCCTGAGGCTATGCGCGCACCGCTGCCTCATCCTCACCGTGGCGGAGACTCCTGTGCTCAGGCGTCGCGGCGTCGGAGCGCCCACCATCCGGCCAACAGCGTCACCGCGGCCCAGCCGGCGGTGACGGCCAGTCCCGTCCATGGGCCCAGGCTGCCTTCCGGGTGCTGGTGAAGCACCAGCCGTCCGGCTCGGTCCGGCAGATAGTCGGCCGCGCCGCCGGCTACGTCCCCGACGACGAACGAGACGATCAGGATGAAGGGGATGAGCAGACTGAGCACGGCGATCGCGCAGCGCAGCAGGACGGTCAGCCCCGCCGCGAACAGTGCCATCAGCGCCAGATATATCGCTCCTCCGATTACTGCTCTCAGAGCGCCCGGTTCGCCGAGGCCCATGGCGTACTCCCCCATGAAGAGCTGTCCCGACAGGAACGAACTGAAGGTGGTGATGAGGCCGACCGCCAGCGCCGCTCCTCCGATGAGCGCCATCTTGACCGTGTAGAAATGGGTGCGGCGCGGAACCGCCGCGAGCGACATGCGCAACGCGCCATTGAGGTACTCGGACGAAATCGCCGTCGCGCCGAAGCTGATGGCCGCGATCTGACCGAAGTTCAGCGCGTAGAAGGCACCGAAGACGAGTTCGGCGTCCGCTTCGTCGGCCTCTGCCTGACCGACTGTGGCGGAAGTCAGCACGGCGACGGCCATGGTGACGAGGAAGACGGCAATCAGGGATCCCGCGACGGAGCGCAGCGATCTGATCTTGATCCACTCGGAGCGCAGGAGTGCGGTTGTGGACATGGTCAGGCCTCCTGAGGTGTGGTGGGCGCGGCGGCGGAAGCGAATTCCGCGGCACCGGCGGTGAGATCCAGGTAGGCCTGTTCCAAGGTGGCCTGCTCGTCCATGAGTTCCAGGACCGCGATGCCCTCTCTGGCTGCCATCGCTCCGATCTCCTGCGCTTTGACGCCCTCGACGGTCCACCGGCCGTCCTCACCTTGCGCCGCCCGGTATCCGCTGCGTGTCAGGACCTCGCCGAGCCGGGCGGAGTCCGGCGTGCGCACCCGCGCCCTGGGCCGGCTACGGGAGTCGAGGAACTCCTGCATCGGCAGGTCGATGAGGAGCCGTCCGCGCCCGAGCACGATCAGATGGTCGGCGAACGAGGATGTCTCGTTCATCAGGTGGCTGGAAACGAGCACGGTGCGGCCCTCGCGGGAGAGCCGCTTCATCAGCTCCCGGATCCAGACGATGCCCTCGGGATCCAGCCCGTTCGACGGCTCGTCCAGCATGATCACCTCCGGGTCACCGAGCAACGCCGCCGCTATGCCGAGCCGTTGGCGCATGCCGAGAGAGAACGTCTTGATCCGGCGTCCGCCCACCTGAGCGAGGCCGGTCTCCTCCAGCACCTCCTCGACTCGGCCGCGGCCGATGCGGTTGCTCCTCGCGAGCATCAGGAGGTGGTCGCGGGCAGTCCGCGAACCGTGAGCGGCCTGCGGATCGAGGAGTACCCCAACCCGGCGCAACGGCTCGTTGAGGGCCGCGTAGGCCTGACCACCGACGGTGGCGGAGCCGCCTGTGGGCCGGTCCAGCCCGATGACCAGCCGCATGGCGGTGGACTTGCCTGCCCCGTTGGGCCCGAGGAATCCGGTGACCCTGCCGGGCCGCACGCTGAAAGTGAGATGGTCCACGGCGCGGGTCCCGCCGTAGTCCTTCGTGAGCTCGTGGACGTCGATACTGGTCATGTCCTCAGCCTGGCCGCCCCGCCGGCGACGATCCTCCCCCGCAGGAGTGGATCATCTCCCTCGCTCGGGGGAGCCGCCTCCCCGGTGCACGCTGGCACGATGGGCAGCATGCTCCGCTTCCTCCACCCGTTGACCGCGCAGGTCACCTACACCCGCTGGCTGCATCTGCTCATGCCGTCCGCCGCCGTGAGCGTGTGGCTGTTCATCTCGATGGACACGCCGTGGGTTCCCGTCGTCCTCGCGGCGCTGGTCGGCCTGATACCCGGCATGCGGCTCGCCGAAGGGATCCAGGCGCAACTCCTGCTCACGCCTGCGGAGCGCGGCGCCCCCGACGCGACCATCTCTGTCGCGCCTTCCACTTCCTGGTCCGAGCGCTGGCGGACCGCTCTCTGGCTGGAGGTGCGGCTGCTGTGTGCGGGCCTGGCCGGTCTCGCGACGGTGTGGCTGCCGGCCACGACAGTCGACCTCGTCCGCTCGGCGCTCGGTTCGGAACCGAGCGACGAATGGTTCGCCACCGGCCTCGGACCGCACTGGTGGGCCGCGCTCCTCGCGCCCGTCCCCCTACTGATCATGTTTCCGGTGATCGTGGGCTGTGGCGAGCTGATCACTGCGGCGGCCCGCTGGCTGCTGGGTCCGACCCCCGTCCAGCGACTGACCGTGCTGGAGGAGCGCACCGAACAGCTCCTGGAACGCAACCGGATCGCGCGCGAACTGCACGACTCGATCGGGCACGCCCTGACGGTGGCTGTGGTGCAGGCGGGGGCCGCCAGGGCGGCGCGCGACCCGGAGTTCACCGAGCGGGCGCTGGTGGCGATCGAGGAGACCGGCCGCTGCGCGCTCGAAGACCTGGAGCGGGTGTTGCGGGTGCTGCGCGAGTCGGGTACGCCGCCGGGGCAACGGCCGTCCCTGATCGAGGCGGACCGCTTGCTGGACTCCGCGCGGGGGGCCGGGGCCAAAGTCGATGCCGAGGTGTCCGGGCCCCTGGAGCAAGTGCCGGGGTCGGTATCGCGTGAGGGGTACCGCATCCTTCAGGAGTCCCTCACCAATGCCCTGCGGCACTCGCGGGCCGCCCCCGTCCGGGTCCGGATCAGCGTGGCGGAGGGCCGCCTGGAGTTGGAGGTGACCAACCCGTTCACGGGTTCGACCGGTACGCCCGGGGGTGGAACCGGGCTGCGGGGAATCCGGGAGAGAGCGGCCCTGCTGGGCGGAAACGCCAAGACGGGCCTATACGAAGGGGAATGGATGGTGCACGCGAGCCTTCCGCTGAACCGCATACCCTGACCGGATGCCGGTTACCATTCTTCTCGTCGATGACGAACCCCTGGTCCGCGCGGGTCTGCGCGCGGTCCTGGAGGCCCAGCCCGATATCGAGGTCGTCGGTGAGGCGGGAGACGGAGCCGCGGTGATCCCCCTGGTCCGCCAGTTGCGGCCCGATGTCGTCGCGATGGACGTCCGGATGCCGCTGATGGACGGGATCGAGGCGACCAGAGTGGTGCTGCGCACGGTGCCCGATCCGCCGAAGATCCTGGTGGTGACGACATTCGAGAATGACGAGTACGTCTACGAGGCGCTGCGTGCGGGGGCGGACGGTTTCCTCCTGAAGCGGGCCCGGCCCGCCGAGATCGTGAACGCGGTGCGGCTGGTGGCGGAGGGCGAGTCCCTGTTGTTCCCGGCGGCGGTCCGGCAGCTGGCCTCCGAGTACGGGACGAACAGGGCGCGCGAGGCAATGGACCGGGCTTCGCTCACCGAGCGCGAGGCCGCCGTGCTGCGGCTGATGGCCCGGGGGCTGTCCAACGCAGAGATCGCGGACAGGCTCGTGGTGGGTGTCGAGACGGTGAAAACCCATGTCAGCGCCGTATTGGCGAAGTTGGGCGCCCGGGACCGCACACAGGCCGTCATCGCCGCCTATGAGTCCGGATTCGTCGCACCCAGCTGAGCCCGGACCGCACCAGGAACAGAGCAGGACCCCAGCACGGGCCGAAGCCGGACCGGAGCACGACCACAGCAGAGCCCACAGCAGAGACCGAAGCCGGACCGAAGCCGGACCGAAGCCGAGCCGGCGCCGAGCCGAAGCCGGGCTGAACCCGGGCCGGCAGCGGGGTGGGACCGGAGCGGAATCGGGCCGAGCGCAGGATGGTCCCGGTCCTTCGCGGGCGGCGTCGCGTCCCGCGGTCGCCCTGCCCCTGCGCAACGAGTACCATCCGCCTGACATGCGCACGAGCTGGGAGGACACACCGTGGGCCGGCTGACCGGTGGGGACCCGTCGTTGCTGCGTCGGATCAATTCCGCGGTGGTACTGCACGCCCTCAGGGGCGCCGGTTCCCCGACCCTCACGGACCTGACGCGGATCACCGGGCTTTCGCGGCCGACGGTCGAGGGCGTCGTGGAAGGGCTCTTCGAGGCCGGCCTGGTCGTCGAGTCGGCGCCCGACGGCGCCGAGGCACGAAGGCAGGGGCGCCCGGCCCGGCGTTTCCGGTTCCGGGCCGAGGCCGGGCACCTGCTGGGCATCGAGATCGGCCCGCACCGGGTCTCGGCGCTGCTGTCGGGCCTGGACGGCCGGATCATCGGCGCCGGCTCGCGTGCGGTGTCCGAGACCGCCTGCGCCGACGACCGTCTCGACAAGGTGCGGACCGTGGTCGCCGAAATCCTGCGGCGGACCGGCGTGGCCCGCAGCAGCCTGCGCGCGGTTGGGGTCGGCAGCCCCGGCATCGTGGAGGCCGACGGCACGGTCAGGCTGGGCACCGCGCTTCCGGGCTGGACCGGGCTGGCCCTCGGTGAGCGGCTTCGGCGGTCCTTCCGGTGCCCGGTGCTCGTGGAGAACGATGCGAACGCCGCAGCGGTCGCGGAGCACTGGAAGGGCGCGGCCACCGAGTCCGACGACATCGTGTTCGTGCTGGCGGGGCTGAGTCCTGGAGCGGGGTCGCTGATCGGTGGACGGCTGCACCGCGGCTTCGGCGGTGCGGCGGGCGAGATCGGCGCGCTGCATCTGCTCGGCCGTGACGTCACACCGGAGCGGCTGCTGTCCACGACGGACACACCGCTGGACCCGCTCGACGAGCATGCGGTGGCAGCGGTGTTCGCGAAGGCGCGGCACGGCGACGAGCAGGCGCAGGCGGCGGTCGAGCGCTTCATTCAGCGGCTGGTCCACGATGTCGCCGCGCTGGTGCTGGCGCTCGATCCTGAGCTGGTGGTCGTCGGAGGCTGGGCGGCCGGACTGGACGGGGTACTCAACCCGCTCCGCGGCGAGCTGGCCCGCTACTGTCTGCGGCCCCCACGGGTGGCGCTGTCACTGCTCGGCGAGGCGGCCGTGGCGACGGGGGCGCTGCGGCTGGCCCTCGACCACGTGGAGGAGCAGTTGTTCGCGGTTGAGGGAACGGTGACGGCCCGCCGCTGAGCGCGACGGGCCGTGGGGCACGGGTCCCGGCGGGCGCGCCGGGGGCAGCCGGTCAGGAGGCCTGGCGCTCCTGCTCGTGGTGGCTGATCTCCACGTCGCCCGAGTCACCGAAGGTGAGTCGGCAGGTGTCGGCCCGGTAGGTGGCGATGGAAACGGCCGCCGTGCCGCCTGCGGCGAGGTAGCGGGTGGTGACGACGAGGACAGGGGCCCCCGGAAGCCGGTCGAGCTCCTTGGCATCGTCCGCGCGGGCCGAGCCGAGCTCCACCGAGCGGTCCTGCCCGTCGAGCCCGAGCCGGTGCAGTTCACGCACGACACCGCGGGCCCTGGCGGAGCCGGACGGTGCGTCTATCGCGGAGAGCTCGGGAACGGAGGACGACGGCACGTACAGCAGCTCTGCCGCGACGGCCTGCCCGTGGGAGACGCGGATCCGTCGCACGACGTGGACGAGCTCGTCGCCTGCCACGTCGAGCACATCGGCCACCGCCGCGGGGGCGGTCGCGGTCCGGCAGTCCACCGGCTGCCACGCCTCGCCCGCGCCGCCTCCGCTCCAGTCGTGCTGAGCGGTGGAGACGGCCACACCCACGCGCGGCGGCGCGACCGTGGTCCCGACCCCCCGCCGGCGCTGCAGTCTGCCTTCGAGTTCAAGCTGCTCCAGCGCCTGCCGGAGCGTCGCTCGGGCGACGCCGAACCGGGCGGCGAGGTCCCGCTCGTTGGGGAGGATCTCCCCCACCGCAAAGTCCGAGTCGAGTGCCTCACTGAGCACGGTCTTCAGGTGCCAGTACTTCGGCTCCGGTACCGATTCCAGCTGCGTGGTCCCCACCCTTGTCCTCCGCAATCGCCCAGCGGCTTTTCCGCGACGTTATTTATTAAAGGTTCCTGTCTTAACGTTGCGACCATAGGACGGCGCACCCCCTTGGTCAAGACCAATCCTTAGCCGGTAACCCTGTGAAACGAGTCGCTGTCGCAGAGCGTTCACAGGGCGTTCGCGGACCGGTGCGCCGTACGCAGCACAAAGCCCCACGTCCGAGCAGGTCCATGGGGCTTCGGGAGCGTTCTGCCCGCTGGCGGCCGACGACGGCGAGCCGGCGGCGACTTCACGCAGGGGCAGCCGAAATAGAATGTGCGGAAATCAGTGGGGATGCGCAAGGATCAGACGATTGCGACAGGCGACGGATCCCGCCGGTTATGCCCCGTCGAAAGACGTGAGCTTGTCAGGGTTTCGAACGATATACACGCACTGGACAAGTCCGTCCCGTACATCCACCTGCATGACGGAATCGGGCTTGCCTCCGATAAGGACCAGCAGCGCCGGCCCGCCGTTCAGCTCAAGGCTCCGGATTTCCACGTCCGGGATCGGCTCCTGTGCGGTGGCGAGGAGGAAGCGGCTGACCTTGTCCGCGCTCTCCAGGATCCGCAGGGGCGCCTTCGACTTCCCTCCGCTGTCACCGACGAGCCGTACGTCCGGCGCGAGGAGCGCGAGCAGCGCATCGATGTCCCCGCCCGCGGCCGCCGCGAGGAAACGGTCCGTCAGGTCGCGGCGCTGGACGGGATCGACGTCGTAGCGCGGTTTGCGCTCCTCCACATGGCGTCGGGCCCGCCCGGCGAGCTGGCGGACGGCGGCCTCCGTCCGGTCGAGCGTCGTGGCGATCTCGCCGTACGGAAAACCGAAGGCCTCACGCAGTACGAAGACGGCGCGCTCCAGCGGGGACAGCGATTCGAGGACGACGAGCACCGCGACGGAGACGGAGTCGGCGAGCACGGCCCGCTCCACCGTATCGGGCACCGCGGGACCGAAGTCGGTGACGAGGGGTTCGGGCAGCCAGGGCCCCACGTATGCCTCGCGCCGCGACCGGAGCTGACGCAGGCGGTCGATGGCCAGCCTGGTGACGGTCCTGACCAGGAAGGCGCGTGGCTCGCGGACATCCTCCCGCACCGCGGAGGACCAGCGCAGCCACGCTTCCTGGACCACGTCCTCCGCGTCGGCGATCCGGCCGAGCATGCGGTAGGCGACCCCGGTGAGCACGGGTCTGTGCTCTTCAAAGACGTCGGTCACGATGTCGGTTGTCACCGCCCCATCCCAGCCGACGGGCCGCGCGGTGTCCAGTTCGAATCGTGAGGACCTCTTGAACTTCAAGCTACCTGACGGTAATTGTTGTTGACGACTTGTCTAAGTCGTCGGCAGGCGCGGCCCAGCCGTGCCGGAGCATCCGGGAGTATCCCCATGGCAACCATGGCCTCGTTCACCGTCGGCACCCCCGGCGGGCCCCGGCCCGTGTCCGTCGCGTACGAGCGGACAGGTGCCGGGGAACCGCTGCTGCTTCTCCACGGCATCGGTCACCACCGCCAGGCCTGGGACCCGGTGATCCCCGTCCTCGCCGTGGAACGGGATGTCATCGCCGTCGACCTGCCGGGCTTCGGCGCCTCGCCCGCACTGCCCGACGGTCTCCCGTACGACCTGACGACCGTGGCGTCGCTGCTGGGCGCCTTCTGCGAGGAGCTGGGCCTGGACCGCCCCCATGTCGCGGGCAACTCGCTCGGCGGGCTGCTGGCGCTGGAGTTGGGGCGCGAGAAGCGCGTGCGCTCGGTGACGGCGCTCTCGCCCGCCGGGTTCTGGACCGAGCGCGAGCGGCGCTACGCGTTCGGCACGTTGCGCGCCATGCGGCTGGCCGCCGGTTCGATACCACTGCCGCTCATAGGGCGGCTCTCTTGCACACCGGCCGGCCGGGCGGTGCTGACCAGCACCATCTACGCCCGGCCCGGCCGCCGTTCACCTGAGGCTGCGGTCCGGGAGACGGTCGCCCTGCGCGAGGCTGCCGGCTTCCACCAGACGCTGACCGCCGGACGCGACATCATGTTCACCGACGACGTGCCGGGGCTGCCGGTGACCATCGCGTGGGGCAGCGGCGACCGGCTGCTCCTGCGCCGCCAGGGGATCCGGGCCAAGCACACCGTTCCCGGTGCCCGGCTGGTCCGGCTGCCCGGCTGCGGCCATGTCCCGATGAGCGACGACCCCGCTCTTGTGGCGCGGGTCGTGCTCGACACCAGCCGCTGAGTCCGGCACGGGCACGGCCTCCCGCCGGTTCAGGACACCGGAGCCGAAGGCCACGCCCAGCCCGACCAGGCAGCTGCCGGCGGCCTGCGCGACACCGTAGGAGCCGGTGCCGACCAGGGGGGCGGTGAGCGCGGCGGAGACCGGGACCAGCCCGCAGAAGAGCGTGGCGCGCTCGGCACCGATGCGCTGCAGGCCCATGTACCAGCAGACGAACCCGATGACCGTGACAACGGCGGCCTGCCACAGGAGCGCCAGCGCCTCACCGCCCGTGGGCATCGGCAGGAAGCCTCCGCCGTCCAGCAGCAGGCCCAGTACGACCGACTCCACCGCGGCGATCACACAGACCGTGGCGGACAGCAGCCGCGGACCGAGCGGCCGCAGAACGGGTACGGCGATGACCGCGAAGCCCACCTCACCGGCCAGCGCGCCGACGGAGCAGAGGATGCCCGCCAGGTCGGTACGGCCCCAGCCCTGCACGGTGAAGGCTCCCGCGGCGACCAGCCCCGCCGCGTAGATCACGGGGCGCGTCGGCCGGCGCCCGTCCAGCAGCGGCACGAGCACCGCCACGACGATCGGGGCGCACCCGACGAAGACGCCCGGAACAGCAGGTTCCGCACTCCGCTCCGCGGTCAGGACGGCCAGATTGAAGCCCACCATTCCGACCGCCGCGAGCAGACCCAGCCGCGCCCACTGGCGGCCGCTGAGCGTGCGCAGCGTGGCCGTGGGCGGGGGCGCCCCGCCCCGTCGCAGAAGAGGCAGGAGCAGCAGGCCCGCCAGTCCGTAGCGCAGCGCCTGGCCGCCCGCGTACGGGTAGTCGCCGAGGACACTGTTGGCGGTGAAGGAGGCACCCACGAGGATGCAGGCGAAGGCGGCGAGCAGTGCGCCGCGCAGAGAGGTCGAATTCATGGTGCCAACGCTATGGAGCGCGGCGGTCCGGTTTAAGGTCCACTTCCATGACGTCTTCGGGGACCAATCCAGGACCGGACAGCGACGGCGGCGGGGGCGACGGGGACGGGGAACCGGTCTCCGCAGCCTGGGAGCTGCTGCTTCCGGCGGCGTCCACCCCGGCCCGCGGCCGCGGTCGTGCCCTCCAGTCGGCGTTGCGCGACGCCGTCCGGTCCGGCCGTTTGACGCCGGGGACCCGGCTTCCGTCCAGTCGTGAGCTCGCGGCCGATCTCGGCGTCTCACGGGGTCTGGTCACCGAGGCGTACGAGCAGCTGACCGCCGAGAGCTACCTGCACAGCGGGCGCGGGTCGGGTACCTGGGTGAGCGGATCGGCGCGGGCCGCCGCGGACCGGGCCCGCGATCTCGCGCCGCGCGGCCCCGGCACCCTCGTCGACTTCCGGCCCGGTACGCCGGACCTCTCGCTCTTTCCGCGCAGTGCCTGGGCCGCCGCTCACCGTTCGGTGCTCGGCAGGCTGCCGCACAGCGCCATGGGCTATCCCGATCCACGTGGGCTGCCGGAGCTGCGGGTCGCGCTGGCCGGGCTGCTGGCGAGGCGTCGCGGGGTGGTGGCAGATCCGGAGCGCCTGCTGGTCTGTTCGGGCGTGGCGCAGGCGACGACGCTGCTCGGGTTCGTACTGCGCGAACGCGGGATGCGCACCGTCGGTGTCGAGGATCCGGGGAGCCCCGAGCACGCCACGCTCTTCGCCTCGACGGGACTTGCCACGGCCCGGCTGCCGCTCGATGACGAAGGGCTGGCCATGGAGCCGCTGACGCGTTCCGGGGTGCGTGCCGTGATGACCACACCGGCCCACCAGTTCCCCACCGGAATCGCGTACTCCGCCGCCCGCCGGAGCCGGCTCCTGGACTGGGCGAGGGACGTGGACGGGGTGATCATGGAGGACGACTACGACGGTGACTTCCGCTACGACCGGGCGCCCGTCGGAGCGCTGCAGGGGCTGGATCCGGAACATGTCGTGTACACCGGGTCCGTGAGCAAGTCGCTGGCACCCGGTCTGCGGTTGGGCTGGCTGCTGGCACCGGCTTCGATGACGGACGAGATCGTCGACCGCAAACGCACGATGGATCTCGGCAATCCCGCCGTCGACCAGGCGGTTCTCACCGATTTCGTCACCCGGGGCGGCTATGACCGTCAGCTGCGGCGCTGCCAGCGCGCCTACCGGGCGCGCCGCGACACCCTGACCGCCGCGCTGGCCGAGCACTTCCCCGGTACCGAGGTGAGCGGTATCGCCGCCGGGCTGCACATCATCGCCCGGCTGCCCGAACGGTACGGTCCCGAGGCAGGTTTCGCCGCCCGTGCCGCGGAGGCCGGAATCGCGCTGCGGCTGATGAGCGACTGCGGAACCGTGCGTCCGGCGGACCGTTCGGTGAGCCTGGTGCTGGGGTACGCGCAACTGGCGCCGGTGGACATCGCGCGCGGGGTACGGCTGCTGGCGGAGGCTCAGCAGGGCTCGCGCTGAGCGGAACGCCCACCGTCCGGGGCCGCCTGGGGCGTGGCTCGAACACCCCGGGCAACCGGCCAAAAACCGACGATAGGCGGCTAGATCCACACTTAACCCATCGGTCACAAGGCGTTCGTGATCAGGCAACACCGCTCCGTCACAGTGAAGGCATGACTGATGTGACATCCGCCAAGAGCGCCCGCCGCCCGCACCAATGGCGTCGGGATCTCATCGAACTCGCCGCCCTGTTCACCGCGGTCGCCGTGGCCGACGCGATCGCCAACCTGATCGGGCACCAGCCGGACGGCCCGTATCTGCTCATCGCCTCGGCCCTGGCGCTGACCGCAACCGCCGCGTTCCACACCTGGTGGGCGCGGCGGCACAGTCACGCGCCGCCGCCGGATACCGACGGAGTGACCGGCCCCGACGCCGCCCCACGGCCGGTCACGGCGGCCGTCCACCTGAACCCGGGCCCGGCATCCGAGGCGGCATCCGGCTCCGAGCCCACCGAAACGGCGCTGTGGCGGATGCGCACCACGGTCAGGGACGCGCCCGGGAGCCTGGCCGCCCTCTGCATCGTGCTGGCCCAGCACCGGATCGACATCCTGACCCTGCAGACGCACCCCCTGGCCCAGGGCACGGTCGACGAGTTCCTGCTGCGCGCCCCCGCCGAACTGCCGGCTTCGCGGCTGACCCGGGCGATCTCCGCCGCCGGCGGCGGTTCCACCTGGATCGAGCGCGCCGACGCCCATGACCTGGTGGACGCCCCGACCCGGGTGCTCGGCCTCGCCACCCGCACCGCACTGGACGCCGCCGAACTCCCGCTCGCCCTGCGGCAGCTGCTGGGCCGGTGCACCATCCACTCGCTGCCCGCCGTCTCGGTCACCGGCCGCGCCACCGGGGAGACCGCGCCCGTCGAAGGGGTGCTGGAGGAGACGGTGATGCGGCTGCGCGACCCGTCGGGCGGCGCCATCACGGTGGAGCGCCCCTATCTCCCGTTCACCCCGACCGAGTTCGCCAGGGCCCGCGCTCTGGTCGAGCTGGACGCCCGGCTCGGCCCCCGGGTCCCGCGCAGCGAGCACGTGCTCACCCTCCCCGAGGGCAACGAGATCACCGTGCGCCGGGCGGACCACGCCGACCTCGAAGCGGCCCGCGCCATGCACGACCGCTGCACCGAGCAGACACTGCGGCTGCGCTACCACGGTCCGGTCCGCGACGCCGACCGCTACCTCGACCACCTGCTGAGCCCCCGCTTCGGCCGCACCCTCGCCGTGCAGACGGCCTCCGGGCGGCTGGTCGCCCTCGGCCATCTGCTCTGGGACGGCGACGAGACCGAGGTGGCCCTCCTCGTCGAGGACGACTGGCAGCGCCGGGGCATCGGCTCCGAACTGCTCGCCCGGCTGGTCGCGCTCGCCGTCGAGGCCGGCTGCGAGAGCGTCTACGCCGTCACCCAGGCGTCCAACACCGGCATGGTCGCCGCCATGCGCGCGCTCTCGCTGCCGCTCGACTACCAGATCGAGGAAGGCACGCTGGTGATCACCGCCCGGCTGAACTCGGCTCCGGAACGGTCCCTGCCGCTGCCCCCGCACCTGCGGGCACATCACTGAATCCCTGACGTACCACGGGCTCCTCGCCGCTGAGCGCCTGGCAGAGATCGGCCCAGAGGTCCTCGACGTCCTCCAGTCCGACCGACATGCGCAGCAGCCGGTCGCCCACCCCCGCGGCCCGCCGGTCTCCTTCATCCACAATGCGGTGGCTGATCGAGGCGGGGTGCTGGATCAGACTGTCCACGCTGCCGAGACTGACGGCGGGCGTGATGAGCCGTACCGCGGAGATGACCCGGTGCGGGTCTCCGAAGACCTCGAAGGACACCATCGCGCCGCCCAGTTCCGGGTAGTGGACGCGGGCGATCCGCGGGTCGGCGGCCAGCCTGCGGGAGAGTTCGGCGGCACTCGCGGACGCGGCGCGGACCCGGACCGGCAGCGTGGAGAGACCGCGCAGCAACAGGTATCCGGCCATCGGATGCAGCACCCCGCCGGTGGCGAAGCGCACCTGGCGCAGCCGGGCGGCGAACTCCTCGTCACAGGCGACGACTCCGCCCATCACGTCCCCGTGACCGCCCAGGTACTTCGTCGCACTGTGCAGCACGATCTGCGCCCCGTGCTCGACGGGCCGCTGGAGGACCGGGGTCGCGAAGGTGTTGTCGACGAGCAGCGGCACGGAGCCGCAGGAGTGCGCGACCGCCCTGACATCCACTTCCCCGAGCGTCGGGTTGGCCGGTGTCTCCACCATCACCAGGCCCGTGTCGGGGCGGATCGCGTCGGCGATGCCCGCCGGATCGGTCCAGGTCACCTCGGTGCCGAGCAGCCCGGCGCCGAGCAGATGGTCGCTGCAGCCGTACAGCGGGCGGACGGCCACCACGTGGCGCAGTCCGATGCTCGCGCGGGCCAGCAGGACGGCGGTGAGCGCGGCCATCCCACTGGCGAACGCCACGGCGCTCGCGGCCCCTTCGAGCCGGGCCAGGGCCGTCTCGAAGCGGGCGGTGGTCGGGTTGTCGAGCCGGGCGTAGACCGGCGGCCCGTCGAGCCGGGCGCCGGTGGCGGCGAAGGAGTCGATCCGCTCCGCCTCCGCCCTGGAGTCGTACGAGGGGTAGGTGGTGGACAGGTCGATCGGCGGGGCGTGCAGGCCGAGAGCCGCGAGATCGTCGCGTCCGGCGTGTACGGCTTCGGTGGCCAGCGCCCTGGACCGGGTTGTCGTCGAGGGCGCCATCGAGGCTTCGGTGTCCATGTCACCACTCTGAACAGCTGCCGGGAAATCGGCATCAAGGGCCGTGCTACGTTCGGCAGATGACCGATCCCATCGCCCTGGACACGGTGGATCTGCATATTCTGCGCCTGCTGCAGAACGATGCACGGACCACCTACCGCGATCTCGCGGCCGAGGTCGGGGTCGCCCCCTCGACCTGCCTGGACCGGGTCGCCCGGATGCGCCGCACGGGCGTCATCCTCGGCCATCAGCTGCGACTGGACCCGGCCAGAATGGGACGCGGCCTGGAGGCGCTGCTGTCCGTACAGGTACGGCCGCACCGCAGGGAGCTCATCGGCCCCTTCGTCGACCGGATCAGGACGCTCCCCGAGTCCCGGGCCCTGTTCCACCTGACCGGTCCGGACGACTATCTGGTCCATGTGGCCGTCGCCGATACCGCCGACCTGCAACGACTGGTGCTGGACGAATTCACCTCGCGCCGCGAAGTGGCCCGGGTGGAGACCCGGTTGATCTTCCAGCAGTGGGAGTGCGGTCCACTGCTGCCGCCCGCCGCTACCACGGCCGGGCCAGGTACGGGTCAGGCCTCGGAGCCCGGTTGATGGTGACGGGGAGCCCCTCCCCGTATGAGGATGTCCACATGTCAGACACTCCTAGCAGCGCACTGCCCCGCCAGGTCGCCGACGCCTACGTCGACGCGTTCATCCGGCTCGACCCGATTTCCGGCACCTTTCTGGGTGTCGCGGAAAGCTCGCGCCGCCTTCCCGACTTCTCCCCCGCCGGCCAGGAGGAACTGGCCGCGCTGGCCCGCGCCACACTCGCCCGGCTCGACCGCGCGGAACAGCTGCCCGGCGCGGCCGATGACGCCGAACGGCGTTGCGGCCGCCTCCTCCGTGAGCGGCTGACGGCCGAACTCGCCGTCCACGAGGCCGATGAGGCGCTGCGCGCCGTCTCCAACCTGCACTCCCCCGCGCACTCGGTCCGTGAGGTGTTCACGGTGACGCCCACCGAGTCGGACGAGGACTGGGCGGCGGTCGTCGACCGGCTCCGCGCCGTCCCGGCCGCGCTGGCCGGCTACCGCGAGTCCCTCGCGCTCGGTCTGGAGCGCAAGCTGTACGGCAGTCCGCGCGCCACGACCACCTTCATCGGCCAGCTCGACGAGTGGATCGGGGACGGCACCACGGGGTTCTTCCAGGACTTCGCCGCCGCCGGTCCGGCCGCGCTGCGCGACGGCCTCGACGACGGAGCCCGGCAGGCCACACGGGCCCTGAAGGAGCTGCGGCAGTGGATGCGCGAGGTGTACGCCCCCGCCGTCGAGGGCGCGCCCGAGGTGGTGGGCCGCGAGCGGTACGCCCGCTGGTCGCGCTACTTCAACGGCACCGACCTCGATCTCGACGAGGCGTACGCGTACGGCTGGTCCGAGTACCACCGGCTCCTCGCGGAGATGCGCACCGAGGCCGAGAAGGTGCTGCCCGGCGCGGGCCCCTGGGAGGCGCTGGCCCATCTCGACGTACACGGCAAGCACATCGAGGGCGTCGACGAGGTCCAGGCCTGGCTGCAGGGGCTGATGGACGAGGCGATCGAGGCCCTGGACGGCACGCACTTCGAACTCGCCGAGCGGGTCCGCAAGGTGGAGTCCCGGATCGCCCCGCCCGGCGGCGCCGCCGCGCCGTACTACACGGGCCCGTCCGAGGACTTCTCCCGCCCCGGCCGCACCTGGCTGCCGACCATGGGCGAGACCCGGTTCCCGGTGTACGACCTGGTCTCCACCTGGTATCACGAGGGCGTTCCCGGTCATCACCTCCAGCTCGCCCAGTGGGCGCACGTCGCGGAGAGCCTCTCGCGCTACCAGGCGTCCATCGGCATCGTCAGCGCCAACGCCGAGGGCTGGGCACTGTACGCGGAGCGGCTGATGGACGAACTGGGCTTCCTGCCCGACGCGGAGCGCCGCCTGGGGTATCTGGACGCGCAGATGATGCGCGCCTGCCGGGTGATCGTGGACATCGGCATGCACGTGGAGCTGGAGATTCCGGCCGACTCCCCGTTCCACCCCGGTGAGCGGTGGACGCCGGAGCTGGCCCAGGAGTTCTTCGGCAACCACAGCGGGCGGCCCGCTGATTTCGTGGAGAGCGAGCTGACCCGCTACCTCTCGATGCCGGGGCAGGCCATCGGCTACAAGCTGGGTGAACGCGCCTGGCTGCTCGGCCGGGAGAACGCCCGCGCGGCGCACGGGGACGCCTTCGACCTCAAGTCCTGGCACATGGCCGCCCTTTCGCAGGGGCCGCTTGGTCTGGACGACCTGGTCGACGAGCTCTCCAAGCTCTGACCTGGTTGGCGGGCCGGACCCGGGTACTGATCCGGGCCCGGCCCGCCGCCGTCAGCAGCCGCAGTCCCCGGAGCCGGCCGGTGCGGTGAGCGGGTCGGCGGCGCGCCGCCCGGGTCCCTGCCGGGTCTCGAACGCGAAGCCCTCGCGCACCCAGTACTCGAAGCCGCCGAGCATCTCCTTGACCCGGTAGCCGAGTCCGGCGAGGGCGAGCGCGGCACGGGCCGCGCCGTTGCAGCCGGGACCCCAGCAGTAGGTGACCACGGGCACGGCCGGATCGAGCAGTCCGGACGCCCGCCCGGCGATGAGCGCTGTCGGCAGGTGGACCGCGCCGGGAATGTGCCCCTGGTCCCAGGATTCGGTGGAGCGGGAGTCGAGGAGTACGAGGCCGGGGTCCCCGTCTGCCGCCAGTGCGGCGGCGACGTCGGAGACATCGGCGTGGAGGGCGAGCGAGGCGCCGACATAGGCAGCGGCTTCGGCCGGAGCAGCGGGCGAAACCCGAAGTACCGGGTTGTCCGCGGTGATGGCGGGCGATGGAGTCATGGTCGAAAATCTATGACCGGCGGCGCCCTGCCGGAAGAAGAGATCCCCGGCACCGGGCTTGATCCGCCGGGCGTTCCCCTGTTCTCTCTATGTATGACCGACTATTCCCCGGACGACACCGACTGGCGCATCCTCGATGTCCTCCAGCGCGAGGGTCGCGCCACCTTCGCCGACATCGCCCGGACGGTCGCGATGTCGTCGAGCGCCGTGACCGAGCGGGTCCGCAGGCTGGAGGAGGCCGGAATCATCAGCGGATACGCGGCGGTGGTCGATCCGGACCGCCTCGGACTGCCGATCCTCGCCTTCGTCCGGCTGCGCTATCCGAACGGCAACTACAAGCCGTTCCACGATCTCGTCGCCGCCACGCCCGAGATCCTGGAGGCCCACCATGTCACCGGCGACGACTGCTTCGTGCTGAAGGTGACGGCCCGCTCCATGAGCCATCTGGAAGCGGTGTCGGGCAGGATCGGCGCCCTGGGGTCCGTCACCACGAGCGTCGTCTACTCCTCGCCGCTGCCGCGCCGGGCGGTCAGCCGCTGACTCCGTCCGCCGCCCGGTGCCGAACCGCGGATCCGTGGCGCTCCTTCACCACTTCGAGCTGGGCCGGAATGCGCCGGCGCAGGTCCGCGACATGGCTGACGATGCCGACGCTGCGGTCCCGCTCCCGCAGCGAGTCCAGCACGTCGAGCACCTCGTCGAGCGTCTGGTCGTCCAGGCTGCCGAACCCCTCGTCGATGAAGAGGGTGTCCAGCCGGACGCCGCCGGCCTCGTCGGTGACCACGTCCGCGAGGCCGAGCGCGAGGGCGAGCGAGGCGAAGAACGTCTCGCCGCCGGAGAGCGTGGCCGTGTCGCGCTCCCGGCCGGTCCAGGCGTCGATGACATGCAGTCCGAGACCGGCCCTGCGGCCGCCGGTCCGGGCGTCGGAGTGGACCAGGGTGTAGCGGCCGGACGACATCCGCCGCAGCCTGGCCGTGGCGGCCGCGGCCACCTGTTCGAGGCGGGCCGCCAGTACGTAGGACTCCAGCCGCATCTTGCGTTCGTTGTCCGCCGAGGTGCCGGCGGTGAGTCCGGCGAGCCGTGCGATGCGCTCGTACTCCTCGCGCACCGGTCCCAGTGCCCGCACCTCGTCCGCCGCGCGCCGGGACAGCCGGCCGAGTTCAGCGCAGCGCTCCCGGGCGGCGGTGTGGGCACCCGCCCCGTCCCGCAGCAGCCGCTCGGCCCTGTCGTACACCGACTGCGCGGCGCCGGGGTCGGCCGGGGGCCGGCCGGCGGCAGTGCGGGCGTCGGCCTCCGCTAGCCGGTCGGTGACGGCCGCGGACTCGGCCTGCCAGGCGTCGATCCGGTGCTGGAGCGCCCGCTGCCGGGAGTCGGGGAGCATCGTCGCGGCGGCGTCCCGCGGCGTGTCGAAGCCGGCCCGGAACGCAGCGTCCGCGAGCCGGTCGTCGGCCTCCTTCAGCCGGGCCGCCGCGCTCTCCTCCTCACGCAGTGCCCCGGCCGCCTCGACGAGCAGGGCGACCCGGCGCTGCAGAAGGGCGGCGTGCTCGGTGACGCTGGAGGAGCCGCCGCGCGCCTGGGCCAGCGCCTCTGCCAGGGCCGCCTGTTCCGCGTCGAGTCCCTCGCGCCGGGAGGTGCGGGCGGCGGCCCGGCGTTCGGCTTGCTGCCGGTCTCCGGCCCGTTGCTCCTGCTCGCGTTCGGCGGCCGCGAGGGCCTCGCGCGCCGCGTGCGTCCCGGTGGCGGTCCGGTAGGCCTCCGCGTGCTCCCTGGTCAGGGTGTCCACGAGTTCGGTGAGCGCTCCGACGGTCGGCTCGGAGCCTGCGGACGGGCTGCCGCCGGCCGCGTCCGCCGTCTGCCCGTCCGGGTTGTCCGCGGCCTCCGCGCGGGCGGCCGCATACCGCTCGCGTACGGCTCCGAGCGCGTGTTCCGCCTCGGTGCGCGCCTGCTCTGCGCGGCGGTGGGCGGCCTGCGCGGCGTCCTCCGTGGCCTGGTCGACGTGTCCGTCCCCGGCCCGTGCGGGCTCCGGGTGGCCGGCCGATCCGCAGACCGGGCAGGCCTCGCCCTCGACCAGTTCCCGGGCAAGCTCGGCCGCGATGTCGCGCAGCCGCCGCTCGCGCAGGCGCAGCCAGGCCTCGCCGGTGGTGAGGGCGTCCTCCCGGGCCGCGGTCAGACGGTCCTCCGCCTCCGACACCCGCGCGGCCAGCGCGTCACGGCGCCTGGCCGCGTCGAGCCGCCGGCGCGCCGGGTCCAGTCGCCCGGCCAGCAGTTCGGCGCGGGTCGCCGCTTCCTGGGCCGCCTCGATGCGAGCGAGCAGACGGTGCCGGGTGGTTTCCCAGCCGGCCAGCCAGCTCTGGGCGTCCCGGATCAGCTCGTCGTCCACCCCGGCCTGCCGTTCCAGCGCGGCGCGTTCGCTGTCGATCTCGGCGCTGCGCCGCTCGGCGCGACGGGCGGCGTCCAGCCCGCCGAGTTCCTCGCGGAGCCGTCGTTCCAGCGCGGTCAGCTGCTCGGCGCCCGCGTCGGCCAGCTCGCCGGGCAGCCCGGCCCGGTAGCGGTCGCTGGCCGCGCCCGCCCGCCGGTGCGCCCGCCCGGCCTCCTCGCGGAGCTCCAGCGCGGGGGCGACGAGATCCGCCTTGCGGGCGCGTCGCAGCCGCTCCTGTGCCTGATCGTGCTCCTCCCGGCCGGCCTCCACCTCCGTGGCGCGCCGCCGGGTCTCCGCGTACCGCTGCTGGAGCCCGGCCAGCTCGCGTTCGGCGTCCAGGGCCTGCCGGGCGGCCGACTGCCGGGCCTCGGCCGCGGACAGGACGCAGGCGGCGATGTCGAGCCGTTCCCGGGCGCCGCTGCGCGCCGTGGCCGCCCATTCCAGTACGGCGCCCGCGAGCCCAGGGTCGCCGGGCTGGACGCCGGGCAGCGGGTGCTCCTCGGCGGCGGGCCCGGCCGCCTGGGCGATCCGCTGGGCAACCGCGAGGATCCGTTCGTCCCCGGCCCTGACCTGGGTCCCGGCGGCCCTGCGCAGCTCGGCGAGGTGTTCCTCCACCGCGGCGAAGCGACGGGTGTCGAAGAGCCGTCCGAGGAGCTTCCCGCGAGCCTCGGCGTCGGCGCGCAGGAAGCGGGCGAAGTCGCCCTGCGGCAGCAGGACCACCTGACAGAACTGGTCCCGGCTCATCCCGATGAGCTGGGTGATCTCCTCGCCGATCTCCTGGCTGGACCGGCTCAGCGCCCGCCATCCCTCGTCGGCGACGTACTCGCGCAGCCGGCTCTGCGCCTTCTCCGTGGTGTAGCCGTCGCCCTTCTTCTTGGGGCGGGGCTGGGCGGGGCTCCGGGTGATCTCCAGCCGTCGCCCGCCGACGGTGAGTTCGAGCCGGATCTCGGTCGGCAGGTCCGCCGGGGCGTGGTCGCTGCGCAGCGAGGTCCCGGGGCTCTGCCGGGCGCCGGGCACGGCGCCGTAGAGGCCGTAGCAGACGGCGTCGAGGACCGAGGTCTTGCCGGCGCCGGTCGGTCCGTGCAGCAGGAAGATCCCAGCTGCGGAGAGTGCGTCGAAGTCGATCTCGTGAGTGGCGCCGAACGGTCCGAAGGCCGTGATGCCGAGTCGGTGGAGCCTCACCGGTTCACCTCGCGCACACCGTCGTCGACGCGTACGTGGTCGAAGGCGCCGCGCAGCACCGTCCGCTCCGACTCGTCGATGCCGTACCCGCCGCGGACATGGGCCACGAAGTCCTCCGCGATGCTCTGGTCGTCGCGTCCCCGCAGCCGCTCGGCGTAGGAGGTCCTCGGGTCCTCCGGGTCGCGTTCCGGTTCGAAGGCGAGGGCGAGGGTGTGCGGGAACCGCTCGACGAGGCGGGCCATCGGCTCGGCCGGGCGGACCGGATCGGTGAGGGTGGCCTCCACCCAGGAGTGCTCGTGCCGTTCGAGGGCGGGGTCGTCGAGGAGGGTGTCGAGCCGGCCGGTGATCCTGGCGAGCGGGCGGGGCACCGGGCAGTCGGTCCGTTCGGCGGTGACCGCGCCCGTACCGTCCAGCTCGATCAGCCACATGGTCTTGCGGTGGCCGGACTCGGAGAAGGAGTACGCGAGCGGGGAGCCGGAGTAGCGGACCCGCTCGGAGACGGTCTGGCAGCCGTGGAGGTGCCCCAGTGCCACGTAGTCGACGCCGTCGAAGACCCCGGCGGGGACGGCCGCCACGCCGCCCACGGTGATGTCGCGTTCGCTGTCGCTCGGCTCGCCGCCCGCGACGAAGGCGTGGGCGAGGACGACGGACCGGGTGCCGTCCGGCCGTGCCGCGAGGTCCGCGCGGACCCGGTCCATGGCGGCGCTCAGCACGGCCTCGTGCCCGGCCCGCTCCGCCCGGAACTCGTCCTTGACGAGGGCGGGCTCCAGATACGGGAGCCCGTAGAACGCGACGTCGCCGTACGCGTCCGGGATGACGACCGGGGTGGCGCAGTGCGCGGGGTCGGTACGCAGATGGATGCCGGCGCGCCCGATGAGACCGGCGCCGACGCCGAGCCGGCGGGCCGAGTCGTGGTTCCCGGAGATCATCACGGTGGGTACGCCGGCCTCGGCGAGCCGGTGCAGCGCGTCGTCGAAGAGCTGGACGGCGGAGAGCGGCGGCACCGCCCTGTCGTACACATCACCCGCCACGACCACGGCATCGACCTCGTGGTCACGGACCGTCGCCACCAGGTGGTCGAGGTAGGCGGCCTGGGCTTCGAGCAGTGACACCCGGTGGAAGGACCGGCCCAGGTGCCAGTCCGATGTGTGCAAAATCCTCAAGACCCGGCTCCGACCTGCATGTTTCGTTTCCTCCACCGGTGCGGCCGCGTCCCTCGCGATTCGGCGCGGCCCGGACCCCGCGGCCGGTGTCCGTCACTCCGGCGCGGCCCCGGGCCCGCGCTCCCGCACCACAGTACTCAGGCGTCCCCGTAAGCCTCTTCGCCCAGCTCCAGTTCCGCCTCGCCCGCCGTCGCGTCGGCCAGCCAGCGGCGGAACTCCTCCACATCGGCGTCCGGCAGCCCGATCTCGATGGCCACCGCCTCCGCGTACCGGACCTCGCGCACACTGCGTCCGGTGGCCCGCAGTTCGTTCTCCAGCCGCCCGGCCCGCTGGTGGTCCACGGTGACCGTCGCGATCCGGAACCGCTGCCGGGTGAGGGTGCCCAGCGCGTCGAGGGCCTCACCGACCACCCCGCCGTACGCCCGGATCAGCCCGCCGGCGCCGAGCTTCACGCCGCCGTAGTAGCGGGTGACGACGGCGACGACGTACCGCATCTCGCGGCGCGTCAGCATCTGCAGCATGGGAACGCCCGCGGTGCCGCCGGGCTCGCCGTCGTCACTGGCCTTCTGTACGGAGGCGTCGGCGCCGATCACGTACGCGAAGCAGTTGTGGGAAGCGGCCGGGTGTTCCTTGCGGACGCGTGCGACGAAGTCCTGGGCCTCCTCCTCGGTGGCGGCGGGGGCGAGCGCGCAGATGAAGCGCGAGCGGTTGATCTCGGTCTCGTGCACGCCCGCGCGGGCGACTGTCCAGTACTGCTCCTGCATCCGGCCAGCCTATGCGCAGCCCCGGGAATGGCCGGGGGCGGCCGTCCGTTGTGCCGATCATGTACGCAGACACGGAGACGATCCGCAGGATTCTGACCGGGACGGGCGACACCTGGGCCGTGGTGGGGCTGTCCGACAACCGCTCGCGCGCGGCCTACGGGGTGGCCGAGGTGCTCCAGCGCTTCGGCAAGCGGGTGATCCCGGTCCACCCCAAGGCCGAGCGGGTGCACGGCGAGGACGGCTACGTCTCGCTGGCCGAGATCCCCTTCCCGGTCGATGTGGTGGACGTCTTCGTCAACAGCGGGCTGGCCGGCGCGGTGGCGGACGAGGCGGTCGCGATCGGCGCCTCCGCGGTCTGGTTCCAGCTGGGAGTGATCGACGAGAAGGCGTACGAGCGCACCCGGGCGGCGGGGCTCGAAATGGTCATGGACCGCTGCCCGGCGATCGAGATCCCCGCGCTGAACGGCTGAGAGCACGCGAGAGAGCCCCCGCCCCTCCAGGGTTTCCATCCCTAATGAGACGACGAGGGCTCAGCGAGCAGCGGGGGGCGGTATGCCAACCTCTCCCCTGCCGCCCTCCGTGCGCTGGAGGTGACGCCCCTGGCGCGGGTCTGTGGGAGGGGGCGGCACTCCATGTCGAAGGGTTCCGCCCCCTCCTGCCGTGCCCGCCGACGGACACGGCCCGTACCTAGCCGTCAGCAGGCGTGGTGGACGCCCTGGGAGGTACGGGGTCTTCTCCGGCGCGGACGACGAACGCGAAGCCCGTCACGATCCGGCGGAACCCTCGGTGGTTGCTCTTGCCGGCGTGGTTCAGGCACTCCACGTCGACGGCTGCGACGTTGACGGACGGCTCAGCGCTCCAGCCGCAGCCGAGACAGTCGGCTTCGTACGTGACGTCGGTGTCGGGGTGCGGGACGATCGTGTGAGGGATGCTGCGGAGCAGGGTGCGGGCCCTCATCGACTCGCTCCGTGGGGGTGCTGCCGGATTTCGACGTTGCAGTCCGAGACGGCCGACGGGTCCCCACTGTTGCGTGCCGCCTCCCGCTGTCGGCCCAGCGTCGCGCAGGCGTCACAGCCGAAGTTGGGGAGTGGCTCGGGTGGCGTCAGTGGATCCGTCAGAAAGACCGGGCCCTGCATCGCTGTGTCGTCCATTCCCGCACCTCCGCCGTGGTTGTGGTGACAAGCATTTCGTCATGGCGGGTTGCGAAACAGGGATGGAACGTCCTAGTTCCGCGACGCTATTTCTCCACGCCCAGGAACTCGGCCAGCGTCCGAAGCCCCGCGGGGTGAGACGGAAGCTCCTGGAGGTCGCTCACGATGGCGACTGCAAGCGTGTGGTGGCGCATCCACGTCGGGGCGACCCGGCGGAGGCTCTCAAGGGCCTTTACAGCCCCTTCCGCGTCTCCTAGGTCGGTGTGTGCCCGCGCCACGTCCAAAAGCAGCCAGGTGCGCCAGGAGGGGGGCGTATCTTTGCTCAGCCGCATTCCCTTGGCGAGGCGGAGAGCTTCCTCCGGGCGGCTGTGCTGGACGGCCAGGCGTACGCGCTCAATGCGGACCGACGACTTACTGAAGACGGACAGAAGGCGCCCGTCGCTCTCTGTGGGCGGCATCTTCGCGAGCCGGCCGGCAGCCGTCTCCGCGGCGCGCATCATCTCGTCAGCGCGTTCGTAGTCGTCACGTCTGGCGTACGAGGTGGCGGCGCTCATCGTCAGGCCACCCCACACCCGCAGCCCCGACGCGTCATTGGTGAGCCCGTCCCGCTCCAGACTGTCAGCGGCGTGCAGGGCGATGGCCGTCGCATCGTCCAGCCGGTTGGACCGCTGATAGGCCCACGCCAGGGAGTTGCAGATCATCGGGACAAGGAGCGGGTCCTCCGACGCCTCCGCGGCAGCTATTGCACGCTCAAGGGCGGCAAGGGCAAGGTCCATCTTGCCCAGTCGGATACTCAGGTGCCCGGCCAGTTGGAAAGCTTTACCGAGCGCGGCTTGCCCTCCGTCGGCATCCTGCGAGGCTGTCAGCCGGGCGTCGGCAAGAATCCCGGGCAGCAGATTGAGAAGCTGCGGGAACTCTGCCGAGTGATACATCGACCATGCGTCTGCGATCTCAGCGCGCAGGAGGTCGGACGTGAGCATCTCCGCCCCGTCAGACTCCTGCGGCGGCGCGAACATGAGCGGGTGCACGGCTCGTCGCACGGCAACTAGTTGCGGCGGGTCGGCCTCCCCCGTCGACGGGACTCCGGGCGGATCGCCCAGCAGCGTCGTCAGTTCGACGCCCAGCCCGTCGGCCAGTGCGTGCAGGGTGGGGAGGCGTGCAGACCCCTTCCGCCTCTGCTCCAGCTTTCGGATGACGTCAACCGACACGCCTGACTTTTCCGCCAGATCTTCCTGTGTCAGATTCGACAGCCGGCGGAGGCGGCTCAGCTTGTCTCCGAGATGCTCGCTCACAGCTCAGACGGTACGCCGGCTGCAGGCTACAGGGTCGAGAAGAACGCATCCTGACGTCACAACCAGTCGGCGGACCGCATGCGGGTGCGCCACGACCGGCCGTGCGACGGGATGCAGAACTGGTTGATCCGTCCGCGGCCAGGCACCTGCGCTACCTCGGCACCGCACTGCCGGCAGGAAACGGGCTGGTTCGTGGCGGGCTCGCAGTGGTTCACGGGGCTGCCTCTCTCGAAATTCCGGGAACACGCCGTACGGTTCTATGACAGCGCCGTACAGGTCGAGTTGGGGAATGCGTGGCGCCACTCCGTCGTGTCGGGGAGTGACCTCTGCGTGCTGCTCAGGCGTAGCGACCAGTCTCGATTGCGCCTCCGGCCTCGGCATCCCGAACCGTGATGCGGTGATAAACGATGTCCGCGATCTCGCGGTCCGGGCGATCGAGATCCCCGCGCTGAACGGCTGAGAGCACCCGGCGGCCAAATGTGCGGGGTATCACATTCCGCTCCTGGCTGGGAGGATGACCGGCTGTGAGTACCGCCTACGCCCCGAGCGTGTCCGCCGTCCACCACAGCCGGGCCCGCCTGTCCCGTCAGCTGGCCGAGCTCGGCGTCGAGCGCGGCGGTGTCCTGATGGTGCACGCGTCACTGAGCGCGGTGGGGGCGGTCGACGGTGGTGCGGACGCGGTCGGCGCCGCGCTGCGGGAGGCGCTGGGGCCGGAGGGCACGCTGGTGGTTCCTTCCTTCACTCCGGAGAACTCCGACACCTCCCCGCAGTACCGCGCCCGGGTCCACGGCCTCGGGGAGCGGGAGCGGCAGGCCGTGCGGGCGGCGATGCCCGCGTTCGACCCGGCGATCACGGCGGCCCCGTCGATGGGCCGGCTCTCCGAAGCGGTGCGCCGCTCCCCCGGTTCGGTCCGCAGCGCGCATCCGCAGACCTCCTTCGCCGCCCTGGGCCCGCTGGCCGGCCACGTGGTGGCGGACCACCGTCCGGACTGCCATCTCGGAGAGGACTCCCCGCTGGCCCGCCTTCACGAACTGCGGGCGCAGGTCCTGCTGCTCGGCACCGGATTCGGCTCCTGCACGGCGTTTCACCTCGCGGAGTACCGCGTGCCCTCGCCGCCCCGTCGGACCTATCGCTGTGTGGTGCGGGAGGGCGGCGGGCGGCGGTGGTGGGAGTACGAGGACGTGGCCCTGGACGACGGCGACTTCGCGCGACTGGGCGAGGACTTCGCGCGGTCGGACCGGGGTGCCGCCGTTCGCAGCGCCGCGGTGGGCTCCGCCACGGGCCGGCTGTTCCGCTTCCCGGCGGCGGTCGCCTTCGCCATGGGGTGGCTGCCGACGCACCGCGGCCGCGGAATCAGCCGCTGATACCCAGACCTGCCACGACGACAGCCCCCGGCAACGCCGCCAGCGCCTTGCCCGGCATGATCAGCTTGCCCCGTCGGCTGCCGCTGCCGATCAGGACCCATTCCTGGTCCACGACGGCGGGATCGATCAACAGGGGCCAGTGGGCCGGGAGTCCGACGGGTGTGATGCCGCCGTACTCCATTCCCGTGTCCCCGACCGCCGTGTCCATCGGGGCGAACCGCACCTTGCGGGCGTCGAGGTGCCGGCGGACGACTCCGTTCACGTCGACGCGGGAGTGGGACAGCACCAGGCAGGCGGCCAGGGTGAC
Source organism: Streptomyces sp. ITFR-6 (assembly GCF_031844725.1). Lineage (NCBI taxonomy): Bacteria > Bacillati > Actinomycetota > Actinomycetes > Kitasatosporales > Streptomycetaceae > Streptomyces > Streptomyces sp. ITFR-6. The sequence goes on along the minus strand of NZ_CP134612.1, from coordinate 7,530,728 downwards.
GTCTCCCCCGCGCTTTCCGGCCACGACGACACAGTGGCCGAGCAGTTCAGCAGCTCGGCCCCGTGGTGCTCGACGAACGCCGCCGTGTCAGCGATCTCGGGGTCCGTGTCGACGTGGATGATCTGCTCGGCGGGGAACCCGCCCCAGCCCTCCCGGACAGCTGCGGCCACCGGAGCGGTGAGCAGTTCGAGGCGTTCGGCCGCGGGGCAGGCTTCCTCGAAGGAGCCGATGGGGGCGCGCATGCGTATCACGCTAACAGCCCCGCGCACCCGCCCGGTCGGACGTCTCATCTGACGGGCGGGACGGACACGGCCATGGTGGCTTCGACGGGCTCCGAGCCCTCGTTGCGGTAGGCGTGGCGGTGGTGCGCCTCGAACGTCGCGGAGGTTCCGGCGGGGACGGTGTACGAAACGCCGTCGACGACGAGGGTGAGTTCGCCCGTCGTGACGTGAAGCAGCTCCACGGTGCCCTCGGGGTGCGGGTCGGATGTGCTGCCGTCACCGGGCGCCAGCCGCCAGTGCCAAAGTTCCAGCGGGCCCCGGGCCTCGGTTCCCACCAGCAGGGTGGTGGCGCTCCCGGCCTCCGTGGACCACATGCGTACGGCCTGGTCCGCGGGGACCAGCCGGACCGGGGAGCCCTGTTCGTGGTCGAGCAGTGTGGTGATGGCTACGCCGAGCGCGTCGGCGAGCTTGACCGTGGTGCCGACGCTCGGGTTGGTGCGGGCCTGCTCGATCTGGATGATCATGCCGCGACTGACCCCGGCGCGGGTGGCGAGGGCGTCCAGTGTGAAGCCCCGCTCCCCGCGCCAGCGCTTGAGGTTGCGCGCGAGGGACTGGGTCAGCTGGTCGAGATCAGTCACATTCCGTCCAATATTTTGAATGCCGGAGTCAAAAATACTGCACTACGGTGTGCTGTACCCACCGTTCACCGCACTGTACTGCGAGGCCTCCGCGTGCCCGTGCCGATCACCGTGGTCGCGGTGCTCCTCACGGCCCGGCCCTCAGCTCTCGTCGAGCTCCGCCACGGCCAGCAGCTGCTCGGGCGTGACGCCCTCCGGGATCGGTACCGGGGCCGGCGTGCGCAGGGGCGGCTGCCAGCCCTTGTCCGGGTCCCAGCCGCGTACGACGCGGGCGGGGGCGCCGGCCACCACCGCGTGGTCGGGCACCTCGCCCCGGACCACCGCGCCGGCCGCGACGACGACGTTGCGGCCGAGCCGGGCGCCCGGGAGGATCACCGCTCCGGTGCCGATCCAGCAGCCGGGGCCGATGGCGACCGGTTCCATCCGCGGCCACTGCCGGCCGACCGGCTGCTGCGGATCGTCGTAGCTGTGGTTGGTCGAGGTGATGTAGACGTACGGCCCGCAGTAGGTGTCGGAGCCGATCGTCACCGTGGTGTCCGCGACGACATGGCTGCCCCGGCCGAGCACCACTCCGTCGCCCAGGGTCAGGATCGGATCGGCGCCCAGGTCCAGATCGGGCATGAGGCCCGCCGTGAGGGTGACCTGTTCGCCGATGACGCAGTGGTTGCCGAGCTCGATCCACCGTTCCCCGAAGACCGTCCCCTGCGGGAAGGCGAGCCGGGTGCCCTCGCCGATCCGGCCGAACCACAGCCCGCCGGGGTGCGTGGCCGTGACCGCGCCCGCCTCCCGGACCCAGCGCCAGCAGCGGTGGACGGCCCCTGACAGGGCGCGCCGCCGCCAGGCGGTCAGGGAGGAGACCGTGTCTCTGTTCTTCGGCACCCGCACACGGTAGTCGGGGCGCCCGGGACCGGTATCCGCCCCGGCCTGTGATCTTCACCCCACCCGGCCGCCGGCCGGCGGGCCCGTCGCATACCGTTTGCCCGGCGGAAGCGCACGGCTCCCGGCCGGACGACCGCGACCCACAGCACCGGAGCACGGAGGAACGCGCGATGGCAGAGCAGGCGTTGATCACCGCAATGGGAGGTCAGGAGCCGGACATCGACCCGTCCGCCTTCACCGCACCGACATCGGTCGTGATCGGTGAGGTCACCATGGCGGCCGGTTCCAGCGTCTGGTACCACGCGGTGCTGCGGGCGGACTGCGGCCCCATCGTCATCGGCGCCGGTTCCAACATCCAGGACAACTGCAGCGTCCACGTCGATCCCGGTTTCCCGGTCACGGTCGGCGAGCGCGTCTCCGTCGGGCACAACGCGGTGCTCCACGGCTGCACCGTCGAGGACGACGTGCTGATCGGCATGGGGGCCACCGTCCTGAACGGTGCGCACATCGGCACCGGTTCGCTGGTCGCCGCCCAGGCACTTGTCCCGCAGGGGATGCGGGTGCCGCCGGGCTCGCTGGTCGCGGGGGTGCCCGCCAAGGTCAAGCGGCAGCTCACCCAGGAGGAGCTCGACGGCGTGAAGTTCAACGCGGTCGGCTACGTGGAGCTGGCGAAGGCACACCGCGAGGCGTTCGAGGACTGAGCGCGGGTCAGCCCCCGAGGGCTGAGCGCGGAGATCCCGGCCGGACGCCGCGCGGACAGCCCTGCGGGGGCCGCGCGGGCCGGCCGGAATCCGCGCGGGTCAGTCGGCCGCCGGTACGGTGCCCGGTTCGGGCGCGGGCTGCGCGGCGGAGCGTGCGGCCGCCTTCTTGGCCCGGTTCCTGACGACCAGCATCGAGCCGATTCCGATCAGGACGGCGATCGCCAGTCCCAGGTACGAGAACCGCTTGAGCCAGTCCTCCGCGACGACACCCACCGAGTAGATGACGGCCGTGGTGCCGCCCGCCCAGATGATCCCGCCGAGCACGTTGGCGATCAGGAACTTCCAGTACGGCATGTGCAGGACCCCGGCGAGCGGTCCCGCGAAGATGCGCAGCAGTGCGACGAAGCGGCCGAAGAAGACCGCCCACATGCCCCACTTCTGGAACGAGCGTTCCGCCGTGGCGATCTGGCTCTCGCCGAAGTGGCGGGGGAACTTCCCGCCGAGCCAGGCCAGCATCGGACGTCCGCCCTTGCGGCCGATGGCATATCCGATCGAGTCACCGATCACCGCCCCGGCCGTCGCACAGGCACCCAGGATCCACGGGTTGATGCCGTCGTGCCCCGCGGCCAGCAGAGCCGCGCTGACCAGGACGACCTCGCCCGGCAGCGGGATGCCGAGGCTCTCCACTCCGATGACGATGCCCACCAGGAGGTAGACGCTGATCGCGGGGACGGTCTCCAGCCACTCCTGGATGTGCAACGCCGGTTCCTCCGTAGTGATGTCCTGTCGGCCGCCGGACAGCTCCCTCGGCGCACAGAGGTAACCCTACCGGCCGCCCCGGCGGCACCGACAGCGCGAAGGGCCGCCCCCGCACCCCTTACGGGCGGGAGGCGGCCCTGCCGGGCCGGCCGGAATCAGGCGTTCGGGCGCAGCGTCCAGACCACCGTCATCTCGCCGGTCACCGCGCCGTCCGCGCGCTGGATCCGGATGGCCACGGGAAACTCGGGACGCTTGCCCTCGTCCAGTTCGGCGACGACTTCGGCCGCCGGCCTGCCGAGGGTGGCGGTTGCGGTGACATCGCCCATGGCCAGCTTCTGGTAGCCGATCTCCGCCTTCACCGCGAGCGGGACGGCACGCGTCAGCTGATCCCCGAACGCTGCGATGACTATCGCGCCGCTCGCCGATTCCGCCAGCGTGAACATCGCCCCGGCGTGCGGCCCACCGATGTGGTTGTGGAAGTCCGCCTGGTCCGGCAGACGGACCACCGCGCGTTCCGCGGTGGACTCCAGGAATTCGAGGTTGAGGGTCCGGACCATCGGGACCGTCGCGGCGACCATCTCGCCCGCGGTCATCTGTTCAGCGCTCATGGACTCGATGTTACCGGCCGGTAGGCATGTTAGGCCATGCCCCGGGGATCACCGGGTCCGCATCCGGTCACGCCCTCCACCGTCCGCGCACGGGGGCGGCCGTAGCCGCTCGGGCGGCGCACCTCTATCGTTACTCGCCATGTGGCCAGGACAGCAGCCGCCCGGGGGCGAGCAAAACCCGCAGGACCAGAACCAGAACCCGTATCAGCAGCCGGGTTACCAGCATCCGAATCCCTACCAGCAGCCGGGGTACCAGCAGCCCGGCGCGTCCGGGCAGCAGCCCGGATACGGCTACCCGCAGCAGGGTCAGCCGGGCTACCCGCAGGGCAACCCGTACCAGCAGCCGACCGTTCCGCAGTACGCGGTTCCCGGCCCGCCCGGTCCGCCCGGTCCGCCTCAGCCCGGCAACGACAAGAAGAAGACGACCGTCGTCGCCATCGTCGCGGCGATCGCGGTCGTCGCGGCCGCGGTGGTCACCGGTGTCGTCGTGATGAACAAGAAGGACGACGGCAAGGACGGCAAGAACGTCGCCGACGACAAGAAGTCGTCCGCGCCCGCCAAGCCCTCCGAATCCGCGTCGCCGCCGGAGGAGAACCCGCGCGGTGCCGAAGACGACGCCAAGCCGCTCATCGCCGGTTGGAAGGTGGTGACCAACCCGAAGTGGGGCACGCAGTTCGACGTGCCCGGCGACTGGGAGGTCTCGTCCCCCGGCAAGGCCTCGTACTTTGTGGATGAGAAGAAGGATGACGACACGCCACTCATCGGGTTCTCCGCGCCCGCGGACCTCAAGAGCAAGTGGTGCGTCGACGACTCCGACCACGACGGCATCAAGGAGAACAGCAGCCTGGCCGGCACCGGCACCCGCGGCGCCGAAGGTGCCACGGACGCCGATGTGAACGCCAGGAACGAGGCGGGCACCTGGGTATGGGCCGCCTACGCGCAGCACATGCCGAAGAGCACCATCAAGATCAGCAAGCCGAAGCAGTACACCACCAAGTCGGGTCTGACCGGCAGCCTGGTGACCGCCAAGGCGCCCAACGTCACCAAGAAGAAGAAGTGCGACACGGACGGCAAGTCCATCGCCTTCACCTTCAAGAACAGCAACGGGGCGTTCTCCTCCTGGGTTCTGTACGGTGCCGACTCCGTCCCGGACGAGCTGCCGGACACGACGATCATGAAGATCCTGAGCACCGTGCGCCTGGTGAAGATCACCGAGTCCTGACACTCCGCGGCAATCCATTTGGCACCACGGGGTCAAGCCAGCGATAGTCCCCTGGTGACAGCCGCCGACCTCGCACCCCCATCGGACCGCCCCTCCCGGGCGGGCCGCAATTACCGGCTGCTGACCGCCGCCGCGATCATCACGGGCCTGGGCACCAACGGCGCGCTGATCGCGGCGGCGTTCGCGGTTCTCGAATCGGGCGGCGACGCCGGCGACGTGGGACTGGTGGCCGCCGCCAGGACCGCGCCGCTGGTCCTCTTCCTGCTGATCGGCGGAGCGGTCGCGGACCGGCTGCCGCGCCACCGCGTGATGGTGGCGGCCAACACCCTCAACTGCGTCTCGCAGGCCGTCTTCGCCTGGCTGGTCCTGGCCGGTGACGCCCGGCTGTGGCAGATGATGGTGCTCACCGCGCTCTGCGGCACCGGGCAGGCCTTCTTCAACCCGGCCGCGGAGGGCATGCTGATGTCCACGGTCAGCGGCGAACAGGCGAGCCGGGCCTTCGCCCTCTTCCGGATGTCCATGCAGGGCGCCGCCATCGGCGGTGCGGCGCTCGGCGGCGCCATGATCGCCGCGATGGACCCGGGCTGGGTACTGGCCATCGACGCCGCCGCCTTCGCGGTGGCCGGAGCGCTGCGCTCCTTCCTCGACGTGAGCCACATCCCCGCCCGCGAACCCGGCGGCGGGCTGCTCGCCGATCTCCGGGACGGCTGGCAGGAGTTCGTCGGCCGCACCTGGCTCTGGGCCGTCGTGGCGCAGTTCTCCGTGGTCGTCGCCGCGGTCGGGGCCGCGGAGGCGGTGTACGGGCCGCTGGTCGCCAGGGACGAACTCGGCGGCGCCCGCCCCTGGGGCCTCGCGCTCGCCGCGTTCGGCGTCGGCACCCTGGGCGGGGCGGTCCTGATGATGCGGTGGAAGCCGCGGCGGCTGCTGCTGGCCGGGACGCTCTGCGTCTTCCCGCTGGCCCTGCCCTCCGCGGGGCTCGCCGTGCCCTTCCCGGTGGCCGGGCTCTGCGCGGTGATGTTCGTCAGCGGCGCCGCCATCGAGGTGTTCGGCGTGTCCTGGATGACGGCCCTGCATCAGGAGATTCCGGAGGAGAAGCTGTCGCGGGTCTCGGCGTACGACTGGTTCGGCTCCGTGGCCATGGTGCCGCTCGCCACCGCGCTCGCCGGTCCGGTGGAGTCGCTCGTCGGGCGCAGCCAGGCGCTGTGGGGCTGCGCCGCGCTGGTCGTCCTGGTCACCGGCGCCGTGCTGTTCGTACCGGACGTGCGCAACCTGACCCGCAGAACCGCCCCCACCGAGGTGGTGGCGAAGGGTGCCCCGGCGTCAGCCGATGCCGAAGGAGCCGTCGGGCGGCTCGGGTGAGTCGACCGCCTCTTCGTCACCGACCGGCGCGGCGCCCCTGACGAGCGCGGTCACGGCGGCGCCGTACTCGACGCGGGCGGGGAAGACATCGGCGGCGCAACGGCGGGTCAGCGCGGCCGTGTCGAACGGGGTGCGGGAGGCGACCAGGACGACGTTGCCGAAGCGCCGGCCGCGCAGCACGGCCGGCTCCGCGATCAGCGCGAGCTCCTCGAAGACGGCCGCGAAGGTGGCCAGCTGCGGGCGCAGGAAGTCGAACGGCGCCCCGTCCGCGAGGTTGGCTGCGTAGACCCCGTCGGCACGCAGCACTCGTGCCGCGGCCCGCGCGTAGGGCAGGGTGGTCAGGTGGGCGGGCACCCGCGAGCCGCCGAAGACATCCGCGACCAGGAGGTCCACGGAGCCGGGTGCGGTCGCCTCCAGGTGTTCGCGGGCGTCCGTGCCGTGCACGGTGATCCCGCTGCCGTCCGGCAGCGGAAGGTGCTCGGCCACGAGGGCGAGCAGGCCCCGGTCGGCCTCCGCGACGTCCTGCCGGGATCCGGGGCGGGTCGCCGCGACGTAGCGGGGCAGGGTGAGGGCGCCGCCGCCGAGGTGCAGCACGTCGAGCGGTGCGCCCGGTTCCGCGACGCTGTCCACGACGTGGCCGAGCCGTCTCGTGTACTCGAACTCCAGGTGTTCCGGATCGTCCAGGTCGACGTACGACTGGGGTGCCCCGTCGACGGTCAGCAGCCAGGCCCGCTCCCGGTCCACGTCGGGGAGCAGTCTGGCGGTGCCCTGGTCCACGTCGCGGATGACCGGTATCGACTCGTTCACTCCCCCATTGTGCGGTGCCCGGCCGGCTGTTCATGACCGCCGAGTCGGATGCCCGGTCCGCCTCCCGGGGTTCGGAAGGCGGACCGGACCGTGCGGCGTTACGGCTCCGGGCTCAGAGCAGGCCGGTGACCGTACCGGCCCCGATCGTGCGGCCGCCCTCGCGGATGGCGAAACCGAGGCCGGTCTCCAGCGGTACGTCCCGGCCCAGCTCGACGGTCATGGTGACCGTCTCACCGGGGCGCGCCACCGCCGCCGCGCCGAGGTCGACGTCGCCGACGACGTCCGCGGTGCGGATGTAGAACTGCGGCCGGTAGCCGGTGGCGACCGGCGTGGTTCGGCCGCCCTCCCGCCCGGACAGGACGTACACCTGCGCGGTGAAGCGCCGGCTCGGCGTCACGCTGCCCGGCGCCGCGACGACGTGCCCTCGGCGCACCCGGTCCCGCTCGACCCCGCGCAGGAGCAGCGCGACGTTGTCGCCGGCCTCCGCGGACTCCATCGGCTTGCCGAAGGTCTCCAGACCGGTGACGACCGTCTCGATGTCCGCGCCGAGCACGCAGACGCGGTCACCGACGCGGACGGTCCCGCGCTCCACCGCACCGGTGACGACCGTGCCCCGGCCGGTGATGGTCAGGACGTTCTCCACCGGCAGCAGGAACGGCGCGTCGGTGTAGCGCACCGGCATCGGTACATAGGTGTCGACGGCGTCGAGCAACGCCTCGACCGCCCCCGTCCAGCGCGGGTCGCCCTCCAGCGCCCGCAGGCCGGAGACCCGCACGACGGGCACCGTGTCGCCGCCGTAGCCGTGCGCGGACAGCAGCTCGCGCACCTCCAGCTCGACCAGGTCGGTCAGCTCGGGGTCACCCGCGTCCGCCTTGTTGAGAGCGACGACGATGTGGTCGACGCCCACCTGACGGGCGAGCAGCACGTGCTCGGCGGTCTGCGGCATGATCCCTTCGAGCGCCGACACGACGAGGATCGCCCCGTCGAGCTGGGCGGCGCCGGTCACCATGTTCTTGATGTAGTCGGCGTGTCCGGGCATGTCGACGTGCGCGTAGTGCCGGGTGCCGGTCTCGTACTCGACGTGCGCGATGTTGATCGTGATGCCGCGCTGTGCCTCCTCCGGCGCCCGGTCGATGCGGTCGAACGGGACGAAGGTGCCGGTGCCCCGGTCGCTGAGGACCTTGGTGATGGCGGCGGTGAGGGTGGTCTTGCCGTGGTCGACGTGGCCCATGGTGCCGATGTTGAGGTGCGGCTTGGTGCGCACGTATGCCGTCTTGGACATGGCTCGTTCCTTGGTTCTCGAAGCTGAGAGAGAAGACCCCAGGGCCCCGCCGACCCTCCCCTCACGGGGTCCGCCGGACTGTCGGGGGAGGGTCAGCTTCGGGCGCCGCCGATGGGCGCTGCGGCAGCGGTGACGGCTGCCGTGACTGCTGCGGTGGTGGGGCTCACGGCAGCCTTCGGCGCGTCCGCGACTGCGGACCGCGCTGCGAGGAAGGCGTACCGGAACATGCTTCGATCATGTCCGGCCGAGGCGGTCCCGTCGAGCGATTTTCGGGCGGCGGCAGGTGAGTTGGCGGCGTCGGAGACGTGGCGCAGCTCGTACGCACGCCGCGGACGGTTCCGACTCCGTCCCTATAACGGTCACATTACGACGATCACACCTGGTGTTCGGATACTCTCCCCGAATGCTCGACCCCGTCCCCGCCACCCGGTCCGCCGTCGGTCTCTGCGCGCGCTGCACACGGGTGCTGTTCTCGCCCTGGTCCAGGTTCTCGCTGCTCGTGGCCGTGCTGCTGGCCGCCGCGACGACGATGCTGCTCCTCAAGCCCCACCGGCTGCTCGCCTCCGGCTGGCCGGCCCAGCTGAGCGGCGGCGCCGCCGCGGTCCTGCTCTTCGGCCTCGCGTACGGCATCTGCACGGTGGCGTTCGTACCGCGTCCGCTGCTCAATCTCGCCGCCGGGGCGCTGTTCGGCACTCAGGCCGGTCTCGCGGCGGCGCTGGCGGGCACGGTGCTCGGCGCGGGCGTCTCGTTCGCGCTGGGCAGGGTGCTGGGGCAGGACGCGCTTCGCACGTTGTTGCGCGGGCGCTGGATGCGGGCGGCGGACGGGCAGCTGAGCAGGCACGGATTCCGCTCGATGCTGGCGCTGCGGCTCTTCCCCGGAGTGCCCTTCGCCGCCGCCAACTACTGCGCCGCCGTGTCGCGGATGGGATATCCCCCGTTCCTGGTGGCGACGGGTCTCGGCTCGATCCCGAACACGGCCGCGTACGTCGTGGCCGGGAGCGAGGCCTCCTCACCGACCTCACCCGCATTCCTCGCGGCGATGGGGTTCATCGTGCTGACGGGGCTCGGCGCGGCGGTCGTCGCCTGGCGCAGGCGTCACCGGCTGGGCGCCGAGTGACGCGGCGGTACGGCCGGGGGTTGTCGTAATCCTGTTCACCCGGGGGCGATACGCTTCCCGCGACCGACAGACGATCTCCGGGCCCCAGGCGGCCCTGCCCTCACACGCCCGCAATCCGCACGCTGCCGACCGGGGCCGATGCCCGGCGGACGATGCATGATCACTTCAGGATGGCCCAAGCCCCATGAGCTGGTTCGAATCCTTCGTCCTCGGCCTCGTTCAGGGACTGACCGAGTTCCTGCCGATCTCCTCCAGCGCGCATCTGCGGCTCACCGCGGCGTTCGCCGGCTGGCACGATCCGGGAGCGGCGTTCACCGCCATCACCCAGATCGGCACGGAAGCGGCAGTCCTCATCTACTTCCGCAAGGACATCGTCCGGATCGTCGGCGCCTGGTTCAGGTCGCTGACGGACCGCTCGATGCGGAGCGACCACGATGCCCAGATGGGCTGGCTGGTCATCGTGGGCTCCATTCCGATCGGTGTGCTGGGCGTGACGTTCAAGGACCAGATCGAGGGCCCCTTCCGCGACCTGCGGCTGATCGCCACCACGCTCATCGTGATGGGCATCGTCCTCGGCGTCGCCGACCGCCTGGCCGCCCGTGACGAGACCGGCGGAAAGCACCGGGCGATCAGGGAGCGCAAGTCCCTCAAGGAACTGGGCGTCAAGGACGGTCTGATCTTCGGCTTCTGCCAGGCGATGGCCCTGATCCCGGGCGTCTCCCGGTCCGGCGCCACGATCAGCGGTGGTCTGCTGATGGGCTACACCCGTGAGGCCGCGGCACGTTACTCGTTCCTGCTCGCGGTCCCGGCGGTCCTCGCCTCCGGCGTCTTCGAGCTGAAGGACGCGGGCGAGGGGCACGTGGCCTGGGGGCCGACGATCTTCGCCACGTTCATCGCGTTCGGTGTGGGGTACGTCGTCATCGCCTGGTTCATGAAGTTCATCACGACGAAGAGCTTCATGCCGTTCGTGATCTACCGGATCGTTCTGGGTGTCGCGCTGTTCGTCCTGGTCGGCGCGGGGTCCCTGAGCCCGCACGCGGGTGAGTCCGCGGGCTGAGCCCCACCGGTCTCTCCCGGTGGCCGGTCACGGGTGGGGAATGGCGTCGGCGGGCGGTGCGGGGCGGCAGAGCCGCCAGATCACTTCGATCCCGGTCCCCGAGGGGGCCGTGGGCGGTGTGGCGAGTTCACGCCGGACCTCGGTGAAGCCCAGCCGGCGCGGTATGGCCGCGCTCGCGGTGTTGGCCGAGTCGTGCGCGATCTCCAGGTACCGCACAGCGGGCAGCGTGAACATCTCGCTGATCAGTGCGGAGATCGCTCGCGTCGCGATGCCCCGGCCGGTGGCGGAGGGGTGCAGCCAGTACCCCAGGAACCAGCCCGTCGGTTCGGCCCCCCGGTAGGCCTGGCACATGCCGACGAGCGTGCCGTGCTCGATGATGCCGTAGTTGTACACCTGGTCACCGGCCCAGCCGGAACCGGACTTGGCGAGGAAGCCCCGGGTGTTCGCCTCGCTGTGCAGGGCGACCCACGGTTCCCAGGGGCTCAGGTGGTCCACGGACTCCTCGATCAGCCGGTGCGCAGAGGAGAAGTCGCGCTGTCCCCGCCAGCTGCGCAGGGCGACATCTCCGCACTCGATGACGGGCCTTGGTCGTTCCATGGCAGCCATGATTGTTCGTGAACGGGTCCGCCGCAGCTATTTTGGCCGGTCCGGCGGCTTCACCGGCTCGCTGCCGGTGGCGTACACCGTGGCGATGACGCCGTCGGGAAACCGCTCGTTGCGCAGCAGGACCCAGGTGTTCCCGTGGCCGTCCTCGATGACCGCCTCGTCGGTGCGGGGCCAGTGCGGCAGGACGTTCTCGGCGAGGTGCGCGGCGAGCCGCCGCGCGATCTCGTCGATGGTGTCGCGGGTGATCTTCAGGCCGAGGGTGTGCCTGGCGTACAGGCTGAGCGCCTTGCCGCCGACGGGCAGGGGGACGTGTCCGGACACGGCTTCCCGCTTCCAGGCCGCCATGCCCCCGGATCCGCTGATGCGCGAGGTGACGCCTGTGCGGTACTGGGCCCAGGTGCGTTCCGCGTGACGGGTGCAGTAGCGCAGGACGTGGCTGCGGTCCGCGCTGATGACGAGGCCGTATCCGTGTCTGCGGAAGTAGATCCGCCACGTGCCGGTAGCGCTTCGTTCGGTGGTGGCCTGCTCGGAGATGAGGTCTTCGAGCAGGGAGCGGATCTGTGTCTCGGCGATCTGCGGTGCGACGGAGTGCACTCTGGCGTACGTGGCGACCGCGCCGGGCGTGACGTCGACTTCGTACGCCTCGTCGGAATCCATGCCGAGGGCGCCGGGTGTCCAGGCGCCGGGGCCCCATCGCCACTCGGAGCGGCGCGGGCCGGGGGCGTCACGGGTCACGGCGGGCGTCACGGTCGTGTACCCGTCGCACCGGCCGCACCATCCGTCGGCGCGGTTGGTGGTGTTGGAGCACGCGGTGCCGTCGGCGCCGTAACGGCGGCACGGGCGCCGGGGCGGTGCTGGGGTGATCAATCACCTCTCCTGTTCGGTCGGTGTCGCCGGTGGCGGCGGGCTGCTCCCACCCCGTCGAGCGTAGGCCTCGGACGCCCGTTCGGTGCCGGATTCGCGCGGTCTTCCCGTGCGGGGTTCAGGCGCGGCCAGCGAAGTGCCCACTGCTTGTCCATCAGTTGGTCACAACTTCATCACTAATGGAATGTACGGCTCACACCGGCCGGTACGGCCTCGCTACGGTCATCCCTCACCGCATCACCTGGGGGACCCATGTCACACACTCCGCCGCCGCAGCCGCCGCCGTGGGGGCAGCCGCCCGAGCCCGCAGGGCCCAACCCGTATGTGCCGGCGGCGCCTTCCGGGGGCCGGCCGGGCTGGACGAGGAAGCGGATCATCATTCCCGCGGCGGTCGTCCTGCTCTTCGTCGGCGTCGCCATCGGTGCCTCCGACGAAGGCGCCGGGACGGAGAAGACCGCCGACGCGAAAGCCGCGCCCGCGGCGACCGTCACCACAACGGCAACGGCCACGGCGACCGCGTCGGCCGATCCCCTGCCCGCCGTGACAGAGACCGTGACCGCCACCCCGAAGCCGGTTCCGGCCGTGACGAAGACGAAGACCGTCCGGGTCACCGTCGCGCCCGATTCCGGTACGTCCGGCGGCTCCGGCACCTCCGGCGGCTCCACGTCCGGCGGTGGCTCCGAGTCGGCGTACTACGCCAACTGCACCGCTGTCCGGGCAGCCGGCGCCGCCCCCATCCACGCCGGGGAACCCGGCTACGGGCGGCACCTGGACCGCGACGGTGACGGGGTCGGCTGCGAATAGGCGTACGGCCGTCCGGCGGCGCGGGGGTGCGACGGTTCGGCCCCCGCGTCACCGATGGCGCGCGGGCACGAACTCCCGGATCGCCAGGGCCAGCCGCTCCGGCTGGTCCAGCGGCACGAGCGTGCGGCTGTCGGGGATCTCGGTCAGCCGCCCCTGCGGGAGGAGTTCCGCGAGGCGCCGGCCGTGTGCGGGCGGCATCACGCGGTCCCCGGCCGCCCAGACGACAAGTGCGGGGCGGTCGAAGGAACCCAGGAAATCGGCGGCACCCGCCAGCCCCCTGGCGTCCGCGGCCGCCGCCCGCAGCGTCCGGACCGCGTCGCGGCGGATGCCCGGCCGGGTCATGACGGGGCGGGTCCACCGCCGGGTGGCCGCGTCGCCCCGCCGGGTCAGCCATCCGAACGCGACCGGGAGGCGGCGGACCGGGCGCAGCCTCATCTGCTGCATGAACAGGCCGAAGAGACGGGGCGACATCCGGCCGGCGAGCGCGAGGGTCCTGCCCGTCATCCGGGCCGGGTAGTTGTCGAACGCCTCGCAGGAGACGAGCACGATCCGTCCCACCCGCGCGGCGCGGCCGCCGCCCCCCTCGGCGATGAGCAGTTGGACCAGGGCCCCGCCGGTGTCGCTGCCCACGAGCGTGACGTCGTGCAGGTCCAGCCGGTCGAGGAACTCCGCGACCAGCCGGGCCGTCCCGCGGAGCGACAGGTCGGCGTCCGCGCGCATCGGATGCGGGTGCGCGCCGAGGGGCAGTGTCGGCGCCAGGCACCGGTATCCGGCGGACAGTCCGGCCACCGTCCCGTCCCACAGGGACGCGTCCATCATCAGTCCGTGCAGCAGGACCACCGCGGGGCCGTCGCCGCCGGTGTCCTCGTAGGCGACCGTCCCGGCAGACAGCTCGATCTCCTTCGTGCCCGTCGTCCCGGTGGAGCCTCCGGGGTTCCCGGGGGCGCTCCTGGCGGATGGGGTCTTCTGGGATTCCGCGGACGTGCTCATGACGACCTCCGGGTGGGCGGGATTCGTCCCTCCCAAAAAGTGAACCAAGTGGTTCACATCATGTCCATCGCCCGACTGCCCCGCTCCGCCGCTCCGGGCGCGCACGCTCACTCCCCGGCCCCTTCCTCCCGCTCCAGCGCGCGCACCAACGCCTCGAACCCCGCGGCGACCCCCGCGGTGTCGCCGCTGGTCCGGGCGTCCACCAGGAAGCCGCGGAGTGTCGCGAGGACCATCTCGGCGACCTCCAGCTTCCGCTGCCCGGACCAGTGCTCCGGGCAGACCGCGAGCAGCGTGGGCAGATACTGCTGGGACGCCTCGCGGCCGAGTGCGGCGTAGCGTCCGGGGTCGTACATCGCCAGGCCGATGGCCTGATCGAGCACCGCCGCCTCGTCGTCGCTCAGCAGAATGGGCCAGATCGCGCGCACCCAGTCCCCCAGTGACCGGCGGGCCCCTCCCTCGGTGGCGGCGGCCAGGGCCTTTCCGATGCGGCGTCGGCGCAGCTGGACGGTGGCCTGCACGAGAAGGTCGTCGGCGCCGTCGAAGTGGTAGAGGAGCACCTTGTGCGTGGTGCCGGCCGCGCGTGCGGCGCGTCGCAGCGAGAAGTCCACGATCCCGTTGGCCGCGAGGTCCTCCGTGACCCGGTCCAGCAGTTCCCGGCGCCGGGCCTCACCGCGCGGCGATCCCGCCGATCGCCGGTAGCCCGCTCGGTCCGGTGAGCCGTCGCCGGCAGAGGCAGAGATGTTCATGCCGACAGCTTCCATGATCTGGCGCGCACGCACAGCCGCGCCCCGCGCCGGACCGCCAAGGGCCACGGGACGGGGCCGGTACCGCGACTGCCCCCGCGCCCGCCGGAACGGGAACAGGGGCCGGGCGGGCCTACGGGTGCCCCGGGTACGCGTCTCGTCACTCGGTCTCGACGAAAGGCGGAAGATCGGGTTCGACGAACAGCCCCTGGTAGCGCGGTGTCGGTACAGCCTCGACACGGCCCGGGGCCTCGGCCGCCGGGCCTGCGGCGCTCTCGTCCGAGCGGCGCTGGGCCTGGCGGGGCGGGGTATCAGCCATCGGGTCTCCTGTACATCGCAGTTGCTGTGAGAGCCCCGTGGCCGGCCGGTCCGTGGACAACGGCGACGACGGGGGTGTGGCATCGTCCCGGTCCCACACCCACCAGGGCACCGGTATATCCGACGAGGCTTGCAGAGCCTATCCGTTGCCGCTGGTCCGGCCGTCGGCACCGTCGCCGGTGCGCCCCGTGTTCGCCTTCACGGCCGCATCAGTGAGCGACGGGCCGCCCACACCAGCGCCGCCGCGCCGGCTGCCGCGCGGCAGCCGGCGGCGGCCCGCACGGCGGACACGCGGGTGTGTGGGCTCCACGATGTCATGGCCAGGAGGCGTGCCAGTACCGGGAGCACCAGGACGGCGTGCGGCTGACGCCGTGCGGGGGCTTGAGCGAGGCCGTGGCGGCGTACCCGGCCAACTGGTGCCCGGTACGGGTGAGATGCGCCCCGCGCGCGGTCATGGCCGCACCCGACAGCAGCCCGGACAGGAGAATCCCGCAGCCGGGCCCGGAGGACGGCGCGGCGGACCAGCCCCGACGCGATCGGTACGGCCGGAAGGCGGTGGCCGTACGCCCGGTGGAGCAGCGGCGGGCGGGGGCGCGGTCGGCAGGCCGAGGGACGGCTTCCCACCGTCAGCTCGACCTCGTCTCCCGTTCCCAAGACCTCCCGGATCAGCCACTGGTGACTGTCGACGGGTGTGCCGGCCACAGTGGTGTAGGCCGGGACGGTGAGTACGACGCCCGCCGGGTCTTCGACACGCAACTCCGCGTCGGTGACCACATCGTCGGAGAAGCGCAGGGCCAGGTCGACCGGCCTCGGGTCTGCCGCGAAGGCCCGGGGATCGGGAAGCCCCCGCACGCGGCAGCGGGCGCCTGGAAACAGGTGAGTGTGGCCGCATACGGCCAGGTAGGCATGGGCTTCGGCCGGGCCGGTGGAGGACTGGGGCATGAGGGTGCTCCGGACTGCGGTGACGATGGGCCCTGGGCAGTCTGGCGCGTCGGAACGCCGAGCTGCCGCATGCCGCGGTCGCGCTGCTCAGCCTGTCACTCGGCCGGAGGGGCTCCGGGGGCCAGGTGGCGCCAGAACCCCGCCCGCCCGGCCGCAGGGATGTTTCGCACGGCTTCGGCGGGACCGCCCCGGCAGGGACACGGGGAAACGCGGACGGTCGGCACCTCGCCCCCGAGGTGCCGACCGCTCCCGTGCCGCTGACGGCCTTCAGGCCGCCTGCTTCTTCATGGACGTCAGGTGGGCGAAGACGACCACGTTGGCCGAGTAGCCGTTCTTCTTGTTGAAGCGCCCGCCGCACGTCATGAGCCTGAGCTCCGGTCGGTTGGTGGTGCCGTACACCTTGTCGTCCGGGAAATCGTCCTTCGTGTAGGTCTTGACCTCATCCACGGCGAAGACCACGGTACGCCGGTCGGCCCTGGAGACCCTCACCTTGTCGCCCCGGTGCAGGGCGTTGAGGTTGAGGAAGATGGCCGGCCCGGTTTCGGTGTCGCGGTGACCGACGATCAGGGAGGTCCCCGCGTCACCGGGTGATGGGCCGTTCCGATACCAGCCCACCACCCTCGGCTTGCTCAGCGGCGGGGCGCCGAGATGCCCCTTGGCGTCGAGACCGAGACCGACGACCGGGGCCTCGATGAAGATGCCGGGAACCGCGATCTTCACCGGCCGTGAAGGTGACAGAGGCGGGTGCTTGACTCGCTGTGCCGGCCGGTCCCCACCGCCTGCGGCATCGCCGCCGTAGGCGGTGGAGGCCGACGGATCGTCGGACGAACTCGCCCAGACGATGCCGGCGATCAGCGAGGAGAACACGCACAGTGTCATCGTGAGACGGCATGCACGGGTCGGCCCCCGCCGTCGTCTGCGGGCCCTATGCCTCGTTGCGGGCACGGCGGCGTGCGGCTCGGCGGGCCATGATCAGACCTGCTGCTCCGACCGTCCCGGCGGCCAGCGCGGCGGACGTACCGAGGCTCCAGTCGCTGTCGGAGCTGAGGTTCGTCATGTCCGGGACGCCGCCGCCACCGGCGGGCACGCCACCGGACGGCCGCTCGTAGTTCGATTCGGCACCGGAAGCGGACGAGTCGTGGTCGTTGCTGTCCGCACGGCCGCCGTTGTTGGCGGGCTTGGAGCAGTCGACCCGGAAGCTCTTCTGCTTCGGGCCCGCCGGGACGATCCACACCAGCTGGTACGTACCCTCAGGAAGCAGGTACTCCTGGCTGCGGGCCGATCCGTTCACGAGGGGGAGGGTGCTCTGCAGGGTGTCGCCCGGGGGGACGGTCGGGGGCTGCGCGGTGATCGTCCAGGGAACGGCCGGGAACGACTCGAAGTTGCTCGCGTTGAGGACGAACTTGCAGACCTCCACGCCGTCCTGGCCGCGCGAGTTCCAGCCGACCGAGCGGACGTCGATGTTGCCGCTGTCGCCGGGGACGGCGTAGGCGGCGGATGCTCCAGCCAGCGTCGCTCCGGCGATGGCGACCGCAGCGACTGCGGCACCACCCGCACGGACACTGCGGGTACGGACGGAAGCGGAAATACGCATGCTGAACTCCTTCAAACCGAGACGATTGTCGTACTGATCGATTGATCACCTAAGAGATCGCATGAATGAGTGCGAAAATATGACTTAACACTCCGAAAAAGCCGACACATACCCTGAGCAGCCGATAACGAGCCGGGGTCAGAGGGCCGTGCGGGTGGGCGCGCAGTCAGGTACACATCACCCCGTGAGGCTGCCTCGCCCGGCCACCTCCGCCACTGACCACAGACCTGCTGGGTCATCGATCAGCTTGCGGCTAGGGCGTCACGGGTTCCAGTCGCAGCCGCCCGGCCGGCCAGGGGGGTGGCTCGGCCGGGCCGAACCAGACGCGGGCGTCCTCCCCGGTACGGACGGGCAGACGAAGTGGTCCGGGTCATCGAGGTCGCGGAAACGGGCTCCCACGGTGATCCCGACCGCCTGCTGACCGATCACGAACTCACGCTCGAACAGCTCGATCAGCGTCTCCCGGGCTCTGGGACGCAGGGTGTACTGACGGAGTTCGACGATGCTCATCCGCCGGCCTGCCCGGTGCGGCTGAGGTCCATGATCCAGTTGAGCTCCCAGGAGCGGCCGTCGTCGGCGGAGAACTCCTGCTCCCAGCGGGCAGCGTCCCGGCCGAGGCGGTACCAGACGAAGTGCACCCGGACGGGTCGGCCTTCGGGGGTGTCCTCTCCGTGGAAATCACCGCGATCACCGGTGAAGCCGCCGGTCAGCGGCGGATACAGTCGGCCCGTCCGGCTGTCGGACCAGTGGAGAGACCATCGCTCCGTCTCCCGGTCGAACAGGCGCAGGGTCACACCCCGCAGGTCGAGGGTGGGAAAGCTGATCTCGTCAATGTTGCCGGCGCCCCCGAAGAGCGGCCGGACCACCGCGTGGCCGGGGAACTCCACCCAGGTGCCGGGGCCCGAGCCGAGCGGTGTGGTGAGGCGGCGGTTGGCCACGTCCCAGGAGCCGTGCAGGAAGTCGAAGTCGTCCATGCGCCGCAGGTTAGGGCCGGTCCACTGACATCCCCTGTCAGTGGATACTGGGCGGCATGCGTGCGAGTCGGCTGGTCACCCTGCTCCTGCTGCTCCAGAACCGGGGCCGGATGACGGCCCGGCAGCTGGCCGAGGAACTGGAGGTCTCGGTACGGACCGTCTACCGAGACGTCGAGGCGCTCGGCGCCGCCGGTATCCCGCTCTACGGTGACGCCGGGCACGCGGGCGGCTGCCGCCTGATCGACGGCTACCGGACCCGGCTCACCGGACTGACCGCGGATGAGGCGCAGGCCGCGTTCCTCGCCGCGCTCCCCGGCGCCGCCGCCGAGCTCGGCCTCGGCGAGGCGCTCGCCACCGCCCGGCTCAAGCTGCGGGCGGCCCTTCCGGCGGAGCTGCCCAAGCACGCCGAGCGGATCCAGGAGCGCTTCCTGCTCGACGCCCCCGGCTGGTACGGCGACGCCGACCGTACTCCTCACCTGACCGCCGCCGCCGCGGCGGTATGGGCACGCCGGGCGGTGGTGCTGCGATACCGGCGCTGGCGGGCGCCGGAGGAGATCGAGCGGCGGGTGGAACCGTACGGGCTCGTGCTCAAGGCCGGCCGCTGGTATCTCGTCGCTGACGGGCCAACCGGGATCCGCTCCTACCGGATCGACCAGATCCTCGAACTCAAGTCGTTGGAAGAGGAGTTCACCGTCCAGGACGGATTCGACCTGACCAGGCACTGGAGCAGCTATCTGGCCGATTCCCGAGCACGGCTGCACACCGGGGAGGCCCTGCTACGGCTCACCCCGGAGGGCGCCCGCCGCCTCGGCGTCACCTCTGCCGGCGACGGATGGACGGAGGCCCGGGTGCCCATCGAGTCGATCGACCACGCCCACGGAGAATTCCTGCGGCTGGGCACCGACATCGAGGTCATGGCACCGGCTGAACTCCGCGACCGTATCGCCGCGACGGTACGGGCCCTGGCCAACCGCTACGGAGCGGGGCCCGCGGCAGGAGTTTCTCCCGGCCGGGGCGCAGGGCCGGGAGAACCGGTGAGCGGCCGGTAGATCACACCCCGGGCGGGAGACCTCAGACTTCCGTCTCCCCCGGCCCCTCGGTGCCGAACTGTTCGGCCCGCAGGGCGAGGTCCTGCAGCACATCGGCGGACGACACATCCGTCTGGCCGGAGTCGTGCACCTGCGCCAGCATCGCGAACGCCAGGGTGAACGCTCCGACCAGTTGCTCCACCGCACCGCCGACCTCGCGGCCGACAAGGCCCACCACGTCCTCGATCGTGGCGTCCTCCGGGATCGCGATCCGCGGCATCGTCTCGTTCAGGAGGGCGGTCACCACGGTCGAGTCGTTGCTGGGGTCACCGCGGTCAGGGCTCTCCTCCAAGAGCCTGCGCATCTCGCCCGCCTCGGTGAGGATGCCGATCACACGCTTCACGACTTCGCTCTGCTCCATCCCGCGAGCATAGGTGCAGGCGCGACGGCAGACGAGGACAAGCGTCCATGTCACGCGTGATCTACGCGGCCGGTGCACGGCTCTTGGCCCCTGACGCCCTTGGGCCCAGACTGACCCGATGACGCAGCGTGTGGATCTCTCGACCGTGATGGACCGGATCTCCATCGACGCAGTGATCACCGGCTACGCGGTGGCGGTGGACGACGGCGAATGGGCGGACTACCGGGCACTGTTCACCCCGGACGGCCGCGCCGACTACCGCACCGCGGGCGGTATCGAAGGGCCCGCCGCCGAGGTGGCGCAATGGCTCTCGCAGACCATGCTGCTCTTTCCCGTACGGCAGCATCTGATCGTCAACCGCCGGCTCGACCTCCAGGATCTCGGTGGCTACCCGGGTGACGGCGCCCGGGTGCGGGCCGACTACATGAACCCGATGCGGCTCGGCGAGGACACCGATGGCGCCGGGAGCGGTACGGACGAAGCCCGCCGGACCGTGCCGAACTTCGTCTCCGGCGGGCGCTACGCCTTCGAGCTGGTCCGCACGGAGGGCGGCTGGCGGATCAGGAGCGTCACCGTTCACGAGAAGTGGCGGAGCATGACGGGCGCCCTCGCCGCCGACTGATCCGCGCCGGTCCGCTTCCGCTGCCCCACACTGGGGGAGAACACGGGAACGGGTTGCCGGGAGACCGGGTTCCCCGGGGACCGGGCGGCGCGGGCAGGACGATGCGGGCAGGACGAGGAGGCGCTCCATGTGGACCGGGGCCGGGCAGCGGCGCGAGTGGGGCGAACGGATACTCGGATCCACCGCGTGGCATGGTGTCGTCGCGCTCCTCGCCGGTGCGCTGCCGGCGCTGGCGTTCCCCGCTCCCGCGCTCTGGTGGTTCGCGTACGTGGCCCTGGTGCCGTTGCTGCTGCTGATCCGGTCCGCCGGCACCGGCCGCCGGGCGGCCGTCGACGGGTGGCTCGGCGGCACCGGATACATGCTGGCCGTGCACCACTGGCTGATGCCGAGTCTCCATGTGTTCATCGTGGTGCTCGCCGCGCTGCTCGGTCTGCTGTGGGCCCCGTGGGGCCTGCTCGTCTCCCGTCTGCTGGGCGGGCGGCTGTCCGGAGCGGCGGTGGTGGCGGCCGTGATCGTGGTGCCGTGCGGCTGGCTGCTGATCGAGCTGGCCCGCTCCTGGGAGGCGCTCGGCGGCCCGTGGGGGCTGCTGGGCGCGAGCCAGTGGCAGGTGACGCCGGCGCTCCGGCTGGCCTCCGTGGGCGGGGTGTGGCTGGTGAGTCTGCTGGTGGTGGCGGTGAACACCGCGCTCACCGTGCTGCTGGTGGCCTCGGCCGCCCGCACGGCGGCGGTCGTCTCGCTCCTGGCGGGCGCTGTGGTGGTGGGCACGGTGTGGGTGTGGGCGCCCAGGCCGGAGCAGTCGGGGGTGGCGCGCATCGCCGTCGTGCAGCCCGGCGTAATCGAGGGGCCCGGCAGTGTGCAGCGCCGGTTCGCCCGCAGCGAGGAGCTGACGCGCTCGCTGGCCGGGCGGGATCTCGACCTGGTCGTGTGGGGCGAGAGCAGTGTCGCGGTGGATCCGGTCCGGCGGCCCGATGTCGCTGCCCGGATCGCGGCGCTGTCGCGGCTGGTGGGCGCGGACGTGCTGGTGAACGTTGACGCCAGACAGACCGACGCCTCCGGCCGGACCGGCATCTTCAAGAGCGCGGTGCTGGTGGGTCCGGACGGGCTGACCGGGGACCGTTACGACAAGATGCGGCTCGTTCCGTTCGGCGAGTACATCCCGGCCCGTTCGGCACTCGGCTGGGCGACCTCGATGGGCAGGGCCGCGGGCGAGGACCGGCTGCGCGGCGCCCGGCAGGTGACGATGGCGCTGTCCGGTGCGGACCGGCCGCGCATCGGCCCGCTGGTCTGTTTCGAGTCCGCGTTTCCCGACATGAGCCGGCAGCTGACCCGGGACGGTGCGCAGGTGCTGGTCGCGCAGTCCTCCACGTCGTCGTTCCAGCACGGCTGGGCACCCGCCCAGCACGCCTCGCTCGGCGCGCTGCGGGCCGCGGAGAACGGCCGCCCGATGGTGCACGCCACGCTGACGGGCGTCAGCGCGGTGTACGGCCCGGAGGGCGAGCGGGTCGGGACTCCGCTCGGTACGGGCACGAGCGGCGCCGAGGTGTTCGGCGTGCCCATGGCCGGCGGCACCACGCTCTACGTCCGGCTGGGTGACTGGCCGTTGTACGGCGCGCTGGTGGTCCTGGCCGCGTTCTGCGCGTTCGAGGGCGTGCGGTCCGTGCGCGGCAGGCCGGGCCGGTCCGTTCCGGTGGGTGCGCTCTCCTCGGGGGCGGGGCCCCGGACGGAGTCACCGCGGTGAGGTCCGCGCGGTGACTCGTGAGCGGTGTGCGTTCAGAACGTGTTCCGGCCCGGACCGTTCACGGCGATGATGTCGCCCATGGCATCGACGGTGAGCGCGATCCGTTCGACCTTGTTGGTCACGCCGAGCACCAGCCACACCACGCCCCGCAGGAAGCAGCTGAAGACCGTCAGGACGGCGTGCAGCACGTGGTTCAGGGGGCGGCCCCTCACCATGACGACCTGGTTCTCCGAGCGGGACTCCACGCGCCAGCCGCTCGCGATCCGCTGGCTGACCGCCCAGTCGAGGATCAGGGCGCGCCGCGTCGGGCGGGCGGCCGTCCGCCGAGTAGTAGCCGGGCGGAGGCTGGAGAGCGCTCCGGCCCTGGGGCTCGTGGCGGGGTTTCACGAGGTCACCTCCGCGGGCCGGGGGTCCATCTCCTCAGCCTGCATCGCCCCCGGTCCGCACGCATCCCCAGGACCGGCGGGCGGCCCCGCGAGCTTCCCGCGCGGAGTCCTACGCGCAGTCGAGGTCGCGCAGGACGCGCTCGCACAGCTCGTGCGTCTCCAGGGCGTCCCGGGCGCTCGGCGTCCGCCCCTCCCGCACGGCGTCCAGGAACGTCAGCACGCTCTGCTCGATACCGCGCTGGCGGGCCACCGGCACCCAGTCGCCGCGCCGCCGTACGCTCGGCTGGCCCTTGTGGTCGATCACCTCGGCGAGGTTGACGACCTCGCGCTTGGAGTCCTGGCCGGAGACCTCAAGGCGTTCCTCGGTCGAGCCGCTGAGCCGGTTCATCGCCCCGATGGCGGTGAACCCGTCGCCGGACAGCTGGAGCACGACGTGGTGCATCAGGCCGTCGCGGATCCTGCCCCGTACGACGGTGTGCTCGACCGGGCCGGGAACCAGGAAACGCAGGGTGTCGACCACGTGGATGAAGTCGTCGAACACCATGGTCCGGGGGTCCTCCGGCAGCCCGACCCGGTTCTTCTGCATGAGGATCAGCTCGCGCGGGTGCTCGGCGCACTGGGCGTAGCCGGGCGCCAGGCGGCGGTTGAACCCGACGGCGAGGCCGACTCCGCGGGCCTCCGCCAGCTCGACCAGCCGCTCGGACTCCGCGAGCCCGTAGGCGAGCGGCTTGTCGACGTAGGTGGGGACGCCGGCCCCGATCAGCCGGCCCGCGATCTCCGGATGCGCCGCGGTGGGGGCGTGCACGAAGGCGGCGTCCAGTCCCTGGGCGAGCAGCGAGCCGAGGTCCGTGTGGCACTGCCCGGCGGGGATCCGGTGGGTCTCCGCGACGGCGGCCAGGGTGGCGGGGGTACGGGTCTGCAGATGCAGTTCGACCCCCGGGAGGGTGCTGAGTACCGGCAGGTACGCCTTCTGCGCGATGTCTCCGAGCCCGATGCAGCCGACCTTCACAGGGTTTCCCTCTCGCTGTTCAGCGCCGTGCGTCGCGGTTCTCGTCCGTGGTGGTCCGCCGCGTTTGTACGACCGGCGCGTCGTTCGTCCCGGCAGCATACGTGTGCGGCGGCGGGCACCAGTCGGCGATGCCGTCGAACGTGCGCAGCACGAGACCGGGTCCGAGCCGGGAGACCGTGGACATCGTGAAGTCGCGCAGCGCGACGGAGACGGGCCCGGACAGGCGCATCAGCCGCGAGACCTGAGCCGCCTTGCGCACGATGGCGGTGGTCCGGGGCAGCCGCTCGGCGGTGTATGTGGCGAGGCCCGCACCCAGGTCCGTGCCCGGCGCGACGTGGTGGGCGAGCACGATGGCGTCCTCGATGGCCTGGTTGCCGCCCTGGCCCAGGGTGGGGGCCATGGCATGGGCGGCGTCCCCGACGAGCGCTGTGCGGCCCCGGTGGAAGGCGGGCAGCGGGTCTGTCATCTGGTGGACGTCGTTACGCAGGACGCTTTCCGGTGCGGCGGCTTCGATGATCCCCCGGATCGGCCGGTGCCAGTCGCCGAACCTGCGCAGCAGTTCCGCCCGCTCGTCGTCATGGGCGCGCGCACCCGCCGGGGCGACCGCGGCCGCGTACGCGTAGATCCGGCCGTCCTTGAGCGGCTGGGTGCCCCAGAGCGCGCCGCGTCCCCAGGTCTCGTGCGGGGCGAAGGGCTCCGCGGGCGCGGGCACCAGGACGCGCCAGGCGGTGAAGCCCGCGTACGAGGGGCCGGGGTGGTCCGGGAAGTGGATGTCCCGTACGGCCGAGTGGATACCGTCGGCGCCGATCACGAGGTCGGCCTCGACGGTCCCGTCCGGGGTGCCGATCACGGCGGGCCGCCCGCCCGCGGTGCCCGGGTCCACCAGTCGGGCCGGGCAGCCGGTGCGGAGGACGGACGCGGGGAGCGCTGCGGCGAGGCGGCCGACCAGGGTGGCCCGGTGCAGCAGGACGAGCGGACCGCCGAACCGCTCGGCCGAGGCGGCGCTGTCGGTCCTGGCGAGCCAGCGGCCGTCCGGTGAACGCATGCCGCCCTCGCCCTGCCAGGCGGCCAGGGACCTGATCTCGTCGCCGAGCCCGATGACGTCCAGGGCGCGCTGGGCGTTGGGGGCGAGGCTGATTCCGGCGCCTACGGGTTCCAGCGACGCGGACCGTTCCACCACGGTGACCTGCCATCCCGACCGGTGCAGGGCCACCGCCGTCGTGAGTCCACCGATTCCGCTGCCGATGACGACCGCACGGGGTGCGCGCATGACTCCTCCTCGATCCCGGCATCCGGAAACTACAGCTGTAGTAACAACTACAACGTACAACATCTGTAGTGCGAGCGGTAGGTTGACCTCATGGCCACACGCACCACCGGCTCGGCCCGCGCCGATCTGATCACCGACGCCGCTCTCGATCTGCTGGCCGAACGCGGCATGCGCGGGCTGACGCACCGGGCGGTGGACGAACGGGCGGGGCTCCCCCAGGGCTCGACGTCCAACTACGCCCGCACCCGGCAGTCCCTGCTGGAGGCGGCGGTGCGCCGCCTGGCAGAACGGGAGGCCCGCGTACTGGCACCGGGCGAACTCCCGGCACCCGACCCGTCCGCGCCACCCGGCGGGGCACCCGACGCCTCCGCGCCTCCCGGCCAGACACCCGACGCCTCCGCATCCCCCGGCCAGGACGCGCTGATCGCCGGTCTGGCGCTGGCCCTGCACCGCTATCTGACCCGCCACCCCGAACTGCTCGTCTGCCGGTACGAACTCGCTCTGGAGGCCACGCGCCGCCCCGAGCTGCGGGCTTTCTTCGACGCGACGGGCCGGCAGTTCCGCGAACCGCTGGTCGCGCTGATGACGGCGGCCGGATCACCCGAGCCGGAACGGCACGCCCTGTCCCTGGTCGCCTGGTGCGAGGGGCTGATGTTCTCGTGCGCGGTTGGCTCCTACAGCCGTTCCGTGCCTACCGAGGCCGAACTGCGCACCGGCTTCGGCGAACTGCTGCGCGGGATGCTCGGGCCCCGAGGCGCGGCCCCCGCCCACCGGGCCGCGGGCCGCGACCCGCGGGGCGCCGCGCTGACCGGGGTCACTCGTGCGGATCAATCCGGGGGTTCCGGCTCACTCGACGGCCGGTCCGCACCGCAGAGTTGATCAGGTGCATCGAACCAGTACCACCGTGAAGCTCCTGGTCGCCGTGGCGGTCACGGCCCTGTCCGGGTGCGTGTCCGTGCAGCCTCGGCCGAGCGCCCCGCCGGCCTCTTCGCCCCGCCCGGCCGCCCAGGATCTGGCCCCGCAGATCGGCCGGCCCCCGGTCCGCGACGCCCTGGAGGCCGTCCCGGACCCGAAACCGTCCACCGCCTCCGCCGGCACCGGCCGGTCGCCCGCCGCGCCTCCGGCCGCGCGCCACACCGGGCCCCGCGCCCTCCCCCGCGCCCCGCAGCCCCGGCACGACCCCGGCCCGGCGCAGCCCCGGCCGCCGCGCAGGACCGTGCCCGCGCCTCCCGCGCCGACCCTGCCGGCTCCGGTCACCGGGACGGATGTCTGCGCGCTCGGACGGGGGTACGGGCACTGGCCGGCCGGCAGTCCGCAGTCACGGATCTGCGACCGCACCTACGGGCACTGACCGGGCGGACCGGCCCGGAGCGCCGCCCGCCGCTTCCCCCCTCAGAGCTCCCGCAGACGCAGCTCCAGCCGCTCGATGGCCGCCCGGACCCCTCCCCCGTAGCCGTCGTCGGCCCCGTCCTCGGCGAGCACCCCTGAGGCTTTCCGGGCCCGGTCGAGATGGATCCGGGCCGCCGCCGGGCGCCGGAGCTTCACGTAGTCCGCCGCCAGGTTGAGGTACAGCGACGGATAGAAGGCCCGCACCGCGAGCGCGTCGCCGTGTTCCGCGACGCGCTCGTCGGTCAGTGCCTGCGCGGCGGCCAGCGCCCGCAGGTCCCAGGCCAGCTCATCGGCGGGGTCGTCCTGGGTGTCCGCCATGTAGTGCGCGAGGGTGCACCGGTGCAGTGCGTCACCGTCCGCACCGATCTCCGCCCAGAGGAGGCCGAAGCGGTTGCGCGCCTCCTCGCGGTCACCGCCGTGCAGCAGCATGACCGCCTGGCCGATTCTGGTCATGACGACGTCCTGCGACGCCTCCTGCTGCTCCGTCACCGCGGTCTCCCTCGTACCCGTCCGCCTGCGACCGACCGGAACCATGAGGTTCCGTACGGTTTCAGACCGTTCCGGATGATTCCGGCCGGTTCGACGCTAACCGCAGCGGCGCACAATCGCACCCAGGCTCCGGCGCGCCATCAGCCCAGGTCGGGGATGCGCCAGTCGATGGGCTGGTGCCCCTGCGCGGCGACGGCCTCGTTGATCTGGGTGAACGGGCGGGACCCGAAGAACTTCTTGGCCGAGAGCGGCGAGGGGTGCGCGCCCTTCACCACCACATGGCGCTCCTCGTCGATCAGCGGGAGCTTCTTCTGCGCGTAGTTGCCCCAGAGCACGAAGACCGCCGGGTCGGGCCGGGACGCGACCGCGCGGATCACCGCGTCCGTCACCTTCTCCCAGCCCTTCCCCTTGTGGGAGTTGGCCTCGCCCGCGCGGACGGTCAGTACGGCGTTGAGGAGCAGCACGCCCTGTTCGGCCCATGGCATCAGGTACCCGTTGTCCGGGACCGGCAGGCCGAGCTCCTCCTTCATCTCCTTGTAGATGTTGCGCAGGGACGGCGGGGTCCTCACACCGGGGCGCACGGAGAAGCACAGCCCGTGCCCCTGTCCCTCGCCGTGGTACGGGTCCTGCCCGAGGACCAGGACCTTCACCTTGTCGTAAGGGGTCGCGTCGAGCGCGGCGAACAGCTGCCCACGGGGCGGATAGACCGGTCCTGCGGCCCGCTCCTCCTCGACGAACTCGGTGAGCTCCTTGAAGTACGGCTTCTGCAGCTCTTCGCCGAGGACGCCGCGCCAGGACTCGGGCAGCTGGTCGGTGTCGGTCACGTCAACAACCTCCGGTAAGCAATCGGTTCTTGATCCCAGAACCTACCGGCGACCACTGACAACGCGGCCGGGGAGCCTCCCGGCCGCGCTCCCCGGAGGGGCCGTGGGCGGCCCGCCGGGCTACCAGCTGGCCTTGCGGTACAGCTCCCACATCTGCATGACCGTCTGCGGGTCCAGGGCCCGTTCGCCGCCGCCGATGTCCTCGCCGGCCGCCACGTACAGCTTGCCCTGCCACAGCGGCAGCAGCCGGACGTCGTCGACCAGGGCCTTCTGGGCCACCTCGAACTGCTGGCTGACCGCGCCCCGGTCGCTCTCCTTGCGGGTCTGGGGCAGCACCTGCTTGGTGATCTCATCCTTCGCGTACGGCATTCCCGTGATGCTGTCCTTGCCCACGAAGGGGGCGATGAAGTTGTCCGGGTCCGGGAAGTCCGGGAACCAGCCGCGGCCGAAGACGGGGTACTCACCCTTGGTGAAACCCTCCTGGAAGGTGTTCCAGGGCCGGCTCTTCAGCGTGATCTTGAAGAGGCCGGAAGCCTCCAGCTGGCGCTTGAGCTCGTCGAACTCGGGGGCCGTCGAGGATCCGTACCGGTCGGTGGTGAACCAGAAGGTCATCGCCACGGGCTCGGTGATACCGGCGTCCGTGAGGATCTTCTTGGCCTTCTTACGGTCCGGGTCGCCGAAGGTGTCGAAGAAGCTGGTCGTGTGGCCGGCGATGCCCTTGGGAACCATGGAGTAGAGCGGTTCCGCGGTGCCCCGGTAGACCTTGGCCACCAGCGCGTCCCGGTCCACCAGCTGGGCGATCGCCCGCCGGACCGCAGGCTTCCCGGCGGCCGGGTCCTTGGGGTTGAAGACCAGGAAACGGATGTCGGCGCCGACCGACTCGACGAGCTGGAGGTCGCTCTTCTCGTCCTGGTTGTCCTCCAGGCTGACCACCTCCTCCGCGGACAGCCCTCGGTAGGTGGCGTCGATCTCGTTCTTCTTGAGCGCCTTCACCATGGAGCCGGACTCCTTGAAGTACCGGATGGTCACGGCGTCGTTCTTGCGGTCCGCGAAGCCCTTGTAGTCGGGGTTCTTCACCAGCTCGGAGCGGTCACCCTGCTTGTAGGCGTCCAGCAGGTACGGCCCGGACCCGGTGACCTTGCCGTCGTCGCGGACCTTGTGTGCCGAGTACTCGCTCGGCGCGACCAGCGACATGGCGGGCGTCGCCAGGATGAACGGGAAGGTGGCGTCCGGCTTGGTCAGGTGGAAGACCACCTCAAGGTCGCCCTTGGTCTCGACCCGGTCCAGCGAGCCGAGCATGCCGACCGGTCCGCCCTTGACCGCGATGGTCCTGATCCGGTCTATGGAGTACTTCACCGCCTCGGCGTCGAGCTTCTCACCGTTGGAGAATTTCAGACCCTCGCGGAGCGTGCAGCGGTACGCGGTGCTGGTGGTGTCGGTGAACTTGCAGTGGTCCGCGGCGTCCGGCTCCGGACTCGTACTTCCGGTGGGGAAGCTGACCAGGGTCTGGAACACGTTGCGCATCAGTTCCCAGGAACCGTCCCACGCCGCCGCCGGGTCGAGGGTGGAGGGTTGGCTGGTCGTCCCGACAGCTAGCTTCTGCTCCACATCCGAACCGCTGTCGGACAACAGACCGCAACCGGCCAGCAGAGACAGGGAAGCAAGGGCTGCAGCGGCCTGCAGACTGGCCCGGTAGAACACGTGCACGCTCCTCGATCAGCCATGGGTCGGCAGACCATACCGCAGCGCCCCGCCGGGTCGAACCGCAGGCCCGGCGGGGCACTTGAGTCAATCAGGGCCAAACCCGCTCAGGCCGTTCTCAGCCAACGCCCGCGTTCAGGAAAATCCCGCCGTCGACGACCAGGGTCTGTCCGGTGATCCAGTCGGACTGTTCCGACGTGAGGAAGGCGGCGGCGCCACCGATGTCCTCGGGAACACCGAGCCGTCCCAGCGGGTACGGCGCGGCCGCCTCAGCCTCGCGGCCCTCGTACAGCGCCTGGGCGAACCTGGTCTTCACGACCGCGGGGGCGATCGAGTTGACCCGCACGACCGGCGCGAACTCGTGCGCCAGCTGAAGGGTCAGGTTGATCATCGCGGCCTTGCTCATGCCGTAGGCGCCGATGAAGGGCGAGGCGGAGACGCCCGCCACGGAGGCGATGTTGACGATCGCCCCGCCGTTCTCCTTCTGCCACGCCTTCCAGGTCTGCTGCGCGAAGCCGAGCGCCGAGACCACGTTCGTCTCGAAGACCTTGCGGGCGACGTTGAGGTCGAGCTCGGCCATCGGCCCGAAGACCGGGTTCGTACCGGCGTTGTTGACCAGGAAGTCCACCCGGCCGAACGCCTCCATGGTGCGCTCGACGGCCACCGCCTGGTGTGCCTCGTCGTGCGCCTTGCCCGCCACGGCGATGACGCGGTCGGAGCCGAGCGCCTCGACGGCCTCGTTGAGCGCGTCCTCGCCGCGTCCGGTGATGCACACGCGGTCGCCTCGGGCCACGAGCGCCTGGGCGATGCCGTAGCCGATGCCCCGGCTCGCGCCGGTGATCAGCGCGACCTTGCCGCTGTCCTGCACAGTCATGATGTCCGCAGCCCTTCGCGTCAGTTGAGCGGTCCGCCGGCGACGTACATGACCTGGCCGGAGACGAAGCCCGCGTCGTCGCCCGAGAAGAAGGCGATGGCGTTGGCGATGTCCTCGGGGAAGCCGACGCGCTGCACCGGGATCTGGGTGGCGGCCGCGGCCTGGAACTCCTCGAAGCCCATGCCGACCCGGGCCGCCGTCTGCGCGGTCATCTCGGTGACGATGAAGCCGGGGGCGACGGCGTTGGCGGTGATGCCGAACTTGCCGAGCTCCTTGGCCAGCGTCTTGGTGAAGCCCTGCAGGCCCGCCTTGACCGCGGCGTAGTTGGCCTGACCCCGGTTGCCCAGCGCCGAGGAGGAGGACAGCGACACGATCCGGCCGAACTTCTGGTCCACCATGTGCTTCTGGACGGCCTTGGCCATCAGGAACGCGCCCTTGAGGTGCACGTTCATCACGGTGTCCCAGTCGGACTCGCTCATCTTGAAGAGCAGGTTGTCACGGAGCACGCCCGCGTTGTTGACGAGGATCGTCGGGGCGCCGAGCTCGGCGGCGACCCGCGCGACGGCGGCTTCCACCTGAGCGCTGTCCGACACGTCGCAGCCGACGGCGAGAGCCCGGCCCCCGGCCGCGGTGATCTTCTCGACGGTGTCCTTGCAGGCCGCCTCGTCCAGGTCGAGTACGGCGACGGCGCGGCCCTCGGCCGCCAGGCGTACCGCGGTGGCGGCACCGATACCCCGTGCCGCTCCCGTCACGATGGCTACGCGCTGCTCGGTGGTGGACATGCTTGGTTCTCCTCGCCCTTGGATCGCGGCTCAGCGGACGTCAGGCACATTCCCTGCGAAATGGTTCCCGATAACTGAGCAACCGCTTAGTACCTTCTCCGGTCGAGACGCTAGAAGGCCTGGCACCCGGTGTCAACGGCCCACGGACGCAGCGGCGCATGTCACACCGCGATCAGCGCACCAGAAGGTCGAGCAGCCGTTCCACCTCGGCCGCGGGGTCGGTGGTGAGACCGCTGTGCACGGGGCTCGGCTGGATGACGGTCGAGCGCGGGGCGATCAGCCAGCGGAAGCGCCGCCCGGCGTCGTCGCCCGCGGCCTGGCCCGCCTCCGTACCGCCCCGGCAGATGCCCTCGACGCCGTGCAGCGCGGCCCGCACGCCGGTGACGTCGGCGTCGGGGTCCAGCGCCTTGAGCTTCACCTCGTCGAGTTCGGTGCGGGCGGCGACGAACCCCTTCGCCCGGCAGTAGACGACCACGCCGGCGTTGAAGAACTCGCCGCGCTGGACCCTCGGCACCACGCGCAGCAGGGCGTACTCGAAGACAACACGCTCAGTCACGGCCGGCCGCTCTCGTCGCTGTTCTTGGTGTCACGCCTCGGGGCGAGACGTTCGGTGAGCCAGCCCGGGGCCTGGGACGGCTTGTCCGCCGTGGGCGCGTCCAGGGTGATCCGCTCGTGGATGGTCGCCGCCCGCGCGAGCAGCGCCTCCACATAGGCGCGCCGGAGCTGATCGGTCGAGTCGAACCCGGGCTCGTCCACCAGCCACTCGTCGGGCACGTCGGCGGCGACCTCGGTGAGCAGCTCCTCCGTGACCAGCGGGGCGAGCTCGGCGGCGGCCGCGGCGACGTCGGGGGCGAAGGGTGCCAGCGCGTGGTCCGAGGCGTTGTAGGCCTTGGCGGCGGAGGCCTGGGCGCCCGGCCAGTTGTGGTGCCAGATCATGGTGGCGCCGTGGTCGATGAGCCAGAGGTCACCGTGCCAGATCAGCATGTTCGGATTGCGCCAGGACCGGTCGACGTTGTTGATCAGCGCGTCGAACCAGACGACGCGCCCCGCCTCGCGCGGATCCACCTGGTAGGCGAGCGCGTCGAACCCGAGGGAACCGGGGAGGAAGTCCATCCCGAGATTGAGGCCACCACTCGCCTTCAGCAGCTCCTGGACCTCCTGGTCGGGCTCGGCGAGACCGATGACCGGGTCCAGCTGCATCTGCACGAGATCGGGCACGCGCAGCCCGAGCCGGCGGCCGAGCTGCCCGCAGATCACTTCGGCGACCAGCGTCTTGCGCCCCTGACCGGCCCCGGTGAACTTCATGACGTACGTGCCGAAGTCGTCGGCCTCGACGATCCCCGGAAGCGAACCGCCCTCACGCAGGGGCGTGACGTACCGGGTCGCAATCACCTCTTTGAGCATTTCCCAGGCCACCTGTCTTTTCAGCCTTGTAACCCATGGAGGACTCCGGTAGGGCACAAGGAGGGAACCGCCGGTTGGCGGCACACCGGGGAGACCCCGGGAAGGCGCGCCCGGCCAGCCGTTCTCCCGCTCCCCGAACAGACCGTCGACGGTGCCGCGCCCCTTGCTGCCGGCCTCCGGCGTGAAGTGAACATAATAGCCGAGAGTGATCGACGGCGAGGAGTGCCCGAGCCCTTCAGAACCTTCGTCGAGGAGCCGGCGTTCACCGATGAGGAGGGGGTGCCTGTCGTGACGACCTGCTTGTGGAGGGGTCGACGGGCGGGTACCTCCTACCCCACCGTCCGCGCCAGGATGCCGAGGGTCGCGCGCAGTCCGGCCTCGGGGACGACCGGGAAGATGCCCGCCTCCCGGTAGCGCTCGTCGATCTCGCTCCAGTCGTAGTACGACGTCACCAGCGTTCCGCCCTCGGTGGGCTCCAGCCGGTAGCCGTAGAGGTGTCGCATCGGGGGCTGCACCTGGCCGGAGATCGTCCACTCGATGAGGGCGTTCCGCTCGAACCGCGTGATGATCACGGTGACGTCGTACTTGCCGAGCGGGTAGTCGTTGAGCGACTCACGGTCCATGTGGACGACGAACTCGTCGCCAGCCGCGCGCACCGGTTCGCCGTCGGCGGACTGCAGCATCCCCGAACTGTCGATCGCCACGTGTCCCGAGGGGGCGCTCAGCAGGGCGAAGATCTTGTCGGGGGCCGCGGCGATGTGGCGCCGCACTTCGAATCGGTCTGTCGTCATGCCGGTCAGCCTCGCACAGGCCGGCCGGGTGGCCGGAGCCGTAAGACGACGATGACGGCGCGCAGCACCCCCGGCTTGATCGTCAGCACTCTGCCCGCCCCGCCCTGGGCCGGGCTTCCACCAGGTGAGCCCGGCCGGTACGGGGCGGGCCGACGCGGCCCCGCCCCTGGCCGTCGCGCAGGGGCCGGCAGCAACGGGCTGGACCTGGCCGTAGGTGGCGACGTTCGCGTCAGACCATGCGGCGGGTCTCCGGGGTCTGGAGTCCGACGACGAATTCGGCGTGGCTCTCGAAGCCGGCCTCGGACATCACGCCGTGGGCCGAGATGGTGTTGAGGTCGCGGACGAGTTTGCCGAGGACCGAGGTCTCAAGGATCGCCGCGGCGCCGGCGTGCCGGAAGGCGCGGGTGACGACCTCGACGGCGGTCTTCGCGGCGAGCGAGGCCGTGGCCTGCATCCGGTCCAGGAGCGGGAGTTCGGCCCTCCCGCCCCGGGCGATGACCCGGTCGACCTCGGCCAGGGTCTCCATGGCGAGGCTGCGAACGGAACGCACCCGGGCGTCGAGTTCGCCCAGCTCCTGCTGGAACCAGGTGAGTTCGGACAGCGCGGGCGGGCGGCTGAGGTTGATGCGGCTGCCCCGGCGGATACGGGGCGCGGCGTCGATGATCTCGTCGAGGGCCCGGCGGGCGGCGCCCAGGACCATGCCGGGGTGCATCTGGAGGACGTAGGGGACCATACCGAGCCGCGCCAGGGGGGTGTCCTCGCGCTGTCCGTAACCCATCGGGTCGTAGATCATCTCGTCGGGTGCGTAGACCCCTTCGACGGCGAAGCTGCTGCTGCCGGTCCCGCGCATGCCGAGGACCCGCCAGTCGTCGAGTATCTGGATGTCGGCCTTGCCTAATACGGCGGCGCGGCGCACCGGGCGGCCCTCGGCGTCGTCGACGAGGAAGGTGGCACCGACGTAGTCGGCGTGGTGGAGTCCGCTGACGAAGTCCCAGCGTCCGGTGACGCGATAGCCGCCCTCGACGCGTTCGGCGCTGCCGGGCTTGAGCGATGCCGCCTTGAGGGCGAGGTCGCCGGCGAAGAGCTTCCGGGCGGTGGCGGGGGCGACGACGGTGGCGAGTTCCCCGGCGCCCTCCAGGAGGATGGTGGCGGTCCAGGCGGTGGCGGGGTCGATGTGGCCGATCTTCTCGATGATCTCGAAGGCGGTCACGGCGCCGACCACTTTTCCGCCGAGGTCGTCGGGGGTCATGATGCCGAGCAGTCCGGAGGACCTGAGTGCGGCGGCGGACCGGTCGCTGAGCCGGCGCTGTTCCTCCGACTCGGCGGCACCGAGGGTGAGTTCCTCGCGGATCTCCTCGACAGCGGCGAGGGCGTGGGCGCGGCGCGCGGCCGGCTCCGTGGGCCAGGCGGCCGTGGTGGCGGTCGTGGTGGCGTACGTGGTCATGGCGGTCCCGTTCTCAGGTGTGGGCGGTGTCGCGGCGGGTGTGCGCGCCGCGGAGGGTGCCGCGGCGTGCGGTGCTCGTGGTGGCGGGCTCGATGCGTTCGTCCGGTGCGGGCAGCGCGCGGTGGGTGCCGAAGCGCCGGTTCTGGTAGGCGAGGGGCGGGGCCTCCCGGCTGCCGGCGGCGAGCACCAGGACGTGGTCGCCGCCCTCGACGAGGGTGGTGGCCTCGCACTCCAGCCAGACCGGGGCCTCGCTGAGGCGGGGCAGTCCGTTCTCGTGGTGCCAGGGCACCGCGGCGAAGCGGTCGGCTCCGGAGGTGGCGAAGGTGAGGGCGAGCTGGTGGTCCTCCGCGCCCAGCAGGCAGACGCCGAGCCTGCCGGTGGCGTTGACCGCCGGCAGGAGGCTGGAGCGCCGGTCGAGGGCGACGGTGACCATGGGCGGGTCGAGGGACAGGGACGCGAAGGCGCTCACCGTCACCCCGCAGGGGCTGCCGTCCTCGCGTAGGGCGGTGACCACGGTGACGGGTGAGCAGAGTGCGGCCATCGCGTCCTTGAAGTCGGCGGCGAGCGTGTGCCCTGCTTCGCTCCGGCGCGGTTGGGCTGTGGCGGACATGGCGGTCCTCCCGTTCTTCGTCGGGCCGGTTCCCCGGGCAGTGGGCCGGCTGCCTGTTCATCGTGGGGCGGGGGGCCCGGCCGGTTCATCCCCGGAACTCGGTATCCCGCGCGGACGGTGATGCGGGGGCGCTACCGGTTGCTGGCCAGTTGCCGTCACCGCGCGGGTGCGGGCCTGCGGACGAGTCCGAGGACATGGGCGCGCAGTTCGGCGAAGGCGGGCATCAGTTTGGTGGCCAGCTGCTCGCGTTCGGCACCCAGGTCCACGGGCACGATCTCGCTGACGGTGGTGGGGGCGCCGGACAGGACGACGACGCGGTCGGCGAGGTACACGGCCTCGTCCATGTCGTGGGTCACCAGGACGACGGTCATGCCGCGTTGCCGTTGCAGACGAAGGGTGAGGTCCTCAAGGTCTGCGCGTCGACGGAGGCGAAGGGTTCGTCCATGACCAGCACCCGGGGAGCACAGGCGAGGGCGCGGGCGATGGCGGCGCGCTGCTGCATGCCACCGGACATCTGCCAGGGGTAGAGCCGCCCGGCGTCGGCGAGCCCGACGGCGGACAATGCCTCCCCGGCCGCGGCCAACCGTTCCGCCACGCGGGTACCCCGGCGACGCAGGGGAAGCTGGATGTTGTCGAGGACGCTCATCCAGGGCAGCAGCGAGCGGGAGTAGTCCTGGAAGACGAGGGCGAGTCCCTCCGGCGGGGCGTGTACGGGGGCACCGGCGAGCCTGACCTCCCCGGAGTCCGGGGCGAGCAGCCCGGCCAGACAGCGCAGCAGAGTGGTCTTGCCCGCACCCGAGGGGCCGACGACGGTGACGAACTCACGGTCGTGGACGTCGAAGTGGATGCCGCCGAGCACCTGCCGGACCGTGTTGCCGCTGCCGTAGGACTTCGCTATGCCGTGCACTTCGAGGAGCGGGACCGCCCGCTCCGGGCCGGAAGCGCCCTGGGGGTGGCCGGTGGCGGGGTGGGTTGCGGGTGCGGTCATGACGGGGTGTCTCCTTGTCCGGCGGCGCGCTGCCCGGTGTACCAGCGCAGCAGACGTGATTCGAGGGCGCGGAAGGCGAGGTTGCTCGCGTAGCCGAGGATGCCGAGCAGCAGGAGCGAGGCCCACATCTCGGTTATGTCGAAAGTGCGTTGGGACTGGAGCTGCAGGTAGCCGATGCCGTGGGTGGAGGCGGTGTACTCGCTGGCGACGATGAGGACCACGCCGAGGGCGACGCTGACCCGGGCGCCGGCCAGGATCTGGGGGGCGGCACCGGGCAGGACGAGGGCGACGGGGACGAGGGCGATGCCGGGGACCGCGCGCAGGAACTCCAGGACCGGCCGAGTGGCGTCGTACAGCCGCCCGGCGCGGCCGAGGAGCAGTCCGAGGGCGATGCCGAGGAGTCCGGCGAGCAGGAGACCGGCGAGGAGGTTGAGGACGCTGGGCAGGGCGTCGGAACCGAGCCGGTCGAAGAGCCACAGTTCCTTGAAGGCCCGCAGGATTCTGAGCAGCGAGGGGAGGAAGAAGGAGTGGTGTCGCACGCTGACCACCCAGAGGACGGCGACCAGCAGGGCAGGCAGCCACAGTTCGTGGGCGGCGGCCCTCAGCAGCCGTGGGACGCGGTTCATCCTCGGGCCCCCTTTCGTTGAGCGGGCGCCCAGGGCAGGGCGAGGCGTTCCGCGGTCAGCAGGAGGCTGTTGAGGGCGACGCCAAGCAGCCCGGCGACGAGCAGCAGCGCGAACATGCGGTCGACGGCCCCGGCCTGCTGGGCGCGGGAGAGTTCGTTGCCGATGCCGGGGGCGGCGCCGAGGTACTCGCCGGCCGTGGTGAGCATGAGGGCGAGGACGGCGCAGTTGCGCACCCCGGTCACCAGGAAGGGGAGAGCGGACGGCAGGACGAGGCGGCGCACCCGCTGGTGGGCGGGCAGCCGGAAGGTGCGGAAGGTGTCGGCGGCCACCGGGTCCACGTGCCGCACCCCGTCGATGGTCGCTGTCAGCAGCGGCCAGAGCGCTCCGGAGACGACGAGGACGAGTTTCATCGTCATCGTCGAGCCGAGCGTGAGCAGCAGCACCGGGCACAGGGCGACGGCGGGGATGGCGCGCAGGAAGTCGGTGAGCAGCCGGGTGCTGCGGGTCAGGAACCGTGAGGTTCCGATGAGCAGTCCGGCGGGCACGCCGATGGCCGTGCACAGCAGCAGTCCGGCGCACCAGCCGAGTGCGGTCTGCCCCAGGGCGTGCCAGAAGCCGCCGCTGCCGGCGATCGTGCGCAGCGCGGAGGCGGTGGCGCTCGCGGTTGGTACGGAGCTCTGCGGCAGCAGTCCCTGGCGTACGGCCAGTTCCCAGGTGAGCAGGGCGGCGACGGCGAAGCCGAGCTGGCTGAGGGGCCTGCCGTACGGGCGCGGGGCGCGGCCGGGCCGGTGTGAGGTGGACCGGGCGGCGGGGACGCCGGGCTGAGCGAGAGCCTGAGACGGAGTGGTGGTCATGCGGTGCCCTTCAGCTCAGCAGCTTGTCGACGTCGACGGGCTCGGAGAGGAACCGATAACGCTCCATGAGGTCGACCCACACCTTGAGCGAGGAGCGGGGGGCGGAGGCGTCGAACACGGGAAGTTTCATCGTGGAGATGAAATTCTTGGGCAGCGGGCTGATCGAGGGCAGCACCTTGCGCACCTCCGCGGGGTGGGTGGCGGCATAGGCGATGCCCTTGTCGAGTGCGCGCCTGAATCCGCGCACGATCTCCGGGTTCTTCCTCGCGAAGACGGACGAGGTGGCCACAGCCATCTGCATGCCGTGCGGGGCTGCCTCGACTCCGGGGGACATCATGCGGACGGCGCCCTGGGCGAGGGCGGGCGTATCGAAGGGCGAGATCGTGCTCATGGCGTCGATGCGTCCCTTGACGAGCGCGGCCGTCATGTCGGACAGCGGCATCTCCAGGATCTTGACCCTGTCGCTGTCGGCCCCGGCCAGGTCGAGCGCGGCGCGCAGCGCGACCTCTCCGCCGCCCTTGAGCTGGCCGACGGCGATGGTGCGCCCGTTGAGGTCGGCGGGCTCCTTGACCGGCCCGTTCTTCATGACCAGGAGTGCGCCGCTGTCGTCCTCGGGCCTGGGCGCGGCCTTGCTGACCCCGCCGATCACGTGGACGGGCAGCCCTTTCGCGTAGGCGGAGACCACTCCGGCGGTCTCGCAGAGGGCGAACTGGTCGGTGCCGTTGATGAGGTTGGTGAGCAGGGCGCCGGCGCTCGTCGCGTCGGCCCGTGCGTCGATGCCCTCGTCCCGGAACCAGCCTCTGTCGACGGCGAGGGTGAAGGCGGCCGCGTCGACGACCGGGATGTGCCCGACGTGTACGACGGCGAGCCCGTCGTGCCGGCTGAGTTCCCGTGCGGGCCCGCAGCTCACGAGAGCGCTGAGGGCGAGGACGGTCGAGGCGGCGGCGAGGACGCGGTGGCGCGGCCGGCGTCCGCTCCGGGTGGGCCGCCGGTGCGGGGTGGGAGGTATGAGGGGTGGCGGGAAGTCCATGGGGTGGTCCTTCGATCGACGCCGGCCGCCTTCCGGACCCCGGCAGGACCGGAGGCGGGAGAGGAGGTACGAGGAAGTCGGGAGGGGAGTTCCGACAGACAGAGCGTGCTGTGCGGGCCTCGGGAGTGGCAATGACGAGAACTCGGTATTCCGGATGACCGGGCACGGACGGCCGTGTGTATCCGGCGTGAACGGATCGTCTCGCCCATGTGTCCCCGGCGATGCTGCCGATGACCTGGCAAGAGGGGTGCGTACGGCGGTGCGGTGCGGCGCGCCCGGGACGGGGTGGGGGCGCGGCTGTGTCCACCCCTTGTTCCGTCACAGGAACTGGTCATCTTCGGGGAGCGGAAATCGGGGACACTGGAGGCGGCGGGATCGCGGGGCGGTAAGCCGCGCCACCTGCCCGGGTCACTCCTCCAGGAGGCCCGAGCGGATGGCGTGCGCGGTGGCCTCGGCCCGGCCGGAGACGCCGATCTTGCGGTAGAGGTTGCTGATGTGGCGGCCCACCGTCTCGATGCTGATGAACAGTTCGGAGGCGATGGCCCGGCTCGTCGCGCCGGAGGCGATGAGCCGCAGTACCTGGACCTCGCGTCCGGTCAGTCCGTCGGGATGGCGTCTGCGGCGTTCCCTGCGCGGGCCGGGCGAGCCCTTCGCGGAGAGCAGCGGCGGCACTTCGGTGAGGACGTCGCCCACGGTCAGC
Source organism: Streptomyces sp. ITFR-6 (assembly GCF_031844725.1). Classification (NCBI taxonomy): domain Bacteria; kingdom Bacillati; phylum Actinomycetota; class Actinomycetes; order Kitasatosporales; family Streptomycetaceae; genus Streptomyces; species Streptomyces sp. ITFR-6. The sequence continues at coordinate 7,491,263 of NZ_CP134612.1, read as the reverse complement.
TCGGCCCCTTCGGCGCACAGCCGCTCGAAGAGGGGGCGGGGCAGGTTCCACTCGACGCTGCTCAGGTCGATCGCGCGGGCCGGGAACTCGACCCAGCCGTCCAGAGTGAGCTGGGAGCGCACCGCCCGGGACAGACCCACAAGTCTCGCGGCGCAGGAGGTTTCGCCGAGGTCGTCGAGGCAGGCCGCGAGCCCTTCGAGACACCAGACGTAGCGCGGTCTGGCCCCGATACCCTCGACAAGCCGCAGGCTGTCGAGGTGATGCCCGGCGGCCTGCGCCGCCTCCCCCGGGTGAGCCGGACGTCGGCCAGCAGGTTGAGGAAGACCGAGGCGTTCCAGTCGTCGCCGTTGCGCTGCGCGAGACCGAGCCCTTCGCTGAGCAGCGCGACGGCCTGCACATCGTGTCCCTCCTCGTGCAGCATCCTCCCCAGCTGCTGGTGCGGGACGTGGGTCCAGGTGCTCTCGCCGAGTTCCCGGAAGCCCCGCACGGCCTCGTCCAGCGCGGTTCTGGCGAGTGCGCGGTGCGTCTCGGTGGTGGCGGCGGACGCTCCGAGCAGGCTCCGTGCGCGCGCCGCCCACCAGCGGTCCCCGGCTGCGTCGAGGACGCCGATGGCCTCCCGGTACAGGGGCCCGGCGCGGTCGAAGCCGTGCGCCTCGAACTCGGCCGCGGCCAGGTCGACCAGGGTCCGGGCCCGCGCGGTCGTCTCCCCGGCCTCCTGCCACCCGTCGGCGCACTCCTGGAGCGCGGGCAGCGCGTGGGCGTAGGAGCTGGACGCCCCGGTGAGCACGGCGTGAGCCTCGCGCGCCCACAGCCGGGCGGCGCCGTCCCCCTCGGCCGGCAGCGCGAGCACCTCGTCGAGCAGGCCGATGCCCTCCCGCAGCCGGCCCCGGGCGAGCCAGGGGCCGCGCAGGGCGGCTGCCAGGTCGAGGGCACGGCCGTCGGCGGAGTCGATGAGGAACCGGAGTGCCGCCCGCACGTCGGGCAGTTCCTCCTTGACCCGGCGGGCCCAGTTCTCGGCTGCCACGCCGTGCTCCTCGTGCCCGTCGAGGACCCGTCCGCCGAAATGGCGGGCGTGTGCGCGGCGCAGGGCCTGGGCGGTCTGCGCTCCGGCATCGTCGCGCAGCAGCCGACGCGCGTACTCGCGTACGACGCCGGGCATCCGGAAGGCGATGCCGGAGCTGCCGTCGGCGGAGGGAGCGGGGTGCAGCATCCCGTGGGCGACGAGCTCGCTGATGCCTTCCCACCGCGTCTCGTCCGTCTCCTCCTCCGCGGGGACATCGGCGAGGACGTCGGCGACCGCGGCGTACGCGAAACGGTCCTCGAACACGCTGAGGCGGGCGAGGAGTTGCTGAGCCGCCCGGGAGAGTGCGGTGACGCTGTCGTCCATGACCCGGCCCAGGCTGCGGTGCCGGTCGGGCAGATCGACGGCGCCTTTCATGCTGAGGGCCCAGCCCTCGCGCAGCCGCGCGAGGAGCGCCTCCGCGGGCAGGGTGGCGAGCTGCCGGGCCGCGATGATCAGCGCGAGCGGGTGCCCTTCGAGCAGGCGGCAGATCGCTGTGACCGTCTGCTCGTGCGTGTCGAGCCCGCCCTCGTACGCGACTCGGCGTGCGTGCCACAGGAAGAGCTCGCGGGCGGCGGCCCCGTCCGTGACGTCGAGCGGGCGGACGCGGAACAGATGCTCGTCGGTGAGCCTGCCGGCCGCGCGGCTCGTCGCCAGCACCGTGAGCCGGGGATGCTCGGCCAGGAGGGTGCCGAGGGCAGGCGCGAGCGGCAGTACGGCCTCCAGGTTCTTGGCGAGCAGCAGGTGCGGGGCCGCGCCCTCCGCCGGGTCGGCGGGGAGTGCGTCGGTGAGGAGGGCGAGCGCCGCCTCGGGTCCGGAGGCCCCGGCGAGCTCCACGACACGGATCTCCGTGCCGCCCCGCCCCAACTCCTCGCACACCTGCCGCGCGAGCCGGCTCTTGCCGACCCCGCCGATCCCGACGAGCGTCAGCAGCCGCACCTCGGGATCCTCCAGGAGCCGCACCACCGGAGCGACGTCTTCACCACGACCACCAGCACCGTTCATCTCACCAGGTCCGCTCACAGGCTCCCCGTCATCGAGGCCCCAAGGCTCCGAGCAGGCACTCTCGCCTGTCAAGACTCAGTGACCTACGTCATCTCCCGCCCGCTCCAGGACGTGCAGCGGTGCCGCGGTGGCCGAGGCGACCCGCTCGGGTGTGACGCCGGGGGCCGTTTCGATCAGGACCAGCCCGCGGTCGGTGACGTCGAGGACGGCGAGGTCGGTGATGACGCGGTGGACACAGCGCCGGCCGGTCAGCGGAAGCGTGCATTCCGCAACGATTTTCGGGGAGCCGTCCTTGGCGGTGTGCTCCATCAGCACGATGACGCGGCGGGCACCGTGAACGAGGTCCATCGCGCCGCCCATCCCCTTCACCATCTTGCCGGGGATCATCCAGTTCGCGAGGTCGCCGCCGGCGGAGACCTGCATGGCGCCGAGGACGGCGGTGTCGATGTGGCCGCCTCGGATCATGCCGAACGACAGCGCGGAGTCGAAGTAGGCCGCACCCGGAAGGACGGTGACCGTTTCCTTGCCCGCGTTGATGAGGTCGGGGTCGACCTGGTCGTCGGCCGGGTAGGGGCCGGTGCCCAGGATGCCGTTCTCGGACTGGAGCACCACATGCACGCCTTCGGGTACGAAGCCGGGCACCAGGGTGGGCAGTCCGATGCCGAGGTTGACGTAGTCGCCGTCGTGCAGCTCGGCCGCGGCTCGGGCGGCCATTTCGTTCCTGGTCCAGGTCATCAGCGGGCCACCGCCTCTCGCGCCGGAGGCGCGGAGACCGTGCGCCGTTCGATCTGTTTGTCGCCGGCCTGTCGCGGGGTGAGGGCGACGACGCGCTGGACGAAGACGCCGGGCAGGTGGATCTCGTCCGGGTTCAGGGTTCCCGGGTCGACCAGCTCCTCGACCTCGGCGATGGTCACGCGGCCCGCCATGGCGGCCAGGGGGTTGAAGTTGCGGGCGGACTTGTCGAAGACGAGGTTGCCGTGCCGGTCCCCCCGGGCCGCCCGTACCAGGGCGTAGTCGCAGGTGATGGCCTCTTCGAGGACGAAGTGGCGCTTGTCGAAGGTGCGGGTCTCCTTGGCCGGCGAGGCGACGGCGACGCCGCCGTCGGCGTGGTGACGCCAGGGGATCCCGCCGTCGGCGAGGGGGGTACCCACACCGGCGGGGGTGTAGAAGGCGGGTATGCCGTGCCCTCCTGCTCGCAGGCGTTCGGCCAGGGTGCCCTGTGGTACGAGCTCGACCTCCAGTTCTCCGTTGAGGTACTGACGGGCGAACTCCTTGTTCTCTCCCACGTACGAGCCGGTCACCCGGGCGATGCGGCCCGCGCCCAGCAGGATGCCCAGACCGTGCTCGTCGGTGCCGCAGTTGTTGGACACCACGCTCAGGTCCGCGGCGCCCTGGTCGTAGAGGGCGGAGATCAGTGTCGCGGGGATGCCGCACAGACCGAATCCGCCCACGGCGAGCGAGGTGCCGTCCCTGATGTCGGCCACGGCCCGCGCCGCGGAGGCTGCTGTCTTGTCCATGGAGTCCTTGTGTTCTTTCTGTCTGGGCGGCCCGAACGCCGCGCGATGTCCGGGCCGCGCGGCAGCGGTGGCGGGGCGCGTCTACTCCACGGCCATGAGCGGTTCGGGAGCGGGACTGACCGCGCCGGGGGACATCGGGTGGTGCAGTTGCTCGCTCAGCTGGCCGATCAGCTCGCGGAGCTCCTTGCCGGTGGACGCGGCCCCGAAGAGGTAGAAGTCGGGCCGGACGATCGCGGCGACGTGGCCGTGCTCGCGCATGTGGGGCAGGAAGCCGGCGGCTGTGTCGAGGTACCCGTCGGCGGGTGCGTCCTCGCTGTACAGGGGCGCGATGGTGGCCCTGATGCCGGTGAGGAAGTCCCGTTCGGCGTCGCTGAGTGCCTCGGCCGGCCGGTGGCCGTCGGTCAGGACGGTGAAACCGCCACCGGTGAGGGTGTCCAGCAAGGCGGTCCGTCCCTGATGGGTGACCTCGTACTGGGGGGTGAGGTGGCCGACGTTCCCGGCTCGTTCACCGTCCGGCGTCTGCCGCAGGACGCCGTCGCCCAGGACCGGCGGCGGGGGTGCGGGCAGCGCGTACCTGGGGTCGGCGCCGGTGGCGATCATGCGGGCGTCGCGTTCGGCCGCCTCTTCGGGGTCGAGGACGCAGATGACCTGGCCAAGAGCCATGGACATGCCGATGGCGTGCTGGACGTGGTCGCTGCGTTCGCTGGTGTAGGTGTCGAGCAGGCCGGGCCGGGCCCGGCCGGCGAGGACCAGGTCGAGTTTCCACGCCAGGTTCATCGCGTCCCGGATGCCCGAGCACATTCCCTGGCCCGCGAACGGAGGCATCTGGTGGGCGGCGTCGCCGGCCAGCAGCAGTCGCCCTTCGCGCCACCGGTCGACCCACCGTGCCTGGAAGGTGTAGACCGTGTGGCGCTCGATCGTCGTGTTCCGCTCGGTACGCCCCCACGGTTCGAGCAGCTTCCAGGCCGTTTCGAGGGTGTTTAGCTCCTCCACACTCTCGTGCGGAAGGCGCAGGAACTCCCAACGGCGCCTTCCGGGACCGCCGGAGACGATGGTCGTGGGCCGTGCGGGGTCGCACAGCTGCCAGTTCATCGGCGACCACGTCGCCTGCTCATGGGGCCGGGTGTCGATGATGAGCCAGTCGTAGAAGAAGCCCAGATCGGTGACGGTGGTGGCCATACGGGAACGGACGAAGCTGTTCGCGCCGTCGGCGCCGATCACGTACCGGGCACGTACCTCCCCCGGGCCGCACGGCCCGGACGTGGTCAAGTGGACGAGGCCTTCTGCCTCCCGCAGATCCGTGATCTCGCAGCCACGGACAACCGTGACCGAGGGAAGGTCTTCCGCCGCTTTCGCCAGTACGGCTTCGAGGTCGGGCTGCGAGAAGAAGCTGGCGGTGGGCCAGCCGGAGGGCCCGGTGCCGGACCAGTCGATGCGCACCAGGGCCTCGCCCTCCTGGTTGCGCCACTCGTAGTGGTCGGGGACCGGGTCGGTGACGGCGCGCACCGCCTCGCCGACACCGGCGGCCTGGAAGATCCGGCCGATCTCGTCGTCGAAGTGCACGGCGCGGGGAAGTTCGTAGGGCTTGGGCCATCGTTCGAGCGCGATGACATCGTGTCCGGCGCGTCCCAGCAACAGGGCCAGCATCTGTCCGACGGGGCCGAAGCCCACGATCGCGACATCGTGCACGGGGGCGGTGGATTCCTGGTTCATGGGGTTACCTCGACTCGCTGTGGGTGCCGGTCATCAGCGCGGCGAGATCCTCTGGGTCGAGGAAGGACGGAGGCGGCGGAGGGCCCCAGTTGAACAGTCCCTTGGCCCCCTCCAGGACCTCGGGCGTCCACAGCTGGTCGTCGACGATGCAGTCCATGTCGGAGTAGTACTCGCTGAAGTTGCCGGCCGGATCCTTGAGATACCAGAAGAAGTTGGAACCGGCGTGGTGGCGGCCCAGCCCCCAGATGTGACGCTCGGGGTGGTCCTCCAGCATGGCGGTGGCACCCCGGCCGACCTCGTCGATGTCGTCGACCTGCCAGGACGAGTGGTGCAGGAAGGCGACCGGCGCGGCCAGGACCAGGATGTTGTGGTGGTCGGTGGAGCAGCGCAGGAACGCCCCGTGGCCCTTGATGTAGTCCGAGGCCTTGAAGCCGAGGCCGTCGCGGAAGAACGCGGTCGTGGCCTCGAAGTCGGTCGTCCCGATGACGGCGTGGCCGAGCTTGCGCGGCCGTACCCGGTCGGTGCGCAGGATGCCGGGTGCGCGGGTTCCGGGGCGCTCGGTGCGGCCGGGTCCGTTGTAGACGGTGGCCGTGACCGGGTCCTGGACGAGCCGAGGGGTGACTTCGAGGACGGCGCGTACACCGGTGGGCTTGTCGTAGGCGGTCAGCGTGGTGCCCGCCAGTTCGCGTGCCGTTCCGAGGCGGTTCAGGCGGGAGGCGGCTGCCGCCAGGTCGTCGGGCGTGTCCACGCCGATGCGTACCTCGATCAGGCGACGGGTCGGCGCGTGAACGATCCGCAACTGGCGTCCGGCGTCCCGGGTGCTGAACCAGCCGTCGCCGCCGGGGGTGAGCCCGAAGTCGGTGTAGTACGCGGCGGTCTGCGCCACGTTGGGGACCCCCATGGTGAGGGAGGTCAGTCGGTGCAGTGCCATGAGAGGGACTCCCTTGTCCGTCGGTCCGGCCGGTCAGCCGACGAAGGTCTGCCGGAGTTCGCCGATGCCCTCGATCGTGGAGACGAGTTCGTCCCCGGGAGCCAGGAAGCGCTGCGGGTCACGCCCCAGGCCGACGCCGGCGGGGGTGCCGGTGAAGATCACGTCTCCGGGCAGCAGCGGCAGTACCGCGGACAGACCGGCGATCAGAGCCGTCAGGGAGAAGATCAGGTCACGGGTGCGGCCCTTCTGGACCTCCTCGCCGTTGATCGCGCACCGCAGTTCGAGGTCGTCGGGGTTGTCGAACTCGTCCGGGGTGACCAGCCACGGTCCGATGGGAGCGAAACCGGGGTAGGACTTGCCGAGACTGAACTGCGGAGCGGGCCCGGCGAGCTGCACGACACGTTCGGAGATGTCCTGACCGACGGCGAGTCCCGCGATGTGGCTCCACGCGTCCGCCTCTGTGACCTTCTCGGCGCGGGCGCCGATGACGGCGACGAGTTCGACCTCCCAGTCCGTGTGGCCGCCCGGCGGCAGGGCAACCTTCGTGACCGGGCCGCTGATGCTGGTGACGTACTTGGTGAACACCGGCGGCAGGCCGTCAGGAGCGACGAAACCGGACTCGGCGGCATGATCGCGGTAGTTCAGCCCGATCGCCAGCGTCTGGCGGGGCGCCGGCACGGGAGACCCCAGGTCCGAGGCTTCGAAGGGGACACCGGCCGACAGACCGGCGCCGTCGGCCCACGCCCGGAATTCGTCCCAGCGCTCGTAAACGGCCTGGGGGTCGGCGGCGAAGACGCCTCCGCTGGCCCGCTCGACGTCGATCGCACGGTCCTCGGCGATCAGGACCAGGCGGCCGGAGAGGTTGGCGATACGCATGGATGCACTCCTGACAAGGGAAGCGAAGGTCCCTGGGCGGTGATGGGCTGTGACGTCCGGCGGAGGGACCACGGAGCAGCCGGTCCGGATGAGTAGGGGCCCGCCAGTGACGAAGGAGCCCTTGCCTCACCCGCCGGGTATTCAGCATGATGATTACCTTGATGTTGCGTCGGCGTCACCCGCGACGTCAAGAGTTTCAGCGATAACCTTCATGATGAATATGACGAACCACTGGGAGAAGTCTTGACGGCCACACCGGACAGCGCGCGGGGAGCGCGACAGCGCACCCCCGCCCACAACGGCTCCGCCCCGCACTCCTCCCCCGGCCCGGTCGTCGGGGCCGGGCCCTCGCAGGCGTCCCGGAAGCCCGGGAGCACGTCCCGGGGTCCGTCGTCCGGCCGCGCCGAAGGGGCGGCCGAGCACGTCGCGGCCCTGGTCGGCGCGGCCGAGCCAGGGGCGCGGCTGGGGACCAAAGAAGAGTTGCGCAGCCAGTGCGGCGTATCGGTGGGGACGTTCAACGAGGCGCTGCGCCTGCTGCAGTCCCGCGGACTGGTCACCGTCAAGCCGGGACCCGGCGGCGGCCTGTTCAGCGCCGAACAGTCCCCCATGGTCCGGCTGGGGAACTCGGTCCTCGCCCTCGACGCGCAGCAGAGTGACGTCGCCAACGCCGTACGGATCCGGGACGCCCTCGACCCTCTGCTGATCGAGGACGCCCTGTGGCACGCTTCGCCCGCCGACATCTCCGGCCTCAAGGACCACATCGCGGCCATGGAGACGGCCGTGGGCACCGCTGACCCTGTGGCGTTCGTGCACGCGAACTGGCGGCTGCACGCCGCTATCGCGGCGATCAGCCCGAACGCCCTGCTCAGCTCCCTGTACTCCAACCTGCTGGACCTCATCGAGGCCCATACGCTGACGGTGCTGCCGGCCAGCGAGGAACCGCTGGACCACTACATCGCTCACCGCCACGAGCTCCACCGCGATCTCGTCGATGCCCTCGAACGGCGCGACCGCGAGGCGGCGCTCCGGCTGATCCGTGAGCACAACACCAGTCTCCAGTCCGAGGAGCCCGCCCCAGAGCGCTGACCCCTCGGTGTGGAGGCTGGTCGTCAGACGGCCGTCCACTTCTGGTCGGGGCCACCGTTGCAGTCCCACAGAACCAGCTGGGTGCCGTCGGTGGTGGAGACCGCCGGGTCGTCGAGGCACCGTCCAGATGCCGGGTTCCGGTAGCCGCCGTCGTAGGCCTGCCAGACCTGGTTGGTTCCGCCGTCGCAGTCCCAGAGCTCCACCGGGGTGCCATTGGCGGTGCCGGAGCCCGTGGCGTCCAGGCACTTGCCCAGTGCGCGTAGCGTTCCGCCGGATCCCGCGGTCCACCACTGCGCCTCGGTGTTGTTGCAGGACCACAGCTGGACCGCGGTGCCGTTCGCGGAACCGCCGCCGTTGACGTCCATGCACTTGTCGGCGAGCGCGGATCTCACCTGACCGCCGGTGCCGACGGGTTCGCCGATCCAGCCGGCGGCGTCGGCGGCCTGGATGCCTCTGTTGAAGGCGTCGGCCATCTTGCGGTAGCCGGCGTCATTGGGGTGCAGCCCGTCGGACAGGTCACCGGTGGTCAGGCCGCCCATGTCGACGTAGCGGACATGCCGGCCGGCCGCCTGCTTCGCCTGGACCATCCCCGGGATCCGCTGGTTGTACGCACCCCTGTTCGCCTCGATCGTGGGGTCCGTGGAGACGGTCAGGGACGCGACCAGCACGGTCGCGTCCGGCGCGTCGGCCATCACCTGGTCGATGAGGGAGTCCAGCCGGTCCGGTGCGGTGGGCACCTGGTAGTCCTGCCCCAGGTCGTTGGTGCCGATCATCAGGGTCACGACGTTGGGCCGGTAGCGGGACAACGAGGCGTCCGCGATGGAGGCGATCTCGTCGATGCGCCAGCCGGAGTGGCCTTCGTTGTCGGGGTCCGTCATGGAGCCTGCCCGGGACGTGCCGACGAAGTCCAACGAGTAGCCCTTGGCGCTCAACTCGTCCCAGAGCGGGCCTCGATAGCCGTTTCCGGTGCTGCTCCCGAGGCCGTCGGTGATCGAGTCACCCAGGGGCATGACGCGTAAGGCGGAGGCCGCCGCGACGGACTGCCGGCCCGGTGCCTCGGCCCGCTCGGCCGCCGTGGCGGGCAGCGTGCCGCCCCAGAGCAGCCCGGTGGCGGTGGCCAGCATCAGGCCGAGATTTGCGATGGATCTCTTCTTCATCACCAAGTCCTCATCGGGTGGAGTGTGAATGTCTCGGGGGGCCCTCAGCCGGCGGCGGCGTTGAGGAGATCGAGAGCGCTCTGCTGGCAGCCGTAGTCGCCGGCGCCGTCGCCGCCGCTCCAGTGCGGGCCGTACTGGTCGAGCGCGTTGCGGTCGTGGTCGTAGGCACTGTCCGCCCAACGGGTGAGGGCCGGGGCATAGGGGTGGTCGGACAGCCGGCGGTTGAGCGCGCCGAGGCCGCGTACGTAGGCGCCCTTGAAGCTCGGGCCGTCCCCCGTGCAGCTGTCGCCCTCGCCGGGTTCGCGCAGGACGCCGTCCGTCTCGAGCCGGGTGGTGGAGGAGTCGGCCAGTTCGCGCGCCGTCGTCAGGAGACCGTCGTCACCGGTGGCCGTGTGGAACTCGGTCAACGCGCCCAGAATGACGCCCTGGTTGTAGGTCCAGGTGGGCTGGCCGTTATTGGCGCAGCCATCGGTGAGACCGTCGTTGATCATGCGGTCACCGTTGATCATGCCGCTGTTCCGGAACCAGTCCCACTCGCTCTTCGCCCGGTCCAGATACGCGCTGTCGCCGGGGATACGGTTGTGCAGGGCGGAGTTGAGCTGGAGGTACAGCTCGTTGGTGACGGCGTTCTTGTAGTTGCCGTCCGTGCTCCAGCGGACCCCGCCACCACAGGTGTCGTTCCAGTTCGCGTTCATGTGGTCCGCGTCGGCCCGCGCCGTCTCCAGATAGCGGCTGTCGCCGGTCACGTCGTACGCGTCGATCCAGGCCAGCCCCCACCACCCGGTGTCGTCGAGATACTCGTTCCGGAACTGCCCTCCCTGCGCGTCGATGTTCTTGTCGTACGTCTCGGCAATGGCGTAGGTGTAGCTGCCCATGCCACTGATCCGGCTGTTGTCGATCACCGCCGTCAGCGCGTTCGCCGCCGTCCACCAGCCGTTTCCGCCGAAGAGCTTGCTGCTCCGGTCGAACGACATCATCAACCCGGTGGCAGCCGCGGTACTGCGGCTGCCCGCGTTCCAGGTCGTCCGCGCCCAGGGCGTACACGCGATCCCTCCCCCGGCCGGCTGCCCGCAGGCCCGAAGAGCCCCCACCCCCTCGGTGTTCCAGTCGTCCACGTTGTACATCTGGGTACGCCAGCCCTGCCCGCCATCGGGCACGGCGGTATCACCGAGACGGCTGCCCGAGCCCCACGTCCGGCCCCCGTCCATCGAACGGTCCAGCCAGACCTGGTCGCCGGAGCCGCCGCCGTCGATGGACGCCCAGCCCATCGCGGCTGCATCGTCGAAGTGCAGCTCGATCGACCTCCCGGCAGCCGAGGCGGTGACCGCGACACGATCCTGGGTGCTCAGCGCCGGATCCCGCGCATCGCAGTACGTATTGCACACGGCCGCCGAGTCCGATGCCGCGGCAGCCGTCGGCACCCCGGCAGAGAAGGAGGACAGCGTCGCCATAAGCACGAACAGAGCTGACGTGGTGGACCTCTGTGACTTCATGAAACGGACTCCCATACTTCTCGGTCACGGCCGGAAGACGCTCCACCGTTGAAGGAGAGCGCTCTCCAGCCTGTACGTCGGACGGCCCGGGACGCAGGAGCGCCGCGGTCTCAGGAGGGCAGGCTCCACTTCTGGTTGTCCCCGCCGTGGCAGTCCCAGATCTCCAGTTGGGTGCCGTCGGCGGTGCTCGCGTCGGGTACGTCGAGACAGCGGCCGGACTGGGGGTTGACCAGTGCGCCGGTCGAGGCGGTGTAACTCCATTTCTGGTTGCTGCCGCCGCTGCAGTCCCACAGCTCGACCGGCGTGCCGTTGGCAGCTCCGCCGCTACCCGTGACCTCCACACGCTTGCCCAGCACCTGGAGGGATCCGTCCACGGCCACCGTGACGCGCTGAGCGGTGGAGTCGTTGCAGGTCCAGAGCTGGATCTTGTTGCCGTTCGCTGCCGAACCGGAGTCGTCGTCCAGGCACTTGTCACCGATCGCCGACCTCACCGCACCGGAGGGCGCTACGGGCGGCCCCGGGGGCCTGGCTCCGCCATCGCCTCCGTACGACGGCGGCGCGGAGGACGCGGCGGTGGCCCATTCGGTGTTGGCGCCGGTGCCCAGGTCGAGGTCGAGCGTCCCGCCTCCGGTCGCGAAGCCGGCCGGCAGGTAGGCGTTGTTCCAGTCGGCGCCGTCGCGGGTGGCGCTCTGTACGTAGGGGGCGTTGCCGGCCGCCTTCGGAGCGTTGACGACCATGTGCCGGCCGTTGCCCAGCGTCACGTCCACATGGGTGAACAGCGGGCTGCCCAGAGCGAGATCGGAGGTTCCGGGGGTCTCGGGATAGAAGCCCATCGCGGACCAGACGTACCAGGCGCTCATCGTGCCCAGGTCGTCGTTTCCGACGCCCCACTTCGCCGGGTCGTTCGGCCACAGCTTGTCCTGGACCTCGCGGACGATCTCCTGCGTCTTCCAGGGCTGCCCCACGTAGTCGTACTCCCACGGCAGCTCGATGGACGGTTCGTTGCCCAGGTCCGCGTGCGATCCGCCGGATCCGTTGAACTCGGACAGCACACTGTCCAGGTAGTCCACGTACTCGCTGTTGCCGCCCATGGCGTCCGCCAGCCCGCGGATGTTGTGCGGCACCGCCCCGGTGTACTGCCAGGACGTCCCCTCGACGAACTGGTCACTGCTGCTCGGGTCGAACTCCGGCTTCCAGGAGCCATCCAGCCGCTTGGGCTGCATGAAGCCGCTGGAGGCGTTGAAGGCGTTCTTCCAGTCCTGCGCACGGTTGGCGAACTGCGACTGAGTGGTGGTGTCCCCCAGCGCGCCCACGAAGGCAGAGGTGGCGAAGTCCTGTGCGCTGTACTCCAGGAGTGTGGCGACGGAACCGTAGAAGTCCCGTGGGTAGGAGCCGTCGGACGGCAGATAGCCGTACTTGGTCTGCAGGTCCAGGCCCATCCGGATCGGGTTGGTGGTCGTGCCCTCCTTGATCATGTCCGCCTTGGCCGCCGCGGTGTCGAAGTCGCGTGCGCCGAAGGCGTAGTAGTCGGCAATGATCGCCGGGCCGGGGTCGCCGTTCATCACCTGGGTCTCGGCCGAGTTGAGCGACCACTTCGGGAAGAACCCGGCCTGCTCGTAGTCGTTCACCAGGGACTGGGCGCTGTCGCCGGCCTGCTCCGGTGCGACCAGGGCTTCCAGCTGTGCCTGAGTGCGGTAGATGTCCCACCCGGAGTAGGTGCCGTACTGGGCCTTCTGGCCTCCGGACAACCTATGGACCTTCTTGTCGAAGCCCCAGTACTTCCCGTCGCTGTCGCTGAGCAGATTCGGGTGCAGCAGCGAGTGGTAGAGCGAGGTGTAGAAGACTTGCCTCTGGTCGGACGAGCCGCCGGTGACAGCGATCCTGCCGAGCACGTCGTTCCACGCGTCGTGTGCGGCGGTCCGGGTTGCGGTGAAGTCCCAGTCCGGGTTCTCCGCCTCGCGGTTGGCCGTGGCTCCCGCGACCGAGACATACGACAGGCCCACCTTGGCCTGCACCGTGCGGTTGCCGGTCGTGTCGAAGGTGAGCGAATCGCCCCCGTCGAAGGTGCCGCTCGCGGTGATCGGCCGGTCGAAGACCATGTCGAAGTACGCGGTGTACGACGGGGCCGAGGCGCAGAAGAGGCCGGCGTCCACGGAGCCGCTGACCTCGGTGCTGCTCACTTTGTCGAAGTGCAGGTTGGTGGCCTTGTCGGCGTTCAGCTTGAACAGGAGATTGGCCTGTGTGGTCGCCGGGAACGTGAAGCGCGCCATGCCGGAGCGCGCGGTCGTGGTCAGCTCGGTGCTGACCCCGTTGTCGAGGTCGACCGAGTACGCGCCGGCGCTCGCCGTCTCGTTGCTGTGCGAGAAGCCGACGGTCTCGTTTCCGTCGACGCCGCCAGTGGTGGGCAGGACCGGGATGTCGCCCATCGCACCGCAGCCGGGACCGGAGATGTGGTTGAGACTGAACCCGGTGACAACGTTGTCAGAATACGCGTAGTTACCGCCGGGCGGATGGGAGTCCGTGTCGGGGCTCCACGAGACCATGCCGAACGGCATGTCGGCTCCGGGGAAGGTATTGCCCCCGTTGGAGGTGCCCAGCAGCGGATTGACCAGGGAGGCGGGGTCGGTCACCTCGGCCGGCGTGGCGGCGTGCGCGACAGTGGTCGGCGCGGCGAGTCCCACAGAGAGCAGACAGGTCGCGAGGAAGGTGCGCCATCTTTTCATCGTTGCGGCTCCAGGTACGGACAGCACGGCTGTCACCGGACCGGTGGGGTGAATCCCCGAAAGCAAAAGGCAGGGCCGCGACACTTGTCAACGCAATCGACCGAAATCGCGAACAGAGACCAACAAACGTCGGAGCAGAGGCTGTTGAGCATCCGGACCGGAGAGCCGTGGCTCGCGGACGCCTTCCGATTGACCCGACGACATGTCCAGACCGTTGACGCGGTCATGTCGACTGGTTAGCTTCAGAGAGCGCTCTCCCTGGTCACCCACGCACACCCTCACATCCCGGCCAGAGCTCTCGGGAGCGCCTCGGAAGCCCCCATGAAGCCTCGGCCGGGGTGGATTGGCCACAGAAAGACAACGTTGTCAGGCACCATGCGCAGCACAGTTCCGGACCGCCCGCGCCGGCAGACGCCTTGGTCGCCGCCCTGTTCACGTCCGCCTGCCGGTCGGGGACGGGGGTCCGGAGACGAACGCCGCACCGCGTTGGCCGAAGTTCTCCCGGAAGAAGGATGTCGATGATGAAACGGCTACGGAGACTTGCCCCCTTATGGGTGCTGACCCTTCTCGCCGCCGTGCTGGCGGTGAGTGCCGCCCCGCACAGGCTGCGACCACGTCCATCACTGTGGACGGAGCCCAGAGCGGCCGGACCTTCGACGGTATCGGCGCGATCAGCGGCGGTGGCGGCAACTCCCGTCTACTGACGGACTGTCCGGCGGCCCAGTGGTCCCAGATCCTGGACTACATGTTCAAGCCGGGGTACGGCGCCAACCTCCAGCTGCTCAAACTGGAGATCGGCGGCGACGCGAACTCCACCGACGGATCGGAGCCGTCGATCGAGCACTCTCGCGGCACCATCAACTGCGATGCCGGCTACGAGTTCTGGCTGGCCGAGCAGGCCAAGGCCCGTAACCCCGACATCGGTCCGTACGGGCTGGCCTGGGCCGCGCCCGGCTGGATCGACGGCGGGTTCTGGTCCACCGACACCATCAACTACCTGGTCTCCTGGCTGGACTGCGCCAAGCAGCACAACCTGGACATCAAGTACCTGGGCGGCTGGAACGAGCGCGGCCACGACGTCGACTGGTTCATCCAGCTGCGTTCCGCGCTGGACGACGCCGGCTATTCAGGCGTCCAGCTCGTCGCGGACGACAGCGGCTGGGGCGTCGCCGACGACATGGCGAACAACCAGGCGTCCAACGACGCCGTCTCGATCATCGGCGCGCACTACTCCTGCAACGGAGGTGACGGGGGCGACGCCAGGACCTGCTCCAGCAGCACGGCGGCGAAGGACAACGGCAAGCCGCTGTGGGACAGCGAGAACGGCTCCCAGGACATGGACACCGGCGCCCCCGCACTGATCAGAGCGATCACCCGCGGCTACACCGACGCGAGGATGACCAGCTATTTCAACTGGCCTCTGCTGGCCGCGATCTACCCGAATCTGCCGTACAACACGGTCGGCCTCGCGACCGCGAATTCGCCCTGGTCGGGCAACTACCGGATCGGCGCGAGCACCTGGGCCACCGCCCAGGTCACCCAGTTCACCGAGCCCGGATGGAAGTTCATCGACTCGGCCTCGGGCTACCTGGGCGGCGACGAGAACAACGGCACGTACGTCACCGTCAAGTCGGACACCGGTTCCGACTACTCCACGATCCTGGAGACGACGACGTCCACCGGGCCCCAGACAGCGGACTTCACCGTCCGGGGCGGCCTGTCGGCCGGCACCGTGCACGTGTGGGCGACCAACGTCAACAACCCCAGTGACGCGACGTCCTTCATCCACACCCAGGACATCACTCCGGTCAACGGCTCCTACTCACTCACGATGGAGCCGGGCTACGTCTACACGGTCAGCACCCTCGGCGGTCAGGGCAAGGGCACCGCGACGGCCCCGGCCGCGCACCCGCTCGCGCTGCCGTACAGCGACGACTTCGACGGCTACGAGGACAGCACCCAGGCCAAGTACATGTCCGATATGCAGGGCTCGTTCGAGGTCCAGCCCTGTGCGGCCGGCCGGGCGGGCAAGTGCGTGCAGCAGATGGCTCCGGTCAAGCCGATCGAGTGGCAGGACGACTCCGACTCGTACACCTTGACCGGAGATCCGAGCTGGTCCAACTACACCGTCAGCTCGGACGTGTTCCTGCGCGGCGCCGGCACGACCGAACTACTGGGCCGCACCAACACCCAGCTGCGTCCGCAGTCGCACATGAACGCCTACTACCTCCGCATCCGTGACACCGGCCAGTGGTGGATCGAGAAGATGCAGACGGACGGCTCGAACCACACCCTGGCCACCGGCACCACCACCGCCCTGGGAACGGGCAAGTGGCACAACCTGTCACTCACCTTCCAGGGCTCACAGATCACCGCCGAGCTGGACGGCACCCCGTTCGGGTCGGTCAGCGACGCCTCCTTCCAGACCGGCCAGGCGGGCCTGGGTATCCAGGGCTACCGCACCGACCAGTTCGACAACCTGTCCATCACCCCCGGCACGGGCAGTCCCCCCACGGGCGGCACGGGACAGGTCAGCTCGGTCCTCAACGGCGACAAGTGCCTGGACGACTTCACCGGGTCGACCACCGCGGGCGCCGTCGTGGACATCTGGGACTGCAACGGCTCCGCGAACCAGCAGTGGCACGTGAGCAACGGGGCCCTCGTCAACCCCCAGTCGGGCCGCTGCCTCGACACCCCCGCCCGCAACACGGCCAACGGCACCCAGCTCGACATCTGGGACTGCGACAACGGACCGAACCAGAAATGGAACATCCCTTCCTGATCCACCGGTGAGCCGGGCCGGGCGGGTGCGGGAGACCGCACCCGCCCGGCCGGTGAACCGATCCGCCTGGGCGGATAGCATGTCCGCGTCTCGTCTCATTACTCATTGCTGAGGAGCGAGTGGTGTGCCGGGAAGCCTGGTCGGCGACGTCACAGTCGTGCGCCCGGAAAGGCTTGCCGTGCCCATCGCTTCTCGTGTCCGCCGGTCCGGCGTGCGACTCGTCGTCGACAGGGCCGCACCCCGTGTGCCGCGCGAGCCGATCCCTCGGTGCCCTGTGGGCGCCCGGCTTCGGTCCGCCCGGCAGCTTCGACTGGATGAGAGTTCAGAGATGTCCCCGCAGCGCCCCTCGTCGCCTCCCGCCATACCCCAGGACTCCGTGATCCAGCAGGTGCTCGCCTGCTTCGATGCCTATGCCCGGGTCCACGGGACGCGCGACAGCATCCTGCCGGCCTCCCGGGTCACGCCCAGGGAGGAGCAGCGGGCCTTCGACGAACTCCGGCACGCCATCGAGCGGCTCCGCGACACCACAGAAGAGGACTGACCGTCCGGGGACGGTGACGGAGGTACGGGGCGCCCGGACCGCCGTGCTCAGCGCGCCCCGTACACCGGTTGCGGTGTCACGGCGGCCGCGAGCAGTTCCGCCGCGGCCGCCCCCGCCTCGGCCGGGGTCCAGCGGGCGCGCTTGTCGGCGGTGGGGCCGGGCCGCCACCCCTCCATCACGGTGATCCGCCCGGCCTCGGCCTCGAAGACCCGGCCGCTGACCCCGGCGCACGCCTCGGAGCCCAGCCAGACGACGAGCGGCGAGACGTTCTCCGGGGCCATCGCGTCGAACCCTCCCCCGGCCGGCGCCGCCATGGTCTCGGCGAAGGTCTCCTCGGTCATCCTGGTCCGGGCGGCCGGGGCGATCGCGTTGACCTGCACCCCGTAGCGGCCCATCTCGGCGGCGGCCACCAGGGTCAGGGCGATGATCCCGGCCTTGGCGGCGGAGTAGCTGCCCTGGCCCACGCTGCCCAGCAGCCCTGCTCCGGAACCGGTGTTGACGACCCTCGCCGCCGGCACCCGCCCCGCCTTCGCCTCGGCGCGCCAGTGCGCCGCCGCGTGCTTGAGCGGCAGGAAGTGGCCCCTGAGGTGGACGCGGGTCACCGCGTCCCAGTCGTCCTCCTCCAGGTTCACCAGCATCCGGTCGCGGAGGAATCCGGCGTTGTTGACCAGGGTGTCGAGGCGGCCGAAGGAGTCGAGGGCGGTCGCGACGAGCGAGGCCGCGCCGTCCGCGGTGGCTATGTCCCCGTGGTGCGCGACGGCCTCGCCGCCGGCCGCGCGGATCTCCTCGACGACCTGCTGGGCGGGGCCGGCGGCCGTACCGGAGCCGTCGGGTCCCACGCCGAGGTCGTTGACGACGACCTGCCCGCCCTCGGCGGCGAAGGCCAGGGCGTGGGCCCGGCCGAGACCGCGGCCGGCGCCGGTGACGACGGCGACGCGACCGGCGCACAGGGCTGTCGATGAGGTCATGACGAGTGTCCTTTCGAGGGGCGAGGAGCGGAGAACGAGGCGGCGGGAGCACCGAGTGGACCGAGTGGACCGACGCTCTCCCGGGGGGTCCGTATCACTGCTACGTTGAATCTAACAAACGTTTGGTGGAAAGGTAGCTGATCTACTCATGGGTGTCTCCACCTCCGCCCCTCAAGAGGGCGTCGCCGTCGTCACCGTGGACTTCCCTCCGGTCAACGCCCTTCCCGTACAGGGCTGGTACGACCTCGCCGCCGCCGTGCGCGCCGCCGGGGCGGACCGGGACGTCCGCTGTGTGGTGCTCAGCGCCGAAGGCCGCGGGTTCAACGCGGGCGTGGACATCAAGGAGATGCAGCGCACGGACGGTCCGGAGGCGTTGATCGGCGCCAACCGGGGCTGCTTCGAGGCGTTCGCGGCGGTCTACGAGTGCGAGGTGCCCGTGGTCGCCGCCGTACACGGCTTCTGCCTCGGCGGCGGTATCGGCCTGGTGGGCAACGCGGACGCGATCGTGGCCAGCGACGACGCGACCTTCGGACTGCCGGAGCTGGACCGGGGCGCGCTCGGCGCGGCCACGCATCTGGCCCGGCTGGTTCCGCAGCACCTGATGCGGACCCTGTACTACACCTCGCGCACCGTCACGGCCCAGGAGCTGCACGGTCACGGCTCGGTGTGGAGCGTCGTCCCGCGCGCCGAGCTGCCCCGGGCCGCCGCGGAGCTGGCCCGGGAGATCGCGGCCAAGGACGGATACCTGATCCGGCTCGCCAAG
Source organism: Streptomyces sp. ITFR-6 (assembly GCF_031844725.1). Lineage (NCBI taxonomy): Bacteria > Bacillati > Actinomycetota > Actinomycetes > Kitasatosporales > Streptomycetaceae > Streptomyces > Streptomyces sp. ITFR-6. Next base: position 7,472,648 of record NZ_CP134612.1, on the reverse strand, counting down.
GCGGCCATCAACGGCATCGACCCGGTCGACGTACGCCGCAGCTACCGCTTCGAGCAGGGCTTCACCTTCGAGGCCAACCTCAGTGGCGTCGCCGACCGCGTGCGCGACACCTTCGGCACGGACAAGGAGCAGCAGACGTGACACAGGACAAGACGATGACGGCCGACGACGTCGTCGGCCGGCTGGAGAGCGGGATGACGGTCGGCATCGGCGGCTGGGGCTCGCGCCGCAAGCCGATGGCCCTGGTCAGGGCGGTGCTGCGGTCTGACGTCACCGATCTGACCGTGGTGTCGTACGGCGGGCCCGATGTCGGGCTGCTCGCCGCCGCGGGACGGATCCGCAAGCTGGTCGCGGCGTTCGGGACGCTCGACTCGATACCGCTGGAGCCGCACTTCACCGCGGCGCGGCAGCGCGGCGCGTTCGAGATGGTCGAGCTCGACGAGGCGATGATGATGTGGGGGCTGACGGCGGGCGCGCAGCGGCTGCCGTTCATGCCGGTGCGGGCCGGTCTGGGCTCCGACCTGATGAAGGTCAACCCGGGTCTGCGTACGGTCACTTCGCCGTACGAGGACGGGGAGAAGCTGGTCGCCGCGCCGGCCCTGCGCCTGGACGCCGCCCTGGTCCACCTCAACCGGGCGGACGTCCAGGGCAACGGCCAGTACCTGGGACCCGATCCGTACTTCGACGACCTGTTCTGCGAGTCGGCGGACCACAGTTACGTCTCCTGCGAACGGATCGTCGAGACGGCGGATCTGCTCAAGGAGCACGGGCCGCAGACGCTGCTGGTCAAGCGGCTGTTCGTGGACGGGGTCGTCGAGACGCCGAACGGCGCGCACTTCACCTCCTGCGTGCCCGACCACGACCGGGACGAGAGCTTCCAGCGCGTCTATGTCCGGGCCGCCCGCGACCCCGAGGCCTGGCCCGCCTTCGTCGAACGGTTCCTGTCGGGGGACGAGGCCGCCTATCAGGCCGCCGTCACCGCGTTCCACCAGGAGGAAGCATGAGCGGCACCGAGTCCACCGGCATCGCGGCGGCGAGCCGTGCGGAGTACTGCGTGGTGGCGTGCGCCGAGGCGTGGCGGGACGCCGGCGAGATCCTCGCCAGTCCGATGGGCACGGTCCCGGCCGTCGGGGCGCGGCTGGCCAGGCTGACCTTCTCGCCCGATCTGCTGCTGACCGACGGGGAGGCGCTGCTGACGGGCGACACCCCCGCGCTGGGGGCGCGGGCCGCGAGCATCGAGGGCTGGCTGCCGTTCCGTCAGCACCTGACGCTCACCGCGACCGGCCGCCGGCACGTGATGATGGGTGCCAGCCAGATCGACCGGCACGGCAACCAGAACATCTCCTGCATCGGCCCGTGGGACAGGCCCGTGCGGCAGCTGCTCGGGGTCCGCGGTGCCCCGGTCAACACCCTGAACAACCCGACGAGTTACTGGGTGCCGAAGCACTCGTCCCGGGTGTTCGTGGAGCACGTGGACATGGTCAGCGGGGTCGGATACGAGCGGGCGGCGGCGGCCGGTCCCTCCGCGACCCGCTACCACCGGATCCCCGAAGTCGTCTCCAATCTGGGCGTCTTCGACTTCGAGACCCCCGACCGCACCATGCGGCTGCGCTCGCTGCACCCCGGGGTGAGCGTCGAGGACGTCACCGGGGCCACCGGTTTCGCCCTCACGATCCCCGACCGGGTGCCGCTCACCCGGGACCCGTCCGAGGCTGAACTTCGCCTGATCCGCGAGGTCATCGACCCGAAGGGGCTGCGTGAGCGCGAGGTTCCGGCATGACCGGGCCGGCGCCGCTGCCGACCGCGCTCACCGCACTGACCGGGGTGCGGTATCCCCTCGTGCAGACCGGCATGGGCTGGGTGGCCGGCCCCCGGCTGGTGTCCGCCTCCGCGAACGCTGGGGCGCTCGGCATCCTGGCCTCCGCGACCATGACCGTGGAGCAGCTGCGCGCGGCGGTCCGCGAGGTCAGGTCCCGTACGGACGCGCCGTTCGGCGTCAATCTGCGGGCGGACGCGGGCGACGCGGCCGAGCGGGTACGGATCGTGATCGAGGAGGGTGTGCGGGTGGCGTCGTTCGCGCTCGCCCCGTCGAAGGAGCTGATCGCGCGGCTCAAGGACGCGGGCGTCGTCGTCATCCCGTCGGTGGGCGCGAGGCGGCACGCGGAGAAGGTCGCCGCGTGGGGCGCCGACGCGGTGATGGTGCAGGGCGGCGAGGGCGGCGGCCACACGGGCGACGTGGCCACCACCGTGCTGCTCCCCCAGGTCGTGGACGCCGTGGACATCCCGGTCATCGCGGCGGGCGGCTTCCACGACGGCCGCGGCCTGGTCGCCGCGCTGGCCTACGGGGCGGCCGGCATCGGGATGGGCACCCGCTTCCTGCTCACCTCCGACAGCACCGTCCCGGCGGCGGTGAAGGCGAAGTACCTGGCCGCCACCGTCAAGGACGTCACGGTCACCGACCGGGTCGACGGAATGCCGCACCGCATGCTGCGCACGGAGATGGTCGACTTTCTTGAGCGTTCGGGCCGGGCCGCCGCACTGCTGGGGGCGGTACGGCACGCCTCTGCCTTCCGGAAGGAGACCGGTTCGAGCTGGCGCGGACTGATCCGCGACGGACTGGCGATGAAACACGGCAGGGAACTGGCGTGGAGCCAGGTGCTGCTGGCAGCCAACACGCCGATGCTGCTCAAGGCCTCGATGGTCGAGGGCCGTACCGATATCGGGGTGATGGCCTCCGGGCAGGTGGCCGGCCTGATCGAGGATCTGCCGTCCTGCGCGGAGCTGGTCGAGCGGATCATGTCAGAGGCGCTGGCCGTACTGAAGTCGCTGCCGGGGGCGGAACAGAGCCCCTGACGTACGCGAATGGAGGACGTGGCGCCGGAAAAGTCTGAACCAGGCCGGAATTATGGCTTCCATCACAGCAGTTACCGAGGTGCTCTGGTGAGATCACCGAATGCTCGGTCCCCCCTTTCGCCTCCTGCCCTTCTGGGTCCGCGAGCCCGTCTTCATCCTGGTCGGGTCCGTCTTCGGCGTACGCATCATGTATCTCGCCGCTCACGAACAGAACTGGGCCGCGGCCGGCATCGGCACGGTCTTCCTCGTGTTCACCGCGATTCGCGTCCACACGGTGGTCCGTGCGCTGCGCGCCCGCCGGAGCCCGGACCAGCCGGCCCCGGCGGGCGGCACCGTGCCGCCACAGGCACCAGCGGAACCGCGGCCCTGACCGACGGGAGGGTCGCCGAGCCGGAGGCCCAGGTCGAGTTCGACACGTACACCGTGAACCTCTCGGCCACGTACAACAAGCTGTCGGTCGCCCAGTACGTGAAGATGAAGAAGACCGCGGGTGAGGACAACAGGGCGGACACGATTCTCGGCCGGCCCGCGCTCTTCTCCTCGGATCCCACCATGAAGTTCGAGATCAGCCTCGGGGGCAGGGAATCCAGCGCGCCGGTCGAGGAAGGCCCGCTCGCCAGGACGCTGACCGTGGCTCTCGACCGGAAGGACGCGGGCGGCTACTACGACATCACCGTATGGAGCAGGACCGGAGCCCTTCCTGACGACGGTGTCCTCCTCAACCTCGCGGAGGAGGTTCTGCCGACGGTCCCGGACCGGGCGGCCCGATGAGTCACCCGGCCCGGCCGGGACGTGTCAGAGGCGTTCGATGATGGTGACGTTGGCCTGGCCGCCGCCCTCGCACATGGTCTGCAGGCCGTAGCGCCCGCCGGTCCGCTCCAGTTCGTGCAGGAGGGTCGTCATCAGCTTGGTGCCGGTGGCGCCGAGCGGGTGGCCGAGCGCGATGGCGCCGCCGTTGACGTTGACCTTGCCGGGGTCGGCGCCGGTCTCCTTCAGCCAGGCCAGGACGACCGGGGCGAACGCCTCGTTGATCTCGACGAGGTCGATGTCGTCGATGGACATTCCGGCCTTCTTCAGGGCGTACGCCGTCGCCGGGATCGGTGCGGAGAGCATCCGGATCGGGTCCTCTCCGCGCACCGAGAGGAGGTGCACGCGGGCACGGGGGGTGAGGCCGTGCTCCGCGACGGCCCGTTCGGAGGCGATGAGCAGCGCGGAGGCGCCGTCGGATACCTGCGAGGAGACCGCGGCGGTCAGTCTGCCGCCCTCGACTACCGGCTTGAGCCCGGCCATCTTCTCCAGCGAGGTGTCGCGGCGCGGTCCCTCGTCGACCCGGACGTCCCCGTAGGCGACGGTCTCGCGGTCGAAGCGGCCCTCGTCGATGGCGTGCAGGGCCCGCCGGTGCGAGCGCAGGGCGAACTCCTCCATGTCCTGGCGGCTGATGCCCCACTTCTCCGCGATGAGTTCGGCGCCGTGGAACTGGTTGACCGGCGCGTCGCCGTAGCGGGCCCGCCAGCCCACGGAGCCCGCGTACGGGCCGTCGGTCAGCCCCAGCGGCTCTGCGGCCTGGCGGCTGGCGAAGGCGATGGGGATCATCGACATGTTCTGGGTGCCGCCCGCCACGACCAGGTCCTGGGTGCCGGACAACACGCCCTGGGCGGCGAAGTGGACGGCCTGCTGGGAGGAGCCGCACTGCCGGTCGACGGTGGTGCCGGGCACCTCCTCGGGAAGGCCTGCGGCGAGCCACGCGGTGCGGGCGATGTCGCCGGCCTGCGGACCGACGGTGTCCAGGCAGCCGAAGACGACGTCCTCCACGGCCGCCGGGTCGACCCCGCTGCGCTCGATCAGCGCCTTGATGACGTGGGCCCCGAGGTCGGCGGGGTGGACGGCCGACAGCCCGCCCTTGCGCCGGCCGACCGGAGTGCGTACCGCGTCGACGATATAGGCCTCGGCCATGACTGCTCCCTCGTAAGCGTGTTGATGGCATGTCAGGTGCGTGGGGTGATGCCTTCCAGGACCATGGACAGGTACTGGCGGGCGATCTCCTCCGGGCTGTGGGTGCCGCCGGGGCGGTACCAGGAGGCGGCGACCCAGACGGTGTCGCGGACGAAGCGGTAGACGAGCCTGACGTCCAGGTCGCCTCGGAAGGCGCGCTCGGCCACCCCGCGCTCCAGGGTCCGCAGCCAGGCGTCCTCGAACTTCGCCCGGGAGTCGCTGAGGTAGGCGAACCGCGGCTGGGCGGAGAGCCGGCCGGACTCCTTCTGGTAGATGGCGACCGCCGGGCCGTGCCGGTCGATCTGCCGGAAGGACTGGGTGACGAGCGCCTCGATGGTCGCGCCGGGTCCGAGTCCGGCGGCGAGAACGGTGCCGTAGCCAGCCCACAGTTCGTCCAGGAAGGCCGAGAGGATCTCGTCGAGCATCGACTCCTTGGAGTCGAAGTGGTAGTAGAGGCTGCCCGCGAGCAGCCCCGCCTCGTCCGCGATCCGGCGGACGGTGGTGGCGTTGTAGCCCAGGGCGGCGAACACCTCGGCGGCGGTGGCCAGGAGTTCGGCGCGTCGTTCGGCGTTGGCGTTCCCGGCGATCGGGGTCACGCCCTCTGGCTGCTGACGGAGACGGTCTCCCCCGTCATGTACGAGGAGTAGCCGCTGGCCAGGAAGACGATGACGTTGGCGATCTCCCAGGGCTCGGCGTACCGGCCGAAGGCCTCCCGTTCGGTGAGTTCGGCCAGCAGTTCCGGGGTGGTGACCTTCACCAGGTGCGGGTGCATGGCCAGGCTCGGGGCGACGGCGTTGACGCGGACGCCGAAGTCGGCGGCCTCCAGGGCGGCGCACCGGGTGAGGGCCATCACGCCGGCCTTCGCGGCGGCGTAGTGGGCCTGGCCGCGCTGGGCGCGCCAGCCCACGACGGAGGCGTTGTTGACGACGACGCCGCCTGTGCCGTGGTCCTTGAAGTGGCGCAGGGCGGCGCGGGTGCAGCGGAAGGTGCCGTTCAGGGTGACGTCGAGGACCTTCGACCACTGCTCGTCGGTCATGTCGACGAGGTCCGCGGTGCCGCCGAGTCCCGCGTTGTTGACGATGATGTCGAGGCCGTCGTGGCGCTCCGCGGCGAAGCCGAACAGGGCGTCGACCTCCTCCTGGTCCGTGACGTCGCAGGGCAGGGCGGCGACGTTGTCCGCGCCGAACTCCTCGGCCAGCGCGGTGGCGCTCTCCCCCAGCCGGCGTGCGTGGGCGTCACCGATGACGATCCGGGCGCCCTCCTCCAGGAACCTGCGGGCGGTGGCGCCGCCGATCCCGGCGCCCGCTGCGGCGGTGATCACAGCGGTGCGTCCGGCCAGGAGCGAGTGCCCCGCTACATGGGGCGGCTGGGTGGTCACGGGCGACTCTCCTTGGGCCGGCCGAGGACGCGCTCGACGGTGACGGTGCGGAACTCCTCGACGCTGCTCATGCCGGTACGTTAATCTACCAAACACTTGTTAGGGAAGGAGGGGCCGATGTCCGCTGCCCATGACGAACCGGTGCGCTACGAGAAGCGGGGACCCGTCGCGACGGTGACCATGAACCGGCCCGACCACCGCAACGCCCAGAACTCCGCCATGACCTACGCCCTGGACCGGGCCTTCTACCGCGCGGCCGACGACAGCGAGGTGAAGACCGTCGTACTGGCGGGAGCGGGCAAACACTTCTCCGCCGGCCACGACATCGGCACCCCTGAGCGCGATGCCCATCTGCCCTTCGAACGCCGGGCGGGGCTCTGGTGGGACCACTCGGACAAGGAGGGCGCGGAGAGCCGCTTCGCCCGGGAGTCCGAGGTGTATCTGGGGATGTGCCGCCGGTGGCGGGAGCTGCCCAAACCCGTCATCGCGTCCGTACAGGGCGCGTGTGTGGCCGGCGGCCTGATGCTGGCCTGGGTGTGTGATCTGATCGTGGCCTCCGAGGACGCGTACTTCGCCGATCCGGTGGTCCGCATGGGCATCCCGGGTGTCGAGTACTTCGCGCATCCCTGGGTGATGCCACCCCGGATCGCCAAGGAGTTCCTGTACACCGGAGACCGGATGAGCGCCCGGCGCGCGTACGAGGTCGGCATGGTCAACCGGGTCGTCCCCAGAGTGGAACTTCCGCAGCGAACAAACGAGTTGGCGCTGCGGATCGCTCAGATGCCGCGCCTGGGACTCGCCCTGACCAAGCGCGCCGTCAACCAGGCCGAGGATCTTCAGGGCATGCACACCGGCATGGACTCGGTGTTCGGCCTGCACCACCTGGCGCACGCCCACAACGCGGAGACCGCGCACGACGCGCTGGGCGGCATGGACATCCGGGCGATGAAGGAGGCGGGTGCCTGATGGACCTCGATCTCGACGCGACCGACGAGGAGTTCCGGACAGAGGTACGCTACTGGCTGGCCGCCCATGTGCCGGCCGTCCCCCTGCCGTCCCTGGAGACCCGCGAGGGGTTCGCCGCCCACCGGGAGTGGGAGGCCACCCTGTCGGCGGACCGCTGGTCGGTGGTGTCCTGGCCCGAGGAGTTCGGCGGCCGCGGTGGCTCACTGCTGCGCTGGCTGGTCTTCGAGGAGGAGTACTACGCCGCCGGGGCGCCCGGCCGGGTCAGCCAGAACGGCATCAGTCTGCTGGCCCCCACCCTCTTCGAGAACGGCACCGCCGAGCAGCGGGCCCGGATCCTGCCCCCGATGGCGAGCGGCGAGGTCATCTGGGCGCAGGCCTGGTCCGAGCCGGAGTCCGGCTCGGACCTGGCCTCGCTGCGCTCGACGGCCGTACGCACCGAGGGCGGCTGGCTGCTCAGCGGCCAGAAGACCTGGTCCTCGCGGGCCGCCTTCGCGGACCGCGCCTTCGGTCTGTTCCGCAGCGACCCGGACGCGGACCGGCCGCACCGGGGACTGACGTATCTGATGTTCCCGCTCAACGCGGAGGGTGTCACCGTGCGGCCCATCGGGCGGCTCGACGGGAAGCCCGCCTTCGCGGAACTCTTCCTGGACGAGGTGTTCGTCCCGGACGAGGACGTGATCGGTGAGCCCGGACAGGGCTGGCGGGTCGCGATGAGCACCACCGGGAACGAACGCGGACTCACCCTGCGCAGTCCGGGCCGGTTCACGGCCGCCGCGGACCGGCTGACCGCGCTGTGGCGCGCACACGGCGATCCGGCCGATACGGCGCTGCGCGACCGGGTGGCCGACGCCGTGATCGGGGCCCGCGCCTACCGGCTGTTCTCCTACCGGGGCGCCTCCCACGTGCTGCACGAGGAGGGCGGGCCCGCCGGGGCCGCCTCCAGCCTCAACAAGATCTACTGGTCCGAACTGGACATCGCCCTGCACGAGACGGCCCTCGACCTGCTCGGCCCGTACGGCGAACTCGCGGACCACGCGGCCGAATCGCCCGCCGGCGGGGCCTGGGCCGAGGGCTACACCTTCTCCCTGGCCGGACCCGTGTACGCGGGCACCAACGAGATCCAGCGCGACATCATCGCCGAGCGGCTGCTCGGCCTGCCGAAGGGACGCCGGTGATGCGATTCTTCCCCGACGCCGAGCAGCGGGAGTTCGCCCGCTCCCTCGACGCCCTGCTCACCGCCGGCGACACCCCGGCCGTGATCCGGTCCTGGGCCACCGGCGAGCACGGTCCGGGGCGGGCCCTCTGGACACGGCTGGCCGAGGCCGGGGTGTTCGCCCTCGCGGTCCCGAAGGAGCACGACGGATTCGGCCCGCTGCCGGTCGAACTCGCCGTCGCCTTCGAGGTGCTGGGACGCCACGCGGTTCCCGGGCCACTGGTCGAGACGGTGGCCTCGGCAGCACTGCTGGACCGGCTCGGAGACCCGGACACGGCCGCCGCCCGGCTCCCCGCCATCGCCTCCGGCACGTCCCTCGTCTCGCTCCGCCTGACCTCGCTCGGCCCGTACGCGCTGGACGCGGACGCGGCCGACGCGGTGTTCGTGGTGGACGGCGACACCCTGCGCCTCGCCGCGGGCCCCGGTCCCGTGCAGCCCTCGGCCGATCCGGCGCGGCGGCTGTCGCGGCCGTCCCGGGGCGCGGTCGTCGCCCGGGGTCCCGAGGTGACCGCCGCGGCACGGTACGCGGCCGATGTCGCCGCGCTCGCCACGGCGGCCCAGGCGCTCGGGGTCGGCCGCACCCTGCTCGCCCGTACCGTCGCCTACGTCACCCAGCGCACCCAGTTCGGGGTGGCGATCGGCTCCTTCCAGGCGGTCAAGCACCGGCTGGCGGACACCCTGCTGGCTTTGGAGTTCACCGAGCCGCTGGTGCACGGCGCCGCCCTCGCGCTCGCCGCCGGGGACGACGGGGCGGGGCGCGAGATCGCCGCGGCCAAGGTCACCGCGGGCGAGGCGGCGTACCGGGCGGCGCGCACGGCCCTCCAGCTGCACGGTGCGGTGGGGTACACCGACGAGCTCGACCTGTCGCTGTGGATCCGCAAGGCCCGTCCGCTCCGGGACGCCTGGGGCACCCCGGCCGCGTGCCGGGCGCGGGTACTGGCCGGCTGACCGCACACCCGGGAGACCAGCCGGATGAGGCCGGCGACCCGCTGAACCCGTCGGACAAGAGAGGCCTCACATCATGGACAGCGAAAGCCCGCTGGACTTCACCGGGCAGGTGGTGCTGGTCACCGGCGGCACCAAGGGCATCGGGGCCGCCATCGCCTCGGCCTTCCTCGGGGCCGGGGCGCACGTGGTCGTCTGCGGCCGCACCACCCCGGACACCCTGCCCAGCGCGGGGGGCCGGGAGGCCGTCTTCCTCGCCGCCGACGTGCGCGACCCGGCGGCGGCGTCCTCGCTGGTGGACAGCGCGGTGGAGCGCTTCGGCCGGCTCGACGTGCTCGTGAACAACGCGGGCGGCTCGCCGGACGCCGCCGCGGCCACCGTCTCACCGCGCTTCGTCGAGAAGGTCGTCGCGCTCAATCTGCTCGCGCCCTTCTACGTGGCGCAGGCGGCCCACCGCGTCATGCGGGACCAGGGTGGCGGTTCGATCGTCAACATCGGCAGCGTCTCCGCCCACCACCCGCAGCCCGGCACCGCCGCCTACACCGCCGCCAAGGCCGGGCTCCTCGCACTCACCAGGGCGCTGGCCCTGGAGTGGGCGCCGGCGGTCCGGGTCAACCACATCACCACCGGGCTGATCCGCACGCCGGGCGCGGCCTCGGTCTACGGCGCGGACGGCGGCGCCTCGGTCGCGGGCGTCATCCCGATGGGCCGGATGGCCGTACCGGAGGACGTCGCCCAGGCCTGCCTGTACCTCGCGAGCGAGCTGTCCGGATACGTCAACGGGGCGGATCTGGCGGTGCACGGCGGCGGGGAGTTCCCGGCCCGCTACCTCGCCGCGAAGGCGGCCGGCGAACCGGGCTGAGGCCTGGGTGCCGGGACGCGACCGGCCCACGTGACGCAGACCATCCTCTGTGTCCGCGATCCGTGGGTAGGTCTCCGGTACGGTGTCGAACGCTTCGGGCCGGACAGACCCTGGAAGGCACGGAGCGGTTCGCCGCCGCCGAGTGACCACGGGACACCGAACGGTGCGCCCGTGCGACATCGCCCGTCCTGACGCCACGCGCTCGTGACACGACTGGGGAGTTTGATGTTCGACAAGGTATTGGTCGCCAACCGTGGTGAGATCGCGATCCGCGCGTTCCGCGCCGCGTTCGAGCTCGGAATCTCCACGGTGGCGGTGTATCCCCACGAGGACCGCAACTCACTCCACCGGGCCAAGGCGGACGAGGCGTACCGGATCGGGGAGCCGGGACATCCGGTGCGCGCCTACCTCTCGGTCGACGAGGTCGTCAAGGCCGCCCGGAAGGCGGGCGCCGACGCGATCTACCCCGGCTACGGCTTCCTGTCGGAGAACCCGGACCTCGCGGCCGCCTGCGCGGAGGCCGGCATCACGTTCGTCGGACCGCCCGCCTCCGTACTGAACCTGACGGGGAACAAGTCCCGCGCGGTCGCCGCCGCCCGGGAGGCCGGGGTGCCGGTACTGAAGTCCTCCGAGCCCTCGGAGGACGTCGACGCGCTCGTCGCCGCGGCGGAGGACATCGGCTTCCCGGTCTTCGTCAAGGCCGTCGCGGGCGGCGGCGGGCGCGGCATGCGCCGGGTCGCCGCCGCGGGCGAACTGCGCGAGTCGATCGACGCGGCCATGCGCGAGGCACGCTCCGCGTTCGGTGACGCGACGGTCTTCCTGGAGCAGGCGGTGATCAACCCCCGCCACATCGAGGTGCAGATCCTCGCCGACGCGGAGGGCAACGTCGTGCACCTGTACGAGCGGGACTGCTCGTTGCAGCGCCGCCACCAGAAGGTCGTCGAGATCGCACCCGCCCCGAACCTCGACCCGGAGCTGCGGGACCGGATCTGCGCCGACGCCGTCGCCTTCGCCCACCACATCGGCTACGTCAACGCGGGCACGGTCGAGTTCCTCGTCGACGAACGCGGCAACCACGTCTTCATCGAGATGAACCCGCGCATCCAGGTCGAGCACACCGTCACCGAGCAGGTCACAGGGCGTGACCTGGTCATCGCCCAGCTGCGCATCGCCGCCGGCATGACGCTGCCCGAACTGCACCTCTCCCAGGACGACATCACCCTCAACGGCACCGCGATGCAGTGTCGCATCACCACAGAGGACCCGGCCAACGGCTTCCGGCCGGACACCGGCACCATCTCCGCCTACCGCTCCCCCGGCGGTCCCGGGGTGCGGCTGGACGGCGGCACCGTCCACACCGGGGCGGAGGTGTCCGCCCACTTCGACTCGATGCTCGTCAAGCTCACCTGCCACGGGCACGACTTCACCAACGCGGCCCGCCGGGCGCGCCGGGCCGTCGCGGAGTTCCGCATCCGGGGTGTGGCGACCAACCTGCCGTTCCTGGGCGCCGTGCTGGACCAGCCCGACTTCCGGGCCGGGCGCATCACGACGAGCTTCATCGAGGAGCACCCGGAGCTGATCCGGGCCCGCCCCTCGGCCGACCGGGGCAGCCGGATGCTCGGCTACCTGGCCGAGACCACCGTCAACCGGCCCTACGGCCCCCGCCCGTCCGTCATCGACCCGGCGGACAAGCTGCCGGCCCTGCCGACCGGGTCGCCGCCCGCCGGTTCCCGGCAGCGCCTCGCGGCCCTCGGCCCGGAGGCCTTCGCCGCCGAGCTGCGCGCCCAGCCGGCCGTCGCCGTCACCGACACCACGTTCCGCGACGCGCACCAGTCGCTGCTGGCCACCCGGGTGCGGACCCGGGACCTGCTGGCCGTCGCCCCGCACGTGGCCCGGACCGCCCCGCAGCTGCTGAGCCTCGAATGCTGGGGCGGCGCCACCTACGACGTGGCGCTGCGCTTCCTGGCGGAGGACCCGTGGGAACGGCTGGTGAAGATCCGGGAGGCCGTGCCCAACATCTGTACCCAGATGCTGCTGAGGGGCCGCAACACGGTCGGCTACACGCCCTATCCGACCGAGGTCACCGAGGCGTTCGTCGCCGAGGCCGCGACCGCCGGAATGGACGTCTTCCGGATCTTCGACGCCCTCAACGACGTCTCCCAGATGCGCCCGGCCATCGACGCCGTGCGCGCCACCGGCACCTCGGTCGCGGAAGTGGCGCTCTGCTACACCGCGGACCTCTCGGACCCCGGCGAGACCCTGTACACGCTGGACTACTACCTGCGTCTCGCGGAGCAGATCGTGGCCGCGGGCGCCCATGTCCTCGCCATCAAGGACATGGCCGGGCTGCTGCGTCCGCCCGCCGCCCGCACCCTGGTCACCGCGCTGCGCGAACGGTTCGACCTGCCGGTCCATCTGCACACCCACGACACCCCCGGCGGGCAGCTGGCCACCCTGATCGCCGCCATCGACGCGGGAGTCGACGCGGTGGACGCGGCGGTCGCCTCCATGTCCGGTACGACGAGCCAGCCCTCGCTGTCCGCACTGGTCGCCGCCACCGACCACACCGAACGGGCCACCGGCCTCTCGCTCCAGGCCGTCGGTGACCTGGAGCCCTACTGGGAGGCGACCCGCAAGGTCTACGCCCCCTTCGAGTCCGGTCTCGCCTCGCCCACCGGCCGGATCTACCATCACGAGATCCCCGGCGGACAGCTGTCCAACCTGCGCCAGCAGGCCATCGCCCTCGGTCTGGGCGACCGCTTCGAACTCATCGAGGACTGCTACGCCGCGGCCGACCGGATGCTCGGGCGGCTGGTGAAGGTGACGCCGTCTTCCAAGGTGGTGGGCGATCTGGCACTGCATCTGGTGGGCGCGGGCGTCGAGGCGGCCGACTTCGAGTCCGACCCCGGCAAGTTCGACGTACCGGACTCCGTGATCGGGTTCCTGCGCGGCGAGCTGGGTGACCCGCCCGGCGGCTGGCCCGAGCCGTTCCGTACCCGCGCGCTGAAGGGCCGCCCGGAGAAGGCGCAGCCGCCGCGGCTCTCGGACGAGGACCGCGAGGGGCTGGAGAAGTCGCCGCGCGCGACCCTGAACCGGCTGCTCTTCCCCGGCCCGACCAAGGAGTTCGAGGCCCACCGCGAGGCATACGGCGACACCTCCGTCCTGCCGACCCAGGACTTCCTGTACGGGCTGGAGACGGAGACCGAGCACACGGTCACGCTCGACCCGGGTGTCACCCTGCTGATCGAGCTGGAGGCCATCTCGGAGGCGGACGAGCGCGGCTTCCGCAGCGTGTTGGCCACCCTCAACGGGCAGTTGCGGCCGGTCTCGGTGCGGGACAGGTCCGTCGCCACCGAGGTCAAGGCCGCGGAGAAGGCGGACCGGGGCAACGCGGGCCATGTCGCGGCCCCGTTCGCCGGGGTCGTCACCCTCCAGGTGGAGGAGGGCGCCTCGGTCTCCGCCGGCCAGACCGTCGCCACCATCGAGGCCATGAAGATGGAGGCGTCGATCACCGCCCAGTCCGCCGGGGCGGTCCGACGGCTCGCGATCGGCCGGGTCCAGCAGGTCGAGGCGGGCGATCTGCTCATCGAGATCGCCTGACGGACCCCCTGGAGGAGGCCCGCAGAGCACCGGCCACCGGCCGCCGGAATCCGGCGGCCGGTGTGCCGCGGCCCCTGTGCCGCGGCCCGTGCGCTGTCACGCGTCGTCGTCGTTGACCCAGCTCATGAGCTTGCGGAGCTCACGGCCCGTGGTCTCCAGCAGGTGGTCGCTGTCGGCCTTCTTGTACTCGTTGTACTTGGGCAGACCGTTGTGGTACTCCGCCATCCAGGCCTTGGCGAAGGTGCCGTCCTGGATCTCGGCGAGGACCTTCTTCATCTCGGCCTTGGTGGCGTCGGTGATGATGCGCGGGCCGGTGACGTAGTCGCCCCACTCGGCGGTCTCGGAGATCGACCAGCGCATCTTCTCCAGGCCGCCCTCGTACATGAGGTCCACGATGAGCTTCAGCTCGTGCAGGCACTCGAAGTACGCGATCTCCGGCTGGTAACCGGCCTCGGTCAGCGTCTCGAAACCGGCCTTCACCAGGGCGGCGGTGCCACCGCAGAGGACTGCCTGCTCACCGAAGAGGTCGGTCTCGGTCTCCTCGGTGAACGTGGTCTTGATGACGCCGGCGCGGGTGCCGCCGATGCCCTTGGCGTACGAGAGCGCCAGCTCCAGGCCCTTGCCCGTGGCGTCCTGCTCGACGGCCACGATGCACGGAACGCCGCGGCCCTCCTCGTACTGGCGGCGGACCAGGTGACCCGGGCCCTTCGGGGCGACCATGCAGACGTCGACGCCCATGCGGCGGCTTGATGAAGTCGAAGCGGATGTTCAGGCCGTGGCCGAAGAACAGCGCGTCGCCGTCCTTGAGGTTGTCCTTGACGGACTCCTCGTAGACCTGGGCCTGGATCGGGTCCGGAACCAGGATCATGATGACGTCGGCCTCGGCGGACGCCTCGGCGGGCGTCACCACGCGCAGGCCCTGCTCCTCGGCCTTGGCCTTGGACTTCGAGCCCTCGTGCAGACCGACACGGACGTCGACACCCGAGTCGCGCAGCGACAGCGCGTGGGCGTGGCCCTGGCTGCCGTAGCCGAGGACCGCGACCTTGCGGCCCTGGATGACGGACAGGTCGGCATCGTCGTCGTAGAACAGCTCGGCAGGCATGGGGAGTTCTCCTTGGTTCCTGGAATACGAGGATGTACGGACGGGAACAGCGGGGGCGGCCGGGGGGTTACGCGCTCTGCGCGCGTACCGCGGTGGTGCTGCCGGCCGGGGTCAGGCGGACCGGCCGGGCCTCGCGCGCGGTGCGGTCGGCCAGCGCCCGGGAGCCCCGGCCGATCGCGATCGCGCCGGACTGGACGAGCTCCTTGATGCCGAAGGCCGCGAGCATCCTGAGCATCGCGTCGAGCTTGTCGCCGGAGCCGGTCGCCTCAAGGGTGACCGCTTCGGGCGAGACGTCCACGGTTCTGGCCCGGAACAGTTCGGCGATCTGCACGATCTGGGCGCGCGAGGCGTTGTCGGCGCTCACCTTCACCAGGACCAGCTCGCGCTGGACGGCCGAGTCGGCCTCCAGCTCGACGATCTTCAGGACGTTGACCAGCTTGTTGAGCTGCTTGGTCACCTGCTCCAGGGCGAGTTCGTGATCGACCCGGACGACGATCGTGATGCGGGAGAGATCGGGGTGTTCCGTGGTGCCGACCGCGAGCGAGTCGATGTTGAAGCCGCGGCGCGAGAACAGGGCGGCGACCCGGGCGAGGATGCCGGGCGTGTTCTCGACCAAGACGGAGAGCGTGTACTGGGACATGTCGGGAGGTCCTCTCAGTCGTCCGCGGAGTCGCCGAAGTCGGGGCGTACGTCGCGTGCGGCCATGATGTCGTCGTTGGAGGTGCCGGCGGGGACCATCGGCCACACCATCGCGTCCTCGTGGACGATGAAGTCCACCACGACGGGGCGGTCGTTGATCGAGTTGGCCTTGTCGATGATCGCGTCGAGCTCGTACGGGTTCTCGCAGCGCAGGCCCACACAGCCCATCGCCTCCGAGAGCTGTACGAAGTCGGGCACCCGGGTGCCCTTCGCCGGGAGGCCGTCGGTGTCGGCGCCGGAGTGCAGCACGGTGTTGGAGTACCGCTGGTTGTAGAAGAGGGTCTGCCACTGGCGGACCATCCCGAGCGCGCCGTTGTTGATGATCGCGACCTTGATCGGGATGTTGTTCAGCGCGCAGGTGGTGAGCTCCTGATTGGTCATCTGGAAGCAGCCGTCACCGTCGATCGCCCAGACCGTACGGTCCGGCATCCCGGCCTTGGCCCCCATCGCCGCCGGAACCGCGTACCCCATCGTCCCCGCACCGCCCGAGTTGAACCAGGTGTCCGATTCCTCGTGCGGGAGGAACTGCGCCGCCCACATCTGGTGCTGGCCCACACCGGACGCGAACAGCGTTCCGTCCGGAGCGAGTTGGCCGATCCGTTCGATGACCTGCTGCGGGGAGAGCAACCCCGGGTCCGCGGGGAGTTCGTAACCGCGCCGGTAGGTGGTCCGCCAGCGGTCCAGCTCCCGCCACCAGGCCGTGTAGTCGCCCGAGCGCCCCTCGTCCCGCTCGCCGCGCACGGCGACGGCCAGGGCGTCGAGCACCTCGCGGGCGTCTCCGACGATCGGGACGTCCGCGAGCCGGTTCTTGCCGATCTCCGCCGGGTCGATATCGGCGTGGACGACCTTGGCGTAGGGGGCGAAGCCGTCCAGTCTGCCGGTGACCCGGTCGTCGAACCGGGCCCCCAGGGCGACGATCAGATCCGCCTTCTGCAGCGCGGCGACCGCGGCGACGTCACCGTGCATGCCGGGCATCCCGACGTGCTGCGGGTGGCTGCCGGGGAAAGCGCCGAGCGCCATCAGGGTGGTGACGACGGGGGCCCCGGTCAGCTCGGCCAGGGTGCGCAGCTCGGCGGTGGCGCGTGCCTTGAGCACCCCGCCGCCGACGTAGAGGACCGGCCGGCGGGCCTCGCCGATGAGCCGGGCGGCCTCGCGGATCTGCTTGGCGTGCGGCTTGGTCACCGGGCGGTAGCCGGGCAGTTCCAGCACCGGCGGCCACTGGAAGGTGGTGGCCGCCTGGAGGGCGTCCTTGGTGATGTCGATGAGCACCGGTCCCGGGCGGCCGGTTGCGGCGATGTGGAAGGCCTCCGCGACGGTCCGCGGGATGTCGTCGGCGTCGGTGACCAGGAAGTTGTGCTTGGTGACCGGCATGGTGATGCCGACGATGTCCGCCTCCTGGAAGGCGTCCGTGCCGATCGATTTGGAGGGCACCTGGCCGGTGATCGCGACGAGCGGCACGGAGTCCATGTGCGCGTCCGCGATCGGGGTCACCAGATTGGTGGCGCCCGGACCCGAGGTCGCCATGCACACCCCGACCTTGCCGGTGGCCTGGGCGTATCCGGTGGCCGCGTGGCCGGCACCCTGCTCGTGGCGGACCAGCACATGGCGGACCCTGGCCGAGTCCATCAGGGGGTCGTACGCGGGGAGGATGCAGCCGCCCGGGATGCCGAACACGGTGTCCGCGCCGACCTCTTCGAGAGAGCGGATGAGCGACTGGGCACCCGTCACGTGCTCGGCGCCGGTGTCCGGCTGCCCGGTGGGACGGGTCCGCACTTGCGGGAGGAGGGGCGCGGGGGCCTGCTGCACAGCGTTTGACATCGTCAGTTCCAAAAGTCCGTAGGGGTGTTGTCGAGTCCGTTCCGGTGATCGGGAGCCGCGGCGGTGGCGGCCGGTGGTACGTGCCCGCCGCCGGGTGATCACCGCATCGGGTGCACCCGGCGGACCGGGCGGGTCAGGGCGGGGCCCCCGCCGTCCGCAGGGCATCGTGGGCGTGCCGTACGACGTCGAGGCCGGAGAGCCTCTTGACGAACGGTCCTTCCACGCTCAGCTCGCCGCGCACCGCCACCGCCGCCGCGTAGCCCCGGTCCACCGGGACGTCGAGCAGGGTCCAGCCGGACGGCGGGTACGGCCCCTCGGGGCGTCCGGAGCCGACGTAGTCGAGAGCGGGGTCGCGGCCCAGGCCCGTGCCGAGGCCCTTGAGGTAGGCCTCCTTGCGGGTCCACAGCCGGGCCAGCGCCCGAGGCCGTTCCGCCGGGCTGAGCGCGGCCAGTTCCGCCTGCTCGTCCACGTGCAGCATCGAGGCGAGTTCCGCGGTGCCTTCCTCGTCGCCCACCAGCTCCACATCGACCCCTATGGGGGCCGCCGCGGTGCCGACGACGGCGAGGTCGCCCCGGTGGGACAGCGAGAAGAACAGCCGTTCCTCGGCGTCGAGCACGGTGGGCCGGCCGTGCGGTCCGCCGCAGCAGGGACAGGTGTCCCGGCCGAGGTGGACGTCCTCCGGTCGCAGGCTCAGGTACGAGCCCAGCAGCCGGCGGAGGGCGACGTGCGCGGCCGTGAACCGGGTGCGGTCGGCGGCGTGCATGAGGCCGGCGGCACGTTGACGCTCGGTCGCGTCGAGTACCTGTTCGTCCAGGATGCCGAGAGGGACATCCGAGACCCTCAGGAGCCAGAGGTCCAGTGAGCCTGGGGGTGGCAGCTCACGAACGACCCACGGCAGGGTTTGTTCCACGGGGTCTCTCCTGTTCGTACGGGAGTGAGACAGGCGAGCCGGGTCTCACCGCGTGGCCGGCGCGACCGGCAGGTCGCGCCTTCCGCGCAGCGGCCCGGTCAGCAGGAGCAGCGGGGTCAGGGCGAGCCCTGCGGTCAGCACCCAGAGGGCGGGCCGCAGGCCGAGCAGGGTGCCGAGGCCTCCTCCGAGCAGTGAACCGATGGGGATCACACCGAAGTTCGCGACCGAGATGCTGGCCGAGACCCGGCCGAGCAGCTGGGGCGGACAGTAGCGCTGGCGGAACGCGCCCTGGATCACGTTGGCGAGGACGACACCGAGCGAGAGCACGGCGCTTCCCGCCACCAGCGCGGCCAGTGTCCAGCCCGCCCCGGTCAGCGGGATGAGCAGGGCGAACGGGGCGCTGACGATCGTGGCGCCCAGCAGCCCGTGCGCCGAGCCGAACCGTGCGATCAGGCGTTTCGCGAGGGTGGCCCCGAGGATGCCGCCGATGCTGCTCGACGCGAGGAGCCATCCGGTGGCGCCTTCGGGTACCCCGAGTACGCGGAGGATGAAGGCGGGCAGGATCGCCGCCTCCGCCGTGAGCACCAGGTTGGTGGCGGTGCCGTAGAGGGTGAGCACCCGCAGGTAGGGGTCCTTGAAGGCGAAGCCGAGCCCTTCCTTGATGTCCTGCCTCAGCGCCGGGCGTTCCGAGGGCCGCTCCGGCAGCTGCTCCTGGCTGCGGATGCCGGAGAGGCAGAGCGCGGAGACGAGGAACGTCGCGGAGTTCACGAGGAGGCCGGAGGTGGCGCCGAACGCCTGGGCGAGCAGTCCACCGCCGCCGAGACCCGCGACCTGGGCGACCGATTCGCTGCCCTGGAGCTTGGCGTTGGCCTCCTGGAGGTCCTCCGGCTCGACGATGGACGGCACGTAGACCTTGTACGAGATCCCGAAGAACACCGCGGCGAAACCGTTGATCAGCGCGACGGTCAGCAGCTGGGTCATCGTCAGGATGCCGAGCCAGCCCGCGACCGGCACGCTGGCCAGGAGCACGAGCGGAACCACGTTGCAGATCTGCATGATCGGCCGCCGCCGCATCCGGTCCACCCAGGCACCGGCCGGCAGGCCGATCAGCAGCCAGGGCAGCCAGGGCGCGGCGGCCAGCAGACTCGCGGAGAAGACGCTCTCCTTGAGCGTCACCAGGGCGACCATGGGCATGGCGACCGAGGTGATGTTGATGCCGACGCGGTTGGTCGTCTCGCCGATCCACAGCAGCCGGAAGTCCCGGTGGCCGCGCAGCCCGCCGCGCGGGGGCGGTTCGTGGTCCATGCCGGGGGCCCGCTCCGACAGTCCGGCGCTCATGACGTCACCGCCTGGAGCACGGCCCGGGTCAGCAGCGCGCTCCCGTCCGACCAGCGGGTGCGCCGGGAGGTCAGCTCGGCCTTGAGTACGTCCCGCCGGGCCGCCAGAGCGCGTATCCCGTCGGCCGTGGAGCCGGGTCCGCCGCCGTGGGCGCAGGCCTGGGCCACCAGGTCCGGGGCCAGTCCGCCGTCCTCGACCGAGGGGAAGCGGGCCGCGTCCACCAGCGACCGGCCGGAGTCCAGGGCGCCGAGCACGGTCTCGCCCACCAGATGGTGCGCGGCCCGGAACGGCATCCCGTCCAGTACGAGCCGCTCCGCCAGGTAGGTGGCCGAGGTGAATCCGTCCACGGCCCGGTCTCTCATGCGTTCGCGTTCGGGTTCGGTGCCCGCGACGACCAGGCTCAGCAGGGTCACCGCGTCGGTGGTGTCGCTGAGTCCGGGCCACAGGTGGCGTACGGCTTCGGTGCCGACCGCGATGGCGTTGGTGTAGCCGCCGGTGGTCATGGCGGTCGCCGCGCCGACGAAGGCGCCGAGGCTCGCGGCGGACCGGCCCTGGATGTGTTCGAGGAGGAACGGGTTGCGTTTCTGCGGCATCATCGAGCTGGACCCGACGAGGGTGTCGCCCACCCTCAGCAGTCCGGACTCCTCCGATGTCCAGGTGCTCAGGTCCCGGCCGGTGCGGGCCAGGGCGACGCCGAGGACGGCGGACGCGGACAGCAGGTCCAGGACGAAGTCGCGGGAGGCCACCGCGTCGACCGAGTTGGGCGCGGCGGAGCTGAAGCCGAGGAGTTCGGCGGTGCGCCTGGGGTCGATCGGAACGGAGGTCCCGCCGATCGCGCCGGCTCCCAGCGGGTTGACGTCTATCTGGCGTCCGGCGTCGAGCAGCGACTCGTACGCACGCAGTACGGCGCCGGCGACACCGGCGAGGTAGTGGCCGTAGCCGATCGGCACGGCGGGCTGCCCGTGGGTGTAGGCGGGCATGACCACGCCCCGGTACTCCTCCGCCTTGTCCAGGAGTACGCCCGCCAGCCGGTCGACCGCGTCGAGGAGGACCAGATAGGGACCGCGGACCTTGAGCCGGGTGGTGGTGGCGTTGAGGTCGTTGCGCGAGCGGCCGGTGTGCAGGATGCCGCCGGTCCGGTCGCCCAGCTGCTCGATGAGGTGGCCCTCGTAGGCGAGGTAGACGCCGCGCGGCATCGGTCTGGCCCTGACGGGTGCGAAGTCCTGGCCGCGCAGTTCCTCGATGGCGCGCAGCAGGGCCGCGGCCCGGTCCCGGTCGACGATGCCGCGTTCGGTGAGCATGATCAGGTGGGCCCGGTCGACCTCGCTGATGCCGCGCAGTTCCTGCCCGAGTCCGTCGGCGGTGTCCGGCAGGTACTGGTCGTAGACGATGCGGTGCGCCTCGGCGTCGAGCGCGGCCTTGAGCCGGCCGGTGTCGACGCCGTGCGCGGGCGCTGTGGTCATGCGTATGCCTCCTCTGTGTGCAGATCCGCGTACGACACGGCTTCGCCGAGCAGGGCCACGGACCGGCCGGCTGCCTCCGCCGCCCGTCCCGAGCGGTCCGCGACGGCGATGACGTGACCGACGCGGCCCCGGAAGTCCTCGGCGGGGCCGACCGGTTCGCCGGGTGCCCGGTAGAGCAGTGCCTCGACGGTGCCCGGTACGGTGCGGGCCCGGTCCACGGCTTCGTGCAGGGCGGCAGGCGGTACGAGGATGCCGTCCCGGTCGCAGGTGAGGAAGCGGATCGAGGCGCGGGCGTGGCCGACGCGTTCCAGCTCCGGGGCGGACCCGAGCGCGGCCAGCACCTGGGCGCGTACGAGGTCGATCCCGCAGGCCCTGCGGACCAGTTCGGGGATCATGCCGCCGGCCAGCCTGGGGTTGACCTCGATGACCTGGGCGGTGCGGGTTCCGGTCAGTCGCAGTTCCACGTGGGCGGCGCCCCAGCCGAGTCCGAGCGCGCGCACCGCGCGAACCGCGGTCTCGCGCAGGGCGATCTCCTGTTCGCCGGGGAGCGCGGCCGGTACGTCGTGCCCGGTCTCGACGAACGCCGGGAGCGGGCCGACGTGTTTGGCGACGGTGACGACGGCCTCGGTGCCGAACACCTCGACGGAGAACTCGGGGCCCGTCAGGTACTCCTCGACCAGGATCCGGCCCGGTGCGGCGATGCCCCGCTCGTTGACGGTGGCCGAGAGCAGGGTTCCGGCGTGCTCGGCGACCTCGTCGAGGTCCGTGCAGAGCCGGACGCCCAGGCTTCCCGAGCCCTGGACCGGTTTGACCACCACGGGCAGTCCGATGCGGCGGGCGGCGGCGAGTGCGCCGGTCACCTCGGAGACGGCGGCGAAGCCCGCGGAGCCGACGCCCGCGCCGGTCAGGGCCCGGCGCTGCTCGGCCTTGTCGCGGCAGGCCCGTACGGCGTCGGCGGACGGGCCGGGCAGCCCGAGCCGGTAGGCCAGTGCGGCGGCGGTGGGTACGTAGTACTCGGAGCTGGTCAGGACGCCCGCGACGGTCGCCCCGTCCTCCAGTGTCCGCACGGCCGCCCACAGCGCGTCCTCGTCGGAGGTGTCCACGGTGACGGTCCGCAGCCGGTCCTCGGCGGCGTACGGGTAGCGGCCCGGGTCCGCGCAGAGCAGCACGGGCACCACGCCGAGTTCGGCCGCGCGGCGGGCGAACAGCCGTCCCGTGCCTGTGGTGTTGCTCTCCACCAGGAGCAGCAGGCGCTCACTCATGAGCCGACCACCGGCATCACCACGTCGTCGAAGCCGCGGCGGGCCCAGAGCAGCCGGGACCAGGCGGCGGTGGCGTCCAGCGGGTGCTCGACGGTGCGGGGGCCGTCCGCGGCGGGGGCGGGGACGATGCCCTGCTCGTTCAGCCAGGTGTCGTTGTACACCGTGGACTGGTAGCGGTAGCCCTCGTCCGGGAGGACCATCACGACGGTGCTCCCCGGGTTCTGCTCGGCCCACCAGGAGGCGACCTGGAAGGACGCACCGCTGGTCGGGCCCATGAACAGGCCGTGCTCGCGGTAGAGCTGGTGGGTCGCGTGGAACGCCTCGGGCGCGGTCACCCAGTGGACCTCGTCGTACGCGGTGTGGCTGACGTTGCCCGGGTGGATGCTGCTGCCGAGTCCGCGCAGGGTGCGCGGTCCGTCGGGGCTGCCGAAGATGATGCTCCCCTGGGTGTCGACGCCGACCAGGTGGAGTGCGGGCCCGGTCTGCCGCAGCGCGGCGGCGAGTCCGCCGGTGGAGCCGCCCGAACCCACCGGGCCCACCAGGCAGTCCACGGCGCCCACGGTGTCCCCGATCAGGTCGGCGACGATGCCGTACGCGCCGGGGTTGTCCGGGTTGTCGTACTGGCCGGGGACGAAGGCCTCCGGGTCCTGCCGGCGCAGCTCGGCCACGCGGGCGAGCCTGGCGCCCTGGATGCCGCCGGCCTGGCCGGTGTGCTCGACGATCTCCACGGTCGTGCCGAGCATTTCGAGCCGGGTCCGCAGATCGCGGTCGATCGCCGAGTCACCGACGATGGTCAGCGGGTAGCCGCGCAGCCGGCAGACCATGGCCAGGCCCAGTGCGAAGGTGCCGGAGGAGGTCTCGATGATCCGGGTGCCGGGTGAGATCAGGCCGGCGGCCTCCGCCCGGTCGAGGATGTAGCGGGCGGGCAGCAGCTTCATCAGGCTGAAGGCGGCCGCGTAGAGGTTGTCGGTCACCTTGATGATGCGGGGCAGCTCCGTCGCCTCCACGATCGAGGAGTGAGCCTTGGGGAGAGTCGTCGTCGTCATGTCAGTCACCCGTTGTGTAGTTCCACTGCTCGTGAATTCCGAGCTCTTGCAGGAGGTCCTGGGCCGTGCCGGTCCGCGCCTCGACCTCGGGGTCGTCCCGGTCGAAGAGGAGTCCGGCGATGTCCCCGCTGTGTGCCGCCTGGATTCCGACGGCTCCGGTGGTCCGCGCGATGTCCCGGATGCGGTCGAGCCGCGGGATCGGCAGATGGCGCTGGTTGATCTCCGTGCTGGCCGTGGCCACCGATCCCAGCAGGGCCACGTCCTTCATCTGGATGGCCTCCCGGAGCATGGACTGCAGCCGGGTGAAGAGGTCGATCTCGTCCTGCCCGTAGCGGGCCGGCGAGAAGGCCAGGGTGTCCACGCCGCGCCCGCCGCCCTCGGGCCGTGAGCCGAAGCCGAGGATCCGCAGGGCCGGCATCCGGTAACCGAAGTCCTCGATCACCGTGCCCTCGCGCTGGGCGAACAGGACGGTGGACTCCTCGAACATCAGGGAGTCGGAGGCGGTTTCCGCCCGTACCGCGATCCTGGCGACCTCCTGCGGCGGCAGCGGGCTGACGAACGCGTCCTTGACCGCCCAGATGGCGGCGAGCACATCGCTCGTGGAGGAGCCGAAGCCCCGGCACAGCGGTACGTCACCGGTGAGGTCGAGGTGGCCGCCCGCCGGCTCTGCGCCCGGCGGGGTCACCGCGCGGACCGCGAGTTCGGCCGCGCGCCGTGCCTTGCCCTTCCAGTGCGGCGTGACGGTGACCTCGTCGCCGGGGGCGGGGATGAACGTCGCGCGGGTCGCGTGAATGGTGCAGGGAAGAGTGACGAGACCTCGGGTGAGCCCTCCGTCACCGGTGAACACGCCTTGCAGGATCTCACCGTGGTGGACGGGGGCTGAGGCTACCCCGACACGCCAGCCGGAATGATCAACCATTTCCTTGACTTTCTGTTGCCGGGACCGTGGCCTGCGGATGGCTTCACGCTATGCAGGCCGGAACGTGCCGCCCGGCGGCATGAGCGGCAGCCCGCGGGCAACTTGGGGTGCCGCCCCGGCCGGCCGCGCACGCACAGGTGCCCGGGACCGCCGTGGTGGGCGGTCCCGGGCACCTGTGCGGTGTCGGCGGAGATCAGTGACGCGCTCCGCGCAACTCCTCGGCCAGCACCTTTCCGATCTCGCGCAGCGGCTCCGCGGTGGTCATGTCCCAGTGCGCGCAGTCGATGTCGTACTCCTCGACCCGGCCCAGGACATGGGGTGCCCAGGCCTCCGCTCCGGTCGTCTCCGCGGGAGTGCGGGCGGCGTTGAGGAACACCGCGTCGCCGCCGAACCGCCGCTGTGGCACGTACCGGTAGCGCATCTCCAGGTTCCCGGCCGTGACGGCGACGACGGAGGCGGCCTGGGCCGGGTCCAGCGCGCCCAGGATCGCGTCCTCCGCGCGCAGTACGGCGGCCAGCTCCGCCGCGTCCGGGGCGCTGTCGGCGCACCGCACGTCGAGTTCGGCGCCCCGGCCCCCGAGCAGCGCGGTCAGCACCTCGCGGCCGGTGACGGCGGGGGGCCGGAAACCGTCGGGCAGCGGGTAGGAGTCGAGCAGCGCCAGCAGGGCCACCTGCTCGCCCTGCTCCTCCAGCCGGGCCGCGACCGCGTGCGCCACGAGGCCGCCGAACGACCAGCCGAGCAGGTGGTACGGGCCGTGGGCCTGGACCGAGCGGATCTCGGCCGCATAGCCGTCGGCCATCTCCTCGATACCGGCCGGCCGGTCCGCCGGGTTCGTCAGCTCCTTGGCCTGGAGGCCGATCAGCGGCCGCCGTCCGCCGATGTGCCGGAGCAGTCCGGCGTACGACCAGCTCATCCCGGAGATCGCGTGGACGCAGAACAGCGGGGCCTCATCGGCCTCGGGGGACGCGGCCCGGATCGGCAGCAGCGTCTCCATCGGGTCGCCGCTCGTGTCGGAGGCGATGTGTTCGGCGAGCAGCGCGGGCGTCGGGTACTGGAACAGGTCGCGGATGGTGACCCGGGTCTCCCAGACGGAGCGGATCCGGCCGATCAGCCGGGTGGCGAGCAGTGAGTGGCCGCCCAGTTGGAAGAAGTGGTCGTCGATGGTGACGGACTGCACCCCGAGGGTGGCCGCGAAGAGCCCGCACAGGACTTCCTCCGCCGGGGTACGCGGTGCCCGGCCGCCGCCGGTGGAGGACTGCGGCGGTTCGGGCAGGGCGCGGCGGTCGAGCTTGCCGTTGACCGTGAGGGGCAGTGCGTCCAGCGGCACGATGGTCGCCGGCACCATGTACTCGGGCAGTGCGGCGACCGCGTGCCTGTGCAGTTCGGAGGCGTCGGGGCTGCTGCCCTCCGTGGGCACCACGTAGGCCACCAGGCGCTTGTCACCGGGCCGGTCCTCCCGGATCAGCACCGCCGCCTGCGCGAGGGAGGGGTGCCGCAGCAGCGCCGATTCGATCTCACCCGGCTCGATGCGGAAGCCCCGCAACTTGATCTGCTGGTCGGCCCGGCCGAAATACTCCAGCGCGCCGTCCTGGCTCCAGCGGGCCAGGTCGCCGGTCCGGTACATCCGGGAGCCGGGCGCACCGTGCGGGTCCGCGACGAAGCGTTCGGCGCTCAGTACGGGCTGCCCGATGTAGCCGTGGGCGAGTCCGTGTCCGGCGACGTACAGCTCACCGGGGACACCCGGGGGCAGCAGCCGGAGGTTCTCGTCCAGGACGTAGGCGTGCTTGCCGGCGATCGGCCGCCCGATCGGGACGGCGGGCGCCGGCCCGGTGAGGGTGTGGGCGGTGGTGAAGCCCATGCTCTCGGCGGGCCCGTAGCCGTTGACCAGGCGGAGGTGGGGGTGGTCGGCCAGTGCCTTGGCGGTGTGGGCGGGCGAGGCCGCCTCACCGGCGGTCATCGCCTCCTTGATCCGGGCGAACACCACCGGGTGCTCGTCGAGCATGTGGTTGAACAGGCTCGCCGACATCTGGAGCGTGGTGACTCCGTGCCGTTCGACCAGTTCCGCGATCTGGTGCGGGTCGGTGTGCTGGCCCGGCTGCAGGACGCAGACTCCGCCGTGCAGCAGGGGCCCGAAGACCTCCAGGGCGAACGCGTCCCAGGAGACCGGCGAGCTCTGCAGGTAGGTCTGGCCCGGTCCGAAGTCCAGGTAGTCGGGGCCGATGAAGGTGGCGGCCAGTGCCCGGTGCGAGGCGGCCACTCCCTTGGGGAGTCCGGTCGAACCGGAGGTGAACATCACGCAGGCGATGGATTCGGGGTGGCCGCCCGTCTCGACCGGTGTCCCGGGCAGGCCGCTGATCGCGGGGATCTCCTCGGTGAGGTCGACGACGGTGGCCCGGGTCGACAGGGCTGTCAGATGGGCCTGGGTGACCAGCGCCGCCGGTCCGGTCTGGCCGAGCACGGTGTTCAGCCGGTCGGCCGGGAACTGCGGGTCGAGCAGCGTGTATCCGGCCCCGGCCTTCAGGGCGGCGAGCAGCGAGGCGATGAGCTGCGGGGAGCGCTCCAGGTGGATGGCGACGATGCTGCCCGGTGTGACGCCATGTGATGTCAGGTGGCGGGCCAGCCGGTTGGACCAGATGTCCAGCTCCTGGTAGGTGACCTGCTGCTCCTCGTGGACGAGCGCCACCGAGTGCGGGGTGCGGGCGGCCTGCCGTACGAACAGCGCGTCGAGTGCCAGGTCCGGCGCGGGCGACCGGGCGCCGCTCCACTCCCGCAGCCGGCCGTGCTCGTCCTCGGAGACGGTCTCCAGTTCCGCGAGCGGCAGGTCGGGGGTTGCCACGGCCCCGGTGAGGAGCCGGACCAGCCGGTCCGCGGTGGCCTCGATGGTGCGTGCCTCGTAGAGGTCGGTGGTGTACTCGATCAGGATGTCGAGGCCGTCGGGGCGGCCGTCCGCGGTGCGGTTCTCGGCGAAGGCGAAGGTGAGGTCGAACTTGGCCACCGACGCAGCCGGAGTAGCGAACTCGCCCTCCAGTCCGGTGAGTTGCGGTGCCTCGTTGCTGGTGTCCCCGACCGTGAGCATGATCTGGAAGAGGGGGTGCCGGGCGGTGGTGCGCTCGGGGTTGAGGGCTTCGACGAGCCGGTCGAACGGCAGGTCCTGGTGGGCCCAGGCGGCGAGGTCGGTCTCCCGGACCCGGGTCAGCAGCTCCCGGAAGGTCGGGTCGCCGCTCGTGTCGGTGCGCAGGACCAGGGTGTTGACGAAGAACCCGACGACGTCGTCGAGCTTCTGGTCGGTGCGTCCGGCGACGGGTGAGCCGAGCGGGATGTCGTGCCCGGCACCGGAGCGGGCGAGGAGCGTCGCGACGGCTGCCTGGGCCACCATGAAGAACGTGGTCCCGGTGTCCTGGGCCAGCGACATCAGGGCGGTGTGCAGTTCGGCGGGGCAGTGCACGGCGTGGGTGCGGCCCCGGTTGGAGGCGGACGCGGGACGGGCGTGGTCCGCGGGGAGGGTGGCCTCCTCCGGCAGGTCCGCGAGCACCTCGCGCCAGTGGTCGAGCTGACGGTCCTCGTCGCGCTCCAGGATCCCCTGCTGCCAGAGGGTGTAGTCGGCGTACTGGACCGGCAGCGGCTCCCAGGCGGGGGCCGCGCCCTCGGTGCGGGCTTCGTAGGCGGTGGCCAGGTCACGGAAGAGCGGGCCGTTGGACCAGCCGTCGGAGGCGATGTGGTGGATCACGAGCAGCAGCACGTGATCCACCTCCCCGATCCTCAACAGCCGGGCCCGGCAGGGCATTTCGGCCGCCAGGTCGAAGGTGCGGGCGGCCTCGGCGGCGAGCCGCTCCGGGAGCGCCTGCTCTGTGGTGCCGATCAGCGGGAGGTCGAGGCCGGCCGGGGGCAGCACGTGCTGGTGCGGCGTGCTCTCGTGCGTGGGGAAGACGGTACGCAGGCCTTCGTGACGGGTTATCAGGTCGGTGAGGGCCAGTTGGAGTGCCCCGTGGTCGAGGGTGCCCCTGAGGCGCAGGGCGAGGGGGATGTTGTAGGTGGCGGACGGGCCTTCCAGCTGGTCGAGGAACCACAGCCGCTGCTGGGCGGAGGAGAGCGGTACGCGCTCCGGACGCTCCTGCGGTGTCAGCGCGGGCCGCTGTTCCCCGCTGCCCTCGGCCGCGATCCGCTCGGCCAGCTGCGCGACCGTCGCGTACTGGAACAGGTCCCGGATGGTGATCTCGGTGTCCCAGACGGCACGAATGCGGCTGATGAGGCGGGTGGCGAGCAGGGAGTGTCCGCCGCGCCGGAAGAAGTGGTCGTCGATGGTGACCGACGGCAGTCCGAGTACGGCCGCGAAGAGGCCGCACAGGACTTCTTCCGCGGGCGTCCTGGGCGGGCGGCCCCCGGCGTCGGCGGTCAGCAGCGGTGCGGGCAGGGCGCGCCGGTCGACCTTGCCGTTGGCGGTCAGCGGGATCTCGTCGAGGACCACGAAGGCGGCCGGGACCATGTACTCCGGGAGTCCGCCGGAGATCTCGCGGTGCACGGCCTCGGTGTCGACGCGGGCGCCTTCGGTGGCGACGAGATAGGCGGCGAGGCGCTTGTCGCCGGGCCGGTCCTCCCGGACCACGACGGTCGCCTGGCCCACACTCGGGTGCGCGGTCAACACCGTCTCGATCTCGCCCAGTTCGATACGAAAGCCGCGCAGCTTGACCTGCTGGTCGGCACGCCCGAGGTATTCGAGCGACCCTTCGGCGTTCCAGCGGACCAGGTCACCGGTCCGGTACATCCGCGTACCGGCAGGACCGTACGGATCAGCGACGAAACGCTCCGCCGTCAGCGTGGCGCGGTTGAGGTAGCCCTGCGCCAGACCGGCCCCCGCGACATAGAGCTCGCCGGGGGCGCCGGGCGCGGCAAGTTGCAGGGCGGCGTCCAGGACGTAGGCCCGGTGGTTGTCCAGGGGCGCCCCGATCGGGATGGCTCCCGCCTGGTCCAGGGGGCGGTGGATGCGGTGGGTGGTGGCGAAGGTGGTGGTCTCCGTCGGACCGTAGCCGTTGACGACGGTCACCTCCGGGCAGTGGTCCATGACCCGGCGTACCGCCTCGGGCGGCACCACGTCGCCGCCCGCCCACACCTCGCTGACCCCGGCGAACGCCGCGGGCGCCTCCTCCGCCATCACGCGGAACAGCCCGGCCGTCAGCCAGAGCGCGGTGACGCGGTGCTCGGCCAGCAGCCGCTGGTAGTCGGCCGGGGCGAGGTGGCCGCGCGGCGCCACCACGACCGTGCGGCCGTTCAGCCACGGGACCCAGATCTCGTACGTCGAGGCGTCGAAGGCGGCCGGCGAGTGGAACAGCACGCGCCGGTGCGCGCCGTTGGCGTACATGGTCTGCGCGGCCAGGTCCGCGACGTTGCGGTGGGTGACCGCGACGCCCTTCGGCACCCCCGTCGAGCCGGAGGTGAACATCGCGTAGACGGGCTGGTCGGGGTGGATGGAGCGGGCCGGAGCGGTGGCGGGAAGGTGGCCCAGCTCGATGCCGGCGCCCAGCACGACGACCTGCGCGTCGGCGTCCAGGACGACCTGGTGGTCCGACAGCGCCCGGTCGGTGAGCAGGACCGGCGCCCGGGTGTCAGCGAGGATCCGGACGAGCCGGCTGTCGGGGTCGCTGGTGTTCAGCGGGGCGTACACGGCCCCGGCCTTGACCACGGCGAGGAGAGCGGTGAGCAGGTCGGTGGACCGCTCCATCAGGACGGCGACCACGTCGTGCTGCCGGATCCCGAGGCCGATGAGGTGGTGGGCCAGCCGGTTGGTGGCTGCGTCGAGTTCGGCGTAGGTCAGGTCGCGGTCCTCGTCCACCAGGGCTATCGCGTCCGGGGTGCGGGCGGCCTGGGCGGCGAACAGCTCCGCCAGGCTCTTCCCGGACGATCCGGTGACGGCGCCGCTTCGCTCCTCCAGAAGCAGCCGCCGCTCGTGCTCGCCCAGCAGGTCGAGGACGGACAGCGGGGAGTCGGGCGAGGTGACCACGGCCTCCAGGAGCCGGTTCAGGCGCGCCATGAGCGCCTCGATGGTCCGGGCGTCGTAGAGGTCAGTGGCGTACTCGATGGTGATGTCGAGACCGTCCGGGCGGCCGTCGCGGGTGCGGTGCTCGGCGAAGCCGAACGTGAGGTCGAACTTGGCGATCTGCAGTGCGCCGTACTCGGTACGGGCGTCGAGCCCCGGGAAGCCGATGACGTCGGAGCCGGCCTCGCCCATGGTGAGCATCACCTGGAACAGCGGGTGGCGGGAGGCGGAGCGCTCGGGGTTCAGCACCTCGACCAGCCGGTCGAACGGCAGATCCTGGTTGTCCCAGGCGGCCAGATCCGTCTTGCGGACCCTGGAGAGCAGTTCGCGGAAGCTCGGGTCGCCCGTGACGTCCGTACGCAGCACCAGGGTGTTGACGAAGAAGCCGACCAGCCCGTCGAGCGCCTCGTCGATGCGCCCGGACACCGGGGAGCCGATCGGGATGTCGAGGCCGGCGCCGGAGCGCGACAGGGCGGTCGCGACGGCGGCCTGGACCGCCATGAACAGCGTGGCGCCGGACTCCCGCGCGAGGTGGGTCAGACCGGTGTGGACGTCGGCGGACAGCCGGGCGTCGCAGGTCGCGCCCACGTAGGAGGCCGATGCGGGGCGCGGCCGGTCGGCCGGCAGCGTTCCTTCCTCGGGAAGGTCCGCCAAGGCCGAGCGCCAGAAGTCCAGTTGGCGTGATCCGGCGCTCTCGGGGTCGTCGCCCTCACCCAGCAGCTCCTGCTGCCAGAGGGTGTAGTCGGCGTACTGGACCGGCAGCGGCTCCCAGTCGGGCACGGCGCCCCGGACCCGCGCCTCATAGGCGGTGGCGAGGTCCTGGAGCAGCGGAGCGGTCGAGCCGCCGTCCGACACGATGTGGTGCATCACGATGAGCAGGACGTGCTCCCGCTCACCGAGAGCGATCAGTCGCGCCCGGACCGGCAGGTCCTCTGCGAGGTGGAAGACCTGCGCGGACTCCTGAGCGAGGACGGCCGGCAGCGTCGTGGCGTCGGCCGGTACGACGTCGAGCGCGAGCTCCACCTCTTCCTCGTCGAGGATGCGCTGATACGGGGTGCCGTCCTGGTCGGGGAAGAGGGTCCGCAGGCTCTCGTGCCTGCCGACCAGATCCAGGAGCGCCGACTGAAGGGCCGGGCGGTCGAGTTCGCCGTTCAGTCGCACGGCGAGCGGGATGTTGTAGGTGGTCGACGGCCCTTCCATCTGGGCGATGAACCAGAGCCGCTGCTGGGCGAAGGACAAGGGGATCACTTGGTCGCTCCCATCCGGCGCATCGGCCGAAGTCTGGGCCGCGCGGCCGAGGCGCCGTCGAGCTTCTCGACGAGCGTGGCCACGATCGGGTTCTCGAAGAGGGTCGCCACGGAGAGCTCGACCCCGAGTACGGTGCGGATCCGGCCGGCGAGCCGGGTGGCGAGGAGGGAGTGTCCGCCGAGGTTGAAGAAGTGGTCGTCGATGGTGACCGAGGTCAGTCCGAGGACCTCCGCGAAGAGGCCGCAGAGCACTTCTTCCTTGGCGGTACGCGGTGCGCGCCCGGTGGTGTCGTTGACGGTCTGGGGTAGGGGAAGGGCGCGCCGGTCGACCTTGCCGTTGACGGTGAGCGGGATCTCGTCCAGGACCACGAAGGCGGACGGGACCATGTAGTCGGGCAGCAGCCCGGACACCTGTCGCTGTACGTCGCCTGGCTCTATCCGTGCGCCGTCCGCCGCGGTGAGGTAGGCGACGAGGCGCTTGTCGCCGGGCCGGTCCTCGCGGACGACGACGGTGGCCTGGGCCACGCCGGGCCGGCCGACGAGTACGGTTTCGATCTCGCCGGGTTCGATGCGGAAGCCGCGCAGCTTGACCTGCTGGTCGGCACGCCCCAGGTACTCCACCGAACCCTCGGCGTTCCAGCGGACCAGGTCACCGGTCCGGTACATCCGCGTACCGGCGGGACCGTACGGATCAGCGACGAACCGGTCAGCGGTCAGCGACGGCCGGTCCAGATAGCCCTGCGCCAGACCGGCACCCGCGATATACAGCTCGCCGGGGGTACCCGGAGCGACCAGCCGCAGCCCCTCGTCCAGGACGTACACCCGGTGGTTGTCCAGCGGCTCCCCGATCGGGATCGCGCCCGCGTAGTCCAGGGGGCGGTGGATGCGGTGGGTGGTGGCGAAGGTGGTGGTCTCCGTCGGACCGTAACCGTTCACCACGGTCACCTCCGGGCACCGGTCCATGACCCGGCGCACCGCCTCCGGCGGCACCACATCACCACCGGCCCACACCTCACGCA
Source organism: Streptomyces sp. ITFR-6 (assembly GCF_031844725.1). Lineage (NCBI taxonomy): Bacteria > Bacillati > Actinomycetota > Actinomycetes > Kitasatosporales > Streptomycetaceae > Streptomyces > Streptomyces sp. ITFR-6. The sequence continues at coordinate 7,439,985 of NZ_CP134612.1, read as the reverse complement.
CCCCGGCGAACGCCTCCGGAACCTCCTCCGCCATCACCCGGAACAGCCCCGCCGTCAGCCACAGCGAGGTAATGCCGTGTTCGGCCAACAGCCGCTGGTAGTCGGCCGGGGCCAGGTGTCCTGCGGGGGCGACGACGAGGGTGCCGCCGTTCAGCCAGGGCACCCACATCTCGTACGTGGACGCGTCGAACGCCATCGCGGAGTGGAACAGCACCCGGCTGTGCGCACCGTTCGCGTACATCGTCTGCGCCGCCAGATCCGCGACGTTGCGGTGCGTGACCGCGACACCCTTCGGCACCCCCGTCGAACCGGACGTGAACATCGCGTACACCGGCTGATCCGCATGCACGACCACCGCCGGATCGGAGCCATCACCCACCCCGTCGGAGACCAACCCCGGACTCAGCACCCGCACACCGGCCGGCACCGTCCACACACCCGCGTCCCGGTCCGTCACCACATGCGACACACCCGACTGCCCAACAATCAACTCCACCCGATCAGCCGGATAACGGGTATCCAGCGGCACATACACCGCACCCGCCTTCACCACCGCCAACGTCATCACCACAGCACTCACCGAGCGCTCCAGGAACAACGCCACCCGACCCCCCGGCCGCACCCCCTCACCCATCAACCCACGCGCCGCAGCATTCGCCAGCGCATCCAGCTCTCGGTAGGAAAGCTCACGCCCCTCACCCACCACCGCCACCGCATCCGGCGTCCGCGCCACCTGCGCCGCGAACAACGCCCCGAGCCCCACACCCGGAGAACCGGTCACCTCACCCGACCACCCCCCCAACAACACCTCACGCTCGCCCGCGGACAACAGCTCCAGCTCACCCACCGGCACATCCGGAGCCGACGCCGCACCCTCCAGCAACCGCACCAGACGCTCACCCGCCAACTCCACCGACCGCGCGTCATACAGATCAGTCGCATACTCGATCGTGATGTCCAGCCCACCCGGCCAGCCCTCACCCGTCCGATGCTCCGCGAAGCCGAAGGTGAGGTCGAACTTGGCGATCTCCACCTTCGAGAACTCGTACTCCGCCTCCAGGCCGGAGAGTTCGGGGGCCTCTGCGGACATGTCGCCGACGGTGAGCATGACCTGGAAGAGGGGGTGCCGGGCGGTGGTGCGCTCGGGGTTGAGGGCTTCGACGAGCCGGTCGAACGGCAGGTCCTGGTGGCTCCAGGCGGCGAGGTCGGTCTCCCGGACCCGGGTCAGCAGCTCCCGGAAACTCGGGTCACCGCTGGTATCGGTCCGCAGGACCAGGGTGTTGACGAAGAACCCGACGAGGTCGTCGAGGGCCGGGTCGGTGCGACCGGCGACGGGTGAGCCGAGCGGGATGTCGTGCCCGGCACCGGACCGTGACAGCAGGGTCGACACCGCCGCCTGCGCCACCATGAACAGGGTGCTGCCGGTGTCCTGGGCCAGCGTGGTCAGCGAATCGTGCAGCCCGGCCGTGCAGTGCACGGTGTGGGTGGTGCCCCGGTTGGACGCGGTGGCCGGCCTGGGCCGGTCGGACGGCAGCGTGGCCTCCTCCGGCAGTTCCGCCAACACCGCTCGCCAGTAGTCGAGTTGGCGTTCCTCGTCGCTGCCCAGAAGCCGTTGCTGCCAGAGCGAGTAGTCGGCGTACTGGACGGGGAGCGGCTCCCACGCGGGGGCGACGCCCTCGGTGCGGGCTTCGTAGGCGGTGGCCAGGTCGCGGAAGAGCGGGCCGTTGGACCAGCCGTCGGAGGCGATGTGGTGGATGACCACCAGCAGGATGTGCTCCTGCTCGCCCAGCGAGACCAGATGCGAGCGGATCGGCGGCTGGACGGCCAGATCGAAGGTGGCCGCCGAGAGGGCCGCCAGCCGTGCGATGAGCTCCTCCTCAGTGGTGTTGATCAGGGGCAGCTCCATGTCGGCCGGGGGCAGGACGTGCTGGTGCGGGGTGCCCTCGTGGGTGGGGAAGACGGTGCGCAGGCCTTCGTGGCGCGTAGTGAGGTCGGTGAGGGCCAGTTGGAGCGCCCGGTGGTCGAGGGCACCCTTGAGGCGCAGGGCGAGGGGGATGTTGTAGGTGGCGGACGGGCCTTCCATCTGGTCGAGGAACCACAGCCGCTGCTGAGCGGAGGAGAGCGGGATGCGCTCCGGACGCTCCTCGGGCATCAGGGCCGGCCTGGGCAGTTCGCCGCTGCTCTCGGCGACGCACTCCGAGAGGGCGAGCACGGTCGGGTTGCGGAACAGGTCCTTCACGCCGAGCTGGACGCCGAACGCCCGCCGGATGCGGCTGATCAGCCGGGTGCCGAGCACCGAGTGCCCGCCCCGGTGGAAGAAGTGGTCGTCGATCGTGACGGACGGCAGTCCGAGAACGGCCGCGAAGAGACCGCAGAGCACTTCCTCCTGCGGTGTGCGCGGCGCACGTCCGTTGGTGGCGTGCGCGATCTGAGGCGCGGGCAGGGCGCGCCGGTCGACCTTCCCGTTGGTCGTGAGCGGAATCTCGTCGAGGACCACGAAGGCGGCCGGGACCATGTATTCGGGCAGTGCGGCCGTGACGTGTGCCCGTAGTTCTGCCACGTCGATGCGGGCGCCTTCGGTGGCGACGAGATAGGCGGCGAGGCGCTTGTCGCCGGGCCGGTCCTCCCGGACGACGACGGTCGCCTGGCCCACACTCGGGTGTGCGGTCAACGCCGTCTCGATCTCGCCCAGTTCGATACGGAAGCCCCGGAGCTTGACCTGCTGGTCGGCGCGGCCCAGGTATTCGAGCGAACCCTCGGCGTTCCAGCGGACCAGGTCGCCCGTGCGGTACATCCGCGTGCCCGGCTCACCGAACGGGTCCGCGACAAAGCGTTCCGCCGTCATGCCCGACCGGCCGAGGTAGCCACGGGCGAGACCGGCTCCGGCGATGTACAGCTCGCCGGGGGTGCCCGGGGGTACGAGGCCCAGCCCCTCGTCCACCACATACGCCCGGTGGTTGTCCAGGGGCTCCCCGATCGGGATGGCACCCGCGTAGTCGAGGGGGCGGTGGATGCGGTGGGTGGTGGCGAAGGTGGTGGTCTCCGTCGGACCGTAACCGTTCACCACGGTCACCTCCGGGCACCGGTCCATGACCCGGCGCACCGCCTCCGGCGGCACCACATCACCACCGGCCCACACCTCACGCACCCCGGCGAACGCCTCCGGAACCTCCTCCGCCATCACCCGGAACAGCCCCGCCGTCAGCCACAGCGAGGTAATGCCGCGCTCGGTCAGCAGTCCGCCCAGGGTCCCGGGGTCGAGGTAGCCGGGGGGTGCCACGACGACCGCGCCACCGTTCAGCCACGGCACCCAGATCTCGTGTGTCGAGGCGTCGAAGGTGTGCGGCGAGTGGAAGAGCACCCGGGTGTGGGCGCCGTTGGCGTACATGGTCTGGGCGGCCAGGTCCGCGACATTGCGGTGGGTGACCGCGACGCCCTTCGGCACCCCCGTCGAACCGGACGTGAACATCACGTACAGCCACTGGTCGGGGTGGGTGGGCAGGGTCGGCGGCGTCGACGGAAGGTGGGCGAAGCCCGAGGCCCCGTCGAGCACGACGGTCTCCGCGGTGGTCCTGGCCACCACCGGGTGCTCTGCCAGCACCTTGTCCGTGAGCAGGACGGGCGCCCCGGTCTCCGCGAGGATCCGCAGCAGGCGGCTGTCCGGGTCCGCGGTGTTGAGCGGGGCGTAGACGCCGCCGGCCTTGACCACCGCGAGGAGCCCGGTGAGCAGGTCCGCCGACCGCTCCATCAGGACGGCGACGACGCTCTCCGGCCCGACGCCGAGGCCCACGAGGTGACGGGCGAGCCGGTTGGCGTCCGCGTCCAGCTCCGCGTAGGTCAGCTCCCGGACACCGTCGACCACGGCGATCGCGTCCGGGGTGCGGGCGGTCTGTGCGGCGAACAGCTCCGCGAGCCCGGCTTCGGGGGCGGCGGTGATCGTGCCGTTCCACCCCTCCAGCAGCTGGTGCCGCTCGTCGCTGCCGATGAAGTCGAGCTCGCGGACCGGGGTTTCAGGGCGTTCGACGGCGTCGCCCAGCAGCCGGACCAGTCGGTCGGTGACCGCCTCTACGGTCCCGGCGTCGTACAGGTCGGTGGCGTACTCGACCCTGATGTCCATCCCGGCCGGGCTGCCGGCCGCCGTGCGGTGTTCGTGGAAGGAGAAGGTCAGGTCGAACTTGGAGATGTCCAGCGAGGTGAAGCCCGACTCAGCGGCGATTCCCGGCAGTTCGACGGTGGGGGTGACGGCCTCCTGAAGGGTGAGGACCACCTGGAAGAGCGGGTGGCGGGCGGTGGAGCGCTCGGGGTTGAGGGCCTCCACCAGCCGGTCGAAGGGCAGGTCCTGGTGGGCCCAGGCCGCCAGGTCGGCGTCCCGTACCCGGGTCAGCAGCTCACGGAATCCGGGGTCGCCCGTGAGATCCGTGCGCAGGACCAGGGTGTTGACGAAGAAGCCGACCAGGTCGTCGAGGGACTGTTCGGAGCGGCCCGCGATCGGGGCGCCGATCGGGATGTCCTCCCCGGCGCCGGAGCGGGACAGCGCGGTCGCGACAGCGGCCTGGGCCACCATGAACAGCGTGCTGCCGGTCTCCCGGGCCAGCCGCGTCAGCGCGTCGTGCAACGCCGCCGGAACGTGAACGCTGTGGGTGGTGCCTCGGTAGGTGGCCACCGCCGGGCGGGGGCGGTCGGCCGGCAGCGTGGCCTCGTCGGGCAGCCCCTCCAGGGTCTCGCGCCAGAACTCCGCCTGCCGCTCCCCGTCCGCCGCGAGCAGTTCCCGCTGCCAGAGGGTGTAGTCGGCGTACTGGACCGGCAGCGGCTCCCAGTCGGGCGCGTCGCCCCGGGTCCGTGCCGTGTAGGCGGCCGTGAGGTCCCGCAGCAGCGGGGTGGTGGACCAGCCGTCGGAGGCGATGTGGTGCATGACCACCAGCAGGACGTGCTCCTCGCTCCCGAGCGCGAACAGGACCGCTCGGAAGGGCAGTTCGGATTCGAGAGCGAAGCTGCGGGCCGCGTGATCGCTGAGTTGCGCCTTCAGCGTCTCCTCGGCCGCCGCGACGACGGGCAGCGCCACCTCGACCTCGGCCGCCGGGAGCTGCCACTGATATGCGGCGTCGTCCGCCATGCCGAAGAGGGTGCGCAGCGACTCGTGCCTGACCACCAGGTCGGTGAGCGAGAGCTGAAGGGCCTGCGTGTCGAGTACGCCCTTGAGGCGCAGCGACAGCGGAATGTTGTACGTCGCGGACGGGCCCTCCAGGTGGTGCAGGAACCAGAGGCGCTGTTGGGCCGAGGAGAGCGGTACCCGCTCGGGCCGGTCGGCCTGCCGCAGGGCGGGGCGCTGTACGGCCTGCTGCTCGCCGCCCGCTTCGACGTACTCGGCCAGAGCGGCGACCGTCGGGCCCTGGAAGAGGTCCCTGACGGTGATCTGGACGCCGAAGGTCTGCCGGATGCGGCTGATGAGACGGGTGGCGAGCAGGGAGTGCCCGCCGAGGTGGAAGAAGTGGTCGTCGATGGTGACCGAGGTCAGTCCGAGAACCTCCGCGAAGAGGCCGCACAGCACTTCCTCGCCCGGTCCGCGGGGTGCGCGCCCGGTGGTGTCGTTGGCGGTCTGCGGTGCGGGCAGGGCGCGTCGGTCGACCTTGCCGTTGACGGTGAGCGGGATCTCGTCCAGGACCACGAAGGCGGACGGGACCATGTACTCGGGGAGGATGCCGGCGAGCGCGCGGCGCACGGCCTCTGTGTCGATGCGGGCAAGGCCGGCGGCGACGAGATAGGCGACCAGGCGCTTGTCGCCCGGCCGGTCCTCGCGGACGACGACGGCAGCCTGGCCCACGCCCTCCTGGGCGCTCAACGCCGTCTCGATCTCGCCGGGTTCGATGCGGAAGCCGCGCAGCTTGACCTGCTGGTCGGCACGCCCCAGGTACTCCACCGAACCCTCGGCGTTCCAGCGGACCAGGTCACCGGTCCGGTACATCCGCGTACCGGCGGGACCGTACGGATCAGCGACGAACCGGTCAGCGGTCAGCGACGGCCGGTCCAGATAGCCCTGCGCCAGACCGGCACCCGCGATATACAGCTCGCCGGGGGTACCCGGAGCGACCAGCCGCAGCCCCTCGTCCAGGACGTACACCCGGTGGTTGTCCAGCGGCTCCCCGATCGGGATCGCGCCCGCGTAGTCCAGGGGGCGGTGGATGCGGTGGGTGGTGGCGAAGGTGGTGGTCTCCGTCGGACCGTAACCGTTCACCACGGTCACCTCCGGGCACCGGTCCATGACCCGGCGCACCGCCTCCGGCGGCACCACATCACCACCGGCCCACACCTCACGCACCCCGGCGAACGCCTCCGGAACCTCCTCCGCCATCACCCGGAACAGCCCCGCCGTCAGCCACAGCGAGGTAATGCCGTGTTCGGCCAACAGCCGCTGGTAGTCGGCCGGGGCCAGGTGTCCTGCGGGGGCGACGACGAGGGTGCCGCCGTTCAGCCAGGGCACCCACATCTCGTACGTGGACGCGTCGAACGCCATCGCGGAGTGGAACAGCACCCGGCTGTGCGCACCGTTCGCGTACATCGTCTGCGCCGCCAGATCCGCGACGTTGCGGTGCGTGACCGCGACACCCTTCGGCACCCCCGTCGAACCGGACGTGAACATCGCGTACACCGGCTGATCCGCATGCACGACCACCGCCGGATCGGAGCCATCACCCACCCCGTCGGAGACCAACCCCGGACTCAGCACCCGCACACCGGCCGGCACCGTCCACACACCCGCGTCCCGGTCCGTCACCACATGCGACACACCCGACTGCCCAACAATCAACTCCACCCGATCAGCCGGATAACGGGTATCCAGCGGCACATACACCGCACCCGCCTTCACCACCGCCAACGTCATCACCACAGCACTCACCGAGCGCTCCAGGAACAACGCCACCCGACCCCCCGGCCGCACCCCCTCACCCATCAACCCACGCGCCGCAGCATTCGCCAGCGCATCCAGCTCTCGGTAGGAAAGCTCACGCCCCTCACCCACCACCGCCACCGCATCCGGCGTCCGCGCCACCTGCGCCGCGAACAACGCCCCGAGCCCCACACCCGGAGAACCGGTCACCTCACCCGACCACCCCCCCAACAACACCTCACGCTCGCCCGCGGACAACAGCTCCAGCTCACCCACCGGCACATCCGGAGCCGACGCCGCACCCTCCAGCAACCGCACCAGACGCTCACCCGCCAACTCCACCGACCGCGCGTCATACAGATCAGTCGCATACTCGATCGTGATGTCCAGCCCACCCGGCCGGCCCTCATCCGTCCGATGCTCCGCGAACGAGAACGTCAGGTCGAACTTGGCGAATCGCAGCCAGGTGAACTCCGACTCGGTGTCCAGGCCCCCGGCGACGAGTGTCGGGGTGGCCGCATCCGTGAGCGTCAGCATCACCTGGAACAGCGGGTGCCGGGCTGCCGAGCGGTCCGGGTTGAGTGCCTCCACCAGCCGGTCGAACGGCAGGTCCTGGTTGGCCCAGGCGGCGAGGTCGGTCTCCCGGACCCGGGTCAGCAGCTCCCGGAAACTCGGGTCACCGCTGGTATCGGTCCGCAGGACCAGGGTGTTCACGAAGAACCCGACGAGGTCGTCGAGGGCCTGGTCCGTACGTCCGGCGATCGGTGAGCCGAGCGGGATGTCGTGCCCGGCACCGGACCGCGACAGCAGGGTCGACACCGCCGCCTGCGCCACCATGAAAACCGAGGCGCCCGATTCGCTCGCCAGCTCGGCGAGCGCGGTGTGCGCGGTCTCGGAGCAGTGCACGGTGTGTGTGGCACCCCGGTAGGAGGCGACGGCCGGCCGCTGCCGGACGGCGGGCAGGTTGGCCTCCTCCGGGAGCTCGGCCAACGTCTGCTTCCAGTAATCGAGTTGCCGGGCCGAGACGCTGTCCCGGTCCGCCGGGTCACCGAGGACGCCTCGGTGCCAGAGGGCGTAGTCCGCGTACTGGGCGGGCAGCGGGTCCCAGGCGGGTCGCTCGCCGCGGGAGCGGGTCGCGTACGCGGTGCTCAGGTCGCGCATGAGCGGCTGGTAGGACCAGCCGTCGGAGACGATGTGGTGCATCACCACCAGGAGTACGTACTCCTGCGTGCCGAGGCTGAACAGGCGGGCGCGGAAAGGCAGATCGGCCGCCAGGTCGAAGACGCGCTCCGACTCGGCGGTGAGCAGCGCGGCCACGGTCTCCTCGGTGGCGGTGGTGAGCGGCAGCTCGACCCGGACGCTGTCGGCGGGCAGGATCCGCTGGTAGGTCCGGCCCTCGGCCTGGCCGAAGACGGTGCGCAGGCTCTCGTGCCGTCCCGCGACATCGGTGAACGCCGCTTCCAGTGCGGTGACGTCGAGTTCGCCGCGCACCCGGACGGCGAGCGGGATGTTGTAGGTGGCCGACGGGCCCTCCAGCTGGTCGAGGAACCAGAGCCGCTGCTGGGCCGCCGAGAGCGGCATCGGCTCGGGCCGCGCCTGCTCCGTCAGAGCCGGGCGGGCGGGCTCGCCGCCGCCCGTGGCGACGTACTCCGCGAGCAGCGCCACGGTCGGGTACTCGAAGAACTGCCGTAGCGTCAGCTCGACGTCGAGGACGCCGCGCACCCGGCTCACCAGCCGGGTGGCGAGCAGTGAGTGGCCACCGACCGCGAAGAAGTCATCGTCGATGCCGATCGACGGGAGGCCGAGGGAGTGGGCGAACAGCCCGCAGAGGACCTCCTCGACGGGGTTGCGGGCGGCCCGGCCGTTGCTTGCGGCGTTCGCTCGGGGGGCGGGCAGTGCGCGCCGGTCCAGCTTGCCGTTGGGGGTCAGCGGCAGGGCTCCCAGCGGTACGACGGCCGAGGGCACCATGTACTCGACGAGCTGTTCGCCCACGTGGCGGAGGAGTTCGGCCCCGTCCAGAACCCCGGCTTCCGCCGGTACGGCGTAGGCCACCAGGCGTTTGTCGCCGGGCCGGTCCTCGCGGACGATGACCGCGGCCTGGGCGACGGAGGGGTGGCGGACGAGCACGGTCTCGATCTCGCCTAGTTCGATGCGGTTGCCGCGGAGCTTGACCTGCTGGTCCGCGCGGCCCAGGAAGACGATCTCGCCGTGCTCGTTCCAGGCGGCCAGGTCGCCGGTGCGGTACATGCGGCTGCCGGCGGGTCCGTACGGGTTGGCGGTGAACCGTTCGGCGGTCATGGCCGGGAGCCGGCCGTAGCCCTGGGCGAGGTGCGGTCCGGCGACGTAAAGTTCCCCGGTCTCGCCGGGGGCGGTGTGGCGCAGTCCGGCGTCCAGGACGTACATCGCGGTGTTGGCCATCGGGATGCCGAGGTGCAGCCGGTCGAGGGTGCGGGTCTCGGGGGTGAAGGCCTGGTAGCTGCAGAAGACCGTTGCCTCTGTGGGGCCGTAGACGTGGACGAACGTGGTGTCCGGGCAGTGGTCGAGGGCGCGTTGGAGGGCGACCCCGGACAGGACGTCGCCGCCGGTCCAGATCTCGCGCAGCTGCTTGAGCGCGTCGATCGCCTCGCCGGCCATGGCGTCGAAGAGGGCGGTCGTGAAGTAGGCGGCGGTCACGTCGTTGCGGGTGATGGCTTCGGCCAGCTCACCGATGTCGATCTTCGGGGCGGACAGGATGACGGCCAGTCCGCCTCGGAGCAGCGGGACCCAGAGTTCGTAGGTGGAGGAGTCGAAGGGCAGCGGCGAGTAGGCGAGCACACGCTGATGGGCCTGGGCGCCGAAGCCGGGGTCGAGGGCCAGTTCGACGACGTTGCGGTGGGTGTTGACGACGCCCTTGGGGGTGCCGCTGGAGCCCGAGGTGAACATGATGTACAGCGGCTGGTCGGGGTGGACCGTGACATCGGGCGCCGTGGGCGCGGTGTCGGCGGTGGCGCTCCGGTCGTCGAGCCGCAGGGTGGGCAGGCCGGCGGCGAAGTCCGTCTCCCCGGCGGTCCGGTCGGTCACCAGGAGGGTGGCGCCGGTGTTGTCGAGGATCCAGCTGAGCCGCTCGGCGGGCTGGCGGGGGTCGAGGGGAACGTAGACGCAGCCGCTCTTGAGCACGGCGAGGACCGTGATGACGTAGGCGACCGAGCGGTCGAAGAGAAGTCCGACGGCGTCGCCGGGCCGCAGGCCGTCGGTGACGAGCCGGTGCGCGAGTGCGTTGGCCGCGCCGTCCAGCTCCCGGTAGGTGAGACCTCGGTCCTCGTGGACGAGGGCGACGGCCTCCGGGGTGCGGGCGGCCTGCGCGGCGAAGAGCGTGTGCAGCGCACCCTCGGGAAGGTCCTCCGCCGTGCTGTTGTACGTGGCGACGTGCGCGGGGACGTGCGCGGGTTCGCCGACGCCGAGGGAGAGGGCTGGGTCTGCTTGCGGCTGGGACATCTCGACACCTTCTTGGTAGCTCGGATCTCGTGGTCTCGCGGCGTGCCGGGAGACCGACGGAGCCACGGTGGATGACGTGCGGATTGATGCGAAGTCGTGCGGCGGGGCCGGGAGTCGGCGGGTGCGGACGCCACCGCCGCGCCGGCGGGGCGGGGAATCAGCCGGTGCGGGACGCCGCCGCGTCGGCGGGGAGCAGGATGTCGTCCGCTTCCAGTGCGTTCGCGTGGTACTTGCCGACGGAGCTGATCAGCAGCCGGAGCTCCAGTGCGATGCTCTCGGCCAGCCGGACCAGCCCGGCGTCGGCGTCCTCGTCGACGGCGAGGAGCGCGGCCCGGCCGAGGCCGACGGCGCGGGCGCCGAGCGCCAGGGCCTTCGCGGCTCTGCCGCCCTCCCAGATCCGCCCGCTGGCGAGCAGGCAGTGGTCCGTGGGCCCGATGCGGGTGAGGCACTCGCCGAGCGGGAGTCCCACCTGGCCGAGGAAGCCGGTCGGCGCCCAGGCGGTGCCGCCCTCCGCCCCGTCCACCGTGACGGAGTCGGCGCCGGCCGCCCAGGCGGTGGCGGCCGCGAGGGCGATGTCACGCCCGGGGTGCAGTTTCACCCACACCTTCACGCGCGGGAAGTTGTTGCGCATCAGCCGGATCTGCTGGCGCAGGATCTCCTCCGTGAAGGTGCCGGGGCTGCTGATCCGCAGGACGGAGTCACTGTCCGGGCCGAACACCGCGTCCATGGCGTACTGTTCCGCGACCCTGCCGCCGGCCTCGCGGCCCAGGACGGTCAGGCCGCCGAGTCCCGGCTTCGCACCCTGGCCGACCTTCAGTTCGAAGGCGAGCCGGCCGGTGGCGAGCAGCGGTTCGGAGACCGGGTCGCTGTAGACGAGGTTCCACACCTCGGCGTCCGCGTCCTCCGTGGACTGCTGGACCACCACTCCGCCGTGCTCGTCGTCGGCGGCGGCGGTGTAGGCGGCGATCCGGCCGAGCAGCGGGGAGGTCGCGGAGTCGGAGGCGGCGCGGTAGCCGTTGACCGGCACCACGTTCTCCCCGATGACCATCGGGATGCCGAGCTGTCCGGCCTGGCGTCCGGCGGCCTCGCCCAGGTCGTGGCTGGCGACCTGGGTCGAGCCGAACGCGGAGACGTACAACGGCAGCCGGGAGGCGAACCCGCCGACGGACGTGCCGAGTTCGACATCGGTGTAGAGCGGTTCACGGGCCAGGTCTATGAGCTTCTTCAGCCGTTCCGGCATGAACACCGGGGGGACGATCCTGGCCCGCTCCAGCAGGTCCTGCGGGTCGTGGCCGGCCGGGATCGCGCCCAGCAGGCTGCTGCCGTACGACTCCAGGGCGGGGAAGACCGCCGCCGCTCCGGCCCTGGCCCGGTGCCGCACCTGTTCCTCGGGAAAGCCTTCGGCGCTCAGTACGCTCATGCCGACACCACTCCGGGGAGCTTCGGGTAGGCGCTGGCCTCCCAGGCGGCGGTGCGTCCGGTGACGTACCGGGTGAAGCGCTCCAGGCCGATGCCGAAGCCCGAGCTGGCGGGGATGCCTCGGCGGGCCAGGTCGAGGTACCAGCCGTACTTCGCGGGGTTCTCGCCGGTCTCGCGCATCCGGGTGACCAGGGCCGCGTAGTCGTGTTCGCGCTCGCTGCCGCTGGCCAGCTCCCCGTAGCCCTCGGGGGCGATCAGGTCGAAGTTGCGCAGGATGCCGGGGCGTTCGGCGTCCTCCTGGTCATAGAAGCCGCGCGAGCCCTTGGGGTAGTCGACGACGAAGAACGGGCGGCTGGTCTTCGCGGAGAGGATCTCCTCCCCCTCCCAGTCGATCTCGGCGCCCGGGTCCTGCGGGTGGCCGAGCGCCACCAGGTCCGCGGTGGCCTCCTGGTGCGTGGTGCGGGCGAACGCCCCCCGGACCACCTCCCGGAACGCGTCCCGGTCCCGGCCCAGGAGCTCCAGGTCGCCGGGCATCTCGCGGACGACCTCGTCGACGACGTGCGCCACGAGCCGCTCGGCCAGCTCCATCGCGTCCTCGCGGCCGGCGTCGCGGATCTCCACGTCTATCTGGTGGAACTCCGCGAGGTGGCGGTGGGTGACGGCCGTCTCCAGCGGTTCCAGGCGCACGTTGGGCGCGATGTAGAAGATCTTCTCGAAGGCCATCAGGGAGGCCTGCTTGTAGAGGATCGCGCTGGTCATCAGCTTGTACTTGTGGCCGTAGAAGTCGATGTCCACCTGCTTGGAGCCCCGGATCCCGGGGTCGGTGACCGGTCCGATGACCGGTGGCAGCAGTTCCTGGAACCCCTGACCGGTCAGGAAGGCGCGGGTCGCCGCGAGCATGCGGCTCTGCACCCGCAGGGTCGCCCGGGTCGGCTCTGCCATCAGGTGCTGGTCGGGAGAGACCGGGAACGTGGGCGCGACGCGGGCGCGGGGCTCGGCACTCGTGCTGGTCATGGTGCTACCTCCTGGGTGTGCTGCCGATGGGCCGCCGGTCGACGGGCCGCCGAGGGAAGCGGGGTGCGGGAGAGGGACGAGGGAAGGGTGCGGTCGTGCCGGCGCTGCACGAAGGACAGGGCGTCGAACAGCCCGGCGGCGGTCAGCCGTCGGCCCCGGTCGCGGACGGGCCCCAGGGGCATCGCCCCGATCTCGGACCAGGTGAGGCGGCCCGAGCCGTCGATGCGGCTCCGGGAGCGGCCCGCGTTGTCGGGGTGCAGGCAGAAGGGGACGTCGAGGTAGCCGCGGGCGAAGGCCTTCAGCAGCGCCTGGCCCAGGTCGCCGTCGAGGTTCAGCACGGCTTCCACCAGGGCGCGGGCCTCCGCGTAGACGGCGTTGTCGGCGGCGGCGGGCGGGTCCGGCAGGATTCCGGGACCGGCCGCCGCCCGGTGCCGGGCCGCGGCGCGTGCGGCGACCCGCAGCGCCTCGACGTTCTCCGCCACCGTCGGGATGCGGTGTGCTTCGGCGACCGTCTTCACGATCAGCCGGGCCGCCCCGGTCTCCACGGCCAGTTCGGCCGAGCGCTCCAGGAGGTCCAGGGAGCCGCTGCGGGTCTGCGGGTAGAGGCCCATGTAGGTGTAGAGGACGATGTGCCAGTCGGTGTCCGGCAGGAACTCGCCGGCCAGCCGGCGCAGCGCGTGCACCGCGTCGCGGTCCTGCGCGGCGTTGGTCTGCTGGGCGTAGCTGAGCGAGATGCTGCGCAGTCCGGCACGGTGGAAGAAGAGCGCCTCCAGGGCGCTGATCGCGACGAGGAGTCCGGGCGGGCAGAGCTGCCCGAGCATGCAGCCGCCGAAGGTCTCCAGGTGCGGTTCCGCCCCGGTGGCGCGCAGACCGGCCAGGAACTCGCAGCTCTCCTGCCAGTTGCGTACGGAGTCCAGGAGCGGGGTGCGGCCGTAGGGCAGGCAGTAGGAGACCGGGCCGCCCTCCGTCGCGTCCAGGCCGAGCCTGGCCAGTGCGGTGACGATCCGCTGGGGGCGTGCGGAGCCGTGCCGGATCTGGACCGGGAATCCGGCGTCCCGGACACCGTCCAGGACCCAGTGCGAGGTGTGGGGGCTGTAGGAGGTGATGGGGAACCCGTTGAGCGGGACGCCGCTGTTCAGGGCGCGGACCGCGGACGCCTCGTCGCTCACCCGCGTGTAACTGTCGATCGTCATGGTGCCGACGACCGCGTCGGCGGCGCCCTTGGTGGCCAGCAGTCCGGCCCGCATCAGGGCGGGTCCGGAGAAGCCCATGCGGGGCTGTACGACCAGGGCGCCCCGGTTCTGGGCCTCGGCCACGAAGCGGCCGAAGGAGAGCGGGCGCCGGTGCACGGTGGTGCGGCTGTCCGGGGCTGCCGCGAGGGTCTGCGGGGTCATCGTTCCACCTCCCTGGGCAGTGAGCCGACGTAGGACTCGAAGGCGGTGAGGTCGACGCCGTCCTGGAAGACCGCGTCGAACCCGGCCCTCCTGAGGACGTCGGCCTCCTTCTCCCCGCCGCCCGCGACACCGAGCTTGCCGCCGATGACGGCGGGCAGGCCGGTCAGCTCCCAGCGCGCCCGGATGGCCCCGATCAGCGGCTGCGCGTCGTTGAAGCCGTGTCCGTTGACGCTGCTGACGACCAGCAGGTCGGGCTGGAACTTGCAGCAGGACTCGACGATCTCGTCCTCGGGCACGCAGGAACCCAGATTGACGACCTTGTGCCCGAGGTCTTCGAGCAGCAATTGGATGTAGATGAGATTCCAGGTGTGCGCATCGGATGGCAGTCCGGTGACAACAACATCCAGCGGCCCGGATCGATGACGAGCCGCCCATTCCGCAGGCTTCATTGTTCGCTTCGTCCACATCATTGGATGACAGGGGGAGAAAGAGGTCCAGACGTGGCCTGAACTTCCTTTCGATGACCAACGTAGATTCGCCGCGGAGCCGAATCCGGCGTGACCGGCGGCAACTGGGCGGCAGGACAGCAGCAGTTGACCGACAGTGCCGTGCCGGGCGGGTGTCGGGGCGTGAGACTGGCCGGACTGCGCCCGCAGAATTCAGCGCCCGGCCCTGTGCACACCGCCGGCGAACGACCGAGGAGTCATGACATGGCAGAGACCGGCCACAGCGTCCGGGCGGCGGACGTGCTCGCGGACGTCCTGGCACAGGTTCGGGAGAGGGTCGACCGGCGGGAGGCGCTCGGTGAGGCGCAGGTCGCCGTGCTCGAAGCGGCGGTGAACATCGTCCGTGCCGGTCAGACCGGGTCGGAGGCGATGCCGGCGGAGCGGTCGGAACTGGTGCGCGAGGCGCTCGGCGCGGTGCGTGCGGCGACCGTGGCCACCGGGGTCGCCCTGACGTACGCGCACCGGACGGCCCGTGTTCCCGCCTGATCCCGCGCCGCGTGGTGCCGCCGATCTGCCTGGGCTTCTGCCCGGCGAACCGGTCGGCGGCTCCTAGCCTTTGATACAGGCGACGACAGAACAACAGGCGACGAAGCAGTCAGTCCGTCAGACCCGATATTCCAATGACCCGAGGTGAAAAATCATGGCAACCAACCCGTTCGAGGACGCTCAGGGCCGTTATGTGGTGCTGGCCAACGAGGAGGGGCAGTATTCGCTGTGGCCGGCCCGGATCCAGCAGCCGGCGGGCTGGGAACTGGTGAAGGGCGAGGCCGGCAAGCAGGAGTGCGGCGAATACATCGAGGCGAACTGGACCGATATGCGGCCGCGTTCGGTCATCGCGGCGATGGGTGGCTGATCCGGTCGCCACTCCCGTACGGAAAGGGCGGGTGCGAGACGCTGTACGCGTCTCGCACCCGCCCTTTCCGTACGGGATACGAATGGACGGTCAGCCCAGGGAGCCGGTGACGCACCACTCCAGGACCGCGGCGGCGGCGGTCATCTTGTGGTGGGCCTGGCGCCAGGCCAGGCTCGCCGGGCCGTCGAGCACCTCGTCGGTGACCTCCTCGCCCCGGACCGCGGGCAGGTCGTGCAGGAAGACGGTGTCCGGGCCGCCGAAGCGCGCCAGGAAGCCGGCGTTGATCTGGAAGCCGTCGAAGTCGCGGAGCCAGTCGGGGTTCTCCTTCGTCACACCCATGGTCTGCCAGCGGCTGGTGTACACCGCGTCCACCGGGCCCCGCACCTCTTCGGGCGTCACGACCTGGTCCACCAGGGCCTTGCCGCCGCTGAGTTCGGCCGCCAGGTCCAGGGTCTCCTTGGGCACCTCGTATCCCCGCGGGCACAGCAGGGTGAGGCGCAGACCGGGGGTGAGCGCGGCGGCGAGCGCGAGGGCGGCGCCGGAGCTGTTGCCCTCGCCGACGGCGAGCAGGTGCAGGCCGTCGAGCGAGCCGAACCGTTCGGTGAGCGTGGCGAGGTCGGCGATCGCCTGGGTCGGGTGCTCGTCCAGGCTCAGGGCGTTGACGACGGCCAGGTCCTCACTGCTGCCGAGCCGCCGGATCTCCTCCACGTCCCCGTTGGTGCGGACGACGAGGGCGTCGAGGTACTGCCCGAGCACCCGGGCGGTGTCCTCGACCGTCTCGCCGGTGGTGAGCTGGAGTTCGCTCGGGCCGAAGGTGATCACGTCGGCGCCGAGCCGGGTCGCCCCGCTCCAGAAGGACGTCCGGGTCCGGGTGGAGGACTTGCGGAAGTAGAGGCCGACCTGGCGTCCGGCCAGCGGCTTCGGCACGATGCCGTCGCGGCCGAACGAGACGGCGCGCTGGACCAGCTGGTCCAGCTCGGCGGGCGTGAGGTCGGCGAGCGAGATCAGGTTGCGCATGGGTGAGGTGCCTTTCGTGAGGGCGGGAGCGGGGTGGGACGAAGGGCCGAATGAGCCGGGCGGCCGGTGCCGCCCGGCTCATTCGGCCGAGGCGGAGACGAGAGCGGCGGGCGCCTGCTCCCGGTCCTGTGCCGTCAGCACCGCACGGACCAGGTTGAGCACCGTGAAGCCGACCGGGTCGCCCGCCGTGGCGGGCAGTCTGCGGATCAGGCCGCGGACCAGCAGGGCATGTACGTCACGGGCGGTCCCGGCCAGCGGGGTTCCGCAGGCGCGGGCGGCGCCGTCCACCGTCCACGGGTCCTCCAGGCTCGCCAGTGTGCGCAGCAGAGCGGCTGCCTGCGGGGGAAGCCCGGTCACGGCGGCGGTGAGCCGTTCGCTCAGGGTGGGACCGGCGGCGGGATCGGACGGGGTGACGCCGTCGAGCAGCACCAGTGGAGTGGTGCGGGCGATGTCCAGGAGTTGCTGGGGCGAGTAGAGGAGCAGCCAGGACGCCGCGCCCTCCAGTGCCTGCGGCATCCCGTCCAGCGCCCGGCAGATGTGGGCGACGGTGGTGACGACGGTGTCCGTCGGGAGGAAGTCGGGCCGCGCGTAGCTGACATGGGAGAGCGTCAGCTCGACGGCCGGCACGTCCGTGACGAGCGTGTCACCGGCCACCTCGCCGGCCGATTCCGCGGCGGACGGCACCGCGAGCGGGGCCAGTGGCAGCAGCCGTCCGCCGGGCAGTTGCACCGGCCGGTCGGAGGTGGTGAGTATTTTCAGGCGCTCGCAGGCGCGCAGCAGATTCAGCAGCCGAGGGGTGACATTCGGTGACGCATCGTGACCGTCCAGCACGATCAGGGTCTCCTTGGACCCTATGAGCGTGGCGAGCTCCTCGAATTCCCCGCCGTCGCGGACGAGTGCGCGCACCCAGCCGGCCACGGTCGACTGCGGGCTGCCGTCGCCAATTTCCGAGGTCTCTGCCGGGTCGTCCAGACTCACCCACAGGACCGGAACCCGGTCCCTGGCGTGAATGACGGACGCGGCTTCCTGGGCGAGCCGGGACTTTCCCACTCCCGGCAGGCCCACCAGTGTCAGCAGCCGCTCGTGATCCGTACTCAACCGGGCGGTGAGTGCCTCCAGTTCGGGGCGCCGCCCCACCAGTGGGCGCAGCGCCGGGGGTGGTGTGGCGAGATCCGCCCCGTAACTGTCCTGGAAGACGCGGCCCACCGCCTTCGCGTCGACGGCGAGTTCGAGCTCGACACGTCGGGTGTCACTCAGTCTCATGGCGTTGGCGAGAAGCTTCAGCGTTTCCCTGCGCGGGTGCTGAACCCTCCCCAGTTCCAGGTCCCGAATGGCCCGGACGCTCACGGTGGAAAGCCCGGCGAGCTGTTCCTGAGTGAGCCCCGCCCGTCTGCGCGCATTCTGCAGAAGAACGTCAAGCCCGTGTGCAGGCTGGGAATTCATCATTGTCTCCTCGGTCTCCACACGATCAGAAAGGCAATAGCCGGCTGTCCGGCCTCCAAGGACTTTCCGGAACGCGCCCCCCCCCGGATCGGGATCATTCCGGCCCGCTCACGCTCCGTACTCTCCGTGACAGCGAAGGTCCGCCGTCGATGAACAGCGTCCATCGAGCCATTCCCGAAGTCTTCCCGGTGCGGTACCGCGACTTCCTTCACCGAGGGGCTACGATCACTTCGCGCCTGGGTAGAGCTGCGGGTGGGCAGAGCTGACGGGAGGATGCGTGTCAACAGCGGAAGAGGTTCGGCTGCGCTTCAACATTCTTGGCCCGATCGAGGGGTGGTCGAACGGGACGCGGCTCCGGCTGGGGGGAGTCATCCAGGAGCGAGTTCTGGCCACGCTGCTTCTGGAGCCCGGAAAGGTGCTTCCGGTTTCGCGTCTGGTCGAGGCGGCCTGGGACGAAGAACCACCGCCGACGGCACCGCACCAAGTACGCAAGGCGGTCGCGGATCTCCGCAGGCGGATACCCGGCGGCGCCGACGTCCTGCTCACCGATGGGCCCGGCTACCGCGTCGCGGACGAGCAATGCGAAATCGACCTGGCCGAATTTGGCCTACTGATACGGAAAGCGAAGCAGACGGCCTCCGAGGGCCGCGCGGCCGAAGCCGCGGAGATATTGCGCGGCGCTCTCGCCCTGTGGCGGGGGCCCGTTCTGTCCGGCGGCGGCGGCCCGGTCATCGAGGCCGCGTCGACCTCCATCGAGGAGCGCCGGCTGACCGCCGCGGAACAGCTCTTCGAACTCCACCTGGGTCTCGGTGAGGCGGCCGAACTCGTCGTCGAACTCCGCGAGCTGGTCCAGCAGCACCCCTTGCGCGAGTCCCTGCGCGGGCAGTTGATGATCGCCCTGTACCGGTCCGGGCGGCAGGCGGAGGCCCTCGACGAGTACGGCAGGGTGCGCGAACTCCTCGTCGAGGAACTGGGCATCGACCCCGGCCCCAATCTGACCAAGCTGTACGAGGGAATCCTGCGGGAGAGCCCCGAGCTGGCGGGCCCCGGCCCGGCGGCCGCCCCGGTCGCACCGGTGGCCCTGCCCGCGGAACCGCCCAGCACCCTCCCGTACGACCTCTCCGACTTCACCGGGCGGGACCGGGAACTGGCTGAGATCCAGCGTGCCGCGGAGGACGGTGGCGGGCAGGGCCCGCAGATCGTGGCCATCGACGGCATGGGCGGCTGCGGCAAGACCTCGCTCGCGGTGCGGGCGGCGCACCGGCTCGCACCGCAGTACCCGGACGGCCAGCTCCACATAGACCTGCGCGGGTACACGCCCGGCGACCAGCCGGTGACCGCGGGCATGGCCCTCGACACCCTGCTGCGGGCGCTCGGCGTGCCGGGCAACCTCATACCCGACGACGTACCCGCCCGCACCGCTCTGTGGCGGGCCACCCTGATCGGCAAGCGGCTGCTGATCCTCTTCGACAACGCGGCGGACGCCGCTACCGTGCGGCCGCTGCTGCCCGCCTCCTCCGGCAGCCTGATCATGGTCACCAGCCGGGCCCGGCTGGTCGATCTGGACGGCGCGCGGTGGATCTCCATCGGCGTGATGCCGCCCCAGGACAGCGCGATGCTGGTGGCCGAGACCCTCGGTGCCCAGCGGGTCGCCGCGGAGCCGGAGGCCGCCGCCGAACTCGCCCGGCTCTGCGGCCACTTGCCCCTCGCCCTGCGGATCGCCACCGCCCGGCTGCGCAACCGCCCGCGCTGGACCCTTCAGTACCTGGCCGAGCGGCTGCGCGACGAGACCCGAAGACTCGACGAGCTCAGCTCCGGCGCCCGCAGCGTCTCCGCCACCCTGCGCCTGTCCTACCAGGCCCTGGACGAGGAGTGCCGGAACGCGTTCTCGACGCTGGCCCTGCACCCGGGCAGCGACATGGACATCCACGCAGCCGGTGCGCTGCTCGGTACGGGCGCACGGGACGCCGAGGATCTGCTGGAGATGCTGCTCGACGTCCATCTCGTACAGCAGCCGGAGATCGGCCTCTACACCTTCCACGATCTGGTCCGCAGCTTCGCGCAGAGCCTGCTCGTCGAGTCCGCCGAGCCCGCGGAGAGCTCGGACGCGGTGGAGCGACTGCTGTGCTACTATCTCACCGCCACGGAGGAGGCGTGCGACCTCCTCTACTCGGGGCGGCGCCGCCGCAGCACCGGTATCCCGCCCTCCACGGCCGAAATGCCCGACCTCAGCACGGCCCAGCGGGCGCGCACATGGTTCCTGCGCGAGCAGACCGCGCTCCTCGCGGCCGTGACGCTGGCGGAGCGCAAGGGCCACGACCGCTATGTGGTGTGCCTGTCCCGCAATCTCGTCTTCCAGCTCAACGACCTCGGCCTCCTGGAGGAGTTCGGTGAACTGAGCCGGGTCGCGGTCGCCGCCGCCGGACGGCTCCAGGATCTGGCGCTGCTGGGGGTGAGCCTCTCCAACCTCGGTGTCGCCTGCTGGAAACTGGGCCGTCTCACCGAGGGGCTCGAAGCCGCCAGGAAGAGCAGGGACGTGGCGATCCAGCTCGGCGATCTGCACACCCAGGCCCACAGCGAGAGCATCCTCGGCCAGTTCAACAGCCTGCTCGGTGACTTCTCCGAGGCCCTCGGCCACATGGAGACGGCGATCGGGCACGAACGGGACCTGGACATGCCGCGCGCCGAGGCCGAGAGCCTGACCATCCTGAGCACGCTGTACGAACAGTGGGGGCGGTACGAGGAGGCGCGGGACGCGGCCCAGCGGTCGGCCGAACTGAGCCGGCAGCTGGGGCAGCACGAGGGTCTGCCCGGCGCCATCACCGATCTCGCCTTCGCCCACGTCGGCCTGGGTGCCTACGAGGAGGCGGACCGCTGCCTGGCGGAGGCCCGCGCGCTCTACGGGGACGCCGGCAACGAGGTGAACCTCGCACTCACCCTGGCGCTGTCCGCCGATGTGGACGATCTGCTGGGCCGGCCTCCCCGGGAACCGGACCAGGCGGAGCGGGCGTTGGGCATGATGCGGACGAACTCCTCCCCCCTGCGCCGGGCGAAGGTCGAGAACATGGTGGGGCGGCTGCGCCGGCGCCAGGGCGACACGGCGGCGGCGCTCGCACTGCACACCCACGCCCATGGCCTCTCCTCGTCCCTCAGCTACCGCATCGAGGAGGCGTACGCTCTCTCGGGCATGGCCGACGCCCTCGGTGACACGCCGGACGCGGTCCAGTACCGGGCCGAGGCCGAGAAGCTCTTCGCCGCCCTGGGTGTGCCGGCGGAACACCGCCGCGGCTGACGGCCGACGCACGACGGGTGTCGCACGACGCGTGACGATCGACGCGGACGATCAACTCCCGGACAGCACCGCGCCCCGCACCGTGACTCCGGTGCGGGGCGCGCTTGTCGAGATGCGGGATTCAGATCGCGGGGGACGTCGGGCCCTTGTCGTCGTTGGTCGTGTCGGTGACGGACGTGGGGCCCTTGTCGTCGTTCGGGGTGGCGACGATGACGGTGGGGCCCTTGTCGTCGGCGAGTGTGTGGGTGCCGATCACCGTGGGGCCCTTGTCGTCGGCCACGACCTGCTGAGTACTCCGGGGGCTGTGCGTCTGTCCCGCTTCGGCGGTCACGCCGATACCGAAGGCCAGCGTCGCCGCGATGATCCCGAAGAGCCCAGCAAGCTTGTGTCCCATGGTCCCGCCCCTAAGTGGTGTTTGTGGGTTTTTGCGGTGTTCCGCTTCCCGACACCACTGATGTTGCTGACCGGCGTTCCCGGTCCGTTCCTGCCCCGATACCGCCCCCGGAACTGCCGCAGGAACGGGGCAGGAATCGCCTGCGGACGGCGGGGCTAGGGTCTGTCTTCAAATTGCCGTCGTTGCCCGAAGGGCGGCCGGGCGGCGTCAGGTGCTTCCCCAAGCTCTCGGCTTCGTTCGAGCAGGGGAGACCCCATTTCTCGGCGTGCCGGCCCCAGGCCCCTGTACTGGACGTACCGGGGTCTGGGGCCGGTGCGGCGAGAGTGCGTGCATGGCGTCGCCCGGCAGACGGCAGTTCGAAGACAGGCTCTAGGCCCGGTCCGGCTCCAGTTGGCAGGCGGCGACGCGGGGGCCGACCGGCGTGAGCACCACGCGGGTGCGGGCGGTTCCCGACTCGTGGCCGGCCAGGTCGAGCAGCGATCTCACGAGGGAGCGGAGCACCGCGCGCTCCGTCTCGTCCAGGACGGCCGCTCCGCCGTCACCCCCGGGCGGCCACGTCTCGATCCCCGCCACCGTGTGCATGCCGTCCTCGGTTCTGGTCTCGACGCTGAGCTGGGGGCCCTCCAGGGACTCCGGCATGGTGTACGGGTGGGAATGGACGCCGGACGCGACGTGCTCGGCCCACCGTTCCACGGTGGACAGGTCCTGGAAGGCCTGGCGCAGCTCCGTCCCGTCGGGGGAGCGATCCCTGGGGTCCTTCACTTGAGTACTCCTTACTGCAGACAGCTTCCCGGCCACCCTCGCCGTCCGGACTCCCGGTTCCCTCCCGTTCCGTTCCCGCTTCCTTCCCGTTCCCTCGTTCGCCAAGGGAACGCAGCGGTAATCGGTGGCCGCATGATGACCCCGTTCCGATCAGACAGGGATCCGTGGTGATCCGCAGGGGATGCGATATCCGGGAGACAGAGGCGTGGTAACCAAATTATTCGACGGCGGCGGCACATGGCGCCGGACGCCGGTGCACGACGGGCCCGACTCCTGATGGGCGCCCGGATATCAACGGACATTCCCGGTCGATTCTCGGGAATGGGGCCCTTTCTCCTCGTCTGGTCCGGTCAGGCGGTTTCCCTGGCGGGCAGCGCGGCGGTGCGGTTCGCCTTCATCGTCGAGGTGTGGTCGTCCGGTGAGCGGGCGACCGCCGTCACCATTCTTTCGCTGTGCGCCATGCTGCCGCAGGCCATTTTCAGTCCCATTGCGGGCGCAATCGTCGACCGGATATCCAAGCGCGCCGCGCTGCAGATAGCCGACGCCGGCGGGCTTCTCGTCGTGGGCTCACTGGCCCTGCTCCACTACATCGGCGCGTTCCAGGCCTGGCAGGTCTATCCGGCCTCGGTGCTCCTCGGGGTCTGTGCCGCCTTCCAGTTCCCGGCGCTGTCCTCCGCCGTTCCGCTGCTGGTCCGCAAGGACCAACTGGACCGCACCAACGGCCTGCTGGCCGGGGCGAAGAGCGCTGCCGGGATCGGCGGCCCGGCGCTGGGCGGTCTGATGCTCGCGCTCTTCGGGATCGGCCCGACGCTCCTGCTCGACGCGGCGAGCTACACGTTCGCCCTCATCGGCGTCCGGATCGTGCGCTTCGTCGGTGACCGGGTGACGACCACGCCCGGCGCGCCTCGGCGGCGGATCACCGCCGACTCCGTCGAGGGGCTGCGCTATCTGTTCCGGGTGCCCAGCCTGCGCGACCTGATCATCAACTTCTGTGTCGTCAACCTGGTCATGGTCTTCGGGTTCGCGCTCATCTCGCCGATGGTGCTGCTCCGGGCCGGGAACGGCGCGCTCGCCGCGGTGAACACCTCGGTGGGCGTCGGCGGAGTGGCCGGCGCCCTCCTCATGGCGGCCTGGGGCGGCCCGGCGAACCGGGGCCGGGGCATGATGCTCGGCGTCGTCGGCATGTGCCTCTCCGGCCTGGTGGCGATGGGACTGGTGGGCGGTGTGACCGGCTGGTGTCTGACCATCCTGGTCGGCGCCCTGCTCATGAACGTGGTCAACGCCTCGATGCAGACGATCGTGCAGACCAAGGTCCCCCACGAGTGGCAGGGCCGGGTCTTCGGCGCGGTGATGTTCCTGTCGCAGATCTCCGTCCCGCTGGCCATGGCGGTCTCCGGACCGCTGGCCGACCACGTCTTCGAACCGCAGGCCGCCCAGGGATCCGGTCTCTTCACCGTGCTCGGCCCGCTCGTCGGTGACTCTCCGGGCAGCGGCATGGCGGCCATGTTGTTCCTGGCCGGCATCGGCGGGACCGGGGTCGCCCTGTGGGGACTCGCCAGCCGTTCGATCAGGGACATCGACACCCTGCTGCCCGATCTCGACGCTCCGCTGGACCCGGTCGAGCAGAGCGACCACCAGGGAGGTGAACGCGATGAGGTGCGCGCATGAACTGTTCGAGGAGCAGTCGGCCCTGACCCCCGGCGCGACCGCGCTGATCCACGGCG
This sequence comes from Streptomyces sp. ITFR-6, assembly GCF_031844725.1. Taxonomy (NCBI): domain Bacteria; kingdom Bacillati; phylum Actinomycetota; class Actinomycetes; order Kitasatosporales; family Streptomycetaceae; genus Streptomyces; species Streptomyces sp. ITFR-6. The sequence goes on along the minus strand of NZ_CP134612.1, from coordinate 7,415,807 downwards.
ACGAGCGGATCGGGTACGCCGAACTCGACGCACGGGCGGACCGGCTGGCCGGTCTGCTGACCACGAGAGGCGTCCGCCCCGGCGATACGGTCGGGGTGTACCTGGACCGTTCCGCCTCGCTCGTCGTGGCGGTGCTCGGCATCCTCAAGGCCGGGGCCGGCTATGTGCTGCTGGACCCGGGCTTCCCCGCCGAACGGCTGCGGGTGATGGCCGAGGACGCCCGTACGGCCCTGGTCGTCTCGGCCAGGGGCACCGCGTTCGACGGGCTCGGCGCCGCGCGGGTGGACATCGAGGACGCCGCCGGGGCGCGGCCGCTGCCGCACGGCACGGTCCAGGTCCGGCCGGACGACATCGCGTGCGTGATGTTCACGTCCGGATCGACCGGGCGGCCCAAGGGCATCGCCGCACCGCACCACGCGCTCACCGCCACGCTCACCGGACAGGACTTCGCCTCCTTCGGCCCCGGCGCCGTCTGGCTCCAGTGCGCGCCGCTGTCCTGGGACGCGTTCGCCCTGGAGCTGTGGGGTCCGCTGATGAACGGCGGGACCTGCGTGCTGCATCCCGCCGGGCGGCCGGAGCCCCTCCTGATGGCGCGGCTCGTCGCGGAGCACGGCATCACCTCGATGTACCTCTCGGCGTCCCTGTTCAACGTCGTCGTCGACGAGTACCCGCACCTGCTGGACGAGGTGCGGGAGCTCGTGGTGGGCGGCGAGGCGCTGTCCGCGCCGCACGCGGCCCGCGCCCTGGAGCGCAGCCCGGAACTGCGGCTGAGCAACGGCTACGGTCCCGTCGAGTGCATGGTCTTCCTGACCGTCCACCCGGTGACCCGCGACGGGCTGGACGACGGACCGGTGCCGATCGGCCGCCCGCTCGCGGGAAAGCGGCTGTACGTCCTCGACGAGGACCTGCGGCAGGTACCGGACGGGGCGGCCGGTGAGCTCTACGCGGCCGGCGCGGGCCTCGCCCGTGAGTACCGGGGCCGGCCCGCGCTGACCGCCGAGCGCTTCGTCGCGGCTCCGTCCGGCGAGCGCCTCTACCGCACCGGTGACCTCGGCCGGCGGCGTGCCGACGGGGTCCTCGAATATCTGGGCCGGGCCGACAGCCAGGTGAAGATCCGGGGCTTCCGGGTGGAGCCGGGCGAGGTGGAGAGCGTGCTGGCCCGGCACCCCGGCGTCGACCGGGCGGCGGTCGTCGCCCATGAGCACCCGGCCGGTGACCGGCAGCTGACCGCGTATGTCGTCCCGAGCGGCGGCGGCCGGCAGGCCTTCCGGGAAGCGGAGTTGCGCACCTACGCCCGCGAGACGCTGGCCGAGTACCTGGTGCCTGCGGCGTTCGTGGTGCTGGACGCGCTGCCGCTGACGCCCAGCGGAAAGCTGGACCGGGCCGCGCTGCCGGAGCCCGCAGCCGTGGCCGCCGTGACCGGCCGGCCGGCGGCGGACAGAAACGTGGCCGCGCTGTGCGAGCTCTTCGCCCAGGTGCTGCACTCGGAGGCGGTCGGCCCGGACGACGACTTCTTCGCCCTCGGCGGCCACTCCCTGCTGGCCGCCCGGCTGCTGGGCCGGATCCGCACCGTGCTCGGCGCCGAGATCGACATCCGGGGGCTGTTCGAGGCACCCACCCCGGCGCTCCTCGCGCCCTTCGTCGACACCGCTCCCCCGGTGCCGCCCGAGGCCCCGGCCGGCCCCGCCCCCGGTGGGCTCCCGGTCTCGCACGCCCAGCACCGGCTGTGGTTCCTGGACCGGACCGGAGCGGGGGCCGCGTACAACCTGCCGATGCTGGTACGGCTGAGGGGCCCGGTCGACGCGACGGCGCTGGGCGACGCCCTGGCGCAGGTCGCGGAGCGGCACGAAGTGCTCCGTACCGTCTTCGAGGAGGCCGACGGCTCCCCCGTACGGCGGGTCCTGAGCGGCGCGGCCGCGCGGCCGCCCTTGCGTCAGCTGAGCGTCTCCGCAGGCTCGCTGGACCGGGAGATCGAGCGGGAGGCCCGCCGCCGCTTCGACCTCGGGGCCGAAATCCCGTTCCGGGCCACCCTGTTCACCACCCGGGAGCGCGGGGACGAGCACGCGCTCCTGGTGCTGGTCCATCACATCGCCGGGGACGGCTGGTCCCTGCGCCCGCTCTTCCGCGATCTGTCCCGCGCCTACGCGGCCCGGGTCTCCGGTGCCGGCAGCGGACTTGAGCCGCTCGCCGTCCCGTACCCGGTCCACGCCCGTGACCAGCTCGGCCGGCTCGGCTCACCGGCCGATCCGCACGCGCTCGCCGCCCGCCAGCTCAGGTACTGGCGCAAGGAGCTGGACGGTCTGCCGGCCGGCGGGCCGCTGCTGCCGCGCCGCGCCGGCCGGCCCGCCGTACCGGGGCCTGACGCGCGGGTCATGGTGGCCCGCCTGGACGCGGCGGCCCACGCCCGGATCGTCGAGTCGGCCCGCTCCCGGGGCGCCACCCTCTTCATGGCCCTGCACACCGCGCTGGCCGCTGTCCTCGTACGGGCCGGTGCGGACGAGGACCTGGCGGTCGGCGCACCGGTGGCCGGCCGGGCCGGGGACGGCGGCGTCGAGGACGTCGTCGGATTCTTCGTCAACATGCTGGTGCTGCGCACCGATCTGTCCGGCGACCCCACGGCGGGCGAGCTGCTCGCCCGGGTACGGGAGACGGACCTCGCCGCGTTCAGCCACCAGGACGTGCCGTTCGAGGACGTCGTCGGGGCCCTCAACCCGCCGCGCTCCCCCGGCCGTCAGCCGTTCACCGACGTGGTCCTCGCGCTCCAGAACAACGCGCGGGCCGAGGTGGCGCTGCCGGGCGCAGAGCACGGCGTCGAGGTCGTGCGCACCGGCGCCGCCCGGTTCGAACTCCTCGTGGACGTCACGGACTCCACCGCACCGGACGGGTCCCCGGACGGGCTGACCCTGGCCTTCGAGTACCGGGACCAGGCGCTGGAGGCGGACTTCGTCCAGTGGCTCGCCCGCGCCCTCCCCGAGACCCTGGAGGCAGCCGCGGCGGAGCCCGGTACCCCGCTGTCGCGGCTGGTCGCGACCCCGCCACCGAGGCGGGCCGGGCAGGGCGACCGGATCACGGCCGCGACCGGCCGGCCGAGCCCCGCCGATCGTCCGATGACCGCCCTGGAGCAGCAGACCGCCGCCGTGTGGTGCGAGGTCCTCGGTGTGCCGAGCGCGGGCCCGTACGACGACTTCTTCGCGCTCGGCGGCAACTCGCTGCGCGCGGTACGCGTCGTGGCCCGGCTGGCCGGTGACCGGCCGGTGACGGTGGCCCAGCTGTTCGCCGCCCCGACCGTCGCCGCCTTCGCGGCCGAGCTGGAACGGGCCGCGGCCCTGCCCGGACCGGCCGCCTCCGCCCCCATCCCGCGCCGCCCCCGGGTGCCGCGCCGTCCGGAAACCCCGACCCAGCCCAGCAGGAAGCAGGAGGAGCGGCAGTGGACCTCAGTGTGATGTTCTTCGGTGCGGACAGCACCACCGCCGGCGAGGCCCGGCACACCGAGACGTACGAGGACATCCTCGCCGTGGCCCGGACGGCCGACCGGCTCGGGTTCCACGCCGTCTGGACCCCCGAGCGCCACTTCCAGCAGGTGGGGCAGGTCTTCCCCAGCCCGCCGGTGCTCAGTGCGGCGCTCGCCGTCGCCACGGAGCGGATCGGGATCCGCGCGGGCAGCGTCGTCCTTCCGCTCCACCACCCGCTGCGGGTCGCGGAGGACTGGGCCGTCGTGGACAACCTCTCGCACGGCCGGGTAGGGCTCTCCGTGGCCACCGGCTGGCACTCCAAGGACTTCACACTGGCTCCGGAGCAGTACGCGGACCGGCGGCGGACCGCCCTGGAGACCATCCCCCGGCTGCGGGCACTGTGGGCCGGCGAATCCGCCGAGTACCCCGACGGCACCGGCACCCCGGTCTCCGTGACGCCCCAGCCCCGGCCCGTCCAGGACACCCTGCCGCTGTGGGTCACCACGTCCGGCAACCCGGAGACCTGGTCGGCGGCCGGCGCACTGCGCGCCGGGGTGCTCGGCGCGACCGTCGGGCAGAGCCGGGAGGAGCTGGCCGAGAAGATCGCCCTCTACCGCACCGCCTGCGCGGCCGCCCCGGAGCAGCGCGGCACCGACGCGCACGGCCGGGTCACGCTGATGGCCCACACCTTCGTCGGCGCCGACGACGCGGAGGTGCGCCGGATGGCGGGCGCGCCCCTGAAGACGTATCTCGCCTCGTACGTCCGCCAGACGGCGGCCAACCGGGCGGCGGACCCCACAACCGCGCGGCTCACCGAGGAACAGACCGCGATGCTCGCGGACTTCGCCTTCGAACGCTATCTGAGCTGGGGCAGTCTGCTCGGCTCCCCGGGGCACTGCGCCAAGATGCTCGCCGCTCTGGCCGAGCTGGGCGTCGACGAGGTCGCCTGCTTCATCGACTTCGGTATCGGACGGGACGACGTACTGGCCGGGCTGCACCGGCTGGCCGAACTGAAAGAGAACCTGTGATGAGCGCCCCCACCGTCGCGCGCGCCGTTCCGGGCGCCGCGTCCCCTTCCCTTTCCATGGCCGACCGGTTCGGCGCGCTCGGCCGGGAGCAGCGGGTCCGGCTGATGCGCCGCCTCCTGGAGGCGGGCCGGGCCCGTGAGATACCCGCCGTCATTCCGCCGCGCGATCCGGCCCGCCGGGTGCCGCTCAGTCCGGCGCAGCACGACCTGTGGGTGTACGACTCCCTGTATCCGGGCACCCCCGCGCTGAACCTGTGCGCCGCGTACCACTTCGAGCGGCCGGTGGACCCGGCGCATCTGGCGGCGGCGCTGACGCTGATCCAGCGTCACCACGACATCCTGCGGACCCGGATCGTCACGGACCCGGCGGGCGAACTGCACGTCGAGTTCCCCGAAGACGGGGAGTTCGACCTGGAGCGGGAGGATCTGCGGGGCACCGGCGGGACGATCGACGCGGCCTTCGAGGCGTTCCGCAACCGCCCGTTCGACCTCAGCCGGGACAAGCTGATCCGGGCCAGGTTCGTCCGGGTCGACGAGCGGCGCTCCACGCTGATGCTGAGCCTGCACCACACCATCAGTGACTGGTGGTCGTTCGATGTGCTGCAGAACGAGTTCGCCCAGGCGTACGGCGCCCTGCGCGACGGTGTCGAGCCGCCCCTGACCCGGCCCCGTATCCAGTACGCCGACTTCTCGTCCTGGCAGAGCGAGCTGACGGAGGCCGGGGTCTTCGGGAGCCGGCTCGACTTCTGGCGCCGCTATCTCGCGGATCCGCCCGGTCCGCTGACCGTGCCCGGTGCCGGTACCGGCACCACCACGGAGGGCGACGGCATCGCGAACGTCCCCTTCCGTATCGACGCGGCGACCACCGCCGCCGTCCGGGCCCTGGCGCGGGAGCGCGGCTCCTCCGTCTACGTCGTCCTGATGGCCGCCTTCGCGGTCCTGGCGCACCGGGTCAGCGGCGCCGAGGACCTGGTGATCGGGACCCCGATCGCCAACCGGGCGGCCAAGGGACTCGACCAGGTCATCGGGTACGTCATGAACGCCGTGCCGACCCGCTGGCAGGTGCGCCCCGACCGGTCGTTCACCGATGTGCTCGCCGGGTTCGCCGCCGACTTCCCGGATCTGATGGCCAACGCGGACGTGCCCGTCGGCCGGATCGTGTCGGCCGCCGCGCCCGAGCGCAGCGCGGGCCGGGCCCCGCTGTACCAGTGGGTCTTCATGCACCTGACGCAGCAGCCGAGCGTCACGGTGTTGAAGGAGTTCGCGGAGCCCGAGCGCATCCACACGGGCGGCGAGCACGACCTCGTCGGTGTGGTGAAGGACAGCGGCGACGGCATGGAGGGCAGCTTCGGTCTGCGTACCGATGTCTTCAGCCCGGCGACGGTCGCCCGCTGGACCGAGTGCTACGTCGAGTTGCTGCGGCGGATCACCGCAGAGCCCTCGGCGCTGATCGGGGACATCGACCTGGTGCCGGAGGCCATGCGCGGTGAACTGCTCGCCGCCTCCGCCGGATCCGCCGCTCCCGGCCCGGAGTCGCTGCCCGCTCTGGTGAGCCGGCGGGCGGCCAGGACGCCGGACGCGCCGGCCGTCGAGTACCCGTTCCCCGGGCGCGGTCTGAGCTATGGAGAACTGGACGACCGGGTCGCCCGGCTGGCCGGCCGGCTGGTCCGGCTCGGGGCCGGCCCCGGGCGGGCCGTGGCGCTCGCCCTGCCGCGCGGCAGCGACTGGCCGGTGGCGGCGCTGGCCGTCCAGCGCGCCGGGGCCGCGTATCTGCCCGTCGACCCCGCCCACCCGGCGGAGCGCGTCCGCCGGGTCCTCGACGAGGCGGGGCCGGTGCTCCTGATCACCGAGCCGGGTGCCGTGCCCCCGGTGCCGGACGTCCCGGTGCTGGTCCTCGACGAGGACGCCTGGGCCGGTCCGCCGCTGCCGCCGGGCGGTCCGGAACCGCACGACGTGGCCCATGTCATCCACACCTCCGGTTCCACCGGCACCCCGAAGGGCGTGCTGGTGACCCATGCCGGTGTGGCCGCGCTCACCAGGAGCCTGGTGGACGGCGTCGCGCTCGGCGCGGGGAGCCGGGTGCTCCAGCTGGGACCGCCCACCTTCGACATCTCCGTCGGAGAACTGTGCCTGGCCTTCGGCTCCGGCGGCACCCTGGTGCTGCCGCCGCCGGGGCCGCTGGTGGGCGAGGATCTCGGGGCGGTGCTGGCGGAGCGGCGGATCTCCTGCGCGTTCGTCCCGCCGTCCGTGCTCGCGACGGTGCCGGCCGGTCCGCACCCGTGGCTGCGCGCGCTCGTCGTCGGCGCGGAGGCGTGCCCGCCGGACCTGGTGGCGCGCTGGGCCGTCGGGGGGCGGCGCTTCCACAACGCCTACGGGCCCACCGAGTCCACCGTCGTCGCCACGGTCTCCGGGCCGCTGGACGCCGACACGGCGGTGCCGCCCATCGGTTCTCCGGTGGCGGGCACCACCGCCTACGTCCTGGACGAGCGGCTGCGGCCGGTCCCGGCCGGGGCGGGCGGCGAGCTCTACCTCGCGGGCGCCGCCCTGGCCCGCGGCTATCTCGGGCGTGCCGCGCTCACCGCAGAGCGGTTCGTCGCCGATCCCTACGGCCCGCCCGGCGGCCGCATGTACCGCACCGGCGACCTGGTCCACCGCGACGACAGCGGGATCACGTACTACGGGGGTCGCGGCGACGAGCAGGTGAAGCTGCGCGGGCTGCGGATCGAACCGGGCGAGATCGCCGCCGCCCTGGTGGAACACCCGACCGTGGAGCGGGCGGTGGCCGTCGTACGGCACGACCGGGGCACCGCGCAGCTCGTCGCGTACGTGGTGCCCGCGCGGGGTGCGGAGACCAACGAGGACGCGCTGCTCCTGCACGCGGCCGAACGGCTGCCCGCGGCCATGGTCCCGGCCGCCGTGGTGGTGCTGGACGCGCTGCCGCTGTCGTCCCACGGCAAGCTCGACCGGTCCGCGCTGCCGGCCCCGGCCGAGCGGACCGGGGACACGGTCCGGCTGCCCGGATCGGCGCGCGAGGAGATCCTCTGCGGGCTCTTCGCGGAGCTGCTGGACGTCGGACAGGCCGGTGCCGACGACGACTTCTTCCGGCTCGGCGGCGACAGCATCATGGCGATCCAGCTCGCCGCACGGGCGCGTGCGGCCGGTCTGGTGCTCTCACCGCACGACGTGTTCACCGTGCGCACCCCGGCCCGGCTGGCGGTGCTGGCCCGTACCCCCGACAGCGAGGGCCCGGCCGAGGAGGACACCGGGACCGGGCGGCTGCCGCTCACCCCGGTGATGCACTGGTGGCGCGAACAGGCCGGGGACACCTCGGCGTTCACCCAGTCCATGCTGTTCCCGCTGGCACCCGGCACCGGACTGGCCGCGATCGAGGCGGCCGTCACCGCGCTCACCGAGCGGCACTCCGCGCTGCGGATGCGCCTGGTGCGCGACGACGACACGGGCTGGGAGTTCGACGTGCCCGTCGCCGGGACACCCGCCGGGGCGCGGGCCGTCCGGCTGGCCGTGCCGGCGGACACCGATCTGCACGCGCACGCTACGAAGCTGGCGCGCACCGCCACACTGCGGCCGGAGGACGGCGAGATGGTGCGGGCGCTGTGGCTGGACCCCGGGCCCGGCCGGGCCGGCGCCCTGGTCCTGACCGTGCACCATCTGGCGGTCGACGGGTTCTCCTGGCGGGTGCTCGGCCAGGAACTCGCCTCTGCCCTCGATCCGCGCCCCGGTCACGAATCCGCCCCCGCCACCGCCTCGTTCACCCGCTGGTCCCGGCTGCTCTCCCAGGAGGCCGGCCTGCGCACCGATGAACTCCCCTGGTGGGAAAGGCAGCTGGCGGACCCCGCGGCACGCCTCACCGAGGGCGGGAAGCCGGGCGGGCACCGGGAGACGTTCACCTTCGAACTGGGCGCGGAGCTGACCCGGAGTGTGCTCATCACGCTGCCGGCCACCTTCAACTGCCGCCCCGACGCGGTGATGCTGACCGCGCTCACGGCAGCGGCCGTCCGGCGCCGGGGCACCGGCTCCGCTCTCCTCGTCCACCTGGAGGGGCACGGGCGCGAGGTGATCTCCACCGAGGTCGACGTCTCCGCCACGGTCGGCTGGTTCACCACGCAGTACCCGGTCCGGCTGGACCTCGGCGCCGCCACCGTGGAGCCCGGCGGCCGGCCCGGCGAGGCGCTCAAGTGCGTCAAGGAGCAGTTGCGGGCGGTGCCGTCCGGCGGGCTCGGCTGGGGGCTGCTCCGCTACCTCCACCCGGAGACCGGCCCGGCGCTCGCCGCGCTGCCCGCACCCGATGTCCGCTTCAACTATCTGGGCCGGTTCACCGCGACCGACGCGGCGGGCGGGCGGCTGCTCGATCTCGGGCCGGACGCCGTGCCGCTCGCGCACACCCTGGAGGTGGACGTGCTGGCCCGCGAGGAGAACGGCGAACCCCTGCTGGAGGCGAGCTTCTCCTACCCGTCCGGGGTGTTCACGCAGGAAGAGGTGCGCGCCCTGGCCGGGGCCTGGTCCGAGGCGCTCGGCGTCCTCGCCGACCACGGCGGATCCGATGGCGCGGCCGTCCACACCCCCTCCGACTTCCCGCTCGTCGACCTCACCGGGGACCAGCTCGAACTGCTCGCCCAGGACATGGACTTCGGTGACCTCGACGGCTTCGGCCCCACGGGGGACAACGACGAAGAAGGGGAACGACGATGAACGCGCGCATCGCGGACGTACTGCCGCTCTCCCCGCTCCAGGAGGGCCTTCTCTTCCACGCCGCCCGGGAGACATCCGGCCCGGACCCCTATCTGGTGCAGGCCCGGTTCCGGATCGGTGCCGCGACAGCCTCGCCCACGGTACGGAACGCGGTCACCGCGCTCCTGGACCGGCACCCCAACCTGCGCTCCTGCTTCCGGCACGAACGCCTGGACCGGCCGGTCCAGGTGGTGCCGGAGGCGGTCGCGGTGCCGTGGACAGAGGTGGACCTGACGGGCCTCGCCCCGGACGAGGTGGGCGTGCGGGCCGACGAGGTGCTGCGCGAGGACGCGGCGCTCCGCTTCGACCTGGCGCGGCCGCCGCTGGTGCGGGCCACGTTCCTGCGGGACGACTCCGGCGGCGACCTCGTCGTGTCCTTCCACCACATCCTCCTGGACGGCTGGTCGATGCCGGTCGTCGAACGGGACCTCGCGGCCCTGGTGGCGGGCCGTCCGCTGCCGCCCGCCGTGCCCTACCGGGACTACCTGGTGTGGCTGGGAGCCCAGGACCGCGGCAGGGCGGAGGCCGCGTGGTGCGAGGCGCTGGAGGGCCTGGAACGGCCCGCGCTGCTGGCCCCCACCGGTCCGGACACGGCACCCGACCGTGACCGGATGTGGCTGACCACCGGCCTCACCGGAATGCTGGTCCGGCGGGCCGCCGCGGCGGGCGTCACCCTGAACACCCTGGTGCAGGTCTCCTGGGCCCTGGTGCTGGCCAGGCTGACGGGCTCCCGCGACCTGGTCTTCGGCGCGGTCGTCTCCGGGCGCCCGCACGATCTGCCCGGTGTCGAATCCATGGTGGGCCTGTTCATCAACACCCTGCCGGTGCGGGTCCAACTGCGGGACGGCGAGCGGGTGGACGAACTGCTGCGCCGGATCCAGGACGAGCAGTCGCGGCTGCTGGCCCACCACCACGCCCGCGCCGCGGAGGTGCAGCGTGCGGTGGGGGCCGGTGAACTCTTCGACTCGATCCTCGCCTTCGAGAACTTCCCCCGGGCCGAGGGCGGCGAGGACGCCCCGGACTCCGTACGCCTGGCGAAGGTGACGGACGCGACCCACTACCCGGTCACCATCGCGGCGGTCGCGGAGGACCGGCTGCTGCTCTCGGTGAGCTGCCGCCGGGGCATCTCGGCGGCAGCGGTCACCGCCCGGCTGGCGCACGTGCTGGAGCGGCTGGCCCGTTCCCCGCAGACTCCCGTGGACGAGATCGACGCCCTGCCCGTGGCGGAGCGGCACGAGCTGCTGGCCCTGGCCGACGGCCCGTCCCGGGCGCCCGCCGCGCCCGCCACCGTGGTCGGACGGTTCGCCGCCCAGGCGGCCCGCACGCCCGACGCCCCGGCCGTCGACACGGACGGCGAGATCCTCAGCTACGCCCGGCTGGCCGCGGCCTCCGACCGGCTGGCGGGCCGGCTCGTCCGGGCCGGGATCGCGCCGGGCCGGACCGTGGGCCTCCTGCTGGCCCGCTCCTCGGCCGTGGTCGTCGCCCAGCTCGCGGTCCTCAAGGCGGGCGCCTGCTGGCTCCCCCTCGACCCGGCGCACCCGGCGGAGCGGCTGGCCCGGCTCCTGACGGCGGCGGAGCCCGCGCTCGTCCTCACCGACCGGCCGGACTCCGCCGCGAACCGGCTGCCCGGGGGGACGGCGGTGCTGGACCTCACGGAGGAGTCCGGCCCCGAGCCCTTCGACGGGGTGGAGTCCTCCCCCGACGCCGCCGCCTGCGTCATCTACACCTCAGGCTCCACGGGAGAGCCCAAGGGAGTGGTCGTCCCGCAGCGTGCCATCACCGAACTCGCCGCGGACGGCCGGTTCGCGGGCGGCGCCCACCACCGGGTGCTGCTGCACAACCCGTACACCTTCGACGCCTCCACCTACGAGGTGTGGGTCCCGCTCCTGAACGGCGGGACCGTGGTCGTCGCCCCCGAGGAGGCGGTCACCCCCGACCTGCTGAAGCGGGTGGTCCCCGACCGGGGGGTCACCGCGCTGATGCTCACGCCCGAACTGCTGCGCACCGTCGCCGAGATCGCGCCGGACGCGCTGTCCGGACTCCGCGAGGTGTGGTCCGGCGGCGACGTCCTCGCGCCCGGCACCGTGCGCCGTCTGCACGAGCACTGCCCGGGGACCGTCGTCGTCAACGGATACGGGCCCACAGAGACGACGGTGTTCGCCACCGCGCACACCGCCACGGAGGAGTCGGCCGGTCAGCCGGGCGGCATCCCCATCGGGCGCCCCCTGGACAACACCCGCGCGCATGTCCTGGACGAACGGCTGCTCCCCGTTCCGGCGGGCGCCACCGGTGAGCTGTACCTCGGCGGCAGCGGGCTGGCCCACGGCTACCTGGGACGGCCGGTGGCCACCTCGGAGCGGTTCGTCGCCGATCCGTACGGTCCGCCGGGCGGCCGGATGTACCGCACCGGGGACCTGGCCCGCCGGATGCCCGACGGCGCGCTGGAGTTCGCGGGCCGGGCCGACGACCAGGTCAAGGTGCGCGGTTTCCGCGTGGAGCCCGCCGAGGTCGAGGCGGCGCTGACCGGCTGCCCCGGCGTGGCGCGGGCCGTGGCCGGTGCCCGGACCGACGCGGCGGGCGGCAAACTGCTGGCCGCCTGGCTGGTGCCGGACGACGCGGCCGAGCCGTGGCAGGCCCTCCTGGACCGGGCACGGGAGCATGCCGCCCGGCAGCTGCCCGCGCACCTGGTGCCGTCGCTGTGGGCCCGTATCGCCGAGGTGCCGCTCACCCGGCACGGGAAGGCCGACCGGGCCGCGCTCCCGGAGCCGGGGCCCGCCGGGCAGCCGGCGGCGCCACGGAGTCCGGGCACCGCACGCGAGCGCGAGCTGTGCGCCCTGTTCGGCACGGTGCTCGGCCTGCCGACGGTCGGGCCCGACACCGACTTCTTCCTGGCGGGCGGCCATTCGCTGACCGCGCTGCGGCTGAAGTCGAAGATCGAGACGGTGCTCGGGGTCCGCATCCCGCTCTCCGCCCTGTTCGACGCCCCCACCCCGGCCGCTCTCGCCGCCCGGCTCGACGCACCGCCGGCCGGGAAGGGCCCGGCTCCGCGGATCGCGCTGCGCCCCGGCCGGAGCGGTCCCGTGACCGGGAAGCAGGGGTCAGAACCGCAGCACAACAGCCTGGGGCCCGTGCTCACCCTGCGGGCCGGCGGGAACCTCGCCCCGCTGATCTGCGTGCACCCGGGGCTCGGCCTCGGCTGGTCGTACGCGAACCTGCTGCCGCACCTGGATCCGGCCCGCCCCGTGCACACCCTCCAGAGTCCGGCGCTGCTCACCGGGGCCGACGGGCTCCCGGCGTCGATCGGCGCGATGGCGGACCTCTACCTGCCGCGCGTCCGGGAACTCCAGCCCCGGGGGCCGTACCTGCTCCTCGGCCGGTCCTTCGGCGGACCGCTCGCGCACGAGCTGGCGGTGCGGCTGCGCCGGGCCGGCGAGGATGTGCGGATGCTCGCCGTGGTGGACGCCATGCCGATGCCCGAGGAGATCCTCGACACGCCCCTGGAACCCGCCGCCGTCGAGGACGAGATGCTGCGCATCCTGCTCCACTCCCACGCCCCCGGCGCACCGGTACCGGACGGGCCGCTGGACCGGGCCACGGTGTTCTCCACCGCCCACCAGGGAGCCTTCGACGGCCTTTCCGAGGCCGTTCTGCACACCTTGGTCGACATCGGGGCGCACCACAGCGCGCTCGTACGGACCTGGCGGCCGTCCGACTACGGGGGCGGGCTCACGCTCTTCTCCGCGACGCACGACAGCTGGCCGGGCACGGCCGAGAAGACCGCGGCCTGGCAGCGCGTGACCGCCTCGCTCGACGTCCACGAACTGGACTGCGGTCACAGCGACGTACTCAATCCGGGCCCGGCGGCCGAGATCGCCGCGGTCCTCGAATCCGCCCTCCGAGGGGACTGAAACCCATGACCGTCGACACCGTCGAGCTCATCGACCTCTACGCCGGGGAGGGCGGCGGGAACGAGGAGTACGAGTTCCCCGCCTCCGACGCCCAGAGCCGCCTGCTGGTCCTCGACCAGCTGAATCCGGGCACCGCCCAGTACAACGTGCCGGTCGCCTTCGCCGTGCACGGGCCCTTCGACACCTCGGCGTTCGGCCGGGCGCTGGACGCACTCGTCGCCCGCCACGAGGCCCTGCGCACCGTCTTCCGGACCGCGGAGGACGGCACCCCCGCCCAGCGGGTGTCCTCCGTCGGGCGGGTGCGGCCGGCGATCCACCGGGACGTGCCGGCGGACCGTGCGGACGCCCTGGTCCGCACGGAGGCCGCCCGCCCCTTCGACACCGCGGAGGGGCCGCTGCTGCGCTGCGCCGTGTACGCGGTGGACGACGGCAGCCACCGGGTGCTGCTGGTCGCCCATCACCTGGTCTGCGACGGCTGGTCACTCGGCCTGATGCTGGACGGCCTGTCGGAGGCGTACGCGCACGAGATCCGGGGAACCGTCCACCGGCCGGCCGAACTCCCGCTCCAGTTCCCCGACTACGCGGCCTGGCAGCGCGAACGCACCGCGGACGGCGCGTTCGAGGGGTCCGTGCGGCACTGGGCAGAGCGGCTGCGCGGCGCGCCCACCGTCATGGAACTGCCGCTGGACCGCCCGCGCCCGCCGGTCCGCACCGCCGCGGGCGGCGCCGAGCGCTTCCTGCTCGGCGCCGATGTCAGGGCGCGGCTGGCCGAGGTCGCCGCCGCCCAGGGCGCCACCCCGTTCATGACGATGTTCGCGGTGTACACCGCGTTCCTCTCCCGGCTCTCGGGCGGCGAGGACCTGGTCGTCGGCTACCCGGCGTCCGGCCGTGAACGGCCCGAGCTCCAGGAGATGGTCGGGATGCTGACCAACACCCTGGCGCTGCGCGTGGACGTGTCCGGTGACCCTTCGCTCGACGAGCTGACCCGCCGCGTCCGGGCATCCCTGCTGGCGGCCCAGCCGTACCAGGACGCGCCGTTCGAAGCGGTGGTCGACACCCTCGCCCCGGTCCGTGAGACCAGCCACGACCCGGTGGTGCAGGTGGCGCTCAGCTACGAGGACGAGGCGGCGCCCGGTCTGCGGCTGACCGGTGCCGCCACCGAGCGGCTCGCCCTGACCCTGGACACCGCCAAGTTCGACTTCCACCTGTTCATGGAGCGCTGGGGCGACGAGCTGGCCGCCCAGTTCATCTACCGCAGCGACCTGTTCGACGCGGCGACGGTCCGCCGCTGGACGGACAACTTCCGCACCCTGCTGGCCGGGCTGCTCGCGGCCCCGTCCGCACCGCTGTCCACCGTGGAGCTGGTGGGGCCCGGCGAACGCGCCCGGACCATCGACGGCGCCGACCGACTCGCGGAGGCCGCGCCGCTGGACCGCCTGGTGCCCGAGCTGATCGCGGACCGGGCGGCCGAGCACCCCGATGCCACGGCCCTGGTCTGCGGCGACCTCCGCCTGAGCTATGCCGAACTGCTCGGCCGGGCCGACGCGCTGGCCGCCCGGCTGCGCGCCACCGGGGTGCGGCCCGGCGTCCGGGTCGGCCTGCTGCTGCCCCGCTCGGCGGACCAGGGCATCGCGGCCCTGGCCGTCCTGCGCGCTGGAGGCGCCTACGTACCGCTGGACCGGGCGCACCCCGAGGCCAGGCTCCGCCACATGCTGGAGAGTTCCGGCACCGGGCTCCTGCTGACCGCCCGGGAGACCGCGGAGACAGGGACGGCCCTGGGGGTGCCGTGCATCCGGGTCGACCGCCCGGCCGTCACGGACCCCGTCTCCCCCGCACCCGCGGAGGCCGCCGCCGCACCGTCCGCCGGGGATCTCGCCTACGTCCTGTTCACCTCGGGCTCCACCGGCGTCCCCAAGGGCGTCGCCGTCGAGCACCGGGCGCTGGTCAATCTCACCCGGGCGGTCCGGCACTCCTTCCCGGTCGACGCCGAGGACCGGGTGCTGCAGTTCGTCTCGTTCGGCTTCGACGTCGCCGTCTCCGACCTGTTCTTCCCCTGGGTGGCCGGGGCGGAGCTGCACATCCCGAGCGAGGACGAGCGGATCGGTGAGGGGCTGCTGAAGCGGCTGCGGGACTCCCGCATCACCTATGTGTTCCTGCCGCCGTCCGCCGCGATGCTGCTGCCCGACCTCACCGGGCAGCTGCCGGACCTGCGGACCGTCGCGGTCGGCGGCGAGGCCTGCCCGCCCGAGCTGGTCGGACGGCTCAGCGCGCCCGGCCGGCGCGTCGTGAACGCGTACGGGCCCAGCGAGGTGACCGTCTACGCGACCACCGGGGACCTCACCCCCGGCGAACCCGTGGCACTCGGCGGCGCGGTGCCGGGGGCCCGTGTCTACGTACTGGACGAGCGGCTCCGGCCGGTGCCCGCCGGGGTTGCCGGTGAGATCTACGTGGCCGGTGCCTCACTGGGGCGCGGCTACATCGGCCGGCCCGGTCTGACCGCCGAACGGTTCGTCGCGGACCCGCACGGCGCACCGGGCACCCGGATGTACCGCACCGGCGACCTCGGCCGGATCGACGCGCACGGCCTCATCCACTACCTCGGACGCACCGACCTCCAGGTCAAGCTGCGCGGCGTACGCATCGAACTCGGCGAGATCGAGACCCTGCTGGCCGGCGCGCCGGGGGTCGCCCTGGCGGCGGCCACCGTACGCGGTACGGGCACCGAACAACGGCTGGTGGCGTACGTGGTGGGCCGGGACGGGGCCGCGCCGCCGGACGCGGAGCTGCGCGCCCATCTCGCCCGGCGGCTGCCCGGCTCCATGGTGCCCGAGGTGTTCGTGCGGCTGGACGAGATGCCGGTCAGCGGGAACGGCAAGCTCGACCGGGCCCGGCTGCCGGAACCCGTCACCGTGGCGTGCCGGCCGGACGGATCCGCCACCGTCGCGGGCACGGCCACCGAGCAGCTGGTGGCCGGTCTGTGGGCGCGGGTCCTCAACCTCGAACGGGTCGCCGTCACCGATCACTTCTTCGAACTGGGCGGCAACTCGATCCGGCTGCTCAGCGTCCTGGCCGCCCTGCGCGAGCTGGGGACGTACGGCGGACTCAGCCTCGTCGACCTGTTCCGCCACCCCACCGTGGCCGACCTCGCCGCCCACCTCGACCGGTCGGTCCCCGGCCCTGCCGCCGGGTCCCCCGACACCGGCCCCACCGCCGCGACGGCCGCCGCGCGCGGCGATGACCGGCACGCACGACGCACCGCCGCCGCCCGACGACTCAGCTACCGGAAAGGCTCCACACGATGACCGAGAACGCAAGCGCCGCCGAGCCCCTCGCAGCCGACTCCGCGATCGCGGTCGTCGGAATGAGCGGACGCTTCCCCGGCGCCCCGGACCTGGACACCTACTGGCGCAACCTGCTCGGCGGCCTCTGCTCGGTGACCGACTTCACCGAGGAGGAGCTGATAGCAGACGGCGCCGACCCGCAGGAGGTCCGGGGCCGCGACTACGTACCGGCCAAGGGCCGTCTCGCGGAAGCCGACCGCTTCGACGCGGAGCTGTTCGGCTTCAACCGCACGGAGGCCGCGGCCCTTGACCCCCAGCACCGGCTGCTCCTGGAGACGGCCTGGTCCGCGCTGGAGAACGCCGGCCGCAATCCGCGCGGTGGCCCGGCCCGTACCGGTGTGTACGTCGGCGGCGGGGTCACCGAGCACATGCTGGCGGCGCAGACCGATCCGGGGCTCGCCGCGACCATCGGGGCGCTCCAGGTGCGGATCCTCACCGACCGCGAGTTCCTCGCCCCGTGGATCTCCTACCGGCTGGGTCTGGAGGGCCCGAGCCTGACGGTGCAGACGGCCTGCTCGACCTCGCTGACCGCCGTGCACCTCGCGGTGCAGTCGCTGCTGCTCGGGGAGTGCGACACGGCGCTGGCCGGCGGCGTCGCCGTGGACACCGTGCACAAGAAGGGTTACGTCCACCACCAGGGCGGCATCTTCTCCCCCGACGGCCGGTGCCGCCCCTTCGAGGAGCGGGCCGGCGGCACCGTGCCCGGCAACGGGGTGGGGGTGGTCGTACTGCGCCGGCTGAGCGACGCGCTCGCGGACGGCGACCCGGTCAGGGCGGTCATCCGGGGCAGCGCCGTCACCAACGACGGTGCCACGAAGGTCGGGTTCACCGCGCCCGGCGTCGACCAGCAGACCGCGGCGATCGTGGAGGCGTGGGCGGCGGCCGGTCTCGACCCGGCGGACGCCCAGTACCTGGAGGCGCACGGTACGGCCACCGCGCTCGGTGACCGCATCGAGGCGGCGGCGGCGAGCGCCGCGTTCAAGGGGGCGCTCGGCACCGGGCGGATCGGGATCGGCTCGGTGAAGTCGAACATCGGCCACCTGGACGCGGCGGCGGGCGTGGCCGCGCTGATCAAGTCGGTGCTGATGCTGGAGCACGCCACGCTGGTGCCGAACGCCGACGCCGGCCGCCCGCACCCCGAACTGGGCTTCGAGGACTCGCCGTTCCACCTGATCGAGCGGGCGGCCTCCTGGCCGGAGCCCGGTTCCGGCCCCCGCCGGGCCGGGGTCAGCTCGGTCGGCATCGGCGGCACGAACGTGCACGTGGTGCTGGAGCAGGCTCCACCGCGCGGTGGAGCCGGGGCGCCGGACGGCCCGGAGGTGCTGCTGCTGTCCGCCCGCACCCGGAGGGACCTCGACGCGCTGGCCGGCCGGCTGGCCGAGGCGCTGCGGGCCCCGGACGCCCCGTCCCTCACCGACACCGCCTACACCCTGCGGGTGGGCCGTGCCCCGATGGCGGTGCGCGGCTATGTGCGGGCCGTGGACCGTGCGGAGGCGGCGGAGCTGCTGGCCGGACTGGCGGCGGGCGGTGCGCCGGCCGCGGGCGGACCCGATGCGCTGGGCGAGGCGTGGCTGGCGGGCGAGCCGGTGCCGGAGGCGGTGGAGGGGGGCGGCCGGCGGACCGCGCTGCCCTCCTACCCCTTCGCCGGGGAGAGCCACGGCGCGTACCGCCTCGCACCGGTCGCGCAGGCCGGGGAGCAGGCGGAGGCGGGTGGGCCCACCGCGGACCTGGAGCAGGAGATCCGGGCGCTGATCGCCGGGGCCCTGGGGCTGGCGGACGCCGACGACCCGGAGATGACGTACTTCGCGGCCGGCGGCGACTCCCTGACCGCCGTCCACCTGGTCGGCTGCCTGCGGGACGAGTACGGCCTCGATGTCCCCATCACGCTGTTCCTGGAGCAGTTGACGCTGCACGAGATGGCCCGTCAGATCATGGCGGTGCGGGACGGTGACGACTCCCTCGACGCGCTGCTCGCGGAGTTCGAGGCGGAGTGAGTCAGCACACAGCACAGGGGTTGGGCCCCGACCTTCCGGTCGGGGCCCAACCCCTGTGCTGTGTAAGCGGGTTCAGCGGGTTCAGCCGGTGACCTGGACCGCCCGGCCGGGCGCGTACGCCGCGACGAGTCCCGCGACACGGTTCAGGTGCTCACTCAGGAAGAAGTGACCGCCGGACAGCACGTGCAACTCGAAGGGGCCCACCGTCTCCCCTTCCCAGGCCCGCGCGCCCTCGACGGAGACCCGGGGGTCCCTGTCACCCGTCAGCGCGACGACCGGGCAGCGCAGCGGCGGCCCGGGAACGTGGGTGCGGGCGAAGAGCATCGCGTAGTCGGCCCGCAGCGGCGGCAGGGCGAGCCGGAGGATCTCGGGATCGGTCAGCAGTTCCTCGCCCGTGCCGGACAGCAGCCGCATCTCTCCGATCAGGTCGTCGTCGCTCGGCGGGTTGGGCAGCCGGGCGTGCCGCGGCAGCGCCGGGGCCTCGCTCCCGGAGACGAACAGCGCGGCGGGCGACCGTCCCTTCGCCGCCAGCCGTCGCGCCGTCTCGAACGCGAGGAGCGCGCCCATGCTGTGACCGAACAGCACGAGGGGCCGGCCGTCGCTCGTGGGGAGCGAGGCCAGCACCGCGTCCACGACCTCACCGAACCGCTCGGCGAACGGTTCGGCGAGCCGGTCGTGCCGCCCCGGGTACTGCACGACCAGGGTCTCCGCCACCCCCGCGAGCTCGGTCGACAGCGGATAGTAGCCACTGGCCGAACCTCCCGCGTGCGGGAAGCACAGCACCTGGACCCCGGCGTCGGGGGCCGGGCGGAAGCACCGTATCCAGTCGTTCACAACTGTCCCTTCTCTCGTGCTCGGTCCGGTCCGCGACCGGCTCCTTGAGCGGACACGCACAGTGAGCGGGCCCGCTCCCGTGAACGGACCCGCTCCTGTGAAGGCCTACCTCATTGTGCGGCGGCAACCCAGCTCTCCAGCTGTTCGCGGGTGGTCGCCGGGTCCGCGACGAGAACGGCGAGTTCGTCGTCGCGGGGTTCCAGCGTGGTGAGGGCGGGGCAGCGGTGGCAGGCCTCGACACCGGTCTGGTTCCACCACTTGCAGTGCGGGCGGAGGTGGCACCGCGGCACGGCGGCCGGTACGGTCCCGGCCGGCACGGTCGTGATCCGTTCGATCAGCCCACAGGCCTCTCCGACCCGGTTCGCGCAGTCCGACACGCAGTGCGAGGCGAACCGGAGCACCCGGTTGGGGGCGATCCCCTCCGGAATGGCCCCGAGGACATCGGCGGCGGGTACGGGCTCCGCCAGGTACGCGACCTGGCCGTCGTCCCCGGACCGCACGCCGAGGACGACGGACTCCGGGCGGCTCGCATCGCCGCTCGGACACCATCTCAGAGGAGTCTCCTGCCCTTCCCGGGCGAGGTCCGCAGTGCTGTCCACGGTGCTCACCTCCTCTTCGTCAGCAGGAACTCGCGACAGACGGGTTGACCACTATGCCGCCGATGACCCCGTCGGTGACGGCGCCGCTCGCCTGCTCGGCGGCGACCGCCTTCGCGATGCTCTGCGCCAGCTGCTCCTGGCCGGTGATCCGGTCCGGACGCTCGGCGGCGTTGGCGGTGCCGCCCACCGTGACGAGACCGGCGACGAGAGCCGCGGCAGCGGCAGCCGTGCGAATGCTGTTGTTCATGCCTGTCCTCCAAGACGTCGGATATCGCTTACGGGAGTTGACGTTAGGTTCCTCCTCCGGCCACGATCGGCAGTTACGGCGGCATCTTCCGCCGCCCGGTTCCGACGGGACACTTCCCCGGCGACTCCCCGAATCAGACCCGTTGGCCCAAGTCCACCCGTACGGGTCGGGCGGGGCCGGGCCGGGCTCGCGGGGTCCGGCACGCGACCTCGTCCGATCTGGTACAAACCTGGGTAACTCATGAACTGAGAGCCCTGTTGAGCACTTCACCGGTGAACCCCGCTGCCGACCTCCCGCACCGCATGGACCCGGCGGGCGGCTGTCCGCACGCGGCCAACGCCCGGCTGCTGGCCCGAGGCTCCGTCGCCTCTGTGATCCTCCCCGGCGAGGTGGCGGGGATGGCCGTGCTGGGCCACGACGCGCTCAGGGAGTTCCTCTCGCACCCCGATGTCGCCAAGGACGCCCGGCACTTCGAGGCGCTCCAGTCCGGTGGGATCGACGACGGATGGCCGCTGCGGACCTTCGCCACCGTGCAGGGGATGACCACCGCCGACGGAGCCGATCACCGGCGGCTGCGTTCGCTGATGAGCAAGGCGTTCACCGCCCGCCGGGTTGAGGAACTGCGTCCGCGCACGGAGGCGTTGACGGCCTCGCTGCTGGACGGCCTCGAAGCGGCGGCCGCAGCCGGCGGCGGTGTCGTCGATCTGCGTGCGCAGTTCGCGCTGCCGTTGCCGATGGGCGTCATCTGCGAACTGCTGGGCGTGGACGACGCGCTCCACGGCCGGCTGCACGAGCTGTCCAACCGGATCGTCGCCACGGACATCGGTCCGAGGGAGGCGAGGGCGGCCAACCGGGAGATGGTGGAGCTGCTGAGCGCGGTGGCCGCCGCCAGGACGGAGAGTCCGGGGGACGATCTCACCAGCGCCCTGATCGCGGCCCGCGAGGAGGGCGGCGACCGGCTCGGCCCGCACGAGCTGATCGGCACCCTGATGCTCACGATCATCGCCGGCCACGAGACGACGCTCAATCTGATCACCAACGCCGTACGGGCCCTGTGCGCCCACCGCGACCAGCTCGACCTGGTGCGCTCCGGCGGCGCGAGCTGGGCAGACGTGGTCGAGGAGACGCTGCGCTGGGACAGCCCGGTCAGCTACTTCCCGTTCCGCTACCCGACCCGCGACCTCGACATCGACGGCACCGTGATCCCCAAGGGCACCCCGGTGCTCGCCGGGTACTCCGCCGCCGGCCGCGACCCGTCGGCCCACGGCCCCGATGCCGCACGCTTCGACATCACCCGCGACAACGGGGTCCGGCACCTCTCCCTGGGCCATGGCGCGCACTACTGCATGGGCGCCCAAGTGGCCCGGATGGAGGGCGTCACGGCACTGGAGCAGCTCTCCGCGCGCTTCCCCGGCCTCGATCTGGCCGTGCCCGAGTCCGGACTGCCCCGGCACGCGTCCTTCGTGGGCAACAGCGTGCGGCAGCTGCCCGTACGACTGCGCGGCTGAGGAGGCCGGCGGCTCCGGCGGATTCCGACCTGTCATGGTGTCGCCATGACTCCCTCCGCCGACGCCCCGGCCACCGCCCATGCCGATGCCGATGCCACCGCCGGTGCCCTCGCCACCGCTGCCGAGCCGTTCCCGCTCCAGTTCGCCCGTACCCGGCGCTTCTCGCTCGGGGTGCCCAGGCAGTTCACCGTCTCCCCGGACGGCGAACGGGTGCTGTTCGTACGCGGCACCTCGGGCACCGACCCGGTGAGCCGCCTCTGGCTCTACGAGAACGGCGCGGAGCGGATGCTCGCGGACCCCGTCGGGCCCGGTTTCGCGGACGAGCCGTCGGGCGAGGTGCCGCCGGAGGAGCTGGCGCGGCGGGAGCGGGCCCGGGAGACCTCCTCCGGGGTGGTCTCCTACGCGACGGACGAGGCCGTACGGCTGGTGGCCTTCGCGCTTCGGGGCGCGCTCTGGGTGGTGCGTCCCGACGGCGGGGAGCCGCGCCGGATCCGCACGCCGGGGCCGGTGGTGGACCCGCGCCCCTCGCCCGACGGCTCCCTGGTCGCGTATGTGTCGGACGGCGCGCTGCACATCGTGCGGGCCGACGGGACGGGCGTCCGGACGCTCGCCGGTCCGGACGGCGAGCAGGTGACCTACGGGCTGTCGGACTATGTGTCGCAGGAGTCGGTCGGGCGCTCACGCGGCTACTGGTGGTCGCCGCGCGGCGATGCCCTGCTGGTGGCGCGGGTGGACACGGCCGGGGTCCGGCGCCGGTACGTCGGTGATCCGACGGACCCGGAGCGGCCGCCGCGCGCGGTGCCGTACCCGGCGGCCGGCACACCGAACGCTAAGGTCTCGCTGCGTCTGGTCCGGGTGTCGGGGGAACGGACCGATGTCCGGCTGCCCTCCGCCGCCGGCCCGGACCACCCCGAGGGTGGCTGGACGGACCGGGCCTTCGAGTACGTCGTGTCGGCGGGCTGGGACAGCCGTGGACCGCTGGTCTCGGTGCAGACGCGTGACCAGCGGTCCGTCCATGTCCTGGAGGTGGACGAGCGGACGGGCGGCACCCGGGCGGTGCACGCGACCCACGATCCCGCCTGGGTGTCGCTGCGGCGGGGCACCCCGCTGCGTCTCGCCTCGGGCGCGCTCATCACCGCCGCACGGCCGGGCGGCGACAGCCAGGGTCTGGACATCGGCGGCACCCCCACACCGGCGGGCCTGGAGGTCCACGAGGTGGTGGGCGCAGCAGGCGGGCGGGTGTACTTCACCGCCTGCGAGGAGCCGACCGAGACCCACGTCTGGTCGTACGCGGCCGACGCGCCAGAGGAGGGTTTCGTACGGGTCAGCGGCGCACCCGGTGTGCACACGGCGTCGGTCGGCGGACCGACGGTGGTGCTCGACAGCAGGACTCCGGACGGCCACACCGTGACGGTGCTGCGGGCCGGCGTTCCGGCGGGCCGGATCGCGGTACTGGCGGAGGAACCGCTCGTCACCCCTCGGCCGCTGGCGCTGAGCCTCGGGGAGCGGGAGCTGCGGAGCAGGCTGTACCTGCCGTCGTGGCACCGGCCGGGCGACGGTCCGCTGCCGGTGCTGCTCAGCCCCTACGCGGGCCACGGCATGCAGGTGGTGCTGAAGGTGCGTACCTGGTGGGTCGCGGTCGCCCAGTGGTTCGCGGAGCAGGGCTTCGCGGTCCTGGTGACCGACGGGCGGGGTACGCCGGGGCGGGGTGAGGCCTGGGAGAAGGCGGTGCACGGGGACCGTCTCACCGCCGTGCTGCGGGACCAGATCGACGCGTTGCACGCGGCGGCCGCGCTCCACCCGGAGCTGGACCTGACCCGGGTGGCGATGCGCGGCTGGTCGTTCAGCGGCTATCTGGCGGCGGCCGCCGCGCTGCGTCATCCGGACGTCTTCCACGCCGCGGTCGCGGGTGCCGCGTCGGTCGACCGGCGGCTCTACGACACCCATTGGGAGGAACGGTTCCTGGGCCACCCGGAGGTGTTTCCGGAGCACTACTCCCGTAATTCCCTCCTGGACGAGGCCGGGGCCCTGGTCCGGCCGCTCATGCTGGTGCACGGTCTTGCCGATGACAATGTGGCCGTGGCTCACACGCTGCGGTTCTCCGCAGCGCTGCTGGCCGCCGGCCGGCCGCATACGGTGCTGCCGCTGTCGGGCGCCGGCCATCTGCTCAGCCAGGAGCGCACAGCGAGCGGTCTGTTGCTGCTGGAGCGGGACTTCCTGAGGAAGTCCCTGGGGCTTTGACCACGGGGTGCCCGCCGGACGCGCCCGTGGACGGATCCCCGGAGCCGAGTACACCGTGGAAGGGAAAGCCAGTATGAGCGCATCGCAGGACCACGAGGGCCGTCCCGGACGCCGAAACGTCGTCACGGCGGCCGGTGCCGTCTCCGTGGCCGCCGTACTCACCGCGTGCGGCGGGCCGAAGGAGGCGTCCGCCGGTTCCGGCGCCGTGAAACAGAGCGGCGAGAGCGGGGCCGGCGGCGGGGGCTCCGTCCTCGCGAGGACCACGGACATCCCGGAGGGCGGCGGCAAGATCTTCACGGAGCAGGGGGTGGTGGTGACGCAGCCCGCGGCCGGTGAGTTCAAGGCGTTCTCGTCGAAGTGCACGCACATGGGCTGTGCGGTGTCGAGCGTCGCGGACGGCACCATCAACTGCCCCTGTCACGGGAGCAAGTTCGACGTGGCGACGGGCGATGTGAAGGCGGGCCCCGCCACCGAACCGCTGCCGGCCGCCCCGATCAGCGTGCAGGGCGACTCGATCAGCCTCGCTTCGTAGGGCCCCGGCCCAGCCAGCAGCCGAGCACGTCGTCGGTGGTGGCGACGGTGGCGACCAGGGCGAGGGTGTTGCGGATCATCGCGGGGGTGTATTCGGCGGGCACCCCCGCGATGGCGTCGGACGGCACCACCGCCGTGTAGCCGAGGTTCACGGCGTCGAACACCGCGTTCGGGATGGCCACGTTGGCCGACACCCCGGTGACGACGAGCGTGCGGCAGCCGAGGTTGCGCAGCAGCGCGTCCACGTCCGTGCCGGCGATGGGCGAGAGCCCGTGGAGTCTGCGGACGACGAGATCCTCGTCCGCCACCTCGATCGGCTCGGCTATCCGTACCGCGGTGGTTCCGGAGTGCTGCTGTACGGGCAGCCGCCCGGCGGCGCGGAAGAGCCGGGCGTTGTGGTTGGCGCCCCGGCCGTCCGGGCGGCGTTCGGCCACGGCGTGCAGCACCTGGACACCGCTCTCGTGAGCGGCGGCGACCAGCCTGGCCACGTTGTGCAGCGCCCCCGACGACCTTGCCTCCTTGGCGAGTTCGGGCAGTGCGCTGTCGGTCCCCACCACCCCCTGCTGGCACTCCACCGTCAGCAGGACGGTGGAGGCCGGATCGATCTGCTCCGCGAGCTGTTGCCTGGACGGCACGGGCTGCCCCTCTCGATGAAGTCGCTCGGTGAAGTCGCATCGGTGAAGTCGCTGAAGGAACGGGCGCGCGAGGCTAACCGCCATTGCGCGATGAGGGAAGAGCCTCCATGATTCCTGACACATAGTCAGCTACCAGGAGGAGGCTCCCCATGGCCGTCATACAGCGACGGGGCCGCCGGATCATGATGACGGACGAGGAACGCGACGCCTACCTCGCACAGCAGCGCACCTGCCGGGTCGCCACCGTCGGCCCCGACGGACGCCCGCATGTCGGAGCGCTCTGGTTCTGCTGGGACGGCACCTCGCTGTGGCTGTACTCGATCACCCGTAGTCTGCGCTGGTCACAGCTCGGCCGGGACCCGAGGATCGCGGTGGTCGTCGACGACGGCGTGGAGTACGGGGAGCTGCGCGGCATCGAGCTCTCGGGCGACGCGGTGTTCGTCGGGGAGGCGCCGCGCACGGGCGAGCCCTGCCCTGAACTCGTCGTCCCCGAGCAGCTGTTCGCGGCGAAATACTTCGACATGGAGGTGATGCCGCACGACGGCCGGCACGCGTGGCTGCGGCTCACACCGGAGGCCGTCACCTCCTGGGACTTCGGCAAACTCGCTGCCCTGCCCGACATCTGACGGCGACGGGGCCGCACATCGCGACTCTGCCCCCCCTACTCCCCCTCCAGCGGCTCGTTCAGGGCCCGGCCCGCCTCCCGCAGCGCCGCGACCGCCGCCCTGATAGAGGGCCGTCGGTCCGCGTCCACCCGCCAGACGGCATGGACGTGACGCCGCATCCGCTGCCGTACGGGAACCAGCCGCACCCCGTCCGGCACCGGACCGCGACCGAGCCTGGGTGCCACGCACACCCCCATACCGGCTGCGATCAGGGCGAGTTGGGTGTGGTGCTCACCCGCGAGATGGGCGATGCGCGGCTCGATGCCCTTGGAGCGCAGGGTGAACATGAGCCACTCGTAGCAGAACTCGCCCTCGGGCCAGGAAACCCAGTCGTCGTCCGCGAACTCCTCCAGGTCCACCTCCGCCCGGTCCGCGAGCCGGTGCCCGGCCGGCATCGCGATGTCCGGCACGTCGTCGAGCAGTTGCGCCGTGGCGAGGCCGCCCGGCACCGGCAGCCGCTTATTGCTCCAGTCCAGCACCACCGCGAGATCGACATCCCCCCTGAACACCGCACGGATTCCGGCCTCCGGCTCCAGCTCGCTGGTGCGCAGCCTGAGTTCGGGGTGATCCGCGCGCAGGGCGAGCAGGGCGGACGGGAAGAGGCCGCGCGCCGCGGTGGGGAACGCGGCCAGCCGGATCTCGCCCACCACCTCACCCCGCTGCGCCTCGATGTCGGACTGGGCGAGCTCGACCTGGGAGAGAATCCGGGCCGCGTGATCGGCGAGCAGCCGCCCCGCGTCGGTGAGCCGGACCCCGCGGCCGTTCTTGGCGAGCAGCTGCTGCCCGACCTCGCGTTCCAGCTTGGCCATCTGCTGAGAGACGGCCGACGTGGTGACGTGCAGTCCCTCGGCGGCGGCACTGACAGAGCCGAGCCGGGCCAGGGCATCCAGGGTGCGGAGGCGCTCCAGATTCAACATGTAAGCGATGCTACGCGGATGGCCGCACAAACTGTCACTTGTGCTACGAGATTGCCTTCGTCATCGTAGACCGCATGAGCGCACCGCCTGCTTCTCTCCCGTCCCCCGCACCTCCCGCATCTCCCTCATCTCCCGCAGCGGCCCGGCCGGCTCTGGACTGGCGGCTGCGTTTCGCGGCGCTGTCGCTCATCTGGGGTTTCAGCTTTCTCCTGATCAAGGTCGGCACCGACGGGTACGCACCGTTCCAGGTCACCCTCGGCCGACTGCTGTCGGGCACGGCGGTACTCGCCGTGGCGATGGCGGTGAAGCGGGAGCGACTGCCGCGCACGGCCCGCACCTGGGGCCATCTGGCCGTGGCCGCCTTCTTCCTCAACGCGCTGCCGTTCTCGCTCTTCGCGTACGCCGAGCTCACCATTCCCTCGACGCTGGCCGGCATCTGCAACGCGACCTCGCCCCTGTGGGGCATGGCGCTGTCAGTGGTCGCGCTCTCGGAGGACCGGCCCACCCGCCGCCGGGTCGCCGGCCTCGGGCTCGGGTTCCTGGGGGTGCTGACCGTACTGGGTGCCTGGCAGGGATTCTCCGGACTGGACCTCACCGGTACCGCGATGGCGCTCCTGGCCTCCCTCAGCTATCCGGTCGGCTGGATCTACGTACGCCGGACGCTGGCGGGCAGCGATTCCTCGACCCTCGCACTGACGGGCAGTCAGCTCTTTCTCGGTACCATGCAACTCGCCCTGATCACACCGCTGTTCACCTCGGCCCCAGCAGGGTTCCCGCTGCTCCCCACCCTGGCCGTAATCGCTCTCGGGGCGCTCGGAACGGGACTCGCGGTACTCCTCCAGTACGGACTGGTCACCGAGGTCGGCCCGACGACCGCGCAGATGGTCACCTATTTCATCCCGGTGATCGCCACCGCCGCCGGAGTCACCGTGCTGGGCGAGCAGCTCGACTGGAACACCCCGGTCGGCGCCCTCGTGGTCCTGGCGGGGGCCGCTCTGACCCAGAGCAGACCCCGGCTCACCAGCGCCACCGCCCAACCGGCGAGGCTTCCGCAACCGGCTGCGGAAATCGGTCAGCCCCAGGTGAGCGGGTCGAGGTGGAGGTAGAAGCGCAGACGGTCGTGGTCGAACGCAATGCCGTACCTCGCGGCGAAGACCGTATCGGCGGCCCGAGCGCGCTCCTCGTCCGGCCAGGTTTCTCGCGCGTTGGCGAGCAGCAGTGCCAGGTCGGCACAGCGGTCGGCCCGTCCTCGGCGGCCCAGGTCGATGAAGCCTGACACCTCCAGGGTCTGCGGATCGAGGACGATGTTGGGCAGGCACAGGTCCCCGTGACACACGACCGTGTCGGCGGCTTCCTGCTCCCGTCGCCGGGAGACCTGCCGGGTGAGGCGGTCCAGCAGCTCAGGAGGGGGTGTCCGCTGCTGTTCGACGGGGAGGAACTCGGGGCTGACGGCGTCACGGGCCACGACGTCCCGCGCCGAGGCGACCATGTCGTCCAGACTCCGGCGGTACGGGCACCGGGACACGGGCAGATCGTGCAGCCGGCGGACGGCGTCCGCGATGTGTTCCCAGGCGACCCACAGGTCCTCGGCGGGCACCTGATCAGCGGGTACACCGGAGACAGCACGCGTCACCAGACAGGCGCCGTCGGCACCGGACCGCCAGTCGAGCACGCGGGGTCCGGGGACGCCCTGACCGCTCAGCCACGCGACCCGGTCGCGCTCCGCCTCCAGATCGGCCGCGTCCGCGGCGGGCACACACTTGGCGTACCGAGTGGCGTCCGCACTGCGAAAGACAGTCGCTCCCGACTCGCCCGCGGTGACGGGCGACCAGCCGCCGTCATCCACGCCGAGCAGCACCGGCGACGGAGTCCGGGTTCCGCGGCGGTCACTCATTGCGGCCACTTCCCATCCGGCCCGGCACGGGGGGCCAGGACCGCAGGTCCCTCTCCCCCCGGCATTGCGCCCGAGCCACCGACCGAGGCGCTCGCGCTGTTCCGCGTCCGGGCCGCCGCGCCCTCCCATCTCCCCGCCGGAGCACCGGCTCAGCCATAGCTCAGCGGCCGGGCGGGCCCCGCCGCTGCCGCCACCGCGTCCGCCAGCGGACCGATGTCCGCGTCGACGAGCGGGGACACGGTGATCCGGATCCCCTGCGACGCGGACAGCCGGAACCGGGCCCCGGGCGCCACCGCCCAGCCCGTGTGCAGCAGCCGCGCCACGGCCCCCGTCTCGTCGCTCACCGGAACCCACACGTTCATCCCGCTCCGGCCGTGCGCCTCGACACCCCGGGCCTCCAGCGCCCGCACCAGCGCGTCCCGGCGCAGCGCGTACGACCGGGCCACCTCGCGCGGATCCACGGCGCCCGAGGTCCACAGGTGCACCATCGCCCGCTGCAGCAGTTTGCTGACCCAGCCGGGCCCCAGCCGCTGCCGCCCCGACACCCGGTCGGCCGTGACCGCGTCGCCCGTCAGCACGGCGACCCGCAGATCCGGCCCGTACGCCTTGGCCACCGAACGGACCACCGCCCAGCGGTCGGTGGCGCCCGTCAGGGTGTGCAGCGGCAGATCGACGATGGCGTGCCCGTGGTCGTCCTCGATCAGCAGCACGCCCCGGTGTCCCGCGAGCACCGCGCGCAGTTCGGCCGCGCGCCCGGCACCGATCGCGGCTCCGGTCGGATTCTGCGCCCGGCCGGTGACGACGACCGCACGGGCGCCCGCTCGCAGCGCCGCTTCGAGAGCGTCCGGCAACGGTCCGTCGTCGTCGAGCGCCACCGGGACGGGGCGCATCCCCAGCGCGGGCACGAGATCCAGCAGACTGCCCCAGCCCGGATCCTCGACGGCGACCGCGTCGCCCGGTCTGAGATGGGCGGTCAGCACCCGCTCGATGGCGTCGAGCGATCCCGAGGTGGCGATCACCGGCCCGGCCGGGATGTCGTCGGCGTCGAACGCGCTTCGCGCGAGCGCGGCGAACTCCGGATCCACGGGCGCCTGCGCGTACATCCCGGGCGCCTGCGCATACGCCTCCGTGACCGCCGCGAACGCCTCGCGCAGGCCGGGCAGCAGTGCCGGATCGGGATCCCCCGTGCCCAGGTCCCGCACCCCGGGCGGCGCCTCGATCCGCAGCGATCCTCGCGCCGTACTGGCGGGGCGCGGGCGGACCCGGCTGCCCCTGCGCCCCGCCGTCTCGATCACCCCGCGCTCACGCAGGGTGCGGTAGGCGGCCGCCACCGTATTGGGATTCAACTCCAGCAGCGTCGCCAACTCCCGCATCGACGGCAGCGCCTGGCCCGGGGTCAGCTCCCCCGAGCCAACCGCCCGCTCCACGCTGGCGGCAATTTCCGATGCACGCCGTCCGGTGATCCGATACTCTCCTAGCACAAAGAACAGTATGCACTAGTGCAATGGAGTGCGCAATGCCGGACACCCAACCGCCGCAGACCACGGGCCCGGACGCCGCAGCCGCCTATGAACCGACCGGGCGCACGGTCCCGACCCGCTCCCGCGAACGGGCCGCCTACGACCGCGAGCAGATCCACTCGATACTCGACGAGGCCTATGTCTGTCACCTCGGCTTCGTACGCGACGGCGCCCCCGTCGTCCTTCCGACGCTCTTCGGCCGGATCGGTGAGCGGCTCTACGTACACGGCTCCACCGGCTCCCGCCCGCTGCGGGCGGCGGGCGGGAGCTCCGACGGACTCGCCGTGTGCCTGACGGTGACGCAAGTCGACGGGCTGGTGCTGGCCCGCTCCGCCTTCCACCACTCGATCAACTACCGCTCGGTGGTGGTCCACGGGACCGCGCACACGGTGACGGACCCCGAGGAGCGGCGCACCGCGCTCGACGCGATCGTGGAGCAGGTGGTTCCGGGGCGCTCACGGGACTCACGTCCGGCCAACGAGAAGGAGCTGGCGGCCACCGCCGTGCTCCGGCTGGATCTGCGGGAGGTGTCCGCCAAGGTCCGCACCGGCGGTCCGAACGACGAACCCGAAGATCTCGCGCTGCCCCACTGGACCGGTGTCGTCCCGCTCACGCACGGCTTCACGGCCCCCGTCCCCGCGGCCGACCTCGATCCCGCCATCGCGGTTCCGGAGTACCTCAAGGCGCTCTGAACCGCCCTCCGTCGGTCATACGTGGGCAGCCGCCTCCCGGCGGGTGTTCGCGGCGCCCCGCATCTCGGTCACCGCCAGCCCGGCCACCGCGGTGAGCAGCAGCAGGGTCCCGGTGACGGTGGCGGCGGTGAGCTCCTCGCGAAGCACGACGACGGCGATGAACGCCGCGCTCACCGGTTCGAGGAGCATGATCACCGAGATGGTGGCGGCGCGCACCACCGCGGCCCCCGCGAAGTAGAGCGCGTAGGCGAGTGCGGTCGGGATGGCGGCGACGTACGCCATGAGGACCACCACCTGAACCGGGTGCGCGGTCGCCGGCACGATTCCCTCACCGGCGGCCAACGGCAGCAGCAGCACCGCCGCGACGGCGAACGCCCAGGCGCTGGTCGCGAGCGTGTCGGCGCCGCCACCGTCCCGGCCGAGCCAACGGGTCAGCAGGGTGATCGACGCGTAACCGGCCGCGGAGAGCAGCGCCAGCGCGATACCGGCGGGCCGCACCGTACCGGCGTCGCCGCCGAGCACCAGTACGGCGAGCCCGGTCAGCGCGCCCGCCACCGCGGCGATCCCGCCGCCGCCCAGCCGCTCGCCCATGGTGATCCGGGCGCCGACGGCGATGAGCACCGGGCCCGCGCCGAGCGTGACGACGGTCCCGACCGCGAGGCCGGTGACCTGGACCGCGGCGAAGTAGGCGGTCTGGAAGACGGTGAGCCCGACGCCGGTACCGACGATCCGCAGCAGCCGGCGACGGCGGGGCTCGGCAGCGGCTGCGGCCCGCGCGGGGGCCGCAGCGCCGGCGCGGAGAGCAGGAGTACGAGACTGCTCGCGCATCGCCAGAACGACAGCGCGAGGGGGCCGAGATCACTGGCCCCGAAGATCAGCGAGGCAGCGGCACCGGCCGTGCCCCAGGCCACTCCTGCGATGATCAGATAGCACAGGCTCCGCCCGGTGGACAGGCCGGAAGCAGGATTCGACACGTGACTTCTCCAAGGAAGACGGGAAGGTGGTCGCTCCGCACGCGGGCAGCGACGAACCGCTCGGGGACTGCCCGAGCCCGGTCTTCGTCAGAGGTGGCCGCCCGCGCTAAGCGGCGGGAGGCGGAAGTACGGTGAGAGGCATGATCGTCACCCTACGGAGCGGCACGGCCTGCGGACAACTCCCCCTCGGCCCCGGCGAGCTGACCGCCCGGTCCTGAAGCGACGGGTCCCGAGGGCGCCTTCGGTGTCGAGGACTGCGCGATGAAGGCGCCGAACAGCACCAGGAATCCGCCGATGAGCTGAGGGGCCGCCAGATGCTCCCCGAGCAGAACCCAGGCGAGCACGGTCGCGATGACCGCTTCCAGACAGGCGACGACGCCCGCGACGGCCGGGGACAGCATCCGCACCGAGATCACTCCGGTGACGTACGCGATGACGGTGGCGAGCAGCACGATCCAGACGAGCAGCAGCCAGGCCGGCACATCCGTGCCGTTCATGGTGGTGCTCCCGCCGAGCCGGGACCAGTCCATGCCCCAGGGCCGGGCCACCACGGTGAGGACGGCGGTACCGATCAGCAGCCCGTAGGCGATGACCCCGACCGGGTGCGGAGTCCCGGCACCCGCCGCCTGCTCGCCGCTGCCCTGATCGGAGAGGACGAAGTAGCCGACCTGGCAGCAGGCGGCGCCGAGTGCGAGCAGCAGGCCGACGATGTCGAAGGTCAGCCCGGACCACACCTCGACCACGCACGCCAGACCGCCCACGGCCAGGACCACGCCCACCGCGGCCGCCCGGGTGACCGGGCGGTGCTGGACGAAGCGCACCCAGCCCAGGACGAGCGCCGGCGCGAGATATTCGACCAGCAGCGCCACACCGACCGGGATGCGGGAGATCGCCATGAAATAGCAGGCCTGGACGCCCGCGACGGCGAGCAGCCCGAAGCCCAGCAGCAGCACGGGCCGGCTGCGCACCAGAGCGCGGTGGTGCCAGGCCACCGGCAGCATGACGAGCGCGGCGCCCGCCACCCGGAGCCACACCACATGGAGCGGGTCGATCCCCGCCTCGATCAGCGGCTTGGCCGCCACTCCGGAACCGCCGAACGCGAAGGCCGAGGCGAGGGCGAGTCCCAGGCCGGCGCTTCTACCCTGAGACGCGTGCATCGGCACATCATGACAGCTGCCGACAGGAGCGTCACCCCGGTGACACCTGACGCGGCCGACAGCCTGCCGTCACCGCCCCCGCTCCTGCGGGAACCACCCACGGGAACCCGCCGGAACCACCCGTCAGGACCTCCCGGCGGCCGACGCCGCCGCACGGGCCACGGCGGGCGCGTCCATGTAGTCGCGGACCCGGGTGATCAGACCTTCGTCGACCTCGATGATCAGCAGTCCCGGGACGCGGGCCCGCTCGCCCCTGGCGGACTCCACCACAGCCACGTGTCCGGCGATGACCGTGCCCGGACCGGTGGTCCCGTGCACCACCACGTCCGTGATCTCGACCACCCGGAACGGGCCGGCGCCCCAGGCTGCCCGGTAACCCGCCCGGACCTCCTCCCGGCCCTCGAATCGCTCGGGGAAGCCGGGCGCGGAGAACGGCAACTCGTGCACCGCGTCCACGGCGTACAGATCGGCCGGACCGTCCGCCGACTTGTCCCGCATGGCCTGGTGGTACCGGTTCAGCACCGTGCGCGCATCGGGAGGCCCGGCCGGCTGTGACGTCACCATGGAACCTACTCCATTAACTCAACGCTCGTTGAGCAAAACGATACGAGTCGGCCCACCGTCGGTCAACAGCCGTGGAGCCAACCCGTCGGCCACAGAGGCGGACGCGGACGCGGCGCTGCTGACGGAGCACTTCACCACCGAGCGCGGGGCCATCGGTTCGGGCCCGGCGGTCAGCCCCGGCCGGAGGTGTCGACGATCCGGTCCGCGAGCAGTCCCGCGTCCACGCCCGCCCGCTCCAGCACCTCGACGGCCCGGCACTGCCGGTCCGCGGCGATCGCGGCGAGCAGATCGAGCCCGCAGGCCCGTTCCCGGCCCAGCAGCCGGGCGCGCTGGTGGGCCTCGTCCATCGCGGACCCGGCGGCCGGCGACCAGCCCTCGGCCACCGCGTTCGGCGCGGCCGGGACGACCGGGATGGCCCCGGAGTCCTCGATCGCACCCTGCCAGCGGAGCCCGTAGCCGATACTGCGCTGGACGAGATAGCCGAGCACTCTGGCCAGCTGCGGTCCGCCGTCGAAGGCGGTGCGGACCGCAGGGTCGGACTCGATCAGGGAGTGCAGCAGATGAGCCGTGTCGATCTGCTGATCACCGTCACGCAGGGCGCGCCTGCGCGCACCCGTCACCACGGCGGCCAGCTCGTCGGTGAGCTCGGCGTCGGTCTCGGCACGGTGGTTCGGTGCGGCTTGCTGAGAAATCCGCGGTGTCCGGTTCTGCACACTCCCACCTCATCAGCCCTGACAGACCGGATCGTCCCCGGAGAGGCCCATTGACGCATCCCACCCGAGTTGGGCACAGAAGCGCGACTCCTCCTCCTCACGGATGAGATCACGCCGTTCTGGAAACCAATCCCGGGAATCGGCGCGCGCCGCCTTGCCCTGCGCTCCCGGAGCAACCGGAACCGTCTCCGCACACGTCCCACAGCCCGGAGCACTGTTGCGGCGACGGGAGGGGTGCCGGAGGTGAGCTGGCTGGTCGCCCTGCCCGCGCTGGACGGGCGTGACTACGTCTACCGGGTCCACGCACCCCGCGACGCGCTGCCCGCCGACCTGTTCTGGGCGGCGTTCCACTGCCACGACGACGGTCCGCACCCGCGCGCCTCCGACCGCTTCGACTCCGCGCGGATCTGGCGGACCGGAACGTAACCCTGCATCTGGACAGAACCTTGGACCTGACAGTTCATCAGTATTGAATATTGAAGCCCCTGCGGCTACGTTCCGCGACACCGTAACCCGCCGAGAAGGGGTGGTCGCATGGCCGAAGTCAGTGCAGAGGCGCGCATCGAGGCACCGGCCGAGAAGGTCTGGGCCCAGCTGACCGACTTCAGCACGTACGGGGAGTGGAACGCCACCCACACCAGCTTCCCCAAGGGCGGACCGGCCACGCTGGAGCTCGCGGGCACCTATGAGGAGAACATGAAGCTCATGGGGTTCCCGGCCGAGGTGACGTGGACGATCGCCGAGCTGGAAGACGGCCGCCTGCTGACGACCACCGGGAAGGGCCCCATGGGCGTCAACCTGAAGATGCGCTACGCGCTGACACCGGACGGGGACGCCACCACGGTCCGCATCGACGGCGAGTTCACGGGGGCGGCGGTCTCCCTGATGGCCGGCAAGCTCAAGGACTCAGCCACTGCCGCCCTCATCGAGTCACTGCGCAAACTGGACGGACTGATCGTCGCCTGAAACCGACGGACGGCCGTACCGGCGAACCGGCCGCCCACACCATCCGTTCACACACCGGCACCGAAAAGGCCCCGCAGAACATGGCGAATTCGAGGGGTCGTTGCAACACGTGGTCGGTTGTTCAGGCCGCGAGTAGTTTATGCAGGTGCTCGGCTGGGGTTTCCCAGCCGAGCGTTTTGTGTGGGCGGCTGTTGAGTTCGGCGGCGGCGGCGTCGAGGTGGTCGCGGCTGTGGGTGGCGAGGTTGGTGCCTTTGGGGAAGTACTGGCGGAGCAGGCCGTTGGTGTTCTCGTTCGAGCCGCGTTGCCAGGGGCTGGCGGGGTTGCAGAAGTAGACCGGGATGTTGGTGGCGATGCTGAAGGCGTGGTGGGCGGCCATCTCGGAGCCCTGGTCCCAGGTGAGGGACCGCAGCAGGTGGGGCGGCGGTGTTTTCACGGTGTCGGTCAGGGCGTCGCGCATACTTTCGGCGCTGTGGTCGCCGGGCAGGTGGACCGGCATCAGGTAGCGGGTGCTGCGTTCGACGAGGGTGCCGATCGCCGATCCGCTGTTCTTGCCGATGATGAGGTCCCCTTCCCGGTGGCCTGGGACGGCCCGGTCTTCGGCCTCTGCCGGGCGGTCGCTGATCATGACCATCGGGGTCGTGAAGCGGGGCTGGCGTTTGGCTGCCTGGCGGTGGGGGCGGCGGCGGGCGCGGCCGGTCCGCAGGGCCCGGGTGAGTTCGCGCCGTAGTTCGCCGCGTCCTTGGACGTAGAGGGCTTGGTAGACCGTCTCGTGGGTCACGTGCGTCTCCGGCCGGTCGGGGAACCGTCTGTGGAGAGCGTGGCAGATCTGCTCGGGGCTCCAGCGCAGGGTCAGGTGGTCCTGGATGAAGTCCCGCAGTTCGGGGTTCTGGCCGATCTTCCCCGCCTTGGGGCGGGGCCGGCGGGTATCGGCGCGGGCCTGGGCGGCGTGCGGCCGGTACTGACCGTTGCCGGGGTGCCGGTTGCGGCGTATCTCACGGCTGACTGTCGACGGGCTGCGGCCCAGCTCGGCGGCGATCGCGCGGACCGTGGCCTTCTCCCGCAGCCGGTCGGCTATGTGGATACGGTCGGCCTCACGCAGGTAGCGGGACGGGCCAGAAGGCGGCGCATCCTGGTGGACCGGAGGCGCCGCCTTCTTCTTGCCGATGTGCGCGTGTGACCCGTCGCGCCACTTCCTGCCGGTCCGCAGGTTGATACCGACGATCCGGCAGGCTTCCCTGCTGCTGCAGCCCTGCTGCATGAGCTGGAAGTATGCCGCCCGCTCACGGGTCAGCTTCCGTGGCCCCTGCGGCCCCCGGTCCTTGCGTCTCTCGAAGTCCATCGCATCCCCTGAGCTGGGGTGTTGCAACGACCACTAGAACTCAAGACATCCGCGGGGCCTTTTCGACGTACAGCTCATCAGCCTTCGCACCGCCGGTTCAGTGCTCGTCGGCGAGGATCAGGTAGAGCTTCTTGCGGGCGTCGTTGATGACCGCGAGCGCCTTCTCGCGCTGGTCCGCAGAGCCGGTCTTCCAGACCTGGCCGAACGCCTCCATCAGGCCGAATCCGGCCTGCCGGATCTCGTTGACCCCTTCCCAGTCGACGCCTCGGCCGGCCTCTTCCCAGGGCGCCTCGGGGCCCGACTCCGCCTCGGTACGGCCGGTGTCGGTCAGCGTGAACAGCTTCTTGCCGCCCTCGCTGGCGCTGACGATCAGGCCCTCGTCCTCCAGGAGCTGGAGGGTCGGATACACCGAGCCGGGGCTGGGCCGCCAGGCCCCGCCGCTGCGCTCGCCGATCTCCTGGATCATCTCGTAGCCGTGCATCGGCCGGTCCTTCAGCAGAGCCAGGATCGACGCACGTACGTCACCGCGGCGCGCCCTTCCCCGGCCACCCCCCCGGCCGCGCCCGCCCCCGAAGGGGCCACCGCCGAACGGTCCGCCACCGAACGGCGGACCGAACTGCCCGAAGGCCGCCCGGCGCCCCTCGAAGTCGCCCCGTCCACGCTCGCCGTGTCCGTGTTCATATCCGTGGGATCGCATGACTGCACGCCTTCTATCGTTGATCGGTCGCGATGCTTCAACGATATATCGGAACCGGTCGCCTGACAAACCTCCTGCTGAAACCGGTCGTCACCTGCGTCAGTGGTTGTTGATCGATCGCAGGCGAAGGCCGACCGGAGACGGCGACGGTGGCGCTGCCCGACGGGTCTGTAACGTGCGGCAATGACAAGAAGCGAGCGACTCGCGGAGCAGTTGGACTGGTACTGGCGCAAGAACCTGCGACCACGGCTGGACGGTCTTACCGACGAGGAGTACTTCTGGGAGCCGGTGCGCGACTGCTGGAGCATCCGCCCGCGTGGCACGTCGGCCGCACCGGAGTCGGCGGGTTCGGGGAAGTGGACGATGGACTCCGCGTCCCCCGACCCGGTGCCAGCGCCGGTGACCACGATTGCCTGGCGGCTGGCGCACATCACCGTCTCCTGCCTGGGCTATCGGGTCGGATGGCACTTCGGCGGCCAGGACATCGACTTCCGGACATTCGCCTACGCGGGGACCGCTGACGAGGCCCTGAAACAGCTCGATGAGATGTACGGGAGGTGGAACGCGGGGGTCCGCGAGCTCTCGGACGCCGACCTGGACAATCCGCCCAAGGTGGGTCCCGAGCGGTTTCCCATGGAGAACCGGGTCCTGCACGTCAACAGGGAGCTGATCCATCACGGCGCCGAGATTTCCCTGCTGCGCGACCTCTACCGTCGGCAGGACGGAGCCGTACCGCACCGGATATGACTTTGCGGCGACCGGCGACCGAGCTTCGGTGAGACCACTCGGCCTTCCTACGTTCTTCTTCGGGACGGCTCTTCGCGGTGCTCGGCGTCGGGGGCCTTCGCGGACCGGACAGGCACGCCGTCAGGTTCGGGCCCTCCGCACAGTCGTGAGTGTTCCGGGCGGTTTCGCCCGGAACACTCACGACACCGGAGCAGCAGCCGGCTCACCTGGTGAGTTCGGCCGGTTCGTCCAGTCGCGTCAGCTTCCGCGGGTTTCTCACCAAGTAGACCCGGGTGATCTGCCCGCTCTCCACCACGAGGCTCACCGCCGTGGCCAGCTCGCCGTCGATCTCGATCCGGCCCGCGGGTGCGCCGTTGAGCCACACGGCAGTCGTCACGAGCGCGGCCGCGTCGAACTGATCGGTGCGCGCGAGCACCTTCGCCACCAGCTCGACCCCATGGATCGGAGCCAGAGCGGCGGCCGTCGGCCCGCCACCGTCAGCGATCAGGACCACGTCCGGCGCCATGACCTCGACCAGCTCCTGCAACTGCCCCGTGCGCAGAGCCCGCAAGAACCGCTCCACCACGGCCGGCTGCTCCGACCGGCTCACCCGCACCCGCGGACGCCTGGCCGCCACATGCTCGCGTGCGCGCCGCGCGATCTGCCGCACCGTGGCCGCGGACTTCCCGATGGCCCCGGCGATCTCTCCGTACGGCAGCTCGAAGACCTCGCGGAGCACGAACACCGCCCGCTCCACCGGCCCGAGCGTTTCGAGGACGGTCAGCATCGCGATCGAGACGCTCTCCGCGAGCTCGACGTCCTCCGCGACATCAGGGCTGGTCAGCAACGGTTCCGGCAGCCACTCTCCGACATAGTCCTCGCGGCTGCATGCCAACGTTCGCAGCCGGTTGAGCGCCTGCCGTGTGACGGTCCTGACGAGGTACGCCCGCGCGTCGTTCACCCGCGACCGGTCGACCTCGGCCCACCGCAGCCAGGACTCCTGCAGCACGTCCTCCGCGTCGGCCGCCGAGCCGAGCATCTCGTAGGCGACCGTGAACAGCAGACCGCGATGGGCGACGAACGGGTCCTCGGTCATGCCGTCGACGCTATACCGGACGTCCCGGGACGCGCGGCCAGCGGGATCTCGCAGGCATCGGAGTAGCCCTGCGAGGTGATCCCGTGCGCCGTTTTGCATCTGGCTGCCAGGTTGGCGAAGCCGATGTACACGGTGATCTCGACCAGCGCCGCCGGGCCGAGCCGGCCGAGCAGACTCTCCGACAGCTCATCGGTGACGGTCGGCGGCGTGTTCGTCATGGCCTCGGCGTACTCCATCACCTCCCGCTCCAATGACGTGAACACCTCCGACTCCCGCCAGCGCGGCACCTGGCTCGCCTTGGTGAGGTCCAGCTTCTGGTTCAGTGCCGCGAAATAGTTGATGTCGAGGCACCAACTGCAGCCGATCTGGGCCGCGACGGCCATGTGCGCGAATGTCTTGAGGCTCGCGTCGGCCGCGTCCCAGGTGCCCACCCTGGCCGAGAACTCCTGGTTGGCCTCGGCGAGCTTGGGGTTTATCCAGAGCACCTCGTTGGGCTCGGGCACGGAACCGAGCTGCTTGATCAGGTCTTCGCGGAGCTCGGCGGGGAGCTCGGCCTTCGGGATGCGCAGTGCCATCGTGTTCTCCTCTGGGCGTTTTCCTGCTTTGGCATGAAGACACCGCCGGGCCCGCGGATGTGACACCCGCCCGGAGGCGGGACAGATCAGTCCGCGGATCCGGAATTGGCCTTGGCCCACGGCTTCGCGGCGCGCCTGCGGTCGGGGCATGAGGATTCGAATCGTCGACGCGTTCACCGACCGCCCCTTCACCGGCAATCCCGCAGGCGTCCTGCTGCTCGGCCCGGAAGGCTTCCCCGACGACAGCCGGCTCCAGCAGATCGCGGCGGAGCTGAACCTTTCCGAGACCGCGTTCGCGCACCCGCTGCCGCCGGGCGGCGCCGCGGACTGGGCGCTGCGCTGGTTCACCCCGGCCACAGAGGTCGACATGTGCGGCCACGTCACCCTCGCCACCGCCCACGTCCTGCACACCACAGCCGTCGCGAGCGGCACGGTCCGCTTCGCCGCCCGCTGCGGCGTCCTCACCTCGACCGCCCGCCCGGACGGCTCGCTCACGCTCGACTTCCCCACCGCGCCGCTGCCCCCGAGGCCACGCCGGACTGGCTGGCCGCCGCACTGGGCGCGGAGCCCGTATCCGTACACGACACGGGCCCGCACCTCGGCGACCTGCTCGTGGAACTGGCCGCCGAGGCGGCCGTACGGGGACTGACCCCGGATCTCGCGGCACTGGCCGCCCACTCGCGGCGCGGCGTCATCGCCACGGCCGCGGCCACCGGGTCCGGCTACGACTTCGTCTCCCGCGGCTTCTTCCCCGCCGTGGGCATCGACGAGGACCCCGTGACGGGCAGCGCCCACACCGCCCTGGCGCCGTTCTGGTCGGCCCGGCTCGGCCGCGACGACCTGACCGGCCTCCGGGCCTCCGCCCGGTCCGGTCTCGTCCGCACCGCCCTGCGCGGTGACCGGACCCTGCTGACCGGCGACGCCGTCACGGCCTGGGACGGAGAACTGCTCGTCGCCCGGTAGAGGCCGGCCGCTCACGGGGTGGGCAGCCAGCCCACCTTTCCGGCGAGCAGCGCGTATCCGACGAACGCCCCGATGTCGAGCAGGGCGTGCGCGGCGACCAGCGGCCCCACCCGCTGCCAACGGCGGTACAGCAGCACGAAGACGACGCCCATCACCATGTTCCCGATGAACCCGCCGATCCCCTGGTACAGGTGGTAGGAGCCCCGCAGCACCGAACTGGCCACCAGGGCGGCCATCGGGGTCCAGCCCAACTGCCCCAGCCGGCGCAGCAGGTATCCGACGACGATAACTTCCTCCAGTACGGAGTTCTGGACCGCCGACAGGATCAGTACCGGGAACTTCCACCACACCTCGGGCAGCGACTCGGGGACGACCGTGAGGTTGAATCCGGCGGCCCGCGCCACCAGATAGAAGGCCAGTCCGGCGCTGCCGATGCCCGCCGCCACCAGCGTGCCGCGCCCCAGATCCGATCCCGGCCTGGTCCGGTCGAGACCGATCGCCCGCAGGCCCGTCCTCTCACGGATCAGAAGATGGGCGACCAGCACGACGGGCACCAGCGCGGTCGCGATACCGAAGAGCTGCCAGGCGAGATCCAGCCAGGGACGGCCGGGTGCGTAGGAGCTGTTGAGCGTCGCCGCCTGGTCCTTCAAACCCCCTGGTTTCGTCAGTGATCCGACAAAACTGATCAGGGCAGACACCCCGCTGGCTCCCAGCGAGAGCGCCAGCACCACCACCGTCTCGGACCGCAAGATCCGTCGTGACACGGCCTCCTGAGGATAAGAATCAGCCACGCGCCCCGCCTCCACCTGTACACCTGCCTTCAGTTGTGCATTCACGTCCCATGCCGCTCCCCGCCCCGCTAGGGTCTCGAATACAGGTACGAAGATCATGCGCGACAGGCCGGGGGACAAGCACCATTGCCGATGGTGTGGTCCCCCTTTTCCTTGTTCATCCTCAAGGAGGGGCACCACCGACATGGGACGTCACAGCTTGCCCGACGACTACACGACGGACGGAAGCGGGGACCGTCCACCGAACCGCCGTCGTACCGTAGCCATCGCCACCGCGCTCGTTCTCGCCGTGGCGGCGGGGACGGCGGTAGCGGCCCAGGGGGGCTTGCTGTCGTTCTCGAAGTCCTGCGAGGACTCCGCGGTGCACCTGTCCATGGTGGCCTCGCCCGATATCGCGCCCGCTGTGCGCGCCGTGGCCGACAAAGCCCGCAAGGACGATCTGAGATCCGACGGACACTGCCTCGACGTGGAGGTGCTGGCCCGTGACTCGTACAAGGTCGCCGACGCGCTCGCCGCCGGCACCAGCAAGCCCGACTACCAGATGTGGCTGCCGGATTCCGACCTCTGGCTGAGCCGGGCGAAGGGGACCGGCGACGCCGTGCCCGTCACCCCGGGCGACTCCGTGGCCACCTCCCCGGTGGCCCTGGCCATGGTGCCCTCCGCCGCCAAGACCCTCGGCTGGCCGAAGAAGAAGTACACCTGGGCCGAGCTGATGGCCACGGCGATGGAGTCCGACAAAGTACGGCTGGGCTCGGCCGACCCGGCTCGCAGCGCCACCGGGCTGCTCGCGCTCACCAGCATCGGCGCGTCCTCCGACAAGCAGGGCGGGGACAGCGACACCAGGGTCGCGGCCACCGCCAAGCTCCTCGCCCAGCGGATGTCGGACGGCGACACCCAGGTGCTCGGGACCCTGGCCGGCGACGACTCGGGCGCCGAGGAGGGCAACCCCGCCCGCAACCAGGCGGTGCTGCTGTCCGAGCAGGCCGCGTTCGCCCACAACGCCGAGTCGACCGGGGCCGGGAAGCTCAAGCTGTTCTACCCCAAGGATGGCACCCCGTTGCTCGACTATCCCTTCGCGCTGGTCAACGAGGATCAGCTCAGCACGGACAAGAGCCGGGCGGCGCTGCGGTTCATGACCTTGCTGTCCGAGGAGAGCTCGCAGCGCACACTGGAGGAGCACGGTTTCCGGACGGTCGACGGCACGGCCGGCGGCGCGCTGGTCGCCTCTGCGGGCGGCAGGTCGCCTCAGCCGTACGCCATCTCACCCGCCACGGCGCCTTCCGACGAGACACTTCAGGAAACGCTCGGCATGTGGACGATCACCGTGCAGAGCGCCCGGCTCACCACCGTCGTCGATGCCTCGGGGTCGATGTCCACCATCGTGCCGGGCCGCAACCAGTCCCGGATGGACGTCACCAAGGCGTCCCTGATCGAGGCCCTCAACCAGTTCACCCCGAACGACGAGATCGGCCTCTGGGAGTTCGCCACCAGGCTCGACGGCGACAAGGACTACCGCCGGCTGGTGGCGACCAGCCGGCTCGGGGAGAAGGCGAAGGACGGCGGCACCCACCGTGCGAAGCTCACGGAAGCCTTCTCGGCGCTGCAGCCCGTGCCGGACGGGGCGACCGGGCTGTACGACACCACGCTGGCCGCTTACAAGGAGGCGCAGCGCACCTATGTGAAAGGCAAGTTCAACGCCGTCGTGATCCTCACCGACGGCTCGAACCAGGATGACCACTCCATCTCGCGCAGCGCCCTGATCGCGGAACTCACCCGGATCGCCGCCCCCGAGCGACCGGTTCCGCTGCTCGCCATCGCCGTCGGCCCCGACGCCGACCGCGAAGAGGTGAACGAGATAGCCAAGGTGACCGGTGGCGGCGGTTACCAGGTCAACGACCCGGCCGAGATCCAGGCAGTGATCCTTCAGGCGGTCATGACCGCCGGGCAGAGCGGCCGCGCCGCCCAGGAGTAGCGCCGCCGCGCCGCGTCGAACGCGAGGGGCGGGGCGGTCCCGTCCTCGGGCCGGGCCCGAGCGCGCGGGGGCCGGACCCGCCCCGGTCCGGCCCCGGCCGCTCATGTCCCCGCGATGCCCACCGGCCAGCTGTGCACGGGCTCTCCGGACTGCATCAGTTCCGCGTACCGCCGGGTCATGGCGGCGAGCGCGGCGTCCCGCCCCAGTCCGGCCTCGCGCGCCCGGTGATAGGTGTCCGCCTGCCACGACGCCCCGTTGGTCCGCCGCTTGCAGCGCTCCTCGATGATCCCGAGATAGTGGTCGCGGTCGGCGGGTTCGATGTTCCACGCGTCGAGCCCGGCGGCCGCCAGCGGCAGCAGTTCGTCCCGTACGAGCTTGGTGACCGGCACCCGGGTCAGCCCGCCGGCCCGGCCGGGCCGGGGCCAGAGCAGCTCGGCGTCGATGCCCCGGCGGCAGGCGGTGTCGAAGTTCTCGGCGGCGGCGGCGAACGGCATCCTGGTCCACACCGGGCGGGACTCCTCCGCCAGGGCCCGCACGAGCCCGTAGTAGAGCGCGGCGTTGGCGATCACGTCCGCGACGGTCGGTCCGGCGGGCAGCACCCGGTTCTCCACCCGGAGGTGGGGAACGCCGTCCGCCAGCCCGTACACCGGCCGGTTCCAGCGGTAGACCGTGCCGTTGTGCAGCACGAGTTCCTGGAGCCGGGGCACCCCGCCCTCGTCGAGGACCCGCAGCGGCTCCTCCTCGTCGCAGATGGGCAGGAGCGGGGGGAAATAGCGCACGTTCTCCTCGAAGAGCTCGTACGCCGAACCCGTCCACTTCTCCCCGAACCAGGTCCTGGGACGCACCCCCTGGTTCTGCAGTTCGGGCGGCCTGGTGTCCGTGGCCTGCTGGAAGAGCGGCGGACGCGACTCCCGCCACAGCTCCCGGCCGAACAGGAAGGGTGAATTGGCTCCCAGGGCCACCTGGACCGAGGCAACCGCTTGGGCGGCGTTCCAGACGTCGGAGAACCGTTCCGGGGTCACCTGCAGATGGAGCTGGACCGAGGTGCAGGCCGCCTCCGGTGCGATCGACCCGGAGGTGCAGACCAGGCGCTCCACACCTTCG
Source organism: Streptomyces sp. ITFR-6 (assembly GCF_031844725.1). Taxonomy (NCBI): domain Bacteria; kingdom Bacillati; phylum Actinomycetota; class Actinomycetes; order Kitasatosporales; family Streptomycetaceae; genus Streptomyces; species Streptomyces sp. ITFR-6. The sequence continues at coordinate 7,371,416 of NZ_CP134612.1, read as the reverse complement.
ATATCGAGGGAGAAATCCTCCCCGCGCGCCGCCACCATTTGGTCGTTCAGCAGCGCGTAGCGGTCCACATCGGAGAGGTTCCCGCGGACCATGTCCGCACTGCCGACGGTGGGCAGGATTCCGATCATCATGATCCCGGCATCGACCTCACCGGCCTTCCGATCGGCATATCCGAGGCCGGTCCGCAGCTCTTCCGCCAGCTGATCGAGAACGCGGCCGTCCAGCCGATGGGGGACAATGTTCACTTCCAGATTGAACATCCCGAGTTCCGTCTGGAAATCCCGGCTCGCGATGCGCTCAAGAACCTGTCCATTCAACATCTTCGGCATGCCGTCGGGACCCGCCAGGTTCAGCTCGATCTCCATGCCCATGAGGTTGCGCGGCCGGTCGAATCTCCGCTCCGCCAGCAGCCTCTCCAGCCCCTCCAGGCACTGGTGGAGCTTCCGTCGGTACCTCTGCCGATCGGACAGGTCAAAGGCGCCCGCCACGACCTTCTCCCCCATCGACGTGTCCCTCCATGAGTGGGCAGCCCGCGGCCCAGGCAGCTCGCGTCACGATCGATAATGCCCAGACGGGGTGATCCATAACGCCCCGCGGACGGTGCGCACCCGCTAATCTGATGACCGCGGCCCGGGGCACATTCACTCGGCATGACACAGTGAGCGGTTTCCACCGTTCGGGGTGCGGGAAATACACCGACGTGTTTCAGCCTACCGCGTCGGAGGGAAAACCCGAGGCGGCAGCGGCGCCGCTCACACCGAATCAGCATAATCACCGCATAATAAAGTCTGGATACTGCCTTGCCGGCAATAGTAGTGACGGCTAGTGGAATCACCGCGTGAACACGTGTCGTATAAACTCCGCGGACGAGGCAGAGAGTTGACGCACCGGCTCAGTCACCGGCCTCCTCTGGCCCCGCACGCCGACAGCGCCGTCTGCACCCGCCCACGCTCCACCGTGTCTCCGAAGTGAGAGGCGACCCACTATGCCCCTGCATGTTCCTCCGGCCCCCGCGCCCGCGCTGAGAAGCGTCCTCGCGGCACTCGGTTCACCCACCGCGGTCCGCGAGGCCCGAACACCTGCCCTGCGGTCGGCCCAGGGCCCCCTGAGCCCCGAACACCCGCTCCCCGTACACGTGCTGGACGGCAGCGGACCGGGCGGACTCGCACCCACCACCCGGCTCGCCGCCTGGCGCTTCCAGATCCGCGGCGCGGAGCGGGCGATCGCCGCGGCGGACACCATCCTCACCCCCGACGGCTGGACCTTCTCGCACTTCTTCGAGGGCCCGTACATCGCCTCGACCGAACTCGCCCTGCGCCAGGCGGAGGCGGTGAGCACGTCCTACCAACCGAGGCTGCTGTCCATTCCCGAGCTCTACATGCTGGCGCTGTGGCTGCACGAGGACACCGAGGCCGACGCGTCCACCGGGTCCCCCGCACCCGCCGATCTGCTGGTGCCGCTGGCTCCCGCCCCTCCGGGCATCGCGGCACACCGTCCGCACCAGGTCGCCGATCTGCTTCCCGTGATCACCACCCGCATCACGCGCGGCCCCGGCCCCCTGCTCGGCTCCCCGGCCTGATCTCCGGCCGCCCCCACTTCACTGTGCCCCGCCTCCGATTCCGGTGGCGGGGCACAGTGCGCGGGGACGCCTCCGCGCCCCATCCGGACTAGCCCCATCAGGCCACCCCGAACCACCCGAAGTGACAGGGCAGTTGCGTTGAACCGTCCGGCCGGGTGATGCGTCATGAGAGGAGAAGCAGCGCTGCCGCGAAATCCCTGCGGATTGACGCCCGTGGGGCAACACTGGGACCGGACCGATCGATACGGGGGGCGGCCGTGAACACCTCTTCAAGCCGCAGGACACTCAACTCAACGCAGCGAAAGAACCCAGCCATGTGTCAGCACCAGCCACCCTGCCCCACAGCCGACTCAGCCGACCGGGAGGCAGCCCGCCCGGTGGCACACCATCCGGAGCAGGGCTGGAGCCTGCTGTGCAACGGCGTCCTGCTTTTCGAGGACACCGGTGAGCTGCTCCCGGACGGGCAGATCATCGCGCCCCACCGGCCGCTGGGAACGGGCCGGGTGGTGAGGGCCGCCTGACCGGGGCAGATACGGAAAGGGGCCGGCCCGGAGAGATCTCCGAACCGGCCCCGGCGCGGTCCCGCGTCATACGACGACGTCCGTGACGTCGGTCCCGTCAGTTGTCGTACTCGTCCAGCGGCGGGCAGGAGCAGACGAGGTTGCGGTCACCGAACGCACCGTCGATCCGGCGGACCGGCGGCCAGTACTTGTCCGCGGCGGTGACCCCGGCCGGGAAGACCGCCACCTCACGGCTGTAGCCGTGCGCCCAGTCCCCGCCCAGCGCGGCCGCCGTGTGCGGAGCATTGGCCAACGGGTTGTCGTCCGCGCTCCACTCGCCGGAGGCCACCTTCTCGATCTCGCCGCGAATGGCGATCATCGTGTCGCAGAAGCGGTCCAGCTCCGCGAGGTCCTCGCTCTCGGTCGGTTCGATCATCAGCGTGCCCGCGACCGGGAACGACATGGTCGGCGAGTGGAAGCCGTAGTCGATGAGCCGCTTGGCCACGTCGTCGATGCTGACTCCGGTCGCCTTGGAGATCGGCCGCAGATCCACGATGCACTCGTGCGCCACGAGCCCGGCCGGGCCGTTGTACAGGATCGGGTAGTGCGGCTCCAGCCGCTTGGCGATGTAGTTCGCGGCGAGTACGGCGACCTGCGTCGCACGCTTCAGACCCTCCCCGCCCATCAGGCGTACGTACGCCCAGGAGATCGGCAGGATGCCGGCCGAGCCCCACGGCGCAGCCGAGATCGGGCCGACCCCGGTCTCCGGACCGGCGGCGGGCTGCAGCGGGTGGTTCGGCAGGTACGGCGCCAGGTGCGTGCGCACCCCGACCGGGCCGACGCCGGGGCCACCGCCGCCGTGCGGGATGCAGAAGGTCTTGTGCAGGTTCAGGTGCGAGACGTCGCCGCCGAAGTGGCCCGGCTTGGCGAGGCCGACCAGCGCGTTGAGGTTGGCGCCGTCCACGTACACCTGACCGCCCGCGTCGTGCACCTCGGCGCAGATGTCCGCGACGTGCTCCTCGAAGACACCGTGCGTCGACGGGTAGGTGATCATGAGCACGGCCAGCTCGTCGCGGTACTGCTCGATCTTGGCTCGGAGGTCCTGGATGTCGACCTCGCCGTCGTCGGCGGTCTTCACCACGACGACCCGCATGCCGGCCATCACCGCACTGGCCGCGTTGGTGCCGTGCGCGGATGACGGGATCAGGCAGACCGTCCGCCCGTCGTCACCGTTGGCACGGTGGTACGCGCGGACAGCCAGCAGCCCGGCGAACTCGCCCTGCGAGCCGGCGTTCGGCTGGATGGACACCGCGTCGTAGCCGGTGACCTCGGCAAGGCGCTCCTCCAGCTCGCGGATGAGCGTCAGGAAGCCCTGGGCCTGCTCGGCCGGCGCCAAGGGGTGCAGCGCGCCGAACTCGGGCCAGGTGATCGACTCCATCTCGGCGGTCGCGTTCAGCTTCATGGTGCAGGAGCCGAGCGGGATCATCCCTCGGTCCAGCGCGTAGTCGCGGTCGGCGAGCTTGCGCAGGTAACGCAGCATCGCGGTCTCGGAACGGTGCTGGTGGAAGACCGGGTGGGTCAGCACGTCGTCGGAGCGCAGCAGCCGCTCGGGCAGCGCGTCGGCGGTCGTGGCGTCCAGCGCCTCGATGTCACCGCTGACGCCGAAGGACGCCCAGACGGACACGATCTCCGTACGCGTGGTGGTCTCGTCACAGGCGAGCGAGACGAGGTCGCCGTCAACGAGCCGCAGGTTCACACCGCGCTCGCGGGCGTCGGCCACGACCTCCGCGGCCCGGCCGGGCACCCGGACGGTGAGCGTGTCGAAGTGCGAGTCGGTGACGACGTCGACGCCGCCGGCCCGCAGGCCCTGCGCGAGGATCGCGGCGTAGCGGTGGGTGCGCCGCGCGATCGTCCGCAGCCCGTCGGGGCCGTGGTAGACGGCGTACATGCCGGCCATCACGGCGAGCAGCACCTGAGCGGTGCAGATGTTGCTGGTGGCCTTCTCGCGGCGGATGTGCTGCTCGCGGGTCTGGAGGGCCAGCCGGTAGGCCTTGTTGCCGTCCGCGTCCACGGAGACGCCGACGAGGCGGCCCGGCAGGCTGCGGGCGAACTTCTCGCGCACGGCCATGAAGCCGGCGTGCGGTCCGCCGAAGCCCATCGGCACGCCGAAGCGCTGGGTGGTGCCCACCGCGATGTCCGCGCCCAGCTCGCCGGGCGAGGTGAGCAGGGTGAGCCCCAGCAGGTCAGCGGCGACGGTGACGATCGCGCCCAGCTCGTGGGACTGCTCGATGACGGGCCGCAGGTCGCGCACGGCTCCGGAGGCGCCCGGGTACTGCAGCAGTACGCCGAAGACGCCGCGCTCGGCGATCTCCGCCGGGATGCCGTCGGCCAGGTCCGCCACGACGACCTCGACACCGGTCGGTTCCGCGCGGGTCCGGATCACGGCGACGGTCTGCGGGAGGGCGTCGGCGTCGACCAGGAAGACGCCGTTCTTCACCTTGCCGACGCGCCGCGCCAGCGCCATCGCCTCGGCGGCGGCGGTGCCCTCGTCGAGCAGCGAGGCGCCGGAGGTGGGCAGCCCGGTCAGGTCCGCGACCATCGTCTGGAAGTTCAGGAGGGCTTCGAGGCGGCCCTGTGAGATCTCCGGCTGGTACGGCGTGTAGGCCGTGTACCAGGCGGGGTTCTCCATCACGTTGCGGAGGATCACCGGCGGGGTGAACGTGCCGTAGTAGCCGAGCCCGATCATCGGGACCAGCACCTGGTTGCGGTCGGCGAGCGCCCGCAGCTCGGCCAGCACCTCGGCCTCTGTGCGGGCCTCCGGCAGCTGGAGCGCCTCCGCGCTGCGGATGACATCGGGCACGGCGGCCGAGGTGAGCTCGTCGAGCGAGCCGTAACCGACCTGGGCGAGCATCTTCGCCTGCGCCGCGGCGTCGGGACCGATATGACGCTGCTCGAACGGGATTCCCTGTTCCAGCTGGGAGAGCAAAGTGCGGCGGGGGGTCATGGTGGAGGCCTCCTGGTCTGTCACGACCTGCGAGGGGCACCGCGGCGCGGGGTGCCCGAACGGCCTCCCCCTCTGTCATCTCAACCTGAGAGCTTCACCGGTGCCCACTGCGCGCACCGGCTTTCACCGTCGGTGAGGGAGGGACCCACTCGGCACCCGGCCGTGCGGAACCCGCCCTGCTTTCCAGAGTGACCTCGTCCGTGCGGTACGGGGGCCTGAGAGATTCCGGGGAGGATTTGCTCCTTCGGCGCCTCCGGACTCGCTCCGGAGGACTCTCCCGCACGGGGTAAGCAGCCGCCCCCAGCCTACCAGCGGGGTGCCCGGCAGAGTTTTCGAGTGGCCAACCCCACGGATCTGCACTTCTGTGGTTCCTGTGGAGTACCCGCGACCCGTGGGAGGGACCGTGCAGACCGACATCGATCCGCGCAGCCTGATCGGCCACAAGGCCTTCGACCGCGAGGGCACCAAGATCGGAACCGTGGACGAGGTGTACCTCGACGACGCGACCGGTGTGCCGGAGTGGGCGGCCGTACGCACCGGACTGTTCAGCCGGGACGCCTTCGTCCCGCTGGAGCCCAGCGAATTCGTCAAGGACGTGCTGCACGTCCCCTTCGACCGCAGGCTGATCAGGGACGCACCCGACTTCGGGGTCGGCCGGCACCTCTCACCGGAGCAGGAGCTCCAGCTCTACCGGCACTACGGTCTGGACTCCCCGCCCGAGGAGACCGCCCCCGACCGGGACTTCGGCAGGCTGGCCGGCCAGGACGAGTAGTCGGCCGGGTCCCGTAGGAGCGGCAGCGGATCGGCCGGCCGGAGTTCCGGATCGTCGATGCGGAACGTACGCACCCGGCCGGGCGCCGATTCCGGCTCCTCGAAGCGCACCGTGACCCGGCCGACCCCGCTGCCCTGTACCCAGCCATGGCCGTGGGTGTCGTGCCGCACGTCGTGTCCGGCCGGCCAGCGCCGGGCGGCGAGCTGCTCCGCGCTCTCCGGTTCCGGCTCCACGGGCTGCGGTCTGTCCTCGTCCGCTCCGGCCTCCCCGACGGCCTCCGCACCACCGGCCGGCCCGGCGGCGAGGGCCGCGGCGAGCCCCGCCGCGGCGCGCTCGTCGGCCGCCTGCGCGAACAGATCCTCCTGGGTGTAGTCGGCCAACCCGGTGACGCCCACTCCCAGCAGCCGCACTCCCCCGGTGGTGTCCACGGACTCCAGCAGCCGCGCCGCGGCCTCCCGGACGACCGTGGGGTCGTCGGTGGGCCCGCGCAGTGTCTCGGAGCGGGTCAGGGTCGAGAAGTCGTACCGGCGCACCTTCAGCACCACGGTCCTGCCCGAGCGCTCCGCCGCGCGCAGCCGCTGCACACACCGGTCGGCAAGGCGCTCGACCTCGCTCCTGACCCGGACCCGGTCGTGCAGGTCCGTGTCGAAGGTGTCCTCGACCGAGACCGATTTCGCGTCGCGCTCGGCGACGACCGGCCGGTCGTCGTGGCCGGAGGCCATCCGGTGCAGTGAGCTGCCGTGCGCCTTGCCCAGCAGCCGTACGAGCTCCGCCTCGCCCGCCTCGGCCAGGTCGTCCACCGTGGTCATCCCGGCACGCCGCAGATGGTCCGCGGTGGCCGGTCCGACGCCGGGCAGGGTGCGCACCGGCATGGGCGCGAGCATCTCCCGTTCGGTACCCGGCTCTATCAGCATGATCCCGTCGGGCTTCGCCTCCTCCGAGGCGATCTTGGCCAGCATCTTGGAGCCGGCCAGACCGACGGATCCGCTGAGTCCGGTGACCGCCTCGATCGCCTCGCGCAGCTGCTCGCCGATGGCCAGCGCGGAGGCCGTGTCGTCCGCGGTGCCGCCCGCCTCCAGGTCGACGAAGGCCTCGTCCAGGCTCAGTGGCTCCACCAGCGGCGACAGGCGGCCCAGCAGCTCCATGACCTGGTCGCTCACCGCCCGGTAGAGCGCGAAGCGCGGCACCAGATACGCGGCGTTCGGCGCCAGACGTCTGGCCTGCGCCATCGGCATGGCCGAGTGGACCCCGAAACGCCGGGCCTCGTACGAGGCGGTGGCGACGACCCCGCGGGGCCCCAGCCCGCCCACGACGACCGGTTTGCCGCGCAGGCTCGGCTTCGACGCCTGCTCGGCGGAGGCGTAGAAGGCATCCATGTCCAGATGCAGGATGGTCGGCACGGGTCTCACATCAACCGATGCTGCCCCATGGCACTGACAATCGCCGGACGGCGCTCCCCCGCCGGCCCCGGGCGGCCCGGAACCGGCCGGGGGTCACCGGGTCAGCCGGCCCGGTTGCGCCGTCGGGCGAGCTCATCTGCGGGATTGTTCCCGATCAGTGTCTCGCCGGTGTCCACCCGCTCGCCATGCAGCTGTGACAGCGCGGCGTCGACGTCCCGCCAGACCACCCCCACGGCGATACCGAAGACGCCCTGCCCCCCTTGGAGCAGCTGCACGACCTCGGCGGGCGAGGAGCACTCGTAGACCGTCGCTCCGTCGCTCATCAGCGTCATGCGCTCCAGGTCCTGGAACCCGCGGGCCCGCAGGTGCTGGACCGTGGTGCGGATGTTCTGGAGGGCCACCCCGGTGTCGAGGAAGCGCTTCACGATCTTCAGCAGGACGACGTCCCTGAAGCTGTAGAGCCGTTGTGTGCCCGACCCGTAGGCCGGACGGACGCTCGGCTCGACCAGGCCCGTACGGGCCCAGTAGTCGAGCTGTCGATAAGTGATCCCCGCCGCCGCGCATGCCGTCGGCCCCCGATAGCCGATGTCCTTGGCCGATGCCACGCCGCCCCCCGCCACCGCAGCCGGCGCAGCCGGCTGCCTGATGGTCTGGTCGGCTGTACTCCCCTGCTGCGGATATGGCCCACCCACTGCCGCACCGTCGCCGCTGCTTCCCACGCCGACCTCCGTCCTTGACCTGCCCACTCGAAGGTAGGCAGTCACCCGGGGTGCGTCAACGATCGCCACACTCGGCACGCCGAGTGATAATCACCCTGAGGGTGGTTTCCCGTGACCCTCGACCGGGAAAGGATTGTCGGATGCACTGACGGCGCCCCTTCGGGGACGTCACTGGCTGTTCGTGCCGAAGTCCTCCGGCGAGATCTGGTCGAGGAATTCGCGGAACTTCTCCACCTCGTCCTCCTGCTCGTCGGGAATCGCGATTCCCGCGTCATCGAGCACCCCGTCACTGCCGTAGATCGGCGTTCCGGTGCGCAGGGCGAGCGCTATGGCGTCGGACGGCCGCGCACTCACCTCGACTCCGCTCGCGAAGACCAGCTCCGCGTAGAAGACCCCTTCCCTGAGATCCGTGATCCGGACCTCGGTGAGCTCTTGGCCAACGGCCTCAAGCACATCCTTGAAGAGGTCATGGGTCAGTGGCCTGGCCGGAGCCATGCCCTGCTGGGCGAAGGCGATCGCGGTCGCCTCGCCAGGACCGATCCAAATGGGGAGGTACCGGTCGCCTCCCACTTCACGCAGGAGCACGATCGGCTGGTTGGAGGGCATTTCCACCCGGACACCCACAACGTCGAGCTCGTTCACACAGCAACCCTAGGACGTGCTCGGCAGGTTTGGGTAGTCGGGGCCCACGCGGATCAGTGGAGTCTGATCTGGAGCGTGGTCTGTACGAGGGCCGAATGCAGCCGTACGGAGAGCTCCGCCAGCTCCTTCGCGGTGGCCTCGGCATGGGCTCTGGTCTGCGGATTCCGGTGCCGGCGCAGGGGTGCGACCACCTGCTCGATCAGCCCGGCCTCCCGGTCCGCGGCGGCCCGCATGGCGCGCAGATGCCGCGGTTCCAGACCGAATCGGCCCAGATCCGCCACGAGCCTGGCGACGGTGACCGTCTCCGCGTCGTATCCGCCGTCGGCCGACGGCACGACCAGTCCGTAGGACTCCCACGCGTCGAGGTCGCTCTCGGTGACCTCCGCGGCAGCGAGCAGCTCTGCCCGGCCGATGCGGGCGGCGGTGGCCCGGCCCGTCCCGCCGGTCCAGCTGCCGTCGGTGAAGTCCCGCTCACTGTCCGGGGCCGGCAGGGGGGCACGCTCGCCCCGGGCGACGGCGTCCAGGTGCTCGCGGATGACCTTGAGCGGAAGGTAGTGGTCCCGCTGCATCCGCAGCACCTGGGCGAGCCGCTCGACGTCGTCGTGGCGGAACTTGCGGTAGCCGGAGGGCGTCCGCTGCGGCTCGACGAGTCCCTCCGCCTCCAGAAACCGGATCTTGGAGATGGTGACTTCGGGAAACTCGTCCCGCAGCTGCAGGAGCACCGTGCCGATGCTCATCGGGCGGTCGTCGGCGGTGGCGGTGCCGTTTCCGGCACCGCCCGTCGGTGTTCTCAGCATGGACCTTCCTCGGGGTCCCCCCGACGCAGTCAGGGGCGGGTCAGATGGCCCGCTGGCTCGCGTAGAAGACCAGCCGGTACTTGCCGATCTGCACTTCGTCGCCGTTGGAGATCGCGACGGAGTCGATGCGCTCGCGATTGACGTAGGTGCCGTTGAGGCTGCCCACGTCCCCGACCGTGAAGCTGCCGTCGGGACTCCGGCGGAACTCCACGTGGCGGCGCGAGACCGTCACGTCGTCGAGGAAGATATCGCTCTGCGGGTGGCGGCCGGCCGTGGTCAGCTCACCGTCCAGCAGGAATCGGCTGCCCGAATTCGGACCTCGGCGCACCACCAGGAGCGCCGAGCCGAGCGGCAGGGCGTCCACAGCGGCCTGGGCCTCGGGCGAGAGCGACGGCGCCAACGTCTGCCCGGTCGCCTCCGCCTCGTAGGCCTCAAGGCCCGAGATGGAGATGGTCGACGTCGTCTCCGAGGCCCGCTCGGGAACGCCGCCCCTCAGCGGCGCGCCGCAGTTGGAGCAGAAACGGCTCGCTTCGGCATTGCGGTGGCCGCACCTCGTACAGACCGGCATGGACGAACCCTCCTGCCTCGGGGTGAACCCTCCACCCGTACCTGAGGTTGACGGTTCTCCGAAACCTATGCGGCCGGGACCGGCGGGGTCAACAGACGACGCGCCCGAATTGTCACCCCCCGGGCCTCCCACCTGATCGCGGAAGAGCGGGCGCTCGGAGCCCTGCTCGTCGGCTTGACCATTGCGCGGCGCGCGATGGCGGGCAGCCTCATCGCGTGCGCTCTTGCCGAACAACTTTCCAAACAACTTCACGGGCGATTCCCCTTGACCGAAACAGACCCGCCCGTGGGGCAGGACGAACCCTGAATGAACACACCTGCCGACCCGGACACCTTCACAACGTCCGTATCTACTCGACAGTTTCCACCACGCGCCACGAATACGATGCGGCGACCCCCCGCAACCTTCTGCCCGTGTCCCCCGACGCCCACGCGTCCCGGTTTCACTGGGCCGACGACCGAGCGTAGTCAGGCCGCTCCGCCGGTCGCAAGGCGTTCACGACAATGTCCTCGGCCTGCGCCACATGCACGGTGGCCTGCTCCTTCTCCAGCGTCTGCACCACGCCTCCCGGGATGTTCAGCGCCGGTTCCAGATCCTGCGGCTTGCCGATGACCTTGAAGACGTACGGAGCCGTAATCTTCCGCCCGTCGACCTTGATGGCGCCGCCGTCACCGGAGAAGTACGTATTGGCCACCACCCGCACGCCGTTGACCTCGATGGCCTCGGCGCCGGCGGCCCGGAGTTCCTGGAGCGCGTCGAGCAGCTTGTCCGCCTCGACCGCGTCACCAGGATCGTTGATGGTGAGGGTGATTCCCGGGCCGTGCGCCGCCACCGTGCCCGCGAGGATGCCGAGTTGACGTTCCTTCTCGACCGTCTGCTTACGGGCCTCCTCCGCCTGGTCGGAGCTGTTCTCCAGCTCCGTGCGCTGGTCCTCCAGGCGCTGCTTCTCGTCCTCCAGCCGCTGCGAACGGTCGTCCACCTCGTCGAGGATGCGGACCAGGTCCTCCTGGCGCGCGCCACGCAGGGCGCTGTTGTCGCTGTTGGACCGCACCTGGATCGCGAGCCCGAGACCGAGCACGAACAGCAGTACCGCGACAATGAGTTGGGCGCGGGTGACCCGTGGCGGCCAGATGCCGGCGATCAGCCGCTGGCGTCCGGTGAGCTCCTTGGGCGCGTCCACGGGCCGTTCGCCGGGCTGTTCCCGACCGCCGGTGAATTCCTCGTCGTTGCTCATCGGCCTCAGGCCCGGAAGACGTGCCGGCGGATGGCGGCGGCGTTGGAGAAGATCCGGATACCCAGGACGACCACCACACCGGTAGAGAGCTGGGCGCCGACGCCCAGCTTGTCGCCGAGGAAGACGATCAGGGCGGCCACGACCACGTTCGAGAGGAACGAGACCACGAAGACCTTGTCGACGAAGATTCCGTCGAGCATCGCCCGCAGGCCGCCGAAGACGGCATCGAGGGCGGCCACGACGGCGATCGGGAGGTAGGGCTCGACCACCGCCGGCACTTCGGGCCGGACCAACAGTCCGACCACGACTCCCACGACGAGGCCCAGTACGGCGATCACGATGTGCCCTTCCCTGTGTCTGCCGCACCACTGCCGGTGTCTGCGGCCTTATAAGGCTCTGCTGTCCGTACGATCAGGCTCGGGGCTGCCGGGAGACTCACCTTCTCCTGGACGGAGAGGCTCGTCCTGATGTCGAAGGTGTCCTTCAGCGCTTGCAGGTACTGGCCGTCGGCGCTGTCACGGAAGGCGGCACCGAGCTTCTTCCCGTCCCCCACCGCGAGCACCGAGTACGGCGGCACGAGCGGTTTGTTGTCGACCAGTATGGCGTCGCCCGCGGCCCGGATCGCCGACAGGGCGGTCAGGCGCTGCCCGTTGATGGCGATCGCTTCGGCGCCGGACTGCCACAGCCCGTTGACGACCCGCTGCATGTCCCGGTCCCGGACCCGTCCGGTGTCGGAGAAGCCGCTGGTCTCACGCGGCCCACCGCCGCCCTGGTCGGTGTCCTTCGCGTCGTCGACGACCAGCTTCACGCCGGGCCCGTGCACCGCGGTCGCGCCGGAGAGCAGCGCCACCAGCTCCGCCTGGTCGCCGCCGTGTTTTTCCAGAGCTTTGCGCTGGCGTCTGCCGACATCGTCGCGGACCTTCTCGACCTGGTCCTCAAGGGTGTCGGCCGCGTCGGTCTCCGCGTCGATCCGGTCGATCAGCTCTTCGCGTTCCTTGGCGAGGACCGGCGCGGAGACCCGTGCCTGCGCGGCACCCAGAGTGACAACGAGCGCGGCCAGCACCAGGCACGCCGCGAAGCCCAGCTTCGCCTTGAGCGTACGGGGCAGGCCGGCCCGGCCGTCTGCCTTGCGACGGGCCGATGCCTCGGCGTATCCGTCGTCCAGGCTGTGGTCCATCACGTTGGTCAGCAGCGACATGGACGCGTCGGGGCGCGCGGGCGGCGAGGCCGTACTCCGATCGGGGGGCTGCTGCGACATGCCGCACATCGTCGCACGTCGCAGCGGCTACCGCCGAATGGCCCCACCGGTCCGCCGGGAGCCGCCGACGGGCGCACTCCGGCAGACCGTGTGCACGCGAACCGTCCGGCCGCGGCGAAGCGTTCCTCGCCCGCCGCGGCCGGGCGGCTCAGTCGCCCGCGCTCTCGACGATCGTCGACCACTCGTCCAGGAGTGCCTGCGCCGACGCGTCGTCCGGGCCTTCGGCCCACAGATGGGTGACCGCTTCCGCCCGGTCCGGCAGCACCATCACCCAGCGACCGTCCGCCTCGACGACCCGCACGCCGTCCGTCGTGTCGACGTCACGGTCTCCGGCGGCCTCGACGACCCGACGCATCACCAGCCCCTTCACCGCCCACGGAGTCGCCAGGTCACGGCGGAGCACATGGGCGCGCGGGATACGCGCGTCGATCTGGCTGAGCGTGAGCTGCGTCCTGGCCACCAGCCCGATCAGCCGCACGAAAGCGGCCGAGCCGTCGAAGACGCTGCTGAATTCCGGAACGATGAAGCCGCCCCGGCCGTCTCCACCGAAGATGGTGCCTTCCTCGCGTCCGACCCGGGTCAGGTCGTCGGGCGATGTCGTCGTCCACTCGACCTGGGTGCCGTGGTACGCGGCCACCTGCTCTGCGATCCGGGTGGTGGTCACCGGCAGCGCCACCCGTCCGCTGCGCCGCTCGGCGGCGACGAGGTCGAGCATGACGAGCAGGGCCCGGTCGTCCTCGATGATCCGGCCCCGTTCGTCGACGAGGGAGAGCCGTTCGCCCACCGGGTCGAACCGGACGCCGAAGGCTGCCCTGGCCGAGGAGACGATCTCCCCGAGCCGCACCAGTCCGGACCGCCGGGTCTCGGCGGACTCGGTGGGACGCGACTCGTCCAGCCCCGGATTGATGGTCAGCGCGTCCACGCCGAGCCGACCCAGCAGGCTGGGCAGAACAAGCCCCGCGCTGCCGTTGGAGGCGTCGACGACGACCTTGAGCCCGGCGTCGGCGATCCCGGCGGTGTCCACGTTCCGCAGCAGGGACCCGGTGTACGAGTCGAAGACACTGGACGGGAAGTGCAGGTCACCGATCTCGCCGGGGAAGGCGCGGCGGTACTCCTGCCGGGCGTAGACACGGTCCAGCTTCCGCTGCTGGGCCTGGGAGAGGTCCGCACCGCTCGCGTCGAAGAACATGATGTCGACGGAGTCGGGGACACCCGGCGACGTGCGGATCATGATGCCGCCGGCGCTGCCGCGCGCGGTCTGCTGCCGCGCCACGGGCAGCGGTACGTTCTCCAGGTCGCGGACGTCGATGGCGCTGGCCTGAAGTGCCGAGATCACCGCGCGCTTCAGCGCTCGGGCGCCCCGGGAGTGGTCACGCGCGGTGGTGACCGTCGAGCCCTTCTTCAGCGTCGTGGCGTACGCACCGGCCAGCCTGACAGCCAGTTCCGGCGTGATCTCGACGTTCAGGATTCCGGAGACACCGCGCGCTCCGAACAGATGAGCCTGTCCGCGCGACTCCCAGATCACCGAGGTGTTGACGAATGCGCCTGCCTCGATGGTCTTGAACGGGTAGACGCGGACGTTGCCCTGAATGATCGATTCCTCACCGACGAGGCATTCGTCGCCGATGACGGCGCCGTCCTCGATCCGGGCGGCACGCATGATGTCGGTGTTCTTGCCGATGACACAGCCACGCAGATTGCTGTGATCACCGATGTACACGTTGTCGTGCACCACGGCCTTGTGCAGGAACGCCCCGCTCTTCACGACGACGTTCGACCCGATGACCGTGTGTTCACGGATCTCGACTCCGGCCTCGACCTTGGCGTAGTCACCGATGTACAGGGGTCCGCGGAGTACCGCGTCAGGGTGTACTTCCGCGCCTTCGGCCACCCATACTCCGGGCGAGATCTCGAAGCCGTCGATCTCCACGTCGACCTTGCGCTCAAGAACGTCGGCCTGGGCCTTCACGTAGCTCTCGTGCGTTCCGACGTCCTCCCAGTAGCCCTCGGCGACATAGCCGTAGATGGGCTTGCCTTCCTTCATGAGCTGCGGGAAGACGTCTCCGGACCAGTCGACGGAGACATCGGCCTCGACGTAGTTGAAGACCTCGGGCTCCATCACGTAGATGCCCGTGTTGACGGTGTCCGAGAAGACCTGGCCCCAGGTGGGCTTCTCCAGGAACCGCTCGACCTGGCCCGCTTCGTCCACGATAGTGATCCCGAATTCCAGGGGATTCGGTACACGGGTGAGGCAGACCGTGACCAGTCCGCCCTTTTCCTTGTGGAAGGCGATGAGGTCGGTCAGATCGAAGTCGGTGAGAGCGTCGCCGGAGATGACGAGGAAGGTGTCGTCCTTCAATGCCTCTTCGGCATTCTTCACGCTGCCCGCGGTGCCGAGCGGTTTCTCCTCGTTGGCGTAGGTGAGCTCCATTCCGAGCTCTTCGCCGTCCCCGAAGTAGTTCTTCACCAGAGACGCGAGAAACTGGACGGTCACAACCGTCTCATTGAGCCCGTGCCTCTTCAGCAGCCGAAGCACATGCTCCATGATCGGCCGATTGGCTACGGGCAGGAGCGGCTTGGGCATGCTTGAGGTCATGGGGCGAAGGCGAGTGCCTTCACCACCAGCCATCACGACAGCCTTCATGTCGGAAACGTCCTCCTCGAAGAGACGACGGTCTAGCCGACTTCGCCCGTCGGGGCAGCATCTGTTTCATCAGCCGCGGGCCGGCCACGCTGCGCGGCACCGCATCAACAGGCTCAATCGGCTACTGCATCCGCCTTGACAAGCCGGCGGACCTGAACCACATAGAGGATCCCTGCCCACCAGTAGAGCGTTGTACCCCATCCTGCGAACGCCCATCCGAAAACAGTGGCCAGCCATGCAAGCCAACCACCTCCGTCGCTGAGCAGCAACAAGGGAAACGCGTACATCAGATTGAACGTAGCCGCCTTGCCCAGGAAGTTCACCTGGGGCGGCGGATAGCCGTGCCGGCGCAGGATTCCCACCATCACGAGAAGCATCAGCTCGCGAGCGAGAAGCGCCGCGGTGAGCCAGAGCGGGAGGATCTCCCGCCAGGTCAGGCCGACAAGGGTCGAAAGAATGTAGAGACGGTCGGCAGCCGGGTCGAGTAGTCGCCCGAGGCTGCTGATCTGGTTCCAGCGACGCGCCAGCTTTCCGTCCAGGTAGTCGCTGATACCGCTGAACATCAATACGAGCAACGCCCAGCTGTCGCTCTTGGGCCCACCGAACTCGGGGCGGAGAATCAGCCACAGGAAGACAGGTACGCCGACGAGGCGAGCCATGCTGAGGATGTTGGGGATGGTGAGTACCCGGTTCGTCTGAACGCGAGTCTCCTGGACCTCCACCCGGGGGCCTCCTGTGAAGATCGTGCCAATGATGCTTCCTGACCCTACCCTCAGGGGCGGTCGGCGGGTACACGGGGGTACCCGAAACCTGGTCGGGAACGCAGAAAAGCCCCGTGCCACAAGGGCACGGGGCTCAACTATTAAAAGGAGTTCGGCGGCGTCCTACTCTCCCACAGGGTCCCCCCTGCAGTACCATCGGCGCTGAAAGGCTTAGCTTCCGGGTTCGGAATGTAACCGGGCGTTTCCCTAACGCAATGACCACCGAAACACTATGAAATTAACCAACACCGGAACAAAACACGGCCGTTCGTTATTTCAGAACTAACACAGTGGACGCGAGCAACTGAGGACAAGCCCTCGGCCTATTAGTACCAGTCAGCTCCACCCGTTACCGGGCTTCCACATCTGGCCTATCAACCCAGTCGTCTACTGGGAGCCTTAACCCCTCAAAGGAGGTGGGAATACTCATCTCGAAGCAGGCTTCCCGCTTAGATGCTTTCAGCGGTTATCCTTTCCGAACGTAGCCAACCAGCCATGCCCTTGGCAGGACAACTGGCACACCAGAGGTTCGTCCGTCCCGGTCCTCTCGTACTAGGGACAGCCCTTCTCAATATTCCTACGCGCACAGCGGATAGGGACCGAACTGTCTCACGACGTTCTAAACCCAGCTCGCGTACCGCTTTAATGGGCGAACAGCCCAACCCTTGGGACCGACTCCAGCCCCAGGATGCGACGAGCCGACATCGAGGTGCCAAACCATCCCGTCGATATGGACTCTTGGGGAAGATCAGCCTGTTATCCCCGGGGTACCTTTTATCCGTTGAGCGACAGCGCTTCCACAAGCCACTGCCGGATCACTAGTCCCGACTTTCGTCCCTGCTCGACCCGTCGGTCTCACAGTCAAGCTCCCTTGTGCACTTACACTCAACACCTGATTGCCAACCAGGCTGAGGGAACCTTTGGGCGCCTCCGTTACTCTTTAGGAGGCAACCGCCCCAGTTAAACTACCCATCAGACACTGTCCCTGATCCGGATCACGGACCCAGGTTAGACATCCAGCACGACCAGAGTGGTATTTCAACGACGACTCCACAACCACTGGCGTGGCCGCTTCAAAGTCTCCCACCTATCCTACACAAGCCGAACCGAACACCAATATCAAACTATAGTAAAGGTCCCGGGGTCTTTCCGTCCTGCTGCGCGAAACGAGCATCTTTACTCGTAGTGCAATTTCACCGGGCCTATGGTTGAGACAGTCGAGAAGTCGTTACGCCATTCGTGCAGGTCGGAACTTACCCGACAAGGAATTTCGCTACCTTAGGATGGTTATAGTTACCACCGCCGTTTACTGGCGCTTAAGTTCTCAGCTTCGCCGACCCGAAAGTCAGCTAACCGGTCCCCTTAACGTTCCAGCACCGGGCAGGCGTCAGTCCGTATACATCGCCTTACGGCTTCGCACGGACCTGTGTTTTTAGTAAACAGTCGCTTCTCGCTGGTCTCTGCGGCCACCCCCAGCTCACGGAGTAAATCCGATCACCAGTGATGGCCCCCCTTCTCCCGAAGTTACGGGGGCATTTTGCCGAGTTCCTTAACCATAGTTCACCCGAACGCCTCGGTATTCTCTACCTGACCACCTGAGTCGGTTTAGGGTACGGGCCGCCATGAAACTCGCTAGAGGCTTTTCTCGACAGCATAGGATCATCCACTTCACCACAATCGGCTCGGCATCAGGTCTCAGCCTTAACGTGTGACGGATTTACCTACCACACGGCCTACACCCTTACCCCGGGACTACCACCGCCCGGGCTGGACTACCTTCCTGCGTCACCCCATCGCTTACCTACTACAAGTCTGGTTCGCTTAGCTCCACCACTACCCTCAACTCCGAAGAGATCGGGTGGCTTCACGGACTTAGCATCGCCTGATTCAGTACTGGGCGTTTCAAAGCGGGTACCGGAATATCAACCGGTTGTCCATCGACTACGCCTGTCGGCCTCGCCTTAGGTCCCGACTTACCCTGGGCAGATCAGCTTGACCCAGGAACCCTTAGTCAATCGGCGCACACGTTTCTCACGTGTGTATCGCTACTCATGCCTGCATTCTCACTCGTGAACCGTCCACAACTCGCTTCCGCGGCTGCTTCACCCGGCACACGACGCTCCCCTACCCATCCACACAGGCGTTGGCCCTATATGTGTGAATGACACGACTTCGGCGGTACGCTTGAGCCCCGCTACATTGTCGGCGCGGAATCACTTGACCAGTGAGCTATTACGCACTCTTTCAAGGGTGGCTGCTTCTAAGCCAACCTCCTGGTTGTCTCTGCGACTCCACATCCTTTCCCACTTAGCGTACGCTTAGGGGCCTTAGTCGATGCTCTGGGCTGTTTCCCTCTCGACCATGGAGCTTATCCCCCACAGTCTCACTGCCGTGCTCTCACTTACCGGCATTCGGAGTTTGGCTAAGGTCAGTAACCCGGTAGGGCCCATCGCCTATCCAGTGCTCTACCTCCGGCAAGAAACACACGACGCTGCACCTAAATGCATTTCGGGGAGAACCAGCTATCACGGAGTTTGATTGGCCTTTCACCCCTAACCACAGGTCATCCCCCAGGTTTTCAACCCTGGTGGGTTCGGTCCTCCACGAAGTCTTACCTCCGCTTCAACCTGCCCATGGCTAGATCACTCCGCTTCGGGTCTAGAGCGTGCAACTCAAACGCCCTATTCGGACTCGCTTTCGCTACGGCTTCCCCACACGGGTTAACCTCGCTACACACCGCTAACTCGCAGGCTCATTCTTCAAAAGGCACGCAGTCACGACGCACCGAGTAAACTCGGCGCGCGACGCTCCCACGGCTTGTAGGCACACGGTTTCAGGTACTATTTCACTCCGCTCCCGCGGTACTTTTCACCATTCCCTCACGGTACTATCCGCTATCGGTCACCAGGGAATATTTAGGCTTAACGGGTGGTCCCGCCAGATTCACACGGGATTTCTCGGGCCCCGTGCTACTTGGGTGTCTCTCAAACGAGCCGTTAATGTTTCAGCTACGGGGGTCTTACCCTCTACGCCGGACCTTTCGCATGTCCTTCGCCTACATCAACGGTTTCTGACTCGTCTCACAGCTAAGCAGACTATGAAAAAGAGATCCCACAACCCCGCATGCGCAACCCCTGCCGGGTATCACACGCATACGGTTTGGCCTGATCCAGTTTCGCTCGCCACTACTCCCGGAATCACGGTTGTTTTCTCTTCCTGCGGGTACTGAGATGTTTCACTTCCCCGCGTTCCCTCCACACTGCCTATGTGTTCAGCAGCGGGTGACAGCCCATGACGACTGCCGGGTTTCCCCATTCGGACACCCCCGGATCAAAGCTTGGTTGACAGCTCCCCGGGGCCTATCGTGGCCTCCCACGTCCTTCATCGGTTCCTGGTGCCAAGGCATCCACCGTGCGCCCTTAAAAACTTGGCCACAGATGCTCGCGTCCACTGTGCAGTTCTCAAGCAACGACCAGCCACCCATCACCCCATCCTTACCGGATGAGTTCACTGGGGCCGGCGTTTGAAGGCGACCTTGCGGCCATACCTTCAGACACCCAACAGCGTGCCCAGAACCTGTAATTCAGTCGGTTCGTTTTCCACGCTCCGAGGAGCAGTACTTACGAACCGGTTGAACCACCGGTACTGAATAGTCAACGTTCCACCCATGAGCTGACCACCGCCGAACATTTGCCGACGTAGTGGCTCTGGATTCCTTACGGAATCTAGATGCTCCTTAGAAAGGAGGTGATCCAGCCGCACCTTCCGGTACGGCTACCTTGTTACGACTTCGTCCCAATCGCCAGTCCCACCTTCGACAGCTCCCTCCCACAAGGGGTTGGGCCACCGGCTTCGGGTGTTACCGACTTTCGTGACGTGACGGGCGGTGTGTACAAGGCCCGGGAACGTATTCACCGCAGCAATGCTGATCTGCGATTACTAGCAACTCCGACTTCATGGGGTCGAGTTGCAGACCCCAATCCGAACTGAGACCGGCTTTTTGAGATTCGCTCCGCCTCGCGGCATCGCAGCTCATTGTACCGGCCATTGTAGCACGTGTGCAGCCCAAGACATAAGGGGCATGATGACTTGACGTCGTCCCCACCTTCCTCCGAGTTGACCCCGGCAGTCTCCTGTGAGTCCCCATCACCCCGAAGGGCATGCTGGCAACACAGAACAAGGGTTGCGCTCGTTGCGGGACTTAACCCAACATCTCACGACACGAGCTGACGACAGCCATGCACCACCTGTACACCGACCACAAGGGGGGCACCATCTCTGATGCTTTCCGGTGTATGTCAAGCCTTGGTAAGGTTCTTCGCGTTGCGTCGAATTAAGCCACATGCTCCGCTGCTTGTGCGGGCCCCCGTCAATTCCTTTGAGTTTTAGCCTTGCGGCCGTACTCCCCAGGCGGGGAACTTAATGCGTTAGCTGCGGCACCGACGACGTGGAATGTCGCCAACACCTAGTTCCCAACGTTTACGGCGTGGACTACCAGGGTATCTAATCCTGTTCGCTCCCCACGCTTTCGCTCCTCAGCGTCAGTAATGGCCCAGAGATCCGCCTTCGCCACCGGTGTTCCTCCTGATATCTGCGCATTTCACCGCTACACCAGGAATTCCGATCTCCCCTACCACACTCTAGCCTGCCCGTATCGACTGCAGACCCGGGGTTAAGCCCCGGGCTTTCACAACCGACGCAACAAGCCGCCTACGAGCTCTTTACGCCCAATAATTCCGGACAACGCTTGCGCCCTACGTATTACCGCGGCTGCTGGCACGTAGTTAGCCGGCGCTTCTTCTGCAGGTACCGTCACTTTCGCTTCTTCCCTGCTGAAAGAGGTTTACAACCCGAAGGCCGTCATCCCTCACGCGGCGTCGCTGCATCAGGCTTTCGCCCATTGTGCAATATTCCCCACTGCTGCCTCCCGTAGGAGTCTGGGCCGTGTCTCAGTCCCAGTGTGGCCGGTCGCCCTCTCAGGCCGGCTACCCGTCGTCGCCTTGGTAGGCCATTACCCCACCAACTAGCTGATAGGCCGCGGGCTCATCCTTCACCGCCGGAGCTTTTAACCTTCCCCCATGAGAGAGAAAGTATTATCCGGTATTAGACCCCGTTTCCAGGGCTTGTCCCAGAGTGAAGGGCAGATTGCCCACGTGTTACTCACCCGTTCGCCACTAATCCACCCCGAAAGGCTTCATCGTTCGACTTGCATGTGTTAAGCACGCCGCCAGCGTTCGTCCTGAGCCAGGATCAAACTCTCCGTGAATGTTTTCCCGTAATCGGGGATCACACCACGAGAGCGGAACAGTCGAGTCGGAATAAGACCGACCGTTCACTGTGTCCTCGCTATGTGCATTGCCTGGTAGAACCACAAGTGGGTCTGCCAGGACTTTCAAAGGAACCTCGAACCTGCCGAAGCAGGTCGGGGTATCAACGTATCTGGCGTTGACTTTTGGCACGCTGTTGAGTTCTCAAGGAACGGACACTTCCTTTGTACTCACCCTCATCGGGCTTTCCTCCGGGCGCTTCCCTTCGGTCTTGCGTTTCCGACTCTATCAGACTCTTTCGTGTCCGATTCCCGGTCGAAGCAGGCCTCGCAATTTCGCTTTCCAGTTCTTCGCTTTTGCGTTTCCCTTTCCGGCGAGACCAACTCTATCAGGCCTTTCCTGTCCGATTGACCAGCCCCCAGCAGACATGCCGGTGCCGATATCGGGTTAGGGTTTGGGCTGAATAGTCGCCGCCGACCCCCGACTCAAAGTCGCGTTGGGGTCAGGCAGGAGTACGACAGTACAGGTTGCCGGGAGACGAGGCAAATCCTTTCCGGTGCACCCCTAGGTCCTCGAACCGGCAGGACTCAGGCGGAACCGGGACTTCATATGACTTACTCTGCTGAGCAGTACGCCGCCCTCCTACAAGCCGTGGCGGCCCACCACTGAAGCTCCACTCTGGGAGGCACCCATGACCACTGTGACGTCCCCTCTTGCCGGACGTGCCATCGGGCTCGCCGCGGTACCCGACCCGGTCTTCTCCGGCGCGATGGTCGGTCCGGGTACCGCCATCGACCCGGTGCGCGAGCCGTCGGAGGCCGTGTCGCCGGTCGACGGAATCGTCGTCTCCCTGCACCCGCACGCTTTCGTCGTCGTGGACGGCGAGGGGCACGGTGTTCTCACACACCTCGGCATCGACACCGTCCAGCTGAACGGTGAGGGCTTCGAGCTCCTGGTGAACAAGGGTGACACCGTGACTCGCGGCCAGAGCATCGTTCGCTGGGACCCTGCCGCCGTCGAGACGGCGGGCAAGTCGCCCATCTGCCCCATCGTGGCACTGGAGGCAACCCCCGACTCGCTCTCCTCCGTAGTCGAGGACGGCGACGTGAAGGTCGGCGACGCACTGTTCGGCTGGCAGTAACGCGTTCGGCGCAGTGACAGCCGACGGGACAACCACCGCGGAGGCCTCGGCCGCCGCACAATCGGAGACAGGTGAAATGGAGACAACGCTGCGGGGCGTAGGCGTGAGCCACGGTGTGGCGATCGGCGAGGTACGGCACATGGGCACGGCCGTGCTCGAACCGCCGGCCAAGCAGATCCCGGCCGAAGAGGCGGAGCGCGAGCAGGGACGGGCGCGGCAGGCAGTGGAGGCGGTGGCGGCCGACCTCGTCGCTCGCGGCAACCTGGCCGGTGGCGAGGCCCAGCACGTGCTGGAGGCCCAGGCCATGATGGCCCAGGACCCCGAGCTCATGGCCGATGTCGACCGGCGCATCGCCGTCGGCAGCACCGCCGAGCGCGGCGTGTACGATGCGTTCGCCTCGTACCGCGCGCTGCTGGCCGGTGCCGGGGAGTACCTGGCGGGCCGGGTCGCCGACCTCGACGATGTGCGCAACCGGATCGTGGCCCGGCTCCTCGGTGTGCCGATGCCGGGTGTGCCGGACAGCGACGAGCCGTACGTGCTCATCGCGCGGGACCTGGCTCCTGCCGACACGGCCCTCCTGGACCCGGCCCTGGTACTCGGTTTCGTCACCGAGGAGGGCGGGCCGACCAGCCACAGCGCCATCCTGGCGCGGGCGCTCGGTGTGCCCGCCGTCGTGGCGCTCCCCGGCGCCGGCGAGCTGGCCGAGGGCGTCGTCATCGCGGTGGACGGCAGCACCGGCGAGATCTTCGTCGAGCCGAGCGAGGAGAAGCGCTCGGAGATGGAGAGCGCCGCCGCCGCCCGGAAGGCAGCGCTGTCCAAGTCCACCGGTCCCGGTGCGACGTCCGACGGTCACAAGGTGCCGCTGCTCGCCAACGTCGGCGGACCCGGCGATGTGCCGGCGGCCATCGAGGCGGGCGCCGAAGGTGTGGGCCTGTTCCGTACCGAGTTCCTCTTCCTGGACGACAGCAAGCAGGCACCGTCGGAGGAGAAGCAGATCGCGGCCTACCGCGCGGTGCTTGAGGCGTTCCCCGAGGGGCGTGTCGTGGTGCGGGTACTGGACGCCGGGGCGGACAAGCCGCTGGACTTCCTGACTCCGGCGGACGAGCCGAACCCCGCACTGGGTGTGCGCGGGCTGCGGAGTCTGCTGGACCACCCCGATGTGCTGCGGACCCAGCTGACCGCGCTGTCCAAGGCCGCCGAGGGGCTGCCCGTCTACCTTGAGGTCATGGCGCCGATGGTCGCGGACCGTGCGGACGCCAAGGCGTTCGCCGACGCGTGCCGCGAGGCCGGGCTGAATGCGAAGTTCGGCGCGATGGTCGAGATTCCGTCGGCCGCGCTGCGGGCCCGTTCGGTGCTTCAGGAGGTGGAGTTCCTGTCGCTGGGCACCAACGACCTGGCGCAGTACACCTTCGCGGCCGACCGTCAGGTGGGTGCGGTGTCCCGGCTGCAGGACCCGTGGCAGCCCGCGCTGCTGGATCTGGTGGCGATGTCCGCCGACGCGGCCAAGGCCGAGGGCAAGAGCTGTGGTGTGTGTGGCGAGGCTGCCGCCGATCCGCTGCTCGCCTGCGTTCTGACCGGTCTGGGAGTGACGTCGCTCTCGATGGGCGCCGCGTCCATTCCTTATGTGCGCACCACGTTGGCGAAGTACACGTTCGCGCAGTGCGAGCGGGCCGCTTCCGCCGCGCGTGCGGCGGACTCCGCCGAGGAGGCGCGGGTCGCCGCGCAGGCGGTGCTCTCGGGCGAGTAGGACCGCGCCGCCCGGACGGTCCGGACGATGAGGGGAAGGGGCTTCCCGCCGATGGTGCGGGGAGCCCCTTCGGCCTGTCAGTGGTGGGGCTCCGGTTCGTCGGCGCCGATGTCGAATCCGGCGCAGTACTCCACGCCGGATTCCGGGGAGACCGGCTCCCCGGTGTCGGCATCGGTGCAGTAGGCGCTGAAGACCTCGCCCGCCGTCAGCGGGGCCAGGCAGCCCCGGGTCAGCCGCCAGCCGTGCACCCGGTCCGGGGTGCCTGGTGCGCTCGTCCGCAGGACGACTCCCCCGCGGCGTTCGAGGGCGATGCCGACGGCGAGCACGGTCACGAACTCGGCTCCCTCCGCCGAGTCGAGGCGGGCCTCCGGTCCCGCCCCCTCGCACTCCGTGTGCAGCGCCGCGAGCAGCTGCTCGTTCTCCGTGGGGGTGCTGCAGACCAGGTGGTGGGTGCCGGGGCCCGCCGACTCCAGGGTGCGCAGCAGGAGATGGGATGCCCGGTCGAACGCCGCGCGACCGATGTCCTGGCCGCAGTCGGCGCACTCCCCCAGGCCGGCCAGGAGCATCGTGGCGTACTCCCAGGTGGCCCGGCGGACCGAGCGGTCGACGAGGAGCGGGATCAGGGCGGCGAGTGGCTGTCCCGTATAGGCGACGGTGGCTCCGATGGCCGCGATCTCGGCGGTGAAGCGGCTGCGGCTGGCCGGGGAGTCGGGTGTGATGTCCGATTCGGCGCAGAACTCCGCGTACTCCTCCGGGTCGAAGAGGGCGACCGTTGTGTGCATGCCCTGCGCGGCAAGGGCTTTGAGCAGGCCTTCGACCTGCTGGAGGTAGACGGAGTGGTCGTCGAAGGTGAAGGTGTCGTAGCGCCGCATCGCCGCGAAGTCCTGCTCATCGGTCAGGAGGCCGATGGTGCTCGGTGCTTCGCGGCGCAGCGAGCGGCGCATGGTGATGCCGGTCCGGCCGTCGGACGTGGTCCGCCTGTTCCCGGACTGCTTTTTCCTGGTCTGCTTGTTTCCGGTCTGCGCCATGATTCCCCCAGTGCGCTGTCGATCATTACTCACTCAGAGTAATCACTGGCACTGACAGTGGCGTTCGTCAGCGGCGCTCGCGCGCCAGCCGCTCGTAGAAGTGGAGGAGTTCCGGGTTGTCGATCGAGCCGGGGTTGACGGCCTTGGCCAGGGCCGTTCCCTGGAGCAGGCGTTTGACCGGAACCTCGATGCGCTTGCCGGTGAGGGTGTGCGGGATGGCGGGGACCTCGATGACCTCGTCCGGGACGTGGCGCGGCGAGAGGTTCTCGCGGATGGTGTGCTTGATCGCGGCGCGCAGTTCGTCGTCGAGGGTGGCGCCCTGCGCGAGGTGGACGAAGAGCGGCATCCAGTACCCGCCGTCCGGCTCCTCAAGGCCGATGACGAGCGATTCGTGGATCTGCGGGAGCCGTTCGACCGCTTCGTAGATGTCGGCGGAGCCCATGCGGACGCCCTGCCGGTTGAGGGTGGAGTCGGAGCGGCCGTGGATGACGACGGAGCCGCGCTCGGTGATCGTGATCCAGTCCCCGTGGCGCCAGACTCCGGGGTACACGTCGAAGTAACTGTCGTGGTAGCGGCTGCCGTCGGGGTCGTTCCAGAAGTGGATCGGCATGGACGGCATGGGCTGGGTGGCGACGAGCTCTCCGACCTCACCGATGACCGGCTTGCCCGCCGCGTCCCAGGACTGGAGGTCCGTACCGAGGCCGGGCGCCTGGAGCTCGCCGATGTGGACGGGGAGGGTGGGGACCGCTCCGGCGAAGCAGCTGCAGACGTCGGTGCCGCCGCTGACCGACGCGATCCACAGGTCGTCGGCCACTTCCTCGTGCAGCCAGCGGAAGCCGTCGGGCGGGAGCGGGGAGCCGGTGGTGGCGACGCACTGGACGCGTGAGAGGTCGAAGTCGCGCCCCGGGTGGACGCCGGCCTTGCGGCAGGCCATGACGTAGGCGGCGGAAGTGCCGAAGAGCGTGGCGCCCGTCCGTTCGGCCACCCGCCACTGGGCGCTGACGTCCGGGTAGCCGGGGCTTCCGTCGTACAGCACGAGGGTGGTGCCGGTGAGGAGGCCGGAGACGAGGAAGTTCCACATCATCCAGCCGGTGGAGGTGTACCAGAAGAAGCGGTCCTCCGGGCCGAGGTCGCAGTGCAGGCCGATCTGCTTGAAGTGTTCGAGCAGGATGCCGCCCTGGGACTGGACGATGGCCTTGGGGAGGCCGGTGGTGCCGGAGGAGTAGAGGACCCACAGCGGGTGGTCGAAGGGGACCTGCTCGAAGACGGGTTCGGTGTCCGCGGCGGTGAGGGCGGACCATTCGAGGGCGCCGTCCGGCGCTTCGGTGCCCAGCAGCGGGATGTGGACGACGGCGCGCAGGGTGGGGAGTTCGCGGCGCAGCTCCGCGACGGTGTCTGCGCGGTGGTGTTCCTTGCCGCCGTAGCGGTAGCCGTCGACGGTGAACAGGACGACGGGTTCGACCTGCTGGAAGCGGTCGAGGACGCTGCGGGCGCCGAAGTCGGGGGCGCAGGAGGTCCAGACGGCTCCGACGGCCGCGGTGGCGAGGAAGGCGACGACGGCCTCTGGGATGTTGGGGAGGTAGCCGCTGACGCGGTCGCCCCGGTTGACGCCTAGTGCGCGGAGTTCGGCGGCGAGCGAGCCGACCCGGCGGCGGAGCTCGGACCAGGAGGTGGGGGTCTGGGTGTGGGTCTCGTCCACGTGGAGCAGTGCGGGCGCCTCGGCGCGCAGAGGGTCCTCCGCGGCGCGCAGCGCGTGTTCGGCGTAGTTGAGGGTGGCGCCGGGGAACCACTGGGCGCCGGGCATGGCGCGGTCGCCGATGACGGTCTCGTACGGGGTGGAGAACCGTACGTCGAACCATTCGGCGACGGCCTGCCAGAAGGTGTCCAGCTCGTCGACCGACCAGCGGTGCAGCGCTGGGTATCCGCCGCCGGCCGGTGCTCCGTGGCGCTCGGCCGCCCAGTTCTGGAAGCGGGTGACGGCCGCGGTCGCGATGCGGTCCGGGCCGGGCTGCCAGAGGGGGGCTTCGTCGGCTGCTGAGGTCATGGGTCGGCTCCTGGGCTGTACGGGTGCGCGGGTCGGCGTGGGTCGCGCGCACGTGCTGGGGTGTGCGCGTGAGGCGGCTTTCACGGACGATGCCATGTGATCGTCCTTCGCACCAGGGCCGCCCGCCCATGATCGCGTGTCCGGATATGTGGTCCGGGCACGCTTCGCCGTGCCGGGCCGTGCGGCGGACCGTGAGTGAACGGAAGTTGAACAGAACCCGCCGCCGTCGCGGCGGGTGGCAGGGTGTGCCGCATGAACGGTCGTGACCTGGTGCGCTCGGTGAAGTCGGTGGGTTCGAAGCAGGGGCTGCGTGCGGTGCGCTCGGCGTGGCGGCGCTCGCGGCTGGACGCGCGGGCGCTGCCGTCGCGCGGGCCGGAGCGGGCGCGGGTGCCGGGGCTCGTGGTGGGGGCGGAGCCGGGCCGGGGCGTGGTGCGGTTCGCGCGGTCGGAGTTGCGGGTCCGGGTCGCGGTGGGGGGTGCGGTCTTCTGGGGGTGGGACGGGGCGGAGCCGCTGCCGTCGTACGCGCTGCCGGGGCCCGCTCCGGACGCCGATCCGCGGGCCGTGCTGGAGCCGGACAAGGACGGCGGGTGGCAGGTGGTGTCGGAGCGGCTGACCGTCGCGGTGTCCCGGCACGGGGCGGTGGAGCTGCGGACCCCCGGTGGCGTGGTGCTCCGTCGTGAGCTGCCGCCGAGGTGGTGGGAGCCGGTGGCGGGCGGGTCCGCGCGGTGGGTGCAGCAGTCCGAGGTCCCGGCGGACGCGCGGTTCTTCGGGCTCGGCGGGCGGGCGTCCGGTCCTCGGCTGAGGGACGGGGAGTACGGGCTGTGGAACACCGATCCGGGTGGCCGGTTCGGGCCGGGCGACGATCCGCTGTACGTGACGATGCCGGTGCAGCTGGTGGTCTCTGACGCGGGGACGCATCTGGCGTTCCACGACAACTCCTGGGCGGGGCGGGTGACGCTGCGCGAGGGGGAGGAGGGTGCCGGTTCCGGTCATGACCGTCCCGGTATGTCGGAGGTGCGGATGGAGGGCGGTCCGCTGCGCTGCTGGGTGGTGGCGGGCACTCCGGCCCGGGTGCTCCAGGGCTGGACGGCGCTGACGGGTGCGCCGGCGCTGCCGCCGTCCTGGGCGCTGGGTCCGCAGCACGCCCGCTGGGGTTTCGGGAGCGGGCGGGAGGTGCGGCGGATCGTGTCGGGGTACCGGGAGCGCGGGCTGCCGCTGTCCGTGCTGCATCTGGACATCGACCACTACGACGGGCACCGGGTGTTCACGGTGGACCGGGAGCGGTTCCCCGATCTGCCGGGGCTGGCGCGGGAGCTGCGTGCGGACGGGGTGCGGCTGGTGTCGATCGTGGACCCGGCGGTGCCGGCCGCGCCGGGTGACGCGGTGTTCGACGCCGGCCGGGCTGTGGGTGACTCGGGCGCGTTCGTGCGGGACGCCGGTGGGCGGATCGTGCGGGGTGAGGTGTGGCCGGGTGAGTGCGTGTATCCGGACTTCACCGATCCGCGGGTGCGGGAGTGGTGGGGCGGTCTGTACGCGGAGCGGCTGGCGCAGGGGTTCTCCGGTGTCTGGCACGACATGAACGAGCCGGTCTCGTTCGCGGCGTTCGGTGACCCGACGCTGCCCCGTTCGGCGCGGCACGCGCTGGAGGGGCGCGGCGGTGATCACCGTGAGGCGCACAACGTGTACGGCCTGGCGATGGCGCGTGCCGGGTACGAGGGGCTGGCCCGGCTGCGTCCGGACGAGCGGCCGTTCCTGTTCTCGCGTTCCGGCTGGGCGGGGATGCAGCGGTACGGGGGCACCTGGTCCGGTGATGTGTCGACGGGCTGGCCGGGGTTGCGGGCCTCGCTGTCGCTGGTGCTGGGTCTCGGGCTGTGCGGGGGTGCCGTACTCGGGTCCGGATGTCGGCGGTTTCGACGGGTCGCCGTCGCCGGAGTTGTATCTGCGCTGGTTCCAGCTGGGGGCGTATCTGCCGTTGTTCCGTAAGCATGCGGCGCGGGGCGCAGGGAGCCGTGGGAGTTCGGGCCGAGGGTGCTCGATGCGGCGCGGGATGTGCTGGTGGAGCGGGAGCGGCTGCGTCCGTACTGGGTGACGCTGGCGCGGCTGGCCCGGCTGACGGGTGCGCCGTATGTGCGTCCGTTGTGGTGGGGTTCGCCCGGCGACCGGGCGCTGCGGGAGTGCGAGGACGCGTTCCTGCTCGGGGACGCGCTGCTGGTGGCGCCGGTGCTGGGGCCGGGGCTCTGTGAGCGGGCGGTGCGGCTGCCGCCGGGGCGCTGGTACGACACGGTGAGCGGTGCGGTGTACGAGGGGCCGGGTCAGGTGGTGGTCGAGGCGCCGTTGTCGAGGGTGCCGGTGCTGGCGCGGGCCGGGTCCGTGATTCCGGTGCGGGGTGCGGACGGCGGTCTTGAGCTGGAGGTGTGGGCTCCGGTGGAGGGGCGCGGCGGTGGCGGCTCCGTGGTCCGTGATCCGGGGGACGGCTGGGAGGAGGCGGTGGTCGAGCGGTACACGAGCCGGCTGGTGGGCGGGCGGGTCGTGGTGGTGCGGGACGGTGCGGAGGGGCTGGTGGACTGCCCGGTGCGGGTGCGGGGGCTGTGAGCGGACAGGCCCTAGGGCCTGTCTTCAAATTACCGTCGTTGCCCGGAGGGCGGCCGGGCGGCGTCAGGTGCTTCCCCAAGCTCTCGGCTTCGTTCGAGCAGGGGAGACCCCATTTCTCGGCGTGCCGGCCCCAGGCCCCTGTACTGGACGTACTGGGGCCTGGGGCCGGTGCGGCGAGAGTGCGTGCATGGCGTCGCCCGGCAGACGGCAGTTTGAAGACAGGCCCTAGCGGTACCGGCCGGCGAACCAGGAACGGACGGCCTCCGTATGGAGGGGGAAGGCGAGCTCTTCCGGGGCGCGCAGGATGTCGTATCCGGAGGTCTCGTCGGTGGGTGCGGACGCGGGAAGGGCGGCGGCCGGCCGCGTCGGGAGCAGGCCGAACAGGAGGAGGTGGCCGTCCGGTGAGCTGAGCGCGTCGGCGAGGCGGACGTCGTCGCGGTGGGCCTCGATGCGGGTCTCCTCGCGGAGTTCGCGGACGACCGCGCCTTTCCAGTCCTCGGCGTGGTCGATGAAGCCGCCGGGGAGGGCGCGTCCGCCGAGGCGGGGTTCGATGGTGCGGGTGATGACGACCAGTCCGGTGCCGTCCGCGTCGGTGACGGGGAGCAGGGCGACGGCGACCGGGAGGGGGTTGCGGTAGGCGGTGGCGCCGCAGACCGCGCAGGTGCGGGGCCAGGCGTCCGGGGAGGCGAGGGCAGTGTACGGGGCTCCGCAGCTGCCGCAGTGGGAGTCCTTCACGGGCTTCGCGGGCTGGCCGGGGTTGTTCGTCGTCGCGGACACGCGCGGACTGTATCCGATCTCCTGACCGGCGCGGCCGGACTGTTGGACGATGTGCTCATGACAGGTCTTGCTTCCGCTTTCCGTGTCCTGGCAGCCACTGCCGCCACCCTGCTCGCCGTCACCGCCGCCGCGCCGGTGGCGCAGGCGAAGCCCGAGCCGAAAGCTCCCGCGGAGTTCGTCTCGCTGCGCGCGGTCGATCCCACGATCATCCAGGAGATGCGTTACCCCACCGGTCACGACTTCATGGGCGAACCGGTGGACGGTTACCGCGATCCCCTCTGCATCCTGACCCGGCCCGCCGCCCAGGCGCTGCACCGGGCCCAGCTCCGGCTGCTGCGCCAGGGCTACTCGCTGAAGGTGTACGACTGCTACCGGCCCCAGCGGGCCGTCGACCACTTCGTACGGTGGGCGAAGGATCTGGACGACGAGACCATGAAGGGCGAGTTCTACCCTCGGGTCGACAAGACCCGGCTGTTCGCCGACGGTTACATCGCGGAGAAGTCCGGACACAGCCGGGGCAGCACCGTGGACCTGACGCTGGTGAGGCTGCCGGCCCGGCCGACCGCGCCGTACCGGCCGGGTCAGCGGCTGGTGCCCTGTTACGCGCCGCGGTCCGAGCGCTTCCCAGACAACTCGATCGACATGGGCACCGGATTCGACTGCTTCGACACGCTCTCGCACACGGACGACCCGAGGATCCAGGGAGTCCAGCGCGCCAACCGGCAGTTCCTGAAGAAGACGCTCACCGACGCCGGATTCGTCAATCTGGCCGAGGAATGGTGGCACTACACCTTTACGCCCGAGCTGTTCCCTGACACCTACTTCGACTTCCCGGTGGCCCGGCGGTCCGCCGCCGGCCACTGAGAGCGGGTGGAATGAGCGGGCGGCTGGGACCACCCCCGTGGGTTCCAGCCGCCCGTTCTTCTTCTCGGACGCGAACGGGCCTTATCCGGTTGCCGTGCCGGCCACTACCGTGCCCCTATGTCACAGCAGACGTTCGATTCGTACGAGGAATTCTGGCCCTATTACGTCGCGATGCACTCCAGGGCCGCGACCCGCTGGGTCCATCTGACCGGCACCCTGACCGGCCTCGCGATCACCGCCTACGGACTGGCACGCGGCCGCAAGCGGTACGCGGCGGCGCTGCCGCTGATCGGGTACGGGACCGCCTGGCCCGCCCATTTCCTGATCGAGAAGAACAACCCGGCCTCCTTCGGGCATCCCGCCTGGTCGCTGCGAGGCGACGTGCAGATGATCCGGATGATGCTGGCCGGCCGGGACCGGGAGCTCGCGGAGACCGCCGCCAAGTGGCTCGCCGACAACAGCTGACCGCGACACACTTCTGACGTCCCGTCAGATCCAGTGCTGGGGAGGTCCTTTGTTGCGCAAACGCATACCCGTGGTGGCCGGGTGGTTCACCGAGGACGGCGCAGAGGAGGAGTTCCGGCTGCTGGGCACCCGCTGCCCGCTCTGCGCGTCGGTCTTCTTCCCCCGCCAGGACGGCTTCTGCCGCAATCCGGGCTGTACGGGCGGCGAGCCGGTCGAGGTCCCGCTGTCCAGGCGCGGCACGGTCTGGTCGTACACCGACGGCCGCTACCGGCCCCCGCCCCCTTACCTGTCCGACCCGGACGTGCCCTGGGAGCCGTACACGCTGGTGGCCGTGGAGCTCGCCGCCGAGCGGATGGTGGTGCTCGGGCAGGCCGCGCCGGGGGTCGGGGTCGCGGATCTCGCGGTCGGCATGACGGTCGAGGTCGTGCCGGGGACGCTGGGTCCGGATTCCGGCGCGGGCGGGGACGACGACGGGACGGTGTGGACGACCTGGCACTGGCGGCCGGTGGACACCGGCTCCGGGGACGGTGCGCGATGAGCGGGGACGTGGCCGTCCTCGGGGCCGGGATGCATCCCTGGGGCAAGTGGGGGCGCGGCTTCGTCGAATACGGCAGGGTGGCCGCCCGCGCGGCTCTCGCGGACGCGGGTGTCGACTGGCCGGACGTGCGGTCCGTGGTCGGCGCGGAGACCGTGCGCGGCGGCTATCCGGGGTACGTGGCCGGGGCGACGTTCGCGCAGGCGCTGGGCTGGCAGGGCGCCCGGGTCACCAGCGTGTACGCGGCCTGCGCGTCCGGCGCCCTGGCGGTGAACACCGCCAGGGCGCAGATCCTGGCCGGGATGGCCGATGTGGTGCTGGTGGTGGGGGCGGA
This sequence comes from Streptomyces sp. ITFR-6, assembly GCF_031844725.1. Classification (NCBI taxonomy): domain Bacteria; kingdom Bacillati; phylum Actinomycetota; class Actinomycetes; order Kitasatosporales; family Streptomycetaceae; genus Streptomyces; species Streptomyces sp. ITFR-6. The sequence continues at coordinate 7,338,744 of NZ_CP134612.1, read as the reverse complement.
CGCGGCGCCCAAGGGGTTCTTCGCCCCGGCGGGCGGCGAGCGGCCGGACGATCCCGACTGGCTGCGGTTCCGGGTGCTCGGGGCCACGAACCCCGCGTACTTCGCCCTGTACGCCCGGCGCCGGATGGCGGTGCACGGGGACACCCCGGAGGACTTCGCGCTGGTCAAGGTGAAGAACGCGGCGGCCGGCGCGCTGAACCGTAACGCCCGGTACCGGGCGCCCGTGACCGCCGAGCAGGTCGCGGCGTCCGGGGTGGTCGCGGATCCGCTGCGGCTGCTCGACATCTGCGCCACCTCCGACGGGGCGGCGGCGCTCGTGCTGTCCAGCATGGAGTTCGCCCGGCGGCACGGGGCCTCGGCACCGGTCCGTATCCGTGCCGTTTCGACCGTGACGCCGACGTATCCGAAGGCGGTGCTCGATCTGCCGGACATCGCCACGGATTCGGCGGTCGCCGTGGAGCCCGCGGCCGAGGGGTTCCGTGCCTCGATCGCACGTGCGGCGTACGAGGAGGCCGGGATCGGGCCCTCCGATCTCTCCCTGGCCGAGGTGTACGACCTGTCCACGGCGCTGGAGCTGGAGTGGTACGAGGACATCGGGCTGTGCCCGCCGGGTGAGGACGCGGCGCTCCTGCGTACGGGGGCGACGGCCCTCGGCGGGCGGGTCCCGGTGAACCCGAGCGGCGGCCTGGCGTCCTTCGGGGAGGCCGTGCCCGCGCAGGCGATCGCCCAGGTCTGCGAGCTGACCTGGCAGTTGCGCGGCACGGCGGGAGACCGCCAGATCCCGGGGGCACGGGCCGGGATCACCGCGAACCAGGGGCTGTTCGGCCACGGCTCCGCGGTCGTCGCGGTCCGCTGACGGGCCGGACGCACGGCGCGCGGCACGTACCCCCTGTCGGCGGGGGCACGTGCCGCGTTCCGTTGTCCGCGGGAGCGGACCGTTACGTCGTGGCCGGTTCGCGGGGCGCGCCGGCACGGGCCAGCGCGTGTTCGACGACCGACACCAGCACGTCCCGGACGGACGAGCGCTCCCGTGCGTCGCACTGGAGCAGTGGTACCTCCGGATCCAGGTCGAGCGCCGCCCGTACCGTCTCCGCGGGGAACCGGTCCGCCCCCTCGAAGCAGTTGACGGCGACGGCGAAGGGGATCTGCCGGCGTTCGAAGTAGTCGACCGCCGCGAAGGAGTCCTCCAGGCGCCGGGTGTCCGCGAGGACGACCGCGCCCAGCGCGCCCTGGGCCAGTTCGTCCCAGAGGAACCAGAACCGGTCCTGCCCCGGGGTGCCGAAGAGGTACAGCACCAGGTCCTCGCGGAGTGTGATCCGCCCGAAGTCCATCGCCACCGTCGTGGTGGTCTTCGCCTCGACCCCCGCCAGGTCGTCCACCGGGCGTCCCGCCTCGGTCAGCCTCTCCTCCGTACGCAGCGGCCTGATCTCACTGACCGCTCCCACCATGGTCGTCTTGCCCACTCCGAAGCCGCCCGCCACCAGGATTTTCAGGGTAACGGGCTCCACGGGCCGCCTGCTGCGGCTAGAGCGCCCGAAGGCCATTGATCACCTCGCGAAGAATGTTCACGTCCGGCAGCTCGGCCGGCGGAACGGGACGGGTCACATGCACCAGCTCGTCCTCGACGAGATCACCGACCAGGACCCGGACCACCCCGACGGGGAGATCCAGACCGGCCGCGAGCTCGGCGATCGACTGGGGCATGCCGCTGCACAGTTCGACGATCTCCACGTGTTCCGGGGAGAGCATCTGGTCCCGGCCGGGATCGTCGGCCGCCGGTTCGGGGACGACGATCGCGATCAGGTCGAGACGATGACGGGACGCGCTGCTGGTACGTCCCCGCGTCATCGCGTACGGACGGACGACCGGCCCCGCCTCCGCGTCGTACCAACGCGAGGACTGCGGACCGCCGGGGGCGGCCGGGGAACGGGAGGAGTCCGCGCTCATGCCATCCACTCACCCTCCAGAGGTCAGACCGGTCGTCCGAGGGGAGTTGGCCAGGTGGGCGCCGACACGCTTGACCATCAGCGTCATCTCGTACGCCACCTGTCCGACGTCCGAGTCGGAGTCCGCGAGCACGGCCAGACAGCTGCCGTCGCCGGCCGCCGTGACGAACAGGAACGCCTCGTCGAGTTCGACGACGGTCTGGCGGACCCGGCCGGCGTCGAAGTGCCGCCCGACTCCCTTGGCGAGGCTGTGGAACCCGGAGGCCACGGCCGCCAGGTGTTCGCCGTCCTCCCTGGTCAGGTCCTTGGACGCGCCGGTGGGAAGTCCGTCGCTGGAGAGCACCAGCGCCTTGCGGATGCTGGCGACCCGTTCGACGAGTTCGTCGAGGAGCCAGTTGAGTTCGCCGGACCCCTGGGGTGCTGAGTTGAGTGCTGCGGCGTTCGGTGCGGTCATGGACCGTCCCCTCCCGGAGTGGTTCCTTGTGCTGTGTCGCCGGGGCCGGTCACGTCCTCGGCGTTCTGCCGGCGTCCGCGCTGCCAGCCGCGCTGGAGCGACGCCATGCGGCTGCGTACCTCGTCTGCGTCGCGCTCGATGTCCTCCACGCTCTCCACCGGGTCCGGCTCCGCCGTGCGCCCCGTGGATCCCTCGCGGAGCTGCGGGGCGAGACTGGCCTGACGGACCCTGCGGGGCAGCCCGCCGACCGTCCCGGCACCGGGCTCTGCGGTCCGGGCGGGTGACGGTGAGCGGGGCGCCGGCACCGGCGGCGCGGCTGCCGGAGGCGTGGCGCGCTCGGTGCGGGGGCGGAAGCCGTTGTTCAGCCGGCTCTCCGCGGACCGGACGGGTCCGGACGCCGGGCGCGCGGTGGCCTCCGGGTCGGTGGCCGTGGGGTGGGCCCGGCCCGCCTCGTCGATCCGGCGGCCCCGGTCGGTGACCAGGGTCGGCGGTTTGCGGCGGGGAAGCGGCCTGACACCGTCCGGGCGCAGTTCCCTGACCCCGTCGGGGTCCGCGATCTGGTCGGCGGCCTGCTGGTGCTGGTCGCGGTCGCCTTCGCGCCGGAGCTCGCGGGCCCGGAAGATGCCGCCGCGCTCGCTCTCGGTGTCCTCCAGGTCGGACACCCCGTCGAGCAGCGGGTCGAGGCCGGGGCCGGCGACGGCTTCGAGCACCGGGTCGCGGCTGAAGTCGATCGGGCCGAGAGGGCCTTCGAGCTCGACCGGTCCGTCCAGCGGTGCCCGGTCCGACAGTCCGGTGGGCACCGGTGAGAGGCCGCCGGTCCTGCCGCCCCTGGGACGGTCGCCGTCGGGGCGGTCGAACGCGTCGCCGCCGTTCTCCCCGGCGCCCGTGCCACGTCCCGCGCCGCTGCCTGCCGCGTCGCCGCCCGGTCTGCTGCTGGAGATGGCCTTCTCTGACCTGCGGTCGAGGCGGAATCCGGTGCCGTGCGCCTCCGGTGCGTCGGTGAGCAGCGCGGCCGGGATGAAGACGACAGCGGTGGTACCGCCATAGGGGGAGGTCTGGAGCGAGACGCGGACGTTCTGCCGCTGGGCCAGCCGGCTCACCACGAAGAGGCCGAGCCGGTCGGTGTCGGACAGCTCGAACTCGGGGGTCTCCGCGAGCCGGAGGTTGGCGTCCAGAAGCAGTTCCGGGGGCATGCCGAGCCCCCGGTCGTGGATTTCGAGGGTGAAGCCGTTGGCGACGCGCTCACCGTGCACCTGGACCGCCGTGTGCGGGGGCGAGAACACCGTGGCGTTCTCCAGGAGTTCGGCGATCAGATGGGTGAGGTCGGCGACGGCCGGTCCGCCCACTCCGATCCTCGGCAGCCTGCGGACCTCGATCCGTTCGTAGTCCTCCACCTCCGCGACCGCGGCGCGCACCACGTCCATCAGCTGGATGGGCTTGCGCCACTGCCGTGAGGGTGCGGCTCCGGAGAGGATCACCAGGCCCTCGGCGTGGCGCCGCATGCGCGTGGTGAGGTGGTCGAGGCGGAACAGGTCCGCGAGTTCCTCGGTGTTCTCGGTGCGGCGCTCCATCGTGTCCAGGAGCGTCAGCTGACGGTGCAGCAGCACCTGGTTGCGGCGGGCGAGGTTGACGAACACCTCGGACACGCCGCGGCGCATGTCCGCCTGCCGGACGGCGGCCTCGACGGCGGCACGCTGCAGAATGTTGAGCGCCTGGCCGACCTGGCCGATCTCGTCACGTTCGTAGTTGAGGTGCGGGGACTCGGTCTCGACGTCGATGTGCTCACCCGCGGCGAGACGGCGCATCACACTCGGCAGCCGCACTCCGGAGACCTCGTGGGCGTCCTTGCGCAGACGGGAGAGGTCGCGGACGAGTTCGCGGCCGATGCGCACGGAGACGAAGACCGAGACGAGCAGGGCCAGGAATCCCAGGACGCCGGCGATGCCCGCCTTGATCAGGACGCCGTAGCCTTCAGGCCTGCCTCGGTCCTGGAAGCGGTTGTTCATCTCGGTCGAGCCGTTGGCCAGCCGGTCCAGGACCGGCGGGGCCACCTCCTGCCAGCGGGCGGCGTCCACCTCACGGGGGTCGTGGGTGGGGCCCTGGGCGATGAGCTTGTCCTCCGCGGAGCGCAGGGGCTCGCTGTCCGGGCTCGCCCAGTACTGCTCGACGCGGCGGCGCTCGGAGGCGGGGAGCGCGTCGAGGTTGACCTCGTACAGCAGGCCGCGCTTGGCGATGAGGTCGGATATCTGGCGCAGTTCGGGGGCCGTCAGCCGTCCGGCGAGGAGCCCGGAGGCCGCGAGCGCGTCTTCCTGGGAGAGCATTTCCCGGGCCCGCGAGATTCCGGCCAGGGCGCGTACCTGCTTGTCCATCGACACGTTCTCCATCACGTGGAGGCCGGTCAGGAAGCGGTAGCAGGGGTCGATGAGGCCGTTGTAGTACTCCATCGCCTTGGCCCGGCTGATGGTGCGCTTGTCGACGGAGTCGCGGAGCGAGCGCAGCCCCTCGACGGCGCCCAGGATCGAGCTGAGCTGGGTCTCGGCGTCGGGGCGCAGCGCGTCGCGGATGTCCTTCTGCCGCGCGCTGCTGTTGACCTGGTCCACGACCCGGTCGGTGGCGGCGCGCTGGCGGCGCAGGACCGGCAGGGCGTCGGAGGCGCGCGGGTCCGCGAGGTAGACGAGGGTCTGCCGGCGCTCGTTCTGGACGACCCGGACGGTGTCCTCCAGGGGGTGGCCGATCTTCTCCACCACTGTGCTCGCGCTCATCAGCTGGCCGGCCTCACGACCGGTCAGATAGGTGGCGAAGCCCCACAGCGCGGTGAGGGAGACGAGCGGCACCAGCAGCAAGGCTGCGATCTTCCTGCGGATGGACTTCCCGCGAAAGCGCATGGCCTCCCCCAGCTCGTCCCCGCAGGGCGGTGATGGTGTTCCGTCAACAAACGGCGCGAGCCTACTACCGACACCCAGACAACTCGAAGGCATGTCCGGGCGATTTTCGGCCGCCTTACTGGGAGTTGACCATGAGTTGTCCCGGTATCCGAGGAGATGGAATTCGTGAAAGCGACAGAAGAGACCAGCCAGAGCCCCACATTCCTCCCCTTGTCAGTTGGCTGGAATTTTTCGTTCCGTGACGGTTCGGGGGAATCTTCACCGTCGGGTACTCGTCTGTCTGTACGGGGGTAGGGGGACCGCAGGGGCGTATTCGGCAGGTGAGGGCGGCTCGTCCGCGTAGAAACCACCCATGCCGGGCAGCAACCCTGAAGTCGGATGGTGGGAGTTGAAGGTCCTTGGACACGCAAGAGCGTCGTGGCATGACGGAATCGGCGCGGGGCCGGCCGGAGATTCCGCGGCAGCAGCAGCTCTGGGTCGAGGAGCCGGCGCCGCGGCGGCGGATGCCCGACCCGGTACGCAGGGCGGCCGTACGGGCCGTTCTGATTCTGTCGCTGACGATCATCCAGGCGATGGTGGCCTTCCTGTCCACGCTGACAGGGTCCTGGCTGGCCTTCCCGATGGTGCTGAGCAGCGTGGCCAGCACGGTGGCCGCTACCTGGTCGGTGCTGGATGTGTGGGTCACGCGCCAGGTGTGGAATCAGCGCAACGGCGTGGTTTCGATGCCGAGCAGTTCCGCCCGGCGGCTGCGTCGCGAGCGGCGCAGGGCGAGGCGGGCCGCCCGGTCCGGGCAGCGGGACGGCGCACGGATAGGCCGCCGCTCCCCGGACCGCGGCCTCTCCCGGGCCTGAACGCGCCGGGAAGGCCTACGAGTGGGTGCGGGCGCCGTCCCGGTGGTCGGTGCCGGGCGGCTCAGTCGGTGTCTTCGCCGCCTTCCGCCCCGGCCGGGACCGGGAGCGCTTCGGGCGCCGCCGTGCCGCGCTTGAACATGCGGGTGGCGGTGATCTCTCCGTGCACCGTCTCCGCGGCGGGATCCTGCTGCGGCAGTCCGGGGCGCAGATGCTCCTCGACGCTGATGTACTTCAGCCCGGCCCGCAGGTCCGCGTCGTTGCGCAGCCTGATCACGAGCGGGAACTCGGCGAGTGCCGTCGTGTCGAACAGGCCGGTGGTGTACAGCAGCTGGACACCGAGCGCGTCGGAAACCGCTCGCTGGAGCTCCAGCAGGTAGGTGGCGTTGGCGCGGCCGATGGGGTTGTCGAGGAAGAGCGTGCCCGCGTGGTGGTGCTGGTGCCGGTCGCGGCCCCGGTCGTTGCTGCGCAGTGCGGCCATCGTGCAGTACAGCGCGATGGCGGCGGTCAGCAGCTGGCCGCCGGAGAAGACGTCGCCCATCTGCCCGACGGGTACGCGTTCAGCGCGCAGCACCGCGTCCGGCTTGAGGATCTCCACGGCGATGCCCTTGGGTTCCAGCGCCGCCTGCACGCCTCGCAGCAGCAGGGACATGCCGTCCCGGCGCAGGTCGGAGTTCTTCTTCAGGGCCGCCTTGGTGGCCTCGTCGATGACCTCGCCGAGCCGTTCGGTCAGGGTGGCCTGGTCCGGTTCCTCGAACCGGATCCGGAGGAACTCCTGGCCGGACCACTCCCCCAGTCCCTCGGGGAGCCGGGAGAGGCGCTGGGCGGAGCGGAGGGTGGTGAGCGCGGAATCCACCAGGCCGCGCAGCCGGTCGACGATGGAGTCCCGGTTGCGTTCCAGCTGGGTCAGTTCGTCGGTGAGGACCCGCAGCCTGGGGGCGAAGGCGATGGCCCACTTCTCCGCGTGCTCGGGCAGTGCGGCGGCCGGAAGTTCACGGATCTGCTGACGGGCCGGGGTGCGGACCTGTTCGTAGCGGGTGGAGTTGGCGTGCCGGACCAGTACGTCGCTCGCCTCCCGGACGGCCGCTTCCGCGGTGGACAGGTCGGCGGCGCAGCCGCGCAGTGAGCGGCGGGCCTCCGCTGCGGACTGCCGGGCCTCTTCGAGGCTGCCGGGGTACGGCTCGGGGGTCTCGGGCTCGTCGTCGCCGTGGTCCCTGAGGAGGTCGCTCAGCAGGGCGGCGGTCTCGTCGAAGCCGCCTGCCGAGTCCTCTGCGGTGCGGTGGGCGTGCAGCAGCTCGGCGTGGGCGGCCCTGGCGGTGTCCAGGGACGCGGTGGCGGAGGCCAGTTCGGCCGTGGCGGTGCGCAGGAGGGTCTGGGCCTGTTCGGCGTCGGCGGGGACCTGCGCTTCGGGGAGTTCGGTGTGGAGGGTCTCGCCGTCGGCGGGAGCGAGGCGCTCGGCCTCGCCGCGCAGCCTGCCGAGTTGCTCGCTGGCGGCGGAGGCACGCGTCTCCAGGAGCTGGACCAGGGACTCGGCGCGGGCTACGGCCGCCTGCCGGGACGGGCCGTCGGCGCCGTCCGTCCCTTCCAGGAGCTGGGCGGCCCGGGTGCGGACCTTGTTGGTGAGCCGGTCCAGCTCGGCCAGTGCGGCACTCTCGTCGCTCTCCGCGCGGGCCTGTTCGGCGCGCAGGTCCGCGCCGACCCCCACCTTCTCGTAGAGCTGGGACGCCGCCCGGTACGCCTCGCGCAGGGCGGGCAGCGCGCGGCGCGGGGCGTCCGCTCCGGGCTCCGGGAGGTGTTCGGGCGCACCGGCGATCTCGGCCCGTTCGGCGCGCAGGGCGCGGGCGGTGCGGCGGGCGTCGTCGGCGGCGCGCTGGGCGGCCCTGCGGTCCTCGTCGGCGGCTTTGGCGCGGTCCAGGCAGACGGCGGCGCGGGCCTCGGACTCCGCCGCCTCCTCGGCCAGTTCGCGCAGCTTGGCCTGCCAGCCCGCCCGTTCGCGGAGGCGGAAGGCGAGTCCGGCGAGTGCGTCGGCGGCCCGGCGGGCGCGCTGGGCGGCCTCCTGGCGCTCGTCGCGGACCCGGGCGGTGTCGGCGGCGGCCTCGTCGGCCTCCGCGCGTACGGTGCGGGCCTCGGCGAGGGCGGCCTCCGCCGTCTCCGCGGCGGTACGGGCGGTGCCGGCCGCCTCCGCGAGTTCGGTGAGGGTGCCGGGCGGGCAGTCCACCCGCCAGGAGCCGATCCGGGCGGCGAGCGAGCGGTCCGCGGTGAGCCGGGCGGCGAGGGTGCGGATGTCCTCGTCGCGGGCCGCGGCACGGCTCCGGAGCGCGTGCCGCTCCTCGTCGGCTGCGTGCTCGTCGTGCATGGCCGGGTTCGGCGGGACGAGGAACACCCCCGAAGCCGCCCCGCCGTTCGCGCCGGAGCCGGTGCCGGGTTCCGGGACGGGGGCGAGCAGCGCGGCGGCGGTGCCGACGGCCACGGCCGAGCGCGGCAGCAGGGCGGCGGCGCCGAGCACCTCACGGGCGCGGGCGTGCGCGTCCGGATCGGTGATCACGACGCCGTCGACGAGCTCGGGCCGGGCCGCGAGCACTGCCGCGTGGTCGGCCGGGTCCACGGCCTGGGCGAGGTAGCGCCAGCCGGGCAGGGCGGGGATGCCGTGCTCTCCGAGGTACTCGACGGTGGCGAGGACGTCGGGGCCGGGCGGCAGCAGCCCGCCATCACCGAGCGCGCCCAGGATGCGGGAGTCGTCGGCCGCCGCGGTGCGCAGCTCGAACAGGCGCCGTTCCGCGGAGCCGACGGCCTGGTCGAGGAGCTCGCGCAGGTCTTCGGCGTTGCGGTCGAACTCGGCGGCGGTGAGCGGCTGTTCCGCCGCGCGGGGCCGTCCGGCGGTGACAGTGTGGGTGCCGTGCGCCGCCGGTTCTGTTCCGTCGGCACCGGGGGCGCCGGCCCCCTCGGCGTCCGGCGCTTCCTGCCGGGGGCTCAGGTCCCCCGCACCGGTCTCCGCGCCGGCTTCGGGCCCGGCCGCGCCCCGCCGGGGCCGGGGTACGCCGCTGCCCTGCGCCGTGGGCAGGCCGAGCAGGTCCGCGAGGCGGTGCTCTGCGGCGATCGACTCGACGGCCCGGAGCTCGGCCTCGTAGGCCTGCTCCGCGGCCCGCGCGCCGTCGGCGGCCCGCGCTGCGGCGAGTTCGGCGCGGCTCTCGGTGGCCGCCGCCTGCCGGGAGCGGTCCGCCGCAGAGCCGGCGGCCTCGCGTGCGGTGTCCCAGGCGGCCACGGCGGACTGCTCCGCGTCGTTCGCCGCGAGGGCCGCGCGGGCGGGGTCCGCGTTCGGCGCGGTGTCGTCGAGCCAGCCCGCACGTACCGCTTCGGCGGTCTCCTGCTCGACCTCGGCGAGGCGCTGGCGGAGGTGGCCGGCCTCGCTGCGGGCACGCTGGGCCTCTGTGGCGGCCGTGGTGGCGTCACGGTGTGCGGCCTCGCCCGTGTTCTGGAGGGTCTCGGAGCGCTCCTCCTCCTCGTTGGCCACGCTCTCGCCCGCCTCCGCGGCGGTGTGCAGGGCCCGTACGAGATCGGCCGCGGCGGTGGCACGTGCGGCCAAAGCCGGGGCGGCGTCGCGCTCGGCCTCGCGGATCGCGACGGCGACGCGGGCGGCTCGGTCGGCGGCGGCGCGGTGGCGCAGTACGGCCTCTGCCGCCTGCCAGGCGGAGTGCAGGGTGCGGGCGTCACCCAGCTCCCTGCGCTGGGCCGCGGCGCTCTTCTCGGCGGCGGTGAGCGCCAGGGAGGCGTGGCGGTAGGCGAGTTCGGCGGCGATCAGGGCGGCCCGGCCGCGGGTCTCCTCCGCGCCGGTGACGGCGTGGGCGGCGCCGGTGAGCTGCTGGGCCAGCTCGGCGGTCCGGCCGCGCTCCAGGCCGGCGCGGGCGGAGAGCCTGCGGGCCAGGGTGCGGGTGCGGCGCTCGGCGCCCGCGTGGATGTCCCGGGTCCGCGAACGCGTTCCGGCGGCCTCCACGATGCGGCCGAGCAGATCGACCGAGCCCGCGGTGAAGTCCCGCTCCGCGGTGAGCTCGGCGCGGCGGCCCAGCTTGTTGCCGAAGCCGCTGACCAGGTCGGCCAGTCCGTCGGTGTCGCGGGTGTCGGTGACGGCGCGCAGCAGGAGGTCGGTGAAGTCGGAGTCCTTCTTGACGGCGAAGAGTCCGGCGGCTTCTCCTTCGTCGGCGTTCATCTCGCGCTGGTAGCGGAAGAGTTCGGGGTCCAGGCCGAGGTCACCGAGGTGCTCGTTCCAGCGGTCGTGGATCTCCTCCCAGTGCACGTCGAGGTGCTGGTAGAACTTTCCCGCCTCGGTGAGCGCGTCGCGGAAGCCCTTCATGGTGCGGCGCCTGCCGCGGGCACCGGAGACGCCTTCGGCGGGGCGCCCCACCGAGGTCGCCTCGGCCACCGGCAGTGAGTCGAGGCTGAGTCCGGGGCCGGGCCGGAAGGAGTACCAGGCCTCGGCGAACTTCCTGGGGTCGTTGGAGACCTGGCGCCCGCGCCACTCGCTGACCTTGCCGACGACGACGCATTCACCGGTCAGGGTGTGCTGCCACTCCAGCGCGACGTGCCCGCAGTCCTCCGCGAGCAGGAACTTGCGCAGTACGCCGGAGCTGGCGCCGCCGAGGGTGTTGCGGTGGCCGGGCAGCATCACCGAGAAGATCAGCTTCAGCAGGACGGACTTGCCGCCGCCGTTCTCCAGGAAGAGGACTCCGGCGGGGGCGGGGCGGCGCGGCGGGCCGACCGGTTCCTCCTCGAAGAACTCCGCCTGCGCCGGCGCGGGGTGGGGCACTGGTTCTCCGACCCCGCGCAGGTCAAGCACGGTGTCGGCGTAGCGCGCACCGGCAGGCCCGATGGAGTAGAGGCGGACCCGGGACAGCTCGTACATGGCGGCGGACTCTCGTCGTTCAGGCGGCGGGAAAGGCGGGAATGGGGCGTCGGTGGCGGGGCCGGCCGTGCGGTGGCCGGCGTCGGCGCTGGCGGCGGTCAGCCGTGGAAGGGCAGTCCGGCGTCGGCCGCCAGCTCCAGGTCGTCCGGGTCGGGTGGCGGCAGCAGCGTCGCCGCTCCGTCGGTGACCGGTACCACTCCCAGTTCCAGCAGTTCGGCCATGGCGGCGCCGCCCGCCATGTCGCGGACCTGGAGCTGGTAGCGGGCGGTGGTGCGGAAGGCGCCCCCGGCGTCGTCCCCGGTGCGCTGGAGGAAGCCGGAGTCGGTGAGGAAGGCGACGGCCTTGCCGACGATGCCGGTGGTGGACCCGGCCAGCCGCCGGGCATCCTTGGTCGCTCCGGTGGAGCTGCGCCGGGCGTAGATCCGCCAGCCGGCTTCCAGGCCGGGGGCGTCACTGGCCGGGTCGGTGTTGTCGCCGTGCTCTTCGGCGCGCTCCTCCAGGCGGTGGCACGCCTGGCGTACGAAGGCGTCGACGCCGTTGACGGTGATCCGGCCGATGTGGGCGTCGTCCGCGAGGTCCTCGGGGCGCGGGAAGGCCATCGCGGCGACGGCCAGGTGGGCGAGGCCGTGCAGGAAGCGGTCGGCGGAGTCCGGCGAGGCCCGGCGGGCGTAGTCGCCCATGCGCACCGCGAAGACCGATTCCTCGCCCGCCGTGACGGCCATGCCCGCCCGGGTCGAGACCTCCAGCACGATGAGGCCGAGTCCGGTCGCGACGGCGTCCGCGAGCCGGCCGAAGGCGGGCTCCTCCCGGTAGCGGCGCAGCAGTTCGGCGTACTCGGCGTCGCGGGCGGGCAGCAGCTTGGGCTGGAGCCCGAACGCCACGAGCCGGGAGGCGTCGGCGGCATCGGCCGGGGTGACCGGGGCGGGGGCGGACTGCGGCGCGGACGCGGCCCGGTCCGCGGGGTACGCGGCGCTCTGCTCGCTCCACGCGTCGGCGTGCTCTGCGCGGTGGTCGCTCACGACGGGCGCTCCTTGCTCCGGACGGACTTCGATACGGGACGGACTGGCTTCGCTACGGGACGGACGGACTTCGATACGGAACGGACGGGCCTCGGCGCGGGACGCGCGGGCTCGGGCACGGGGTGGACAGGCCTGGGTACGGGGGGCGGGGACCGGCGCCCTCACGCCGCCTCCGTGCGGTCCGCGGCCGCACCCGCCGCGTCCAGCAGGGCCGTGCCGACGATCAGGTCGGCCCCGCCGAATTCGGGGTCCTCCAGCTGGGTCCCGTCGTCGACGGAGAAGAGCAGGCGGCGCTCTCCCTGCCGGTACGCCGTGCCGACCGGCGGGCTAGCCGCGTGCACCGCGAGCAGGGCGACCAGGTAGGGCAGGTCCGCGTCGCGCCGTCTGGCCTCGGCCAGCAGCCCGGAGAGGCGGCGCGGCGCGTCGGGCTCCAGGTCGAGCAGTTCCATGGCGCTCGCCAACTGCTCCTCACTGAACCGGCTGTCGGCCGGGGTGGCGATCAGGTCGGGCTCCGGCATCTCGGCGCCCAGGTGTTCACGCTCCAGGGACGGAATGAGCAGCATGTCGACCAGGTCGCCCACCCGTACCGAGGTGGGGGTGCGCAGTCCCGTGCCGTGGGCGAAGAACGCGTCGGTGGCGCGGATCGACTGCTCGACGGGGAGCGGCAGCAGGGGCGCCAGCAGCTGTCCGTAGAGGTCGAGGCCGGTGCGGGCGGCCGGTGCGGCGAACGCCTGCCGGTCCTGCTCGGCGCGGAACAGCGGTCCGGCCTCCAGCAGCCGGGACTGCAGCTGGGTGTGGCGGCGAATGCAGTCCTTGACGATGTCGACGAGCTCGGCGGCACGGCGCTTGTGCTCGGGCTCCTCCGCCTCGTCACGGGCCTTGCGGATGTTGGTGAGGATGGCGTTCTCGTGGCGGTAGCGGTCGGCTACGTGGTCCAGCGCCTCCGCGATCATGTCGGGCACGGCGTTCAGCCAGTCGACCGCGCGGACGTTGCGCCGGGTCGCGTCGAGCGTCTTGCGGAGGGTCTCCGCGTACTGCACGGTCCGGTAGCGGGCCTGCTCGGCGGCGAGTTGGGCGTCGGCGAGGCGGCCCCGGCTGATCAGGACCTCCAGCTTCACCTCCGCGGCGATCTGCGCGCTGGTGACGTCCGTGTCGAGGGCGCCGACCAGGACGTTGACGGCCTCGTCGGTGGCCCGCAGATAGACGCTGCCGCCGTAGCCGGGGACCTCCTCGATCAGCTTGAAGTCGTAGTCCCGGCGGACGTATGTGCCGTCCGGCCCGAAGGTGCCGTAGACGGCCCGGAAGCCCCGGTCCACGCTGCCGACGTTGATCAGGTTCTCCAGCACCCAGCGCGCGACGCGTTCGTGCTCGGCGGTTGGGCGGTACGGAGCCTGCGCGGCGACGCGCGGGAGGAGTCTGGCCACTATCTGGTCGTGGTCCGCGCCGGTGTCGAAGTCCATGTTGAGCGTGACGTGGTCGATCGCGGCGAGCGCGACCTCGGCCATCGCGTAGACCGTGTACTCACCGGCCAGGTTCGCCTTGCGCACGTCGAGGTCGTGCAGCGGCGCCGTGCAGGCGAGGGCGCGCAGCCGCCGCGAGAGCCCCTCGTCGGCGGCCGGGCCCGGTGCGGGCCGGGGCCCCGCGCTGAGCTGCGGCGCAGCGTTTTCCGTATAGGCAGGCGAAGTCACGCTGCACAGATTAGGTCCTCGCACTGACAACGGTCGAAACGGCGCAGAAGCGGCTGGTTGCCCCGGAGTCGGTCACGGGAGTCGGTCACGCCTGCCGGACGGCTCGCAGAACCCGGCTGCTCACAGAACGGAGGCGGCTCACAGAACCCGGCTGCTCACAGGACCAGGGCGGCTCACAGGGCCCGGACGGCCGCACGGGCCCCGGACGGCTCACAGGGCCGGAATGCCTCTGCGGAAACCGGCGGACGGCTTCACGGGACCCCGGAGGTGTCGCGCCGCGCGCCCCCGACGCGCAACGCCCAGCTGTTCGTACCCGGTCAGACGGCGGAGGCGTCCGGACCGATCCTGCTGCGTACCGCGGTCTGCACCTCGGCCTCCTCCGCCGGGTCGGCGGCCAGCCGGCGCAGCCGCTCGGCCACCCTGATGTCGCCGGTCTCCGCATGGCGTGCGGCGACCTCCCGGGTCGTCTCCTCGCAGTCCCACAGGCACTCGACGGCGAAGCCGGTGGCGAAGGAGGGATCGGTGGCGGCCAGTGCGCGGGCGGCCCTGCCCCGCAGGTGGGAGGAGGACGTCTCCCGGTAGACGTGGCGCAGGACAGGGGCGGCGCAGGCGATACCCAGCCGTCCGGTGCCGTCGACCAGGGTCCACAGGCGCAGCGCGTCCGGCCCGTCGCCGCGCACGGCTTCGCGCAGGGCGCCGAGGACCAGTGAGGCGTCCTGTGCGCCGCCCCGGCCGGCCAGCACCCCGGCTGCCGAGGCACCGAGGGCGTCCGGCCTGCGGGCCCAGCGCCGCGCGCGGTCGACGGCCGCTTCGCCGCACATCCGCTCGAAGGCGGCGACGGCCGCGTCGGCGACGGTGCGCGAGGAGCTGACCGCCGCGGCCTCGATCAGGTCGAGCACGACCGGGTCCTGCGCCTCGGCCAGATAGTGCAGGGCGGCGCAACGGGCACCGTCGGGGCCACTGCGGGCGGCCTCGACGATCTCGGGCCGGTCCTCCGGTCCCGCGACGGCGGAGAGGCAGCGGGCGGCCGGTACATGGAGTTCGCTGCCTCGGTCGAGCCCCTCTTGGGCCCAGTCGAAGACGGCCTGGACGCTCCAGCCGGGGCGGGGTCCTCCGGGCCGCATCTGCCGCTGCCAGCGGTCGAACGAGCCCTGTTCCGAGGCGGCCCTGACCCGGGCGCCGACCGCTTCGCGCGGATCGTCGGCCCAGAGCCGCCAGGGCCGGGGCTCGAAGGCGTCGCGCACGGCGGCGGCCAGCTCGGCGGAGCCCTCCGCGTCGGTGCCGAAGCGGGCGAGCACGGGCACGGCGAGGGACCGCAGACCGGCGTCGTCGTCGCGCAGCGCCAGCTCGTCCAGGGCCCAGGCCCAGTTGGAGCCGGTCGCGGCGTAGCGCCGGAGCAGGGCGAGGGCGTCGTCGCGTCCGTAGGAGGCGAGGTGGCCGAGTACGGCCAGGGCGAGGCCGGTCCGTGACTCGTCGGTATCCAGATGGTCGTCGGGATCACCGAGGTGGCGCTCGATCTCCTCGATGCCGCCGTCGAGGTCGAGATAGAGACGGGCGTAGTAGAGGGAGCGGTTCTCCACCTGCCAGTCGTGACGCGGATCGCTCAGGACGCAGTGGTTGAGAGCCGCCAGGGCCTCGGGGCGCGGTGCGGCGAGCGCGTGGAGCGTGCCGTCGCCGCGGCCCCTCTGCAGCAGGCCGAGCAGGGTGCCGCTCGGCGCTATGAACGGATCAAACATGGGGAGAGCCTCACATCAAGCTGTCGACGCAACCGGGGACTGTGCAGTTCCATGTGCAGGTGCCGTGCCATGGGGGGGCACTACATCGCGCAGCAACATGATCGGCCGACCGCCGTCTTCTGCCTGGTGCAGACCATCTTCCCGCCTCTCGTCGGTGGCCCGAATCGGGCCCGCGACGTCATGATGACCCACCCATTTCGCCACCGCGACCACATTTACGGCGGACCCGGTCAGCGGGAACCGAAGAGTTCCAGCAGGTCGGCCTTGCCGAACATGCGTGCGGTGTCCAGGGCGGAGGGTGTTCCGGCCGCTGGATCGGCCCCTGCGGCGAGCAGCGCCGCGATCACCGCGTCCTCACCCTTGAAGACGGCTCCGGCGAGCGGTGTCTGCCCCCGGTCGTTGGCCCGGTCCGGATCCGCGCCGCGTCCGGTCAGTGCCGTGACCGCGGGGGCGTGTCCGTGATAGGCGGCGAGCATCAGCAGCGAGTCGCCCCGGTCGTTGGTGAGGTTCACCGGAACTCCGGCGTCGACGTAGGCCGCGAGCGCGTCGGTGTCGCCGTGGCGCGCCAGGTCGAAGACCTTGGTGGCCAGCTCAACCACCTCGGGATCAGGGGTTTCGCTCATCGGGGGGCCGTCCTTCCTTTAACCGTTCGCTCCGCCGCCGGGCTGCGGGGGGATGCGTCTTGAGGCCGTACGAGTGAATCGACAGGGTACTGCCCGGACGCGTACCCGGCCCGGGTCACCCATGGCAGAAGATCGCGTCGAGTGACGACGGAGCGATGCGCGGCACCGAAAACCGCCCTGGCCTGCACTTCACTGTCCGCCAGTCCAGTGAAAAATCCCACTTTTCACCCCCTTGCACCTTTTATCCTATAGATACTTCCGGTGAGCCTGGAAGGACTCATGGTGACTGTCCCCCCAACCAGGAGAACCACTCATGATCCTTTCCATGTCAGGCGTCGTCATCCTCGGCATCATCGTCTTCCTGTTCTTCAGGAAGGACGGCCTCAAGGCTTCGCACGCCCTCGTCACCGCCCTGTTCGGCTTCTACCTGGCCGGCACCGCCATCGCACCGAGCATCACCGCGGGCGGCGCGAGCCTCGCCGGACTCCTCGGCGGGATCAAGTTCTGACGTTCCGCTCCCGCTCCCACCCCCTTCAGGAGACAGACGTGGCCCGGCGACCACTCCCCCGCATTCTGAGCAGCGGCAGCGCTTCGATCACTCGCAGTCGCGAGTTCGCGCGCACGGCCGCCGACAGCGCCACCGATGTCCTCCATCCGCTGATCATGATCACTCGTGGTCTGCGGCTGCTGGCGGGTGCAGGACGGCAGAAGTGGGCCGCGACGCCCAAGGAACGGCGTGGTCCCACCCTGTTCCTCGTCGCGGCCTGCGTACTCGTGGTCGCGCTCGTCCCCTACGGGTCCGTCATGGCCCTGGTCACGGTGATGGGCGCCGCCGCGTGGAAGGGACGTCAGCGCACTCCCGTCAGAACCGGCCCGGACGAGGCGGAGACCGGACGCCTGCGGTCCCTGTACGAGGCGCTCGTGCCGTACTTCTCGACGGCCGAGGACCCCAGTCCGCTGTTCGCCCACGGCGGCGACTGGGACCAGGTCTTCAGCGACTACACGTTCGACGCCGACGGGCGGATCTCC
The DNA here is from genome assembly GCF_031844725.1 of Streptomyces sp. ITFR-6. Lineage (NCBI taxonomy): Bacteria > Bacillati > Actinomycetota > Actinomycetes > Kitasatosporales > Streptomycetaceae > Streptomyces > Streptomyces sp. ITFR-6. The sequence goes on along the minus strand of NZ_CP134612.1, from coordinate 7,321,619 downwards.
CGGCTCACGGTGGCCTACCCGGCGTACTTCACCGACAGCGAGGCCGCCTCCCGCGCCCGGATCGAGCAGCTGCTGCACGCCAAGTCGGGCCGGGGCCGCGAGTACCGCTTCAGCTGGGACGAGGAGGGCAACCGGCTCGTCATGAGCGTGCTCGACGCCCTGCCCACCTCGATCACCGCCCAGCGCTTCGTCACCGCCCCCGGCGAGACCGTCCTCGGCTTCACGGACGAGGACGCGGTGCGGCGTACCGTCCCGGTGACCGACGGCGAGGAGACCCGGGACGCGCCGGGCGTCGTCTGGCGGACCGGCGCACGCACCACGGAGCCGCATCTGCTGGCGGTCGGCCAGCCAGGCAGCGGCACCACAACACTGATGCGCTCCATCGCCCTCCAGGCACTCCAGCAGGGCGACATCCTGATCATCGAGGGCAGCGGCATCGGCGAGTACGCCTGCTTCAACGGCCGCGAAGGCGTGCTGGCCGTGGAGTGCGGGGCCGCCGGGGCGCTGGCCACCCTGGAATGGGCGGCGCAGGAGACGGAGCGCCGGCTGTTCGAGGCCAACCGGGCCCGGCAGTCCGGCGACGCCGTCCCCGAGGACACCAGGCGCCCGCTCTGGATCCTGCTTGACCGGCCCAGCGTGCTCGGCCACCTGGCCGCCGCCGGCGGCGGGCCCGACCCGCAGGAACTGCTCCAGGTCCCGCTGCGGCACGGCAGGGCCGCCAACGTCACCGTGGTGATGGCCGAGCAGTTCGACAGCCTGGACGGCCTGAGCGACACCGTGCGCAACCACACCCGGGCCAGGGTGGTCCTCGGCCACTGCTCACCCGCCCAGATCGAATCCGTGCTGGGAATCGAGCCGCACACCACACCGACCCTGGACGTCCCGCCCGGCCGCGGGTACGCCCGGCTCGGCACCGGCCCGGTGCTGCGCGTCCAGGTGCCGGCCACGCCCGATCCCTACGACGACGCGACCGGCGAGGCGCAGCGGCAGACGGTGCTGGGCCTGCTGCCCGAACGGCGGACCGCGATCGAGGCGACCGCCCCCGCCCCGGAACCGGCGCGGACCACGGCGGTTCCCGTCGCCATGGAGTCCGTTGCCGTCAGCGACTGAGGCTCCCCTCGGGCGAGACGTACGGGAGGGCCCGCGGATCAGGCGACGAACGTCCGGGGCGCCTCCGCGCCCGCTCCCGCCCCCGAACCAACGAGCTTGGCGGCGGCCGCGAGCCGCAGGGCCGCCTCGTCCGCGACCGGCCCCCCGACCGTGAACGGCAGCCGTACGTACCCCTCGAAGGCGCCGTCGACCCCGAACCGGGGCCCGGACGGCACCCGCACCCCGACCCGCTCCCCGGCCACCGCGAGCCGCGAACCGGAGAGGCCGCCGGTGCGCACCCAGAGCGTCAGGCCGCCGCGCGGTACGACGAACTCCCAGTCGGGCAGCTCCCGCCGCACGGCTGTGACCAGCGCGTCCCGGTTGCCCCGCGCCTGCTCCCGGCGGATCCGCACGGCCTCTTCCCAGCCTCCGGTGCGCATCAGCCAGTTGACGGCCAGCTGCTCCAGGACCGGAGTACCCATATCGGCGTAGGCGCGGGCCGCCACCAGGCTGCGGATGACGTCCGGCGCGGCGCGTACCCAGCCGATCCGCATGCCCGCCCAGAACGCCTTGCTGGCCGAACCGACGGTGAGCACGGTGCTGCCCGCCGGGTCGAAGGCGCAGACCCGGCGCGGCATCCGCACGTCCTCGTCCAGGTGCAGCTCGTTCATCGTCTCGTCGACGACCAGGACCGTTCCGGCCGAGCGGGCGGCGTCCACCAGCGCGCGCCGCCGGTCCTCGTCGGCCAGCGCCCCGGTGGGGTTGTGGAAGTCCGCGACGACGTACGCGAGCCGGGGGGCCGCGTCCCGCAGCACCTGGCGCCAGCGGTTCATGTCCCAGCCGCCGAGCCCCTCCTCCATGGCCACCGGCACCAGCCGGGCGCCCGCCTCCCGCATCAGCTGGAGGATGTTGGCGTAGCTCGGGGACTCCACCGCGATCCGTTCCCCGCGGCCCGCGAAGAGGTGGCAGATGGCATCGATAGCGCCCATCGCACCGGTGGTGACCATGATCTGCTCGGGCATCGTGGGGATGCCGTCGGCGGTGTACCGGTCGGCGATCATCTGCCGCAGCGCGGGCAGCCCGGCCGGGTAGTCGCCGTGTGTGTGCGCGTACGGGGCCAGCTCCTCCAGGGCGCCCTGGACGGCCCTGGTGAGCCACGGTTCGGGGGCGGGCAGCGAGGCGCAGCCCAGGTCGATCATCGAGCCGAGCGCCTCCGGGGGCAGCGGCTCCAGGCCCCGGGCGGGCAGCGGGTTGCCGGCCGGTACCGCCGTCCAGCTGCCGGCCCCGCGCCGGGACTCCAGGAACCCTTCGGCCCGCAGCGCCTCGTAGGCCGCGGCGACCGTCGTACGGCTGACGGCCAGGGCGAGCGCCAGTTCCCGTTCCGCGGGCAGCCGGGCGGCGACCGGGACCCGGCCCTCCAGGACGAGCAGCCGGATGCCGTCGGCGAGCGCGCGGTAGGCCGGTGGCCTGCGGTTGCCGGGGCCCGTCGGCCTGGGCTGCTGGGCGTGGAGCTGCCGGGCGAGCTGAGCGGCACCGACCGCCGATGTCCACTGGGCCATGAGAATCAGTCCACCTTCCTCCGATTGGCCATGGTTGGCGGCCAATCCGCTGCCACAGAGTGACACGCGGCAGTCCACTATCACTACACCAGGGGGCCCACTTGTCCACCACCACCGCCGTCCGGCAGCGAACGCACCTCACCCGCCGGCTGATCCAGCTGTACGCGGGGCTGGCGCTGTACGGGGCGAGCTCAGCGCTGTTGGTCGTCGCCGGTCTCGGTCTGGAGCCGTGGGGAGTGCTGCACCAGGGACTCGCCGAGCGCACCGGGATCACCATCGGGGTCGTCTCGATCATCATCGGCGCGATCGTGCTGCTGCTGTGGATCCCGCTCCGGCAGCGGCCGGGACTGGGCACCGTCTCGAACGTCTTCGCCGTCGGGATCGCGATGGACGGCACGCTGGCCCTCGTCCCCGATGTGCACGGGCTCGCCGCGCGGGCCGGGGTGATGGTGGCGGGCATCGTCCTGAACGGTGTGGCGACGGGGCTGTACATCGCCGCCCGGTTCGGCCCCGGGCCGCGCGACGGGCTCATGACCGGGCTGCACCGGCGCACCGGCCGCTCCATCCGACTCGTCCGCACGGCGATCGAGGCGGCCGTCGTGGCGACCGGGTTCCTGCTCGGCGGCTCCCTCGGCATCGGGACGGTCCTCTACGCCCTGGCGATCGGCCCGCTCGCCCAGTTCTTCCTGCGCTTCTTCGCGATCCCGGACAACGGCCGCCCCACGGCCGCCACCCCGCCGTCCGGGCAGGCGATACTGCGGCGGTGACTTCCGTACGCCATCCCTACCTGGACCACCCCGCCCCGCTCGCGTTCGCCCACCGGGGCGGTTCGGCGGACGGGATCGAGAACACCGCGGCGGCGTTCCGCCGGGCCGAAGAGGCCGGGTACCGCTACTTCGAGACCGATGTGCACGCCTCGGCGGACGGCCGCCTGGTGGCCTTCCACGACGCCACCCTGGACCGGGTGACGGATGCCGGGGGCCGGATATCGGAACTGCCGTGGAGCGAGATACGGCGGGCCCGGGTGGCGGGCCGGGAACCGCTGCCGCTGTTCGAGGAACTGCTGGAGGCGTTCCCGCAGGCGCACTGGAACGTGGACATCAAGGCCGGGCCCGCCCTTGAGCCGCTGGTGGACCTGATCCGCCGGGCGGACGCCTGGGACCGCGTGTGCGTCGGCTCGTTCTCCGAGGCCAGGGTCGCCAGGGCGCACCGACTGGCGGGGCCCCGGCTGGCCACCTCCTACGGAGTGCGCGGGGTACTGGGTCTGCGGCTGCGCTCATACGGGATTCCGGCGGCGCTGCGCGCCGGCGCGGTGTGCGCCCAGGTACCGGAGAGCCAGGGCGGCATCCGGGTCGTGGATCGGCGCTTCGTACGGGAGGCGCACGCGCGGGGACTCCAGGTGCACGTCTGGACGGTCAACGAACCGGAGCGGATGGCAGCGCTCCTGGACCTCGGCGTGGATGGCATCATGACCGATCACATCGAGACGCTGCGCACGGTGCTGAGCGAGCGGGGGGCCTGGGCCTGACGCCGGCCCGGTGACGTCTCCACGGGGAGAGACGAGGGGTGCGCGATGAGTGCCGAGACGACGGACGCCGCCGAACCGGCCCGGGACACGCCCGGGGCGGCCGACCCCGCTGAACGCCGGCGCCAGCAGCGGGGCTGGTACTTCTACGACTTCGCCTGTTCCGTCTACTCGACGAGCGTCGTCACGGTGTTCCTGGGTCCGTATCTGACCTCGGTCGCCAAGGCCGCCGCCGACGCCGACGGCTACGTCCGGCCGCTCGGCATCCCGATCCGTGCCGGGTCGCTGTTCGCGTACACGATCTCGGCATCCCTCGTCGTCGCGGTGATCCTGATGCCGATCGTGGGCGCGGCCGCCGACCGTACGGGCCGCAAGAAGCCGCTGCTGGCGGCGGCCGCCTATGTGGGCGCCACCGCCACCGCCGCGATGTTCTTCCTGGACGGCACCCGCTACCTGCTCGGCGCGTTCCTGCTCATCGTGGCGAATGCCGCGATATCCGTGTCGATGGTCCTCTACAACGCCTATCTGCCGCAGATCTCGGAGCCCGACGAACGCGACGCGGTCTCCTCACGCGGCTGGGCCTTCGGCTACACCTCCGGGGCGCTGGTCCTGGTCCTCAACCTGGTCCTCTACACGGGCCACGACTCCTTCGGCCTGTCCGAGTCGGACGCCGTCCGGATCTGCCTGGCATCGGCCGGTGTCTGGTGGGGCGCCTTCACCGTCGTACCGCTGCGCCGGCTGCGCGACCGGCAGGTGGCGCCGGGGCACGGGGCGGTCGGGTCCGGGTGGGGGCAGCTGATGGCGACCCTGCGCGACATGCGCCGCCACCCGCTCACCCTCTCCTTCCTGCTGGCGTACCTCGTCTACAACGACGGCGTGCAGACGGTGATCTCCCAGGCCTCGGTGTACGGCTCCGAGGAGCTGGGCCTCGACCAGACGACGCTGATCACCGCCGTCCTGCTGGTCCAGATCCTCGCGGTGGCCGGAGCGCTGGGCATGGGCCGGCTGGCCCGGGTGTACGGCGCGAAGCGCACGATCCTCGCGTCCCTGGTCGTCTGGACCCTGATCCTGGTCGCCGGATACTTCCTGCCGGCCGACGCGCCGGTGTTCTTCTACGCGCTGGCCGCGGCGATCGGTCTGGTCCTCGGCGGCAGCCAGGCCCTGTCGCGCTCGCTCTACTCGCATCTGGTGCCGCGCGGCAAGGAGGCCGAGTACTTCTCGGCGTACGAGATGAGCGACCGCGGACTGAGCTGGCTGGGGCCACTCGTGTTCGGTCTCGCCTACCAGCTGACCGGCAGTTACCGGGACGCGATCATCTCGTTGGTGATCTTCTTCGTGGCCGGTTCGGTACTGCTCGCGAGGGTGCAGGTCCGGCGGGCCGTGACGGCGGCGGGGAATCCCGTTCCCGAACGGATTTAGACGTTGAAGCAAAAGGCCGGTAGTGTACGCCTTTGGCCTGCCCGGAGGACCGTCACTGCCAGTGGAAGAATCCAAACCGTTGGGTGACAACTTCTGCCAGATGTGACAAACCGGGCATTGGCGGGTACTTGAACCCTGGCAAACCTGAATACTCAGCGGCACGACGGGCGACGCATGACCGGCAACGGGAATCTTTGCCGCCGACCGGACGTTGAGCCGGATGACGACGACAGCGACATTTGTCCTGTGGGCGACAAGCCCGGGAGGCACGATTCATGAGTGAGCGAGCTCTCCGCGGCACGCGACTTGTGGTTACCAGCTACGAGACGGACCGCGGCATCGATCTGGCCCCGCGCCAGGCGGTGGAGTACGCATGCCAGAACGGACATCGATTTGAGATGCCGTTCTCGGTAGAGGCGGAAATTCCGCCGGAGTGGGAGTGCAAGGCGTGTGGCGCCCAGGCACTCCTGGTTGACGGGGATGGCCCCGAGGAGAAGAAGGGCAAGCCTGCGCGTACGCACTGGGACATGCTCATGGAGCGGCGCACACGCGAGGAGCTGGAGGAGGTGCTGGCCGAGAGGCTGGCGGTTCTGCGCTCCGGAGCCATGAATATCGCCGTGCATCCGCGGGACAGCAGGAAGTCTGCTTGACCGCGTAGCACAGCACCGAGACAGAGCTGCGGGCCGCGACACCTCGTGTGTCGCGGCCCGCAGCTCTGTCTCGCACGCCTTGACGGGCGTCAAGGCGTGCGAGGGGTTACGGCGTCAGGGGTGGGCGGGGGTTCTCGTCCGGACGCGAGGGGTCCTCGCGGATCACCTCGCCCTGAACGACCTTTCCGTCCGGCCGGTGCATCCGGGCCTGCTGGAAGGCGTCCGAGAGGCCACCGGGGGCCGCCCTGCGCATCCGCCGGTCCAGCGAGCGCTCCGCGTACCTGCTGAGCGCGGAGCGGACCGGCGGCACCGCGAGCAGGAGCCCGGCGACGTCCGAGATCATCCCCGGGATCATGATCAGCAGCCCGCCGAGCATGAGGAAGCCGTTGCCCCTGCTGCTCGAAGGTGCGGGCGAGGAGCCGCTCGCACCCGGCTGCCCCGGCATCTGCTGGAGCGTCTCGGTGAGATTGCGGAAGGCCCGGCGGCCGGCCGCCTTCATCACCACGGCTCCGAGCACGACGCCCGCCGCCAGGAGCAGCAGGACGGTGAACCCGCCCGCCGCCTCCCCCACCACGATGAGCAGCCAGATCTCCAGCACCGCCCAGGCGGCGATGGCGAGAGGTACGAAGGTCCGGGCGCGTGAGCGCCGCCGGGCGGTCGGGGGCGGTGTGCCGGTCGTCATACCCCCAGTGTGCCTGGCAGCGCGTCCGGGCGCGGTAAGGGGTGAAGATCATCCGGCCCGACGCATCAGGGCGTCCGGCGTCCGAGCACCCGGTTCGTGCGGGTGGTGACGCCCCAGGCGGTCACCCGCCAGAGCGCCTCGACGAGGATGTCCCGGCTCATCTTGGAGTCACCGACCTCCCGGTCCACGAAGGTGATCGGGACCTCGACGACGTGGTAACCGGCCTCGATCGAGCGGCGTGCCAGGTCGACCTGGAAGCAGTAGCCCTGTGAGGCGACCTCGTCGAGGCCGATCCCCTTCAGGGTCTCCGTACGGAAGGCCCGGTATCCGCCCGTGACGTCCCTGGTCCGGAGCCCGAGCATCAGCCGCGAGTAGGTGCTGCCGCCGCGGGAGATCATCTCGCGGGACTTGGGCCAGTTGACCACGCGCCCGCCCGGGACCCAGCGGGAGCCCAGCACCAGGTCGGCGCTCTTGAGGGCGGTGAGCAGCCGGGGCAGCTCCTCGGGCTGGTGGGAGCCGTCCGCGTCCATCTCGACGAGCACGCCGTAGTCGTGCTCCATCCCCCAGTGGAAGCCGGCGAGATAGGCCGCGCCGAGCCCTTCCTTGCCCTTGCGGTGCAGCACATGGACCTGGTCGTCGGCGGCGGCCAGGTCATCGGCCAGCTTGCCGGTGCCGTCGGGGCTGTTGTCGTCGGCGACCAGGATGTCCGCCTCCGGTACGGCGGCGCGCACCCGGCTGACGATCGGCTTGATGTTCTCGGCCTCGTTGTAGGTCGGAATGATCACCAAGGTTCTGCCGAGCGGGCCGTATCGCCTCTGACCGCCGTCGTTCACTAACTGCCCCTTAAGTCCGTACGCAGACACACACCATATCCAGCGTGGCGGGACCGCAGACCGACCCGGTCGGGGCGGTTCGGCGGTGGCGGCGGACAGAAGTGCGGAAGTGCGGACAGAACTGCGGATCGGGGCCCGGCGTCCTTCGGGCCGACCTGGGACCCGCCGGCTGCGGATCGACCTAGAGCCGTTGTCTACTGAACGTCCGGGCCCCACCCGGGTCGCACCCTCCGTCCGGCTGAAACCTTCCCTCGCCCCCGAGGCGCGGGCGCTGAACCTGGCTGTGAGTGGTGGTGCGCCGGTGCGGCACACCACCCCACGACCCAGCGGCGTTCGACGACTGCGTGGAGGTTTAACCGGTCGGACGTCCTGTGGTGGACTCGGCCGAACCTACCGGCCGGTGGGCGCATTCTGTCAATAGTTGCCTGACCTGCGCCCTTTACCGAACTTGCCTGGTCAGTACCGGAGATCCCCAGGTCGCGGGAGAACCGGGACACCTTCGATCGGCGGTACGAAATGTCCGCACATCACTCGTTCGGCCGTACGTAGACAGTTTGTCCGAACACGACCGTGCGCAGGCAGACCGGGAGCGCGGCCCCCGGGCTGAGGTCCGGCAGTCCCGGCGTCCCCGACCTGGGGTCGGTCGACCAGCGCGCGACCCGGTCGTCCGGGGCCTGGACCACCAGCTCCTCGGTGCGCCAGACCGCGTAGTCGGCCGGGGCGCCCGGCACCAGGGTGCCCGCGTCGTCGCGGCCGACCGCCCGCCAGCCGCCCCTGGTGTGGGCGGTGAAGCCGGCCCGTACGGAGATCCGGTGCTCGGGCGTCCGGTGGAACGCGGCGGCCCGCACGGTCCCCCACGGGTCGAGCGGGGTCACCGGGCTGTCGGAGCCGAACGCGAGGGGCACACCGGCCCGCAGGAGGGCCGCGTACGGGTTGAGGGTCCTCGCCCGCCCGGCACCCAGCCGCTGGGCGTACATGCCCTCCTCACCGCCCCAGGCGGCATCGAACGCGGGCTGGACGGAGGCGGTGAGTCCCAGCTCCGCGAAAGCGGCGACGGTCTCGGGGGTAAGCATCTCGGCGTGCTCGATCCGGTGCCTGGCGGCCCGCACCCGGCTCAGGCCCACCTTCTCCGAGGCTGCCCTGACGCCCTCGACGACGGCGCTCAGCGCGGCGTCCCCGATGGCGTGGAAGCCCGCCTGCAGCCCGGCCTCCGTGCAGGCTGCGACATGGGCCGCGATCTGCGCGGCGTCCAGGTGGGCGGTGCCGGTCAGCGGGGCGTCGGCGTACGGCTCGTGCAGGCAGGCGGTGTGCGAGCCGAGCGAGCCGTCGACGAAGAGGTCCCCGGCGGCGCCGACCGCGCCCAGCTCCCGGACGCGCCGGGCGTCCTTCTCGTCGGCGACCCGCTCGGCCCAGTAGCCGAAGACCCGCGGTCCGCGATGTCCGGCGGCGAGCTTCAGCAGCGCGGTGAAGTCCTCCTCGTCGGAGATGTCGGGGCCGCCGCACTCGTGGACCGTGCCGATGCCCAGGGACGCCGCGCGGTCCAGCGCGGCACGCTGGGCTTCGGCCCGCTGGAGCGGCGAGACGGCGCCGTGGGCGGCCGCGCGCACCGCGTGGTGCGCGGCGGCGGTCAGCGGCTCCCGCGGGTGGTAGCCGGCCATCGAGGCGATCGTGGGGACCAGGTCCAGCAGCGCGGTGCTGGCGACCGCCGAGTGCACGTCGATCCGGGGCAGGTAGACCGCCCGGCCGCCGGCCGCCGCGTCCAGCTCCGCGCGCGAGGGCGGACGCCCCTCCGGCCAGCGCGTGGCGTCCCAGCCGTGTCCGAGGACCACCCGCTCCGCGGGGTGCGCCGCCACATACGTACGTACGAGAGCGAGGGCCTCGTCCAGGGTGCGGGCGCCGGAGAGGTCAAGGCCGGTGAGGGCCAGGCCGGTCGAGGTGGTGTGGACGTGGGCGTCGGTGAACGCGGGGGTGACGAGCGCCCCGTCGAGGTCGATCACCTCGTCGACGCCGCCCGCGAAGGCGTCGGCGGCCCCTTCCGAGCCCACCCAGGCGACATGGCCCCGTTCGACCACCATGGCGGTGGCGAAGGGGTCGGCGGGACTGTGGACGTCTCCACCGCGCAGCAGCACGGTGCGGTGTTCGCTCTGGGGGGCGGTGCTCTCGGTCATGGTGACCAGTCTCCCGCCTGCCGGGTGCCGCCCCGTTCCCGGCCCCTCAGATCTGCGGTGGCCGTGCCTCGTACGGAGTGGAGAGGACGACCGTGGTGCGGGTGGAGACACCGGCGAGCGAGCGGATGCGCGTCAGCAGGTGTTCGAGCTCCAGCGGGGTCGCTACGCGCACCTTCAGGATGTAGTTCTCGTCACCCGCCACGCTGTGGCACGCCTCCAGCTCCGGGACTCCGGCGAGCCGCTCCGCGATGTCGTCCGGGGCGCTCGGGTCGAAGGGCTTGACCGAGATGAACGCGGTCAGCGGCAGGCCGACGGCCTCGGGGTCGACGACCGCGGCATAGCCCCGGATCACCCCGCGCTGCTCCAGCCTGCGGACCCGCTGATGAACGGCCGAGGTGGACAGGCCGGTGGCCTTGCCCAGGTCGGTGTAGCTCATCCGCCCGTCCTTGACGAGCAACTCCACGATTTGACGGTCCAGCTCCTCCATATGGATCAATCTATGGCCCCGGGCCCCTTCAGGCACAGCCGCGGGAGCCGCCGAGGGGCACCCCGTGGTGGTCATGTGATGAATGCCACAGGTTTACGGGTCGGTAGCCGAGCACCTCGCGGTTGCGGCCGATCCACGACGGGAAGTGCTTGCTTTGGCCGAGGCCACGGCGCCTTGTCGGCCCACCCGAGGGGGGAATTTCCATGCAGAGCCTGAAGGTCACCGGACGTACCGAACCGGAGCCCGTTGATCCGTTCGAGGACACCGCGCCCGACGCGTACGACACGCTTGAGATGTACCGGGTCACCTGCCCGGACTGCGCACAGCCGATCGCGCTCCTGGCGGACGAGACCTCGCTGCCGGAGCACGCGCTGTGCCCGTCTCCGTGGAACCCGTTCGTCCTCACGGTGTGCGCCGGTACCGGCCGTCCGGCTTCGAAGGCGCGGCCCGCCGACGAGTCGCCCGAAGCCCAGGAGCAGGAGACGGCCCTGCTGTTGACGCTCCCTCAGGGGCTCGACTGGAGGATGCAGCCGTTCTCGCACGCCGGGGGCAGCGCCTCCCGCCCGTTCCGGATGCCGCACCAGGTCCGGCGCGAGGCCGCCTGATCCCGGCCGCCGCCTCCGCGGGACGGCGAACCGGCTGACGCGACGCGACCGCGCCCGCATCATGACGGCCCGGCCGGCGTGGTGCGGCCGGCGAAAGGGCGCGTTCCGGCGCCCGAGCCGCCCGGGGACCTGGCGAACGGGCGCCCGAATCGGCCGGACAGTGACCTGGCCCGGCCCCCCGGCGTTGGCCTGGCATGACCCTGCTGCATTCCACGGCCGGCCCCGGCCGACGCCGTCTCGCCGTTCCGGCCTCCGAAGAATCGGTTCCGCAGCCCGGATCCTCGCCTGCGCCGCAGTCGGAGCCGCCGCGCCAGGTGCCCCACTCGACCGATCCGCCTATCTACCGGGCGATGCTCCGGCACTGGGAGGGCACCGGCAGGACCATGCCGGGCCGCCATGACCAGGAGTGGAACCGGATCATGACGACGCCCGTGTGGTCGGACCGGCCGCTGCGGGTCAGTGCGTCTCAGGGCCCGCGAGGTGGCGGGCGATGACCATGCGCTGGATCTGGTTGGTGCCCTCGACGATCTGCAGCACCTTGGCCTCGCGCATGAGCCGCTCGACGGGGAAGTCCAGCGTGTAGCCGTACCCGCCGAGGACCTGGACGGCGTCGATGGTGACCCGCATCGCGGCGTCCGTGCAGAACAGCTTGGCCATGGCCGCCTGCCGCGAGAACGGACTGCCCGCGTCGCGCAGCCTGGCCGCCTCCAGATAGAGCGCCCGGCCCGCCTCGATCTGGGTGGCCATGTCCGCGAGCATGAACCGCAGCCCCTGGAAGTCCGCGATGGGGCGGCCGAACTGCTTGCGCCCGGTGGCGTAGGCGACGGCCTCGTCCAGCGCCGCCTGGGCCACGCCGATGGCGCACGCGGCGATGCCGAGCCGCCCCGAGTCGAGTGCGGACAGCGCGATCGCGAAGCCCTGCCCCTCCTCGCCGATCCGGCGCGCGTCCGGGACCCGGACACCGTCGAAGTGGAGCTGGGCGGTGGGCGAGCCCTTCATGCCCATCTTCTTCTCGGGGACGGCCGCGCTCAGTCCTTCGGCGTCGCCGGGAACGAGGAAGGCGGTGATCCCTCGGGCGCCGTCGGCGCCGGTACGGGCCAGCACGGTGTAGAAGTCCGCGACGCCGCCATGGGTGATCCACGCCTTGGTACCGGTGATGACCCAGCTGTCCCCGTCCCGTACGGCCTTCGTCCGCAGCGAGGCGGCGTCCGAGCCGGAGGCGGGCTCCGAGAGGCAGTAGGCGCCCAGCAGGCCGCCCGCGAGCACGGCCGGGAGGTGTTCGGCCTGCTGCTCCTTGGTGCCGTATCCGGCGACCGCGTGGCAGGCCAGGGAGTGGACGCTCACGCCGAGCCCGACGGTGAGGCGGGCGGAGCTGAGTTCTTCGAGGACCTGGAGGTACACCTCGTACGGCTGGTCGCCGCCGCCATGGGCGGAGTCGTACGGCAGTCCGAGCAGTCCGGAGCCGGAGAGCAGCGTGAAGACCTCGCGCGGGAACCGGCCGGCGTCCTCCTCCTCGGCCGCCCGGGGCACGATCTCCCGCTGGGCGATGTCGCGGACGAGCGCGATGAGCTGCCTGGACTCCTCGGTGGGCAGACGGCGTTCCACTGACTGCGGGGCATGGTCGGGCATGACGGCGCTCTCCTCCCTGTCGGGCGTTGCGGCGGTCGCGCGCGCGGGGTGTGTGCGGCGCCGCCGGGGGATCTACGGGCGGGGCCCGAAAAGACTGCGGTCCAGCCGATGTTGCCCTCCCGGATTGCGAGAGGTGCCGGTCAGCGGCCGTGGCGGCTTGAGTATGCCCGATAGGACGGTATCCGTCACTGGGTGACAGGGCACTTCGGCCACGTCGGGCGGGTGCGGGCCGTCCTGGCGGACGGTCAGCGGAATTGGTCCGAACCATTGACCCAACTGGTCTAGTCCATCTACGGTTCACCGCGAACCAGCTTTCCGCGTTCATGCCAATTACGTGCGAGCGCGGAGAGCCGGTCGTCCACCGGCAAGTCCCCTCCCCCACGAGGAGCAACGATGATCGGACTGCACCGCCCGGGAGCCCGCCTCCGGGCGCTCGCCGCTGCCGCCTGTACCACCGCCCTGGGCGCCGCCCTGCTGGGCGTCGCGGGCACCGGGTCCGCCGGAGCGGCCCCCGCAGACGTGAAGGCCGCCGCCCCGGCGGCAGCGCCCGCCGCCCCCACCGCGGCCGGCAGCAAAGTGGTCGGCTACTTCACCGACTGGGGCGTCTACGACCGCAATTACCACGTCAAGAACATCGAGACGTCGGGCTCGGCCGACAAGCTCACGCACATCAACTACGCCTTCGGCAACGTCCAGGGCGGCAAGTGCACGGTCGGTGACTCCTACGCCGACTACGAGAAGACCTACACGGCCGACCAGTCGGTCGACGGGGTCGCGGACACCTGGGACCAGGACCTGGCCGGCAGCTTCAACCAGCTGCGCAAGCTGAAGAAGCTGCACCCGGACCTCAAGGTCCTCTGGTCGTTCGGCGGCTGGACCTGGTCCGGCGGCTTCGGTGAGGCCGCGAAGAACCCGGCGGCGTTCGCGGACTCCTGCTACAGCCTGGTGGAGGACCCGCGCTGGGCCGATGTCTTCGACGGCATCGACATCGACTGGGAGTACCCCAACGACTGCGGCCTGACGTGCGACACCAGCGGCCCCGACGCGTACGGCAACCTGCTGTCAGCCCTGCGCTCCAAGTTCGGCAGCGACAACCTGGTCACCTCGGCGATCAGCGCGGACGCCTCCGACGGCGGCAAGCTCGACTCCGTCGACTACGGCGGCGCCGCACAGTACGTCGACTGGTACAACCCGATGACGTACGACTACTTCGGCGCCTGGGACGCCAAGGGCCCGACAGCCCCGCACTCCCCGCTGAACTCCTACTCGGGCATCCCCAAGGACGGCTTCAACAGCGAGGCGACCATCGCCAAGCTGAAGGCCGAGGGCGTCCCCGCGTCGAAGCTGCTGCTCGGCATCGGCTTCTACGGCCGCGGCTGGACCGGCGTCACCCAGGCCGAGCCGGGCGGCACGGCGACCGGCGCCGCCCCGGGTACGTATGAGGCGGGCATCGAGGACTACAAGGTCCTCAAGAACAGCTGCCCCGCCACCGACACCGTCGGCGGCACGGCCTACGCGCTCTGCGGCACCAACTGGTGGAGCTACGACACCCCGGCCACCATCGGCACCAAGATGGACTACAAGAACGAGCAGGGCCTCGGCGGCACGTTCTTCTGGGAGCTCAGCGGTGACACCACCGACGGCGAGCTGATCAAGGCCATCAGCTGACCTCGGTACGGCGGGCATGACGGTGGGCGGGGAGTCGGGCGGGCTCCCCGCCCACCGTCACGTCCGCCCGCCGCTCACATCAGACCGGTCTGCGTGACGAACATGGCGATGACGACGACGAGCGTCCAGCCGAGGACGTTCTCCAGCAGCTTGGAGCGGTCCCCGGGCCCGCCGGTCCGCGTACGGCGGCGGGTGGTGGTGGTGGTTGCGGCGGCAGTCGCGGTCATGGCATCTCGTTCGGTCGGCCGGCAGTCGGTGTCCCCCGAGGACCCCACCACAGTGCCAGCCGGACCGGCCCCCGGGGTAGAGACCTGCGTCACTGCCCCGGGGACGCCGGAGCGCGTCAGCGGATGCCGACAGCCGCCAGAGCCCGGCGCTGGGCGGGCGTCGGGTGCGCGGGGAAGTACAGGTAGCAGACGCCGCCTGTGCCGGACACCACACTGCCGCTCGCGTTGTAGCGCTTGGTGCGGAGCCAGATCGTCTCCCACTCGTGCCGCTTGTAGACGCGGCGCACCGCCTCGTCGTCCGGGGACGCGGGGTCGTTGGCGATCACGTCGCCGTCCGCGGTGAAGCCGATCACCGTCATCAGATGGCCGGAGGTGCCGTAGCCCGCACCCGTCAGCTCCTCCTTCAGGAACGACTGCGACGTTATGGCCGGAATCCCCGCCCGGATCAGGGTCTCCAGGTCCTTCAGCGAGCCCAGCCGGGTCACCACGGCGCTCATGTCCTCGTACGTGGCGGCGTAGGCGGCGTTGAACGGCCAGTTGCCGCAGCCCTCGTACTGGTTGTCGTAGGTGAACCGCGCCGCGTGGCAGACCTGCGGGTCCGCCAGCCCCGGCTTGACCCAGGCGAGGTCCGCCGCGCTGGGGTGGCGGCCCCAGTACTCGATGATCATCTGCGAGGAGGTGGGGCTGCACCACGCCTCGCCGCCGTTGTCGTACTCGGGGTACTGGCCCGCGTGCACGTTCTGCGAGTAGCGCGGCACCGGCAGCTCCCGGACCAGCCCGGGGACGGAGGCGGGCACGGTGAAGCGGTCGGGGACGTCAGAGGCCATCGCGCCCAGGCGCCACACCGTGGGGGTGAGCCGGCTGCCGGGGGTGCGGTACAGGGTCAGCCGCAGCCGGTAGGAGGCGAGCCGCAGGCCGCTCGCCGCGTCGTCCACCGAGAAGGTGTCGGTCCAGATGGAGCTCTTGCCGTCGCTCTGGTCGTCGACGGAGGTGCGGCGGATGTCGCCGTCGCCGGCCGCCCAGCGCCCCATGACGTACCAGGGGGACTCGGTACCGTCCGAGTAGGTGCCCCTGAGCTCGATCTGGATCCAGGTGCCGGCGGGCGTGTGCGCGTTCCAGGAGGCGATCGCCTCGGTGGCCGGGACGGCGGAGCGGTGGACGGGTGAGGTCCAGGTCGCGTACTCCCAGGCCGCTGTCGTACCCGTGTGCGGGTCGGTGTAGTCGGTACGTCCCAGCGGGTGGCCGATCACCAGGCCCGCCCGGCGGCCCGCGACCGCTCGGGTCCCGGCGCCGGAACCGCAGCGCCAGTCGGTGTACGTACTCCAGGAGTGGTTGTCCACGGAAGCTGCCGCCGTCGAGGGTGCGTGGTGCGGGGCGGAGGAGGGGACGGCGGCGGCCGCGGAAGCGGTGGACGACACCGCTCCGGCTCCGGCCGCGGCCGCGATGGCGGCGGCGAGCACGGTTCGGCGTGAGGTCGGACTGGGCATGGGCGAGACCCCCGGTCGTAAGCGGAATGGGGCTTCAGGTGCACGACAGTGCGCCAACTATTGCGGCTCCTCCCCCGGTTCGACCAGCGATTCGGCTCGCGCCGCCGGACCAATATTGGTCTCGACCACTGGCGTGACCTGCGGCGGCTCCGCACCGGGCGCACAGTCCGGACGGAATCATCGGCCGGACGGACGCGTAGGCTGGACGGATGAGCGACCTCTCGCAGCACGCCCTACGGCTGCGCACCCTGCCACCTTCCTGCGGACCGGTCCGGCTGATCGCCGTCGACGGCCACGCGGGATCGGGTAAGAGCACCTTCGCCGCCCGGCTCGCGGCGGCGCTCGACGGCGCGCCCGTACTCCACCTGGACGATCTGGCCAGCCACGAGGAGACGTTCGACTGGACGGACCGGCTCCGGAGCCAGGTCATCGGGCCGCTGTCGCAGGGGGAGCCCGCGCGCTACGAGCCGTACGACTGGCCCACCCGGCGCTTCGGCCCGCCTCGCACCCTGGAACCGGCCCCGGTGGTCCTGATCGAGGGGGTCGGCGCCGGACGGCGGGCGCTGCGCCCCTTCCTCGCACACCTGTTGTGGATGGATCTGCCCGCCGCCGAGTCATGGGAACGGGGCCGGCGGCGGGACGGTCCGGCCCTGATGGCGTTCTGGGACGACTGGACCGTCGCTGAATCGGCTCATTTCTCGGCCGATCCCTCGCGCCCCTCGGCCGAAACGTTGGTGCGTCAGTTGCCTGTGGGGTACGAGTGGTTGATGGGATCCGGTGCGACAGCAAAAGCGAGTCGCTCCATCACCCAAAGTGATTAATCGGCGCCGCCATACCGAGCAGTCGGAAATCGGTCCGGAAGTGCCCCGGCTCTGCTTGACCCGGGGCGGTACAGGTCTTACGTTCTCAATGTGCGGCTTTTCGGAGCCCCCGCAGACGCGAAGCCCCCGGTTGTTCCCCCGTGATCGGGGGCTTCGTTCTGTGCCCGGCGCCCGTTCCCGGCCGCCTTTCATCCCATCGCGCTCACCCTGGGTCACGTCCCCTCTTCAGCCTGCGGCGCCCTTAGTCGGACACTCCCTGCGCAGGTACGATGCCTCTCGGTGCGGTCAATTCCCGTTCGCGGCACAGCGGTTCGGCACGCCTCGGCGGGCAGCCGTGCGGCGGGACATCCTGGGGGCACGGTTTGTGGGGGACCAGATGGACATCGGCACGCAGGGCGCACAGGCCCCGGCCGACCTCGCCTGGCTGCGCGGCGTGGACGCCTACACGATGGGCGCCTACCCGCAGGCGGAGGAGGAATTCAGAGCCGCGGTACAGCTCGATCCCGGCATGGCGGACGCCTGGCTGGGCCTCCACGCGCTGCGGGTCGACACCACATCGGCGCTGCTGCATATGTACAGCCACCGTGACCGCTTCGGGGAACAGCGCGGCCGCCACCGCCGCACGCTGAACTCCTGGTACTGGCTGGGCTGGTGGGTGCAGCCGGTGCTGGAGAGCCCGCGCGATCTGCTGCTTGCGCACGCCTCGCACTGGCTGGACGGACGCCATGTGCCCGAGCTCGACCGGGCGTTGGCCGGACTGCCGCCGGTGGACGCCGACGCGCAGGTCCGCTTCCTGCACGCCTGCCGCTCCTACCTGGTCAAGGACTGGGAGCAGCTCGTACGCCATACGGAGCAGCTGATCGAGGACCCGCTGCTGGGCATCGAGGCGGGACTGTTCGGCGGTATGGCCCGGGTACGGCTGGAGATGTACGGACAGGCCGAACCGCTGCTCTCCACCGCGCTGATGCGCTGCCGCAGCGAGCAGCCGCAGCGCAAGGAGCTGCGCTACTGGCTGGCCCGCGCGCACGAGGGGACCGGCCGCAGCGCCGCCGCGCTGCCGCTGTACCGGGCCGTGCACCGGATCGACCCGGCGTTCATGGACACCTCGGCGCGGCTGGCCGCGATCGCGGACTACGACGGGCTCGACGGCTCCGACGAGTTCTCCGGGCTGGCCGCGGTGTCGCTGACCGGTCTGGGCGGCGACGGCGCGTACGTGGAGGCCCAGCCGGACGGCGATTCGATCCTGGGCACCGATCTGGTGGACGGCCGGGATCCGCGCCCCGGCGGCGCTGATCCGCAGGATCTGCCGGGGGTCGGGGTGTCGCCTCCGCCCGGCGGGGCGCGGGAGAAGACCTCGGTGCCGGGCCAGTCGGCGCCGTCACTGTTCCCGGCAGGGCCGAGCGATCCGGTGCTGCTGGCAGAGGCCTTGGCCGAGCTGGAGCGAATGGTCGGGCTTGAGCCGGTGAAACGTCAGGTCAAGGCCTTGTCCGCGCAGCTGAACATGGCACGGCTGCGGGCCGGCCAGGGGCTCCCCGTACAGCCGCCGAAGCGGCATTTCGTCTTCTCCGGACCGTCCGGCACCGGGAAGACCACGGTGGCCCGCATTCTGGGCCGGGTGTTCTACGCGCTGGGCCTGCTCGGCGGGGACCATCTGGTCGAGGCCCAGCGGGCGGACCTGGTCGGTGAGTTCCTGGGCCAGACGGCGGTCAAGGCCAATGAGCTGATCGACTCCGCACTGGGCGGGGTGCTGTTCGTCGACGAGGCGTACAGCCTCTCCAACACGGGCTACAGCAAGGGCGACGCGTACGGGGACGAGGCCCTGCAGGTCCTCCTCAAGCGGGCGGAGGACAATCGGGACCATCTCGTCGTCATCCTGGCGGGATACCCGGAGGGCATGGACCGGCTGCTCGCCACCAACCCGGGACTGTCCTCGCGGTTCACCACCCGGGTGGACTTCCCCAGCTACCGCCCGCTGGAGCTCACCTCGATCGGTGAGGTCCTGGCCGAGGAGAACGGCGACGCGTGGGACGAGGAGTCGCTGGACGAGCTACGGGCGATCAGCGGCCATGTCGTCGACCAGGGCTGGCTCGACGAGCTGGGCAACGGCCGGTTCCTGCGCACGCTGTACGAGAAGAGCTGCGCCTACCGCGATCTGCGGCTCTCCGGCTATGCGACGGTGCCGACGCGGGACGATCTGGCGACGCTGCGGCTGCCGGATCTGATGCAGGCGTACGGCGAGGTGCTGTCCGGGCGCCGGCCCCCGGAGCGGCCGGCGGTGTGATCCCGGGCTGTCGGGCGGGCCAGCTGACCCGTCCGACGGCCCGGGAGCCTCAGCCGACCAGGGCGGTGAGTTCGTCCGAGCCGGTCTGCCGCTCCCCGGTGCGGCGCGGCTCGGAGACCCGGTGGGCCGGGTCCCGCACCTCACCGACCAGCATCTCCAGGACGTCCTCCATGGCGACCAGGCCGAGTACCCGGCCGGAGGCGTCCGCGACCTGAGCGAGGTGCGTCGCGGCGCGGCGCATCACCGTCAGGGCGTCGTCCAGCGGGAGTTCGGCCCGTACCGTGGCCATCGGGCGCCACACGTGCTGCGGGACCGCCCGCTCGCCGTCCTCCAGGTCGAGGACGTCCTTCACGTGCAGGTAGCCCATGAACGGGCCGCCGCCCTCCGCGCAGACGGGGAACCGCGAGTAGCCGGTCCGCACCGTGAGCGCCTCGATCCGGTGCGGGGTGACGGAGGGGTCGACCGTCACCAGGTTCGCCCGGCTCAGCAGCACATCGGTGACGGGCCTGCTGCCCAGCTCCAGCGCGTCCTCCAGCCGCTCCTGCGCGTCCGGCCCCAGGAGCCCGGCCTGTCCGGAGTCCTCGACCAGCCGGTTGAGCTGCTCGCTGGTGAAGACGGCCTCCACCTCGTCCTTCGGCTCGACGCCGAAGAGCCGGAGCACCACCCGGGCGCAGGCGCCCAGCGCGGAGGTGACCGGGCGGCAGAGGCGGGCGAAGCCGACCAGGCCGGGGCTGAGCCACAGCGAGGTCTTCTCCGGGGCGGCCATCGCCAGGTTCTTCGGGACCATCTCACCGATGACGAGATGGAGGAAGACGACGAAGACCAGCGCCAGCACATAGCCGAGCGGATGGATCAGGCCCTCGGGCAGGTGGACCGCGTGGAAGACCGGCTCCAGCAGCTGGGCGACGGTCGGTTCCGCGACGGCGCCGAGGGTCAGCGAGCAGATGGTGATGCCGAACTGGGCGGCCGCCATCATCTGCGGCAGGTTCTCCAGGCCGTACAGCACCTGCCGGGCCCGGCTGGACCCGGTTGCCGCGAGCGGTTCGATCTGGCTGCGGCGCACCGAGACGAGGGCGAACTCGGCACCGACGAAGAAGCCGTTCGCGAGGACCAGGAGTCCGGCGAAGAGCAGTTGGACCAGGCTCATCGCGCCGCCTCCAGGACGCCGTGGGCCGCCGGTTCCGCGGTGACGTGCTCGTTGACCCCGGCCAGCCGTACGAAGCGGACCTTCTCGGCCCGGTAGTGGCCGACCTGGCGGACCGAGATCCGCCAGCCGGGCAGTTCGGCCCGGTCCCCGGGGGCGGGGATCCGGCCCAGCAGGTCCGCGACGAGACCGGCCACGGTCTCGTACGGGCCGTCGGGTACGTCGAGCCCTATCCGGCGCAGGGTGAGTACTCGGCAGCTGCCCTCGGCGTCCCAGGCCGGCCTGCCGTCCTCGGGGGCGGCGGGGGCCAGTTCCGGGCGGTCGGCGCCTTCGGCGTCGTGCTCGTCCCTGACCTCCCCCACCAGTTCCTCGATGATGTCCTCAAGGGTGACGACCCCGGCGGTGCCGCCGTACTCGTCGACCACCACGGCGATCGGCTGCTCCTTGCGGAGCCGCTGGAGGAGCTGCTCGACGGGTAGCGTCTCCGGGACCAGCAGCGGGGGCACCGCGATCCGGCCGGCCGTGGTGCGCAGCCGGTCCCGGGAGGGAACGGCGAGCGCGTCCTTGAGGTGGATCATGCCGACGACCTCGTCGATGCGCTCCCGGTAGACGGGGAAGCGGGAGAGGCCGGTGGCGCGGGTGAGGTTGAGGACGTCGGCCGCGGTGGCGGACGTCTGGAGGGCGCTGACCTTCACCCTCGGGGTCATGACGTGCTGGGCGGTGAGGCCGGCGAGTGACAGGGTCCGTACGAAGAGGTCGGCGGTGTCCTGTTCGAGGGTGCCGGCCTCGGCGGAGTGCCTGGCCAGCGAGACGAGCTCGCCCGGGGTGCGGGCGGAGGCCAGTTCGTCGGTCGGCTCCACGCCCAGCAGCCGCACCAGCCGGTTGGCGACGGTGTTCAGCAGCCCGATCACGGGCCGGAAGACCATGGTGAACCGGTGCTGGGGTCCGGCGACGAACCGGGCCACCTGGAGCGGCTTGGAGACCGCCCAGTTCTTCGGTACGAGTTCACCGATCACCATCTGGACGGCGGCCGCGAGGAGCATGCCGATCACCACGCTGATGCCGGGGACGGCACCGTCGGGGAGACCGGTCAGGGTGAGTGGGCCCTCCAGCAGCTGGGCGAGGGCCGGCTCGGCGAGCATGCCGACCACCAGTGAGGTGATGGTGATGCCGAGCTGGGTGCCGGAGAGCTGGAATGAGAGTTCGCGCAGGGCGTCGACGACGGTACGGGCTCGCCGGTCGCCCTCGGTGGCGGCGCGCTCGGCGTCCGCCCGTTCCACGGTGACGAGCCCGAATTCGGCTGCCACGAAGAATCCGTTGGCGAGGATGAGAAGGAATGCCGCGCTGAGAAGCAGCAGGGGGGTGGTCATGCCGCCGCCTCCACAGAAGGGGCGGCGCAGGTACTACCGGAAGATCCGTCCATTGCTGGAGGGAGTCACTCCTTGGGTCGCAGGAAAGCCCCGCGGGTCTCGGAGACCTCTGGTGGGGGCGGGGCGCCACAGGGCGCCGCCGCCCCCCAGAGTAATCAACAAGAGGCCCTGCGGGGCAGGGGGCTCAGCCGTTGTCCGTACCCGTGCCGTGGTTCTCGGCGAGGGCGCGGAGCGCGCGGGCGTCGCGAATGGCCTGCTCCTTGGCGATTCCGGGCTGGATGCCGAGGGCGGGCATGCTCGTCCCGTCGCTGAGGTCGAGGAAGACCCAGGGGTCACCGACGCGCAGGTTGACGCGCACGATCTCGGCCCAGGACAGCCGCCGGGTACGGGTGAGATTAACCACGGTCACCCCGCTGTCGTCCGCGACGACCTTGGGGCGACTGAGCAGCGCCAGCACGCCGAGGAAGACCAGCGCGGTGAAGACGAAGCTGGCCCGCTCCCCGTTGCTGAGCTGCTCCAGGGTGAAGGCGACGACGGTGATGACGGCGAACATCATCACGCCGACGCTCAGCAGGACCACGCGGGTGCGGGTCGGCCGGAAGGTGACCGGGAGGGAGGGTGCGGGGGCTGACATGGTCTTCTTCCGTGTCCCGCCCGTCAGAGCCGGCAGGCGTGGATGGCCGTGGTGAGGATGGCGCGGGCGCCGAGGTCGTACAGGTCGTCCATGATCCGCTGCGCTTCCTTGGAGGCGACCATGGAGCGGACGGCGACCCAGCCCTCGTGGTGCAGCGGGGAGATGGTGGGCGACTCCAGGCCCGGGGTGAGGGCGACCGCGCGCTCCAGGTGCTCGACGCGGCAGTCGTAGTCCATCATCACGTAGCTGCGGGCGACCAGGACGCCCTGGAGGCGGCGCAGGAACTGCTGCACCTTGGGCTCGTCGACCGGGGCGCCGGTGCGGCGGATGACGACCGCCTCCGACTTCATGATCGGTTCGCCGATGACTTCGAGTCCCGCGTTACGCAGGCTGGTGCCGGTCTCGACGACGTCCGCGATGATCTGTGCGACACCGAGCTCGATCGCGGTCTCGACGGCGCCGTCCAGGTGGACGACGGAGGCGTTGACCCCGGTCTCGGCCAGGTGCTTGGCGACGATGCCCTCGTAGGAGGTGGCGATCGTCAGCCCGTCGAAGTCCTGCGGGCCGGCGGCCGTGCCGGGCTTGGTGGCGTAGCGGAAGGTGGAGCGGGCGAAGCCGAGCTGGAGGATCTCCTCGGCCTCGGCGCCGGAGTCCAGGAGCAGGTCACGGCCGGTGATGCCGATGTCGAGCCGACCCGAGCTGACGTAGATCGCGATGTCGCGCGGGCGCAGGTAGAAGAACTCCACCTGGTTCTCGGGGTCGACGAGGACGAGCTCCTTGGACTCCTTGCGCTGCTTGTAGCCGGCCTCATGGAGCATCGCCATCGCAGGCCCGGAGATAGCACCCTTGTTGGGGACGGCGATGCGCAGCATGAGGTCGGGTTTCCTTTGCGAAAGGGGTGTGCGGAGCGTTCGGACGGGTGCGGAGGGCGTGCTCAGAGATGGGCGTAGACGTCGTCGAGCGAGATTCCGCGCGCGACCATCATCACCTGGACGTGGTAGAGCAGCTGGGAGATCTCCTCGGCTGCCGCGTCCTTGCTCTCGTGCTCGGCGGCCATCCAGACTTCGGCGGCCTCCTCCACGACCTTCTTGCCGATGGCATGCACACCCTTGTCCACCAGTTCGGCGGTACGGGAGGTGGAGGGGTCGCCGTCGGCGGCCTTGAGCTGGAGCTCGGCGAAGAGCTCTTCGAAGGTTTTGTTCGCCATGATGTCCTTAGAATACGGGGTCCCGGACCCGCACTCAGCGCCAGGGTTCGCTGACCGAGCGCAGTGTGGTGGCGGTGGCGACGGCGGCGGTGACCGCTTCGTGCCCCTTGTCCTCGTTGGACCCCTCGATGCCCGCCCGGTCGAGCGCCTGTTCCTCGGTGTCACAGGTGAGGACGCCGAAGCCGACCGGTACACCGGTGTCGACCGCGACCTGGGTGAGGCCGTTGGTGACGCCGTGCGACACGTATTCGAAGTGCGGGGTGCCGCCCCGGATGATCACGCCGAGTGCGACGATCGCGTCGTACCCGCGCCCGGCCAGCACCTTGGCGACCACCGGCAGCTCGAAGCTGCCGGGGACCCTCAGCAGGGTCGGCTCGTCGATGCCCAGCTCGTGCAGGGCACGCAGCGCGCCGTCGACGAGTCCGTCCATGACCTTCTCGTGCCACTGCGCGGCGATGACCGCCACGCGCAGGTCGCCGCAGTTGCGTACGGACAGTTCGGGTGCGCCCTTGCCGCTCATGTCTCTCCTACCGCTCGTTTCCTTGATGGCTGCTGGAAGTGCTGGTGCTGCGGCTACTGGTTGCCGCAGGTCGACACCGTGGCGGCGTCGAGCCAGGGCAGGTCGTGGCCCATCCGGTCCCGCTTGGTGCGCAGGTAGCGCAGATTGTGCTCGCCTGCCTGGACGGGCATCGGTTCCCGTCCGGTGACGGCCAGGCCGTGCCGCAGGATCGCGGCGGTCTTGTCGGGGTTGTTCGTCATCAGGCGCAGGCTGCGGACGCCGAGGTCCTTGAGGATCTGGGCACCGGCCGCGTAGTCGCGGGCGTCGGCGGGCAGTCCGAGCTCAAGGTTGGCGTCGAGGGTGTCGACGCCGCGCTCCTGGAGCTCGTACGCGCGCAGCTTGGAGACCAGGCCGATGCCGCGTCCCTCGTGGCCGCGCAGATAGACGACGACGCCGCGGCCCTCGTCCGTGATGCGCCGCATCGAGGCGTGCAGCTGGGGTCCGCAGTCGCAGCGCTCGGACTGGAAGATGTCGCCGGTCAGGCACTCGGAGTGGACCCGGACCAGGACGTCGTCGCCGTCCCCGATGTCGCCGTGGACCAGCGCGACGTGCTCGACCCCGTCCACGGTGGAGCGGTAGCCGTACGCGGTGAACGCGCCGAAGTCCGTCGGCAGCCGGACCTCCGCCTCGCGGCGGACGGCCGGCTCGGAGGTGCGGCGGTAGGCGATCAGGTCCTCGATGGAGATGATCGTGAGGCCGTGCTTGCGGGCGAACGGGACCAGCTGGGGAAGGCGCAGCATGACGCCGTCCTCGCCCGCGATCTCGACGATCGCCCCGGCGGGCCGCAGTCCGGCGAGCCGGGCGAGGTCGACAGCCGCCTCGGTGTGCCCGTTGCGCACGAGCACCCCGCCGGTACGGGCCCGGAGCGGGAAGATGTGGCCGGGCCGTACGAAGTCACCGGGGCCCGCGACGCCGCCCGCGAGCAGCCGGAGCGTGGTGGCCCGGTCGGCGGCGGAGATACCGGTGGTGACGCCGTGCGCGCCCGAGGCGTCGACGGAGACGGTGAAGGCCGTCTTCATCGACTCGGTGTTGTGGTCGACCATCTGCGGGAGTTCGAGCCGTTCCAGCTCGGCGTTCTCCATGGGCGCGCAGATCAGTCCGCGGCACTCGCTCATCATGAAGGCGACGATCTCGGGGGTGGCCTTCTCGGCCGCGATGACGAGGTCGCCCTCGTTCTCCCGGTCCTCGTCGTCCACGACCACGACGGGACGGCCCGCCGCGATGTCGCGGATGGCCTGCTCGACGGGGTCCAGGGTGAGGTCCTCCGCGGGCGCGTGGTGTTCCCGGTGCAACCAGGTGGGCTGGGCAGTCATGCCGTGGCTCCTTCCAGAGCTGGTGTCCGCGTACGCAGCCACCAGTCGCGCATGCCCCACAGGACGAGGGCCCCGTAGACGACGTAGATGAGACCGGAGAAGGCGAGACCGCTGTGGAAGTTGAGCGGTACGCCGACCAGGTCGACGAGGAGCCAGGCGAACCAGAACTCGACCATGCCGCGAGCCTGGGCGAGCATCGCCACGAGCGTGCCGGCGAATATGTACGCGTCCGCCCAAGGGCTCCACGAGAGCGAGGGGAACGCGGTGAACAGGCCGCCGACCGCGAGGGTGCCGACCGCCGCCCCGCCGAGCAGGTAGCCGCGTTCGCGCCAGCTGGCGAACCGTACGGCGATGGAGCCGTCCTGGGCCTGCTGCCTGCCCCTGGTCCACTGCTGCCAGCCCCAGACGGCCACCGCGATGACGATGACCTGCTTGCCGACGCTGCCCGCCTGGTGCACCGAGACGTTGGCGGCGACCAGGACGACACCGGACAGCAGCTGCGCCGGCCAGGTCCAGATCGAGCGCAGCCAGCCCAGGGTGAGGGCGATCAGGCCGATCGTGTTGCCGATCATGTCGGACCAGATGATGTGCTGACCGAAGACGCTGAACGCCTCCGAGTTCAGCCAGTGCAGGGCACTCACTTCGCCGGCTCCTCTGGCTCCTGCGCGCGGTGGCCGAGCAGCCGCTCGACGTACTTCGCGATGACGTCCACCTCAAGGTTGACCGGGTCGCCGGGCTCCTTGTGGCCGAGCGTGGTCAGGGCGAGGGTGGTGGGGATGAGGCTGATGGTGAAGTAGTCGGGTCCGGCGTCCACGACGGTCAGGCTCACTCCGTCGACGGTGATCGAGCCCTTCTCCACCACGTACCGGGTGAGCTCGGCGGGGAGCGAGACCTTCACGATCTCCCAGTTCTCGGAAGGCTTGCGCTCGACGATGCGGCCCGTGCCGTCCACGTGACCCTGCACGATGTGCCCGCCGAGCCTCCCGCCGACCGCCATGGGCCGCTCCAGGTTGACCCGGGAGCCGGCCCGCAGTGCGCCCAGGCTGGACCTGTTCAGCGTCTCGGCCATCACATCGGCGGTGAACTCCTGGCCGCCGTGGTCGACGACGGTCAGGCACACGCCGTTGACGGCGATCGAGTCGCCGTGCTTGGCGCCCTCGGTGACCACGGGTCCGCGCAGACGGAATCGGGAGGAGTCGCCGAGGTTCTCGACGGCGGTGACCTCACCCAGTTCTTCGACAATTCCGGTGAACACTCAGTTTCCCTTCGGAGCGGGGCCGGGGACGGCGGTGATGCGCAGATCGGGGCCGATACGCACGGTCTCGGTCATCTGGAGGCGCAACGCCTTGGAGATGGTGGGGATTCCGGCGTCGGCCAGGGCCGCGGGGCCCGCGCCGAGGAGCACGGGGGCGAGGTAGCCGACGATCCGGTCGACTGCTCCCGCCGCGACGAAGGCCCCGGCCAGGGTCGGGCCGCCTTCGAGGAGTACGGAGCGGATGCCGCGCTCATGGAGGGCGGCGAGCAGCGCGGAAAGGTCCAGCCCGGGGCCGGGCGCGGCGCGCGGCAGCCTCAGTACGGTCTCTTCCGGCAGGTGGCGGACGTCCGCGTCGTCGGCCACGGCGATCAGGGTGGGGGCGCCCGCGTCGAGGACCCGGGCTCCGGGCCGGACGGCGGTGGCGGCGGTGTCCACGACGACCCGCAGCGGCTGGACCGCGCCGTCGATGCCCCTGACCCCGAGCTGGGGGTCGTCGGTGCGGGCGGTTCCGGAGCCGACCACGACGGCGTCCGCCTCGGCGCGCAGCCGGTGCACGTCGGCGCGGGACTCCGTGGAGGTGATCCAGCGGCTGGTGGCGTCGGCGGCCGCGATCCGGCCGTCCAGGGTGGCCGCGTACTTCCAGGTGACATGGGGGCGGCCCAGCCGCACGGAGGTCAGCCAGGCGGCGTTGCCCTGCTCGGCCTCCTCGGCGAGGAGTCCCTGCTCGGCCTTGACCCCGGCCGCCCGCAGGGTGTCGGCACCCCCGGTGGCCTGCGGGTTCGGGTCACCGACCGCGTACACGACACGGGCGATCCCGGCGTCTATGAGCGCCTGGGCGCAGGGGCCGGTGCGTCCGGTGTGGTTACAGGGTTCGAGGGTGACGTAGGCGGTGCCGCCCCGCGCCTTCTCGCCGGCCGCGCGCAGGGCGTGGATCTCGGCGTGCGGCCCTCCGGCGCGCTGGTGGAATCCCTCACCGGCCGGCCGGCCCTTCGCGTCGAGGACGACGCATCCGACGACCGGATTGGGGCTGGTGGAACCGAGACCGCGGGCTGCGAGCGCGATGGCTCGGCGCATTGCGGTGGTGTCGGCTGCGGTGTCCACCGGGTCCTCCTGCCTCTTCGGGCACGGACTCCGGGGCCTGTCGATGACGACAGATGAAGCGGAACGTGGAACGGGGACGCCGAATGCCGGAAAAACGGATGGATCGGTCGCCCGAAAACCATCCGCCGACGGCGGCGTACCCGCGAAACGGCCCGCCGCGCACTGCCTCCCATCCGGACTTTAACCGTCGGTCCAGGAATCCCACCTGGTCAACCGGCCGCTGGATGCGGACGGGTCGCGGACTATAACCGCCGGTTCGGAATTGCACCGACCCCGGAGTGCGCTGCTGCTGGTACAGAATCAGTGTGCCACGACTGACCGTGGGCCATGCGGGTGAACGCTGTGGAGTGGCTCACAGACAGCCCGTGACGTCGCGCCTTTCCGGGGCGCGGGGTTCCGTCCTCAATCGCCGGACGGGCTTGATGTGCGGGTCCCCCGCGGGGTGCGCCCTTCCCGGTGGGTGGGGACCCGGGTCGTACGCCATTTCCGAGGAGTCTCGCCGGAGGGGCACCCGCACCGCTCAAGCCCGTCCGGCGATTGAGGACGGAACCCCCCGCCCCGGAGACCCCGCACCGAACAGCGCGTCCTGTGCCGCCTCCCGCGCCGCGAGCAGCGCGCCGCGCAGGACCGCCGTGCCGCCGAGCAGGCCGGCCCTGACCTCGGTGCGCAGGGGGGACATCAGGGCGAGCCGCTCCTCGACCCGTGCGGCCAGCGCGTCGCCGCCCGCGAGACCGACCTCGCCCGACAGCAGCACGCACCCCGGGTCCAGGACGGAGACGACGGCGGCCGCGCCGAGCGCCAGCCGGTCGGCGAGCGCGTCGAGGAAGGCCTCGCCGTCGCCCTCCCCCGCGAGGGCCGCGCGGACGGCGACCGCCGCGCCCGGCTCCCGGCCTCCGGTCGGGACGGCGATGCCGTGGGCGGAGGCCAGTTCGCACAGGGCTGCCGAGCCCCCCAGGGAGTGAAAGCCGCCGTCGCAGCTGACGGCGGACGGGGTGCCGTCGGTGCCGGGCACCGGCAGGAAGCCGATCTCGCCCGCGCCGCCGGAGGCACCGCGGCGCACCTTCCCGTCCAGCATGACGGCCGCCCCCACGCCGTGCCCGAGCCAGAGCAGGACGAACGTGTCGTGGTCGCGGGCGGCTCCGAGCCGGTGCTCGGCCACGGCCGCCAGGTTCGTCTCGTTCTCGACGAGCACGCCGGCAGGCAGTCGCTGCTGGAGTGCCCGGACCAGTCGGCGGTGCCAGGCCGGCAGTCCTGTGGTGTCGCGGAGTTCCCCGGTGACCGGGTCGATCAGGCCGGGAGCGCCGATGCCGACGCTGTGCAGCGGCGCGGTGCCGGCGCGGCGCGCGGTGCGTTCGAGGAGGGCCACGGCCTGTTCGACGGCCTCGTCGGTGGCGGTCTCGCTGCCGATCGGCAGGGTGGCCTCGGCCAGGGTCGCGCCCAGGAGGTCGGCGACGACCACCGCGAGGCTGTCGGTGCGGACGTCGAGGGCGGCCAGATGGGCGCGGTCCGCGACGATCCCGTAGAGCCGGGCGTTGGGGCCGCGGCGCTCGGCCCCGGCCTCTCCGACCACCCGGATCAGGCCCGCCCCCTGGAGCCGTTCGACCAGGTCGGCGACGGTGGGCCGGGAGAGTCCCGTCAGGGCCTTCAGCTGCGTGGCCGTCAGCGGGCCGTCCTGCTGGAGGTGCCGCAGGGCGAGCCGGTCGTTGATGGCCCTGGCGGTGCTCGGTGATGCGGGCATGCCGGAATCCTTCCAGACCGTCGCCGCGGTCGGTGCCGGCACGGCCTATTTATCAGGCAGGGTTCCTGATAGTTTACTGCCCGCATCGTGGAGAAGGACGCCGGGGAGCGTCGGAACCGCGGCATCGGAGAATTCCCAGGGGAGGGCACGGCGGCATGACGACGGATTCCACGGCAGCGGTCTTCAGCACGGAGCAGGTGAGGCGCGCCAGGTACGCCATCGCCGCGGTCTTCTCGGTACACGGAGCGGTGACCGGCAGTTTCGCCACCCGGGTGCCGTGGATCCAGGACCACGCGGGGCTCAGTGCCGGACAGCTCGGCATAGCCCTGGCCTTTCCGGCGATCGGCGCCTCGCTCGCGATGCCGCTGGCCGGCGCGATCAGCCACCGCTTCGGCGCCCGGAGCGCGCTGCGCGGGCTGCTGACGCTGTGGACCCTGGCACTGATCCTGCCTTCCATAGCCCCCAGCCTGCTGACGCTGTGCGCGGCCCTCCTGGTGTACGGGGCGTCGGCGGGCATGTCGGACGTGGCGATGAACGCGCTCGGGGTCGAGGTGGAGAACCGCCTCGACAAGTCGATCATGTCCGGGCTGCACGGGATGTGGAGCGTGGGCGCCCTGGTCGGTTCGGCGGCGGGCACGGTGGCCGCCCATCTGGGGGCCGACGCGCGACTGCACCACGTCGTCGCCGCGCTCGTCCTCACCACGCTCGGGCTGATCGCCTGCAGGCAGGTGCTGGATCTGCGCAGCGAGCCGGACACGGAGGCTCCGCCGCGCTTCACCCTGCCGCCCAGGTCGGCCCTGATCATCGGCGCGGTGGGCTTCTGCGCGGTGTTCGCGGAGGGCGCCAGCCTGGACTGGTCGGCGGTCTACCTCCGCGATGTCCTGGACAGTTCCGCAGGTCTGGCCGCCGCGTCGACGACCGCGTTCGCGCTGACGATGGCGGTCGCCCGGATCGCCGGTGACCGGGTCGTCGACCGCTTCGGCGCGGTGCGGACCGTACGGACTGGCGGCGTGCTCGCCACGGTCGGCGGGGTCCTGGTGGTCACCGCGCCCAATGTCGTCCTGGCGTTGTGCGGCTTCGGCCTGATGGGCCTCGGCATCGCCGTGGTCGTGCCGCTCGCCTTCGCGGCGGCCGGGCGCAGCGGGTCGAACCCGAGCCGGGCGATCGCGGGTGTCGCGACGATCACGTACACCTCGGGGCTGATCGCCCCTTCGGCGATCGGCTCGCTGGCCGAGGCGACCTCGCTGGTCGTCTCCTTCGGCCTGGTCTCGGTGCTGGCCTTCGGGCTGGTGCTCGGGGCCGGTGTGCTGCGGGCGGGCGATCGCAAGGTGTCCTCCTCGGACGCCGGGGTACCGGGAGCGGCGCCGGCCGAGCCGCGTCCCTGAGCCGTTCGGGTCACCGGGCGCGGCGGGTGGTGGTTCCGCGCACCCCGCGCCCGGATCCCGCCGGGGGGCGGTTGACGAACCGGCATTAACATGGCGCTGATCTTTTCCGCGGTCCGCGCCGTGCCCCGTGAGGCACCGGCCCGCCGCACCTACACACAGGGAGCAACCATGGGCGGCCTCGGCGTGCGCTGGACCTTGCACGGCGACGGGAAGACGCCCGCACCGGGAGCGGTCGTCCGCCCCGATGAGCGGCTCTCCTGGCCGCGGACGTTCGGGCTGGGCGCCCAGCACGTGGTCGCGATGTTCGGCGCGTCGTTCGTCGCCCCGGTGCTCATGGGTCTCGACCCGAACCTGGCGATCATGATGTCGGGTGTCGCGACGGCCATCTTCCTGCTGGCCACACGAGGGCAGGTGCCCAGCTATCTGGGCTGTTCACTCTCGTTCGTCGGGGTTGCCGCGACCATCCGGGCCAGCGGCGGCAGCAGTGCCGTGGTCACGGGCGCGGTCTTCGTGGTGGGGGCGGCGCTCTTCCTCGCCGGCCTCGCGGTGCAGCGGTTCGGCGCCCGGATCATCCACGCGGCGATGCCGCCGGTGGTGACGGGCTCGGTCGTGATGCTGATCGGCTTCAACCTGGCGCCGGTCACCGCGTCCACGTACTGGCCGCAGGACCAGTGGACGGCCCTGCTGGTGATGCTGTTCACCGGACTGGCCGTGGTCTGTCTGCGCGGTTTCCTGTCCAGGATCGCGATCTTCCTCGGTCTGGTCTTCGGCTACGTGCTGTCCTGGGTCCTGGACCGGGTGTTCGGGAAGATCCACTCCCCCGCCGGGGGCGCCGAGGCCGTGGACCACTGGCGGCTGGACCTGTCGGGGGTGGGGAAGGCCGACTGGGTCGGGCTGCCGTCGTTCCACGCCCCGAGCTTCGAGTGGTCCGCGATCCTGGTCGCGCTGCCCGTCGTCATCGCGCTCATCGCGGAGAACGCCGGGCATGTGAAGGCGGTCGGCGAGATGACGGGCCGCTCGCTGGACGGCAAGCTCGGCACCGCGATCGCCGCGGACGGCGCCGCCTCGATGCTGTCGACCGTGTTCGGCGGTCCGCCGAACACGACGTACTCCGAGAACATCGGCGTGATGGCCGCGACCCGGGTGTACTCCACCGCGGCGTACTGGGCGGCCGCCTGCTTCGCCCTGCTGTTCGGACTGTGCCCCAAGTTCGGCGCGGTCGTGGCGGCCATTCCGGGCGGGGTCCTCGGCGGCATCACGGTGATCCTCTACGGCATGATCGGTCTCCTCGGTGCCCAGATCTGGCTGAACGCCAAGGTCGATCTGCGCAACCCGCTGAACCTGGTGCCGGCCGCGGCGGGCATCATCATCGGCGTCGGCGGGGTCAGTCTGAAGGTCACCGACAACTTCGAGCTGAGCGGGATCGCGCTCGGCACCATCGTCGTGATCACCGGCTACCACGTGCTGCGGGCCTTCGCCCCGGCCCACCTCAAGACCCAGGAGCCGCTGCTCGACTCCGGGACGTCCGGCTACGACGGGAAGCCGCCGGCCGACGAAGCCTGACCGCTCTGCGGCCCCGGCCACGCAGGGCCGGGGCCGCCGACAGGCGGCGCGGTCAGAAGCAGTCGCCGTACCAGTGGACCGCGCCGGGCGCCGTGACCGTGGCGCGCACCGACTCGGCCGTGGCATGCAGCGGCCGTGCCATCCCCACGTGCTCCGTGACCTGCCCGGCGTCCGCCAGCAGGACCGGCAGCGCGGCCCGCACCCCGGCGGTGACGGGAATCCGGACCCGGACCCGGGTCAGCCACGCCGCAGCGGCCCGTGAGCCGACGGCGGCGAACAGCGCCCCCAGACACGCCTCCGTACCCGCGAACTCGCGCACCTCCACGCAGTCCCCCGCGTGCCGCGCCACGATCCAGCCGGTGAGCGCGCCGGAGACCGGGTCCCGCGCCACGAGCGACTGTTCGAGCGCGCCGTACCAGGCGGGCACGCGCACCGCCCAGTCCTCCGGCGCGCGCAGCGAGCTGAGCGGCCGCCGCGCGTTGTACGCGTGGTGCAGAGCGGCCACCTCCACGGCGTCACGGGCCGTGGCAGCCCGGACCGGGTAGGGCTCCGGAGCGGACGAGGCGGCGAGCGTCCCCTCGGTGTAACCGCTCGCGAACTCCTGCCACCCCGAGCTCCGGTAGACCCCGGGCGTCCCGGTGAACAGCAGGGACCAGGCGCACCGTTCGGCCGTCATGGTGCGCTCCGCCGCCGCCAGCAGCCGTCGCACCAGCCCCTGTCCCCTGGCTTCGGGGCGGGTCGCCACGCTGCCGATGCCGCCGACCCTGCGCGGGGTGCCGTCCGCGTCCCGGATCAGCCTCGGTACGTAGACGACGACCGCGTCGATCCCCTCCCCCGCGTCGTTCTGCGCGACGAAGGTGTGCCGGTGGCGGTCCGGGTCGAGCGCGTGGAGGGCGGTGAGGTGCGGGGACTCGAAGCACCGCTTCCACAGGGCGGCCAGAGCCGGATCGTCGGCCGGGGTGGCGGTGCGGACGGTGGCGCTCACAGGATCAGGTTCCCGCCCGTGCGGACCCGATCGCCGTCCTCCGGCATCGCGCCGCGCCGGGTGCCGTCCTCCACGCACCCCGTGTGCAGGACCGAGTCCATGGCTTCCGGGGCGAGATGGAGGACCCCGCCGGTGAAGCGGCTGCCGGTCGCCGCGTAGTGGTTCACGCCGTAGGCGATACGGATGTGCGCGGTGTCCGCTCCGGCGGCGGTGCTGCTGAGACCGGTGAGGTCCCAGGTCGTGCTCCCGGAACCGGCCGCCCGGCCGAGCAGCGCCCCCGCCTTGTTGGCGCCGGTGATCCTGGCGCCGCCGGTCACGGTGATCCGCTGGTCGCGCACGCCGCTGAGCTCGATGCCGGTGTTGTGGAACGTACCGCCGTCCAGCCGCAGCTCGGCCGAGCCCACCGAGAGGGGGGCCGCGTCGTCGGCGCCGGTGACGGTGCAGTCGGTGAGGTGGACGGGGCCCGCACCGCGCAGGACGACGCCGTCGACGCCCTTGAACGTGCAGCGCACGAAGTGGACGGGTGCGGTGACGGGGGTCTGGACGAGGACGGCTCCGGCGGGCGGTTCGAAGGAACAGTCGCTGACGGTGGTCGGCCGGGTGGAGCGCTCCGAGCGCTGGGCGACGGCGAAGGTCTTCGCGGTGCAGCCGCGCACCTGGGCCCCGTCGGCGTTCACCGTGAGGGTGCCGGCCTGGTCGAAGGTGGGGCGGGCGATCACCGTGATGTCCTCAAGGGTCAGATCGGTGATCTTCGTGTTGGCGGTGAACCAGGAGCAGACGTGTCTGCGTACGGTGATCCGCTTGGCGGAAATACCCCACTGGGCACCCGAGTTGGCGATGTCCATGAGCCCGGAGTTGCCGTCGAAGAGCAGGTCGTGCTCGTACTGGCCATGGGTGGTGAAGGGGTTGCCGCCCGCGTCGTCGCCGTCGCCGTGGCAGTTCACGACGGTGCAGTAGGCGGAGGCGGTGAGGTCGTTGAGGTGGCGCACGTTGCTGGTGGTGCAGTCGGCCACCCGCCCGTACAGGCAGTAGATCTGCTGGGTGAGGTAGCCCGCGCCGCCGTACTCGACGGTGGGCGGGTTCTTCAGCGAGCAGTTCTCGGTACGGAAGCGGGTGCACCAGCGGCGCATGACGACCGGCCAGAAGGTGCCGGTGGCGTGGATGCCGGAGACGTCGCAGCCGACGGCGTACTCGAAGCTGACGGGGTGGGAGCCGGTGTACTCGTCGGGCCCCGCCCCCTCGAAGAGCATGTCGCGGATGTGGGTGTCGCGGACCGGTTCGATCCGGGTCCAGGTGAGGGTGCGGCCGGCGGCGAGTTCCCAGCCGTTGAGGTAGCCGATCCGGATGTGGCCCGCGTCGACGATCTCGGTGATCTCGACGAGCTTCTGCAGTTCCCGCTCGTCACCGCCGCCGCCCTCGACCGGGTCGACCCGCACCGACCACCACTGGCCGACCGCGAAGGCCTTCGCGTCGGGAACCGGGAAGGTGTCGGTGAGTTCGATGACCTTGCCGGAGAGTGTGTGTTTGACGGTGGTGTCGGTGACGGTGCCGTGGAAGGAGAGGACGGCGCCGAAGGGGTTGTCGTGGGTGTTCTTCTCAATGCCGGTGGTGTGGATGTGGTGTCCGCCGAAGTCGAGTTCGATGTTCGAGCGGTGGAAGAGGTGGCGTTTGGTGAACAGGAGGTCGGTGTGGGCTTCGACGCGGTGGACGCTCTTGTCGTTGACCATGGCGTCGAGTGCGGCGTCGGCGGGGGTTGTGGCGTCGAAGTGGCCGAAGGTGCGGAAGTCGAGCGTTCCGGTGTGGAGCTGGTGCCAGCGTCCGGTCTTGGCCCCGTCGGGGGCGATGACGGTGCCGCCGTTGTGGGCGGCGGTGGACTTCTTGTTCCAGCGCAGGGCCATGGCGCCGCCGTCGCCGGGGGTGCGGTAGCCGGCCAGCAGGATCTGGGTGCCGTCGGCCAGCGGCTTGGTGTTCAGGGCCCGCAGCGCGGCGACCGAGTCCAGGTTCAGGACATCGCCGGTATGGGCGGGGGCGGCCTGCGCGGACCCGGTGGCCACGGCCGAACCGGCGATGACCAGACCGGCCAGACCCGAAGCCCGCAGCAGATTCCGGCGGGACGAAGCGTTGGCGGACATGACGGAGGTGCTCCTCGCGTTGTCAGTGCTTGTCGATGCGTGCTCGGTGCGTGCGTGATCTGTGCGTGCTCCGCGGGTCGCAGGGCGGCGCGGCGGTCAGATCGTGTTGCGGTACGGCGGCATGAAGCGCATCCGCGGCATCTGGTCGGCCAGCACCCCGCCGTCCACCACGATCCGCGCCCCGGTGAGGTAGGCACCCGCGTCCGAGGCGAGCAGCAGCAGGGCGCCCACACACTCGTCGGGCCGCGCGTACCGGCCGAGCGGGATGCGCTCGCGGTACGCGGACTCGAAGGCCTCCCGGTCGAAGGGGAACTCGCCGTCGATGGGCGTCTCGACCATGCCGGGCGCAAGCGTGTTGGCGGTGATGCCGTGCGGGGCGAGCTCGACCGCCAGGGTCTCGGTGAGCAGTTGGGCGGCGGCCTTGGAGGCGTTGTAGTGGGCCAGGCCCGCTTCGGCCACCAGGGCGTTCTTCGAGGTGATGGTGATGATGCGGCCGGCCACGGAGTCCGCCGTCATGTGTTCGGCGATGCGCTGGCTGAGGAAGAACACCGCGTCCACATTGACCCGCATGATGTGCGACCAGCTGGCCGGGGTGATCTCGTTGAAGCGTTCCAGCGCCGCCGTGCCCGCGTTGTTGACCAGGATGTGCAGCGGGCCGCTGTCGGCGCGCACCGTGTCGGCGAAGTCTGCCAGCGCCTCGATGTCCCCGAGGTCCTGCCCGTACACCCGGCAGCGCCGCCCGAGCGCCTCGACCTCCGCCCGGGTCCACTCGATGCCCTCGGCGCCCGGCAGGTCGACGAGCACCAGGTCGGCGCCCGCCTCCGCCAGTCCCACGGCGAAGGAGCGGCCGAGGCCCCGGGCGGCCCCGGTCACGAGCGCGGTGCGGCCGGTCAGATCGAAGCGGTCGGTGCCGCGGGGCGGGACGGCTGCGGTCATGGCGGGGCTCCTCCATGCGGAGAGATGCTGAGAGATACGGAACAGGGCCTTGCCTTCGGGCCGGGCCGGGTCGGGCCGCCGCGCGGGGGACACATGGGTGAGTGCGCGGCGGCCCTGCTACCGGCCGGCACCCCCGGGACAGGGGGATGAACCGGGGCGCCGTACCGGTAGTTCGGGGGAACGGCGGGTCAGCCGTTCAGGCCCAGCAGATCGAGCGAGGGCCGGTGGATGATCTCCTCGATCGCGTCCGCGTCCAGCGGCGGCAGCCCGGGGATGCCGGGGATGCGGGCGATCTCCCGGAGCCCCTTCACCGAGTCGTCGACCGTCGTGAACGGGTAGTCGCTGCCGAACAGCACCTTGTGGAAGACCCCGTAGTCCTGGACCAGCCGGAGGCTGTGCCAGAGCTGGAAGGGCCGGTAGTGCAGGGCGCTGAGGTCGGCGTACACGTGCGGGTGCTTGCGGATGACCGCGATGCACTCGCCCTCGAAGGGGTGGCCCAGGTGGGCCAGTACCATCCGCAGCTCGGGATGGCGGATGGCGACCGCGTCCAGGTGGCGGGGCATCGCCCACTCCAGCGGCGCGCTGGAGACGAACGTCGTGCCGGTGTGCACCAGGAGCGGCAGGCCGTGCCGTTCGGCGTACGTGTACAGCTCGTCGTACTCCTCCGCGGCCGGGTCGAAGCCCGCGTACATCGGCATCAGCTTGATGCCGCGCAGGCCCAGCTCCTGGTGGCCGTAGCGCAGTTCCTCCTGCCAGCCGGGCTGGGTGGGGTCGAGCGCCAGGTAGCCGATCAGCCGGTCAGGGTGTTTCCCGACGTACGCGGCGACGGCGGCGTCGTCGACCCAGAGGCCGCTGCGCCTGGCCTTGCCGCCGACGACGATCGTGCGGGTGGAGTCGGGCGCCGTGGCGGCGTACTCCTCCCACTTCACCGTGAGGTCGACCTCGCCCGCGTGGGCGCGGGCGGAGTCGGAGCTGAACGGGTCGGTGAAGTCGTGGCTGTGCCGGAAGAGATGGGAGTGGACGTCGGTGATCATGTGCGGTTCCGCTTCTCCCAGCCGTCCGCGAACATGTTCCAGAAGCGGTGGCTGGGCGGGTGTTCCTCGAAGACCTCGTCGACGAGTTCGACGCCGAGCCCGGGGGCGGTCGGCAGTCCGATGCGGCCGTCCGTCATCGGGAGGGTGCCCTTGAGGGCGTCGAAGACGAACGGCTCCAGGAGCCCGTCGAAGGTTTCGAGAATCTTGAAGTTGGGGATTCCGAGCGCCGCGTGCACCGAGACGGTGGTGCAGAGCGGGGAGTTGGAGTTGTGCGGGGCGACGAGCATGCCGTGGGTGTCGGCGATGGCGGCCAGCTTCCTGACCTCGGTGAAGCCGCCGGCCATGGACAGGTCGGGCTGGATGATGTCGACCGCGTTGGTGGCGAAGAGCTGCTTGTACTCGTAGCGGTTGTGGAAGTGCTCACCGCCGGAGATCGGGAAGGCGGCGCGCTGGCGCAGTTCCGCGTACCGCTCGATGTGGGTCCAGGGCATCGGCTCCTCGAACCAGCCGATGTCGAACGGTTCCAGCTCGCGCACGAGGCGGGCGGCGGTCGGCATGGCGAAGCGGGCGTGGCCCTCGATGAAGAGGTCGATGTCCGGTCCGATGGCCTCGCGCACGGCGGCGACGAGGTCGATGGAGCGGCGCAGTTCGGCGCGCTCCAGCTCGTGCAGGCCGGGGCCGAAGGGGTCGAACTTGAGGGCGGTGAAGCCCTTGGCCACGGTCTCCTTCGCCTTGGCCGCGAAGGTCTCGGGCTCACGTTCCCCGGTGTACCAGCCGTTGGCGTAGACGCGTACGTCGTCGCGGCAGGCGCCGCCGGTCAGCCGGTAGGCGGGGACGCCGAGCGCCTTGCCCATCAGGTCGTACATCGCCTGGTCGAGGCCGGACAGGGCGACGCCGCCCATGTCGCCGCCGCGCAGGAAGTCGCCCTGGTAGACGCGGAGCCAGAGTTCCTCGACGTCGAAGGGGTCGGCGCCGATCAGGTGGCGCCCGGCGATGGCCTCGGTGAGCGCGCAGACCTCACCGACCCGGTAGGGGTGGGTGATCTCTCCGATCCCGGACAGGCCCTCGTCGGTGTGGACCCGGACATAGCCGAAGTCGCGCCAGGAGGTGCCGAGCATCAGGGTCTCGACGCGGGTGATCCGTCCGGCGGGGCCGACGGGGCGGGTGCGGTTGACGGTCAGCATCAGCGGGTCGCTCCACCCATGGTCGAGGTGTTCTCCAGGTCTCGGGCGCCGCCGTCCGCGAGGACGGCCTTGACCGCGGCCTCCGTGCCCTCGATCAGGCGGTCCACGTCGGCGTCGGTGTGCGCGTAGCTGATGTGGCTGCGCTTGAGGTTGAGCGGCAGCTCGAACAGGCCGTGCTCCAGGAGCTTGCGGCGGTAGCCGACGAACAGCGAGGCGTCGTTGTTCAGCAGGTCCGCATAGGTGCGGGGGGCCTCGCCGGGCATGAAGTAGCTGACGAAGACGGAGCCGTAGCCGGTGACGACGGCGGGGACGCCGAGGCGCTCGTACAGTCCGGTGAGTTCGGTGCGGACGCGGCCGCCGAGCCGGAAGACGTGGTCGTGGACCGGCTCCTCGCGGAGTTTGCGCAGGGTGGCGAGGGCCGCGGCGACGACGGACGGGTGGCCGTTGTACGTGCCGGCGAAGAAGGCCGGGGCGCCGGGGCGGGTGGAGAAGAGGTCCATCAGCTCCGCGCGGCCGCCGATCGCGCCGACAGGGGCGCCGTTGGCGATGGCCTTGCCGAGGGTGGTGAGGTCGGGGGTGACGCCGGAGATCTGCTGCCAGCCGCCCAGCGCGTGGCGGAAGCCGGTGATGACCTCGTCGAAGATCAGGACGCTGCCGGCCTTCGTGGTCTCCTCGCGCAGCGTGGTCAGGAACTCCTGGTAGGGCAGGAGCGCGCCGACGTTGTGCGGGACCGGTTCGACGATGACGGCCGCGATGTCGGAGCCGTGCTCCGCGAAGGTGCGACGGACGGCCTCGCTGTCGTTGAACGGCAGGACGAGAGTGGCTTCGAGGACCTCGGGCAGGATGCCGGTCGAGATCGGGTCGTGGCCGCCGACCTTCTCGGGCGCGGAGATGACGTTGAGGCTGACCGAGTCGTGCCAGCCGTGGTAGCAGCCCTGGAACTTGACGACGAGTCGGCGGCCGGTCGCGGCGCGGGAGACGCGCAGCGCGTGGAACGTGGCCTCGCTGCCGGTGCTGGTGAGCAGCACCTTCTCGATCGAGGGGATCAGCTCGGTGAGCTGCTCGGCGAGGAGGACCTCGCCCTCGGTGACGCCGACGCCCATGTGGCCGAGGGTGGCGCCGGCCTCGGCGGTCGCGGCGGCCACGTCGGGGTCGTTGTGGCCGAGCAGCGGCGGGCCGAACGCCGAGTGGAAGTCGGTGTACTCGCGTCCGTCGGCGGTACGGAACCGTGCGCCGTCGGTCCCGGTGACGACCAGGTCGGTCAGTCCGGGAACGCTGCGCTGACCGCTGTTCACGCCGCCGGGTACGACCTGGCGGGCGCGTTCGGCGAGTCGGGCTCCGGATTCGTTGCCTACCGGGCCTGAACTCATGGTGCTTGCTCCTTGCGTCGAGAGTCGTCGGTTTTCGCGGGCCCTGCCCGGCCCGTGAGTCCCTGGCGCCATCCGCCCGGCAGTCGCCGCAGGAAGAGGTGATCCGTGGTGCTCGGTACTGCGTTTCGCTTTTTCAGAACACTGTTCTGTAGAGCAGAACAGTGCCTGGATATTACGTCCGCCTCTGAGGTCGGTCAACCCCCTTCCAGCCACCCAAGGCCCTGTTTTCCGGGTTTTCTTGGTTCGCCCGTACGCCGCAGGACCCCATAGGCACTAGGCTGTTCTGCTATGACGAACAGTGCTGCCCCTGAGGAACCGAAATACTGGGTCAAGAGCGTGGCCAGGGCAGCCGACATCCTCGAAGCTCTCGCCGCCCCCTCCCAGGGGAACGGGCTGAGCGTCACCGAGGTCGGCCAGGTCTGCTCCATCTCCAAGAGCGCGGCGTTCGGCATGCTCCAGACCCTGCGCGCCTACGGACTGGTCTCGGACGACGGCGAGGGCATGAACCGCCGCTACCGGCTCGGCATGAGCCTGGCCAGGCTCGGTGACCGGGCCAGGTCCCAGGTCTCGCTGCGCGGGGTCGCCCACCCCGTCCTGCGCGAGCTCAACCGCGCCACCGGCATGGCCTCCAGGCTCGCCGTCCCCGAGGACGGCCACGCGGTCGTGGTGGACCAGGTCGAGCTCGACCAGCGCGTCCGGCTCGATCTGCGGATGGGCCAGCGCGAGCTGCCGCACTGCACGGGCCTGGGCAAGGCGCTGCTCTCCGCGGTGCCGCAGGGCGAGGCCGCCTCAATCGTCGAACGGTTCGGGCTGCCCCGGCGCACGTCCCGCACGATCACCGACCCGGCGACCTTTTTGTCCCACCTCCGCGACATCGCCAGGGTTGGCTACGCCCTGGACGACGAGGAGGACGCCGAGGGCATCATCTGCATCGGCGCACCGGTCTTCGACGACCGTTCGGTGTGCGCCGGGGCCGTCTCCATCACCGGGCTGAAGACCGGGCTGCCGGCCTGGCGGTACCAGGAGCTGGGCGGCCAGGTGCGGGATTCGGCGCGCCGGATCAGCGTCTCGCTGGGCTGGGTCGACGACCCGGAGGACGGTGTTTCGGACACCGCGATGCCGCATTCCGACGAAATCGGGTCTTGACCGATCGGCGCAACCCGCCGTAGGTTCCCTGCCAACCCCGGTGACGCTCACCCGCCACCGCCGATTTACCCCTCCCGGTCCGATTCCGACGCCTGCCCAACGCGTCGTGAACATCCGACGACCGGACCCTTTTCAGCCATCCGCCTCATGGCAGTCCACCGCAGGAACGCTCCCTCACTTGTCGCACTTCTTGGAAGGCGAAGTCCGCATGAGCGTTCCGCACCACTCCACCCCTGCCTCGTCCCGTCGCAACGTGCTGCGGGCTTCGGGTCTGGCCGGTCTGGTCATCGCCGGTTCGGCCGTGGCCACCGGGTCCGCGCAGGCCGCCCCCGCCCATACCGGCGATGTCCTGAACCTGGACTCGGTCGCCGCGCTGCGGGCCCTGAACACCAAGCCGCTGGCCGACGGCACCCAGATCCTGCTGGCCGGCTACCGCACCCCCGGCGACGGCGGCGCCATGGCCCTGCGCTGGAACAAGAAGTCCACCGCCGCCCACAACGGCGGCACCGTCATCGCCCCCACCCACGCGAAGACCGGACGCTGGCACCAGCTCCACACCGGAACGCTCGACTTCCGCACCTTCGGCCACTTCGACGCCACAACCCCCGCCGACGCCGCACTCGACGCCATGGTCAACGACAAGAGCGTCCACCGCGTCGAAGCCCACACCGACCTCCTGTTCACCAAACGCCACCTCTTCCACCGCTCGAACATCGAACTCGACTTCGGCGGACACCACATCCACACCACCGGCATCGAGAAGAACACCCACGACAACCCCTTCGGCGCCGTCCTCTCCTTCCACGGCACCGTCACCGACACCACCGTCAAACACACACTGGGCGCGGCGATGCCGGATCTCTCGGACCTCTTCGAGGTCGGTGACGCCTCGGAGTTCGCGGTCGGCCAGTGGTGGGCCGTGGAGATCAACGCGCTGGCGGGCACGTACGAGAAGGAGATCCAGCGGCTCGTCCAGGTCACGGATGTAGTCGACGCCACGCACATCCGGGTCAACTACCAGATCGGCTGGGACCTGGCCGCCGGACGCACCCTGAGCTGGACCCGGATCGAGCCCGTGGACCGCGCCCACGTGCGCAACATGGTCTTCGAGGGCTGGGGCGAGGACGAGATGACCGGCTCGCACCCGGTCGCCTACGAGTACGCGGTGCGCTGCGACGTCTCCGGCATCGAGGCCATCGGCACGTTCTGGCCGGTGGTGATGCGCCGCTGGTGCACGTACTACCGCACGGAGCAGTGCTCGCTGACCAACCCGAAGTCCGTCACCTACGGCGGCGCGGGCTACCTCACCCAGCAGATCTACTGCCTGTACGGGCACGTGGAGGACTGCCACACCTCCAACGCCCGCCATCTGAACGACTTCACGGCCTCGGCCTACTGTTACGTCACCAACTGCCACGGCGACGGTGACGACGAGGGCCCGTTCGTGACGCACGGCCAGTTCGAGCACGACCTCACGTACACCGGCAACTCGGGGCTGATGACCTTCGCCAACTCGGGCACGGCCTGGGGCGGCCGGGCCAAGCGGATCACCGTGCGCAGGCACGCCTGCTCGTGGTTCGTGGCCCGCGTCAAGATCACCGATCTGACCCTTGAGGACGTCCTGGTCGTCGGCAAGAAGTCGCTGGACGGCTCCGGAATGCTCTGGGTCAACGCGGACGGCGTACAGATGCGGGGCTGTACGGCGACGGGCCCGCTGATCGTCTCCCGGGCCTCCGACCTGTCCGCCCGCCCCAACGTCATCGCGGACTCCTCCTTCGCCTTCGCGGCGGGCGCCGAGATCACCCAGGCCAGTGTCACCGCGCCGCTCACCCTCCAGCGCACCACTCTGAAGGGCGTCGACGGCGCGCTGTTCAACGGCACCGGGCCGCTCGTCCTCGACCAGTGCGCCCTGACCGGATCCAAGGACACCGCCCCGGTCTCGCTCGCCCACGCCGACATCACCGTCCTGGGCGGCGAACTGCGCGACACCGGGCTGAAGCTGACCTCGGCGAAGGACCAGCGCCTGCGCATCGACGGCACGCGGCTCTCCGGCACCAACAAGGACGGCGCCCTGCTCGCCCGTACCGGCGCCGGGCGCACCGTCGACTGGCAGCTCGGCGGCCTCGACTCGTCCGCGCCCGGGGACACCGCCCATGTGCTGCTCACCGAGGGGCCCAACCGCTACCGGGCCACCGGCTCCACCTTCACCGGTGGCCGGCTCGAACTGCGGCCCGCGGCGTTCGGCGGCTCCAGCCATCTGCTGCACACCGGCTGCGTCGAGGACGGCACCGAGCGCACCGCGCTCCCGGACGAGGGCGACCGCGTCGCCCACACCTCGGCCACGCTGCGCTTCTGACCATCTGGGCCCTCACGGCCCATCGAGCACCAGGGATTCCCCGTGTCCACGCATACCCCGATCACCGGCCGGCCCGTACGCGTCGCACTCGTCGGCGCCGGCAACCGCGGTCTGACGTACGCCGAGTGGATCAAGGCGCACCCGGAGCGCGCCGAACTCGTCGCCGTCGCGGATCCGCGCCCCGCGGCGCGGACGGCGGCGGGCGCGCCCGTCGGGTTCGACGACTGGCGGCCGCTGGTGGAGAACCGCATCGCGGACGCCGTCATCGTCGCCACCCAGGACCGCTTCCACGTGGAGCCGGTGCTGGCGCTCGCCGAGGCCGGTTACGCGATCCTCGCGGAGAAGCCGCTCGCCCCGACAGAGGAGGAGACCCGGCGGATCGTCGAGGGGGTGGAGCGGGCCGGGGTGCTGTTCGCGGTGTGCCACGTCATGCGGTACACCCCGTACACCGACCTGGTGAAGGAGGTCGTGGACTCCGGGGTGCTCGGTCAGC
The DNA here is from genome assembly GCF_031844725.1 of Streptomyces sp. ITFR-6. Taxonomy (NCBI): domain Bacteria; kingdom Bacillati; phylum Actinomycetota; class Actinomycetes; order Kitasatosporales; family Streptomycetaceae; genus Streptomyces; species Streptomyces sp. ITFR-6. The sequence continues at coordinate 7,277,584 of NZ_CP134612.1, read as the reverse complement.
TCGTCTCGCTCGACCATCTGGAGCCGGTCGGCTGGTGGCACTACGCCCACAGCTACGTACGCGGTCCGTGGCGCAGCGAGAAGGACTCCTCCCCGATGCTGCTGGCCAAGTCCTGCCACGACCTGGACTGGATCACGTACATCATGGGCGGCCGGATCGAGCAGGTCACCGGCTTCGGCGGGCTGAAGCACTTCCGGCCGGAGAATGCCCCGGCCGGCTCCGCGGAGCGCTGCCTCGACTGCGCGGTCGAGGCGGACTGCCCGTACAGCGCGCTGAAGCTGTACATGCCGACGCTGCGCGAGAAGGGCGCGGTCTGGCCGGTCACCCATGTCACGGAGGCGACCGACGAGGCCGGTCTCCTGACGGCCCTGCGCGAGGGCCCGTACGGGGTCTGCGCGTACCGGAGCGACAACGACGTGGTGGACCACCAGGTCCTCGCCATGCAGTTGACGGACGGGGTGACCGCGACGTTCCAGATGGTCGCGTTCACCGAGCAGACCCACCGCCAGACCCGGATCTTCGGCTCGCACGGCTGGCTCGTCGGTGACGGTGAGCGGGTCACGGTGCAGGACTTCCGGACCGGCGAGTCCACCGTCCACGAACTCGGCGCGTCCGGTTCGAACGCGGCCGACGGGCACGGCGGCGGGGACGCCGCACTCGTCGAGGCGTTCGTCACCGCCGTCGCCACCGGCGACTCCGGGGCCGTCCGCTCCGGTCCCGCCACCTCGCTCGGCAGCCACCTCGCGGCGTTCGCCGCCGAGCGCGCCCGGCACACCGGCACCGTCCAGACGGTCCCGGCGCAGTGACCTCCCCTCTTCCCGCCCTCAGGTTCCCGGAGGACCACCTCATGTCCCGTCTCCTCACCCGCCGTTCAAGAGTCCGCGCCCTCGCCGCGCCCGTCCTGGCCACCGCGCTCGCCGCCGGAGTGCTGGCCGGCTGTTCCGGCAGCGGCGACGACGGCAACACCGTGACCATGTGGACCTACCCGGTCATCTTCGACGAGGCCAAGAACAAGGCGTACTGGGACGGCCTGGTAAAGGCGTTCGAGAAGAAGCACGAAGGCGTCAAGGTGAAGGTGGAGACCTTCCCCTGGGCCAACCGCGACACCGCCCTGGCCACCGCGATCGCCTCCGGCAAAGGCCCCGACGCGGTCTACCTGATCCCGGACCAGCTGCCGAAGTACACCAAGAGCATCATCCCGGCCGACGACTACATGCCGGCCTCCGCGAAGTCGGACTACACCGACTTCGCGCTGAAGTCCGTCACCGTGGACGGCAAGCCGCTCGCCACCCCGATCCTGACCAGCGCCAACCCGCTGATCTGCGACAAGCGGGTGTTCGACGCGATCGGCGAGAAGAGCTACCCGTCGAGCTGGGCCGACCTCGACGCGCTGGCCCCGAAGCTGAAGAAGAAGGGCTACTACGCCACCAGCTACAGCGGTGACACCCAGCAGACCCTGAACATGACCTTCTACCCGCTGCTCTGGCAGGCCGGCGGCGACGTCTTCTCCGAGGACGGCAGACACGTGACCTTCAACGACGCGGCCGGCGTCAGGGCCCTGACGTACCTCAAGAAGCTGGTCGACGGCGGCTACACCGACAAGGACCTGGTCACGACCACGCCCAAGCTGGAGCAGACCCCGACTGCCAAGGGCAAGGTGGCCTGCACCTGGCAGAACACCCCGGCGGACGTCGAACCGTTCTGGGGCAAGGAGAACATCGTCGTCCAGCCGCCGCTGAAGGACACCGCGTCGGTCGGATACGGCACCGTGGGCGCGCTCGCCATGCTGAAGGGCGCCGACAAGAAGAACACCGGCGACTGGCTGAACTTCGTCGCGGAGTCGAAGAACTCGGCCGGACTCCAGAAGGCCGCCGGCTACTTCCCGGCCCGCAAGTCCGGCGGCGACCTGTACCCGGACGACAAGCTCCAGACCGCCGTCGGCGCCACGCTGCCGAGCATGGACGTGGGCCCGCTCCAGGACAAGGCGCGTGAGGTCCAGGGCGTGCTCGCCCCGGAGATCCAGGCCGCGCTGCTCGGCAAGAAGAGCCCGCAGGACGCGCTGGACACCGCGCAGAAGGCCGCGCAGGCGATGCTCGGCCGCTGATCAACGGTCGTGGGGGCCGGTCTCCGGCCCCCACGGTCCCACCCGGGGATGGCACCCCGGAACCCCCCGCAATTCCCCCGTACCGCAAGGAGATCCCCGTGGCAGTCGTCGCGGAACCCACCCGCCGGGGCCGTCGCAGCGGGCCGCAGGCGCGCCGCGAGGCCCGGATCGGCCTGCTCTTCGTCCTCCCGTGTTTCCTGCTGTTCCTCGCCTTCCGGTTCGGTCCGGGCGTCGCCGGTGTGCTGATGAGCTTCACCGACTACTCCCTCACCGGCGGCGGCAGCTTCATCGGGCTCGACAACTTCACCCGCCTCTGGGCCGATCCGCTGTTCTGGCAGGCCCTGAAGGTCACCGTCCTGTACACCGTGATCGCCGTACCCGGCACGCTCGCCGCCTCCGTGTGCCTGGCGCTGATCACCCGCCGCGCGTTCCGCGGCGCCAAGTTCTTCCGCTCGGTGTTCTTCCTGCCGGTCGTCACCTCCCTGGTGCTGGCCGCCACCGTCTTCGTCTGGATCTTCTCGACCGGCGGCCCGTGGTCCACCCTGATGGGCTGGTTCGGGCTGTCCGAGGGCTCCTGGCTCTCCGACGACGTGCTGGTGCTGCCCGCACTCGCGATCGTCGGCATCTGGTCCCGCTTCGGCTACGGGATGCTCATCCTGCTCGCCCGGATGCAGGACATCCCGCGCGAGCTGGAGGAGGCCGCGCTCACCGACGGGGCCGGGCCCTGGCAGCGGTTCCGGTACATCGTGCTGCCGCAGCTCAAGCCCGCCCTGTTCTTCCTCGCCGTGATCGAGACGACGGCCTCTTTCCAGGTGTTCGACGCCGTCTACACCATGACGGGCGGCGGACCCGCCAACGCCAGTTACACGCTCGTCTTCCAGCTCTACGACGCGGGCTTCAAGTACTTCGACCTGGGTTACGCCTCCGCCATCGGTGTCGCGCTCTTCGTGCTGACCGTGGTCGTCGCGGTGATCCAGCGGCTCGTGATCGGGAAGGACCAGTGACCATGACAACCGCACCCGAAGAGACGAAGGCCCCGCCCGTCCGCAAGGCGGCCCCGGTTCCCACCGGCCGGGCCGCGCGCCGGGCCGAACGCAGGCTGCGCAAGCTCTCCGAGCAGGACACCGTCCCGTACGGCATGCGTCCGACCAGGGCCGGCCGGATCGCGCGCGGCGCGCTGCTGACGGTGGCCGCGCTCGTGACGGTCTTCCCGTTCTACGCGATGGTCGTGCTCTCGCTGAAGCCGTCCGCGGCGGTCGACTTCCCCGGCAGTCTGCTGCCCTGGCCGCTGACCGGCGAGGCGTACGACACCGTCATGGGCGCCCAGGACGTGCCGCGGTGGCTGCTGAACACGCTGATGTACTCGGTCGTCTCGGTCGTCGGCGTGCTGCTGCTCGCCTCGCTCGCCGGATACGCGTTCGCCAAGAAGCGCTTCCCCGGGCGGGAGGCCATGTTCTGGTCGTTCCTGTCGATGGTGATGGTCCCGTACCACGTCACGATGATCCCGACGTTCGCGATGATCGCGAAGCTCGGCGGCGTCGACACGTACTGGGGACTGATCGTGCCGACCCTGGCCAACGCCCAGGCGGTTTTCCTGATGCGGCAGTTCATCCAGGGACTGCCCGACGAGCTCTTCGAGGCGGCCCGGCTCGACGGGTGCAGCGAGTGGCAGATCTTCTACCGGATCGTGCTGCCGCTGCTGAAGCCGATCCTCGCCACGCTCGGGGTCTTCGTCTTCCTGTGGCACTGGAACGACTTCCTGTGGCCGCTGGTCATCGGCCAGTCCACCGACATGCGCACCCTCACCGTCGGCATCGCCTCGCTCCAGCAGCAGAACGTGCCGCTCAACGTGGTGCTGTCCGGCTCCGTCATCGCGTTCGTGCCCATCTTCGCCGCGTACATGGTGGGCCAGCGCTACTTCACCGAGGGCGTCACCGCGTCCGGAATCAAGGGATAGCCAGGTATGTTCACCGATGAGGCCGCACTCGAAGAGCGGCTCGCCACCCCCTCCCCCGCGCTCGTCGCCGACCTTGCCCGCCTCGAAGGCGATCTGCTGGTCCTCGGCGCGGGCGGCAAGATGGGCCCCAGCCTGTGCCGACTGGCCCGCCGGGCGCTGAACGCCTCGGGCCGCACTGATGTGACCGTGTACGCGGTCTCCCGCTGGTCGGACAAGGCCGCCGCGGACGAGCTGGAGGCCGCCGGGGTCCGCACGGTCGCCTTCGACCTGATGGACCCGGCCGCGGACCTGGCCGAACTGCCCGACGCCGGGAACGTCGTCTTCATGGTCGGCGCCAAGTTCGGCTCCGCCGGGGCGCCCTCGCTCGCCTGGGCGGTGAACGCCGCGATGCCGGACCGGGTGGCACGGCGCTGGTCCGGAGCGCGGATCGCCGCGTTCTCCACCGGCAACGTGTACCCGCTGGTGCCGGTCTCCTCCGGCGGCTGCACCGAGACCGACCCGGTCGGCCCGGTCGGGGAGTACGCCATGTCGTGCCTCGGCCGGGAGCGGATCTTCGGCCACGCCGCGCTGACCCTCGGCACCAGGGTCGCCAACATCCGCCTCAACTACGCGGTCGACCTGCGCTACGGCGTCCTCGCCGACATCGCGTACCGGGTCCAGGCGGGCGAGCCCGTCAATGTGACGACCGGTCACGCCAACGTCGTCTGGCAGGGGTACGCCAACGAGGTCGCGCTGCGCTCGCTGCCGCACGCCACCGACGGCGATCCGTTCACCCTCAACCTCACCGGCCCAGAGACCGCCTCGGTGCGCCGCATCGCGCAGTGGTTCGGGGAGGAGTTCGGCAAGGAGCCGGTCCTCGCCGGGACCGAGGCGCCCACCGCGCTGCTCTCCGACGCGAGCCGCTGCCACGCCCTCTTCGGCTACCCGGACGTGGCGCTGCGCACCCTCGTCGAGTGGCAGGCCGACTGGCTGCGGCGCGGGCTCCCACTGTCCGGCAAGCCCACCAAGTTCCAGGTACGTGACGGAAGGTTCTGATCCACTCCATGTCCGCTTCCCCCCGCCCGTCCACCCCAGCCTCCCCCCGCCCGTCCACCCCCGCCCTGGATCTGCTCGCCCGGGGTGCGGCGATACCCGCCCACCCGCTGGCGCTGCACGCGGACGGCACGTTCGACGAGCGCCGCCAGCGCGCGCTGACCCGCTACTACCTGGCGTCCGGGGCGGGCGGCGCCGCCGTGGCCGTACACACCACGCAGTTCGAGATCCGCGAGCCCGGCGTCGGTCTCCTCCGGCCCGTCCTGGAGCTCGCGGCCGAGACGATCGACGCCGAGGCCGGCCGCCCGTTCGTCAAGGTCGCCGGCGCCTGCGGCTACACCGCGCAGGCCGTCTCGGAGGCCACCACCGCCGCCGAACTCGGCTACGACGCGGTGCTGCTCAGCCCCGCCGTGCCCGGCGCCGACGAGAAGGGGCTGCTGGAACGGGCGCGGGCGGTCGGCGAGGTGCTGCCGGTGATCGGGTTCTACCTCCAGGAGGCGGTCGGCGGACGGTACTTGTCGCCCGGCTTCTGGTCCGCGTTCACCGACCTGCCGAACACCGCCGCCGTCAAGATCGCCCCCTTCGACCGGTACCGCACCGCCGACGTCGTACGGGCGGTGTCCGCCGCCGACCGGGCCGGCGAGGTGGCGCTGTACACCGGCAACGACGACGACATCATCGGTGACCTGCTCACCCCGTACGGCACGGCGGACGGGCCCCGGCGCTGGTTCGCGGGCGGGCTGCTCGGCCAGTGGGCGGTGTGGACGAGCTCCGCGGTCACCCTCCTCGAAGACGTCCGGCTGGCCCGCGCCGGGGACCACGGAGCGATGGTCCGCTGCCTGGCCCGCCGCTCCGAGCTGACCGACGCGAACAGCGCGGTCTTCGACGTACGCAACGCGTTCCGCGGCTGCATCGCCGGAGTGTCCGAAGTGCTGCGCCGCCAGGGCCTGTTGGCGAACATCCGCTGCCTGGACCCGGCCGAGACGCTCTCCCCCGGACAGGCCGAGGAGATCACTCGGGTGGCCTCGGCCTACCCTTGGCTGACCGATGACGCCTTCGTTGCGGAGCACCTCGATGCCTGGCTCTCCTGAAACCGCCGACCGCTCCTCCCGGGTGGTCGTCGCCGTACCCCCGCACCTGCGCGAGCAGTTCTTCACCGCGGAGGTGTGGCAGGAGCTGGAGCGGGCCGCCGCACTCACTGTCCTCGACGAGCACAGCGACCGGGAAGCGCTCAAGGCGGCGCTGCCCGGCGCCCGCGCGCTGATCCTGTCCTGGCGGGCGCCCAAGGTGGACGCCGGACTCCTCGCCCACGCGGACCGGCTGGAGCTGGTGGCGCACACCGGCTCCGCGGTCGCGCCCTATGTCACAGAGGACGTGTTCCGGCGGGGCATCCTGGTCACCCAGGCCGGCGACGAGATGGCCCGCCCGGTCGCAGAGGTGGCCCTCGCCTTCACCCTCTCGCTGCTCCACCGCATCCAGCGCTTCGACCACGCCCTGCGCGGCGGGCAGGACTGGGCGACGGCGAGCACGGCACCGCCGCGCCACGAGATCCACGGCAGCGACATCGGGGTGATCGGCGCCTCCCGCACCGGACGGGCCTACATCCGGATGGTGCGGGCCATGGGCGCACGGGTCAGCGTCACGGACCCGTTCCTCTCCGAGGCCGACGCGGAGGCGCTCGGCGTGAGGTCCGTACCGCTGGAGACACTCCTCTCCGGCAGCCGGATCGTGGCCGTGCACGCACCGGTCACCGAGGAGACCCACCGGATGATCGGCGCCGAACAGCTGGCGCTGATGCCGGACAGGGCGGGCCTGGTGAACACCGCCCGCTCGTGGCTGGTCGACGAGGACGCGCTGCTGGCCGAGCTGACCACCGGCCGGCTCGACGCGGCGATCGACGTCTACGACGCCGAGCCGCTGCCCGTCGGCCACCCCTTCCGCGCCCTGCCGAACGTGCTGCTCACCCCGCACCAGGCGGCCGGCAGCGTCGAGTGCCGGCAGCGGCTGGGCACCAGCGCCGTCAACGAGGTGCTGCGGCTGCTCGCCGGACGCCCGCCGGTCCACGCCGTCACCGCCGAGGCGCTCGTCCGGCTGCGCTGACCGCCACCCGTACCGAAACCCGTACCCGTATCTGTATCTGTATCTGTATCTGTCAGGAGATCCACCCGTCATGCGACTGATGCGCATAGGCGAGCCGGGCCACGAACGCCCGGTCGTCGTCTGCCCCGAGGGACGCCACTACGACCTGTCGGGCATCACCGACGACATCGACGGCGCGTTCCTCGCCGCGCTGGCCGACAACCCGCACCTGATCCCCGCAGAGCCGAAACTCCCTGAGACCGACATCACCGGGCAGCGGATCGGCGCCCCGGTCGCCCGGCCCTCCGCGCTCCTGTGCATCGGCCAGAACTACGCGGCCCACGCGGCGGAGTCCGGCGCAGAGCCGCCCGAGCAGCCGATCCTGTTCTACAAGTCCCCGAACACGGTCGTCGGCCCGTACGACGACGTCCTCATCCCGCGTGGCTCGAAGAAGACTGACTGGGAGGTGGAGCTGGCCGTCGTCATCGGCCGCCGCGCCTCCTACCTGGGCTCCCCCGCCGACGCGGCCGCGCACATCGCGGGCTACGCGGTCAGCAACGACGTCTCGGAGCGCGCCTTCCAGCTGGAGGAGTCGGGCGGCCAGTGGTCCAAGGGCAAGAGCTGCGCCACGTTCAACCCGCTGGGCCCGGTGCTCGTGACGGCCGACGAGGCCGGTGACCCGCAGCAGGTGCGGCTGCGCAGCTTCGTCAACGGGGAGCCCAGGCAGGACTCCTCCACCGCGGACATGATCTTCAGCGTGGCGCACCTGGTGCACCACCTGTCGCAGTACCTGGTGCTGGAGCCCGGAGACATCATCAACACGGGTACGCCGCAGGGCGTGGCGCTGTCCGGCCGCTTCCCCTACCTGGGCCCGGATGATGTGATGGAGGTCGAGATCTCCGGCCTGGGCCGGCAGCGAAGCGTCTGCCGGCCCGCGTAACCGGCCTCAGTCCTCGGGGAGTTCGACCGGGGCGAGCTCGTCGAACAGGTCACCGGGGCCGGGGTTGGCCGCGTCGGTCGCGCCGCCGAACTGGGTCATCACGCCCCAGACGGCGTTCAGCGCGGTCTGCACGGCCCCCTCGGCCCAGCCGGCCGTCCAGGAGATGTCGTCGCCCGCCAGGAACAGGCCCCGCTTGTCGGCGGGCAGCCGGTCCTGCATGAAGTGGGTGAACAGCCGCCGCTGGTAGCGGTAGTGGCCCGGCAGGTTGGCCTTGAACGCGCCCATGAAGTACGGCTCGTTCTCCCAGGACACCGTCACCGGGTTTCCGGTGATGTGCTTCCTGATGTCGATGCCGGGATAGATCTCGCCGAGCGACTTCAGCATGACGTCCATGCGCTCGGTCGCGGAGAGCGGCAGCCACTTCAGGCTGTCGTCGCACCAGGTGTACGAGAGACAGATGCTGGCGGGCTTGTCCGGGCCGTCGTCGAGCAGGTACGTGCCGCGCGTCATCCGGTCGGTCAGCGTCATCGACATGGTGTCGCGACCGGTGGTCTCGTCCTTGTCCAGCCAGAACGGCCGGTCGACGGGGACGAACAGCTTGGACGACTCCATGTAGTGGGTGCGCTCCATCGCCGTCCAGTGGTCGATCGGGAAGAGCGCGTCGTCGCAGGCGATCTTGGAGAGCAGCAGCCAGGACTGACCGGTGAAGACGGCCGCCCGGAAGGTGCGGATGTCGCCGGAGGCGTCGGTGACGGTGATCCGGTTCCCGGCGGTGCGGTTCAGCCGGGTCACCGCGGGGCGCGGCTCGCCGTCGTGCAGCGAGGCCAGCGAGGTGCCGAGCGGCCAGTGCATGATCTTCTGCGGTTCGCGTTCCCAGAGGCGCAGCGGAAGCTGCTGGCTGCCGCCGACGATGGAGCGGTGGTGATCGTCCGCCTCGGTGTAGACGACGCGCAGGATCTCCAGGATGGAGTTGGGGAAGTCGGTGTCCCAGCCGCCGGTACCGAAGCCGACCTGGCCGAAGATCTCGCGGTGCCGGAACGACTTGAAGGCGTCGGAGTCGCAGAGGAAGCCGTAGAAGGTCTGGTTGTCGAGCTTCTCGACGAGCCGGGCCCAGATCTCCCGGATCCTCGGCACGTCGCGCTCGCGCAGCGCCCGGTTCATGTCGGAGAAGTCGGCGCCCTCCTCCAGGCAGGCGTTCCAGGCGTCCATCACGTCCCGGTAGACCTGCGGGAGGTCGTCGATGGTGGCGGCGTAGTGCGACTCGCCCTTCAGGTCGACGACGGTCGAGGGCGTGACCGGGGAGAGCGGGTTGGGGAACGGCTTCGTCTCCAGTCCGACCAGGTCGATGTAGTGCTGGAGCGCGGTCGAGGACGGCGGGAAGCGCATCGCGCCCATCTCGGCGGTGAGCGGCTCGCCGTCCGTGGTGCAGCCGTCGAACTCGACGGTGCGCAGCCGGCCGCCGATCCGGTCGGCCTCGTACAGGACGGGCCGCAGCCCCATCTTCATCAGCTCGTAGGCTGTGATGATCCCGGAGAGCCCGCCGCCGATGACGGCCACCTCCGCGCCGTGCTCGGTCGCCGGTATCTGGCCGAGCCCCGCGGGGTGTGCGAGGAAGTCGTCGTACGCGTACGGGAAGTCCGGCCCGAACATGGTGATCGGCGGGGCCGCCTCGGTGTGCGGGACGGCGGTGGGCACCGTGGACGTCATGGGGTACGGACTCCTTGCGGGAAAAAGGGGGTGAGCGGTGTGCCGGTCTCGGAGCTCAGACGAGGGAGCCGTACAGGCCGGGACGCCGGTCGAGCAGATACGGGTTGCCGGCGCGGGAGGCGGCCAGCAGGTCCGGGTCGACGTCCCCGAGTACGAGCTCCTCGCCGCGTCCGGCACGGGTGCGGACCGTGCCATCGGGGCCGGCCAGGCAGCTCAGCCCGACGAACTCGAACTCGCCTTCCGGGCCGGTCCGGTTGACGTAGGCGACGTACAGCTGGTTCTCGAAGGCGCGGACGGGGACGAGGGACTCGGCGACGAACTGGAAGGGGTGCATCTGGGCGGTCGGCACCAGCAGCAGATCGGTGCCGGCCAGCGCGTGCGCCCGGACGTTCTCCGGGAACTCGACGTCGTAGCAGATCATGAGCCCGATTCGGACGCCGTCCAGCTCGGCCTGGACGACCGGCTGCTCACCGGGGGTGAACCAGTGCTGCTCGAAGCCGCCGAAGAGATGGGTCTTGCGGTAGTTCGCGAGCGGGGTGCCGTCCGGGCCGATGAGCTGGGCGGCGTTGTACAGGGTGTCGCCGTCCCGCTCCGGGTAGCCGTAGTGGACGGCGATCCGGTGCCGTGCGGCGATCTCGGCGACGGCCTGCGCGGCGGGCCCGTCGGCGGCCTCGGCCAGCCGGGGCACGTCGTCCCCGATCGCGTACCCGGTCAGGAACATCTCGGGGCAGACGAGCAGCCGGGCCCCGTCTGCTGCGGCGCGCCGGGCGGCGTCGTCGAGCACCTCGGTGTTCCGGGCCACCGAGCCGGGAATTCCGGAGCTCTGGAGCAGGGCGGTGCGCAACGGCGGCATGGCTGACCTCGGGCGGTGCGGGCGGGGCGGGGACGTAGAAACGGTACGTTCCGCCCGACACCCCGAACAAGCAGCGACTGTTGCGCACCAACGACCGATCCGTTGCGCGGATCACGCGGGACACGAAGATTCATTGCGCGAACCCGGGCCCACCTCACGTACGCCGCCGCGCGGGGACCCTGCTACCCCGGCGACCCCGACGAATACCGCCGCAGCAGCGGTGAGAGCACGAGCACGGACTTCGTCCGTTCCACGTACGGCTCGCCCGCGATCCGCTCAAGCACCTGCTCGAAGTGGCGCATGTCCGCCGCGAAGACCTGGACGAGCGCGTCCGCGTCACCGGTGACCGTGGACGCGGAGGCGACCTCGGGGTAGCGGGCGAGCCCCCGCTTGATCGAGTCCGGGGAGGTGTTGCGGCTGCAGTAGATCTCGATGAACCCCTCGGTCTCCCAGCCGAGCGCCGCCGGGTCCACCCGCACGGTGAACCCCGTGATCGCGCCCTCGGCGCGCAGCCGGTCCACCCGGCGCTTCACGGCGGGCGCGGACAGGCCGATGATGGAGCCGATGTCGGCGTAGGAGCGGCGGGCGTCTTCGGCGAGGGCGTGGACGATGCGTTCGTCGAGGTCGTTCAGTCGCACGTCGTACGGGTCACTTCTCTGCGATGGCGTGGCCGGGTGACGGGCCACGGTCAGGACTGCTTCGGGGGCGGCGGTGCCGCCCCCGAAGTAGACCACGGGCGCGCCGTGCGGGCGCGCTCACCGCAGGTGGGGCGAGGTCAGAACGGGAACCGGGAGCGCCCGTGCTGCACGGAGATCCACTTCAGGGTGGTGAAGGCGTCGAGCATCGAGTCGCCGTTCAACCGCCCGAGTCCGGAGTTCTTCTCGCCGCCGAAGGGGACGATCGGCTCGTCGTGGACGGTGCCGTCGTTGATGTGGATCATGCCGGTGCGGATCCGCTGCCCGATCCGGACGCCGCGCTCGATGTTGCCGGTGTGTACCGCGCCGGTCAGTCCGTACGGGGTGTCGTTGGCGATCCGGACGGCCTCGTCCTCGCCGTCGAACGGTACGAGGAGCGCGACCGGGCCGAAGATCTCCTGCGAGAGCACCGGGGAGTCGGCGGCCAGGCCGGTCAGTACGGAGGGGCTGACGAGGTTGCCGACGGCCTGTCCGCGCAGGAGTGCGGTCGCGCCGGCCGCCACGGTCTGGTCGACGAGGGCGGTGATCGCCTCGGCCTGGGTGGAGTTGATCAGCGGGCCGATCTGGGTCGCCGGGTCGGCCGGGTCACCGACGCGCAGCGAGGCGACCTTGGCCACGAACTTCTCGGTGAACTCCGGCTCCACCGAGCGGTCGACGAGAATCCGGTTGGCGGCCATGCAGACCTGGCCCTGGTGCACGTAGCGGCTGAAGACCGCGGCGTCGACCGCGTAGTCCACATCGGCGTCGTCGAGGACGATGAGCGCGCTGTTGCCGCCGAGTTCGAGCACGGAACGCTTGAGGTTGGCGGCGCACACGGTCGCGACGTGCCGCCCGACCTTGTCGGAGCCGGTGAAGGAGATGACCTGCGGGACGGGGTGCTCCAGCAGCGCGTCACCGATCTCCGCGATGTCGGTGACCACCACGTTGAGGAGTCCGGCGGGCAGCCCGGCGTCCTCGAACACCTTGGCCACCAGGGTGCCGCCGCAGATCGGCGTGTTCTGGTGCGGCTTGAGGACCACGGCGTTGCCGAGTGCGAGGGCGGGGGCGACCGACTTCAGCGACAGCAGGAAGGGGAAGTTGAACGGGCTGATGACACCGACGACGCCTGCGGGCACCCGGTAGACCCGGTTCTCCTTGCCCTCGGTCGGTGAGGGCAGTATCTGTCCGGTGGACCGCAGCGCGAGCTGGATCGACTCGCGGAGGAACTCCTTGGCCAGGTGCAGCTCGAAAGCGGCCTTGAGGCGGGTGCCGCCCAGCTCCGCGACGATCGCGTCACCTATCTCGGCCTCGCGGTCCTCGACGATCCGCAGCGCCTTCTCCAGTACGGCCCGCCGGGCGTAGGCGTTGGTGTCGCCCCACGCCTGCTGAGCCGTCTCGGCCGCCCGGTAGGCCTGGTCCACCTCGTCGGCCGTGGCGACCGTGATCGAGGCGAGCTTCTCCCCGTCGAAGGGGTTGAAGTCGATGATGTCCCACGAGCCCTTGCCCGGCCTCCACTCGCCGTCGATGTACTGATGGGCCAGGTCAGTGAAGAAGGACATGAGATCCCTTACCGCAGAGAGGCGGGCAGCTGATTGGGGTTCATGTTACTTAATTTTCAACTGAGTTGGAAAGCGCGAAGGCACTCGCCGGCACCGGGATCCGGACACCGCGGCGCCCCCCGCGAACCCCCTTCGCAAGCCCGTGAGCTCCCCGGACACACCGGTGCCCCCTCCGGCGCGAACGGCCGGAAGGGGCACGGGTGATGCGGTGGCCCGGGTCAGCTCCAGCTGGAGTGCAGCGGCTTGCCCTCCGCGTATCCGGAGGCGCTCTGCACTCCGACGACGGCCTTCTCCGCGAACTCCGCGAGGGAGCCGGCACCGGCGTAGGTGCAGGAGGAGCGGACGCCCGCGATGATCGAGTCGACCAGGTCCTCGACGCCGGGACGGGCCGGGTCCAGGAACATCCGCGAGGTGGAGATGCCCTCCTCGAAGAGCGCCTTGCGGGCCCGGTCGTACGCCGACTCGTCGGAGGTCCGGTTCTTCACGGCGCGCGCGGACGCCATGCCGAAGGACTCCTTGTAGAAGCGGCCGTCGGCGGACTGCTGGAGGTCGCCGGGCGACTCGTACGTCCCGGCGAACCAGGAGCCGATCATCACGTTGGACGCGCCCGCGGCGAGCGCCATGGCGACATCGCGCGGGTGGCGGACGCCACCGTCCGCCCAGACGTGCTTGCCGTACTTCTTCGCCTCGGCGGCGCACTCCAGGACGGCGGAGAACTGCGGCCGGCCCACTCCGGTCATCATCCGGGTGGTGCACATGGCGCCGGGTCCGACACCGACCTTGATGACGTCGGCGCCGGCCTCGATGAGGTCGCGCACACCCTCGGCGGCGACGATGTTGCCCGCGACGATCGGCACCTGCGGGTCCAGCGCCCGCACCGCGCGGACCGCGTTGATCATGGACTCCTGGTGACCGTGCGCGGTGTCGACGACCAGGGTGTCGGCTCCGGCGTCGAGGAGCTGCTTGGCCTTGCCCGCCACGTCACCGTTGATCCCGACGGCGGCGGCGATCCGCAGCCTGCCGTTCGCGTCGGTGGCGGGGGTGTAGAGAGTGGCGCGCAGTGCGGCCTTCCGGGTGAGTATGCCGACGAGACGGCCCTCGGCGTCGACCGCGGGGGCGAGCTTGCGGTTGGCGCCGTCGAGCTTGTTGAACGCGTCGCGCGGGTCGATGTCCGCGTCGAGCAGCACCAGGTCCCTGGACATGACCTCGGAGAGCTGGGTGAAGCGGTCGACGCCGGTCAGGTCGTGGTCGGTGACCACGCCGACGGGCCGCCGGTCGCTGTCGACGACGACACCGGCGCCGTGGGCGCGCTTGGGCAGCAGGGACAGGGCGTCGGCGACGGTCTGGCCGGGGGCCAGCTCGATGGGGGTGTCGAGCACCAGGTGGCGCGTCTTGACCCAGCTGATGACCTCGGTGACGACCTCGATCGGGATGTCCTGCGGAATGACGACGAGACCACCGCGACGGGCGATCGTCTCGGCCATCCGGCGGCCCGCGATGGCCGTCATGTTCGCGACGACGAGCGGGATGGTGGTGCCGGTGCCGTCGGGCGAGGACAGGTCCACGCCCTGGCGGGATCCGACCGCCGACCTGCCCGGGACCATGAAGACGTCGTCGTACGTGAGGTCGTACGGGACCGAGGGGGACTCTGTGTATCGACCGGTGCCGGGCTCAAGAAAACGCATAACACTCATTTTTTCATACGAAATGGCGCAGGTCGTTTCCACGAAGACACAACAAACGACTCCCGCCTTCGTATGTTCCTCCGAGGAACACGGCCGGGAGTCCCGGGCAAGTGGAACCTGCCTTACCCACAGACCCTACCCTCACCGCTTCCGGATCATTGGGGATCATCATCCCTGGACCTGGTGACAAGGGGTCAGGTAGCTTCAAATCCGCAGGTCCGGCGGGTCAGCCAGACACCCCGGAGGAACAGGCGGAATGCTCACAACTTCCGTCGCAGGTACGACCGGAGAGGATCACGACCCGCCCGTGGAGAGCGAACTGCCGGACATCTACTGCCCGTTCCCCCAGCGCATGAACCCGCACGTCGCGCACGTACGGGAACACCTCGACAGCTGGACCCGCAACACCGGCCTGGTGCACCGGGATTCAGCCAGGGACCGCTTCGAGCAGGCCGACTTCGGGGCCTTCGTCGGCATGGTCTACCCGACCGCCGACAGCGAGAACCTGGATCTCGTCGCCGACTGGTTCGTCTGGCTGTTCCTCGTCGACGACCAGCTGGACGACGGACACCTCGGCCGCAGCCCGGACCGGGTGCGCAGCGTCGTGGAGGTGATGCGTTCCGTGGTCGAGGGCGGCGCCAGGCCCGCGGCCGAGGGGCTGCCGGCCGCCGTCGTCGCCCTCGTCGACCTGTGGGAACGTACGGTGCCGGCCGCCGCGCCCCGGTGGCGGCGCCGGTTCACGTATCACCTGATGACCTATCTCACGACCGCCACCACCTGGGAGGCCGGGAACCGTGCGGCCGGCGTGGTCCCGGCCGAGGCGACGTACATCGAGAAGCGCCGGCACACTGGTGCGATACATGTCTGCATGGACCTGATAGAGATCGTGGCCGGCATCGAGGCGCCCGAGTCGATCCACAACGATCCCCGGTTCATCACCGCGCTGGAGGCCTCGTGCAACGTCGTGTGCTGGGCCAATGACGTGTACTCGTACGAGAAGGAGCAGGTGCTGGGCGAGATCCACAATCTCGTCCACCTGGTCCGGCACCACCGGGGGTACGGCAAGCAGGAGTCGCTCGACCACGTCTGCGCGGAGATCGCCACCGAGACCGAGCGCTTCCTCACCGCGGAGGCCGAGCTGCTCGCCGCGTATCCGCAACTCGACTGGATGCTGGAGCCGTATCTGGACGGCATGCGGAGCTGGATGCGCGGCAACCTCGACTGGTCCCGGCAGACACCGCGCTACAACCCGGCCGACGTCAGCCAGTACAAGGAGCCGGAGCAGTATCTGGAGGCGACGGTCCTGGGCGTCCCGCAGGACTGACCGGAGCCGAGGGGCGTCAAGGACGCGGGGGATGCGGACGGTGTCACCGCCCGCACCCCCCGCGTTTTTCGCTCACTCCCCGTCCGGGTCGCGCCGCTCCAGCGCCGGCCGGCGCGGCGCGGCCGAGTCGGTCAGCAGGTAGTCGGCCGCCGCGGTGTCCGTCACCAGGCTGGTGACCAGCCCGGACCGCAGCACCGCGCCGATCGCCGCGGCCTTGCGCTGGCCGCCCGCGATCGCCACCACCTCGGGGATCCGGCGCAGCCGGTCCGCCTCGACCGTGATGCAGCGCTCACCGAGGTCCCGGCCGACCCGCCGGCCCTCCGAGTCGAAGAGGTGCGCCGACATCTCGGCGGCGACGCCGAGCGAGGCGTAGTGCTCGCGCTCCTCGTCGGACAGCATGTCGTGGACCGTCGAGATGCCGGGCTCCCAGGAGCCGATGGACACCGCCGCGACCGTCACCTTGTCGAAGTACTCGAAGGCGCGGGCGATGCCCGTCTGGTGGCGCAGCGCGGCGGCCGTGGCCGGGTCGGGCAGCAGCATCGGCGCGTAGATCGGGTGGGCCTCGCCGCCGGAGACCTGGGCGGCCCGCCGGACCGCCTCGACCGAGCCGCGCTCGGCGGTGCCCGCGTCATACACCCCGGTGAGCTGCACGACCGTGCACGGCGGGAGCCGGTCCAGAGCGGCGGCCATGTGGATGGTGGACCGGCCCCAGGCCAGCCCGAGCACATCGCCCTCGTTCACCAGTTCACCGAGCAGATCGGCCGCGACCTCGCCCAGGTTCTCCGGATCGGCGGCGTCGTCCTGCTCCTCGGCGGGGGACTCGACCACGACCGCGTGGCGCAGCCCGTAACGCGCGCGGAGCGCGTCGGAACGCTCGGCGTCCAGCTCCGCGGGGACCCGGATCTCGATCCGTACGAGGTCACGCTCCAGCGCCGTCTCCAGGACCCTGGCGACTTTGAAGCGGCTGACGCCGAACTCCTCCGCGATCTGGATCTTGGATTTGCCCTCAAGGTAGAAGCGGCGGGCCATGGCCGCCGCCTGCACCAGCTCCGCGGGCCCCATCCGCAGGGCGGACCGGCCCGCCGACATTGCAGACACCGCGTTCTCCTCACTGCTGTTCACGCTCTCGATACGCCGTTCATCCTGTCAGATACGGCGATCCTTGATCGGTCCCGTCGGACCGCGTTCATCTGCCCTTGGCCGGACCGACCGGCAATCGGGGGCCGGAGCGGCTGCCTGCTCCGTCGCCCCGGTCAGTGGCCGCACGCCCACTGCGCGGAGGCGGTGGCCCCGTCGGCCTTGGCGCGCAGCGCCCGCACCGCCTCTGCCGGGTCCTTGGCGCCGTACACGGCGGAGCCCGCGACGAAGACGTCGGCCCCGGCGTCCGCGCACCGCTCGATGGTGGACTCCGAGACCCCGCCGTCGACCTGGAGCCACAGTTCGAGGCCGTGCCGGGAGATCAGCTCACGGGTGCGGCGGATCTTCGGCAGCATGATGTCCAGGAAGGACTGCCCCCCGAAGCCCGGCTCCACCGTCATGATCAGCAGCATGTCCAGCTCGGGGAGCAGGTCCTCGTACGGTTCGATGGGCGTCGCCGGCTTGAGCGCCATGGAGGCGCGGGCACCCTTAACCCGGATCTCCCGTGCCAGCCGTACGGGGGCGGCCGCGGCCTCCACGTGGAAGGTGACGGAACCCGCGCCCGCCTCGACGTACTGAGGGGCCCAGCGGTCCGCGTCCTCGATCATCAGATGGCAGTCAAGCGGGGTGTCCGTGGCCCTGCTGAGCGATTCCACGATCGGCACACCGAGGGTCAGATTGGGCACGAAGTGGTTGTCCATGACGTCGACATGGAGCCAGTCGGCGCCTTCGACGGCCTGTGCCTCCTCGGCGAGGCGTGCGAAGTCGGCGGAGAGAATGCTGGGGTTGATCTGGGCCATGGGCCAAGCCTGCCATGTTCTGCGGCACTTCCCCGCTTCGGTGCGCTCCAAAGCCTCACGGGATCATTACGGTTCGCACATTCCCGGCCTTTCCCCCCCGGTGCGGGCCGGTCAGCCGGTACGCCGCAGCACGGCGAGGTACATCGCGTCCGTGCCGTGCAGATGCGGCCAGAGCTGGACGTCCGGTCCGTCACCGAGGGCGGGCACCCCGGGCATCAGCGGACGGGCGTCGACCCACTCGGCCTCGACCGGCGCGCCGCCGCGGCCCTTGAGCACGTCCTCGACGACCACCCGGGTCTCCGCCAGGTGCGGGGAGCAGGTCGCGTACCCGACGACGCCGCCGACCCGTACGGCCTTCAGCGCCTCGCGCAGCAGACCGCGCTGGAGCGGCGCGAAGCTCTCCAGGTCCTCCTTGCGGCGCCGCCAGCGGGACTCCGGCCGGCGGCGCAGGGCGCCGAGGCCCGAGCACGGGACGTCCATCAGGATCCGGTCGAAGGTGCCGGGCCGCCACGGCGGGCGGGTGCCGTCGGCGGTGATCACCTGGTACGGGCCGGGGTTGCCTGCCAGTGAGCGTTCCACGAGGCGGGCCCGGTGCGGCTGCTTCTCGGCCGCCAGCAGGGCGGCGCCCCGGCCGGCGGCGAGGGCGGCCAGCAGGGCGGCCTTTCCGCCCGGTCCGGCGCAGCCGTCGAGCCAGCGGGTGTCGCTGCCCTCCAGCGGTGCGTTGGCGAGGGCCGCGGCGACGAGCTGGCTGCCCTCGTCCTGGACACCGGCCCGGCTCTCCCGCACGGCGGTCAGGGCGCCGGGCTCGCCGCCCTCGGCCATCCGTACGGCGTAGGGCGACCAGCGGCCGGGGAGCCCGTTGTCCTCGCCGAGCGCGTCCAGCAGCTCATCGGTGGTGGAGCGGCCGGGGCGGGCGACGAGCGTGACCTCGGGCCGTTCGTTGTCGGCCTCCAGCAGGTCCTCGATGCCGGCCCGGCCGCCGCCGAGGGCGTCCCACAGCGCGGAGACGATCCAGCGCGGGTGCGAGTGCACGAGGGCGAGGTGGTCCTCCGCGTCGTCCTCGTACGAAGGGGCGACCCGCGCCACCCAGCCGTCGAAGTCGTCGGCGGTGACCTTGCGCAGGACGGCGTTGACGAATTTGGCCCGCCCCTCACCGAGCACCACCCTGGCCAGCTCCACACTGGCGGAGACGGCGGCGTGGGTCGGGATGCGGGTGCCGAGAAGCTGGTGCACGCCCATGTTGAGCACGTCCAGGACCGGCGGGTCGACCTCGCGCAGCGGCCGGTCGATGCAGGCGGCGACGATCGCGTCGTAGGTGCCCTGGCGGCGCAGCGTCCCGTAGACCAGCTCGGTGGCCAGCGCCGCGTCCCTGCTGTCGAAGTCGCCCGCCGCACGGGCCTTCTTCAACAGCGGGGGAAGGACGAGGTTGGCGTACGCGTCGCGTTCGTCGACGGCCCTCAGGGCCTCGAAGGCGAGGAACCGGACCGGGTCCTTCTTCGGTCGGCGGTGCGGTGTGGCGGGACGGCGACGCGGCTGGTCGTTCACGTGAAAGGTGCTCCGCTGATGGTGAGAGGGCGAACCGTCCCAGCCTACGTCCCCGCCCCGGCCCGCCGGTCCGTCAGCTGCCGACGAGCTCGCCGTGGACGATCCGCACGCCGCGCGCCCAGTCCGCGGCGCGCATCGGCTTCTTGCCCTGCGGCTGTACCCAGAGCAGCTCGACCGCGTGCGACCCGGTGCCCACGTACACGTTGTTCTTCGCCACCGACAGCTCGCCGGGCGCCAGATCGGCCCGGTCCACGACGGGCACGGCCTGCACCAGCTTGAGGCGCTCGCCGCGGAAGAGCGTCCAGGCGCCGGGTGCGGGGGTGCAGCCCCTGACCACCCGGTCGACCCGCAGGGCGGGCGCCGACCACTCGATCCGGGCGTCCTCCACGCTGATCTTCGGCGCGAGGGTGACTCCCTCCGCGGGCTGCGGCACGGCGTGCAGGGTGCCGTCCTCGATGCCGTCCATGGTCGCGGCGAGCAGCCCGGCCCCGGCGAAGGCCAGCCGGGTCAGCAGGTCACCGCTGGTGTCGGTGGGCCGGACCTCCTCGGTGAGTACGCCGTACACGGGCCCGGAGTCGAGCCCCTCCTCGATCAGGAAGGTGGAGGCGCCCGTCACCTCGTCGCCCGCCATGACGGAGTGCTGCACGGGTGCGGCGCCGCGCCAGGCCGGCAGCAGCGAGAAGTGCAGGTTGACCCAGCCCCGGGCGGGCACGTCCAGCGCCGTCTTCGGCAGCAGCGCCCCGTAGGCGACGACCGGGCAGCAGTCCGGCGCGATCTCCCGCAGCCGTGCCAGGAAGTCCTCGTCGCGCGGTCTGGCCGGCTTGAGCACCTCGATCCCAGCCTCCTCGGCCCGCTCCGCGACGGGACTGGCCACCAGCCTGCGGCCGCGTCCGGCGGGGGCGTCGGGCCGGGTGACGACAGCGGCGACCTCGTGCCGGCCGGAGGCGATCAGTGCGTCCAGTGCGGGTACGGCTACCTCGGGGGTGCCTGCGAAGACGAGCTTCATGGGTGGCTGACTGCCTCTCAGGCCGAAACGTTACGGTGACGAGCAACGCACAAGTCTATGGGCCCGGCGGCCGGTGCCCTCCCAGGGGGCGTACGCACGGTTGCGCGCCCCTCGCAGGTGCGTATACGCCCCCGTAGCGTGACCAGATCCCCGGCTGAGGCGTTGGTCAAGTGAGATTGACCGAAGCGAGCCGCCACGGTGCGGCCCGATCCCTTTCAACGCCGGTTCGAGAGGCTTCTTCATGGCCGACCACGCAACCCACGACGCCCAAGCGCGGGCCAGCCTGCATCTTCTGGTGCGGGACATCGAGCGGGTCCGGCGGCAGGTGGACGCGCTGCGCACGCTCACCGCCCAACTGGGCAACGTCTACCGTCCGCGCCGCTCCGGCCCGTCCGCCGGCTTCGTCGTCTACGGCAGGGCCCCGGCCCCCACCGTCAGGCTGGCGCAGGAACTGCGGGACAGTGTCGAGACCCTGGTGACGGCGGCAGTGGACTTCGACCGTTCACTGGGCTTCTCCTGGGACGCGGTGGGCTCCGCGCTCGGAGTCACCAAGCAGGCGGTCCACCGCCGCTACGGCACCCGGCGCGCCGCCCCCCAGCCGCTGGCGGCCGAGGCCGCGGAGCCCGTGGCCCAGCGGGCGGTACCGTCCGTGCCCGGGTCCCCCGCCGCTCCGGCACTGCCCTCCGTGCCTGCCGCACGATCGATGCCGCCGCAGCCGTCGCAGCCGTCGCAGCCGTCGCCGGAGCGTCCGCCGTCGCGCGAGGATCTGCGCCCTAGCGCCTTCCCAGGACCGCGCAACGGCTGACGCTCCCGGTCCTTGGTGCGGGGTTCCGTCCTCAAACGCCGGACGGGCTTGGTGTGCGGGTGCTCCGCCTGTGCGGGGTGCGCCTGTCCGGTGGGTGGGGGCGGTGCCCCTCCGGGGAAACTCTTCGGGAATGGCGTGTTCACCCGGGACCGTAAGGGACTCGGGTCGTACGCCATTCCCTGCGGGGACTCCCCTGCACGTCCCCACCCCAGGCCCAGTCGCGTCTGCACGCCTGTGGAACTGCTGCCGCAGACGCGCGACGGCTCTGGGTTCGTTGGCGTGCAGGGGAGTCCCCGCAGGACGACGAACACAGACCCGGGTACGCAACGCGGACCCGCCGCACGTTCGTCGTTCGAGGAGTCTCCCCGGAGGGACCCCGAATTCCCACCCACCGGGCCAGGGCACACCCCGCACCCGGCGGAGCACCCGCACCCGCACAATCAAGCCCGTCCGGCGATTGAGGACGGAACCCCGCACCCCGTCACCCGATGTCCGGCGGGTCCACCCGCATCCGCACCGCGCCTCCGCCGCCGCGCGACAGCCGCGCCGCCTTCAGCGCGACCGCCAGCGCCGCCCCGCTGCCGGGGGGGACCCGGATCAGGGCCCGCTCCCAGGTCTCCCCCGGCGGCGCGTCGAACGGCCTGCGGAGCCGTCCGGGCTCGGCTGAGGGGACCGGCACCGGACCGAGCACCTCCGCGTCCGGCGGCAGCTCCGCGGCGGCCAGGAACGCGGCGAGCGCCTGCGGCTCCCCCGTCACCGAAGCCATCCGGGACACCGGCGGAAAGCCCAGCTCGGCCCGTTCCGCCAGCTCACGGCGGGCGTGACCGACCGGGTCCCAGCGCACCAAGGCCTGCACGGGACGCAGCGTCGGCTCCGCGACGATCACCACCGTGCCGCCCTCCGGCTGCCCCCGTACCAGCGCGGCAGCCGCCGTCCAGCGGCGCAGCGCCTCCTCCCCGGCCCGCAGGTCGGGGCGGCCGACCATCGCCCAGCCGTCCAGCAGCAGCGCGGCCGCGTATCCGCCCTCCGCGACGGGTTCGGCGCCCGGGGTGCTGACCACGAGCGCGGGCTGGTCCGGCACCGAGTCCAGCACGTGGTCGCGTCCCGAGGTCCGTACCGGCACGGCGGGGAACGCCCGGCCGAGCTCCTCCGCCGTGCGGCGGGCACCGACGATCTGCGCGCGCAGCCGGCGGCCCCCGCAGGCCACACAGTGCCAGGACGTCTCCGGCAGGCCGCACCAGGCGCAGTTCAGATCCCGCTGGTCGGGCGCCTCCAGCGGTCCCGCGCAGTGGCGGCAGCGCGCGGGCTCCCGGCAGCGCTCGCAGGCCAGCCGAGGGGCGTACCCGCGACGCGGCACCTGCACGAGCACCGGGCCGCTGCGCAGTCCGTCCCGGACGGTCTGCCAGGCGAGGCTCGGCAGCCTCGCGGCCCGTGCGGCACCGTCCCGCGCGAGCTCGCCGTCCCCGACGGTACGCACCAGGGGCGCCGCGATCCTGGTCTGCTCCCGGTCGGCGCGCAGCGGCAGCGCCCAGCCGCTCTCGACCAGCTGTGCGGCTTCCACGGTGCAGTTCGTGCCGCCGAGCAGGAAGCCGCACCCGCTGTGCGCGGCCCGCAGTTCGAGGACCTCGCGGACGTGCGGGAAGGGGGCGTTGTCATCGCTGTGGCTGGAGTCCCCGTCGTCCCAGACGGCGACCAGGCCGAGGCCGGCGACCGGGGCGAACATCGCGGCCCGCGTCCCGACTACCGCCCGGACGGAGCCGCGCCGCACGGCGAGCCACTCCCGGTACCGCTTCTCGGGGCCGGAGCCGGCGGTGAGCAGGGCGTGGCGGCCCTCCCCGAGGATCCCGGTGAGCGCGGCGTCGACCCGCGCCGCGGTGCGTCCGTCGGGGACCACGACCAGTGCGCCGCGTCCGGAGGCGAGGGTCGCGGCGACGGCCCTGGCGATCTCCTCCGGCCAGTGCGGTCCCGGCAGGGCGGTCCACACGGCCCTGGGCGCGCCGCCGGAGGCCAGCGCGTCCAGGAACGCCGCGCCCTGCCCGTAGCGCGCCCAGCTCCCGGGAGCGGGCACCGGGGGCGGCGGCAGGGGCTCGGGAGAGGGCTTGGACTCGGCGCGGGCGTTCCTCGGCGGCACCGCGAGCTGCAGGACGTCCGCGAGGCTGCCCGCGTACCGGTCGGCCACGGCTCGGGCGAGGCCGAGCAGCTCGGGCCCGAGGACCGGTTCGGGTGACACGACGGAGGCGAGGGCGGCCAGCGCCCCGCTGTAGTCGGATTCGGCCAGCCGCTCGACCAGGAATCCGTCGATCAGGCCGCCGCCCTCGCGCCGCCCGCCCCGGACGTTGCGGCCGCCCGCGCCGAAGCGCACCCGCACCCGCACCCCGGGCCGCGCGACGGCGTCGAGCTCCTCGGGGACCGCGTAGTCGAAGTACTGGTCGAGGTGGAGCGCGCCCTTGTTCACCAGGACGCGGGCCACGGGCAGCTCACGGGCGAGGGCGGCGCCGCGCCAGGTCCTCGGTTTGGCGCGGGGCACCTTGGCCTGGCGCACCGTCTCCCGAATCAGCGCAAGCTGCTCCGGAGCCCCGGTGCCGGGCTCGTCGGACCGCTCGTTGTCGCTGCTCACAGCCAAATCCCTACCAGACGCCACTGACATTCCGGCCGGCTCGGAGCCCGGACGCAACGCCGGAGCCCGGACACCGATGGGGCATCCGGGCTCCGGCGAAGGGGTGCCCGCTGGGCGGGGCCGGCCTGGGACCTACAGGCCCGCGGCCGCGCGCAGTGCGGCCACCCGGTCCGTGCGCTCCCAGGTGAAGTCGGGGAGCGCACGGCCGAAGTGGCCGTACGCGGCGGTCTGGGCGTAGATCGGGCGGAGCAGGTCGAGGTCGCGGATGATCGCGGCCGGGCGGAGGTCGAAGACCTCGCCGATGGCGTGCTCGATCTTCTCGGTCTCGATCACGGCGGTGCCGAAGGTCTCGACGAAGAGGCCCACCGGCTCGGCCTTGCCGATCGCGTACGCGACCTGGACCTCGCAGCGGGCGGCGAGCCCGGCGGCGACGACGTTCTTGGCGACCCAGCGCATCGCGTAGGCGGCCGAACGGTCCACCTTGGACGGGTCCTTGCCGGAGAAGGCGCCGCCGCCGTGGCGGGCCATGCCGCCGTAGGTGTCGATGATGATCTTGCGGCCGGTCAGACCGGCGTCGCCCATCGGACCGCCGATCTCGAAGCGGCCGGTCGGG
This sequence comes from Streptomyces sp. ITFR-6, assembly GCF_031844725.1. NCBI lineage: Bacteria > Bacillati > Actinomycetota > Actinomycetes > Kitasatosporales > Streptomycetaceae > Streptomyces > Streptomyces sp. ITFR-6. The sequence goes on along the minus strand of NZ_CP134612.1, from coordinate 7,253,147 downwards.
TTGACCAGCAGGCGGTAGCCCTCGGTGTCCAGCTTGATGCCGTCCTCGATCAGCTGCGACAGCACGTGCTCGACGACGAACTCGCGGATGTCCGGTGCGAGGAGCGAGTCGAGGTCGATGTCGCTGGCGTGCTGCGAGGAGACGACGACCGTGTCGAGGCGGACGGCCTTGTCGCCGTCGTACTCGATGGTGACCTGGGTCTTGCCGTCGGGGCGCAGGTACGGGATGGTCCCGTTCTTGCGGACCTCGGACAGCCGGCGAGACAGCCGGTGCGCGAGGTGGATCGGCAGCGGCATCAGCTCGGGCGTCTCGTCGCAGGCGTACCCGAACATCAGGCCCTGGTCGCCGGCGCCCTGCTTGTCGAGTTCGTCCTCATCGCCCTCGACCCGCTTCTCGTACGCGGTGTCGACGCCCTGGGCGATGTCGGGCGACTGGGCGCCGATGGACACCGAGACGCCGCAGGAGGCGCCGTCGAAGCCCTTCTTGGAGGAGTCGTAGCCGATCTCCAGGATCTTGTCGCGCACCAGCTGGGCGATCGGGGCGTAGGCCTTGGTCGTGACCTCACCCGCAACATGCACCTGACCTGTGGTGATCAAGGTCTCGACGGCGACACGCGACGTCGGGTCCTCTCGGAGGAGTGCATCGAGAATGGTGTCGCTGATCTGGTCAGCGATCTTGTCGGGGTGACCCTCGGTAACGGACTCCGAGGTGAAGAGACGGCGGGACACATCGCTCCCTGGGGTTGCAGCGGCTGCTGGCTGATCATTGGCGGACGGGCCCGGGAGCTGCGCCCGGTACGGTCCTGGACCAGTTTATCGGTCGGCTTCGGCCCCTGGACAACGTGTCTCGCCCTTTGGGAGTTCTGTGACATGTGGCACGGCCCTCCGAAGGCCCCTCGGCGGCCTCCGTGGAGGCCGTCCGGCGCCGTGTTCACGGGGGACCGGACCGCCGGGGCCACGACACGAGAAATTCACGCAAATCGTGGCGACACGAGGTCCCAGACCGTGTCGGCGAGTGCCTCCTTGGGGCCGAACGGCACCGGGGTCTCGCCGCCGTCGGCCGCCAGCACCACCGCTTCGTTCTCCTCCGCGCCGAAGGTCCTGCGCTCCCCCACCTCGTTGACCACCAGCAGGTCGCAACCCTTGCGGCGGAGCTTCTCCCGCCCGTTGGCCAGGACGTTGTCGGTCTCGGCGGCGAATCCGACGACGATCTGTTCCGGCCGGGCGCGCCGCCCGGCGACCTCCGCGAGGATGTCCGGGTTGCGGACGAGTGCGATCGGCGCGGGCTCCTGGCCGTCCTTCTTCTTGATCTTCCCGGCGGCGTACTCGGCCGGGCGGAAGTCGGCCACCGCCGCCACCATCACCACGACGTCCGCGTCCGCCGCCGCCTTCAGCACTGCCTCGCGCAGCTGCGTCGCGGTGCCGACCCGGACGATGTCGGCCCCGGACGGGTCGGGCAGGCCGGTGTTGGCCTCGATGAGGGTGACCCGCGCGCCGCGGGCGACGGCGGTGCGGGCGAGCGCGTACCCCTGCTTCCCCGAGGAGCGGTTGCCGAGGTAGCGGACCGGGTCGAGCGGTTCGCGGGTGCCGCCCGCGCTGATCACCACGTGGCGGCCCGCCAGGTCGGGGGCGACGGGCCCGCGGGCCAGGACGCGGCGGCAGACCTCGAAGATCTCCGCCGGGTCCGGCAGCCTGCCCTTGCCGGTGTCGACGCCGGTGAGCCGGCCCACGGCGGGCTCGATGACGACGGCGCCCCGGCGGCGCAGCGTGGCGACGTTCTCCCGGGTGGCGGGGTGCTCCCACATCTCGGTGTGCATGGCGGGCGCGAAGACGACCGGACAGCGTGCGGTGAGCAGTGTGTTGGTGAGCAGGTCGTCGGCGAGCCCGTGGGCGGCCTTGGCCAGCAGGTCGGCGGTGGCGGGGGCGATGACGACGAGGTCGGCGTGCTGCCCGATGCGTACGTGCGGGACCTCGTGGACGTCGTTCCAGACCTCGGTCGACACCGGGTGGCCGGAGAGCGCCGACCAGGTGGCCGCGCCGACGAAGTGGAGCGATGCCTCGGTCGGCACGACCCGTACGTCGTGGCCGGACTCGGTCAGCCGCCGCAGCAGCTCACACGCCTTGTACGCGGCGATGCCGCCGCTGACGCCCAGAACGACCTTCGGCTTCTCCACTGCGTCTCCCCGCACTCGGGTACGTACTCGGATACGTACGCCCCCATGCTGCCTCACCGCCGCGGACGCCGGTCTGCCGCCCCGGACACACCGCGGGCCCGGCGGTGGTGACCGCCGGGCCCGTGGTGAAGGTGCGTTTTCCTGCTACTGCGCGGGGCCCTCGATGGCCTCGGAGGTGAGCAGGCCCGCGTTGATCTCGCGGAGCGCGATCGAGAGCGGCTTCTCGTGCACGTGGGTGTCGACGAGCGGACCGACGTACTCAAGGAGTCCCTCACCGAGCTGCGAGTAGTACGCGTTGATCTGGCGCGCGCGCTTGGCGGCGTAGATCACGAGGCTGTACTTCGAGTCGGTTGCTTCGAGGAGCTCATCAATCGGCGGGTTGATGATGCCCTCGGGCGTGGTGATGGAAGAGGACACTCTCTGCCTTCCGAAGGGGGTGAAGATCAAAGAAATCTTTGACAGTCAGGGGCTGTGTGGTGCGGTCCCGTTCCGGTGCGACCCGTTCGTTCAGTCGCCGGCGGCACGGTGGCCGGAAGCCTCCAGCATCAAGGCTAGCAGCTCACGTGCCACATCCTCGACGGAGGTATTGACAAGCGTCGTATCGAACTCGGATTCGGCGGCCAGTTCGATCCTGGCCGCGGCGAGCCGTCGGTCGATCACGGCGGGTGCCTCGGTGCCCCGGCCGGTGAGCCGGCGCACCAGCTCGTCCCAGCTCGGCGGCGCCAGGAAGACCAGCTGGGCGTCGGCCATCGACTGCCTGACCAGCCGGGCGCCCTGGAGATCGATCTCCAGGAGCACCGGCTCGCCCGCCTCAAGACGCTCCTGCACGGCGCGGCGCGGCGTGCCGTAGCGGTTGCCGGCGAACTCGGCCCACTCCAGCAGCTCGCCGTTGGCGATCAGCTTGTCGAACTCCTCGTTGTCCACGAAGAAGTAGTGGACGCCGTTGCGTTCGCCGGGGCGGGGCTTACGGGTCGTCGCCGACACGGAGAGCCAGACCTCGGGGTGGACCTTGCGCATATGCGCGACGACCGTGCTCTTGCCGACCCCCGAGGGGCCGGAGAGCACGGTCAGCCGCGGACGTGCGTCCGGGGGTACGGGGGACGTCCCCCGAGATGTTGCAGCCATGAAGCGATTATCCAGGTTCTCAGGAGTGCCTGAGAACGTCAGGCGGGGCTGCCGCCGAACTCACGCTCCAGGGATGCGATCTGGTTGGAGCCGAGACCCCGCACCCGGCGGCTCTCGGAGATGCCGAGCCGTTCCATGATCTGCTTGGCGCGGACCTTGCCCACGCCGGGCAGGGACTCCAGCAGGGCGGAGACCTTCATCTTGCCGATGACGTCGTTCTCCTGGCCCGACTTGATGACCTCGTGGAGGGAGGCGCCGGAGTGCTTGAGTCGATTCTTGACCTCGGCCCGCTCCCGGCGAGCCGCGGCGGCCTTTTCGAGCGCGGCTGCGCGCTGTTCAGGGGTAAGGGGCGGAAGAGCCACGCCTACGTCACCTCGGATGTCGATCTGTCGGATACGGACCGGTGAGGCAGCGGGATCGCCCCTCACCTGGTGAGCAACGAACAACCTGTGTGCGTTGGCTCTCGACGGAGACTAGCGGCCAGGGCCGCCGGAGTCAGCGAGAACAGACGAAAAGTCCTGGTCAGCCTTTGCCGACCAGGACATTCCTGGCATAACAACCGAGATTTTGGTCAGGATTACGTCGACACGCTGTTACGTGGGATGGTCAGCCTTCCGGGACGGCCGCGCGGACCTCGTCCGCGAACCGCTCGGCGGCTTCGCGCAGCCCTGCCGCGTCCGGACCCTGGCGCAGCACGCCCCGGCTCACGCTGGGCAGCACATTGCGTACCGCGTCCCCGAAGACCCCCGGCAGATCCGCGGGGGTCGCGCCCTGCGCGCCGATGCCGGGCGCGAGCAGCGGGCCGTTGACGGCGAGGTTCACGCCCGCGTCCCCGAGGGTGGCGCCGACGACCGCGCCGACCGAGCCGAGCGGGGTGGCCCCCTCGTTCTCGGCGGCCATGTGGTCGAGCATCAGCTGGGCCAGCGAGCGGCCGTCGGCCGCGGTGGCGCGCTGCACCTCGGCGCCCTCCGGGTTGGAGGTGAGGGCGAGCACGAAGACCCCGGAGCCGGAGACCGCCGCCGCGTCCAGCGCCGGCCGCAACGAGCCGAAGCCGAGGTACGGCGAGACGGTGACCGCGTCGGAGAACAGCGGCGAGTCCTTGTCCAGGTAGGTGGCGGCGTAGGCGCCCATGGTGGAGCCGATGTCGCCGCGCTTGGCGTCCATCAGGACCAGCGCGCCCGCCGCCCGTGCCTCCTCGACGGCCTTCTCCAGGACGGCGATGCCGCGCGAGCCGAAGCGCTCGAAGAACGCCGACTGCGGCTTGAGTACGGCGACCCGGTCCGCCAGCGCCTCGACGACCGTACGGGTGAACCGCTCCAGGCCCGCGACATCGTCGTTCAGCCCCCAGGAGGTTAGCAGGGAGGCGTGCGGGTCGATGCCGACGCAGAGCGGCCCACGGGTGTCCATGGCGCGGCGCAGGCGTGCGCCGAAGGGTTCCGGGGTCATTTCACGGCCTTCCGGGTTTCCGCGCCGACCGCTTCGGCGAGGGTGGCGTACGGGGAGGCCGCCAGGCGTGCGGCCAGGCCCTTGTGGATCGACCGGGCGTAGAACGGGCCCTCGTAGATGAAGGCGCTGTAACCCTGTACGAGCGTGGCGCCGGCCAGGATGCGCTGCCAGGCGTCCTCCGCGTTCTCGATGCCTCCGACGCCCACCAGGGTGATCCGGTCCCCCACGCGTGCGTAGAGGCGGCTGACGACCGCCAGGGAGCGTTCCTTGAGGGGTGCGCCGGACAGCCCGCCGGTCTCCCCGGTCAGGGACGGCGAGGACTTCAGGCCCAGCGTGTCGCGGGCGATGGTGGTGTTGGTGGCGATGATGCCGTCCAGGCCCAGTTCGACCGCGAGGTCCGCGACCGCGTCGATGTCCTCGTCCGCGAGGTCGGGGGCGATCTTGACGAGCAGCGGGACCCGGCGCCCGGTGACGGTCCGGTCGGCTGCCTCGCGCACGGCGGACAGCAGCGGGCGCAGCAACTCGGTGGCCTGGAGGTTGCGCAGTCCGGGCGTGTTGGGCGAGGAGACGTTGACGACGAGGTAGTCGGCGTGGGCGGCGAGCCGCTCGGTGGACTTCACGTAGTCGGCGGCGGCCTCCGCCTCCGGGACGACCTTGGTCTTGCCGATGTTGACGCCGACCGTGGTCCGGAAGACCGGGTTGCGGGCGGCCAGGCGCTCGGCCACGACGGCGGAGCCCTCGTTGTTGAAGCCCATGCGGTTGATCAGCGCGCGGTCCGCGACGAGGCGGAACAGCCGCTTCTTCGGGTTGCCCGGCTGCGGTTCGCCGGTGACCGTGCCGATCTCGATGTGGTCGAAGCCGAGCATCGACATGCCGTCGATCGCGACCGCGTTCTTGTCGAAGCCGGCGGCGAGTCCGAAGGGGCCGTGCATCCGCAGGCCGAGGGCCTCTGTGCGCAGCTCCCGGTAGCGGGGGGCGAGCGCGGCGGCGACGAAGGTGCGCAGGAGGGGGATACGGGTGGCGAGGCGGATCGACCGGAAGGCGGCGTAGTGGGCCCGCTCCGGGTCCATCCGTTTGAAGACCAGCTGGAAGAAGAGTTTGTACATCGGGGGTGTCCTCGGTGTTCTCACGAAGAGGGGGACACCGTTTCCGGTGTCCCCCTGGGAGCGGGCTAGTCGCGGGCCGCGATCAGATGTTCCGCGTGTTCCTGGAGCGATCGGACGCCCACGTCGCCGTGGTTGAGTGCGTCGATGCCCTGGACCGCCGCGGCGAGCGCCTGGACCGTGGTGAGGCACGGTACGGACCGGGCGACGGCGGCGGTGCGGATCTCGTAGCCGTCGAGCCGGCCGCCGGTTCCGTACGGCGTGTTGACGATGAGGTCGACGTCGCCGTCGTGGATCAGCTGGACGATGGTCTTCTCGCCGTTGGGGCCCTCGCCCTCGGACTGCTTGCGGACCACGGTGGCGTTGATGCCGTTGCGCTTGAGGACCTCCGCGGTGCCGGAGGTGGCCATCAGCTCGAAGCCGTGGGCGACCAGCTCGCGGGCCGGGAAGATCATCGAGCGCTTGTCGCGGTTGGCGACGGAGATGAACGCGCGGCCCGAGGTGGGCAGCGGGCCGTACGCGCCGGCCTGCGACTTGGCGTACGCCGTGCCGAAGACCGAGTCGATGCCCATGACCTCGCCGGTGGAGCGCATCTCCGGGCCGAGGACCGTGTCGACGCCGCGGCCGTGGATGTCGCGGAACCGCGACCACGGCATGACGGCCTCCTTGACGGAGATCGGCGCGTCCAGCGGCAGCGTGCCGCCGTCGCCGTGCTTCGGCAGCAGGCCCTCCGCGCGCAGCTCGGCCACGGTCGCGCCCAGCGAGATGCGGGCGGCGGCCTTGGCGAGCGGCACCGCGGTCGCCTTGGAGGTGAAGGGGACGGTCCGGGAGGCGCGCGGGTTGGCCTCCAGGACGTAGAGGATGTCTCCGGAGAGCGCGAACTGGATGTTGATCAGCCCGCGTACGCCGACGCCCTTGGCGATGCCCTCCGTGGAGGCGCGCAGCCGCTTGATGTCGTAGCCGCCGAGGGTGATCGGGGGCAGTGCGCAGGCGGAGTCGCCGGAGTGGATACCAGCCTCCTCGATGTGCTCCATGACGCCGCCGAGGTAGAGCTCGGTGCCGTCGTAGAGCGCGTCCACGTCGATCTCGATGGCGTCGTCGAGGAAGCGGTCGACCAGGACGGGCCGGGTGGGGCTGATCTCGGTGGACTCGGAGATGTACGAGGCGAGGCGGGTCTCGTCGTACACGATCTCCATGCCTCGGCCGCCGAGCACGTACGAGGGGCGTACGAGGACGGGGTAGCCGATCTCGTCGGCGATGGCCTTGGCCCCGGAGAAGGTGGTGGCGGTGCCGTGCTTGGGGGCGGGCAGTCCGGCCTCGGCCAGGACCCGGCCGAAGGCGCCGCGGTCCTCGGCGGCGTGGATGGCCTCCGGCGGGGTGCCGACGACGGGCACACCGTTGTCCTTGAGGGCCTGCGCGAGGCCCAGCGGGGTCTGGCCGCCGAGCTGGACGATGACGCCCGCGATCGGGCCCGCGAGGGACTCCGCGTGCACGATCTCCAGCACGTCCTCAAGCGTCAGCGGCTCGAAGTACAGGCGGTCGGAGGTGTCGTAGTCCGTGGAGACGGTCTCGGGGTTGCAGTTGACCATCACGGTCTCGTAGCCGGCGTCGCTCAGGGCGAAGGAGGCGTGTACGCAGGAGTAGTCGAACTCGATGCCCTGGCCGATGCGGTTGGGGCCGGAGCCGAGGATGATCACCGCGGGCTTGGTGCGGGGCGCGACCTCGCTCTCCTCGTCGTAGGAGGAGTAGAAGTACGGCGTCTTCGCGGCGAACTCGGCGGCGCAGGTGTCGACCGTCTTGTAGACCGGGCGGATGCCGAGCGCGTGCCGGACCTCGCGGACGACGTCCTCGCGCAGGCCGCGGATCCCGGCGATCTGGGCGTCGGAGAAGCCGTGCCGCTTGGCGTCGGCCAGCAGTTCGGGCAGCAGCTTGTCGGCGGCGGCCAGCTCGTCGGCGATCTCCTTGATGAGGAAGAGCTGGTCGACGAACCAGGGGTCGATCTTCGTCGAGTCGAAGACCTCCTCCTGGGTGGCGCCGGCCCGGATCGCCTGCATGACGGTGTTGATGCGGCCGTCGGTCGGGCGGACCGCCTCGGCCAACAGCTCGGCCTTGTCGCCGGGGTCTCCGGTGAAGGTGAACTGCGAGCCCTTCTTCTCCAGGGAGCGCAGCGCCTTCTGCAGGGCCTCGGTGAAGTTCCGGCCGATCGCCATGGCCTCGCCCACCGACTTCATGGTGGTGGTGAGGGTGGAATCGGCGGAGGGGAACTTCTCGAAGGCGAAGCGCGGGGCCTTGACGACGACGTAGTCGAGGGTCGGCTCGAAGGAGGCCGGGGTCTTCTCGGTGATGTCGTTGGGGATCTCGTCGAGCGTGTAGCCGACGGCCAGCTTGGCGGCGATCTTGGCGATCGGGAAGCCGGTGGCCTTCGACGCCAGCGCGGAGGAGCGGGAGACGCGCGGGTTCATCTCGATCACGATGACCCGGCCGTCGACCGGGTCGATGGCGAACTGGATGTTGCAGCCGCCTGTGTCGACGCCGACCTCGCGGATGATCGCGATGCCGATGTCGCGCAGCCGCTGGTACTCGCGGTCTGTGAGGGTCATCGAAGGGGCCACGGTGATCGAGTCACCGGTGTGGACGCCCATCGGGTCGAAGTTCTCGATGGAGCAGACGACCACGACGTTGTCGTTCCGGTCGCGCATCAGCTCCAGCTCGTACTCCTTCCAGCCGAGGATGGACTCCTCCAGGAGCACCTCGGTGGTCGGGGAGAGCGTGAGGCCCTGTCCGGCGATGCGGCGCAGCTCCTCCTCGTCGTGGGCGAAGCCGGAGCCGGCGCCGCCCATGGTGAAGGAGGGGCGGACGACGACGGGGTAGCCGCCGAGCGTGTCGACGCCCTTGATGATGTCGTCCATGGAGTGGCAGATGACCGAGCGGGCGGACTCGCCGTAGCCGATCTTCGCCTTGACTGCCTCGACGACGCCCTTGAAGAGCTCACGGTCCTCGCCCTTGTTGATGGCCTCGACGTCGGCGCCGATGAGCTCGACGCCGTACTTCTCCAGGACACCGTTCTCGTGCATGGAGATCGCGGTGTTCAGCGCGGTCTGGCCGCCCAGGGTGGGCAGGAGCGCGTCGGGGCGCTCCTTGGCGATGATCTTCTCGACGAACTCGGGGGTGATCGGCTCGACGTAGGTGGCGTCGGCGATCTCCGGGTCGGTCATGATCGTCGCCGGGTTGGAGTTCACCAGGATGACGCGCAGGCCCTCGGCCTTGAGGACGCGGCAGGCCTGGGTGCCGGAGTAGTCGAACTCGGCGGCCTGGCCGATGACGATCGGACCGGAGCCGATGACCAGGACGGACTGGATATCGGAGCGCTTAGGCACGCTGGCCCTCCATCAGGGATACGAAGCGGTCGAAGAGGTACGCGGCGTCGTGCGGGCCGGCGGCCGCCTCGGGGTGGTACTGGACGCTGAAGGCGGGCCGGTCCAGGAGCTGGAGGCCCTCGACGACCTGGTCGTTCAGGCAGACGTGGGAGACCTCGGCCCGCCCGTAGGCGGTGTCGGAGACCTTGTCGATCGGGGCGTCGACGGCGAAGCCGTGGTTGTGCGCGGTGACCTCGACCTTGCCGGTCGAGCGGTCCTGCACGGGCTGGTTGATGCCCCGGTGGCCGTACTTCAGCTTGTAGGTGCCGAAGCCGAGCGCGCGGCCCAGGATCTGGTTGCCGAAGCAGATGCCGAAGAGCGGGGTCTGCCGCTCCAGGACGCCTTGCATGAGGGCGACCGGGTGGTCTGCGGTGGACGGGTCGCCGGGGCCGTTGGAGAAGAAGACGCCGTCGGGCGCGACCGCGTACACCTCGTCGAGGGTGGCGGTGGCGGGCAGGACGTGCACCTCGATGCCGCGTTCGGCCATCCGGTGCGGGGTCATGCCCTTGATGCCGAGGTCGATCGCGGCGACGGTGAACTTCTTGGTGCCGATCGCGGGGACGACGTACGTCTCCTTGGTGGCGACCTCCGCGGAGAGGTCGGCGCCGGTCATCTCGGGTGCCTGGCGCACCTTGGCGAGGAGGGTGCCCTCGTCGGCGAGCGTGTTGCCGGAGAAGATGCCGACGCGCATCGCGCCGCGCTCGCGCAGGTGGCGGGTGAGGGCGCGGGTGTCGATGCCGCTGATCCCGACGACGCCCTGGGCCGCGAGCTCCTCGTCGAGCGAGCGCCGCGAGCGCCAGTTGGAGGGCTTGCGGGCGGGGTCGCGCACGACGTAGCCGGAGACCCAGATGCGCTTGGACTCGGGGTCCTCGTCGTTCACACCGGTGTTCCCGACGTGCGGGGCGGTCATCACGACGACCTGGCGGTGGTACGAGGGGTCGGTCAGCGTCTCCTGGTAGCCGGTCATGCCGGTGGAGAAAACCGCCTCGCCGAAGGTCTCCCCCACAGCCCCGTAGGCGCGGCCGCGGAAGGCGCGGCCGTCCTCCAGGACGAGTACGGCGGGAGCTTTGCCGGCTCCCCGGGTGGAGATCGTCATCGTGCGGTGCCTTCCGTAGAGCTGGTGAGGTGGTTGACGGCTTCGGCCCAGGCAGGGTGTTCGGCCGAGTGGTCGGACCGGAATCCGGAGTCGATCAGCTGGTCGCCGAGCGCCCAGGTGATGATCAGCAGGCCGCCCTCGGGGAGGACCTTGCCGGCGAGTGCCTTGTCGATGCGGGCCTCGCGCAGGTCGGCGGCGGGGACGAAGAAGTCCGCCGCGCCGGGCCGTACGACGTCGAGGCCCTGCTCGGTGAGGGTGAGCTCGACGCGGCTGCGGGTACCGAGGCCGTGGGCGACGATGCGGTCGAGCCACTGCCCGGCCGTCGTCGAGGCGTGGTAGCGCCCGGTCAGGGTGAGCAGCCGCTCACCGTCCGCGAAGCCGTCCGGGCGGGTCGCGAGGTCCGGCAGTCCGGACTGGAGGCTGCCGCGCCATTTCCATCCCTGGCGCATCAGCCAGTAGACGAAGGCGACGAGGACGGCCAGTCCGATCACCCAGCTGATCCGGGCGGACCAGTCGGTCACCTCCGCCGACTTCCGCTCGGCGGCCAGTTGGTACAGCTGGAAATTGGGGCTGAGTGTTGTCACGCGAGCTTCCCGTCGACGACCGTGGCACGGCCCCGCAGGAATGTGTGGGTCACTCGGCCCGGCAGCTCGCGTCCCTCGTACGGAGTGTTGCGGCTGCGGGAGGCGAAGCCCGCGGGGTCCACCGCTCCACGGTATGACGGATCGACCAGGGTGAGGTTGGCGGGTTCGCCGGCGGCGACGGGGCGGCCGTGGCCTTCGAGGCGGCCGATGGCGGCCGGGCGCAGTGACATCCGGTCCGCGACGCCCGCCCAGTCGAGCAGACCGGTCTCGACCATCGTCTGCTGGACGACGGAGAGCGCGGTCTCCAGGCCCACCATCCCCATGGCGGCCGCGGCCCACTCGCAGTCCTTGTCCTCGTGCGGGTGCGGGGCGTGGTCGGTGGCGACGCAGTCGATGGTGCCGTCGGCGAGCGCCTCGCGCAGGGCCATGACATCGGCCTCGGTGCGCAGCGGCGGGTTCACCTTGTAGACCGGGTCGTAGGACCGCACGAGCTCGTCGGTGAGGAGGAGGTGGTGCGGGGTGACCTCGGCGGTGACGTTCCAGCCCTTGGACTTGGCCCAGCGGACGATCTCGACGGATCCGGCGGTCGAGAGGTGGCAGATGTGCACCCGGGAGTCCACGTGGGCGGCGAGCAGCACATCGCGGGCGATGATCGACTCCTCCGCGACGGCGGGCCAGCCGCCGAGGCCGAGCTCGGCGGAGACGACGCCCTCGTTCATCTGGGCGCCCTCGGTGAGGCGGGGCTCCTGGGCGTGCTGGGCGACGACTCCGTCGAACGCCTTCACGTACTCCAGGGCGCGGCGCATGATCACCGCGTCGTCCACGCACTTGCCGTCGTCGGAGAAGACCTTCACTCCGGCGGCCGAATCGTGCATGGCGCCGAGTTCCGCGAGCTGCTTGCCCTCCAGGCCGACGGTGACGGCGCCGATGGGCTGCACGTCGCAGTAGCCGGACTCCTTGCCGAGCCGCCAGACCTGCTCGACGACTCCGGCGGTGTCCGCGACCGGGAAGGTGTTGGCCATGGCGTGCACGGCGGTGAAGCCGCCGACGGCCGCGGCCCTGGTGCCGGTCAGGACGGTCTCGGAGTCCTCGCGGCCGGGCTCGCGCAGGTGGGTGTGGAGGTCGACCAGGCCGGGCAGCAGGACCTGGCCCGCCGCCTCGATGACGGTGGCGCCGGCGGCGTCGAGGCCGGTGCCGACCGCCGCGACGGTCTCGCCGTCGATCAGGATGTCCTGCGGCTCGCCGCCGAGGACCTTCGCGCCGCGGATAAGGATCTTGCTCATGGTTACTTGTTCTCCTCGGTACGGGCGGCGGGCGACGTTTGGGACGGGGCGGCGGGTCCGGAGCCGCCCAGCAGCAGGTAGAGCACGGCCATCCGGATGGAGACCCCGTTGGCGACCTGCTCGACGACCGTGCAGCGGTCGGAGTCCGCGACCTCGGCGGTGATCTCCATGCCGCGGACCATCGGGCCGGGGTGCATGACGATGGCGTCCCCGGGCATCTTCGCCATCCGCTCGCCGTCCAGGCCGTAGCGGCGGGAGTACTCCCGCTCGGTCGGGAAGTACGCGGCGTTCATCCGCTCACGCTGCACACGCAGCATCATCACCGCGTCCGACTCCGGCAGCACCTTGTCGAGGCTGTAGCTGACGTCGCAGGGCCACTGCTCGACGCCGACCGGGACCAGGGTCGGCGGGGCCACCAGGGTGACGTGGGCGCCGAGAGTGGTCAGCAGGTGGACGTTGGAGCGGGCGACCCGGCTGTGCAGGATGTCACCGACGATCGTGATCCGGCGTCCGGCGAGGTCCTCGCCGAGTCCGGCCTCCGCCCCGACGAGCCTGCGGCGCATCGTGAAGGCGTCCAGCAGGGCCTGCGTGGGGTGCTCGTGGGTGCCGTCCCCGGCGTTGACGACCGCACCGTCGATCCAGCCGGAGGTGGCCAGGCGGTAGGGGGCGCCGGAGGCGCCGTGCCGGATGACGACGGCGTCCGCGCCCATCGCCTCCAGGGTCAGGGCGGTGTCCTTGAGCGACTCGCCCTTGGAGACGGACGAGCCCTTGGCGGAGAAGTTGATGACGTCGGCGGACAGCCGCTTGGCGGCCGCCTCGAAGGAGATGCGGGTGCGCGTCGAGTCCTCGAAGAAGAGGTTGACGACGGTGCGGCCGCGCAGGGTGGGGAGCTTCTTGATCGGCCGGTCCGCGACCCTGGCCATTTCCTCTGCGGTGTCGAGGATCAGGACGGCGTCGTCGCGGGTGAGGTCGGCGGCCGAGATGAGGTGACGCTTCATCTGGGTGTTCTCCGGGTGGCTGGAGGGTTCAGGCGTGCGGGCGTGCGGAAACCGCCGTACGGCGGGTGAGCCGTACGAGAGGTGCGGTTACCGCTCGCCCGACGGGGCGGTCCGCCCGGCACCGAGCAGGACGGCGTCGCGGCCGTCCTCCTCGTCGAGCTGGACCTTGACCGTCTCCCGCAGCGACGTGGGGAGGTTCTTGCCGACGTAGTCGGCGCGGATCGGGAGTTCGCGGTGGCCGCGGTCGACGAGGACCGCGAGCTGTACCGCGCGGGGGCGGCCGATGTCACCGAGGGCGTCGAGCGCGGCACGGATCGTACGGCCGGAAAAGAGGACGTCGTCGACGAGGACGACCAGGCGGCCCTCGATGCCCTCGCCGGGGATCTCGGTGCGGGCCAGCGCCCGTGCCGGGTGCATCCGCAGGTCGTCGCGGTACATGGTGATGTCGAGGGAGCCGACCGGCATCTTCCGGCCGGTGATCTCTTCGAGCTTGTCGGCGAGCCGGCGGGCGAGGTAGACGCCCCGGGTCGGGATGCCGAGGAGCACCACGTCGTCGGCGCCCTTGGCGCGTTCGACGATCTCGTGGGCGATACGGGTCAGTACTCGGGCGATGTCGGGAGCCTCAAGAACGGGGCGTGCCGCATTGCCGGTGGCGTCGTGCTGTGCGTCCATAAGAAACGGACCTCCTTCTCCGCCTCACTGGACGGATCTTAAAGGACGTCGAAATTGCGTCATCCACGTTACCAGGGCTTGTGCAGGGCCCTCGACGCACCCCCGGGAGGTACCGGCCCGAACCTTTCAGCTTGACGCACCCAAGTAACGCTGCGTAACCTCACAGTGAGTTACCAGCCACGCGGCGGAGCCGCGAAATGTTCCAGCGTCCCGGGAGCCTTATGTCCAGCGAATACGCAAAGCAGCTCGGGGCCAAGCTCCGTGCCATCCGGACCCAGCAGGGCCTCTCCCTCCACGGCGTCGAGGAGAAGTCCCAGGGCCGCTGGAAGGCCGTCGTCGTGGGGTCGTACGAGCGCGGTGACCGTGCCGTGACCGTGCAGCGCCTCGCCGAGCTGGCCGACTTCTACGGTGTCCCCGTGCAGGAGCTCCTGCCCGGTACGACGCCCGGCGGCGCTGCCGAGCCGCCGCCGAAGCTCGTCCTGGACCTGGAGCGCCTCGCCCACGTCCCGCCGGAGAAGGCCGGACCGCTGCAGCGCTACGCGGCAACGATCCAGAGCCAGCGCGGTGACTACAACGGCAAGGTGCTCTCGATCCGCCAGGACGACCTGCGCACGCTCGCCGTGATCTACGACCAGTCCCCGTCCGTGCTCACGGAACAGCTGATCAGCTGGGGTGTGCTGGACGCGGACGCGCGCCGCGCCGTCGCTCACGACGAGGGCTGAGCGCCCCAGCAGAAACGTACCGCCGGATCGGCGGGGCCCTTTCCCGGACGCCCCGCCGCTCCGGCGTTCCTGTTTCCCCGGCAGTCCGCCCCCGCGGGCGGCCGCTCCACGACGAAGGGCCCGCGGTCTGCTGACCGTGGGCCCTTCGTCGGCTGAGCGGCGCCGGAGGCTACTGCTCCCGGCGGAGGTTCGGCTTGAGGTCCTTGAAGCGGGCCAGCAGGCCGTTCACGAAGGACGGGGAGTCGTCGGTGGAGAACTCCTTGGCGATCTGGACCGCCTCGTCGATCACCACCGCGTCCGGTGTCGCGTCCACCCAGATCAGCTCGTACGCACCGAGCCGCAGGATGTTCCGGTCGACGACCGGCATCCGGTCGATCTCCCAGTCCACGGCGTAGGTGACGATGAGGTCGTCGATGCGGTCCGCGTACTGCGCGTACCCCTCGACGAGCTCCATCGTGTACTCGGTGACCGGCGGCTGACGGGTGTCGGACCGCGAGTGCCGTACCCAGTCCGCGAGGACCGTCTGCACGGACTCACCGCGCTGGTCGGCCTCGAAGAGGATCTGGAAGGCGCGCTTGCGGGCCGTGTTCCGGGCAGCCACGGTTAGCTGTTCACCCGGCCGAGGTAATCGCCCGAGCGGGTGTCGACCTTGATCTTCTCGCCGGTCGTGATGAAGAGCGGGACACCGATCTCGTAACCGGTCTCCAGCGTGGCGGGCTTGGTGCCGCCGGTGGAGCGGTCGCCCTGGACGCCCGGGTCCGTGTGCTGGATGACGAGCTCGACGGCGGCCGGCAGCTCGACGTAGAGCACCTCGCCCTCGTGCTGCGCGACGGAGGCGGTGAAGCCCTCGATCAGGAAGTTGGCGGCGTCGCCGACGGACTTGCGGTCGACCATCAGCTGGTCGTACGTGTCCATGTCCATGAAGACGAAGTACTCGCCGTCCATGTACGAGAACTGCATGTCACGCCGGTCAATGGTGGCCGTTTCGACCTTCACACCGGCGTTGAACGTCTTGTCGACGACCTTGCCGGAGAGCACGTTCTTGAGCTTGGTGCGCACGAAGGCGGGGCCCTTGCCGGGCTTGACGTGCTGGAACTCGACGACGGACCAGAGCTGGCCTCCGTCGAGCTTGAGCACCAGGCCGTTCTTGAGGTCGTTCGTGGAAGCCACGGTTGCGGAATCTCCTGGACTGAAGCTGGTGGAACGACCGAGGATGCGCGCTAGAGCGCGAGCAGCTCCTTGGTCGTAATGGTGAGTAGCTCGGGTCCGCCGTCCGCCTCGGGGCGCACGACGAGCGTGTCATCGATCCGGACCCCGCCCCGGCCCGGGAGGTGGACCCCCGGTTCGACGGTGACCGGCACACAAGCGTCCAGTTTACCCATGGCCGCAGGTGCCAGTTGCGGGTCCTCGTCGATTTCGAGCCCGACCCCGTGCCCGGTCCGGGTCACAAGGCCCTCTCCGTGGCCCGCGGAGTCCAGGAGGTGGCGGGCCGCGCGGTCCACGTCGCGGTAGGCGGCGCCGGGCACAAGTGCCTCCCGTCCAGCCCTCTGAGCGGCGAAAACCAGGTCGTAGAGCTCGATCTGCCAGTCGGCCGGAGCGGTGCCGATGACGAAGGTGCGGCCGATCTCGCAGCGGTAGCCGCGGTAGTTCGCGCCGAGGCAGACGGAGAGGAAATCTCCTTCCTCCACCCTTCGGTCCGAGGGCCGGTGACGGCCCCGGCCGGAGTTGGGACCGGTCGCGACGGACGTGGTGAAGGCGGGACCGTCGGCGCCGTGGTCCACCATCCGGCGTTCCAGTTCCAGCGCGAGGTGCCGCTCGGTGCGGCCGACCAGGATCGATTCGAGGAGTTCACCGAGCGCCTGGTCGGTGATCTCGGCGGCGATCCGCAGACAGCCGATCTCCTCCTCGTCCTTGACGATGCGCAGCTGCTCGACGGTGACCCCGAGGTCGGCCAGCCGGAGCTTCGGGGCGACCGCGCCCATCGCCCGGTGCCGGGACACGGTCAGATCGTGTTCCTCGACGGCCAGCGACTCCGCGCCCGCGGAGGTGGCCAGACCGGCGGCGGCGACCACCGGATCGCCGCCGGTGACCGACAGCAGGTCCACCCGGAGCTGTTCGTCGGTACGGCCGTCGGCCGGGTCACCGGTCGGTGGTCGGGGGCAGAGCAGAACGTCCTCTTGGGGGCCGAGCAGCAGCACGGCGCCCGGCGGCGCTCCCCCCGCCAGATAGCGGACATTGGCGGGGCGGGAGACCAGGGCGGCCGCGGATCCGACGGCGGCGCACCGGTCGCGGAGCAGCCCGCGTCGGACGGCGTACACCTCTGACATGCGTCGAGCGTACGAGCGCGGCCCCGGGCCCGCTCGGTCAGCGCACCCGACCGGGGGGCGCCGCACCGGCCGGGCCCGGCTACCAGGCCGGGGGGCTGGCTATGGAGCGGGCGAGTATGTCGTCCAGGACGCGGGCGGTGGTCTCCACGTCGTACGTGGAGTTGTCGATGATCGGCAGCCCGGAGCCGTACCAGCCGGCCATCCGGCCGTGGATGCGGGCGACCTCCTCGTCCGAGAGGCGGCGGTTGCCGCTGCGGGCGGCGTTGCGCTCCAGGACGACCTCCAGGCCCGGCAGCAGGACGACGGGCAGCAGTCCGGGGCCCACGTGGCGCTTCCAGCCGCCGAGGCCGACCACGGGGCGGTCCGGGAAGACCGCGTCGTCGAGGATGCAGGAGATGCCGTTGGCCAGGAAGTTACGGGCGGCGAAGCCGCAGGTGCGGCGCGCCAGCCGGTACTGGGCCTCCGACTGGTCGTTCCACCCCGCCTGCGGGTCCGCGAAGCCGGAGCAGACCCACTCCCGGACGTCGTCGAGGCTGACGTGGGCGGTGGGGACCCGGCGGCGGCTGGCCCAGAGCTTGGCCACGGTGGTCTTCCCGGCGCCCGCGGGGCCGATCAGGAGCACGGCGAGGGTAGCGGTGCCGGTGCCGGGCTCCGCGGGCGGCGCGGGCAGCGGTACGGGCCCGCCGGGCGGCAGCTGGATGTGCCCGGTGCTCTCCCGGGAGACCGGCGCCGGTGCCTGGTGCGGTGCCGGTCCGCTCCAGCCCCGGCCCTGCGCCTGCTGGGCGGGCGGGGCCTGCGGCGGCGTGGCGGGCCGACCGGCCGGCGGCGGGGGGACGGGGCGGCTCGACGGGGGCGGGCCGGGGGGACCGGCCGGCGGCGGGACCGGCGGGCCGGGGTGGCCGGGGTGCTGGGCCTGCTGCGACCATCCGACAGGCCCGGTCCCGGGTCCGTGGGGCGGCGGCAGCGGTGCCCCCACTGCGTGCTGCATCCGGTGGCACTCCGTCTCGTACAGGCAACTGACGCTGGTGGAACGGCAACCGTACAGTCCCCGGCCGCCACACAGGGAACGGCCGGGGACCGCACGAAGTGCCCCGACGGCCAAGTCGGCCACGCCGGCCGTGCGGTGCGACGTCCGTCAGTCCGTCAGTTCGTCCGCGAGGGCCCGCAGCGCGAGCCGGTAGGAGCCGATGCCGAACCCCGCCACGGTCCCGGTGGCGACCGGTGCGACCACGGAGTTGTGGCGGAATTCCTCGCGCGCGTACGGGTTCGAGATGTGCACCTCGATCAGCGGGGCGGTGCGCTGGGCGGCCGCGTCCCGCATTCCGTACGAATAGTGCGTGAAGGCGCCCGGGTTGAGAACGACCGGAATCGAACCGTCCGCGGCCTCGTGGAGCCAGCGGATCAGCTCCCCCTCGTCGTTGGTCTCCCGGACGTCGACGTCGAAGCCGAGCTCCTTACCGAGCGTGCGGCAGGCCTCGACGAGCCCGGCGTACGAGGTGGCCCCGTAGACGTCGGGCTCGCGGGAGCCGAGCCGGCCGAGGTTGGGCCCGTTGAGGACGAGGACCCTTCGGGTCACGCCGACACCTCCCCGTAGGCGGCGAGCAGCACGGCCGGGTCGGGGCCCTCCAGGACGGTCGGCTTGCCGAGGCCGTCCAGGACGATGAAGCGCAGCAGGTCGCCGCGGGACTTCTTGTCGACCTTCATGTTCTCCAGCAGCTTGGGCCACTGGTCGCCCCGGTAGGTGAGCGGCAGCCCGACGGACTCCAGGACCGCGCGGTGCCGGTCGGCGGTCGCGTCGTCCAGGCGCCCGGCCAGGCGGCCCAGTTCGGCGGCGAAGACCATGCCGACCGAGACGGCCGCGCCGTGCCGCCACTTGTAGCGCTCGTTCTTCTCGATCGCGTGCGCCAGGGTGTGGCCGTAGTTGAGGATCTCGCGCAGCCCGGACTCCTTGAGGTCGCTGGAGACGACCTCCGCCTTGACCCGGATGGCGCGTTCGATCAGCTCGGAGGTGTGCGGTCCGGCCGGTGTGCGCGCGCCCTGGGGGTCGGCCTCGACGAGGTCGAGGATGGCCGGGTCCGCGATGAAGCCGGCCTTGATGATCTCGGCCATGCCGCTGACGTAGTCGTTGACCGGCAGTGAGTCCAGGGCGGCGAGGTCACAGAGCACTCCGGCGGGCGGGTGGAAGGCGCCGACGAGGTTCTTGCCCTCCGCGGTGTTGATGCCGGTCTTGCCTCCGACGGCCGCGTCCACCATGGCGAGCACGGTGGTGGGTACGGCGATCCAGCGCACTCCGCGCAGCCAGGTCGCGGCGACGAAGCCCGCGACGTCCGTGGTCGCGCCGCCGCCCACGCCGACGATGACGTCGGTGCGGGTGAAGCCGGTCTGGCCGAGCGCCTTCCAGCAGTAGGCCGCGACCTCGACGGTCTTGGCCTCCTCCGCGTTCGGCAGCTGGATCGCGATGGCCTCGTAGCCCTGGTCCGCGAGGTCCTGGCGGACGGCCTCGCCGGTCTCCGCGAGCGCCTCGGGGTGCAGGACCGCTACGCGCTTGGCGCGGCCACCGATGAACGTGGGCAGCTCGCCCAGCAGTTGCCGGCCGATCACCACCTCGTACGGGTCGGTGCCCGCGCTGCCGGCGATCTGGATTCGGGTGGGGCCCTGCTCTGTCATCGTTGCGTTCTCCTGGCCGGACGACGGCGCGTCCGGCAGTTCCAGTGCTTCGAGGACCGCCTGGGCGACCTCTTGCGGTGTGCGCTCGTCGGTCGCGACGACCGCGCGGGCCACCTCCGTGTAGAGGTGGCGGCGGGCCTCCATGAGCTCGCGCCACTGCCGGCGCGGATTCACGGCGAGCAGCGGGCGCGCGGTGTTCAGCCCGACCCGCTTGACCGCTTCGTCGACGTCCATCGAGAGGTAGACGACGGCGTGGCCGGCCAGCAGGGCGCGGGTCGCCTCGTCGAGGACGGCGCCGCCGCCGAGCGAGAGGACGCCCGTGTGCTCCGCGACCGCGTCGTGCACGGCCCGGCGCTCCAGCTCGCGGAACCGCTCCTCGCCCTCGTCGTAGAAGATCTCCGCGATCGGCTTCCCGGCCGTGGCGACGACATCCGCGTCGGTGTCCCGGTAGGTGGTGCCGAGCCGTCCGGCGAGCAGCTCACCGACGGTGGACTTGCCGACTCCCATCGGGCCGACCAGGACGATCAGCGGGGCGCTCATCGGATCTGCAGGTGGTCGAGGTACGACTGCACGTTGCGGTGGGTCTCGGGGACGCTGTCGCCGCCGAACTTCTCCGCGACCGCGTCGGCGAGCACCAGCGCGACCATCGCCTCCGCGACGATCCCTGCGGCCGGGACGGCGCAGACATCGGAGCGCTGGTGGTGGGCCTTGGCGGGCTCGCCGGTCACCACGTCCACGGTGGCCAGGGCGCGCGGCACGGTCGCGATGGGCTTCATCGCGGCGCGGACGCGCAGCAGCTCGCCGGTGGTGAGACCGCCCTCGGTGCCGCCGGAGCGGCCGGAGGCGCGCTTGATGCCGTCGTCGGTCACCAGGATCTCGTCGTGCGCCTGCGATCCCGGCACCCGGGCCAGGTCGAAGCCGTCCCCGACCTCGACGCCCTTGATGGCCTGGATGCCCATGAGCGCGGCGGCGAGGCGGGCGTCGAGCCGGCGGTCCCAGTGCACGTGCGAACCGAGGCCGACCGGCACCCCGTACGCCAGCACCTCGACCACACCGCCGAGTGTGTCGCCGTCCTTGTGGGCCTGGTCGATCTCTGCGACCATCTGCTTGCTCGCGTCCTGGTCGAGGCAGCGCACCGGGTCGGCGTCGAGCCTGTCGACATCGGCCGGCGTCGGGTAGACCCCGTACGGCGCCTTGGCGGCGGCCAGCTCGACGACATGGCTGACGATCTCGATGCCGGCCGTCTCCTTGAGGTACGACCGGGCGACCGCTCCGAGGACGACGCGCGCCGCGGTCTCCCGGGCGCTGGCGCGCTCCAGGATCGGCCGGGCCTCGTCGAAGCCGTACTTCTGCATGCCGGCGAGGTCGGCGTGGCCGGGGCGGGGGCGGGTCAGCGGGGCGTTACGGGCCTGTGCGGCCAGCACGTCGGGGTCGACCGGGTCGGCCGACATGACCTGCTCCCACTTGGGCCACTCGGTGTTACCCACCATCACGGCGACGGGCGAACCCATGGTCAGGCCGTGCCGGACCCCGCCCAGGAAGGTGACCTCGTCCTGCTCGAACTTCATCCGGGCGCCGCGGCCGTATCCGAGCCGTCGCCGGGCGAGCGCGTCCGCCACCATCTCCGTGGTGACCGGGACACCGGCGGGAAGACCCTCCAGCGTCGCCACCAGTGCGGGGCCGTGCGACTCCCCCGCGGTCAGCCAGCGCAACCTGCTCAACGGTGCTCCTCATGCTCGCGCCTGAAATCCGAACGGCGCGACCGGGTGCGCGGCCCTGGCCCGCCGCCCCCGATCCTCCCACGGACCGGACGGCCGGCCCGCCGCCGGTCCAGCAGACGGACGGATCAAGCGGCGAGGAACGCGGTCAGCGAGCGGCCAGTGCCATCTCGCCGGCCTGCCTCATGGCGGCCAGCGGCGCCGGGGTACGGCCCGTCATCTGCTCGACCTGGAGGACCGCCTGATGCACCAGGAGATCGAGACCTCCGATGACTGCGCCATTGCGGGCCGCCCAGGCGGCCGCGAGTCCGGTGGGCCAGGGCTCGTACAGCACGTCGAAGAGTGTGCCCGGAGTCTTGGGCAGCGCTCCCGCCAGCGCGTCCGTGGCCCCGGCCGGGGTGGTCGCGATGACCAGCGGGGCCCGCAGTGCCTGCTCGGCCTCCGCCCAGTCCGCGATCCGGACGTCGACGCCGAGCCGTTCGCCCCAGCCGCGCATCTCGTCACCACGTTCCCGGCTGCGGACGTAGGCCGTGACCGGTCCCGCGCAGATCGCGGAGAGGGCGGCGAGGGCGGAGGAGGCGGTGGCTCCGGCGCCGAGGACGGCCGCGGACTCCGTCTTCTCGACGCCGCGCTCACGCAGGGCGGCGATCATGCCGGGGATGTCGGTGTTGTCGCCGGCCCGCCGGCCGTCCTCGGTGAGGACAACGGTGTTGACGGCCTCGACCGAGGCGGCGGTCTCGCTGATCTCGTCCAGCAGCGGGATCACCGCCCGCTTGAGCGGCATGGTCAGTGAGAGCCCGGCCCAGGTTCCGTCCAGGTCCTCGACGAAGCCCGGCAGCGCCTGCTCGTCGATCTCGTACCGGTCGTAGGACCAGTCGTCCAGGCCGAGTGCGCAGTACGCGGCCCGGTGCAGGACCGGGGAGAGCGAGTGGGCGATGGGCGAACCGAGGACGGCCGCCCGGTGCCGCCTGTCAGTCGAGACCATGCTGTTCCTTGAACTTCTGGTTGAGCTTCTCGTGCTCTGCGGCCGTCTTGGTGAACTGGGTCTTCTTGCCGTCGAGCGAGATGAAGAACATCCATCCGTCGCCGGTCGGACTCAGCGTCGCGCGCAGTGCCTCGCCCCCGGGGTTGCTGACGGGGCCGGGCGGAAGACCGGCGTGGTAATAGGTGTTGTAGGGATCCGGATTGCTCCGGATATCCTTCGACCTGATCTTGATCTCACTCTGATTCGTGAGGTAGTTGTACGCGGAGTCGAATTCGAGCTTGCGGTTCGTGACCGTGTTATCCGGCTTCAGGCGGTTGTAGACGACTTCGGCCATCTTGCGGAAGTCGTCATGCGTGAGACCTTCCGCCTGGACCAGGCTGGCCACGGTGAGTACCTGCCACGGACCGTCCAGCTTGTACTTCTTGGCGGTTCCTTCGAGGTCGAGCTTCTTGTACTCGTCGTTGGACCGCGAGACCATCTTTTCGAGGATCGTCTCCGGCTTGGTTTCCTTCGTGACCGAATACGCGGCCGGGTAGAGGAAGCCTTCCAGCGGGTCCTTGATGTCCTTGTTCTTGCTCGCCCAGCCGGGCAGGCCCAGATCGGCCTTCTTGGACGTGGCGATGCCCTTGGTCGTGCCCTTCTTCAGGCTCAGCTTCTTGTCGATCATCGCGTAGACGGCGACGTTGCGGGAACCCTCGGGGATCACCAGCAGGTTCTGGCTCTTCGGGTCGAGCATCATCTTGAGGGCCTCTGACGCGGCCATCTTCTCGTGCAGCAGATAGACGCCGGCCTGGATCGACTTCCCCTTGGGGTTCTCGCTCTGCGCCGAGACGAAGGCGTCGACGCTCTTGACCACACCCTGCTTCTTCAGGATGTTGGCGATGTCGTACCCGTACGAACCCTTGGGGATCTCGATCTCGACGGTCCCGGAGCCGCTGCCCGCGTAGTCCTCCGCCGGGCCGAATTTGTCCTGGTAGTACGAGTAGCCGAAGTAGCCCACTCCGCCTACGCCGCCGACCAGGACAAGAGAGATGACGAGGCAGGCGCAGCCGCTGCGGCCCTTCTTCTTGCCCTTGCCCCGGCGCTCGTCCCCGCCTCCGCGGCGGGAGTCGCGGGAGTCATCGTCGTCGTAGTCGTCGTCCTTGGCGCCGCCGTCGTCCACACCCGTGAAGAAGGGGTGGGTCTCCTCCGGCTGGACCTCGGGGTCCCAGTCGGGGTTCTGCGCAGGCGCCTGTTCGGGTGCTTGTTCGGCTACTTGCTCGGGCGCCGCCTGGCGGCGGCCGGGGGGCTGCGGCGGCGGGTAGGCCTCGGGGGTGCCGTAGTAGTCGTTCGTCTCGCCGTAGCCGTACCCGGCGGCGGGCTGGCCGTCGTACGGCATCGCGGCCGGCTGCTGCCCGGTGTCCCAGCCGCCGTTATAGGGAGGCTGCTGGGCGTACGGGTCCTGCTGGGCGCCGTACTGGGGCTGCTGGTACTGCTGCTGCGCGTACGGATCCTGAGGCTGCTGCTGGTGCTGCGGCTGCTGCGCGTACGGGTCGTGCTGCTGCGGCTGGGCGTACGGGTCGTGCTGTTGCTGCTGCTGCGCGTAAGGATCCTGCGGCTGCTGCTGGGCGGCGTACGGGTCCTGCGGGTAGGGCTGCTGCTGGCCGCCGTACTGGCCCTGGCCGTGGGCAGGCTGCTGGCCTCCCCATCCCTGGTCCCCGTACAAGGGGTCCTCGGGATGCCACGGTTCGGAGCCGGGGCCCCGGCCATACTCAGTCATCGATCCCCTTGAGCCGCGAGACGAGGTCCCGTCTCTTTGCTGTGCGGTGTTTGTTCGAACACCGCCGCATCGCGCGGAACGTTACCGTATCGCGATCAGACAACCACTTCGACGCCCTCGCCGGGAGGATTGCCCGAAGCCCGTTCGGACTCCAAAGCGTTCTGAAGGATCACCACAGCGGCAGCCTGATCAATGACGGAACGGCCCTTTTTGGACTTCACGCCCGAGGCGCGCAGGCCCTGACTCGCCGTCACTGTGGACATCCTCTCGTCCAGCAATCGCACCGGAATGGGTGCGACCGCGCGGGCGAACACATCCGCGAAGGCGCGGACCTTGGCCGCGGCCGGCCCCTCCCCCCCACCGAGGGAGCGGGGCAGGCCGACGATGACCTCGATCGGCTCGTACTCCGCGACGATCTGGCCGAGCCGCCGGTGGGCGGCCGGGACATCGCGTCCCGGCACGGTCTCCACCGGCGTGGCGAGGATCCCGTCGGGGTCGCACGAGGCGACCCCGATCCGGGCGTCCCCGACGTCGATCGCCAGCCGGCGACCGCGGCGCATCCCCGTCATGTCCGGCGTCACGCCGTCTCGGTGACGAGGCGTTCGACAGCGGCGACGGCGTCACCGATGGCGTCCGGGTTCGTGCCGCCGCCCTGGGCGACGTCCGGCTTGCCGCCGCCTCCGCCGCCGAGCGTCTTGGCAGCGGTGCGGACCAGGTCACCGGCCTTGAGACCGCGCTCGCGAGCGGCCTCGTTGGTGGCGATGACGGTCAGCGGGCGGCCGTTGGCCGTGGTGAACAGGGCCACGACGGCCGGGCGGCCGCCCTGGACGCGCCCGCGGACGTCGAGGACGAGCCGGCGCAGGTCGTCGGCCGAGGTGCCGTCCGGGACCTGGCCGGTGACCAGGGCGACGCCCCGGACGTCCTGGGCGGAGTCGACGAGCCCGGCGGCGGCCTGGAGCACCTTCTCCGCGCGGAACTTCTCGATCTCCTTCTCGGCGTCCTTCAGCTTGCCGAGCATTCCGGCGATCTTCTCCGGAAGCTCCTCCGGACGGCCCTTGACGAGCTCCTGGAGCTGGGCGACGACCGTGTGCTCCCTGGCGAGGAAGTTGTACGCGTCGACGCCGACGAGAGCCTCGATGCGGCGTACGCCGGAGCCGATGGACGACTCCCCGAGCAGCTTGACCAGACCGAGCTGGGCGGTGTTGTGGACGTGCGTGCCGCCGCACAGCTCCTTGGAGAAGTCCCCGATGGTGACGACCCGGACCCGCTCGCCGTACTTCTCACCGAACTCCGCGATGGCGCCCTGCTTCTTGGCCTCGTCGATGGACATGACCTCGGCCTGGACGTCGAGCTCGCGGGAGAGCACGGTGTTGATCTTCTGCTCGACGTCGGTGAGGACCGTGCCGGGTACGGCGGCGGGCGAGCCGAAGTCGAAGCGGAACCGGCCCGGGGAGTTCTCGGAGCCGGCCTGGGCGGCCGTCGGGCCCAGCGCGTCGCGCAGCGCCTGGTGAGTGAGGTGGGTGGCGCTGTGGGCGCGGGCGATGGCCCGGCGCCGGGTGTCGTCGATGGAGGCGAGGGCGGCGGCACCGACCGTGACCTCACCGACCTGGACGACACCCTTGTGGACGTGGACGCCGGGGACCGGCTTCTGGACGTCGCGGACCTCGATCACCGCGCCGGTGTCGAGCCGGATCCGCCCGGTGTCGGCGAGCTGGCCGCCGCCCTCGGCGTAGAACGGGGTGCGGTCCAGGACGACCTCGACCTCGTCGCCCTCCAGGGCGGCGGGCGAGGGGACACCGTCGACGAGGAGGCCGACGATCGTCGACTCGCCCTCGGTCATGGTGTAGCCGGTGAACTCGGTGGCGCCGGAGTTGTCCGCGACCTCGCGGTAGGCGGACAGGTCGGCGTGACCGGTCTTCTTGGCGCGGGCATCGGCCTTGGCCTTGTCCCGCTGCTCCTGCATCAGGCGGCGGAACCCGTCCTCGTCCACGGACAGGCCCTGCTCCGCGGCCATCTCCAGGGTGAGGTCGATCGGGAAGCCCCAGGTGTCGTGGAGCAGGAACGCCTTGTCCCCGGCGATGACCCGGCCGCCGGCGGCCTTGGTCTCGGTGACGGCGGTCTCAAGGATGTTGGTGCCGCCCTTGAGGGCCTTGAGGAAGGCGGCCTCCTCCGCGAGGGCGACGGTCTCGATGCGCTTGCGGTCGGTGATCAGCTCGGGGTACTGCAGGCCCATCGTCTCGATCACGACGCCGACCAGCTCGTTGACGACGGAGCCGGTGGAGCCCATCAGCCGCATGTTGCGGATGGCGCGGCGCATGATGCGGCGCAGCACGTAGCCGCGGCCCTCGTTGCCGGGGGTGACACCGTCACCGATGAGCATGACGGAGGTGCGGATGTGGTCCGCGACCACCCGGAGCGAGACGTCCGTGCCCTCGGCGGCGCCGTAGCGCACGCCGGTCAGCTCGGTGGCCCGGTCCATGACGACGCGCAGGGTGTCGGTCTCGTACATGTTCTGCACGCCCTGCAGGATCATCGCGAGGCGTTCCAGGCCGAGGCCGGTGTCGATGTTCTTGGAGGGCAGGTCCCCGAGGATCGGGAAGTCCTCCTTGCCGTCGCCGGCGCCGCGCTCGTACTGCATGAAGACCAGGTTCCAGATCTCCACGTAACGCTCGTCGTTGACGGCCGGGCCGCCCTCGACGCCGAACTCGGGGCCGCGGTCGTAGTTGATCTCGGAACAGGGGCCGCAGGGTCCGGGGACGCCCATGGACCAGAAGTTGTCCTTCTTGCCCAGGCGCTGGATCCGCTCGGCCGGGACGCCGATCTTGTCGCGCCAGATGGCCTCGGCCTCGTCGTCGTCGAGGTAGACCGTGATCCACAGCCGCTCGGGGTCCAGGCCGAAGCCGCCGTCCGCCACGGAGCCGGTGAGCAGCTCCCAGGCGTACTCGATGGCGCCTTCCTTGAAGTAGTCACCGAAGGAGAAGTTTCCGCACATCTGGAAGAAGGTGCCGTGCCGGGTGGTCTTGCCGACCTCTTCGATGTCCGGCGTACGGACGCACTTCTGCACGCTGGTGACGCGCGGGGCGGGCGGCTTGACCTCACCGAGGAAGTACGGCTTGAAGGGCACCATGCCGGCCGGGACCAGCAGCAGAGTCGGGTCGTCCGCGATGAGCGACGCCGAAGGGACGACGGTGTGACCGCGCTCCTCGTAGAAGCTCAGCCAGCGGCGGCGAATTTCAGCCGACTCCATCAGTGGTCCTCATTCCGGTTGTACGAGTTGTAGGGGAGCGTGCGGTTGCGGGCGGGCGCCCCGCGTCTGCCGGGCGGCGCCGCCTCGACGGCGAAGTGCGGCCGTACCGGGAGGTCCGGGTCGACCGGGGCTTCGAGCCCCAGCGCCTCGCCCAGCTCGGCCTCGCGCCTGACCATGCCCTCGCGGACGTCCAGCGCGAAGTCCTTGAGCCGGTGACCGGCCACGACCGCCTTGTCGGCGGCCTGCGCCGCGAGGCTCTCGGGGGTCAGCTGCTTGATCTTGCGGTTGACCTTGGCGGTGGCCCAGACCCCGGCGGCTGCGCCGGCGGTGAACCAGAACGTACGGCGGAACATCGCTGCGTCAGTCCTTCGATCCGCGGGAGTTTCTGCCGTTGCGCTTCCTGCCACGCGCGGACGGCACGGTCCGGCCGACGATCACCGATCGCCGGGAACGCGCTTCCGGTTCGGGGGCGGTCTTGCGGCCGATGGCCTGCCGGACCCCGTAGCCGAACGCGGCGACCTTGACCAGCGGGCCGCCGAACGTGGAAGCGACGGTGGTGGAGAGCGCCGAGGCGTTGGAGGTGACCTCCTGGACGTCCGTCGCGATCGCGTCGACCTTGTCGAGCTGGGTCTGCGCGGAACGTACGGTCGCGGAGGCGTCAGCGAGCAGCGGGACGGCCTGTTCGGTCACGTCCGCCACGAGTCTGGTGGTCGCCCTGAGCGTCTGCGCGAGCCTCACCAGCACGACGGCGAGGAACGAAACCAGGATCGCCCAGAAGACGGCCACCAGGATCCCGGCCACCTCACCACCGGACACAGTGCACCGCTCTCTCTGGCTTGTCGTCTGTCTCTGCGTTGTTCAGCAGAGACAGACGCTGTTTCCGCGCTGTTCTCCGCTTGTTCGGCGGCGGCCCGCGCAGCGGCCGGTCACCGCCTCCGAGCCTATCGCGCCGGGGCTCGCGCCCTGTACCGCATTACCGCCCGGCACGGCGGGAGTTCCCGCGACGAGATTGTACGGAGCGCTTTCGGGCCAGTACTCTGCGTGTTTCATGCGACGCCCTCAGCGCCCCTTCCCCTCTCCCGACGGTCCGGATACACCGCCCACCGCCCCTGGCGGGCCCGCACACGGCCTCCCGGGCAATCTCCCGGCGGAACTGAACGGGTTCGTGGGACGTGACGACGAGCTGGCCGAGCTCGCCGGACTCCTGGAGGAGTCCCGGCTGGTCACCGTCGTGGGAGTGGGAGGCGTCGGCAAGTCCCGGCTGGTCACCAAGGTCGCGACCCTTCTGAAAAAACGGTACTGCGACGGGGTCTGGCTGCTGGAGCTGTCGGACGTCCACGATCCGGAGCTGCTGGAACACGCACTCGTCGACGCGCTGGGCCTGACCGACCACACCAACAGGCCGCCGCACACCACACTCCTGGAACACTGCGCCGGACGCCGGCTCCTGCTGGTGATCGACGGATTCGAACATCTCGTGGACGCCTGTGCGGAGTTGGTACGGGACCTGCTGCGCCGGGCCCCCCGGCTGCGGGTGCTGGCGGCCGGCCGGCTGCCGCTGGAACTCGACGGCGAGGTCACCTATCCGCTCGCGACCATGACCGGCCGGGACGCGCTCCGGCTCTTCGCGGAGCGGGCCACCGCGGTGCAGCCGGAGTTCCGGCTGACCGAGGACACCCGGGGCGCGGTCCAGGAGCTCTGCCGGCGGCTGGACAGGATTCCGCTCGCGCTGGAGCTGGCGGCCGGGCGGCTGCGGGCGCTCTCGGCCGAGCAGGTGCTGGAGCGCCTCGACGACCGCTTCCGGCTGCTGACCGGCGGCAGCCGCAGCGCGCTGGCCCGGCATCAGACGCTCCGTACGGCCATCGGCTGGAGCCATGAGCTCTGCGCCCCGGAGCAGCGGCTGCTGTGGTCACGGCTCTCGGTCTTCGCCGGGCAGTTCGACCTGGAGGCGGTCGAGTACATCTGCAGCGGCTCCGAACTGCCGGCCGACTCGGTGCTCGACGTGCTCTCCGGGCTGCTCGCGCAGTCCATCGTGCTGCGGGAGGACTCGGCGGCCGGGACCCGCTACCGGATGCTCGACACGGTGCGCGAGTACGGCGCCGAGTGGCTGGCGGCCACCGGGGAGACGGAGCGGCTGCGGCGGCGTCACCGCGACTGGTTCCTGGGGCTGGCGACCTGGTGCGAGCTGGACTGGTTCAGCCCGAGGCAGAGCGAGGTGGCGGCCCGGGTGGAGAGCGAACTGCCCAATCTGCGGCGGGCCATGGAGTGTTCGCTGGAGTGCCCGGAGGAGGCGCATCTCGCCCAGTACCTGGCGGGCACGCTCTGGTTCCTGTGGGTCGGCTGCGGGCTGCTCTCGGAGGGGCGGCACTGGCTGGACCACGTGCTGGAGGAGGAGACCCCGTACGACTCCTCGCGGCTGAAGGCGCTGTGGGTGCTCGGCTATGTCGCGGTGCTGCAGGGAGACCCGGTGGGAGCGATCTCGGCGCTGACCGAGTGCCGGGAGGAGGCGGAGCTGGCCGGTGACGCCACGGCCTCGGCGTACGCGCTGCACCGCACCGGCTGCCTGGCCCTCGTCACGGACGACACGGCGCGGGCGCAGGAGCTGCTGCACGAGGCGCTCGGCCGCTACCGGGAGCTCGGGGAGCTGAACAGCAATGTGCTGATGGCCCAGGTCGAACTGGCGATGTCGGTCGGGTTCCGCGGCGAGCTGGACCGCGCGGTCACGATCTGCGAGGAGGTCCGGGAGATCTGCGAGGACCACGGGGAGCGGTGGGCCCTCAGCTACGCACTGTTGGTCCTGGCCTTCGCCGCCCTGGAGCGGGGCCGTCCGGCACGGGCCAGGGAGCTCCTCGGGGAGTCGCTGTCCATCAGCCACGCCTTCCACGACCTGCTCGGCACCGTGCTCTCGCTGGAACTGCTGGCGCTGATCACGGTGGTCGAGGGCGACGCGGACGAGGCGGCGCTGCTGCAGGGGGCCGCCGAACAGATCTGGCCATCGGTGGGGCTGCCGCTGTTCGGCTCCGAGCACTACGGGGCGCCCAGGGCCCGGTGCGAAAAGCTGGCCCGCCAGGAGCTGGGCGAGGAGCGGTACGCCTCGCAGCGGCGGGCCGGCGCGGTGCTGGGCACCGACGCGGTGGTGGCCAGGGCACTGGCCGGGCGCCCCGGGGAGCGGCGGGGCGACGCGGAGACCGGCGCACCGGAGGCGCCGGGGCCGCTTCCCGAGACCGGGAAGACGCGAAAGCCCGCCGCCTCCCCGGCTTCGGGAAGGGGCGGGCCTGAGCGCTGGTGAAGAGCGGCTACGCCTGGATCAACGGGCGTAGTACTCGACGACGAGCTGCTCGTCGCAGATCACGGGGATTTCCTTGCGGTTCGGGTCCCGGTCAAGGCGGAAGGCCAGGGCCTTCAGGTTCACCTGCAGGTAGCGCGGGGTCTCACCGTCGGTGTCGTAACCACCCTCGCGGGCAACCTGGAAGGGGTGCTTGTCGCGGCTGCGCTCGCGGACCATCACGATGTTGTCGGGACGGACACGGAAGGACGGCTTGTCGACCTTCTGGCCGTCGACCTCGATGTGACCGTGCACGACCATCTGGCGCGCCTGGTAGATCGTCTTGGCGATACCGGAACGCAGGACCAGCGCGTCGAGGCGGCGCTCCAGCTCGACGACGAGAGCCTCGCCCGTCTTGCCTTCGGCCTTCTTGGCGCGGTCGTAGGCGCGGGCCATCTGGCGCTCGCTGATGTCGTACTGGGCACGCAGACGCTGCTTCTCCAGCAGACGGACCTTGTAGTCCGAGTTCTGCTTGCGGCCGCGGCCGTGCTCGCCCGGCGGGTAGGGGCGGGCCTCGAAGTACTTGACGGCCTTCGGCGTCAGCGCAATGCCGAGCGCGCGGCTCTTCTTGACCTTGGGACGCGACTGATTAGGCACGTTCTCCAGACCTCCGTTGTAGGTTAGGTTAGGCTCACCTTACTCAAGGAGATCGCATGTCTCGCCCTGGGAACACCACACACGTCACGGACAGCACAGACAGCGGCAGCACACCTGAAGGTGCTGCTACGACGGAAGGCCGATCTGATCGTGGTCAGCCGCGTCCCAGCGGGCTTGAAAACACACGGATGCCGTCAGCAGCCGAGCGCACACGAACTCTCGTACAGAGTACCTGCTCCTCGGTACTGCTCATCCCCGGCCTCGACTCCGCGGGCTCGGACCAGCTGATGCCGCTCTCCCGCAGCGTGGGTCCGGACGGGGATCTCTTCCTCGAATTCCCCGCGGAATCCCCGGCGGTACGGGCCGCGACGCACGCCCAGGACGACGAGCTGACAGCTGTGCTGGAGATCACCGACGTGGCCCCGGTCTCCGTACCGCACCGCATCCGAGGCCGGGCCCGGGTCTCCGGCTGGCTCACCACCGTCCCGGGCATGGCGGGACCCGGCCGGATGCTCCTGCGGCTGGAGACGGGCGAGGCGTACGTCGACGACCTCTGGGGCGCGCAGAGCGTCGAGCCGGAGGAGTTCCGCGACGCCTCCGCCGACCCGCTCGTCATCCACGAGGCGGAGCTGCTGCAGCATCTGCACGCGGCGCACGGCGAACAGCTCGGCACGCTGTCCGGGCTGCTCGGCGAGCGGGCCACGGCCGGCTGCTCCGCGCACCGCCCGGCCGTCGTGCCGCTCGCGCTGGACCGGCTGGGGCTGCGGGTACGGGTGTGCGAGCGGGACGGCAGGTGCTTCGACGCACGCTTCGAGTTCCCCGAACCGGTGCGTGATGTGAACGAGCTGCGGCACGCCATGCACACCCTCTTCGAGGCGGCGGCGCACTGAGGGACCGAGACCCCCGGGCCCCGGGCTATGTCCCGGACCGGTCCGCTTCGCCGTCGCCGCCGGTACGGCCGAGCCGCTCGCGGACCCGGTCCGCCACGTCCGCGTAACGCGCCTCCGCGCCGTACCGGGTGGGCTGGTAGTAGCGCTTGTCGCGCACGGCGTCCGGTGCGTACTGCTGGGCGGCGATACCGCCGGGGACGTCGTGCGGATAGACATAGCCCTGCGCGTGCCCCAGCTTGGCGGCCCCCTTGTAGTGGCCGTCGCGCAGATGGGCCGGGACGGGGCCGGCCAGGCCCTTGCGCACGTCCTCCCGGGCGGCTGAGATCGCCAGCGTCGCCGCGTTGGACTTGGGGGCGAGGGCCAGGGCGATCGTGGCGTGGCTGAGGGTGAGCGCCGCCTCCGGGAAGCCGATCATCGCGACGGCCTGGGCTGCGGCGACCGCGGTGGGCAGCGCCGTGGGGTCCGCGAGACCGATGTCCTCGCTGGCCGAGATCATCAGCCGCCGGGCGATGAACCGGGGGTCCTCCCCCGCCTCGATCATCCGGGCCAGATAGTGCAGCGCGGCATCGACGTCAGAGCCTCGGATCGACTTGATCAGGGCGCTCGCCACGTCGTAGTGCTGGTCGCCGTCCCGGTCGTACTTCACCGCGGCGCGGTCGACCGTCTCCTCCAGGGTCAGCAGGGTGATCTCCGGCTCCCCCTTGGACAGCGCCGCGCCGGCCGCCGCCTCCAGCGCCGTCAGCGCCCGGCGTGCGTCACCGCCCGCGATGCGCAGCAGGTGCTCCTCCGCGTCCTCCGGCAGCGTCACCGCGCCGCCGAGTCCGCGCTCGTCGGCCAGGGCGCGGTGCAGCAGATCGCGCAGGTCGTCGTCGGTCAGCGATTCCAGGGTCAGCAGCAGGGAGCGCGAGAGCAGCGGCGAGATGATCGAGAAGTAGGGATTCTCGGTGGTGGCCGCGATCAGCGTCACCCAGCGGTTCTCGACGGCCGGGAGCAGTGAGTCCTGCTGTGCCTTGGAGAAGCGGTGGATCTCGTCCAGGAAGAGGACGGTCTCCTTGCCGTAGCCGCCTGTGGCGCGCCGGGCGCCCTCGATGACCGCCCGTACTTCCTTGACGCCCGCGGTGATCGCGGAGAGCTCGAC
Organism: Streptomyces sp. ITFR-6; assembly: GCF_031844725.1. Classification (NCBI taxonomy): domain Bacteria; kingdom Bacillati; phylum Actinomycetota; class Actinomycetes; order Kitasatosporales; family Streptomycetaceae; genus Streptomyces; species Streptomyces sp. ITFR-6. Next base: position 7,219,876 of record NZ_CP134612.1, on the reverse strand, counting down.
GAAGCGCTTGTTGGTGGCCTTGCTGACCACGTACGCCAGGGTCGTCTTGCCGATGCCGGGCGGGCCCCAGAGGATCACGGAGGAGGGGCCGGCCGGTCCCCCGCTCCCCTCTCCGACGAGGCGGCGCAGCGGTGAGCCCGGTTTGAGCAGATGCTGCTGGCCGACGACCTCGTCGAGGGTACGCGGACGCATCCGGACAGCGAGGGGGCTGCTGGACGGGTCCTTCTCCTGGCGGTCTTCGGCTGCTGCGGTAAAGAGGTCGGGCTCCACGTTTTGAAGCCTATGTCACCGCACTGACAACCCTGCCGGGCCCCGGGCCGGAGCCTCGGTGCGTACGGGCCGCTCAGCTGGTCCAGAAGTCCCACCAGCGGGTCAGGATGAGCATGCCGATGATGCCGACCCACAGGACCGGCGGCACCCAGTGGAACTCGGTCAGTCCGTTGCGCAGCCAGCTGGGCGCCGGAATGATCCGGTGCTTGATGTTGTGCGTGGTGACGTAGCAGAACATGAAGATCGTGGCGACCCAGGCCAGGCAGCACCACAGGCACAGGGAGTTGATGTTGTACAGCGACTGGTACTGAAGCCAGGTGCAGAAGCCGACGCCGAACAGGGTGCCCGCGTTCATCCCCAGCCAGTACCAGCCCCTGAAGCGCGCTCCGGCGAGGAGCGCCAGGCCGATGCCCATGATCACGGGGTAGGTGGCGAGCCCGAGCCACGGGTTCGGGAAGCCGAAGGCGGCCGCCTGCTCGCTCTTCATGATGTTGCCGCAGGACACCACCGGGTTGAGACTGCAGCCCGGGACGAAGCTGGGGTCCTCCATCAGCTTGAGCTTGTCGAGCGTGATGACCCACGCGGCGAGGAGTCCGGCAGCGCCCGTGATCACCAGCAGCAGTGCGAACGCACGACTGCCGCCGATGGTCCTCTTCCCGCCGTCCTCGTCCTGGTCGGAGGAGGGATGGTCAACCGCTGCAGTCGTCATATCGCCATTCCGTCACTGAGTAGCCTGCTGGGCACGGTCATTGTGCCGTACCGCCGCGCCGGTCCTCCGTTCGATGAACATAAAGATGCGCGCGGAATCAGCGTGCGGTTCCGGGTACGGAAGGCGCCGACGCCACTGCGGGCAGGCGCTCCTGGGTCCGGCCGGGCTGCCGGCTGCCACGTACCGGCACCGGCCCTCCCGGACCGGAACCCCCCGGCAGCGTGAATCCGGCTGCGCCGAGTTGACGTGCCGGCGGGACCCGGTGTCCCCGGTCGCGGACGGACGGGGACACCGCCCGCCCGCGACCCGTGCGGGACCTACGCCAGGCGCGCCTTGATCGCCTCGGTCACCTCGGCCAGCGGAACGGCCGTCTGCTCACCGGACTCCATGTCCTTGAGCTGCACGACACCCTCGGCCAGATCGCGCTCACCGGCCACGACGGTGAACCGCGCGCCCGAGCGGTTGGCGCTCTTCATCGCGCCCTTGAGACCGCGGCCCCCGAACGCGAAGTCCGCGGCCACCCCCTCGCGGCGCAGCCGCGTCACGACGGCGAACAGCTTGCGCCGGGCCTCCTCGCCGAGCGGTACGGCGAAGACGCTGGTGGTCGAGGGCAGTTCGAGCTCGATGCCCTCCGCCTCCAGGGCGAGCACGGTGCGGTCCACGCCGAGCGCCCAGCCGACCGACGGGAGCGCCGGTCCGCCGATCATCTCGGAGAGGCCGTCGTACCGGCCGCCGCCGCCCACCGCGGACTGCGAGCCCAGTCCGTCGTGGACGAACTCGAAGGTGGTGCGGGTGTAGTAATCGAGGCCGCGGACGAGCTTCTCGTCGTCCTCGTACACCACGCCCGCCTCGTTGAGCAGGTCGCGGACCTCCTCGTGGTACGCCTTGCAGGCGTCGCAGAGGTAGTCGCGCAGCACCGGGGCGCCGGTCAGCTGCTTCTGGACCTCGGGGCGCTTGTCGTCGAGGACCCGGAGCGGGTTGATCTCGATGCGGCGGCGGGTCTCCTCGTCCAGGTCGAGTTCGCGCAGGAAGCCCTGGAGCGCGTCGCGGTAGACGGGCCGGCACTCCTTGTCGCCCAGCGAGTTCAGCAGAATGCGGAACTCGCGCAGACCCAGCGTGCGGTACGCCTGGTCGGCCAGGATGATCAGCTCGGCGTCCAGCGCCGGGTCCTCCGCGCCGATCGCCTCGGCCCCGACCTGCGAGAAGTGGCGGTAACGGCCCTTCTGCGGGCGCTCGTAGCGGTAGTACGAGCCGGAGTACCAGAGCTTGACCGGCAGGTTGCCGAGCTTGTGGAGGTTGGCCTCCAGCGCGGCGCGCAGTACGGACGCGGTGCCTTCGGGGCGCAGCGCCAGCTGGGAGCCGCCCTTGGTGGTGAGGGTGTACATCTCCTTGCTCACGATGTCGGTGGACTCACCGACGCCTCGGGAGAAGAGGGCCACGTCCTCGAAGCCGGGGGTCTCGATGTAGCCGTAGCCGGAGTTCTTCAGGGGTGCGGAGATGGCCTCACGCACCGCGAGGTACTTCGCGGAGTCGGGCGGGGTCAGGTCGTACGTGCCCTTGGGGGCCTTGAAGGTGCTCACGATTTCGCTCTCGTCACATTCCTCGTCGGGGCGCGTCCATACCGCTCAGATACGGGTTGGTGGCGCGCTCGCGGCCGATGGTCGTCTGGGGGCCGTGGCCGGACAGCACCACGGTCGAGTCGTCGAGCGGCAGGCACACACGGGCCAGCGACTCAAGCAGCTCGGCGTGGTCGCCACCGGGCAGGTCGGTGCGTCCGACGGAGCCGGCGAAGAGCAGGTCGCCCGAGAAGAGGACCTGCGGAACATCCGCGGCCTCGGGCATCCTGAACGTCACCGACCCCTTGGTATGGCCGGGCGCATGCGAGACACCGAACTCCAGACCGGCCAGCGTGAGCCGGGCACCGTCGCTGAGCTCCTTGACGTCGTCCGGCTCCCCCACCGTCAGCTCGCCCATGAGCGGCATCCCGATGGAGCGGCCGAGGGCCTTCTCCGGGTCGCTCATCATGTAGCGGTCCTCCGGGTGGATCCAGGCGGGGACATCGTGGGCGCCGCACACCGGGACGACCGAGGCGACGTGGTCGATGTGGCCGTGGGTGAGCACGACGGCGACGGGCTTCAGCCGATGCTTGCGCAGTGCTTCCTCGACCCCGGAGGCGGCCTGGTGGCCCGGGTCGATGATCACGCACTCCTCACCCGCGGCGGGGGCGACCAGGTAACAGTTGGTCCCCCAGGCCCCGGCGGGGAACCCGGCAATGAGCACGATCGTCCTTAATGGTCGTCCGACGAGGGGTCGCGGCTGCGCGGTCGCAGCAGTTCAGAGCCTACCGGCGCTCCTCATTCCACAGCTAACCCATATACGGTACGGGGCAACTCAGGCCCGAACACACGACGCACAAGGAGATCACCCGGTGGTCAGCAGCGATCAGCGGCGGCGGCAGCTCGCCAGGGAGAAGTTCGAGCGGCAGCAGCAGCGCCGGGAGGAGGCCCGTCGCCGGACCCGTCGGCTGACGGTCATCATCACCTCCGCGGTGGCCGCGGTGGCCGTCATAGGCGGTATCACGTACTTCGCCACCGGCGACGACGGCAAGAAGGACAAGGCCGACGCGGCAGCGAGCGCCAACTCGTCGGCGTCCCCCTCCGCATCTCCCTCGGCGAGCGAGAAGAGCGCGCCCGAGCCGGCGATGAAGATCGACAAGAAGGCGAAGTACACCCTGTCGCTCAAGACGGGCCAGGGCGACATCGCGTTCACGATGGACGCGGCGAAGACCCCGCACACCACGAACTCCTTCAAGTCGCTCGCGGACAAGGGCTTCTTCGACGGCACCAAGTGCCACCGACTGACCACGAAGGGTATTTTCGTCCTGCAGTGCGGTGACCCCAAGGGCGACGGCACCGGCGGTCCGGGCTACACGATCCCGGACGAGAACCTCACCGCGCTGGGCAAGTCGGGCAAGGACGGCACGGTGACCTACCCGGCGGGCACGGTGGCGATGGCCAACACGGGCCAGCCGCACACCGGCGGCAGCCAGTTCTTCCTGGTCTACAAGGACACCAAACTGCCGCCCAGCTACACGCCGTTCGGCACGATGGACAAGGCGTCGCTGAAGGCCGTCGAGGCCATCGGCAAGGCAGGGGTCACCGGCGGCGCCGCCGACGGTGCGCCGAAGAAGGCCGTGAACATCTCGAAGGCGGCCGTCGACAAGGCGTGAGCACGGCGGGCCCCGGCATGATCCGCGCGGCGGCGCCGGGCGCGCGCCGGAGAATTTCGGCCGCGCGGAGTGCGGACAGCCGGGTGGCCCGTCGCCTAGATTGGCGTTGTGCAGGGCGGGCGCTGCCCGCCCCAGGAAACCGTGGACGATGCCAGGGGGGTGAACCCCCTCGGGGGCATCAGGTGGAGGAGGCGCTGTGAGCAGCGACCCGTGGGGCCGTGTCGATGAGACAGGCACCGTGTACGTGCGTACCGCCGACGGCGAGCAGGTCGTCGGATCGTGGCAGGCCGGTTCTCCGGCGGAGGCCCTGGCCTACTTCGAGCGCAAGTACGAGGGCATTGTGGTCGAGATCGGCCTCCTGGAGCGGCGGGTGAAGACCACCGATCTGTCCGCGAAGGACGCGACGACCGCCATCGAGCATCTGGCTGCGCAGGTCGACGAGCATCACGCCGTCGGGGACCTGGACGCGCTGCGCAAGCGGCTGGACGCCCTGGTGGCGACGGTCGACTCGCGGCGGGAGGAGCGCAAGGCCCAGAAGGCGAAGCAGACCGACGAGGCGAAGCACGCCAAGGAGGCGCTTGTCGTCGAGGCCGAGGAGCTGGCGCAGAGCGAGCAGTGGCGCTCCGCGGGCGAGCGGCTCCGTGCGCTCGTCGACACGTGGAAGGGCCTGCCGAGGCTCGACCGCAAGTCGGACGACGAGCTGTGGCACCGCTTCTCTCATGCGCGCTCGGCGTTCTCCAAGCGCCGCAAGGCCCACTTCGCCTCGCTGGACGCCCAGCGCGAGGAGGCCCGCAAGGCCAAGGAGAAGCTGGTCGTCGAGGCCGAGTCGCTGTCCCGTTCCTCGGACTGGGGCACGACGGCCGCCCGCTACCGCGACCTGATGACGGAGTGGAAGGCCGCCGGCCGCGCCCAGCGCGAGGCCGAGGACGATCTGTGGAACCGCTTCCGCGGTGCCCAGGACGTCTTCTTCGCCGCCCGCAGTGAGGTGTTCGCGGAGCGTGACGCGGAGCAGGGCGAGAACCTCAAGGTCAAGGAGGAGCTCGCGGCCGAGGCCGAGAAGCTGCTGCCGGTGAAGGACCTGAAGGCCTCCAGGGCGGCGTTCCGGGCCATCAACGAGCGCTGGGAGGCCGTCGGCCACGTACCGCGTGACGCCCGCCCCAGGATCGAGGCGCGGATGCACACGGTGGAGCGGGCGCTCCAGGAGGCCGAGGAGTCGGAGTGGCGCCGGACGAACCCGGAGGCACGTGCCCGTGCCGCGGGTCTGACCGGTCAGCTCCAGTCCGCCGTGGACAAGCTGCGCACCCAGATCGACACGGCGCGTGCCTCGGGCAACAACGCCCGTGCGGACAAGCTCGCCCGCGAGCTGGAGGGGCGGCAGGCGCTCCTGGATCAGGCTCTCAAGGGCCTTGAGGAGTTCGGCGGCTGAGACCAGGTCCGCCGGTCCGCGTGTGAAGGGCCCCTCCGCCGGCTTGAGTTCTAGTGGTCGTTGCAACACTCCAGCTCAGGGGATGCGATGGACTTCGAGAGACGCAAGGACCGGGGGCCGCAGGGGCCACGGAAGCTGACCCGTGAGCGGGCGGCATGCTTCCAGCTCATGCAGCAGGGCTGCAGCAGCAGGGAAGCCTGCCGGATCGTCGGTATCAACCTGCGGACCGGCAGGAAGTGGCGCGACGGGTCACACGCGCACATCGGCAAGAAGAAGGCGGCGCCTCCGGTCCACCAGGATGCGCCGTCTTCTGGCCCGTCCCGCTACCTGCGTGAGGCCGACCGTATCCACATAGCCGACCGGCTGCGGGAGAAGGCCACGGTCCGCGCGATCGCCGCCGAGCTGGGCCGCAGCCCGTCGACAGTCAGCCGTGAGATACGCCGCAACCGGCACCCCGGCAACGGTCAGTACCGGCCGCACGCCGCCCAGGCCCGCGCCGATACCCGCCGGCCCCGCCCCAAGGCGGGGAAGATCGGCCAGAACCCCGAACTGCGGGACTTCATCCAGGACCACCTGACCCTGCGCTGGAGCCCCGAGCAGATCTGCCACGCTCTCCACAGACGGTTCCCCGACCGGCCGGAGACGCACGTGACCCACGAGACGGTCTACCAAGCCCTCTACGTCCAAGGACGCGGCGAACTACGGCGCGAACTCACCCGGGCCCTGCGGACCGGCCGCGCCCGCCGCCGCCCCCACCGCCAGGCAGCCAAACGCCAGCCCCGCTTCACGACCCCGATGGTCATGATCAGCGACCGCCCGGCAGAGGCCGAAGACCGGGCCGTCCCAGGCCACCGGGAAGGGGACCTCATCATCGGCAAGAACAGCGGATCGGCGATCGGCACCCTCGTCGAACGCAGCACCCGCTACCTGATGCCGGTCCACCTGCCCGGCGACCACAGCGCCGAAAGTATGCGCGACGCCCTGACCGACACCGTGAAAACACCGCCGCCCCACCTGCTGCGGTCCCTCACCTGGGACCAGGGCTCCGAGATGGCCGCCCACCACGCCTTCAGCATCGCCACCAACATCCCGGTCTACTTCTGCAACCCCGCCAGCCCCTGGCAACGCGGCTCGAACGAGAACACCAACGGCCTGCTCCGCCAGTACTTCCCCAAAGGCACCAACCTCGCCACCCACAGCCGCGACCACCTCGACGCCGCCGCCGCCGAACTCAACAGCCGCCCACACAAAACGCTCGGCTGGGAAACCCCAGCCGAGCACCTGCATAAACTACCCGCGGCCTGAACAACCGACCACGTGTTGCAACGACCCCTCGAATTCGCCCGGTGGCGGAGGGGCCCTTCACGTCGTACGAGGGGCCGCACGGCCCGCCGGACGGCCCGGCTCAGGGCCGGCGGGCCGAGGTGACCCGGTAGACGTCGTAGACGCCCTCGACGCCGCGTACGGCCTTCAGGACGTGGCCGAGGTGTTTCGGGTCGCCCATCTCGAAGGTGAAGCGTGAGGTGGCCACCCTGTCGCGGGAGGTCTGCACGGCCGCGGACAGGATGTTGACGTGCTGGTCGGACAGGATCCGGGTGACGTCGGAGAGCAGCCTGGAGCGGTCCAGTGCCTCGACCTGGATGGCGACGAGGAACACGGAGGACTGGGTGGGCGCCCATTCGACCTCAAGAATCCGCTCCGGCTCCTGCGAGAGCGAGTCGACGTTCACGCAGTCCGCACGGTGGACGGAGACTCCGCTGCCCCTGGTCACGAAGCCGATGATCGGGTCACCGGGAACGGGCGTGCAGCAGCGGGCCAGCTTGACCCAGACGTCCTCGACGCCCTTGACGACGACGCCCGGGTCGGCGTTGGCCCGGCGCTTGTTGCGGCCGTGCGAGGGCGGCGAGCTCTCCGCGAGGTCCTCGTTGGCCTCGTCCTGGCCGCCGAGCGCCTGGACCAGCTTCTGCACGACACCGGCCGCCGCGACATGTCCCTCACCGATCGCGGCGTACAGGGACGAGATGTCGGGGTAGCGCATCTCGTGGGCGAGCGTGACCAGGGAGTCGCCGGTCAGGATCCGCTGGATCGGCAGGTTCTGCTTGCGCATGGCCCGCGCGATGGAGTCCTTGCCCTGCTCGATCGCCTCGTCGCGGCGCTCCTTGGAGAACCAGGCGCGGATCTTGTTGCGTGCCCGGGGCGACTTGACGAAGCCGAGCCAGTCGCGCGAGGGGCCCGCTCCGGCCGCCTTGGAGGTGAAGACCTCCACCAGGTCGCCGTTGTCGAGCGTGGACTCAAGCGGTACGAGCCGTCCGTTGACCCGGGCCCCTATCGTCCGGTGACCCACCTCCGTATGGACGGCGTAGGCGAAGTCGACCGGTGTCGCCCCTGCCGGGAGCGCTATGACGTCGCCCTTGGGCGTGAAGACGAAGACCTCGTTGCGCGAGAGGTCGAAGCGCAGGGACTCCAGGAACTCGCTGGGGTCCTCGGTCTCCTTCTGCCAGTCCAGGAGCTGGCGCAGCCACGCCATGTCGTTGACGGTGTCCTGGCCCCGGCCGGTGTTCCGGGGGACGTCGGTGCGCACCTTGGAGGCGCCCGCGACGGCCTCCTGCTTGTACTTCCAGTGCGCGGCGATGCCGTACTCGGCGCGGCGGTGCATGTCGAACGTACGGATCTGGAGCTCGACGGGCTTGCCGCTGGGCCCGATCACCGTGGTGTGCAGCGACTGGTACATGTTGAACTTGGGCATCGCGATGTAGTCCTTGAACCGGCCGGGGACCGGATTCCACCGCGCGTGGACGGTGCCGAGCGCCGCGTAGCAGTCGCGGACCGTGTCGACGAGGACGCGGATGCCCACCAGGTCGTAGATCTCCGCGAAGTCCCGGCCTCGCACGATCATCTTCTGGTAGACGCTGTAGTAGTGCTTCGGCCGGCCGGTGACGGTGGCCTTGATGCGGGCGGCGCGCAGGTCGGACTGCACCTCGTCGGTCACTATGGCGAGGTATTCGTCGCGCTTGGGCGCCCGCTCCGCGACGAGCCGGACGATCTCGTCGTACATCTTCGGGTAGAGGATCGCGAAGGCGAGGTCCTCCAGCTCCCACTTGATGGTGTTCATGCCCAGGCGGTGGGCCAGCGGGGCGTAGATCTCCAGCGTCTCGCGGGCCTTCTTCTCCTGCTTCTCCCGCTTGAGGTACCGCATGGTGCGCATGTTGTGCAGCCGGTCGGCGAGCTTGATGACCAGGACGCGCGGGTCCTTGGCCATCGCGACGACCATCTTGCGTACGGTCTCGGCCTGCGCGGCCTCGCCGAACTTGACCTTGTCCAGCTTGGTGACGCCGTCGACCAGCAGGGCGACCTGGTCGCCGAAGTCGCGGCGCAGGGTGTCCAGGCCGTACTCGGTGTCCTCGACGGTGTCGTGCAGCAGCCCGGCCATCAGGGTGGCCGGATCCATACCCAGCTCGGCCAGGATCGTGGTCACGGCGAGGGGGTGGGTGATGTAAGGGTCGCCGCTCTTGCGCTTCTGGCCGCGGTGCCAGCGCTCCGCGACCTGGTAGGCGCGCTCGATCTGGCGCAGCGTGGAGGCCTCGATCTTGGAGTCGTTGCTCCGGACGGTACGCAGCAGCGGTTCGAGCACCGGGTTGTACGGGCTGGAGCGCTGGACGCCGAGCCGGGCCAGCCTGGCCCGGACCCGGTTGGAGGAGCCGCCGCCGGTACGGGCCACCGGACCTGCGGGCGCCGGCGCGGGCTTTGCCGGGGGCTTCGGCGCCGTCGGGGGCGGCGAGGCGGGTGCGGCCGGCTGGGCGGGGGAAGCGGGCGCGGGCCCGTTGGCCTCTGCGGGGGCCGGGCCCGTGCCGGGCTCGGGCGCCGGAGGCTTCGGCTTCTCCGCGGGCTGCTTCGCGGGCGTGGCTGGGGCCGCCGCGGGCTGGTCGGGCTGCGGGGCGGCGACTGGCTGGGCCTCGTCTGGCAAGAGCGCTCCTCGTGCGGATCCGGACACCCGGAAAGGCCATCGTAACGACCCTGCGGCCGCTCCTCCCCCGGGGACCGTGAGAGCCCGCACAACGCGAAGCGGGCACCCGGTTGTTCCCGGGTGCCCGCTTCGGTACCTGTCATGCGGTGCCGCGTGCGGCCCGCAGGGGGTTCAGACCGTGATCAGGGCGTCCAGCGGAGCGCCCTGCAGGCTCTCCTCGACGCGCGCCCGGCCGGCCAGGAATCCCAGCTCCATGAGGACGGCGACGCCCGCGACGCCGGCCCCGGCCCGCCGGATGAGCTCCAGCGAGGCGGCGGCGGTGCCACCGGTGGCCAGCACGTCGTCGATGACCATGACCCGGTCCTCTGCGGACAGGTCCTCCGCGTGGATCTCGATCTCCGCGCTGCCGTACTCCAGCTCGTACGTCTGGGCGAGCGTGGCACCGGGCAGCTTGCCGGCCTTGCGGACCGGGACGAAGCCGAGGCCGGCCCGTACCGCGACCGGTGCGGCCAGGATGAAGCCGCGGGCCTCCAGACCGACGATCTTCGTGGCGCCGTGCCGTACGCACAGCTCCGCCAGCGCTTCGGTGAGCGCGGTGAAGGCCACCGGGTCCGCTAGCAGCGGGGTGATGTCCTTGAACATCACCCCCGGCTTCGGGTAGTCGGCCACGTCACGGATCCGGCTGAGCAGGAGGTCCCTCGTGCTCGCGGTGGTGCCGCTGGTCATCGGCGCTTCCCCGGGGTGCGGCCGTGGCCCCTGGGGGGCTCCTGGCGCTGTCCGACGACGGCCCCGGCGGGTGCGGCGTCCTCTTCGGCGTCCTGGGTGATGCCCCGCTCGGCCCGGTCGGACTGCTCGGCCTCGGAGAGCTCGCCCTTGGCGGCGGCCGCCGCGCGCTTGGCGAGGACCCGCTTCTTCAGGGCCTTCATCTGCGGTTCGCGTTCCTTGAGGTCGGCGACGAGCGGAGTGGCGATGAAGATCGAGGAGTACGCACCGGCGGCGAGGCCGACGAAGAGTGCCAGGGAGATGTCGTTCAGCATGCCGGCGCCGAGGACACCGCCACCGATGAACAGCAGACCGGCGACCGGCAGCAGGGCGACGACCGTGGTGTTGATCGAGCGGACCAGCGTGCCGTTGATCGAGCGGTTGGCGATCTCGCTGTACGTCCACCGGGTCTGCTTGGTGATCCCCTTCGTGCCCTCCTTGAGGCTGTCGAAGACGACGACCGTGTCGTAGAGGGAGTAACCGAGGATCGTCAGCAGACCGATCACGGTGCCCGGGGTGACCTCGAAGCCGACCAGGGCGTAGATGCCGACCGTGATGGTGATGTCGTGGATCAGCGCGACCAGGGCCGCGATGGCCATGCGCCATTCGAAGGCGATGGCCAGATAGATCACGACGAGGACCATGAAGACGCCGAGGCCGGTCCACGCCTTGTTGGCGATCTGCTCACCCCAGCTGGGGCCGACCAGGTCGGCGGCGATCTTCTCCTCCGGGACGCTGAGGCCCTTGGAGAGGTCACCCTTGATCGCGTCCGACTTCGAGGTGTCCACCTCGGTGATCTGGATGCGCAGGCCGCCGTTGCCCAGCTTCTGGACGATGGCCTGGTGGCCGGAGGACGTCGACGCCAGGTCTTCCGCCTTCTCGACGGAGACGCTCGTCTTCGGTGTGGTGAAGACGGCGCCGCCCTTGAACTCGATGCCCATGTTCAGGCCGCTGACCGCCAGGCCGACAATGGCCGTGATGGTGATCAGGATCGAGATGCCGTACCAGATCTTGCGGTTGCCGATGAAGTCGTAGCCGACCTCGCCGCGGTAGAGACGGGCGCCGAGATTGCCGAGTCGCGACATCTCACGCCTCCTTCGGGTCGGTGGGGGCGTTGACACGGCGTGAACGGCGCAGCGGCGGCTTGGCGCCGAGCCGCTTCGGGTCCAGACCGGACCACGGGTGACCGCTCGCGAAGAACTTCTTGCGGGCCATCAGCGTCATGACGGGCTTGGTGAAGAGGAACACCACGACCACGTCGAGCAGGGTGGTGAGACCCAGCGTGAACGCGAAGCCCTGGACCTTTCCGACGGTGACGACGAACAGCACCGCCGCGGCCAGGAACGACACGAAGTCGGAGACCAGGATGGTGCGCCGGGCGCGCGGCCAGGCCCGCTCGACGGCGGGACGCAGCGTGCGGCCCTCGCGGATCTCGTCACGGATGCGTTCGAAGTACACGATGAACGAGTCCGCGGTGATTCCGATCGCCACGATGGCGCCGCAGACAGCGGGCAGGTTCAGCGCGAATCCGATGGCCGGGCCGAGCAGCGACATGATCGTGTACGTGAGGATGCCGGAGACCAGCAGGCTGAGGAGCGCGATGAGCGCCAGTCCGCGGTAGTAGGCCACCAGGTAGATGACGACCAGGGCCAGGCCGATGGCACCGGCGATCAGGCCCGCCTTGAGCTGCTCACCGCCGAGTGCGGCGGTGACCGTGGTGACGCTCTGCTCCTGGAAGGAGAGCGGCAGCGCACCGTAGGAGAGCACGTTGGCCAGGTCCTCCGCGGACTGCTGGGTGAAGCTGCCGGAGATCTCGGCGTTGGCGCTCAGCGCCTCCTTCACGGAGGGTGCCGAGACCACTTCGCCGTCGAGCGCGATGGCGAACTGGTTCTGCGGCGACTGCTGCTGGGCCAGCTTGCCGGTGGTCTTCTGGAACTTCTTGGCGCCGCCGCCGGTGAACTCCATCTGGACGATCCACGCGCCGGACTGCTGGTTGATCGCGGCCTTCGCGCTGTCGACGTCCGTGCCGTCGACCTCGGCCGGGCCGAGGACGTACTTGGCGGAGCCGTCCTGCTCGCACGCGACCACCGTGTCGGTGGCCTTGGTGCCCTGGGCCGCCTTGGACCGGCCGGCCTTGGTGGAGCAGTCGAGCGCCTCGAACTGCTTCTGCAGCTTGGCGGCGGCCGCCTGCTCCTCGGCGGAGGGCGTCGGCGTGCCGTCGGCCTTCGGGGTCTCGCTGGCCTTCGGGGTGGGCGTGGAGTCGGCCTTCAGGGCGCCGGTGACCGCACGGCCCTGGGTGGTGGCACTCGCGCTCGGCTTCGTGGACGGGCTCGTCGCCTTGTCGGAGGAGCTAGGCGACGGGGACGGGCTGCCCTTGCCGGAGGGCGAGGCGCTGGGCTCAGGGGTGGGCGTTCCCGCGGCGGCGGTCAGCACCGGCCGGAAGTACAGCTTGGCCGTCGTACCGACCTGCTGCCGGGCCTGGGCGGAGTTCGTGCCCTTGGGGATGTTGACGATGATGTTGCTCTTGCCCTGCGTCTGGACCTCTGCCTCGGAGACGCCAAGACCGTTGACGCGGCGTTCCATGATCTGGACCGCCGTGTCCATGTTGGTCTTGTTGATCGCCGACTCCTGGCCGGGCTCGGCCTTCGCCTCAAGCGTGATGGACGTGCCACCCGCCAGGTCGATGCCGAGTCGCGGCGTCGGCTGATCGGCCAGGAACATCCCGCCGGTGAGCGCGACCATGGCGATCAGGATCAGAGCCAGGGATCGCCCCGGCCTGCCCTGACCGCCGGCCGGCCGTCGGCCCTTCTTCGGTGCTGCCACCTTCTCGTTTCTCCCTGTCCAACCGCCCCGCGCCGGTACGCGCCCAAGCGGCCACGAAGTGTAGTGGGGACCCGCCCCGCAGAAGACCGCACGGTCCGGGGACAGCCGGATGCCTGTGGGCTCACGGCATCCCCGGGTCGTGTGCTACTTCGCGTCGGCCTCGCCGTCGGACTTGCCGTCGGACTTGCCGTCGGACTTCTTGTCGGCCGGCTCCGCGTCGTCCGCCTCGGCCTTCTTGCCGAGGTCGATCTTCGCGTCGTCGTCGGCGTCCGTGTCGGCGGCGTCGAGCTCGGTCAGCGAGGAGGCGTCGTCGGGAACGACCGCGCCGTCGACGTCGAGCTCCTCCTCCTCGTCACCGTGGACGATGCGGTTGTACTCCGCATCGTCGAGGACGGCACCGATGGCGTTCTTGGCGTAGACGGCGTGGACGCCGGGAGCGATCTCAAGGAGGACCGAGTCGTCGTGAAGCTCCTTGACGGTGGCGTACATGCCCCCGATCGTCCGGACGCCGGTACCGGGCTGCATTTCATTGCGCATGTTCGCAGCCGCCGCCTGCTTCTTCTTGGCGGACCGCGTCATCAGGAACATGGCCCCGATGAGCACGATGAAGGGGAGGAGAGTCACGGGATTCACGGGACGAGTTTCCTTCGCACGACCGCACTGGAAAGCGGCCTGGTCTACGGGGGTGGGTACACCGACCTTTAAGGGCGGCATCGGCGGAGTCTAAGCGAGTCCGCATCGATGGAACAACGCCCAGCATGGCACCCGGGTTCCGCTGCGGGCCAACCTGTGACTCATCACGCCCCGAACAGGCCCTGTTGTCCCTTTCCGCCCTGCTGCGGCGGAACCAGCCCGAGGTGGGCCCAGGCAGCCGGTGTGGCGACCCGGCCCCGCGGCGTCCTGGCCAGCAGTCCCTCGCGCACCAGGAAGGGCTCGGCGACCTCCTCGACCGTCTCGCGCTCCTCCCCCACGGCGACCGCGAGCGTGGAAAGGCCGACGGGACCGCCGCCGAAGAGCTTCATCAGGGCGCCGAGCACCGCCCGGTCCAGCCGGTCGAGCCCGCGGGCGTCGACCTCGTACACCTGGAGGGCGGCTCCGGCGATGTCCCGGTCGATCCGGCCGTCGGCCTTGACCTGGGCGTAGTCCCGGACGCGGCGCAGCAGCCGGTTGGCGATCCGGGGCGTGCCCCGGGAGCGGCCGGCGATCTCCGCGGCCCCCTCGGCGTCCATCTCGACGTCGAGGAGCCGGGCCGAGCGATGAATCACCCTTTCCAGTTCGACCGGCGTGTAGAACTCCATGTGCCCGGTGAAGCCGAAGCGGTCGCGCAGCGGGGGCGGCAGGAGTCCGGCCCTGGTGGTGGCGCCGACCAGGGTGAAGGGCGGCAGCTCCAGCGGGATGGCGGTGGCACCCGGCCCCTTGCCGACGATCACGTCGACCCGGAAGTCCTCCATCGCCATGTAGAGCATCTCCTCGGCGGGCCGGGACATGCGGTGGATCTCGTCGAGGAAGAGGACCTCGCCCTCCTGGAGGGAGGACAGGATCGCCGCGAGGTCGCCCGCGTGCTGGATGGCGGGCCCCGAGGTGATCCGGATCGGTGCGCCCATCTCGGCGGCGATGATCATGGAGAGGGTGGTCTTGCCCAGGCCGGGGGCGCCGGAGAGCAGTACGTGGTCGGCGGTGGCGCCGCGGGCGCGGGCCGCCTTGAGGACCAGGTCGAGCTGTTCGCGCACCGTCTCCTGGCCGACGAACTCGTCGAGGTCCTTGGGGCGCAGTGCCGCCTCCACGGCGGTGTCCTCGCCGTCCGCTCCGGCGTCGACGAGGCGCTCGTCGAGCAGCTCGTCGGTGTCGGGTCCGGTCTCGTCCCAGTTCATCTCGTCAGTCCCGCCTCGGGTGTCTCTGTGCTGGGCCGCGCGGTGCACGGGCCGGGGTGGCGAAGGTGCCCTCGGGGTCCGCTCAGCGCGTGCGGTTGAGGGTCTGCAGGGCGGCGCGCAGCAGCTGCGGCACCGGCGGCTGGGCGCCCTCCGCGAGAGCCGCCTCCGCCTGCGGGGCCACGGCGGAGACCGCTTCGCCGGCCTCGCGGGTGGCGTAGCCGAGGCCGATCAGGGCGGCCTGCAGCTGGTCCCGCCAGGAGGAGGAGACCGCGGTGCCGATGCCCTGCTGGCCGATGTGGGCGCCGACCGGCTCCCCGAGTCTGTCCTTGAGTTCGAGCAGGAGCTTCTGCGCGCCCTTCTTGCCGATGCCGGAGACCGCGGTGAGCGCCTTCTCGTCACCGGTGGACACGGCGATGCGCAGGGCGTCCGGGCTGTGCGTGGCGAGCATGGCCTGGGCGAGCCGGGGGCCGACTCCACTGGCGGTCTGGAGCAGCTCGAAGGTCTGGCGCTCGTCGTCGTCGGCGAAGCCGTAGAGCGTCAGTGAGTCCTCCCGTACGACGAGGGAGGTGGCGAGCCTGGCCTCCTTGCCGATCCGGAGAGCGGCGAGGGTGTTCGGTGCGCACTGGACGGCCATGCCGATGCCGCCGACCTCGATCACGGCCGTGGTGGGGGCGATCGCGGCC
Source organism: Streptomyces sp. ITFR-6 (assembly GCF_031844725.1). Taxonomy (NCBI): domain Bacteria; kingdom Bacillati; phylum Actinomycetota; class Actinomycetes; order Kitasatosporales; family Streptomycetaceae; genus Streptomyces; species Streptomyces sp. ITFR-6. Next base: position 7,204,139 of record NZ_CP134612.1, on the reverse strand, counting down.
ACGGGGCCGGTGATGAAGGCGATCATCGGGGGACCTTCCGGACGGGAGCTGCTGCGGTGCGCGGAACGCGCGGGATACGGGCCACGGCCGCTGCCGCGTGCGCCTGCTGGAGGCGGTTGACGGCCGGGGCGCGCCAGATGTGGCAGATGGCGAGGGCCAGCGCGTCGGCCGCGTCGGCCGGTTTCGGCGGGGCGTCCAGCCGCAGGAGCCGGGTGACCATGGCCCCGACCTGGGCCTTGTCCGCGCGGCCGCCGCCGGTGACGGCGGCCTTGACCTCGCTCGGCGTGTGCAGGGCCACCGGGATGCCCCGACGGGACGCGCAGAGCATCGCGACCGCGCTGGCCTGGGCCGTGCCCATCACCGTACGGACGTTGTGCTGGGCGAACACCCGCTCGACGGCGACGTATTCGGGGCGGTGCTCGTCGAGCCACTCCTCGATGCCGCGCTCGATGGCCACCAGCCGGTGTCCGAGCTCCGCGTCGGCCGCGGTGCGCACGACTCCGACACCGAGCATGGTCAGCGGACGGCCCGCGACTCCTTCGACGACTCCGACACCGCACCGGGTCAGCCCGGGGTCCACACCGAGTACCCGCACGGGTCGCCCCCTCCCTGCCGATCGGTCAACTGTTCTGGCAGGCTATCGGCTCGCACTGACAATGCGACGGGCCGACGGGGTGTGTCCCCCGTCGGCCCGTCCGCGAAGCCGCGCCGGTCAGGCGTCGACCTTCTCCATGACCTCGTCCGAGACGTCGAAGTTGGCGAAGACGTTCTGCACGTCGTCGCTGTCCTCCAGCGCGTCGATCAGCTTGAAGATCTTGCGGGCGCCCTCCTCGTCGAGGTCGACCTGCATGGTGGGCAGGAAGTTGGCCTCGGCCGAGTCGTAGTCGATGCCCGCCTCCTGGAGCGCGGTGCGGACCGCGACCATGTCGGTGGCCTCGCTGACGACCTCGTACGTCTCACCGAGGTCGTTGACCTCCTCGGCGCCCGCGTCGAGGACCGCGCCCAGCACGTCGTCCTCGGACAGCTCGCCCTTGGGGACGATCACGACGCCCTTGCGATTGAACAGGTACGAGACAGAGCCCGGGTCGGCCATCGAGCCGCCGTTGCGCGTCATGGCGACGCGCACGTCGGAGGCGGCACGGTTGCGGTTGTCGGTGAGGCACTCGATGAGCACCGCGACGCCGTTCGGACCGTAACCCTCGTACATGATCGTCTGATAGTCGACGCCGCCCGCTTCGAGACCGCCACCGCGCTTGACCGCGGAGTCGATGTTCTTGTTCGGGACCGAGCTCTTCTTCGCCTTCTGGATCGCGTCCACAAGGGTCGGGTTGCCCTCGGGGTCCACACCGCCGGTGCGGGCCGCGACCTCGATGTTCTTGATCAGCTTCGCGAAGAGCTTGCCGCGCTTGGCGTCAATCACGGCCTTCTTGTGCTTCGTCGTAGCCCATTTAGAGTGGCCGGACATCTGCCTTCTCCTTCGCGTCACCAAATTCCGTACGAACCCGAGAGATCCTACCGGGATCGAGTCAGCCCGATGCGCGCACCATGTCGACGAAGTACGCGTGGAGCCGGTGGTCACCGGTCAGTTCCGGATGGAATGACGTGGCGAGGGCGTTTCCCTGCCGTACCCCCACGATATGGCCGCCGTGCTCCGCGACGACCTGGGCCCGCGCCCCTACGGACTCGACCCAGGGGGCCCGGATGAAGACGCCCTCGACCGGTCCGCCGTCGATCCCGGCGACATCCACGGCCGCCTCGAAAGACTCGTTCTGCCGCCCGAAAGCGTTACGGCGCACGATCATGTCGATGCCGCCGATGGTCTCCTGGCCGGAGCGCGGATCGAGGATCTTGTCCGCGAGCAGGATCATTCCGGCGCAGGTGCCGTAGACCGGCATCCCCGCGGCGACCCGCTCGCGCAGTGGTTCCAGCATCCCGAACAGGGCGGCCAGTTTGGACATCGTGGTGGACTCGCCGCCGGGGACGACCAGTCCGTCGACCTCGGCGAGTTCCTCGGGCCGCCGGACCGGCCTGGCCAGGGCGTCCGCCGAGGCCAGGGCGATCAGGTGTTCCCGTACGTCGCCCTGGAGAGCCAGGACTCCGATCACAGGGGTGTCGCTCATCAGTGACTACCAGCCGCGGTTGGCGTAGCGCTCGGTCTCGGGCAGCGTGTCGCAGTTGATGCCGACCATGGCCTCCCCCAGGTTGCGGGAGGCATCTGCGATGATCTTCGGGTCGTCGAAGAACGTGGTGGCCTTCACGATGGCGGCGGCGCGCCTGGCCGGGTCGCCGGACTTGAAGATGCCGGAGCCGACGAAGACGCCCTCGGCGCCCAGCTGGCGCATCAGCGCGGCGTCGGCGGGGGTGGCGACGCCGCCCGCGGAGAACAGGACGACGGGCAGCTTGCCGAGCTCCGCGACCTCCTTGACCAGCTCGTACGGGGCGCGGAGGTCCTTGGCGGCGGCGTACAGCTCGTTGTTGTCGTAGCCGCGCAGCCGGGCGATCTCGTTCTTGATCTGGCGCAGGTGGCGCACCGCCTCGACGACGTTGCCGGTGCCGGCCTCGCCCTTGGAGCGGATCATCGCCGCGCCCTCCGCGATACGGCGCAGGGCCTCGCCCAGGTTGGTGGCGCCGCAGACGAACGGGGTGGTGAAGGCGAACTTGTCGCTGTGGTTGACCTCGTCGGCCGGGGTGAGCACCTCGGACTCGTCGATGTAGTCGACGCCGAGGGACTGCAGCACCTGGGCCTCGACGAAGTGTCCGATGCGGGACTTCGCCATGACCGGGATGGAGACGGCCTCGATGATCTCCTCGATCATGTTCGGGTCGGACATCCGGGCCACGCCGCCGTCCTTGCGGATGTCGGCCGGCACCCGCTCCAGGGCCATGACGGCCACGGCGCCCGCGTCCTCTGCGATCTTCGCCTGCTCGGCGTTGACGACGTCCATGATCACGCCGCCCTTGAGCTGCTCGGCCATGCCGCGCTTGACGCGGGCGGTGCCGGTCGCCGGGGAGTCAGCGGACTGCGGGGTGGTGGGAAGCGTGGACACGGATCGACCTCACTGGGAGAAGGGGTGCTGAGCGTGCTGGGGTGACGCACTGCTGAGCAAACTCTCCGGAGCCGGTCCACAGCAAGGGCCAATAGCAGGCCGGTGGATCGTTTTGGCCCCGCCGACGGTCACGCCGACGGCCGAGGCGCGGGGCCTGAGTGGGTGTCAGCTGACCGGGCGGGCGGCGAGGGCGACCGGTGGCTCGTCGTCCATCTCGAAGGCGAGCGGAAAGGGGGCGTGACCGGCCAGCCGGAACCAGCGCACCGTACGGTGGCGGCGCAGCGCGCGGGCGGCCCGCACCGCGTCGTTGTGGAACCGGCGCGCCATCGGGACCCGGCGGACGGCGGCGGCCAGTTCGGACGCGGCCTCCTCGCCGCCCGGGATCTCCTTCACCGCCGCCACCTGCGCCGGCTCACCGAACACCGCGCGCAGGGCGGTGCTCAGTTCGCTCTCGGCGACCTCACGGTGCTCCTCCTCCGCCTGACGGGCGGCGTGCGCGGCCTCGTACAGGACGATGGACGCGGCCGGGTCGAGGACTCCGGACGTGGCGAGTTCCTGGGTGACAGAGGCCCGGCGCAGCAGTTGCGCGTCGAGCGCGGCGCGGGCCGCGTCGATACGGGTGTGCAGGCGGTCGAGCCGGCCGGCGGTCCAGCTGAGGTAGAGGCCGATCGCGACGAGCACGACGACGGTCCAGATGAGGGATTCGGTCACGGGCCGAAGGCTACCGGTGACCGGGCACCGTCCGGCCCGCGATCAGCCGGGCCGGCAATCCCGCGGGTCGGTCACTGGTCCCGCGCCAGCCCGAACCTGGCCCGCAGCCCCGTGCGTTCGTCCGTGTCCACCGATGCCGCGCCGTCCGCCACCGTCTCGTAGACCGCGAGGATGTCCGCGCCCACCGTCGACCAGTCGAAGCGCCGCACATGTGCGCTGCCGCGCTCCCGCAGCTCCGCGCGCCGCTCCGGGTCGCCCAGCAGCCGGACCGCCGCGGCCGCCAGCGCGTCGGCGTCCTCGTTGGCGAACAGTTCACCGGCCGCTCCCAGGTCCAGGACCTGTGCGAACGCGTCCAGGTCGCTGGCCAGGACCGGTGCGCCCGCCGACATGGCCTCCACCAGGATGATGCCGAAGCTCTCGCCGCCGGTGTTGGGCGCGACGTACACGTCGACGCTGCGCAGCAGCCTCGCCTTGTCCTCGTCGCTGACCATGCCGAGGAACTCGACGCGCTCGCGCATCTCCTTCGGCAGCGAGGCGACGGCCTCCTCCTCGTCGCCCCGACCGGCCACCAGCAGCCTGGTGTCCGGGCACGCCTCAAGGATCGCGGGCAGCGCCCGCATCAGAACGGGCAGGCCCTTGCGGGGCTCGTCGATGCGCCCGATGAAGCCGATCGTGCCGCCCTGCCACTCGGGCCTGGGCTCGGCCGAGGCGAAGACGTCCACGTCGACACCGTTGGGGATGACCACCGCGTCGCCGCCCAGGTGTTCGACCAGGGTGCGGCGCGCGTACTCGCTGACCGCGATGCGTGCGCTGATCTTCTCCAGCGCCGGCTGCAGGATCGGGTACGCGGCGATCATCGCCCGGGAGCGCGGATTGGACGTGTGGAAGGTGGCGACGATCGGCCCCTGCGCCGCCCAGCAGGTCAGCAGGCCGAGCGACGGCGAGGTCGGCTCGTGGATGTGGATCACGTCGAAGGTGCCGTCGTGCAGCCAGCGCCGCACCCGCGCCGCGGACAGGAACCCGAAGTTCAGCCGGGCCACCGAGCCGTTGTACCGGACGGGCACGGCCCGGCCCGCGGAGACCACGTACGGAGGAAGCGGCGTCTCGTCGTCCGCCGGGGCGAGGACGGACACCTGGTGGCCGAGCCGGATCAGATGCTCGGCCAGATCGCGGATGTGGAACTGCACGCCGCCCGGTACGTCCCAGGAGTACGGGCAGACGATGCCGATTTTCAAGGCCCTAGTCTCCCACGGGTTCGAGGTCGGCGAGCCAGAGTCGTTGCAGCATGTGCCAGTCCTCCGGGTGCTCGGCGATGCCCAGGGCGAACGCGTCGGCCAGGGCCTGTGTCATCACAGACGTCTTCTCCGCGCGGTTGCCTGAGCCGGGAACCTCGACGGGCGGATGGATCCGCGCCTTCATCACCGGCGTGTCGTCGTAGTGGAGCGTGACCGGCAGCAGCAGCGCCCCGGTCTGCTGGGCGAGCAGCGCCGGGCCGGCCGGCATCCGGGCCGTGTCACCGAAGAACGAGACCTCGACGCCGGAGGCCGACAGATCGCGGTCCGCGACCAGGCAGACGAGGCCGCCCGCCCGCAGCCGCTGGGCCAGCGTGCCGAAGGCGGTCCCGCCGTTGTGCGCCAGGACCTCCATGCCCAGCCCTTCGCGGTACGCGACGAACCGGTCGTACAGCGACTCCGGCTTCAGCCGTTCCGCGACCGTGGTGAACGGGACCTTCAGATCCGTGGTGACCCAGGCGCCCGCCAGGTCCCAGTTCCCCAGGTGCGGCAGGGCGAGGATCACGCCGCGGCCGGCGTCGAGACCCTCGGTCAGCCGGTGGGCGTCCGTCACGTCGATGGAGTCCTTGATCCGCCGCGCGCTCCAGGTGGGCAGCCGGAACGACTCCATCCAGTACCGCATGTACGAGCGCATCCCGGCCTTGGACAGCGCGGCGAGGCGGGCGGGGCTCGCGTCCGGCACGACCCGCGCCAGGTTCGACTCCAGCCGCAGCACGCTCTTGCCGCGACGCTTCCAGACCTGGTCGGCGATGGTGCGGAAGAGGGCTCGTGCGGCCGGTTCCGGAAGCGTCTTGACCGCGGTCCAGCCGAGTCCGTACAGGGCGTCGCTGATCCGTTCCCCGGCGCCGGGCTTCGGTTCCCCGGTTGCGCGGCTCACTAGGCGGCCTCGCTCCCGGCCGCGTCGGCGGCCGCGGACTCGCGGCGCACCGTCACCACGCGCTGCACCAGCGTCACCAGGCTGCCCGCCGCGACGATCCACAGCGCGATCGGCAGGAGCACCTGGATGCCGGGCACCCCGAAGTTGTGCAGACCCGCCAGACCGGCCGCCACCAGCGAGATCACCAGCCGCTCCGCACGTTCCACGAGCCCGTTGACCGCGACCGGCAGACCGATCGACTCACCGCGCGCCTTGGTGTACGAGACGACCTGACCGCTCGCGAGACAGAAGATCGCGACGGCGCACAGGACGTTGTCGTCGCCGCTGCCCGCGTACCAGAGGGCGAAGCCGGCGAAGATCGCGCCGTCGGCCACCCGGTCGAGCGTCGAGTCGAGGAACGCGCCCCACCGGCTGGAGATGCCGGCCTGCCGCGCCATGTTCCCGTCGACGAGGTCGGAGAAGACGAAGATCGTGATGACGATCGTGCCCCAGAAGAACTCCCCCATCGGGAAGAAGACCAGCGCACCTGCCATCACCCCGGCCGTGCCGATCAGAGTGACCGCGTCAGGGCTCACGCCGAGACGGAGCAGCAGTGCGGCGAACGGTGTGAGGACACGCGTGAAGAATGCACGCGCGTACTTGTTCAGCATGGCCTTCCCGAGGGTTCGGTGGGCCGAGCGGCCCCATCGGCCACCGGCTGACCCATCGTAGTCACGACCGCCGCACTCCACCGCCCCCGCACCCCCGGCCTCCCGCCCGCGGGCCGCCCCGGTCGCGGAGCGGCATCCGACGTATGGACGGGACCGGGACACAGTGGAAAGCTCGGAAGTACCGCGGGCGTCGCCGAAGCCGCCGCGGCGGCTCCCCTCTGCCCGTGCACACTCCCCATCCCGCGCTCGGCGGCTCTCCCGCCCCGCGCCATCACCTGGGAGGCACGCACCATGGGCGACAAGGCACACGCACACACCGGGGCCGCCGGAGGAGTACCTACGGCCGGCCACCCCTCCTCCATCCGGAACGTGGTACTGGTCGGCCACAGCGGCTCCGGCAAGACCACCCTCGTCGAGGCCCTCGCACAGACCGCGGGCGCGGTCAACCGGGCGGGCCGGGTCGAGGACGGCAGTACGGTCTCCGACCACGACGGAATCGAGCACCGTTCGCAACGCTCCGTACAGCTCTCCCTGGTCCCCGTCACATGGGACGGGGTCAAGATCAATCTGCTGGACACCCCGGGATACGCGGATTTCGTCGGGGAGCTGAGGGCCGGTCTGCGGGCGGCGGACGCGGCCCTCTTCGTCGTCTCCGCGGCCCAGGAGGCCGACGCGGTGGCCGGCGCCACCCGCGCCGTCCGGGAGGGTGCGCCGCCGTCGGCATGCCGCGCGCCATCGTCGTCACCCACCTCGACACGGCCCGCACCCCGTTCGACGCCATGACGCGGATCTGCGGCGAGACGTTCGGCGGAGACGACCCGGACGCCGTGCTCCCGCTCTACCTGCCCGTCCAGGGGCCCGAGGGCTCCGACGGGCACGCGCCGCTGACCGGACTGACCGGGCTGCTCTCCCAGCGGGTCCTCGACTACTCCGGCGGCGAACGCGCGGAGAACCCGCCGGAGGAGGACCAGCGGGCCGCGCTCACCGACGCCCGCAACCGGCTCATCGAAGGGATCATCGCCGAAGGCGAGGACGAGACCCTGATGGACCGCTACCTCGCCGGCGCGGACATCGGCATCAGGACACTCGTCGACGACCTGGAGCGCGCCGTCGCACGCGGCACCTTCCACCCCGTCCTGGCCGCCGCCCCCGCCGCCGAGGGCGCCCGCCAGGGCATCGGCACCGTCGAACTCCTCGACCTGATCACCGGCGGCTTCCCGACCCCGCTCGAACACCCGCTGCCCGCCGTCACCACGCTGCACGGCGCCCCGCTGCCCGCCCTCGGCTGCGACGCCGGGGGCCCGCTGCTGGCCGAGGTTGTGAAGACGTCCTCCGACCCCTATGTCGGGCGGCTCTCCCTGGTGCGCGTGTTCTCCGGCACCCTGCGCGCCGACGCCACCGTGCACGTGTTCGGTCACGGACTCACCGGCCCCGGCCGCGAGGACCGCCCCTTCCACGAGGCCGAGACCCGCGTCGGGGCGCTCTCCGCACCGTTCGGGAAGCAGCAGCGCCCTCTCACCGAGGCCATCGCGGGAGACCTCGCCTGCGTCGCCCGGCTGGGTACCGCGGAGACCGGCGACACGCTGTCGGACCCGGACCGCCCCCTGCTGATGGAGCCCTGGACGATGCCCGATCCGCTGCTGCCGCTCGCGATCGAGGCACATGGCAAGGTGGACGAGGACAAGCTCTCCGAGGGCCTGGCCCGGCTCGTCGCCGAGGACCCCACGATGCTCCTGGAGCAGAACCCGGACACCCACCAGATGGTCCTGTGGTGCCTCGGGGAAGCCCAGCTGGACGTGGCGCTGGACCGGCTGCGCAGCCGGTACGCGGTCCAGGTCGACGCCGTCCCGTACCGCGTCGCCCTGCGCGAGACGTTCGCGGGGCCCTCCACCGGACGCGGCCGGCACGTCAAGCAGTCCGGCGGCCACGGCCAGTACGCCATCTGCGAGATCGACGTGGAACCCCTGCCGCCGGGGTCCGGCATCGAGTTCGTCGACAAGGTGGTCGGCGGCTCCGTACCGCGCCAGTTCATCCCGTCCGTCGAGAAGGGCGTCCGCGCACAGGCCGCACGGGGCATCGCCACCGGGCACCCACTCGTCGATCTGCGGGTCACCCTGCGCGACGGCAAGTCCCACTCCGTGGACTCCTCCGACGCCGCCTTCCAGACCGCAGGCGGCCTGGCCCTGCGCGAGGCGGCCTCCGACACCCGCATCCAGCTGCTGGAACCCGTCGCGGAGATCAGCGTCCTGGTCCCCGACGACTGCGTCGGCCCGGTGATGAGCGATCTGTCGGGCCGCCGCGGCCGGGTGGTCGGCACCGAGCAGTCCGGACCCGGACGCACCCTCGTCCGGGCGGAGGTACCGGAGCTGGAGATCGGCCGGTACACGGTCGACCTGCGCTCCCTGTCCCACGGCACCGGCCGCTTCGACCGTGTGTACGCCCGCCACGAGGCCATGCCCGCACACCTGTCGGACCGGATGCGCGGGCAGCGGGACGACACCGTGAACGGTACGTAGCTCCCCCCGCCCCACGGTTGTCCACAGGGCCGGACACCGTATCGATCCGGACGATACCCTGTGGTTCCAGCTCAGAAAGTGTGCCGGGCACGGCAGTTGGGAAACAGCCGCAGGAGCGGTTTCTCGGCAGGCGAGTGGGGGCGACAGTGGCCAACGACGGATTCGATTTCTCTCCCGGAGCGCAGATTCCACTCCAGGGATCGGCGGGAGCGGCGGTGGCGACCAACGCCCTCGCCTCCGCGGCGTACCGCGACACCCCGGTGGACGAGATCCTCAAAGCCAACAGCGAGTGGCACAAGTCAGAGGTGAAGGCCGGCCGGTCCAAGTTCTTCAAGTCCGACTACTTCAAGCCCAACTTCGGCGAGGCCTTCTCCCGCGCCGTTCAGGAACGCACGCTGGGCGGCGCCCGCAAAGCACTCATCCAGTCCTTCGGCAGCGATCCCCAGACCGTCGTCGAGCACTGCCTGTCCGCCTCGCGGCTCCGCAAGGCGCGCGACACCAAACTCACCGCCGTCACCGCCCTCTTCGGCTTCCTCTTCCTGCCCGGAATGCTGCTGTGGATCATCGCCTTCCGGCTGCGCGACATCCTCGCCAAGACCAAGGACAAGGCGCTCTCCGCCCTGGGCATGATCCTGTTGCCGGTCATCGGGATCGCCGCCGTGTACTTCCTGATCAAGATGCCCCTCACCGGATTCCTGGGGCTCTACCTACGGGCGGCGGCCATCGCCCCCGTCATCGGATGGCTGATCGCCAAGCGGATCGCGGAGACCTCCGCCCAGGATCTGCGCGTCCGCTGGGAAGGGCTCCTCTCCGGCGGCGGCGTCATCGCCAAGATCCCCGAGGCCGTGCCGAAGAACCCGAGCGAGACCGCCCGGGAGGCACTCCGCCAGGGCCTGGAGAAGCTCTCGGCCGAGCAGCAGTCCAACTCCGTCTTCTACGCGGGCCCCAAGGGCATCCTCGGCATGGGCACCCGCTGGGGCAGCTGGCAGCTCGCCGAGGATCTGGTCGCCAAGGATCCCGGCAAGGAGTTCCACCAGTTCCGCAGCTGGGACCTGATCCGCGTCATCCACGACCAGCTCAAGATGCTGGAGCGCGGCCCGCTGAACACCGGCGGCTTCCCCAAGCCCTCGGTCACCCACTGGATCGTGTCGCCCGTCGGTGAGAACGCCGACTCGGTCTCCCGCCCCGAGGGCGAGGACGTCGCCACCTTCCAGGTGAAGCCCCACGAGATACAGCGGATCTGCAACCACCAGCAGTTCGGCGGCGGCGACCGCCACTATCTGGGCGTCCAGTTCACCCTCTGGGACGGCCAGCTGGTCATCACCATGATGATCACCGTCACCGTGCTCTTCGAGACCCTGCGCATCGAGGTCACCGGGCACGCCCTCGGCCCGGTCCACTCGCTCTTCACCAGCAAGCCCGCCGCCAAGAAGAAGACGGTCAACAAGACCGTCAAGTTCTGGGAGACCCGCGACATCACGCTGGCGCTGGTCGAGTCCAGCGAGGTGGTCCGGCTCGCCCTGCGCGCCCCGTTCACCTGGTACCCGCCGCTGCTCGACTACCTCGGCGGCAAGATCGCACTGCCGGAACCCTTCGGACTGCGGCACGCCTGGGCCGAGAAGCCGTGGCGCCACCGCTTCATGGCGGACGACGCGATGCGCGCGGCCACCCCCGTCCTGCGCGTGGTGCACAGCGCCGTCATCAAGGTGCTCGACGAGAACGGCGTCGACACCGAACGCTTCGGCAACCGCTCGTCGATACTGAGCGGAATGGTCCAGGACCCCTCGCCGCGCAAGGCCGACCTGTACGACGCTTAGCACACGGGTGGGGCGCCCCGGTTCCCCCGGAGCGCCCCACCCGGATCAGCCCGGTCAGGCAGATCAGACCGGCCAGGCGTCGGCCAGCATCTTCCGGGTGTCCGCCAGCAGCTGCGGCAGCACCTTGGTGTGGCCCACCACCGGCATGAAGTTGGTGTCACCACCCCAGCGGGGCACCAGATGCTGGTGCAGATGCGCGGCGATACCGGCACCGGCCACCGCGCCCTGGTTCATCCCGATGTTGAAGCCGTGCGCGCCGGAGGCGGCACGCAGCGCGGTCATCGCACGCTTGGTGAAATCAGCGAGCTCGGCCGTCTCCGGACCGTCCAGCTCGGTGTAGTCCGCGACGTGCCGGTACGGCACCACCATCAGGTGCCCGCCGGTGTACGGGTAAAGGTTCAGTACGGCGTAGACCTGCTCGCCACGGGCGACGACGAGCCCGTCCTCGTCCGACATCGGCGGGATCGCGCAGAACGGACAGCCGTCGCCGGCCTCCGGACCGGTCGGCTTGTTCTCACCCTGGATATACGCCATCCGGTGGGGCGTCCACAGGCGCTGGAACGCGTCGGGCGTCCCCACTCCGATCTGCTGCTCCGGCTCACTCGTCATGCCGATCAGCATATTGCTTACCCCGCGCGGCGCGTGTCGCCGGGGCCGGACCGGTTCCCACACCGCGATGCTTGGCCGATGAGCGACCGCACCCGGGCCCAGGTCCCGCCCGCCCTGACCCGGTGGGAGCAGCGCACCGAGGTACCGCTCTTCGCCGCGTCCCTGCTGTTCCTGCTCGGCTACGCGGTCCGCGTCTCGCCCCGCACGACGCCCAGCCGTGGCACGACATCTCCCTGATCCTGGTGGGCGCCACCTGGCTGGTCTTCGCCGTCGACTACGCCGTCCGCGTCCGGCTGAGCGGCCTCGGCCACCGCTTCGTCCGGGTGCGCTGGCTCGACACGATCGTGCTCCTGCTGCCGCTGCTGCGGCCGCTGCGCATGGTGAAGGTCTACTCGGCCGTCCAGCAGCGCCACGACGAACCCAAGCTGGGTCTGTACGCGCGCGTGATGACCTATGCGGGCCTCACGTCACTGCTGCTGGGCTTCTCGGCATCGCTCGCCGTCTGCCGGGTGGAACGCGACGCGCCGGGCGCCTCGATCCGGACCTTCGGGGACGCGGTGTGGTGGGCGTGCGCCACGCTCACGGCAGTGGGGTACGGGGACGCCGCACCGGTCACGCCGACCGGCCGGGTCGTGGCGGCGGGCCTGATGGCTTGCGGACTGGCCCTGCTGGGTGCGGTGACGGGTTCGTTCTCGTCGTGGCTGATCCAGGTGTTCCGCCGGGAGGACGAGAAGGGGCCCCCGGCGAGCGGATAGCTCGCCGGGGGCCCTTCCTCCGACCGGTCAGACCTGGACGCGGTCCTCGACGGCCTTCGCGATCTTGGCGATGGCGTCCTCGACCGGGATGCCGTTCTCCTGCGAACCGTCGCGGTAGCGGAAGGAGACGGCGCCGTTGGCCATGTCCTCGTCGCCCGCGATGATCATGAAGGGCACCTTGGCCTTCTGCTGGTTGCGGATCTTCTTCTGCATCCGGTCGGAAGAGGCGTCCACGTCGACCCGCAGCCCCTGCTTACGGGCCTTGGCGGCGAACTCCTGGAGGTACGGGATGTGCGCGTCACCGATCGGGATGCCGACCGCCTGGACGGGCGCCAGCCACACCGGGAAGGCACCCGCGTAGTGCTCCAGCAGCACCGCGAAGAAGCGCTCGATGGAGCCGAACAGGGCGCGGTGGATCATCACCGGGCGCTGCTTGGTGCCGTCGGGGCCGGTGTACTCCAGGTCGAAGCGCTCCGGCAGGTTGAAGTCGAGCTGCACGGTCGACATCTGCCAGGTCCGGCCGATGGCGTCCCGCGCCTGCACCGAGATCTTCGGGCCGTAGAAGGCTGCGCCGCCCGGGTCCGGGACCAGCGGCAGGCCCTGCTTCTCCGAGACCTGCTGCAGCGTCGCCGTGGCCTCTTCCCATGCCTCGTCCGAACCGACGGACTTGTTCTCGTCCTTGGTGGACAGCTCCAGGTAGAAGTCGGTCAGTCCGTAGTCGCGGAGCAGGTTCAGGACGAAGGTCAGCGTCCGGTCCAGCTCCTCGGCCATCTGCTCCTTGGTGCAGTAGATGTGCGCGTCGTCCTGCGTGAAGCCGCGCGAGCGGGTCAGGCCGTGCACGACGCCCGACTTCTCGTACCGGTACACCGTGCCGAACTCGAAGAGGCGCAGCGGCAGTTCACGGTAGGAGCGGCCGCGCGCGTCGAAGATCAGGTTGTGCATCGGGCAGTTCATCGGCTTGAGGTAGTAGTCCACCCCGTCGTCGAGCTGCATGGGCGGGTACATGGCGTCGGCGTACCAGTCCAGGTGGCCGGACTTCTCGAAGAGCTTGCCCTTGGTGGCGTGCGGCGAGTAGACGAACTCGTAGCCCTCCTCCTCGTGGCGGCGGCGCGAGTAGTCCTCCATGGCCCGGCGGATGACGCCGCCCTTGGGGTGGAAGACGGCGAGGCCGGGGCCGATCTCGTCCGGGAAGGAGAAGAGATCCAGCTCCGTACCCAGGCGGCGGTGGTCGCGCTTGGCGGCCTCCTCCAGGAACTCCAGGTGCGCCTTCAGCTCGTCCTTGGTGGGCCAGGCGGTGCCGTAGATGCGCTGGAGCATCGGGTTCTTCTCGCTGCCCCGCCAGTACGCGGCCGCGTTGCGCATCAGCTTGAAGGCCGGGATGAACCGGGTGGTCGGCAGGTGCGGGCCCCGGCAGAGGTCCTTCCAGCAGAGGTCCCCGGTCTTCGGGTCGAGGTTGTCGTAGATGGTCAGCTCGCCGCCGCCCACCTCGACGTCCGCGCCGTCGTCCGTGGAGGCGGAACCCTTGATGCCGATGAGCTCCAGCTTGTACGGCTCGTCGGCGAGCTCCTCGCGGGCCGCCTCGTCCGTCACGACCCGGCGGGAGAACTTCTGGCCCCGCTTCTGGATCTCCTGCATCCGCTTCTCGATGGCCTTGAGGTCCTCGGGCGTGAACGGCTTCTCGACGTCGAAGTCGTAGTAGAAGCCGTCCTTGACCGGCGGGCCGATGCCGAGCTTGGCCTCGGGGTGCAGCTCCTGCACGGCCTGCGCCATGACGTGCGCGGTGGAGTGCCGGAGGATGTTCAGGCCGTCCTCGGACGAGATCAGGACGGGCTCGACGGTCTCGCCGTCCTTGAGCTCGTACGCGAGGTCCTTCAGTTCCCCGGCGATGCGGGCGGCGACGACGGTGCGCTCGCCGGGGAAGAGCTCGGCTGCCGTAGTGCCCGTCGTCACCACGCGCTCTTCCCGCTCGGAATCGCGTTGGATGGCCACACGGACGTCTGACACCGGTCTCTCCTGACTCAGGGGGTGCGCCGCATTTCCATGGCGGACGCAAGGGCAATCGTACCGAGCCGACGGCCCCCATAGCGAAATGGGCCGCCCGCGCCCCGCTACTCCCCCGTGCACGCCTCCTCGAAATGGTCGACGTTCTCCTGGAGCGACTTCATCAGGCGGTCCCGTTCCGCGTCGTCGACCTGCACCGGAACCACCTGTGAGGTCCTGGTCAGCCGTCGGAATCCGCCCCGTCTCTCCAGCCGCCCCTCCACCCGGACGGGCAGGCCCACCAGGTGGGCGTGGCCCGCGATCCGGTACGCCTCCTCGTCCAGTTCCAGCCGAACGTGCGGCACCCCGACGCCCGCCAGCACCCGCAGCCGTACGATCCCGGCGCCGCGCGGCCCCGAGCGGCGCATGCGGACGACCGCCCCGGTGATCCGTACCGGCACCGCGTGCTCGTCGCGGAGGTAGCGGGCGCCCGCCCGGGGAGAACTCCAGCGGCTCCGGACGCGTCGGGCAGCCGTCGGGGGTGCCCGCGGCGGGCGCCCACTCCAGCGCGATCCCGGCACCCTCCGAGCCGCGGACGAGCGCGACGACGGCCTCGGTCAGCTCACGGCTGACGCCCGCCGCGACGGCATTGTCGAACACCTCCATCCCGCCGGTGGCCCGCTGGTAGTCCACGGCCTCCCGGGTGGCGTGCAGGGCGTGGTGGAGCCGTACGGCGACGGGCCTGCCGGTCTTGACGGGGACGGACGCGGTGAGGTCGCGGTCGCCGGGCGCGGGCCTGATCAGGACGCCGTCGAGGGCTGCGAGGGCCCGCCGCCGGTGCCGGGCACCGTGGTAGCCGGCCCGGCCCCGGACCGCGAGGGCGCCGGCGAGCAGGATCTGCCGGGCCGCGCCGTGCAGTCGCTCCGCCCCGGTCCAGCTGGCCGCGCCGACGCCGGCGGTGGGTTGGGGGGCCTCGCGCCACCAGCGGATCTCGTCGCTGGTGGCGGCGAGGGACACCAGGATCTCGCGGGCGGAGGGGCCGCGCTACAGGCCGGCGCGGTCTGCGCCTCGCCCAGCAGGTCCTCGCTGTCCGGAAAGGCGCCGGTGCCGGGTACGAGCAGGCTGGTGGTGCCACCGGCAGCGGCGGAAGCTCCGGGCGGGGTCCAGCGGCTGTAGCGTCCGGCGGGCCCGCCGCGCCGCCGCCAGCCGGGCCGGGCGAGCAGCACGGCGAGCACCGCGGGGTCCACCCGGGCGGGGTCGGGCAGGGTTCCGGTGGCCTCCGCGGGGCCGCCGGGCCGGAGTCCGGGTGGTTCGTCGGGGTGGGGTCGTACGGCTGACGGGTTGGCTCCGTCGGCGGGCTCGTCCATCGGTCGGTGCATCAGGGTCTCCCTCCTGCTCCGGCTCGGGTCATGATCTCGCAGAGCGCCCGGTCGTCGAAGACGCGGGAGTCGGGATCCGCACGGTGGTCCGGTGCCGGCCGGTCACCGGGTGGCCGGCCAGGTTGGTCCAGTAACAGCAGTGCCGCAGGTCGAGGCGGTCGGGTCCGGCCAGCAGCCAGTCGTCCTGGCTGCTGGGCACGATCATCACGATCAGGATCTTGTGCACGGAGACGGGTGTCCGGGCGAGCTTCACGAGGTGTGCGTTGTCGAGCGTGAAGGCGAACGTCGCGCCGGGCGGGCGGGCCGGTATCTGATAGGTGCATTTCAGCTGGACCTTGATGGTCACCTCGTCGTCGACGAGGTGACCGGGGGCGCCGTGGCTGACGTGCCGGTCGATGCCGTTGTCGGGGGAGGGCTGCGACAGGGAGCACTCCGCCGCGACCGCGTGCAGGTAGCCCACCTGGAGGGTCTCCACGCAGGCGGTGGTGGCGAGGTCGCCGCGCGGCGGTGCGATCCGCCGGGGCAGCAGCCCACTCGGTTCGGGCTGCGCGAGTGCCATGGCTCCGTGTGCCTTCCGGGCCGTGCCAATGGGATCGGGGACGCGGAGGATTCCGCCAACTACAGCCCCCTTCACATGTGTTGTCACAGCAGAGGACGGGCCGCAAACGGCGTATCAGGCAAAGGGCGCGGGTATCACCGAACCGGGCAGGGGAATCACGCCATCTGCCGCTCGGACGCGAGGAGTTCGGGGATGACTCATTGGTACGAGGGGCCGCTGGCCGCTTTTGACACCGAGACGACGGGAGTGGACGTGGAGGGGGACCGGATCGTGTCGGCCGCCCTCGTCGTCCAGGACAGCGCCGGCGGGCATATGCGCGTCACCTGCTGGCTGGTGAATCCGGGGGTGCCGGTGCCCCCGGGGGCGACGGAGGTCCACGGGCTGACCGATGACCACCTCCAGCGCAACGGGCGGTGGCCCGCGCCGGTGGTGGAGGAGATAGCGAGGGCGCTGGCCGAGCAGAGTGCGGCGGGGCGGCCGCTGGTGGTGATGAACGCCCCGTTCGACCTGACGCTGCTGGACCGGGAGCTGAGGCGGCACCGGGCGTCGTCGCTGGCCGGGTATCTGGAGAACGCGTCGTTGTGCGTGCTGGATCCCCGGGTGCTCGACAAACACCTGGACCGCTACCGCAAGGGCCGGCGCACGCTCACGGATCTGTGCGAGCTGTACGGGGTGGTGCTGGACGGGGCGCATGACGCGGCGGCCGACGCGTCGGCGTCACTGGATCTGGTCCGGGCGGTCGGGCGACGGTTCGCCACCCGGCTGGAGCGGCTGACCCCGGCGGAGCTGCACACGCTTCAGGCCGCGTGGCACGCCGCCCAGGCGCGCGGCCTGCAGGCCTGGTTCGCCAGGAGCGGCACGCCGGAGACGGTGGACCCGGCGTGGCCGTTGCGTCCGGAGCTGCGTACGGCCGCGTGAGCGGACCGGTCGCGGACACGCGGAGGCCGGTCCGTCGGTGCTGCTGACGGACCGGCCTCTCCCGGGGTGGGCGATACTGGGTTCGAACCAGTGACCTCTTCGGTGTGAACGAAGCGCTCTCCCACTGAGCTAATCGCCCGGGAACGGGTTGAACCTTACAGGGCCCTGCGGGTGTGGTTCAAACCGCTTCGAGCCGCGCCGCGAACCCGCGGCGCCCGGCCCGCATCATCAGGGCGTGATTGGCCCGGAACAGCGGGCGCCCCGGCACCGCGAGCACCCGCAGCAGCCTCTTGCGCACCTCGACCTCCTGCTCGTACGTGGCCAGGCTCCCGGTGCCGTTCGGGGTGACGGTCCAGCGGGCCCAGCCTTCGAGATCGCCGGTGATGGCCACTTCGAGGACCCCGGCGCCTGGATCGCGCCGTCGTTCACGGACCGTGATGACCAGGTCGTACGGGAGCAGTGAGCGGATCCGGGTGGCGGCGGAGGTGTCGTCGGCGGAGGTGACCTGGCGGACCTGCGGCCACCATCGCGGGTACTGCTCCACCTGTTCCAGCAGCCGGTAGACGGCGCCGGCCGGTGCGGCGAGGTCCCAGACGGTGACAAATCGGTAGTGACTCCAGTCCATGCGTCCAGGATGCGCATACTCAGCCGGAGAACTGAGTATCCGTGCGCATGCCTCCACACATGACCGCCACCACACTCGCGTTCATGGAACATCTGCCGCCGCCCGCCGAGGAATTGGCGCTCCTCGACCGTGAGCTCGCCGGGCTTGACCTGCGCCGGTCCCAACTGCTGCAACGCCGCGCCTGGCTGCTGAACGCCCTGCGGACGCCCGGCCCGATGACCGCGCCTCCCGCGCCCGCGTTTCCGGCACCGTTCGCGGCGCCGGTCCGGCCGCCCGCCGCGGTCCGCACCGCGGGCGCGCAGAACGTGCTGCTCACCCTCGGCGGACTGCTGCTGACGGTCGCGGCGATCGCGTTCACCCTGGTCAGCTGGGGTCAGATGGGGATCAGCGGGCGCACGGCTGTGCTGGCGACCCTGACGCTCGCGGCGCTGGCCGCCCCGGCAGCGCTGCTGCGGCGGGGACTGTCCTCGACGGCCGAGGCGCTCGCCGCCCTGGCGTCGGTACTGATGGTGCTGGACGCCTTCGCGCTGCATGAGCTGGCCGCACCGGAGACGGGTGGACTGGGCTTCGCCGCGACCGCTTCCGCGGTGCTGTCCGTGCTGTGGGCGGCGTACGGGCTGCTGCTCGGAGGGCTGCGACTGCCGTTGCCCGCCTCGGTGTTCGGCGCGCAGTTGCCGTTGCTGCTGTGGGCGTGCGCGGAGCGTGCGGACGCCCTGGTGTTCTCCGCCGCGCTGCTGGCGACGGCGGCGCTGGACTGCGCGATCGCCGTGTGGGGCAAGGGAGTCGCGGTACGCGTGACGGCCTGCGCCGCGCTCTGCGCGACCGGTGGCGCGGGGCTGCTGATCGCGCTGGGGAGGTCACTGGCGGCCGATGCGCCGTCAGCCGCGGTGCTGCCGGGGGCGCTGCTGCTGGCGGGGGCGGCGATCGCGCTGTCCGGGGCCCGGCGGGCGCCGGTGGCGGCTGCGGTGGCCGGAGGCGTGGTGGCCGGTCTGACGGCGGTGGCGGCCGTCGCCTCCGTGGTGGCCTCCGGGGTGCCCGGTGGCTGGGTGGTGCCGGTGTATCTGCTGTGTGGCGGGGCGCTGTTGGCGGGTGTACGGGCTCCGCTGGGGCGTCCGGCCGGGCAGGGGCTGGTGTGGGCTTCCGGGACGGTGACGGCGGGCTCCGTGCTGTTCTCGCTGCCGCCGGTCGCGGTGTCTCTGGTGGGTCCGGTGTCGCAGCTGGGCCGGGTGTGGGCCGGTGCGCCGCGGGGCGGTGCCCGGGGTGCGCTGGGTGCGACGGGGCTGCCGTGGACGGAGATGGGCGCGGCACCCGTCATCCTGCTCGTGGTGGCCGGGGCGCTCGCGGCGGCGTACCGGTGGTGGGAGGCCGTGCTGCGGTGGGCCGGGCCCGTGCTCTCCCCCGGCCCCTCGGCGCGGGGTGCGGTCGGGGCCGTGGCTCCGGTGCTCGGCTGGGCGGGGATCACGGTGCTGCCCGCGGCGTTCGATGCCCCGTACGCGGTGACCGTCGCCGTACAACTGGTCCTGGTCGCGGGAGTGTTCGCGGTGGCGGTGGGCGGTCTGCGGCGAGGGGCGACGGGCGTGGCGCTGACGGCTTCGGTGTGCGGGGCGGCGGGTGCGCTGGACGTGGCGCTGCTCTCGCTCGCCACCGAGCCGGCCACCTATGCGGTGTTCGGCGCGCTGCTGGTGGTGTGCGCGGCCGCGGCGGTCGCGCTGGACGGCTACGTGGCGGGGGGGCCGCGACAGGGCCGGGTGGTGGCGGCCGTGCAGGCGGTGACGGCGTGCGCGGCGGTGGGCTGCGCCGTGGTGCTGACGGTCGCGGGCGGCGCCTCGCTGGGGCTGGCCGCGCACCGGGCGGCTCCGCTGGTGCTGGTGGTCCCCGCGCTGACCGTGCTGCTGGGCGCCCGTCTGAAGGCGCACGCGGTCGCGCTGCCGGTGGAGCTGGCCGGCGGTGCGGCGGCGGTACCGGCCGTTGGCATGGCGGTGGGCGATCTGCCGTTCCTCGCTCTGGTGCTGTCCCTGTGCGCGGTGCAGGCGGCGGGCACGGCGTTGCGTCCGGAGCGGCGGCCGGTGGCCGGATATCTGGCGACGGCGCTGTTCCTGGCGGCCGCCTGGGTCCGGCTGTCCGCGTCCGGGGTGTCCTCCCCCGAGGCGTACACCCTGCCGGTGACCGTCGCGGCGCTGGTGATCGGCGCGCTGCGCCGTCGCCGCGACCCGGCCGCGTCGTCGTGGACGGCGTACGGGGCGGGCCTGGCGGCGACGCTGGTGCCGTCGCTCGTCGCCGCCTGGGCCGATCCGCACTGGCCGCGGCCGCTGCTGCTCGGGGCGGCGGCCCTCGTGATCACGCTGGCGGGGGCGCGGTGGCGGCTCCAGGCGCTGCTGGTGCTGGGCGGTGCGGCGCTGGGGCTGGACGCCGTGCACGAGCTCGCGCCGTACGTGGTCCAGGTCGTCGGCGCGCTGCCGCGCTGGATGGCTCCGGCGCTGGCCGGGGTGGTGCTGCTGGCGGTCGGGGCGACGTACGAGAAGCGGCTGCGCGATGCCCGGCGGCTGCGGAACGTCCTGGGCCGGATGCGGTGACGTGACCTCGGGGTGCGAACCGGCCGCGGACGGGGATCCGGAGAACCGGGCCCGGGTTCCCGACGCGACGGGGGTCAGCCGCCGCGGTAGTGGTCGGCGACCGCGGCGAAGGCCGCCTTGGGCTCCCAGGGCAGATCCGGGTACGTATCGCCGTGGCGGCCTTCGAGGATCTTGACGATGCCGAGGCTGGCGAGGTCGAGGTCGTCGCGGGGATCGCCGTCAGGCCGGTGCGGCAGGTTGTAGAGAGCGAAGAGGAACACGAAGGCGCTGTCGACGCCCTCGGTCTCGAAGATCTCCAGCAGCTCGCTCAGGTAAGCCGCTTGGCCGGCTTCGTCCCGCTCGTACTCCCCGTTCAGCCGGAGCGGAGCGCCGGTGGCTCCGTCGGTTTCGAGGATCTCCATGCTGCGGGGCGCGACGTCGCCCGCGCCGCGCCAGGTGGCGGTGCCGAAGCCGGTGATGGCGACCGGTTCGGGCTGTGCGACCAGGCTGCGCACGGCGTCCCGGAATCCGTCTGCCACCTGCGCCGACCGGATGAGTTCGAAGGTCATGAAGTCGAACATGTCCCAGTCGACGGCTTCGAACTGGATGGCGGCGTACGTGACCTTGCCGTGGAAGCGCTCGCGGACCAGTGCCACGGCTTCACGGAGGAAGGCGTTGAGGCGGGTGCCGACCGCGGCGATTCGCTCGGACCTTCGGGCCGGGTCGCCCAGGAGCCGGCCGATCCGCTCCTCGGTGCTGTCGCCTTCGAGGAAGCCGTGGTTCATGACGCTCAGCTCGGCGCCGGTGACGAACACGACCTCGGCTCCCCTCGACCGGAGTCGCTCGGCCCGCTCCGCGCAGGCGGCGAGCAGCGTGAGGATCTCATCGGTCGTCAGATCGAGCGGATACGGCGAGAACCAGATCCCCAGGCCGAGTTCGGCGGCGAGACGGGCGGCGAGGTCCAGGCGGCCCGGGTCGCCGCCGGTGATGTGGACGGCGGTGCAGTGGAGATCGTCGCGGATGACGGTCAGATCTTTCCTGACCAGGTCGGTCGAAGCACTCCCGGGAGCTGCTGCCCTCGCGGATGAAGCCGGTGTCGTAACAGATGCCTCTGGCTCGCATGTCTCTGCCTCTCGATAGGGGCCTGACAGTAGAAGAAAATATTGCGTGCACGCAAGTTTGCGTACGCGCATCTCGGCTGGGACAGTGCGGGGATGACAACAGGGCAGAGCGGACTGCGCGAGCAGAAGAAGCAGGCCACCCGGGTGGCGTTGCGTGAGGCGGCACTGCGGCTGGCGCTCACGCATGGGCCCGGAAACGTCCGCGTCGACGACATCGCGGAGGCGGCCGGAGTCTCACCGAGGACCTACAACAACTACTTCTCCAGTCGCGAACAGGCGATCGTCGCCGCCGTCACCGCCGAACGGGAATCACGGGTCGTCGCGGCGGTGGCGGCCGCGCCCGCCCACGTCCGCCTCGCCGACGTCCTGACCGAAGCGGTCCTGGAGCAGTACACCGAACCACGTGACCGCGACGAGCTGCTGCTGATCATCGCCAGCCCCGCACTGCGCGACGCCTTCCTCGACACCACCGCGGCGATCGAACACCCCCTCGCCACCGCGATCGGCCGGCGCCTCGGTGACACCGGCACACCCACCGCCCGCGTGCTCGCGGCGAGCGTGGCCGCCGCTGTCCGGATCGCGCTGCGGGAGTGGCTCCAGCCCCCGGCGGCACCCCTCGCGGCCGGTGGGCTCGTCGTGCCGTCCGGCCCCCTGGCCGAACCACTTCGCTCCGCACTCGCCGTACTCGCACCCGCACTCGACGCCGCGCAGGAAGAGGCGGAGTGGCGTGCGGACTCTTCTGCCCGTGCCTCCGATGACGCGGCTTCGACGTAGCGGCAGAGCCCGCGCAAGCCGCGAGGCACACGGCGGGGGCATACGAAAACGCCGACGGCCCGGAAGCTTCGAGAAGCTTCCGGGCCGTCGGTCCGGGGTGGGCGATACTGGGTTCGAACCAGTGACCTCTTCGGTGTGAACGAAGCGCTCTCCCACTGAGCTAATCGCCCCGGGCGCACGCCAAACATTACCCCATGTCAGTGGCGTCCCCCGACCAGCTCCGGGTCACTCGTGGATCTTCCACGGCATGACGATTCCGAACTTCCACACATAGACCCCCACCAGCACCGCGACGATCACCAGGCCGATCACGGTGAGCGCGATGTTCCGCCGCCGGACCTTGGGGTCGAGGGCCCGCTTGGCGGCCTCCGCGACCTTCCGCCGCGTCCAGCGCAGCACCAGCTGGGCCCAGACGAACTCGGTCGCCCAGATCGCCATGCCGCCGAAGATCACCAGCCAGCCGGGGCCGGGCAGCGGCAGCATGATGATGCCCGCCACCACCACGGCGAGGCCGACCAGGAACACGCCGACCTGCCAGCTCAGGTGCAGCGCCCTGGACGCCTTGATGAACCCCGGCGCCCTGGAGCCGAGCTCCGGACCCTCCTCCATCACATCCCGCGCGGCGTCCCCCGCCGCGCCTCCAGCCACGCCCCCCGTCGCGGGCGCCGGATCCGCCGGTGCGGCGACCCCGTCCCGCTCGTCACTCTCCGCATTCATGGGGGCCAACCTACCGGAACGGCTCTCGTCACTGGAATGGCCGCATAACCCAAAGTTACACAGCGCTGTACGAGCTACCTGAAGGATCACAAAACGGTCAGAGGGGTTTACAACGCCACCGTAGGTGGCATGTCGATTTCGCCGACGTGCGAATCCCCGAGCGCACACTGAGCGAAAGGCCCTGGCGCTTATGAACACCACGGTCAGCTGCGAGCTGCACCTGCGCCTCGTTGTGTCGAGCGAGTCCTCACTGCCTGTACCCGCGGGCCTGCGGTATGACACGGCCGATCCGTATGCCGTGCACGCCACCTTCCACACCGGAGCGGAGGAGACGGTCGAGTGGGTTTTCGCCCGTGACCTCCTTGCCGAGGGGCTGCACAGGCCCACCGGCACCGGAGACGTCCGCGTCTGGCCATCCCGTAGTCACGGCCAGGGCGTCGTCTGTATCGCACTGAGCTCCCCAGAGGGCGAAGCCCTGCTGGAGGCCCCGGCACGGGCCCTGGAGTCGTTCCTGAAGAGGACCGACGCCGCGGTCCCGCCGGGTACCGAGCATCGTCACTTCGATCTCGATACGGAGCTCTCACACATCCTGGCGGAAAGCTGAGCCAGGCCGAGAACTGCACGACGCCGTCCGACTCGGGGAGACGGCGTCGCGCGGACAACCTCATACGGCGGAAACCGGCGCCGTCACCACGGAATCCACCGTGGTGACGGCGCCGGTCCGCGTGCACACGCCCCCGCACACCGCCGCCGTGCCAGTAGAGTCATCCGGCATCGGTGGGCGCCCCGCCCGCCGGAGGCCAGGGAGCGAATGCGTGCTGATCCCACACGACACCCGGATCGCCCTCGACACGGTGGTCGCTCTGGTGAACACCGCGCCCGAGAGCGCACAGCCGCAGGAGGGAGCGCCGGCCGACGGGCTCGCCGGCATCCCCGCGCTCCACGCGTTCGCCGCCCGCCACCGCATGAGCGGGGTGACCGAGCTCGACGAGAAGGACCTGCGGGCCGTGCACGACGTACGGGACCGGTTCGCGGCGGTCTTCGCCGCGCCGGACGCCCGGACCGCCGCCTCGCTCGTCAACTCCCTGGTCGCCGCCGCGGGCACCACGCCGCAGCTGAGCGACCACGACGGCTACGACTGGCACGTGCACTACTTCGCGCCGGACGCCTCGATCGCCGACCACCTGGCCGCCGACTGCGGGATGGCCCTCGCGTTCATCATCGTGGCAGGCGAGACGGAGCGGCTGCGGCGCTGCGAGGCGCCGGACTGCCGGCACGCCTTCGTCGACCTCTCCCGCAACCGTTCCCGTCGCTACTGCTCCAGCCGCACCTGCGGTAACCGCCTGCACGTCGCCGCGTACCGGGCGCGCCGCCGGGAGACGGCCGACTGACCCCTCACAGCACTAAGAGATCGTGCAACGCGGCCATCAGCAGCAGGCCCCCGACCACCGTGAGGAAGATCATCAGAGGGGGCTGGGAAAGCGCGAAGAGGCAGCCACGCGGCTCTTCGGCGGGGGGTGCGGGGGCGTCGCCCCGGGAGGTGTCCACCATCTCGGGACGATCATGACGCAGGCCGGCCCCGTTGGCGATCAACACTCGTCTTTATGACGGGAGTTCACCCCTCACGTGGTGGCCGAAATCGCTCCGGCGTCCGATCTCCCATCACACATTCGGGACCGCCCCGCACTCCCCCGCCGCGTCGCCGTCAGTCCAGGTCCCGCAGCATGCGCAGCTGCACCGCCTGGTGGGGCGAGCCGCCGCCCTCGTGACCGTTCCAGGGGTAGACCTCGATCTGCTTGGGGCCGGCCCAGTGGTTGTAGGCGGCGAAGACGGTGGACGGCGGGCACACGGCGTCCATCAGGGCCACCGAGTACAGCGCGGGCACCGCCGCCCGAGCGGCGAAGCTGACGCCGTCGAAGTACGAGAGGGTCCGGAACACCTGCTCGGAGAAGCCGTTCTGGGCGGACAGGAAGCGGACGATCTCCTGGTACGGGTCCCGGTCCGTGAGCTCCACGGCGCGCCGGTAGTGCGTCAGGAACGGTACGTCGATGAGAGCCGCCTTGACGTGGGGGCTGAGCCCCGCCACCGCCTGCGCGATGCCGCCGCCCTGGCTGCCGCCGTGCACGACGATCCGGTCCGCGTCGACGGCCGGGTGGGTACGGGCCACCTCCACGGCGCGCACCGCGTCGGTGAACACCCGGCGGTAGTAGTACTCGTCGGGGTCGAGGATGCCCCGGGTCATGAAGCCGGGCGACTGCGGGTTGCCGCCGCCGTGCGGGTCCGCGGTGGAGCCCGGCGAGCTGTTGTTGACGGCGCCCTGCCCCCGGGTGTCCACGAGCAGGGTCGCCCAGCCGGCGGCGGGCCACACCAGGTGGTCGTGCGGCAGCCCGCGCCCGCCGCCGTATCCCAGGTAGTGGACGACGGTGGGCAGCGGGCCCTCGGCACCGGCGGGCACGTTCAGCCAGGCGCGTATACGGTGTCCGCCCCAGCCGGCGAATGACACGTCGTGGGAAACGACATTGCTCAACGCCGCGTCGTACACGGCGAATTCGGCGTCCAGCGGGTGGGCGGACGCCTCTTCGAGGGTGCGCTGCCAGAAGGCGTCGAAGTCGTCGGGTTCAGCGACCTCCGGGCGGTAGGAGCGGAGTTGGTCCAGGGGCAGGTCGAACAGGGGCACGGCGTCTCCGTTTCGGGCAGGCTGAGGAAAACGGCACAGGTGTAGGACACAGGTGAATGACACGAGTGAACGGATCAAGGAAACAGCACCGGGCGCGACGGGTCGCGCGGGGGGCTCAGCGCGGGGTGGAGCTCGACGCGCGTACGACGAGTTCCGGCTGGAGCACCACGCTGCGGTGCTCGTGGCGGCCGTCGTCGTCCGCCTCCTCCAGCAGGAGTTCGGCGGCCATCCGGCCCATCACCACGGCGGGCTGGCGGACCGAGGTGAGCGGCACGGCAGCGGCGGCGGCGAACTCGATGTCGTCGTATCCGACGATGGCGACGTCCTGCGGGACCCGCACACCGGCCGCGTAGAGGGCCTGCAGCACGCCGAGGGCGAGCAGGTCGTTGGCGCAGAACACGGCGGTGGGGCGCGGCACCAGGCCGAGCAGCCGGGCTCCGGCGTCGCGTCCCGCCGCCACGTCGAGCCGGTCGGAGGGGATCTCCACCAGGGCCTCGGGCTCCAGTCCGGCCTCGGCCAGGGCGGACAGCGCGCCGGTGCGGCGGTCCCTGATCTGGTGCAGGTCGCCCGGTCCGCTGACGTAGGCCACCGAGCGGTGCCCGGCCGAGATCAGGTGCCCGACGGCCAGGGCGCCGCCCCGCACGTCGTCGACGGAGACCGCGCAGGTCCCGGTGCCGGATGCGACCCGGTCCACCAAGACGTAGGGAATCCGGTGGCGGCTGAAGGATTCGAGGTTGCGGCCGGTCGCGTCGGCCGGTGTGACCAGGACGCCGCAGACCCGCTGTTCCGCGAAGAGGCCGAGGTATTCGGCCTCTTCCGCGGGGCTCTGGCCGCTGTTGCAGACCATCACGCCGAGGCCCGCCTGCCGGGCGGCGCGCTCGGCCCCGCGGGCGATGTCGACGAAGAAGGGGTTGCCCATGTCCAGGACGAGGAGAGCCATGATCCGGCTGCGTCCCGCCCTGAGCTGGCGGGCGGACTCGCTGCGGACGTAGCCGAGGTCCTCGATGGCCGCCAGCACCCGCGCTCGCGTCTCCGGGAGTACCGTCTCCGGCCGGTTGATCACATTGGAGACCGTGCCCACGGAGACCCCGGCCTGCCGGGCCACATCCTTGATCCCTGCCACACGCGCCACTTGTGTCCTGCCCCACTGGTGCCCTTTGGCCGCACTGATCCAGCGGCGTCACCCCATCGTACGGACGGCGTGAGTGAATTGATTCAATCCGGTCGGGACGCTAGCCCTGATCCCTGAATACCGTCAAGAATCATGCGTGAATCGATTCAGGGAGCGCAGAACACCAGGCTCGGAACACCGGAGCGGCGGGGGCGGACGTGACGTGCCTCAGATGCCGTGCTTCTTCAGGATCGCCTCGATGTCGCTGAAGTCCTCGCCCGATCCGCTCGCGGCGGCCTGCTTCTCCGGCCTCTCCCGCTGCTGGGCCGCCGGGGCGCCCGCTCCCAGCGAAGGCGCCGAGGCGGCCGGCTCCACCGCGCCCTCCCGCGCGGCACGGGCCGCCGCCTTGCGTTCCTTGCGGGTACCGCCAGTGCGCCGTTCGACCGCGCGGGTCGTGATGAACAGCAGCCAGGCAACCCCCAGCAGGCCGAAGCCCAGCCAGACGCTCGGCTTGAAGGCGATGTCCGTGACCCACTCGACGACACCGGTCAGCACCAGACCGACCGGGACCAAAGAGTAGGCCGCGATCCTGGTCGCCGCGAGGAAGCGCTTCCGGTACGCGGTGACGGCGGCGATGCCCAGGCCCGCCGCGGACGCCGCGGAACAAATGGTCTCGGCAAGCATCGGTGCCTCCAGGCGCAGGGGAAACGTCCCTTCCATCCTGCACCTGTCCATGGGCCCGGGGCCACGCCCGGAGCCCACTTCAGGGACATATCAGGGCCGGGATCCTCCGCAGGTGCCGTGCGGACGGTCGACCGGGGCCGTACGCGCCCGTGCCTGTCCCGGTGCCGGTCGGGACTCTCCTCCGCACCCTGGGAGACTGGTCCCATGAGTGATTCCACCCCCGCAGCGCCGGTCGTTCTCGACATCTGGTGCGAGCTCCAGTGCCCCGACTGCCACCACGCCCTCACCGATGTGCACGCCCTGCGGGCCCGGTACGGCGACCGGATCGAGGTGCGGCTGCGGCACTTCCCGCTGGAGAAGCACAAGCACGCCTACGCCGCCGCACAGGCCGCGGAGGAAGCCGCGGCGCAGGGCAAGGACTGGCCGTACATCGAGGCGGTCCTCGCCCGCACCGCAGACCTCGGCCGGACCGGCGAGCCGCTGCTGATCGAGGTGGCGGAGGAACTCGGGCTGGACGCGGAGGAGTTCGACACCGCCCTGATCGACGGCCGGCACCTGCTGATCGTCGACGCCGACCAGGCGGAGGGCAAGGCGATCGGGGTCACCGGCACCCCGACCTATGTGATCGGCGGAGAGCGGCTGGACGGCGGCAAGAGCCAGGAGGGGCTGCGCGAGCGGATCGAGGAGATCGCCGACCGGCTGCTCTCCGGACAGGGCTGAGCCCTCCGCGCTCCCTGCGGGCCTCGGCGGGGGCTACAACTGCTTGGCCAGGTTGTACATGGTCGGCTCGTAGCCCAGCGACTCGTACAGCCGGACCGCCGGGATGTTGGCCGTGACCACGTGCAGGCCCAGTCGCTCGTGCCCCGCCGCGAGAGCGATCCGCTCCGCCTGAAGCATCAGCGCCCGTCCGTACCCCCGGCCCCGGAATTTTGCCTGCACCTCCACGTCGAACACGTAGCCGACGAGCACGCCGGGGTGCATCTCGAACGGGGCCACCCAGACGCACCCCACGGTCCCGCCCTCGTGGATCAGGAGGTGCAGCTGGGCGCCCTCGGTCTCCAGACCGTGCGGAAGGTGCCCGGCGTGGGAGGCACGGGCGGCCCGCAGCGCGGCCTCCTCCGGGATTCCCCGGGTGACCAGGCTTTCCGCGTAACCCGCGATGGCCCCCTCCTCCCACCGGGCGTACTCGCCGGGCGCCATCGGGCGCGCGGTCAGCCCGTCCGGCAGGGCCGGAGGAACCGGTGGCAGTGACTTGATCATGTTCCTGCTGCGCTCGGTGTACCCGAGTGCGGCGGTGAGCCGCCGCGCCGCGGTGTCGGCGGCGCCGGCCTCCGTGCGCACCTGAGTGCAGCCCCAGCCGCGCAGCACCTCCTCGGCCGCCAGCGCGGCGATGGTCCCGCGGCCACGCCTGCGGACGGGTTCGTCGATCCGCAGGGATCGCAGCACTCCGGCCCCGCCGGCCGAACCCGGCTCGACGGCGATCTCGACGGCGCCGACGGGGCGCCCGTTGTCGCACACGTCGTACGCGCGGTCCCGTGCGCCGTCGGCGCCTTGCCGTATCGGCCCGGAAGGCCGGAGTGTCGTGGTCATCAGGGGATTTCTATCCCCCGCCCGCGACGCCGTCATCCGCTTTTACGGACATCCCTTATGGACATCCCGGGTGTTCTCACGGCCGGCAGCCGTGAAACACGCCGGAACCGGCTACGGGTCCAGGTCGTCGCCGGCCCGCTCGTCGAAGACGCTCATGGCCTTGGCGGTCACCGGCCCGGGAGCTCCGGGCAGCTCCCTGCCGTCGACCCGGTGGACGGCCTGGATGTCGCGGAGCGTGGAGGTGAGGAAGACCTCCTCGGCCCGTTCCAGTACGTCGAAGGGCAGTTCGGTCTCCTGCGCCCCCGTCCACTCCACCGCCAGGGCCCGGGTGATCCCGGCCAGGCAGCCCGAGGCGACCGGCGGGGTGTGCAACTGCCCGTCGAGGACGACGAAGACGTTGGATCCGGTGCCCTCGCAGAGCTGTCCGACGGTGTTGGCGAAGAGCGCCTCGGTGGCGCCGCGCTCGTGGGCGCGGGCGAGCGCGACGACGTTCTCGGCGTACGAGGTGGTCTTGAGCCCGGTGAGCGCGCCGCGTTCGTTACGCGTCCAGGGGACGGTGATGACCGCCGTGGTGTCCGGGCGGCGCTTCACCTCCCCGAGCGCGACGACCAGACCGGGTCCGGCGGTGCCCCGGTCGGAGCCGAGCGGCGAGATGCCTCCGGTGTACGTGATCCGGAGCCGGCCGAGGGCGGCGGGGTTGGCCTCGATGACGGCGGCGCAGGCCCGGCGCACCTCGTCCTGGTCGGGCGCCGGCAGGCCGAGTCCGCGGGCGGAGCGGGCCAGCCTGTCGAGGTGCCGGGTGAGTGCGAAGGGCCTGCCGCCGGTCGTCCTGACCGTCTCGAAGATGCCGTCGCCCACGGTGAGCCCGTGGTCGAGCACGGACACCCGTGCGTCATCGGCGTCGCACAGTTCGCCGTTGACCCAGATCCTCATGGTGCGGTCCTTCCGGTTGCTTCGTGTGCGCCCGACGCTACCGCGAGCAGCCTGGACGCCTTGAGTTCGGTCTCGTCCCATTCCCGTTCCGGATCCGATCCCCAGGTGATGCCGGCGCCGGTGCCGAAGCGCAGGAGGGGGGCGGCCCCGGTGCGGTCGGTCCAGAAGGTGCGGATGCCCACGGCGAGCGAGGCGGTGGCGCGGTCGGCGTCCACCCAGCCGATGCCACCGCAGTACGGGCCGCGCGGGGCGGTCTCCAACTCGCCGATGATCCTCAGCGCACTGGTCTTCGGGGCGCCGGTAACCGAACCGGGCGGGAAGGCCGCGGCGAGGATGTCCGGCCAGCCGGTTCCCTCCGCCAGCAGTCCGCGCACCGTGGAGACCAGGTGGACGAGGCCCGGGTGCTTCTCGACCGCGCACAGAGCGGGAACGGTGACCGACCCGGTGGCGCAGACCCGTCCGAGGTCGTTGCGGACCAGATCGACGATCATCACGTTCTCCGCGTGGTCCTTCTCCAGCAGATCGTCCTCCGTGCGGCCGGTGCCCTTGATCGGTCCGGACTCCACGGTGCGGCCGTCCCTGCGGAGGAACAGTTCGGGGGAGGCGGTCGCGATCTCCACGCCGTGCGCGGGCAGCCGGATCGTCCCCGCGTACGGGGCGGGGTTGCCGCGCGCCAGCAACGCGGTGAGGGCGTCCACGTCGGCCGCGGACGGGTCCGGCAGCCGGGCCGTCATCACCCGGCAGAGGTTGGCCTGGTAGACCTCGCCCGCCGCGATGTACGCGCGGATCCGGCGCACGGCGGCGATGTACGCGGCGCGGTCCAGCGACGAGCTCCAGTCACCGGCGGCGGGCCCGTGCCACCGTCCCGGCACCGGGGCGGGCACGGCGGCGGTGCGTACGGTGGCGAAGCGGGCGCAGATGAGCCGTCCCTCGAAATCGGCGGACACGGCCCAGAACCCGGACGAGTCGAGGGCTGCTGGGTCGCTGGTCACATCCCGCAGATCGGAGGCGACGAGGCCGCCGAAGCGGGCCATTGGGGCAAGGTCGTGCACGTCGGTGAGTCTAGGACGGCCCGCGGTGACCTGCGCCGGGGCGAGTGCACCTCAGCACGCTGCACAAACGCGTTTTTGTACTGGCCCCGGAATCCGCTAGAGTTCATCACGTCGCCGGGACGCGCAAGTGAACCGGAACCGACAAGCGGACGTAGCTCAGTTGGTAGAGCGCAACCTTGCCAAGGTTGAGGTCGCCAGTTCGAACCTGGTCGTCCGCTCGCAGAAGGTGGGGGATCTTCCCGAACCCCCATCCCTGGTGGAGTGGCCGAGAGGCGAGGCAACGGCCTGCAAAGCCGTCTACACGGGTTCAAATCCCGTCTCCACCTCCAAGGACGATTAGCTCAGCGGGAGAGCACTTCCCTGACACGGAAGGGGTCACTGGTTCAATCCCAGTATCGTCCACCGGTCCGCAAGGACCCCCGCGCGATTAGCTCAGCGGGAGAGCGCTTCCCTGACACGGAAGAGGTCACTGGTTCAATCCCAGTATCGCGCACGCAGTACACGCAGGGTCACCCTGCGCGATTAGCTCAGCGGGAGAGCGCTTCCCTGACACGGAAGAGGTCACTGGTTCAATCCCAGTATCGCGCACAGTCCGAAGCCCCGGTCGTCTCGACGACCGGGGCTTCGTCGTTGCCGTACGCGGCCGTGCCGTGGCCCGGACGGATGCTGTCCGGGCCACGGCACGGGGCGAGCCGGGTCAGGACGAGAAGAGCATCCGGCCGAAGCTCTTCTGCCGGTAGTGCCCGTGGTGGCCGCCGTGGTGCTGCTGGTGCGGGGCGCCCCAGGCGGGTGCGGGGGCGGCCGGGTAGGCCTGCGGTGCGGGCGGCGGGGGCGGAGCCTGCTGCGTCCACTGCGCTTCCATGCGGGTCAGGGACTCCAGCTCGCCATAGTCCAGGAATATTCCCCGGCAGCCGCTGCACTGCTCGATCTGAATGCCGTTGCGGTTGTACGTGTGCATCGGTGCGTGGCACTTGGGACACTGCATGTTCGGGCTCACTCCTCGCCGTCGGTTAGCCGTCGCCGGAATGCGTGCCCGCCGACGGTCGGTTCACCCTACGACGCGTTTCCGGTGGCCAACTCGGGTGGGAGAGTAGCAATTCGGGCACAGCTCCCGATCATCATCTGTTCCACCTCATCCGGATCCCGGCCCTCCGCCGCCGACTTGGCGAGGGCCAGTGCGGCGGTCTGAACGGTCAGGGCGCGGGCGGCGACGTCCAACTCCGGCCAGGGGTCGCCGTCCGCGGGCAGCGCGGGCCCGCCGGCGGCCCGGTAGGCGCCCAGGAAGCGGAACCAGACCTCGGGCGGCAGCAGCCCGGCCGCGTACCAGGCTGCGGGCCTGGCCAGGTCCCAGGTCGCGTCACCGATGCCCGCGTCGTCGACGTCGATCAGCAGCCAGCGGCCGCGCGGGGCGGCGGGATGCCGTACGAGCTGGCCCAGGTGCAGATCGCCGTGGCAGAGGAAGCGGGCGCCGTCCTCGGGGGCGGGGGTCTCGTCACGCGCCCAGCCGGGCAGCCGCTCCCAGGCCGCGAGCACCGGCCCGGTGGACGGGTCACCGGGACGCGCCGCCCGCATCCGGTCCACGGCGAGCGCCGCCTTCGCGGGCCCCCGCATGACCGGGAGCACGGGAGCCGCGAGACCGGGAGCCGTAATCCCCGGGCCCGGGATCCCCGAAGCCGGAAGCGGGGTGCTGTGGAGGCGGGCCAGGAGCGCGGCGGCCTCCTCCCACGGTGCCGCGTCCGGGTCACCCGGGTCCACGGGCTCTGCGTAGGGCCACAGCGTGATCGGGCGGCCGTGCAGCTCGGTGAGGTACGGCGACGGCTGGGCGGGACGCTCTGCGGCCGTCACGGGGGTCACCGGCGGATGTGCGGGCACGGGAAGGGGCGCGAGCAGGACGTCCGCCAGGGCGGGGCGGGCGGACAGCCGCAGGCGTGCGGCCAGGGCGGCGGTGTCCGTGCCGGGAGCATGGGCCTTGGCGACGACCGCGCCGCTGCGGACCACGGTGCCGTCCGCCCGGTCCGCGAGCACGAGGGGCGGCGGGCAGTCGCAGCCGGCCGGGGCGGGCGTGTGGGCGTGGGCCGCGTCGTGGGCGAGGGCGCCCAGCGCACGTACGACTGCGGTGGTCACGGTCTCCCCCGGTGGCGCAGGATCTGCGGGCCCGGCCGGCACCGTACCCGCAGAGGAGCCTACGCGGGCCGCCCGGACCGGTCGCGCCCCGGGCTCCGCCCCGTGTGAGGAACCCGATGGCTCGAAGA
Organism: Streptomyces sp. ITFR-6; assembly: GCF_031844725.1. Taxonomy (NCBI): domain Bacteria; kingdom Bacillati; phylum Actinomycetota; class Actinomycetes; order Kitasatosporales; family Streptomycetaceae; genus Streptomyces; species Streptomyces sp. ITFR-6. The sequence continues at coordinate 7,170,941 of NZ_CP134612.1, read as the reverse complement.
CGGCGCGGCCCCTGAACGGCCCCGGACAGCGCGATGTCCGGTCAGCTCCCCAGCTGACCGGACAAACGCTGCCGTCCGCCGCACCCCCGTCCCCACGGGGTTGTTGGCCGGATGTCCCGGTCCGAACCGCTCTTCCGGACCCGGGGCGCCGCTCAGCGCCCCAGCATCACGCCCACGGACGACGCCTGTGTGACCACCGCATCCCAGCCGCCGAAGACGACTACGAGCAGGGCCGCCAGAGGAAGAACCATGGCCGTCGCCACCAGCGGGTGGCGCTTGCCGGACGACGGACGGCTGCCGAACGAGGCGTACGCCTTGCGTCCCTGCGTGCGGATCATGGTCCGCGCTGCCGTGTCCGCCATGGTTCCTCTCCTGACCTGATGTGGAGCGGCGGGCGTCTGGCCTCGGGGGACGAGTGCGACGCCCGCCGCACAACTTCAACATTAGGGATTCGGCCGACGGGCGGCGTCATGCCCGCGTACCGAATGCCGGGCCTCCCGGAGGATGAGCCGGCGGTGGTCGGCTACTCCCCTGGGTGGAGACCGGCCGGGCTGACCTTGGGGTCATCCCCGAGGGGACGCTCGGAAGCGTCCTCCCTGGGTACCGGTTGTTCGACCAGGGCGAGCACCCTGGTCGCCATGAAGCGGGCGGTGCGCACCACTGACCCGCTCCTGGTGACTTCACTCACTTCGACCACCCCCCGACGGACCGCTGTCTCCACCCGCCGGCCCGCTCTGGAGGCCACTACTTCGTAGGTACGGGTGGTGTCCCCCGCGTCCACGACTATCTCGACTCGATCGCCCTTCACTGATCCAATCCCCCTTCTGCGACGGACCTTTGAGATCTCGCACGGGCCGGGCAGCCTGGATCCGCGGCTCCCTGACCACTCCTCAAGTTTCCCACCCGGCACTGACAATCGATTCGACGGCGAGGGCGCGGCCTCTGAGCACCCCGGGCGGCGGGTACGTAAGCTGTGCCTCGTCAGGCGGACCAGGCAGCGGGGATGGGCAGACATGGCGATGATGCGGCTCCGGCGCGAGGACCCGCGTGTCGTCGGTTCGTTCAGGCTGCACCGGCGGCTCGGGGCGGGCGGCATGGGTGTCGTCTACCTCGGTTCCGACCGGCGCGGGCAGCGGGTGGCGCTGAAGGTGATCCGCCCGGATCTGGCGGAGGACCAGGAGTTCCGCTCGCGGTTCGCCCGCGAGGTGTCCGCGGCCCGGCGGATCCGCGGCGGCTGTACGGCCCGGCTGGTGGCCGCCGATCTGGAGGCGGAGCGCCCGTGGTTCGCCACGCAGTACGTGCCGGGGCCCTCGCTGCACGACAAGGTGGCCGAGGAGGGCCCCTTGTCGGCCGCGGAGGTGGCCTCGATCGGGGCGGCGCTCTCCGAGGGGCTGGTGGCCGTGCACGAGGCGGGGGTCGTCCACCGTGACCTGAAGCCGTCGAACATCCTCCTCTCCCCCAAGGGCCCTCGGATCATCGACTTCGGGATCGCCTGGGCGACCGGCGCGTCCACCCTCACGCACGTCGGTACGGCGGTCGGATCGCCCGGCTTCCTCGCCCCCGAGCAGGTGCGGGGCGCGGCGGTGACGCCCGCGACGGACGTCTTCTCGCTCGGCGCCACGCTGGCGTACGCGGCGATGGCCGACTCACCGTTCGGGCACGGCAGTTCCGAGGTGATGCTCTACCGCGTGGTGCACGAGGAACCGCAGTTGCACGACGTGCACGACGCGCTCGCCCCGCTGGTGAGCGCCTGTCTGGCGAAGGACCCGGAGGAGCGGCCGAGCACGCTCCAACTCTCCATGCGGCTCAAGGAGATCGCCGCCCGGGAGGCGCAGGGTCTGCACGAGAGCCGGCCCCCGGCCCAGCGCTCCGCCCAGGAGGCGGACCGGCCGACCGGCCGGCTCGACGGCCCGTACACCGAGCAGCAGACCCGCCGCGCCCCCGGCCCCGCTCCGTTGTCGCGTCCGCAGAACCGGCAGAGCGCGCCGCCGCGCACCGGGGGTTCGCGCCCGGAGCGGCAGCCGCGCGGCACGACGGGTACCGGCAAGCGGTCGCAGGGCGCGAACGGGACGAAGGGCAGGCAGGGCACCCGGCCAGGGACGCGTTCGACCTCGACCGGACGGCGTCCGGCCAATCCCCGGCTGCTGCGGCAGCGGCTCGTGGTCTTCGTCGTGGTGACGCTGCTGGTGGCGCTGGGCATCGCGGCGGCCCAGGGCTGTCAGGGGCCGGCGCGCGGCCTCGGCGCGGGCCAGAGCCAGAACCCGGGCCAGAGCCTGGGCCTGGGCCTGGGCGAGCAGTAGCCGTACCCCTGCGGGCGTCAGTTCTCCGGGCGGCCGGTGGCCACCGCGTAGAAGGCGACGGCGGCCGCCGCGCCCACGTTCAGCGAATCGACGCCGTGGGCCATCGGGATCCGTACCCATTCGTCGGCGGCGACGAGGGCCTGGGTGGACAGTCCGTCCCCCTCGGCCCCGAGCATCAGGGCCACCTGGTCCATCCGGTGCGGCGCCGCCTCCTCGATGCTGCTGGCCTTCTCGTCGGGCGTCAGGGCGAGCAGCTTGAAGCCCGCCTCCCGTACGGTCTCCAGCGCCTTGGGCCAGGTGTCGAGCCGGGCGTACGGGACGGAGAAGACCGCGCCCATCGAGACCTTGACCGAGCGCCGGTACAGCGGGTCGGCGCAGTCCGGTGAGAGCAGGACGGCGTCCATGCCGAGAGCGGCGGCGCTGCGGAAGATCGCCCCGATGTTCGTGTGGTCGTTGACGGCCTCCATGACGACCACGCGGCGGGTGGTGCGCAGCAGTTCGTCGGCGGCCGACAGTGGTTTGCGCTGCATGGAGGCCAGGGCGCCCCGGTGCACGTGGTAGCCGGTGACGCGCTCGGCCAGCTCCGGGCTGACCGCGTACACGGGGGCCGGTACCTCGTCGATGACGTCGCGCATCAGGTCGACCCACTTCGCCGAGAGCAGCATGGACCGCATCTCGTACCCGGCCTGCCTGGCGCGTCTGATCACCTTCTCGCCCTCGGCGATGAAGAGGCCCTCCGCGGGCTCTCGCCTGCGCCGGAGCTCGACGTCTGTCAGGCCGGTGTAGTCGCGCAGTCGGGGGTCGTCGGGGTCATCGACGGTGATGAGATCAGCCACAGGTTGATACTGCCTTGTCCGGTGTGTGGTGCCAACGGTCTGGAGGAAGATCCGTTACCGATGGTTACTCGGCGGAATTTCCGGTGCTGGTCGTCCCGACCGCGACGACGTCACCGATGACGATGACGGCGGGCGGGCGCACGTCCTCCGCCTCGGCCCGCTCACCGACGGTCGCGAGCGTCGCGTCGACGCGGCGCTGGGCGGCCGTGGTCCCTTCCTGGACCAGGGCGACCGGGGTCTCGGGGTCCTTGCCGTGGGCGATGAGCGCGCGGGCGATGGCGCCGATCTTGTCGACGGCCATCAGGAGGACCAGGGTGCCGCGCAGCCGGGCGACGGCCGACCAGTCGACCAGCGAACGCTCGTCTTCGGGGGCGACGTGGCCGCTGACCACGGTGAACTCATGGGCGACCCCTCGGTGCGTGACCGGGATACCGGCCGCGCCCGGCACCGAGATCGAGCTGGAGATGCCGGGGACGACGGTGCAGGCGATGCCCTCGGCGGCGAGCGCCTGGGCCTCCTCCATGCCGCGCCCGAAGACGAAGGGGTCGCCGCCCTTGAGCCGGACGACGGCCTTGCCGGCCTTCGCGTGCTCGATCAGCGCGTTGTTGATGGCTTCCTGCGCCATGTAGCGGCCGTACGGGATCTTCGCGGCGTCGATCACCTGGACGTGCGGGGGGAGTTCGTCCAGCAGGTCGCGCGGGCCGAGCCGGTCCGCGATGACGACGTCGGCCTCGGCCAGGAGCCGGCGGCCTCTGACGGTGATCAGGTCGGGGTCGCCGGGGCCGCCGCCGACCAGGGCGACGCCGGGGGTCCTGGTGCGGTGGTGGGGTGCGGCGAGGGTGCCGTCGCGCAGGCCCTCGACGATGGCGTCGCGGACGGCGGCGGAGTGGCGCGGGTCGCGGCCGCCCTGCCCGTCGGTGGTGAGCACGGCGACGGTGATGTCCTCGCTGCGGCCGGTGGCGGGGGTCCAGGCAGTGGCGGCGTCCGCGTCGTCGCTGCGGACGCACCAGGTGCGGGTGCGCTCGGCCTCGGCGGAGGCGGCGTCGTTGGCCGCGGTGTCGTCGGACGCGATGAGCACGTACCAGGTGTCCGTCAGGTCCCCGTCGGCGTACACCCGGCGCTCCCAGCGGATCTCGCCCGCGTCCGCCATCGCCTCGACGGACGCGGTGGCGGAGGGCGACACGAGGACGATGTCCGCGCCGGCCGCGATGAGGGCGGGGAGGCGGCGCTGAGCGACCTGGCCGCCACCGACGACGACTACGCGGCGCCCGCTCAGGCGCAGTCCGACGGGGTACGCGGGGTGAACGGCGTGCTCGGCCATGGCGGTGCGGGCTCCTCGTGCGGTGCGGTGTGCGGGCCGCTGCGGCGGTGGAGCGGCTGTGACGTGCGGGTTCACGATACGGGGTGGGGTGCGGAGGTGGGCGGGCATCGGGTCCGCCCACGGGGCTCCGCCCCGGACCCCGCGCCTCAAACGCCGGCGAGGCTGGGTATGAAAGCCCCTCCGGCGATCGAGGAGCGGGGGTCCGGGGGCAGCGCCCCCGAAACCCCCGCGGACGGCGTCCTACTTCTCCGTGACGCCCGCCGAGTCGAACGTCGCCACCTCGTGCATCGCGCGGGCCGCGCTCTGCACGATCGGCAGTGCCAGCAGTGCGCCCGTTCCCTCGCCGAGGCGGAGGTCGAGGTCGACCAGCGGACGCAGGCCCAGCTTGTTGAGCGCGGCGACGTGGCCGGGCTCTGCGCTGCGATGGCCCGCGATGCAGGCGGCCAGGGCTTCCGGCGCGATGGCACGGGCCACCAGCGCCGCGGCGCCCGCGCTGACGCCGTCGAGGATGACCGGCGTACGGAGCGAGGCCCCGCCGAGGAGGAACCCGGCCATCGCCGCGTGCTCCAGGCCGCCGACGGCCGCGAGCACACCGATCGGATCGGCCGGGTCCGGCCGGTGCAGTTCGAGGGCGCGGCGGACCACATCGACCTTGCGGGCGTGCATCTCGTCGTTGATGCCGGTGCCGCGACCGGTCACCTCTGCCGCGTCCATCCCGGTGTACACGCAGATCAGGGCGGCCGACGCCGTCGTGTTGGCGATGCCCATCTCACCGGTGAGCAGGCCCTTGTTGCCGGCCGCAACCAGATCGCGGGCGGTCTCGATGCCGACCTCGATCGCCGCGAGGACCTCCTCGCGGGTGAGTGCGGGGCCGGTGGTGAAGTCGGCCGTCCCGGCGCGCACCTTGCGGGGCAGCAGGCCGGGCGTCGCGGGCAGCTCTGCGGCCACCCCGACGTCGACCACGCACACCTCGGCGCCGACCTGGGCCGCGAAGGCGTTGCAGACGGCGCCGCCGCCGAGGAAGTTGGCGACCATCTGGCCGGTCACCTCCTGGGGCCACGCCGTGACGCCCTGGGCGTGCACCCCGTGGTCGCCGGCGAAGATCGCGACGGCGGCGGGCTCCGGGATCGGCGGCGGGCACATCCGGGAGAGCCCGGACAACTGCGCCGAGATGATCTCCAGCATGCCGAGCGCACCGGCCGGCTTGGTCATCCGCTTCTGGCGTTCCCAGGCCTCGCCGAGCGCCTTGGCGTCCAGCGGCCGGATGTTGGAGATGGTCTCCTGCAGCAGGTCGTGCGGCTCCTCGCCGGGCAGGGCGCGGCGGCCGTACGTCTCCTCGTGGACGACCCACGACAGCGGGCGGCGCTTGGACCAGCCCGCCTGCATCAGCTCGGGCTCCTCCGGGAACTCGTCCACGTAACCGACACAGAGGTACGCGACGACTTCGAGGTGCTCGGGCAGGCCGAGGGAACGGACCATCTCGCGCTCGTCGAAGAAGCTGACCCAGCCGACGCCGAGCCCCTCGGCCCGTGCGGCGAGCCACAGGTTCTCGACGGCGAGCGCCGAGGAGTAGGGGGCCATCTGCGGCTGGGTGTGCCGGCCCAGGGTATGGCGGCCGCCACGGGTGGGGTCGGCGGTGACGACGATGTTGACCGGGGTGTCGAGGATCGCCTCGATCTTCAGTTCCTTGAACTGCTTGGCCCTGGCCTTGGGGAGCGACTTGGCGTACGCGTCGCGCTGGCGCTGCGCCAGTTCGTGCATGGAGCGGCGGGTCTCCGCGGAACGGATGACGACGAAGTCCCAGGGCTGCGAGTGCCCGACGCTGGGCGCGGTGTGCGCCGCCTCCAGGACCCGCAGCAGGACCTCATGCGGGACCGGGTCGTTGCGGAATCCGTTGCGGATGTCGCGGCGCTCGCGCATGACGCGCAGGACGGCCTCGCGCTCTGCGTCGTCGTAACCGGGCGCGGGGGGCGAGGCGGCGGGCGCCTCCTCGGCCTCCGCCTCGATTTCCGTCCCGGCCTCGGCCTCGGCCTCCGGGAGAACCTCGCGTGCCTCAACGGGTGCTTCAGGCGCGTCCGCGGCCTGGATGTCGTCCACCGGCTCCGGCTGAACGGGCTCCAGCCGTACCGGCTCCGGGGCGTTCTGCGGTACGACCGGCTCGGGCTGTCCGGCGACGGGCTCGGCCACCTGTACCGGCGCGGATTCCGTGCTGTCCGTCAGGTCCGGGGTCTCGATGACCTCGGGGCCCGTCTCGGCCTCCGGTGCCTCCGCCGCCTCGACCGGCACGGGCTCCATGGCGAACGTCCGGACCTCGGACGCGGCCTCCACGACCGCCTCGGGCTCGGGCTCGGCCGGCTGTTCGGCGACGGGCGTCGGGGCCGGGTGCGGGGCGGTCGGCAGCGAGCCCACCGTGACGAACCGGCCCAGCGAGGCACCGTCCGGCACGGGCTCCACCGGCGGCACGTCGGCCGGAGCCGCCTGGACCGGAGCCACGTCGACCGGAGCCGCATCTGCCGGAGCCACGTCGTTGGGCGCTACGTCTGCGGGAGCCGCGTCCACGGGAGCCGCGTCCAGGGACGCTGCCTCAACCGGTGCCACCTCAGCGGGCGGCGCGTCGGCCACAGCCTCAACCGGTGCCGGTACGGGCTGGGCCTCGGCCGGAAGCTCCGGGGGAGCCTCTGCCACCACCGGAACGGCGACGGGCTCCTCGGCCACGACCGGCGCGGGTTCCGGTGCGGGCTCGACGGGCAGGGCGGCCGGCACGGGCTCCGCGGCTGCCTCCGGGACGACCGTTTCTGCTTCCGGCCGCGGATCCTGAGCCACCGCCGGCTCGGCTTCCACGGCGACCGGCGCGGCGGCCTGCTGCGGCGCCTGGGCCGCCCACTGGTTCCCCTGCGGCGGGATCTCGCCGAGCTGCGGGCCCGGCAGCGCGGCCGATTCCTCGGCCGTCATCTCGAAGTACTCGGGTTCGGCCGTGACCGGTCCCGCGTGCCGTGCGGGCGCGGGAGCCGGAGCAGGCGCCTGGGCCTGCGGCGCGCCCGCCGGGCCCCGGTCCGCGAGCGAACGGACCACGCCGCCGCCCGACGTGCCGCCGTAGCCCGGCTCGGGCGAGGCCGGTCCGCGGTGCAGCGGCCGGCGCACGGGCGTCTGGGTCTGAGCCTGGGCCACCGGCACCTGGGCCTGTGCCGGCGCGGGAACGGGCGAAGGGATGCGGACGCCGCTGAGGTCGACGGAGCCCGAATCGCGGCCGCCGGACTCGTGGGTCCCCTGGCCGGTCCGCGGCAGCGACTCGGCGGGAGCGTGCATCGCGTACTCGGGCACCTGGACCTGCGCCTGCTCCTGGAACTGCACGGGGCCCTGGGTCTGGGTCCGCACGGTGCTCTGGTTCTGCGCCGGATGGTCGTCGCCCGGCGGCCGCGAGGGGTAACCGCCCTGCTCGGGCAGGGCGGCCTGCGGCTCGCTCCAGGCGCCCTGGGGGCTGGGCATCAGCAGAAGGTCGTCGTCCTCTGGTGCTTGCTCGGAGGGATCGAGGAAGGTGTAGCCGTCCGGGGCGGGGACGCCCGGCTGCTCCACCATGCCTGCGTTCTCCGGCAGTCCCTCGCCCGGGATCTGGCCGGTGTCACTCATGCGTACCCCTCGCCCATCGTCAGTGCTCCTTCGGCCCTTCGCCCGGGTCGCCCGAACACGGCACACAGGCGCTCGTCCAGTGGAACGAGCCGGCGCGCCGCGCGGCACGAAACGGTCGCGGACATACTGCATTCTCGCGGTCGTTCGCCGCCGCGGCAGCTCATTTCGCCACGGCTCGCTGTGGACTGCGCCACGTTGCGCGTCCCCCGGTTTCGCCATACCACAACGGGGGCCAAAACGGTCCCCTTTTCCGGACATTGACGAACGAAGCGACGATGATCCGGGCGCGGTGCAACGATCGGCCAGCCTACCTCCCGCCGTGTGCCGACAGGGTCAGGGGGCGAGATCCGAACGCAGTGCGGACAGCAGGAAGACGACCGAGCGTTCGCGCTCCGACCATGCGGACGTGTCGAGTTCGACGGACTGCAGGAGCGAGCAGGCGACCGTGTATCCGTTCTCGGTGAGGGCGGCGCCCAGTGCCTCGGCCTCGTCCCGGGTCGAGGCATGGGTGACGATCCGTTCCGGCCTGCGGTCCGCGACAGCGGTGACGACGGGGACGCCGCCGCCTCCGATCCGTACGACATCGGGCTCGGGCAGCCTTTCCAGCACGTGCGGGGCGCGGCCCTCGACCACCTGGAGCTGGACTCCGAAGGCCCGCGCCGCCGCCGCGGTGCGGTCGCAGGCGTCCCGGTCGCTGTCCACGGCGAGGACCGCGGCGCCGAACCGGGCCGCCTCCACCGCCAGTGCGCCGCTGCCGGAGCCGATGTCCCAGACCAGGTCGCCGGTCCGGGGCCCGAGGTGGGCGAGCTGGGCGGCGCGCAGCCCGGGGGTCTCGCCCTCGCCGCTCTCCCCCACGGGTTCCGCTCCCTCGCCCCGGTAGGCGCCTGCGGGCAGCGCCCAGCCGCGTACGCCCCGGGGGTAGGCGGGGTGGCGGCCGGCGATCCACGCTCCGTCGGCCCGCTGTTCGGGGCCGCCGCCGATGACGATGACGACGTTGGGGTCGCGCCAGACGTGGTCGGCGGCCTTCTCCGAGGTGACGACGGTGACCTGTTCGCGGGTGGTGCCGAGCTCCTCGCAGATGACGAACGTGCGGTGGACGCCTTCGAGCAGCAGGGCCAGTTCGGCGGGGCCCGCGCCGGGCGAGGTGAGGACGGCGACCTTGTGGTGGGCGCGGCACACGTTCACCGCGCGGCGCAGGGTGCGGGGGTGGGCGACGACGGTCTGAGCGTCCTCCCACGGCATGCCGGCGCGGGCGAACGCGGTGGCGACGGCGGAGACGGCGGGCACCACCTCGACTTCGAGGCCGTGTTCGGGCGCGCGCAGGGAGCGTACGACGCCGAAGAATCCCGGATCGCCGTCGGCGAGGACCACGGCGCTGCCCCGGTGGCCGGCGATCCGGCGGGCGGCCAGGTCGATCGAGCCGAGCCGGATCCGTTCCGCGCCGTGCGGTACTTCGGGCAGTGCGAGGTGGTGGGCGGCTCCGGCGACGAGCGTGGCGGCCGAGAGCGCGGCGGTGGCCGCTCGGTTGATCGGTGAGCCGTCCCAGCCGATCACTGTGACCCGGTCGGCCATCTGTCGTCAGTCTCCTGGAGTCGGTGCAGGCGGGGATGGTCGCCCGGAGGCGGGCACGGCGGGATCACCGGGTCCGTGCCGGTGCGGTGCGGAGCCGGGGAGGGATCAGTTCCAGTCGTTGTACGTACCGTATCCACCGGCGTCCGCGAGCTGCTCGGCGACTCCCTCCAGGTCCTCGGGGAGCAGCCCCCAGACGATCAGGTCGGTCCTGATGTCGGCCCATCCGCCGTCCTCGGTCTGTGAGCGGGCGATCCGGGCGTTGCGCAGGATCCCCTCACTGATGCAGCCGAGCTTCTGGGCGACCTGCTGGGAGGCGGTGTTGTCGGCGGCGGTGCGCAGCTCTATCCGCTCGAAGCCCTGGTCGCGGAAGAGCCACTGGGCGAGGGCCAGCACGGACTCGGTGGCGTACCCCTCGCCTCGTGCCCAGGGGGCGGTGATGTAGGCGGCCTCCGTGGCCAGGGTCCGCCAGTCGGTGTTGTGCAGCCGGACCGAGCCGACGAGGCGCTGGGTGAGGAACTCGGTGACGGCGAAGACGATGCCGTCGCCCTTGGTGCGCTGGGCGGGGGCGATCCTGCGGACCCAGCGCTCCGCGTCGACCTGGGTGTAGGGGTGGGGTGCCTCGGTCCAGGCCGTGACGAGTTCGTCGTTCATCATCTCGATGTACGCGGGGACGTCAGCCATGTCGAAGGGGCGCAGCACCAACCGATCCGTGCTGATGGAGATGTCCGGAAAGGTGGAAGTCATGCGCAGCTCCATGCCGAAGACCGTGTAAAGGCACAGCATGCAGCATCGGGCCGGGCCCGTGCATGGGCGGGTCCGCACGGCGGAGCCCCGCACACCCGGGCGGGGTGTGCGGGGCTCGTCGGGCAAATGCCGCGTGGGGGTCAGGACTTGGCCGCGGACCCGAAGGCCGGGATGACCGAGCCCTGGTAGCTGTCCTCGATGAACTTCTTGACCTCGTCGGAGTGCAGGAGCTTCACGAGCTTCTGGACGCGGGCGTCCTTCTCGTTGCCCTTCTTCACGGCGACGATGTTGGCGTACGGGTTGCCGTCGGCCTTCTCGATCGCGAGGGCGTCGGTGGCGGGCTTGAGCTTGGCCTCGATGGCGTAGTTGCCGTTGATGACGGCGGCGTCCACGTCGTTCAGGGCGCGGGGGACGGTCGCGGCCTCCAGCTCCTTGAACTTGAGGCCCTTCTTGTCGGTGATGTCGCTCAGCTTGGCGCTGGTGCCGACGCCGTCCTTGAGGGTGATCAGGCCGTTCTCCGCGAGCAGCTGGAGCGCGCGGCCCTCGTTGGTGGTGTCGTTCGGTACGGCGATGGTCCGGCCGGACTTGATGTCACCCAGGCCCTTGACCTTCTTGGAGTAGAGGCCGAGGGGCTCCAGGTGGACGGTGCCGACGGAGACCAGGTGGGTGTTGTTCTTCTTGTTGAAGTCGTCGAGGTAGGGCTGGTGCTGGAAGAAGTTGGCGTCGACCTGGCCGGTCTCGGTGGCGGTGTTCGGCAGGACGTAGTCCGTGAACTCCTTGACCTCCAGCTTGAGGCCGGCCTTGGCCGCCAGGTTCTTCTTGACGAAGTCCAGGATGTCGGCGTGCGGCGTCGGGGACGCGGCGACGACGAGGGCCTTGGAGGTGTCAGCCTTGGCGCCGGTCTCGCTCTTGGACGCCGGGTCGGAGTCCGTGCCGCAGGCGGTGAGGCCGAAGGCGAGGGCGGCGGTGGCGGCGGCAGCTGCGGTGATCTTGATGTTCTTGCGCACGAAGAGTGCCTCTTTCAGGTGGTGATGGTGGTGCGCCCGGACAAGGAGTGCGGGCTCGGAGGAGAGAAGTCTCAGGAGGTGGCGCGGCCCCGGCGGGCCAGCAGGCGCACGGCGGTGTCGCCGATCAGCTGGATCACGGTCACGATGACGATCAGGAGCGCGACGGTGATGAGCATGAACTGGTTGTCGAAGCGCTGGAATCCGTAGGTGACGGCCTTGGAGCCGAGTCCTTCTCCGCCGACCGCGCCGGCCATCGCGGAGTAGCCGATGAGCACGATGACGGTGGTGGTGACGCCGGAGACGAGGGAGGGCAGGGCCTGCGGCAGCAGGACCTTGCGGACGATCGTCGGGATCGATCCGCCCATGGACTGGACGGCCTCGACGAGCCCGTGGTCGACCTCGCGGACCGCCGTCTCGACGAGCCGCGCGAAGAACGGGATGGCGCCGACGGCCAGCGGAACGATCATCGCGGTCGGGCCGATGAAGGTGCCGACGACCCAGGTGGTGAAGGGGATCAGGGCGATCAGCAGGATGATGAACGGCAGCGAGCGGCCGATGTTCACGATCACGCCGATGACCTTGTTCACCGGGATGTTCCGCAGCAGTCCGCCCTTGTCGGTGAGGACGAGCAGGACGCCGAGCGGCAGTCCGACCAGGACGGTGACGACCGCCGACCACAGAACCATGTAGAGGGTGTCGACGGTGCCCTGCGTCAGCAGCGGCTGCATTTCGGACCAGGTCACTTCGCCACCTCCTTGGTGAGCGGTGCGGGAATCGTTGCGGGTTCGGCGTCGGTGTTCTCGACGACCTCCGCCTGGAGGCCCTGCTCGCGCAGGAAGCCGATGGGCACGACGTTCTCCTCGAACCGGCCGGGCAGCTCGATGCGCATCCGGCCGACCTGCCTGCCGCCGACAGTGTCCATCGCGGCGCCCAGGATCGATATGTCGATGTTGTACGTGCGGGAGAGCTGCGAGATCACCGGCCGGGCGGCGGCATCGCCGTGGAAGGTGACGTCGACGACCGTGCTGCCTGGGCCGGAGGCGCTGCCGCCGACCGGGAACAGCTCGTGGGCGAGTTCGGAGCCTGGGGTGGCGAGCAGTTCGCCCACGGTGCCGGACTCGACGATGCGGCCGCCGCGCATCAGCGCCGCCGAGTCGCAGACGGTCTTGACGACGTCCATCTCGTGCGTGATGAGCAGGACGGTGAGGCCGAGCTGCTGGTTGAGGTCGCGCAGCAGCTGGAGGATGGAGCGGGTGGTCTCGGGGTCGAGGGCCGAGGTCGCCTCGTCGGAGAGCAGCACCTTGGGGTCGCCGGCGAGTGCGCGGGCGATGCCGACGCGCTGCTTCTGGCCGCCGGAGAGCTGGCCGGGGTAGGCCTTGGCCTTGTCGGAGAGGCCGACCAGGTCGAGGAGTTCGAGGGCCTTGCGGGTGCGTTCGCGGCCGGTGACGCCGAGGATCTCCAACGGGAGTTCGACGTTGTCCCGCACGGTGCGGGAGGCCAGCAGGTTGAAGTGCTGGAAGACCATCCCGATGCGGCTGCGGGCCTCGCGCAGTTCCCTGCCCGCCCGGCGGCCCCGTCCCGCGAGGGCGGTCAGGTCCTGGCCGGCGACGGTCACGGTGCCGGAGGTGGGGCGCTCCAGCAGGTTGACGCAGCGGATGAGGGACGATTTTCCGGCGCCGCTCTGTCCGATGACGCCGTACACCTCGCCCTCGCGGACATGGAGGTCGACGCCGTCCAGAGCGGTGACCTCACGGTCGCGCGACTGGTAGACCTTCGTGAGGCCCGTAGTGGTGATCACAGGGGTTTCCGTCACTGTCGAGTGCGCGGCGCGGTGTCCGCCGGGCACGGGGCATTCGTCCGGTGGGGCTTCGGACTTCGATCAAACGTTTCGAGCGGGGTCTCGGCACGGCCCGGCGCGGTGGTGACCGCGGGGCGGCGTGCCGGAGCAGGCTCGTTCCGCTGGGTGCGGACGGCTCGGGCTCGGTCTCGCTTCGGGGCGCGAGGCTCAGGCGGGGGCCCTCAGAAGGCGCGCATTCGACACATACAACGAGCACCGGGCGTCATGATCGCCTCGGTCGCAAGGGTGCGGCTGCTCGTCGTGGTCATGTCCCAAGTAAAACAGACGTATCGGTCCACCCCGACCGGATATCCGAACAGCGGACGGTCATGGATGGCCCACAGGCCGCGCCGCGTCGGCCGTCTCGTTTTTTCGCCGTACCGCCCTGACCTGCGGTTATACGGGGAGCGGGTGGTCGGTGACGCGATCGGTCCCCGGGACGGCCCGGTGCCCTCCTGTGGCCAAGGCCACGATCCTGGTGCGGGTACGGGGGCGCACGCGGCGGGCGGCCCCGCCCGTAATACCCTCGGCTCATGCTTGACGCCCTGACGATCGCGGTCGGCGTGGCCGCCCTCGCCCTCGCCGCCTGGTGCGGATTCGCCGCCTACCGGGACCAGCCGACCAAGGACTGGCACTTCATCGGGATGGCCGTGGTCTCGGTGCTCGCGCTGGCCCAGCTGGTGGTGGGGATCGTGCAGCTGGCCCGCGGTGAGCGGCCGGAGCAGGGCATGACCATCTTCATCGCGTATCTGGTCGGGGCCTTCCTCGCCGTACCGGCGGCGGGGTTCCTGTCGCTGAGCGAGCGGACCCGGTGGGGTTCGGTGACGGTGGCGGCGGGCGCGGTCGTACTGGCCGTTCTCGAAGTACGGCTCTACGACATCTGGGGAAACTGACCGTGACCGACACCGATAGCACCCCCGCGGCGGACACCGGCGAGAAGAAGCCCTTCGACCTGGGCACCGGTCCTGGCCGGGTACTGGTCTGGTTCTACGGCGTGTTCACCGTGGCGGCGGCGTCCCGTTCGATCGTCCAGATGATCCTGGACTTCGGCAAGGCCCCGCTGGCCTATGTGCTGTCGGCGGTCGCCGCGCTCGTCTACGGCTTCATCACGTATTCGCTGGTGCGCGGCGGGGAGCGGGCGCGCAGGACGGCGCTGGTGTGCTGCGCCGCCGAGCTCGCCGGGGTCCTGATCGTGGGTACGTGGACGCTGGCGGAGCCGTCCGCGTTCGCGGATGCCACCGTCTGGTCGGACTTCGGAGCGGGCTACCTGCTCATCCCGGTGATCCTGCCGGTCACCGGGATGATCTGGCTGCGCCGCGCGAGGACCGCGTAGGCGTTACGCGAGGGCCGCGTAACCGCCGGACGGGTCAGGCGCTGGTCACGTACTCGGCGGCCGAGGCCTTCTTCTCCAGCAGGATCATCCGGACGCCGTCCTGGCCGGTGGCGTTGCCCACGGGGGCGTAACCGGCCCGGCGGTAGAGCCGCAGGTTGCTCTCGCTGAGGTGCCCGGTGTGCAGCTGGAAGCGGGTGGCCGCGCGCTGGTCCGCGAGGCCGGATTCCGCGGCCCACAGCAGCCGGGCGCCGAGGCCGTGTCCCTGGAGCCTGGGGTGGACGCAGAGCCGCCCGATCAGTCCGACGCCGCCCTGGTCCGCGGAGCCGCGTACCGCACCGACGACTTCCTCACCGAGCCGGGCCACGAACACCAGGTCCGTGGCGATTTCGGCGCGCAGTGAGTCGAGGGTCTGGACGAGGGGGGCGATCCGGTAGTTCCCGTACAGCTCCGCCTCGCTCTGAAAGCTGAGGTACTGGAGCTTCAAGATCTGTTCGGCGTCCTGTGTGCCCGCCGCCGAGATGATCACGCTCATGCCCATCCGCGCATGCCTCCCGCTCATCTGATCCGCCGGTTGTCTACCGCTCCTTTCCCCGCGGTTCAGGAGCTACAACCTCCGCCGCCAGCATTCTGCGCAGACATCCAAGGCATCGGGAACGGATCGGACCCAAACTCCCCTGTGACATAGCCAACTCCCCTGCGATCTCGCGGTAGGTGGGATCGTTCGGGGCCAGCAGCGCACTCAGCAGGCGGGCGCAGCGGGCCGGGAGCCGGTCGACCGCCGCGCGCAGTAACCGGCGCTGTTCGGCGCCTGCGAAAGCCCGTTCCGGGCAGCCGGCCGGATCGGGGGCGGTCTCGTCACGGTAGGGCCGTTCGTTGCGGACCGTGCGGCGGGCCCGGCGCGCCTCCCCGCGCACGGTGTCCCGGACCCAGCGGGCGGCGTCCTTCGGCGGTCCCTGCTCGGGCAGCCGTTCCAGCAGCCGCAGCCAGACGGCCTGTTCGAGGTCGGCGCGGTCGACGGCGGCGCCGGTGGCCGAGGCCGCCGCCTCGGCCCTGGCCTCGGCGCTGACCAGTGGGTACAGGGTGCGGACCACGGCTGCCGGAGCGGGCCGGGACGGCGCGGCGGAAAGATCGAGAAGCGTCATGCACCCACCCGACGCGGGTCTGCGGCGGCAGGTTGCGGAACCGGCCCCGCACCACCCGACCGGGGTGCACCCGGCCGGGTGCTGACGGGCCCGTACCCCGCCCGAGCCCGACGAAAGGCGCTACTTCCCCGTGAAGTCGGCCGCCGCGAGCAGTGCCGTGTCCGGGTTGTCGGAGAAGATCCCGTCGATGCCCGTCGCGAGGTACGCGGCGAAGGCGCCGAACGCGTCGCCGTACGCGTTGGGGTCGCTGCCGCGCCGGAAGTCCGCGGGCAGGAAGGTGTTCTCGTTGCGCATCGTGTAGGGGTGCAGGATCAGCCCGTGGGCGTGCGCGTCGCGCACCAGGGTGGTGGGCTGCGCGAGCCTGCCGGACGCGTCCTTGGGGATGATCAGGTCCAGCGTCGGCCCGATGCCCTGGGCGAAGGACGCCATCCACTTCAGGCCCGCGGGCTTCACCAGGTCGTCGGTGGTGCGCGGGTCGCCGGTCGCCGTGAAGTCCCAGGGCTGGGTGCCGGTGCCGGAGAGGAGGACGACGCGCGGAGTGGCGACGAGCTTCGACAGGCGCTGGATGCTGCTCGGCTCGAAGGACTGGAGGATGAGCGGCGACCGGGCGCGGTGGCGGTCGTAGCGGCGCAGCAGTTTGACGAGTCGTTCCTCAAGGCCGAGGCCGAGGCCTCGGAAGTAGGTGGGGTGCTTGGTCTCGACGTACAGCCAGACCGGCTTCCCGCGCTTGCGGCCCTCGCGGTCGGCCCAGCGCAGGACCTCCTCGAAGGTGGGGATCTCCCAGCGGCCGTCGTACAGCGTGTTCTTCTGGCGGTTGCCCGGGATGCGTTCCTTGGCCCGCAGTGTCTTCAGTTCGGCGAGGGTGAAGTCCTCGGTGAACCATCCGGTGAGCGGGATGCCGTCGACGGTCTTGGTGGTCTTGCGGCTGGCGAACTCGGGGTGCGCGGAGACGTCGGTGGTGGCGGTGATGTCGTTCTCGTGGCGGCAGACGAGGTGCCCGTCCCGGGTCGGCACCAGATCCTGCTCGATGACGTGGGCGCCCATGTCGAGGGCCAGCTGGTACGAGCCGAGGGTGTGTTCCGGGCGGTATCCGCTGGTGCCCCGGTGTCCGATGACGGTCGGCACCGGCAGGTCGAGGCGGTGTCCGGAGCCGCCGTGGCCGCCGGGGCGCTCCGCGGGGTTCCCGGCGGCCCGCGCCGTCCCGGACAGGCCGACGGCCGCGGTCCCGAGTACGGCGGCTCCCACGCCCATGACGGTCCGTCGTCCGGGTGTGGCGTGCGCACGCTCTGTCATGAATGCTCCTCGCATATGATGTCCGGCACCTGTCGAGCGGGGCCCGAGCGTAGGCAGCTGGGTCGTCCTGACGGCGGCACCCGGGCCAACGTGGCGCAAACACACGTCAACACTGCGTATCCACTGCGTGAACCCGATGTGCGATCAGCGAGTACCCGCGAGTATCGTCCTCACCTGCATGGACCGCTCAATCCGTCGCTCGGCCGGCCCGGCCACTACACCGGAGGAACCGTTGTCCCGACTCGCACTCATCAAGGCAGTGCTCGGACCGATCCTGCGCCTGATGTTCCGGCCGCGGGTGGAAGGCATCGAGAACATTCCGGGAACCGGGCCGGTGATCCTGGCGGGAAACCACCTCACGTTCATCGACTCGATGATCATGCCGATCTGCTGCGAACGGCCGGTGTACTTCATCGGCAAGGACGAGTACGTCACGGGCAAGGGCCTCAAGGGCCGACTGATGGCCTGGTTCTTCACGGGCGTCGGCATGATCCCGGTCGACCGGGACGGCGGCCGCGGCGGTGTCGCGGCGCTGATGACCGGGCGCCGGGTGCTGGACGAGGGCAAGGCCTTCGCGATCTACCCGGAGGGGACCCGCTCCCCCGACGGCCGCCTCTACCGAGGCCGGACGGGCATCGCGCGGCTGACGCTGATGACGGGTGCTCCGGTCGTGCCGTTCGCGATGATCGGCACGGACAAGCTCCAGCCGGGCGGCTCCGGTCTGCCCCGGCCGGGCAAGGTCACGGTGCGCTTCGGTGAGCCGATGGAGTTCTCCCGCTACGAGGGCATGGACCGCGACCGCTATGTGCTGCGGGCGGTGACGGACTCGGTGATGGCCGAGGTGATGCGGCTGTCCGGTCAGGAGTACGTCGACATCTACGCGACGAAGGCCAAGGCCGCCTGAGCCGGCTCGGTCCTGCGGAAGGGTCCGTACCCCGGTCGGGGGTACGGACCCTTCCGCATACCGGTTCCACCCGCCCGGCCCAGGGCCGTTCGGGCCGGGGGCCCACCGGGCGGCCGTCAGTCGTGGACGATGCCTTCCTCCAGCTCCTGGCCGCGCAGCAGGAACCAGGCCGCGACCGCCGTCGCCAGCAGGACGGCGGCGCCCACGGCGGAGGCGAGCCGCAGCCCGTCGACGAACGCGTCCTGGGCCGCGGAGACCAGGTCCGCCCCCTGCTGCCCCGTGAGTGTCTGGGCCGCCTCGACGGCGCCGCCCAGTGATTCGTGGGCGGCGGACGAGGTGGCGGCCGGTACCCCCGCCGGAGTGGCGAAGCCCTGGTAGACCCCGGTGACGACGGAGCCGAGCAGGGCGATGCCGAGCGCCGCGCCGAGCTCGTACGCCGTCTCGGAGACCGCGGACGCGGAGCCCGCGTGCTCCTTGGGGACGCTGGAGAGGATCACGTCGGAGGTCACCGTGAAGGCGAAACCCGCACCCACGCCCACGACCAGCAGCAGCGCGCCGATCAGCGGGTACGCGGTCTCCTTGTGGATCGCGGCGACCGCGGCCAGCGACAGGCCGATGGCCCCGAGGCCCCCGGACACCACGGACCGCACAGAGAAGCGGCGGGCGGTGGTCCCGGCCAGCAGGCCCGCGGTGACCGCGCCGACGGCCGCGGGCAGTTCGGCCAGCCCCGCCTCCAGCGGCCCCCGGCCCTGGACCAGTTGCAGGAACTGGGAGAGGAAGAAGACCAGCCCGGACAGGCCGAGGATGGTCAGCAGATCCGCGAGCACGGCCCCGGAGAAGCCCCGGTGGTGGAAGAGCCGCATGTCCAGGAGTGGCGCGGGGAGGCGGAACTGCCGGCGTACGAACCAGACGAGCGCGGCCGCACCGCCGACGCCCGCGAGCGCGACCGGCCAGCTGGCGCCGTGTGCCGCCAGCTCCTTGATGGCGTACACGACTCCGATCATACCGACCAGCGAGAGGCCGACGCTGATCATGTCCCACGGTCCGGGCGCGGGGTTCTTCGACTCGGGGATGAGCTTGATCCCGACGACGACGAGCACCGCCATGACCGGCAGGTTGATGAGGAAGACCGAGCCCCACCAGAAGTGCTCCAGGAGGAACCCGCCGACGACCGGCCCGACCGCCGCACCGGCCGAGGCCATCGCGCCCCAGATGCCGATGGCGAGGCTGCGTTCGCGCGCGTCGTGGAAGATGTTGCGGATCAGGGCGAGGGTGGACGGCATCAGGGTGGCGCCGGCGACGCCGAGCAGGGCACGCGCCAGAATCATCATCTCCGGCGTCATCGCGTAGGCGTTGAGCACCGAGACCGCGCCGAAGGCAGTGGCCCCGCAGAGCAGCAGCTTCTTGCGGCCGATGCGGTCACCGAGGCTGCCCATGGAGACCAGGAGTCCGGCGATGACGAAGGAGTAGACGTCACCGATCCAGAGCAGCTGGGTGCCGGTGGGCTCCAGGTCCTCGCTGAGGAACGGGGTCGCCAGTCCGAGCACGGTCGCGTCGACGGCGACGAGCAGCACGGCGAGTACGAGCACGGACAGCGCGATCCACCGCCCGGGGCGGCGCAGCTCGGTCGGGGGCTCCGGGTGCTGTTCCATGCTGCTCATTGCTCCACGCTCCGGCGTGCGCCGCCGAGCAGCAACTCGACGATCATGTACTGGAAGTCCTGCCCGGCCACCCGTCCCACCTGGACGGCCCAGGCACCGGTGCCGATGAGCCCGTAGAGGGCCTCGGTCAGCCAGGCGGGGGTCAGGTCGATGCGGATCTCGCCGCGCTCCTGGCCGCGCCGGAAGAAGGCGGAGACCCGTGCGTCCAGCCGGTCCCAGCCCTCGTTCACCTCGCCGCCCTCGAAGAGCTGGTTCTCGGTGACGAGGAAGGAGAGCAGTCCGGCACTCGGCTCGACGGCCGCGACGAACCGCCGCAGCGCCTCCTCCGAGGTGCCCTCGTCGAGCCCGGCCCGGTCGAGCGCCGCCCCGAACTCCTGGATGCCCAGCTCCTCCAAGGCCCTGACCAGGGCGTCCCGCCCGGCGAAGTGCCGGTGCAGGGTGGCGCGTCCGATACCGGCGGCCTTGGCGACCTCATCCATGGTGGCGGTCGATTTACGGGTCAGTAGGGCGGCGGCACTGCGCAGCACCTGCTCACGATCGAAAGTCATGAGACGAGATTAACCCGTATGAGACGACGATGTCTCACCGGGGGTGTCACGCGGCACGCAACAGCCGGTACGCAACCACCGACAGGCAACAGCTGACACGCAACAGCCGGTACAGGAGTCTCAGGAGTTAAAGGGCCACAAGGGACCGCAGGAGGTGCCGTACGGCGTCGGGATCCCGTTGTCCGTCATCCGGCCATCGCGCCGGGCGGTGAGGGGAGCGGGTCACAGGCCCGTATCGTGGTGATCGGCCCTGGAGGTGCCGGGCTCCGGCAGGGGGTTCGTGAGCACGAACCCACTCCTTGCCACTTTTACTTATAGCGCATGGGGGGGCTTGCCACAAGGCCCCGGTCATGGCGCAGAATCAGGTACACCGCGCCGGTCCAGGCGCCCTGCCGCGCGCGTCGACTGCGAGCGGCCCAGTTCGGAGCTGATGACGTGAACCCCCTGACCACCAGCGCGTTCGACCTTCCCGACCGCCTCTCCACCAAGGCCGATCCGGCCCTGATCGCCGGCGACGAGGAGCACTTCGCCGCCATCGCCGAGTGTCTCGACGAGTCGATCTCCGAACTCACCGAGCGCCTCGCCGCCGAGCGCAGGACGCCCGGCGGTGCGGGCCGGCAGGCGATGGACCGGGACGTGGAGATCCACCGGCTGACCGCCCGCCTGCGCGCGCTGCGCCGCTTCGGCCTCGACCTCTGCCTGGGGCACATGGTCGCGGCGGACGACGGCGAGCCGCTGTTCGTCGGACGGCTCGGCCTCACCGACAGCTCGGGCCGCCGGCTGCTCATCGACTGGCGCTCCCCCGCGGCCGAGCCGTTCTTCGGCGCCACCCACGCCAACCCGATGGGACTGGCGAGCCGCCGCAGGTACCGCTGGACCCGCGGCCGGATCAGCGACTACTGGGACGAGGTGTTCACCTCCGAGGGGTTCGCCGGGCACGCCGCGCTCGACGACCAGTCCGCGTTCATCGCCAGCCTGGGCAGCAACCGCTCGGCCCGGATGCGGGACGTGCTGGGCACCATCCAGGCCGACCAGGACGCCATCATCCGCGCGGGCTCGCGCGGCGCGCTCGTCGTCGACGGGGGCCCCGGTACGGGCAAGACGGTGGTCGCCCTGCACCGTTCCGCCTACCTCCTCTACTCCGACCCCCGGCTCGGTCACCGCCGGGGCGGCGTGCTCTTCGTCGGCCCGCACCAGCCCTACCTGGGCTACGTCGCCGACGTGCTGCCCAGCCTCGGTGAGGAGGGCGTGCAGACGTGCACCCTGCGGGACCTGGTGACCGAGGGGGCGGCCGCAGGGCCGGAGGCCGATCCGGAGGTGGCCCGCCTGAAGTCCTCGGGGCAGCTGGTGGCGGCGGTCGACGCGGCCGCCAGGTTCTACGAGGAGCCGCCCGCCAAGGGGATGACGGTCACCACCCACTGGTCGGACATCCAGCTGACCGCCGCCGACTGGGCCGTGGCGTTCGACGCGGCGGAACCCGGCACTCCGCACAACGAGGCGCGCGACCAGGTCCGCGACGAGCTGCTCACGATCCTGGTCGAGAAGCACGAGGGCGACATCTCGGACGCCGTACTGCGCAAGTCGCTGCTGAAGAACCGGGAACTGCTCACCACCTTCGACCGCGCCTGGCCGCTGCTGGAGGCGGCCGACGTCGTCGGGGACCTCTGGTCGGTCCCCGCCTACCTGCGCAGATGCGCTCCCTGGCTCAGCCGCGACGAGGTCGCCCGGCTCCAGCGGGCGGACGCCCAGGCGTGGACGGTCTCCGACCTGCCGTTCCTGGACGCGGCCCGGCAGCGCCTCGGCGACCCCGAGGCGTCCCGCCGCAGCCGCCGGCATCAAGCGGCGCTCGCCGCCGACCGCGAGCACATGGACAAGGTCATCGACACCCTGCTCCAGGCGGACGACGACGGTGAGGGCGCCGTGACGATGCTGCACGGGAAGGACCTCCAGGAGGCCCTGGTCGACGACAGCGGCGCACCCGGCACCGAACCTGACCAGCTCGCCGGGCCGTTCGCACACGTCGTCGTGGACGAGGCCCAGGAACTGACCGACGCGGAGTGGCAGATGCTGCTGCTCCGGTGCCCGTCCGGGAGCTTCACCATCGTCGGGGACCGCGCCCAGGCCCGCCACGGGTTCACCGAGTCGTGGCAGGAACGGCTGAAGCGGGTCGGGCTGGACCGGATCAACCTGGCTTCCCTGAGCATCAACTACCGGACGCCGGAGGAGATCATGGCGGAGGCCGAGCCGGTCATCCGGGCCGTGCTCCCGGACGCCAACGTGCCGGCCTCCGTCCGCAGCAGCGGGCTCCCCGTCACACACGGCCCCACGGCGGACCTGGACCAGGTCCTCGACACCTGGCTCGCCGCCAATGCCGACGGGATCGCCTGCGTCGTCGGCGATCCCGGGTTCGAGCCGACCGCCCGCGTCCGGTCGCTGGCCCCGGAGCTGACCAAGGGACTCGAATTCGACCTGGTCGTCCTCATCGACCCGCAGACGTTCGGTGAGGGCATCGAGGGAGCCGTCGACCGCTATGTCGCAATGACCAGGGCGACCCGGCAGCTCGTCATCCTCACGAGCCCCTGACACCGGGGCCGGCCGCGCCGCCTCACTCTTCGAGGAGGACCAGATCGCGGCCGGCCAGCCCGGCCGAGTCGGTGATGACGGACAGTTCGACGATCTTCCCGCGCTCGATCGTGAACCGCATGACGGACAAGCTCTCTCCCTCGCGCGCCGCGATGACCGCGGGGGCGCCGTCGAGCAGCGCGAACCGCACCGACCTGGCGTACGGCGCGAACATGATCGCCCGCCGCGCCACGTTCGCCGCGCCGCGCACCACCGCGGGGGCCTCGTCGGCACCGCCACCGGACCGGGACACGACATCGGGGTCGAGCACGGCGACGAGCGCCTCGAAGTCCCCGCCTCTGGCGGCCGCCAGGAAGGCGTCCACCACCTCGCGGCGGACCACCCCGGGGCCTGGCTCTGGGGCGACGCCCCGCACCCGGCGGCGGGCCCTGCTGGCGAGCTGCCGGGCGGCGGCCGGCGTGCGGTCCACGATGCGGGCGATCTCGTCGAACGGCACCGCGAACATGTCGTGCAGCACGAACGCGAGCCGCTCGGCCGGGTCGAGCGTTTCGAGGACCACCAGCAGCGCGAGACCCACCGAGTCGGCGGTCAGCGCCTGCTGCTCCGGGTCCCCGCCGGGCTCGGGGACCGACCCCGGACCGGGCTCGGGCGCCTCGGGCACCCCGGTCTCCAGGGGTTCCTCGCGGCGGACGCGGCGCGAGCGGAGCATGTCCAGGCAGACCCGTCCCACCACGGTCGTCAGCCAGCCGCCCAGGTTCTCGATGGCCGCGCTGTCCGACCGGGAGAGCCGGATCCAGGCACTCTGACGCGGCAGACCCGCCGGATGTGACCACCGTGCCCGGATCCCTGCGGGAAGCCGTCGTGCGGGGCGGACGGCTCAGCTCCAGGGCAGCGACGCACGATGGCGCCAGTAGGCCTCCGGCTCCTCCACCAGCGCGTCCAGCCGGGCGCGCCGCTCCTCGTCGAGGTCGAGGACGGCGGCGTGCAGGTTGCCGGCGAGCTGGGTGACGGTCGCGGCGCCGGAGAGCACGACCCCGGCCCACGGCTGGTGCAGCACCAGCGCCAGGGCCACCGCGTCGCTG
This sequence comes from Streptomyces sp. ITFR-6, assembly GCF_031844725.1. NCBI lineage: Bacteria > Bacillati > Actinomycetota > Actinomycetes > Kitasatosporales > Streptomycetaceae > Streptomyces > Streptomyces sp. ITFR-6. Next base: position 7,147,151 of record NZ_CP134612.1, on the reverse strand, counting down.
CCCAGCCCCTCCTCCGCCGCGATCTCCCGCACCACGGCCGGGGCCTCCGTGCCCGCCAGCCGGCCGTTGGCCATGGCCTCCTTGACGATCACGGTGAGTCCGGCGGCGTGCGCGTCGGCCAGCGCCGGTCCGGCCGAGGTCTCCAGTGCGTTGTAGGTGGCCTGGACCGTACGGAAGAGGGGCTCGCCATCGACCGTGACGGCGAGGGCGGCCCGGATGGCCTCGGCCTGCGCGGGCCCGCTGGTGGAAAGGCCGAGGCTGACGCCTTCCGCGGCGAGCGCGGCGAGGCGGGCGTGCAGTTCCTTGTCCGTCAGGGCCGGGCTGTCCGCGGTGACGGAGTGGATCTGGTAGAGGTCCAGCCGGTCACCGAGCAGCTCCGCGGTCTCGGCGCGCTGACGCTCGAACGTGGCCAGGCTGTGGTCCTTGACCTCGTGCGCCTCTGCGTCGACGGTCCAGTCGGCGGTGTAGGTGTAGCCCCACTTGCTGCCGATGACGACGTCGCGCACCTCGGGCCGGGCCGTCAGCCACTCGCCGAGGAACTCCTCCGAGCGGCCGTAGGAGCGGGCCGCGTCGAAGTAGCGGACACCCTGGGCGTAGGCGGCGTCGAGCAGTTCGTGGGTGCGGGCGCGCAGCGCGTCGGCGGTGCGCTCGTCCGGCAGGTCGCGGTCACGGTGGAGATTGATGTAGCCGGGCCTGCCGACCGCTGCCAGGCCGAGCCCGATGTGGGCGGTCGGGGTGGTGGTACTGGCCAGTCGGGCGAAGGGCATCGCGGGCTCCTCGTGTTCGGTGGGGCAACGCGGCCGGGGCCGTCCTGCCCCGGCCTGCCGCACAGGTCATGGGTGTTCACCTGCCCGGACCCGGCCCGGACAGGCCCCACCCGACCAACGTAGCCCGCGATACCCTTCCGGCTACTTGCGGGCCGCGGCCCAGGCGTGCTGTGTCGCGAGGTCCTCCTTGACCTCGGCCAGCTGGACGGCGACCGCGGAGGGCGCCGTGCCGCCCCGGCCGTCGCGGGAGGCCAGCGCACCGGCCACGTCGAGGACGGTGCGGACCTCGGGGGTGAGGTGCTCGGAGATCTTCGCGAACTGTTCGTCGGTCAGCTCGTCGAGCTCGATGCCGTGCCGCTCGCACTCCTTGACGCAACTGCCGGCGACCTCGTGGGCGACGCGGAACGGCACCCCCTGCTTGACCAGCCACTCCGCGATGTCGGTGGCGAGCGAGAAGCCGGCCGGGGCCAGCTCCTCCATGCGCTCGCGGTTGACGGTGAGCGTGGCCATCATGCCGGTGAAGGCGGGCAGCAGGACTTCGAGCTGGTCGCAGGAGTCGAAGACCGGCTCCTTGTCCTCCTGGAGGTCGCGGTTGTACGCGAGCGGCAGGGCTTTCAGCGTGGCCATCAGCCCGGTGAGGTTGCCGATGAGCCGTCCCGACTTGCCCCGGGCCAGTTCCGCGATGTCGGGGTTCTTCTTCTGCGGCATGATCGACGAGCCGGTGGAGAAGGCGTCGTGCAGGGTGACGAAGGAGAACTCCTTCGTGTTCCAGATGATGATCTCCTCCGCGATCCGGGAGAGATTGATGCCGATCATCGCGGTGATGAACGCGAACTCCGCGACGAAGTCCCGCGAGGCCGTGCCGTCGATGGAGTTGGCCACCGAACCGCGCTCGAAGCCGAGGTCGGCCGCGACCGCCTCCGGGTCCAGGCCGAGCGAGGAGCCGGCGAGCGCGCCCGAGCCGTACGGGGAGACGGCGGTCCGCTCGTCCCACTGGCGCAGCCGCTCGGCGTCCCGGGACAGGGGCTGCACATGGGCCAGGATGTGGTGGGCGAAGAGCACCGGCTGGGCGTGCTGGAGGTGCGTGCGGCCGGGCATGGCGACGTCCGGGTGGGCCTCCGCGAGGCCGACCAGGGCGTCCTGGAGCTCGGCGAGGAGGCCGCCGATGATCCGGGCGTGGTCGCGCAGGTACATCCGGAAGAGCGTGGCGATCTGGTCGTTGCGGGAGCGTCCGGCCCGCAGCTTGCCGCCGAGCTCCGCTCCGAGCCGCTCCAGCAGGCCGCGCTCCAGGGCGGTGTGGACGTCCTCGTCCGCGATGGTGCCGGTGAACGAGCCGTCCGCGACGTCCGCCTCCAACTGGTCGAGCCCTGCGGTCATCCGCTTCAGCTCGTCCTCTGTGAGCAGCCCCGCCTTGTTGAGGACCCGCGCGTGGGCGCGGGAACCGGCGATGTCGTACGGCGCGAGGCGCCAGTCGAAGTGGACGGACGCGGACAGCCTGGCCAGCGCCTCGGCCGGGCCGTCCGCGAACCGGGCGCCCCAGAGGCGTACGTCGCTGTTGCCGTTGCCGTTGCTCACTGCGTGCTCCTCGGAAGAACAAGGGGGTGGATGTGCGACCGCCTCCCCGCGCGGGCGGCCGGGGAGGCGGTGACGTAACGGGGTGGGATCAGGTCAGGTCACGTGGGGCGGCGTCTCCTCCGCGGTCCGGCCGATGGCGACGGAGGCGTCCGGGCCGCCCGAGTGGGCGAGTACGACGCGCTCGGTCACGGGTTTCTCCTCACGGTGCGCCAACTGACACGTATAACTATACGTCCCTCCGTATGGTTTGCCAAAGTCGCAGGTGAGGGGCGGTACACCGGCCCTCCTGGCATCGATATTCGCTGGTCGGCCGCCGCCCTCCCGCTTAGCATCGGCACCCGGCACACACAGGGGGCGGCGATGACCACGGACTGGGCGGCGGCGAAACGACTGGCTCGGGGACTTCCGCTGCGGGAGGCTCTGGACATCTCCTGCGCGCGGTCGTGGGTGGGCCTCGACCTCGGGGTGCGCGTCCTGGCGTGGGAGTCGCCGCACCTGCTTCCGGCGCACGCCTGGGCGGACGGGCGGCGGCCGCGGTGGGACCGGGACGCGCCCCTACCGTCCGTACGCCTGCGCGACCGTCCCCCGTCGGAGAGCGAGCTGGCCCTCGCCCTGTGCCACCCGGACGGCAGGATCCGGGAGGCCGCCCTCGGCAGGGCCGCCGGGTCGGCGGCCCTGCTGCCGCTGATGATCGTCCGGTGCGCGGACTGGGCGGAACCGGTACGCGAGCGGGCCAGGGCCCTGCTGTCACGGGAGCCCGCGACCGCCCTCCCGCCGTGGGCCGGGCTGGTGCTGCTGCTGTCCCGGCGCGTCCAGGGCCGATTCGCGCTGGACCTGCTGGAACGGGCGCTGAGCGACGGGCCCGCCGCGCCGGTGGAGGAGCTGCTCGGCGGCGATGACCGCGCCACCCGCCGGTTCGCCCACCGCGTCGCGCTCGGCCGCGGGCTCCTCGCACCGGAGAGGCTGGCCCGCATCGCGGCGAGCACCGACGACACGCCCCTCCAGGACCTGTGCGCGGACGAGGCGATCGCCTCGATGGGTGAGGAGGACCAGGACACCGTGGTGAACACGCTCCTGGCGGCCAGGGCGCCGCGGGTGCGCGCCGCGGGCGTCACCGCGCTGCGCCGCACCGGGCGGCACGGCGAGGCCCGCGGCTTCCTCGCGGACCGGTCGGGCCCCGTCCGAGCCTGTGCCCGCTATGTGCTCCGGCAGGGCGGGGTGGACCCGCTGCCCATGTACCGCGCACTGTGCGCGGCTCCGGCCGGCCACCCCGGGGCCTGCGCGGGGCTGGGCGAATGCGGGGTGCCCGGTGACGCCGAGACGCTGTGGCCGCTGCTGGGGCACCCGCTGCCCGCCGTCCGCCTCCACACCGTCGTCGGTCTGCGGGCCCTCGACGCCGTGACCCGCGAGCGGCTGACGCCCCTGCTCGACGACCCGTCATCCGCGGTCGTCCGCGCGGCCACCCGGGCGCTGTTGCCGGACGCGTCCGGCTTCTCCCGGGAGTGGCTGCGCGACCGGGCGGCGGCGGACCGGCCGCGTCCGGTGCGGGTGGCGGCGCGCCGGCTGCTGCGTGCGGCCGGCCACTCCGGTCCCACCGGCTGAAATCCGCCTGCCCACGCGGGGTCCGGGGAAGATACTCGAACGCATGGGAAAGACATACGAACGCATCGACGGGCGGCTGCGGACCTTTATCGAGGAGCAGCACATCTTCTTCACGGCGTCCGCGCCGCTGGACGGTGACGGCACGGTCAACCTCTCCCCCAAGGGGGTCAGCGGCTCCTTCGTGGTGCTGGACGAACAGCGCGTGGCGTACCTGGACTTCGCCGGGAGCAACGCGGAGACGGTGGCCCATCTGCGGGAGAACGGCCGGATCACCCTGATGTGGTGCGCCTTCCAGGGGCCGCCGACCATCGTGCGGGTGCACGGCAGAGGGGAGCCGGTCTTCCGCGACGACGACCGCTTCCCGGGTCTGCTCGGGAGGTTCGACGGGGTGGACCCCTCCCGGCACGGGCTGCGGGCGATCATCGTGGTGACCGCAGAGCTGATCCGGGACAGCTGCGGATACGCGGTCCCCTTCATGTCGTACGACGGGGACCGGCCGCTGCACGGCAAGCGCTTCTCGCGGGACGACGACGCCTCGCTCAGCGCCTACTTCGCCAAGAAGGACCACATCGCCACCAGCATCGACGGGCTGCCGGGGCTGCCGCTCCCGCTGCCCGCCATGCCGCCCGCGCAGTGAGCGGTTGGGCCGTACGGAGCAGGCGCGCGGGTGGTGGCGCGGCGGCCGGTCTACGGTCCGGGACATGCGCAGATGTTTGGTGGCCTGTTCGGTCCTGCTCGCTGTCACCGCCCTGACCGGGGCCCGGCCCCCGGCGGACCCGCCGTTGCCGCAGCGGCTGGCCGACACGGGCGGCGGCTCCCAGCTGATCACCGCGGAGGCCTCCGCCACCGGGGCCACCACGGGCACGGTCACCTGGTGGAGCAGGCGCTCCGGGCAGTGGGTGGCGGCCGGATCCGCGCCCGCCCGCTTCGGGGCCAACGGGCTGACCGAGGGCACCACGCGCGAGCAGGGCACGGACACCACGCCCACCGGGCTCTACGACCTGCCGTACGCCTTCGGGGTGGCGGCGGCCCCGCCCGGTACCCGCTACCCCTACCGCCGGGTCCACAACGGGTCCTGGTGGTGCCAGGACAACGCGGCGCGGGCGTACAACCGGTGGGTGGAGCCGCGGCCGGCCGACTGCCGCGCGTCCGAGGCGGAGCACCTGATCACGTATCCGGCGCAGTACGCCCGTGCGCTGCTCGTCGGCTTCAACTACGGACGTCCGGTGCGCGGGCGCGGAGCCGGAATCTTTCTGCACGTCAACGGGCGCGGTGCGACCGCCGGTTGCGTCTCCGTACCGGCGGCCGCGATGGACCGGATCCTGGCCTGGGCCGATCCGTCCCGTCGTCCGCACCTCGCGATCGGGACCCGTTCGGGCCCGACCGCGATCACCCGCTACTGAGCCTCAGCGGTCGTTCTGCGCGAGCCGCAGCAGGTGGTCGGCCAGCGCCTGTCCGCCCGCCGGGTCGCGGCTGATCAGCATCAGCGTGTCGTCCCCGGCGATGGTGCCGAGGATGTCGTGCAGTTCGGCCTGGTCGATGGAGGAGGCGAGGAACTGGGCGGCGCCCGGGGGCGTGCGCAGCACCACGAGGTTGGCGGAGGCCTCCGCCGAGATGAGCAGTTCGGCGGAGAGGCGGCGCATCCGCTCCTCCTTCGCGGAGCCGCCCAGCGGTGCGTGCGGGGTGCGGAAACCGCCCTCGCTCGGCACCGCGTAGATCAGCTCGCCGCCGGTGTTGCGGATCTTCACCGCGCCCAGTTCGTCCAGGTCCCGGGACAGCGTCGCCTGGGTGACGCTCAGTCCGTCGTCGCTGAGGAGCTTGGCCAGCTGGCTCTGCGAGCGCACCGGCAGCCGGTTCAGGATGTCCACGATCCGACGGTGGCGTGCCGTGCGGGTCTGCGGCACGGACGGCCCGCCGTGCTCGGATTCCTGCGCCTCGGTCATCGTCGTCGCCTCATTCTCCGGAACGTCATTCTCCGGATCGTCCGTATGCCGCGTCGAGTACGCCGGGAAGTGCTTGGAGGAACGTGTCCACCTCCGCGTCACCGATGATCAGGGGCGGCATGAGCCGTACGACATCGGGTGCGGGTGCGTTCACCAGGAGTCCGGCTCCCTGAGCCGCCTGCTGCGCCTGGGGTGCGAGGGGCTCGGTGAGCACGATACCCAGCAGCAGCCCAGAGCCCCGGACATGGGAGACCAGGGGGTGTCCCAGGCCCTCCACGCCCTCCCGGATCCGCTCGCCGAGCCGCTTCACGTTGTCCAGCGCGCCGTCGGCGGCCAGGGTGTCCAGGACCGCGAGTCCGGCGGCGCAGGCGACCGGGTTGCCGCCGAACGTCGTGCCGTGCTGGCCGGGCGCCAGCAGTTCCGCGGCCGCGCCGAACGCCACGGTGGCGCCGATCGGCAGTCCGCCGCCGAGCCCCTTGGCGAGCGTGACGAGGTCGGGCTCCACGCCCTGGTGCTGCTGGTGCTCGAACCAGGTGCCGCACCGGCCGATGCCCGTCTGCACCTCGTCCAGGACCAGCAGGGTGCCGGTGGCCCGGGTGATCTCCCTGGCCGCCTCCAGGTAGCCCTTGGGCGGGACGACGACGCCGTTCTCGCCCTGCATCGGCTCGATGATCAGCAGCGCGGTCTCGGTGGTCACCGCGGCCCGCAGCGCCTCCGCGTCCCCGTACGGGACGTGCGTGACGTCGCCGGGCAGCGGGACGAACGGCTCGCGCTTCTTGGGCTGGCCGGTGAGCGCGAGGGCGCCCATCGTCCGGCCGTGGAAGCCGCCGTCGGTGGCGACCATGTGGGTGCGCCCGGTCAGCCGGCCGATCTTGAACGCGGCCTCGTTGGCCTCGGCGCCGGAGTTGGAGAAGTAGACCCTGCCAGTGCGGCCGAAGAGCTGGAGGAGCCGTTCGGCGAGCGCGACGGGCGGTTCGGCGATGAAGAGGTTGGAGACATGGCCGAGGGAGGCGATCTGCGCGGAGACCGCCTCGACGACGGCCGGGTGGGCGTGGCCCAGGGCGTTGACCGCGATGCCGCCGACGAAGTCGAGGTACTCGGTGCCGTCGGCGTCCCACACCCGGGCGCCCTCGCCGCGGACGAGGGACAGCTTCGGGGTGCCGTAGTTGTCCATCAGCGCGGCCTTCCAGCGCTGCGAGAGCTCGGCGTTGGTCATGCTTCCCCCTGTGCGTCGGGCACGACCATCGTGCCGATTCCCTCGTCGGTGAAGATCTCCAGCAGGATCGAGTGCTGGACCCGGCCGTCGATGACCCGGGCGGTCTCCACGCCGTTGCGCACGGCGTGCAGGCAGCCCTGCATCTTGGGCACCATTCCGCTGGAGAGTTCCGGCAGGAGCTTCTCCAGTTCGGAGGCGGTGAGGCGGCTGATCACGTCGTCGCTGTTCGGCCAGTCCTCGTACAGGCCCTCGACGTCGGTGAGGACCATCAGCGTCTCGGCGTTGAGCGCGGCGGCGAGCGCGGCGGCCGCGGTGTCGGCGTTGACGTTGTAGACGTGGTTGTCCTCCGCCGAGCGGGCGATGGAGGAGATGACCGGGATGCGGCCGTCGTCCAGGAGCGCCTGGATGGCCCCGGTGTCGATCGCGGTGATCTCCCCGACCCGGCCGATGTCGACGGCCTCGCCGTCGATGACGGGCCGGTGCTGGGTGGCGGTGATGGTGTGGGCGTCCTCGCCGGTCATGCCGACGGCGAGCGGCCCGTGCTGGTTGAGCAGGCCCACCAGCTCGCGCTGGACCTGTCCGGCGAGCACCATCCGTACGACGTCCATCGCCTCCGGCGTGGTGACGCGCAGTCCGGCCTTGAACTCGCTGACCAGGCCCTGCTTGTCGAGCTGGGCGCTGATCTGCGGGCCGCCGCCGTGCACGACGACGGGCTTGAGGCCCGCGTGCCGCAGGAAGACGACGTCCTGCGCGAAGGCGGCCTTCAGCTCCTCGTCGATCATGGCGTTGCCGCCGAACTTGATGACGACGGTCTTGCCGTTGTGCCGGGTCAGCCAGGGCAGCGCCTCGATGAGGATCTGCGCCTTCGGGAGTGCGGTGTGCTTCCGCGCCGTTGTCATGAGCTGTACGCGCTGTTCTCGTGGACGTAGTCCGCGGTGAGGTCGTTGGCCCAGATGACGGCCGACTCGGTGCCCGCGGCGAGGTCGGCGGTGATCCTGACCTCCCGGTAGCGCATGTCGACGAGGTCGCGGTCCTCGCCCACCCCGCCGTTCTTGCAGACCCAGACGTCGTTGATGGCGACGTTCAGCTCGTCCGGCTCGAAGGCGGCCTTCGTCGTACCGATGGCGGACAGCACCCGGCCCCAGTTGGGGTCCTCGCCGTGGATGGCGCACTTGAGGAGGTTGTTACGGGCGATGGAACGGCCCACCTCGACGGCGTCGTCCTCGGTCGCGGCGTTGACGACCTCGATCCGGATGTCCTTGGACGCACCCTCGGCGTCCCCGATCAGCTGCCGGGCCAGGTCGTCGCAGACGGTCCGTACGGCCTCGGCGAACTCCCCCTGCTCCGGGGTGATTCCGGAGGCACCGGAGGCCAGCAGCAGCACGGTGTCGTTGGTGGACATGCAGCCGTCGGAGTCGACCCGGTCGAAGGTGGTGCGGGTCGCGTCGCGCAGCGCGGCGTCCAGCCCGGCGGTGTCCACGTCGGCGTCGGTGGTGAGCACGACGAGCATGGTGGCGAGGCCGGGGGCCAGCATGCCGGCACCCTTGGCCATTCCGCCGACGGTCCAGCCCTCGCCGCCCGCGACGGCGGTCTTGTGCACGGTGTCGGTGGTCTTGATGGCGATGGCGGCCTTCTCGCCGCCGTGCTCGCTCAGAACCGCCGCGGCCTTCTCGATGCCCGGCAGGAGCTTGTCCATCGGGAGCAGCAGACCGATGAGCCCGGTCGAGGCGACGGCGATCTCGCCGGCGCTGTGGCCGCCCAGGACCTCGGCGGCCCTCTCGGCGGTGGTGTGGGTGTCCTGGAAGCCCTGCGGGCCCGTACAGGCGTTGGCGCCGCCCGAGTTGAGGACGACGGCGGTCACCGCGCCGCCCTTGAGGACCTGCTCCGACCAGCGGACGGGGGCGGCCTTGACACGGTTGGAGGTGAAGACGCCCGCGGCGGCGCGACGCGGACCGTTGTTGACCACGAGGGCCAGGTCCGGGTTACCGCTGTCCTTGATTCCGGCGGCGATGCCCGCCGCCGTGAATCCCTGTGCTGCCGTGACGCTCACGGTGCGACTCCGATCGTGGAAAGACCTGTGTTTTCGGGGAGTCCGAGGGCGATGTTCATGCTCTGCAGGGCGCCGCCCGCGGTGCCCTTGGCGAGGTTGTCGATGGCGCTGATCACGATGACGCGGCCCGCCGCCTCGTCGTACGCGACCTGGACCTGGACGGCGTTGGAGCCGTACACGGCGGCGGTCGCGGGCCACTGCCCCTCGGGCAGCAGATCGACGAACGGCTCGTCCGCGAAGGCCTTCTCGTACGCGGCGCGCAGGGACTCGGCGCTCACGCCCGGCTTCGCCTTCGCGCTGCACGTGGCGAGGATGCCGCGGGGCATCGGCGCGAGGGTCGGCGTGAACGACACGGTGACCGGCTCACCGGCCGCCGCGCTGAGGTTCTGGATCATCTCGGGCGTGTGCCGGTGGACACCGCCGACCCCGTACGGCGACATGTTGCCCATCACCTCGGACCCGAGCAGATGCGGCTTGGCCGCCTTGCCCGCGCCGGAGGTGCCGGAAGCGGCGACGATCACGGCCTCGGGCTCGGCGAGCTGGGCCGCGTACGCCGGGAACAGCGCGAGCGACACGGCGGTGGGGTAGCAGCCGGGCACCGCGATACGCTTGGTCCCCGCCAGCCCGGCCCGCCCACCGGGCAGCTCGGGCAGGCCGTACGGCCAGGTCCCGGCGTGCGGCGAGGCGTAGAACCTCTCCCAGTCCGCGGCGTCCTTGAGCCGGAAGTCGGCCCCCATGTCCACCACGAGCACATCGTCACCGAGCTGCTCCGCCACGGCGGCGGACTGCCCGTGCGGCAGCGCGAGAAAGACCACGTCGTGCCCGGCGAGCACCTCGGGCGTGGTCGGCTGAAGCACCCGCCCGGCGAGCGGCCGCAGGTGCGGCTGCAGCGCTCCGAGCGGCTGTCCCGCGTTGGAGTTCGCGGTGAGGGCCCCGATCTCGACCTCTGGGTGGACCAGGAGAAGACGCAGCAGCTCCCCGCCGGCGTATCCGCTCGCCCCTGCCACCGCTGCACGTACCACCATCGAAATCCTCCTCGTCGATGGCATGACTATACGCAGCGTCGCACTTTTATGCAAAGAAATGGTCTGGGTGGCGGATTACCGGTGAGAGTTGGCGCTCCAGTTGGCGCAGAGCCGGTCTCAGTTTCTGCGGTCGATCTTCTTCTCCCGCATCAGCTCCCGCAGCTCCGGGTCGGACAGCGGGTGCAGCGTGTCCAGGAGACGGCGCAGCCCGGGTTCGTCCAGGGTCTGGCTGCTGGCCTCTGCCTCCGCGCCCGGGAGGCGACGGGTGAGGGTGACCGTCCTGCCGCCGGGGAAGGTGCGGACCATGCGCATCCCGCCATGCGCGTCCACCGTGCAGGAATCGCCCTTGCTCACCGGCTCGGGGCACTGGGCCGCGGGGGTGAGTGCCGTTCGCAGGTTGATGTCCACGTACCCCATGCTGTTCCGTCCCTCGGGGCGGTACTCGACCCTGAAGTAGCCGGGACCGGCCTCGGTGCGGGTCAGCTCCATGCCGGCCGGGGCGGCGGCCACGTAGAGCAGTTCCGCGTGTTCCCGGTAGCGCGCGATCTCCGCCTCGCGCTGCCGCTCCCGCGACTGTGCGGGGCCGACGAAACCCCCGTAGGCCACAGCCGCCGCCGGCGCGGCCAGCGCCCCCAGCCGCACCCACCGGCTCGGCACGAAGAGCGCCGCGGCCGCCGCGTAGGGCACGCCCGACAGCGCGAAGCCGGCGCCGGCGCTCCCGAGATCGACATCACTGCCGTAGGCGGCCAGCCCCGCCAGGACTCCGAGCGTGCCGAGGACGAAGACCGCGACCGCCCAGCCGAACCGCCGTGACGCGGTGTCGCACAGCGGCACCACGCCCCGCACCGGGATGCCCGTCACGGACAGCAGGCCGACGGTCACCGGGACTCCCAGGACGAGGACCGGGACCGTCCCGGCGAACCCGCCGCCCCACGCCGACGCCAGCAGCGTGAACCCGAGCGCCGGCACCGTGACGGCCATCGCCGCCCAGACCAGGAGGAGGTGAAGGGCCGTCAGCCCGCGTCTGTCACTCGTCATGCCGCGGATTCTGACAGGTGGTCCCCCATCGGACATGAGTTCGCGTACTCAGCGGCTCCGCTACTCGGTGAGGCGCTGTGTTCCCACGACGGACAGGAAGTCGAGGCGCTCCGCGTCACGGGTCCCGGGCTGTGCGGTGTAGACCATGACGCGCAGGCTGCTGCCCGCGACGTTGAGGACGTCGCAGTCGAGGGTGAGGGCCCCGACGTGGGGGTGATCGATGGTTTTGCGGCCGGCTTCGTGTTCCGCTGCCGTGCCGCTTTCCCAGAGTCCGGCGAATTGGGCGCTGCGCGTGCGGAGTTTCCGAACCAGCGATTTCAGCTCGGGATCGTGGGGGTATTGGCCACTGGTGCGTTTCAGGTCGGCGGCCAGGAGTTCCCGGAGTTCTCCGTTCGACCGCGGAGTATGTCGCACGCGGGTTCTGGAACTGACGAATGCACGCCAGGCGGCATTCAGGTCCTCGCCGTGCCATTCGCCCATGAGGGCCGTGTAGAGGGGGTTGGCGAGGAGCTGGGTCCAGGCCGCGTCGTAGACGGCGACGGGGGTGGTGACGAGCCGGTCGAGGATGCGGTGGATGCCGGGTGTGAGGTGGCGGGGGATGAGGCCGGCGCCCGGCGGCGCCAGTCCTGCCAGGCGGAACAGGTGCTCCCGCTCCCCCGGCGCGAGGCGGAGGGCGCGGGCGAGGGCCTCGACCACCTGGGAGGAGGGGTGGGTGGCTCGTCCCTGTTCGAGGCGGACGATGTAGTCGGCGGAGATACCGGCGAGCTGGGAGAGCTCTTCCCGGCGCAGGCCGAGGGCCTGTCCGACGGATCAGGGTCGGAAAGGGCGCGGTGTCTGGTGCGGCGCATCGCAAGGCGCCGGAGCGCCCTCAGGTGGGGTCTCCCCTGCTCGAACGAAGCTGAGAGCTTGGGGAAGGAGCGATTCGGGCGTTTCGGCAACGCGGCGAGGTGCCGTGCCAGGCACCGTGACCCCGGCCATGATCCGCCGGACAGGCCCTACGGCGCGTCTGCGGCTCGTGGCGGGCAGGCCGACCGTTTGCGGGGTGACACGGTCGCGCCAGGCGCGCAGGGCTCCGCCCAGTTCTGTACGAGCCATGCCGGCCATTGTGGCAAATCCGGGCCGGCACTTTCCTGGTACCGCGATTCCCAGGAAAACGCGTCCGCTGTCTGACAGCCGGAAAATGCCCCAGGCTGGTGGCAGCACGGCGGAAAGGCCGGCGGCGGGAGAGCGAACCCTGAGCCGGCGGCCGCAGACCGAAAGGAACACCCCCATGAGCAAGCTCGCTCTCGTCACCGGCGCGACCTCCGGCATCGGCAGGGCGTTCGCCGAGCGCTTCGCCGCCGACGGCTACGACCTGATCGTCGTCGGCCGGCGCCGGGACCGTCTCGCGGAGTTCGCCTCCGGCCATCCCGGGGTGAACGTGCGCACGGTCGCCGCGGACCTGTCCACGGAGGAGGGCATCGACTCCGTCGCACGGTACTGCGCGGATGAGCCGCTGGACGTGCTGGTCACCAACGCCGGTGTCTCCCACTACATGCCGCTGGCCGAGCTGCCCGCCGACAAGGCCCGCGAACTGATCAACGTCAAGGTTCTCGCCCCCACCCTGCTGATGCGCGCCGCCGTCGGCGGAATGCAGCGGCGCGGCACCGGCACCCTCATCAACGTCGCCGGAATGATCGCCTTCTCCGGACCCGCCGACCCGTCGGTCATGCCGCGCCGCGCCGTGTACGCCGGTACTCTCGCCCACCTCGTGGCCATGACCCAGGCGCTCAGCGCCGAGCTGGCGGGCACGGGGGTCAGGGCCCAGGTGGTCTGCCCCGGTGTCGTCGCCACCGAGTTCCACTCCGCCCAGGGCCTGGAGCTGATCCGTCTCCCCGGCGGCCGCCGGGCCCCGTCAGGCCGAGGCGCGCGGGAGGCCGGTGGACCGGTACTCCTCCACGATCCGGTAGCCGACGCTCGTATACAGGTTCATCGCCACCTCGTTGCCGCCCCACACGGTGAACATCAGCACCGAGTCACCGGCCGCGAGCGTCGCCTGTTCGCCGGCCGCCATCGCGGCCCGGCCGTACCCCTTGCCCCGGTACCGCTCGTCGATGTGGAGCGAGTAGCCGTACGTGACTCCGGGGAGGTGCCCGTGCTTCAGCCAGCCGGTGCCGATCGGCTCCCCCGCCGCCTCAAGGACCAGGAGGGTGGTCGCGGGGGTCGCCAGGCCCTCGGGGATCAGCTTCGCGAAGTCGTCGTCGGACTTGCGTGCGGCTTCCTCGGGGCTCTTGGCCCCCGACCGGACGATGTCCTCGACGTAGGCGAGCTTCTCCGCCGCCAGCCACTCGGGGTACTCGGCCGGCGTCATCGGCCGTGCGGTGACGCCGTCGACCGGTTCCGGCGGGGAGTCGACGCGCCGCGCCCTGAGCTGGCCCCGGACTCCGTACCCGTCGAACAGCGCACCGGCCGGTTCGCTGATCCGTATGTCCACCCGGCCCGCGCCGCGCTCCGCGCACCACTCCTCGGCCCAGTCCCGGGCGGCTTCCTCGTACCCCCGGCCTGCGTGGTCCGCCTCGACGCGGAGGTCGCCTATGTGCCCCGTGGGCACCCCGTTCTCGTCCTTCACGGACACCGCGACGTAGCCCACCCGGGTCCCGGCGTCGGTGATCCCGGCGACGGTCCAGCCGCCGAGCCTGCCGCGGGTCTCCTCGACCGTGCGCCGCGTCGCGGCGTCGCCGAGGCCGGCCGCCAGCAGCGAGGCGGTCAGCCGCCGCTCGAAGTCGTTCTGCCAATCCCCTTTGTCGCCAAGGGCGTTGAATTCTGTCACCCGGTCACATTACGGGATGGCAGTCGGTCTCCGGCGAGGGAGCGGGGTGGTTTATTCGGGCCGCCCGCAGCCGTCATCCGTCCGCCCATTCCCCGGTGCGGGCGAACCGCTCGATGGCGGCCTCGTACGGCGTCGGGTCGAGTCCGCGCTGCCGCGCCCACGCCATGTCGAGGTGGGTGCTCCGGTAGGGTCCGGGGCCGTCCCCGATGAAGGTGACGACGCTCCCCCGTACGCCCGCCTCGCGCATCCGGGCCACGAGGTGGCAGGTCCCCCAGAAGTTGGTGCCCGTCGCCGGTCCGGCCTCGATCCCGGCGGCCGTGCTCAGCCAGCGGACCGCCGCCAGGGACGCCGCGTCCGGGACCGGGATCATCAGATCGATCAGAGCCGGCCGGAAACCGGGCTCGGTACGGGGGCGGCCGATGCCCGGTATCCGGGAGGGCATCCCCGTGGCGTAGTCGGCGCACCCGCTCGCCCACGCGGGGAAGTAGGCGGAGTTCTCCGGGTCCACCACGGCCAGCCGGGTCGGATGCCCGTTGCGCCGCAGGTGGCGTCCGATCGCCGCCGAGGTCGCCCCCGTACCGGCGCCGGTGACGATCCACTCCGGGACCGGGTGCGGCTCCCCGCCCAGCCGGTCGAAGATCTCGTCGGCGGCCGTCGGCAAACCGCATCCGGCGACCGCCCGTTCCGCGTCGGTGAAGTGGTCCAGGAAGTGACCTCCGAGCAGCTCGGCCAGCGCCCGCGCCTCCGCCTGGGCGGCGGCCGGCGGCTGTTCACCGCGCTGCCAGCGGCCGCCCTCCGCCTCGATGGCGGCGAGGAGCTCCGGAGCGGTTTTCGCCGGTACGACGGTGGTGAACTCCAGCCCCAGCAGCCTCGCGAACCGGGCACCGGCGACCGCGACCGCCCCGCTCGTGGCCGCGATCACCGGCGTGTCCGCCGTGAGGGCACCATGGGCGACCGCCTCGCAGAACATGGCGCGCACCAGGCGGTACTTCATGCTCCCGGTGGGCTGCGCGGACTCGTCCTTCAGGTAGATGTCGACGCCCGGGACACCGGGCAGCGAGAGTGTGCGCAGAGGCGTCGGCAGCAGGTGCGAACCGTCCTCCCGCACCCGCCGGATCGCTTGTGCGGCCCAGGCGTTGGGGTGCGGCTCGGTCATGACGGAACCCTACGACGTCCGGCGGACGGCCGGAACGCTCCCGCCGTCCGCGTCCATGTCGCCACCGTGCCGCGCGACTGTGCCGGGAACTGCCGGCCGTTCCGGCTACGGGGCACTGTCGGCGCTCTCCCGGTTGGCGCGGTCGATCTCGGCCATGTGCTCCTCCGCCCAGGCCCGCACCATGGCCAGCGGCTCTTCCAGAGACAGGCCGAGCGGGGTGAGCCGGTAGTGGACGCGCGGCGGCACCGTCGGCTCCACCCGGCGCTCGGCCAGGCCGTCGCGGGTCAGCCCCTGGAGGGTGGTGGACAGCATCTTCTGCGAGATACCGGGCATCCGGCGCCGCAGTTCCGCGAAGCGCACCTCTTCCGGGGACGCCTCCGCCAGCACTTTGACGGCCATCGACATCCACTTCGTGCCGATCCGGTCGAGCAGGCCGCGGGTCGGGCACTCCGGGTCGAACAGGTCTCCGCGACCGCCCTGCGGGGGCCGTCGCGCCGTAGGGGTCACCTGGAGCTCACCACCTGAGGCGGAAGTGCCGTCTTGGCACTCCCTTAGTAGTTACCTATCGTTTTGTAGTCACCAATGGTAACCACAGCGCGCGGCCACGAGCCGCATCGCCCGAACCGATCCGGAGCCCACCATGCCCGTCCCGTCAAGTCCCCCCGACCGCCCCGTGCTCCGGCAGATCACGGCCAACGGCATCGAGATCAACGTGGCCGTGGCGGGTGAAGGACCGGCCGTCCTGCTGCTGCACGGCTTCCCGCACACCTGGCGGCTGTGGACCCACGTCATGGACGGACTGTCGGACCGGTTCCGGGTCATCACACCGGATCTGCGGGGGTTCGGCGCGAGCACCCGGGCCGTGGACGGCTACGACGCGGGCACGCTCGCGGCGGACGCCGAGGCGCTGCTCCGCGCGCTTGGGGAGAGTTCCGCCGCGGTCGTCGCCATCGACGCGGGCGTGCCGCCGGCCTTTCTGCTGGCCATGCGCCGCCCCGGTCTCGTCCGGCAGCTGGTGGTCATGGAGTCACTGCTGGGCCCGCTTCCGGGCGCCGAGAAATTCCTCGCCCAGGGGCCGCCCTGGTGGTTCAACTTCCACCGCGAGCCCGGCCTCGCGGAATCCGTGCTCGTCGGGAACGAGGACCGGTACATCGACTGGTTCCTCGACGAGGGCACGCTCGGGCAGGGCGTGGAGCCCGCCCTGCGCGCGGACTTCCTCGACGCGTTCAGCGGAAGCGAGGCCCTGCGGTGCGCCTTCTCCTACTACCGCGCGCTGCCGTCGAGCGCCGGGCAGATCCTGGACGCCACCCACAGGAGCCGGCTGACCGTGCCCACCCTGGCCATCGGCGCCCGGCCCGTCGGCAGGGCGCTCGAACAGCAACTGCGGCCGGTGACCGACCGCCTGGCCGGCCGACTCGTCGAGGACTGCGGGCACATCATCCCGCTGCACCGGCCGGACGAGCTGCTGCGCCTTCTGGATCCGTTCCTCAGCGACTCGGCCGGGGCGCCCGTGGACACGACGCGTCGCTGAGCCGTGGCCGCGTCCCCGTGGGGTCCCGCCGCGTACCCTCGTCTCCCATGCCAGCCCCTCGCCTGCACCACGTCGCGGTGCTCGTCCTCGACGGCGCGAAGCCGCTCGATGTCGGCATTCCCGCCCAGGTGTTCACGACCCGCGCGAGCATGCCGTACGAGGTACGGGTATGCGGTGCGGCGCCCGGTCTCGTGGCCGGCGGCGACGGCCTCTCGTACTACGTCACCCACGGGCTCGACGCGCTCGACTGGGCCGACATAGTCTTCGTGCCCGGCTACCGGCTCCCCGACCGTGACGACCCGCCGCAGCCGGTCATCGACGCGCTGATCGCCGCCCACGACCGGGGCGCGCGCCTCGCCGCCATCTCGACCGGGGCGTTCGCGCTCGCCGCCACCGGTCTCCTCGACGGCCGGCGCGCCACGACGCACTGGCACTACACGCGGGCGCTCGCCGCGAAGTACCCGCTCGTCCGGGTCGACGAGAACGTCCTGTTCGTCGACGAGGGCGGGGTGCTGACCTCCGCGGGCGCCGCCTCCGGCATCGACCTCTGCCTGCACGTGCTGCGCGGCGACCTCGGGGTGGCCGCGTCCAACCACGCGGCCCGGCGCCTGGTCGCGGCGCCCTACCGCAGCGGCGGCCAGGCCCAGTACGTGCCGCGCAGCGTGCCCGAGCCGCTCGGGGAGCGGTTCGCCGCCACCCGTGAGTGGGCGCTGCACCGGCTGGGCGAGCCCCTCACCCTCGACACGCTGGCCCGGCACGCGGCAGTGTCGCCCCGGACGTTCTCGCGGCGGTTCACCGAGGACACCGGATACACCCCGATGCAGTGGGTCATGCGCGCCCGGATCGATGTGGCCCGCGAGCTGCTGGAGCGTTCGGAACGAGGCGTCGAGCAGATCGCCGCCGACGTCGGGCTCGGCACCGGAGCGAATCTGCGGCTGCACTTCCAGCGCATCCTCGGCACCACTCCGAGCGAGTACCGGCGCACCTTCGCCCAGGGCGAATAGCCAGCGGCGAACAGCCCGCGCGGAGCGTGGCGGGATCCTTACGGACCATGGCGATCACGCCGCTGTCAGAGGGTTCCGGCGAGCGCGATGCTGGAAGCGAGGAGAAAGGGACTCTCACATGACTCGCATCGCCATCAACGGATTCGGCCGCATCGGACGCAACGTGCTGCGCGCGCTGCTGGAACGCGAAAGCGACCTCGAAATCGTCGCCGTCAACGACCTCGCGGAGCCCGCCGCACTGGCCCGGCTGCTCGCGTTCGACAGCACCGCCGGCCGGCTCGGACGTCCGGTGAGCGTGGACGGGGACACCCTCGTCGTCGACGGCCGCCGCATCAAGGTGCTCGCCGAGCGCGAACCGGGACAGCTGCCGTGGACCGAGCTGGGCGTCGACATCGCGCTGGAGGCTACCGGCCGCTTCACCTCCGCCAAGGCCGCCCGCGCGCACCTCGACGCGGGCGCGAAGCGGGTGCTGGTCGCGGCGCCGTCGGACGGCGCGGACGTCACGCTCGCCTACGGCGTGAACACCGACGCGTACGACCCGGCCCTGCACACCGTCGTCTCGAACGCCTCGTGCACCACCAACGCCCTCGCGCCGCTGGCCGCCGTGCTCGACGACCTCGCGGGCATCGAGCACGCCTTCATGACGACGGTGCACGCCTACACGCAGGAGCAGAACCTCCAGGACGGCCCGCACCGCGACGCCCGCCGCGCCCGCGCCGCCGGGATCAACATCGTGCCGACGACGACGGGCGCCGCCAAGGCGATCGGCCTGGTGCTGCCCAACCTCGACGGCAAGCTGTCGGGCGACTCCATCCGCGTACCGGTTCCGGTGGGCTCGATCGTCGAGCTGAACACCACCGTGGCCCGCGATGTGACGCGCGAGGAGGTGCTGGAGGCGTACCGGACCGCCGCGCGGGGACCGCTGGCAGGGGTGCTCGAATACTCGGAGGACGCGCTCGTGTCGTCCGACATCACGGGCAACCCGGCCTCGTCGATCTTCGACTCGGCCCTCACCCGGGTGGAGGGCCGCCACATCAAGGTGTCCGCCTGGTACGACAACGAGTGGGGCTTCTCGAACCGCGTGATCGACACGCTGACGCTGCTCGCCACTCGCTGAGCGGAAGCGGGGGCGGGAACGGGGGCGTTTTCGGCCGCCCCCGTCAGTGCCTCGCGACTGCGGCGGCCGGTGTCAGGACCGGTCCTGCTCCTTGCCGGCGCGCTCCGCGTTCCGCTCCTTGATGCGCACCGTCTCCTTGCGGACCTCGGCCTGGGTGGCACGCTCCTTGCGCAGCCACCCGGGGTCGTCCTGCTTCAGGGCTTCGATCTGCTCCGTGGTGAGCGCCTCCGTGACGCCACCGCGCGCGAGACCGGAGATGGAGACGCCTAGCTTGGCGGCGACCACCGGCCGGGGATGCGGGCCGTTGCGTCGCAGTTCCTGCAGCCACTCGGGCGGCTCTGACTGGAGGGCCGCCAGCTCGGCGCGCGAGACGACACCCTCCTGGAACTCGGCGGGTGTGGCTTCGAGGTACACACCCAGTTTCTTCGCCGCGGTCGCGGGCTTCATTGTCTGGGTGGTCTGGTGCGACGTCATGGGGTCAAGAGTATCGAGCGTGTGCGCCACCGCTGACCACGACCGGTAACCTGGCGGGGTGACAGGCTCGGAAGCAACCCCTTCGTTCCGGCTCGCGTACGTCCCCGGGGTGACCCCCACCAAGTGGGTGCGGATCTGGAACGAGCGCCTGCCCGACGTCCCCCTCTCCCTCGTCGCGGTGCCCGCCGCGGAGGCGTCGGCCCTGCTGCTCGACGGCGGCGCCGACGCGGGTTTCGTACGGCTGCCGGTGGACCGGGCGGACCTCAGCGCGATCCCCCTCTACACCGAGGCGACCGTGGTCGTGATCCCCAAGGACCACGTGGTGGCGGCGGTGGACGAGATCTCCGTCGAGGACCTGGTTGACGAGATCGTGCTGCACCCGCTGGACGACGTCCTCGACTGGGAGCGGCTGCCCGGACAGCCCGCGATCGAGCGTCCCGCCACGACGGCGGACGCGATCGAGCTGGTGGCGGCCGGGGTGGGCGTCCTCGCCGTCCCGCAGTCGCTCGCCCGGCTGCACCACCGCAAGGACCTGACGTACCGGCCGCTCTCCGGCGCCCCCGAGTCGCGCATCGCGCTGTCGTGGCCGGAGGACCGGACCACCGATCTGGTGGACGACTTCATCGGGATCGTCCGGGGCCGGACGGTGAACAGCACCAGGGGCCGCGGTACGCCGCCCGCGGAGAAGCCGAAGCGCAAGGCTCCGGAGACCGGTGGCGCCCGGCGCAAGCCCGCGGCCGGTGCGGGAGCGGGGAGGGGCGCCCGGGGCGGTTCCGGTGGCGCGAAGGGGGCCAAGGGCGGCTCCCGGGGCGCGAAGGGCGCTGCGGGCGCCAAGCGCGGAAAGCCCCGCAAGCGGCCGTAACACCCCCGGTTGTCAGACCCGGCCGGCACGATCGGTGATCATGACGCACACCGAACGCGCGATGCCGCCCCTCAACGCCGACGAGCGCACCAACCTAAAGAGCTGGCTCGGCTTCTACCGGGCCACCGTGGCACTGAAATGCGAGGGCCTGGCCGACGAGCAGGTCCGGGAGAGCTGTGTCCCGCCGCCGTCGCTGACGCTGCTGGGGCTGGTCCAGCACCTGACCGAGGTCGAGCGGAACTGGTTCCGCCGGGTGCTCGCCGCGGAGGACGCCCCGCCCACGCACCCCGCACGGGCCGGTTCCGGTGGGCACGCCGGCGGTTTCGAGGTCTCCGCCGGCGCCTCCTTCACGCAGACCCTCGCGGCGTGGCGGGAAGAGGTCGCCCTGTCCCGCGCCAACTGTGCCGTGCGGGCGCTGGAGGACACCGTTCCCTTCATGGGCGGCGAGGTGAGCCTGCGGTGGATCTACACGCACATGATCGGTGAGTACGCCCGCCACAGCGGCCACGCCGACCTGCTGCGTGAGCGGATCGACGGCAGTACCGGAGTGTGACGGCCAGGAGTGGCGGGTCCGGGACCGCCGTCGCGTGCGCCGTACGCGTGGACCACATGCGCCCGGTCCGTCACCCGTGAGCGTCCTTTGGCCGCGCCCGCCCGTCGGGGCCGCGCGGCCGGATGTCAGGATGGTTGCATGACGAGCAAGGTTTACTTCGACATCACCATCAACGACGAGCCCGCCGGGCGGATCGTCTTCAACCTGTACGACGAGGTCGTTCCCAAGACCGCGGAGAACTTCCGCCAGCTGGCGACCGGCGAGCACGGCTTCGGCTACAAGGGTTCGTCCTTCCACCGGGTCATCCCGGAGTTCATGCTCCAGGGCGGCGACTTCACCCGGGGCGACGGCACCGGCGGCAAGAGCATCTACGGCGCGAAGTTCGACGACGAGAACTTCAAGCTGGCGCACACCAAGCCGGGTCTGCTCTCCATGGCGAACAGCGGCCCGAACTCGAACGGTTCGCAGTTCTTCATCACGACCATCGTGACCTCGTGGCTGGACGGCAAGCACGTGGTGTTCGGCGAGGTCGCCGACCAGGAGAGCATGGACCTGGTCACCAAGATCGAGGGTCTCGGCACGCAGAGCGGCCGGACCAAGGCGAAGGTCACCATCGCGGACTCCGGGGTTCTCTGATCCCGGCCCGCCGGCTGAACAGCTGACCGGACGCGCCGGCCGACGAACACCGTCGGCCGGCGCGTTAGTCACATCCGGGGCTCTTGTATCCGGAGCCTCCACGCGTACTGTCAACGGAAGGTTGACACCCTCTCTACTGTCAACCTAAGGTTGACACATGACGAATCCAGTCGGCTCCACGCATCCGGTCCGCCTCGACGACCTCATCGAAGCCATCAAGAAGGTCCACCCCGACGCCCTGGACCAGCTCCAGGACGCCGTCATCGCCGCCGACCACCTCGGCGACGTCGCAGATCACCTGATCGGCCACTTCGTGGACCAGGCCAGGCGCACCGGCGCCTCCTGGACGGAGATCGGCAAGAGCATGGGGGTCACCCGGCAGGCGGCGCAGAAGCGGTTCGTCGCCAAGAACCCCGGCGAATCGACCGACCTCAACCCCAGCCAGGGCTTCGGCCGCTTCACCGCGCGCGCCAAGAACGTCGTGATGGCCTCCCAGAACGAGGCGCGCGCCGCGGGCAACAGCGAGATCGGCACCGAGCACCTCGTACTCGGGCTGCTCAGCGAGCCGGAAGCGCTCGCGGCGGCATTCATCAAGGCCCAGGTGGTCACCCTGGACACCGTCCGCCAGGCCGCCACGGCGGCGCTCCCGGCGGCCTCGGAGGAGGAGCTGCCCGAGCTCCTCCCCTACAACGCCGACGCCCGCAAGGCACTCGAACTCACCTTCCGCGAGGCGCTGCGGCTGGGGCACAACTACATCGGGACCGAGCACATCCTGCTCGCCCTGCTGGAGCACGAGGACGGCGCGGGACTGCTGACCGGCCTCGGTATCGACAAGGCGACCACGGAGGCGGCAGTCGTCGAAGCACTCACGCTCATCGTCGCCGCACAGGATAAGGACTGACCGGCCAGGGCTGACCAGGCGGGCTGACCGGGCGGGACCCGCCGGACCCGACTGACCCGCCGGGCCGGGCGGCCCGTACCCGCCGCGCCGCCACCGGAGCGGGTCACAGCGAGGCGTACACGGCCTCGATCAGCGCCTTCTTGCGCGGGTCGTCGGCGATGAGCGGGCCCATCCGGTTCATGACGTAGCCCAGGGCGATCCCGGCCTCCGGGTCGGCCAGTCCGCAGGAGCCGCCCGCGCCGTCGTGCCCGAGGGCCCGCGGGTTGGGGCCGTACGAGCGGTTGGGGCCGCTCAGCCAGGGCCCGAGCGCGATCTCCGTCTCGTGGTCGAGGCCGGCGCCCAGCACCAGGTCGCGGCAGCCCCCCTGACTCTCGCGGACCCGCTCGGCGGCCTTCTCCGAGAGGACGCGCCGTCCGTCGGCGGCCGCGCCGCCCGCGAGGATGCCGTACAGCGCGGCGACCGCGCGGGCGGTGCCGTGGCCGTTGGCCGCGGGGATCTCGGCGGCCCGCCAGCCGGGGGTGTTGGCGGCGGCCGCGCCGGTGGGCGGGTTGGGCAGGGAGGCGACGGCGACCGGCTCCATCCGCGCGAAGACGGCCGCCTGCCGGGCGCGGTCCGCTTTCGGGGCGACGAGTTCGGCCGCGCGTCCCGCGTCGGCCGCTGGGAGCCCGATGGTGAAGTCGATGCCGAGCGGGCCGGTCATCTCCCGCCGGAGGAACTCCCCCGGCAGCAGCCCGCTGACCCGCCGGACCACCTCACCGACCAGGAACCCGTGGGTGAGCGCGTGGTAGCCGGACCGGGTGCCGGGCTCCCACCACGGTTCGGTCGCGGCCAGCCGGGCGCAGGTCAGCTCCCAGTCGTAGAGCTCGGCCAGGGTGTGCGGCTCGCGGAGCCCCGCCAGGCCCGCGCGGTGGGAGAGCAGGTGTGTGACGAGCACGCCCTCCTTGCCCGCCGCGGCGAACTCGGGCCAGTAGGCGGCGACCGGGGCGTCGAGGTCGAGCAGGCGCCGGTCGGCGAGGATATGGGCGCAGAGCGCGGTCGGTCCCTTGCCGGTGGACCAGACGTTGACGAGGGTGTCCCGCTCCCAGGGCCGGGTGCGGGCGCCGTCCGCCCAGCCGCCCCAGAGGTCGGCCACCGGCTGCCCGTCGACCAGGACGGTGACCGCGGCACCGAGTTCGCCCCGCTCGCGGAAGTTCGCCTCGAACGCGCCGCGCACCGCGAGGAAGCGCTCGTCGCAGTGACCGTGGACCGGCGGCACGATGGCCTCCCTCGACTGGGGCGTGACCGGACGGACCCGGCCCCCGGACAACGTACCGACTGGTCGGACCGGCGGGAAGACATGGTGCGCGGCGATCCCGGCGGACCGGCCCGACGCCCGTCAGCGGGCCCCGGTTTCGAGGCAGAGGCTCCAGCGGCGGGGCAGGCCGGTCAGCGTGACGGTGGAGAGCGGGCGGACGTCGACGTTCCAGTACGTCGAGGGCGGCGCCCGCAACGCGTAGACCAGGGCGGCCCGGACGACGGCCGGTTCTGCGACGGCGACGATCAGCCCGTCGCAGGCGGGACGGGTGTCGAGCCAGCCGCCTATCCGGGAGATGAACGCGAGCAGCGTCTCTCCGCCGTGCGGCGCGGAGCGCGGATCCGCGAGCCAGGCGTCCACGGCCGCGGGCTCGCGCGCGGTGACGTCCGCGAGGGTGAGTCCGCGCCACCGGCCCATGTCGCAGTCGCGCAGGGCGGGCTGGACCATCGGGGCGAAGCCGAGTGCCTGGCCGGTGGCACGGCTGCGGGCGGTCGGTGAGCAGTAGCGCAGCTCGGCCGCCCCCAGGGGCAACAGGGCGGGGGCGGCGAACTGCACCTCGTGCCAGCCGGTCTCATCGAGCGGCCGGTCGTCCTCGAAGCGCTCACCGAGCAGGGAGGAGTTGCGCGCCGCGGCGACGAGTGAGACTCGAACACTCATGGCGGCGATCGTGGAGCCGTTCGCCCCGCAGGTCAAGAGTGCGGCCGGAAGCGCTTCCGGATCAGCCGAGCTTCAGGGACATCCACTTCTCCGGGCTGTCCAGCGGCTTGAAACCGACCTTCTCGTACACGCCGTGGGCGTCGTCCGTGGCGAGCACGATCGTCCGGACGCCGGCCTCCGCGAGGTGATCGCGCGCCGCCGTGGCCATGCTCGCGCCGAGTCCATGGCCGCGGGCTGCGCGGTCGACGTACACATCGCAGACCCAGCCGAAGGTGGCGTGGTCGGTCACCACCCTGGCGTAGCCCACCTGTTCGCCGGAGGCGAGGTCGTAGGCGCCGAAGTTGAGTGAGCCGACGATGGCCAGATCCTGGCGCTCACGGGTCCGGCCGAGCGCCCAATAGGCGTCCGTGGAGAGCCAGTTGTGAATCCTGGCCGCGTCCAGCCGGGACGGTTCGGACGATATCTCGTAACGCTGCTGGGGAGTTTCCGTCATCCTCCGAGCGTAGCCTCCGGCGCTTCGAGGGCGCCCTCCCAGGCGGTGCGCAGCCGTCGCACGCCCTCCGCGATCTCGGCCGTCCCGGCGACGGCCGCGTAGCTCAACCGGACGTGGGGCGCGGGTGGTTCGGCGCAGAAGTACGGCCGTCCCGGCGCGATGGCGACGCCGGCCCGCAGGGCGGCCGAGACCATGGCGGACTCGTCGGCGCCGGCCCCGGTGCCGGGCAGCCCCACCCAGAGGCTGCCGCCGCCCGCCGGGATGTGCGGGACGGCGAGCGCGGGCAGCTCACCGCGCAGCGCCGCCGCCATCGCGGTGCGGCGGGCCCGCAGCTCGGTGGAGAGGGACCGCAGATGGCGGCTCCAGGTCGGGGTGCCGACGAGTTCGAGCGCGGCTTCCTGGATCGGCCGGGGGACGAAGAAGCTGTCGACGACCTGGATCGCGCGCAGCCGTTCGAGCACCGGGCCGCGCGCGGCGAGGGCTCCCACCCTGAGGCTGGGTGAGGTCACCTTGGTGAGGGAGCAGACGTGGACGACGACCCCGTCGGGGTCGTCCACGGCCAGCGGCGGCGGCAGCGGCCCGGCGTCGTCATGGACGAGCCGGCGGGCGAAGTCGTCCTCGATGACGAACGCCCCCGCCTCCCTGGCGATCCGGACGGCCTCGGCCCGCCTGGCAGGGGCAAGGACGGCGCCGGTCGGGTTCTGGAACAGCGGCTGGCAGACGAAGACCCGGGCGCCGGTGGCCCGGAACGCGGCGGCGAGCAGCTCGGGCCGCACCCCGTCGGTGTCGGCCGGGACCGGCACGGGCCGCAGCCCGGCAGCCCGCGCCACCGCCAGCATCCCCGGGTAGGTGGGCGATTCGACGAGCACCGGGGCGCCGGGCGGGGCCAGCGCCCGCAGCGCGGTGGCCAGCGCGCTCTGGCCCCCGGCGGTGATCAGCACGTCGGCGGCGGTGAGCGCGGGCCCGATCTCGTGGGCGAACCAGGCGCGCAGTTCGGTCAGCCCGTCGGTGGGCGGGCGGCCCCAGGCACCGGGGCGCCGGCCGGCCCGCGCGAGGGCGGCGGCGAGGGCGCGTTCCGGCTGGAGCGAGCTGTGCAGATAGCCGCCGTTGAACTCGACGACGCCGGTGGCCGGGGCCGCCAGGGTGGCCAGCACGCCGGACGCGTCGACGCTGCGGGGTACGGCCTCGGGGCCGCCGTCGCCGCTGAGCGACACCTCCTGCCACGAGGTGTCGCCGGCCGACGGCGCCGCGCCGCGGGGCTCCGCCCGGAACGCGCCCGAGCCGGGGCGGGTGACGACGAGCCCTTCCGCGGCGAGCTGCGCGATGGCCCGCGAGACGGTCACCGGACTCGCCCGGAAGCGCTCCACCAGGGCACGGCTGGACGGCAGCTTCTCGCCGGGCGAGTAGCGGTTCAGCTCTCTCCGCAGAGAACTCGCCAGATCGGCCACACTGCTACGCTCATGCATGACAGCAGAGGATAGCGCTACTCACAGCAGCACGATAGCGGTCGGGCCGACGGCGGGCGGCACGGGCCGCGCCCACGCACCGGACGTACCGGGCAGCGGCCCCGGGGCCCGGCGGGCGGGGCTGAACGGCACGCTGCTCGCCGGGCTCGGGGTGCTCGCCTTCTCCCTGACCTTCCCCTCCACCGCGTGGGGACTGGAGAGCTTCGGGCCCTGGTCCCTGGTGGCGTTGCGCAGTCTGCTGGCCGCCGCGATCGCGGGCGGCGTGCTCCTCGCGGCCCGGGTGCGGGTGCCGGAGCGCCGGCACCGGGCGGGGCTCGCCGTCGTGGCGGGTGGCGTGGTGGTCGGGTTCCCGCTGCTGACCACGCTGGCACTGGAGACCTCGACGACCTCGCACGCGGCCGTGGTGGTGGGGCTGCTGCCGCTGACGACGGCGGTGTTCTCCTCGCTGCGGACCGGATCACAGCCCTCCCGTACGTTCTGGAGCGCGGCGGTGGCCGGCGCCGGGGTGGTGATCGTCTTCACCGTGCTGCAGAGCGGCGGCACGCTCTCGGCCGGGGACGTCTTCCTGTTCGGCGCCCTGCTGGTGTGCGCGGCCGGGTACACGGAGGGCGGCAGGCTGGCGAAGGTGATGCCGGGCTGGCAGGTGATCGGCTGGGCGCTGATCCTCACGCTGCCGCTCGCCGTGGCGGGCACCGCGCTCGCGCTGCCGTACGAGCCGGTGCGGCTGACCGCGCACGGGGTGATCGGCGTGGTCTGGGTCGCGGCCTGCTCGACCTTCCTCGGGCTGTACGTCTGGTACCGGGGCATGGCGGAGATCGGGGTGGCGCGGGCCAGCCAGCTCCAGCTCGCGCAGCCGCTGCTGACGCTGGTCTGGTCGTACTTCCTGCTCGACGAGGAGGTCTCGGCGGCCGCGCCGGTGGCCGCCGTCGCGGTGCTCCTCTGCATCGCGGCGACCCAGCGCGCGGGTGGCGCCGGGCGCGGCCGGTGACCGCGCCCGGTGAATCGTCCCGCCGGGACCGTCCGGACATAGACCTGTCGACATGGACCGCCACCCGTGAGGAGGTCACTCCCGATGGAGGCACACACGGGCGACCGGCTGGTGACGTACGGCAGGACCGTGGGGCAGCAGGACCGGGTCGCAGAGATCGTCGAGGTGCTCGGCGACGGGGGCACTCCCCCGTACCGCGTCCGCTTCGACGACGGACACGAACATCTCCTGGCGCCCGGCCCCGACAGCGTCTTCCAGCACGACGACACCCCCCGGCCCCGGGACGGCGGAGCGCCGTGAGTCAGCCGGGCGGGCGCACCCGCGAGCGGTAGTGGTCGGCCACCACCCGCTCCAACGCGCCGATCCGGTCCGCGACCACGGCCCGCCCCGAGAAGTAGGCGTGGCCGCGGACCTGGTCGTACCCGGCGGCCAGTTCGATGTGCCGGGACAGTTCCGCCGGGTCCCGCCAGGCCGCCGGCTGGGCCGGATCGCCGGCCTTGTAGAGCGCCTCACCGATGAAGAGGTCGACGCCCGTGCCGCGTACCACCTCGTTCCACCAGGGCACCAGCACGGCGTAGTCGGCGGCGGCGAGACCGATGTTCCAGTAGAGCTGGGGGCAGATGTAGTCGATCCAGCCCTTCTTGATCCAGCCGCGGGTGTCGGCGTACAGATCGTCGTAGGTCTGCACCCCGGCGGCGCTCTTCGAGCCGAGCGGGTCGGTCGAGGCGTTGCGCCACACCCCGAACGGGCTGATGCCGAACCGGACGCCCGGCCGGACCGCCTTGATCCGCCGGGCGGTCTCCTGGACCAGCTTGTCGGTGTTGGAACGCCGCCAGGCCGCCTTGCTCGCGAAGCCCGCACCGTACTTCTCGTACGCGGCCCCGTCCGCGAAGGACTGCCCGGCCACCGGGTAGGGATAGAAGTAGTCGTCCCAGTGGACCGCGTCGATCTCGTAGCGGCGCACCGCGTCCAGCACCGCGTCCTGGACGAAGCTCCGGACCTCGGGCAGGCCCGGGTTGTAGTAGAGCTTCCCGCCGTACGGCAGTGCCCAGTCGGGGTGCACCCTGGCGGGATGGGTGGCGGCGAGCCGGGAGCGGTCGGAGTGGTTCGCGACCCGGTAGGGGTTGAACCAGGCGTGCAGCTCCAGGCCCCGGCTGTGCGCCTCCCGCACCGCCGTCCCCAGCGGGTCCCAGCCGGGATCCTTGCCCTGTACGCCGGTGAGGCACTTGGCCCATGGCTCGTACGGGGAGGGCCACAGCGCGTCGGCGGACGGGCGGACCTGGAGGATCACCGCGTTGAGCCGCCGGTCGACGGCCTCGTCGAGGTAGCCGATCAGCTCCGTCTCCTGGGCTGCGGCGGAGAGCCCCGGCTTCGACGGCCAGTCGAGGTTGTCGATCGTCCCCACCCACATGCCTCTGAGCTCACGCCGCACCGCGTCACGGGGCACGACCGGCCGCTCCGCGGCGGCCTCCGCAACGGGCTGCGCGGCTACGGCGCCCGGGACCACCACCGAGGCCACCGTCCCGGCCGCACCGGCCACAAAGCCTCTTCTACCGATTTGCCGCATTTCTTCGCATCTGCCGTTTCTCTGTCCTCATCCGGCCCCCGGAATCGCAGGCCAGGGCCGCGCATGCACGCCCCGGCCTGCGATCCCGCGCGGGGCGCGGAGTAACGTCGTGGGGTCGAGGCGGAGCCCGGAACCGAACGGAAGCCGCCGCACGGAGAACAGTGAAAGGCACGAGGTGACGGACTCTATGGCGGACATCGCACGCGTCGGAGTGGTCGGCTGCGGCCAGATGGGCGCAGGCATCGCGGAGGTGTGCGCCCGCAGCGGCCTCGATGTCAGAGTGGCCGAGACCACCGGCGAGGCGCTGGAGATCGGCCGTACCCGGCTCTACAACTCCCTCTCGAAGGCCGCCGAACGCGGCAAGATCACCGAGGAGGAGCGCGACGAGACCCTCGGCCGCCTCAGCTTCACCACCGACCTCGGAGAGTTCGCGGACCGCGATCTCGTCATCGAGGCCGTGGTGGAGAACGAGCAGGTGAAGACCGAGATCTTCCAGGTGCTGGACCAGGTGGTGACCCGGCAGGACGCGATCCTCGCCTCCAACACCTCCTCGATCCCGCTGGTGAAGCTAGCTGTCGCGACCTCCCGCCCCGACCGGGTCATCGGCATCCACTTCTTCAACCCGGCCCCGGTGCAGAAGCTCGTCGAGCTGATCCCCGCGCTGACCACGTCCGACGAGACGGTCAAGCGTGCCGAGGCCGTGGTGCAGGACATACTGGGCAAGCACCCGATCCGCGCCCAGGACCGCTCCGGCTTCGTCGTCAACGCACTGCTGATCCCGTACCTGCTCTCCGCGATCCGGATGTTCGAGTCGGGTATCGCCAGCCGCGAGGACATCGACAACGGCATGGAGATGGGCTGCGCCCACCCGATGGGCCCGCTCAAGCTCGCTGACCTGATCGGCCTGGACACCGTGGCCTCGGTCGCGGACTCGATGTACGACGAGTACAAGGAGCCGCTGTACGCCGCTCCCCCGCTGCTCCAGCGGATGGTGGACGCGGGCCGGCTCGGCCGGAAGACGGGGTCGGGTTTCTACGCCTACTGACCGTCACGCCGACGGGCCCGGCGGTTACGCCGCCGGGCCCGACGGGGCACGTTGTCCTCACGCGCGCCCGCTGCGCCTTCAGTCCACGAGCATGCGGTCCACGACCCGCGCCGTCGCGAGACCGTCGCCGGGCTCGCAGAAGTCCGCCCTGAACTGCGCGTACTTCTCCTCGTACTCCGCTCCGACGGCATCGACGTCGCGCAGGGCCTTGACCAGCTCTTCGGAGGTCTTCAGCAGCGGGCCGGGCGCCCGGGTGGTGAAGTCGAAGTACAGGCCGCGCAGCGAGTCCCGGTAGTGCTCCAGGTCGTACGTGAAGAACAGCATCGGCTTACCCGAGTGCGCGAAGTCGAAGAGCGCGGAGGAGTAGTCGGTGATCAGGACATCGGCGACGAGGTACAGATCCGCGATGTCCGGGTAGCGGGTGACATCCCACACGAAGCCCCGGCCGGCACCCGGTACGTTGTCGTGGACCCTGGGGTGCTTGCGGAAGAGCAGCACGTGGTCGTGGCCGAGTTCGGCCTGGGCCGCGGCCAGGTCGATCCGCAGATCGAGTTTGTACAGCTTGCTCGCGTGCTTCTGGTCCTCCCGCCAGGTAGGCGCGTAGAGCACCACCTTCTTGCCCTCGGGCAGGCCGAGCCGCTCCCTGACCCGCGCGGCCCGCGCCTCACGGTCGGGGGCGTGGAAGACGTCGTTGCGGGGATAGCCGCTCTCCAGCAGGTCGCCTTCGATGGAGTACGCCCTGCGCATGATCTCCGTGGTGTACGCGTTCGGGGACACCACGAAGTCGAACTGCCGATAGCTGTGCGGCAGGCCGGCGATGTAGGAGGGGCTCGACTGGGGAGAGCCGAGCAGGTCCTTGCCGATCTTCTTGAGCGGCGTGCCGTGCCAGGTCTGCACGACCCGCTGCCCGGGGCGGGTGACGAACCAGTCGCCCACCGCGGTGTTGACGACGACGTAGCGGCTGCGCGCCAGTGCCGCGTACCACTCGCGGCTGCCCCAGCCCACCACGGTCGCTTCCGGCGGCATCTCGGGGAGCCCCGTGTCCTGGGTCCAGATGTGCTCGACCTCGGCCCCTCGGCGCACCAGCTCCTCGTAGACCGCCCGCGGGGAATCCGAGAACTGCTTGCCCCCGAAGCTGATGTAGAGGACCGCGTCGCGCAGGGGGAGCTCGCGCTGCTCGTGGAAGTACGTCTCGCGCAGGATGCGCTGCCGGTAGGCGCCGTGTTCATCGGGGCCGAGCAGCCGTTCCGGCTCGATGAAGATGCGGTCGAAGTAGCGGCGGTCCACGGTGTAGGCGCGCCGCGGGCCGCTCAAGGACATGGGCAGGTCCTGCACCTGTTCCGGGCGCAAGGTCACCGGGACGTCTCCGGACTTGTCCCAGGCGTCCGCGTCGCGGAAGAACAGGTACCAGCGACCGGGGCACAGGGGAAGCTCGGGACCGTGCGTCTGGGGGGCCTCCTCCGGCTTGATCCGAAGGGTGAACCGCCCGTCGACGAACTCGACCGGCAGCTCCTTCTCCTCGAAGCGGACGCCGTGCCGCAGGATGAACTTCTTCCCGGCCGCCCACTCACCCGGATACGTGCCCTCAAGCACCAGCTCCCCCGGACCCGCCACGGTCATCGCGTCGACGACGGGCCGTACGGCTCGCGTTGCCAGCATCAGCCTGCCGGGACCGTCGCGGTGGATGGCCAGCTCGCGGCCGGGGCCGAGCCCGTGCCTCCCGGTCGTGAAGCCCTCGGCGAGAGGGGTCTCCTGGCCACTGCCGTCGTCTCCGCGGAAGGTCACCTTGAATTGGCGGGTCTTGATACCCGGGAGGTCGTTCTCGGCCAGCCGGGCAAGGCTGAAGACCGCTTGGCAGCGCCGGAAGGCGTCAGGGGAACCGGACAGGGGAGTGAGCGGGCTGTCGATTCTGTTGTCGCCGTCGACGATGCTCACGGTGGTGGGGGCCTTGGCGCCGCTCCGCGCCCTGGTGACGATTCGCAGTTCGCCGTCCTCGACGGTGCAGGACTCGACCTCGGCAGCGGGCTGCTGGACCGTGATGGTCACGGCGTTCTTGATGAAGCCGACCACGAGACGTGAGCCGTCCGCCAGATGACGGACCTGGTTGTGCCCGGCCGTGCCCGCGTCGCGCTGGCGCACCCGGGCGCCGTAGGTCCCGCCCGGTCCAGGTATCCCGATGTAGAGGAACCACTGGCCGGCACCGAGCCCGGCGAGCTCGTGCAGCCGACGGGCGGGGACGACGACTTCGAAGCCCGACTGGTCGTAGCAGTGCAGCGCCTGTCCGGAGGCGACGGTGGCCTGCTCGTTCGTGGTGCGGCGCATGCGCAGTTTGATGCGGCGGCCGGTCTCGCCGTGCTCCAGCACCGCGAACCGGCCGATGACGCGACTCGATGCGCGCGGCAGGTTCGCGACAGACGCGTACCCTCCCCACACCAGATCGTCGCCGCGCCACTCGACCGAGGTGAGCTGCGCCGTCACCGGCAGATCGCGGGGCTTGAGCTCGGTTATCCGTTCGGGCAGCGCAAGGCTCCGCATCCCCGGCAGCACCAGGCGCGGGCGCCGGACGCCTGCCACGAGAAAGCCGCCCGGGTCCCTGCGCTGGCCCAGGACCACCTTGACAAGGTCCTCGGCACGCCCCTCGGCAGCGAGGTACCAAATGACGCGCGCGGCAGGACGGAGGGCGGTGAGCGCCCCCTCGCCGTGGACGTCGAGCAGTTCCCGCGCAGTGGCGCTCAACTCTTCGCGCTCGGCCCGCGAGCTCTCGGGGAAGAAGCGCAAGATCCTCTGCACTCTTTCCGATGCGAGATCGGCGAGAGACTGCGCCATGAATAACGCCCTTCTTCAATGTGGCAGTTGACGTCAAGTCGTCACGCGTTAACCGAGTCTGCCTGCGATTGATGCGGATTTATCGTACGCAACCGATGAGAGGCACTTGACGGAGTCGCGCGCCGACGGCCGGGCCCGGGGGCGAGGGTATCCGCAGCTCGGGAGACGTAAAGCCCCGTACCGTCGACATCAAACCCATTGTCGCAATTGCGAATCATGGACACTTTGGGAGTTTTTCACCGGAATTCGGCCGAGCGGATCGCGGCAGAGCGGGCATTCACCAGGCGCACATACACCCCCGGCTAGGGATAGTTGTACAGATCTTGTAAAAATTTCTGTGATGTAAATGACACCCTTCTGAACCGAAGGGGCGATTTAAGGCGCGATTCACTCCCCCTTGGCCTGCCCGTCACGCATCCAGTATCAGGCTTTCTTCTCGAAAGACGCGGTATGTCCAACATTGACGCGCTGCCAAGTCGGGATTCCTGGCAATGGAAATCCTCAAGGCGTATGGCATCCGGACCACAGGAGATCCGTCGGAAGCGACTCCCATAAAGGCCTCTGGCGCATCCGTTGTCATCAATGCGCCAGCAGGAACATTTGCTGGCTGCGCAGCAATAGCGACCCACGCCAATAGCGTTTCGGGGTAAAGACTGACGCATCCTTCCTGACCCCAGCCGATTACACGCACAAGGGAAAGCCGGTACGCCGCTCCCCCACCGCCACACCGCTCCGGCGCGAGGGGCCCGCCGATCCCCCGCACCGGAGCGGGCCGGCTCGGCCCAGCCGCGATCAGCCCAGCCGTAAGTGGTGCAGCATCATCAGCCCGGCCGCCATGCCCGCGGCCGGCACCTCACCGCGGGCGATCATGTCGGGCACCAGCTTGAGCGGTATCCACTCGCGGCGCGAGGACTCGAAGGCGTCGCAGGGCTCGCCGGTCCATTCGGCCCGCTCGCCCCAGTAGAAGTGGCGCCGGGCGTCGGTGAGACCGTTCGACGGCTCCACGGTCAGCAGCGGGCGCAGCGGTCCGGGGCGCCAGCCCGTCTCCTCCTCCATCTCCCGCGCGGCCGCCGCGAGGCCCTCACCGTCCTCGACGACGCCCGCGGCGAGTTCCCAGCCCCAACTGTCGGTGATGAACCGGTGCCGCCACAGGAGCAGCACCTCGTTCGCCTCGTTGACGACGGTGGCCGCGGCGACGGGGCGGAGCCGGATGACGTAGTGGTCGAGATGGTCGCCGTCCGGGAGGACTACATCAGCCAGATTGACCCGGAACCAGCGATTCTCGTAGACAGTTTGTTCGTTCAGGTTCGTCCACTGCATAGTTCTGCCACCTTCTGACTAGTAGGTGGCCATATCGCAGCAGACCTGCGCTCACAGTGGTACGCGCAGCGATCCGTCGATCAGCTCCGCGGCCCGTTCCGCCTCCGCGCTGCCGTTCACCACCAGGTGCTCGCGCACGGAGCGCAGCCGGTCGCGCAGCCGCTGCGACTCCATGCCCCTGGCACGGTCCGCCATCTCCGCGGCCGTGACCGCCGCCCGGTCGGCCTCGCCCTGCCGCAGCTCGATGGTGGTCAGCATGGCCAGCCGGTGCACCCGGCCCCGGTCGTGCGCGGGCGTGCGCACCGCTGCCACCGCGTGCTCCCTGGCGGCGGGCAGGTCTCCAAGGCTCAGCAGCGCCTCCGCCACCTGGACGTTGACCAGCCCCGGCTGGACGTACCCCGTCTCGTCCGGCTCCTGGCCCGGCCGGATGCGCTCGGCCTCCGACTCGGCGCGCCGGACGGACTTCAGGGCGCTGCCGCCGTCGCCGAGATGGGCGTACGCCTTGGCCTGCATCGCGTGCAGATCGGCGGCGAGCGCGGGGGTGATGTCGCGTCCGGCGGCCCGCAGCGCCGCCTCCGCGAACGCGACGGACTGCCGGTAGTCGGCCAGGAACAGCGACTGGTTGACCAGCAGCGCGATCACATAGCCGCCAAGCCCCCGGTCCCCGCTCGCCTTGGCCAGCCGCAGCGCCTGGTGGAAGTAGCGCTGGGCGAGCCCGTGCGCGTCGGAGTCGTAGGCGCAGATGCCCGCGACGGCCACCAGCCCGCCCGTCGCCCGGTGCAGCTGACGGCCCATTGCGTCGCTGTAGCCGCCGCGCAGCAGCGGGGCGGTCTCGGTGTTGAGGAAGCCGACGATGCGCGAGCGCGTCGCGATACCGCCCGCCCTGCGGTACATGAGTTCGTAGTGGGCGCGGGCGGCCCGCAGTGTCGCTATGTCGGCCAGGCTGACCCGGCTCGTACCGGCACGGGAGACGTCCGCGTCCTCCGGCGGGTTCTCCCACTCCCACACGGGCATCACCGCGGTGGTCCCGGTGACGGCCGGGGCGGCGACGACGTGCGGGCGCTGCTGTTCGTCGGAGCGCCACAGCGCGGTGGCCCGTTCGACGAATCCGGTGAGCGAGGACCCCTGCCCGGGAGCGCGCCCGCCTTGGGCCGCCATGCCGATGTCGTCGAGCGAGACGGCCCTGTGCAGGCGGCCGCCGAGCACTTCGCAGATCAGGTCGGGCACCTGGCCGCGCGGGCGCTGGCCCTTCAGCCAGCGGGCGACGGCGGTGTGTTCGTACCGCAGGCACAGGCCCCGGGCGCGGCCGGCCTGGTTGACGTGCGCGGCGAGCCCGGCCCGGGAGACACCCGCCTCGTCGATCAGAGCCTCTAGCAGAGTGTTGGGCTCCATTGCCCCCATTGCCCCCTTCGGTGGTTCGGCACGCCAGGACGTGTCGCCCCAGTGGAGCACGATTCACACGGGGTGTGAACGGAATGCCCGAACCGTCCCGCTGCGCACGCTGTTGCGCGGACCGGCGAATGGCTTGACTGAATCCCTCGCAAGAGGCGGCCGGGTCGTCTGCTCCCCCTCGTACAGCACGACGACCCACTCCCGCGCCGTCCGCTCCGCCGACCTGCCCGACACTCCGCGGCAGGGCGGACGGCGCCGGATCGCACGACCCACTGCCCACTGATCGGAGGGTGGCCGCGGGGTCGGCCGGGCGCCGGGTTCCCCCGGACCCGGCCGGGGCCCGTGTGCGGTCCCCGCCTCCGGGCGAGCACACGGGAGGGGCGTGTCCGGTGGCCGGACACGCCCCTCCTCGCTGTGCGCCTGAGCCGTTACGCGCCGCGCAGCACCGCGCCCGTACGCTCGGCGGCCAGCGCCACCGCGGCGTCCCGGGCGGCGGTGGCCTCATCGACGGTCAGCGTGCGGTCCGCGGCACGGAACCGCAGCGCGTACGCCAGGGACTTGCGGCCCCCGCCGATCTGCTCACCCGTGAAGACGTCGAACAGCCGCAGCGATTCGAGGAGTTCGCCGGCGCCTTCGCGCAGCGCCCGCTCGACCTCGGCCGCAGGCACGTTCTGCTCCACGACCAGCGCGACGTCCTGGGTCGCCACCGGGAAGGTGGAGATCCTGGGTGCCTGGAGCGCGCCGTCCACGGCCTGCTCCAGGACGTCGAGCTCGACCTCCATGGCGCAGGTGCGCTCGGGCAGGTGGAGCTCCTTGATGACGCGCGGGTGCAGCTCACCGGCGTGCCCGAACAGGGTCTCCTCGCCGTTGACCGTCACGTACAGCGCGGCGCAGCGGCCCGGGTGCCACGGCGCGTGCTGCCCGGCGCGGACCGTGAGCTCGACACCGGCCTCACGGGCGATGGTGCGGGCTGCCTCGACGGAGTCCGCCCAGTCGGCCGGGCGGCCCTTGCCCCACCAGCCGGCCTGCTCGCGGGCGCCCGCGAGGACGACGGCGGCGCGGCGCGGCTGACGCGGGAGCGCCGCGTTGAGCGAGGCGATCTCCTCGTCGGTGGGGCGCCGGTCGACGGGGAGCCGGACGGGCTTGGTCTCCTGGCCGGTGGGCCGGAAGACGAGACCGGTCTCGAAGAGCGCGAGGTCGTGGCTGCCCCGGCCGTCGTTGCGCCGCAGTGCGCCGAGGAGGCCCGGCAGCAGCGTGGTGCGCAGCGACGGCTCCTCGTCGGAGAGCGGGTTGACGAGCCGGACGGTGCGGCGGCGGTCGTCGTCCGCCGCGAGGCCCAGCTGGTCCAGGACCGCTTCGCCGGTGAACGGGTAGTTCAGCGCCTCGACGTAGCCCGCGCCCGCGAGGGCCCGGCCGACGCGGCGGTGCAGCCGCTGGCGGTCGGTGAGCCCTCGGCCGGAGGGCGGGGTCGGCAGGGTGGACGGGAGGTTCTCGTAACCCTCCAGCCGGATGACCTCTTCCGCCAGGTCGTTCGGCTCGTTCAGGTCGGGCCGCCAGGACGGGGCGGTGACGAGCAGCTCGTCCTGTCCGTAGACGTCGCAGCCGACCTCCTGGAGGCGGCGTACGACGGTCTCGCGGCCGTAGGCGACACCGGCCACCCTGTCCGGGTGGTCGGCCGCCATCGTGATGGTGCGCGGGCCGGACGGGGCGGTCACCTCGGTGACCCCCGCCTCCGCCGTGCCGCCGGCGAGCAGCACCAGCAGATCCACCGTGCGCTGCGCGGCAGCGGCGGCGGCCTGCGGGTCGACGCCGCGCTCGAAGCGCTTGGACGCCTCTGAGGCGAGCTTGTTGCGGCGCGCGGTGCGGGCGATCGAGATCGCGTCGAAGTGCGCGGCCTCGATGACGACCTCGGTGGTGTGGGCGTCCTTCGCGGCGTCCGCGATCTCCGTGTTGGCCCCGCCCATGACGCCGGCCAGGCCGATCGGTCCCCGGTTGTCGGTGATGACGAGGTCGGCCGGGTCCAGGACCCGGACGGCGCCGTCGAGGGTGGTGAGCTTCTCGCCCCGCTCCGCGCGGCGCACCCCGATCGGGCCGTCGATCCGGGTCCGGTCGTAGGCGTGCAGCGGCTGGCCCAGTTCGAGCATCACGTAGTTGGTGACGTCGACCGCGAGCGAGATCGGCCGCATCCCGGCCTTCTGGAGGCGGCGCTGGAGCCAGATCGGGGAACGGGCCTCCGGCTGCAGGCCGACCACGGTGCGCGCGGTGAAGCGGGAGCAGCCGATCGGGTCCGCGACCTGGACCGGGTAGCCGTACGCGTTCGGCGCGGGCACGTCCAGGAGGGCCGGGTCGCGCAGCGGCAGACCGTAGGCGATGGCGGTCTCTCGGGCGACGCCGCGCATCGAGAGGCAGTAGCCCCGGTCGGGGGTGACGGCGATGTCGAGGACCTCGTCGACGAGCTGGAGCAGCTCGATGGCGTCGGTGCCGACCTCGTGCTCCGGGGGCAGCACGATGATGCCGCCACTGCCGTCGTCGCCCATGCCCAGCTCGTCGCCGGAGCAGATCATGCCGTGCGAGGTCTTGCCGTACGTCTTGCGCGAGGCGATCGCGAAGTCGCCGGGCAGGACCGCGCCGGGGAGGACCACGACGACCTTGTCGCCGACGGCGAAGTTACGGGCGCCGCAGACGATCTCCTGCGGCTCGCCGGTGCCGTTCGCGGTGCCGACGTCCACCGTGCAGAAGCGGATGGGCTTCTTGAAGCCCTCCAGCTCCTCGATGGTGAGCACCTTTCCGACGACCAGCGGGCCCTTGAGGCCGGCGCCGGTCTGCTCGACCGTCTCGACCTCAAGGCCGACGGCGACGAGCTCGGCCTGTACATCACGGCCGGTCTCGGTGGCAGGCAGGTCGACGTACTCCCGCAGCCAGGAAAGCGGGACGCGCATCAGATCTCCATCCCGAAGGGCCGGGTGAACCGGACGTCGCCTTCGACCATGTCTCGCATGTCTTCTACGTTGTGGCGGAACATCAGCATCCGCTCGATGCCGAACCCGAAGGCGAATCCGCTGTACTTCTGGGGGTCGACGCCGCAGGCGATGAGCACCTTGGGGTTGACCATGCCGCAGCCGCCGAGCTCGATCCAGCCCTCGCTGCCGCAGGTGCGGCAGGGGCGGTCCGGGTTGCCGACGGACTCGCCGCGGCAGACGTAGCAGACCATGTCCATCTCGGCGGACGGCTCGGTGAACGGGAAGAAGTTCGGCCGCAGCCGGGTCTTCATGTCCGGGCCGAAGAGCGCCTGGACCATGTGGTCGAGGGTGCCCTTCAGATCGGCCATGGTGAGGCCCTCGTCGACGGCGAGCAGCTCGATCTGGTGGAAGACCGGGGTGTGCGTCGCGTCCAGCTCGTCGGTCCGGTAGACCCGGCCGGGGCAGACGACGTAGACGGGGGGCTCGCGGTCGAGCAGCGTGCGGGCCTGGACCGGCGAGGTGTGGGTGCGCAGGACGACACCGGACTCGTCGTTCTTCGCGCCGTCGGCGCCCTCGACGAAGAAGGTGTCCTGCATCTGCCGGGCCGGGTGGTCGGGCACGAAGTTCAGGGCGTCGAAGTTGAACCACTCGGCCTCGGCCTCGGGACCCTCCGCGACCTCGTAGCCCATGGCCACGAAGACGTCGGCGACGCGCTCCATGATCGTCGTCAGCGGGTGGCGGGCGCCGGCCGGGGTGCGGTCGTAGGGCAGCGTGACGTCCACCGCCTCCTCGACCAGGACCCGGGCGTCCCGCTCGGCCTCCAGCTCCGCCTGGCGGGCGGCGAGCGCCCTGCCCACGGCGGCGCGGGCCTGGCCCACGCGCTTGCCCGCCTCGGCCTTGGCCTGCGGCGGCAGCGCGCCGATCTCGCGGTTGGCGAGGGACAGGGGCGAGGTACCACCGGTGTGCGCGGTCTTCGCCTGGGCGAGCGCGTCGAGGTCGCCCGCGGCGGCGAAGGCGGCGAGCGCCTCGTCCCGGATGCGCTCGATCTCTTCCGGTTTCAGTGCCTCGACCTCGACTGGGTCGTACGACTTGTTCGGTGCCGACATCTCTTCCCGTACTTCCGATTGGCTGGTGGCGCGACCCCGCTCGACGACTGGAGGACGCAAAGGTGCCAATGGTCGAGTCTAAGGGCCACAAGGTGTGCGAGGCGCCCGTGGGCCGCTCGGCCGCTACTTCATGTAGGCCGGCGTGCTCACGGGCAGGATAAATCGGAATTCGGCGCCGCCGCCGGGGCCGCGGCCGACGGTGATCGTGCCGCCGTGCGCCTCGACGATGCCCTTGACGATGTAGAGGCCCAGGCCCGTGCCACCGCGCTTGCTGCCCCGCCAGAAGCGGGTGAAGACGCGGCCCATCGACTCCTCGGGGATGCCGGTGCCTTCGTCGCTCACGGTGACGGCCGTTCCCTTCTCGTCGCTCTTGGCCGGTGCGGGTGCCACCTCGATGGTGACGGTTCCCTCGCCGTGGCGCACCGCGTTTTCCAGCAGGTTGCCCAGCACCTGGTCGACCTTGTCCGGGTCGGCCCAGACGGCGGGCAGCGGCTGGCAGGTGCGGACGAGGAAACGGTCCGGCGCCTGGCCGTTCGCGGTGAGCGCCTGGATGTGGCGCTCCACGGCCGCCGAGAGGTCCACGGGCTGGCGGCGCAGCTCCAGCCGTCCCGAGTCGATCCGGGAGATGTCGAGCAGCTCCGTGATGAGCCGGGTGACGCGGTTGGCGTCGGCGTAGACCGTCTCCAGCATCAGCCGCTTCTGGTCGTCGGTGAACCGCTCCCACTTCGCCAGCAGCGTGGCGGTGAAGCCCTTGACGGAGGTCAGCGGCGAGCGCAGCTCGTGTGCGACGGTGGCGATCAGCTCGGCGTGGCTGCGCTCGGTACGGCGGCGGGCCTCGGTGCCGCGCAGGCTGATCACCAGCCTGCGGACGGGCCCGGTGGGGCTCTCGCGTACGTAGCGTGCGGAGACGAGGACCTCGCGGCCGCCGGGCAGCAGCAGATTCCGCTCCGGCTGGCCGACCCGGGTGGCGAGGCCGCCGTAGGGGTCGGTCAGCTCCCACCAGCGGCGGCCCTTGAGGTCCTCCAGCGGGAGCGCGTGCTCCAGCGGGCGGCCGAGGGCGGCGGCCCGGGGCATGGCGGTGATCCGTGCGGCGGCGGCGTTGAAGCAGATCACCCGGCCGGTCTCGTCCGCGACGACGAGCCCGTCGGGAAGGTCGTCGGGATCCAGCGCCTGACCGGCGTCCGGGTCCGCGTCCACGCGTACGACGCCCGCGTCCGTCGCCTGCGGTCCGCTCATGCCGACAGCCATATTCCCGTACCCCACCTCTCGAACCAGTGCAGTGGGCCCCCGAGTTCGTCACCCTACTAGTCGTCGGTGACGGAGCGACACCCTGCGTCGCTCCGAGAGACGACCGGCCGGGTCAGCCCGCGCTGCGGGGCGGGCGCTGGGCGCGCGCCGAGGCGTACAGGCAGACGGCGGCGGCGGTGGCGAGGTTGAGGCTCTCCGCCTTGCCGTGGATCGGCACCCGCACCACGGCGTCGGCCAGCGCGCGGGTCTCCTCCGGCAGGCCCCAGGCCTCGTTGCCGAAGACCCAGGCGGTGGGGCCGCCCATGATGCCCGCGTCGAGTTCGTCGTCGAGGTCGTCCTCGCCCGCGCCGTCGGCGGCCAGGATCCGCGAGCCCGCGTCCCGCAGTCCCCGTACGGCCTGCTCGACGGGCACCCCGACGGCGACCGGCAGGTGGAAGAGCGAACCGACGGACGCGCGCACCGACTTGGGGTTGTAGAGGTCGACCGAGGCGTCGGTGAGGATCACCGCGTCGGCGCCCGCCGCGTCGGCGCAGCGCAGCACCGTACCGGCGTTACCGGGATCCCGGACGTTCGCCAGGACGGCGACGAGCTTCGGCCGCGCGGCGAGAACCGACTCGAACGGCGAGTCGAGGAAGCGGCAGACGCCGATCAGGCCCTGCGGGGTCACGGTCTGCGACACGTCGGCGAGCACCTCGCTGTCGGCCAGGTGCACCCGGGCGCCCGCCGCGAGGGCCGCGTCGATGATGGCCTCGTACCGTTCGGCGGCCTCGACGGTGGCGAACAGCTCCACCAGCGTCGCCTCGCCGTCGCCGCCCCGGTGGCCCGCGGCCTCGCGCACGGCCTGCGGTCCCTCGGCGATGAACCTGCGCTCCTTGCCGCGGAAGTTGCGCCTGGCCAGCCGCCGGGCGGCGGCGACCCGTGGCGATCGC
This sequence comes from Streptomyces sp. ITFR-6, assembly GCF_031844725.1. Taxonomy (NCBI): domain Bacteria; kingdom Bacillati; phylum Actinomycetota; class Actinomycetes; order Kitasatosporales; family Streptomycetaceae; genus Streptomyces; species Streptomyces sp. ITFR-6. The sequence goes on along the minus strand of NZ_CP134612.1, from coordinate 7,105,601 downwards.
GGGGAGATCAGTTCAGGGATGCCCATGATCGGCGGCGAGCCTCTCTGCGTACGAAGGTGCGGGTCGTGACAGGTGGTGACGGGGGGTGCAACGCACCGGACCCGCAGACGGCGAGCGCCTGCGGGTCCGGCTCAATACCAGGAAGTGCGGCCCTGAATCAGGCGGCCTTCGGGGCGTTGACGTCGCTCGGGAGGGCCTTCTGGGCCACCTCGACGAGGGTCGCGAACGCGTTGGCGTCGTTCACCGCGAGCTCGGCCAGGATCTTGCGGTCCACCTCGATGTTGGCGGCCTTCAGACCCTGGATGAGGCGGTTGTACGTCATGCCGTTCTGGCGGGCAGCGGCGTTGATGCGCTGGATCCACAGCTGACGGAAGTCGCCCTTGCGCTTCTTGCGGTCGTTGTAGTTGTAGACCAGGGAGTGGGTGACCTGCTCCTTGGCCTTGCGGTACAGGCGCGAGCGCTGACCGCGGTAGCCGCTGGCGGCTTCGAGAATTGCCCGGCGCTTCTTGTGGGCGTTGACTGCCCGCTTGACGCGTGCCACTTGTTAACTCCTTGTAGCGGGGCCGTGGTCGTACTCACACGGCCCGGAAACGAATTGGTCCCGGTCTGATCGAGGGCGCGCCCCCGGATTTCACCGGGGGCGACGGCCTCACTTGCCGAGAAGCTTCTTGATCTTCTTGGCGTCGGCCGGAGCCACGACGACCGTGCCGGTCAGCGAGCGGGTCTTCTTGGACGACTTGTGCTCAAGAAGGTGGCGCTTGCCGGCCCTCTCGCGGAGCACCTTGCCGGAGCCGGTGATCTTGAAGCGCTTGCTGGCACCGCTGTGCGTCTTGTTCTTCGGCATCGCGCCGTTCTCTCCTCGTCAGTGGCGCCCCTCCCGGTGCGGGCACCGGGCCACAGGGGCGTCAGATCTTGATGGGATTCCGGGGGGGGGACCCGGGAGCGCCTGGATGGCGGCCCCCGAAGGTCACGCTTCGGAAGGTGTCTCGGCCGGAGCCTCTGAGGATGCCTCGGCCGGAGCCTCGGCAGCCTCGTCCGCGGACTCGGCGTCGTCGGGGGCGTACCCCTGGCGCTCCGCCTTGCGGGCGGCCTGGGCCTCGCGGGCCTCGGCCATGGCTTCGGTCTTCTTCTTGTGCGGGCCAAGAACCATGATCATGTTCCGGCCGTCCTGCTTCGGGTTGGACTCGATGAAGCCGAGTTCCTCCACGTCCGAAGCGAGACGCTGGAGCAGTCGGAAGCCCAGCTCGGGGCGGGACTGCTCACGACCACGGAACATGATCGTGATCTTGACCTTGTCACCCTGCTTGAGGAACCGGACGACGTGACCCTTCTTGGTGTCATAGTCGTGCGGGTCGATCTTCGGCCGGAGCTTCATCTCCTTGATGACCGTGTGCGCCTGGTTCTTGCGCGCCTCACGGGCCTTCATGGCCGACTCGTACTTGAACTTCCCGTAGTCCATGAGCTTGCACACGGGCGGACGGGCGGTAGCCGCCACCTCGACCAGGTCGAGGTCGTACTCCTGTGCAAGTTCCAGGGCCTTGGCAAGCGGGACAATCCCGACCTGCTCGCCACTGGGACCGACAAGTCGCACCTCGGGTACGCGAATCCGGTCGTTGATGCGGGGCTCGGCGCTGATGGATCCTCCTCGGTAGCACCACGCGGCCGCCTGGCGGACAGCCACGTAACGTCTGTTTCGACAGACCAACCGTTGCGGAGGCAAGAAAAATGCCCCGGACGGGACACAGGCGGGGCTCCTGGAAAACCGGAGCACCGTCGCGGTCAACCGCGGGGCGCATCGGGCGGCTCCATCGTCCGTACGGAACGATGGGCGCCACCTGACCGGTGACCCGCCGTCCTGAGGACGGTCAGGTGGGAGATCGGAGCCTCCACTTGTGGGCCGGGCACATAGATGCCCAGCCGGTCGTTACACAAGGTTAGCAGCTCGGCCGCACGTGCGCTAACCGGTCGTCGCGCGCACTCCCGCAGCGGGACCGGGCCCGGCGTGGGCCTATCGTATGAGGCATGAGCGACGCGACCCCCACCACTGATTCCCCCGGCTTCGACGAGATGGCCCGCGACATCGCGGAGGTGCCGGCGGTCGAGGTCATCGTGACGGTCGCGGTCAACCTGATGAGCGCCGCCGCCGTGAAACTCGGACTGACCGAGGACGGCGACGAGCACAAGGACCTCGACGAGGCCCGCAAGCTGGTCCACGCGCTGGCCGGCCTGCTGGACGCGAGCACCACCGAGATCAGCTCCTTCCACGCGGCTCCGCTGCGCGACGGCCTGAAGTCGCTCCAGCTCGCGTTCCGCGAGGCCTCGCTCGTACCGGACGAGCCGGGCAAGGGCCCCGGCGAGAAGTACACCGGACCGGTCTTCGGCTGAGTCGGCACGCCCCTCCGCTCCCCTCTCCGGCGAACGTGAGCCCCCGCCCTTTCGTGACGCTGTTGGTTGATTCGGGGGTTCGCGTGACGTCGGCCTTGAAGACTCGGTTGTGGTCTTGAAGGCCGACGTTGTTGTGTGGGGTGGATGTCGATGTCGATGCAGCCGAGGGAGTCGGGGGAGATTCCGGTGGAAACGGTGCGGGTAGCGCGGGCCGCGTTCCCGAAGGGGAGTCTGGCGATCCGGGTCCGGGACGAGCTGGGGCCGCTGTTTCGTGACGAGGAGTTCGCGGATCTGTTCCCTGCGCGGGGGAAGCCTGCTTGGTCACCGGGCAGGTTGGCGCTCGTGCTGGTGTTGCAGTTCGTGGAGGGGCTCACCGACCGGCAGGCGGCGGAGGCGGTGAGGGCACGGATCGACTTCAAGTACGCGCTCGCGCTGGAACTGGGCGATCCTGGTTTCGACTTCTCGGTGCTGTCGGAGTTCCGGGACCGCCTGGTGGAAGCGGAGGCCGGGCGGCGGGTGCTGGATGGCGTCCTGGCCGCGGCCGGGGAAAGCGGGCTGCTGAAGACCGTGCGGCCGGGCACGGACCGACTCCACCCATGTGCAATCCGCGGCCCGCCAGCTGTGCTGGCTGGAACAGGTCGCCGAGACCCTGAGGGCGGCGCTCAACGAGATCGCCCAGGCCGCCCCCGGCTGGCTGCTGACTATGGCGGAACCGGACTGGTTCAAGCACTACGCCACCCGGGCCGAGGACTCACGTTTCCCCAGATCCCGCACCAAACGGGACGAGATGGGCCTGCGGATCGGGCGGGACGGGACACGACTGCTCGAAGCCGTCTTCTCACCCGGGGCACCCGGAGAACTACGCACGCTGGAGCAGGTGGAAACCCTGCGCCAGGTCTGGGTCCAGCACTTCCAGCAGGTGGAGGGCGAGGTGAGGCGGTGGGGCCCAAAAGACCGGCCGCCGGGCGCGACGCGCCTGGTCACGCCCTATGACACCGAGGCACGCGGCAGCGTCAAACGCGACACCATGTGGGACGGATACAAGGTCCACCTCACCGAGACCTGCGAGCCGGACATCCCGAACCTGATCACGAACATGGCCACCACCGTGGCGACGGTTCCCGACATCTCGATCGACTGGGACCACGAGCAGGTCACCTGCCCCAGCGGTCAGACCACCACCCGTTGGAACCCCGACCGCTCGCCCGAGGGCACCCCGGTGATCCGCGTCCGCTTCAACGGCGGCCAGTGCCGTCCCTGCCCGGTCCGCGAGCAGTGCACCACCTCCAGCGCCGGCCGCCGCCTGACCCTGCGGCCCCGCGAAGAACACCAAGCGCTCCGCCAGGCCCGCGCCGAACAGGACACCGACACCTGGAAGGACCGCTACAAGACCCGCGCAGGAGTCGAGGGCACCATCTCCCAGGGCGTCCAGCGCTGCGGCCTGCGCAGATCCCGCTACCGTGGCCTCGCGAAAACCAGCCTCCAGCACCAGCTCACCGGCGCCGCGACCAACCTCGCCCGCATCGATGCCCACCTCACCGACACACCCCCGGCCCGCACCCGCACCAGCTACTTCGCAGCACTTCGCCCCGCCGAGCCCATGCTCGGCAGGGCGAAGTAGGACCAGCCCCCGAATTAACCAACAGCGTCTTTCGTGGGCGGGGGCTCACTGCGTGCCGGGGCCGGGATCAGGCCTCCGCGGTCTCCGTGGTCCGCTCGTCGCGTCCGGCGACGGGGTGGGTCACCCGGTGGGCGAGCGCCGCGATGACACCGCCGACCAGTGGCGCCACCAGGAACAGCCAGAGCTGGGAGAGCGCCGCGCCTCCGGCGAAGATCGCCGGGCCCAGACTGCGCGCCGGGTTGACCGACGTACCGGTGAGCGGGATGCCGACCAGGTGGATCACCGCGAGGGAGAGGCCGATGGGCAGCCCGTCGAATCCGACGACGGCGAGCTTGTGGGTCACCGCGAGCACGACGAACACCAGCAGGAAGGTGAGCACCACCTCGGCCAGGAACGCGCCGCCCATGCTGATGTGCACATCCGACCGGTCTCCGTAGCCGTTGCTGCCGAACTTGCCGCTCGTCTTCAGTCCGGGCACCTGCTTGACCAGCAGGAACAGCAGGGCGGCACCGGCGATACCACCGAGGAGCTGCGCGATCCAGTACGTCACCGCGGTGCGTACGTCGATCCGCCGGGCCGTCAGCATTCCCAGGGTGACCGCCGGATTGAGATGACAGCCGGAGATCGGGCCGAGCGCGTAGGCCAGGGCGAGAAGTACGAAGCCGAAGGCCAGCGCGATGCCGACGGTCCCGATGTACTGGACACCGAGCACCGCTGATCCGACGGCGAAGAAGACCAGCAGGAGGGTGCCCAGGAACTCCGATGCCGCCATTCGCGTCTGCATACAACCACCTCACGAAGATCGTCCGCTTTCTTCGCAATTCTCCGACTCCGCGCCCTATTGCGCGCGTTGAGCCGAGGGGATGATCAGCGAGTGAACAGGGCGTCACCCGGTGCGTTCGCGTCGGCCGGGAGAAGCGCGAGGTCCAGGCCGCGCACCAGCCGGGCCCGCAGCACCTCGCTGGCGGCCAGCGACCGCGCGACCCGGCCCGCCGCCTCCGCGGGGTCGGCGTCCGCCGCGAGCACCAGGGCGAGGGTGCCGTCGGCGCGCCCCGGACCGAGGTGGGCGCGGAGCACCGCGGGTTCGGCGGCGACGGCGTCGCGTACCGCGGAGATCACCGCGGGGTCGTCCAGCGGGTCGGCGCTGGTCCGGCCCTCCGCGAGGGCCAGCAGCGCGGAGCCGGTCACCTCGAAGGTTACCGGGCCCGCGAGGTCGAGCACCAGGGTGTCCGCCTTCTCGTGCACGGCAGCCTGGAGCGCCTGGTGCAGGGGTACGGCGACGGGCCGGGCCTGCGGGTCCCAGCGGGCCAGCGAGGCGGTGGAGGTGAAGGCGGGCAGGGCGCGGCGGTCACCGGCCTGGAGGGTGGGGACGGCCATGTCGCTGGTCTTCTCCCGGCGCAGCCCCTTCTCGTCCTCCTCCACCTCGCCGAGGACCGCCACCACGGGGACCAGCAGCCTGGCCCCCCTGAGGGCTTCGAGCACCGGGCCGACGGCCTCGCGGTTCTCGGCCCAGGCGGACAGTGCCGAGGTCAGGGCGGGGTCGGCCGTGCCGTCGTCGTCGGAGTATCCGGGGTCCGGAATGTTCTTCTGCGCCACACGGCGAGCGTAGTGCCTGGCCGTGGCCGTCCCGCCGACAGGTCGGGTACGGGCGTCCCTGGGGTGTGCCCGTCAGCGGCGCGCGAAGACCGGCCGCCCGTCGCGGCCGCGCCACAGCACTACGGCCAGTGCGAGCAGGAGTGCGCCGAGGCCGCCCGCGACCGGGGCCAGCCGGCCCGCGGGCCCCTCGTCCACGCGGGACGGGGTGGGGCCGGAGCCGAAGTACTTCTCGCGGTAGCCCGCCGCGGTGGAGTCCGGGCGCAGACCGGCCGGACGGAGCTTGGCACCCGCCTTGATGGCCGCGGCCGGGTCGACCATGCCGTAGCCCCGGGAGTCGTCCCGGCCGCCCGCGGGGGAATCGCGCGCGGTGTCCGTGAGGAGCTTCTTGATCTGGGCGGGCGTGAGGCCGGGGTGGGCGGCCCTGACCAGGGCGACCGCGCCGGAGACGAAGGCGGACGCGGCCGAGGTGCCCCACTCCACGTAGTACTGCCGGTCCGGTGCAGGGACGACGATGTCGTCCCCGGGGGCGCTCACGGCGGCGTACCAGCGGCGGGTGGAGAACGAGGCGTGGGTGCCGTAGCGGTCGACGGCGGCGACCGCGATCACTCCGGGGTAGGCGGCGGGGTACGAGATGTGGTCACCCTTCTCGCCGCTGTTGCCGGCCGACGCGACGACGACCGCGCCCTTCTTCAGCGCGTACTGGACGGCCGCGTCCTCGCCCGGTTCCGGATGGGCGGACTCGCTGTCGTCGCCCAGCGAGAGGTTGATGACGTCGGCGCCGTGGTCGGCGGCCCAGCGGATGCCGTCCGCGAGGGCCGTGCCACGGGACTTGCGGGCCTTGGCCCGGTCCGGGTCGCTCGCCTCCAGGATGACCCGGACGGGAAGGATCTTCGCCTGGGGCGCGATGCCGAGGACCCCGTCGTCGTCCGAGACCCCGTGGCCCCGGCCCGCGATGATCGCGGCCATCGCGGTGCCGTGCCGTGCCCAGGACCGGTCGCCCCGTCCGGCGCCGAAGCCGATCATGTCCTTGCCGGGCAGTACCCGGCCCGCGAGGTCAAGCAGGCTGCTGTCCACCCCGGTGTCGACGACGGCGACGGTGATGCCCTTGCCCCGGCTGGTCCGCCAGGCCTCGTCGGTGTGGAGGGCGTCCAGGCCCCACTGCTGGGCCCGTATGGTGTCCGCTCGCGCCGGTGACGCGGGCAGCAGCGCGAGCGCGGTGGCGGCGCAGAGCGCGCCGAGGGCGCGGTGGCGGCGGGCACGGCGGGTTACTCCGGGCACTTGGGTCACTCCGGCTTCTCCGTGCGCTCTGTGACGGCCTTGCGCAGACCGCGTTCGACCAGGTCGGCCAGCCCCTTGGCCTCGTGGCCGAGCCCGGCCTGGGCGGCGGCGGTCGTGGCGTTCCTGGCCATGGCCTCGGCGGCGGGCTGCGGGGCGGTGACCTTACGCCCGTCGGCGAAACCGGAGACCGCGAACACCACGACGGGTACCTCGGTCAGGACGTGCACGCTCCAGCTGGCGCGCTGCTTGTCGCCGAATCCGGCGGCCGGGGTGCCCTCGACGGGATACGCGCGGGGCATCAGGTCGGTGCGCGCGTCCAGGTGCTGACCGGTGAACCGGGTGCTGAGCGCCCGCATGGCCTCGGTGTCGCCCTCGGTGAAGAGCAGCCCGACGGTGGTGACGCTGCTGGACGTCGCGTCCGTGTACGTGGCGCGCAGCAGCCTGGCGCAGCCGGCCGGGCGCACCGTCTTGAGGAGCAGCGGGTCCAGAGCCGTCGCGCAGCCGCTGTCCGGGGCGACGGCGAGCCTGGTCCAGACCCGGTCGGAGCCGCCGGGCCCCGCGCCGTCGCCCTTGAGGGTGCGCGGGAAGAGGGTGTCCACGGGCACGCTGTGCCAGGCGGCGCGGCCCACGGTGTAGGTGCTGTGGGCCGCCGGATCGGCCGAGGAGTCGCTGATCAGCCAGCTGCCGGTGGCCGCGCCGCCGATCAGGCCGAGCCCGAGCACGACGCAGACGGCCGCTGCCGCGGTCCTGAAGGGGCTCCGGGTCCGGACGGGCCGGAGCCTGGTGGTGGTCTCGGCGGGCGTCTCCGCCGGGAAGGCGTGCGGCAGGAAGTCGTTGTGCGGCGGCCGGTGGGCGGGGCCGTCGGGCCACCAGGGCGGTGCGCCGAGCTCCACGGCGCCCACCGGGCGGCGCCGGGTCGCCGCGGGCGGCGCCGCGGGGCGCGGCGGGAAGGCAGCCGGAGCGGCGGGGGGCGTGACGGGACGCGGCGGTGCCGGTGGCACGGGCCGGAGCCGGGCGGTCGACTCCACGGCGGGCGGTGCGGGTGCGGGTGCCGTGGACGGTGCAGACGTGGCGGACGGTGCGGGTGCGGCAAATCCCGGGGGCGTGGGCGCCCGGCCGGCCGGCGGGGTGGCCGGGCGTGGCGGGACGGGAGCGCGCTGCGCCTCGGTACTCATCAGCCCCCTTGGTCCGTTCCGTACCGCACGCGGATCTCCGCCACAGGCAGGCTCGTTGCGCGCCGCGTGACCGTCACTCTACGGGCTGCGGCACCCCTGATGGGAGCGGGCCGCCGGGCGCCGGACCGATCTGCGCAGATCATCCCCCTACCCAGCGGTACAGGTGTCTGGCAAGCTGCGGCCATGACTGCCCGCGCCGCTGACCGGACCCGCTACAACCGGGCCACCGCCCATCTCGATGCCCCGATCGCCGTTGTCGATCTGGAGGCCTTCGACGCCAACGCCGACGACCTGGTACGCCGTGCGGCCGGGAAGCCGGTCCGGGTGGCGAGCAAGTCGGTGCGCTGCCGTGCCCTGCTGGAGCGGGTGCTCGCGCGGCCCGGCTTCGCCGGGATCATGTCGTTCACGCTGGCCGAGTCGCTGTGGCTGGCCCGTGCCGGGTTCGAGGACGTGCTGCTGGCCTATCCGTCGGCCGACCGGCCGGCGTTCGCGGAGCTCGCCTCCGACCCGAAGCTGGCCGCGGCCGTGACGGTGATGGTGGACGACCACGCTCAGCTGGAGCTGATCGACGCGGCGCGTGCCGGGGGCGGCGAGGAGATCCGGGTCTGTCTGGAGCTGGACACCTCGCTGCGGATGCTCGGCGGCCGGGTCAGGATCGGGGCGCTCCGCTCACCCCTGCGCTCCCCCGCCCAACTGGCCGAGCTGGCCCGGTCCGTGGCCCGCAGGCCCGGTTTCCGGCTGGTGGGGCTGATGGCGTACGAGGGCCATATCGCCGGGGTCGGTGACTCGGTCGCGGGTCGGCCGCTGCGGTCCCGGGCGATCCGGCTGATGCAGGCCTCCGCCCGCCGGGAGCTGGCGGTCAGGCGGGCCGAGGTGGTGCGGGCGGTACGGGCCGTCGCGCCGGACCTGGAGTTCGTGAACGGCGGCGGCACCGGCAGTGTGCAGCACACCGCCGCGGAGCACGCGGTGACGGAGATCGCGGCCGGTTCCGGGCTTTACGTGCCTCGGCTGTTCGACAACTACACCTCGTTCACGGCCCGTCCGGCGGCCCTGTTCGCCCAGCCGGTGGTGCGCAGGCCCGGGGTGGGCGTGGTGACGGTGCTCGGTGGCGGTTACCCGGCGTCGGGTGCGGCCGGTCCGGACCGGCTGCCGGTCCCGTACCTGCCGGAGGGGCTGCGTTACGACCCGCAGGAGGGGCCGGGCGAGGTGCAGACCCCGCTGCTCGGCGCCCCGGCCGACGATCTGCTGATCGGTGACAAGGTGTGGTTCCGGCATGCCAAGGCCGGTGAACTGTGCGAGCGGTTCGACGAGTTGCAGCTGATCGAGGAGGACCGGATCACGGCGACCGTGCCGACGTACCGGGGCGAGGGCCGCACCTTCCTCTGAGCCCGGGGCGGCGTCAGGGGGCCACGGAGCTGCCGACGCCGCCGTTCGTCGCGCTGTCACCGATCGGCCGGATGCCCTTGGTCAGGGTGTCCATGAGGGAGAGCGGGGGCCCGTCGGGGCCGGCGTCGAAGGCGTAGCGCACGACGACGAGCGACTCGCTGCCGACGCTCGACGGGAAGACGAGCGACTGCACGTAGCCGCCGGGGCCCTTCCTGGTGACGACCTTCCAGCGCACCTCGTAGCCGGTGCGTCCCGCCACGCTCACCGAGGCGGCGGCGAGCTGCTTGTGGGACGTGATGCCGCCGTGGACACGGGTGCCGACGGCGTTCTCCTGGTACGCGGCATCCGCCGCGTCGGCTATGTCGTCCCTGGCGAGCTTCTCCGCGGTGTCGCCGGCGTTGGGCGTCCGCGTGGTCACCGTGCCGTGGTAGCAGAAGTCCCCGGAGCTGCCGGGGCAGCTGTAGGAGCGGGCGGTGCGCATCGTGAGCACCTCATCCAAGGCGCTTTCCGGCTTCTCCCAGCCGTCGGGGATCGGCAGGGTGATGCCGTTGAGCTGGTCCACGAGCACGGCCGGGTCGCCGGTGTCGGCCGGGGCGTCCGGCGAGGGGCTGTCGCCGGGGCCGTCGTGAGTGGCGGTGTCCGCGGGCGGGGTGCTGCTCGGCCGGGCCACCGGCGGCGTTCCGGCGTCGTCCCTGCCGAGCAGCACCGCTCCGGTCACGGCCGCGCCGACGACGACCGCACCGGCCACCACCATGGCGACGATCCGGCCGCTTCCGCCGCCGCTCCCCCGGCCTGGCCCGGCGGGGGAAGCGGGCTGCGCGGGGACGTACGGCTGCGGCGCGGCGGCGTACGGGCGGGTGTGGGCGGTCCACGCCGCACCGTCCCACCACCGCTCGTGGCCCGGTGCGGCCGTGTCCGGATACCAGCCGGGCGGTGTCGCGTTGCTCATCGCCCCACTCTAGGTTCCGGATGTGACAGGCGACCCTAGAGAGGCGTGACGTAGGCGCCGGAGATGCCGCCGTCGACGAGGAAGTCCGTGGCGTTGACGAAGGAGGAGTCGTCGCTCGCCAGGAAGGCGACGGCGGCCGCGATCTCGGTCGCCTCCGCGAACCGGCCGAGCGGGATGTGCACCAGTCGGCGGGCGGCGCGCTCCGGGTCCTTGGCGAACAGTTCCCGGAGCAGCGGGGTGTTGACCGGTCCCGGGCACAGCGCGTTGACCCGGATGCCCTCGCGGGCGAACTGGACGCCCAGTTCACGGGACATCGCGAGCACCCCGCCCTTGGACGCGGTGTAGGAGATCTGCGAGGTGGCGGCGCCCATCCTGGCGACGAACGAGGCGGTGTTGATGATCGAGCCCCGCCCCTGGCGCCGCATGTAGGGCAGGGCCGCCTTGCAGCAGAGGTAGACGGAGGTGAGGTTGACGTCCTGGACGCGTTTCCAGGCCTCCAGGCCCGTGGTGAGGATGGAGTCGTCGTCGGGCGGCGAGATGCCGGCGTTGTTGAAGGCGATGTCGACGGAGCCGTAGGTGTCGTCGGCCGCCGCGAACAGCGCCTCGACCTGTCCGGGGTCTGTGACGTCGACCCTTACGAAGGTGCCGCCGACCGCTTCGGCGGCCGCCTTGCCCGCGCTCTCGTCGATGTCGCCGCAGACCACGTGCGCGCCCTCGGAGGCGAGCCGGTGGGCGGTGGCGAGGCCGATGCCGCTGCCGGCGCCGGTGATGACGGCGGTGCGGCCGACGAGGCGGCGGCAGATGTTCCCGTTGTCCGTGGTCATACCGGTTCAGGCCTCCGTGCTGAGGAAGACGTTCTTGGTTTCGGTGAAGGCGGTGAGGGCGTCGGGCCCGAGTTCACGGCCGAGGCCGGACTGCTTGAACCCGCCGAACGGGGTCCAGTAGCGGACCGCGGAGTGGGAGTTGACGGAGAGGTTCCCCGCCCGGACGGCCTGCGAGACGCGCAGCGCGCGCCCCACGTCCCGCGTCCAGAGGGAGCCCGCGAGGCCGTAGCGCGTCGCGTTGGCGAGCCGGACGGCGTCCGCCTCGTCGTCGAAGGGCAGCACGACCGCGACCGGACCGAACACCTCCTCCGTGGCGACGGGCGAGTCGGCGGACGCGTCGGTGAGGACGGTCGGCGGGAACCAGAAGCCGGCGCCCCCGGGCGCGCTGCCCCGGATGGCGGCCGCGCCCTCGGGGACGAAGCCGCGCACCCGGTCCAGCTGGGTGCGTGAGATGAGCGGGCCCATCTGCGTCTTCTCGTCGGACGGGTCGCCCACGACGACGGCGGCGACGGCCGGGGCGAGCAGCTCCAGGAACCGGTCGTACGCGGAGCGCTGGACCAGGATCCGGGTGCGGGCGCAGCAGTCCTGGCCCGCGTTGTCCAGGAAGGACATGGGGGCGGCGGCCGCGGCGGCTTCGAGGTCGGCGTCGGCGAAGACGATGTTGGCGCTCTTGCCGCCGAGTTCGAGGGTGATCCGCTTCACGTGCTCGGCGCACTTGGCCATGATCCGCTTGCCGACCCGGGTGGAGCCGGTGAAGACGATCTTCGCGACGTCCGGGTGCTCGACCAGGGCGTTGCCCGCTTCGTCGCCCGCGCCGGGCAGCACCTGGAAGAGGTGTTCCGGCAGTCCGGCCTCCAGGGCGAGAGCGGCGAGCCGGAGCGCGGTCAGCGGGGTGGTCTCGGCGGGTTTGAGGACGACGGCGTTGCCCGCCGCGAGGGCGGGGGCCAGGCCCCAGGCGGCGATCGGCATGGGGAAGTTCCAGGGTGCGATCACGCCGATGACGCCGAGGGGTTCGAGCAGGGTGATGTCGATGCCGCCGGGTACGGGGATCTGATGGCCGTTGAGCCGTTCCACTCCCCCGGCGGCGTAGTCGAGGAGATCGCGGACGTTGCCGGCCTCCCAGCGGGCGTTGCCGATGGTGTGGCCCGCCTCGCGGACCTCCAGCCGGGCCAGCTCCTCGGTCCGGCCGTCCACGGCGGCGGCGAACCGGCGCAGCAGCCGGGCCCGGTCGGCGGGGGCGAGCGCGGCCCAGGTCCGCTGGGCGGCCGCGGCGCGGGTGACGGCGGCGTCCACCCCGGCCGCGGTAATGGCCGGTACGGTGGCGACGATCTCCTCCGTCGCCGGGTTCAGTACCTGGTGCTCACGGGTCAAGGAAGTCCTCACAGACGTTCGAAGGAGCGCTTGATCTCCCAGTCGGTCACCGCCGCGTCGAAGGCTTCGAGCTCGACGCGGGCCATGTTGGCGTAGTGCGCGACGACCTCGGCGCCGAAGGCGGCTTCGGCGATCTCGCTGTGCTCCCAGCGCCCGGCGGCCTCGCGCAGGCTGGTGGGGACGTGGTCGTATTCGGCGGTGTAGGCGTTTCCGGCGCAGGGCTCGGGGAGTTCGAGCCCGTGCTCGATCCCGTACAGGCCGGCGGCGACGAGTCCGGCGACGGCGAGGTAGGGGTTGACGTCGCCGCCGGGGAGCCGGTTCTCGAAGCGCAGCGACCGGCCGTGCCCGACGACCCGCAGCGCACAGGTGCGGTTGTCGGCGCCCCAGGCGACGGCGGTCGGGGCGAAGGAGCCGGGCTGGAACCGCTTGTAGGAGTTGATGTTCGGTGCGTAGAGGAGCGAGAAGTCGCGCAGCGCCGCGAGCTGCCCGGCGAGGAAGTGCCGCATCACCGGGGACATGGCGCCGTCCCCGTCCGCCATGACGCTGCGGCCGGGCTCCTCTGTGGAGCGGAGCGAGAGGTGGATGTGGCAGGAGTTGCCCTCGCGCTCGTTGAACTTGGCCATGAAGGTGAGCGCGACGCCCTCCTGGGCGGCGATCTCCTTGGCGCCGGTCTTGTAGACGGCGTGCTGGTCGCAGGTGACCAGGGCCTCGTCGTAACGGAACACGATCTCGTGCTGGCCGGGGTTGCACTCGCCCTTGGCGGATTCGACGGTGAGGCCGGCGCCCGCCATCTCGTTGCGGATGCGGCGCAGCAGGGGTTCGACGCGGCCGGTGCCGAGGACGGAGTAGTCGACGTTGTACTGGTTGACCGGGGTCAGGTCGCGGTAGCCGCGGTCCCAGGCCTGTTCGTAGGTGTCCTTGAAGACGATGAATTCGAGTTCGGTGCCCACGTGGGCGGTGTAGCCGTGCCCGGCGAGGCGGTCCAGCTGGCGGCGCAGGATCTGGCGGGGCGCGGCGGCGACGGGGGCGCCGTCGCTCCACGCGAGGTCGGCGGTGACCATCGCGGTGCTCTCGTTCCAGGGCACCCGGCGCAGCGTGGTGAGGTCGGGGAGCATGGCGAAGTCGCCGTAGCCGCGTTCCCAGGACGACATGGCGTAGCCGGCCACGGTGTTCATGTCGGTGTCGACGGCGAGCAGGTAGTCGCAGCCCTCCGTGCCGTGCGGCACCACCTCTTCGAGGAAGAAGCCGGCGGCGAAGCGCTTTCCCTGGAGCCGTCCCTGCATGTCGGGGAAGGCCAGGACCACGGTGTCGATCTCGCCGCTGTCGACGAAGACGCGGAGTTCCTCGACGGCGAGCGGGGCTGTTCGGTCGGACACGGATGGATCCTCTCCTCGCGGGCCGACAGATGATCCGGATCTTTGGACAGCTGATCCAAATCTATGGGCAGAGCAAGGGATTTGGATACGGTGCCGATGCGTTCCGCGTGCCGTGCGAGAGGGAGATCCGATGAACAGCCCGCTGATCGGGGTCAGTACATATCTGGTGGACTCGGCACGCTGGGGTCTCTGGGACCTGCCCGCCACCCTGCTGCCCACCGGTTACAGCCGGCTGGTCCGGGAGGCGGGCGGCCTGGCCGTGCTGCTGCCGCCGGACTCCCCGGAGGCGGCCGCGTCGGTGGTGGCGCGGCTGGACGCGGTGGTGGTCGCGGGCGGTCCGGACGTGGACCCGGCGCGGTACGGGGCCGGGCGTGATCCGCGGACCGGTCCGCCCGCGCCGGAGCGGGACGGCTGGGAGGCGGCGCTGATCGGGGCGGCGCTGGAGTCCGGTACCCCGCTGCTCGGCATCTGCCGGGGGATGCAGCTCCTCAACGTCGCCCTCGGCGGGACGCTGACGCAGCATCTGGACGGCCACGCGGGCCCCGAGGGGACGACCGGCGTGTTCGGCTCCCATACGGTGACGCCGGTGCCGGGGACCAGGTACGCCTCCGTGGTGCCCGGCGACTGCGCCGTGCCCACCTACCACCACCAGGCGGTGGACCGGCTCGGCGCGGGCCTGGTGGCCTGCGCGCACGCGGCGGACGGCACGGTGGAGGCGGTCGAACGGCCGGGCCCAGGCTGGGTGCTCGGGGTGCAGTGGCATCCGGAGATGGGCGACGACGTACGGGTGATGGCGGCGCTGGTGGCGGCGGCGCGGCGGACCCCGCTTCCTGCCCCGGCCTGACAACCCGATACAGGCCCTAGCCGAGGACACCGGAGGCGGGCGGTGCGGTGAAGATCATCCGCGTATCCTTCCCGGCCGTTCAGCCCAGCGCCGCCCGCAGCGCCGCGGGCGCCCGGACCAGTGACGGTCCGTACCAGGTGAGGTACCGCCCGTCGACGAGTGCGGCGGGCAGCGCGGGGAAGGCCTCTGGCCCGTCGGCGGCGGTGAACCGGTACGGCTCGTCGGGCAGCACCACCAGGTCCGCGCCGGCCGCGTTCAGCTCGTCGAGCGGGATCCGGGGGTAGCGCTCGGCGTGGTCCGTGTAGACGTTGCGCACGCCGAGCCGGGCCAGCAGGTCACCGGCGAAGGTGTCGCGGCCCAGGACCATCCAGGGCCTGCGCCAGACGGGGACGACGGCGCGGCGCGGGGCGGACGGCGGTTCCAGTGCCGCCCAGGCGGCCTCGGCCTCGTCCAGCCAGCGGGGTCTCGGCAGTCCACAGGCCCCGGTCAGCAGCCGGTCCAGCTCCGCGAACGCGTCGTCGAGCGTGCGGACGGTGGTGAGGAGCACCTCGGTCCCGGCGTCCCGCAGCGCGGCCAGGTCGGGTTCCCGGTTCTCCTCCTCGTTGGCCACGACGAGATCGGGGCGCAGGGCGAGGATCGCGGCCACGTCGGGGGTCTTGGTGCCCCCGATGCGGGCGGCGGCCAGTCCGGCGGGGTGGGTGCACCAGTCGGTGGCGCCGACGAGCAGCCCGGGGCCGCTCTCGGCGACGGCCTCGGTGAGCGAGGGGACGAGGGAGACGACCCGCACGGCTGTTACCTCCTCACGGCCGGCCCTTTGGGTCCCGCGCCTCAGCGGCGCGGGTCGAACGTCGCGTCGATGTGCTCGGCCACCGCGACGAACAGCAGCCGGGTGCCGGGGACCGTGGCCCGCCAGCGGTGGCGCACTCCCCCGGACAGGAACAGCGTGTCGCCGCGCTCCAGCCGGTACGCCTGGCCCTCCGCCTCCACCTCCGCGGCGCCCTCCGCCACGTACAGCACCTCGTCGTTGCGGTGCTGGAACTCGCGCCCGAGGTCCAGCTCACCGGTGAATTCGAGGGCGCTGAGCTGGTGGCGTCCGCGCACCACCCGGCGTACCCCGTCCCCGTCCTGTGGCGTACCGCGCACGACGTCGACGGCGCGCGCCGAGTCGGCGGCGGCCCGCAGCCGCGCGGTGGTGGTCTCCAGCGCGTCCGCGACCCGGTCCAGGGACCGGGCGCTGGGTCTGGCCCGTTCGTTCTCGATCTGGCTGAGGAACGGTACGGACAGGCCACTGCGCGTCGCGACCGCGGCCAGCGTGAGCCCCAGGGACCTGCGCTGCCGTCGGACCGCCGCGCCCACCCGGAGTGTTTCCTTCTCGTCCATGTCCGGCTCCCTCCCGACCCCATCCTTCCGGCTGCCAGCACCTTACGCACACCGTTACGCGAGGACGGCCGGTAATTGAGACGTCCGGACAGCCCGAAAGGGGTGGTCACCGCCGTCGGCGGTGACCACCCCTTTCTGTGCCGGGCCCCTGGCGGGGCACGACGGGGTTACTGCTGAGGTGCCATCTTGTCCGCGATGCCCGGATTATCGTCCATCCAGGCCTGCACGGCTTCTTCCTCGTGTCCCGTACCGCGCTTCTGGATCTCGTTCTCCAGGCCGCCGAGCTGGTCCTCGCTCAGCTTGAAGTTCTTGAACCACTTGGTGAGCTGCGGGTAGTTCTTCGGGAAGTCCTTGGATGCGATGGTGTGCAACCGGTCGCCCTCACCGAAGGCCTTCTTCGGGTCCTGGAGCTTGGTCATCTTGTACTCGTTGTAGGCCCAGTGCGGGGTCCACAGGAGTACGGCGATGGGCTCCTTCTTGGCGTACGCGCGCTTCAGCTCGGCGAGCATGCCGGGCGTCGAGGAGTCGACGACCTCGTACTCCTTGTCGAGGCCGTACTTCGGCAGCACGTTCTTCTTGAGGTTCTCCATCGTGGCCGTGCCCGGCTCGATGCCGACGATCCGGCCCTTGAACTCGTCGCTCTTGCCCTTGAGGTCCGCCAGGGTCTTGACGTCCTTGACGTAGCTGGGCACCGCGACCTCGATCGAGGTGGGGCCGTACCACGAGCCGACGTCCGTCAGCTTGGAGCCGTACTTGTCCCAGTAGTTCTTCTGGGTGTACGGCAGCCAGCCGTCGAACTGCACGTCGAGCTGGCCGCGGGACATCGCGGTGTACATCGGGCCGACCTCGAACTGCTTCAGGTTGATCTTGTAACCGCGGTCCTCCAGGACGGCCTTCCACAGGTACGTGGCGGCGATGTCCTCCTCCCACGGGAACCAGGCCATCTCGACGGCGCGCTCGCGCTCGTCCTTGCCGTTGGCGCCCTTGGAGGTCTTGGCCGCGGCGACCGGGGCCGCCTTGTCGACGAAGCCCGGGTTGGCCTTGAGCCAGGTGCGGACGGCCTCCTGCTCCTTGCCGGATCCGCTCTTCTGGATCTGCGCCTCAAGACTGGTGAGCTGGTCCTCGGTCATCTTGAAGTTCTTCAGCCACTTGCCGACCTCGGGGTTCTCGTCGGAGAAGCCCTTGCGGCTCAGCGTGTGGATGCCGTCGCCCTTGCCCCAGAGGTTCTTGGTGTCCTTGAGCTTGGTCAGGTCGTACTGGTTGTACGCCCAGTGCGGCGACCAGAGCGGAACCACGATGGGCTCCTTCTTGGCGTACGCGCGCTTCAGCTCGGCCAGCATGGACGGCGTGGAGCCGTCGACGACCTTGTACTCCTTGTCCAGGCCGTAGCCCGGCAGGATCTTGTCCTTGAGCAGGCCCGTCTCACCGGCGCTCGGCTCGATGCCCACGACGCGGCCCTTGAACTTCGAGCCCTTGCCCTTGAGGTCGTCCAGGGTCTTGACGTCCTTCACGTACGAAGGGACGGCCAGTTCCAGCGTGGTGGGTCCGAACCAGGAGCCCATGTCGTCCAGGCGGTCCTTGTACTTCTTCCAGTACGCGGCGTGGGTGACCGGCAGCCAGGAGTCGGTCTCGAAGTCGATCTGACCGTTGGCCATACCGGTGTACAGCGCGCCGGCCTCGTACTGCTTGGCGTCGACCTTGAAGCCGCGCTGCTCCAGCAGCTCCTTCCAGAGGAAGGTGGAGGCGATGCCCTCGTCCCACGGGATGTAACCCATGCTGACCGTCTTGCCGGCGCCGACGTTCTTCGGGTCGGACTTCGCGGTGTTGTCCGAGTCCGAGGAGCCGCCGAACAGGCTCATGCTTCCGGCGACGAGCGCGAGGACGACGATGCCGGCCACGGCGACGACGGGCTGCGGACGGTAGTTCCACACCTTCAGTCCGCCGGCCGCGGCCTGCGCCTTGGCGAGCGCGCGGCGGGCCAGCGGGGAGACCTCGCGGCCCAGGGCGCTGGTCATCCGGTCCAGGTACATCGCCAGGATGACGATGGAGATACCGGCCTCGAAGCCGAGGCCGACGTCGACGTTGCCGATGGCGCGGTAGACGGAGCCACCGAGGCCGCCGCCGCCGACCATGCCGGCGATGACCACCATGGACAGGCCCAGCATGATGACCTGGTTGATGCCCGCCATGATCGTGGGCAGTGCGAGCGGCAGCTGCACCCGCAGCAGGGTGTTGCGCGAGGTGGTGCCGAAGGCCTCCGCCGCCTCGACGAGCTCACCGTCGACCTGCCGGATGCCCAGCTCGGTCATCCGGACGCCCGGGGGCAGCGCGAAGATGATGGTGGCGATGATGCCGGGGACGACACCGACGCCGAAGAAGATGACGCCGGGGATCAGGTAGACCATGGCGGGCATGGTCTGCATGAAGTCGAGGACCGGCCGGGTCACCGCGCTGACGGTCTTGGAGCGGGACGCCCAGATACCGAGCGGAACGGCCAGCACCAGCGTCACGATGGTCGCGACGAGTACCAGGGTGAGCGTGTCCATCGCCTCGTCCCACAACTCGACCGAGTCGATGAGGGCGAAGCCGACGAACGCGAGCACACCGGCGAGCAGACCGCGCAGCCACCAGGCGATGACGGCGACGATGCCCGCGAAGAGCAGGGGTGCGGGGGCGGAGAGCACGGCGGCTATGCCGTCGAACATGCCGCTGACTATGGAGCTGATGGCGTCGAAGAGCCAGGCCAGATGGGTCTGGAGCCAGTCGACGGCGGAGTCGACCCAGTCGCCGAGGTGGAGCCTAAACACTGGCCACCTTCTTCAGCGAGGCCGCGGCGTCCTGGGGAGCCTCGGCAGGGGTCATCGGCTCACCGAGTACGGCGAGCAGCCGGGCACGGGGCACGACGCCGACGAGCTTGCCCTTGTCGTCGGTCACGGCGACCGCGACGGCGCTCTGCGAACAGGGCGTGAACAGCTCGATGATCGGGGTGGACTCCGTGACGGTGGCCGGGGCCTCCCGCAGGACATCCTCGGGGGTGCGCAGTTCCTTGCCCGCGTCGGTCTTGGTGCCGATGACGGTGTCCGGCTCCGCCATGATCGCGCCCGCGGTCAGCACCCGGGAGCGGTCCACGTCCTGGGTGAAGGAGGCGACGTAGTCGTTGGCCGGGGTGACGAGGATGTCCTCGGCGCTGCCGAGCTGGACTATCTCCCCGTCGCGCATCACGGCGATACGGTCACCGAGGCGCATGGCCTCGTTGAGGTCGTGGGTGATGAAGACGATGGTCTTCTTCAGCCGCTTCTGCAGTTCCAGGAGCTGGTCCTGCATATCGCGGCGGATCAGCGGGTCGAGTGCGCTGAAGGACTCGTCCATGAGGAGCAGGTCGGCGTCGGTGGCCAGCGCGCGGGCCAGGCCGACGCGCTGCTGCATACCGCCGGACAGCTCGTCGGGCCAGGAGTTCTCCCAGCCCGCCAGGCCGGTCATCTCCAGGGCCTCGGCCGCGCGCCGGTTGCGCTCGTCACGCGGGACGCCCTGTACCTCCAGGCCGTAGCCGGCGTTCTCCAGCACGCTGCGGTGGGGGAAGAGGGCGAAGTGCTGGAACACCATGCTGATCTTGGTGGACCGGACGTGGCGCAGTTCGGCGGGGGTCAGGGCGGTCAGGTCCTGGCCGTCGAACAGCACCTTCCCCGCGGTGGGCTCCAGCAGCCCGTTGAGCATCCGCAGCAAGGTGGACTTGCCGGACCCGGACAGACCCATCACGACGAAGATCTGTCCCGGCTCCACGGTGAACGATGCGTCGATCACCGCTGCGGTCGTTCCCTCGGCGCGCAGCTCTTCACGGCTGGAGCCGCCTTCGAGTCTCTGCACGGCTTGATCGGGTCGTCTGCCGAAGACCTTGTACAAGTGTTCGGCTTGCAGCCTTGACACATACACCTCACGCGTTGAACCGGAAACGGTCTGCCACCCCCTCCGGCAGACCGTGGAGCGCGCGGATTCGGTCCGCATGGCACGTGCACTAGTTGAAAATGCGACGTAGTCCGCTCCAATGCCGCGCCTGCCCCCGCTTACACAAGCCAAACACGAGAGTGACCCAGCTCACACAGAAGCGGCTCGGGATCGGGAACCGCGTCCTCCGCGGCCACTGTCAGCGGGGTGCGGCATCATCAGGGGGGTGACGCGACGCCTGATGCTCCTCGACACCGCTTCCCTCTACTACCGCGCCTACTTCGGGGTCCCCGACTCGGTGCGCGCACCGGACGGCACCCCGGTGAACGCCGTGCGCGGACTGCTCGATTTCATCGGCCGGCTCGTGCAGGACCACCGGCCGGACGATCTGGTCGCCTGCTGGGACGCGGACTGGCGGCCCCAGTGGCGGGTCGACCTCATCCCGTCGTACAAGGCGCACCGCGTCGCGGTGGAGACCGGCACGGGGCTGCCCGACGAGGAGGAGACGCCCGACACGCTGGCCCCGCAGGTGCCGGTCATCGAGGACGTGCTCGACGCCCTGGGGATCGCCCGGGTCGGCGCAGCGGGGTACGAGGCGGACGATGTGATCGGCACGCTGACCGGCCTGGCGGCCGGCCCGGTGGACATCGTCACGGGCGACCGGGACCTCTACCAGCTGGTGGACGACGCCCGCGGGGTGCGGGTGCTCTACCCGCTGAAGGGCGTCGGCTCGCTCCAGGTGACGGACGAGAGCTGGCTGCGCGAGAGGTACGGGGTGGACGGCTCCGGCTACGTGGATCTGGCGCTGCTGCGCGGCGACCCGAGCGACGGGCTGCCCGGCGTGCCCGGCATCGGCGAGAAGACGGCCGCCAAGCTGCTGGACGCCTTCGGTGACCTCGCCGGAATCATGGCGGCGGTCGACGACCCGGCCGCGAAGCTGACGCCCTCGCAGCGCAAGCGGCTCGACGAGGCCCGCGACTACCTGGCCGTCGCGCCGACGGTGGTACGGGTCGCCGGCGATGTCCCGCTCCCGGAGTTCGACCCCGCGCTGCCCGCGGAGCCGCTCGACCCGGCGGCCCTCGAAGCGCTCGCGGAGCGGTGGGGGCTGGGCGGCGCCCTGCAACGGCTGCTCTTCTCGCTCCGGAACTGAGATGTTAGGTTAAGTTAGGTAACCCTAAATCGATGGTCCTGGCAGACCTAACAGGGAGAATTTCTGTGGCAGAACGACCGGCGCGGCAGGCCCCCACGGCGCAGGGTGCGCAGGTCCTGCGCACCGAGCAGATCACCCCGCACATGATCCGGGTGGTGCTCGGCGGTGACGGTCTCGCGGACTTCGCGCTCTCCGGTTACAGCGATCACTACGTCAAGCTCTGCTTCGCCCCCGAGGGCGCCGACTACGCGCACCCCTTCGACATCGCCCGCATCCGCGAGGAGTTCCCGCGCGAGCTGTGGCCCACCACCCGTACGTACACGGTGCGCTCCTGGGACCCGGCCGCCCGGGAACTGGCCATCGACTTCGTGGTGCACGGCGACGAGGGCCTGGCGGGCCCGTGGGCGGCCCGCGCCAAGGCCGGTGACCAGGTGACGTTCCTGGGGCCGGGCGGCGGTTACGGCCCGGACGCCTCGGCCGGCTGGCACCTCCTGGCGGGCGACGAGAGCGCGCTGCCGGCGATCGCCGCGGCGCTGGAGCAGATGCCCGCGGACGCCGTGGTGCGCGCCTTCATCGAGGTCGCGGACGCCGCGGAGGAGCAGAAGATCACCGCACCCGACGGCGCCGAGGTGACCTGGCTGCACCGGGGCGACCGCCCGGTCGGTGAGGCGCTCACCGCCGCCGTGAGGGAGCTGGAGTTCCCGGCGGGCGAGGTACAGGCGTTCGTCCACGGCGAGGCCGGCTTCGTCAAGGACATCCGCCGCCACCTGCGGCTGGACCGGGGCATCCCGCTGCCCCAGCTGTCGATCTCCGGCTACTGGCGGCTGGGGCAGAACGACGATGCCTGGCGCTCGGTCAAGCGCGAGTGGAACGCACAGGTGGAACGCGAGGAGAGCGCCGCGTAGGTGGCCTCCGCGCCGACTCCCGGCTCTTGAGAATGGCTGTGCCCCGGTCCGTGGACCGGGGCACAGCCATGAGCGGGGCCGCCGGGTCAGACCGACTTCTGGTACGAGCGGAAGGTCCGGGTCGACAGCCACACCGCGACCGCGGCGAGCACCAGCAGCGCTCCCCCTCGGCTGAGCACCAGCCACCGGTCCGGCTCCGCGCTCAGCGCCGAGCGGCCCGCCACCATCGCCCAGTTGACCGGGTTGAAGTCAGCGATGTGGCGCATCCACGACGGCATCTGGCTCGGGGCCATGAAGGAGGAGGACAGGAAGGTCAGCGGCAGCAGCAGGAACGTGTTGATGCCGATGATCGACTCCCGCTGGCGCACCAGCATGCCCAGGGCGTTGGAGAGCGCGCCGAAGACCGTGCCGAGCATGATCGAGGCGACGACCAGGACCAGCAGTCCGCCCACCCCGCCCGGATAGTCGGCGCCCGCCGCCAGGCCGAGCAGCACGATGACCACGGACTGCACGGCCGTACCGATGCCGTTCTGCACGACGTTGGCGTTCATCAGGGCGTTGCGGCTGACCGGTGTCGTGAGGAAGCGGTTGAGCGTGCCGCGCTCGATCGCCTCCAGGGTGCCCATGCCGGCCCACATGCTCGACCCCAGGGCGCTCATCACGACGATGCCGGGGATCAGGTAGTCCAGGTACGACGTGGTGCCGAAGCCGCCCAGTTCGACGACCTTCTTGAAGAGGTTGCCGAAGAGGAACAGCCAGATCACCGGCTGGATCAGCGAGATCACCAGGAAGACCGGCTGCCGCAGGATCGCGGTCAGCTGGCGCTGGGTCATGTACCAGGTCTGGGAGTGGGTCTGACCGCTCATCGGGCGCCTCCCGCGGCAACCGGGGCGTGGGCGCCGGGTGAACCGGCGGACTCCGCCTCGGAGAAGCGGCGCCCGGCGTGGCGCAGATAGACATCGTCGAGGGAGGGCCGGGCGACGGTGGCCGCGGCGACGGCGGAACCGGCCCGCTCCAGGGCCCTGAGCAGCAACGGGACGGCCGCCGCTCCGTCCTCGGCGCGGACGCTCACCCGGCGCCCCTCGTACCCGCCGGGCAGGCCGGCGAGCGCGGCATCGACGGCGTCGCGGTCCGTCTCGGCGCGCAGCTCCAGGTGGACGGCGTCGCCGCGCAGTTCGCCCTTGAGCTCATCGGGGGTGCCCTCCACGACGATCCGGCCCCGGTCGACGATCGCGACGCGTTCCGCGAGCCGGTCGGCCTCCTCCAGGTAGTGCGTGGTGAGCACGATGGTCAGGCCCTCCTCGCCGGCCAGCCGGGAGATCTCGTCCCACATCGCCGTGCGGGCCTCGGGGTCGAGGCCGGTCGTCGGCTCGTCGAGGAAGAGCACCTCGGGACGGTGGACCAGGCCGAGCGCCAAGTCGAGGCGGCGCTGCATCCCGCCCGAGTACCCCTTGACCTGGCGCCCGGCGGCGTCCGCGAGGCCGAAGCGGTCCAGCAGTTCGTCGGCCCGCCGCTGGACGGCGGCGCCCCGCATCCCGTACAGCCGGCCCTGGAGCAGCAGGTTCTCGCGGCCGGTGGCGACCGGGTCGGCGCCGGACTTCTGGGCGACCGCGCCGATGGCCCGGCGGACCCGGTCGGGGTGGCGCAGCACGTCGTGCCCGGCGACCGAGGCGTGGCCCGAGTCGGGGCGGGCGAGTGTGGTGAGGATCTTGACGGTGGTGGACTTCCCCGCGCCGTTGGGCCCGAGGAGCCCGAAGACGGCGCCGGACGGGACGGTGAGGTCCATGCCGTTCAGCGCGGTGACATCACCCGGGTAGGTCTTGATCAGCTGTCGCGCAGCTACGGCAGGCGCACGGGTGCTCATGACAGAGCCCTCCTGTGGTCGGCGGGGCACCCGGTTCTCCGGGTGCCCGGTACGCCGGTCCGTTCCGCGTGAGGAGTGCCGGACTATCCTGGGTGTGCCGCACCTCGATGGCCTGGCCCGCCTTCACGGCATGTCCGGTCCGGGGTTCGAGACCCCGGCAGGCGCTGCGCCAACAGCGCCTGCCGGGGTCTTCTCTCTGTGCTGCCCGTCCTCCCCCGTCACGCCTCGCGCGCGGGGTCGAGGACGATGTCCTGCTGGTCCATGTCCTTCCAGTCCTGGGGCACCTCGCCCGTCTCGTGAAACGACTTCCATTCCTCGATGCCGCTGATCGTGGCGTCATCGAGTTCCCTGCGGAAATTCCTGATCCATTCGAGCTGCGCCTCGATCATGTGGACCTGGTATTCGGTCTCCACGACGAAGACCCGCGGGAGTCTGCCGCCCAGTTGGGCGAGGACCCCCCGGAGCGCGGCGGCCTGCATCGCCTGGGCCTGCTCCCGGTCCGCCAGCAGCTCGGTCACCTCGTCCGGCGGCAGGACGGGAAGCAGTGACAGGGCCGTGTCGAAGGCGGGGAACTCCGCAGCCGGGACCGCGATCAGATCGGACAGCCAGTCCAGCATCTCGATCCGCCCGGCCTCCGTGATGCCGTAGAGCGTGCGCTCGGGGCGGTTGCCCTCCCGCTGTACGCCCGCGACCTCCACGTAACCGTGCTTCTCCAGGTTCTGGACCACGGTGTAGAGCGAGCCGAAATTGATCTTGACGCTGTGCTGCTTGCCCCGGCGGCGCAGGGTCTGGGCGATCTCGTACGGGTGCATCGACCGCTCGGCGAGCAGCACCATCACCGTGAGTGCCAAAGGATTGCTGAGGTTGCGCCGCTTGGCCACCGCCCTCACCGCCGTTCGCTCGCCGTCGAATACTCGTCACCGAATATATCGTGAGTTCCCTGAACCCGTCAACCGCGATGTATCGCGAAACCGAGAAGGTAGGGAGGGCAGGGCGTGGAAGGATTCGCATCTTTCCCGTCCGCCGACCAATCCGCACCGCCACCGGCTCCGAATCAGTCGTGGAGACCGATGACCGTCCCGGGAGGAAGCCCGCGTGAAAGAAGCCGTGCACATCAGCGGACTGGCCTCGGCCGGACCCGACCTCCAGGAACTCCTGGGGATGGTCGCCAGAGGAGATCAGGACTCTTTCGCCCAGGTGTACGAAGCCATCTGCGGCCCGGTACTCGGGCTGGTGAGAAGCGTCCTGCGCGACCCCGCCCAGTCGGAGGAGGTCGCGCAGGAGGTGCTGGTGGAGGTGTGGCGCACCGCGCCCCGCTTCCAGGCGGCCCGCGGCAGCGCGATGAACTGGGTGCTGACGCTGGCCCATCACCGCGCGGTGGACCGGGTGCGCTCGGTGGAGGCGACGACGGCCCGTGAGCACAAGGCGGCGCTGCTCGACCGCACCCCCGCCTTCGACGACGTCACCGAACAGGTCGAGAGCCGGCTGGAGCGGGAGCAGGTCCGCCGCTGCATGCGGACGCTCTCGGAGCTGCAACGGGAATCCGTCACGCTGGCGTACTACCGGGGACTGACCTATCGCGAGGTCGGGGAGTTGCTGGCGGTACCGCTCGGAACGATCAAGACTCGACTGCGCGACGGGCTGATCCGGCTGCGCGACTGCCTCGGGGTGACCTCATGAGCAACGCCGGACTTCACACACTGACCGGGGCCTACGCCCTGCACGCGCTCCCGGAGACCGAGCGCCGGGAGTTCGAACGCCACCTGGGCGACTGCGAGGCCTGCTCCGTGGAAGTGCGGGAGCTCTCGGAGACCGCCACCCGGCTCGGCCTCGCCGTGTCGGCCACGCCCTCGCGGGATCTGCGCGAGCGCGTACTGCGGGAGATCACGACCGTACGGCAGGAGCCGCCGTCCAGCCGTCACCGCGCCCGCTCCGGCAGTACGGCGGGGCGGAACGGCGCAGCCATGGCCGGGCGGTGGTCGAAGTTCGCGCTGGCCGCGTGCCTGGCCGCGGCGGCGGGCCTCGGCGGCGTCGCCGTCTGGCAGAACCAGGAGGCACAGGACGCCCGGTCCGAAGCCCGTGCCGGCGAGCAGCGGAGCGCGCGGGTTGCCGAGATCATCTCGGCGCCCGACGCCCGGACCGATTCGGTCACGCTGAGCGACGGCGCGAAGGGCGCCGTGGTCGTCTCCAGGAGCCAGGACCGGGCCGTGTTCCTGGCCTCGGGGCTGGCGGAGGCTCCCGGCGGCAAGGTCTACCAGCTCTGGTTCGAGGACCACGGCACGATGCGCTCGGCGGGGCTGATGCAGGCGACCGGCCCCTCCTCGACGACGTACGCGACGCTGCTCGACGGGCCGGTGGACGGCGCGACCGGGATGGGCGTCACGGTCGAGCCCGCGGGCGGCTCGGAGCAGCCGACCTCCACCCCGCTGGCGCTGATGAAGCTGCCGGCCTGAGACGGTGGCCCGGCGGCCGGCCGGAACAGAGCGTTCCGGCCGGCTGCGGGCCGCATGAGCCGCGCCACGACGGGAACATGTCGTGAGCGGGACCGCCAACCGCCACGCGGCGCGGGTCCCGCTCCCGGACGTGGTGGTCTCCGTACTCGCCCGGGTCGGGTCGTCCCGGCGGGCCGTGGCCACTTCGCGGTGCTCACCCCGTACCTCCGCCGTTGGGAGGCGATGGAGGTACGGGGCCCACTGCACCGCACCAGGTGGCCTA
This sequence comes from Streptomyces sp. ITFR-6, assembly GCF_031844725.1. NCBI lineage: Bacteria > Bacillati > Actinomycetota > Actinomycetes > Kitasatosporales > Streptomycetaceae > Streptomyces > Streptomyces sp. ITFR-6. The sequence continues at coordinate 7,078,840 of NZ_CP134612.1, read as the reverse complement.
CCCGCGTGGCGGCCGGGGGAAGAAGCCGCTGGTCCTGGCGGTGTACTCGGCGAAGCCGGGGCGCTCGGCCATATGCCGTTCCAGCAGGGCCTTTCCGCTGCCGCCGATGAGCAGGAAGCTCATCAGCACGGGCGCCACGACGGTGGCCGCGGCCGCGGCAGGCGCCTCACAGACCATCAGGAACAGCCCCCACCACACGCAGAAGTCACCGAAGTAGTTCGGATGCCGCGTCCACGACCACAGCCCCCGGTCCATGATCCGCCCCCGGTTGGCCGGATCCGCCTTGAACCGGGCCAGCTGGTGGTCCCCCACCGCCTCGAAGCCGAGCCCGACCGCCCAGAGCGCGGTCCCCGCCCAGACCAGGACACCGGCCGGCCCCCGCACGTACCCGGCCGCCTGCACCGGCAGCGAGATCAGCCAGACCAGCGCCCCCTGGAGCAGATACACCTTCCGCAGGGCGTAGAGCGCCGGGCTGCCCGGCGCTCTGGCCAGCATCTTCTCGTAGCGCGGGTCCTCCCCGTGGCCGCGCCCCCGGCGGGCGATGTGCCAGGCGAGCCGCAGCCCCCAGACCGCCGTCGCCGCGGTGACCAGCAGCCGCCGGGTGCCGTCCCCGCCGCCGCCCGCCGACATGGCGTACGAGACCAGCGCGACGGCGGTGAAGCCCAGGCCCCACGCGATGTCCACGACACGGTGCACGCCCTTGCGCAGCGCGACGGCGAAGGTGGCGAGCATGACGGCGAGGGCGGCGCCCGCGGCGGGCGCGAGGCCCTGCGCGAACGCCGCCCATCCGAAGCCGTTCATCCGGTGGCCCCGACCGTCATGCCGTCGCGGGCGGACGGTACCGCCGCCGGATCCGCGTACCAGCCCCGCCGGGTGGCGGGCATCCCGGCCGTTCCGGTCTCCTCCGGCCGTACGGAGAGGATCTGGTCGACGCCCATCCGCCGTTCCTCGAAGACGAGGGAGCCACCGGCCAGGTAGAGCCGCCACACCCGTACGGTCTCCTCACCGACCAGGTCCGTGAACTCCTTCCGCTTCCGCTCCAGGGTCTCCCGCCACGCGTCGACGGTCCGTACGTAGTGCTCGCGCAGCCCCTCGACGTCCCGTACTTCGAGTCCGGCGCCCTCCAGCAGCGCGACCGTCTCACCGAGCGGGCGCATGTGCATGTCGGGCGCGATGTACGACTCGATGAACGCGCCGCCGCCCGCGGCGTCGCGGCCCCGGGACATCTGCTGGACCAGCACCCGGCCGCGCGGGCGGACCATGGCGTGCAGCATGGCGGTGAAGGCAGGGTACTCGGCGTCACCGACGTGCTCGCCCATCTCGATCGTGGACACCGCGTCGTATCCGCCCTCGTGGCCCGGTGCCCGGCCGATGTCCCGGTAGTCGCAGCAGCGGACCTCGACCAGGTCCTCCAGGCCCCGCGCCGCCACCTGCGCGCGGACGTGGGCGGCCTGTTCCTTGGCCAGGGTGACGGCGGTGACACGGACGCCGTGCCGCTGGGCCGCGTACAGGGTCAGCGATCCCCAGCCGCAACCGATGTCGAGCAGCCGCGTCCCGGGGCGCAGGTCCAGCTTCCGGCAGATGAGTTCGAGCTTGTCGTGCTGGGCGTCGACGGGTTCGTAGCCGGGTGCGTCACTGGTCCAGTAGCCGCAGGAGTAGGCCATCGTCTCGTCGAGGAGCAGGGCGTAGAAGTCGTTGGAGAGGTCGTAGTGGTGGCTGATCGCGGCCCGGTCCCGGGACTTGCTGTGCAGGACGCCGTGGAGTCCCGCGCGGGCGGCGGGGACCGGCGGCCGGGGCCCCACCGCGCCGAGCCGCAGCGCGGTGCCGGCGGCCCGCAGCCGGTCCCCGATACCGGGACGCGGCGGGCGCAGTCCGCGCTCGCGTACGGCATGGCGCATCGCCCACAGCCCCTCGGCCAGGTCTCCCTCGACCTCGACGTCACCGGTGATGTAGGCCTCGGCCAGGCCGAGTTCGCCCGGTTCCCAGAGAAGCCGGTGCAGCGCCCGCCGGGACCGGACGTGGACCAGGGGCCCGTCGGCGGCGCCGGTCTCGCTGCCGTCCCACATCCGCACCCTGACCGGGAGGGCGCCGCCGAGCAGCTGCTCGACGAGGGGTTCGAGGCACTGGGCGGCGCCGGTCGTTTCCCGTTTGCCGGTAAAAGTCATCACGCCGTTTCCTGACGGGTCAGCAGCAGTTGCCGCACATGGAGGTAGCCGGAGCGGAATCCCGCCTCGGAGTAGGCCAGACAGAAGGTCCACATGCGGCGGAAGGTCGCGTCGAAGCCGAGTGCGTCGACGTCCGCGGCCCGTTCGGTGAACCGTTCGCGCCACAGCCGCAGCGTCTCGGCGTAGTGGGTGCCGAAGTCGTCGCACCGGTCGATGCTCAGGCCGGTGTGTTCGGCCGTGACCTCCGTCACGGCCTCGACGGACGGCAGGAGTCCGCCGGGGAAGATGTACTTGTGGATCCAGGTGAAGGTGGTCCGGGAGGCGCGCATCCGGTCGTCCGGCATGGTGATGGCCTGGAGGGCGATGCGGCCGCCGGGGGCCAGCCGCTCCTCCAGGGTCCGGAAGTAGACCGGCCAGTACTCCGCGCCGACCGCCTCGATCATCTCGACGCTGACCACCGCGTCGTAACTGCCCTCGACGCTGCGGTAGTCGCAGAGCCTGACCTCGGCCCGGTCCGCGTACCCGGCCTCGCTGATCCTGCGGCGGGCCAGGTCCCGCTGTTCGGCGGAGAGCGTGACGGAGAGGACGCGGGCTCCGCGGGCGGCGGCCCGGATCGCCAGTTCTCCCCAGCCGGTGCCGATTTCGAGGAGTTCGGTGCCGGGTCCGACCCCGGCCAGGTCGAGCAGCCGGTCGATCTTGCGGTGCTGTGCGGCGGGCAGCGCCTCCGCGTCCGCGGGGAAGCTGCGGAAGACGGCGGACGAGTAGCTGAGGGTCTCGTCGAGGAAGAGCGCGAAGAGCTCGTTGGACAGGTCGTAGTGGTGGCTGATCTTGTCCCGGGCGCCTTCCGGGGTGCCGAGCTGTTCGGCGGGCCGGCGCCCTGTCCAGAGTCCGCGCAGTTTCTGGAGGGGCTGCGGGATCAGGGTGGAGACGTGCCCGGCGAGGACCGTGAGAACACTCACCGGGTCGGGCGAGTCCCACTCGCCCGCCATGTACGACTCCCCGAAGCCGATCAGGCCGTTCACGCCGATCCTGCGGAAGAAGGCGTCGGGGTCGCGGATGTCCATGAGGGGGCCGCCGAGGCCGATGTCCTCCTGTCCGGCGAGCCGGGCGCGGAGCGGGAGCCGGGCCAGTGCGTGGCGTACGAGCCACCGCGCGACGGCGGTCCGCGGCCGGGACGCGTGCGGCGGCCGGGCGACGTCCGGCCAGCGCTCCGGGTCGGCGTCCGGGACGTGCGCCGGGGACGGCACCACGGGTGACGGGGCGGTCGCCTGGGACGGCAGAACCGGTGCCGGGGCGTCCGCCGGGGGCGAGGTGGCCGGGGGCGACGCGGAGTGGGGCGACGGGGAGTGGGACGTGGACACGCTCACTGCATTCCTTCCTGAACGGTGTGGCGGGGACGGGCCCGCACGGGCAGTCCGCGCAGCAGGAGGCGGATTCCGTGCAGCCGGATGGCGATCGAGACGACCGCCGTGGACCAGGGGTGGCGCAGTGCCAGGCGGAGCAGTACGCGCGGGGTCACCGGGCGTCGTACGCCGCGCACGGTGGCGGTGAAGGGCCGCATCCTGGCCCGTTCCAGATGCACCGCCAGTTCGAGCCGGGGTCCGGGCTCCGGGAGCCGCATCCGGTAGGCGCCGTCGACGCCGAAGAACGGCGAGACGTAGAACTCCTTCTCGGTGGAGGCCCGTCCGGCGGCGTCGGGGCGCAGCAGGTAGCAGTGCCGTTCGCCGTAGGTGTTGTGCACCTCCGCGACCGTGCAGAGCGGGGTGCCGTCGGCGCGGCGGCACCAGTAGACGGTCAGCGGGTTGAAGACATGGCCGAACACCCGGGCCTGGGTGAGCATCCGCACGGTTCCGTCGGCGAGGTCGATGCCGTTCGCGGCCAGGAACCGGCTCAGGCCGGCCCGGATGGTGGGGGCCGTGCCGCCGAAGTGGTCGCGCGGGTCGAAGCGGGCCAGGACGCGCAGGGCGGCGGGCAGCGGCGGCGGTCCGTCCGGGTCGATCAGCCACAGGTAGGTGCGGTGGCGGAACGCGTAGGTGACGGGCGCGGACCGCGCATGGGCGATGGTGCACGGGTAGAGGGCGTTCACCAGTCCACCCCCAGGGCTCGGGCCGCGTCCGCCCCCGAGCGGCAGCCGTCCTCGTGGAATCCCCAGCCGTGGTACGCCCCCGCGTAGGCGGTGCGCGGTCCTGACAGGGCGGCAGCCGGGCCTGCGCCGCGACCGACTCCGGGGTGTAGACGGGGTGTTCGTACACCATGCGGGCGCGGACCAGTCCGGGGGCGACCCGGTCCGCGCCGTTCAGCGTGACGACGAAGGTCTCGGGGGCGTCGAGCCGCTGGAGCCGGTTCATGTCGTAGCTGACGGTGACGTGGTCGGGGCTCGCGGTACAGGACGGCATCAGGTAGTTCCAGGAGGCACGGGCCCCTCTGGCGCTCGGCAGCAGCCGGGTATCGGTGTGCAGGAGGGTCGGGTTGCGGGAGCAGCGGAACGCGCCGAGGGTGCCGCGCTCCTCGTCCGTGGGGTCTGCGAGCAGGCGCAGCGCCTGGTCGGGGTGGGTGGCGATGACGACGGAGTCGAACCGCTCCGTGGTGTCGTCGGCGGTGGTGATCTCCACGCCGTCGGGGTGCCGGCGCACCGCACGGACCGGGGTCGAGGTGCGGACGGTGCCGAGCTCCTTGGCGACCCGTTCGACGTAGGCGCCCGATCCGCCGGTCACGGTCCGCCACACCGGGGAGCCGGTCACCGAGAGCAGCCCGTGGTGGTCGAGGAAGCGGAAGAGGTAGCGGGCCGGGTACCGCATCGCGGTCACCGGGTCGCAGGACCAGACGGCGGAGACGAGCGGGGTCAGGAAGTGGGCCGTGAAGTACGGCGAGAAGCGGCCGAGGGCGGCGAACTCGCCCAGCGTCATGGTGTCCGCGCCGGGTCCGCCGTCCGCCAGCAGGCGCCGGGCGGACCGGTGGAAGCGGGGCACCGCCGCCAGCATCCGCAGATACACCGGATCGCGGGCCGCCCCCGGCCGGGCGAAGAGGCCCGCCGCGCCCCGGGCGCCCGCGTACTCCAGTGCGCAGCCCTCGCACCGCACGGACATGCTCATCTCCGACTCCTGCGTGGCGACGCCGAGTTCCGCGAAGAGCCGCAGGAGGTGCGGGTAGGTGCGCCGGTTGTGCACGATGAACCCGGAGTCCACCCGGTGAACGCGGCCGTCCGACGCGGGCAGTTCATGGGTGTGCGCGTGGCCGCCCACCCGGCCGTCCGCCTCGAACAGCGTCACGTCGTGGGCCGTGCGCAGGATGTGGGCGGCCATCAGTCCGGCCACCCCGCTGCCCACCACGGCTGTCCGTCGCCGCATCCCTGTCATACCGCTCCCTGCGAGCACCGGCGCCACTCGTCCCTCCTTCTGTTTCCGGGGCAGCGGCGGATGCCTCTCGCGTGTGATTCGTTGCAGGTGGCACCACGGATTGGCGGTGATCCGCTCTCATCCATTCGGGTGAGGGACCAATCCGCCGGGCGACCGGCACCGAATCCCCGGTGTGAGCGAAGATCAGAACGATGCGCAGGACGGGGCCCGTGGGTCCCGGCGATCCCGCTGGGCGCGAGCCGCTCTCGCCGCGCTCAGCGGTCTGATCGCCGGGTTCAGCGCCCTGGCCGTCGCCGAGCTGGCAGCGGCGGCGGTCCGTCCGGAGGCGGGGCCGGTCACGGCGGTGGGCGGGGCGGTCATCGACCGCACTCCCCCGGCCCTGAAGGACTTCGCCGTCCGGAATTTCGGCACCAACGACAAGCTGGTCCTGGAGCTGGGAATCCTGGTTCTGCTGGCGGGCTTCGCCGTGGTGGTCGGAGTGCTGGCGCTGCGGCACCGGCTCACCGGCTCGGCTGCCGTCCTGGTCTTCGGTGTGGTCGGGACAGTCGCGGCGGTGGGGCGGCCCGAGGGGCAGCCGGCCGACGCACTGCCCTCTGTGGTGGGTGCCGTACTGGCCGCGGGGGTGCTGTACCTCCTGGTCGGACGGCTCGCCCTGGTTCCCGGTCCCTCCCCCGCGGCTGGCGGGAGGGGCGGGGGGCCGGCGCCTCGCACCTTCGACCGGCGGGGCTTCGTCATCGCGGCGAGCGCCGCGGCGGCGGCCTCCGCGGGCGCCGGGGTGCTGGGCCGCCGGCTCACCTCCGCCGTTCAGGCCGGGGCGACCGCCTCACGTCACGACCTGGTGCTGCCCGTGCCCGCCTCCGCGGCGCCGGCGGTACCGGCAGGCGCCGATCTGCGGATCCGGGGGCTGGGCTCGTTCATCACGCCGAACAAGGACTTCTACCGGGTGGACACGGCCCTGGTCGTCCCGCGCATCGACGCGAACGACTGGAAGCTGAGGATCCACGGCAAGGGCGTGAAGCGCCCGGTGGAGCTCACCTTCAAGGACCTGCTGCGCCGCGAGATCATCGAGCGCGACATCACCATGACCTGCGTGTCCAACGAGGTCGGCGGACCGTATGTCGGCAACGCCCGCTGGATCGGGGTGCGGCTGGCCGATCTGTTGTGCGAGGCGGGGGTGAAGCCGCCGTCCCGGGGCGGCCCCGCCGACCAGATCATCACGCGCTCGGTGGACGGCATGACCATCGGCACCCCGGTCGAGACGGTGATGGACGGCCGCGACGCGATGCTCGCCCTCGGTATGAACGGTGAGCCGCTGCCCTTCGAGCACGGCTTCCCGGTCCGGATGGTCGTTCCCGGCCTGTACGGATATGTGTCGGCCTGCAAGTGGATGAAGGACATCGAACTCACCACGTTCGACGACTACGACGCCTACTGGGTCAAGCGGACCTGGTCCCAGCAGGCCCCCATCAAGACCGAGTCCCGGATCGACACCCCCCGCCCGTTCGCCTCCCCGAAGCCCGGCACGATCCCGGTGGCCGGAGTCGCCTGGGCTCAGCACCGCGGGATCTCGCGGGTCGAGGTCCGGGTGGACGGCGGGCCGTGGCACTCCGCGCGGCTGGCCGCGGAGGACAGCCGGGACACCTGGCGCCAGTGGGTGTGGGAGTGGCCGGCCACCTCCGGCAACCACACCCTCGAAGTCCGCGCGACGGACCGTACCGGCGTCACCCAGACCGACAAGCGGGTCGGCACGGTGCCCAACGGGGCGACCGGCTGGCACTCGGTGGTGGTCGACGTGTCCTGAGCGGACGCCCCCGCCCCATCGCCCGTCTTCCGCGCGGAGCACGGCCATGGGCTCACACACTCCCCCTTACTCACTAGACGTAATCAACCAGTTACCAGAACCGACCCAGGAGAACATCATGAACGCCCTCCACATCCGCCGCGCCGCCGCCGTGTCCGCGGCAGCGGTACTCCCGCTCGCCCTGACCGCCTGTTCCAGCGACTCCAAGGACAGCGCCTCCGGCTCCACCGCCAGCTCCGCGAAGGCCTCGGCCCCCGCCTCCGCCGGCGACTCGATGGACATGGACAAGCCCTTCGGTCCCGGCTGCGCCTCCGTGCCGAAGAGCGGCTCGGGCTCCTTCGACGGCATGGCGAAGGACCCGGTCGCCACGGCCGCCTCCCACAACCCGGCACTCTCCACCCTCGTCACCGCCGTGAAGAAGGCCGGGCTGGTCGACACCCTGAACAACGCACAGAACATCACGGTGTTCGCCCCGACCAACGACGCCTTCGCCAAGGTCCCGAAGGCCGACCTGGACAAGCTGCTGGCCGACAAGGCCGAGCTGACCAAGGTGCTCACCTACCACGTGGTGGGCGAGAAGCTGGCGCCGAACGACGCGCGCCGTCGCGATTCCCGACGAAATTCGGCTGCCTGGAAACTACATATAAGGAACAAATAAGAGCAGAATGGCATAGCAGGCCGCTCATCGCACAAGGCGCTCACTGGCCTGCGGGAGCGAAGGAGACGAACCTCATGTCAAACGTCTCGCACGCCGGCCATGACCTGGCCGGACACCCCGACGCCTCCGAAATGCGCGATCGTTACGCCCGGGTGATGGGTGGTCGCGATGTGGCACTCGTGGACGGACCGGTGTTCCTGGTCGGCCTGTACTGCGCCATCTCGCCCTGGGTGCTGCACTTCACGACGAGCCAGACCACCCTGGTGAACCACAACCTGATCATGGGAATCGCGATCGCCGTGCTGGGTCTCGGGTTCACCGTGATGCCGCAAAGGATGTATGGCCTGAGCTGGGCCATCTGCGCCATGGGCGCATGGATGATCATCTCGCCATGGGTGGTGGGCAGCAGCCCGGACATGGGCGTCGTACTCAACAACGTCATCATCGGCGGCCTGACGGTCCTGCTCGGGCTGGTCTGCGCGGGGGCGTCGCTGAGGAGCAGCCGGGGCCGGTCGTAGAACGCGCCCCCGGGTTGTGACGGCCCGCAGCGCGGATCGCCCCACGGTGCGGGCGTCCGCGTGCCCGGAGTGTGACGCGCGGCCCCCACCCTCTTCCGCCGTTCGTCACGACGACCGCAACTATTCATCGCCCTCACGGGTCTTGTGGGTTGACGGCGGCTACCGGCGGCCCCTCGGGCAGCCGGTGGCGGCATGCGCGAAGTACCGGGACGGGAGTGGGCACATGGCACGGCATCTGATGGCGTGTACGGCTCTGGCGACAGCGGTGGCGGCGGAGGCTCTGGTGGCACCGGCCGCCTTCGCGACGCCGGTCCACGGGGCGACGGCGGCGTCGAGAACCCAGCAGAAGGCGGCCGCTCCCGCGCCGGGCGACGTGGACGGCGACGGCTTCGGCGACCTCGCCGCAGGCGCCCCGGAGGGCACCATCAAGGGTTATGCGAAGGCGGGTTACGTCTCCCTGGTCCAGGGTACGGACCAGGGCGTACGGGTCACCCGGCACAAGGGCATCACTCAGGACACGGCCGGAATTCCCGGCAACCGGAGGCCGGTGACCGGTTCGGCTCCTCCGTGGCCACGGGCGACGTGGACGGCGACGGGTACACCGACCTGGTGATCGGTTCCGGCGGCGAGGCCATCGGGACAGTGGCCGGCGCGGGCGCCGTCACCGTCGTCTTCGGCGCCAGGGGCGGACTGGGCAGCGACGCCATCGCCTTCCACAACCCGAAGCCCTCCGCACGTGAGGGCTTCGGCGACAACCTGACGGTCGGGGACTTCAACCACGACGGCCGGGACGACATCGCGGTCGCCACCGGCACGAAGGTCGACGTCGTACGCGGGGCGAGCGATCTGCGGGACATCGACGAACCGGCGATGACCGCGTACGCCCCGCCCGGCGGCGGCGCCGGAACGGGACCGATCTCCTCCGGCGACATCAACGGCGACGGCTTCACGGACCTGGTCACACAGGCCTACTTCGACGACGGGGCTGACGAAGGAACCCTGGGCGTGCTGCCGGGCTCTGCGCAGGGCCTCAAGACGCAGCCGATCGGCAGGACCGGGCTGCCCTTCACCGGCTACAGCGTCGTGACCGGTGACATCACGGGCGACGGCCGGGACGACGTGGTCGTGGACACCGACGGTTCCGACGGCCCCGACGAGTTCCTGCTGCGCATGTTTGCGGGCACCGCCGCCGGGCTGGGCGCGGGGGTGCCCTACGGCGGCGCGGTGGAACCGGGCACCGCGGGCGTCCTGGCGGACACCGACGGCGACGGGCACGCCGACCTGGTGACCGCCGTGGTCGGTGAGCCGGACTCCGACGGCATCCAGAACGCGGGCGCGCTGACCGTCGTACCAGGGGCGACGACCGGGCTGGACGCGTCCCGCGCCCGGAAGCTGACCCTGGACTCCCCGGGGGTGATGGGCGTGATGGGCGTGATGGGCGTGATGGAGGGCAACGACCAGTTCGGCCGCTCCGTGACGGCCGGGGACTTCGACGCGGACGGGCGCGCGGACCTGGCGGTCGGCGCGCCGGGGAAGTACCTGGCGACGGGAGCGGTGAGCGTCATCCCCGGTTCGAGGACGGGGCCGACCGGGACAGGCTCGATCCTCTTCACCCCGGAGTCGCTGGGCCACCCGGTCGCGAAGGCCCGCTTCGGCTCAGCCGTCGGCGCCCGGACCGCCGACTGAGGACCACCGGCCCCCGCCGGCTCACCCCACCGAGCTGTAGGCCACTACTCCCCGCAGCACCTCGTCAACGGCCTTCCGTGCGTTGCGCCCCACCGAACTCCCCTCGCGCGGCGCCGCGGCGGCCACCTGCCCCAGCACATCGATCACCTGCTTGCACCAGCGCACGAAGTCGCCCGCGGGCATCTCCGCCTCACGCAGCACCTCGTCCAGCGTCCGGCCGGACGCCCACATGTAGACCGCCCAGGCGAAGCCGAGATCGGGTTCGCGCTGTCCGACCCCCTCCGCCTGGTTGATCTTGAAGTCTTCCTCCAGGGCATCGAGCCGCCCCCAGATCCGGACCATCTCGCCCATCGCCGTCTTCGCCGGTCCGGACGGCAGCTTGGGCGCCACCGCGTCGTCGGACTGCCGGGCCTCGTACACCAGCGCCGAGACGCACGCGGCGAGTTCGGCGGGGTTGAGCCCCTCCCACACACCGGCGCGCAGGCACTCGCTCGCCAGCAGGTCCAGCTCGCCGTAGAGGCGGGCGAGCCGCTTGCCGTGCTCGGTGACCTCACTGCCGCGCAGGTAGTCGAGCTCGGTCAGCAGCGCGACGATCCGGTCGAAGGTGCGGGCGATGGTGTTGGTGCGCCCCTCGATGCGGCGCTCCAGCTGCTGGGTGTCCCGCTGCAGCCGGTGGTAGCGCTCGGCCCACCGCGCGTGGTCCTCGCGCTCGTCGCAGCCGTGGCAGGGGTGCGCGCGCAACTCGGCCCGGTAGCGGGCGATCTCGCGGTCGTCGGCGGCGCCGGAGCGCTGCTTGCGGTGCCGCTCCGGCACGATGTGCCCGGCCTTGGTGCGCAGCGCGGAGGCCAGATCGCGGCGCGACTGCGGTGAGCGCGCGTTGAACGACTTCGGGACGCGCATCCGCTCCAGCGCCTCCACCGGCACCGGGAAGTCGATCGAGGCGAGCCGCTTGACCTGCCGTTCGGCCGTCAGCACCAGGGGTCGCGGACCGTCGTGGTACTCCATGCCGCGGTGGCCGTGCCCGTTGGTCCGGCCTGCGGGCAGTCCGGGGTCCAGGACGAGTGCCAGTCCGGCGAACTTCCCGGTCGGGACATGGATGACATCGCCGGGCTTGAGCTTCTCCAGGGAGGCCGCGGCGGCTGCCCGCCGCTGCGACGCGCCGTGCTTGGCGAGCTCCGTCTCCCGGTCCTTGAGGTCGCGGCGGAGCCGCGCGTACTCCTCGAAGTCACCGAGGTGGCAGGTCATTCCCTCCTTGTAGCCCTCCAGTCCCTCCTCGTTCTTCTGGACCTGGCGGGAGATCCCGACCACCGACCGGTCCGCCTGGAACTGTGCGAACGAGGTCTCCAGCAGTTCGCGCGAGCGGTGCCTGCCGAACTGCTGCACCAGATTGACGGCCATGTTGTAGGACGGCCGGAAGCTGGAGCGCAGCGGATACGTACGCGTGCCCGCGAGTCCGGCGAGCGCTCCGGGGTCCATGCCACGCTGCCAGAGCACCACCGCGTGACCCTCGACGTCGATCCCGCGCCGTCCGGCCCGGCCGGTCAGCTGGGTGTACTCGCCGGGGGTGATGTCGGCGTGCTGCTCGCCGTTCCACTTGACGAGCTTCTCCAGGACCACGGAGCGTGCGGGCATGTTGATGCCGAGGGCCAGCGTCTCGGTCGCGAAGACCGCCTTGACGAGCCCGCGCACGAAGAGCTCCTCGACGACCTCCTTGAAGGTCGGCAGCATCCCCGCGTGGTGCGCGGCGATGCCCCGCTCCAGGCCTTCGAGCCATTCGTAGTAGCCGAGGACATGGAGGTCCTCCGCCGGGATGGACGCCGTGCGGGCCTCGACGATCTCCCGTACGAGCCGGCGCTTGTCCTCGTTGTTGAGCCGGAGTCCGGCCTGCAGGCACTGCTGCACGGAGGCCTCGCAGCCCGCCCTGCTGAAGATGAACGTGATGGCGGGCAGCAGCCCCTCCGCGTCCAGCCGGTCGATGACCTCTGGCCTCGACGGGGTCCAGATCCGGCTGCGCTGGCGCCGCTCACGCTCGCGGTCCGCCTCGCGCACCATCTTTCCGCGCCGGCGCTCGCGCGGGTTGTATCCGCGCTGGTTCTCCATGCGGGCGAGCCGGACGAGGTCGGGGTTGACCTCACGGCGGCCGACGCCACGGCCGCCGTGGTCGCTCTCCTCCTCGAAGAGGTCGTACATCCGGCGCCCGGCCAGCACGTGCTGCCAGAGCGGTACGGGACGGTGCTCGGAGACGATCACGGCGGTGTCGCCGCGGACGGTGTCCAGCCAGTCACCGAACTCCTCGGCGTTGGACACGGTCGCCGACAGTGACACCAGCGTCACGGATTCGGGGAGGTGGATGATCACTTCCTCCCACACCGCGCCGCGGAAGCGGTCGGAGAGGTAGTGCACCTCGTCCATCACCACATAGCCGAGCCCGCTCAGCGCCTGGGATCCCGCGTACAGCATGTTCCGCAGCACCTCTGTGGTCATGACGACCACCGGGGCATCGGCGTTGACGCTGTTGTCGCCGGTGAGCAGGCCCACCTTGTCCGCGCCGTAGCGCTTGACGAGGTCGGCGAACTTCTGGTTGGACAGGGCCTTGATGGGTGTGGTGTAGAAGCACTTGCGGCCCTGCTCCAGGGCGAGGTGCACGGCGAACTCGCCGACGATCGTCTTGCCCGAGCCCGTCGGCGCCGCGACGAGGACGCCCTTGCCGGTCTCCAGCGCCGTACAGGCCTCGATCTGATAGGGGTCCAGATCGAATTCGTACATCTCGCGGAACGGCCCGAGCGCGGTCGCCTGCTCGGCGGCTCGGATCCGGGAAGCCTGGTATCGCTCAGCTGGTGAGAGGTCCTCTGTCATCTTGTCCACGAGCCTACCCGCCGGGTCCGACAGTGACGCGATCTTTAATTCACCGTGGCAGAACCCGCCCCGAGCACTCTGACGGCGCCCCTGACGCAGGTCGCGGCCAGTGGCAGCGCGCCGAGCGGTTCACCGTCCGCGTACGCGGTGACGCCGACGGCTTCGAGCGCGATCGAGGAGACCCGGTGCACGGTGACGACCGGGTGGCCGAGATGGGTGCCCTTGTAGACCTTGGGAAACACCTTGAGCAGCGTGGCGCGGCTGCAGTCGCCGACCACGGTCACGTCGAACAGCCCGTCGTCCATGACGGCGTCCGCGCAGATCCGCATGCCGCCGCCGTACGTCGATCCGTTGCCGACGGCTATCAGGGTCGCCGCGATCTCCTGGACCGGGCCGCCGTCGAGGCCGACGCGGTAGGCGATGGGCCGGAACGCGGCGAGTTCGGCGAGGACCGCCAGGTCGTACTTGAACCGTCCGCCCGGCCAGCGCATCCGGTTGCCCCGGTCGTTGACCCGGGAGTCGAAGCCGGAGGCGAGCACGGACCCGAACCACCGGTCCCCGGCCCGGCCGAGGTCGATCTCGCGGACGAGGCTTCCCTTGAGCGCCTCCGCCGCCAGCCGGCCGGCCGCGGCCGGATCCCGTACCGGCAGGCCGAGGGCGCGGGCGAAGTCGTTGCCGGTGCCGACGGCCACGACACCGAGCGGCGTCCGGGTGCCGGCGACGGCCTGCAGGGCGAGCGACATCATCCCGTCCCCGCCGACGGCCACGAGCGCGCCGGTCCCCCCGGCCACGGCGTCCCGGGCCCGCCGCAACGCGTCGTCGGCATCCTCACCGAGGACCGTACGGACGGAGAATCCGGCGTCCCGCAACGCGGAAGCGGCCGGCTGCGCGGCGTGCGCGCCCCGGCCGCGTCCTGCGGTGGGATTGACGAAGAGGGTGATCTCGCTGGTCACCCGGGGGACCCTACAAGGTCAGGTGATGTCGTCGTAACCGTTCGACCGGGGCGATCGTCCGCCGTCCCGTTCCCCGTCGGCCTGTTCGGGCAAGGAGGGCCGCGACGCCGAGACATTCTCCATGTCACCGATGTCCTCGGGGGTGAGGTCCAGATCCGACGCCTCGTCGTCGTCCAGCTCGGTGTCGGGGTTGTTCCGCCGCCTGCGCCGGTCGTTGGCCAGGCAGATGCCGAGTGCCAGGAAGTAGAGCAGCACGATCGGAGCCGCCAGCGTGATCATCGTCAGCGGGTCACCCGTGGGCGTGGCGACCGCGGCGAAGATCGTGATGCCCATGACCATGCCGCGCCACCAGCCCGCGAGCCGCTTGGCCGTGAGCACCCCGGTGAAGTTCAGCAGGACGAGCAGGAGCGGGAGCTCGAAGGCGAGACCGAAGACGACCACCATGCGCGTGACGATGTTGAGGTAGTCGTCGACGGGCAGCAGGTTCGTCGTGTTGTCCGGGGTGAATTCGAGCAGGACCGCGGCCGTCTGCGGCATCAGCTTGTAGGCGAGCGCGGCGCCCACCAGGAACAGCGGCACACCCGCGCCGACGAAGCTCAGCGCGTACTTCTTCTCGTGCTTGTGCAGACCCGGTGCGAGGAACGCCCAGAGCTGGTAGAGCCAGACGGGAGTGGAGAGCACCACGCCCGCCATGAGGGAGACCTTGAGCGCGATGGAGAACGGCGCGACCAGACCGTTCACCGTCATCTCGGCGCACGGGTGGCCGTTCTCCTGGACCTTCCTGCCGTTGGTGCAGCCGACCGACTCCAGGATCGGACGGATCAGGAAGTCGATCAGGTCCTTGTAGAAAAAGGCCGTGACCGAGGTGATGACGATGACCGCCAGGACCGCGATCAGCAGTCGGTTACGCAACTCACGCAGGTGATCAGCGAGAGGCATCCGCCCCTCGCCGTCCTTCTCCTGCTTGCGGGCAGACTTGAGCAACCCACTTCCCTCGTCTCGTGCGGCAGCTGCGGGGGATTCGTCAGCTGTCAGCTCTGGGTGGTGGGCTTCGCTTCACTCACGGGGCGGGAGCTCGTCACATCGCCGGGGGAGGCCTGGATGGTGCGCGCGGCGGCGGGCTGCTGGGCCGCCTGGTCCGCGGCGGCCGCGTCCGCGGTGGTCGCCGGCTCGTCGTCCTTCTTCATGGCCTTGGCCTCGCTCTTGAGGATGCGGGCCGACTTGCCGAGCGAACGGGCCATGTCAGGAAGCTTCTTGGCACCGAACAACAGGAGAACGACAGCAATGATCAGAACGATCTCTAGAGGCTTCAGATTGCCCATGATGTGCTTCCTTCTCGCTGAGACGGCTGGAGGTGGGCTCGCTGCCCTTGGGTCGGACTTCCCTTGGTTCGGACACTCGTCCGACCTATTCGCTGGGAGCGATCGTAACCCGCAGGAGTAAACGCGAGGCAATGCCCGTGCATACTTTGGCCAGCGGCCAGCACCTCCCTGCCCAGGCCGCCACCAGCAGCGTACCCCCCGGAACTGAGAAACAGGAGGCCGCGCCCGCCCTGATCGAACAGGCCGCCTACCTCAGGGTTTCACCCGTGGCCGCGAGATCGGTGGCCGCTCGCTCCAGATCCTCCGCGGCCCGGTTGATCCGCTCCGTGGTACGCGTCACCTGGTGACCGAGGCGCTGGGCCTCGATGAACACCCTGATGGCCAGCACGCCCAGGACGGCGATGCCGAGGAACCCCAGGGCGATGGCGAGCATGGGCCAGAACATCCGCAGAGCCTCGATGTTTCTCGTGTCCGGGTCCGGAGGGACCGATGTGATCTGTCTGAGGGGAGCCCGCCGGCGTCCGTCTTCTACCGGCCGGTGTGCAGGCGCAGTGTCCGTACGCCGCCGTCGGTGAGCAGCTCCACTATCCGCTCCCCCGCGGTCCTGCGGACCGCCGCGTCGCACTCGGGGCAGGTGAAGGAGTAGAACGTCGTCCGGCTGGTGGCACCGATCGCGAGCCGGATGGCGCCCGCCGTCAGCTCGAACCGTGCGCGGCAGTCCGGGCAGGCGGCCCTGAACCGTACGGACTCGGGAACGACGACGGTCGGAACGGATGAAACATCCGACACCACGGACAGGTTGCTCATGTCTCCTCCGCCGGCCCCTCAGGCCGGGCCGTCGTAGGCGGTGAGTGCCGCCCGCGCCGCCCGCCGCGCGCTCTCCGCCAGCTCCGGTGGTGAGACGATCCGCCCCTCCCGGCCGAGCCGGAGCGCCAGGCGGCGCAGCGAGGCCGGATCAGGCGTCCGCAGGGTGATCCGCATGCCGCCGTCGGGCAGCTCGTGGGCGCTGTCGTGCGGGTAGTACTCCGCGACCCAGCGTCCGCCGGGACCCACCTCCACGACGACCTCCGGATCCTCTGCGGCGGGCTGGACCAGCCCCTCCGACAGGTCCCGCAGCTCCAGCTCGGGGGGCGCGGCCGGCTCGTCGAGCAACCGGATCTCGGCGACCCGGTCGAGGCGGAAGGTGCGCCGGTCCTCCGAGGACCGGCACCAGGCCTCCATATAGGTGTGCCCGACGGCGAACAGCCGGATCGGGTCCACCTCGCGCTCGGTGAGCTCGTCGCGGGCGGGCGAGTAGTAGCGCAGCCAGAGCCGGCGCCGCTCGGAGATCGCCCGGTCCACATCCGCGAAGACGCCGCCCTCCGACTCGAAGGTGACCGAGAGCCGGGAGCTGGCCGCCCCCACCTCACCGGCCGCGGCCTCCAGCTTGGCGGTGGCGCGCAACAGCGCCTGCCGGTCGCTCTCCCGCAGTCCGGGCAGCGTCGCGACGGCGCGGGCGGCGACCAGCAGGGCCGTCGCCTCGTCGGCGGCGAGCCGGAGCGGCTCCGCGACATCGTCCGGGTTGTGCCACCAGATCCGGTCGCCGTCGGTGTCGATGTCCAGCAGATCGCCGCCGCGGAAGCTCGTCCCGCACATGGGCAGGACGTCGAGGTCGGAGATGAGCTCGTCCTCGGTGATCCCGAAGGCCCGTGCGACGTCCTGGACGTGGGCGCCGGGGCGCTCACGCAGATACGTCACCAGCGAGAGCATCCGGCGGGTCTGGTCGATGGCGTTCGTGGCCATGAGTACGGGTCCCCCTCAGTCCTTGGCCACGGCGCGCAGCCGGTCCACCACATCGGCCCGCAGATCCGCGGGTTCCCTCACGACCACGTCCGGACCGAACTCGACGAGCCAGGCGTCCAGACCGTGTCCGTACGGGATCTCCAACTCCTCCCACCCGTCACCGAGTTCCCGGACCGATATCGCGCGTGCCCGCAGCGGGTAGCCGGAACCCGTCCGCAGCCTGATCAGCGCGGTACGGGTAGCCGTCTCCCCCGCCCAGCTCTCGACGGTCTCGCGGACGGTGACGACGTCGGGCACCTGCGCGGTGAACGCGCCGGCCCTGGAGCGCACCTTGCCGGCGATCCGGGAGAGCCGGAACACCCGCTCGGCGCCCCTGCCCCGGTCCCAGCCGGCCAGATACCAGTGCCCGCGCCAGCACTCCAGCGTCCAGGGCTCGACCTGGCGCTGCTCGGGGCGGGCGGCATTGGCCTTGCGGTAGTCGAAGGTCACGGCGCGGCGGTCCCGGCAGGCCAGCATCAGCGGTTCGAACGCGGCCTCGTGCACCGGGATACGGGGTTCGAGGGCACTGTGCACCTCGTACGCGTCCTCGGCCTCCGGCATGCCGGCGGCCCGCAGCTTCTGCAGGGCGCCGCTGGCCGCACCGGCCAGCCGGGCCTGCTGCCAGACCTTGGCGGCCAGCCCGAGCGCGGCGGCCTCCTCGGCGTCCAGCGTGATCGGGGGCAGCCGGTTGCTGTCGCGACGGGCGAGATAGCCGGTGTCGCCGTCCAGGTTCTCCACGGTCTCGATGACCAGACCGAGCTCCCGCAGATCGTCCTTGTCGCGCTCGAACATCCGGTTGAAGGCGTCGTCGGAGCCCGCTTCCAGGTAGGCCTCGATGGAACCGCGCAGCTCGCGCTTGCTGAGCGGGCGCCGGGTCCCCAGCAGACACAGTGCCAGGTTCATCAGCCGCTCGGCCTTGGCAATCGCCATCGACGCCCTCTCTGTTTTGCGCTACGACCCTCGACCGTACCGCTCCGGGGGCTCCGGAAGAAAGCGAGGGCCCGTGCCTTGCGGCACGGGCCCTCGCATCACACACAGGTGCGGATCAGACAGCGACCAGGTCGCAGACGAAGATCAGCGTCTCGCCCGGGGCGATGGCGCCGCCGCCGGCGCCGCGGTCACCGTACGCGAGGTGCGCGGGGATGGTCAGCTGGCGACGGCCGCCGACCTTCATGCCCTGCACGCCCTGGTCCCAGCCCTTGATGACCTGACCGCCGCCGAGCTGGAACTGGAGCGGAGTGCCACGGTTCCAGGAGGCGTCGAACTCCTCGCCGGTGGAGAAGGCCACGCCCACGTAGTGGACGGAGACGGTCTGGCCGGCCTGGGCCACCGGGCCGTCGCCTTCCCAGATGTCCTTGATCTCCAGGTCGGCCGGCGGCTCGCCACCCGGGAAGTCGACCTCGGGCTTCTCGATGCTCACTGACTTTGCTCCTCTAAAAGATGAACTGGGCAACCGGGACAGTCTTACATCTTCGCCAGGATGTCCACGGCGAAGACCAGCGTCGAGTTCGCCGGGATGGACTGCTGCGCCTTGCTGCCGAAGGCCTGGTCCGGCGGGACGACGAGCAGCACGCGGCTGCCGATCTTCTTCCCGATCAGGCCGTTCTTGAGCCCCTTGAGGGTCACCTGGGCCAGCGGGAAGGTCTGCGTCTTGCCCGTCGCGTAGGTGCTGTCGAACGTCTTTCCGTCCTTCCACAGCAGCCCCACGTAGTTCACGACGACGCTGTCGGTCCCCTTGACGACCTCGCCCTTGGACTCCAGGACGTAGTTGGAGACCAGCTTCTTGGGCGGGGTGGACTTGCTGGGAATCTTGACGCTCGGCGCCTTGCCGTCCGTGTCGGTGCCCACCTTCGGCAGGTCGACGTTGTCCTGGGCGACCTCGCTGCCCTTGGCGGACGCGGGGATCTGCTTCGCCTTCAGGATGTCGACGACGAAGACGAGGGTGGCGTTCGCCTTGATGTCGCCCTGGCCGTTCTCGCCGTAACCGAGGTCCGGCGGGATGACCAGCTCGACCCTGCTGCCGACCTTCTGGCCGACGAGGCCCTTGTCCCAGCCCTGGATGACCATGCCCGCGCCGAGCGTCAGGTCGAACGGCTGCTTGCGGTCGTAGCTGTTGTCGAACGGCTTGGTGGAGTCCCAGGCCTGCCCGAGGTAGTTGACCTGGATCGCGTCGCCGTTCTTCAGCTTCGCGCCGTCGCCCTCACTGACAACGTTGGTCTTGAGCTCCTTGGGCGGTGTTCCCGAGCCCTTGGCCAGGGTGGGCTTCTCGCCGAACTTCGCGCCCGCGGTGATGGCGGGGAATCCGCTCTTGGAGGGGGCGGACGCGGAGGCGGAAGCGGAGTCGGAGCCCTTGTCGTCGCTACCGCAGGCGGCTGACAGCAGCAGCAGGGGGACGACTAGAAGGCCGGCAAGTCGGCGCACTGGTTCCTCAGATCTCAGACGACACATGTGTAGGGGGTCCCGGACACTCTAGGGCGTGCGCAGGGCCCCGTACGAGGAACGTACGGGGCCCGAGTCGCACGAGGGCCGAGGCGCGTCCTGCGCCGGCTCACATACCCGCGATCAGCTTCTCCACTCGGTCGTCCACGGAACGGAACGGGTCCTTGCACAACACCGTGCGCTGCGCCTGGTCGTTGAGCTTGAGGTGGACCCAGTCGACGGTGAAGTCCCGGCGCTGCTCCTGGGCCCGCCGGATGAAGTCGCCGCGCAGCCGGGCCCTGGTGGTCTGCGGGGGCACCGACTTGCCCTCGAAGATCTTCAGGTCGTTGCAGATGCGGGCGGCCTGCCCCTTGCGCTCCAGCAGGTAGTACAGACCTCGGCGGCGATGGATGTCGTGGTAGGCGAGGTCTATCTGGGCGACCCGCGGATTCGACATGGTCATGTTGTGCTTGCCCCGGTACCGCTCGATGAGCTTGTACTTCATGACCCAGTCGATCTCGGTATCGATCCGGTCGAGGTCCTCGGCCTCGATCGCGTCCAGCGTGCGGCCCCACAGTTCGAGGACCTTCTCGACGTTGCCCGTGCGGATGCCTCGGCGGTCGACGAAGTCCACGGCCTTCTCGTAGTACTCGCGCTGCACCTCGATGGCGGATGCCTCGCGGCCGCTGGCCAGGCGCACCTTGCGCTGTCCCGTGATGTCGTGACTGACCTCCCGGATCGCCCGGATGGGGTTCTCCAGCGTCAGATCCCGCATCACCGTGCCCGCCTCGATCATGCGGAGCACCAGATCGGTGGCGCCGACCTTGAGCAGCATGGTCGTCTCGGACATGTTGGAGTCACCGACGATGACGTGGAGACGGCGGTACCGCTCCGCGTCCGCGTGCGGTTCGTCCCGGGTGTTGATGATCGGACGGGAGCGTGTCGTCGCGGAGCTGACGCCCTCCCAGATGTGCTCGGCACGCTGGCTGACGCAGTAGACGGCGCCCCGCGGGGTCTGCAGCACCTTGCCGGCGCCGCAGATCAGCTGCCTCGTGACGAGGAAGGGAATGAGGATGTCCGCCAGCCGGGAGAATTCTCCGTGCCGGGCCACGAGGTAGTTCTCATGGCATCCGTAGGAGTTTCCGGCCGAATCGGTGTTGTTCTTGAAGAGATAGACGTCGCCCGCGATTCCCTCCTCGTGCAGACGGCGTTCGGCGTCGACAAGCAGGCCTTCGAGAATGCGCTCGCCGGCCTTGTCGTGAGTGACCAACTCGGTCAGGTTGTCGCATTCGGGGGTTGCATATTCCGGATGCGATCCCACGTCGAGGTAGAGGCGGGCGCCGTTCCGCAGAAAGACATTGCTGCTGCGGCCCCATGACACAACACGGCGGAAGAGGTAGCGCGCCACTTCATCAGGAGACAGTCGGCGCTGTCCCCTGAACGTGCACGTGACGCCGTACTCGTTCTCCAGCCCGAAAATGCGGCGGTCCATGACTGAACATTACGCCTGATGGCCCGAGCTGAAACCGGGTTCGACGGCACCGTTTCGATCATTTTCCGATCCTCGCACCGCGACAGCACTACGCCCGGGAGCTGCGAGCACCCTTCCGGTGGCCAGCAGAACCAGCAGCGCCGCCACTCCACCGGCCCCCGCCACCGCGAAGCTCCACGCCGTCCCGCCCAGTTCCACGGCCGGTCCCGCCACCGCCGTCCCGGCCGCCGCGCCCACCCCGAAGGTCGTCACCAGCCACGAAAAGGCCTCCGTCACCGTGCCCCTCGGAGCGTGCCGGTCGACGACGATGAACGAGCAGGCGATCGCGGGCGCCAGGAACACTCCCGCGACCCCGGCCAGCACGGTCATCGCCACCACACCAGGGGTCAGCGTCAGCGGCAGGTAGCCCAGCGCGAGCAGCGCCACGATCACCCGCAGCCGGCGCTCGGGCGGCCCCGACCACTGCCGCGCGCCGTACGCCGCGCCGCCGATCAGCGCGCCGAGCCCCAGGGCGGCCATCAGCCAGCCGTAGACGGACTCCTGGCCCTGGTCGTCGGCATAGGCGACGCCCGCCACCGTGATGGAGCCCAGCGCCAGACCGACGAAGAAGAACGAGCCGAGCAGCGCCAGCAGCCCCGGCGAACGGAGCGCGCCGAGCCAGTGCGCCTCGCGCGGCGCGGAGCGCCAGGTCCTGGACGGCTCGGACAGGACGACGGACAGCGCCCCCAGGACCCCTATCGCGTTGATCACGAGGAGTGCGGCTGCGGGCGACCAGAGGGAGACCAGCAGGGTCACCAGCAGCGGCCCCACCGTGAACATGACCTCCTGCGCGACCGCGTCCATGGCGTACGCCCGGTGCACCCGGTCCTCACTGCCGAGGACGCTCGGCCACAGGGCGCGCAGGCCGCCCTCCAGAGGAGGGGTGGTCACGCCCGCAAGGGCGACGGCCCCGTAGGCGAGCGGCAGCGGACCGAGGCCCACCACGGCGAGCAGGGTCATTCCGATGGCGGACAGGACGGCGGCGGGCAGTTGGACGCGCGGCTGGCCGTACAGGTCCACGGCGCGGCCCAGCAGCGGCTGTCCGACGGCGGTGCCCAGTCCGTACACGGCGGCGAGCGCGCCTGCGAGGCCGTAGCCGCCACCCTCCGCACGGGTGAACAGGACGATCGCGATGGGGGCGGTGCCGTTCGGCAGCCGCCCCACGAGGGTGCCGGTCAGCAGCCGGGCGGCATGCCGCGCCCGGAGGATGTCCAGATATCCCGCGGCCATGTCCCGCCCCTCTCCCCGGGACGCCTTGCGGCCACCCTAGGTTTTACGTATAACTTCCTGGTTCATACGTACCATGTGACCAGTGCGCTGGTCCACCTCACGGCGCCTGCGCCGACCGGCCCGGAGGCCCGAGTGACCAGCCCAGCACAGCCCGCCCCCTCCCGGCCCACCAGCCGTGACGTGGCGCGGGCCGTCGGCGTCTCGCAGGCCACCGTCTCCCTGGTCCTCGGCGGCAAATGGCGCGGCCGGGTCTCCTCCGCCACCGCGGACCGGGTGCGGGAGGCCGCCCACGAGCTCGGGTACCGGCCGAATCTCGCCGCCCGGAATCTGCGCCTGGGCCACACCAGGACCGCCCTGCTCGTCGTGCCGGCCCTCACCAACGAGTTCTTCGCCCGGGTGTACACCGGGGCCGCCGCCGTCGCCGCGGAACACGGCTTCGGCGTCGTCCTGTACCCCTCGCCCGACGGCACCGGCCCGGCCCGGGACCCCTTCGCCTCGGCCCGCGCCGCGCTCGACGGGGTCATCGCCTCATCGATGGCCGCCGACGCGCTGAGCGCCCTGCACGGGGCCGACCTGCCGCTGGTCATGCTCGACAGCGACCCCTCGGCCCCGGGCCCGGCGGCCCGCGTCAACCTCGATGTCGCTGACGGCATGCGTCAGGTGACGGAGCATCTGCTCGCCCTTGGCCACCGCCGCTTCGTCCACCTCGCCTCGGCCGTCGACACCTGGACGTTCGCGGTCCGCGCCGAAGCCGTCCGGGACGCCCTGCGCGGCGTGCCCGGCACCGACGTACGCACCGTGCCGGCCGCGCTGGACGTACGGGCCGGCCACGCGGCCGCGGAACGCGCGCTGGCCCTGCCCGGCCCCCGGCCCACCGCCATCATCTGCGACGACGACATCCTGGCCGCGGGCGCCTGCAAGGCGGCACGCCGACTCGGGCTGCGGGTACCGGACGACCTCTCCGTGACCGGCTTCGACGATCTGGCCCTGGCCACGGCCGTGGAGCCCGAACTCACCACGGTGCGGCTGCCCGCCGAACAGGTCGGTGAGCGCGGCATGAGCGCCCTGCTGGCCGTTCTGGACGGCCGCCCGGCCGAGACCGGCAGCCTGCCGGTCCACCTGGTCGTCCGCGGCTCGTCCGCTCCCCCGCCCACGGACCGGCCCGTATGACAGAGCCCCGGCCCTCCGGGAAGGCGGACCGGGGCTCTGTCATACGGGCGGAACGGGCTACTCCACGTCCCCACCGGAATCGGTGGAGTCGCCGGAGTCGGTCACGGCCTTCTTGCCGGTGGACTTGCCGCTCGACTTGCCGGTGGCCGTCGCCGTGGTGGCGTCGTCGCCGTCCTCCGTGTCCGAGGGGGCGTCCGTCGGCGTCGAGCCGGCACCGTCGGCCTCCAGCAGCCGCGCCAGCTGCCGGCCGACGATCCGCTTGAACTTGCGCTGCTGCGGCCTCGTACGGTCCAGGACCGCGACCTCCAGCCGGTCGGCGGGGATCTCCCGCTCACTGCCGTTGGGGTCGCGGGACAGCGCCTGCACCGCCAGCTTCAGCGCCTCCGCCAGTGACATCCCGTCACGGTGCCGCTGGTCCAGGAAGGTACTGATCTGCTCCGCGTTGCCACCGACGGCGACCGAGCCGTGCTCGTCCACGATCGAGCCGTCGTGCGGCAGCCGGTAGATCTGGTCACCGTCCGCCGCCGCGCCCACCTCGGCGACGACCAGCTCCACCTCGTACGGCTTCTCGGCCGCACTGGAGAAGATGGTGCCGAGCGTCTGCGCGTAGACATTCGCCAGTCCACGGGCCGTCACATCGTCACGGTCATAGGTATATCCGCGCAGATCGGCATAGCGGACACCGCCGATGCGGAGATTCTCGTACTCGTTGTACTTACCGGCGGCGGCGAAACCGATCCGGTCATAGATCTCGCTGAACTTGTGCAGCGCACGGGACGGGTTCTCGCCGACGAACACAATGCCGTCGGTGTACTGCAGCACAACCAGGCTGCGACCACGGGCGATGCCCTTCCGGGCGTATTCCGCCCGGTCGGCCATGGCCTGCTGAGGTGAGACATAGAACGGCGTCGACACCGGCTATCCGTCCCTTTCTGTCAGTGACAAGAGCATCGAAGAAGCCTGGGAACGGGGGGTCAGAGCAGCTCGGCGCGCGGGCCGTCGGGCTGCTCCAGCCTTCGTTCCAGAACCGAGCGGGCGATGTCGGCGGATTCCGTCTCGGTCAGCTTCCGGAAACCCTCGTCGGTGATGACGGTGATGATCGGATAGATGCGCCGGGCGACATCGGGGCCACCGGTCGCCGAGTCGTCGTCCGCCGCGTCGTACAGCGCCTGCACGACCAGAGTGAGCGTCTGCTCCTGCGTCAGGTCCTCGCGGTAGAGCTTCTTCATGGAGGTGCGGGCGAAGATCGACCCGGAGCCCGTGGAGGCGTAGCCCTGCTCCTCGGAGCGGCCTCCGGTGACGTCGTACGAGAAGATCCGGCCCCGCTCGCGGTCGACGTCGTAGCCGGCGAAGAGCGGCACCACGGCGAGCCCCTGCATGGCCATCGCCAGATTGCTCCGGATCATCGTGGAGAGCCGGTTCGCCTTGCCCTCCAGTGAGAGCTGGGCACCCTCGACCTTCTCGAAGTGCTCCAGCTCCAGCTGGAAGAGCTTGACCATCTCCACGGCCAGCCCGGCCGTACCGGCGATACCCACCGCCGAGTACTCGTCGGCCGGGAACACCTTCTGGATGTCGCGCTGCGCGATCATGCTGCCCATGGTCGCCCGCCGGTCACCGGCCAGCACCACGCCGCCGGGGAACGAGGCCGCGACGATCGTCGTCCCGTGCGGGGCCTCGATGGCCCCCTTCATGGGCGGCAGCTGCCGGTTGCCCGGCAGCATCGCGGGCGACTGGTCGGTCAGGAAGTCCATGAAGGAGGACGATCCCGGCGTCAGGAAGGCAGCTGGTAGACGCCCGGTGCTACGAGTGTTGGCTTCCACGCGTTTCCCTCCACGTATGCGGCTGCACGCCTTATGGCATCCGGCCGGTCCTTGAGCTGCCCCAGGGCTGCGTTGCAGCTGAAGCAAAGTACGCCACGGACCCTACCCGTCTCATGACAGTGATCCACATGTTCCGCCGGAGCGGCCAGACAGATACAGCACACGCCCTGCTGAGATGCGATCAACTCGTCCAACTCCGCCGGACTCAGACCGTACTTGCGCTGGAAATAGGCGACGCGATTGCGCTCCGCGCGGCACGGACGACAGTAGCTCGCCCAGCCATCGGAGGACGCCCTGTTCCGTTCCCACTGGTCGTGCGGCTTCACCTCACCGCACTGCGGGCAGCGCTTATACCCCCGCGGGACCGGCACCTGGACTCGAACGGACTTGCCCCTGGCCTCCTGGCGCTGCCGGTAGTACTCGGCAGAGCACTCCCGGCAGTACGCCTGGAGACCATCCAGCATTGCCCTGTTACTGGCGAAGGACTCTGTCGGCAGAGCCCTTCGACATCGGGAGCATTCTTTCTCTGCAGGAATATCGGACATTAAGTCCTATTCCCCGCCTTTCTGAACAAATGACCGCACGAAATCCTCGGCATTGGCTTCGAGGACGTCGTCGATCTCGTCCAGAACGTCGTCGACGTCGTCGCTCAGCTTGTCCTGTCGCTCCTGAAGATCCTCGGAGGCCTGCGCGTCCTGCGCCTGCTCCTCTGTCCCCTCGGTGGAGCGCGTCGCCTTCTGCTGTCCGCCGCCGGTGTCCTTGGTCGCCATATAGCTCACCCCGCTCGGTTCGAAGCACTTGATCAGACCCTACCTACGGGGTCCGACATTGGCCCGGTACTTGTCTCAACGTCCGGAGGTCATCGGAATGATTCCCAGCCGACGGCCCTTTCAGCCGCCCGCGAGCACCCGGACCAGCTCTTCCGCGGTACGACAGCGGTCCAGGAGGTCCTTGACGTGCTCACGGGTGCCCCGGAGCGGTTCCATGGTGGGCACCCGCTGCAGGGAGTCGTGGCCCGGAAGGTCGAAGATGACCGAATCCCAGGAGGCCGCCGCGACGTCGTCCGCGTACTGCTCCAGGCAGCGGCCGCGGAAATACGCCCTGGTGTCCTCCGGAGGCGCCGTACGGGCCTGCTCGACCTCGTTCTCGTCCAGCAGGCGGTTCATCCTGCCCCGGGCCGCCAGACGGTTGTACAGGCCCTTGTCGGGCCGTACGTCGGCGTACTGGAGGTCCACCAGGTGCAGGCGGGGCGCGTCCCAGTCGAGGCTGTCGCGGCGGCGGTAGCCCTCCATCAGCTCCCGCTTGGCGATCCAGTCCAGCTCGCGGGAGAGGCTCATCGGATCGTTCTCCAGCCGGTTGAGCGTGTCCTCCCAGCGGATCAGGATGTCCTTGGTCTGCTCGTCGGCGTCCGCCCCGTACCGCTCCTCGACGTACTTGCGGGCGAGCTCGAAGTACTCCATCTGGAGCTGTACAGCGGTGAGTGTCCGGCCGCTGCGCAGAGTGACCAGCTGCTGGAGATCCGGGTCGTGGGACACCTGGTGCAGCGTGCGCACCGGCTGGTCGACGGCCAGGTCGACGTTGATGAAGCCGTCCTCGATCATGGAGAGGACCAGTGAGGTGGTGCCCAGCTTGAGGTAGGTGGAGATCTCCGAGAGATTCGCGTCGCCGATGATCACATGCAGCCGGCGGTACTTCTCCGCGTCCGAGTGGGGTTCGTCGCGGGTGTTGATGATCGGCCGCTTGAGTGTGGTCTCCAGGCCGACCTCGACCTCGAAGTAGTCGGCGCGCTGGCTGATCTGGAAGCCGTGCTCGTGGCCGTCCTGGCCGATTCCGACCCGTCCCGCCCCGGTGACGACCTGGCGCGAGACGAAGAACGGGGTCAGGTGGCGCACGATGTCCGAGAACGGGGTCTCCCGCTTCATCAGGTAGTTCTCGTGCGTGCCGTACGAGGCGCCCTTGTTGTCGGTGTTGTTCTTGTAGAGGTGGATCGGC
This sequence comes from Streptomyces sp. ITFR-6, assembly GCF_031844725.1. Classification (NCBI taxonomy): domain Bacteria; kingdom Bacillati; phylum Actinomycetota; class Actinomycetes; order Kitasatosporales; family Streptomycetaceae; genus Streptomyces; species Streptomyces sp. ITFR-6. Next base: position 7,051,543 of record NZ_CP134612.1, on the reverse strand, counting down.
AGGGCGCCGGGCAGCTGGGCCGCGCGTTCGGCGGCCTCGGCCATGATGCGCTCGCCGGCCTTGTCCCAGAGGACGGCGTCCCTGGGGTTGGTGATCTCCGGGGAGCTGTACTCGGGGTGCGCGTGGTCGACGTAGAGCCGGGCCCCGTTGGTGAGGATGACATTGGCCAGGCCGATGTCCTCGTCCGTGAGCTGGCTGGAGTCGGCGGTCTCGCGGGCGAGGTCGAAGCCTCGCGCGTCTCGCAGCGGGTTCTCCTCCTCGAAGTCCCAGCGGGCGCGGCGCGCCCGGTGCATCGCCGCCGCGTAGGCGTTGACGATCTGGGACGAGGTGAGCATGGCATTGGCGTTGGGATGGCCGGGCACGGAGATCCCGTACTCGGTCTCGATGCCCATTACTCGCCGTACGGTCATGCGGCCCTCCTTGCCCGGCGGCGCTCCCTTCCGGAAACGGCGCTCAAGTACCGCTGCTTGTCCGGTGCGTGCGCGGTTTGCCCGTACCCGCACTGCGCGACCGGGCGGTATGCATGAGCCTAGAGCGCCTCTGTGCTGGTGGGGAGATCAATTACGTCATTGCTGCGGTGTCGGCGCGGCTGTCCGGAAAGCAACCGGCTGCGGATGCCCGGCCGGGCATCCGCAGCCGGTCTGCGTTCTACAGGTACTGCCCGGTGTTCGCCACCGTGTCGATGGACCGCCCGGTGTCCGCGCCCTGCTTTCCGGTGACGAGTGTGCGGATGAAGACGATCCGCTCACCCTTCTTGCCGGAGATCCTGGCCCAGTCGTCCGGGTTGGTGGTGTTCGGCAGGTCCTCGTTCTCCTTGAACTCGTCCACACATGCCTGGAGGAGATGGGAGACGCGAAGGCCCTTCTGGCCCTGGTCGAGGAAGGCCTTGATGGCCATCTTCTTGGCCCGGTCGACGATGTTCTGGATCATCGCGCCGGAGTTGAAGTCCTTGAAGTACAGGACCTCCTTGTCGCCGTTGGCGTACGTCACCTCAAGGAAGCGGTTCTCCTCGGACTCGGTGTACATCCGTTCGACGACCGACTGGATCATGGCGTGCGCGGCGGCCTCCTTGGAGCCGGTGTGCTCCGCGAGGTCGTCGGCGTGCAGGGGCAGCGAAGGCGTGAGGTACTTCGCGAAGATGTCCTTCGCGGCCTCCGCGTCCGGACGCTCGATCTTGATCTTCACATCGAGGCGGCCGGGCCGCAGGATCGCGGGGTCGATCATGTCCTCGCGGTTGGAGGCGCCGATCACGATGACGTTCTCCAGGCCCTCGACACCATCGATCTCGGCGAGCAGCTGGGGGACGATGGTGTTCTCCACGTCCGAGCTGACGCCGGATCCCCGGGTGCGGAAGAGCGACTCCATCTCGTCGAAGAAGACGATGACGGGGGTGCCCTCACTCGCCTTCTCGCGGGCACGCTGGAAGACCAGGCGGATGTGGCGCTCGGTCTCACCGACGTACTTGTTGAGGAGTTCGGGGCCCTTGATGTTGAGGAAGTAGCTCTTGCCGGCGGGCTGGCCGGTTACTTCGGCGACCTTCTTCGCGAGGGAGTTGGCGACGGCCTTGGCGATGAGCGTCTTGCCGCAGCCGGGCGGGCCGTAGAGCAGGATGCCCTTCGGTGGCCGCAGTTCGTGCTCCTTGAAGAGGTCGGGGTGCAGATAGGGGAGCTCTACCGCGTCGCGGATGAGCTCGATCTGGTCACCCAGGCCGCCGATCTTGTTGTAGTCGATGTCCGGGACTTCTTCGAGGACGAGTTCTTCGACCTCGCTCTTGGGAACGACTTCGTAGACGTAGCCGGACCTGGGTTCGAGCAGCAGAGCGTCGCCGGGCCGGATGGTGATGTCCAGCAACGGCTCGGCGAGCCGCACCACCCGTTCCTCGTCGGTGTGCCCGACCACCAGGGCTCGTTCGCCGTCCTCAAGGATCTCCTTGAGGGTGACGATGTCCCCGGCCCGCTCGAATTCCATGGCGTCGACCACGTTGAGCGCTTCGTTGAGCATGACTTCCTGGCCGCGCCGGAGGTCTTCGAGCTCAACGCTGGGGCTGACGTTCACCCGGAGCTTGCGGCCCCCGGTGAAGATGTCGCAGGTGCCGTCCTCGTTGGCCTGCAGGAACACACCGAAGCCGGCCGGTGGCTGTGCCAGCCGGTCGACCTCTTCCTTGAGGGCCACGATCTGGTCGCGGGCCTCGCGGAGTGTGCTGGCGAGCCGCTCGTTCTGAGCGGACACGCCTGCGAGGTTGGTCTGGAACTCGACGATCCGCTCTTCGAGAATCCTCGTATGCCGCGGAGAGTCGGCGAGCTTACGTCGCAGGACGGCGATTTCCTGCTCAAGATAGGCGACCTGGCCGGCTGGGTCATCGGACCCCCGTCCGGGCCGGATGCCGCGGTTGGTGTCGTCGTCGTGGGCTGCCACGGTCCTCACCTCCTCCAAGGGGAGCTGGACGCTTCCTGACCCTACCTGGGTGGGTGATGATTGAAACCCCTAGATCACAAAGACTGTGAGGCGTGTCCGATCTTCACCCTTGCGCTCTCCCTCGTGTCAGGGGAATACCCACCCTTCAACATCGGAAAGCGGCCGGTTGTATCGTCGAAGTGTTCAACACCCGTCAGGGCTGGCTTTTTTTGGTTCGGATACGCAGGAAACGGCAGGCGAAATGACCGCGCAGCAAGACGCTCCCACCGGTGGCGACACGCAGGACCTGGAGGTCTGGATCGATCAGGACCTCTGCACGGGGGACGGCATCTGTGTGCAGTACGCGCCCGAGGTCTTCGAGCTGGACATCGACGGACTCGCCTATGTGAAGAGCGACGGGGACGAGCTGCTGCAGGACAAGGGGGCGACCACCCCGGTGCCGTTGCCGCTTCTCCAGGACGTGGTCGATTCGGCCAAGGAATGTCCGGGCGACTGTATTCATGTACGACGCGTTTCGGACAGGGTCGAGGTCTTCGGCCCCGAGGCGGCCTGAACCGCCGGCCGGGCGGCCGGTAGCTGCTCGGGGCGACCGTCAGGCGTTGCCGCCGACGGAGCCGTCGGAGTCCTCGGAGAGGCTGTTGCGTACGAAGGCACCGTTCTGCCACTGCCAGGTGACCTTCTCCTGCTCGTCGGGGCAGCAGGACGGGACCGAGGGCGAGGAGTAGCCGAGGAGTGTCGCGGAGACGACGCCCTCACGCACGGTGAAGTCACCGACGCTCATCTTCTGGGCGGGGTCGACCAGGGTCGCGACGATCCTGGGAGCGGCCCCGCTCTGCTGTGTGAGGACGTAGACGCCGCTGGGCGGGGTACCCAGTCCGGCCGTGCAGTGGACCACCGCGACGGTTTCCGGGCGGCCGTCGCCGTCGAGGTCTCCGGGGGCCTCCTTGGCAACCGTGTTGCCGCCGTCGCCGCACTTCAGGGGGAACGCCGCACGGGCGGGGTCGGGCGGGGCCACGGGGGCCGTGCCGTGCTGCGCCGCGGTGCGGTGGGGTGTGGTGGAGGCCGAGGCGGCCGTGTCGGGCTGGAGCAGGCCGGCTGCCGCGACGACGGCGGCCATGGCCGCCGCGGTGGCGAGCCAGTGCAGCGTCGTGCTGTCGGTGTGCGCGAGGTCCGGGAGCGCGGAGGTCTGCACGCGGGATGTCTCCTGTGGTTCCTGTGGTGCGGAATGCCTGAGAGGCAGTGCCGTCGGCAGGGTGTCGGCGGCCGGGTGGCGAGTGGCCAGCATCGTGCCACACCTCACACATCAGCGGAACGGTGGGGTCCCTGGGGATTGCCCGCCTCCGGTGCGCCGGTACCGGGCACAACGAAAAGGCGCCGCCGCCGAGTTCCCGGACAGGCCCGGGAACTCGGCGGCGGCGCGAACGCGTTGCCGGGTCAGTCGGCGGCGGTGCCGCTCTGGCTGCCGGGTCCGCTGTAGTCGTCGCCGTAGGCGCCCTTGGAGGGGCGGCGGCGGCGCGGCGGGGCCTGGACCCCGTCGGCCAGCCGGCGGGCGGTGACGAGGAAGCCGGTGTGGCCGATCATCCGGTGGTCCGGGCGGACGGCGAGGCCCTCGACGTGCCAGTTGCGGATCATCGATTCCCAGGGCTGCGGTTCCGCGAAGCAGCCGATCTCACGGATGGACTCGACCGTGCGGGAGAGCTGGGTGGTGGTCGCCACGTACGCGCAGAGGATGCCGCCCGGGACGAGCGCCTTGGAGACGGCGTCCAGGCACTCCCAGGGCGCCAGCATGTCCAGGACGACGCGGTCGACCTCGGTCTCCGTCAGGTTGTCCTGGAGGTCTCCGACGGTGAGCTGCCAGGCGGGGTGCGGGCTGCCGAAGTAGCGCTCGACGTTCTGCTGGGCGATCTCGGCGAAGTCCTCGCGGCGCTCGTAGGAGTGCAGCATGCCCTGCTCACCGATGGCGCGGAGCAGGAAGGTGGAGAGAGCGCCGGATCCCACGCCGGCCTCCACGACGCGGGCGCCGGGGAAGATGTCGCCGAAGGCCAGGATCTGCCCCGCGTCCTTGGGGTAGACCACGGCGGCGCCGCGGGGCATGGACAGGACGTAGTCGGGGAGCAGGGGGCGCAGCGCGAGGTAGACGACGTTCCCCGTGGTGCGGACAACACTGCCTTCGGGAGCACCGATCAGCTCGTCGTGCGAGAAAGAACCCTTGTGGGTGTGGAAGTTCTTTCCGGCTTCGAGCGTGAAGGTGTAGTGGCGTCCCTTGGGATCGGTGAGCTGGACCTGGTCCCCGACCTTGAAGGGCCCACGTCGGCGGGCGGCACCGGTCGGTTCAGACATGTGACCAGCGTACCGGTGTTTCCGTGGGCTCCGACCGCGCGTCCTGGTGCGGGCGCCGGGTCAGGCGGCGGGGCGGGCCATGGCGGCGACGAACGCCCGTTCCACGTCTGCCGTGGAGAGCACGCCGTAGATCTCGCCGGTGTCCTCGACGACGAGGTACTCGGTGGCGGGGCTGGCCTTGAGCCGGTCCAGGAGGGCTTCGCCGGCGAGTTCGGCGGAGACCTTCATGCCGTCGGTGAGGTCCTGGGCGAGGCCGCTGACGGCGACCCAGGGGCGGCGGTGTTCGGGGACGGCGACGATGGCGGCCTCCCGGACGACGGCCTTGGGTTCGCCGCTTCCGTCGACGACGACGAGGGCGCGGGCGCCCGCCTCGTTGGCGCGCCGGAGCGCCTCGGAGAGCGGGGTGGCGGCCTCGACCGGTACCGCGCGCCTGGTGAGGGCGCGGGCCCGCAGGTCGGGCAGGTGCTCGCGGAGCCGGGCCATGCGCAGGCTGTTGCCCGCCCCGGTCCAGATGATGGCGGCGAGGACCGCGGCGAGCAGGGCGTCGATGACCGTGTCCATGCCGCTGAGGCTGTCGGTGTCGTTGCCGAAGGACCCGGTGCGGGTGAGGAGGGGGAGGCCGATGAGGGTGACGACGGCCAGGGCGCGGCCGACCCAGGCGGCGGCGACGGTGCCGCTCATCGGGCGGCCGGTGATCTTCCAGACGACGGCGCGGAGCATCCGGCCGCCGTCGAGCGGGAGGCCGGGCAGCAGGTTGAAGGCGGCGACGATGAGGTTGGAGATCATCAGTCCGCCCAGGAGCACTCCGGGGACGGTGCCGCGCTCGACGTAGTTCAGCGGGATGTAGAAGAGACCGCCCAGGACGAGGGAGAGCAGCGGGCCGACGAAGGCGAGGACGAACTCGCGGCCAGGCGTCTCCGACTCCTTCTCGATCTCGGAGACGCCGCCGAAGAACTGGAGCTGGATGCGACGTACCGGCAGTTTGTAACGCAGTGCGACCACGGTGTGCGCGAGTTCGTGGACGAGCACGGAGGCGTAGAAGGCGATGGCGAAGAAGAGCGCGACCAGGTAGCGGGCCGCGCCCAAGCCGGGCAGGACCCGGTCGAGCTGGCCGCCGAAGACCCAGGTGATCAGGGCCGCGACGAGGAACCAGCTCGGTGCGACGTAGACGGGTACTCCGAAGGGGCGGCCCATCAGGATGCCGCCTCCGGGCTCTTCGCGGCGCGGCGGTTTGCCCTTGCCGGGGCCGACGGCGGGGTCCGGTCCCCCTGCGCCGGGCTGCGGCCGCCCGCTGTTGCCGCTCTCGTCCACGAGGTCCCTTCGGTCGGTGCCGTCCGGCACGATCATGCAGTGTTCGGGGGTCTGTGGTCGATGGTATGCCGGTTGTTGTCAGTGGCGGGTCGTAGGGTCTTCGTCATGACCTCAGTGCCGCGGCCGCCTCAGCCGCCCTCGTCCCTTTCGCCGTCGCGGGCGAGCGACTTCATGCAGTGCCCCCTGTTGTACCGCTTCCGGGTCATCGACAAGCTGCCGCAGAAGCCCAGTGAGGCGGCTACCCGGGGGACGCTGGTCCATGCGGTGCTGGAGCGGCTGTTCGACAATCCGGCGACGGAGCGGACGGCCGGCCGGGCCACGGCGCTGATCCCCGGGCAGTGGGACCGGCTGCTGGAGTCGAAGCCGGAGCTGTCGGAGCTGTTCGCGGAGGATCCGGCGGGTGAGCGGCTGTCGCGGTGGCTGTCGGAGGCGGAGCGGCTCGTGGAGCGCTGGTTCTCGCTGGAGGATCCGACGCGGCTGGAGCCGGCCGAGCGGGAGCTTTTCGTCGAGACGGAGCTGGAGTCGGGGCTGCGGCTGCGCGGGGTGATCGACCGGATCGACGTGACACCGACCGGTGATGTCCGGATCGTCGACTACAAGACGGGGAAGGCGCCGCGTCCGGAGTACGCGGAGGGCGCTCTCTTCCAGATGAAGTTCTACGCGCTGGTCGTCTGGCGGCTGAAGGGTGTGGTGCCGCGCCGTCTGCAGCTGGTGTACCTCGGCAGTGGGGACGTGCTGACGTACGACCCGGTGGTGGCGGATCTGGAGCGGGTGGAGCGCAAGCTGCTGGCCCTCTGGGAGGCGATCTCGCTGGCCACGGAGACCGGCGAGTGGCGGCCCCGGCCGACGAAGCTGTGCGGCTGGTGCGACCACCAGGCGCTCTGTCCCGAATTCGGCGGTACTCCCCCGGTCTATCCGCTGTCGGTACGCCCGGCGGAGCCGGGGCAGGACGCCCAGGGCAGAATGGACCCGGTCCGTGCTGAGGCCGGCCGGCCTGTGGCCCTCGAAGGACCTTAAGGAGACTCCGTGGCGATCCGCGTCCTACTGGTCGATGACCAACCGCTGCTGCGCACCGGCTTCCGGATGATTCTGGAGGCGGAGGGTGATCTCGCGGTGGTGGGTGAGGCCGGCGACGGTCTCCAGGCTCTCGACCAGGTGCGGGCGCTGCAGCCCGATGTGGTGCTGATGGACATCCGGATGCCGAGGATGGACGGCGTGGAGGCGACGCGCCAGATCAGCGGTCCCGGCAAGGACGGTCCGGCGAAGGTGCTGGTGCTCACGACGTTCGATCTCGACGAGTACGTGGTGGAGGCGCTGCGCGCGGGTGCCAGTGGGTTCCTGCTGAAGGACGCCCCGGCCAATGAGCTGGTGCAGGCGATCCGGGTGGTCGCGGGCGGCGAGGCGATGCTCGCCCCGAGTATCACGCGCCGGCTGCTGGACAAGTACGCGGACCATCTGCCGTCCGGCGAGGAGCCGGTTCCGGACACGCTCAACACGTTGACGGACCGCGAGGTGGAGGTCCTGAAGCTGGTGGCGCGCGGCCTGTCGAACGCCGAGATCGCCGCCGACCTCTTCGTCAGTGAGACGACGGTGAAGACGCATGTGGGCCATGTGCTGACGAAGCTCGGACTGCGCGACCGGGTGCAGGCGGCGGTGTACGCCTACGAGAGCGGGCTGGTGCGCCCCGGCGCCCAGTGACCCCGCCGGGCGGCCGCCGGGGGTTGGATCCGGGGCGCGGTCCGGGGCTCAGTCGGTGCCGCGGCCCAGTTCCCAGAGCTGGAGGTCGGCGGAGGAGTTGACCGCCCACTCCACGCCGGTGAGGCCGTCGAGGGAGGCGACGTACTGCTTGCCCTGCCAGACGGGGAGGACCGGCACGTCCTCCGCGACGATGTCCTGGAGCTGCTTGAAGGTCTTGGCGGCGATGCTGCGGTCGGCCTCGCGGCGGGACTGCGGGATGAGCGTCTTCTGCGCGAGGGCCGACTTGTAGGGCGAGTTGAGGAAGTTGTTCCTGTCGAGGAACGGGGCCGTGTAGTTGTCCGGGTCCGGGAAGTCGGGGAACCAGCCCATGCCGTAGGCGGCGTAGTCGCCGCGCAGTTCGGCCGGGCGGTACTTCTCCCACGGGGTGCCCTCGACGGTCACGTCGAACAGGCCCGTGTCGTTCAGCTGCTTGCGCAGGGTCCTGAACTCGGCCGCGGTGGCGTCGCCGTAGTGGTCGGTCGTGTAGTGCAGGGTGAACTTCACCGGAGTGTGGATCCCGGCATCGCGCAGGATCGCGGCGGCCTTGGCCGTGCTGGGCTCACCGTACTTGTTGAAGAACGAGTTGGTGTGCCCGGCGATGCTGGACGGGATCAGCGAGTACAGCGGTTCGGCCGTGGTGCCGTACACCTCGCTCGCGATCTGGCCCCGGTCGATGATCTGGGCCATGGCCTGGCGGACCGCCTTGTTCTTCACGGCGGGGTCGTCGGTGTCGAATCCGAGATAGCTGATGGCGAGGCCGGGCATCTCGGTGAGCTTGATGCCGTCCTGGGGGTGCTCCAGCATCTTCTGCGACTGCTTGGGCGACATGGTGCGGGTCATCATGTCGATCTTCTTGTCGTCGAGCGCCTTGCCCATGGCGGTGGCGTCGGGGAAGAGATCGAGTTCCACCTTGTCGTTCAGCACCTTGAGATCCCCCTTGTAATGGGGATTCTTCGTGAAGACGACTTTCACGACCTGATCATTCTTCACTTCGGGCTTCATCGTGTACGGCCCGGAGCCGTCCACCTGGAATCCGTCACGCGGGGAGCCCGCCGGGTATTTGGCGGGCTGGACTATTCCGGCGGGCGGGGTGGCGAGCTTGTAGGGGAAGGTCGCGTCCGAGGTCCGGAGGTGGAATATGACCTCGCGCTCCCCCTTGGTCTCGACGGTGTCGATGTTGTCGAGGAGCGCGACGGGTCCGTTGGTGGACTTGATGCGGATGACACGATCGATGGAGTATTTGACGTCCTCCGCGGTGACCGCGCCGCCGTCGGCGAATTCGAGGCCGCTGCGCAGCTTGCAGCGGTAGCTCTCGTTCTCCGTGTCGGTGAAGGAGCAGCTCTCGGCGGCCTCTGGCACCGGCTCGCCGCCGCCGCGCGGGACGTGCATCAGCGTCTGCACGGTCTGCCGCAGCACGTTCCAGACGCCCGCCTCGTAGCCGATGGCGGGGTCGAGCGGTGCGGGGGCGTCCTTCGAGCCGACGAACCGGTCCGTGGTGCCGACAACGATGGCGCCGCTGCCATCGCTCCCACCGTCCGACGCGCCGCAGGCGGCGAGTACGGGCGCGAGCAGGCCGACGACGGCCGGCAGCACCAGAGTCTTGCGGTTCATCTTGGACGTTCTCCCTCATCCGGTCATGGAGAAAACGACATTAGTAGGCGTCATCGGCAATGCCGGACCGGAGCCGTCCGGTGCATAATCGAGTGGTGACGGGAATGCGCGGACCATGGTTTCCCGGATGCCGGAATGATTCGTACAGGGATTCATGAACCGGGACACTTGGGTACGTCAAAACGGACAGCGTGGCGAATCTCCCGAACACGCTATCGGCCATTCAGGTGAGGAAGGTCACTTCACCAGAAACAGAGTGAGCGGTTCGGGGTATTGACATGCACCCGACTTGCTTACACGTCAGCGCGACAGGAACTGCACGTCCGGTGCCGAGAGATTTTCCATTCATTCACAGAAATACTCTCGGTGTGCGACTCAGCGCATTCCCGTGACCAGGTCCCTGAGGAATGCCAGATCGACTTCTTCGAGAGAACTCACGACGACCCGGCCGGGGGCGGGGGCGATCGGTGACACCGACGGTACGGCGACCACCCGGCACCCGGCGGCCTCGGCCGCGGCCACCCCGGTCGCGGTGTCCTCGATGACCGCGCAGAGCCGGGGGTCGGCCCCGAAGCCGTGCGCGGCGGCGAGATACGGCTCCGGGTGCGGCTTCGTCCGGGTGACCTCGTCGCCCGCGACGGTCAGCGCGAAGTGGTGGTGGCCCACGGAGTCCAGCACCCGGTCGATGATCCGCCGGTGGGAGGCCGAGACCAGGGCGGTGGGGATCCTGTGCCTGCCCAGCTCGGCCAGCAGCCGGGCCGCTCCGGGCATCAGGGGCACCCCGAGGCCGATACGCTTCTCGAAGCGGTCGTTGAGCAGCACGGTCAGCTCGGGAAGCGTGATGTCGGCGCAGGTGGACTCGATCAGGTACCCGGCGCTGCGGGTCATCGGGCCGCCGACGACCACCTCACGCCATGCCTCGTCCAGCGTGTGCCCGAGGTCGGCGAAGACCTCCTTCTCGACGTCCCACCAGAAGCCCTCGGTGTCGACCAGGGTGCCGTCCATGTCGAGGAGCACGGCCTGCAGGGCCGCACCCTCCGCCGTACGGCTCAAGGACGCGGGGATCGTACTGGTCATCCGGCACACCTTTCGTGAGGGGCGAGAAGGCCGGCCACCGTTCCCCGGAGGGACGGTGACCGGCCTGCACTGGACCGACCAGTGTACGACTCGTCCGGCTACCACGCGTTGAACGGAGCCCTACCGCGCGTTGAAGTACTTCGCCTCCGGGTGGTGGATGACGATCGCGTCGGTGGACTGCTCCGGGTGGAGCTGGAACTCCTCGGAGAGGTGCACGCCAATCCGCTCGGGCTGGAGCAGGTCCGCGATCTTCGCCCGGTCCGCCAGGTCGGGGCAGGCCCCGTAGCCGAGTGAGAAACGCGCGCCCCGGTACTTCAGGGCGAACATGTCCTCGACGTCGGCCGGGTCCTCCCCGGCGAAGCCCAGCTCGGAGCGGACCCGGGCGTGCCAGTACTCCGCGAGTGCCTCGGCCAGCTGGACGGAGAGCCCGTGCAGCTCCAGGTAGTCGCGGTAGGCGTTGGCCTCGAAGAGCTTGGCGGTCTCGCCGCCGATCCGCGATCCGACGGTGACGACCTGGAGACCGATCACGTCCGTCTCGCCCGACTCCTCCGGGCGGAAGAAGTCCGCCAGGCAGAGGCGGCGCCCGCGGCGCTGACGCGGGAACGTGAAGCGGGTGCGCTCCGAGCCGTCCTCGTGCAGAAGGATCAGGTCGTCGCCCTTGGAGACGCAGGGGAAGTAGCCGTAGACGACGGCCGCTTCCAGCAGGTTCTCGGTGTGCAGCTTGTCGAGCCAGCCGCGCAGATGCGGGCGGCCCTCGCTCTCGACCAGTTCCTCGTACGTCGGTCCGTCACCCGCGCGGGCCTGCTTGAGACCCCATTGGCCCTTGAAGAGGGCGCCTTCGTCGAGCCAGGACGCGTACTCCTTGAGCTGGATGCCCTTGATGACCCGGGTGCCCCAGAACGGCGGGGTGGGCACCGGGTTGTCGACGGCGACGTCCGAGCGGACACCCTCCTCCGGCTCCTCGACCTCCAGGACAGCAATCTCCCGCTTGGGGACACGGCGCTGCTTCAGCTCGGGGAGGACGGCGCCGGGGACGCCGCGCTTGACCCCGATGAGCGCGTCCATCAGGCGCAGGCCCTCGAAGGCGTCGCGGGCGTAGCGGACCTCGCCCTCGTAGATCTCGTGGAGGTCCTGTTCGACGTAGGCGCGGGTGAGGGCGGCGCCGCCGAGGATCACGGGGTAGTCGGCGGCCAGCTTGCGCTGGTTGAGCTCCTGGAGGTTCTCCTTCATGATCACGGTGGACTTGACCAGGAGACCGGACATGCCGATGACGTCGGCGCGGTTCTCCTCTGCGGCTTCCAGGATCGCGGAGACGGGCTGCTTGATGCCGATGTTCACGACGTTGTAGCCGTTGTTGGACAGGATGATGTCGACGAGGTTCTTGCCGATGTCGTGGACGTCGCCCCGGACCGTGGCCAGCACGATGGTGCCCTTGCCCTCGGCGTCCGACTTCTCCATGTGCGGCTCCAGATGGGCCACCGCGCTCTTCATCACCTCGGCGGACTGGAGCACGAACGGCAGCTGCATCTGCCCGGAACCGAACAGCTCACCGACGACCTTCATGCCCTCCAGCAGGGTGTCGTTGACGATGTCGAGAGCGGGACGGTTCTGCAACGCCTCGTCGAGGTCTGCTTCCAGGCCCTTCTTCTCGCCGTCGATGATGCGGCGCTGGAGGCGCTCGTCGAGCGGCAGGGCGAGGAGTTCCTCGGCCTTGCCCGCCTTCATCGACTTCATGTTGACGCCCTCGAAGAGCTCCATGAGCTTCTGCAGCGGGTCGTAGCCCTCGGCGCGGCGGTCGTAGATCAGGTCGTGGGCGGCCTTGACCTGCTCCTCGTCCAGCCGGGCGATCGGCAGGATCTTCGACGCGTGCACGATCGCGGAGTCCAGCCCCGCCTTCACACACTCGTCGAGGAAGACCGAGTTCAGCACGACACGGGCGGCCGGATTGAGACCGAAGGAGATGTTGGAAAGACCCAGCGTGGTCTGGACCTCGGGGTGGCGCTTCTTCAGCTCGCGGATCGCCTCGATGGTGGCGATGCCGTCCTTGCGGGACTCCTCCTGCCCGGTACAGATCGTGAAGGTGAGGCAGTCGATGAGGATGTCCGACTCCTGGATGCCCCAGTTCCCGGTCAGGTCCGCGATCAGCCGTTCCGCGATGGCGACCTTGTGCTCGACGGTGCGGGCCTGGCCCTCCTCGTCGATGGTCAGCGCGATCAGCGCGGCACCGTGCTCGGCGGCCAGCCGCGTGACCTTCACGAAGCGTGACTCCGGCCCGTCACCGTCCTCGTAGTTCACCGAGTTCAGCACCGCACGCCCGCCGAGCTTCTCCAGCCCCGCCCGCAGCACCGGCAGCTCCGTGGAGTCCAGCACGATCGGCAGGGTGGAAGCGGTCGCGAAACGCCCCGCCAGCTCCTCCATGTCCGCGACCCCGTCACGGCCCACGTAGTCGACACAGAGGTCGAGCATGTGCGCGCCCTCACGGATCTGGTCGCGGGCCATCTCCACACAGTCGTCCCAGCGCGCCTCCAGCATCGCCTCACGGAACTTCTTCGACCCGTTGGCATTCGTCCGCTCACCGATCGCCAGGTACGAGGTGTCCTGCCGGAACGGGACGGTCTGGTAGAGCGAGGCGGCACCCGGCTCGGGGCGCGGGTCCCGGGCGGCGGGGGTGAGGTCACGGGCCCGGTCGACGACCTGGCGCAGATGCTCGGGGGTCGTACCGCAGCACCCGCCGATCAGCGACAGACCGTAGTCGGTCACGAAGGCTTCCTGCGCGTCCGCCAGCCCCTCGGGGCCGAGCGGGAAGTGCGCCCCGTCCTTGGTCAGCACCGGCAGACCCGCGTTCGGCATGCACATCAGCGGGGTGCGCGAGTGCCGGGCCAGATAGCGCAGGTGCTCGCTCATCTCGGCCGGGCCGGTCGAGCAGTTCAGGCCGATCAGGTCGATACCCAGCGGCTCCAGAGCCGTCAGGGCGGCGCCGATCTCGGAGCCGAGCAGCATCACGCCGGTCGTCTCGAAGGCGAGCGAGCAGATCAGCGGCACGTCGACGCCGAGGGCGTCCATCGCCCGGCGCGCGCCGATCAGGCTGGACTTGGTCTGCAGCAGGTCCTGCGTGGTCTCCACGATCAGGGCGTCCGCGCCGCCGGCGAGCAGGCCCTCGGCGTTCTGCTGGTAGCCGTCGCGCAGCACGTCGTACGCGATGTGGCCGAGCGAGGGCAGCTTGGTGCCGGGGCCCACCGAGCCGAGGACCCAGCGCTGGCGGCCGTCCTTGGCCCCGAACTCGTCGGCGACCTCGCGGGCGATGCGGGCACCCGCCTCGGACAGTTCGTGGATCCGGTCGGCGATCTCGTACTCGTTCGCCGCCGAGTGGTTCGCGCCGAAGGTGTTCGTCTCCACGCAGTCCACACCGACCGCGAAGTACTCCTCGTGCACCGAACGCACGATGTCGGGCCGGGTGAGGTTCAGGATCTCGTTGCAGCCCTCAAGGTTCTCGAAATCCTCAAGCGTCGGGTCCTGCGCCTGGAGCATGGTGCCCATCGCGCCATCGGCCACCACCACCCGGGTGGCGAGTGCCTCACGGAGTGCTGCGGATCGGGTCCTGCTGTCGGCGGAAGGGGTCGGCGACGGGGCCATGGATGTACTCCCTGGGATGCGACGGCTGTCGGCTTTGCGGCTTCGGCGGAGGCCGCACCTGGCCAGCCTAGCCGGGCGGCGTCCTGAGCCGTCACTCTGTCCCACGAATCGGACTGCATGCTGTTCCGGGGGGCTGTCCGGACCTGCGGGGTGCCGCAGACTTCTCCTGCGATGGAGCACTGGTCGGCATCGACCGATAGTGTTCAGCATTGTCGAACCACAGTGGAGGAGTACGGCGCGATGGCCAAGAACATCCAGTCGCTGGAGCGGGCGGCCGCGATGCTGCGACTGCTGGCGGGCGGCGAGCGGCGACTGGGACTCTCCGACATCGCCTCCTCGCTGGGCCTGGCCAAAGGCACCGCCCACGGCATCCTGCGTACGCTCCAGCACGAGGGCTTCGTCGAGCAGGACGACACCTCCGGCCGCTACCAGCTCGGCGCCGAGCTGCTGCGCCTGGGCAACAGCTATCTGGACGTCCACGAGCTGCGGTCCCGCGCACTGGTCTGGACGGACGACCTGGCCCGCTCCAGCGGCGAGAGCACCCATTTGGGCGTACTGCACCAGCGTGGCGTCCTCATCGTCCACCACGTCTTCCGGCCCGACGACAGCCGGCAGGTACTGGAGGTCGGGGCCATGCAGCCGCTGCACTCCACGGCCCTGGGCAAGGTGCTGTCCGCCTACGACCCGGTGGCGCACACGGAGGCCATGGAGGCCGAGCGGCAGTCGTTCACGCCCCGCACGGTCACCGATCCGCAGGAGTTCGACTCGATGCTCGACCTGATCCGCGCGCGCGGCTGGGCGGCCGACATGGAGGAGACCTGGGAGGGCGTGGCGGCGGTGGCGGCCCCGATCCACGACCGGCGCCGGATGCCGGTCGGCGCCGTGGCCGTGACCGGTGCGGTGGAGCGGGTCTGCGTGGACGGCGAGCTCAGGCCCGACCTGGTCGCCTCGGTACGCGACTGCGCCCGCGCGGTCTCCCGGGATCTGGGCGCCAGGCGCTTCTGAGCTCCGTAAGGAATCATCGGATATGGGTCTCACGATCGAGTTGTAGGCCACAGACCCTTGACGCCCCATTGACCTGGGAGAAACACTGCCGTGCACCGGTCGGCATTGTCGAACGCCTAACGGAAACAAGCGTTAGGGTGTGACAGTGCAAAGGGCCGGAAACGCCCTCACATGAGGGCGCGGACCACCGGAGGGACCCGGGGTTCGGCTTCCTGGACGAAGGACAAAGGAGTCGCGGGTGTCCAGCTCCGACATCTTCATCGGCGAGACCATCGGTACCGCCGTACTCATTCTGCTCGGCGCCGGTGTCTGTGCCGCCGTCACCCTCAAGCACTCGAAGGCACAGAACGCCGGCTGGGTCGCGATCAGCTTCGGCTGGGGCTTCGCGGTCCTGACCGGCGCGTACATCGCGGGCGGCGTGTCCGGCGCACACCTCAACCCCGCCGTCACCATCGGCCTGGCGATCGAGGGCGGAACCAAGTGGAGCGACGTACCGCTCTACCTCGCCTCGCAGCTCCTCGGCGCGATGATCGGCGCGGTGCTGGCCTGGCTGGTCTACTACGGACAGTTCCGGGCACATCTCACGGATCCCGAGATCCTCAAGGCCCACACGGGTGACGAGGGCATGGTCGACCCGGCCGCGGCCCCCAAGGCCGGACCGGTGCTCGGTGTCTTCTCGACCGGTCCTGAGATCCGCAACGCCGTACAGAACGTCGTCACCGAGATCATCGCCACCATCGTGCTGGTCCTGGCGATCCTCACCCAGGGCCTCAACGACAAGGGCAACGGCCTCGGCGCACTCGGCGCACTGATCACCGCCCTGGTCGTCGTCGGCATCGGCCTGTCGCTCGGCGGGCCGACGGGTTACGCGATCAACCCGGTCCGAGACCTCGGTCCGCGTATCGTGCACGCGCTGCTTCCGCTGCCGAACAAGGGCGGTTCCGACTGGGGCTACGCATGGATCCCGGTCGTCGGCCCCCTCGTCGGCGGCGCACTCGCGGGCGGGCTCTACAACCTCGCCTTCGCGTGAGACACCGGGCCCAGAGCCGTAACCCCAAGACCCTCACAGACCTCCGGGAGCACACCGTGACCGACGCACCTACCACCGGCACCCACGGAACCGGGCCGTTCATCGCGGCCATCGACCAGGGCACCACTTCCAGCCGCTGCATCGTCTTCGACAAGGACGGCCGGATCGTCTCGGTCGACCAGAAGGAGCACGAGCAGATCTTCCCGAAGCCGGGCTGGGTCGAGCACAACGCGACCGAGATCTGGGAGAACGTGCAGGAGGTCGTGGCGAGCGCCATCGTCAAGGCGGGCATCACCGCCGCCGACGTGAAGGCGATCGGCATCACCAACCAGCGCGAGACCACCCTGATGTGGGACAAGAACACCGGTGAACCCGTCCACAACGCCCTCGTCTGGCAGGACACCCGCACCGACGCGCTCTGCAAGGAACTCGGCCGCAACGTGGGCCAGGACCGCTTCCGCCGCGAGACGGGCCTGCCGCTCGCCTCGTACTTCGCCGGGCCCAAGGTCCGCTGGCTGCTCGACAACGTCGAGGGGCTGCGCGAGCGCGCCGAGCGCGGCGACATCCTCTTCGGCACCATGGACTCCTGGGTCATCTGGAACCTGACCGGCGGCACCGAGGGCGGTGTGCACGTCACCGACGTCACCAACGCCTCGCGCACCCTCCTGATGAACCTGCACCGCATGGAGTGGGACGAGAAGATCCTCTCCTCCATCGGCATCCCGGCCGCGGTGCTGCCCGAGATCCGCTCCTCCGCCGAGGTCTACGGCCGTGCCAAGGGCGGCGTCCTCGATGGTGTGCCGGTCGCCTCCGCGCTCGGTGACCAGCAGGCCGCGCTGTTCGGCCAGACGTGTTTCGCCGAGGGCGAGGCCAAGTCCACGTACGGCACCGGCACCTTCATGCTGATGAACACCGGCGAGACGCCCGTCAACTCCTACAACGGGCTGCTGACCACGGTCGGCTACCAGATCGGCGACCAGAAGCCGGTCTACGCCCTGGAGGGGTCGATCGCCGTCACCGGTTCGCTGGTGCAGTGGATGCGCGACCAGATGGGCCTGATCCAGTCCGCGGCCGAGATCGAGACCCTGGCCTCGTCGGTCGAGGACAACGGCGGCGCGTACTTCGTACCCGCCTTCTCCGGCCTGTTCGCCCCGTACTGGCGCCCCGACGCCCGCGGCGTCATCGCCGGTCTCACCCGCTACGTCACCAAGGCGCACATCGCCCGTGCCGTACTGGAGGCCACCGCCTGGCAGACCCGTGAGATCAGCGACGCCATGACCAAGGACTCCGGCGTCGAGCTGACCGCGCTCAAGGTCGACGGCGGAATGACCTCCAACAACCTGCTGATGCAGACCCTCGCCGACTTCCTGGACGCACCCGTGGTGCGGCCCATGGTCGCCGAGACCACCTGCCTCGGCGCCGCCTACGCCGCCGGCCTCGCCGTCGGCTTCTGGCCGGACACCGACGCGCTGCGCGCCAACTGGCGCCGGGCCGCCGAGTGGACCCCCCGCATGGACGCGGACACCCGCGACCACGAGTACAAGAGCTGGCTCAAGGCCGTACAGCGGACCATGGACTGGCTCGAAGACGAGGAGTAGAGATACATGACCACCCTGCAGAGCGTCCCCGCCCTCGGGACGCATCCGGCCTCCGGCTCCCTTCCGAGCCGCGCCGAGACCCGGGAGCAGCTTTCCAAGGCGACGTACGACCTCCTGGTGATCGGCGGCGGCATCCTGGGCATCTCCACCGCCTGGCACGCCGCGCAGTCCGGACTGCGGGTGGCTCTGGTGGACGCCGGTGACTTCGCCGGCGCCACCTCCTCCGCCTCCTCCAAGCTGCTCCACGGCGGTCTGCGCTACCTGCAGACCGGCGCGGTGAAGCTGGTCGCGGAGAACCACTTCGAGCGGCGTGCGGTCTCCCGTCAGGTGGCCCCGCACCTCGCCAACCCGCTCACCTTCTACCTGCCGGTCTACAAGGGCGGGCCGCACGGCGCCGCCAAGCTGGGCGCGGGCGTGTTCGCGTACTCGGCGCTCTCCGCCTTCGGCGACGGCGTCGGCCACGTGATCAGCCCGGCGAAGGCGCAGCGCGATGTTCCGGAGCTGCGTACGGACAATCTGAAGGCCGTCGCGGTCTACGGCGACGACCAGATGAACGACGCGCGGATGGCGCTGATGACGGTCCGCGCGGCCGTCGAGGCGGGCGCCGCCGTGCTCAACCACGCCGCCGTCACCGGGCTCCGCTTCACCAAGGGCCGGGTGACCGGTGCCGATCTGCGGGACGCCGTGGACGGTACGGAGTTCGGCATCAACGCCCGTCTGGTGCTGAACGCCACCGGGCCGTGGGTCGACCACCTGCGCAAGATGGAGAACCCGGACGCGGCGCCTTCCATACGCCTGTCCAAGGGGGCGCACCTGGTGCTCAAGCGCACCCGTCCCTGGAAGGCCGCGCTCGCCACCCCGATCGACAAGTACCGCATCACGTTCGCCCTGCCGTGGGAGGACATGCTGCTGCTCGGCACGACGGACGAGGAGTACGAGGGCGACCCGGCGGATGTCGCGGTCACCGAGAAGGACACCGCTCAGATCCTGGACGAGGCCGCGTTCTCGGTCCGGGACCAGCAGCTGTCGCGGGATCTGATCACGTACTCCTTCGCGGGTCTGCGGGTGCTGCCGGGCGGTCCCGGCGGCACGGCCAAGGCCAAGCGCGAGACCGTCGTGACGGAGGGCCGGGGCGGGATGCTGTCGGTCGCGGGCGGCAAGTGGACGACGTTCCGCCACATCGGCCGGACGGTGATGAACAAGCTGGCCGCGCTCCCCGGGCACCCCCTGGCCGAGGACATGGAGCCGATGGCCCGGCTGCCGAAGAAGCTCCCGCTGCCGGGGATCGCCAACCCGAACGCGGTGGCGCACCGGCTGCTGGTCGACGGCGGCACGCCGGGGCCCCGGATGTCGGCCGACACGGCACGGCACCTGGCCACGCACTACGGTTCGCTGGCCTTCGACATCGCCCGGCTGGCCAACGAGGACCCGGTGCTCGCCGAGCGCATCCACCCGGACGCGCCGGAGATCTGGGCGCAGGTCGCCTACGCGCGCGACCACGAGTGGGCCGAGACGGCGGACGACGTGCTGCGGCGCCGCACGACGCTGACCATCCGGGGTCTGGCCACCGACGAGATCCGGGCCGGCGTCGAGTCCGTGCTCGGCGACCGCAGGAGCTGAGCCGGGGAATCGAGCGGGGGCGGCGTCCGGTGGACGCCGCCCCCGCTCGTATGTGTGTGGATTCACCGCCCGGGTTGCTCCGAAGGCCTCACCTCCGGTCTCCGGGGACGCATAATGGAGCGATACATCGGATGTCTGGAGGTCGCCCATGGCTGTCACTGACGAGGCCATCGAGAAGATCAAGGGAATGATCGTCTCGGGTGCGCTACGGCCCGGCGATCGTCTCCCCAAGGAGAGCGAACTCGCCGCGGAGCTCGGCCTGTCCCGCAACTCACTGCGGGAGGCGGTGCGCGCCCTGTCGCTCATCCGCATTCTCGACGTGCGCCAGGGCGACGGCACCTACGTCACCAGTCTGGATCCGCAACTGCTGCTGGAGGCGCTGAGCTTCGTGGTGGACTTCCACCGCGACGACACGGTGCTGGAGTTCCTGGCGGTCCGCCGGATCCTGGAGCCGGCCGCGACCGCGATGGCGGCGAGCCGGATCACCGAGGAGCAACTGGACCTGCTGAGCTCCCAGCTGGACGCCCTGGGCAGCCGCCCCTCGGTCGAGGAGCTCGTGGCCTGCGATCTGGAGTTCCACCGGGGCATCGTGCAGTCGTCCGGCAACTCGGTGCTCTGCTCACTGCTCGACGGACTCTCGGGGCCGACGACCCGGGCCCGGGTCTGGCGCGGTCTGACCCAGGAGGACGCGGTGAGCCGCACGCTGCATGAGCACCGGGCGATCGTCTCGGCGCTGCGGGACCGCGACGCGGAGGCGGCGCGGTCGTGGGCGACGGTGCATGTGGCGAGCGTGGAGCAGTGGCTGCGGTCGACGCTTTAGCCGGGGCGCGGGTTCGGGGCTCCGCCCCGGACCCTGGTCCTCAAACGCCGGACGGGCTGGTTGTGCCCGTCCGGCGTTTGAGGACCACTGCTCTCAGTCCTGCTTCTCACCGCTCGCGAAGCGGGAGATGACCAGGGCGACGATGATGATCGCGCCGTTGAGGAACTGGTTCCAGAGGGCCGGGACGCCGCCGAGGGTCATCACGTTGACCACCAGCTGGAGCGTCAGCACGCCGGTCAGCGCACCGAACAGGGTGCCTCGGCCGCCCTTGAGGCTGATACCGCCGATCACCGCGGCCGCGAACACCTGGAAGATCCAGCCGTTGCCCTGCGTCGCGGCGACCGCGCCGTAGTGGCCGGTGTAGAGGATGCCCGCGAAGGCGGCCAGCAGGCCGCCGATGGCCAGGACGATCCAGGTGACCCGGTCGACCCGGATACCGGCGGCGCGCGCCGCTTCCGGGTTGCCGCCGATCGCGTACAGCGAGCGTCCGTGGCGCAGCCAGGCCAGCGCCGCGCCGCCGACCGCGAAGAGGAACAGGCAGATCCAGACCGCGGCCGGTGCGCCGAGCCATGAGGTCTTGCCGAGGTAGCGGAAGGACTCCGGGACGTCGGTGATGGACTTGCCCTCGGTGATGCCGATGTGGAGTCCGCGCAGCATGGTCAGCATGCCGAGCGTGGCGATGAAGCCGTTGACCCGCAGTTTCAGCATCAGGAAGCCGTTGATCGCGCCGATGAGGAGACCCACCAGCAGGCAGAGCGGAATCGCCATCCAGGTGGGGAGGATCCCCAGGCCTGCGAAGCGGCCGTCGTCCCCGGGCAGCACCAGCCACATGGCGACGACCGGCGCGATGCCGATCGTCGACTCCAGCGACAGGTCCATCCGGCCGCAGATCAGGATCAGGGCCTGACCCAGGACCAGCAGACTGAGCTCGGAGGACTGCTGGACGACGCTGATCAGGTTGTCCGAGGTGAGGAAGACCGGCGACACGATGAAGCCGATCACCATCAGCACCAGGATCACCGGCACCAGCGAGAAGTCGCTCCACCGGATCAGCTTGAGCCGGCTCAGCGGACTGTCGTCCCCGGGCCCGCCCTTCGGTCCCGCCTCGATGTCGTCGGCCGTGGACGGCCGTATCGTGCCGGTCATTCCCTTTCCCCCACACCTTCCATGGCGGCGACGAGATCCCCGTCGGTCCACCCGCTTGCGAACGTGGCGACCACTCGCCCGTGGAACAGGGCCAGCACCCGGTCGCAGACCCGCAGATCGTCCAGCTCGTCGGAGACGACGACCGCGGCGTTGCCCTCGTCGGCCACCCGCCGGACGACCCCGAGGAGCGAGTCCTTGGACTTGACGTCCACGCCCGCGGTGGGCCGGACCGCCACCAGCACGCTGGGCCTGCGGGCCAGCGCGCGGGCGACCACCACCTTCTGCTGGTTGCCGCCGGAGAGCCCGGCGACGGGCTGCTCCGGGCCCTGGGTCTTGATGTCCAGTGAGTCGATCATGCCCCGGGCGAACTCCCGCGTACGGGAGGGCAGTACGGTCCCCCACGGTCCGAGTTGGTCGGCGACCGTGAGGGTGGCGTTCTCCGCGACGCTGCGCTGCAGGACCAGGCCCTGGTCGTGCCGGTCCTCCGGGATGTAGCCGATCCCGGCGGCCAGCGCGTGCGGCACGCTTCCCGGGCGCACGGTCTCCCCGTGCACCCGGACCGTGCCGCCGCCCTGTTTGCGCATCCCCGCGAGCACCTCGCCCAGCGCGGTGTTGCCGCTGGCCGCGGAGCCGGCCAGGCCGAGCACCTCGCCGGGGCGCACCTGGAGGTCCAGCGGTTCGAACCGGTCCTCCAGGGTGAGCCCCTCGACGCTGAGGACGGGCGCCGCGGCGGCGTCGGGCGGGGTGGTGGTGCCGGCCGCGTGCCAGGCGACGGCGCCGCCGGACTTCTCGCCCGTCATCGCCGCCACCAGCTCCGTCTTCACCACGTCCGCCACCGGGGCGGTCAGTACGTGCCGGGCGTCGCGGTAGACGGTGACGGCCGTGCAGAGCTCGTACACCTCCTGGAGGTGGTGGGAGATGAAGAGGAACGCCACTCCCTGGCTCTGCAGTTCCCGCAGCTTGTCGAAGAGCCGCCCGATGCCGCGGGCGTCGAGCTGGGCGGTCGGCTCGTCGAGGATGATCAGCCGCGCGCCGAAGGACAGCGCGCGGGCGATCTCGACGAACTGCCGCTGCTCGACAGCGAGATCGCGAGCCCGGATGTTCGGGTCGACCTGGACGCCGTAGTCGGCCAGGAGCCGCTCCGCGCGTTTGCGCAGCCGTCCCCAGCTGATCCAGCGGGCGTTGTCGTCGAACCGGTTGAGGAAGAGGTTCTCCGCGACGGTCAGGTCGGGGACGACCATGGACTTCTGGTAGACGCAGGCGACCTTCGACTGCCAGGCCGTGGTGTCCCCGAAGGCGGGCGCGGGTTCCCCGCCGAAGGTGACCGTGCCCGCGTCCGCCTTGTGGAGTCCGGTCAACACGCTGACCAGGGTCGACTTGCCCGCGCCGTTGCGGCCGACGAGCGCGTGCGACTCGCCCGGCTGCACGGTGAGCTTCACCCCGTCGAGCGCGACGGTCGGTCCGAAGCGCTTGACGACGCCTTCCGCCTGTACTGCAGGTGGTGGTGCCTGGTCCATGACTAGCTCTTCTTCTCCAGCTGGTTGGCCCACAGCTTCGGGTCGTCGACGTTGTCCTTGGTCACCAGCGGGGCGGGCAGCTGGTCCTCGAAGCCGTTCGGGATCTTGATGATGGTGGAGTCGTGGTCGGTCGGCCCTTCCTTGAAGGTCTTCCCGTCCAGCGCCGCCTTCGCGTAGTACAGCGCGTACTTCGCGTAGAGGTCGGCGGGCTGGGAGATCGTCGCGTCGATCTTCCCGGCCTTGATCGCGTCGAACTCCTCCGGGATGCCGTCGTTGGAGATGATGGTGATGTGGCCCGGCGAACCGGCCGGCTTCAGCAGCTTCTTCTGCTCCAGGAGCGCGAGGGTCGGCTGCAGGAAGACACCGCCGGCCTGCATGTAGATGCCGTTGATGTCAGGGTGCGCGGCCAGGGTCGACTGGAGCTTCGCGGAGGCGACGTCGCCCTTCCAGTCGGTGGCCAGCTCGAACACCTTGATGCCGGGGAAGTCCTTGTCCATGCAGGACTTGAAGGCCTCCGAGCGGTCGCGGCCGTTGATCGAGGACAGGTCGCCCTGGAACTCGACGACCTTGCCCTTGCCCTTCAGCTGCTCACCGAGGTACTTGCAGGCGTTCGTCCCGTACGCCTTGTTGTCGGCGCGCACCACCATGTAGATGTCGCCCTTGTCCGGGCGGGTGTCGACGCTGATGACCGGGATCTTCTTCTCGTTCAGCGTGTTCAGCGACTCGGCTATCGCGCCGGTGTCCTGCGGCGCCATCACCACGGCCTTGGCGCCCTGGTCGGCGAAGGTCTGGACGTTGGCGACCAGCTTGCCGATGTCGTTCTGCGAGTTGGTCAGCGGCAGCGCCTTGACCTCGCCGCCCTTGACCCCCTTCTGGACGTAGTTCTGGTAGGAGTTCCAGAAGTCGCTGTCGCTGCGCGGCAGGTCGATGCCGACCTTTCCGCCACCCGCACCGTCGTCCGATGATTCGCGGTTGCAGCCCGCCAGGGCAGTGACGGCAAGCAGTACGGCGCAGGCTGCCGCACTCGTCGTACGCACTCTCATTGGTGTCCCGTTCCTTTGTGGAGTACCGGCTCGGAGATCTGTTGGTGCAGGTGGTACGGGGCGGGCGCCCCCGGTGGTCCGGCTCGGGCCGCCCGCCCCGCGGTCAGCTGCCGGCGGGGCGCAGGCGCAGGCCCTGCATTCCGCCGTCGACGGCCAGCGCGGTGCCCGTCACGGAGGCGGCGGCCGGGCTGGCGAGGTACACGATCGCGGCGGCCACCTCGTCGGCGGAGACCAGCCGGCCCAGCGGCTGCCGGGCGTTGAGGGCCGCGCGCTCCGCGGCCGGGTCCCCGGCCTGGCCGAGCAGCCGCCCGATCCACGGGGTGTCCGCGGTGCCGGGGTTGACGCAGTTGACGCGGATGCCCTCGCGGACGTGGTCGGCGGCCATCGCGAGGGTCAGCGAGAGGACCGCGCCCTTACTCGCGCTGTACAGGGCGCGCTGCGGCAGCCCTGCGGTCGCGGCGATCGAACAGGTCTGGGTGATCGAGACGGCGCCGGGGCGCTCGGCGGCGGCGCGCCGCAGGTGCGGCAGGGCGTGCCGGGCGGTGCGGACCATGCCGAGGACGTTGATGTCCAGGACCCGGGTCCACTCGTCGTCGTCGTTGTCCTCGACGGAGCCGATGGACCCGATGCCCGCGTTCGAGACGAGCGTGTGCAGGGAGCCCAGTTCGGCCGCCGCCCGGTCGACCGCGTCGCGCACGGCCGCGTCGTCGGTGACGTCCGCCTTGACGGCGAGGGTGCCCGCAGGGGCGCCGACGGTCTCCCGGTCGAGGACGGCCACCTGGGCGCCCCGCTCCAGGAGCATGGTCGCGACGGCGGCCCCGATACCGGAGGCGCCGCCCGTCACCAGAGCGTTCATCCCCTCGAAGTCGCGTGTGCCGGTCATCGGCTGTCCTCCTCAGTGGTGCGGCGGGCCTGCCATACGGGGCCCTCCGGATAACGGTGTGCGGCGATCGACTCGGGGAGCATCCGGGCGGAGAAGCCCGGGGAGGCCGGGGCCCGGTAGCGGCCCGATTCGATCACGGCGGGGTCCGCGAAGTGTTCGTGCAGATGGTCGACGTACTCGATCACCCGGTCCTCCCAAGTCCCGGAGACCGCCACATAGTCGAACATCGAGAGGTGCTGCACCAGCTCGCACAGGCCGACGCCGCCCGCGTGCGGGCAGACCGGTACGCCGTACTTGGCGGCGAGCAGCAGGATCGCCAGGTTCTCGTTGACACCCGCGACCCGTGCGGCGTCGATCTGGACGAAGTCGACCGCGCCGGCCTGGAGCAGCTGCTTGAACACGACCCGGTTGGCGACGTGTTCGCCGGTGGCCACCTTGACCGGCTGCCCGGCGCGCACGGCGGCGTGGCCGAGGATGTCGTCGGGGCTGGTCGGCTCCTCGATCCAGTGCGGGTCGTACGGTGCGAGGGCGTTCATCCACTCCACCGCGTCGGCGACGTCCCAGCGCTGGTTGGCGTCGACCGCGATCCGCACGTCGTCGCCGACGGCCTGCCGGGCGAGCCCGAGCCTGCGGACGTCGTCGGCGAGGTCGCCGCCGACCTTCAGTTTGATCTGGGTGAAGCCGTCCGCGACAGCCTCCTTCGCCAGTCCGACGAGCTTGTCGTCGGAGTAGCCGAGCCAGCCGGGCGAGGTGGTGTAGGCGGGGTAGCCCTCGGCGCGGAGCCGCTCGGTCCGCTCGGCCCGGCCCGGTTCCGCGGCGCGCAGGATCGCGAGCGCCTCCTCGGGGGTGAGGGCGTCGCTGAGGTAGCGGAAGTCGACGAGGGAGACGAGCTCCTCCGGCGTCATCTCGGCCAGGAACTGCCAGACGGGTCTGTCCGCCCGCTTCGCCGCCAGGTCCCAGGCAGCGTTGACGACCGCGCCGGCCGCCATGTGCATCACGCCCTTCTCGGGCCCCAGCCAGCGCAGTTGGGAATCTTGGGTGAGGTCCCGGTACAGCGCGCCCAGGTCCGCCGCGGTGCGGGGCACGGGACGGCCCACGACATAGGACCGCAACGCCTGGATGGCGGCTGCCATCACCTCGTTGCCGCGCCCGATGGTGAAACAGAAACCATGTCCCTCGATGCCGCCACCGTCATTGCCCGCGGCGTCGGTACGCAGTACGACATAGGCAGCCGAGTAGTCGGGATCGGGGTTCATGGCGTCCGAGCCGTCCAGTTGCTCCGAGGTCGGAAAACGGATGTCGTGAACCTCGAAGTCCGTGACGGTCTGACTCATGTGCGCCCCCAGGGGAAATAACATCGGACCTCTGCTCTGGTCATCCGATGTATAGCGCCCCGAAGGGGCCAACGTCCAGGGTTGAGCCGAAATTACCCCCACACAGCTCGGATGTATGGCGGGCTTGATGCCCTGATTCGACCGGTGATGCACCCCCGTGGCCCGGGTTCGCCCCGACCATGCGCGGGGGCTGCGGCGACAGTGGCCGGAAGCCGTAAGGTTGTTCCGTACGCAAGGGAACTTCGGAAGGAGGCCTGGGTGATCGAGCTCGACGGGGTTCCCGAGCTGGTCGACCCGGTCATGGTGGCCGCGTTCGAGGGGTGGAACGACGCAGGTGACGCGGCTTCCACGGCGGTCGCGCACCTGGACCGGGAGTGGAAGGGAGAGGTGTTCGCGGCGCTGGACGCCGAGGACTACTACGACTTCCAGGTCAACCGGCCGACGGTGTTCCTGGAGGGCGGGGCGCGCAAGATCACTTGGCCGACGACCCGGCTCTCCGTGGTCCGCGTCGGCGGGGACAAGCCACGCGATCTCGTCCTGGTGCGGGGCATCGAGCCGTCGATGCGCTGGCGCTCGTTCTGCAACGAGATCCTGGGCTTCGCCCATGAACTGGGCGTCGAGATGGTGGTGGTGCTCGGTGCGCTGCTCGGCGACACCCCGCACACCCGCCCGGTACCGGTCAGCGGTGTGACGTCCGATCCGGATCTGGCGCGGACGATGGACCTGGAGGAGACCAGGTACGAGGGGCCGACCGGCATCGTCGGCATCCTCCAGGAGGCGTGCACCCACGCGGGTGTGCCCGCGGTGAGCCTCTGGGCGGCGGTGCCGCACTACGTGTCGCAGCCGCCCAACCCGAAGGCCACCCTGGCGCTGCTGAACCGGCTGGAGGACCTCATCGGGCTGCGCATCCCGCTGGGCGAACTGGCGGAGGACGCACGCGCCTGGCAGCTCGGGGTGGACCAACTGGCCGCAGAGGACAGCGAGGTCGCGGAGTACGTGCAGACGCTGGAGGAGGCCCGCGACACCGCGGAGCTCCCCGAGGCGAGCGGGGAGGCCATCGCCCGGGAGTTCGAGCGCTATCTGCGGCGCCGGGACCCCGGTCCGGGCGCCGGGCCGGGCGGGCACGCGACGGAGAGCGGCGACGGCTCGTACCTGCGCGATACGTCGAGCGGCCGGACCAGACCGCCGAAGCCGACCCGGCCGGACACCGGTCCGGGTCAGGTGAGCGGGTCCGGAAGCGGTCCCGCGCGCGGCACGGGTCCGGGCTCAGGCCCGGCTCCGAAGCCGGGCGAGGCGCCGAAGGACGCTCCGGGGGACGCCTCCGCGGACACGCCGCCGGATCCGCCGGACGACGCGCCGGGCGATTCGTCGGAGGACTGATCCGGACAGCCGGGAGCCGGGCGGGTGGACACCCGCCCGGCTCCCTTTTCGCGCCGCTGACACTCAGGAGCAGGTGAAGCGCGCGGCGCCCCAGTCGCCGTGGTCGCCGGTCTTGGACGCGTTGGTGTCCGTGACCTTCAGCCGCACATGGCGCGCACCGCCCAGCGGCACGTCGACCGGTACGGCCGCCGACGCCCCGGTCACCTTCGGCGAGGTCCAGAGCACCTTGCCGTCGGCCTCGACGGAGAACGCCACCTCGCCGTACCCGTCGATCTCGTCATCGATCCCGGCGTCCGCGGTGAACTTCGAGCACTGCCCGCCGGTGTAGAACTCGATGTCGGAGTCGGCGTGGGTGCCGATCCCCTTCTCGTACGTCTTCCCGGCCAGCGTGAGCGTCTTGCCGTCCTCCGCGCCCGACTCTGCGTTGCTGCGGTCGCGCTCCGCCGGACCGTAGCCGTTGACCGAGCTCAGCCACTTGAGATCGCTCGCCCACGCCTCACCGGCGGGCGGCGGCGGCATCACGGAGACGGCGATCCGCTGGACCGCCGTACGGGATTCGCCCGCGGAGCGGTAGCGGGCCAGCGCGGTGAGCCGCGCCTCGCCCACGGTCGCGTCCTTCGCCGGGGTCACCGACACCTCGACCCGCCGGGTGGTGCCCGCCGGGATCCGGCGCACGGCGGCCGGGGTGGCCTTCCAGCCCTTGGGGACGTCCAGCGAGACGGCTGCGTCCGTGACGTCGCTCCGGCCCGCGGTGACATCGACGGAGACGGTGGCCGGGGCCCCCGCGCCGATCTCCTGGCCCCGGGGGGCGGAGACGGCGGCGGTGGCGGCCGCGTTCCGTCCGCCGACCGCGCTGGTGTTCTCCAGCTTCACGGAGAACTTCTTGCCCGTGGACAGCGGGGCGGTCTTGATCTTCACCACGCCGCCTCGGTCGTCGCGGTCGTACCACCAGCCCTGCTTCGCCTTCGCGTAGGCGGCGGCCGAGCCGAGCCGGGGCAGCTTGCCGGTGAGCTTCACCGCACTCGGCTCGGAGCCGGTGTGCACACTGAACTCGTAGGGGCGGCTGCTCTGCTTGCCGGTGAACTTCCCCTTGCTCGCACCGATGTTCACGGTGACGTCGCCCGCACCCCTGGCCGGTGCGCGGACATCGGCCTTCTGGGTCGCGTACGCGCCGTCGCGGTGCTCACGGGTCACGCCGTCGTCCTCGTACAGGGTGAAGGACGACGTGCCCTGCGGATAGATGTCCCAGGCCAGCGGGGAGCCGGCCGTGCGGTCCTTGTACGAGCGGATGCCCGGCCACATCGGCACACTGGCGCCGCCCTTGACGAACAGCGGCAGGGTGTCGAGCGGGGCGCTGTAGTCGTCGACGGTCGTCGGGCCCTGGTAGGTGCGCCCGGTCCAGTAGTCGGTCCAGGTGCCCTTCGGCAGGTAGATGCCGTCGCGCTCGGTGCTGTCCTGGTAGACCGGGGCGACGAGGAAGTCCTCGCCGGACATGAACTCGTACTTCGCCGCGTCCGTCGCGGCCTTCGGGTCGTCCGGGTACTCCAGCACCAGCGGGCGGACCATGCCGACGCCGGTCTTGGTCGCCTCGTGCGCGTAGGAGTACTGGTAGGGCAGCAGCGACTCCTTGAGCTTGAGGTAGTCGCGGTTGATGGAGGTGTACGGCTCGCCGTAACGGAAGGGCTGCTTGTCGCTGGCCGCCCAGCCGTCCATGGTCATCGTGGTCCCCAGGAACATCTTCCACTGGAGGTCACGTGTGTACGTCTTGGCGCTGCCGCCGAAGATGCCGTCGACGTCGCCCGTGGTGTAGGCGAGGCCGGACATCGTGGCGCCCGCGTAGGTCGGGATCTGCCAGCGGATGTACTCCCAGCTGCCGGACTGGTCGCCGGACCACTGGACTCCGCAGCGCTGGGCGCCCGACCAGCTCTCGGGGGCGTAGGTGAAGCCCCGCGCGTCACTGTTGTCCTCGATGCCCTTGTAGGCGTCCTTGCACCCGTCCAGGGCGAACTTGTAGCCGTCACCGACCCAGGCCACGTCCAGCTTGGCGACGCGCTGGCCCGCCTTGACCTGGTCACCGAGCTTGTCGATGCCGTCCTCGGTCCACAGTCCGAGCTGCATGTCGCGGTCCTGGAGGCCCTTGGCGGTCTCCGCGAGGTCCTCGTAGCCGCAGCCGTAGCCGTCGTTGACGAGCATCCAGCCGTTCGGCATGTCGTTCTCGACGTAGCCGTCGGCGATCTTCAGCGAGTCCTTGGTGCGGCGCTCGCCCCGGTTGGCGTTGTGCAGGTAGCAGTCGGAGTCACCGATCTCCATGCCGTAGACCGGCGGCAGGAACGGCTTTCCGGTGAGCTTGGTGTACTGGCCTATGACGTCCTTGGCGTCACCCGCGAAGTAGTAGGCGTCGAAGCGCTGTTCCTGGGCGCTGGTGGCCACCGGGTCGTTGAAGGCGTAGGTGTTCGGCGCGAAGGTGTTGCGGAACACGCCGTAGCCGGCCGAGGAGAGGTAGAAGGGCACCGAGTTGGGGTGCCCGCCGTCGTCCCAGTTGTAGTCGACGCCGACCTCGACGGTCTGTCCCCGGTGCGAGGTGTTGCCCCGGCCGTTCTGCATACCGGCGCCGTAGAACTGCTCGTCGCCGCCGCGCGCGAGGGTCTGGGTGGTCTTCTCGTCGTCCCAGCTGAGCCCCTTCGCCTCCGACCACACCTTGGTGCCCTCGGCCCGGTACAGGGCGAACCGCAGGGGCGACTTGTAGGCACGGAGCGTGACATCGCCGGTGGAGAGGTCGTAACGGTCGCTCCGCTCCTTCCAGTGGGTGCGGGGCGGGGTCCCCTGGGGCAGCACGATGGCGTCGCCCGCCGGGTCGGTGAACGTGCCGTCGGGGGCGAGTTCGATCCGGAGGGTCTCGTCGGACACGAAGCTGACGCGGGCCTGCGCGGTGCCCGCCCGCAGGTGGTAGACGGGTCCGTCGGCCGAGAAGCCGGTGAGATCGCCGACCGTCGACTCGGTGGGGGCGGCCGAATCCGCCTGGGCACCGTCAGGTCCCGAGACGACGGCGAACAGTCCCAGCAGCGCTGCAACTACTGCCGTTCTGATGCGTGTTGATGATTGCATAGAGCGCTTTTAGCGCAGCACCGAGCATTTGACCATGGACAAAACGGACCCGGCCCCGAACTTCATCAAGAAGTTCGGAGCCGGTGAACGGACGTAATACGGCGGGCGGTTACAGCGCGACACCGAGCAGCGCGTCGACGGTGCGCGAGACGAGACCCGGCGCCTGCTCGTCGGAGCCGCCCCCGGCGGTCTGCCGCTCGGCCCAGCGGTCCACGGCGGCCAGCGCCGTCGGGGTGTCCAGATCGTCGGCGAGGGCCTCGCGGACCTCCTCGACCAGCACGTCGGCCGCGAGCCCGTCGGGCCGCGAGACGGCGGCGCGCCAGCGGGCGAGCCGGTCCACCGCGTCCGCGAGGACCTGGTCCGTCCACTCCCAGTCGGAGCGGTAGTGGTGCGAGAGCAGGGCAAGGCGGATCGCCGCCGGGTCCACGCCGTCGCGGCGGAGCGCCGAGACGAAGACCAGGTTCCCCTTGGACTTGGACATCTTCTCGCCGTCCAGGCCGACCATTCCGGCGTGCACGTACGCCTGGGCGAACGGGTGCTCGCCGGTCAGCACCTGGGCGTGCGAGGCGCCCATCTCGTGGTGCGGGAAGGCGAGGTCGGAGCCGCCTCCCTGGACGTCGAAGCCCATGCCGAGGTGGTCCAGGGCGATGGCGACGCACTCGATGTGCCAGCCGGGCCGGCCGGCGCCGAGGGAGCCGCCGTCCCAGCTCGGCTCGCCCTCGCGGGCGGCCATCCAGAGCATCGGGTCGAGGGGGTTCTTCTTGCCCGGACGCTCCGGGTCGCCGCCACGCTCGGCGGAGAGCAGCCGCATCGCCTCCACGTCCAGGTTGGAGACCTGGCCGAAGTGCGGGTCGGTGTCGACGGAGAAGTACACATCGCCGTCGAGGTCGTAGGCGGCGCCCGCGTCCCGGAGGCGTTCGACGAGCGGCACGATGCCGGGTATCGCCTCGACGGCTCCGATGTAGTGCTGCGGCGGGAGCATGCGCAGGGCGGTCATGTCCTCACGGAACAGGGCCGTCTCGCGCTCGGCGAGCTCGGTCCAGTCCTGACCGTCGCGCACGGCCCGCTCCAGCAGCGGGTCGTCCACGTCCGTCACGTTCTGGACATAGTGAACCTGCCGCTTGGTGTCGAGCCACACGCGCTGGACGAGGTCGAACGCGTTGTAGGTCGCCGCATGACCCATATGGGTCGCGTCGTACGGCGTGATGCCGCAGACATAGATGCGGGCGACGGGACCGGGGTCAAGGGTGATCCGTCCGCCGGTCGCGGTGTCGTGGATCCGAAGGTCGCGGCCCTTGCCAGGAAGGGCGGGGACCTCAGAAGCGGGCCAGGCATGCATGCGACGAGCGTAACCGGACGCGCCTTCCGGATACGAACCGGAGGGGGGATCCTGTCCGAAGAGGCACTCTTGCGCCCGGCCCCGGAGCGTGCGTCAGGCCCCCGGCCGCGGAGCACCGGACCCGTACCCGGGCGGGTGCGGCCGGGCGGGCGGGTGGGCGGCCGGACCGGGGCCCCGCCGGGCAGGCCCTAGGGCCTGTCTTCAAACTGCCGTCTGCCGGGCGACGACGGCAATTTGAAGACAGACCCTAGACCGGCGGCCACGGAATGGCCGGCCAGCCCCCGCTCGGCTCCCGGTGCAGCCCGGTGGACCGCAGCCCCGCCACCCGGGCCCTCAGCGCCTCGATCTCGGCCGCGGTGATGAGTTCCGCCAGCCGGGTGACCAGGGCCGCCCCCGGCTCCAGCTCGCCGGCCAGCCGGTCCAGCACCTCGACGGCCTCCGCGGGCAGCGGCTCGCCCGCCCAGCCCCAGAGCAGGGTGCGCAGCTTGTCCTCTGCGTTGAAGGTCACACCGTGGTCGATGCCGTACAGCCGGCCGTCGGGCGCGGGCAGCAGGTGCCCGCCCTTGCGGTCGCCGTTGTTGATCACCGCGTCGAGCACGGCGAGCCGCCGCAGCCGGGGGTCGTCCGCGTGCACCAGCAGCGCGGTCTTCCCCTCCGCCACCTCGGCCAGGGCCACGGCCTTCCAGCCCTCGCCCGGCTCCTCGTCCTCGACGAGCGCGAGGAGTCCCGGATCGTCCTCGCCCTGCGGCGCCGCCTCGATCCAGAGCTGGCACATGCCCTGGCCGTACGGACCGTCCCGCAGCACGGTCGGCGGCACCAGGCCCCACCCGGTCGCCTCGGAGACCTCGTAGGCGGCGACCTCGCGCTGGGCGAGCGTGCCGTCGGGGAAGTCCCACAGGGGCTGTTCGCCGGCGACCGGCTTGTACACGCAGTGCGCTTCCTCGCCCTCGTAGGCGACCGAGCAGTACAGCACCGCGTTGGAGGCCCCCCGGACCTGTCCGAGGACGGTGAGCTCGCCCTTGCCGAGCAGGGTCATCCGCCCGGCGTCGGTCAGGCCCCGCGGCGGTATCCGTTCTGGCGCGGGCATACGTGTCCTTCCGGATCGAGCGGGAGGCTGCACAGCGGGCACGGCGGGCGGCCGGCGTTCACGACGTCCAGGGCGCGTTTGGCGAAGGCGCGGGCCTGGGCGCCGCTGAGCCGGACCCGGAGCATCGGCGGGCCGTTCTCCTCGTCCTGGAGCAGCCGCTCCTCGGCCTCCGCGAGATCCTCGACGGATTCCGCGTCCAGCTCGACCAGGGCCTGCGCCTCGACGATCATGCGCTGTTCCTCGCCGTCCCAGGCGAGTGCCATCGTGCCGACCCGGAACTCCTCCTCGACGGGGACGTCGAGCGGAGCGGTGTCGGTGACGTCCATCGGGGCCACGGCCGGCACCGGGGAGTTGCCCCCGGTGCGGCGGACCACTTCGTCGAGCAGTTCGTCCACCCGCTCTGCGAGGGCGGCGACTTGGGTCTTCTCCAGGGCCACGCTGGTGACACGTCCGCCTGAGGATGCCTGCAGGAAGAACGTACGACGTCCAGGCAGCCCGACCGTACCGGCCACGAAACGGTCCGGGGGGTCGTAGAGGAACACCTGACGGGACACGTCCTGTCTCCCTTGTGATTTGACGCGGATGGGGGGTCGGCCGGGGGCCCGGGAGAGAGTCCTCCCGGAACGGCGCCTACGGCGCGTCCACCCTACTGCGCGGAGCGATCACGGCGCCCCAGCGCCGCCCCCGACCGCGGCATCGGCCTCCGTACCGGCGGCCTTCGTCTCGTCGGGGGACGGTTCGCGCGGGGCCAGCGGGGCGAGATCGCCCGTGTCGCCCAGCCTCAGCAGGAAGGGCCGCAGCCTGGTGTAACGGATCGCGGTGACCGAGCACGGGTCCGCGTGGATCCGCTGGAAGAGGTCCAGGTGCATGCCGAGCGCGTCGGCCACGAGGGACTTGATGATGTCCCCGTGCGAGCACATCACGTAGACGGCGTTCTCACCGTGCTCCGCCTCGATCCGCGCGTTCCACTCCCGGACCGCGTCGACGGCGCGCGCCTGCATCGCCCGCATGGACTCGCCGCCGGGGAAGGCGGCCGCCGACGGGTGCTGCTGCACGACCGTCATCAGCGGCTCGTCGGTGAGCTCGGCGAGCTTGCGGCCCGACCAGTCGCCGTAGTCGCACTCGCTGATGCGCTCTTCGGTGTGCAGCGGCAGTTCCGGCCGGGCGTCGAGCAGGGGGCGCAGCGTCTCGCGGCACCGCTGCAGGGGGCTGCTGACGGCCGCGACGAGCGGCAGCGCGGCCAGCCGCGCGGGGAGCGCCGCGGCCTGCTCCGCGCCGCGCTCGTCGAGCGCGACGCCGGGGGTCCGGCCCGCGAGCACCCCAGCCGTGTTGGCGGTGGAGCGTCCGTGGCGTACGAGGATCAGGGTGGGCATACCGGCCAGCGTAGGCCGACGATCCGGCAAAGGTGCGCCCGGGACCTGGGCAGGGCACAATACGCGCCGTGATTGTGGACTGCGCCATCTACCGGGACGGACGCCGCACCGACGGCCCCGCCGACTTCTCCGATGCCCTCGAAGAGGCCCGGTCCACCGGTGACGCCTTCTTGTGGATCGGTCTGCACGAGCCGACGGAGAAGGAGTTCGAGCTGGTCAGCAGCGAGTTCGGACTGCACCCGCTGGCGGTGGAGGACGCGCTGGCCGCGCACCAGCGGCCGAAGCTGGAGGTGTACGACGACTCGCTGTTCGCGGTCATCAAGCCGGTCGTGTACGACCACGAGAGCGACACGGTCTCCGCGGACGAGCTGATGGTGTTCATAGGCGACTCGTTCGTCGTGACGGTCCGGCACGGCGAGGGTGCTCCGCTGGCCGCCGTGCGCCGCCGGCTGGAGGCAGAGTCCGATGTGCTCAAGCACGGGCCCACCGCGGTGCTGTACGCGATCAGCGACGCGATCGTGGACCACTACATCGATGTCGCGGGCGAGCTCCAGGTCGACCTGGAGGAGCTGGAGACCGAGGTCTTCGCCCCGGCCGCGACGGGCGACTCGAAGAACACCGCGGCCCGCATCTACACGTTCAAGCGCCAGGTGCTGGAGTTCCGCAGGGCGACGGTTCCGCTGGGCGCCCCGATGGCCCGGCTGGCGAGCGCGGGAATGCCCTTCGTCCATGAACAGTCGCAGCCGTTCTTCCGGGACGTCCAGGACCATCTGACCCGCGCCAACGAGCAGGTGGAGGGCCTGGACCGGCTGCTCTCCGACATCCTGTCCGCGCATCTCGCGCAGATGGGGGTGCGGCAGAACGACGACATGCGCAAGATCTCGGCCTGGGCGGCGATGGCGGCGGTACCGACCATGGTCGCGGGGATCTACGGCATGAACTTCGACCACATGCCGGAGCTGAAGTGGGTGTGGGCGTACCCGGCGGTGATCCTGCTGATGGCGGGCGCCGTCCTCGGCCTGTACCGCCAGTTCAAGCGGCGCGGCTGGCTCTGACCCGGGTCTCTCCGCTCAGCCGTACTCGGGCGCCGGGACGGCCGGACCACCCAGCGCGTCGCGCCGCTCCGGCGGCGCCAGGCTGACCATGCGCCGCCAGCCCACCAGGCGCTCGTACGCGTAGACGGCGTGGATTCCCGCCGCCAGGAGCGCGCCCTTGGCCCTCGGCCAGCCCAGGATGCGGCCCATGTGGTCCATCACGGCGAGGCTGACGTCCCGGTAGACCCGGATCTCCCCGAGCGCGCACTCGCGCAGGACGCTCTGGATCGTGCGGCCGTGTCCGGACCGGGCGAAGCGCAGCAGTTCCTCGTGGCAGTACGCCAGGTGGTTGTCCTCGTCGTTCGAGATCATCCTGACCGCGCGGCCCAGCTCCGGGTGGTCCGCGAAGTACTTCCGCAGCAGCCGCATCTGCTCGGAGGCGCGCTGCTCCGTGACCCGGCTGTGGGCGAGGTAGGTGATGATGTCGCGCTCCGCGAGCGGCTCCTCGCGCCCGAGTTGCTCATGGGCGAGGCCGATGCCGTGCCGCTCCAGCAGCATCGTGTAGTCGGTCTCCCGGGGGACCTCGACGGGTGTCAGACCGCGCTTCCTGAGGAGGGCGTTGAAGATCCGGCCGTGCTTGTCCTCGTCGGTTCCGTGCCGGGCGATCTTGGGGGCCAGGGCGCGCTGGCTCGCGGGGACCAGGGCCGCGATGCGGCCGTTCTCCCAGCCTCCCTGGGACTCCCCGCCGGCGGCGATGGAGCAGAACAGCCGGAACGACTCGTCGTCGTCGAGAATCTCCTGGAACAGGTTCTTTGCCGAGAGCATCACTGCCACCTCCGTGCCGGCATCCGCCGAGCGACAGTCAAATGCTCCCGGCCCCGGCGGGCAACAGGAAGGCTTGCGCACTGGGCCGAACGTGCGGGCCCCGCAGCGCCCCGGCGAACCGTTTCCGCACAGGCCCCGTAACCCAACCGCCCCGGCCGCGTTGTTCCGCGTGACGGCCGTGGCGGGGAGGCCCCCGAGCCCCCACCACGGCCGTAGTGCTGCCCCGGGGACGGGTTCGCTACGCGAGTCCGGAGCGCTCCAGCGCGTCCGTGCCGGCGCGCAGCGCGGCGATCCGCTCGTCGAGCGTGAAGCCGGCCGGGGCCAGGGTCAGGGTGGTGACGCCCGCGGCCGCGTAGGCCTGCATCCGGTCGGAGATCCGCTCCACCGGGCCGAGCAGCGTGGTCTGGTCGATCAGCTGGTGCGGAACGGCGGTAGCGGCACCGCTCTTGTCGCCGGACAGGTACTTCTCCTGGATCTCGGCGGCTTCCTTCTCGTACCCCATGCGCTGGGCGAGCTGGTTGTAGAAGTTCTGCTTGGGGCTGCCCATGCCGCCGACGTACAGCGCGGTGTACGGCCGGAACGTGTCGGCGAGGCCGTTGACGTCGTCGCCGACCGCGAGGGGCAGGGTCGGGCAGACGTCGAAGCCCTCCATGGTCTTGCCGGCCTTCTCCCGGCCGGCCCGCAGATGCCTGATCGCGGTGTCCTCCAGGTGCTCGGCGGAGGGGAAGATCAGCAGTGCCCCGTCACCGATCTCGCCGGTCTGCTCCAGGTTCTTCGGGCCGATCGCGGCGATGTACACCGGGATGTGCTCGCGCTCCGGGTGGATGGTCAGCTTGATCGGCTTGCCCGGTCCGTCCGGCAGCGGGAGCGTCCAGTGCTGCCCCTCGTACGAGAGCCGCTCGCGGGTCATCGCCTTGCGGACGATCTCGACGTACTCGCGGGTGCGGGCCAGCGGCTTGTCGAACTTGACGCCGTACCAGCCCTCGGAGACCTGCGGCCCCGACACCCCGAGGCCGAGCCGGAAGCGGCCGCCGGAGAGCGAGTCGAGGGTGGCGGCCGTCATCGCCGTCATGGCGGGCTGGCGGGCCGGGATCTGCATGATCGCGGAGCCGATGTCGATGGACTCGGTCTGCGCGGCCACCCAGCTCAGCACGGTCGGGGCGTCGGAGCCGTAGGCCTCGGCCGCCCAGCAGACGTCGTAGCCGAGCCGGTCGGCCTCCTGCGCGACGGCGAGGTTGTCCCCGTCCATACCCGCGCCCCAGTAACCGAGATTGATGCCGAGCCGCATAGCCGCTCCCCTTACTGATCAGTAACGTCTCTGTGTTCCGGACTCTAGCGCGCGGGAACACGATCCGGCAGGGGTGACCCTGGCCCCGGTTGTCCACAGCCCCGCACCGAGTGGAGCCATGGCCAGTAATCTCAGCGCCCATGGAGCAGAGGCATCTCGGCCGCACCGGCCTTCGAGTGTCCCGGATCGGGCTCGGCACCCTCACCTGGGGCCGGGACACCGACGAGCACGACGCTGCCGAGCAGCTCAAGGCCTTCTGGGAGGTGGGCGGCACCCTGGTCGACACGGCGGACGTGTACGGCGGCGGCGAGTCCGAGTACCTGCTCGGGCGGCTCGTCGAGGGGCTGGTACCGAGG
Source organism: Streptomyces sp. ITFR-6 (assembly GCF_031844725.1). Lineage (NCBI taxonomy): Bacteria > Bacillati > Actinomycetota > Actinomycetes > Kitasatosporales > Streptomycetaceae > Streptomyces > Streptomyces sp. ITFR-6. The sequence continues at coordinate 7,013,636 of NZ_CP134612.1, read as the reverse complement.
CGCGATCTGGTCATCGCCACCAAGGCCGGCAGCGTGCCCGACCCGTACCGCAGGTTCGACGGTTCGCGCGGGCATCTGCTGGCCGCCCTCGACGCCTCGCTGGCCCGGCTCGGCACGGACTACGTGGATCTGTGGCAGGTGCACGCCTTCGACCCGGTGACGCCGCTGGACGAGACGCTCCAGGCGCTGGACCTGGCGGTGTCCAGCGGGCGTGCCCGCTACGCGGGAGTGTCGAACTTCTGCGGCTGGCAGCTGGCCAAGGCCGCGACCTGGCAGCTCGCCACGCCCGGTCTGCGGACCCGGCTGGCCAGCACGCAGATGGAGTACTCGCTGCTGCAACGGGGCGTGGAGCGCGAGGTGTTGCCGGCGGCACTCGACCTCGGGGTGGGGCTGCTGCCGTCCTCGCCGCTGGGCCGCGGCGTGCTGACCGCCAAGTACCGCACCGGCACCCCGGCGGACTCGCGCGGCGCCTCCGAGCTGCTGGCCTCGTTCGTGGAGCCGTACCTCGACGACCCCGCGAGCCGCATCGTGGACGCCGTGGCGACCGCGGCCGACGGACTGGCCACGACGCCGCTGCAGGTGGCGCTCGCCTGGGTGCGGGACCGTCCGGGGGTGGTCGCCCCGATCGTCGGCGCGCGCAACGCGCAGCAGCTCACTGAGGCTTTGTCAGTGGAGGCGCTTAGTCTTCCTGACGAGATCTGCCGCGCGCTCGACGATGTGTCGGCGCCCGTGCACCGCTATCCCGACCAGGACTGGAGCACGCTGTGACTGCGCTTCCCCGGGGGGAAACCCCCGGCTCCCCGGCCACCGACGACGAAAGCGTCGCCGCGGACGCCTCCGAGCCCTCCCCCGCAGAGGAGAACGCCGGGGAAGCCACCGACGAGGCCACCGAAGGGGCGGCTGACGACGCGAGCGCCGACGGCGACACCGCGGCCGCCCCGATCCTCTCCGAGGCGGAGGCGGAGTTGGCGGCCCAGCGCGAGCTGCTGGAGCGGATCGAGAAGCGCAAGGCCGAGAAGGACGGGCCCATCCCCGCCGGTACGAAGCTGAGCGGACCGGCCGCCGACCTGCTGGCGGCCGTACGCGCCGTGGAGAGCGGCGAGAAGCCGGGAGCCGCGTTCTTCGACGCCCCCGCCCCCGCCCCCGCCGCCCCCCGCCGGCCCGCCCCCGCCCCGGTCCGGGAGCGGGCCCCTGAGCCCGTCGACGCGGACCGGGGCGCCGCTCCGGAGGCGGTCGCCGCCGTGGCCGCCGTGCTGGCCTCCGGCGGCGCCCCGGAGAGCCTGGCCGCCCCGGCCGCCGGAACGCTCGGCGCGCACGCGGACGACGTCCTGCGCGAGGACCCCTGGCAGCTGCTCGCCCTTCCCGGCGTCGGCCCGGAGCAGGCCGACGGATTCGCACGGGCGCTGCTGGGCGCGGAGTGCGGCCCGGACGACGAGCGGCGCACCGACGCCCTGATCGGCTGGCTGCTGGAGCGCGCGGCGCTGCAGGGCCACACCGCGCTGGACTCCGCCGAGGTGCGGGCCGCGCTCACCGGACGGGCGGTGAGCGCCCCGGAAGCAGCCGTACAGCACGCCGTCGCCGAGGGCGTCGTCCTGGTCTTCCAGGAGGGCGCGGAGGACGGGACGGAGGAGGAGGCGCGGGAGGAGGCGCCAGAAGCCGCAGAGGCGCCCGCCGAGGACCGGGAAGCGGGCCCGCAGGAGCCGGTGCGGGTGTTCCTGGGCCTCGACCGCTACGCCCTGGCGGAGGAGAGCCTCGCGGACGGGCTGGCCCGGCTGGTGAACGCGGTCGGGAAGGACGCCGGCTGGTCCGGGGCCGCCGAGTCGGCGCCCTCCCCCTCGGCCTCGGAGCTGATCCGTACCGCCGCGGCCCACGGGCTCGTCGCGCACACCGGCGGCGAGGCGGCGAGGGCCGAGCCCGCCGCGCTGATCGCCGCGGCGAGCGGCCTCGGCCTGCGGGCCCTGGGCACCACCCACAGCGCGGACGGCGCACGCCGGCTGGCCGAGGCGGTGGGCGACCCTTCCGCGGCCGTCACGCTGACCGGGCTGCTCTCCGGTGCCGAGGGCCCGGGACGGGACGAGGAGGGGGCCCTCGCCGTCGACCTGCTGGTCGTGCTGGACGCCCCGCAGGTCGACGTCGAGACCGGCGCGATGCTGGTGGAGGCACTCGCGGACGGGACGCGGCTGGTGCTCAGCGGCGATCCCGGCGTGCTGGGCTCAGCGGGTGCGGGCCGGGTGTTCGCCGATGTGCTGGCCGCCCGCGCGTGCCCGCAGGTCGTCTCCCGTACGCCGGATCCCGGTCCGATCGGGGAGCTGGTCTCCGGCATCGGCATCGGGGAGCTGAACCAGGTGGCGGCGCCGGGCCGGGAAGTGGTGATCGTGCCCGTGCGTGACGCGGGCGAGGCGGTGCACCGCACGGTGCAGCTGGTGGCCGACTCGGTGCCGCGCGCTATCGGCGTCCCGTCGCACGAGACCCAGGTGATCACCGTGGGCCACGGCGGCTCCGCGGGCACCCGGGCGCTGAACGAGGCGCTCAAGCAGCGGCTCAACCCCGGGCCGGGGCGGTTCGGCGGCTTCGATCCCGGCGACCGGATCGCCCATGTCCCGGCACCGGGCAGAACGGTGCCCGGTGTGGTCGTCTCGGCCGACGCGGAGGGCCTGCACCTGGACTGTGCGGGGACCCCGGTCGTCGTGCCGCAGGAGCGGGTGGAGGCGTCCGTGCGCCACGCCTGGGCGCTCAGCGCCCATCAGGCGGCCGGTATGCGGTGGCCCGCGGTGGTCGTCGTGCTGCCGGGTGACGCCGCGCAGGGGCTCAGCCGCCCCTGGGTCTACACCGCCTTCGGCCGGGGCGAGCGGCACCTGTCCGTGGTGCACGGGGTGGATCAGGCGCTGCCGCGCGCGGTCGCCCAGTCCCCCGCGCAGGACCGCACCACCCGGCTGCGCACCCTACTGGAGGCATCCGAGGGGTGAGACCCGGCCGGGGGCCGGGCGGACGCTTCACACGTCCGGCCGGCCCCCGGCACGGGCACAGGAGGGACCGGTCAGGAGCCGTCCCTCGCCAGACCGTCGAGTTCCCCGCCCAGTTCGCCGTCCAGCTCGTCCTCGTCGAAGACAGCACTGACGTCGAACCGGCAGACCACCAGTTCCGGATCCGCGTCGTCGAAGGGCGCGCCCAGCCACTCCCCCGGCTCCGGCAGTTCCTCCGCCGCCGCGACCCAGAGGGTCGAGTCGCCCTCCTCAAGGCCGAATTCCAGGTGCCGGGACGCGATCTCGTCCGCCTCGTACTCCCCGAAGAGCACCCCGAGCGCCGCGTGGACGCTGCTGCCGGCCGCGGCCGCGCTCCCGCTGTCGCTGTCGCGGACGTCCGGGTCCAGGTCCGCGAGGCGCTGTGCCTGGGCGAGCAACCGCTGCGGCTCCACCACCGCGTAGTCGCGGCGGATCAGCACGCTGAGCGCGTTCGGCTCCTCGGGGCCGCTGTAGGGCGGCAGGGAGTCCCCCGCGCCCGGAATCTCGAAGGGGGTGACCTCGTCGTGGCGGTCGTAGAGGAGTTCGTCATAGACCTCCGCCGCAGCGGCCAGTGCGTTGAACGCGTCATAGACAGCGGGGTCGTCGTCCCCGGACCGGCGTTCGACCGCGTCGAGGTGACGGTCGAGCGCGACCTTGACCGCATCAGCGGCGGCGCGTACCTCGGCAGCGGATGGCTGCGCAGCATCAGACATAGAGCAGACGCTATCCGTACCGGGGGTCTGCCCGCACAATAGATGCGATGCCGGAATACGAATTTGTCGACGTGTACGTGCCGCGCGGGCTGTCCCGGAAGGAGACGACCCGCCTGTTGACCGACCATGCCGAGTACGGGCACTGGGAGTTGGACCGACTGACGCTGCGCCTGGACGGCAGCCGCCGGGTGCGGCTGCGGCGGCGGATCATCCGCCAACTGCGGGCCACCTGGTGAAACAGAGCGGGCCCCGCTGCTCGCGGGGCCCGCTCTCCGATCCAGCCTGATCCAGCCTGCTCCAGACGGAAGAACCTAGGCGGCGGCCTTGGCGCGGCGGTACAGCACCGTGCCCGCGCCTGCGAGCAGCAGGCCCGCGCTGGCCGGAATCAGCAGGTCGAGCCCGCCCGATCCGGTGTGTGCGAGCTGCGGAGTGCCCTCGGGCATGCTCTGCGGCTCCGGCGCGTTCGGGATGGTGCGGGGGCCGGGTGCCGGCGGCGCCTTGGGGTGCGTGACCGGAGTCACCGGAGGAGTGACCGGCGGCGTGACCTGCGGCGTGCTCTCGTTCTCGCAGTCGTTGCCGAAGCTGGGGTTCAGCAGCCCGACGATGTCGATGCTGTTGCCGCAGACGTTCACGGGGATGTCGATGGGGGCCTGGATCTGGTTGCCCGAGAGCAGACCGGGTGAGCCCTGCGCGTAGCCCTGTGCCGTTGCCCCGCCCCCGTTGTCCGTGGGGACGGCACGGTGCTTGCCGGTGCCCGTCCGCGCCCCCTGGCCACGGTCCTGCGACGCGCGGCTGCCGGTGGCCCGGCTGTCCGCAGCGTGGCTGCCCGACGCAGTACCTGCGGACGATCCGGCCCGGCCTGCGGCCGCACCCCCAGAACCGTTTCCGCAGGCGTTCCCGAAGGTCGGGTTGATCAGTCCGACGACGCTCACGGAGTTACCGCAGACGTTCACCGGAACCTCGACCGGGATCTGTACCGAATTCCCTGAAAGCACCCCCGGGGAATTCGACGCACCGCCGGACGCTCCCGCGTCGGCGTGCGCGTAACCGCCACTGAGCGCGAGTACGCCGCCCGCGGCCGCCATGGTGATCAGGCCTTTACGCGTGACCTGTCGCATAGGTTGTTTCCTGCCTTCTACCTTCCGGAATACCCCCGGACTTGAGCGTTCGGAGGCAAAGGACCCGGCGGCCCCGGAGCACATGGCACGCGCTCCGAGGCCGACCGGGCTCAAACCCTTGCGGGTTGACGTGCAACGTCAGGCGTTGACGCAGGTGTTGCCGAAGGACGGGTTCAGCAGACCGATGACGTTAACGGTGTTGCCGCAGAGGTTGACCGGGATGTGGACCGGAACCTGGACGACGTTGCCCGAGAGCACGCCGGGGCTGCCGATAGCGGCACCCTGGGCGCCCGAGTCGGCGACGGCCATGCCGGCGCCCGCGAGCACCAGACCACTGGTGACAGCCGCAGCGGCGACGATCTTCTTGATCATTGTTCCTCCTAGTTGGCAAATGCGGTCCCAGCCGCGGACCGCATCACCTGTAACGAGGAGAAAGCATTCGGGCTACGAGCAGAAAGCCCCTTTCACTCGTTCCGGTCTGTACGTACACGCTGTCGAATTGCTGGGCGCGAGGTCAGCTGTTGTCGATGAAACGGTCGAGGACCCGGACGCCGAACTTCAGGCCGTCGACCGGCACCCGCTCGTCCACGCCGTGGAACATGCCCGCGAAATCCAGCTCCGGGGGAAGCTTCAGCGGGGCGAAACCGAAGCAGCGGATGCCCAGGTCGTCGAAGGACTTGGCGTCCGTACCGCCCGAGAGCATGTACGGGACCGCGCGGGCGATCGGGTCCTCCGCCTTGAGCGCGATCTGCATCGCGTCCACCAGGGAGCCGTCGAAGTCGGTCTCCAGCGCCTTGTCGCCGTGCACGTCCTCGCGCTTGACGCGCGGGCCGAGGATCCGGTCGAGGTCGGCCAGGAACTCCTGCTCGTAACCCGGCAGGAAGCGGCCGTCGACGTGCGCGGTGGCCTGCCCCGGGATCACGTTCACCTTGTAGCCCGCGCCGAGCATGGTGGGGGCGGCGGAGTTGCGCAGGGTGGCCCCCACCATCTTGGCGATGCCGCCCAGCTTGGCCAGCGTGGCGTCCATGTCCTCGGGGTCCAGCGGAGTGCCGAGCGCGTCGGACAGCTCGTCCAGGAAGGACCGCACGGTCTTGGTCACCCGTACCGGCCACTTGTGCCGTCCGAGCCGCCCGACCGCCTCGCACAGCTCGGTGATCGCGTTGTCGTCGTTGGTCATGGACCCGTGACCGGCCGTGCCGTCCACGGTCAGCCGCATCCAGTGCATGCCCTTCTGCGCGGTCTCCACGAGGTAGAGGCGCAGGTTCTCGTTGACCGTGAAGGAGAAGCCGCCGACCTCACCGACGGCCTCGGTGACGCCCTCGAACAGGCCGGGGTGCTTGTCGACGAGATACCGGGCCCCATAGGTGCCGCCCGCCTCCTCGTCCGCGAGGAAGGCGAGCACGATGTCCCGCGGGGGCTTGCGGCCGCTGCGCATCCGCTCGCGCACGACCGCGAGGGTCATCGCGTCCATGTCCTTCATGTCGACCGCGCCCCGGCCCCACACACAACCGTCCGCGATCTCCCCGGAGAAGGGGTGGTGCGTCCAGTCGTGGGCGTTCGCCGGCACGACGTCGGTGTGGCCGTGGATCAGCAGCGCCGGCTTGGAGGGGTCCTCGCCCTCGATCCGCGCCACCGTGGAGGCACGGCCCTTGTGGGACTCGAAGATCTGCGGCTCCAGCCCGACCTCCGAGAGCTTCTCGGCGACGTACTCGGCGGCCAGCCGCTCACCCGGCCCCGAGTGGTCCCCGTAGTTGCTGGTGTCGATCCGGATCAGGTCACGACAGAGGTCCACGACCTCATTCTCGGCGGTCTCACCCGAGCCCGTCCGGGCCGCTTTGGTCTCGCTCACGCTGGTTCCTTCCACTGTCGCTGTGGTGCTCCCCCTCATCCTCCCGCGCCCGGCCCGCACACCCAAGGCCCCCCACCCCTCGTCATCCGCCCTTCACACAGACCGGGGCGTGATCGAGCACCTCCCAATGTTTGCTATGGTTTTCCACGTCGGAACGGGCCGGGCCCGCGAGACAGACACCTTGTCCGGGTGGCGGAATGGCAGACGCGCTAGCTTGAGGTGCTAGTGCCCTTTATCGGGCGTGGGGGTTCAAGTCCCCCCTCGGACACCATGGTCAATCGACCGAACAGAGCCGGTCAAAGCGACGCAATGTCGCTTTGACCGGCTCTGTTGTGTGCACCGGACTGTGATCCGCCTCTTGCTCATGAGGGTCCGCGCCGGTCACTCGCCGTCCGGTGGCCAGGTCGCCCGGTCACCGACGTAGTCGAATTCCGCCAGCTCGCGAGCGAGTACGTCGAAGTGGGTGAGCGGGGCCCACAGGCTGCGCTCACCGATGACGTAGAGGCGGCGCTTGGCGCGGCTCGCGGCCACATTGAGCAGATGCGGGCTGCCGGCCGCCCACTCGCGTGCTCCGCGACGGCCGCCGCCGAGCACGAGGACGACGACATCGGCTTCCTTGCCCTGTGCCCGGTGGACAGTGGCGCAGCGTTCCTCCAGGAGTTCAGCGGTCCAGCCTTCGCGGCCCCGGCAGACCTTCTTGCACTCTGCGACGAGGGCACGGAACGGGGCGATGACGCGGATGCGCTCGACGCCGACGCCGTTCCGCTCCAGGAGATCGAGGACGAACTCGAACGCACGGCGGTCGCGTCCGCCCCACGGGGCGTCGGCCGGGCGGGCGGGGTCATCGGTGTTGAGCCAGCGGCTGGGCAGCAGCCCGTCCCGTTCGCTGTCGGGGAACGCCTGCCGCGCCGTGCCGTGGACCATCAGGCCGCCGTACGCGACCTCATTGCTGACGGTGAACATCGGCTCCTCGCAACGGCGGTGGACACGCAGCGGTGAACCCACCCAGACGTGGCCCTCTTCGCTGTCCGGTGCCGGCAGGTAGGTGCCGTAGCGGTTGGTCCGGTCGGCCACGGCCTGGGCCGAGGTGGCGGAGGGCAGCCACCGCTCGTCGACGCCGTAGGCGCGCAGCAGCCTGCGCTGCAGAGCGGTGGGCATGGTGACGACGGGCTCCAGCTGGAGCGGATCGCCGACCAGCACGGCACGGCGGGCCCGCCACAGCGCGCCCACGGCGGCCTGTGGCGTGGCCTGCCCGGCCTCGTCGACGAGCAGCCAGCCGATCGACTCCCGGCCGAGGCGCGCGAACATGCTGCCGACGGAGGAGAACGTGGTGGACACTACGGGCACCACGAGGAAGAGTGTCTGCCAGGCGTGCTCGACCTCTTCGTCGGGCAGCGGCCCGTTGGTCCCCGCCATCAGCTCCATGAGTACCTGGAGATTGCCCCGGACCTTCTGCGCGGCCCCGGCCACAAAGGCGCGGTGCAGGTCGAGAGCGCGCAGGAACAGGTCGCTGCGCGCGGTGGACCACGCCTCGTCCGACCAGGGGGAGCCCAGTTCCTGGACGGCCTCGTCCTGATGCTGCCAGCCGAGCGGCAGTGAGGGCAGGGCCGAAGCCGCCCGTCGCAACGCGTTGTGGCGCCGGTTGAGCTCGGCCGTGCCGGCCCGCAGGTCGCGCAGGGCCGTCTCGACTGCCTGCCGGGCCTGCCGCAGGGCGGTGTCCGCCGAGGTCTGCCGGGCGCGCGCGGTCCGTTCCTGCTCGCGGGCGGCGGTGAGAGCGGCGGCCGCCTCCTCTGCCGCGGCGGTGGACTGCGAGATCCGGCCCACGGCCAGGGACTCGGCGTGCACGGCCGCGGCGACCCGCGCCACGGAGTCGTCGAGGGCGGCGCGGTGCTGGACGAGCAATTCCGTGATCTCGGCCTGGGTACGCTCCTGCCGGCGTTCGGCGGCCTGCCGGTCGGCAGAGCTCTGCAACAGGCGCCGCAGCGTGCCTCGCAGGCCCGGCTCGACGGTTTGTGGTGCGTCCTGGCGGGAGGTGAGCGCGGTGACGTAGTCGCGGTGGTGCTGGGCCAGTTCCCGGGCGGCCGACACATCCGCACGGGCGGCGCCCAGCTCCTGCCGGGCTCGTGGCACGTGCTCGGTGGCCGCCCGGTACCGGGCCTCGGCGGCCTCGATGGCGCTCCGGGCTTCTTCGGTGACGGCGGCGGCCCGCTCCACGGCGGCCGTCGCGGCGGTGACCTGCCGGTCCGCCCGGGGTACGGCGGCTTCCAGGTCCGCGATCCGCTGCCCGGCCGAGGGGGAGTCGACGGCTGCCAGTTCCGAAGCCAGGCGGGCACGCTCGGCACGCAGGCGTTCGACCTCGTCCTGGGCGTCGCGGAACGCGGTGACGGCGTCGGACCACGAGGGCACGGGCACGGTGGGCCCGGCCGGTGCGCCGCCCGCCGCCGAGGCGGCGGGGCGCCGGCCGCCGGGCGGAGTCCTCGGCGGGATCCAGTCGCTCAGAACGGCCCGCATACCGCGCAGTGGCGGCCGTCCTTCCTCGGACCGGGCGGCGGCCTCCCGCTCGGGCAGCCTGCCCCACCAGAACCGGTCGCCGAACTCCTTGCGGTTGGTCTTGTTCCCGAGCACCGCCGCGACCAGCCCCCACGCGGGGCCGCCGAGGAGGGCAGAGGCGAGGTCGGAGAAGTGGTCGGGTCCGCCGTGCCAGTGCTCGTCGAGCGCGCTGATGCCGGGCAGCTCAGCGGTGATGTTCTCGACCGCGCCGTTGTTGGAGGACGCGACCACGATCTCGAATCCGGTCAGCCGGGGGTCGAGCCGCGACACGAACCGCTGGTGCGTGCCCTGGCGGTCCTTGCCCCGCCACGCCGGGCCGGCGAAGGCCTGTCCGGGCCGGTCGAACGTGGCCAGCACCGCCGCCCGCTCGACCACCAGCGCGGCGACCAGGTCACGCAGCATCGTCGTCTTGCCCGTGCCGGGCGGGCCGTTCACGGAGAACATCCCGCCCCCGGTGCCCGCGCGGTCCGCGAGCATCCGGCCGACCGCGAACTGCTGACTCAGCGCGAGCGGGAACCGCGCCGGCGCGGGCCACCGCCCCGGCGGAACCAGCTCCGGAGCCACCCCGGCCAGCACGGCTCCGCGCTCCTGGCGCACATCCGTCCGCGTCCCCACGGCAAGGGCATCGTGCTCGGTCAGATACGCGTCCAGAGCCGGGCCGATCCCCTTGCCGACCGCCCCTGCCACCCGGTCGAGATCAGGCGGAAGCAGACTGTTCAGGAAGGGGGCCGCGGCGGACACCTTCGTCTGCGGGTCCTTGGGCCGGTGGACGAGCCTGCTGCGCACCCGGACCGCTCGGGGCCGCAGCCGGTCCCGCACCCCGCACAGGTCGGCGATCTGCGCGGTGAGGGCAACGAGATCGGCGAGCCCGAGGGCACGGGGGCCGGACCCGCCCTCGGGCGCCTCCGGCGTGGTCCCGGAGCCGGCCCGCGCCGACCCGGGGGCGATTCCGGCGCTCTCCGGATCCCCGGGCTCCCCTTCGTTCGCCACGCGCCGACGGGCCGCTGCCCAGTCGGCGGCGCGACTCACCAGAGGTTCAGCCGCGCCCTGCAAGGCGGCGCCGGCGACCTCGCCGAACAGGGCCTCGACCGCTCCGACGGCGGCGCCGCCGAGGATTTCGCCGAGCAGCCGCTGCCAGCTCGGGCGGCCGGAGCCGGCCGGGGTTCCCGGCTCACGGCCGGAGCCGGGCCGCTGCCCGCGCGTCGTGCCGGGGGGCGGGGCGGCGGAGCCGTAGGGAATCGTGGTGGCTGTCAGTTCGTCGATCGCCGTGCCGAACGCGTCGTCGAGGTCCTCGAAGCCGTCCAGCCAACCCCGCGCGGAGGGTCCGGGATCGAAGAGCCGGCCGGTCGCCCAGGCGCAGGCGGAGATCACGGACGTGTCCTCGACCGGTCGCCCCTCATCGTCCAGGATCAGGGCGAACATGGCGCTCTCGCCCGACAGCGTCAGCTCGGACTGCGGCACACCGGGATCCGGATCGGTCCCCGCGGGCAGTACCGCGATCATGGCCTGCCGGAGCAGCTCCAGTTCGAAGACCCCGCAGTAGATCTCGTGACGCCACATCCGGCCGCGGGGCGCCCGGCGCGCGCCTGTGTCCGGATGGTCGCCGTCCCACGGCAGGAGCGGCGGTTCCTGTCCGGGCAGCGGTGTCAGATCGACGATGTACTCGTCGCGCGGCCCGGACCGTGCGGCGGAGCCCCGTCGGGGCAGTGCCGGGATGCTCGGCGGACCGAACAGCTCGATGGCGCGCCAGCACTCCAGCAGTGCTTCCCGGCGGTGGTCCCGTCCCTGTCGGCTCCGCACCCCCTGCCCCCCGTCACACGCGCGGTCCCCGGCCGCTCCCATTCGCTGACCGGCTGCCGGTCGAATCTACCGGACCCCGACAGGGCGGGTCCCGGCACGCTGTGGCGCGGACAGCCGAAGCTGCTCAGCCGGCGTTCAGGGAGCCGCCAAGGAGGAGCAGCAGGCGGTCCCAGTGGCGCCGCAGCCCGGAGGCGCTGAACGCGTCGGTGTCGGACATGGTGAATCCGTGGACGGTGCCCGGGTAGATCTCGGAGGTGAAGCCGGTTCCCGCGGCGTCCAGGGACCGGTTCAGCTCGCCCAGTTCCCCGGGCGTGATGTCGCCCTCTGCGTGGCCGAGGTGGACCTGGGCGGTGACCGTGGAGAAGAGTCCCGGGCCGTCGGCGCCCACGGGGGCGTGGAAAGCGGCGACGGCGGCCACCTCGTCCGGGTGGGCCGCGGCGGTGCGCATCGCGAGCAGGCCGCCTATGCAGTATCCGGTCACGGCGACCGGGCCGTCACCCACCTCGGGGCGGCCGGTGAGGAACCCCAGGTAGGCGCCGGCGTCGCGGCGGGCGCGTTCGGCGGTGTGCGCCCCGATCAGGGGCATCACCTGGGCCATGATCCCCGCCCGGTCCGCTTCCCCGATGTGCTCGGGAAGTTCGATGACCGGTGTGGGGCCGTGCCGGTAGAAGACGTTGGGGACGAGCACGTAGTACCCGTGTCCGGCCAGTTCGACCGCCATGTCCCGCAGCACGGGCCTGATGCCGAAGCCGTCCGGGTACATCAGCACCCCGAGGTGCCGCCGGCCGCTGTCGGGGAAGGCGGCGAAGGCGTCGGTCGGGCCGTCCGGGGCGGGGATCCGGAGCGTGGTGGTGGGCATGAGTTCTCCTGTCGTGGTTGACGTGTCGAGCGGTGAGCGGCACGACAGGAGGCGGGGCCCGCGCGACAGCGCCGGGTCCCCGGTCGGACAGCGGGCCGGCGGCGGCCCGTACGGCGCTCAGTGGAGCGCCGGGTAACCGATCCGTGTGTGGCGCGAGGCCGTCCCGGTAGTCATGGTCGCGCAGACTAGCGGACGCCCCTTGTCGAGACGGTTCACGCCTCGTTAACGTCCATCCGTCAGACGGGCAGCGGGACGTGGACGCGATGCAGACGCCGTACGTCCGGCCGCAGGAGAAGGGCGCGCGGGCCGGCGTCCGGTGGGCGGAGCTGACGGACGGCAGCGGCGCGGGGCTCCGGGCCGAGGGCGGCACGCCGTTCTGGTTCACCGCGCGGCGCTGGACGGACGAGCAGCTGGACGCCGCGGAGCATCTGCCGGACCTGGTGGCCGGTGAGCGGGTCTGGGTCGGCCTGGACCACGCGGTGCAGGGCATCGGCTCGCAGTCGTGCGGACCGGGCGTGCTGCCGGAACACCGGCTCCACGCGGCCCCGGCGGAGTTCTCGTTCGTCTTCTCGCCGCTGGGCTGATCCCCGGCGCGGAACAGACCCGGGCACCCGGCCCCGCTCGGCGTCACCGCCCCGCAGGCCCGGCGGAGCCTTCGCCGCCGTCCGCACCAACCCCCCCTGCCCTTCAGGGCCGGTGACGACGTAGCATCGGGCGTTCGCGGTGATCTTCGTAGTTCGCAAGGGGGAATTGTCATGGTCAGCGGGGGCAGACGGCGGGTCGCGGTCTGGGCCGGCGTCGTCGCCGGCGCGGTGCTGGTGTCCGGCATCGGGCTGTGGGCGACGGACAGTTGGCCGTTCCGCGCTTCCTACTGCTGGGGCGCGTGGGAGCAGAACAGCGGCGCGTCGTTCCTCGGCGACGAGGCGCTCGGCAAGTCCGGCTCCGAGCGGCGGGCCACCGAGTCCGCGCCGCCCTCGGCCGGCCGCCCGCACGGCACCTGCACTCTGGCGGTGACCTCGGAGGTCGAGGACAGCGACTCGGACGAGCCGCTCACCTTCAAGGAGCAGATCACCCTGGAGTACGGGCCGGTGCCCGCGGGCGCCAAGGAGCGCCGGGCCTGGATAGCCCAGTACTTCCACGGCTCCGCCTCGCCGCTCCCGGACGGGCTCGACGGGCTGGTCGCCGCCGACCGGGCCATGCTGGTGCTGCCCGCGGAGTGCGACGCGGACGGACGGCCGTCGGCGGTGACGATCCGGAGCGAGAGCACGGGCGACGGCCACCTCGGCAAGGCGGCCATGCCGTTCGCGATCGGTAATACCGCCGAGGTCGGGCGGATGCTGCTCGACGCCGCCAACACCACGATGAAGAAGGCCGGCTGCGCACCGGGCAAGCCGCTGCGCACGACGTCGCCGCTGGTGACGGTGGCGGAGGACGACGAGCGGGCGGGGAATCCGCTGTGCCGGATACCCGGGATGTCCTTCGACTTCGGTCAGGGTTCGCGCTACCAGCAGCAGGTGGGCACGGTCACCGGCCGGCTCCAGACCTGTTCGGTGGTGTGGCAGACACGGCGAGCCCCCGACGAGCCGTCGGCCCAGTATGTGATGGCCCGCCAACCACGCCTGGTCGCGCTCTTCGGCGGTCTGCCCACCGGCTCGTCCCACGGTCTGCTCCGCACCACCTGCGGTGGACGTCCGACGGTGTTCTACGGACACGTCGACACCGGTCTCCAGGGCCGGGGCAGGCCCAGCGACCGGCGGGTGTTCGACCGCTTCGCGGAGTCCGTCGGCAAGCGCGTCGGCTGCGGGGACGGTGAGGGCGCGTGAGCGAGAACCAGCCCGTCCCGGCCGAGGACGCCGAGAGCTCTGCGCGTCCCGTGAGCCCTGCGAGTCCGGAGAGCCCCGAGACTCTTGAGAGCCCTGCGAGCGCCGGAGACACCCCGGGCACCGGCAGCGGCCGTCCGTCCTTCGTGCGCCGCCTCCTCAGGAGCCGTACCGCCCGTGCGGTCACCGCCGCCGGACTGGTCGGCGCGCTGCTCGGCGCGGGTGCGGTCGCCTGGCGCACCGATACGCTGCCGTTGCTCGGGCCCGCTCCCTGCTGGGACTCGCTCGGGGACGCCAGTGTGTCCGGGCTCTTCGGAGACCGCAAGATCGAGGTCGACGAACAGTCGCTGGGCAACGCCCAGCAGGGTGACGGGCTGTCCTACGGGCAGTGCCGCGTCACCAGTTTCAAGGACGACCGGGCCCTGCGTCAGGTGACCGTCAACGTGCACCAGCTGGACGGACTGCGGGGAACCGACTCGACGCGCTGGCCCCAGGAGTTCCTGGCGGCCGGCATGGTGTCACTGGGCGAGGAACTCCCCGGGATGGTGTCCGCGTCGCGCGGCTGGCTGGCGCTGCCGCAGGGCTGCACGGGGCGCGGCGACTTCTCCGGGCCCACCGTGGTGGAGATCGGCATGGGCCGGGCGGGCCTCGACTTCTCGTCGGATCTCGCGACGGAGGACCGCGACGCCCTCACCGATGCCCTGGTGGACGCCACCAACGGGGTCATCCGGTCCTTCGGCTGCTCGGGCCGCTACCCGTCACCGCGTGCGCTGCCGTCCGTCGACACCTGGCAGGACACCGACCCGGCCGCGCTCTGCGGCACCAAGGGGTTCGCGCTGCCCGCGGCGTACCGCAAGGAGCTGTCCCGCACCAGGATCGGTGCCGGCGGCGACGGGCCCGCCCGGATCTGCGAGGTCGGCAGCGACGACCGGGAGCAGGTGGTGCGGATGACGACGGTGGTGGACCCGGCGCTGGCCGAGATCTTCTCCTCGGACTCGCTGCGGTCCGGCGCCTCCGTCAAGGGCACCACGGGCTACGGAAAGACGACCGGAGGCCGGGCGGTGTACCGGGCGTCCTGCCAGACGGGGCACGTGGTGTTCGTGGTGGAGCAGCTGCGGCAGACGGCGAAGGGCGGCTTCACGCTCACCGATGAGCTGCTGCCGGACTACGTCGCGGCGGAGGCGGAGCGCATCGGCTGCGGCCCCCAGAAGCTGACGCTCCCGTCCGCCTGAGAGCCGGCATGACGGACGGGCCCCGTCGGCGCGCGGGGCCCGTCCGCTGTGGAAGGATTCTCCGCACCATGAGAACCAGCACCCGGGCGCCGGGCGGCCCCCGGTGAGGGGGCGCGCGAAGCCGCCGCCGTCGCCGTTGCCGCAGCGCGACGGGGTCGATCCGGTCCGGGTGCGGCTCCCCGAGGACCCCGGCGGGCGGTGGCCCACGGTGCGTGATCATCTGCTGGAGCGGTTCGGCGGGGCGATCGGCGCGGACCGGCTCGACGCCATGCTCGCGGCCGGCCGGTTCGTCTCGGCGCGGGGCCCGGTGGCGGGCCGGGAGCCGTACGCGGCGGGCCGGTACCTCTGGTTCCACCGCGACTTCGCGCCGGAGGAGCCGGTGCCGTTCCCGGTCGGTGTCGTGCACCGCGACGAGCACCTGGTCGTCGCGGACAAGCCGCACTTCCTGGCGACAACGCCGCGCGGCCGGCACATCACCCAGACGGCGGTGGCCCGGCTCCGCCGCGAGCTGGACCTCCCCCTGCTCCAGCCGGCGCACCGGCTCGACCGGCTGACGGCGGGGCTCGTGCTGTTCGTCGTCCGGCCCGGGGAGCGGGGCGCCTACCAGACGCTGTTCCGGGACCGCCTGGTGCGCAAGGAGTACGAGGCGGTGGCGCCCTACGACGCGCGGCTCGCCTTCCCGCGCACCGTGCGCAGCCTGATCGTCAAGGAGCGCGGGGTGATCGCCGCCCGTGAGGAGCCGGGCGAGCCGAACAGCGAGAGCCGGATCGAGCTGCTGGAGCACCGGGCGGGCCTCGGCCGCTACCGGCTGCTGCCCGCCACCGGGCGGACGCATCAGCTGCGGGTCCATATGAACAGCCTGGGGCTGCCGCTCGTCCATGACCCGGTCTATCCCGTGGCCGAGGCCGAGGGGGCGCCGGACGACTGGTCGCGCCCCCTCCAACTGCTGGCTCGGGTGCTGGAGTTCACCGACCCGGTCACGGGAGAGCCGCGCCGCTTCGAGAGCGGGCTGCGGCTCTCCGCGTGGCCGCGGGAGTGAGTCCCGCCCTCAGTGGCCGCGGGCGATCCATTCGTCCAGGTGCGGGGCCTCCGCGCCGATGGTCGTGGAGTCGCCGTGCCCGGTGCGGACGGCGGTGTCCGGGTCCAGGGCGAGCAGCCGGTCCCTGATCGAGGCGACGATCGTCGGGAAGTGGGAGAACGACCGGCCGGTGGCGCCGGGCCCGCCCTGGAAGAGCGTGTCACCGGTGAAGACGGTGGACAGTCCGGGGGCGTACAGGCAGACGGCGCCGGGGGCGTGTCCCGGCGTGTGCAGCACCTTGAGGGCCGTACCGGCGATCGTCAGCTCCTGGCCGTCGGCCAGTTCGCCGTCGGGGGCCCGGTCCGGGTGGGTCTGCTTCCACAGCGGCAGGTCGTCGGGGTGCAGCAGGATCGGTGCGCCGGTGGCGTCTGCGAGCGCCGGGGCCGCGTCGATGTGGTCGTTGTGCGCGTGGGTGCAGATGATGGCGCGCAGCGTACGGCCGTTCAGCGCGGCCTCGATGGCGGTGGCGTCGTGGGCGGCGTCGATGACGACCGCCTCCGTGTCGTCACCGACGATCCAGACGTTGTTGTCGACGTCCCATTCGCCGCCGTCGAGGGCGAAGGTGCCGGAGGTGACGAGGTGGTCGATGCGGGCGGTCATCAGAAGACCACCACCGAGCGCAGGACGTCGCCGTCGTGCATCCGGCCGAAGGCCTGCTCGATGTCTCCGAGTCCGATGGTCTCGGTGACGAACGCGCCGAGGTCGATCCGGCCCTGCTGGTGGAGGTCGATGAGCATCGGGAAGTCGCGCGAGGGCAGGCAGTCGCCGTACCAGGAGGACTTGAGCGAGCCGCCCCGGCCGAAGACGTCCAGGAGCGGGAGTTCGAGCTGCATCTCCGGGGTGGGGACGCCGACCAGGACGACGGTGCCGGCGAGGTCGCGGGCGTAGAACGCCTGCTTGTACGTCTCCGGGCGGCCGACCGCCTCGATGACGACGTCGGCGCCGTTGCCGTCGGTGAGGGCGCGGATGGCCTCGACCGGGTCCTGGGTGCGGGAGTTGACGGAGTGCGTGGCACCCATCTTCTTCGCCGTCTCCAGCTTGCGGTCGTCGATGTCCACCGCGATGATCTTCGCCGCTCCGGCGAGCCGGGCACCGGCGATCGCCGCGTCACCGACGCCACCGCAGCCGATGACGGCGACCGAGTCGCCCCGGCCGACCTGACCGGTGTTGATGGCGGCGCCGATGCCGGCCATCACGCCGCAGCCGAGGAGTCCGGCGACCTCCGGGGCAACCTCGGGGTCGACCTTGGTGCACTGGCCGGAGGCGACCAGGGTCTTCTCCGCGAAGGCGCCGATGCCGAGTGCCGGCGACAGCTCGGTGCCGTCCAGCAGGGTCATCTTCTGCTTGGCGTTGTGGGTGTCGAAGCAGTACCAGGGGCGGCCGCGCAGACAGGCGCGGCACTGTCCGCACACCGCACGCCAGTTGAGGACGACGAAGTCGCCCGGTTCGACGTCCGTGACGCCCTCGCCGACGGACTCCACGACACCCGCGGCCTCATGGCCGAGGAGGAAGGGGAACTCGTCGTTGATGCCGCCCTGTTTGTAGTGCAGGTCGGTGTGGCACACGCCGCACGCCTGGATCTTGACCACGGCCTCGCCGGGGCCGGGGTCCGGGATGACGATCGTCTCGACCCGTACCGGCTCGTTCTTTCCCGGTGCGATGACCCCTTGTACGTGCTGCGCCATTCCCGTGGACTCCCTTTCCCGACGTTCCCGAAGACCGAATCACGCCCCTGGGAGCGATGTGTTCCCGGGGATCGATCACGGACAACGGTACGCCGTGCGGGGTGCGGCGGGGCCGGGCGCGGCCGCCTTCAGGGCGCGAGTACGTCCAGCTCGTGCAGGGCGCCCACCGCGATCTCCTTCGTCAGCCGCTCCGCCTGCGCGGCGTCGCTCTCGCGCACCGCTTCCGCTAGCCGGACGTGGAGGGTGACGGCCGCCGGGTCGGGGTCCTCGAACATCACCTGGTGGTGGGTGCGTCCCGCCAGGACCTCCGCGACCACGTCCCCGAGGCGGGCGAACATCTCGTTGCCGGAGGCGTTGAGGACGATGCGGTGGAAGGCGATGTCGTGTTCGAGATACCCCTCCAGCTGCTGGCCGCGCGAGGTGGCGACCATGCCGAGGGCCCGCTCGGTGAGCTGTGCGCACTGCTCCGGGGTGGCGTGGCGGGCGGCGAGCGAGGCGGCGACCGGCTCGATCGCGGACCGCAGCACCGTCAGTGAGCGCAGCTGGCGCGGCCGGTCGGCGCCGGCCAGCCGCCACCGGATGACCTGCGGGTCGTAGACGTTCCACTCCTCGGTCGGCCGCACGGTGACGCCGACCCGGCGCCGGGACTCGACCAGGTGCATGGATTCCAGGACGCGGACGACCTCCCGTACGACCGTGCGGGAGACGTCGAAGCGCCGGGCCAGCTCGTCGGTGCGCAGCACCTGGCCGGGCGGGTGCTCTCCGGCGGCGATCTCCAGGCCCAGGGTGTCCAGCACATGTGTATGCAGCCCCTGGGCAGGTGTGGTCATGGATCAAGGGTACGGGGCACTCCTCGGGAACATTAAGTACGACGTTTATGTCACACCATCTTGAATAAGTCGTACGTATGGGTTTCAGTAGCGCGACGGCCCGATGTCGAGGAAGACGTCGAAGAGAACAGCGAGGCACCGTAATGAGCACCCCCCACGTCGTCGTGGTGATGGGCGTGTCAGGGACCGGCAAGACCACGATCGGCCCCCTGCTCGCCGCCGCACTGGGCGTTCCGTACGCCGAGGGCGACGACTTCCACCCGCCCGCGAACATCGCCAAGATGTCGGCCGGCACTCCGCTGGAGGACGCCGACCGGTGGCCCTGGCTCGACGCGATCGGCCAGTGGGCACACGGCCGGGCCGGGCTCGGCGGCGTGGTCAGCAGCTCTGCGCTGAAACGGGCCTACCGCGACCGGCTGCGCGCGGAGGCCCCCGGTGCCGTGTTCCTCCATCTGACCGGCGACCGGTCCCTCATCGAGGAACGGATGGCGGACCGCAAGGGCCACTTCATGCCGGCCGCGCTCCTCGACTCGCAGTTCGCCACCCTCCAGCCCCTGGAGGACGACGAGGCCGGGGTCGCCGTGGATGTGACCGGCACCCCGGAGGAAATCACCCAGCGAGCCGTCGCCGCGTTGCGCCGGCTCGAAGACTAAGGATCATCACCGTGACCAGTCTCAGCGTCGAGACGCTGGCAGCGGACGCCGTCGAACCGATCACCTCGGCCGGCAACGCGCAGTTGGGCATCGCCGTTCTGGCGGGCATCGCCGTCATCGTCCTGCTCATCACCAAGTTCAAGATGCACGCGTTCCTCGCGCTCACCATCGGCTCGCTGGCGCTCGGTTCGTTCGCCGGCGCCGCGCCGGAGAAGACGATCGCGAGCTTCACCGCGGGCCTCGGCTCGACCGTCGCGGGCGTCGGTGTCCTCATCGCGCTCGGCGCGATCCTGGGCAAGCTGCTCGCGGACTCCGGCGGCGCGGACCAGATCGTCGACACCATCCTCGCGCGGACGAGCAAGCGGGCCATGCCCTGGGCGATGGTCCTGATCGCCTCGATCGTCGGCCTGCCGCTGTTCTTCGAGGTCGGGATCGTGCTGATGATCCCGGTGGTGCTGCTCGTCGCCAAGCGCGGCAACTACTCCCTGATGCGGATCGGCATCCCGGCCCTGGCCGGCCTCTCCGTGATGCACGGGCTCATCCCCCCGCACCCCGGCCCGCTGGTGGCGATCGACGCCCTCGGCGCCAACCTCGGCGTCACGCTGGCCCTCGGTGTGGTGGTCGCGATCCCGACCGTGATCCTCGCGGGGCCGGTCTTCTCGCGCTACGCCGCCCGCTGGGTGGACATCAAGGCGCCGGAGAAGATGATCCCGCAGCGCCCCTCCGAGGAGCTGGACCGCCGGCCCAGCTTCGGCGCCACGCTGGCGACGATCCTGCTGCCCGTCGTCCTGATGCTGGTCAAGGCGCTCGTGGACATCGTCGTGGACGACCCCGAGCAGGGTCTCCAGCGGGTGACCGACGTGATCGGCTCGCCGCTGATCGCGCTGCTGGCGGCCGTCATCGTCGCCATGTTCACGCTGGGCCGGGCGGCCGGCTTCACCAAGGGCCGGCTCTCCTCCACCGTCGAGAAGTCCCTCGCGCCGATCGCGGGCGTGCTGCTGATCGTCGGCGCGGGCGGCGGGTTCAAGCAGACCCTGGTCGACGCCGGTGTGGGCCAGATGATCCTGGACATCTCCGAGAGCTGGTCGATCCCCGCGCTGCTGCTCGGCTGGCTGATCGCCGTGGCGATCCGGCTCGCGACCGGCTCCGCGACCGTCGCCACCATCTCGGCGGCCGGTCTGGTCGCCCCGCTGGCGGCCGACATGTCGACCTCCCACGTCGCGCTGCTGGTGCTGGCCGTGGGCGCGGGCTCGCTCTTCTTCAGCCATGTCAACGACGCCGGGTTCTGGCTGGTGAAGGAGTACTTCGGGATGGACGTCGGCCAGACCGTGAAGACCTGGTCGGTCATGGAGACCATCATCTCCGTGGTCTCACTGGTCTTCATCCTGCTGCTGTCGCTGATCCTGTAGCGACTCGTCCGGCGCCTGCCACAGCGGGTGCTCACGGCGGGCCCACTCCCGCCCCACCGACCCGGAGCGCATGCCGCGGCGTGCCTCCGGGTCGGCGTACGCCATCGCGATGTGACCGGCCAGGACGATGCCGACCGCAAGCGCCAGCCAGTCGTGGACGAACGTGGCGCCGGTCCGCCACATCAGCGGGGCCAGCCCGGTGAACCACATCAGCAGCCCGGTCCCGGCCATCACCAGCACCGCCCCCGCGATCCAGGCCACGTACAGCTTCTGCCCCGCGTTGAACTTCCCGGCCGGCCGGGACTGAGGCCGCCGGTCCCGCCGCCGCACCGCCCGCAGCCACTGCCGGTCGTGCGGCCCGAAGCGGTTGAGCCGGCCCAGATCGGCCCGCAGGGACCGCGCCAGCAGCCCCGCCAGCAGCGGTACGGGAATGAGCAGCCCGGACCATTCGTGGACGGTGACCACCAGATGGCGGCGGCCGACCAGTTCGGCGAACTGCGGCACGTACAGGCAGGCGGCCGACGCCACGCAGAGCAGCATCAGGGCCGCGGTGCTGCGGTGCACCCAGCGCACCGGCCTGCCGAACCGCCGTACCCGGCCGGACGCCTCAGGCCGTGGGGGCGTCGTCACGGCCGTTGGACCGGCCGACCCAGGCGTCGACGTCATAGCCGAGCTCCTCCCAGTATCCGGGGCGTACGGAGTCCGTGACGGTGATCCCCGAGAGCCATTTCGCCGACTTGTAGAAGTACATCGGGGCCACGTACAGCCGGACCGGGCCGCCGTGGGAGTGGGGCACCGGCCGGTCCTGCATGCGCAGAGCGACCAGCACGTCGGCGCGGCGGGCCTGGGCGAGGGTGAGGCTCTCGCTGTAGGTGCCGTCGAAGCAGGTGAAACGGACCGCCTTCGCCCCGGACCGCACGCCCGCCGCGTCCAGCAGCGCGGAGAGCCGTACACCCTCGAAGGGGGTCTCCGGCACCCGCCAGCCGGTGACGCACTGGACGTCCCGCACCATCCGGGTCTGCGGCAGCGCCTTCAGGGCGTCCAGGGTGTACGTGGCCGGGTGGTCGACCAGCCCGTCGACGGTCAGCCGGTAGTCGGCCGCGCCCTTCGACGGTACGGAGGAGGCCACCGAGTAGTACCGGAAGCCGCCGCCGTTGGGCAGCAGGCCGGTCAGCCCGGTGGGGTCCTTGTCCGCGACCGCGCCGAGGCCCGATTCCAGGGTCCGTTGCAGGACCGGGGCGGCGACCAGACCGGCGGCGCCGAGGCCGAGCATCGTCAGGACCAGGCGGCGGCCGACGGGGGCGCCGACGGCGTCCGGATCGGGTCCGGGCGCGGCGGGACCGGGTCCGGCGCCGGGAGGGGGACTGTTCACTCCTCGATTCGAGCACTCCGCGCCGCCGGACGCCAGGGGCTCGCGGCCCGACGTCACCGACCCGTCAGGATCTCCGCGCGGCGGGCGCGGGACGGATGCCAGACTTGCGCCATGCCGAACCGCGAAGCACTCAAGCCGTTCCTGCTCGCCTTCCCCGGCCCGCTGCGCGACCAGCTGGTCGCCGCGGTCCTGGACGGGCGCAAGGTGTCGACGTCCGGCCTGCTCGTGGAGTACGAGACCGAGAAGGAGGAGCTGCCTCCGGTCGGTGAGCGGTCCGCCCTCATCGACTCGGACGGCCGGGAGATCGCGGTGCTCGAAGTGACCGAGGTGCGGGTGCTGCGGCTCGCCGACGTCGGCCTCCAGCACGCGCTGGACGAGGGCGAGGGCTACGCGTCCGTCGCCGAGTGGCGGGCGGGCCACGAGCGGTTCTGGCACAGCGAGGAGATGCGGGACGCGCTCGGAGACCCGGAGTTCACCGTGGACGACGACACGATGATCGTCGCTGAACGGTTCCGGGTCGTCGAGCGCATCGGCCCCGACGCCGCCCGCGGCTGAGCCGGGTCACCGCGCCTCGGCCCTCTTCTCCCGGCCCGCGCCCTTCACGAGGCCCAGCCGGCGCCGGACGGTGAGCAGCCGGGGGTGGCGCTCGTGCAGGTCGGCCGAACGTCGGTCGAGTTCCTGGCCCAGGCGCTCGGCGCGCTTCTCGATGTCCAGCTCGTCCAGGATGCGGTCCACCTCGGCCAGCAGGGCCCCGTGCAGCTGCCACTTCCTGGGGTGTTCCTGGACGGCGGCCAGCAGCATGTCCGCCACCAGGTCGCGGGTCGCGCGGCTGGTGGTGAGCGCGTCCGCGAGCCGTTCCTCCGCCTCCTCGCCGCCGGCCGCCATCGGGGTGGTGATGAGCACCGAGAAGCTCTCGATGGCCCCCGCCATCTGTTCGAACAGTTCCGTGATGTGGGCGGCGACCTCCGCGGGGAACAGCGGTTCGCCGCCCCGGTCCTTGGCGAGGTCGGTCAGCGTCCTGGACAGCACCCGCACGACGACCGCGCAGATCTCCAGTGTGTCCAGACCGGTACGCAGCACCACGCGGTGAAGCAGCCCCTGCCGCACCCTCGGGTTGTACATGAGGCTTTCCTCGGCCTGCCGCAGGGAGGCGTCCACCTCGACGATGTCGTGGTCGAGACGGCGGGCCCGGTGCAGCCGGTCCGCCGCCTGCGGAACGGTGACCGGACGGGCCAGGTCGCTTCCCAGGTCGCGGAACATCTGCCCCATCTCGCGGGCCAGTCCGTCGATGGACGCGCCCGCGGTCTCAACCCAGACGGGCGGGGCGAACAGCAGGTTGAACAGCAGGCCGACGCCCGCGCCGATCAGTGTCTCGTACACGCGCTCCCACGCCATGCTGGACCGCGCGGTCTGCGACGTGACGCCGAGGACGAGCATGGCGCTGATCGCCACCTCTGGGACGAACTCGTCCACGCGGACCAGTCTGCCGATGATCAGCGCCGTGAAGATGGTCAGCCCCAGGCTCCACCAGGAAATGCCGACCAGGGCGCTGAAGCCGCTCGCGATGAGGACTCCGACGATGACGGCCACGACACGTTTGACCGACATGTTGACGGTGGCGTAGAGGGTGACCTGGACGACGAGCAGCGCGGTCAGCGGTGCGGTCAGGGGCGCGGGCTCGGCCAGCGTCGCGGTCGCCACGGCATAGGCGATCACCGCCGCGCCCGTGGAGCGCAGGGTCTGCGCGGCCACGGGCTCTGTGGTGCGCCGGACGAGGTTGATGACGGGTTCGGCTACTCCTGGCATCTTCTTCCCATGCCCGGATTCGGTGCCCGCGCACGGTCCCGGGCGCCGAACCCCACCGGACGGACGCGCGCCCGGGGCGCGCGGAGCCCGGCGGGACAGCCGTCAGCCGACCGCCTCCGCCGCGGCCCGGCCCGCGGCCCGGCCGGAGAAGATGCAGCCGCCGAGGAAGGTGCCCTCCAGCGACCGGTAGCCGTGCACCCCGCCGCCGCCGAAGCCGGCCGCCTCGCCGGCCGCGTAGACCCCGGCCAGCGGGGTGCCGTCCGGGGTGAGGACCCGGGAGGACAGGTCCGTCTCCAGGCCGCCGAGCGATTTGCGGGTGAGGATGTTCAGCCGTACGGCGATCAGCGGCCCGGCCTTGGGGTCGAGGATGCGGTGCGGTGCGGCGGTCCTGATCAGCTTGTCGCCCAGGTAGGCGCGGGCGCCCCGGATCGCGGTGATCTGGAGGTCCTTGGTGAAGGGGTTGGCGATCTCGCGGTCGCGGGCGGTGATCTCGCGGCGCAGCTCGTCCTCGTCGATGAGCCCGTCTCCGGTGAGGGCGTTCATGCCGCGCACCAGGGCGCCGAGGTCGTTCTCGACGACGAAGTCCGCCCCGTTGTCCATGAACGCCTTCACCGGGCCGGGCACGTCCGCGCGCGCCCGGCCGATCACGCCCCGGACGGACTTGCCGGTCAGGTCGGGGTTCTGCTCGGAGCCGGAGAGTGCGAACTCCTTGCCGATGATCTTCTGGTCCAGCACGAACCAGGTGTAGTCGTGGCCGGTGCGCATGATGTGTTCGAGGGTGCCCAGCGTGTCGAAGCCGGGGAAGAGCGGGACGGGCAGCCGCTTGCCGCGGGCGTCCAGCCAGAGCGAGGACGGGCCGGGCAGGATGCGGATGGCGTGCTTCGCCCAGATCGGGTTCCAGTTCTCGATGCCCTCGGTGTAGTGCCACATCCGGTCGCGGTTGATGTGGTGGGCGCCCGCCTCCTCCGTGACGCCGAGCATCAGGCCGTCCACGTGGGCGGGGACGCCGGAGAGCATCTTCTCCGGCGGGGTGCCGAGCCGCTCGGGCCACTGCTCGCGCACGAGGTCGTGGTTGCCGCCGATGCCGCCGGAGGTGACGATCACCGCCTGGGCCCGCAGCTCGAAGGCGCCGGTCGCCTCCCGGCTGCTCGCGGTCCCGCGCGCCGCGGCGCTCGGCTCCAGGATCTCGCCGCTGACGGTGTCGACGGCGCCCCCGGTGCGGCCGAGACCGGTGACCCGGTGGCGGAAGCGGAAGGTGACCAGGCCCCTGGCGACGCCCTCGCGGACCCGGCGCTCGAACGGGGCGACGACACCGGGCCCGGTGCCCCAGGTGATGTGGAAGCGGGGGACGGAGTTGCCGTGGCCGTTCGCGTCGTACCCGCCGCGCTCGGCCCAGCCGACGACCGGGAAGAACCGCATGCCCTGCCGGTGCAGCCAGGAACGCTTCTCACCGGCGGCGAAGTCGACGTACGCCTCGGCCCACTTCCTCGGCCAGTGGTCCTCCTCGCGGTCGAAGCCCGCCGTGCCCAGCCAGTCCTGGAGGGCCAGTTCCCGGCTGTCCTTGATCCGCATCCGACGCTGTTCGGGTGAGTCGACGAGGAAGAGACCGCCGAAGGCCCAGTGCGCCTGACCGCCGAGCGACTGCTCGGGCTCCTGGTCGAGCAGGATCACCGAGCGGCCCGCGTCGACCAGCTCGGCGGCGGCGACCAGCCCGGCGAGTCCCGCCCCGATCACGATCACATCAGCGTCGTACGCCATGGGTTCCATCCTTGTCGGGGCGAACCGGACACGGTCCGGCGGAAGGCCGCACCTGCCCGTGAGGTTCCTCGCGAAGTTACTGGTGCGTCAGATCTTCGGTACAGGCCGCCCCGGCGTCAACCGCCCGGTCGGCGGCGCTACGGGCGCACCGGTGGCGTCCAGGCGCTATCGTCGAGACAATTCACTCTCTTCCGGCCTGACTTGGGGTAGAGAAGCGTGTCGGTGCTGGTTCTCGTACTCGCCGTGAGCGCGGCCTGCTGTCTGGGCTTCGGCTTCGTGCTGCAGCAGGCCGCCGCCAGCCACGCCCCGAAGAGCGACTATCTGTCGTTCCGGCTGCTGCTCGACCTGATGCGGGTACGCAGCTGGCTGGCCGGTATCGGCCTGATGGTCTGCGGCATGGTGCTGGGCGCGCTGGCGCTGGGCAAGGGCGAGGTCTCCGTCGTCGAGCCACTGCTGGCCACCAATCTGCTCTTCGCGATGACCCTGTCCCGCCACCGCACCGGCCAGCGCCTCGGCCGGCAGGGCTGGGCCGGGCTCTGGCTGCTCGCGTGCGGGGTCGCGGCGTTCCTGCTGGCGGGCGAGCCGAAGGGCGGCTCGGCGGTGTCGAGCCCGCTGCGGCACTGGCTGGTGATCGGTGTGGTGGCGGGCATCGCCCTGGCGCTCACCATGTACGCGGCACGCTCGCGTTCCGTGGCGGCCCCGGCCCTCCTCGCGGTGGCGGCCGGACTGCTGTACGGGCTTCAGGACGCGCTCACCCGGGTGAGCGGCCAGCTGATCGGGGACGACGGCTGGGCGGCGCTGATGATGAGCTGGCAGCCGTACGCGGTGCTGGTCCTGGGGGTGACGGGGCTGCTCCTGGTGCAGAGCGCGTTCGAGACCGGACCGCTGCGGATGTCGCTGCCCGCGCTGACCGCAGCCCAGCCGCTGGCGGGGATCGCCTGTGGCATCGGGTTCCTCGGTGACCAGGTGCGCACCGATACCGGCGCGCTGGCCTGGCAGGCGGCCGGGCTCGCGGCGATCGTGACCGGGATCGTGCTGCTGGGG
Organism: Streptomyces sp. ITFR-6; assembly: GCF_031844725.1. Taxonomy (NCBI): domain Bacteria; kingdom Bacillati; phylum Actinomycetota; class Actinomycetes; order Kitasatosporales; family Streptomycetaceae; genus Streptomyces; species Streptomyces sp. ITFR-6. Next base: position 6,987,058 of record NZ_CP134612.1, on the reverse strand, counting down.
CTGCATCCGGCGATGCCGGAGGGGCCGCTGGGCGGGCGGCGCACCAAGACCCTTGAGCCGCGCTGAGGCCGGTACGCGCGCGGCGTCCGGTGTCCTCTTTCTCACAGGAGTGCGGCCGCTCCGTCCTGGCAATTAATAATGGCCAGCATTACAGTTGTCGGTATGGCGCGAACGTCAGGACAAGAGACCAGGGACAAGCTGATCCGCGCGGCCGAGGAGATCTTCGCCGCTCAGGGCACGGACGGCGCCCAGCTGCGGGACATCGTCCGGCTGGCGGGCCAGAGCAATCCGTCGGCGGTCCAGTACCACTTCGGTTCCCGTGCCGGGCTGCTCGACGCCGTGATGGCCGGCCGCCAGGCCCGTACCGAGCAGGTGGTGGCACCGCTGCTCGACGGGCTCGGCGCCGACTGCGGGGTACGGGAGCTGCTCACCGCGCTGGTGACGGCGGAGGCGAGCCTGCTCACCGACGACCGGGGCCGGCGCTGTCTGCGGATCTCGGCCCAGCTGAGCCACGAGACCGGTCTGCGGACCGGCCGCCTCCACCCCGCCCTGGACGGCACCGCCTACGGCCGACTGATCGGCCGGATCGGGGACCGGCTGGGCGCGCTGCCGGAGCCGGTCCGGCTGGAGCGGCTCGATCTTTCGCTCACCCTGATCGGCGCGGCGCTGGCCGACCGCGCCCGCCAGGGGCTCGACGGCACGGAGCCGCTGACCGGCCAGGGGCTCTTCCTGGCCGATCTCGTCGGGACCACCACCGCGTTCCTGCACGCCCCCGCGCCGCACGGCGCGTGAACCACCGCACCACATGAACCACCCGCACCACATGAAGGACATGTCATGACCGACAAGAACAACCTCACCGACCGGACCGTCGTCATCACCGGAGCCGCACGCGGCCTCGGGGCGGAGGCCGCGCGCCTCGCCGTGGCGGGCGGCGCGAACGTCGTGATCACCGATGTGCTCGACGAGGAGGGCGCGGCGACCGCCGCGAAGCTCGGCCCGAAGGCCCGCTTCCTGCACCACGACGTGACCTCGGAGGAGGACTGGCAGCGCGTCGCCGCCTTCGTCCTCTCCGAGTTCGGCCGGATCGACGGCCTGGTCAACAACGCCGGGGTCTCCACCGGGCAGCCGCTGGAGAGCGAGACGGTCGAGCACTTCCGCAAGGTCATCGACATCAACCTGACGGCTGTCTTCATCGGCATGAAGACGGTGATCCCGCTGATGAAGGAGAACGGCGGCGGCTCGATCGTCAACATCTCCTCCGCCGCCGGGCTGATGGGCCTGGCCCTGACCTCCAGCTACGGCGCGTCCAAGTGGGGTGTGCGCGGGCTGACGAAGGTCGGCGCGGTGGAGCTCGGCACGGCGAAGGTGCGGGTGAACTCGGTGCACCCCGGCATGGTCTACACGCCGATGACCGCCTCCGTCGGCATCCAGCAGGGCGACGGCAACTACCCCAACACCCCGATGGGCCGGGTCGGTGAGGCCGGTGAGATCGCCGAGGCCGTCGTCTTCCTGCTCTCGGACGCCGCCTCCTACGTCACCGGCGCCGAACTCGCCGTGGACGGCGGCTGGACCACCGGCCCGACCGTCAAGTACGTCATGGGCCAGTGATCACCCCCGGGCGGTCTGCTGTTGGATGAGGTGCATGACACCTTCTGACGAGATCCTGGACATCGTCGACGAGAACGACGAGGTCGTCGGGCAGGCCACGCGCGGCGAGGCGACCGCGCGCGGCCTGCGCCACCGCTGCGCGTTCATCGAGGCCCGGGACGCCGACGGCCGGATCTTCGTGCACCGCAGAACCGCCACCAAGCTGGTCTTCCCGTCCCACTACGACATGTTCGTCGGCGGGGTGGTCGGTGCGGGCGAGACGTACGAGGAGGCGGCGCTTCGGGAGGCCGAGGAGGAGCTGGGGGTCACGGGGCTCCCCCGGCCCGAGCCGCTCTTCAAGTTCCTCTACGAGGGCGACGGGCACAGCTGGTGGTCGTACGTGTACCGGGTGCGGTGCGAGCTGCCGGTGCAGCCGCAGGCGGAAGAGGTCGCCTGGCACACCTTCCTCACCGACGAGGAGCTGGAGCGGCGGCTCGGCGACTGGCCGTGGGTGCCGGACGGCCTCGATGCCTACCGGCGGCTGCGGGCGTTCCGTGAGGCGCCCTGAACCGCCCCTCGGCGCGTACCGAAGCGGCAGACAAGGTCCGGACGTGAACGAATTCGTACAGAGCCTGCGGCTGTGGTTCGCGCCGCAGCGGATCCGCGAAGAGGGCGACACCCCCGACTACCGCTTCTCACTCGCCAACGAGCGGACCTTCCTCGCCTGGATCCGGACGGCTCTCGCGCTGATCGGCGGCGGTTTCGCGGTCGACCAGTTCCTGCCCGAGCTGTCCTGGGGCGTGCGCGCCGGTCTGGCGCTGGCGCTGCTCGCGGCCGGGGTGCTGTGCGCGCTGCGGGCCGTCAACCACTGGGTGCGGTGCGAGCGGGCGATGCGGCGCGGCGAGGACCTGCCGGTGTCCCGGTTCCCGACGCTGCTGAGTCTCGCGGTCGCGGTGGTGGCCGTGGCGATGGTGGCGGTGGTCCTGTTCGGCTGGGAGGGCCGGTGACCTCGGCCGGACGCGATCCGGGGCTCCAGCCGGAGCGGACCAGGCTGGCCTGGCGGCGCACCACGCTGTCCTGCACGGTGGTGGCGCTGCTGGCGGGCAAGCAGGCGCTGCACGGCGGGGGGAGCCCGGCGGGGATCGTCGCACTGTCGCTGAGCGTGCTGGCCTGGCTCGGGTTCCTGCGGGTGGCCAACCGCCGGGTGCGGGGCATGGGAACCGCGCGCCCGAGGCCGCTGGGTGCGCGCGCCGCGCTGACGGCGGCGGCGTGCACGGTCGCGCTGGCCGTCTTCGCGGCCGCCATGCTCTTCTGATCCCGGTCCGGCGGCGGGTGCGGGTCCGGGTCCGGGCGGCGCACCGGTCCCGTCAGCTGTCCCAGTCCACCGTCACGACGATCTTTCCGCGGGTGCGCCCCTCCGCGTTGAGCCGGTGCGCCTCCGCGGTCCGCTCCAGCGGGAAGACCCGGTCGACGTGGACCGTGATAATGCCCCGCTCGGCCAGTTCGGCCAGATGGGCGAGATTTTTGGCGTCGGGCCGCACGAAGGCGTACTTCCCGCCGTACGAGAACACCTCGCTGTCCACGATGGACGCCAGCCGCCCGTCCGGCGCGAGCGTCTCAGCTGAGGCCCGCAGCGCCTCCCCGCCCACCGTGTCGAAGGCGGCGTCGATGCCGTCCGGGGCCAGTGCCCGCAGCCGGTCCACGAGCCCGTCCCCGTACTCCACGGGTTCCGCGCCGAGCTGGCGCAGGTGGTCGTGGTTGTGCGCGCTCGCGGTCCCGATGACCCGGCATCCCGCGTGGCGGGCGAGCTGGACGGCCAGTGAGCCGACACCGCCCGCCGCCGCGTGGACCAGGACGGTGTCGCCGTCGCGGATCCGCAGTGACCGGTGGAGCACCTGGTAGGCGGTGAGACCGGCCAGCGGCAGCCCGGCGGCCTCCTCGAAGCTCAGGCTCAGCGGTTTGCGGGCGAGGGTGCGCACCGGGGCGGCGACGTACTCCGCGAAGGTGCCGCGGCTGAGGAAGTCCTCCCGCACGTACCCGATGACCTCGTCGCCGACGGCGAACTCGTCCACGGCCGCACCGGGCTGCACGACGACCCCGGACACGTCCCAGCCGGGGATCACCGGGAAGACCGCGTCCAGCGCCGCGTCCAGATTCCCCTGCCGCGCCTGCCGGTCCACCGGGTTGACCGCGGCGGCCCGCACCTTCACCAGGACGGTGTCAGGGCCGACCTTGGGGTCGGGCCGCTCGCCGTACTCCAGGACGTCGGCATCGCCGTATCCGCTGTAGCTGATCGCCTTCATCCTTCGACCATCGGCGCAGGTCAGGCACAGCGCAAATCAGGCGCGGCGCACATCGGACCGTCCGGGCGCCGGGGCTCACCAGCGCGGGATCGACGGCGTCCGCCAGCCGGGCTCGGCCTTGCGCATCGCGGCGGCGTCGTCGCGCTCGCGCATCGTGCCGTCGTCGTCGAGCCAGCGGCGGTGCAGCGCGGTCAGCCGCTCCCGGTCCAGCTTCACGCCGAGGCCGGGCGCGTCGGAGACGGTGAGCCGGCCGTCCTCGAAGACATGGCGGGTCGTGATGACGTCCTCGGTCTGCCAGGGGTAGTGGCTGTCGCAGGCGTAGTCGAGGTTGGGGACGGTGGCCGCGACGTGCGTCATGGCGGCGAGGCTTATCCCGAGGTGGGTGTTGGAGTGCATGGAGAGTCCGACGCCGAAGGTGCTGCAGATCCCGGCCAGTTCACGGGTGCGGTGCAGCCCGCCCCAGTAGTGGTGGTCGGAGAGGACGACCTGCACGGCGTCCCTGGCGAAGGCCTCGGGGACCTCCGCGAGGGTGGTGACGCACATGTTGGTGGCCAGCGGTACGTCGGTGCCGGCCGCGACGGCGGCCATGAGCCCGGTGCCGGCCGCCGGGTCCTCCAGGTATTCGAGTACGCCCTTGAGCTGCTCGGCGACGTACAGCGAGGTCTCGACGGACCAGGCGCCGTTGGGGTCGAGGCGCAGCGGCTGCCCGGGGAACGCCTCGGCCAGCGCGCGGACCGCGGCGATCTCCTGCTCCGGCGGGAAGACGCCGCCCTTCAGCTTGAAGGAGGAGAAGCCGTAGTCGCGGGCGAAGCGGCGCGCCTGGGCGACGACTCCGGCCGGGTCGACGGCCGCGCCCCAGTCGTCCCGCTCGCCGCCCTCGGGGTGCTCGGCCCAGCGGTAGAAGAGGTACGCGCTGTACTCGACGGTGTCGCGGACCTTGCCGCCGAGCAGCGCGTGCACCGGCAGGCCGAGGGACTTGCCCAGCGCGTCCAGGCAGGCCACCTCGAAGCCGGAGACCACCGAGAGCCGCAGCTTGTCCGCGGTCTGGACGCCGCGCAGCCCGCCCGCGTCGACCCGCTCGTCGGCGGCGCGTGAATCCGCGCACACCTCGTCGGCGAGGGCGAAGAGCCCGTTCACATCGCTGACCGGGCGGCCCGGCAGGGCGGCGGCGAGCGGCTCGGCCGGTTCGAGGTACTTGCCGTCGCCGTACGTCTCCCCGATGCCGGTCACTCCGCCGCGGGTGACGACCTCCACGACGAGGCGCGGGGTGTAGGGCTGGTGGACGCCCTGGGTGTTGAGGAGCGGCGGGTCGGCAATGAGGATCGGGGTCAGCCGGACTTCTTCGATCAACAACGCTGTATCCATACGTGAACTGTATTCAGAGATACGACTGAATACCAGAGGCTGGGCAGCTGATCGGAACCGGAGCGGCCACCTCCGGTTCCGGGAGTTCACTGGACGACATACCGACTGGTCGGCATCATGAGCACCGACCGTTCATCCATCCCGGAGGTGCGCACGATGAGCCCAGTCCACCCGCCAGGCCTCGACCTCGACCGGTTGCGCGGCCATCTCGACCGCGAACGGCCGGGCCTGGTGAACGGACCGCTGGACGCCCGGCTCATCGAGGGCGGCCGTTCGAACCTGACCTACACCGTCACGGACACGGACGGCACCGGCCGCTGGGTCGTCCGGCGCCCGCCGCTGGGTCACGTACTGGCCACCGCGCACGACATGAAGCGCGAGCACCGGGTGATCAGCGCACTGCACCCGACGGCCGTCCCGGTCCCCGAACCGGTCCTGCTCTGCGAGGACGACTCCGTCATCGGCTCGCCGTTCTACGTCATGGAGTACGTCGAGGGCACCCCGTACCGCACCGCGGAACAGCTCGCCCCGCTCGGCGCGGAGCGCACCCGGGCGGCCGTGCTCGGGCTCGTCGACACCCTGGTCGAACTGCACGCCGTGGACCCGAAGGCGGTCGGGCTCGCCGGCTTCGGGCGCCCCGAGGGCTTCCTGGACCGGCAGCTGCGCCGCTGGGGCAAGCAGCTGGACGCCTCCCGCAACCGCGAACTCGCGGGCATCGACGAGCTGCACGCGGCGCTCGGCCGCGCACTGCCGTCCTCCCCCGCACCGACGGTGGTGCACGGCGACTACCGCCTGGACAACGTCCTGATCGGCTCCGACGACCGGATCAAGGCCGTGCTCGACTGGGAGATGTCCACGCTCGGTGACCCGCTCACCGACCTCGGCCTGCTGGTCATGTACAGCTCCGACCTCGGACTGCCGGAGTCTCCGGTCTCCACCACCAGCGGCGCGGCCGGCCACCCCTCCCCCGCCGAACTGATCGAGCGCTACGCCGCCCGCTCCGGCCGGGACACCTCCGCCATCTCCTGGTACACGGCGTTCGCCTGGTTCAAGCTCGCCGTGATCCTGGAGGGCATCCACTACCGCTACACGCAGGGCCAGACCGTCGGCGGCGGCTTCGACCGGATCGGTGACCTCGTCCCCGTCTTCATCGCGCACGGCCTCACCACCCTCCAGGAAGGCTGATCAACCCCATGGACTTCGCATTCGACGCCCGTACCGAAGAGCTGCGGGCCAAGCTGCTCACCTTCATGGAGGAGCACGTCCACCCGGCGGAGCGGATCGCGGAGGAGCAGCGGGAGCGGCTCGCGTCGCCGTGGGACACCCCGCAGGTCGTCGAGGACCTCAAGGCGGAGGCGCGCAGGCAGGGGCTGTGGAACCTCTTCCTGCCGGACGCCGAGTACGGTGCCGGGCTGACCAACCTCCAGTACGCCCCGCTGGCCGAGATCCTGGGCCGCTCCCCGCAGTTGGCGCCGACCGCGCTGAACTGCGCGGCGCCGGACACCGGGAACATGGAGGTGCTCGCCCAGTTCGGCACCGACGCGCAGAAGAAGCAGTGGCTGGAGCCGCTGCTGGCGGGTGAGATCCGGTCCGCGTTCGCGATGACGGAGCCGGAGGTGGCCTCGTCGGACGCGACCAACATCGAGACCCGGATCACCCGTGACGGCGAGGACTACGTCATCAACGGGCGCAAGTGGTACATCTCCGGGGCGATGAACCCGGACTGCGCGATCTTCATCGTGATGGGCAAGACCGATCCGGACGGCGACGACATCCGCCGCCAGCAGTCGCAGATCCTCGTCCCGCGCGACACCCCGGGGCTGACGGTGAAGCGCGCCATGAAGGTGTACGGCTACGAGGACCACTACCACGGCGGCCACGCGGAGGTGCTCTTCGACAACGTGCGGGTGCCCGCGACGAACCTGGTGGGCGAGGAGGGCGGCGGGTTCGCCATCGCCCAGGCACGGCTGGGGCCGGGCCGGATCCACCACTGCATGCGGCTGATCGGTATGGCGGAGCGCGCCATCGAGCTGATGTGCCGGCGCGCGGTCTCCCGCACCGCGTTCGGCAAGCCGCTCGCCCAGCAGGGTGTGGTGCAGAACTGGATCGCGGACGCCCGGGTCCAGGTGGAGCAGTTGCGGCTGCTGGTACTGAAGACGGCCTGGCTGATGGACACGGTGGGCAACCGGGGGGCGCACACCGAGATCCAGTCCATCAAGATCGCCACCCCGCGTGCGGTGGTCTCCATCCTCGACCAGGCGGTCCAGCTGTACGGCGCGGGCGGCGTCAGCCAGGACTTCCCGCTGGCCGAACTGTGGACGGCGGCGCGGACGCTGCGGCTGGCGGACGGCCCGGACGAGGTGCACCAGCGGTCGCTGGCCCGCCGGGAAATCAAGAAGTACCTCTAGCCGGGAAGCGGTTGGCGGCGTACCGCGTCAGCGTTCTTCGGCCGCGATCCGGTCCAGCAGGTCCGTGTACAGGGAGCGCCGGTCGGGCCGGGCGCGGGCGGCGGCATGCCGGAGGGCCGGGACCGCCGCCCCGCCCAGCCCGCCCAGCGCCTCGGCGGCCGCGTCGCGCACGGTCGGGTGCGGGTGCCCGAGCAGTCCGGTGACCGCGGGGAACGCCGGCTCCCAGCCCGCCCGGCAGAGCGTCCGCAGCGCCATGCGCACCACGTCCGGCCGGGGGTCGTCCAGCAACCGCACGGTGTGGCGCAGGTACTCCGTCCGGTCGAGCATCAGGCGCGCGGTGCGGTGGGCCCGCAGCCGGACCCGGGGCCTGGGGTGCGTCAGCAGTTCACCCAGCAGGCCGAGGAGGCGCGGGTCCCGGTCCGGTTCTGGGCCGTTGTGCGCCTCGGCCAGCTCGGTGAGCGCCCGGCAGACCTGCTCCGGGGCGCCGGTCACGGCCAGGTCCATCAGCTCACGCCGGGGGCGCCGCGTCGCGGCGGGGAGGGCCGCGTCGCGGTCGCGGAGTGCGGCCAGCGCCGCCGCGTCCTGCCGTCCCGCGTCCGGCCCCCGCAGCGGGCCGTCCACCAGGACGATCCGGTCCGCGAGTTCGTCACGCCCATCGGCGCGCAGCCGGTGGCGGACCCGCGTGAGCGCCGGGGTGCGCAGGAGCGGGCGGCCGGTGAGCAGGTCCAGGAATCCCCAGGCCCCGGCGTCGAGCCGGTCGCCCAGCGCTTCGGCCAGCGCGTCGGCGGGATGGGCGCGCAACGCGTCGGTGACGGCCGCCGCAGAGGCGGGCGGCGTGTGCTCCCACCACTCCAGCAGCAGCGGGACGAGCTGTTGCCGCTCCTGCGGATCGAGCCCCTCGGCCGCTTCCGCCACCCGGTCGCGCAGGATCGCGTCGCCCCGGAGTTCGCTCTCACCGATGGCGCCGAGCGCGCCGCCGACACCGGCTGCGGCGGACCGGGCGATCCGCCCGGTCAGGTACGCGCGCAGCACCGCCACTCGGGCCTCCGGTTCCGGCCACCGTGCCAGCTCCTGTGCCGCGGTCTGCCGGCGCCCCGCGTCTGCCGAGCCGAGCATGGTGAACAGCCGCTCCCGCAGGGCGGCGGAGCGCGGCTGGTCCAGGTCGTCTGCGTGGACCCGGCGCGGGGCCGGCTCCGGTGCGCGGGCGGTCTCCGCGAGGGTCCAGGGCGGCGCGTCCAGGGGCTGGAGCCGGGTCATCCAGTCGACGAGGGCGGAACGGACACCGGGGGCGGCGCCGTCGTACGCCTCGGTCAGGGCGGCCAGCCGGGTCCGGGAGGAGACGCTGCCGTCGTCCGTGCGGCGGAACTCCGCCAGTGCGCCCGGCTCCCGGACCGCGTCGGCCAGCCCGGACCGCCAGGCCCGCGCCGCCTGTGACCCGGGTGCGGCGGCGGGCCTCTGCTCGGGTACGGCGAAGGCCTCCCGGAGCACGTCGGTCGCGGCCCGCGAGGGGTCCGCGCAGAGCCGGGCCTCCGCGAGGGCGCCGTCGAGGTCCGGGCGGACGAGTATCGCGCCGAGACGGCGCAGCAGCGTCAGCGTGGAGCGGCCCGGCTCCGCCGGTGCGGGGGCCAGGGCGCGTACCGCGGTGACGGCGGCCGGTCTCGCGGTGGCCGCCAGCAGCGGCGCCACCTCTTCGAGTACGGCGATCAGCCGGTTCCGGTAGGCGTCGCGGGCGTCGGCCAGCGCGTCCAGCAGGAGCGGGAACGACCGGGCGAGTGCCGCGAGATCCGGGGTGCTCCGAGGCCTGGAGCACAGTGCCAGCGCGAACCGCAGCACCTCGGCTCCCCGCGCCCTGTCCCGGGCCGCCGGGTACGCGGAGTGCTCGTCCCGGCCCCGCTCGTCCCGGGCCCCCTCGTCCCGGGCCCCCTCGTACTCCGAGCCCGTGTACTGGGAGGCCGCCAGTGCGAGCCAGTCGGACAGCCTCGGCCGCAGCCGGTCCTCGTTGGCGAAGCCGACCCGCTCGCCCCGCGCGACGAGACGCAGTGCGGTCACGGGGTCCCAGCGCCCGGTCGCCAGGGCCTCGACGTCGCGGTCCGTCTCGCCGGAGACCTCCCAGGGGGTCGCGGGCCGCACGGTGATCCCGTGCGCGGCCATGGCCGGCGCCAGTTCCGCCACGGAGCCGGTGACCAGAGCGACCTGGCGGGACGCGATCAAGGTGAGCAGCGGGACCGCCACGGGTGACTCCTGCTCGTCCAGTGCGCGCACCGAGTGTGCGGTGAGCACGCCGTCCAGGCCCGCCAGCAGCCGCCGCCGGGTGGCGTCGTCCTGGCTGTGCTCGGCGGCGGCGACCAGGGTGGCCGGGTAGGCGTCGCCGAGGACGGCGCGCAGGGCCTCGACGAGGGACTCGCGCAGACCGGGGTTGCCGTGGTGGCCGAGCATGGACAGGAGCTTCGGGACGGCCCCCGGTGAGCCCGCCCCGACCAGCGCGTCGGCCGCGGTCTTCCTGATGTTCATGTTCGGGTGGTCCAGGCAGGCGGAGATCGCGCCGCTCGCCCAGTGGGCCCGGCCCTGGCCCAGGGCGAGCAGGGCCTGCCGGACGGTCTGGATGTCCTGGGCCCTGGTCAGGGCGGTCAGTGACGCCGAGAGTGCCTGGGCGTCCTCCCCGGTGGCGTCGTGGGCGAGCAGCGCGATGACGTGCTTGCGTATGTGCCGGTCGCGGTGGCGCAGCAGCCGGTGGACCCGTGCGCGGGTGCCCGTCCAGGGGGCTCTGAGCAGCAGTTCGAGCAGGACCACCTGCTCGTCGTCGGTGCGTGCGGGGCGGTCGAGGAGGTCCAGTGCCGTGCTCGCGACCAGGGCGTGCCCGGCCTCCTCCGCGTCCGTGGCGTCGAGCAGGCAGACGGGCCGGATCGCGCCCCGCTCGTGGAGCCGACGGCCGAGCGCGCTGATGGCGTCCAGGACCTCCTGCGGCACCGCGGGCTCACCGGCGGGCTGCCCGTGCTCCCCGGTCCGGGGCGCCGCGTCCGGGCTCCTCGCAGCGGCCAGGCCCGCCACGATGCGCGACAGCAGGTCCGTGATGACCGGGAGAGTTGTGGCGTCGCCGTGGGCGGCGAGCCGGCACAGCGCCGCCTCCGGCGCGTCCGGGTCCAGATGGGAGCTCAGCAGCGCCAGTTCGGCCGCGTCCGGTCCGCCGAGGCCGGCCGCGACGCGCGGCGGCAGATCGACGGGGTCGAGCCGGGCGAGCAGGGCGCGGCGCAGGGCCGGATCCCGGTTGAGCTGCCAGAGCAGTCCGAGGGCGCGGCCTCGTACCGGGCGCAGGTGGGGCGCCGTGCTGCCGGTGCCGATGCCCAGTCCTTCGCGCAGGGCTCGTACCGTCGGTTCGCCGCCGATCGCCTCCAGGGTGTCCAGGGCGGCGGCCGGCGCGGCGGGAAGCAGGGCGATCACGGCTTCTTCCGCGTCCGTGTGGCGCAGGGCGCGGATCGCGTCGAGGAAGGGCACGGGTGAGGGCGCCGAGGGCAGTACGCGGGTGACGGCGTCCCCGGCCGGGAGGTCGCCCGCCCCCTGGCCGGCCAGTGCGACGAGCAGGGCGAGCCGCCGCGGCCAGCCCGGATCCGCGGCCGGGGCGTCGGTCAGTACCTTGAGCGCTTCGTTGCGGGAGGTGTAGAGGACGGTCGCCACATCGCGGGCCGGGATCGAGTGATCGGCCAGGGCGAGGCCGAGGAGTGTGTGGACCTGGGCGTCGGCCGGGAAGTGGCCCCGGCGGTGGAGCCCGCGCAGGCAGGTCACGGCGGGGCCGCCGAGCAGCAGCGGATCGCGGGCGGCCGTGGCCGTCAGGGCGCCGATGTCGTCGCGGCCCGCCAGTTCACCGAGCAGCTCCATCGCGGTCCGGCGCAGGCCGGGCGCCGGCGCGGGGTCCTCGACGACCTGGAGCAGCAGGTCGCGGTGGCCGTGGCGGGCGGCGGCCACCAGGGCGGCTTCGGCCACCGAGGGCCGTTCCCCTGCCGGTTCCGGGTTCAGGAGCGGGGCGAGGAGGCCGGGCGGCAGCGGGGCCGTCGCCGCCCATGGCTCCGCGAGGGCGCCCAGCGTGTCCGCGACGACCGGGGCGCCGGCCGCCGCCAGCAGCCCGATCAGCTTCTCCCGGACCGCCGCCGGGGCCAGCGCTCCGGTGCGCAGTGCCTCGCGGGCCAGCCGCAGCGCCTCTGCGCGGAGCACCGGATCGCCGCTGTCCGCCAGTTCGTCCACCAGCGGGCCCGGTCGGTGCGTGCCGCTGATGTCCAGCTCGCGCACGGCCTGGTACAGGAGCTCGCCCGGGGTCTCGTCGCGGAGGACGCGGGGATCGTGGAGCACATCGGCGCGCAGCCAGGCGACGCGTACCGTCACCGGCAGGTGCCCGGCCGTGCGCCACCGGGGCCGGGGGCGGCCCTTCAGCCGGTGGCCGAGCCGCTCGTAGAGCCGGGCCAGCAGGAGATCGGCCTCCGGCGGTCCGGTCAGGGACTGCGGCAGCAGTGCGGCGAGCACGTCCGTCTCCCCGTCGGACGGGGGGGGCGTGGCGACGAGCCCGGCCAGCCGGACCAGCGCCGTGTGACGTCGCCCGGGGTCCTCCTGCCCGATCTCTCGTCCCAGGATGTGCAGCTCTTCTTCGGCCGGCGTCCGCATCGTCGGATGCTAGAACATGTCGGCTCAGTAGCCGCCGTACGGTACGTGGTCTGCGAGTGCCAGTTCGCGGGCGAAGGCCCGCACCCGCAGCAGGCACCGTGCGAGGGCCCGGACGGTGCGCGGCCGGTGCGGTCCGTAAGCGACGGCCCACAGGGCGGGGACCCGCGCCGTTGTCTGGATGTGCGCCATGTATCCAGCGTGACCCCGTCCGCCGGTTCGGTCCAACAGATGGATTCGCTGGCTGCGATCGCTACCGTAGATCGATGGAGATTCGCCGGCTCCGCCACTTCATGGCGGTCATCACGCACGGCAGCTTCACCGCCGCCGCCCGCGCCGAACTGATCGTGCGGTCCGCGCTGAGCACGTCCGTGCGCAATCTCGAACGGGAGCTGGGCGCAGACCTGTTCGCCCGCACCGGCCGCCGGGTGGTGCTGACCGAGGCGGGCCGGACGCCCCGGCCGCGCAACCCGGCGGCGGTGGCGCTGCTGGACCGGCTGACCGGTGCCGATGGTCCGGGGTGACGGACGGATCAGGGGCGCAGCGCGCGCAGCAGCAGATCGGCCAGGTGGTCGGCGACCTCCTGCTGGGTGAGCGGGCCGTCGGGGCGGTACCAGGTGGACAGGTGGTGGACCGAGCCGAAGTGGTAGTCGACGATCAGGTCCGCCGGGGTGGCGGTGGAGAACACCCCGCTGCGCTGCCCCTCTTCCACCAGGTCCCGGAAGCGCTCGTGGTAGCGGCGCCGCTCCAGCCGTACCTGCTTGTTCTTCTCGGGGCTCAGGTGGTGCATCGAGCGGAAGAAGATCGAGGCGTCGTCGAGGTTCTCGATGGTGGTGACGACCACGTCGGCCGCGGCGTCGCGCAGCCGCTGCTCCACGGGGGCGTCGGCGTCCGCGAAGGCGTCGAGGCGCTCCTGCTGGAGCCGCAGCACCCGGGCGTAGACCTCCTGGAGGAGGTCCTCCTTGGAGCCGAAGTAGTGGTAGAGCGCGCCCTTGGTGACGCCGGCCGCCTCGACGATCTCCTGGACCGAGGTGCGGTCGTACCCCTGTTCCGCGAAGAGCCGGGTGGCGGCGGCGAGCAGCCGCTGGGGAACGGGGGTGCCGCTCCCGTCCGTCGCCTTGGCCATAGCCGCCGCCTTCCTTCCGTGCGTGTGTGCGTACCTGCGTACTACCGGGGTGAACGCAGTTCCCGCCTGAGGATCTTCCCACTCGCCGTCTTGGGGAGTTCGGCCAGGATCTCGACTTCGCGCGGGTACTTGTACGCGGCCAGCCGTTCCTTGCAGTACGCGCCCAGTTCGTCCGGTTCCACAGAGGAGCCGGGCCGCAGACTGACATAGGCCCGGACCGTTTCGCCCCGGTAGGCGTCGGGGACGCCCACGACGGCGGCCTCGCGGACGGCCGGATGGGTGTAGAGGACGTCCTCCACCTCGCGCGGCCAGACCTTGAAGCCGGAGGCGTTGATCATGTCCTTCTTGCGGTCGACGACATAGAGCCAGCCCTGGCGGTCCATGAAGCCGATGTCGCCGGTGCGCAGCTCGCCGTCCGGGAAGGCGGCCGCGGTGGCCTCGGGCAGCCGCCAGTAGCCGGAGACGACCTGCGGTCCGCGCACCGCGATCTCGCCCTGTTCACCGAAGGGCACCTCCGCGCCGTTCTCGTCGATGATCCGCACCACCGTGTCCGGGCCCGGCACGCCGACCGAGAGGGTGCCGGAGACCGGGTCCACGGGGGCCTCCCGCTCGGGCGGTACGGAGGCGCAGGGCGCGGTGCACTCGGTGAGGCCGTAGCCGTTGCGGATGTACGGGCCGAAGCCCGCCCGGAACTTCTCCACGAGCGCGGGCGGCAGCGGTGCGCCGCCGGAGGAGATCACCCGGAACGAGGAGAAGTGCTCGGGCGTGACGCCGGGGGTCGCGGCGAGCGCCATGAAGGCGGTCGAGGGGCCGACGGTGTAGGCGGGGCGGTGCTCTGCGAAGGCGTCGAGGACGACGCCGGGGTGGAAGCGGTACGCGAGGACGAGGGTGCCCGCGTGGGCGAGGCAGACGGCCAGCTGGCAGACCATGCCGGTGATGTGGAAGAGCGGGGCGAGCGCGAAGTAGGCGGAGCCCTCGGGGATGGGGTGGCCGGTGCGCTGGCGCTCGACGTTGACCATGATGTTGCCGTGCGCGTTCATGGCGCCCTTGGGGGTGCCGCTGGTTCCGGAGGTGTAGCTGATCAGCGCCACGTCGGTGGCGGTGAGCTCCCGGCCGGCCGGGGCCGCGAGGCGCTGCCGGGCGACGGTCACCAGATCATCGGCGTCCTCGGCGGCGGGCAGCCGCTCGAAGTTCAGCACCCGGTCGTCGTTCCCCGTCTGGAAGTCCAGCTCGCAGGCCGTGAGCGCGATCCGGACGGCCGGGGCGGCGGCCGCCGTGTCCCGCAGATACGACTCCCAGGCCCGGTCCGAGCAGATCAGCGCGGAGACCTCGGCGTCCTTCAGCACATGGCCGACCTCGCCGGACTTGTACATCGGGTTGAGCGGGACGACGGTCGCCCCGGCCTTCCAGGCGCCGAGCAGGGCGATGACGAAGTGCGGCGAGTTCTGCAGCATGATCGCGACCCGGCCGCCGCGCTCCAGGCCCCGGGCGGCGAGGTGACCGGCCACGGAGTCGGAGAGGGCGTCGGTCTCGCGGTAGCTGAGGCGCCCGTCGAAGTAGGCGAGCGCCGGGTGGTCCGGGCTGCGGGCCACCGAGTCCCGGAAGGCGTGCACCAGGGTGGCGGCCGGGTGGACGGGCGCCCGCTGGGCCTCGCTGAGCAGCGGCAGCCAGGGCTTCGCCGCGTAGATCGACTCGGTCATGCGCCGGTCGCCTCCCACTTCTGCTGGAGATGGTTCATGCTGCCGAGCCACTGGTCGGTGTCCTTGGCCCTGGCCCGGTAGTACGTGGCGACCTCGGGGTGCGGCAGGACGAGGAAGCGGTCCTGGGCCATCGCCGCGAAGAGCGCGTCCGCGACGGCCTCGGGCTCGATGGCGCTGGGGGCGAGGACGAGCTCCCCCGCAGAGCCGGCGGCGGTCAGCATGTCGGTACGTACGCCCTGCGGGCAGATCGCGTGGACCTTGACGCCCCGGTGGCCGTAGGTGAGGGCGAGCCACTCCGCGAAGGCGACCACCCCGTGCTTGGTGACGCTGTACGGCGCCGCGCCGATCATCGTGAGCAGTCCGGCGGCCGAGGCGGTGGAGACGAACCTGCCGCTGCCGCGCTCCAGCCAGTCCGGGAGCAGTGCCCTGGCCGCGCGGACGTGGGCCATCACGTTGACGTCCCAGGCGTCGGCCCAGACCTCCTCTGCCGCGAAGACGTCACCGGGCGAGGCGAGTCCCGCGTTGGCGCAGTAGATGTCCACCGTGCCGTCCAGGGCGTCCCGGGCGGCGTCGACTATCCGGGAGGCGTCCCCGGCGACGGCGGTACCGCCGATCTCCTCGGCCAGCGCCTCGATCCGGCTCACGTCGAGATCGTTGACCACGACCCGTGCGCCCTCGGCTGCGAATCTGCGGGCCAGCGCGGCTCCGATGCCGCCTCCGGCCCCGGTGACCACTACGCCCGCGCCCTGCACCGTACTCATCGGTCCCGCCTCTCTCAGCCGACTCCTCCGGCAGACTAACCAGTCGGTATGTCGTCAGGGAAGAGGCTGGCGCCTCTCATGCGTCACTCCCGCCACATCGGTCACGTCCGGCTCGTTCCCTGCGGCCCGGGTGCGCGCTAGCGTGCGTGACCATGACAGATGTCGCGATCATGGAGGTAGCCGAATGAGCCTGACCAGGCGTGGTTTGCTGGCCGCAGGCGGTGCCGTGGGGGCCCTCGCGGCGACGGCGGCCCCCGCAGCCGCCGGTACGTCGCACGGCAAGGGACACGGGCACGGGGATGGACACGGAGGCGGGCACGGCGGCCTCCGTACCGGCTTCGCCCGGCTCTCCGCGGACGGCTACGCGCTGCTGAAGGGGCAGCGGGTCGGCATCGTCACCAACCCGACCGGGGTCACCTCCGACGTACGTCACATCGTCGATGTGATGCACGCTGACGGGCGGGTCGACCTGACGGCCGTCTTCGGCCCGGAGCACGGCTTCCGCGGCACCGCGCAGGCGGGCGGCTCCGAGGGCCGGTACGACGACCCCGCGACGGGGCACCCGGTCTACGACACGTACCTCAAGAGCGGGCAGCCGCTGGCCGACGTGTTCACGGAGTCCGGCGTCGACACGATCGTCTTCGACATCCAGGACGCGGGCGCCCGCTTCTACACGTACATCTGGACGCTGTACGACTGCATGGAGGCGGCGGCCCTCGCGGGCAAGAGGTTCGTCGTCCTGGACCGGCCGAACCCGGTGTCCGGGCGGGCGGCCCTCGGACCGGTCCTCGATCCGGCCTTCGGCACCTTCGTGGGCCGCCGGGAGATCTCCCAGGCGCACGGCATGACGGTCACCGAACTCGCCCTGCTGTTCAACGGGGAGTTCCTCGCGGACCGTCCGGCCGACTTGGAGATTGTGAAGATGTCGGGGTGGTCGCGCTCGGACTTCTTCGATGCGAGCGGTCTGCCGTGGGTGCCGCCGAGCCCCAACATGCCCACGCCGGACACGGCGCTCGTCTACTCGGGCACCTGCCTGTTCGAGGGCACGAACCTATCCGAGGGGCGCGGCACGACGCGCCCGTTCGAACTGCTGGGCGCGGAGGGCATCGACCACACCTGGGCGGCCGCCGCCAACGCGCTCGACCTGCCCGGAGTGGCCTTCCGCGAGGCGTACTTCGCGCCGACGTTCTCCAAGTTCGAGGGCAAGACGGTGGGCGGCGTCCAACTGCACGTCCAGGACCGGGAGGTCTTCGACCCGGTACGCACCGGGATCGCGCTGCTGGTGACGGCGAAGCGGACGTGGAACGGGTTCGCCTGGCGGGAGGACAACTGGATCGACAAGCTCACCGGCAACACCCGGGTCCGGACGATGATCGACGCGGGTGCGGACACGGATGAGGTCGTGGGGGCGTGGGCGAAGGATCTCGCCGCGTTCCGGGCCGTGCGGAAGCGGTATCTGCAGTACCGGTGAGCCCGGTCGCCGGGCGGGCCGTTGTGTGCGGGCCTGCCCGGCGAACCGGTTCCGTCCTCAAACGCCGGACGGGCTTGATGTGCCCGCCCGGCGGGGTCGGTCTCAGCGGTGTGCCGGGAACTCCACCACCTGCTGGTACGTCGGGCGGTTCTGCCAGTGGATCGCCTTCTGCGCGATCCCGCCCAGTGCCCGGTGGATGATCGAGTCGGTGCACCACTGCTCACCGGCCTTGCAGTTGTCGTCGGCCGGGTAGACCTCCGACGCCGGGACCGCCGCCGCCTGCTTCAGCGAGGACAGCAGCGCCGCGCGGCAGCTGCTCAGATCGCCGTTGCCGCAGTAGGTCCTGGCCAGCGGCCCCTTGACCGGCTGCCCGAGCACCTGGCGCAGATCCTTGTCCGCGAAGCCCCACCAGCCGTACTGGAAGGCCGAACCGCTGTGCGCACCGCTCGGTCCGTGGCTGGCCGCCGGGGACTCGTCGGTGGCGAGGTTGGCGGTCAGCGCCCCGTACAGGTCGTCACCGAGCCCCGGCTTGAACTCCGCGTCGATCAGCTTCGGCCACCACGCGTCCATGATCCGTACCGCGTCGGCGTAGCTGTACGCGTGCGAACCGGGGCTGCTCTCCTTGCGCTGGGCGCCCGCCGCCCGCCAGGAATCCAGCTGCTGGACCACGGCGTTGAGATCCGGGTCCGTGACCGGCTGGGAGCGGATCACCTTCAGCAGTTCGGGCAGCAGCTGCTCGCCGCGCAGATCGGTGAGTGCGGCGTCCGCCATCGCCCGGGTCAGAGAGGCGCGGGTCACGCCGCCCTCCTCCACCAGCTTCGACACCCGCTCGTCGAGCAGATCGGCCCGGTGCACCGCGCTGAGCCCGAAGCCCGCGGAGGCGTACCCCTCGGCCTGCTTGTTGTTCCAGGACACGTAGTAGTCCTGGCCGCTGGAGTGCGGGTGCTCGGCGAACGGGGTGTAGTCGGCGGTGTTGGCCGCCCGGTCGTACCCCTGCCACTCGTACGCCTTCTCGGCCTTGATCGGCAGCGCCGGATCGACGCCGGGGGCGCGCACCGGGTTCATGCCGCTGTTGTAGAAGGCGGCGGTGCGCGAGTCGGCGTAGAACCAGTTGAAGGCGTAGTCGATGTTGCTCGCCGCCTGCTGGAAGGAGGCGGCGTCCTTCACGTACGACGGGTCGTTGAGCATCTGGAAGCCGATGATCGAGTCGGCCTCGTGCCGGTAGGTGGTGCGCAGCGAGGTGTACGCGACCGGCTTGCCGTCCACGGTGGCGCGGTGGGTGACCACTCCGTAGCCGGTGCGCCACACCTGCATCCGGTAGGAGCCCTTCGCGGTGGAGTCCGCGACGGTGGGGCTCCAGGAGTTGGTGCGCTCCAGCTTCTCCATGGCGGTGCAGTCGCCGCGGTAGAGGTAGTGCGTGGAGTTCTTGGTGGGCGCGGAGCCGTCGGGCTCGCACAGTTCGACGGTGTAGGTGTCGGTGATGTCCTGGCCGGCCGAGGTGGCGCTCCAGGCGTAGTCCTGGCCTCGGCCCATCTGGATGTACATGCCGACGCCGGCGAAGGAGACGCCTCGGGCGCTGATGCCGGGGCCCTGGATCTCCTGGAGCATCATCAGCTGCGGGGCGAAGTAGCCGGTCTGCGGGCCGAACACGGCGATCGGGTTTCCGCTCGCGGTGCTCTTGCCGGAGACCAGCAGGGCGTTGGACATGCCGCGTTTCTGGGCGCCGGAGCCGGAGCCGGGGAGCGAGCCCTCCGGGATGACCCCGTCGTCGTAGATGCCCTGCGCCTTCTTGAGTTCGGCCGGTGCCTTGACCGGCGCCTTCGCGTTGGTGCCCGCGGAGCCGGTGCGGTCGTGGATCAGGGGTTCGGCGGTGACGGAGCCGGGGTCCGGGAGCGCCGCGCCGACGGCCTTGTCGGGCTTGTTCGCGTACGGGAAAGAGGTGCCGTCGTGGACGGTGAGCACCGCCTCGGGGTCGTTGCGCTGCCGGAACGACTCCCAGACCTTGGTGCCCTCGGCCACTCCGTACTTCTGCTGGGCGGAGAGCAGTGAGAGCGCCGCCTGGACCTCGCCGCCGCCACCGCCGCCGAACTGGCCGCCGACCACGGAGGCGATCGAGATCAGGTCGGTCAGCTCGAACGGCTGGATCTCACCGACGTTGGTGATGGCGTCGATCTTGCCGGTGAGGACGTACTCGCCGGGGAAGTAGCGGCCCTTCTTCGACTTCTCGCGGTAGGAGTTGATGCCGTCCACGTAGGCCTGGGCATCGGCCATGGCCTGCTCGCCGCGGGCGCCCTCGTGGGTCCGTATGTACTCGACCTGGGCCTTGAGATCGTCCTCCGTGTACGGGGCCTGCGGCCAGAACTGCTGCTCCAGACCCTGGTTGGCCAGTGCGCCGCCGGCGAACGAGGTCAGCTGCCCGCGCCCGATGTGGCGGAAGAGGTCCATCAGCCAGAGCCGGTCCTGCCCGGCCGCGAAACCGGCGCCGAACTCGGTGCCGTAGCGGGTGGTGCCCTTGATGTGCGGGACGCCGGACACCTTGTCGCGGGTGATGGTGACGTCGGCGCGGGGCGAGGTGACGGACTCGACCTGGTCCTTCGGGACGCCGAAGGAGGCGTCGTTGAAGAAGTCGGTGAGCTTCTGGTCGGTCAGGCCGGTGTGCCCGGCCACCAGCCCGTCGTAGCGGTCGAGCTGGTCGTCGCTGTGCGCGGGATGGGTGCCGAACGCCTTGTTGCCCAGGATGTCGACGAGGGTGGCGTTGCCGTTCTCGCCGGGCGGCAGGATGTCGTCGCACTGTCCCTGGCAGTAGTCGGGTACGGGATCGGGCTCGGCGGCGCCCGCGTGGGGCGCGGTGGCCAGCAGAGAGGCACCGAGTGCGAGTACGGCCGCGATCGTGGCGGCCCGGAACTTGCCGGTGCGGGCGGTGGTGCCGGTGCGTGGGGGCATGCGTGCTCCTCGGAAAGGCCGATGCGCCGGACGTTACCGGCGGTATGACCGGTCGGTAAGGTGAGCATCAGTCACCTTTTCCGAATCACCACATGCGGTCACATGACGACCGGTCATCTCAGTGGATGGACGACCGCACTCATGGATGGAGCCGATCCGGGCAGTCGTACGTCCATTGGGTTGACGCCGATTTTCGGGCGACGGAGTACGAGCGACGGAGGTGGCAGCGCAATGGCCGGTTTCCGGAGTCTTGCGAGACAGGTCCGCGATCCGCGGAGCGATCTGGCACTGCGGCGGTACTCGCTGCGCAAGTGCCTGGAGCGCTTCGCCCCTTACGGACACCGGGCGACCTGGGATCATCTGTGCGCCCGGCACGGAATAGAGCCGGAGGACCGGGCCCCCGATCCGGCGCGGCTGACGCGCGCGCTGGAGGAACTGGAGACGGCCCGCGCGGTCTGGCTGCACTACGAGGCGGGGTTCGCCGAGCGCCGCCGGCGGGAGAAGCACGACGGACTGCGCCGGCCCGGCGCGTTCGACGACTGGCACCGGCGCACCTGGGGCGGGAACGGCGTCGCGCGGTGCGACGACCCGGCCGTCCATCCTGCGGCGCCGCTCGCGGAGGTACTGGCGCGGCTGATTTCCGCCCTGGAGTCGGAGCCGGGCAACGGCTGCCCGGTCTGCGCGCAGGGCCGGATCGCCTGGCGGCAGGACCTGGACAGCGAACCGTGGTCCGGTCCGGTCTGCACCGGGTGCGGAATCGTGGTGCCGCAGCCCGTGCTCACCCGGGCGGCGCTGGCGAAGGCCCGGCGGACCCGGCTGCGCGGCGGCCTGGCGTCGGTGGCCTGAGTACCTGAGGAACGGAGCGGCCCGCCCGGCGTCCGGGGGACGCGCGACTGCCGGACGGGCAACACATGCGTACGAGCAGGCGCCTCAGTGCCCTTCCCCGGCGCCCTTCGCGGGCTTGCCCGGCATCAGGCGCGAGCCGCTCATCCGCTCACCGAAGACGTCGTCCGGGTTGGAGAGCACACAGTTCTCCAGCGACAGGCAGCCGCAGCCGATGCAGTCGGTGAGGTGGTCGCGCAACCGCGCCAGCTGCACGATCCGCTCGTCCAGCTCGGAGCGCCACGCCTCGGAGAGCCGCGCCCAGTCGTCGCGGTTGGGAGTGCGCTCCTCCGGGAGTTCGGCCAGCGCGTCCCGGATGGTGGCGAGCGGGATGCCGACCCGCTGCGCCGCGCGGATGAAGGCGACCCGGCGCAGCGCGTCCCGGTCGTAGCGGCGCTGGTTCCCGCTGGTGCGGCGGCTGCTGATCAGGCCCTTGGCCTCGTAGAAGTGCAGGGCCGAAACGGCGGCGCCGCTGCGCGCGGAGAGCTGGCCGACCGTGAGTTCATGGAGTCTCTGTGGGATCTGGGGCACCCCTCGAACCCTACGTGGCCGCGTCCCGGCCGGTCCGTCGTTGACAGGAACGCACCCGCGAACCATGCTGAGCAAGCGCTTAGACAGGCGCGGACACGGATGGCCGAGAGCGGGAAGGCAGGGACCAGGGACATGGCAGAGCCGAGGATCTTCACGTCCGCGCAGGAGCTGCGCGACGGGGTGGGCGAGCAGCTCGGGCACAGCGACTGGCTGGAGATCGAGCAGCAGCGGATCGCTCTCTTCGCGGACGCCACCGGCGACCACCAGTGGATCCACGTGGACCCGGAGCGGGCGAAGGCCGGGCCGTTCGGCACGACGATCGCGCACGGCTACCTCACGCTCTCGCTGCTGCCGGCCCTTGTGCCGCAGGTCATGCGGGTCGAGGGGATGAAGATGGGCATCAACTACGGGACCAACAAGGTCCGTTTCCCCTCCACGGTGCCCGTGGGCTCGCGGCTGCGGGCGACCGCCGTCCTGAAGAGCGTCGAGGAGGCGGGCGGCGGCGTGCAGGTCACCGCGGTCGTCACGGTGGAGCGCGAGGGCGGCGACAAGCCGGCCTGCGTGGCCGAGTCGGTGTCGCGGTACTACTTCTGAGGACGGCCCTCGGGCGGCCGGGTCAGCGTCCCGCCGCGACCATGCGCAGCACGAGGCCGGCGTAGAGGTCACCGACCTCGTCCGGCGTCCGGCTGCCCTGGGCGTTGAACCACCGCGCCACGTCGATGCAGAGCGAGAGCACCGCGAGCGTGGTGCCCGGCACATCGGGGACGTCGAACTCCCCCGCCGCCACGCCCTCCCCGATGATCCGGCGCACCACCGCGTCGCTCCGGCGGCGCAGCTCGACGATCTCGGCGCGGTGCTCCGCACCGAGGGCGTCGAGCTCGTACTGCACGACGCGTGCGGTGGTGTGCCGTTCGGCGTGCCACTGGACGAAGGAGCGGACCGCTGCGGCCAGCCGCTCGGCGGCCGTGCCCTCACCGTCGGCCGCCGCCTCCAGGACGGCCAGGGCGCGGTCGTGACCGATCCGGCTGATCCGGTGGAGCAGCTCTTCCTTCGTCTTGTAGTGGATGTAGAGCGCGGCGGGGCTCATTCCGGCGCGGCCCGCGATGTCCCGGGTGGTGGTCGCGTGGTACCCGCGCTCGGCGAAGGCGTCCACGGCGGCGACGAGAAGCCGCCTGGCGGCCTCGGGCGTCACTTCGGCCCACGGCGCGCTCTCGCCGTCGGTCTCCTCCGCCGTGCTCATCGTCATGGCCCCTCTCGGTCAGCAGGACGAACACCATACCCCGATCCTGAGCAAGCGCTTAGGGTCGTTCGTCGGATGAGATCGTCAGAGCTTCTGGAAGGGGTCGTGCTCGGCCAGGATCTTCTCCAGCCGGGCCTGGTCGACCCGGCTGACCAGCTGGCCCGCCTCCTGCCGATCCCTGATGACCTTGGCCAGGGTGAAGCAGGACGTGACGAGGTACAGGACGCCGATGGCGAGGAACCCGCGCACCCAGGCGTCCGCGTCGAGGAAGTAGATGCCGAGCGCCACCGCGCCCATCGCCACCCCGAAGGACGCGACGGCCTGACCGTAGAAGGCGGCGGTGCTGTGCTGCTTGACCGATGTCGTCTCACTCATGCCGCCAGCATCCCGGCGGCATGACGTACACCACATCCGTCCGGGTACTCAGTCCGGTACTCAGACGCCCGTTCGAGCCGCGCGGTGCCGGAGCGAGCCGCGCGGCGCCGGACCGTCTCAGAACGCGGAGACCCCCGTCAGCGCCCGGCCGATGATCAGCTTCTGGATCTGGCTGGTGCCCTCGTAGAGCGTCATCACCCGGGCGTCGCGCAGCAGTTTGCCGACCGGGTACTCATCGATGTAGCCGTAGCCGCCGAACACCTGGAGGGCGTTGTTGGCGGCACGGACGGCGGCCTCGGAGGCGAAGAGCTTGGCCTTGGACGCGGCGGTGGCGAACTCCTCGCCCCGGTCGATCAGGTCGGCCACCCGCCAGGTGAGCAGGCGGGCGGCGTCGACGTCCACCGCGATATCGCTGATGAGCTCCTGGACGAGCTGATAACCCGCGATGGACTTGCCGAACTGTTCGCGTTCACCGGCGTACCCGACGGCCGCGTCCAGGGCGGCCTGGGCGATACCGACGCAGCCGGCCGCCACCGACATCCGCCCCTTGGCCAGGGCGGACATGGCGATCGAGAAGCCCTTGCCCTCGGGGCCGATGAGCGTGGCGGCGGGGACCCGGACGTCCTCCAGCACCACCTCCGCGGTCGCCTGGCCGCGCAGTCCGAGCTTGCCGTGGATGGTGCGGCGGGTGAGGCCGGGGGTGTCGGCGGGGACCAGGAAGGCGGATATGCCCTTGCGGCCGGGGGTGTCGTTGGTGCGGGCGAAGAGCAGCACCACATCGGCCCAGGTGCCGTTGGTGATGAACATCTTGGAGCCGTTGATGACGTAGTCCCCGCCGTCCCGGACGGCCCTGGTCGCCAGGTTCCCGGCATCCGAGCCGGTGCCCGGCTCCGTGAGGCCGAAGCAGCCCACCGCGTCGCCCGAGGTCAGCCTCGGCAGCCACTGCCGCTTCTGCTCCTCGTCGCCCCACGCGGCGATGGTCTTCGCGACCAGCCCGAGGGAGACGGAGACGATGCCCCGGACCGAGGAGTCGCCCCGGCCGAGCTCCTCCGTCACCAGGCAGTACGCGAGATGGTCGCCGCCCGAGCCGCCGTACTCCTCCGGGACGGTCAGGCCCAGGAAGCCGAGGGAGCCCAGCTTCTTCACGATCGACTTGTCGACGTTCTCGGCGCGGTCCCATTCGACGACGTGCGGCGCGATGTCACGGGCGACGAAGTCCTCGGCCAGCTGCCGGACGGCCTCCTGCTCCTCGCTGAGCTCCAGGTTCATCGGTCGGCCCTCCACCTTAATTAGCACTGCTAGTTTTAGATGCGCAGGGCCTACTATGTGCCGCATGGCCCGCCCGCGCAAGCCCCTCCTCAGCAGAGACCGCATCGTCGCGACGGCGGGTGCCCTGGTGGACGCCGAGGGGCTCGACGCCGTCTCGACCCGCCGGCTGGCGGCCGAGCTCGGGGTCAGCGGCCCGTCGCTCTACAACCACTTCCGCAACAAGGACGAGATCCTGGACGCGGTCGCCGACGCCGTCTCCGCACAGGTCGACCTGTCGATGTTCGACGAGTCCGACAGCCGTGACTGGCGGGCCGCCCTGCACGACTGGGCGGTCTCCTACCGTGCGGCGCTCACCGAGCACCCGCACATCGTCCCGGTGCTGGCCCAGGGCCCCGGCCGCCGCCCGGCCGGACTGCGGGTGGCCGACGCGGTGTTCGGCGCCATGGTCCGCGCGGGCTGGCCGCCCGCCCAGGCCACGTACATCGGCGCGCTGATGCGCTACTTCATCACCGGCTCCGCGCTCGGCTCCTTCGCCCGGGGATTCGTGGACGACGAGACCGCGTACGACCCCGCCGACTACCCCCACCTCGGCCAGGCCCATCTGCTGGCCGAGCGCCGCCAGCAGGTCGACGAGGGGGCCTTCGAGACCGGGCTGCGCGCGCTGATCGACGGACTCGCCCTGCAGTACGCGCCGCCCACGGCCGCCGGAACCGTTCGGCCGGTACCGAAGCGTTCCTGACGCATCCTGGAACACATGGCATACCCCGACCCCGCCGCGCCCAGGCTCGCCGCCCTGGCCGCCCTCCTCGCGGACGAGACCCGCGCCGTCTTCTGCCTGGCCCTGCTCGACGGCCGGGCCTGGACCGCGGGCGAACTGGCCCGGCACGCCTCGGTGGCCCCGTCGACCGCCAGCGAGCACCTGGGCAAGCTCGTCGCGGGCGGGCTGCTGGCCGAGGAGCGGCAGGGCCGGCACCGCTATCTCCGGCTCGCCGGTGAACAGGTCGCGCACCTGGTCGAGGAGCTGGCGGGCCAAGAGGCGCCCGGCCCCGCCACCCGGCCGCGCACCCTGGGGGCGTCGGGCGCGGACAGCGCGCTGGCCCGCGGCCGCACCTGCTACGACCACCTCGCGGGCCGCATCGGACTCGCGATCACCGATGCCATGACCGCACGGGGACTGCTGCGGCAGGACACCGGCTTCGCGCTCACCGACGCCGGGCTCGACTGGTTCGGCGCGCTGGGCATCGGCCTGGAGACCCGGTCGCGGCGTCCGCTCGTCCGCGGCTGCCTGGACTGGACCGAGCGCAGGCCGCATCTGGCGGGGGCCGCGGGCGCCGCCCTGTGCCGCCATGTGCTGGAGTCCGGCTGGTGCGTACGGATCGGGTCGGGGCGCGCGGTGCGGGCCACCCCGGACGGGGAACAGGCCCTGGCCGCCCGGCTGGGCATCGACCCGGCGACTATTCGGTAGTCACCGAAGGATCGCGCCCTTACGGTCAGAGCCATGACGACTATCCCCTCCCCCGCACCACGCTCCGACTGGCGCGCCCCCGCCGCCGCCTGCACCACCGTGGTGCTGTGGGCCTCCGCCTTCGTCTCCATCCGCAGCGCGGGCGAGGCCTACTCCCCCGGCGCACTGGCCCTCGGACGGCTGCTCACCGGCTCACTGGCGCTGGGCGCGCTCCTGCTCGTACGGCGCGAGGGCCTGCCGCCCAGGGCGGCCTGGCCGGGCATCATCGCCTCCGGACTGCTGTGGTTCGGCCTGTACATGGTGGTGCTCAACTGGGGTGAGCAGCAGGTGGACGCGGGGACGGCCGCCATGGTCGTGAACATCGGGCCGCTGCTGATCGCGCTGCTCGGCTCGCGGCTGCTCGGCGAGGGCCTGCCGCGCCGGCTGGCCCTGGGCATGGGCGTGTCCTTCACGGGCGCCGTCGTCGTGGGGCTCTCCATGTCGGGGAAGGGGAGTTCCTCGGTCCTGGGTGTGCTGCTCTGCCTGCTGGCGGCGGTGACGTACGCGGCCGGGGTGGTAGGCCAGAAGCCCGCGCTGGGGCACGGCTCCGCGCTCCAGGTCACCACGTTCGGCTGCCTGGTCGGCACGGTGGCGTGCCTGCCGTTCTCCGGTGCGCTGATCTCGGACGCCGCGGACGCGCCCCTGTCCGCGACGCTGAACATGGTCTATCTCGGCCTGTTCCCGACCGCGCTGGCCTTCACCACCTGGGCCTACGCGCTGGCCCGCACCACCGCCGGGCGGATGGGCGCCACCACCTACGCGGTGCCCGCGCTCGTCGTGCTGATGGCCTGGCTGCTGCTGGACGAGGTGCCCGCGCTGCTCACCATCGGCGGCGGGCTGCTCTGCCTCGCCGGGGTGGCGGTGTCCCGGACGCGGCCGCGGGCCGGGCGGGCGCCGGCGCGTCCCGCCCGGCCCGTCAGCACGAACCGGAGCTGAGGCCCGTTCAGAACACCACCAGGGCCCGGCCGCCCTTGCCGACGATCATGTTGTCGAAGGCGGCCGGGATGCCGTCGAGGCCGATCCGCTCCGTGACCATCATGGAGAGGTCGAAACGGCCCGCCGCGATGTGACCGGCCAGCACCGGCAGATCGCGGGCCGGGTCGCTGTTCCCGTACACGCAGCCGGTCAGGGAGCGGCCCCAGTGGAAGATCTCCAGGGCGTTGAAGGTCACCTCCTGGTCCTTGCCGCCGATGCCGACGACCGTGGTGCGGCCGCCCCTGCGGGTGGACTCCCAGGCGGTACGGATGGTGGCGGCCCGGCCGACGCACTCGATCGCGACGTCCGCGCCCTGGCCGCCGGTGAGGCCGCGGATCTCACGGGGCGTGGTGGCGGAGGCGATGACGTAGTCGGTGGCGCCCGCGATCCGGGCGGACTGGAGCACCGCGAGGCCGACGCCGCCGATGCCGAACACCACGACGGACTCCCCCGCGCGGACCCGCGCGCTGTGGTGGACCGCGCCGTATCCGGTGAGCACCGCGCAGCCGAGCAGCGCGGCGTCGGTGAGCGGGACGCCGTCCGGTGCGGGCAGCACGCAGTTCGCGGCGACCACGGTCTCCTGTGCGAAGGCGGCGACGTTCAGCCCGGGGTGCAGTTCGGTGCCGTCGGCGGTGCGGGCGTGGATGTTCGCCGCGCCGGCCAGGGCGTTGACGCAGAGCCAGACCTCGCCGATCCCGCAGTGGTGGCAGTTTCCGCAGGACGGCGCCCAGTTGAGCACCACTCCGTCGCCGGGTGCGACATGGCCGACGCCCTCGCCCACGGAGACGACGGTGCCCGCTCCCTCGTGGCCGAGGACGGCGGGCACCGGCACCCGCATGGTGCCGTTGGACAGCGAGAGGTCGGAGTGGCAGACCCCGGCGGCGGCGAGCCGGACGCGCACCTGGCCGGTTCCTGGCTCCGGGAGTTCGATGCCGGTGATCTCCAGCGGAGCTCCGACGGCGGGCAGTACGGCGGCGCGGACCACGGACTGGCTCCTTGCTGATGGGGGATGACGGATTGCGGGCAGCGGAAACGGTGGACCGGTTCAGAACTGGAGGGACTTGGTCTGCAGGTACTCCGCGAGGCCGTGGGAGCCGAGCTCGCGGCCGACGCCGGACTGCTTGTAGCCGCCGAAGGGGGCGAGCGGGTTGAACCGGCCGCCGTTGATGTCGACCTGGCCGGTGTCCATCCGGCGGGCGAACGCGACGGCCTCCGCGTCGCCGGCGGCCCAGACGGCGCCGGCGAGCCCGTACACGGTGCCGTTGGCGATCCGCAGCGCGTCGTCCTCGTCCTCGTACTTCAGGATCGAGACGACCGGGCCGAAGATCTCCTCCTGGGCGATGGTCATCTCGGGGGTGACGTCGGCGAACACGGTGGGGCTGACGTAGTACCCGGCCGGGAGCGGCGCCTCGGGGCCGCCGGCCACGATCCGGGCGCCCTCCTCGACACCCTTCTCGATGTAACCGCGGACCCGGGCCCGCTGCTTGGCGTTGACGAGCGGGCCGACCCGCTCGCCGGGCACGTACTTGGCGACGGCCGAGGCGGCGAGGGCGACGGCCTCCTCGTACCGGTCCGCGTCCACCAGCATCCGGGTCCAGGCGCTGCACGTCTGGCCGGAGTTGGACATCACGTTGGCGACGCCGACGTTGACCGCCTTGGCGAGATCGGCGCCGGGCAGGATGACGTTGGCGGACTTCCCGCCCAGCTCCAGCGCGACGCGCTTGACCGCGCCGCCCGCCGTCGCGCCGATCCGCTTCCCGACGGCGGTGGAGCCGGTGAAGGAGACCAGGTCGACGTCCTGGTGCCCGGCGAGCGCCTGTCCGGCGACCGGGCCGAGGCCGGTGACCAGGTTGAAGACCCCGGCCGGCAGTCCGGCCTCCTCTGTGGCCTCCGCGAAGAGCTGAGCGGTGAGCGGGGTGTCCTCCGCGGGCTTGAGGACAACGGTGCAGCCCGCGGCGAGCGCGGGGGCGACCTTGGCGACGATCTGGTGCAGCGGGTAGTTCCACGGGGTGATCGCGCCGACCACACCGACCGGCTCCAGCAGCACGGTGGAGTTGCCGTGCCGCTCCTCGAAGGCGTACGTCGCGGCCAGTTCGGCGTACGAGCCGGCGACCAGCACCGGCACCCCCGCGTGCACGGCCTGCGACATCGGCAGCGGCGAGCCGAGTTCCGCCGTGACCGTCGCGGCGATCTCGTCCTTGCGGGCCGCCAGGACGTCGCGCAGCGCGCCGAGCCGGGCGGCGCGTTCGGCCGGCGGGGTCGCGGCCCAGCCGGGGAACGCGGCGCGCGCGGCCCGTACGGCGTCATCGACGTCGGCCGCCGTACCGGCCGGGACATGGGCGATGACCTGCTCGTCCGCCGGATTCACGACCGCGATCGTGTCCGTTCCCGCAGCCGGCCGCCAGGCGCCGCCGATGTACATACCGTCGTGGGCCTTCATGGCTGTTCCTCCCGGGCACGGTGACGGACGGGGTCGTCCACGCCCCAAACTAGCGCCGTTAGTTTTCAGGCGCCAGAGACACAGGTCACCCCATCCCTGCCCGTCCTTCCGCCCGGTTACATGTCCAGCCCCGGCACGTCCCTCGGCAACGGACAGATCCGGCGCCCCTGGTGATCGAAGACGTACAGGTGCGCCAGGTCCACCAGCAGCGGGACCTGGCCTCCGGTACGCAGCCGCATGTCCGGGCCGGTGCGCACCACGAGGTCGGCGGCCGTGACAGCGGGGCGGTCGGGGCTGCGCACCCCGGGCGGCGGCTCGGATCCGGGTGCGTCCAGGACGGCGACGGAGCCGCCGAGGTGCCCGGCGGCGCGCTCCCTGAGCCGCCCCAGCACCCCTGCTCCGCCCTCGGCGCCGCGGCGCCTGCGCGGGGCGCCGTGCTCCGGGCGGGCCGACTCAAGGTCCGGCACCACGGCGGGCCGCGAGCCGGTGTTGAGGTGGACCAGCGCCTCGTGCCCCTGGTACTCGACATGCTCGACGATGCCGCTGAGCGCGACCTCCCCCGGGCGGGCCTGGCTCGACGGGGCGATCCGGACCGCTTCTGAACGCAGTCCGACGATGATCCGGCGGCCCTGCTGGATGCGGAGCAACTGGTGGTCGGGGCTGAGCGGTTCGGGCAGCGGGAGCCGCTGGCGGCCGAGGTCGATGGACATTCGCCCCTCCAGCGGCGCGTGCACGACGGCCTGGAGCAGGTTGATCCTCGGGGTGCCGATGAACGCGGCGACGAACACGTTCTCCGGCAGCGCGTACACCTCACGCGGCGGGCTGACCTGCTGGAGCACCCCGCCGCGCATCACGGCGACCCGGTGGCCCAGCGACATCGCCTCCGCCTGGTCGTGGGTCACGTAGACGGTGGTGACGCCGAGTTCCTTGGTGAGCAGGGATATCTCGGCGCGCAGATGACTGCGGAGCTTCGCGTCGAGGTTGGAGAGCGGCTCGTCCATCAGGAAGGCGGAGGGCCGGCGCGAAATGGCCCGTCCCATCGCGACCCGCTGGCGCTCCCCACCGGAGAGCTGGCCGGGGAGCCGGTCCAGGACGCTCTCGATCCCGAGCATCCTGGCCGTGTTCTCGATGCGCTCGTTGTGGTCCTGGCGCGGGTTCTCCAGCTTCAGCGGAAAGCCGATGTTGGCCCGGTTGGTCATGGTCGGGTACAGCGCGAAGTTCTGGAAGACCATGGCCATTCCGCGTTCGCGGGGCGTGAGGTGATTGGCCCGTTCACCGTCGAGCAGCACCTCGCCCTCGGAGACGTCCTCAAGACCGGCGATCATGCGCAGCACGGTCGATTTGCCGCAGCCGGAGGGGCCCAGCAGGACGACGAACTCGCCCGGGTCGATGGAGAGCGAGAGACGGTCGACGGCACGCGAGGACCGCCCGTACGCCTTGCTGACGTGGTTCAGAGTGATGGCGCGAGTCATGTGGTTCCGCCCGGAAGGATGGTGGTGGAGCGGTGGGGAGCGGCAGCAGTGGCCTGAAATTAGCCCACTGGGCGGGGCGAGGGAATGATTCGCGCAAAGGTTGCGCCCTGCGGGGCGTGGACTGCCGGAGTGCCGGGTGGGGTTCCGGTTCAGGCCCGGATGCCCGGGAGCGGGCCGGGCCATCTCAGTCCAGTACGCGTGCCAGGTACGCCTGGATCAGGACCCGGGTCTCGGTGACGATCGCGCGGTCGCCGGAGGGATCGATGCGGAAGGCGAGTTTGAGCAGGGCGTCGGTGGCCTCCACGCAGACCAGGACGGTGCGTACCAGGTCCTCGTCCGAGGTGCGGCCCAGGTGCCCGCAGAGGAGGTCGGCCAGCCGGCTCGCGACCCGGTGGTTGGCGTCGTCGGCCGGGTCCTCGTCGGGCGCGGGGGCGCCGAAGTCGACCAGGGCGAAGCCGGGTACGGAACGCTTCATCGCGAGGTACTCGTCGAGCACGGCGTCGATGGCGCGGCGCCAGTCGTCGGCCGGGATGACGGCCAGCCGGGACGTGATGCGCTCGGCGTAGCTGTCCAGGTTGCGCAGGGCGAGGGCGTCGGCGAGGGCCCGCTTGTTGGAGAAGAAGCGGTAGACGGAGCCGATGGGGACTTCGGCGCGTACGGCCACGGCCCGGGTCGAGAGCTGTTCGTAGCCGGTCTCGTCGAGGAGTTCGGCGCAGGCGTCGAGTATCCGGGCGAGCCGTTCGGCGCTGCGCTGCTGTACGGGGGCGCGGCGGAGGTTCGTGTTCACGTGAGGCACGGGCTCCATGATGCCGTGGGCCTCCCTCACCGGGCGTAAGGACCGTGAGGACCCGGTCCGCGGCCGAGGTCGGGAGGCGCGGGCCCGGCGGGACGGCCGGTGCGGGCCGGGCCGTACTTCGGCCCGGCCCCCGTCGCCCGCCCCCGTCGCCCGCCACCGCCGTGAGCCTCGTCGCTCACCAGGGCAGCGGGCCCTCCGCGTCGAAGTAGCCACCGGTCGGGCCGTCCGGGCCCGGCTGAGCCATCCGGACAATGATCTCGGCGCCCTGCTCGACGGTCTGCGTTCCCTCGTGCCGGTTCAGGTCGGTCGAGGTGTAGCCGGGCTCCACCGCGTTGATCCGCGTCTGCGGGAACGCCATGGCGAACTGCACGGTGAGCATGTTGACCGCGGTCTTGGAGGTTGGGTAGGCGGCCCCCGGATACCCCTTGCCGGCCTGGGCCGGCGAGGCCAGTCTGCTGCTGACGTTGACCACGACCGGGGCGGCGGAGCGCTCCAGCAGCGGCAGGAAGGCGTGGGTGACCCGGACCAGGCCGAAGACGTTGGTCTCGAACACCTCACGCATCACGTCGGCGGTCAGCTCCGCGGCGCCGATGATGTCGCCTCCCGGTGACCGCACCTCGATTCCGGCGTTGTTGACCAGGACGTCCAGGCCGCCGTCGGCCTCGATGGTGGCCGCCGCGGCGGCCACCGACGCGTCGTCGGTGACGTCGAGTCGCACGAACCGGGCACCGAGCTCGGTCGCGGCCGCCTTGCCGCGCTCGGGGTTGCGCGCTCCTACGTAGACGGTGTGCCCCGCGGCGATGAGGCGGCGGGCGGTCTCGCGGCCGAGGCCCTTGTTGGCCCCGGTGATCAAGGTTGTCGTCATGGGGTCCAGCTTCCCTCCGGGATGTCGCGGCCGACCGATGAATTACGGAGCGGTGCGGAGCGGTCCGGCCAGGACGCCGGGACACGTCGCGCGATCGCTTCCCGCGCACCGGCCTCAGGCGATGAGCAGGCTCAGTCCGCCGACGGTGTACGCGATCATCAGGATCAGCAGCGGGAGTTGGCCGGCTATCGCGCGACCGGGCGGGAAGAGCCGTACGGAACGGTCGTGGGCCGCGACGACGCCCAGGACGTGGCCGAGGACGATCGCGAGGACCTGGAGGGCGGCGACGCCCCCCGGACCGAGGGGCGGCTCGGGCGGAGCGGGATTGTCAGTGCCGAGTGCCACCATGACCGTACGTGGACCTTCGGTGACGAAGAGTGTGAAGTAGTGGGCGACGAGATAGCCGAGCGCGATCGGGACGAGCGAGTGCGCGAAGGCCGTGAGGGGGTGCGGGAGTCGGCCGGAGAGCAGCCGGGTGGCACCGGCGCAGAGCGCGTAGAGGGAGGCCACGAGGGCGACGGCGCCCAGGAGTCCGAGCGTGGCCGCGGTGGTACGGCCCAGGGGGGAGGTCTGGACGGTGGTGATCCAGGAGGGTGCGTCGGAGAAGCCGTCGTAGGCGGTGGAGCCGAGCATGACGCAGACGGTGGCGACGAGCCCGGGGAGCTGGGGTGTGGCGTCGAGTCCGTTGAACGGGGAGCGCAGGACGAGGCGGCGGTCGGCGGGGCGGCGGCCGAGCGGGGAGAGCCTGGCCAGCAGCCCCGAGTAGACCTCGAATGCGTCGGCGTCGTCGAACCAGTGGGCGCCGTGGCGGGCGGCGCCCACGAGGTGGACGGCGCTGTACAGGGCGAGGAAGAGGAGGAGCGCGGTGGGTGACGCGGGGTCTGGGGCGACGAGTTCGAGCCAGGTGAAGGCGAGCAGCCCGGCCGCCGCCGGCCACATCCCGAGGCGTACGGGGAGGGGCCGGCCGGCATCGGGATCGCGCCGCAGCGCGCGACAGGCCAGGAGGTGGAGGGTGCGCAGCGGATTGAACGGCCGCCAGACGGGGCCGAACAGGAGGGAGGCCGGGACGAGCCCGACCCACAGGAGTATGTAGACGGCGCCGGGGGCCGGGTTGCGGTCCGGGTCGGCCGGGCCGAGGAGGAGGTGCAGCACGACGAGGAGCGCGGCGGCCAGGCCGAGCGCGCGGGCCACGACGCGGGTGGCACGCGCGTCGGCCACGCGCTGGACGGCGGCAGGCAGCGGGCGGCCCGCCAGTTCGCCGCGGAACCGGGAGGCGGACCAGAGCAGGCCGAGCGCGAGGAAGGAGACGAACAGCGCGGCGAAGGCGCCCGCGAACGCGTAGAACGGCGAGAGCGGCAGATCGTGCTGGGCGCCGATGCCGTGGGCGAGGACGTCCACGGCGCCGGTGGCCGGGCCGGTGCCGTCGGTCGGAGCGGCCGCACCGGCCGGACCGGCCGTCACCGTACGACGAGCTGGGTCAGGAGCAGGTCGGACTCATGTGTCTCGACCTCGAAGAGCCCGGTGCGGTCGGCGGTGAACGTGAGGGTGACGGTCCGGCCGGCGGGCAGTCGCGCCTCCTTGTCGTAGCCGTGCACATGAAGGGTGTCGTCGTGGTCGCTGCGGACCTTCAGCCGGACGGTCCGGCCCTTCTTGATCTCGGCGCGCCCCGGCGCCGGGCTGACCTTGCCGTCTCTGACGGAGATCTCCAGCGTGATGCCGGGATCGGGTGCGGCGGGGATGGTGGCGGGTGCGGTCGTCGGAGTGGCGGTGAGCGCGGTGGTGGCCTGGACCGGCTTGGAGCCGACGGCCCAGGCGGTGTGGTCGTCGGCGTAGAGGCGGGCGGTGAGTTCGGTGCCGCTCCCGGCGCCCCGGAGCAGTGACTCCGGCAGGTGGAACCAGGTGCCGTAGACCCGGGCGAGCGGATGGCCGTCGAGGAAGAGGCGGGCGTGGCCCCGGCCCAGGAGTGCGCCGCCGCCCACGCTGTCCGGGGTGAACCGGAAGTTCCGCACCGAGAGGTGGACGTTCCAGCCGTCCTCCGAGTCGGGCCGCACGGCGACGGTCACCTCCGGCGCGCCCTCGGCGTCGACCTGGCGCAGCCGGTGACCGGAGCCGTCGTCCGAGGACAGCAGCCGGCCGACGCTACCGGTGGCCTGCTCGTGGCTGGTGCCCGGCTTGTGATGGGTGGTGGCCCGCCCGCCGCAGGCACCCGCGCCGAGTACGAGGGCGGCCGCGACGATCAGGGCGGCGACGGACCTGCACACCGGGGCTGACGCGCGGTTCGGGTGCCGGTCCGGCGTGCGGTCGGGGTGCCGGTCCGGGGTGCGGTCCGGATGCCGGTTCGAGTGCCGGTTCGGGGTGCGGTTCACGACGGTTCTCCGTCCGGTGCGGGGCGCGAAACGGGCTGACCGTCCGGTGCGGGGGCCGAAACCGGTTCAGCGTCCGGCGCGGCGGCCGAAGTCGGCTCCCCGTCCGGCTCCGACCGTTCGCCGTGCCGGGCGGCGGCCACCACGGCCCAGACCACCCAGACCACGCCGAGGAGTCCCCGCACCCAGGCGGGGCTCAGCGGGATCCACGGGATCATGAACACGCCCTTGTCCAGCGCGTCGAGCAGCGTGAGCGCGCCCAGCACCACCGTCGTCCAGCCCAGCCCCGGCCTACCTGCCCGCCGCAGCACCAGGCCGATGCCCGTCCACCACAGCCCGGTCAGCAGCAGCGCGACAGCAGGCAGATGGCCGGCGGCAAGCCCTATGGTCGACCCGGCCACGTCAAGACCGAGGCCGATGAGCCCGAGGACGGAGGCCGCCGTGGCGAGCCGGCTCGACCGGAGCCTGCGCCACCACAGGACGCCGCCGACCAGCACGAGCACCAGCGCGATGCCCAGGGCCGCCTGCAGCTCGATGCGTTCGATCCCGCGCGCGCCGTACCAGTCGCAGCCGGCCGGCAGCCGCCGCGCCTGCACGTTGTAGTCGGCGCAGACCAGCAGCTGGGCGAGCTTGACGGGTTCGCCCATCAGCCGGTCGGTGCGGCCGGTGACCGCGCCGCGCTCGTCGCCGCAGGCGGGCAGTGAGCGGGGCGTGGAGGGACCCGCGTCCGACTGCCAGCAGTTGCCGTCGCCCTGGCCGTCCCACCACACGTCGGTGCGGTTGGGCCGCGCGTCGCCCGCCTTGTCCGTGCCGAGGTGGTTGTTGGCGTACCGGTTGTGGTGCGAGGTGTCGGTCTGCTTGCCGAGCGCGCTCTCGCCCCGGATGAAGGCGGGTACGGCGCTCAGGAAGAAGGCGGCGCGCTGCTGCCCGTAGACCCAGTTGTTCTCGTAGATGTTCCAGTTGCCGCCCGCGGTGATGATGCCGGTGCCCGGTGGCATGGAGATCTGCGGGCAGACCACCCCGTTCTCGTAACCGCGCTCGACCGGCGGCTTGGCGCAGGTGCCGTCGGCGACGTACGGGTAGTAGTCGGCGTTGTTGTCGTGGATCAGGTTGCGCTCGAAGCGAGCGTGGTTCTGCGGCAGCCCGGGGTGGCCCGGGAAGGCGCTGTCCATCGAGGCGCCGCCCATGTTGTGGTCGAACTCGTTGTCGTGGACGTAGACGGAGTCGCCCGCGGTGCCGGAGTAGCCGACCATGTTGTGATGGCTGTGGCAGCCGGTGATCTCGATCGAGTAGCGCGGGACCCGGTAGCCGTAACCGTCGTTGATGTCCGACGCGCTGCCCGGGTAGATGCCGGAGTCGCCGTTGCCGTACGACTCGCAGTTCTTGTAGAGACCGTGGTCGCTGGCGAAGGTCAGGAAGCCGTACTCGTCGTTCCAGCGGGTCAGCACGTCGTCGATGACGAAGCCGTCCTGGGCCAGGATGTACAGCGAGTTGAAGGTGGTGCGCTGGGCGGTGAAGTTCTTGAAGTAGACACCGTCGGAGCCGTCCGCCCGGATCGCGTTGAGCTTGCGGTACTTGGCGTCGATGACGACGTCCGTGCGCTCGGCACCGGTGCCCTCGATCTGGAGGTCCTTCTTGCCGAGGATCGCCACCAGGTTCTGGTTGTGCGGGCACTTCGCCTGCTGGGCGTAGCTCAGGATCTGGTAGCCGAGCTGGGAGTTGGGGGCCTTCAGCCGGGAGCACTCCCCGGTGGGCGCGGGGAGCGAGGGCTCCTCCTCGTAGAGGCCCGGCAGGATCGCGATGTTCTTCCCGGGGCCGGTGACCGCGTCGACGGCCTGCTGGAGGTGGCGGTAGCCGGACTTCTGGCACCGGTCGAAGAGCTTGAGGTTTCTGGAGCGCAGGGCGTCGGGGAAGCCCGATATCCGGTGCTCGAAGTCGGCCCGGTCGCTCTTGCAGACCAGGAGGTCGGGCTCGCCCGCGCGGTGCACCGGGACGCTGCCCGTTCCGTCGGGCAGGGTGACCGGACGTTCCTCGTGCGCCTGGGCGGCCGGGGCCGCGAGGAGGACGGCGGCGAGCGCCGCCAGGATCGCCAGGAGTCTACGTGTCCACGACATGTGCGGGAGAGTAGAGCATTGTTCAACTTTTGGAACCCCCCTGTGCGCGACGAATGCCGTTGACTCGCCTCCCTATGATTCCTACGGTTACCCATAGGATTCCTTCGGCACCGGGAGCGCACATGAGTGGCATCGAGCAGGCGAGGAAGACGGCCGAAGGGCTGGAACACTCCGCCGGTTTCGGCAATCAGCACAGCTCGGAGGCGGCGCCGGGGGCGCTGCCGCACGGTCGCAACTCGCCGCAGCGCGCGCCCCTCGGGCTCTACGCGGAGCAGCTGAGCGGCTCGGCGTTCACCGAGCCGCGGGCCCACAACCGCCGCTCGTGGCTCTACCGGATCCGCCCCTCCGCGGCTCATCCGCCGTTCCGCCGGATCGACAACGGGGCTGTCCGCACCGCCCCGTTCACCGAGACCGTCCCCGACCCCAACCGGCTGCGCTGGGACCCGCTCCCGGAGCCCGCGCCCGGCACCGACTTCCTGGCCGGCCTCTGGACGCTGGGGGGCAACGGCGACGCGGCGCAGCGCAGCGGCATGGCCGTGCACCTCTACCACGCCAACACAGCCATGACGGACCGGGTGTTCAGCGACAGCGACGGCGAGCTGCTGATCGTCCCCGAGCACGGCGGCCTCCTGATCCGCACCGAACTGGGCCTGCTGCGCGCAGAACCGGGCCACATCGCGCTGATCCCGCGCGGCGTCCGCTTCCGGGTCGAGCTGCTCGACACCACCGCGCGGGGCTACGTCTGCGAGAACTACGGGCAGCCCTTCACCCTCCCCGATCTCGGCCCGATCGGCGCCAACGGCCTGGCCAACGCACGGGACTTCCTCGCCCCGGTCGCCGCGTACGAGATCGTGGAGCGGCCGGTCGAGGTGGTCAACAAGTTCTGCGGCAACCTCTGGTCCGCGACGTACGACCACTCCCCGCTCGATGTGGTCGCCTGGCACGGCAACCACACCCCGTACGTCTACGACCTGCACCGGTTCAACGTCATCGGCTCGGTCAGCTACGACCATCCGGACCCGTCGATCTTCACGGTGCTGACCTCCCCCTCGGACACCCCCGGTCTGGCCGGGGTCGACTTCGTGGTGTTCGCGCCGCGCTGGCTGGTCGGTGAGGACACCTTCCGGCCGCCGTACTTCCACCGCAACGTGATGAGCGAGTACATGGGCCTGATCGAGGGCGCGTACGACGCGAAGACGGCCGGCAAGGGGGGCTTCGTGCCCGGCGGCGGCTCGCTGCACAACATGATGTCGGCGCACGGCCCGGACCGGGAGACCTTCGACCGGGCGAGCGCGGCGGAGCTGAAGCCACAGAAGATCGACGACGGTCTGGCCTTCATGTTCGAGACCCGCTGGCCGGTCACGGCGACCGGCCAGGCCACCACCGCCGACCATCTTCAGCACGGCTACGACGACGTGTGGCAGGGTCTGAGCCGCAACTTCCATCCGTAGCGGGCCCCCTCGCGCCGGTCCCCGTGGCAGTGTCCCGTACCAGTGCCACGGGGCGGTGTCTCCCCCGTGCCAGTGACGACGAATACAGGTGACCCGGTGTCGCAGACCCCTCTGAAGCCCCCCGCGCCCCAGGGGGCCGCCTTCGCACCCGACTCACTGGTCCTGAACCGCAAACTGCCGCTCTGGTACCAGGTCTCGCAGTCCTTGCGGGCCTCGATACTGGGCCGCACGCCGGACGCCACGCTGCGGCTGCCGACAGAGGAGCAGCTCGCCGCGCACTACGGCGTCAGCGTCCTCACCATGCGGCAGGCGCTCAAGGAGCTGGAGACGGAGGGGCTGATCAGCCGGCACCGGCGGCGCGGCACGTTCATCGAGCCGCGCGCCCGCCGGGTGTCGCCGGTCCGGCTGCTCGGCTCGATCGACGCGATCGTCGCCCAGCAGTCGGGCGAGCTGACGACGCTGCTCGACCACGGCCCGCTCGCCGTGCCGGGCGATGTCGCGGAGCACTTCCCAGGCTGTCCGGAGGTGGTCGGCTACCGGCGGCTGCGGTCCGAGGAGGAGTCCGGCGAGCCGACGAACTGGGCGCAGAACTGGCTCCGTCCGGAGGTCGCGGCCGCACTCGACCCGGCGGACCTGGAACGCTGGCCGATGACCAAGGTGCTGCGCGACCGGGTCGGGGTCCGGATCGCACGGATCACCGACACGGTCGAGGCGAGACTGGCCGACCCGGTCACCGCAGAGCTGCTCCGGGTCCCGCTGCTCAGCCCGATCCTGTACTACACGGGCGTGACGTACGACGAGGGCGGCCGGGTGGTCGATGTGGCGCAGATCCGTTACCGGGGCGACCGGTTCTCGTTCTCGGTCACGGTGGAGGCGCACTGACACCCGGCCGCCCGGTACCCGCACCGAGGCGCGCTGACGCGGGTCCGGCGGCGCCGTTACGATGCCGGGGAAGGCGGCAGGCGTGGCGACGGGGAGGACGACACGGTGGCAGCTCCGGCAGCGGCCGGCTCCGGCGAGGACCCGTACGGCCCGCTCCTCGACGACCTCATGCCCTGGTCCGTACGGCCGCTCAGGACCGGACGCGCCTGGGTGACGGCCCCGGACGCGGCCTCGCTCAGGGCCCGCTGGGAACGGCTCGCGCGGGCCCGGGACGCCGAGCGCGACCGGCTCTTCGGCTCCACCCGTTCCCGTACCCCGCACACTCCGGTGGCCGCGCTGCCCGGACAGACCACCGGCACCGCCCGGTTCGCCCGCGAGCCGGGCCCGTGCCCGGAGCCGGTACGGATCCTGCACGGCCCGTACGACGAGCAGTGGCTGCTCCCCGACCACCGGCTGATAGACGCGGCCCGGCCCGAACTGTGGCGGGTGGCCGACGGGCGCCAGCTGTTCGTCGTCGAGCACGGCCGGATCCCGCAGGACACCGGGCCCGCACTGTCCGTGACGGCGCTGCTCCCCGACGGGCACTCCCCCGCGGGACGCCCCGGCCGGATCCGGCCGCTCTACCGGCGCCCCGGCGGCCTCGAACCCAATCTGGCGCCCGGACTGCTCGCCCTTCTGCGCGCCCGGCACGGGGACGAGGTCTCCCCGGAGTCCGTGCTCGCGTGGATCCTCGCGGCGGCCCGGCACTCCCCGGCCGGCTGCGTGGTGCCGCTGCCCGTGGACACCGCGCGCTGGACGGCGGGGGTGGAGCTGGGGCGGGAGCTGCTGCGGCTCCAGCTGCGCGGGGCCCGTGGCGGGGAGCGGCCCCGGCTGCCCGGCGGACGCCGCCCGTATGTGCGGGCCGCCGTGCCGCCCGCCCCGCCGGAGCTGTCCTACGACGCAGAGGAGCAGGTGCTGCGGATCGGTACGGGCCGCATCTCGCCGGTGGACGCCGGGGCGTGGGAGTTCCGGGTGGGCGGCGTACGGATGCTGGAGCTCTGGTTCGGGCGGCGGGCGGCGGTGACCGGGGCGGAGACGGACGGACTGGAGGCCGTACGGCCGTCCGCCTGGCCGCAGGAGTGGACGTCCGAGCTGCTGGAACTGATCACGCTGCTCGCCCTGCTGGCCGAGCTGCGGCCCCGGCAGGACGCGCTGGCGCCCGGCGCGGGGATCGGCGCGGCGGAGCTGTGGGCGGCGGGGGTACTGCCGGTGCCGGCCGGGGCACGGCGGCCCGCCTCCGTACTCGGTCTCCAGGAGGAAGGGCCCGACGGCCAGTTCGCACTGCTGTGAGCGCGGGCCGCTCCCGACCGCCCGGCCGGTCACGCGGTCACGGGGTCACGGGGTCACGGGGTCACGCGGCAAGCCGTTCAGCCGGGCAGTGCGGCCGGCCGGTCCAGTGCGCCCAGCAGCGAGATGAAGCTCGACTCCAGGAACGCGCCGAGCTCCGCGAGCGCGTCCGGTTCGTCGAGCCGCCAGCTGGTGACGGCCTCCTCCGCGAAGGCCATCCAGGCCCGTGCGGCGACGAGCAGCCGCGGCGAATCCGGCATCCCGAGCCGCCGCTGCCCCTCCTCCACCCGCCGGGCCAGGGTGGCGCGGGTGGACTCGACGATGTCCTCCACCGCAGGATGGCTGCCGGCCGCGCCTCGGACCAGCGCGAGATAGACCTTGCGGTGCTCCGTGACGTACGCCGCGAATCCGGCGATGAACGACCGCAGCCAGGCGACGGGCTCCAGCGAGGGGTCCGGGTCCGTGGCCGCGGCGAAATCGTCGCACTCCCGCCGCACCACGCAACGGTAGAAGTCGCGTTTGGAGTCGAAGTAGTGGAAGAGCAGCCCCCGGGATATACCCGCGCGGCGCGCCACGTCATCGGTGGAAAGCTCGTCCAGTGAACAATCGGCGAGCATGTCCACGCCAATCGATACCAACTGCGCCCTTCGCTCGTCGGGGCTCAGACGCGCGGCTCGCTTCTCGGGCATGCCGCCAGTGTAGAAGTATTTCGGCGCCGAATTACCTCGACGGCCAATCCGCCGCCGACAGACAGGCGGCACAGCGACCCCTGGGCCTCACACGGACATGGCGACGCGCCACTGCCGACTCCGGGGATGACGGAAGAGCGGGCAGCGGCGCGATACCTGGACCGGGGCCGTCGGATCAGCGGCGGCTGCCGAAGAGCGAGCGTCGCAGTCGTCGCAGAGGCGCGAAGAGCGAGACCCGCGCGCTCTTGCTCCGACGCGTGTGCGCGGCGTCGCGCGAGGTCAGCTCGCGCATCAGCAGCGTCGCCTCCGCGGAATCACGCTGCGGGACGACAGGGCCGCCCAGCACCGCGAGATGGCGGTCGAGGCGCGAACTCGTCGCCCCTGTCCCGCAGGTAATAGCAGGCACTCGCGGCCTGCTTCGCACCGTTATCTGTTCCATGTCACTCCCCACCCGTACGAGGGCACCCGACCCGGGCAGGTTAACCCTATCCCCCCGCGGCGACACTCGTGTATCCCGGGCACAGGATTGAGCACACACATACGGAGGTTGACGACGGTTCACCGAATATTACCGATTCCAGGGCGAGTTGGACAGAGCACCGACGACCGGGCACCCCGGAACCGATCTGCGGACAGCGCCCGGAACGCACCCGGAAGAGGGCCCCGGCCCGCGGAACCCCCCTCCGGGCGGAAGGGTTTCGGCGCGGCGTCAGGCGGCCGAGTCGAGAACCGGCAGATAGCCACCGGACTGCCCGGCGGCGAAGGGGTGGTACGACGCACCGATGTCGAGCCAGTTGAGACTGTGCAGCCAGGCGCTTCCCGAGCAGATCTCGTGCCCGGTGAACTTCCCCGTGACGTCACCGAAGGTGAAGCCGTGGTCGGCGGCACGCTTGGCGGTGGCCGCGTTCAGGTAGTCGGACGCGCCGTTGATGGCGGCGCGCACCTTGTCACTGAGCCCGACGACACAGCTGCCGCCGATCTTGTAGAAGCGCGGGTAGCCGAGGACGACGACATGGGCGGACGGGGCCTTGGCGTGGATGGCGTCGTAGACCGCGTCGAGCTTCCCGGGGAGCGTGGAGTCCACGTAACCGCGGGCGGTGGCGATGCGGTTGAGGCAGGTGGCCTCCGACTGGAGGACACAGGTCGTCATGACGTCGGAGAATCCCGCGTCATTGCCGCCGATGGAGATCGAGACGAGGTCGGTCGAGGAGTTGAGCGGCCCCAGCTGGCCGGCCGTCACATCGCCGGTGCGCGCCCCCGAACAGGCGGTGAAGGCGAAAGAGGCGGGCGAGTGGGCGGCCGCCCAGAGCGAGGGGTAGGCGAGGGTGCTGCGCTTGCAGTCCCCGCTGGAGCCGATATAGCTGCCGGAGCCGACTCCCGAGGAATAGGAGTCACCGAGGGCGACGTAGTCGACGGCCTGGACGGACGGAGCGGCGTTCGCGGTGGCGGCCCCAGTCAGGGCGATGACGGCACCGAACAGGAGCGAGGACGAGAACGCCACGAGTCTGGACATTTTCATGGAATCTCCCTTGGACCGACCAGCAGGATCTCTGCCACCTACGTGGTAGCAGCAGGGAGACTCATTCCGGAAGTGTGCATGCCAAGTCCATCGGATGAGCTTTTGGCGCCGGTCCGCTGAGGGCGCGTCACCCCGGCGCACCGCGGGATCGCGCGGGCGGCGGGCCGCATTGTCCGGCGCCCCCGGCCCACGCTGCGGGAAGTGGGGAAACCTGGGTGCGCCGGGTGCCCGGGTGCCGGATCATGGGCGCCATGTCTGCCACCCCCGAGTCAGCTCTGCCGATCCGGCTCACCGTCGACGACAGCGACTCCCCGTCCGACATCGTCGACGCGCTGTTTCTCGGCCGGTTCGCGACGGGCGAGCAGTCGTACTCCCACAGCACCTCCCTCGACCGGGTCCGGAGCGGGGCCACGCTGCTGCCCCCGGACGCCACGGTGCTGCGCGCCGCCCGTGACGACGACCGCAGCGCCCTCCTCGCGGAGGGCGAGGGCTGGACGCTGCTCGTCTCACGCTGGAACCGGGGCGCCGACGTCACGGTCACCGCGACCTCCCCCGAGCTGGCGCAGAAGGTGCTCGACGAGGCCACGAACGGCGCCCAGGACGAGCCGGAGCCGCAGCCCGACAGCGTGACCATGGGCTTCTGGCACCTGTCGCCGCGCCGCGGCCCGTGCCGCACCACCCGGCAGATCACGGCCGGCGCCTGGGACGAGGTGCGCGCCAACTACACCGCGCCGGTGGCCGATGCCATGGACGGCCTGATGAAGGTCACCCCGGATGACATCGCCGGCCGGCTGCTCCTGCTGCACGGTCCGCCCGGCACCGGCAAGACCTCCGCCCTGCGCACCCTGGCCCGGTCCTGGCGGGACTGGTGCCAGGTCGACTGCGTACTCGATCCCGAACGGCTCTTCAACGACGTCGGCTACCTGATGGACATAGCGATCGGCGAGGACGACGGCACGGCGAAGGGCCGCTGGCGGCTGCTGCTCCTGGAGGACTGCGACGAGCTGATCCGCGGCGAGGCCAAGCACACGGCAGGCCAGGCGCTGTCCCGGCTGCTGAACCTCACGGACGGACTGCTGGGCCAGGGCCGCAACGTGCTCGTCGGGGTGACCACCAACGAGGACCTGGAACGCCTGCACCCGGCGGTCGTCCGGCCGGGCCGCTGCCTGGCCCGGATCGAGGTGGGCCCGCTGACCCGCGCGGAGTCGGCGGCCTGGCTCGGCACAGACGAGGGCCTGGGCCGCGACGGTTCGCCCGAGGGCGCGACCCTGGCGGAGCTGTACGCCCTGCATCGCGGCACGGGCCCCGCCTCGGTCCCGAAGCAGGACTCGGGCGCGGACGCGGGGCTGTACCTCTGACCGGGCACAAGCCCGCTGAGCTCGCATTCAAGCCCGCCCGGCGCTTGAGGAGATCTCCTCAGCCCGTCCGCGATTGAGGACATCTCCTCAGCCCGTCCGGCGCTTGAGGACGAAGCGGCCCGCCGGTCGTCCCGGCGCCCGCACAACCGGCCTCACCCCT
Source organism: Streptomyces sp. ITFR-6 (assembly GCF_031844725.1). NCBI lineage: Bacteria > Bacillati > Actinomycetota > Actinomycetes > Kitasatosporales > Streptomycetaceae > Streptomyces > Streptomyces sp. ITFR-6. The sequence goes on along the minus strand of NZ_CP134612.1, from coordinate 6,942,533 downwards.
CGTACACCGCCCGCACCGCGTCCTGCGCCAGCGCGAGCGCCCGCGCGCGGGACAGGCCAAGGCGCCGGGCCTGCTCCGCGTACTCCTGGGCGGCGGAGGCCGCGTTGCGCTCGGCCGCGTCCCCCGCTGCGGCGATGAACGTGCCGTTGCGCCCACGCGTCTCGATCACCCCGTCCGCCTCCAGCGCCCGGTACGCCTTGGCGACCGTGTTGGCGGCGAGGCCCAGTTCCTCGGCGAAGCCGCGTACGGTCGGAAGCCGGTAGCCCACCGGCAGTGCGCCGGAGCGGGCGAGTTCGGAGATCTGGGTGCGCAGCTGCTCGTACGGGGCGGCGCCGGAATCCGGGTCAACGGAGATCTTCAGAGTCACGGCCCGATTCTCCCCCCACAGGGCGGAGCCGCCGGTGCCCGCCCCGCCGCCGGGAAAATCACGGGCGCTCCGGCGGTGCCTGCGGGTACGGTCCGGCGCATGACTGTCATCGTCCGCGACTTCCGCACCTCCGACGCCGAGGACTGGGTACGGGTGCGACGCGCGGCGCTCCCGTTCCTGGTGACCACCCCGGAAGCGGTCGTCTTCAGCCTCGCGAACGCCCATCCCGGCAGCCGGTACCGCCTGCTGGTCGCGGAGGAGGACGGCGAGATCATCGGGACAGCCGAGGCCGGTCTCGCCCATGAGAGCCCCAGGCCCGGTCAGGCCTCCTGCAATCCGCACGTCCATCCGGAGCGGACCGGCCGGGGTGCGGGCTCCCTGCTGCTGCGCACGGCCGAGGAGTATCTGGCCCTGGCCGGTGCGAGCGAGGTCTACGCCTGGGTGCTGGACACCCCGCGCGACCGGGCGTTCGCGGAGCGGCACGGCTACGGACCCAGCCGCCCGGCGCACTTCATGCGTCTGGATCTGGCCGGCGGCACGCTGCCGCCCCGTCAGGAACTCCCGACCGGTGTCGAGCTGCGGACCGGCGCCGATTTCGAGGACGACCCGCGACCGCTCTTCGAGGCGGACGCCGAGACGACGGCGGACGAGCCGAGCGACACCCCGGCCCAGCCGTCGGACTACGAGGAGTGGCTCACCGGGACCTGGGCCGGCCCCGGGCTCGACCGCCGCCTCACCTCGGTGGCGGTGGTCGACGGTGAGGTCGCGGCGTTCAGCGCGGCGCGGTGCGACAGTTCGGGCCGCTACTGGTCGGGGATGACCGGCACCCGGCGGGCCTACCGAGGCCGCGGGCTGGCCAAGCTCGCCAAGAACGACTCGCTGCACCGGGCGCGCGCCGCCGGGTACACCGACGCCTACACCGGCAATGACGCCGCCAACGGTCCGATGCTGGCGGTCAACCGCTGGTTCGGCTACGAGATCTGTGCCACGGAGGTACGCCATGTCCGCAAGCTCGGCTGACGCCGGACCGGAGGCCGGACCGAATGCCGGACTCGGCGCCGGACTGACGATCGTGCTGGTCAAGGCCGGAAAGACCAAGATCAGATATCCCGCCGCCCTGGTCGCCGACGACGGCACCCGGGTGACGGTGCGGGCGCCCTGGGCCGCCCCCGGGGTCCGTGACTTCGGCTTCGTACGCTTCGAGCCGGGCGACGTCTTCACCGAGCACTACTGGCGCGACGCCTGGTTCGCGGTGAAGGAGGTCCGCACCGGCGGCGGTCAACTCAAGGGCTGGTACTGCGATGTGACCCGCCCGGCGGTGCTACGGGACGGTGAGCTGATCGTCGAGGACCTGGATCTCGATCTGTGGGTGTCGGCGGACCGCCGCGACGTACTGCGCCTGGACGAGGACGAGTTCGAGGAGAGCGGGCTGGCCGGACGCGATCCGGCGGCGGCGCGGGCCGCCGTCGCGGCGCTGGACGAGCTGGAACGCCTCGCCCGCGCACCGGAGGGGCTCACCGGCCTGCTGGACTGAGCGCCCCCGCACCGGCCCGCGACCCGGCCGCACCGACCGCCCGGCCGACCCCGGTCCGCCTCAGCCGGCCACCAGCTCGACCTCGTACCCCGCCGCGTCCTCCAGGTACGCGGCCACGTGCCCGTCGCCGCCCGCGTGCGGATGGCGGTCCGGGAAGAGCAGCCGCCAGCCGTGTTCCGGAGCGCGGGCCACCAGCGCGTCGAGGCCCTCCCGGTCCGCCACGTGGAACGCCAGGTGGTTGAGGCCGGGACGGCGCCGCTCGTGCGCTCCGGGGACCAGGTCGGGCGACTGCTCCACGACCACGTAGCTGTCGCCCCGGCGCCAGCTGCGCCCGTGCGCCCAGCGCTGGTACGGCTCATGGCCCAGCTCTCCGAGGAGCCAGCCCCATCCCGCCTCGGCCGCCGCAAGATCGGGCACCCACAGCTCGATGTGGTGGACCCGGCCGGTGCGGACCCCGCCGGCCGGCAGCGGGACCGCGCGGCGGGGCCCGCGCGGTTCGTACGCGACGGTGTCGCCGTCCTCGTGCCAGTGGACCAGGAAGCGCTCCCCCGCCCGGTAGCCGTCGAGCCCGGCCCGGCAGTACGCCACCATGTCGTCCGGAAGGGCGTCCAGCGGGAACCAGGCCAGCTCCGAGCACTTGTCCGGCTCGCGGTTGTACGGCGGCCGGGCCGGGTCGTACTCCGCCTCGAAGAACCAGCCGGTCCGCGGACCGCCGCCGGGCCCCCGGTGGTGCATGACGAGGGCGACCCGCAGCTCCTCCGGCGCCAGCGCGATCCCGGTCTCCTCCGCCGCCTCGCGGATCATGCCCTCGCGGACGTCCTCACCGTCCTCCAGGTGCCCGGACGGGGCGTGCAGCAGCCCGTCCGCGTACCCCGTACCGGCCCGGCGGGCGAGCAGGACGTCGGAGCCGCGCCGCAGGATCAGGTGGACGTCCACCACCTCGGTGTGCCGGCGTGGTGGTTCGGCACGGGCGACCAGGGCGTAGCGCTCGTCGTCGACGTCCTTGCCCCAGAGGTCACGGTCGCCGGAGAGCCGTTCGTGGTGGATGCGCTCGGTGAACGGGGCGAGCAGTGAGGTGAGTTGCCCGGCGGAGAGCCCGACCCCGTTCCACACGCCTTCGATCAGCACCAGCCTGCCGCCGGGCCGCAGCAGACCGGACCAGTGCCGCAGGACCGCCGCCGGGTCGGGCAGCAGCCACACCACGTGCCGGGCCAGGATCACGTCGAACCGCTGTTTGCCGACGGGCGGCGCGGCGGCGTCCCCGACGAACACCTCGGTGCCCGTGCCGGCCAGCTTGGCGCGCGCCTGCTCCACCATGCGCGGCGAGCGGTCCACGGCGGTGACCCGGTGCCCCTGCCCGGCGACGAGCAGCGCCAGGCTTCCGGTGCCGCATCCCAGGTCGAGGACCTCGGAACGCTCCCGGGGCAGCCAGCTCTCCAGCCGTCGCGCCCAGGCGTGCCGGACCACGGGGTCGAGCAGCCCGTGGTCCGGCTCCTCGTCGAAGGAATCGGCGGCGGAGTCCCAGTCGATCGTCGTCATGCACCGATCGTGCCATCCGCCTCTGACAGCGGCGGATTCCGGGAAACCGCCGCCGTCCGGACGGGAGGCCGGGGGCCTAGGGCCTGTCTTCGAACTGCCGTCTGCCGCGCGACGGCAGTTCGAAGACAGGCCCTAGCCGACGACCGAGGCGCAGGTGGTCGGGGTGGCGTGCGCCGGGTCCAGGGCGTTGGCCACCTCGTGGTAGGCGACCCGGTCGATGGTCCCGATCGCCACATGCTCGGACAGGTCGACCGGGCACAGGTCCTGGAGCAGCACGTTGTGCACGTCGGGCCCGTCCAGGAACTGTGTCCGGTACGGGGTCACGACCTCGTCGTACTTGGTCGCGATGACGGTGTAGTGCACGCCGGGCACGGTGTCGGGCAGCGAGTTGAGCTTGGTGACGAAGGGCGAGCCGGCCACCTGGTCCGCGAGTCCCGGGGTGCCGGCGTTGAGCAGGTACGCGGCTCCGGGGAAGTACGGCAGCAGCTTCGTCAGTCCGAGGAGGGTGGTGCCGTGGTTGTCGGGCGCGAGCCCGATCATGGCGTTCACCTTGGCCGCCCCGCCGAGGAACTTCAGGTAGTAGTTGGGCATCATGCCGCCCTGGGAGTGGCCGACGATGTCCGCCTTGGGTGCCCCGGTGGAGGCGAGCACCTTGTCGACGAAGGTGGCGAGCTGCCCGGCCGATTCGTCGACCGGGCCCAGGCCGTTGAAGAGCGGCACACCGGGGAGCTGCCCGTAGTCGAGCGAGTAGACGCAGTAGCCCCGGTTCACCAGGTAGGGGGCGAGGACGAGCCAGTTGTCGACCGAGTTCCCGAAGGTTCCGTGGACCAGGACGACGGGCCGGGGGTGGGCTGCGGAGGGTTTGCAGGAGTAGTCGTTCCAGCCGTGCGAGGTGGCCGTGGCGGCGGTGGGGGCGGCGGCAGCCGCGGTGGCCGTGGGGGCGGCCAGCGCGGCGACTGCGAGGAGCAGTGCGGCGAGGGTTCTGCGCGCTCGTGGGGTACGCGGCGCACGGGTCCAGGGCAGCATCGTGTGTTCTCCTTGCGGCTCAAGGGAGTTGCGATGTCTGTGCACCCTGCGGCCCGGACCACAAGTTCTGACGGTGTTGCGCACGTCTTATTAAGCGTGCTCATGCCAACTTACGCACGAGTAGCGTTTCCTGGGAAGTTACGCGTCGGTAAAAACTGACCGGCGGTAACCGCGACTTCCGGACAGCCCCCGGCAGCGGCGCACCGCCGCTCAGCCGCTCATCGCATCCCCGCGGTACTGGCGGGCCGTACCGCGCCCGGCCCGAAGCGGGCGCGAGCACGGTCGGCCGCGGCCTCGATACGGCGCGACCGGTCGTCGTCAGGGCCGAAGGTCAACTGCCGGGAGGCGGACGCCGCGTCACCGAGTTCGCCCGCGCGCAGGGCGAGCGAGCGGACCCGGGCGCGCTGGAGCCCCAGGGACCCGTGCAGCGCGTGGGCGACCGCGCGGAGCCGGGGGTTGTGCGCGGTGGCCTCTGACAGGGTGCGGCTGCGGGTGATCGTCGAGTGCCCCGCGCGGTCGGCGTACAGGACGGTCAGGGTCAGCGACCGGCAGGTCTGCCGCTCGTCGCGGAGTCGGGCGCCGAGCTGTTCGGTCAGGTGGGTCAGGGCGGCCCGCTGGCGGGCGGCGTCGGACTCGTCGCGGCCGAAACGGTGTTCGGCCTCGACCGTGCGTGGCGGGGCGCCGGGAGCGACTCGGGTGGAGTCGATGCCGGCCGCGCGTTCGCGCAGCTCGCGCCCGGAGGCCGCGCCGAGGATGCGCTGGAGGGTGAGCAGCGGGGTGGCGGCGATCCGGTCGGCGGTGCGCAGTCCGTACGAGGCCAGGGTGCGGGCGGTGGCCGGGCCGACGCCGGGCAGCGCGGTGACGGGGAGACCTGTGAGGAACCGGGTGACGGCCTCGGGGTCGTCCGGGATCGTACGGATGGCGCCGGGCTCCCCCCGGTGGGCGGCGAGCCGGGCGAGCAGCGGGTTGGGGCCGATGCCGACCGTCATGTCGAGGCCGTGGAGCGCGGCCGCGCGCATCCGGATCAGGGCCGCGAGCCCGGCGGCGTCGCGGTCGAAGTAGCGGGTGCTCCCGGTCACGTCGGCCAGGGCCGCGTCCGGGGGCAGGGCCTGGGCGACGGGGGTGAACTCACCGACCATGTCGAGAAGTCGGCGGTAGACGGGGTCCGGCTGCGGGGCGCCGAAGTGGAGGTAGAGGATCATCCCGGTCACCCCGCGCTTCCGGGGCTCGCGTGATGGAAGGACCGTCCGTCGAGCGCGTCGAGGGCGGGCAGGGTGGCGGAGGCGGGGGTGCCGGGCGGCTGGAGGTCGGCCCAGGGGTGCAGGGCGTAGCCGTTCGGCTGGGTGAGGGTACGGCGCGGGCCGACGCTGCGCGGGGCGGGCTCGGGACGGGTGAGGCGGTCCGCGACGGCGGCGGGGCCGCCCTCGCGGTACAGGTCGATCAGCTCGGCCAGGTTCCAGGCGGCGGTGCCGGTGATGCTGAAGGCGCGCGGCGGACGGCGGGCGAGAGTGCCGCGTACGAGCAGCAGACCGCTGTGGAACACCGTGTGGGCGCAGCGTGCGTGGCTGTCCTCGAAGAACGCCAGGTCGGACAGGCCGGTGGGGTCGTCCAGGGTGGCGAAGATGACGCGCTTGCCGGAGCGGATCGGCGGGGTCTGGGTGGCGACCTTGACACCGGCGACGAGCACGGTGGTGCCGTGCCGGAGGCCCGCCAGATCGGCGGCGGGGGTCGCGCCGATGTCAGCGAGCAGGGAGCGGTGCTCGTCGAGGAGGTGGTGGGAGATGTCCATGCCGAGTACGTCGAGTTCGGCGGCGAGCTGTTCGGACGCGTTCATGGCGGGCAGGCCCGTGGCGGCGTCGGCAGCGGCAACCGCTCCACCGCCGTTCGCACCCTCCGTGCTCCCCGTGTCCGCCATGGGGAGCTGACCGGCGGCGGATCCACCCGTACCGCGCCGCGAGCGGTGCAGTTCGGCGAGGGTCAGCAGCAGCTCGCGGCGGGACCCGAACGCGCTCAACGCGCCCACCTGGGCCAGCCGTTCGGCCAGCGGGCGGCTGGGCCGGGCACGCTCCCAGAAGTCCTCGACCGAGGTGTACGGCTGCCCGGCCGCGATGCGTCCGCTCTCGGCCTCCGTGATGCCCCGCACCTGCGAGAGACCGATCCGCACCCCCCACTTACCAGACACCAGTTCGATTATGTGTGCGGACTGGGACCGGTTGACGTCGGGCAGCAGCAGCGGCACCCCGTGGCGCCGGGCGTCGGCGGCCAGGACCCGCTTGTGGTACATCCCCGGGTCGTGCGTGAGCAGCCCCGCGAGCAGGGCCGCCATCCGGTGGGCCTTGAGCCAGCTCGACTGGTAGGCGGGCTGCGCGAAGGCCGCGGCGTGCGCCTTGGCGAAGCCGAAACTGCCGAAGTTCTCCAGGGTCTTCCACACGTCCCGTACGGCCTGGACCGAGTAGCCGCGCCCTCGGGCCCGGTCTGCGAACCAGGCCCGGACCCGGCCCGCCCGCTCGGGGACGGACAGGGCGCGGCGGGCCTCGTCCGCCATGCCCCGGTCGCAGCCGGTCATCGTCACCATGATCGCGATGACCTGCTCGTGGTAGACCACCTGCCCCTCGGTCTCGGCCAGGATCGCCTCCAGGTCGCGGTGCGCGTAGCGGGTCACGTTCCGGCCCTCCCGGGCGCTGATCAGCGGCTCCACCATGTTCGCCGCGACCGGTCCGGGCCGGAACAGGCTGATGTCGAGCGCCAGGTCCCCGAACGACCGCGGCCGCAGGTTCCGTACCAGCTCCCGCTGGCCCGGACTCTCCAGCTGGAAGGTGCCCAGGGTGTCCCCGGAGGAGATCAGGTCGTACGTGGCGGAGTCGTCCGGCGGCACCTGCGCGGGATCGTCCAGGTCGATGGGTTCGCCGGTGACGCGTTCGATCTCGGCGGCCGCGTGCGCGAGCGCCGACTGCATCCGTACGCCGATGACGTCGATCTTCGGGTGCCCGGTGTCCTCGATGTCCTCCTTGTCGAACTGGGACATGGCGATGTTCTCCACGGTGGTCGGCGCCAGCGGGGTGCGCCGTACCAGCGCCGCGTCGGAGACGAGCAGACCGCACGGGTGCATCGCCGCCTCGAACGGCAGCTCGTCGAGCGCCTCCACCAGCTCCCAGAGCCGGCCGTGGTCCTCCGCGGCGACCTCGCGCAGCTCCGGCAGCTCGGCGAGCGCGGCCCGCACGTCCTTGACCCGGATGTGCGGGAACGCCTTGCCCAGCCGGGCCGCCCGGTCCGGGGCCATGCCTCGGGCGCGGGCCACGACCTCGATCGCCCCGCGCGCCCGGTACGTCTTGTAGACGGCGAGCGTCGCCACCCGGTCGCCCCCGAACCGTTCCCGTACCGCCTGGTAGACCTCCAGGCGGCGGGCGGACTCGACATCCAGGTCGATATCGGGCAGGGTCGAGCGGTGCTCGGACAGGAAGCGCTCCATCACCAGGCCGTGCGCCACCGGGTCGACCGGGCTGATCCCCAGCAGATGCGTGACCAGCGAGCCCACGCCGGAGCCGCGCGCGGCCACCCGGACGCCGAGCCGACGGGCCTGCGCCGCGACCTCCGCGACGGTCAGGAAGTACCCGGCGAAGCCGTGCCCGGCGATGATCCGCAACTCGTTCTCCAGCCGGTCCCAGCGCTCCCCTTCCCGGTGGTAGGCACGGCTCAGCATGCCCGCCGCGCACCGGTCCGCGAGCACCCGGTCCGCCGACTCGGCGCTCGCGCCCACGAGTCCGGGCTCCGGAAGGTTCAGCCGGCCGAGCCCGAACGCGTCACCGGGATCGACCTCGCACGCCTCGGCCGTCTCCTCCGTCGCGGCGAGCAGCCGCCGCGCGTCCCCGCCCCGGCCGCCCGCGGCCTCCGCGATCCGCCCGGCGATCCGCTCCATCTCCCCGGCGTCCTTCAGCCACCGCTGCCCGCTGTCGAGCCGGGACGCGTCGCGGGCGTCGATCGGCACCAGCAGGCGGGCGGAGTCCAGGATGTCGGCAACCTCACCCCGGTCCGGGTCGGCGTAGCGCACGGCGTTGCTCAGTACGGGGACCACCTGCTGCTCGGCGGCGAAGCCCGCCATGCGCGAGGCCAGCCGCAGCGATCCCGGCCCGGTGCCGGGCCGCCCGTGCCAGGACGCCTCGATGCGCAACGACCGGCCGAACCGTTCGCGCCAGGGGCCGAGCAGTACGGCGGCCCGGTCCGGCCGCCCCGCCGCCAGCGCCTGCCCCACCTCGGAGTCCGCGCCGAGGAGGACGAACAGCTCGTCGTCCGGGCAGGACAGGTCCTCCCAGGTGACGCCCTGGTCCGACGCGGCCGACACCAGACGGCACAGCTCGGCCCAGCCGCGTGCGGTCCGGGCCAGGAACACCGCGCGCTGCGGCGCCTCCGTGACGAACGCGCCGCCCCGGGAGGGGGTGGTCCGCTGCCTCTTCGCCGACGCCGGTCCGGTCGCCGGTACGCCGGGCACCGCCAGGTCGACACCGAACAGCGGCCGGACCCCGGCTCCCGCGCACGCCTTGGCGAAGCGCACCGCGCCCGCCAGGGAGTCCCGGTCGGTCAGCGCCAGGGCGTCGAGACCGCGCTCGGCAGCCCGCTCCGCGAGTGCGTGCGGGTGGCTGGCTCCGTACCGCAGCGAGTAACCGCTCGCCGCACGGAGGTGCGTAAACGACATACACACCTCCTGCTACTCATGGCCCCCCTTTGCGTTGTCCGTGTCATCCCGATTCACCCCGATCGAGAGAAGTACCCTAACTCAATGTTCGCACATTCATTCGATTCGATATCGGGTGGAACTCCGGAGACCGCGAGGTCAGCCATTCGGCCCGGCCCCGACTGCGTGGACAACGAGCACACAGGAAGGTGGGGGCATGACTTTCGCTGATGAGGTGAAGAACGCCATCACTCCGCGGGCCGCGCTGCTCGTCATCGGCGTACTGGCGCTGCAGCTGCTGTTCATCGCGTCCTACGTCGGAGCGCTGCACAAGCCGAAGCCGACGGACGTCCCCTTCGGGGTCGTCGCACCCCAGCAGATCTCCGCCCGGCTCCTCACCGAGCTGAAGGACCTCCCAGGCGGCCCGCTGGATCCCCGCACGGTCAGCGACGCGGCCACCGCCCGCCGGCAGATCCTCGACCGCGACATCGACGGCGCCCTGATCGTCAGCCCCAGGGGCACCACCGACACCGTGCTGGTCGCCTCCGGCGGGGGCACCGTGCTGGCCGACTCGCTGACGAAGATCATCACGACGGTCGACCTCACCCAGCGTCGCACGGTCCGCTCGGTGGACGTGGCCCCGGCCTCGGAAGACGACTTCGACGGGCTCTCGTCCTTCTACCTGGTGGTGGGCTGGTGCGTCGGCGGTTACCTCTGCGCGTCGATCCTGGCGATCAGCGCCGGCACCCGGCCCGCCAACCGTCAGCGCGCGGTGATCAGGACCGGGGTCATGGCGCTGTACTCGATCGCGGGCGGAATCGGCGGCGCGATCATCATCGGCCCGATCCTGGGAGCCCTGCCCGGTTCCTTCTGGGGGCTGTCCGGGCTGGGCGCGCTGACCGTCTTCGCGGTCGGCATGATCACGCTCGCTCTGGAGGCGCTCACCGGCATCGTCGGCATCGGCCTGGCCGTGCTGCTCGTGGTGATCGCGGGCAACCCGAGCGCGGGCGGCGCCTTCCCGCTCCCGATGCTCCCGGACTTCTGGCGGGCGATCGGCCCCGCGCTGCCACCGGGGGCCGGCACCTGGGTGGCGCGCTCGATCGCGTACTTCCGGGGCAACGCGGTGACCGGACCGCTGCTGGTGCTGTCCGCGTGGGCGGTGGCCGGCACGGTCATCACCCTGCTGATGGCAATGCGGAAGAAGCCGGAGGCCGCGGACGCCCCCCGGCTCACGGGAACGGGAACGGGAACGGGGCCGGAAACGGGGCCGGCGAGCGGCGGATCGAGCCTTGCCTAAGGGCTGTCCGGTTCGTCCTGCTCGCCCCGCTCCACCGGGGCGGCCTGGAGCCGGGCGTCCGAAGGGCCCGTGACGTGCTGTTCGACGGCACCGCCGCCCCGTCGTGGTCACTGCCCGCCGTCCCCTTGCTCAGCGGTCCGAGCACGTTGAGCGTTCTGTCGATCTCCAGCCAGGAGTCGGCGTTCGAGTTGTCGATGGTGATCAACGAGGGGCCGTGTCTCGTCTCCATGCCTCCGCCGGGGGCGTCGGCCCGCGCGGTGCCTTCCGCGAACTGCGCCGCGCACAGCACACCCGCGAGGACCGCCAGGGTGGCTCGTGCTCTGGGCACGGTGAATCCCGTCATGCTGTTCCCGCTCCCCGGATGTACTGGACGTGCTGGACATGCTGGACGCCTGCCACGCGGGCCGGCCGGTCCGGCCTCACCCACCGGCCGGCCCGCCGCTCCCGGCTCCGTCTCAGGCGGTGACGAGCCGGGGTGCGGCCGGGTGGTGCCGGCTGGTGTTCTTCTCCAGCAGTTCGGTGGAGGCCCGCACACCCACCGATGAGCCCGGCGAGAACTCCGGGAGCCGCCCGTCGGCTTCCCTCAACTCGCTGAGCGCGGTGTCGATGGCGGTGTGCGCGGCGAACAGACACGGCGTGCTGTAGATGGCCACCTGGCATTCCAGGTCGGTGAGTTCGGAGAGCGAGAGCCTCGGCGACTTGCCGCCCGCGATCTGGTTGAAGAGCAGCGGCTTGTCGTTGATGACCTTCCGGATCCGGCGGATCCACTCGACGTCCCGCACCCCGTCGACCAGCACCACATCGGCGTCGGTCTCCGCGAGCGCCTGGGCCCTGCGCAGGATGTCCTCCTCCTCCGTGGCGTCCGTGCGGGCCACGACCACGAGGTCCCCCGGTTCTCCAGGACGAGGTTCAGCTTCTCCAGGTACTCCTCCAGGGGCAGCACCGTCTTGCCGTCCGCGTGGCCGCATCGGCGCGGGCGCTTCTGGTCCTCCAGAATCACTCCGGACGCCCCGCTCCGCTCCAGTTGCCGCACCACATGGCACGCCACTTCCGGGTCGACGTACCCGTCGTCGATATCGACCAGCAGGTGGTGCGACGGGAAGGCGTGCCGGAGCCGTTCGACGAACGCGACCATGTCCGGCCACGCGATGAAGCCGATGTCCGGCAGCCCGTAGTAGGAGGCGGCGAAGCCGAACCCGGACACGAAGAAGCCGTCGAAGTGGCGGGCGGCCACCGACGCCGAGTACATGAACCGGCCGGTGACGGGGATCCGTAAGGCCTCGCACTCGGCCGACAGGAGCGGCGCACGGCGACGGCATGCACACGCAGGACGTTCCCGACCGTTGTCGATCGCCTTGCGCGTACCCGCATAGATGTACCGGGCTTTACCGACTCTTTTCTTTCTGACACGCTGCCCTGTCACCGAGCCCTGAAGGGCCACCCGATGGTGATGAACCGAAAGCGTGGGACCGGCTCGGGCGAGCAGGCCCGCGCGGCGCAGGACAGCGAGGTGGCGGGAGGCCTCCGGGGCCGAGAGCCCCCAGGCGTGGGCCAGCTCACCAGTGGTGTGCGGCCCGCGGGCCAGGGTGCGCAGCAATCGCAGCCGTACCGGATGCTCTCCGTCAGCCGCCCGTCAGGGCACGACGGCATCCTGGGGCGATCTCGTGAGACCCACGAGACACATGACCGCGACAACTCTCCCCAAAAACACAGAGGTTACTCATGCGTCGTCGCTTCGCCGCCACAGTGCTCGCCACGGCCGTCCTGTCGCTCCCCCTCGCACTGCTGCCCGCCGCATCCGCCTCGGCCGCCCCTTCGGACAAGCCCCAGGTCCTCAGCTCCTGGACCCAGACGAGCGCCTCCAGCTACAACTCCTGGAACGCCGCCCGCAACAACCAGGGCACATGGGCCGCCTACGGCTTCGACTGGTCGACGGACTACTGCAGCTCCTCGCCCGACAACCCGTTCGGTTTCCCCTTCCAGACGGCCTGCGCCCGCCACGACTTCGGCTACCGCAACTACAAGGCCGCCGGCACGTTCTCCGCCAACAAGGCCCGTATCGACTCCGCCCTCTACGAGGACCTGAAGCGCGTATGCGCCGCCTACTCCGGCGCGAAGCTGACCTCGTGCAACGCCACGGCCTGGACGTACTACCACGCGGTGGACATCCTCGGCATCGCCCCGGCGAAGGCGGGCACCGGCAGACTGGCTCAGGCCGCCTGACCGGCACCGAAGGGCCCCCGGCGCCAAAACGGACGCTGTTGGTTGATTCGGGGGTTCGCGTGACGTCGGCCTTGAAGACTCGGTTGTGGTCTTGAAGGCCGACGTTGTTGTGTGGGGTGGATGTCGATGTCGATGTCGATGTCGATGCAGCCGAGGGAGTCGGGGGAGATTCCGGCGGAAACGGTGCGGGTAGCGCGGGCCGCGTTCCCGAAGGGGAGTCTGGCGATCCGGGTCCGGGACGAGCTGGGGCCGCTGTTTCGTGACGAGGAGTTCGCGGATCTGTTCCCTGCGCGGGGGAAGCCTGCTTGGTCACCGGGCAGGTTGGCGCTCGTGCTGGTGTTGCAGTTCGTGGAGGGGCTCACCGACCGGCAGGCGGCGGAGGCGGTGAGGGCACGGATCGACTTCAAGTACGCGCTCGCGCTGGAACTGGGCGATCCTGGTTTCGACTTCTCGGTGCTGTCGGAGTTCCGGGACCGCCTGGTGGAAGCGGAGGCCGGGCGGCGGGTGCTGGATGGCGTCCTGGCCGCGGCCGGGGAAAGCGGGCTGCTGAAGACCGCCGGCCGGGCACGGACCGACTCCACCCATGTGCAATCCGCGGCCCGCCAGCTGTGCTGGCTGGAACAGGTCGCCGAGACCCTGAGGGCGGCGCTCAACGAGATCGCCCAGGCCGCCCCCGGCTGGCTGCTGACTATGGCGGAACCGGACTGGTTCAAGCACTACGCCACCCGGGCCGAGGACTCACGTTTCCCCAGATCCCGCACCAAACGGGACGAGATGGGCCTGCGGATCGGGCGGGACGGGACACGACTGCTCGAAGCCGTCTTCTCACCCGGGGCACCCGGAGAACTACGCACGCTGGAGCAGGTGGAAACCCTGCGCCAGGTCTGGGTCCAGCACTTCCAGCAGGTGGAGGGCGAGGTGAGGCGGTGGGGCCCAAAAGACCGGCCGCCGGGCGCGACGCGCCTGGTCACGCCCTATGACACCGAGGCACGCGGCAGCGTCAAACGCGACACCATGTGGGACGGATACAAGGTCCACCTCACCGAGACCTGCGAGCCGGACATCCCGAACCTGATCACGAACATGGCCACCACCGTGGCGACGGTTCCCGACATCTCGATCGACTGGGACCACGAGCAGGTCACCTGCCCCAGCGGTCAGACCACCACCCGTTGGAACCCCGACCGCTCGCCCGAGGGCACCCCGGTGATCCGCGTCCGCTTCAACGGCGGCCAGTGCCGTCCCTGCCCGGTCCGCGAGCAGTGCACCACCTCCAGCGCTAGCCGCCGCCTGACCCTGCGGCCCCGCGAAGAACACCAAGCGCTCCGCCAGGCCCGCGCCGAACAGGACACCGACACCTGGAAGGACCGCTACAAGACCCGCGCAGGAGTCGAGGGCACCATCTCCCAGGGCGTCCAGCGCTGCGGCCTGCGCAGATCCCGCTACCGTGGCCTCGCGAAAACCAGCCTCCAGCACCAGCTCACCGGCGCCGCGACCAACCTCGCCCGCATCGATGCCCACCTCACCGACACACCCCCGGCCCGCACCCGCACCAGCTACTTCGCAGCACTTCGCCCCGCCGAGCCCATGCTCGGCAGGGCGAAGTAGGACCAGCCCCCGAATTAACCAACAGCGTCCCAAAACGCGCCGGGGGCCCTTCGTCACCGCACGGAGACGGCCGGGACGGTCAGCCGATCTCCGCCCCGGTGGCCGCCAGCGCCTCCGGCACCGGCTGGAAGAACGTCTCGCCGCCCGAGGAGCAGTCGCCGCTGCCGCCCGAGGTCAGGCCGATCGCCGTGTCACCGGCGAAGAGCGAGCCGCCGCTGTCGCCGGGCTCGGCGCAGACCGTCGTCTGGATCAGCCCGTTGACGATGTCACCGTTGCCGTAGTTGACGGTGGCGTCCAGCCCCGTCACCTCGCCGTCGTGCACCTGGGTGGTGGAACCGCTGCGCGACACCGTCATCCCGACGGTCGCCTCGCCCGCCTTGGTGATCGGCTGGGTGGAGCCGTTGTACAGGTCGACCTCGCTCGGGTGCGCGGTGTCCGAGGTGTACTTCACCAGGCCGAAGTCGTTGTCCGGGAACTCCGACGCCGCGTTGGTGCCGATCTCCCCGCCGCCCTGCGAGTCCGACCAGCTGGAGATCGCCTCGGTGCAGTGCCCGGCGGTCAGGAAGTACGGTTCGCCGTCCTTGACCACGTTGAAGCCGAGCGAGCAGCGGGCGCCGTCGCCCCAGATCGCGTCGCCGCCCGCGATGAGGGGCTTGAACTCCCCGGCGGACTTCTTGAGCTGGGCCTTGCCGCCCAGCGACTCGACCACCGAGCTGAGCTTCTGCAGGGCCGCGCCCTTGACCGTACGGTCGGCCGTGACGACGACCTTGTTGCTGACCGGGTCGACGGCCCATGAGGTGCCGGGGATCGTCGCCTTGCCGGCCAGGGTCTGCCGGGCCGACTTCAGCTCCGCGAGCGAGTTCGGTACGACTCTGGCCCGGCCGCCCGCCTGCTCGACCTGGTCCGCGGCCGCCCGGTCGACCACGTTCATCACGAGGTTCTTCGACTTGGCGTCGTAGTACGAGCCGGCCGCGTCGGCGCCCAGATCCTTGCCCAGACCGGTCGCCAGCTTGCCTGCCGCGTCGGCCGTCAGCGTCCGCGCGGTGACCTCGGGGGTTCCTTCACTGGCGTTCGCGCTCTGGAACGTCGCTCCCGCTGCGACCAGGGCGACCACCGCCGAACCCGCCAGCACTGCCCGCTTCCTGGATATGCGTCGATGCTTCAACTTCGACCTCCTGTGGGGGCCGCGTACGGGTGATGTGGGGTCGCCCGTACACGGAGGATGAGGCGCCCACTATTCCGACGGAGCCGGTCGCACACAAGGCCGACCTCAGGACGCACACACGACAACACCCCTTCGGTCTCACCGTGTTCACGTACCGGCGGTCACCCCCCTACTGTCCGGTACTCACCCTCGCGCGTCCGGTTCTCGACGCGTCCGGCGGCCTCCCGGCCCGCGCGCCCCCTCCACGCGCCCCGTATTCGTTCAACGCGCAGTCCCCATACGCGCCTTGATGGTCCATCATCGAATCAAAGCGGGGCAGTCGGGCACGTCGTGCCCGCACGGACACAAGGAGGCGCGGAGTGCGCATTCGCGTGCGCGCAACCGACGGACGGCAACTGGTGGTGGAGCGTCTGGGGGATCCCCGCGGCAGACCGGTCTTCCTGCTGCACGGGATGCCCGGCAGCAGGCTCGGTCCGGCTCCGCGCGGCATGGTGCTGTACCAGCGCAAGACCCAGCTGATCACCTACGACCGGCCGGGATACGGCGATTCCGACCGGCAGCCGGGCCGCTGCGTCGCCGACGCGGTGGAGGATGTCCGGGCCATCGCGGACCACATCGGGCTCGACCGGTTCGCGGTCGTCGGGCGGTCGGGCGGGGCCTCGCACGCCCTGGCCTGCGCCGCGCTGATGCCCGAGCGGGTCACGCGTACCGCGGCCCTGGTGGGCCTGGCCCCCTGGGACGCCGCCGGCCTCGACTGGTTCGAGGGGATGGCCGCCTCCAACGTGGCGGCGTACACCACGGCGGCCGACGATCCGGACAGTCTCGCGGAGTCCTTCATCTCACGGTCCGCGGTGATCAGACGCGACCCGGTCCGGCTCATCGACGATCTGCGCCGGGAGCTGACCGACTCCGACCGGATGGTGGTCAACGACGTCGGTGTCCGCACCATGCTGCTGCGCAACTACCGCGAGGGGCTGCGCACTTCGGCGTACGGCTGGATCGACGACGCGCTCGCGTTCAGCCGCCCCTGGGGGTTCGATCCGGCCGACATCACCGGTCCGGTCCTGCTGTGGCACGGCGAGAAGGACGTCTTCTCACCGGTCGGGCACACCCGCTGGCTGGCGAGCCGCATCCCGGGCGCCACCGTCGTGGTGGAACCGGCGGCCGCGCATTTCGACGCGCTGCACGCGCTCCCCCGGATCCTCACCTGGCTGCTGGACACGGCCGAGCGGTGAGCCGAGCGGCGGGGCGGGAGCGTCCGGCGACGGCCGGACGCTCCCACTCCGTCATACCGCGAGCGGTTCCAGTTCGCGCTGGAACCTGCGCTCGTCCCGGGCGATCCGGGTGAGCGGATGTTCGTCACCGAGCTGCCGGGACAGCTCCTCGACCGTCTCCGCCCTGACCTGGAGCGCCTCTTCAGGGCGCCCCATGGCGTCCAGCGTCACCGCCATGTTCGACTTCATGCCCAGCGTCTCCGGGTGATGCGCCCCCAGAGCCAGCCGGAACTGCCCGGCCAGCCGCCGCTCGGTCGTCAGCACCAGGTCCAGATCGCCCCGCTCCGCGGTGGTGTTGGCCAGGTTCATCACGCTGAACAGCGTGTTGGGGTGCTCCGGCCCGTACACCTCGCGCATCGAGGCGACCACCCGGGTCAGCACCTGCTCCGACTCCTCCGCGGCGCCGGACCCCAGCAGGTAGACGCCCAGGTTGTTCAGGGCGGCCAGGGTGTACGGATGCTTCTCGCCCGGCACCTTCATGTACTGGTCGACGACCTCCCGGGCGGTGACCCTGGCCTCGTCCGCCTCGCCCGCCGCGTACAGGTCGGCCGCCATATTGAGGTCGCAGGCCAGCCACTCCGGGTTGGCTGAGGTGTACTTGGCCCGGTACCGGGCCCTGGTCGCCACCGTGAGCCGGCGGGCGTCGTCCAGCCGCCCGGCCCGCCGCAGCGACACGGCCAGCGCCTTCGCCGCGCTGAGGGTGCCCGGGAAGGACCGGCCGAGCGTGGCCTTGTAGCTGTCGTACGTACGGCTCAGCAGGCCCACCGAGTCCTCGTACCGGCCCACGTCACGCAGGTCGCGGGCCAGACTCATGGCGGAGGAGAGGCTGTACGGATGCTCCTCACCGAGCACCTCGCGGCGCCGGTCGAAGACGTCCTGGTCGATCTCGCGGGCCTTGGCGTACTGGCCGATGGACCGCAGGGTGAACGCCAGGTTGTTGGCCGCGGCCAGGGCCCTGGGGTGCGAGTCGTGGAAGATCTGGTTGAACCCCTCGGTCGCCTCCGTCGCCAGTTCGATCGCCCGGGTGTACTCCCCGAGCGTCCCGAGGTCGGTCGCCAGGCTGCTGGTGCTCATGTAGGTGTGCGGATGCTCCGGGCCCAGCACCTCCCGCTGGGTCGCCAGGGTGATCTCGTCGAGCTCCCTGGCCTCCACGTAGCGGCCGCGCGAGCGGTAGATGTTGGACAGGTGGAAGCAGAGGTACAGGTACTGGATGTCCCGCTCCCCCAGCGTCTCGCGCCAGATGTCGCGCAGCTCCTCGCAGAGCGTGGTGGCCGTCCTGAAGTCACCGCGCTTCCAGAGGTAGCGGACCCGGTCGATCAGCAGCCTGCGGGCCTCCGGCTCCTGGCAGTTGCGCGCGTCGGACGGGCCGAGGTGCGGCCATATGGTCGAGAACTGCGGCCAGTTGGCCGGGTTGTCGATCGGCTCGTCGTCATCGGGGCGGGCGCCCGCCAGGATGCGGTGGACGGCGTGCCGGGCGTCCCGCTGCTCCTCCTCGGTGAGCTGCGCCCGGATGACGGCCTGGACGAGCCGGTGCACCTGGATGGAGTTGGAGACCTGGTCGACCTTGGCGAGGGCGAACCGGCCGATCTCCCGGATGACCCGGCCCAGCACCAGCTTCTCCTGGAGCGAGGCGTCGTACGGCTTCAGCGCCTCGATCATCTCCTTGCTGTACAGCAGGTTCCCCGAGATCGGCTCCGGGGCGAAGAAGGCGCAGAGCTGGAGCAGCCGCACCGCGGCGGGCGAGCGCTCCTTGAGCCGCTGGATGGAGATGTTCCAGGTCGCGGCGACCGGCTCGGGGTAGCCGGCCGGCTGGTTCAGCGCCAGGACCTCCGGGGCCTGCTGGGCGAGCTGTTCCAGATAGGTGTCGATCGGGGTTGCGGTCTCCGCGATCCACGCCGCGGCCTGTTCGACGGCCAGCGGCAGATCGCCCACGGCGGTGGCCACCTGGGCGGCGTCCTCGTCGCTCAGCCCCCGCGCCCGGCGCTGGAGGTGTTCGATGGACTCCTCGCGCAGGAAGACGTCGACGGGCAGTGCGTCACCGTGCTGCGACCAGGCCTGGTTGCGGGAGGTGACCAGGATGTGCCCGGAGCCGCCCTGCGGGAAGTAGCGCCGCAGCCGCTCGGGGTCGTCGGCGTTGTCGAAGACCAGCAGCCAGCGGTCAGAGGGCACCCCGCGCCGCAGCAGGTCGACCGCCTCCTGGGAGGCGGCCGCCATGTCGTCGCCGCCCTGGGCACCGAGCCGGACGGCGAGTTCGGCCAGACCGGCGACCACGTCGTCGGTCTGCTCCGACGATATCCACCAGACCAGGTCGTAGTCGGCCATGAACCGGTGGACGTACTCCAGGGCGACCTGGGTCTTGCCGACGCCGCCGAGACCGTACAGGGTCTGCGGCTGCGGCAGCACGACGGCCATCCCGCCGCCGAGCTGGTCGCGCATCCGCTCCAGCACCAGCGAGCGGCCGGTGAAGCCGGGGTTGCGCGGCGGCGCGTTCCAGATCCGCGGGACGGTGCCGGGGAAGCGCGGTCCGGGCGAGACCCCGTCGGTGATCTGCACGGGCCGGTCCAGGGCCCGTAACAGGGCCGCGGTGGCGTGCACCTCGTCGAGCCGGAAGAGGTCGACGGGGTTGCGGTCGATGTAGGGCGCGGACAGCCGTACGTCACCGACCCTGAGCGGCACCAGATGACGCCGCCCGCCGCCCGGGTCCTCGGCGACGGCCCGGTCCCAGATGCCCACCGCGCGGCTCGACTTGAGGTAGGCGCTGGAGAGCAGCACCACGGTGCGGGCCGCGGTCTCCGCGGTGACGGCCGACGGTTCGTCGGGCCCCCGCTCGGCGGACACGTCGCGCGGCACGACCCGGAAGCCGGCCCGGGTGAGCGCGGACTCGATCCAGTCGGCCCACATCCGGTTCTCCGCCACGTAGCAGAGGAAGAGGTCTGCGGGCAGGGCCGGACGGCGCCGGGTGAAGGCGTCGCGGATGCGCAGCCGTACCTCCTCGCCGACCGGGGGCATCGCGGTGACCTGCTGGTCCGTGATGACCGAGGTGAGCCGTTCGAAGGCGGAGAGCAGGGAGTTGCTGAGCCCCGCCTCGTCCCCGAAGGTCGCCAGGGTCTCCTCGTACGCGTAGAAGGGGCGGTACGGAATCTCCACCGCGCCCCAGTAGGCGGTGAGTTCGTCCCCGGAGAGATCGCGCGGCAGCCGGTCGAACTTCAGCCGGGCCAGGGCCCGTCCGGCGTCCGCCTTCTCCTTCTCGCCCTCGTCGATGCGCATCGGGACGGGGAAGATGGAGATGGGGCGGCCGGTGTACCGCTCGGAGATCTGCCGGGCGACGGAGGCCGCGCCGTCGATGGACTGGTCGCTGAGGGTGAAGCAGTCGACGAGCGCGTCGGGCAGGTGGACGGTGCAGATGTCCGCGATGTCGCTGAGCCCGGTGCGGCTGTCGATGAGGACGTAGTCGTAGTTGGCCTTCATGTCGTCCCGCAGGGCGTCGAAGAAGTGCCCGCCGCCGAGGCGGTCGTAGAAGTTGTCCCAGTCGAAGGTGGAGACGGTCGCGGAGTACTCGCGGTTCTGCCGTCCGGCGGAGACGAAGTCGAGCGTTCCGCCCTGCGGGAACTCCCAGCCGAGCGCCTCCGGAGTGAGCGAGACCGCGTGCGGCTGGATCCGGGCGTAGTCCCGGTGCCAGTCGTCGGCGCGCGGCACCGGGCTGGTGGCGGCCCAGGCGTACTCGGTGATCAGGTCGATGACGCCGGTGGTGGCGCCGAGGGTCGAGGGGTCGAGGAACGGGTGGAAGAACCGGTGGAGGCCAGGTGCCTCCAGGTCCCAGTCGACGGCCAGTACCCGTTTGCCGTTGGCGGCGAGAATCCAGGCGGTGTTGGCCAGGGCCATGGTGCGCCCGGTGCCGCCCTTGTACGAGTAGAAGGTGACGATGCGCCCGTCACGACTGGCCGTCATCCGTGTCCTCCGCGTCCGTCGCAGCGTCATGTGTCTCGGGGATGTACTGGGTCTGCGCCATGGGTCCCATCAGCCGGGTCCGTTCGCTGTGCCCTCCGCCGCCGGTGGCGGGCAGGTAGACGGCCGCGTGTCTCAGGTACTGCTGGGCGGCCACCTCGACCACCTGCGGCAGGATCTGACCGAAGGCCTCCATGCTCGGTACGCCCTTGGCCGCGGCGCGGCAGTAGGCCCGGCCCTGGCGCATCTTGGTCGGCATGGTCCGCTCCAGCTTCGCGGTCAGTTCGGCCTCCGCGGCCCTGCTCTGGTGGTCGTCGCGGTTCCACGGCACGACCATCGTCACCCAGGGGCGGTTCTCCGCGTCGAAGGCGGCGAGCCGTCGGCACCGGTCCTCGTCCTGGAGCGCCCAGCGGTCGACGAGCAGGATCTCGGGTGTGGTGGGGGGCTGTTTGCCGCCGGGGTGGCTGGGTTCCTCGTCGAAGGAGGTGATGGTGGCCTGGTAGTTGAGGGAGCGCACCAGGTCCTCCGCCACATAGGCCAGCGGGCGGGCGGCGTCCGGGTGGTAGGGGTTCCAGTCCTGCGGGTTGTCGCCGTAGTAGTCGGCGTCGCGCCCCTCGGGCAGGTCGTGGCGGGTGGCGGCGGCGATGGTGACCCGCATCGGGCGGGGGCCGCCCGTTCCACCGCCGGGCGCGCCGAAGGCGCTGGGGGCCAGCCGGTAGTCGACGGGCCGGCCGGTGCCGATCCGTACCGTGTCGGCGACGCTGACGATGCGCTTGGCGAGCTCGTACACCGCGCGCTCGTACTCCTCGGCGAAGAGCCTGAGCTTGATCAGCCCGTACAGCCCGTCACTGACGTAACGGTCTCCGAAATCACGGTGGTTGAACTGTAATCGCTCGGCAGGGCCGGGAAGCTGGCTGGGCGGTACCGGGACCCAGAGCGCCGGGACGATCGCCTCAGCCGGCTGGTTGGAGCGGGCCCGGTAGTGGATGGCGCGCTGGGCGAAGGCGTACCACTCCTTGCCGCACATCTCGCTGGCGAAGTAGCGCGGAGAGAACAGCGGGACGAACACCCGGCAGCTGGCGAGCACCTCACCGAGCCGTTCCGACCAGCCCTCGCCGGAACGTATCTCCCGGTCGATGAACCCGGCCGGCGCGCCGGCCGGCAGATCGGTCATGGCCATCACATGGCCGCAGAGATCCTGGAAAAGCCGTTCGACCCACATATCGGGGTCCGTTCCACCGCCGTACCCCGGTGTGTGGGCATAGCTCAAGAAGAAGTACGGCCGATGGTCCGCCGCTCGCTGCTGCGTCGTCGCGTGCACACGACCCCCGTCCTGTGTGAGCACCCGCACCCGAGGAGTGAAAAGAATGCGAGCGAATTCATCATTCCGGAGCGGACCTTGCTCCACCCCCATGACGTTCGGTCATTCAACGCCACTTTTCAGTCATGTATGCCCCGCCCTCTAACCGGAATACGAGATTCAGAATTCTTTTCGCATCAGAGCGAGCAGTCGTTTCCCGCCGATGGTGAGTTCGGCCGCTCCCTCCAGCGTGTCGAGTGCCCGCGCTACGCCGTCCCGGTACCTGGGGTCGAATGCCGCGAGCGCCAGCCGTTCGTACGTACCGGCCAGCAGCCGGGAAAACGGAACCAATTCTTCCCGCCAGGGCATTCGATGTTCCCAGGAGCCGTCCGCCGCGTAAAGATCCGTGACGTCCACAAGTGCCCGGAATCCGGCCCGCCGTACTCCGCGCAGCAGCGCGAGCGCGAGCTCCTCCACCCCGTCGTCCGCCCCGATGCCCAGCGCGCCGTACCCGTGCCGCCCGACGGACGGCTCGCCCGGTGCCAGGCCGGTCAGCGGTGTGAGCGTCAGCACGGTGCCGGCGGAGCGCGCCCCGTACTCGGGGGCCCGCTCCTCGATCAGCACCCAGGCCTCGGTGAGCGCGGCGGCCAGCCGGTCCGCCGCGGGGCCGCCGAGCGTGGCCGCGACGGGCGCCGCGAAGCAGTCCCGGTACGGGTCGAGGCCGTCGATCAGGAAGCCGGGTCCGCCTCCGGGCAGGGCGTACCCGCGCACCGGAAGCCAGCCGGGGACCGCCGGGGCGGGCCAGGCGATCCGCCGCTCCCCCGATCCGTCGTCACGGGCCACCAGGAAACCGTCCTCGACGGCGCGCACCCGAGCCGTGCCGTGCTCCCCCGCGCCGCCGAGGGCCAGCCGGCCCAGGGTGGGCAGGACCAGGCCGCCGTCCCGGAAGGGCACCGGCACCCAGGTGTCGAGCCCCGCGCGTACGACGGCGGCCGCGAGCCGGGCCGGCAGTCCGTCCACCGCGTCCCGGACCGCTCCAGGCCGCTCCTCGTGCAGGGCGTCCAGCGCGTCGAGCAGCCAGGTGCGGGTGTACGGGTGGGCGATCACGTGGTCCAGGCCGCCCGCGCCCCGCTCGGAGCCGTCCAGCGCGGCCGCCAGCTCCCAGGCCTCGGCCCACCGCTCGCCGCCCCGGCCGTCCAGGTCCCCGTGGAGCCGGGCGAGCAGTGTGCGGGTCAGGTCCTCCTGGGCCGCGAGCAGTTCGGCGGGGTCCGCCACGGCGGGCGCCGCCGAGTCCGCCGACGTACGGGCCTCGATGCCGCGCACCAGGGCGGCGAGATCCCGGCAGTACACGGACGGGTTGTCGAACCCCTCCGCAGGCGCCCCCTCCGCGAGCGCCCCCTCCGCAGGTGCCCCCTCGCCCGGCACCCTCCCGTCGGGTCCGGCGGAGCTGTAGCGGTGGGTGTACAGGCCGCCACCGCACGAACGTACGACGGGGCAACGGCGGCACGTCTCGCTGACGCCCTCCAGGCCCAGCTGCCTGGCCCGGACCCCGGGGTGCGCCGCGACCTCGTCGAAGGCGTGCGTGAAGACGTCGAACCCGGTGGCCGCCGCGCCTTCGTAGGCGCTCTTGAGCGAGTCGACCTGTTCCAGGCTTCCGTCGGTCTCGACGACGACGAGATCCGTGGGGGCCAGCCCCAGGGACTCGGTGAGGCTCGGCCCGCCGTTCAGCGTGGACAGGACGGAGGAGAAGATCCGCACCGGCACCGGCCGCCCGAGCTCCTGCCAGCGGTCGAAGACCGCGAGGAGCCAGTCGGCGTAGGCGGTGGGCGAACCGTCCGGACGCGGCGGCGGGTCGTCCCAGGTCGCATGAGGAAGCAGGAAGTCGATGTGCGGCGGTTCCAGCTCGGTGAGGGCGTCGAGGACCGCGCGCGGGTCGTTCTCGATGTCGATGGTGCACAGGAGACCGAGGTTGAGATGGCGGTAGCGCTCCTCGCGGAGCAGCTCGACGGCCTTGAGCACCAGGGGGTGGCTGCTGCGTCCGTCGGCGAAGCGGCGGTGCCGGTCGTTGGCCGCGCGGTCGCCGTCCAGGGAGATGCCCACCTTGACGCCGTACTCGCTGAAGAGGTCGAGATAGCGCGGGCTGAGCTGGAGACCGTTGGTGTGGATCCGGAGATCGAGCGCGGCGATGCCGTCGAAGGCGGACGTCAGCTCTTCGCAGATGCGGCGCAGCCGTGCGGGGCCGGCGAGCAGAGGCTCCCCTCCGTGCAGGATTACTGACACGGAGGGCAGTGCGTGTGTCTTGGCATGCTCAGCCAGGCGCTGAGCAGTCCGGAAAATGACTTCATCAGAGATTGTCTTCGGACGGGTTCGCCAGCTCTGATCGGCATGTTCGTAGACATAGCAATGGTCACAGGCGAGATCACACCTGCTGTGAACCTTGAGGACTACTTCACGGAAAGGGACCAGGGGTCCTGTCATTCCACCAGTCTAGCCAGCCCGGAAGGGTGATCCCGGCAGTCCGGCCGCGCCCGTGGAGTGTTCCGTTTCAGTGCGTCGGAGGGATTTCAGAGGGAGGAGTTGAAGGTGGCTGCCTGGACGGTGCGGCCGGCGGTCGCGACCTGCACCCGGCCGAGCTTCCTGGCAGCTTCGCCGCCACGCGCGTCGATCGCGGTGAGCGGCACACGGCTCTTCTTCGCGACGGCGAAGGAGAGGGAGGATTCAGAGGTCTTCACGGCCGTCCTTGAGGGGATTCGTTCCAATGGAATGGTTCCGGACAGGAAACCAGCGTTGGTACCTGCACCATTGCAGTGTCCGGCGGCACGACTTTACTCTCATGGCCTCGGTTGGCAACCGAGGCAGGCTACTTGGCGACAGTGGGTCGCACGGGACCTGCCCGGATCGAGCGGAACTACAGATTCCGCCATCAGGGTGACAACATAACCGCAGACGGGAGTGAACATGACGGCGATTCCCGGACCACTGCAGAGCATAGTCTTCAGGAACGCTGATCTGCCCGAACTCTTTCACCACACGGACGCCATCGCGGTCGCGCGCCAGCGGGAGGCCGTGAATACCACCCGATGGCAGCTGATACTGCTGGTGGGAGGCACTGTACCGGCCGCACTGCCCTGGCACGCGGAGGTCGCCGGCACGCTCCGACTCTCGGACTGCGCGGCGGCGTTGGCGTACCTGGGCGTCCTGATCGCGACGTACCTCACCTCCCGGCGGAAAGCAAAGTCGCATTGGCAACTCAATCGCTCCGCGGCGGAGTTCATCAAATCGATGTGCTGGCGTTACTCCGTGCACGGCTCACCTTTCGACACCGGTACCCAGCACCCCGAGGCGGTGTTCGCCAATCGCCTCGAAGAAGGGCTGCAGGAGCTCCGCAAAGTCGGCTGGGCGGACCCCCGTGACCTGACCGCGGATTCCGGCGGACTCATCACCGATTCCATGCACGCGTTACGGGACAAGGCATTTACCGTACGCAAGGAGACATATGTACGGGACCGGCTGATCGAACAGCGCAGCTGGTACCGCAGGCGTCAGGAGGTATCGCGCCGGGCCACCGTGATCTGGTCGACCACCATCGCCACGCTGACGGCGTTCGCCCTGGCCCTCGCCCTGTTCAGGGCGTTCTCCGTGGGCCAGTCCTTCGCACTGACCGGAGTCCTGTCCGCCGCCGCGGCCGCCTGTCTGGCCTGGGCCGAGATGCGCCGCCACCACCCGCTGATCTCGGCCCACTCCCTGGTGGAGAAGGACCTTGAGTCGATGCAGATAGCGATGGAGACCACCCTGAACGAGCGGCAGTGGCCGAGGGCGGTGTTCGAGACCGAACGCATCGTCTCCCCGCAGCACACCGACTGGCTGGCCCGGCACCAGATGTGACGGTCCGGACGGCCGCCGGGCGCGGTCAGGCGCGTACGACCCCGTCGCGCCAGATCACCGTGACCGGGCGGCCGAGCCGTCGGGCGTAGGTGACGATGTCGCCCGTGCCGCCGAGCCCTCGGGCGGGCAGCCCGTCCCAGACGGCGAGCAGCCGGTCGCAGTGGTCCGCGATGTAGGCGCCCGCCGCGTAGTAGGCCTCGTCGGTGGAGTGCGGGTAGTCCAGCCGGACCTCCCGCACGGCACGGGCCTTGAGCCGCCGGTAGCGGGCCAGTTCGGCGCCGTCCGCGAAGCAGGCCTCGTAGTCGCCGCTGGGGATGACCGCGGTGAGTTCCGCGCCATGGGCGAGCGCGAGGTCCGCGAAGAGCTGGTCCGCCCCCACGGCCAGGCTGGACAGCGCCTCCACCGAGCCGTCGAACGCGCTGAGCGCCGCACCCATCGCGGCCAGCACATGGGCGTGCGCCTCCTGCGGAATGCTGCGGTGGCCGGTCACTCCGATGCGATTCACGGACCTGGATCCCCCTGGGGTCTGAGCCGGGGGTTCCCGGAGGGCGTCCCTCCAGGAGGCACAGCGTCCGCCCCCGTTGTTCCTGCGCGACCGTCCTGTGCCACATCCTCTCAAAAGCCGCGGGGTCAGCGGGAGCCCCCGCCCGGAATTCGGGCGGGGGCAGGGCGTGTCGTCGTGTGTTCGAGTTGGCCTTTCGAGGCGGCGGCCTGTCCCGGCGTACGGAACCGGCCGCCCGGCCGTCAGTAGACGCTGACGCCGTACGCGCTGAGCGCTTCGGTGACCGGCTGGAAGAACGTCGTACCGCCCGAGGAGCAGTTGCCGCTGCCGCCGGAGGTGAGGCCGATCGCCTTGGAGCCGGAGTAGAGCGGACCGCCCGAGTCGCCGGGCTCCGCGCACACATTGGTCTGGATCATGCCGTACACCACGTCGCCGTTGCCGTAGTTGACCGTGGCGTTGAGCGCGGAGACGGTGCCGCTGTGGATGCCGGTGGTGGAGCCCCGGCGGGTGACGGACATGCCGACCGTGGCATCGGCCGCACCGGTGATGTCGACGCTGCCCACGGTGCCCTCATGGGAGATCGAGGCGTTGTCGTACCGCACCAGGCCGTAGTCGTTGGTCGGGAAGCTGGTTCCGACCGTGGGTCCGATGCTCGTCGAGTTCGACGAGTTGCTGTAGAACGGCGGGCTGCCTTCGGTGCAGTGGCCTGCCGTCAGGAAGTAGTACGTGCTGCCGCTGCGGACGTTGAAGCCCAGGGAGCAGCGGAAGCCGGGCCCGTAGACGGCGTCACCACCGGAGATCAGCTTGCGGATCTGTCCGGAGGTGCGTTCGATCTTCAGGGCGCCCGCGTTGGCGCCGGCGGAGTCCTTGATCTGCTGGATCTGCGCGGCGGAGACCGTGCTGTCCGCCGTGACCACGACGTTCTTGTTCGCGGGGTCGACGGTCCAGGCGGTGCCGGCCACGTCGGCGGCGAGAACGGCGTCGCTCGCGGCGGAGAGCTGGTTCGCGCTGTACGTTCCGGTGGAGCTGGCCTGCGCGCTGGGGGCGGCGAGCGCGGCGACCGCTACGAGTCCTGCGGCGATGGCGACGGCCCTGCTGCGTCTCGCGGTACCGCTGAGGGGGGTGGTGCGCTTGATCCTCACGTGTCATTCCTCCCGAGGGGGGTTGAGGGTCCGCCCGTGGGGTGGTCGGACCCGTGAGGCGCAGTCAGCCGCACGGCAGGGGTGTCCGCATTTCGAACCTGCCGTGCTCCTGACAAGCGCTGTTCGGGAGTATTCAAGGCGTCAACTTCCGGCGCAAGAGGGCCTCTTGGCCTGAGCTTCGCCCCGGGCCACCCGCCGCGCCCATGCGTCCGGCCCCGGCGGATGACGAGTGCCGGGGCCGGAACGGGTACGAACGGAGGGGACGGTTCAGCCGTCGATCCGGTTGCGCTCCCCCGCCTCGACGGCGAACGGGAGGGTGTTGCCGGGCGGCGGGAAGGGGCAGATGAAGTGGTCCGCGAAGGCGCAAGGCGGCAGCAGCGCACGGTTCAGGTCGACCGTCACGCTGCCGTCGGCGGCCGGGGCGGCGGGCCGCAGGAACCGGAAACGGTAGCTGCTGTGCCCGCTGGTGGCGTCGGCGAAGACCGCCCAGAGCGAGCCGTCCTGCTCCACGGCGACCTGGAGCGTGTGCTCGGCACCGTCCAGCTCGAAGGCGATCTCCCCGCCGAGGCCGAGCCCGCGCTCGACCCCGTCGGCGTTCTCGACCCGGACCGTGCGGGAGGTGTCGTACGGGCGGAAGGTGCCGGGCAGCGACCAGCGCGGCTCGTACGGCGTGGCCTCGATCGCGCGGAAGGCCCGCCGCGCCGCCGAGTCCGGGTCGAAGTCGCGCACGGCCCAGAGCCCTTCGCGGCTCAGCACGAACAGCCGCCGCTCCCCGTGCGCGACCCGTGACCCGTCGATCGGGCCCCGGTCGGCGCCGAGCCGGACCTGCCCGGTGAACGGCTTGCCGTCGACGGTCAGCCCGTCCTCCGGCCCTGCGGTGAGCTCCAGCTCGTCACCGTCCTCCCGCCACTGCCCGGGAATGGCCGGAATTCGGCCTTCCGGGTAGTCGGAGAGCCAGTGCGTGCCGGTGAGGGAGAGCGGTCCGTACGGTGCCGAGACCGTGCCGGTGCGCTCCTCGTGCCAGCGGTCCCAGTCCTGCGCTGCCTGCTGTCGTGCGTCCGTGCTCATGGGCTCAACCTTTCCATACGGGCTCCGCGAGCCCGAGGTGCGACCGGAGTGTGGAACCGGTGTACGCCGAGCGGAAGACCCCGCGTTCCTGGAGGAGCGGGACCACCCGGCCGACGAAGTCGTCGAGTCCGCCCGGGGTCAGATGCGGGACGAGGATGAAGCCGTCGGCCGCTCCGGCGGCGACGAATCCGGCCAGCTCCGCCGCGACGGTCCCCGGGCTGCCGACGAACGACTGCCGGGTGGTCGCTTCGATGACCGTCTGCCGGATGGAGAGCCCCTTCTGCCGGGACAGGGCGCGCCAGCGGGCCGCGACGGCGAGCGGGTCACCGAGCCGCACCCGGCCCTGGACCAGCTCCGAATCAGGGACGGGGTCGATCTCGGGGAGCGGCCCGTCCGGGTCGTAGGAGGAGAGGTCACGGCCCCAGACCTGCTCCAGGGCGAGCATCGCGTTCTGCGGGGAGACCTGCTGGAGCCGGATCACGGCGGCCTTCTCCCGCGCTTCGGCGTCGGTGTCCCCGAGCACGAAGCCGACGCCGGGCATGATCTTCAGCTCGTCGGGCCCCCGGTCGTACTTCGCCAGCCGTCCCTTGACGTCCGCGTAGAAGGCGCGGCCCGCCTCCAGGGTGCCGTGCCGGGTGAAGATGACGTCGGCGGCGGAGGCGGCGAACTCGCGGCCCTCGGGGGAGTCCCCGGCCTGGATGACCACGGGATGGCCCTGCGGGGGGCGCGGCAGGGTGAACTCGCCCTCGATGGAGAAGTGCTCGCCGTGGTGGGCGAAGGGGCGCGGGGTCCCGTCCGGGGTCCAGGAGTCCCACAGCTCGCGGGCGGTGGCGACGAACTCGGCGGCGCGGGTGTATCTCTCGGCCCGGTCCAGATAGCCGCCGCGGCGGAAGTTCTCGCCTGTGAAGGCGTCCGACGAGGTGACGACGTTCCATCCGGCCCGGCCCTCGCTGAGGTGGTCGAGGGTGGCGAGCCTGCGGGCCAGCTCGAAGGGCTCGTTGAAGGTGGAGTTGACGGTGGCGGCGAGGCCGAGCCGGTCTGTGACGGCGGCCAGCGCGTTCAGCACGGTCAGGGACTCGGGGCGGCCGACCACGTCCAGGTCGTGGATCAGCCCGTTGTGCTCGCGCAGCCGGAGCCCCTCGGCGAGGAAGAAGAAGTCGAACAGTCCGCGTTCCGCCGTGCGCGCCAGATGTTCGAAGGAGGAGAAGTCGATCTGGCTGCCGGAGCGGGGGTCCGCCCAGACGGTGGTGTTGTTCACCCCCGGGAAGTGTGCGGCGAGGTGCAGCTGTTTCGGTGCGGTCGTCATGCCCGTTCTCCTCGGAGGACGCGGTCCCCGGCGTACCGGTTGGCGGGGCGGGCCAGGCCCAGGTGCTCGCGGAGGGTTCCGCCGGGGTGGAAGGTGCGGAAGAGGCTGCGGTGCTGGAGCAGGGCCACCGTGCCGTTGACGATCCGTTCGAGATCGCGGCCGGGCGTGATCGGGGTGAGGTGGAAGCCGTCCACCGCCCCGGCGCGGTGCCACCGGCCGATCAGATCGGCGAGGTCCACCGGGCCGCCCCGGTAGTACGTGCCGTGCGCGGCGAGTGGCGGGCCGCTCGCCAGTCCGGGTTCCGGGGCGGATTCGGCGTCCCCGAGGTCCACGGTGAGCGCGGCGAGCACCCGGAGGGTGTCGGGGTGACGGCCGTGGGCCTCGGCGCGGCGGCGCACGTCGTCGCGGATCCTGGCGGTCCGCTCGGGCGTGGTGGCCCGGACGAGTACGACATCGGCGTGGCGCGCCGCGGTCTCCCTGGCCGGTTCCGCCGTGCCGTCGATGACGACGACCGGGTGGCCCTGCGGAGGCCTGGGCACGATGGCCGGTCCGCGGACGCCGAACGTGGCGCCCTCGAAGTCGACGTAGTGCAGCTTGTCCCGGTCGATGAACCGCCCGGTGGCGGTGTCCCTGATCTCGGCGTCGTCCTCCCAGCTGTCCCAGAGCCGCGCGCCCACGTCCGCCACCTCACCGGCCTCGCGCCAGAGTTCGGCGGCGGGTGCGGCCGGGCGGCGGCCGAACAGCCGGGCCTCCGCGCCGGTCGTCGACACGTCCGCCTGCCAGCCCGCCCGGCCCCGGCTCACCCAGTCCAGGGTGGCCACGGCGGACGACACGTGGAACGGCTCGGTGTGCGTGGTGGTGACCGTCGGCACGAGCCCGATCCGGCGGGTGGCCGGCGCCACCCGGGACAGCACGGCGAGGGCGTCGGGGCCGGGCCGGGCGAAGGAGTCGCCGAGGGTGACGAAGTCGAGGGCGCCCTGCTCCGCGAGCCGGGCCAGGGCTGTGTAGTGCTCCGGCTCGTAACGGGGTGGACCACCGATCTCGGCGGCGAGGTGGAGGGGGCGGATCGGAGGCATGTACGGGCCCTTTCGGCACGGTTCGGGTCAGGTTCCGGAGCCGGCTGACACGGCACCGGCCGGGTCCCGGGTCACAGGACCTTGGAGAGGAAGGCGCGGGTGCGCTCGTGGCGGGGGCGGTCGAGCACCTCGGCGGGCGGGCCCTGTTCGACGATGCGTCCCTCGTCCATGAAGACCACGGTGTCCGCGGCCTCGCGCGCGAACCCGATCTCGTGGGTGACGACGATCATCGTGGTACCCCGGTCCGCCAGGTCCTTGATGACGTCGAGGACCTCACCGACCAGTTCCGGGTCGAGCGCGGAGGTGGGCTCGTCGAAGAGCAGCAGCTTCGGTTCCAGGGCGAGCGCGCGGGCGATGGCGACGCGCTGCTGCTGGCCGCCGGAGAGCTGCCGGGGGTAGGTGTGCGCCTTGTCTGCGAGGCCGACCCGGTCCAGGAGTTCGTGCGCGGTGGCGGCGGCCCGCTCCTTGGGGCGGCCGAGCGCGGCGACCGGGGCCTCTGTGATGTTCTCCAGGACGGTGAGGTGCGGGAAGAGGTGGAAGTTCTGGAAGACGAAGCCGATCCGGGTGCGGCGGCGCAGCACCTCGCGCTCGGGCAGTTCGTACAGCTTGTCGCCCTTGCGGCGGTAGCCGACGTGGTCGCCGTCCACGGTGATCGAGCCGCGGTCCGCCTTCTCCAGGTGGTTGACGGTGCGCAGCAGGGTGGACTTCCCGGAGCCGGAGGGGCCGAGGATCATGGTGACCTCGCCGGGGCGCACCGACAGGTCGATCCCGCGCAGGACGTGCAGGGGGCCGAAGCTCTTGTGCACGCCCCGGATCTCCACCATGGCTTCGGCGGGGCCCCGGGCGCGGTCGGCGGCCGGTTCGGTCTTCGGCGGGCGGCTGGTCGTCGTCATGGGTTCCTCGGTTCGTGGCGGAGGTGCGCGGACCTGTCGGTCACCGGTTCAGCCGTCGCCGCCGGTGAGTTCGCGCAGGAGGGTGAGGGCGGCGCGCGCGGTGGCGTCGTTCTGCCGGAAGGCCGGGCCGCCGGTGCGCGGCCGGGTGAACGCGCCGCTGCTGCGGGCGGCGGTGTGCGGGCCGAGTGCGAAGCGGCGCGGGTGCGGGCGGCCTTCGCGGTCCAGGATCCGGCCGTCGTCGGGGTCGACGGCGAGCAGTCCGGTGGCGGTGGCGGCGGCCCCGTCCCGGTGCAGGGTCCGCAGCAGGGTGGAGCGGGTGCGTTCCGGTGAGGGGTCGGGCAGCCGGGCCTCGACGAGGGCGCGGGCCTCGATCCGTTCGCCGGGCACGGTGGCGCTGCCGGCCCGGAAGACGCCGCGCCGTTCGTCGGTCTCGACGGTCATCCCGGCACCGAGGAAGCGGACGACGCCGGCCCGGGAGAGCGCCAGCAGCTGCCGCAGCCGGGGACCGGGCGGGCCGGAGGCGAGGTAGCTGAAGAAGCCGTGCCACCACTCCCCGATGTCACCGAACCGGATCAGCTGGCCGTAGGCGGAGAGCAGTCCGAGGAAGACGGCGAGGTCCTCGCTGTGCCCGGGGTCGTGCCGGCGGTCGAGGTCGGCCGCGATGTGGTCGCGGGTCGCCTCCTGGAGGGCGTCGTACGAGGAGTGCCGTACGCCGTCCAGCGGGCGGTCGAGCGCCTGGATGTCGAGCCGGTCGGCCGGGTCGGGGACGGCCGCGTCGATCAGGGCCCGCAGGTCGTCGCTGCCCGGCTCCGCGGCCGCGTACTTCTCCTCGAAGGCGGTCCGGTCCGCGGTGGTGCGTTCGGGGTGGGCGGTGAAGAGCCGGTGGTAGTGGGCGTACCCGAGCTCTTTGTCGACATGTGGCCAGATGTCGCGGTGGAAGTCGGGCGGTTCGGTCCGGCCGAGCAGTTCCTCGGTGCGCTCGGGCCCGAGGAACCGGGGCAGCGGTGGCCGTTCGCCCTGCCAGCCGTAGCCGATCTTGGAGCGGTACGGGACGCCGCGCCGCGATCCGACGTACAGGACGGGCTCCCGGCCGGAGGGCAGGTAGGCGCCGTTCTCGTACCGTCCGCCGCGCCCCTCCGTGAGCAGCACCATCAGGTCGATGAAGGCGAGCCCGAAGCCCCGGACGATGACGGATTCGCCCGCGCGCAGGGCGGTGAGATCGCTGTCGGCGGTGAAGTCGGGCGGCAGATGGACGAGACCGTGCCGGCCGGCGAAGGCGGAGAGGGCTCGCTGTCCGGCGTCCGGTTCGGCGTCCAGGTGGCCGATGGTGAGGACCACCAGGTCCGCGAGCAGTGGTTCGGCGCGGCCCTCCAGCCGGACGCGCTGGGGTCCGCCGGGCGGGCCGGTGACGTCCAGCGCCCGGCCCCGGTGTTCGTGGACGGTGACCGAGGGCGGGAGGGCCGCCACGGACTGCTCGTACACCCAGCGCAGATAGGCGCCCTGGAGCCGCCGGCTCGGGAAGTCCTGTCCTCGCAGCGCCTCGATCTCGGCGCGGAGTCCGGGCTCGGCCGCTTCGTCGGGTGGCTGGATCCGGCCCTCGCGCACGTCCGCCGCCCAGGCGTCCAGCGCGGGCCCCGGTCTTATGGGCCCGTCCTGGCGGACGGTGTCGTCGGTGAACATGGTGACGTCCTCCGCCATGGAGTTCATCCACAGCAGCGGCGACTGGTCGTGGCGCCAGATCCGCCCGGCGCCCGGCGGGTACGGGTCGACGAGGTGCAGGTCCAGCGGCCGGTGTCCGTACAGCTCGGGGGCGTTGGCGGCGAGGCGCTCGATCAGGCCGGTGCCGCGCGGTCCGGCGCCTATGACGACCAGCGAGGGGCGGCCGTTCACCGGGGGTCCGCCGAGCCGCGGGCGTAGTGCCGTTCGACGTAGTGCTGGCCGATGCTGAGCACCGAGGTCACCACGACGTACCAGAGGGTGGCGACCAGCAGCAGCGGGATGACCTGGTAGGTGCGGTGGTAGACGAGCTGGACGGAGTACAGCAGGTCCTGCACGGCGATGATGCTGACGATCGAGGTGCCCTTGAGGGTGCCGATCAGCATGTTCCCGGCGGGCGGCACGATGGAGCGCATCGCCTGGGGCAGCACGATCCGGCGCAGCCGCCGCCACGGGCCGAGGCCCAGCGACTGGGCGGCCTCCAGCTGTCCGCGTTCCACCGAGAGGATGCCGCCGCGTACGACCTCCGCGGCGTAGGCGGCCTCGTGGAGCGTCAGTCCGATGACGGCGACGGTGACGGGGCCGAGGAGGTTCACCGTGCGGACGCCGAGGATCTCCGGGTAGAGGGCGCCGATGTTGAACCAGAACAGCAGCTGGACCAGGATCGGGGTGGACCTGAAGAGCCAGACGTACCCCCAGCCGACGGCCTGGAGAACGCGGTTGGCGGAGAGCCTCAGGACGGCGAGCAGGGTCCCGAGCGCGAAGCCGAGCACCATGACGAGCGCGGTGAGCCAGAGGGTGAGCCAGAGACCGCGCAGCACGGCGGTGGTCAGGAAGTAGTCGCCCACGACGTCCCACTGGAAGGCGTCGTTGCGGATGACCGAGTTCAGCGCGAGGGCCAGCAGGACGAGTACGGCGACGGCGGCGGTCCACTGGCCGGTCCGGCGGGCCGGGACGATGCGCAGCCGGTCGGCGGCGTCGTCGTCCTTGAGCGGTGGGGCCGGACTGGCCGGCGGGAGGATGTCTGTCTGTGCGGACATGCGAGGGCTCCGTGGATGCGGTGATCGAACACGGGGCGTGCCCTCGGCACGGAATACGACAGCTGGGAACGCGACAGCTCGCGGAACGGCATGGACCGGGCCCCTCAGCGCGATCCGCCTCCGAGGTAAGCGCTCAACGCAACGGGATGTCAAGCCTGTCCACACTGTGAGCCGTACCCACAGGGCCAGTTGACGGACTACCGGATGCCTGTTCCACTTGGGCCATGCATTCGCAGAAATGGCTGGTCAAGCGCTCCCACATCGACTTCGGTCGCGTGTGGTCCTGTTCCTGTTGAGCTGACCCCGCTGCGTTCCTGCCCTTCTCGCGCCGTGAGCGGCGCCTGAACCCTTTCCCTCTGTGTGCCCTCGTGCACGCGACAGCGCTCCACCCTCCCCTCGTCACCACACCGTGCCCTGCGACGCCTCGGCACGTCTTCCTCCGTCCCGGCCGCGGGCTGCCTCGCGCTGCCCGGGTGCGGTGACCGGCAGAGCCTGCCGGCTCACCGTACCCGCACCCGCACCCGTCCTCGGCCGCCGAAAACTGGAGACCTTCCCTGATGCCCCGTACCCGGCACACCGCTGCCTTCGCGCTGATCACCGCGGCCATGCTGGCTCTCACCGCGTGCGGCTCCGGCGATCCGGCGGCCGCCCCCGCCGGTGCGGCCGGACCCGCCGCCGAGAGCGCGATCCCCACGGCCGACGTCGTGTCGGGGGTGAAGCGGAACAAGGCGGCGGCCGGACTGCTGCCGGCCGCCGTCCGCTCCGCCGGGACCCTGAACATCGCCTCCAGCGTCGGCACCCCGCCCGGAGCCACCTATCTGGCCGACGGCAAGACCCTGGCCGGCACCGACATCGACATCGCGGACGCCGTCGCCAGGGTGCTCGGCCTGAAGCCGAAGCGGGAGGTCGCCGCGTTCGAGGCGATCCTGCCCGCGCTCGGCAGCGGGAAGTACGACGTGGGCACCGGAAACTTCGGGGTCACCGACGAGCGCCGGAAGACGATCGACTTCGTCACCTACCTCAACGACGGCCAGGGCTTCGCGGTCCGCGACGACAGCAAGCTGGCCAAGGTCACCGATCTGACCCAGCTCTGCGGTCTGACGGTGGGCACCGCGGCGGGCACCACGTTCGAGGTGACGCTGGAGGAGAACAAGCACCGGTGCGCCGACGCCGGCAAGAAGCCGTACGACGTGAAGACGTACTCGGACCTGGCCGCGGTCTGGAGCTCGCTCCAGCAGGGACGGACCGACATCGTGATGTCGACCATCAACGGGCTGCGGTACGCGGTGAAGCAGCAGGAGGGGGTCCGCTTCCTCAATGAGTTCGCGCGTCTCGACGTCGGCTTCGCGTTCAAGAAGGGCACTCCGCTGGCGCCCGCGTTCCAGGCCGCGGTCAGCGCCCTCAAGGCGGACGGCACCTACGACCGGATCCTGAAGAAGTGGGGCATCGACGAGTCGGCGATCGAGACCTCGCGGATCTCGCCGCCCGAGATCAAGTGACGCGGGATCACGGGTGACGAGCCATCAGGTGGGACGAGGGCGTGCGCGAGTACCCCGTATGACGCCACATCAGCAGCTGCAGTCACAGCCGCAGTCGCACCCGTCACAGCAGTCGCCGCAGTTGCTGCAGCAGTCGCAGACATCGCAGCAGTCGCCGCAATCGCAGTCGTTGCACAGCCCCTCGCGGCGCTGCCGGGTCCACGGATCGTCGAAGGTGCCGCAGCACATCTGGCAGGTGCAGGCAAGCCCGGCCCACACCAGGCACCCCATGACAAGCCCGCGCCGGTCGCGGGGCGGCTCCGGCGGCGGCTGCGGCGGGCCGAAGGGGGCGCCGGGGCCCGAGGGCGCGTACGGATTGCCCGGCGGCGGCCCGAACGACGCCGTGTGACCGGCTCCTGACGGGTGATCGGCCGGGGAGTGGCTGGCTCCGGCCGGGCCGGTGGGACCCTCGGTCAGCAGGCCTCCCGACTGATGGGAGCAGACGTCCGTGGCGAAGGCCCGGTCCACCGAGCGCCGCAGTTCGTGCGCCAGGAGCACATGCACCAGCTTGCCGTCGGTGAACTCCGCGTCGCGCAGCGCCAGCCGTACGCCGCGCAGCGCGTCGTCGCACAGCCGGCGGGCCTCGGCGCGCGAGGTACCGGTCGCCGTGAGCGGGTTCCAGGCACCCGACGCGGCGTCAGCTTCCTGGTCCTCCACGGCGTCCAGCAGATGCGCGAGGCGTCCGAAGAGGCGGCCGGCCTCGGCCAGCGGCTCGGCGTTCCGCGGCTTGCCGGCGAGGACGGCGGTGTGCGCGAAGGCCGCCGCGGTGGCCGTCTCGGTGGGCTCGGTGACCGTCAGCAGCGGGGTGCCGGGGCCCGCGAGCAGCTCGATGCCGGTCTGCCGGTCGACCGCGTCGACGAGCAACGCCGTATCGAAGCCGAGCTGTGCGCCGGTCCGCGCGCCCGCGCGGTCCCAGCCCGCTGCCACCCTGCGCGCCGCCGCCGCCACCGGGCGCCGCTTCAACAGCCCGTCCCGGTCCGCGACGTGGTCCCGCACCTTGGCCGACGCCAGCACCAGCGAGACCGCGGCCGCCAGCCTGGCCCCCTCGCCCCGCGCCACCGGGGCGGTCCGCATGGCGCGCAGCGGGCAGGGGCCCGCCGTGCGGCGCTGTGCGGCGGTGCGTTCGGACTGAGCCTCCGTCAGGACCGAGACGATCAGGCCGTCATAGTTCGTGACGATCCGGGCGAACTGTCCGTGATCGGACCGAAGTGCCAGACAGAGCCCGCAGAGATGAGCCATCCACTCGGCCCTGAGTCCGTCCGACAGCCGGTGGACGGAGGGCCTGACTATTCCGAACACGACGATCCCCCGGGTCTCGTTCAGCTGTGCGCCGCGCTCGGGCAAGGGCGCGCCGTGCATCGTATCGAGCGCCCCGTTCACCCGTACGTCCCCCATGTCACCCGTACGGCCCGGAGCATCATATTTTCTTTCTCCAGGGTCCTTTAGCAGGAGGAACCTTGACGAATCGCCACATCCTCTGCACCAGTACCGTCACGAATGGCCTGCGCGCCGCCTATCCCCTTGGCGCACGATCCGCATGATGGACGACCATAGGGATACGAAAGAGATGCGGAACGCCAAGGAACCGCGGTGAGAGGAGGCGTCCATGGGATCGGTGCGCAAGGCGAGTGCCTGGCTGGGCCTCGTAGAGGACAACGACGAGCGGTACTACGACGACGACGAGTACTCCGAGGGTGCACGGACCGGGACCGGACAGGCCTGGGTGACCGATCCGCGGGTGCGGGTGGCGTCCGAGGCGGCCGAGGAGACGGGCCGCCGGATCGCCACCGTGACCCCGGACAGCTTCCGGGACGCCCGGAGCATCGGTGAGCTCTTCCGGGACGGCGTCCCGGTGATCATGAACCTCACTTCCATGGACTCCGCCGACGCCAAGCGCGTGGTGGATTTCGCCGCAGGGCTGATCTTCGGACTGCGCGGCTCCATCGACCGCGTCGCCACCCGGGTCTTCCTGCTGACCCCCGCCGACACCCAGGTCGTCAACGGCGAAGCCGCCGGCCGGCCGGCCGACGGCTTCTTCAACCAGAGCTGAGCAGGGTGCTCACCGGAACGCGTCGAGACCGGTGAGCGCCTTGCCCAGCACCAGCTGGTGCATCTCCACGGTTCCCTCGTAGGTGAGCACCGATTCCAGATTCGTCGCGTGCCGC
This sequence comes from Streptomyces sp. ITFR-6, assembly GCF_031844725.1. Lineage (NCBI taxonomy): Bacteria > Bacillati > Actinomycetota > Actinomycetes > Kitasatosporales > Streptomycetaceae > Streptomyces > Streptomyces sp. ITFR-6. The sequence continues at coordinate 6,904,255 of NZ_CP134612.1, read as the reverse complement.
ATCACCGGGTACTCCAGCGAGATCCCGTTGGCGCCGAGGATCGTGCGCGAGGTGCGGCAGATCTCGATGGCCTCCCGCACGTTGTTCAGCTTGCCGAAGCTGACCTGCTCCGGGCGGAGCCTGCCCGCGTCCATCCGGTGGCCCAGGTGGTGGGCGAGCAGGATGCCCTTGTGCAGCTCGACGGCCATGTCCGCGAGCTTGGCCTGGGTGAGCTGGAAGCCGCCGATCGGCTTGCCGAACTGCTCCCGGGTCCGGGCGTAGTCGACGGCCGCCTCGAAGCTGGCCCGTGCCGCGCCCATGGCTCCCCAGACGATGCCGTAGCGGGCGTGGCTGAGGCAGCTGAGCGGCCCGCGCAGGCCGGTGGCTCCGGGCAGCACCGCGTCGGCGGGCAGCCGTACCTCGTCGAAGATCAGCTCGCTGGTGACCGAGGCGCGCAGGGACCACTTGTGCTTGATCTCGGGTGCGGAGAAGCCGGGCGCGTCGGTGGGCACCACGAATCCCCGGATGCCGGCGCCGGCGGCGCCGTCATCGGTCTGCGCCCAGACGACGGCGACCCCGGCGACCGAGCCGTTGGTGATCCACATCTTGCGGCCGCTGAGCACCCAGTCCTCGCCGTCGCGCTTGGCGTAGGTGCGCATACCGGCCGGGTCCGAGCCGTGGTCGGGTTCGGTCAGGCCGAAGCAGCCGATGATCTCGCCTGCCGCCATGCCCGGCAGCCACCGCTGCTTCTGCTCTTCCGAGCCGAAGTGGTGGATCGCGTACATGGCGAGGGAGCCCTGTACGGAGACGAGTGAGCGGATGCCCGAGTCGGCCGCTTCGAGCTCCAGGCAGGCCAGCCCGTACTGGACGGCGGTGGCGCCCGCGCAGCCGTAGCCCTCCAGGGACATGCCGAGGGCGCCGAGCGATCCGAGTTCACGGGCCAGCTCGCGGATGCCGGGCAGTTCGCCGTCCTCGTACCACTGCGCGATGTGCGGCAGGACGCGGTCGGCGGCCCAGGCCCGGACGGTGTCACGGATCTCCAGGTCTTCCGGGCTCAGGAGGTCGTCGATGCCGATGGGGTCGCGGGGGTCGAAGGGCGGGAGCTTCGAGGACGGAGCGGTGGACATGAGGATGTGCCTCCGGCGGCTCGCAACGGTACGGAGAGGTCGGTACGGAACGCCGGAAACCGGCAGTGCGGGTTACGGCGTCGTGCCGACGTTACGGCCCGGCACCGGAAACTAGCGGTGTTAGTTACGGGCGTCGTGCCGACGTTACGGCTCAGCGTGCCGTGCGTCCAGAGCCGGTCGCCTCCGCTGCCCGCCGCGCGCCGGGCAGCGGGAGCAGGGCCCCCGGCCGGTCCGCAGCCGGCGCTTCGTGGCTCCGGTGACCGCGGGAATCCCCGGCTTCCCGGGGTTCGGCGGCCCGGCGGCCGTCCGGGGCTTCGCCGGGCTCGCACAGCGGCGGCGGGCACTCCATCACCCGGGGCAGCCTGAGCGCGGCGAGGGCGCCGAGCAGCAGCAGGGCGGCGCTGACCAGGAGCGTGATGTGCAGCCCGTGGATGAAGGCGTGCCGGGCCGTGGAGCGCAGTACCCCGCCGAGCGGGCCCCCCAGCCGCGCAGCCACCTGGTAGGCCTCACCGAGCGAGTGGGAGGCGGCGGCACCGGCGGAGGCGGGGACGCCCGCTTCGGGGAGCCGCGCGAGGCCCGGGGTGTACGCGGCGTTCATGACGCTGCCGAGCAGCGCGATCCCCATGCCCGCGCCCAGCTGGTACGAGGTCTCGCCGATCGCGGCCGCCCCGCCGGCCCGGTCCGCGGGGGCCTCGCTGAGCATCGACTCGTACGCGCCGAAGAGCGTGGACTGGAGGCCGAAGCCGAGGACGACGAAGGACACCGTGAGCAGTCCGGGCCGGTCGTGCTGTCCCATCACGGTCAGCATCAGCACCGCGGCGGCGGTCAGCACGAAGCCCAGGCCGACCATCCGGCGGGGTCCGACCCGGCGCAGGGTGTACGAACCAGTGGCGCCCGCCGCCATCGCGGCGAAGGTGAGCGGCAGCAGCCGCAGTCCCGTCTCCAGCGGGCTGAGCCCCAGGACGAGCTGGAGGTACTGGACGGCGATGAGCTCCAGGCCGACCAGGGCCAGCATGGCGACGACGATGCAGCCCACCGCGGTGGAGAAGGCCGGCCTGGCGAACATCCCCATGTCGATCAGCGGGTGCGTGCGCCGCTTCTGGCGGCGGACGAACGCGACCAGCAGCACGGCCCCGATCAGCAGGGGGGCGAGCGTGGCCGGTCCGAGGAGACCCTCGCCGGTGCCCGCCCGCTTGACGCCCAGCACCACTCCGAGCACACCGGCCGCGGCCATCAGGGCGCCGAGCACGTCCCAGGGGCCGTCGTCGCTGCCCCGGGACTCCGGGAGCAGCAGCCGGCCGACCGGGAGGAGCAGCGCCATCAGCGGGATGTTGATCAGGAAGACCGATCCCCACCAGAAGTGCTCGACGAGGAAGCCGCCGATGACCGGTCCGGTGGCGGCGCCGACCGCGGCGACCGCGGACCACACGCCGATCGCCACGGCCCGCTCGCGCCGGTCGGGGAAGACCTGGCGGAGGATCGACAGGGTGGCCGGCATGATCATCGCGCCGCCGACGCCGAGCAGGGCCCGCGCCGCGATGAGTACGCCCGCGCTGTCGGCCATCGCCGCGACGGCGGAGGCGACCCCGAAGAGGGCGTAGCCGAGCAGGAGGACGCGCCGCCGTCCGACCCGGTCCCCGAGGGTGCCGAAGAGGATCAGCAGCGAGGCGCAGACCAGCGGATACGCGTCCACGATCCACAGCAGGCCGACGGCGCTGGGCCGCAGGTCCTCGGTGACGGCCGGGACGGCGACATGCAGCACCGTCGCGTCGAGCGCCACGAGCAGCAGACTGAGACAGAGGACGACCAGGACGACCCATCGGTTGGCACCGTCGGCGGCTGCGCGCAGGCGGGCTCGGGCTGCGGTCGTCCCGGACATGCATCTACCTCCCAGAAGGTCCCTCGCGCTCGGCAGGCCCCCGGGGATTCAGCGTCCGCTGTCCCTCCGGGCCCGGCATCGACGGGCGAGTGATGCGTCAGCGTACGCGAGTTCGGCAGGGCTACATGTGGCCCATCTCATACCGCCAACCGCCCTCGACTGTGGTGTACGCCACTCCCCGCGGCCTCACCGGCCCGTCGGGAGACCCGTCCCGACCTGCGCGGACCGGCTGCCCGACGGCCTCGTGGAGCGCTTGCGGACGACCGACGAAGGCGTCGAGTAACCGGACCGATACCGTCCGTTCCGCTTCTCCGGTGCTCCCGGTAAATACGCTTCGATATCCCGTGCGCTTTTACGTCAATATCCAAAAACCCCTCCGGCGCGAGTGCCGAAGTAGCAGAACAGAAGGAATCCAGGATTCTCCGGAGGGTCAGGAAATCCGACCGCACCGAGACATAGTCCACATCACATCGTCATCACAAAGCGGCCGGATCGACCAGGTCACCCACTCACTCGCTGTAACGTCGATTGGGTGCGTACCGACATCTTCGCCCGCCTGGACCGGGAGCCGGAACCGCCGAAGATAGAGACACCGCGGATGAGCCGTCACCGCATCGCTCTCTTCGGCGGGACGTTGGCGTTCTATCTCGCCATCGTCATTGCCGTGCTCATGTCGTCCTGGCTGGTGACCCTGGACTGGAAGGTCATGCTCTTCCGGCCCTACCAGCAGTGGCCCCAGATCCATGCCTTCCTCGACTACTACGTCGTACTCGGTCAGCGCGGCCCCACCGCTGTCATGGTCGCCTGCTGGCTCGGCTGGCGGTCCTGGCGGCAGCACACCCTGCGCCCCCTGCTGACGCTGGGCGCCTCACTGCTGCTGCTCAACGCGACGGTGGGAGCGGTCAAGTACGGCCTCGGCCGGCTCGGCCCGCACTACGCGACCCAGATCGGATCGGCCGAGCTCTTCGCCGGCGGCGATATATTCCCGTCCGGGCACACCGCCAACGCGGTCGTGACCTGGGGAATCCTCGCCTATCTGGCCGCCACTCCGAGGGCCAGGCGCTATCTCTCCGCGATGTCCGCGGTCGTGTCGCTCGGGGTCGGCCTGACAACCGTCTACCTCGGTACGCACTGGCTCAGCGACGTGGTGCTCGGCTGGGCGGCCGGTCTGCTGATCCTGCTCGGCCTGCCGTGGTGCGAGCCGATGATCACCCGGGCGGAGAACTGGATCTTCGCGGCCCGGGAAAGGCTCAGCGCCCGCAGCAGGCTCGTACCTGCCCCGCCCGTACCGGCGGGCGACCCCCAGCCGGTTCCGGCCGGACAGCCGGCCGCGGCGGAGACGGCGGCACAGGACCAGGTCCGCCCGCCGCTCGCCACGGGCAGCCGTCCGGCGGCGGTGGCGGTGGTCACCACGGCCACCGGCAGCCGCCCGCGCGCCCACACCACACCCCCCGCACACCCGGGCCACCCGGCCCGCTCGGAGCGCACCCCGGTCACCCCGGCGGGCAGCCGCCGACCGCCGCACGCGGACCGCACACCGCGCGGCGGCACGGCCCCGGCCCGGCCGGTGGCGGGCGGCTGAGCGGTACGCGCGGACGGACTCCCCCGCACGGGTGAAGGCCCGGACATGGCTGAAGGCCCCGACTCCGGTCGGGGCCTTCAGCCATGTGTACGGACCCGCACCGGTCCGCAGGGGGCCGCAGAAGGGGCTCAGCCGACCCAGCAGCGCTTCACGACGCCCTCGTCGACCTCGAAGTTGATGCGGCCGCCCAGGAACTCCATGGTGATGACGGTGCCCGGCGGCAGGGCTCTGACCGTGGTCCAGCCGCGCTCCCGGGCCCTGCGTTCGGCGGTCTCGGCGCCGAGGCCGACATACGCGCCGGGTGTGTCGTCGGGCTGGGCGGAAGGGGTCGGTATGGGTGCCATGCCTCTCACCGTAGGCGGCCGGGGACCGTGGCGGAAGCCGGGGCGCCGGCCGGTCGCAGTGCATCCTCACGTCCCTCACCGGTCACGCTTGTGTCACAGGATCACCACACACGTTCCCGCCGTACTCCGTCACCCGATCGCGCGATTCGGAACTGGACGCACAGTAATCACACAGGCCGGAAAACGATCAGCGGAGAGGAAGGAGAAACGGGCTGGATTTCCGTTGCCGGACGTCGTCGATTTCCCTCCTGAATATCCTCCCGTAAGCGAGAGGCCCGTCAGGAATTCATCCTTCCTTATCGCACCCTTATCTCATGCTCACAATATCCACACCATCGCACCGGGTCCGGCAGCACGGTTCCGGACGTATAGCCGGCGGCCCGAATCACCCCGCTTTCCGACCTCCACGCGGCCGCTCCGGCCACCGGCACGCGGGGGCGGCACGGGCCGGGTTCCCGTAGGCCCCCGGCACCGTCAGGTCCGGGGCACGGCCGCGATCGAGCGCCAGGATTTCCCGACTTGTCGGCGTATCAACGGCCGGCCGGCTCCCCGGTTCGATTCCGTTCGCTTTCTCGCGTGACCCCGGCGGCGACTCACCCGTTGTCTTCTTCATGAGCCGGGAACCGCCCGGCGCACGTACCGAGTTCGAGGAGCCACCCGTGCCGCGCATGCTCGACGTCAGCGAGGACGTACGCGCCGAGATCGGCGACGCCGAAGCCGACCGGCTGCTCGTCGGCGACAACGCCCCCGGCAGTTACGACTGCACCTCCTGCCGCACCCCCGGCGACTCCGAGCAGGAACGCACCAGCACGGTGCTGTTCGTCGGTGACGAGACGGCGGTCCTCGCCTTCGCCCACGCGACCTGCATCCCCTCCCAGGTCGTCCAGGTGGCCGAGGAACAGCTGCAGGGCGCCGTGCGCAGCATCACCGGGAGCGAGCAGGAGGCCCAGGACGGGCCGAACCCGGGCCCCGAGCAGGCCGTGCTGGGGATCACCAGCGGCCTCGTCCTGATCGACGACGAACTCCACCCGGCCCTGGTCGTCGAGCCGACCGGGGCGATCGCCCGGCCCCACACGGACGGCAGCGGCGGCGACGAGTTCCTGCAACTGCTGCTGGAGCAGGGTTTCCACCCGGTCCAGCGGATGGGTCAGGTCCCCGAGGTACTGCACGGCTGGTCGATCCTGCTCGCCATGGGCCAGCTGCACGCGGTGCTCCAGCCGGGCGCCGGCGGCGGCGCCCCGGTGGCCTGGTGGCAGGCGCACGCGCCGCTCCAGGTGACCGAGGGCTGGCGGACCGCGGCCAACAAGTCGCAGACCGTGCTCGTCTACGCGGCCCCGGCCGGCTCGATCGGCCAGCAGCCCCGCGAGGACCTGCTGCGCGACGCCCTGGAGAAGGCCTCTGCGGGCGGCATCCTGGTCGCCGCGGCGATGCCGCTGGCCGGTACCTGACCGTGTCCGGGCACTCCGGGGCCCCGGGGCGAACAGCTATTTCTCCGGCGCGCCCGCATCTCACGGGCGGTGAGGTCGTTGGCACATACGTGCACTCATACGACCCCTCCCACCAGCGTCCGAGCCCGATCCCTGCCATGCGTCCCGCGCAGGACCCATCGGGTGGCCCGTCCCGCACCCCTATCTACGACGCGCTGTACTCCGAGTACCGCCGGTCGTTCAGGGCGTTGCCGGGTGACCGGACCGGGGAGGAGAGCCTGGGGCTCCCGAGTTTCGGCAGCGGGTTCTTCGGCTCCCGCGCCCCGCTGAGCGGCCACTCGGGGCACGGCGGCGCGGGCGGCACGTCCGGTGGCACGGGCTCTGCCGCCGGGCACGGCAGCGGCAGCGGCAGCCCCGGTACGCACACCGGGAGCCTGGGCTCCTGGCAACGCGTGGGGCGGCACGCGGGGCGGGTACAGGCCGCGCTGCCACCGGGCTCCCGAGGGGCCTGACGACACGACTGAGCCCCGGACCACTCGTTCTCCGAGTGGTCCGGGGCTCAGTCGTGTCCGGGCTCGGCGGCGCGGCCGGGGCGCTCTCGCGCCGGGGCCGTGCCGCCCGCCCGTCGGCTACTTGTTGCGGCCGCGCTTCTCGCGGACCCGCACCGAGATGTGGATCGGGGTGCCCTCGAAGCCGAACTCCTCACGCAGCCGGCGCTCGACGAAGCGCCGGTAGCCGTGCTCAAGGAAGCCCGAGGCGAAGAGCACGAAGCGCGGCGGCTTGGTGCCCGCCTGGGTGCCGAAGAGGATACGGGGCTGCTTGCCGCCTCGGATCGGGTGCGGGTGCGAGGCGACGATCTCGCCGAGGAACGCGTTCAGCCGGCCCGTCGGAACGCGGGTCTCCCAGCCGTCCAGCGCGGTCTCGATCGCCGGGACCAGCTTCTCCATGTGGCGGCCGGTGAGCGCGGAGACGTTGACCCGCGGGGCCCACGCGACCTGCGCGAGCTCCGTCTCGATCTCGCGCTCCAGGTAGTAGCGGCGCTCCTCGTCGAGGGTGTCCCACTTGTTGAAGGCCACCACGATCGCACGCCCGGCCTCGACGGCCATGGTCACGATGCGCTGGTCCTGGACGCTGATCGATTCGCTGGAGTCGATCAGGATCACGGCGACCTCTGCCTTCTCCACGGCGGCGGCGGTACGCAGCGAGGCGTAGTAGTCCGCGCCCTCCTGGAGGTGGACCCGGCGCCGGATGCCGGCCGTGTCGATGAACTTCCAGGTGATGCCGCCGAGCGTGATCAGCTCGTCGACCGGGTCACGGGTGGTGCCGGCCAGTTCGTTGACGACGACCCGGTCCTCGTTGGCCACCTTGTTCAGCAGCGAGGACTTGCCGACGTTCGGGCGGCCGATCAGCGCGATGCGGCGCGGCCCGCCGACCGCGGTGCCGAACGACTGGGCCGGGGCCTCGGGAAGCGCCTCCAGGACGGCGTCCAGCATGTCGCCGGTGCCTCGGCCGTGCAGCGAGGAGACCGGGTGCGGCTGGCCGAGGCCGAGCGACCAGAGCGCGGTGGCGTCCGCCTCACCGCTCTGTCCGTCGACCTTGTTGGCGCAGAGCACGACGGGCTTCTTGGCCCGGCGCAGCAGCTTGACGACGGCCTCGTCGGTGTCGGTGGCGCCGACGGTGGAGTCGACCACGAAGACGACCGCGTCGGCCGTCTCGATGGCGTACTCGGCCTGGGCGGCGACGGAGGCGTCGAGCCCCAGCACGTCCTGCTCCCAGCCGCCGGTGTCGACGACCTTGAAGCGGCGGCCCGCCCATTCGGCCTCGTAGCTGACACGGTCACGGGTGACGCCGGGCTTGTCCTGGACGACGGCCTCACGGCGGCCGATGATCCGGTTCACCAGCGTCGACTTGCCGACGTTGGGGCGGCCGACGACGGCGAGCACGGGAAGCGGTCCGTGACCGGCCTCACCGATCGCGCCCTCGACGTCCTCCGGGTCGAACCCCTCCTGCGCGGCGAGCTCCATGAACTCCGCGTACTCGGCATCGCCAAGCGCTCCGTGCTCGTGGTCCGAGCCGCCGGAGTGAATCTGGTCGTTCATGAAGTCCGTTCCTCTTTGCATCATCATCGATGGACCACGCAGCACGCGGTCCACTACTCAAGTCTTACCCAGTGCGCCCGGTGAGGCGCCTGGCCTGCTCCAGGTGGCCGGTCAGCCGGCCCTGGATCCGCACGGTCGCCTCGTCCAGCGCCTTGCGCGTCCGCCGCCCGCTGCTGCCCACCCGTCGCCCACCGCCACCCGTATACGAGCTTCGCACGCCCTCTTGTGCGTCGAATGCCTCGCCGAAGACGACATCGACGCGGCTGCGCAGCGGCGGCAGCGCTGATATCAACCGTCCGCGGCGTTCCGTGCTTCCCAGTACGGCCACGGGCACGATCGGCGCCCCGCTGCGTACCGCGAAGTACGCGAGTCCGGCGCGCAGCGAGGCGAAGTCTCCCTCACCCCGGGTGCCCTCGGGGAAGATCCCGAGCACTCCGCCGTCCCCCAGCACGCCGAGGGCGTGGGTGATGGCGGTGCGGTCGGCGGTCGTACGGTCCACCTTCAGCTGACCGATTCCGCGCAGGAACGGGTCCAGGGGGCCGACGAACGCCTCTTTCTTGATCAGGAAGTGGACGGGCCTGGGCGCGGTGCCCATCAGCATCGGACCGTCGACGTTGTGCGAATGGTTCACCGCGAGTATGACGGGTCCCGAGGCGGGGACCCGCCACGCGCCGAGCACACGGGGCCTGAACAGCCCGTACATCAGCCCGATCCCGATGGAGCGCCCGACCGCCGCTCCGCGCAGCGTGGGCGCGCCCGCGGCTGGGCTCACTTCGCCGCCTGCTTCTCCCCGACGAGGGTGACGACGCACTCGATGACCTGCTTGAGGGTCAGTTCTGTGGTGTCCACCTCCACGGCGTCGGCCGCCTTGGCGAGGGGAGACGTCTTACGGCCGGAGTCGGCGGCGTCCCGCTTGATCAGCGCCTCCTTGGTGGCGGCGAGATCGGAGCCCTGCACCTCTCCGCTGCGGCGGGCGGCGCGCGCCTCCGGCGAAGCGGTCAGGAAGATCTTGATGTCGGCGTCGGGCAGCACGGTCGTGCCGATGTCCCGGCCCTCGACCACGATGCCCTTCTCCGCGCCCCGGGCGATGGTGCGCTGCAGCTCGGTGATCAGGGTGCGCACCTCGGGGACGGCGCTGACGGCGCTGACCTTGGAGGTGACCTCCTGGGTGCGGATCGGGCCGGAGGCGTCCTCGCCGTCGACGGTGATCGTGGGGGCGGCCGGGTCGGTGCCGGAGACGATGACGGGCTTGGCGGCCGCGGTGGCCACCTCCAGCGCGTCGTGCACGTCGATGCCGTTGTTCAGCATCCACCAGGTGATCGCCCGGTACTGGGCACCGGTGTCCAGATAGCTCAGGCCGAGCTGGGCGGCGACGGCCTTGGACGTGCTGGACTTGCCGGTGCCGGAGGGCCCGTCGATGGCGACGATCACTGCGGCCGGGGCGGTCCGGGCGGCGGCGCTTACGGTTTCCACGGTGGTGGACACCTTCCTGGTACACGGGGTGGGCGGGACGGGACGCGCGAACCCGCCCCGCACAAGGTTACCGAGTGTCGGCGCGGGCCCGACCACCCCTGTGGACAACCGCCTCCCGGCCCTTGGGCTACTGGCGGATCGACCAGCCGCGCTCGCGCAGGGCGGCGCTGAGGCCGGGGGCGGCGCTCGGCTCGACCATGAGCTGCACGAGGCCCGCCTGCTGGCCGGTGGCGTGCTCGATGCGTACGTCCTCGACGTTGACCCCGGCCCGGCCGGCGTCCGCGAAGATCCCGGCCAGCTCGCCCGGCCGGTCGCTGATCAGGACGGCCACGACCTCGTAGGAGGCGGGGGCCGCGCCGTGCTTGCCGGGCACCCTGACCCGGCCGGCGTTGCCCCGGCGCAGCACGTCCTGGATGCCCTCGGTGCCCGCGCGGCGCTTGTCCTCGTCGGCGGACTGCAGGCCGCGCAGCGCGGTGACGGTCTCGTCCAGGTCGGCGGCGACCCCGGCGAGGACGTCGGCGACCGGTCCGGGGTTGGCGGAGAGGATGTCCACCCACATCCGGGGATCGGAAGCGGCGATCCTGGTGACGTCCCGGATGCCCTGCCCGCACAGGCGTACCGCGGTCTCGTCGGCCTCCTCCAGCCGGGCGGCGACCATCGAGGAGATCAGCTGCGGGGTGTGGGAGACGAGCGCGACGGCCCGGTCGTGGGCGTCGGCGTCCATGACGACCGGCACGGCCCGGCAGAGCGCGACCAGCTCCAGGGCGAGGTTGAGGACCTCGGTGTCGGTGTCGCGGGTCGGCGTGAGGACCCAGGGGCGGCCCTCGAAGAGGTCCGCGGTACCGGCGAGCGGGCCGGAGCGCTCCTTGCCGGCCATCGGGTGCGTGCCGATGTACGGGGCGAGGTCGAGGCCGAGTGCCTCCAGCTCGCGGCGCGGGCCGCCCTTGACGCTGGCCACGTCGAGGTAGCCGCGGGCGACGCCCTCGCGCATGGCGGTGGCGAGCACGGCCGCGGTGTGGGCCGGCGGTACGGCGACGATCGCCAGGTCGACCGGGCCGTCCGGCGCCTCGTCGGTGCCGGCGCCGAGCGCGGCCGCCGTCCGGGCCGACTCCGGGTCGTGGTCGACGAGGTACACCGTGATGCCCCGGCCGGCGAGGGCGAGGGCCGCGGAGGTGCCGACGAGGCCTGTTCCGATGACAACGGCGTTTCTCACTGGGCGATGTCCTTGCGCAGGGCGGCGGTGGCGCCGAGGTAGACGTGGGCGATCTCGGACTTGGGGAGATAGGTCTCGATGTGGACGAGGATCCGGACCACCCGGGGCATCGCCCCCTCGATGTCCAGCTCCTGGGCGCAGATCAGCGGTACGTCGACGATACCGATGGAGCGCGCCGCGGCGGCCGGGAAGTCGCTGTGCAGGTCGGTGGTGGCCGTGAACCAGATACTGATGAGGTCGTCCGGGACGAGGCTGTTGCGCTCCAGGACGGCTGTCAGGAGAGCGCCGACCTGCTCGCCCATGTGCCCGGCCTCGTCCCGCTCCAGCTGGACGGCTCCTCGGACCGCTCGTACCGCCACGTCGTGCTCCTCGCTTGTCCGTACGACTTCGTACTGCCTGTGTCCGTTGCCCGTGTTCCGGCTGTTTCAGCGTAGGGGGCCGACGGGGTCCCGCGCCGGGCCGCCCTGTCCGTGAGACGCGTCGGCGGCGCCGAATCCCCGGGCGGCGGCGCCGGGCTCTCGCGTACCCTCCCCGCATGATCACTCCGTCCGGCGAGGCGCTGGTGCGCGACCACACCGTCTACTCCTGTGTGATGGGCTCGCGCGCCTTCGGGCTGGCCACGGAGGACAGCGACACCGACCGGCGGGGGGTCTACCTCGCGCCGACCCCGCTGTTCTGGCGGTTCGACAAGCCGCCCGCCCATGTCGATGGACCGGCCGACGAGCAGTTCTCCTGGGAGCTGGAACGCTTCTGCGAACTGGCGCTGCGGGCCGACCCCAATGTGCTGGAGTGCCTGCACTCGCCCTTGGTCGAACACACCGACGCCACCGGCCGCGAACTCCTCACGCTGCGCGGCGCCTTTCTCTCCCGGCGGGCGCACCTGACCTTCGTCCGTTACGCGATGGGCCAGCGCAGGAAGCTGGAGGCGGACGTACGGCAGTACGGGGCGCCGCGCTGGAAGCACGCCATGCATCTGCTGCGGCTGCTGACGAGCGGCCGGGACCTGCTGCGTACGGGAGAGCTCACGATCGGCGTGGGCGCGGCCCGCGACGGGCTGCTCGCCGTCAAGCGGGGCGAGGTGCCGTGGCCGGAGGTGGAGCGGCGCATGAACGGGCTGGCCGAGGAGAACGACGCGGCGGCCGCCGCCTCCCCGCTGCCGGCCGAGCCGGACCGTGCACGGATCGAGGACTTCCTGATCCGCACCCGGCGGGCGTCGGCGTCGGCCGGTGACGGCTCAGCCGGCTGACGGTGCGAAGAACCGCTCGGGCCGGATGTGGAACCCCCGCAGGTCCGCATCGACCGGCAGCCCGGCTTCCTTGAGACGCTTCATGTCCGTACGCATGGCTCAGGAGTCCCAGAGCGCCCCCAGGGACAGCAGGTCGCTCCGGTACTCGATCCGCTCCGACCACTCCTTGGGCCAGGCACCGGAGCCCAGGTGCGCCCCGGCGAGCGCGCCGGTCAGGCAGCCGAGCGAGTCCGAGTCGCCCCGGGTGCAGGCGGCGCGACGCAGGGCGGTGAGGGGTTCGTCGGGGAAGAGCAGGAAGCAGTGCAGGGCCGTGGCCAGGGCTTCCTCTGCTATCCAGCCGTCGCCGGTCGCCTCGCAGGGGTCGGTCTCCGGGGAGGGGTCGCGCAGCGCGTCCTGGACGCGCTCCAGTGCGGTGAGGCACTCCTCCCAGCCCCGCTGGATGTAGAGCTCGGGCGAGGAGTCCCCGGCGTAGCGCCAGAGGTCCCCGAGCCAGCGGGTGAGGTAGGTGCCGCTGTTCTCGTACGCGTAGCTGCGCAGCTGCCCGATCAGTCCCACCGGGTCCGCGCCCTGCGCCAGGAGGTAGACCGCGCGGGCCATCAGGTCGGATGCGGCGAGTGCGGTGGGGTGTCCGTGGGTGAGGGCCGCCTGCAGCTGGGCGGAGCCGGCGCGCTGTTCGTCGCTCAGCCCGGGTACGAGTCCGATGGGGCCGACCCGCATGTTGGCGCCGCAGCCCTTGGAGCCGGTCTGGCTGGCCTCCTGCCAGACGCGGTCGCTGTCGAGCATCCGGCAGGCGGTCATGCAGGTGCGGCCGGGGGCGCGGTTGTTGTCGGGCGAGTGGTACCAGTCGACGAACTCCTCGCGCACCGGGCGCGCGAGGCGCAGCGGGGTGAGCAGTCCGCGGTCCATGGCGGTACGGATGCCGCGGCCGAGAGCCAGGGTCATCTGGGTGTCGTCGCTGACGACCGCGGGCTTCGGCAGCCTCATCTGGCGCCACGGCCCGCACTTGGCGAGGATCGAGGGGACGTTGTTGAACTCGGTCGGGAAGCCCAGCGCGTCGCCGAGCGCGAGCCCGGTCAGCGCGCCGGTGGCGGCCTGTTTGGTGATGGTCCTGGTCACGATCACGTGCTTCTTCCTTCCGGTCGCAGCAGTGGGGGGTGCAGGGCGGTCGCGGCGCCCGCCCGGTAGAGGGCGGCCGGTTTTCCCCGTCCGCCGGTACGGCGCGGTGAGCCCTGTGCCGCCTGGACGAAGCCGGGCGTGGTGAGGATCTTGCGCCTGAAGTTGGGCCGGTCCAGCTCGACGCCCCAGACCGTCTCGTACACCTGCTGGAGCTCTCCCAGGGTGAATTCGGGCGGGCAGAACGCGGTGGCCAGGCAGGTGTATTCGAGTTTGGCGCCGATCCTGATCTGTGCGTCGGCGAGGATGCGGTCGTGGTCGAAGGCGAGCGCGCCGAGCTCTCCGGCGTCCCACCATCCGGCGCTGGCCGCGTCGCCGCCGCCGCGCGGTTCGGGCAGGTCGGGTACGAGCGCGGCGTAGGCGACGGAGACCACCCGCATCCTCGGATCGCGGTCCGGGTCGCTGTACGTCGCGAGCTGTTCCAGGTGGAGGGCCGAGACGGTGTCCTGGCTCAGCCCGGTCTCCTCCGCCAGCTCCCGGCGGGCCGCGTCCTCGGCGGACTCGCGGGGCAGGACGAAGCCGCCGGGCAGCGCCCACCGGCCCTTGTACGGGTCCTCGCCCCGCTCGACGAGCAGGACGTGCAGCCGGGTCTCGCGGACCGTGAAGACGGCCAGGTCCACGGTGACGGCGAACGGTTCGAAGGCGTGCGGGTCGTAGCCCTCGGGTGCGGCGCCGCTCATCGCCGCTCCGGAAGGGGGTCGGCGAAGTGCCAGCCCCTGGCCAGCAGGGCGTCGACCGCCTCGACGGCTGTGGCCAGGCGCTGCTGGCGGCTTCCGGTGACTTCGATGAAGTTCCTTCCTGTCCGGGTGAGTTCGGATCGGAAACGGTCGGTCATCCAGGGCCGCAGCTCCTCGCCGTCGCGCAGCCCGTCGTCCTCGAAGGCGACGCCCTCGTGGTCGGTCAGCAGCCACAGGTGATGGGCTGCCCGGTCGGCCGTGCGCTCGACGAGCGGGTTGCGGCCGCCGACGTACCGCTCGTGCCAGACGGTGGTGGCGAAGGAGTCGGTGTCGCAGACGAGCACCGGGGATCCGGTGCGGGCGGCCGCCTCCTCCCGGGCGTTCTGGGCCTCGGCTATCAGCGGGAAGTCGTCGGTCGTGAAGGTGACGTCCTCCCACTGGGCGCGGGGCCGGCGGGCGCGCAGCGCGGCCGGCTTCTGTTCGCTGAACTCGCGCCCGTACTCGGCGACGTACCCGGTGAGCGCCCAGACGCCGCCGCGCCTGCGGTACTGGGCGGCCAGTGCGCGGGCCAGGGTGGTGGTGCCGGTGGACTCGGCGCCCAGGACGACGACCCGGCGGGCCAGCGCGGCCCGGACCGGCGGTTCGAGGAAGTCCCAGTAGCCCGCCGGGTCCGCGCGCAGGGCGGTGCCGGAGACCGGGAAGACCGTGCGGTCCGGGTCGACGGCGACGGGTTCCGCGCCGAAGCGGCGGGCGAGCTCGTCCCCGTACGACTCCGAGGTGAACACGGCGTCCACCCGCTCGGGCACGGCCGCGGTGAAGACCGCCATGTGGGCGTCCCAGACCGCCGGGTCGTGGAGATCCATCCGGGTGTCGTCGACGGCGCCGACCACCGTCACGTCCGGGTGCACCTCGCGCATCCAGGCGACCCGGTCCGCGAGCGGGACGGATTCCACCGAGGCGGCGCAGACCAGCACGGTCACCCGCTCGCAGCGGTCCTGCGCGGTGCGGACGAGATGGTGGTGGCCGGCGTGCGGCGGGTAGAACTTGCCGAGCACCAGGCCGTGCGCGAAGCGTTTCATGCCGGGACCTCCGTGAACTCCCGCTGCCGGACGGTGAGAGCGCGCCGCCAGTTGCGCAGGCCGAGCAGGCACAGCGTCAGGAAGCCGACGTACAGCAGCGAGGTGAGGTAGAGCTCCTTGTACGCGTAGAGCGGGATGTACACCACGTCGGCGGCGATCCACAGCCACCACGACTCGACGAGCTTCCGGCACTGCCCGTACGTCGCCGCCAGCGACAGCGCCGTCGTCAGGGCGTCCCAGAAGGGCACCGTGGAGTCGGTGGCCCGGTCCAGCAGGACGGTCAGCGCGAAGGTCCCCACCACCCCCGCCGCGAGCAGCAGGGCCCATTCGGCGCGGGTGGTGCTCCGCACCGGCAGGCTGTCCGTCCCTGATCCACCCCCGTGGGTCCAGGTCCACCAGCCGTACGCGGCAAGGGCGATGAAGACGAACTGGAGCCCGGCGTCGGCGTACAGGCCGGACTGGGCGAACAGCAGGACGAAGAAGACGTTGTTGGCGATGCCGACCGGCCAGTTGGCGAGGTGCTGGCGGGCCACGAGCCAGACGCACAGCGCCCCGCTGCCGAAGCCCAGCACCTCGGTCCAGCTGACCGGGGTGCCCAGGACCGTCACCAGGGGCTGCCGCAGGGGATCGAGGACGTCCGCGAGACTCACACCCATCTCCTTAATAGTCATTCTGACTATAAAGGTCGAACGCAGGTAGCAAAAGGCCCGCGGCCGGTTCCTGTCCGAAATTCGGAATCCGGGAACCGGCCGCGGGCCTTACGCGGTGGAGCCGAGGTCTACAGACCGACCTCGCGCATCAGCATGCCCACTTCGGTGTTGGTGAGCCGGCGCAGCCAGCCCGACTTCTGGTCGCCCAGCGGGATCGGGCCGAACGACGTCCGCACCAGCCGCTCGACCGGGAAGCCGGCCTCGGCCAGCATCCGGCGGACGATGTGCTTACGGCCCTCGTGGAGGGTCACCTCGACCAGGTAGTTCTTGCCGGTGTTCTCGACGACGCGGAAGTGGTCGGCGCGTGCGTAACCGTCCTCCAGCTGGATGCCGTCCTTGAGCCGCTTGCCCAGGTCACGCGGGAGCGGGCCCTGGATGGCGGCCAGGTAGGTCTTCTTCACGCCGTACTTGGGGTGGGTGAGACGGTGGGCCAGCTCGCCGTGGTTGGTGAGCATGATGATGCCCTCGGTCTCGGTGTCCAGCCGGCCGACGTGGAAGAGCCGCGTCTCACGGTTGGTGACGTAGTCGCCGAGGCACTGGCGCCCGTCCGGGTCCTCCATGGAGGAGACGACACCGGCCGGCTTGTTCAGCGCGAAGAACAGATGCGACTGGGTGGCGACCGTCAGGCCGTCGACCTTGATCTCGTCCTTGTGCACGTCGACGCGCATGCCCTGCTCGACGACGATCTCGCCGTTCACCTCGACGCGGGACTGCTCGATGAGCTCCTCGCAGGCCCGGCGTGAGCCCATGCCGGCCCTGGCGAGGATCTTCTGCAGCCGCTCGCCCTCCTGCTCGGCGCCCGGGTGGGTCTTCGGCGTCTTGATCTCGGGCTTGTTCGCGTACCGGTCGCGGTTGCGCTGCTCGATCTTGGCGTCGAGCTCGCGCGGGCGCGCGGGGGCGCCGTACGGGGCGCGCCTGCCGGTGCTCTTCGAGCCGCCGGAAGCCGCCTTCGGGCCACCCTTGGCGCCACCGCGGGCCGAGGCGCCGCGGCCCTTGCGGGTGCCGCCGTCGCCGCCCGGCTTGTCGTTGCCCACGTCGTAGCGGCGCTCCTCGGGGCGGGGCCGGCGGGGGCGCTGCTCCTGCTTGTCGTCGCGCTCGGAGCCGGAGACCCGCGGGTTCGGGTTGGTGTTCCGGCCGGTGCCGATGTTGTTCCGGCCGCCGCTGCCGCCGCTCCTGCCGCCGCCGCTCCTGGCTCCGCCGGCACTCCTGCCGCCGCCCGCGGCGCCGCCGCTCCTGCCGCCGCCGCTGCCGCTTCCGCTGTTCCTGCCACTGCTTCGCATCAAAATTCCGTCTTGTCGTCTGCGTGAGTATCCGGGGTGTCCGGTGCGTCCGGATCGAACGACGGCACACCCTCTAGCGTCTCAGCCTCGATCGCGTCCGCCTCCGGTAGGAAGGGCGCGAGCTCCGGGAGCTCGTCCAGGCCACGCAGGCCCATTCGCTCCAGAAAGTAGTTCGTCGTCCTGTACAGGATCGCACCTGTTTCGGGTTCCGCGCCCGCTTCCTCGACCAGGCCCCTCTGGAGCAGGGTCCGCATGACCCCGTCACAGTTCACGCCGCGCACCGCGGAGACCCTGGAACGGCTCACCGGCTGCCGGTACGCGACGACCGCGAGGGTCTCCAGCGCCGCCTGGGTGAGACGGGCGTGCTGGCCGTCCAGGACGAAGCCCTCGACCGCCGCCGCGTACTCCGGGCGGGTATAGAACCGCCAGCCTCCCGCGACCAGCCTCAGGTCGAAACCGCGGCGCTGGGCGGTGTACTCGTCGGCCAGCTCCCGCAGCGCGTCCGCGACGGCCCGCCGGGGCCGCTCCAGCACCTTGGCCAGGTGCTCCTCGGTGGCGGGCTCGTCGACGACCATCAGCACGGCCTCCAGGGCGGGCTTCAGACCGAGGCCCGCGACGGCCGGTCCGGTGACGTCCTGCTCACTCATGCCTTCACGTCCTGCCGCTCGTCCCGCATGTCCGGTGCCTCCTGGTCGAACTCGTCCGTGACGACCGGCTCGGCCCCCTGCTCCCCGGCCCAGCGCACCATCAGCTCCCCCAGCGCCTCGTCCTGGTCCAGGGCGACGGCCTTCTCCCGGTAGAGCTCCAGCAGCGCCAGGAACCGGGCGACGACGGTGAGCGTGTCCGGGGCGTCCCCGGCCAGTTCCCGGAAGCTCATCTCCCCCGCCTCCCGCAGCCGGGCCATCACGATCCCGGCCTGCTCCCGCACGCTGACCAGCGGGGCGTGGATGTGGTCGACGTAGACCTGGGGCCGGGGCCTGGGCTGCATCGCCTTCACGGCCAGCTTCGCGAAGCCCTCGGCCCCGATGCTGATCACCACGTCGGGCAGCAGCTCGGCGTGGTGCGGTTCCAGTCCGACGGTACGGGGGAAGCGGCGGCCCTCCGATTCGAGCCGCTCGCTGAAGATCTCCGCGATGCGCTTGTAGGCGCGGTACTGCAGCAGCCTCGCGAAGAGCAGGTCCCTGGCCTCCAGCAGCGCCAGGTCCCCTTCGTCCTCCACCTCCGCGGCGGGCAGCAGCCGGGCCGCCTTGAGGTCCAGGAGGGTCGCCGCGACGACGAGGAACTCGGTGGTCTGGTCCAGGTCCCAGTCCGGCCCCATGGCCCGGATGTGGACCATGAACTCGTCGGTGACCTTGGACAGGGCCACCTCGGTCACGTCCAGCTTGTGCTTGGAGATGAGCTGCAGCAGCAGATCGAACGGCCCCTCGAAGTTCGCCAGCCGCACGGTGAACCGACCGTCGTCGGCCTCCGGGACGGGCGCGGGCGCGGGGTCCTGGTCCGGTACGGGATCGGGGTCCGGTGCAGGTTCCGGTACGGGAACGGGCGCGGGTCCGGGGTCCGGTACGGGATCGGGGTCCGGTACGAAAACCGGTTCGGGTTCCGGTACGGGAACAGGCACCGGTTCGGGGGCAGGCACCGGTACGGGCCCGCCGCCCGGCCCGCGGCCCAGTGGGCGGCGGGAGGTGCGGGCGGGCTCGTCGGGTGAGGGCATCGGGATCCAGGGTGCGGCGGGACACGGGGCGGGCGGACGGCGGCCCGCCCTCCGGGGCAGGCTACCGGCGCCGGGCCCGTCAGCGGCCGCGCAGCCGCCGTACGAGGATGCTCGCGTCGCCCCGGGACTCCAGGTCGGCCAGGACGACGGCGACCGCCTCACGGACGATCCTGCCCCGGTCGATGGCCAGCCCGTGCTCGCCGCGCAGCACCAGCCTCGCGTGTTCGAGGTCCATCAGCTCCTCGGCGGAGACGTAGACCGTGATCTTCTCGTCGTGGCGCTCCCGGCCGCTGGGCCGCCGGTTCGCGCCGCGCCCGCCGCCGCGTCTGCGCTGCTGCTGGACCACGGGCGCCGGAACCGGCTCCTGCGAGGACGGCGGCTGCGGACGGCGCCCGGCCTGTGCGGCCACCGCCATCCGGTCGCTCTCACCGCTCCGGCTGCGCGAATCGCCCGCGTCGGACCTGGCCGCAGAGTGCTCCTCCTGGCCGGAGGGGGCGGCCGGGGCCTCTGCGCCCGTAGCCGGGGCGTCGGCCCCGGGGTCGCTCTCGCCGCCGGCCGGTGCGGGCACCCGGGGGGCCCCGCCGTTCGCCTTGCGCCGTCGTTCCGCGGGGGACGAGGACTGCAGCCCCATCCCCCCGGTGGTGCGGAACAGTTCGTCGGCCCCCGGCAGACTCACTCGGCGTGACACCGGGCGAGCACCTCCCTGGCGAGCTGGCGATAGGCGGCGGCACCGACCGAGTTGGAGGCGTACGTGGTGATGGGCTCGCCGGCGACCGTGGTCTCCGGGAAGCGGACCGTACGCCCGATGACCGTGTGGTAGACGTGATCGTCGAAGGCCTCGACGACGCGCGCGAGGACCTCGCGGCTGTGCACCGTACGGGAGTCGTACATGGTGGCGAGGATGCCGTCGAGCTCCAGTTCCGGGTTGAGCCGCTCCTGGACCTTCTCGATGGTCTCGGTGAGCAGCGCCACCCCTCGCAGCGCGAAGAACTCGCACTCAAGCGGCACTATCACCTTGTGCGCGGCGGTCAGGGCGTTCACGGTGAGCAGGCCGAGCGAGGGCTGGCAGTCGATCACGATGTAGTCGTAGTCGGCCATCAGCGGCTTCAGGGCGCGCTGCAGGGTGGATTCCCGGGCCACCTCGCTGACCAGCTGGACCTCGGCGGCCGACAGGTCGATGTTGCTCGGCAGCAGGTCCATGTTGGGCACGGCGGTCTTCAGGAGGACCTCGTCGGCCGCCATGCCCCGCTCCATGAGCAGGTTGTAGACGGTGAGGTCGAGCTCCATCGGGTTCACGCCGAGACCGACCGACAGGGCTCCCTGCGGGTCGAAGTCGACGAGCAGGACCCGCCGCCCGTACTCCGCGAGCGCGGCACCCAGGTTGATGGTCGACGTGGTCTTGCCGACGCCGCCCTTCTGGTTGCACATCGCGATGATCTTGGCGGGGCCGTGATCGGTCAGCGGGCCGGGGATCGGGAAGTACGGCAAGGGCCGGCCGGTCGGGCCGACTCGCTCGCGGCGCTGCCGGGCGGCGTCGGGCGCGAGAGTGGCCGCGTACTCCGGATCGGGCTCGTACTCGGCGTCGGGGTCGTAGAAGCGCCCCTGGGGCGCCTCGTCGAAGTCGGCGAAGTGGGCGGTGTCCCGGCCACTCTCGTTGCCGGCCATGGCGTTCACGTGTAGGCCGTCCATCATCTGGGGGGCTGTCGTCATGTGCTGGTGTGTGGCGAAGGTGCGGACAGCGACGGAGCCGACAGCCTCCAGCCCGTTCGGGCTCTGGCCCCGTGCAGGCATCCCTGGTTGAACACCCCCGGGAGTAAATGTCGACTCATTCACAAGTCGTCTTACCTCCTTGGACGTGACCAGGAAACTTATCGATAGGTCAGCGTGGCACCATGCCGACGATTGGCGACTCTATGGCGTGTCACCGGTTCGCAGCAACACAATCCGCCGGACCCGGCCCGATGTGTCGGCAATCGAACACCCCGCTGTCAAGGGCGCGCAGCCCTCCGGGCGTACTTTTCGCGGGTGCACGAATCGGTTAAAGGGTTACGTTCGAGGCGAGTTGCGCGGGCTCCGGCAGGGGCCCGGCACACGTCCGGCCGGACCTTGCTCGGCAAGGTCCGGCCGGGTGCGCGAGGTTGACGGGAGGGGTTGACCCTCAGCCGAGAAGCGCGCTCAGTTCGACGTGGTCGAGGCCGTGCGCCTCCGCCACCTCGCGGTAAACGACCTGCCCGTCATGGGTGTTGAGCCCCTTGGCGAGCGCGGCGTCACGGCGCAGCGCCTCGGTCCAGCCCCGGTTCGCGAGCTCGACGATGTAGGGCAGCGTCGCGTTGGTGAGGGCGTACGTGGAGGTGTTCGGCACCGCGCCGGGCATGTTGGCGACGCAGTAGAAGACCGAGTCGTGAACCATGAAGGTCGGCTCGGCGTGCGTCGTCGGGTGGGAGTCCTCGAAGCAGCCACCCTGATCAATTGCAATGTCGACAAGTACACTTCCGGGCTTCATCTTGGCGACGAGCTCGTTGGTGACCAGCTTCGGGGCCTTCGCGCCGGGGATGAGCACGGCGCCGACGACCAGGTCCGCCTCGACGACCGCCTTCTCCAGCTCGAAGGCGTTGGAGACGACCGTCTGCACCTTGGTGCCGAAGATCCGGTCGGCCTCGCGGAGCTTGTTGATGTCCTTGTCGAGCAGCGTGACGTGGAAGCCGAGGCCGACGGCGATCTGGGTGGCGTTCCAGCCGGAGACACCGCCGCCGATGATGACGGCCCGCCCGGCCGCCGTACCCGGGACGCCGCCGGGCAGCACACCGCGGCCGCCGACCGAGCGCATCAGGTGGTACGCGCCGACCTGCGGGGCCAGCCGGCCCGCGACCTCGGACATCGGGGCGAGCAGCGGCAGCGCGCGGTTCGCGGTCTCGACGGTCTCGTAGGCGATGGCGGTGGTGCCGGACTCCAGCAGCGCGTCCGTGCAGGCGCGGGAGGCGGCGAGGTGGAGGTAGGTGAAGAGGGTCTGGCCCTTGCGGAGGCGGTGGTACTCCTCCGCGACCGGCTCCTTGACCTTCAGCAGCAGGTCGGCGGTGGCCCAGACCTCGTCGGCGGTGGGCAGTATCCGCGCCCCGGCCGCGACGTACTCCGCGTCCGTGATGGACGAGCCGGCACCGGCGCTCTCCTCGACGACGACCTGGTGGCCGTGGCGGACGAGCTCGTGCACACCGGCAGGCGTGATCGCCACGCGGAACTCGTTGTTCTTGACTTCGCGGGGGATGCCGACCTTCACGTCGATCACGGTCCTTGACTCAGAGGGGTTGTCCGGGCATAGCGATACATACCCGGATAGACGCAGCGTAAATGGAGACACCGCGAACACCCGCGGCAGAGCCAGTCTAATGAAGGGCTTCCCGCTGTCTAGCCTTACAAAGCATTAATTTTCCGTCGCCGCACTACGGATTTCGCAGGCTGCGCTCTCCTCGCCCAGCAATCTCTCGGCTGTACCCCGGTGCAGCCCCGCAGCTGCGGGGTCACCGAGCCGGTCCAGCGTGTCGGCCAGCCGCAGCTCAAGGGCTGCCTGCAGCCGTACGTCCTTGGCCTGCCGCGCCCACTGCACGGCCTCCCGGCACGTCTGCAGCGACTCCTGCGGACGGCCCGCGTACTCCTGGACCCGGGCGACCTCACTGAGCGCCCGCGCCTGGGCGGGCAGGTCACCGAGCCTGCGGTAGCCGGCCGCCGCGGCGCGCCAGTTCCGCAGCGCCTCGCCGTACCGCCCGGCGTAGGTGTGGACCGTGCCCAGGCGCCCGTAGAGCCGCGCCTCGTCGGCCTTCTCCCCCTGGGTGAGCCGCTGCGCGAGCGCCCGGCCGTACCAGTCCGAGGCCCGGTGGAAGTCGCCCAGCTCCGCGTAGGCGCCGCCCACGGATTCCATCGCGCGCCCGGTGGCGTACGGGTCCTTCGCGGCCCGGCCGGCATCCAGCGCGGCCCGGTAGCGGGCCAGCGCCTCCCGGGTCCGGCCGGTCCCGGCGTCCAGGTCCGCGAGGTTGAGCAGGGCGGCCGCCCGCTCGCGCGGCAGCTCGCGGCGCTCCGCGACAGCCAGTACCAGACCGTGCAGTCCGTACAGCTCGGGCGCGGCCGCCTCCGTGCCCTCGTGCACCGCGAGCGCCCGCACCAGTGCGGCCACCAACCGCCTTGCCAGCGTGTCGAGTTCGCCGTCCTGCACGGCGATCCGGGCGGAGGCGAGCAGAGCGGGGCGGCGGATCCGCAGCCATTCGGCGGCGGCCTCCGGGCCGGGGAAGCGCAGGGTGCGCGGCAGTCCGGCGAGTCTGCGCCGGGCCGGTGAGCCCTCGGGTTCGGTGACCGCGCGGCAGGACTGGAGCAGGCGCACGGTCCGCTCCAGCATCCTCGCCCGCGCGAGCTGGATCTCGGCCGGACGGTCCCGGTCCGCCAGCAGCGCCCGCAGCAGCGGGGCCAGGCAGCCGGGCACCTCGTACTGCGGCCGGTCTGCCCCATTGCCGCGCAGCACGCCCAGGCGCACGAAGTCGTCGAGCGTGGTCTGGGCGGCGGAGACGGAGCAGCCGGCCAGCGCGGACGCGGTGTGGGCGTCGGCGAGTCCGGCGGGAGCCAGTGAGAGCAGTCGCAGTATCCGGGCGGCGGTCGGCGGCAGGGAGTCGTGGATCAGCTGGAAGGCGCGGGCCAGCGGGCGGGCGCCGGTGGACAGTTCGGCGTCCTCGGGAAGTTCCCGCAGCTGCTTGGTGACGTCGGCCACCGAGGCGGTCGGGTGCGCGGCCAGCCAGCCCCCGACCATCACGAGTGCGGCGGGCTGCCCACCGCACTCCTCGGCCAGGGTCTCGGCGGTCCGCGGGTCGACGGTGATGCGGACCTGCCCGATGGCGCGGGCGAGCAGCTGGACCGCGGGGCCCGCCTCCAGCCCGCCGACGGTGCAGGGCCGGACGCCGGGGATACCGGTCAGCGGGCCCTGCGCGGTGGCGACGACCAGGCAGTCCGGGTTGTCCGGGAGCAGCGGGTCGACCTGTTCGGCGTCCGGCGCGTCGTCGATCAGCAGCAGGACCCGGCGTACGGCGAGGGCCTCGCGGACCATCTCGGACAGCTCGTCCTCGTCCGCGCCGGGCGGTCCCGCCACGTCGAGCTGGCCGAGGAGGTCCCGGGCGGCGCGTTCGGTGGGGACCGGGGCGCCGCCGGGTTCGGTGAGCCGGACGCGGAGCAGGCCGTCGGGGTAGTCGCCGGTGCCGAGCAGTCGCCGGGTGAGCTCGCCGGCCAGCGCGGTGCGGCCGGAGCCGGGGCGTCCGGCGATCAGCAGGACCCTTGCCCGGCCGCTCCTGCGACCGGCCATGGTGTCCAGTCCGGCCCGTTCGATGTCGGCCCGGAGTTCCTTCAACTCGCGCTCGCGCCCGAAGAATTGGGATGGCTCGACGGTGGCCGACTCCTCGGTCCCCGCTGCCTCGGCCGGGTCGCTGGTGTCCACCGCCTGATCCGTCACGAGCCACGCTCCACTTCGCTGCACGCGTCGCCCGCCGGGACTCCGGTCAGGGCATTCCGAGCGTAGTTCAGGCGGGTGGGCGAATCCGGTGGAGCGCGGCGGTCGGGTCCCCCGATCGGATCAGCGTTTTTTCCGACTGGGGGACGTTCCGATTCCCCGACGGGCCCGACGGCCTCGAAAACCCGGCGGTCCCGACTGTCCCGACGGCCTCGAAAAAACTCCGGCGGTTCCGACGGTCCGTCAGGCCTCGAACGGCCGGGCGGGCCAGGGCGCCTCCGCGGGCCGCAGCGATTCGACCCCGTCGCCCGCGAGTACCGCGGCGAGCGAGAGCACCCCCACCACCAGGCAGCTGTTGTGCAGGTCCCCGGCGATCACACCGCGGACCAGGTCCTGGAGCGGCACCCGGGCCAGCTCCATGTCGGCCTCCTCCTCCGCGACCTCGAAACGCTCGCCGTCCGCCTCGGAGATGTCGCGGGCGAGGAAGATCCGTACGGCTTCGTCGCAGCCGCCGGGCGTGGTGTAGACGTCGGTCAGCACCCGCCAGTCCTCGGCCTTGACGTATGCCTCCTCGTACAGCTCGCGCTGCGCGGCGTGCAGCGGGTTCTCACCGGGGACGTCGAGCAGTCCGGCCGGGATCTCCCACAGCCTGTGGCGCACCGGGTGGCGGTACTGGCGCAGCACCAGGACGCGGCCCTCGCCGTCGAGTGCGAGCACGGCGACCGAACCCGGGTGGACCTGGTAGTCGCGGCCGTGGACGGATCCGTCGGGCATCACCACCTGGTCGGTGCGGACGCTGGTCTTGTTGCCCCGGAACGGAGTCTCGGTCGCGGTGACCGGCCATTCCTCGGGCGTGTCCTGGAAACCCATCTACGTCCTCCCACAAAAAACAGTGACCGGGGTACGTGTCCTCGAAGGACGCGTACCCCGGTCAACCGTAACGCCTGCGGGGGTGCCGTTACTTGCCCGGCGTGGCTTCCGGCCCGCTGCCCGTCTTACGCGCGACGGCCGCCTTCACCAGGCCCGCGAACAGGGGGTGCGGGCGGGTCGGGCGGGAGCGGAGCTCCGGGTGCGCCTGGGTGGCGACCAGGTAGGGGTGGACCTCGCGCGGGTACTCGACGTACTCGACGAGCTTGTTGTCCGGGGACGTGCCGGAGAAGACCAGTCCGGCCTTCTTCTCCAGCTCGGCGCGGTAGGTGTTGTTGACCTCGTAGCGGTGGCGGTGGCGCTCCTCCACGTACGGCTGGCCGTCGTACGCCTCACGGACCAGCGAGCCCTCGGCGAGCTTCGCCGGGTAGAGGCCGAGCCGCATGGTGCCGCCGAGGTCGCCCGCGCCCTCGACGAACGCGAGCTGCTCCTCCATCGTCGAGATGACGGGGTGGGCGGTGGCGGCGTCGAACTCGGTGGAGTTGGCGTCGGGGATCTCCGCGAGGTTGCGCGCGGCCTCGATCACGATGCACTGGAGCCCGAGGCAGAGGCCGAGCAGCGGCACCTTGTTCTCACGGGCGTACTGGATGGCGCCGACCTTGCCGATCACACCGCGCTCGCCGAAGCCGCCGGGGATGCAGATGGCGTCGACGTCACCGAGCTGCTTCTTGGCGCCCGCCGGGGTCTTGCAGTCGTCGGAGGCGACCCACTTGACCTTGACGCGGGCCTTGTTGGCGAAGCCGCCGGCCCGGATGGCCTCGGTGACCGAGAGGTAGGCGTCGGGCAGGTCGATGTACTTGCCGACCAGGGCGACGGTGACCTCGTGGTCGGGGTTGTGGACGCGGTCCAGCAGATCCCCCCAGGTCGTCCAGTCGACGTCCCGGAACGGCAGGTCGAGCTTGCGCACGACGTAGGCGTCCAGGCCCTCGGAGTGCAGCACCTTGGGGATGTCGTAGATCGACTTGGCGTCCGGGCAGGCCACCACGGCGGCCTCGTCGACGTCGCACATCAGCGAGATCTTGCGCTTGATCGCGGTCGGCACCTCGCGGTCGGCCCGCAGCACGATCGCGTCCGGCTGGATACCGATGTTGCGCAGCGCCGCCACCGAGTGCTGGGTCGGCTTGGTCTTCAGTTCGCCGGACGGGCCGATGTAGGGCAGCAGCGAGATGTGCACGACGAAGACGTTGTCCCGGCCCACCTCGTGGCGGACCTGGCGGACGGTCTCCAGGAACGGCAGCGACTCGATGTCGCCCACCGTGCCGCCGACCTCGGTGATGACGACGTCCACGTCGTCGGTGGCCATCCGGCGGATGCGGTGCTTGATCTCGTTGGTGATGTGCGGGATGACCTGCACGGTGTCACCGAGGTATTCGCCTCGCCGCTCCTTGGCGATGACCTGCGAGTACACCTGGCCTGTAGTGACGTTGGCGGAGCCGTCCAAGTCGACGTCGAGGAAGCGCTCGTAGTGTCCGATGTCCAGGTCGGTCTCGGCGCCGTCGTTGGTGACGAACACCTCACCGTGCTGGAAGGGGTTCATCGTGCCCGGGTCGACGTTCAGGTACGGGTCGAGCTTCTGCATGGTGACCCGAAGGCCGCGCGCCTTGAGCAGGGCACCGAGGCTGGAGGCAGTCAGACCCTTGCCGAGGGAAGAGGCGACACCCCCGGTGACGAAGATGTGCTTGGTCGTCGTGGATGTGGGCTGCATAGCCAAAGGGGGCTCCCGTGGTCGCGATCGTGAGGTGCGTACCGGCTTTGCCGTCCGGAGATTCCGGAGGCGCCGTCGCTGCGGTTCGGGGGCCTCGTCTGCTGTTGCCAGACGACCACCGGTCCACGGGCTACCAGGGTATCAGCGACCGGGGGAGCCTGCTTCCGGCCACTCCCGGCACAGTCAGCGCACATGATCCACGCATGTCCCTCACGCCCCACCCGTTCGGCTCATCTCTCTTGCCGGGACCGTCGCGCGGATCACCCAGGTGCGTCGTATCCTGCTCGGACACTCGCTCCGGGGGAGGTATGGACGCGCAGATTCCCCCACCTCAACCCCTAGCGACGACCTCTTGACCCGCAGTAAGCGCCCTACGGGGCGACATGGCCGTTCGACTGGAGATGCACGTGGCCGGGCGCATCGAGGATTACGCACTCATCGGAGACATGCAGACCGCCGCCCTGGTCTGCCGGGACGGTACAGCCGACTGGCTGTGCCTGCCCCGCTTCGATTCACACGCCGTTTTCGCGGGCCTTCTGGGCACCGAGGATCACGGCTTCTGGCGCCTCGGGCCCCGCACCGAGGGCGAGGAACCGCCCGCGGCCGACCGCCGCCGCTATCGCGGGGACTCACTGATCCTGGAATCGGAGTGGGACACGCCCCGCGGCACGGTCCGGGTGACCGATTTCATGCCGCCGCGTGACGGCGCCCCGCAGCTGATCAGGATCGTGGAGGGCGTCAGCGGCCGGGTGCCGATGCGCTCGGAGCTGCGCATGCGGTTCAGCTACGGGCGGGTCACCCCGTGGGTGCACAAGGTGGACGGCCGCACGGTCGCCGTCGCGGGCCCCGACTCGGTCTGGCTGGACACCACGGCCGAGACCTTCGGCGAGAACCTCACGACGTACTCGGACTTCACCGTCGCCCCGGGTGACCGGATCGCGTTCACGATCAGCTGGCAGCCCTCGCACCGCGAACCGCCCGCGCTCCCGGACCCCGAGGGTTCGCTGGAGGCGACCGCGGACTTCTGGCGCGAGTGGGTCGAGCAGTGTACGTATCACGGCCCCTACCGCGAGGCCGTGGTCCGCTCGCTGATCACCCTGAAGGCGCTGACCTACGCGCCGACCGGCGGCATCGTCGCCGCGCCCACCACCTCGCTGCCCGAGGACATCGGCGGCTCCCGCAACTGGGACTACCGCTACACCTGGCTGCGCGACGCCGCGATCACGCTGTCCTCGCTGCTGCGCACCGGCTACCGCGAGGAGGCCCGCGCCTGGCGCGAGTGGCTGCTCAGGGCGGTCGCGGGCGACCCGGAGAACCTGCAGATCATGTACGGGATCGCGGGCGAGCGGGAGCTGGGCGAGGCCGAGCTGGAGTGGCTGCCGGGCTACGAGCAGTCCGGCCCGGTCCGGGTCGGCAACGGCGCCGCGGGCCAGCTCCAGCTGGACGTGTACGGCGAGGTCACCGAGGCGCTGCACCTCGCGCACATGACCGGGCTGACCCGCAACGACTACGCCACCGGCCTCCAGCTCAAGCTGATCGAGTACCTGGAGAAGCACTGGGAGGAGCCGGACGAGGGCATCTGGGAGGTGCGCGGGCCGCGCCGGCACTTCGTGCACTCCAAGGTGATGGCCTGGGTGGCGGTCGACCGGACGATCAAACTGCTCGAGGCCGGGGACGCGGAGGGGCCGCTGGAGAAGTGGCGCGACCTGCGCGACGACATCCACCGCGACGTCTGCGAACGCGGGTACGACAAGGAGCGCAACACCTTCACCCAGTCGTACGGGTCGAAGGAGCTGGACGCCTCCCTCCTACTGATCCCCCAGATGGGGTTCCTGCCGCCCGACGACAAGCGGGTCATCGGCACGATCGAGGCGATCCAGCGGGAGCTGTCCACGGAGGACGGCTTCGTGCTCCGCTACCCCACCACGGGCGGGGACGCCGGGGTGGACGGCCTGGAGGGCGACGAGGGCGCATTCCTGGCGTGCTCGTTCTGGCTGGCCGACGACCTGGCGATGATCGGCCGGGTCGACGAGGCCCGCCAGCTCTTCGAGCGGCTGCTGTCCCTGCGCAACGACCTGGGCCTGCTGGCCGAGGAGTGGGACTCCCGGCTGCAGCGCCAGGTGGGGAACTTCCCGCAGGCCTTCAGCCATGTGCCGCTGATCGACACGGCACTCCGGCTGACGGCGAGCGGGGCGTACGTGGGCTGACGGTCCGGACGGCGGGCCCCGTCGGGGGCTCGCCGCACCCGCTCCCGTTCAGCCGCCCGTGACGACCGGACGGTTTCCTGAGGGCAGTCCCCATTCGCTCCACGAGCCGTCGTAGACCGCGGACTCCCCGCGGCCGGCCAGGGCGGGCACACAGGCGGTCACGCCGGAACCGCAGCTGAACAGCAGCCGGTCCCGGCCCGGGGCGAGCGCGTCGAACAGAGCCCGCAGCTCGGCCGCCGGGCGCATCCGGCCCTCGTGCTGGACCTCGGTGAACGGCAGGTTCACCGCCCCGGGCATATGGCCGCCGCGCAGCCCCGGGCGTGGTTCGGGCGCCGTGCCGCCGAAGCGCTCCCGGGACCGGGCGTCGAACACGACGGCCGCCGGATCGGTGAGCGCGGCCGCCACCTCTTCGGCGTCCACGAACACCCCGGGGCGCGGCACGGCCGTGAAGTCCCCGCGCGCGGGGAGGCCGTCGGGGGCGCCCTCCCGGATCGGCAGTCCGGCGGCCGTCCAGCCGGGCAGCCCGCCGTCGAGCACCGCGACCCGGTCCAGGCCCATCGCCCGGAGCATCCACCAGGCCCGCGCGGCGGAGTAGAGGCCCACCGCGTCGTAGACCACGACCGTGTCGCCGTCGTGGAGGCCGAGGGCGCGCATCTCCTCGGTGAACCGGGCCTTACCTGGCATGGTGTGCGGCAGCGGTCCGCCGGGCTCCGACAGGGCGCCGTCGAGGTCGAAGAGGTGGGCCCCGGGAATCCGTACGGGGGCCTCCCGGTGGGCGCCGACCGAGGCGTCGAAGACCCGCAGTCCGGGCCGGCCGAGCCGGGCGGCGAGCCAGTCCGGGCCCACGAGCGGGCCGGGCGGTCCGTCCTCGTACGCAGGTGCCGCGTCGTCCATGGGCGGGTCCTCCCCCGTGCCGGTACCGAAGGGTCAAGATCGCAGCGGGGCCCCGGCCTGTCAACGGCCCGCCGCCCCGGCGGTGGGTCCGGTGCTCCGGGCCGGTACCTTCCTGACCAGGGCGTCGGCGAGTGTGCGCGCCCGGTCCGAACGAAGCGAAGCGCGAGGCCCGAGGGCCTTTCGTTTGGATCAGGCTGGGCTCGCGTGCCCTGGCACCGCACCTCGCGGCGTTGTCGTCAATCACCAACTCCCCCATAGCCTTAAAGGCATGGGGGACCCCCTTCGCGTTGCCTCAATCCTCCGCCTTGTGACGCACGGCACCAGACCCCGCTCCCTGATCCAGCCTGATCCAAACGAAAGGCCCGAGTCGATGGAGACCCAAGGCGGTATCACCGTGCAGCGTGCCCTGGAGCTGCCGGGGCTGCGCGGCGGGCTCCCCGAGGTGGTGTCCGGCGCCGACCGGCTCAGCCGCACGGTGCGCTGGGTGCACGCGGGCGAGGTCCCCAACATCGCCTCGCTGCTCAAGGGCGGTGAGCTGCTCCTCACCACCGGTCTGGGGCTCGGTACCCGCCCGGCCGAGCAGCGCGCGTTCGTCCGCAGGCTCGCGGACCGGGGCATCGCCGCCCTGGTGGTGGAGCTCGGTCCGCGTTTCGGCAGGCTGCCCGCCTCGATAGTGGACGCCGCCCGCGCCGCCGGGCTGCCGCTGGTCCAGCTGCACCGCGAGGTGCCGTTCGTGACGGTGACCGAGGAGATCCACACCGAGATCGTCAACGGTCACTACGCGCTGCTTCAGCAGGCCGAGGAGGTCCACCGGCGCTGCACCCAGGCGCTCCTCGGCGGCGGCGGGGTGCCTCAGGTGCTGGGCATCCTGGCGGACTTCACGGCCAACCCGGTGTTCCTGGAGACGGCCGACGGCCAGCTGCTGTACGCGGCCGGCACCGAGTCGGGGCCGGTCTCCGCCGATCCGCTCCAGGTCTGGGACGGGATGCGCGGCGGCCGGGCTGCCCGCGAGTCGCCGCCCGTCGGCGCGGTGCTGGCGGATGTGCCGGGCGGCGGTCCCGGCGCCGGTTCGGTACGGGCCAGGCTGGTGCTGCTGGCCGTGGACGGTCCGCTGGTGACGGTGCACCGGATGGCGGCGGAGCGCGCGGCGGGCCTGCTCGCCGTGGTGCTGATGCAGGCGCGCCAGGAGGAGGAGCTCGCGGCGCGCGGCCGAGGTGACTTCCTCACCGATCTGGCGGAGGGCCGGATCGCCCCGGAGGACGCCCCGGCCCAGGCCCGGGTGCTCGGCTTCAAGCCGGGCGAGATGCCGCTGCTGCCCGTGGTGATGCGGCTGGCCCCCGAGCTGTCCCCGTCCGGCAACTGGGCGCTGCTGGCCCGCGCGGTCCTGGAGGAGCTGTCCTCCGTGGGGGTGCCGGTGCTGCTCGGGGTGCGGCCGGTGGAGGGCCGGGTGCCGCTGCTGCTGGCGCTGCGGGCCGAGACGGAGCGTACGGCGGTGGCCGACCGGGTCGCGGCGGCGCTGCGGGCCGGGGTGGAGCGGGCCGGTCTTGAGCGGGCGGGTTCCCATCCCCCGGTCGTGGTGGTCGGGGTGGTCGGGGTGGCGGGCAGCTGGGCGACGGCCGGCGCGGGGCTCCGGCACGCGGCGGAGACGGCCACGGCGGCACAGGGGCTCGACGACCGGCCCTGGTACGACGCCCGGCGCCTGGATATCGATCTGCTGCTCTGGCGGCTGCGGGACCATCCGGATCTGGCGGCGTTCGTCGAGCGGGCGATCGGTCCGCTGCGGGACCACGACCGCACCTCGCGCCCGCCGCTGCTGCCCACCCTTGAGACCTATCTCGCACACGCGGGCCGCAAGGCGGAGACGGCCCGCGAGCTGCATCTGAACCGTCAGACGCTGTACAACCGGCTCGCTCGTATCGGTGAACTTCTCGGCACCGATCTGGACGACCCGCAGGCCGTCCTGGCCCTGAGCCTGGCCCTGCGCGCCCGCCGCCACACGGTCTGAGATCCGGACCGCCCGCGCCCGCCGCCACACGGCCCGAGGACCGGACCGCACACCAGCGGCTCAGCGGTTCCGGACCGCACGCCACCGCCTCGACGGTTCCGCGCCACCGCCGCCGCCACCGGCTCAGCGGTTCCGGGCCACCGCCAGCGGCTGTGCCAACTCGTCGTACACGCTCAGCACTTGGGCGATCGTGTCGTCCTCGGTCGGCCAGCTCGCCGCCTGCGCGATCCCCGCGGCGGCCAGCCGGTCCCGTTCCGCCGGGTCCCGGAGCAGCCGGGCCACCGCGCGGGCGAGCGCCTCCGCGTTCCCGTACGGCACGAGTTCCGCGGCCTCGCCCACAAGTTCGGGCACTCCGCCGACCGAGGTGGCCACCAGCGGCACGCCGATCCGCAGCGCGTCCTGGGCCAGCAGCGAGCGGGCCTCCCAGTGGCTGGGCAGCACGGCCAGGTCGGCGGCGGCCAGCAGCTCGGTGACGTCGTCCCGGCTGGCGATCAGCGCGACGGGCAGGTCCTCGGCCTTGATCCGCCGCTGCAGAGCCGCCCGCTCGCGCCCCTCGCCCGCGATGACCAGCAGGGGCACGGTGTCGAGCCGCCGCCACGCGCGCGCCGCGTCGAGCAGCGTGCCGAATCCGCGGTGCGGCATCAGGCTGCCGACCGCCACGATCAACGGCCGGTCCACGGCACCGAGTTCGGCCCGCACCTTGCCGTCGGGCAGCGCGGCGGGGATCAGCGGCGGCGGGGTGGCGACGGGCGCGAGCCGGGCGTCGCGCGCCCCGCGCATTCGGGCCCGGTCGACCAGGTCGGAGGAGGCGCCGAGCACAACGGCCGCCGCGCGGGCGGCCCTTCGCTCCAGCAGGTGCAGCAGCCGGCGGCGGGCGCCCTCGGCGTGGGAGCGGGTGTGCCAGGTGACGACCAGTGGGACGCGGCGGCCGCCGAGCGCCAGGGCGGCCCGTACGGCGGCGTGCAGTCCGTGCGCGTGGACCACGTCCGCACCCGCGCAGGCACCGCGCAGCGCGGCGACGGCGGCGGGGTCACTGCGCCTGGGTACGGGCGCGAAGTGGGCCCCGGTCGCGGAGAAGTCGTAGGCGCGGTCCAGCCCGGCGGGCGCGCAGACCGTGACCTGGACGCCTCGCGCGACCAGTCCGGCGGCCAGCGAGCCGACATGGGCGCTGCTTCCCGCACTGCCTCCGCCCAGCACTTGGACCGTACGCAGCTGTGACACGTTGAATGGCTCCCGGGGCTGCCGAGTCGGCGGTGTGTACACCGCCAAGGATGCCAGTCCGTACGCACGTTCCGGCACGACCGGACCGTAACTCCGGTGCGCACCGCAACAAACCGGGCGTGGCGTACCACTCGCACGGGTGAAGATCGCGGGGCCGGACCAGCGCACGGCGGCCGGGCCCCGCGACCCGCCGCTACCCGTCCGACCGTGCCGTGGCGAGCAGCTCCTCCGCGTGGGCGCGGGCCGTCTCGGAGTCCTCCTGGCCCGCGAGCATCCGGGACAGCTCCCGTACCCGCTCCTCGCCCTCCAGGACGGTGACGCCGCTCCGGGTCACCGAGCCGTCCACGGTCTTCTCGACCAGCAGCTGCCGGTCCGCGAACGCGGCGACCTGGGGCAGGTGGGTGACGACGACCACCTGCGCGGACCTCGCGAGCTTGGCCAGCCGCCGGCCGACCTCGACGGCCGCCTTGCCGCCGACGCCCGCGTCGACCTCGTCGAAGAGGTAGGTGGGTACGGGATCGGAACCGGCGAAGACCACCTCGACGGCGAGCATCACCCGGGACAGCTCACCGCCGGAGGCGCCCTTGGCGATCGGCCGGGGCTGGGCGCCGGGGTGCGGAGCCAGCAGCAGTTCGACCTCGTCGGCGCCGGACGGCCCGTAGGCCACACTGCGCCCGCCGATGTCGATGCCTGACGCCTCGTCGGGCGCCTCGGTCTGCCGGATGTCGAAGGAGACCCTGGCGTGCGGCATCGCGAGGGAGGCGAGCTCCGCGGTGACCGCCTCCGCGAAGAGCGCGGCCGCCGCCGTCCGGGCGTCGGTCAGCGCCTGGCCGAGTCCGGAGAGCTCGCCGCGCAGCGCGTCCCGCTCCGCGATCAGTTCACCGATCCGGTCGTCGTCGCTCTCCAGCTCCATGAGGCGCGCGGCCCCGTCCTCCGCCCAGGCCAGCACGGCGGTGATGTCGTCGCCGTACTTGCGGGTGAGTGCGGTGAGCGCGGCGCGGCGTTCCTCGACCGCGGCGAGCCGCAGCGGGTCGGAGTCCAGCTGGTCGGCGTAGCCTGCGAGTTCACCGGCCACGTCGGAGAGCAGGATGGAGATCTCGCCGACCCGGTCCGCGAGTGCGGCCAGTGCCGGGTCGTGGGCCCGTACCCCTTCCAGGGCCTGACCGGCCGCCGCGACGACGGTCGTCGCGTCCACCGCCTCCTGGTCCTCCGGGTTGCCGACCAGCGCGGTGTGCGCGAGGGCGGCCGCGGAGGCGAGGGCGTCCGCGTGGCCGAGCCGCTGGGCCTCGGCCGCGAGCTCGGTGTCCTCACCGGGCAGCGGTTCGACGGCGGCGATCTCGTTCAGCCCGAAGCGCAGCAGGTCGGCTTCCTGGGCCCGTTCGCGGGCGCGGGTGGTCAGCTCGTCGAGCTCACCGGCGACCTCGCGCAGCCGCCGGTAGGCCGCCGCGTACGTGGCGTACGGTACGGCGACACCGTCGCCCGCGTACCGGTCGAGGGCCTGCCGCTGCCTGGCCGGCTTGAGCAGCCCCTGCTGGTCGGTCTGGCCGTGCACGGCGACGAGTTCGTCGGCCAGCTCCGCCAGCACGCCCACCGGCACGGATCTGCCGCCGAGATGCGCACGGGAGCGCCCCTCCGCGGAAACGGTACGGCTGATCAGCAGCGCACCGTCCTCGATCTCCGCACCGGCCTCCTCGGCCCGCAGCGCCGCCGCGTCGCCCTCGGACACCGTGATCCGGCCCTCGACGACCGCCGCCTTCGCGCCGATCCGTACGAGGGCGGGGTCGGCGCGTCCGCCGAGCAGCAGCCCGAGGCTGGTGACGACCATGGTCTTGCCCGCGCCGGTCTCACCGGTCACGGCGGTGAAACCGGGTGACAGCTCCACCACCGCGTCGTCGATGACTCCGAGCGACCGTATCCGCATCTCCTCCAACACGGTCATGACCATACGAGGTTTCGTGGCCCCCGCGCACACGGGCCGCTGCCGGGACACCGGATCGGGTGGGTACGGCGGACTCACCGGGTGCCCGGTCCGGTGTCAGTGCGGCGCGCCCCGCCACCCCGACACCGGCAGCGCGAACTTGGCCACCAGCCGGTCCGTGAAGGAGGCCTGGTGCAGCCGCGCCAGCCGGACGGGAACCGTGCCGCGCCGCACCTCGACCCGGGCACCGGGGGGCAGCTCGACCGTCCTGCGCCCGTCGCACCACAGCACCCCCTGCGGGGTGTGCGCCTGGACCTCCACAGCCAGCACCGACGTGGGCGAGGTCACCAGCGGCTTGGCGAACAGCGCGTGGGCACCGATCGGAACCATCAGCAGTGCCTCCACCTCCGGCCACACGACGGGCCCGCCGGCCGAGAAGGCGTACGCGGTCGAGCCGGTGGGCGTCGCGCAGACGATGCCGTCGCAGCCGAACCCGGTCACCGGGCGGCCGTCGATCTCCAGTACGACCTCCAGCATCCGCTCGGGCGACACCTTCTGCACGGCCGCCTCGTTGAGCGCCCAGTCGGTGTGGACGACGGTGCCGTTGCTGTGCACGACGACATCGATCGTCATGCGTTCCTCAACGGTGTACGCCCGGGTGACGACCCGGTCGACGACCTTGTCCAGGTCGTCGCGCTCCGCCTCCGCGAGGAAGCCGACCCTGCCCAGGTTGACGCCGAGCATCGGCACCCCGGAGGCGCGCGAGAGCTCCGCGCCGCGCAGCAGCGTCCCGTCCCCGCCGAGCACGATGAGCAGTTCGCAGCCGTTCACCGGCTCCGGGGTGGCGTCGGTGACCGTCTCGACGGACGGCGGCAGCGGCAGGTCGGCCGCCTCCGTCGCCAGCACCCGTACGCCCAGACCGTTGCGCAGCAGGCCCTGGACCACCAGTTCGGCGCTGCGGATCGCGGCCGGCCGGCCGGTGTGCGCCAGAAGAAAGACAGTTCGTGCCGTATTCGTCGTCACCGAGGCCCCTCCGCCACTGCACGGTCGACATCTGCGGGATCCAGCTCAGGTGCTCCGGCCCGCAGCCACAGAAAGTACTCGACATTCCCCGACGGTCCGGGCAGCGGGCTCGCCGTCACGCCCCGGACCCCCAGTCCGAGCGCCCAGGCCCGGCGCGCCACCTCACGTACGGTCTCGGCCCGCAGCTCGGGGCTGCGCACCACCCCGCCGCTGCCGAGCCGCTCCTTGCCCACCTCGAACTGCGGCTTGACCATGAGGACCAGGTCCGCGTCCGGGGCGGCGCAGCGCTCCAGGGCGGGCATGACGAGTCCCAGCGGGATGAACGACAGGTCGCCCACCACCAGGTCGACGGCCTCGCCGTCGATCGCGTCGAGCGTCAGCTCCCGCACGTTGGTGCGGTCCTTGACGGTGACGCGTTCGTCGGACTGGAGCGACCAGGCGAGCTGCCCGTAGCCGACGTCGACGGCGACGACGTGTGCCGCTCCGGCCCGCAGCAGGACATCGGTGAACCCGCCGGTGGACGCCCCGGCGTCCAGCGCCCGGCGCCCCTCCACCGTCAGCCCCAGCGGCGTGAAGGCGGCGAGGGCACCGGCCAGCTTGTGGCCGCCCCGCGACACGTACTCGGGGTCGCTGTCGTCCTTGGTGACGACGACCGCGGCGCTCGTCTCGACCTGGGTGGCCGGTTTGGCCGCGGTGTTGCCGCCGACGGTCACCCGTCCTGCGGCGATCAGCTGGCTGGCATGCTCGCGTGAACGGGCGAGCTTTCGGCGTACCAGCTCGGCGTCGAGGCGGCGACGGGCCACTCCTGCCACGTTCGGTTCAGCTCCTGTTGTTGTACGAGTCGTTGTACGAGTTGTCGTGAGCCTGGTTGTACGGCTTGTGGTGCGCGGGCCCCGGACGGGTGCGGGTCCCGCGTCCAGCGCGGTCAGCGCGTCGCGCAGTCCACGGTGTACATCCTCGTACACCTCGATATGGCCGCTCGCCGGGAGCCGGTCGGCGTCGGCCAGCCGCTCCAGCCGTGCGTCCACCCCGGCGTTGCCGGTGGGCGTGCGGACGACGCCGAGGGGCGCGGGGGCCGCCGGGTCGTGCGGAGCGGCCGGGGGCGGCTCCTGCGGCGCGTCCTGCCGGATCTCCCCGGGTTCGGTTCCGGCGGCCGTCCCCGGCCCCGGCGTCGAGTCGCTCATGCGGGAAACGCTACCCCGAGGCGCTGCGGTACCGTCGATCACGATGGCGACCACGGCGGAGTGCCGCAGCGCACTCGACAGACTTTCGGACAACCTCGCGGGGGCCGACGGCGACGTGCGCAGCGCGGCGTCCCTGGACCGTTCGCTGAGCTGCCACATCAAGGATCTCGACGTCACGTTCACCGGCCGGCTGGCCGGCGGCCGGATCCAGGTCCTGGACACCGTCGAGGGGCCGCCCGCCGAAAAGGCGGAGATTCGCCTCGCGATGACCGGGGACGACCTGGTGGCCCTGGTCAACGGCGAGCTGAACTTCGCGAAGGCGTGGGGCTCGGGCCGGGTACGCCTGGAAGCAGGCTTCCGGGACCTCCTGAAACTCAGATCCCTGCTGTAACCGCCCCGGCCCGTCCACATCAGGCCCGGCACATCAAGCCCGTCCGGCGGTTGAGGACGTCTTTCAAGCCCGTCCGGCGTTTGGGGACAAGGCGTGGCCGAAGGTCACGCGCCTCCACCCACCGCGACCCGCGTCCCCCGCACCCGCGCGGCCGGCACCACCAGCGGCGTCCCCGTCTCCGGATCGGAGATCACCTGGCACCGCAGCCCGAACACCCGCTCCACCAGCTCCGCGGTGACGATCTCCCCGGGCGCGCCCTCC
Organism: Streptomyces sp. ITFR-6; assembly: GCF_031844725.1. Lineage (NCBI taxonomy): Bacteria > Bacillati > Actinomycetota > Actinomycetes > Kitasatosporales > Streptomycetaceae > Streptomyces > Streptomyces sp. ITFR-6. The sequence continues at coordinate 6,866,041 of NZ_CP134612.1, read as the reverse complement.
GCGACGATCTCGCCCTCCCGCATCGCGATGAGGTGCGTGGCGTACCGCGCGGCGTGATTCAGGTCGTGCAGGACGGCGACCAGCGTGCGCCCCTGCGTCTCGTGCAGCTCCGCGCACAGGTCGAGCACCTCGATCTGGTGCTGGATGTCGAGGTACGTCGTCGGCTCGTCCAGCAGCAGCAGCGGCGTCTGCTGCGCGAGCGCCATCGCGATCCAGACCCGCTGACGCTGCCCGCCGGACAATTCGTCGACATAGCGATCACCGAGCTCACCGACGCCGGTCGCCGCCATCGATTCCTCGACAATGCGTTCGTCCTCCGGCGACCACTGCCTCAGCAGCCCCTGGTGCGGGTAGCGCCCCCTGGCCACCAGGTCCGCCACGGTGATGCCGTCCGGGGCGATCGAGGACTGGGGCAGCAGCCCCAGCGTCCTGGCGACCTTCTTCGCGGGCAGCCGGTGAATGGACTGCCCGTCCAGCAGCACCTGGCCCCGGCTCGGCCTGAGCATCCGGGACAGCGCGCGCAGCAATGTCGACTTGCCGCAGGCGTTCGGGCCGACGATCACGGTGAACGAGTGGTCGGGTATCTCGACCGAGAGGTTCTCCGCGATGACCCGCTGGTCGTAGCCGAGGGTCACCGAGTCCGCGGTGAGGCGCTGCATGGTCGTACTCCGTGGGTCGGTCGGGGTGCTGGGGGAATGCGGTGCGGGTGAGGGCTTCTGGCGCCCGGTGCCGGATGTCATATGCGGCCCGCCTTGCGCTCGGACACCAGGAGCCACAGCAGGTAGCAGCCGCCGAGCACGCCGGTCACCACGCCCACGGGCAGCTGCCGGTCGCCGAAGGCGTCGAGCGCGACCCAGTCCGCGACGAGCAGCAGGGCGGCGCCCATGAAGGTCGCGGCCACCAGGTTGGGGCCGGTCGAGCGGGTGAGCCGGCGGGCCACCTGCGGGGCGCTGAGCGAGACGAACGCGATCGGCCCGGCGGCGGCCGTGGCCACGGCGACGAGCAGCACGGCGGAGCCCATCAGGACGAGCCGGGTGCGCTCGACCCGCACCCCGAGCGCGTACGCGGCGTCGTCGCCCATCTCCATCACCCGCAGGGCCCGGCCGTGCCCGAACACCAGCGGCAGCAGCACGGCGCAGACCGCCAGCAGGGGCCAGACCTGGGCCCAGTCCCGTCCGTCGAGCGAGCCGGTCATCCAGACGACCGCCCGGGTGGCGTCCACCAGGTCGGCCTTGGTGATCAGGTACTGGGTCACGGCGGTCAGCATGGCGGCGGCGCCGATCCCGACCAGCACGAGCCGGAACCCGTGCACCCCACGCTTCCACGCCAGCAGGTACACGGCGACCCCGGCCAGCAGACCGCCGGCCACCGCACCGCCCGCGACCGCCGTCGCCCCGCCCTGGAACACCACGATCACGGTCAGTGCGCCGACCGTCGCGCCCTGGCCGAAGCCCAGCACGTCGGGGCTGCCGAGGGGGTTGCGCGAGATGGTCTGGAAGACGGCGCCGCCGGCCCCGAGCGCCGCGCCCACCAGGAGCCCCACCAGCACCCGCGGCAACCGCAGGTCCGTGACGATGAACTCCTGCTGGAAGGTGCCGTGCCCGAACAGGGTGGTGACGACCTCACCCGGGGTCATGGAGAAGTCGCCGCTGCCGATGAGGACGACCCCGGTCGCCGCCACGACGGCGGCGAGCAGCACCACCACCAGGGAGGCCCGGACGTTCATCCGGAACGAGTACCCGCCGGCCGTCCGCACGGCCTTCACCGACCGGGCCGTTCCCGGCTGCCGTACCTTCCCGGCCGCTCCCGTCGCCCCCGTCGCCCCTGTCGTCTCCTTGGTGGCCTTCACAGCTGGGACATCCTCTTGCGTCGTACGAGGTGGATGAAGACCGGCCCGCCGATCAGCGCGGTGACGATGCCGACCTGGAGTTCGGACGGCCGGGCGACGATCCGGCCCACCACGTCCGCGCCGAGCAGCAGCACCGGGGAGAGCACGGCCGCGTACGGCAGGATCCACCGCATGTCGGGCCCGGTGATCGTGCGCACCAGGTGCGGGATCATCAGCCCGATGAAGACGATCGGCCCGCACGCGGCGGTCGCCGCCCCGCACAGCAGGGTGACCGCGAGCATGGCCAACACCCGGGTCCTGGTCAGATGGGCGCCGAGCGCCCGCGCGGTGTCGTCGCCCATCTCCAGGGCGTTGAGCGGACGGGCGATGAGCAGGGTCAGCAGGACGCCGATCGCGATGAACGGCCACACCTTGCCGACGGTCTCCGTGTTCGCGGAGGCCAGCGACCCGACGGTCCAGAACCTCAGCCGGTCCAGCGCCGCCGAGTCCAGCAGCTGTACGGCGTTGACGTACCCGTACAGGGCCGCGGTGACCGCCGTCCCGGCGAGCGCGAGCCGGACCGGGGTGGCGGACCGGCTGCCCCCCAGCAGGTACACGGCCACCGAGACGATCGCGGCGCCGACGAAGGCGAACCAGACGTACCCGGTCAGCGAGGTGACACCGAAGAAGCTGATGGCGGAGACGACCGCCGCCGACGCCCCCGCGTTGACCCCCAGCAGTCCGGGCTCGGCCAGCGGGTTACGGGTCAGCGCCTGCATCACCGCCCCGGCGAGGCCGAGCGCGCTGCCGACGATCAGCCCGAGCACGGTCCGGGGAATCCGCACCTTCCGTACCAGGACGTCGTCGCTGCTCCCCGCGTAGTGGAACAGACCGTGCCAGACGTCGGCGAGGGGCAGCGCCTTGGCACCGATCCCGATACTCGCCAGGCACACCAGCACCAGGAGCGCCAAGGCGACCAGGAGCCCTGCGGCGCGAACCGCATGGCGCCTGGGGGGCGCGGTTTTGGCCGGTGCGGCTGTCGGGCCTGCACTCGGTTCCGGGGGACTCTCAACGAACACGCCGGTTAGGTTAGCCTACCCTCCTGTGACCTCGATCCGGACTCCCGCGGGCCCCGGCCGGGACGCCTCCGCGACCACCTCCGCCCGCGCCCCGGCCAGCGAGCTCGCCGCCGACGAGCGGAAGGGGGCCAGTGCGGGCACCAGTCCGGCCATGGTCAGCTCGGCGCTGACGAAGCACAGGTCCTCCGGCGCCACCCCCTTCTCACCGAAGTACGCCCGCAGATAGGGCGTCTGGAAGTCCCAGCCCTCCCGAGGGGTTCCCGGACCGTAGGCGCCACCCCGCGCGCTGATCACCACGACGCGCTTCCCCCTGAGCAGTCCCTCCCCCGTGTCCGGCTCCGTGAGCGCGCCGGGGAATCCGACCCGGTCGATCCATGCCTTCAGCGAGGCGGAGACCGAGTAGTTGTACATCGGGGCGCCGACCAGCACGGTGTCGGCCGCCAGCAGTTCGGTGATCAGCGGGCGGGTCAGCGACCACTCCCGCCGCTCGGCCTCGCTCCCGACCAGCGCGTCCACCCCGTCCGGCGGTACGAGACCGGTCCGCTCCGCTCTCCGGCCGAGCGTGCAGTAGGCGGTGTCCAGCGGGGGCACGGGGTCCGCGGCCAGATCCCGGTAGCGGTATCCGGCCGGGCCGTGCACGGTCCGCCAGGTACGGGCGAACAGTGCGGTCAGCTGCCTGCTGACCGACTCCTCCGAGCGGTTGGCACTGCAATCCAGATGCAGCAAGGACGTCATCGGCTGCTCTGCTGTCACTTCGGTTACGTTGCGTTCGTCAGGAGGGGTGACGGAACAGCACGGCGAAAGGTGACCGGTGGACGAGCGCGAGGCACTGGCGGAACGCTTCGAGGCGCAGCGTACCCTGCTGCGCGCGGTGGCCCACCGCATGCTCGGTTCGCTGGACGAGGCGGAGGACGCGGTCCAGGAGACCTGGCTGCGCCTGTGCCGGGTGGACGCCGGCGAGCTGGACAACCTGACCGGCTGGCTGCGGACGGTGGTGACCCGCATCTGCCTCGACCTGCTGCGTACCCGAAGGTCGCGCAGGGAGGACCTGGCCGAGCAGGAGGTGCTGGACCAGGTCGCCGGGTCCGCCCAGGGCAGGCCGCCGGAGGACGAGGCCCTGCTGGCCGACTCGGTGAGCCGGGCGCTGCTCGTGGTGTTGGACACGCTGGACCCCGTCGAGCGGATCGCGTTCGTGCTGCACGACATGTTCGCCGTACCGTTCAGTGAGATCGCGACCGTCGTGGAGCGCACGCCGGGCGCCACGAAGAAGATCGCCAGCCGTGCGCGTCACAAGGTACGGGGCACCCCCGTGGTCCCGGCGGCCGAACTGGCCCGACAGCATCGGGTCGTCTCGGCGTTCCTGGCCGCCGCGCGGGCCGGTGACCTCACCGCGGTCCTCGCGGTACTGGCCCCCGATGTGGTGCGGCGTGCCGACCCCGTCGCGGTGCCGCCGGGCGGCGCGGCCGAGGCCCGGGGCGCGCAAGCCGTCGCGGAGGGCACGGCGGCCCTGGCCCACCGGTCACGGCTGGCCGAACCTGCCTTGGTCAACGGCATGGTGGGAGTCGTCGTGGCCCCGCGCGGCCGCCTGCTGTTCGGGCTCACCTTCACCATCGAGGACGACTTGATCACCGAGTACGACGTGATCGCGGACCCGGCACGCCTGCGCCGCCTCGACCTCGCCGTACTCGGCTGACGGAGGCGGAGGCGGACGCCGACTCGGACGCGGGAACGCCGGTCGGCGCGTTCACGGCCGGCGGCCGGCAGCCGCCCCGGCAGCCGCCCCGGCCGCTGAGCGCGGGGCCGCCGGCCGAACCTCCACCGCCAGAGCCGCTACAGCCGCTACAGCCGCTACAGCCCGAGCCTGGCCACGGCCTTCCCCGCGTCCAGCCCGCACGACCCCTCTCGGGCGTGCGACCACGCCGCCCCGCACAGCGCCCGCAGACCGTCGAGCGCCTCCCCCTCACCCTCCAGCACGAACTGCTCGTCCCGGACGGACGCCGTCCAGCCACCGCAGCCGAAACCCCCGCCCACCGTCGTCACTTCGGGCTGCCCGGTCAGCAGCCCCCGCAGATCGGCGGCCACATAGGCCGGCCGGTGCTCCGGCTTCGCGGCCAGCAGCTGCGCCGCGTCCGCCACCCCGGTCAGCACCAGCAGCGAGTCGACACCGCCGTTGAACGCCCCCTCGATGTCCGTGTCGAGCCGGTCCCCGACCACCAACGGCCGTTCGGCACCGGTCCGCAGCACCGACTCCCGGTGCATCGGCGGCAACGGCTTCCCGGCCACCTGCGGCTCGGCGCCCGTCGCGATCCGTACGACCTCCACGGCCGCCCCGTTGCCGGGCGCGATACCCCGGGCGCTCGGAATGGTCAGATCCGTGTTGGACGCGAACCACGGCAACCCGCGATTGACCGCGTGGGCGGCCTCCGCGAACCGCCCCCACGTCATATCGGGCCCGCCGTATCCCTGCGCGACCGCCACCGGCTCGTCATCCGCCGACTCCACCGGCCGCAGCCCGCGTTCCCGCAGCGCCACCCGCAGGCCCTCGCCCCCGATCACCAGCACCCGGGCCCCGGCCGGCAGCTGATCAGCGATCAGCCGGGCCACCGCCTGCGCCGAAGTGATCACGTCGGCGGGCTCGGCCGGCACTCCCAGCTCGGTCAGATGCTCCGCCACCGCGTCCGGCGTCCGCAGCGCGTTGTTGGTGACGTACGCCAGGTGCATCCCGCCGTCCCGCGCCGTGCCGAGCGCCTCGACCGCATGGTCGATCGCCTGCCCGCCCGCGTACACCACTCCGTCGAGATCGAGCAGAGCCGTGTCGTACGCCTCACTCAACGCGGTGCCGATCCCGCTCGGCCTGGTCCTGCTCGCCTGACTCATATCCTGCGCTCCTCAATGCCTGGGTCTCCCCCGATCATCGCGCATCCACGAACCGCACATACGATGCAGAAATGAACTCACGAGGCCCTGCGGACCAGGGACTGCGGCTGATTCCGTTCCGTGGACTGCGCTACGTCCCCGAGCTGGTCGGCAGTCTCTCCGCGGTGACCTCGCCCCCGTACGACGTCGTCGTACGGCCCGACGGACTGCTCCATCTGGAATCGGCGGATCCGCACAACATCGTGCGCCTGATCCTCCCGCAGGCCGACACCGCTACCGCCCGCCACGAACAGGCCGCCGCGACACTGAACCGCTGGCTGGCCGAGGGAATCCTCGCCCCCGACGCCGAACCCGCGCTGTACGTGTACGAGCAGCGCGACGGCGACATGTTCCAGCGCGGCGTGATCGGCGCTCTCGCCCTCTCCGACCCTGCCGACGGCGTCGTGCTCCCGCACGAGGACGTGATGGCCGATGTCGTCGCAGACCGCGCCGACCTGATGCGAACCGCAGAGGCCCACCTCGAACCCCTGCTCCTGACCTACCGCAGCGACGGCCACGCCACCGGGGCGGCCGGCGTCATCGAGCGGACGATCCACCGTCCGCCGCTGCTCGCCACCACCACGGAGGACGGCTTCAGCCACCGGCTCTGGGCACTCACCGACGCGGCCGAACGGTCGGTGGTGGAGGCGGATCTGGCCCAACGCCAGGCCCTGATCGCCGACGGCCACCACCGCTGGGCCACCTACCTCAGACTCCAGCGGGAACACACGGAGCCCGGCCCGTGGGACTTCGGCCTGGTCCTCCTGGTCGACACGGCCAGGTACCCGCTCCGGGTACGGTCCATCCACCGGCTGCTGCACGGACTGCCCGTCACCGACGCGCTCGCCGCGTTGGCCGGCCTCTTCCGCGTCCGCCGGGTCGAAGGGCCGCTCCCCCGGGCCCTGGACGCCCTGGCCGGGGCGGCGGCCGAAGGCAATGCCTTCCTGCTCGCGGGTGACGGCGGATTCCACCTGGTCGACCGCCCCGACGAGGCACTCCTGGCCCGCACCGTCCCGGCCGACCGGCCCGAGGCCTGGCGCACCCTCGATGCCACGGTCCTGCACTCGGCGCTGCTCGACCGTGTCTGGCAGATCCCGGACGACCCGGCGCACATCGCGTACATCCACGACACCTCGGCCGCCGTCGAACAGGCCGAACGCCACAACGCCACGGCGGTGCTGATGCATCCGGTACGCGAGGAAGTCGTCCGGGACCTGGCCCGCCAGGGCGTCACCATGCCCCGCAAGTCGACCTCCTTCGGCCCCAAACCGGCCACCGGTCTCGTCCTGCGCAGTCTCCCCCTTGGCTGACCCCGGCCCCGACACACAGAAGAGGGCGGCACCCCGAGTGGGGTACCGCCCTCTTCTCAGGCGTTACGCCTTGACCGGACCGTCCTCGTCGTCCTCATCGCCTTCGTCGTCCTCTTCATCTTCACCGAGGTCGTCCGAGACGGCGGGGGCGGCGGGGGCCGGGGCGGCAGGGGCGCCGTCCTCGTCATCGTCGCCGAGAGCATCGACGAACTCGACACCGTCCAGCTCGGCAAGGCGGTCCGACGCATCGGTCGAGCCGTCCTTGTCGGCCTCCAGGGCCTTCCCGAACCACTCGCGCGCCTCGTCCTCGCGACCGGCGGCCAGCAGCGCGTCCGCGTACGCGTAGCGCAGTCGCGGCGTCCACGGGTGGACGGCGCTGGAAGCCAGCTCAGAACTCTGGAGCGTCACGATGGCGGCATCGATCTGCCCCATGTCGCGGCGGGCCCCGGCAGCGACCAGCCGCATCTCGACCTGTCCGGCCTTGTCCAGCTTCTGCACCTCGGGCTCACCGGCCATAGCCATCGCCCGCTCCGGCCTCCCGAGTCCACGCTCGCAGTCGGCCATGACCGGCCACAGCTCGACGGAACCGGTCATCCGACGGGACGCCCGGAACTCCGCGAGCGCCTCGGCGTACTTCTGCGTCGCGTAGGCGGCGAAGCCCGCCGCCTCACGAACGGCGGCGACCCGCGAGGCCAGTCGCAGGGCGATGCGTGAGTACGCGTACGCCTGCTCGGGGTCCTCGTCGAGCAGCCGGGCCACCATGACCAGGTTCCGGGCGACGTCCTCGGCCAGGGTCTTGGGCAGGCTCATCAGCTCCTGCCGGACATCCTTGTCGATCTCGTGGCCGGTGACCTCGTCGGGGATGGGGAGCCGCTTGATCGGCTCGCGCTCACGCTCGTCCCGACGCTCGTACCCACCACGGTCGTCGCGGCCTCGGTAGCCGCCCCGGTCGCCCTCATCGCGCCGACCACGGAAACCGCCGGAAGGGCCTCCCCGACTGTCGTCACGGCGAGGCGCACGATCCCGGTCGCCACGGTTGTCGTCGCGGCGGAAGCCACCGCCGGAGGAGCCACCGCGGCGGTCGTCGCGGCGGAAGTTGCCGCCACCGCTGCTGGGGCGGCTGTCGTCGCGACGGAAGCCGCTGCCGGAGGAACCGCCCCGGTTGTCGTCACGGCGGAAGTTGCCGCCACGGTTGTCGTCGTCGCGACGCGGCCCACGGGGGCGGTCGTCACGACGCTCGAACCCGCCACCCGAACGCCCACCACGGTCATCATCCCGACGCGGAGCCCGGTCGTCGCGACGGAAGCCGCTGCCGGAGGAACCGCCCCGGTTGTCGTCACGGCGGAAGTTGCCGCCACGGTTGTCATCGTCGCGACGCGGAGCCCGGTCATCACGACGGAACCCGCCGCCAGTGGAGCCGCCACGGTTGTCGTCGCGGCGGAAGTTGCCGCCACCGCTGCTGGGGCGGCTGTCGTCGCGACGGAAGCCGCCGCCGGAGGAACCGCCCCGGTTGTCGTCGTCGCGACGCGGCCCACGGGGGCGGTCGTCACGACGCTCGAACCCGCCACCCGAACGCCCACCACGGTCATCATCCCGACGCGGAGCCCGGTCGTCACGACGGAAGCCACCACCGGAGGAACCGCCCCGGTTGTCATCGCGACGGAAGCCACCGCCGGAAGAGCCACCACGGCTGTCGTCCCGACGGAAACCGCCCCCGCTGGAACCACCACGGCTGTCATCACGGCGAGGCGCACGGTCCCGGTCGCTTCGGTTGTCGTCCCGGCGGAAGTTGCCGCCACCGCTGCTGGGCCGACTGTCGTCGCGACGGAAACCGCCGCCGCTGTTGGTGGGCCGGCGGTCGTCACGCCGGTCCGCACCGCGGTCGTTGTCCCGACGCTGGCCGCCTGACCGGTCGTCACGACCACCGCTGAAGCCGCCCCGGTCACCGCCGTCGCGGCGACGCGGCTCGCGCTCCGAACGATCGTCGGGAGAGTTGGTGGACATCGGTGGTGCTCCTGTCATCGGGTACTACAGACATTCTTGCGCAGCCGGACACCCGACGCGCTTCGACAAAACAAAAAGGACCCTTGGTCCCAGCGTTGAACGCTGGGACCAAGGGTCCTTGAAAGATTGTTCGGCGGCGTCCTACTCTCCCACAGGGTCCCCCCTGCAGTACCATCGGCGCTGAAAGGCTTAGCTTCCGGGTTCGGAATGTAACCGGGCGTTTCCCTAACGCAATGACCACCGAAACCCTATCGGGTTCTAGCGAACAAGCACACTTTTCAATTAAGTAGTGAAGCTGTTCAACCGGTGCGATAACTGTTCGCAACCCGGGAACAACACAGTGGACGCGAGCAACTGAGGACAAGCCCTCGGCCTATTAGTACCAGTCAGCTCCACCCGTTACCGGGCTTCCACATCTGGCCTATCAACCCAGTCGTCTACTGGGAGCCTTAACCCCTCAAAGGAGGTGGGAATACTCATCTCGAAGCAGGCTTCCCGCTTAGATGCTTTCAGCGGTTATCCTTTCCGAACGTAGCCAACCAGCCATGCCCTTGGCAGGACAACTGGCACACCAGAGGTTCGTCCGTCCCGGTCCTCTCGTACTAGGGACAGCCCTTCTCAATATTCCTACGCGCACAGCGGATAGGGACCGAACTGTCTCACGACGTTCTAAACCCAGCTCGCGTACCGCTTTAATGGGCGAACAGCCCAACCCTTGGGACCGACTCCAGCCCCAGGATGCGACGAGCCGACATCGAGGTGCCAAACCATCCCGTCGATATGGACTCTTGGGGAAGATCAGCCTGTTATCCCCGGGGTACCTTTTATCCGTTGAGCGACAGCGCTTCCACAAGCCACTGCCGGATCACTAGTCCCGACTTTCGTCCCTGCTCGACCCGTCGGTCTCACAGTCAAGCTCCCTTGTGCACTTACACTCAACACCTGATTGCCAACCAGGCTGAGGGAACCTTTGGGCGCCTCCGTTACTCTTTAGGAGGCAACCGCCCCAGTTAAACTACCCATCAGACACTGTCCCTGATCCGGATCACGGACCCAGGTTAGACATCCAGCACGACCAGAGTGGTATTTCAACGACGACTCCACAACCACTGGCGTGGCCGCTTCAAAGTCTCCCACCTATCCTACACAAGCCGAACCGAACACCAATATCAAACTATAGTAAAGGTCCCGGGGTCTTTCCGTCCTGCTGCGCGAAACGAGCATCTTTACTCGTAGTGCAATTTCACCGGGCCTATGGTTGAGACAGTCGAGAAGTCGTTACGCCATTCGTGCAGGTCGGAACTTACCCGACAAGGAATTTCGCTACCTTAGGATGGTTATAGTTACCACCGCCGTTTACTGGCGCTTAAGTTCTCAGCTTCGCCGACCCGAAAGTCAGCTAACCGGTCCCCTTAACGTTCCAGCACCGGGCAGGCGTCAGTCCGTATACATCGCCTTACGGCTTCGCACGGACCTGTGTTTTTAGTAAACAGTCGCTTCTCGCTGGTCTCTGCGGCCACCCCCAGCTCACGGAGTAAATCCGATCACCAGTGATGGCCCCCCTTCTCCCGAAGTTACGGGGGCATTTTGCCGAGTTCCTTAACCATAGTTCACCCGAACGCCTCGGTATTCTCTACCTGACCACCTGAGTCGGTTTAGGGTACGGGCCGCCATGAAACTCGCTAGAGGCTTTTCTCGACAGCATAGGATCATCCACTTCACCACAATCGGCTCGGCATCAGGTCTCAGCCTTAACGTGTGACGGATTTACCTACCACACGGCCTACACCCTTACCCCGGGACTACCACCGCCCGGGCTGGACTACCTTCCTGCGTCACCCCATCGCTTACCTACTACAAGTCTGGTTCGCCGGCTCCACCACTACCCTCAACTCCGAAGAGATCGGGCCGGCTTCACGGACTTAGCATCGCCTGATTCAGTACTGGGCGTTTCAAAGCGGGTACCGGAATATCAACCGGTTGTCCATCGACTACGCCTGTCGGCCTCGCCTTAGGTCCCGACTTACCCTGGGCAGATCAGCTTGACCCAGGAACCCTTAGTCAATCGGCGCACACGTTTCTCACGTGTGTATCGCTACTCATGCCTGCATTCTCACTCGTGAACCGTCCACAACTCGCTTCCGCGGCTGCTTCACCCGGCACACGACGCTCCCCTACCCATCCACACAGGCGTTGGCCCTATATGTGTGAATGACACGACTTCGGCGGTACGCTTGAGCCCCGCTACATTGTCGGCGCGGAATCACTTGACCAGTGAGCTATTACGCACTCTTTCAAGGGTGGCTGCTTCTAAGCCAACCTCCTGGTTGTCTCTGCGACTCCACATCCTTTCCCACTTAGCGTACGCTTAGGGGCCTTAGTCGATGCTCTGGGCTGTTTCCCTCTCGACCATGGAGCTTATCCCCCACAGTCTCACTGCCGTGCTCTCACTTACCGGCATTCGGAGTTTGGCTAAGGTCAGTAACCCGGTAGGGCCCATCGCCTATCCAGTGCTCTACCTCCGGCAAGAAACACACGACGCTGCACCTAAATGCATTTCGGGGAGAACCAGCTATCACGGAGTTTGATTGGCCTTTCACCCCTAACCACAGGTCATCCCCCAGGTTTTCAACCCTGGTGGGTTCGGTCCTCCACGAAGTCTTACCTCCGCTTCAACCTGCCCATGGCTAGATCACTCCGCTTCGGGTCTAGAGCGTGCAACTCAAACGCCCTATTCGGACTCGCTTTCGCTACGGCTTCCCCACACGGGTTAACCTCGCTACACACCGCTAACTCGCAGGCTCATTCTTCAAAAGGCACGCAGTCACGACGCACCGAGTAAACTCGGCGCGCGACGCTCCCACGGCTTGTAGGCACACGGTTTCAGGTACTATTTCACTCCGCTCCCGCGGTACTTTTCACCATTCCCTCACGGTACTATCCGCTATCGGTCACCAGGGAATATTTAGGCTTAACGGGTGGTCCCGCCAGATTCACACGGGATTTCTCGGGCCCCGTGCTACTTGGGTGTCTCTCAAACGAGCCGTTAATGTTTCAGCTACGGGGGTCTTACCCTCTACGCCGGACCTTTCGCATGTCCTTCGCCTACATCAACGGTTTCTGACTCGTCTCACAGCTAAGCAGACTATGAAAAAGAGATCCCACAACCCCGCATGCGCAACCCCTGCCGGGTATCACACGCATACGGTTTGGCCTGATCCAGTTTCGCTCGCCACTACTCCCGGAATCACGGTTGTTTTCTCTTCCTGCGGGTACTGAGATGTTTCACTTCCCCGCGTTCCCTCCACACTGCCTATGTGTTCAGCAGCGGGTGACAGCCCATGACGACTGCCGGGTTTCCCCATTCGGACACCCCCGGATCAAAGCTTGGTTGACAGCTCCCCGGGGCCTATCGTGGCCTCCCACGTCCTTCATCGGTTCCTGGTGCCAAGGCATCCACCGTGCGCCCTTAAAAACTTGGCCACAGATGCTCGCGTCCACTGTGCAGTTCTCAAGCAACGACCAGCCACCCATCACCCCATCCTTACCGGATGAGTTCACTGGGGCTTGGCGTTTGAAGGCGACCTTGCGGCCATACCTTCAGACACCCAACAGCGTGCCCAGAACCTGTAATTCAGTCGGTTCGTTTTCCACGCTCCGAGGAGCAGTACTTACGAACCGGTTGAACCACCGGTACTGAATAGTCAACGTTCCACCCATGAGCTGACCACCGCCGAACATTTGCTCGGCGTAGTGGCTCTGGATTCCTTACGGAATCTAGATGCTCCTTAGAAAGGAGGTGATCCAGCCGCACCTTCCGGTACGGCTACCTTGTTACGACTTCGTCCCAATCGCCAGTCCCACCTTCGACAGCTCCCTCCCACAAGGGGTTGGGCCACCGGCTTCGGGTGTTACCGACTTTCGTGACGTGACGGGCGGTGTGTACAAGGCCCGGGAACGTATTCACCGCAGCAATGCTGATCTGCGATTACTAGCAACTCCGACTTCATGGGGTCGAGTTGCAGACCCCAATCCGAACTGAGACCGGCTTTTTGAGATTCGCTCCGCCTCGCGGCATCGCAGCTCATTGTACCGGCCATTGTAGCACGTGTGCAGCCCAAGACATAAGGGGCATGATGACTTGACGTCGTCCCCACCTTCCTCCGAGTTGACCCCGGCAGTCTCCTGTGAGTCCCCATCACCCCGAAGGGCATGCTGGCAACACAGAACAAGGGTTGCGCTCGTTGCGGGACTTAACCCAACATCTCACGACACGAGCTGACGACAGCCATGCACCACCTGTACACCGACCACAAGGGGGGCACCATCTCTGATGCTTTCCGGTGTATGTCAAGCCTTGGTAAGGTTCTTCGCGTTGCGTCGAATTAAGCCACATGCTCCGCTGCTTGTGCGGGCCCCCGTCAATTCCTTTGAGTTTTAGCCTTGCGGCCGTACTCCCCAGGCGGGGAACTTAATGCGTTAGCTGCGGCACCGACGACGTGGAATGTCGCCAACACCTAGTTCCCAACGTTTACGGCGTGGACTACCAGGGTATCTAATCCTGTTCGCTCCCCACGCTTTCGCTCCTCAGCGTCAGTAATGGCCCAGAGATCCGCCTTCGCCACCGGTGTTCCTCCTGATATCTGCGCATTTCACCGCTACACCAGGAATTCCGATCTCCCCTACCACACTCTAGCCTGCCCGTATCGACTGCAGACCCGGGGTTAAGCCCCGGGCTTTCACAACCGACGCAACAAGCCGCCTACGAGCTCTTTACGCCCAATAATTCCGGACAACGCTTGCGCCCTACGTATTACCGCGGCTGCTGGCACGTAGTTAGCTTAGCGCTTCTTCTGCAGGTACCGTCACTTTCGCTTCTTCCCTGCTGAAAGAGGTTTACAACCCGAAGGCCGTCATCCCTCACGCGGCGTCGCTGCATCAGGCTTTCGCCCATTGTGCAATATTCCCCACTGCTGCCTCCCGTAGGAGTCTGGGCCGTGTCTCAGTCCCAGTGTGGCCGGTCGCCCTCTCAGGTCAGCTACCCGTCGTCGCCTTGGTAGGCCATTACCCCACCAACTAGCTGATAGGCCGCGGGCTCATCCTTCACCGCCGGAGCTTTTAACCTTCCCCCATGAGAGAGAAAGTATTATCCGGTATTAGACCCCGTTTCCAGGGCTTGTCCCAGAGTGAAGGGCAGATTGCCCACGTGTTACTCACCCGTTCGCCACTAATCCACCCCGAAGGGCTTCATCGTTCGACTTGCATGTGTTAAGCACGCCGCCAGCGTTCGTCCTGAGCCAGGATCAAACTCTCCGTGAATGTTTTCCCGTAATCGGGGATCACACCACGAGAGCGGAACAGTCGAGTCGGAATAAGACCGACCGTTCACTGTGTCCTCGCTATGTGCATTGCCTGGTAGAACCACAAGTGGGTCTGCCAGGACTTTCAAAGGAACCTCGAACCTGCCGAAGCAGGTCGGGGTATCAACGTATCTGGCGTTGACTTTTGGCACGCTGTTGAGTTCTCAAGGAACGGACGCTTCCTTTGTACTCACCCTCATCGGGCTTTCCTCCGGGCGCTTCCCTTCGGTCTTGCGTTTCCGACTCTATCAGACTCTTTCGTGTCCGATTCCCGGTCGAAGCGGGATTGCTTTCCAGGAATTCGCTTTCGCGCTTTCCCTTTCGGCGTGTTCACTACTTTAGCCGATTCCCCCGGTTACTCATAATCGAGTCAATGGGCTCGGATTTCGGCACGCCAAAAATCCGCACCCGCTGGGGTGAGTCGTAGGTAGTGGTTGGCCGCTTCGAGTTGCCCGGCAACAGGTCCGATGGACCGATCCGTTCGCTGTACCCGTGTCAAGCGGCTCGGACTACATTAGGCACCCCGGATGGGCGAGTCAAGTTGACCTGCGGCGTGGTGCGTGCGCCCGGTACGGGCTCACGGTGGGATCGCCGTCGATCCAGAAACGCCAGGGGTGGGTGGCTCCATCACCGCCCACTCCGGTGCGCGGACCGTTGCGTACCTGGTCGCGCGGGGGCGGGGTGCCGCGCAGTACCGAGAGGACGGCGCCCGGGTGGGCGATGGCGTCGGTGCCGTCGAGCGCGCGGTCGACGTCCAGCGCCGTCGCGAGCCGGGCCGGCCCTTTGGCCAGTTCTCGGTCATTGCGGGCCGAGAGTCGACGTTTGCGGGTGAGCTCCGCGCCCGTGAGGAAGGAGCCGGCCCTCAGCAGCACACCGCTCGCCATGCCCTCCGGGCCGCACACCAGGTTGAGGCAGTGCCACATCCCGTAGGTGAAGTAGACGTACGCGTGGCCGGGCGGCCCGTACATCACGCCGTTGCGGGCGGTCCGGCCCCGGAAGGCGTGCGAACCGGGGTCGATCTCCCCCGCGTATGCCTCCACCTCGGTGAGACGCAGCTCGATGGGACCTTCCGGTGTACTGCGGACCAGTGTCCGGCCCAGTAGATCCGGCGCCACGTCCAGCACGGGGCGGTCGAAGAATTCCCGCGTCAGCGGCGTACGTTCCTGGCCCTCGATCATGGAGTCCGAGGCTACCGGGAACCGACTACGGTCATGGCGCGTATGTAGGGGTCAGGACCTAGGAGGAGAAAACATGGGCTTCAAGCGGCTGCTCGCGAGCATGGGTGCCGGTGGCGCCTCGGTGGAGACGGAGCTGACCGAGCTCAACGTCGTACCGGGTGGGGTCGTCCAGGGTGAGGTGCGGGTCCAGGGCGGCTCCGTGGACCAGCAGATCGAGGGGCTCTCCGTCGGGCTGCAGGCCCGGGTCGAGGTCGAGGGCCAGGACCAGGAGACCAAGCAGGACATCGAGTTCACCAAGCTGCGGCTCGGCGGCGCGTTCGAGGTCAGGGCGGGTGCGGTGCACGTCGTGCCGTTCGGGCTGGAGATCCCCTGGGAGACGCCCATCACGATGTTCGCGGGCCAGCACCTGCACGGCATGAACATCGGCGTGACCACGGAGCTGGAGATCGCACGCGCGCTGGACTCCGGGGACCTGGACCCCGTCAACGTGCACCCGCTGCCGGCGCAGCAGGCCATCCTGGACGCCTTCGGGCAGCTGGGCTTCGGCTTCCGCAGCGCCGACATGGAGCGCGGTCACATCCGCGGTACGCGTCAGCGGCTGCCCTTCTACCAGGAGATCGAGTTCTTCCCGCCGTCGCAGTACCGGGGGCTGAACCAGGTCGAGCTGACGTTCGTCGCGGACGACCGTGAGATGGACGTCGTGCTGGAGATGGACAAGAAGGCGGGACTCTTCAGTGAGGGCAGCGACTCCTACCGTGCCTTCAAGGTGGGTCTGAACGACTACCACGGGACCGACTGGGCGGCTTATCTCAACCAGTGGCTCGCCCAGGTCGGCGGTCAGCGCAACTGGCTCTAGGGTCGGTGGGGAGACCCGCCGATACCGGAACCGGAACCGCTACAGGAGAGGTGCTGACGTGACCCAGCCGAAAAGGGCGCCGCTGCCGCACGACTTCCATCCCGAGGTCCCCTCGTTCACCGTGGTGAGCGAAGACCTCGCACCGGGGGCCGTGCTTGCGGACGCACAGGTGCAAGCGGCGGGGAACACCTCTCCCCAGCTGCGGTGGGAGGGGTTCCCGGCGGAGACGAAGAGTTTCGCCGTGACGTGCTTCGACCCGGACGCTCCGACCGGCAGCGGGTTCTGGCACTGGGTGCTCTTCGACATCCCCGCGTCCGTCACGGAGCTGCCGGCCGGTGCGGGCGGCGGGAAGTTCGATGGGCTGCCCGAGGGCGCCGTGCACGTCCGCAACGACTACGGGTCGAAGGACTTCGGCGGCGCGGCGCCGCCGCCCGGCGAGAACCACCGGTACGTGTTCACCGTGTACGCGGTGGACAGCGAGAAGCTCGGACCGGACAGCGACGCGTCGCCCGCTGTGGTCGGTTTCAATCTGCGCTTCCACACGCTGGGCCGCGCCCAGCTGATCGGTGAGTACGCCGGGCCCGCCTGAGGCCCGGAAAAGTCGATAGATCCCCCCTGTTTGCCCTGCCCTGGTCCTGGAGAGATCAGGGCAGGGCACTTTTTATTGCGTTGTCCATTGCGGCCTGCCCGGCCAGAGTTGATCCGGGCCTGCCAGGTGGTGGGCGGCACACGGGAGGTGGGCGGGATGCGGGACACGCTGGTGCTGAATGCGAGCTTCGAGCCGCTGTCGACGGTGACGCTGAATCGTGCGGTGGTGCTGATCCTGCAGGACAAGGCCGTCGTCGAGCAGTCCCATCCCGGCCTCCGCATGCGCGGTGCCGCCGTGGATATTCCGGTGCCCCGGGTGATCAGGCTCTGCCGGTACGTGCGGGTGCCGTTCCGAAGACACGCCCCGTGGTCCAGAAGGGGTGTGCTCATCCGGGACCAGCACCGGTGCGCGTACTGCGGGCGGCGGGCGAGCACCGTCGACCACGTGGTGCCGCGCGCCCAGGGGGGCCAGGACACCTGGCTGAACACGGTGGCCTCCTGCGCGGAGGACAATCACCGCAAGGCGGCCCGCACCCCGGAGCAGGCGGGGATGCCGCTGTTGCGGCAGCCGTTCGTGCCGTCCCCCGCCGATGCGATGCTGCTGGCGCTGGGGGCCGGTGACCGCTCGGCGCTGCCGGAGTGGCTGGCGCAGTCCGCGGCGTAGTGGGTCTACGCCGGGTGCGGCAGCCGGGGCCCGTCTCCGGGCGGAGACGGGCTGCCGCGGGTCAGCGGAGCAGCAGTTGGACGATGGCGACCGTTCCGACCGTGACGATGAGGGCGCGCAGGATGGCGGGGCTCAGCCGGCGGCCGACCTTGGCGCCGATCTGGCCGCCGAGCGCGGAGCCGATCGCGATCAGTACGACGGCGGTCCAGTCGAAGTCCGCGACGAAGAGGAAGAACAGCGCGGCGATGCTGTTGACGACGGCGGCCAGGACGTTCTTCACGGCGTTGAGGCGCTGCATGGTGTCGTCGAGCAGCATGCCCATCAGGGAGAGGTAGATGATCCCCTGGGCGGCGGTGAAGTAGCCGCCGTAGACGCTGGCGAGCATCAGGCCGACGGAGAGCAGCGGGCCGCCGTCGGGGCGGGCGGGGACGCCGGTGTGTTCGCGGCGGCGCTGGACGGCTTTGCTGATGCGTGGTTGCAGGATGACCAGGACGAGGGCCATGGCGACCAGGATCGGGACGATGGTCTCGAAGGCCGTGGACGGCAGCGCCAGCAGCAGGGTGGCGCCGGTCAGTCCGCCGATGAGCGCGCCCACGGCGAGCTTCAGGACGCGTGGGCGCTGCCCTTCGAGCTCCTTGCGGTAGCCGATCGCGCCGCTGATGGAGCCGGGGATCAGGCCGAGTGCGTTGGAGACCGTGGCGGTGACCGGGGGCAGACCGGTGGCGAGGAGCACCGGAAAGGTGATCAGCGTTCCCGAACCGACGATCGTGTTGATCGTGCCCGCGCTGATGCCCGCGGCGAAGACCGCGAGCATCTCCCAGATGGTCATCCCGAATCCCCCGTGGCTGATCGGTGCTTGGTGCACAGATCATGCCCGAGGGGGTGTACACGTCAGTCGACGGGGGGCTGCTCCCGGCGCTCCTTGCCCGAGTCGCCGGTGTTGAAGCCGGGCATGCCGCCGGTGCCGAGGTTCCCGAAGGCGCCGCTGAGGCCCTTGAGGGCGTCACCGATCTCGCTGGGCACGATCCAGAGCTTGTTGGCGTCGCCCTCGGCGATCTTCGGCAGCATCTGGAGGTACTGGTACGAGAGGAGCTTCTGGTCCGGGTCACCGGCGTGGATCGCCTCGAAGACCGTACGGACAGCCTGCGCCTCGCCTTCGGCGCGCAGGGCGGCGGCCTTGGCCTCACCTTCGGCGCGCAGGATCGCGGACTGCTTCTCGCCCTCCGCGGTGAGGATCGCGGACTGCCGCGTTCCCTCGGCCTGGAGGATCGCGGCGCGCTTGTCACGGTCGGCGCGCATCTGCTTCTCCATCGAGTCCTGGATGGAGGTGGGCGGCTCGATCGCCTTCAGCTCGACGCGGTTGACGCGGATGCCCCACTTGCCGGTGGCCTCGTCGAGGACTCCGCGCAGGGCGGCGTTGATCTCCTCGCGGGAGGTGAGCGTCCGCTCCAGGTCCATGCCGCCGATGATGTTGCGGAGCGTGGTGACGGTGAGCTGCTCGATGGCCTGGATGTAGCTGGCCACTTCGTACGTCGCGGCCCTGGCGTCGGTGACCTGGTAGTAGATGACCGTGTCGATGTTGACGACCAGGTTGTCCTGGGTGATCACCGGCTGCGGCGGGAAGGGCACGACCTGTTCCCGGAGGTCGATCCGGTTCCGGATCGAGTCGATGAACGGGACGACGATGTTCAGGCCTGCGTTGAGTGTGCGGGTGTACCGGCCGAATCGCTCCACGATGGCGGCGCTGGCCTGTGGGATGACCTGGATCGTCTTGATCAGAGCGATGAAGACGAGCACCACCAGAATGATCAGGACGATGATGATCGGTTGCATCGTTTTTCTCGTGCCCTTCGGTTGCCGACGGATCGCGATGATCGAGGTCGAGATCGTGTGAGGGGCCGTGGGTCAGGTCGGTTGTCCTGCCGGTCCGGTTCTCATGATGATCGACATCGAGTCTGACAGAACGGGCTCTGCCGTGTGGGCTGTTCGGTCACATGACGACGGCTGTGGCCCCGTCGATGTCGACGACATCGACCTGTTGGCCGGGTTCGTAGCTCAGTTCCGCGTCCAGAGCGCGGGCCGACCAGATCTCTCCGGCCAGCTTGACCCTCCCGCCCTCGCCGGTGACCCGTTCCAGGACGACGGCCTGACGGCCCTTCAACGCGTCTATGCCGGTGGCCAGATGGGGCCGGTCGGAGCGGTGCCGGTTGGCGATCGGCCGGACCACGGCGATCAGCGCCACCGAGACCAGGACGAAGACCAGCACCTGAGCCACGATTCCGCCGCCGAGAGCCGCGACCACCGCCGCGGCGACCGCTCCGACGGCGAACATGCCGAACTCGGGCATCGCGGTCAGGACGAGCGGGATGCCCAGTCCCACCGCGCCGATCAGCCACCACACCCATGCGTCGATGATGTCCACCCGGCCATCGTATGACCGGGAGCGCTCCGCCGACAGGGCGCAAGCGGGCGGGTGCGCCTTAGGGGGACGCGCCAAGTGCCGGGCCGGGGCCCGGATCTCAGCCGAGCGGCAGGCCGCGGGCGGTGTAGCGGTCGCCCTGGTGCTCGACGACGAGCGGCAGGCCGAAGCAGAGGGAGAGGTTACGCGAGCTGAGCTCGGTCTCCATGGGGCCGGCGGCGAGCACCTTGCCCTGGCGGATCATCAGGACGTGGGTGAAGCCGGGGGCGATCTCCTCGACATGGTGGGTGACCATGATCATGGAGGGGGCGTACGGGTCTCGGGCCAGCCGGCCGAGGCGGCGGACCAGGTCCTCTCGTCCGCCGAGGTCGAGACCGGCGGCGGGCTCGTCGAGAAGCAGCAGTTCGGGGTCGGTCATCATGGCGCGGGCGATCAGGGTGCGCTTGCGCTCGCCCTCGGAGAGGGTGCCGAACTTCCGGTCCAGGTAGTCGGTCATGCCGAGCCGGTCGAGGAAGGCGCGGGCGCGGTCCTCGTCGACCTTGTCGTAGTTCTCGTTCCAGGTGGCGGTCATGCCGTAGGCGGCGGTGAGCACCGTCTGCAGGACCGTCTGGCGCTTGGGCAGCTTCTCCGCCATGGCGACGCCCGCGATCCCGATGCGGGGGCGCAGGTCGAAGACGTCGGTTCCGACGCCGCCGAGCCGCTCCCCCAGGACCGTGGCGCTGCCCTTGCTCGGGAAGAGGTAGCTGGACGCGACGTTGAGGAGGGTGGTCTTGCCGGCGCCGTTGGGGCCGAGGATGACCCAGCGCTCCCCCTCCTTGACCGACCAGGAGACGTCTTCCACCAGAGCGCGTCCGTCGCGGACCACGGATACGTCCACCAGCTCCAGTACATCGCTCATGAGCGCGTTGTCTCCCCATGCAGTTTCGTTTTCGTCGCGTGCCTGTGGGCACAGCTCCCAGGGAAAACCTACGCCACCGGGGGAGAGCTTCGGGCGCTGGGCCCGTCGTCGCACGGTTGTCGTGCGGTCCCCGGACCGTCCCGGACCGGGTCCGGCCGGGGTGAGACAGGGGCCGGGTCCGTTCCCTAGGGTGTTGCCATGCTTTCGGAACCACGCTCAGGGCTGCTGGCCGCTTGGGGAAACGCGCTGCTGGCCGGACTCGTCTCGCCGGACGACGCGGCCCTCGCCATCGTCGGGGAGGACGCGGTGCACCGCGTCGAGGGACTGCCGGGAGAGGCCGGGCCGGTCGGCCTGACGCTGGCCCTGGGGCGGCTGCGGGGGCTCGGGGTGACCGGTTTCCGGGTCGCTCTGCCGGTCCCCGGGCATCCGCTGGGGCTCAGTGGTCCCCCGGATTTCAACGCGCGGGCGCTGGAGGCCGAGGAGGCGGTGGTGACCTACGGCGCGCCGTACGGGCTGGTGCCGGAGGTGCGCGAGTCGGGGCCTGCCGGGGATCTCCATGTCGCCGTGGCGTGGCACTGCCTGGCCGTGCGGGAGGCGCCGCCGGCCGATGTGCCCTCACTGAGCGAGGCGGAGCGGGAGCTCGCGGAGGCGTTGCGGGACGCGACGGCGGCGCTGTCGCGGCTCAATGTGGCGGGGTCCGGGCCGGTGGCAGAGGCGGCGCTGGACGCGTACCGAGCGCGGGCGGAGCAGGGGCGCGAGGTGCTTGCGCCGGGATATCCGCCACGGGCGGTGCGGGTGCTGGCGCTGGCGCAGCGGGTGGGGCTCCTGGTCGCGCTGGCGTACGAGAACGGGCCCGGCGGGGCGGTGAGCGCCTCGGAGATGGCGGCGCGGGGGGAGGCGCTGCGGCCGGTGGAGCGGGTGGCCCGGCGGGCGCAGGTGGCCGCGTACAACGCGTATGTGGAGGAGCGGGCCCGGTAGCGGGGCGGGGACTCGGGGTGCGGCCTGTTGCCCTTGGGTGTGGCATGGGCCGGGCGGGCCTTCGTGAGGCCCGCCCGGTGGTGACGCGGTATGCGCGGCGTCAGCCGTTCAGGCCGAAGTTGCCGAAGGCCGGGTTGAGCAGGCCGATCACGTTGACCGTGTTGCCGACCACGTTCACCGGTACGTGGACCGGGACCTGCGCGAGGTTGCCGCTGGCCACGCCCGGGGACTGGGTCGCGAGACCGTGGGCGTCCGCACCGCTGTGACCGGTGGCGGAGGCCGCGCCGGCACCGGCGGCGATGATGCCACCGGCGATCATGGTGACGGCTGCGGCCTTCTTCAGGTTCTTCACTTCAGGATCCTCCTGGTTTCGCCGCGGCCGGCCGCCGCAGCACGCCTTGGAGAACGCCCCGGCGCCGGAGGGGATGCGCCGTTCGAGTGACATACACCCGACAGTATGAATCTCGGCCCGGTCGCGGACGGACCGGTCGGGCCGCCCGGTCAGCCCGCCGCCCCGTGCCGGACCGCCCAGAGCGCGGCCTGGGTGCGGTCGGAGAGGTCCAGCTTCATCAGGATGTTCGAGACGTGCGTCTTGACGGTCTTCTCCGAGAGGACCAGTGCCCGCGCGATCTCCCGGTTGGAGCGGCCGTCGGCGATGAGGCCCAGCACTTCCCGCTCCCGTTCGGTGAGGGTGCTCCCCCGGCCCGTACCGCTGCCCGGGTCGTCCTGGGCGAGCAGTGCTCCCGCCACTTCCGGCTGGAGCAGGACATGGCCCGCGTACACCGAGCGGATGGCGCCTGCCAGCGCGTCCGGGTCGACGTCCTTGTAGACGTACCCCGAGGCTCCGGCCCGCAGGGCGGGGACGACGGTGCGCTGTTCGGTGAAGCTGGTGACGATCAGCACCTTGGCCGGGTTCTCCAGCTCCCGGAGCCTGCGCAGCGCCTCTATGCCGTCGGTGCCGGGCATCTTGATGTCCATGAGCACCACGTCGGGGCGGAGCTCCTCGGTCCTGGCCACCCCCTCGGCTCCGTCGGAGGCCTCTCCGACGACCTCTATGTCGTCCTGGATCTCCAGGAACGTACGCAGACCGCGGCGGACCACCTGGTGGTCGTCGACCAGCAGCACCTTGATGATCCTGTCAGCCACCGGGTACCTCCATCTCGATCGTGGTGCCCTTGCCGGGCGCCGATTCAACGGTGAGCTTGCCGCCGACACCGCTCGCGCGGTCCCGCATCGAGACCAGGCCCAGATGCCGCCCCGCCCGACGGGTGGCCGTCGGCTCGAAGCCGCAGCCGTCGTCGGTGATCCGGAGCACCGTGCCGCCGTCGGCGCCGCGTACGAGGGTGACGCCGACGTGGCCGGCCTCCGAGTGCCGCAGGGCGTTGTGCAGGGCCTCCTGGGCGACCCTGAGCAGCGCTTCCTCCTGTGCGGCGGGCAGTGCCCGCACGCCCAGGCTCTCGAAGGTGACCCGGGCCGTGTGGGCGCGGTCCAGGACCTGGATCTGGGTGCGGAGGGTGGCGATCAGGCCGTCCTCGTCGAGGGCCGCGGGGCGCAGTTCGACGACGGCTGCCCGCAGCTCGTCCACCGCCTCCGCAGCGAGGGCGGCGACCTGCTGGAGTTCACCCTTGGCGCGGGCCGGGTCGCGGTCGACCAGGGCGGCGGCGGCCTGGGCGGTGAGCCGGAGGGAGAACAGTTTCTGGCTGACCGCGTCGTGCAGCTCGTGGGCGAGGCGGGAGCGCTCCTCCGCGATGGTGAGTTCGCGGCTGCGCTCGTAGAGCCGTGCGTTGGTGAGGGCGATCGCCGCGTGCTGGGCGAGGATGCCCAGCAGTTCCTCGTCGTCGGCGGTGAATCCGCAGCTGCCCTCGGGCTTCGGACAGCGCTTGTTGGCGAGGAAGAGGGCGCCGATGGTCTCGGCGCCGTCCCTGATGGGCAGGCCCAGGAAGTCGGACATGTCGGGGTGGGCGGACGGCCAGCCCTCGAAGCGGGGGTCCTTGCGGACGTCGGCGAGCCGCTCGGGCTTCGCCTCGTGCAGCATCGCGGCGAGGATGCCGTGCTGCCGGGGAAGCGGGCCGATGGCCTTCCACTGTTCGTCGCTTACGCCGTCGACGACGAACTGGGCGAAGCCGCCGTGGTCGTCGGGGACGCCGAGCGCCGCGTACTCGGCGTCGAGCAGTTCGCGGGCCGAGGCGACGATCGTCTTCAGGACGTCCCGCATTTCCAGGTGCCGGCTCATGGCGAGCAGTGCGGCGCTCACTGCCGCGAGGCCGCCCGCCGGTGGGCGATGGGTCATGGGCCTCACCGTACCGGCGGGTCTCAGGCCCCGTATCGGCCTGTGGGCAGCCACTGATTAGGGCGCGGGGACTAGGACCTCCCGGCGGAAACGGCGTACCGGGCAGGGAGTGAAGGTAAACGGAAGCTCACACTCCGGATTGCTCCAGCAACGGTTGGTGAGATTGATACCCGGCCGATGTGAGGCCGCGCATAGGACCTGCGTCACTTACGAAGTCACCTAGTGGACAAATAAGGGCGATACGGTCGGGAAAGAGTCCGGTTTGTACGGTTAGCGCCGGGACCCGACCCACTACCCGGCTTCGTACGTCACACCTTTGCCACGCCATTTTGCGGTCGCTAAGAATTGCTCTCGTCCCCGACGGAGATGCGATGCCGCCTCCCGTCTTCGTCCTCCGTGAGGACTTCCGCGATTCGAAGAGGTACCTGCATGTCCGCGTCCAGCATTCCCGGCCGTCTCCGTCGTATGAACAAGACCCAGAAGCTCTCCGTCGCCGGTATATCCGCCGTCGCCGCCGCTGCGCTCTCGTTGTCGCTGGTGCCCGGTAACGCCGATGCCGAGACCGAGCCGCAGGCCATCTCCGGCGCCCCCGTCATCTTCGCGTCCGCCGCCGGCGCCTCGCAGGCCAAGACGATCCAGTCCAGCGTCATCGAGCAGCACTCCACCGCCGAGCAGCTGATCAAGGCGTCCGACTCCGCGAAGGCCAAGGCCGTCTCGAAGGAGAAGGCCAAGAAGGCCAAGGCGAAGGCTCACGCCAAGGAGAAGGCCAAGGCGAAGAAGGCCGCGTCCAAGCGCGGTAAGCAGGGGGCCAGCCGTTCCGAGTCCCGTACCCCGGTCTTCTCGAACAACCTGGACGGCTGGATCAAGGAATCCCTGTCCATCATGAAGGCCAAGGGCATCCCGGGCACCTACGACGGTCTGCACCGCAACATCATCCGCGAGTCCAGCGGCAACCCGAAGGCCATCAACGACTGGGACGTCAACGCGGTCAACGGTGTCCCGTCGAAGGGTCTGCTCCAGATCATCAAGCCGACCTTCGACGCCTACCACGTCGGCGGTACGCCCCACGACCAGTACGACCCGGTCGCCAACATCACCGCGTCGGCCAACTACGCCGCCGACAAGTACGGCTCGATCGACAACGTCAACAGCGCGTACTGAGTCCACTCCGGTACGCCGTGACACATGCCGAAGGGCGGCACCCCGTGCGGGGTGCCGCCCTTCGGCGTCGTACCGTGCCGGCCGCGAGGCGGCGGCTACTTGCGCATCACCTCGGGCTCGTGGCGGCGCAGCAGCCGCGCGACCGCGAAGCCGCAGATCACACCGAGGAAGACCAGCACCCCGATGTTGATCCCCCACTGGCTCACCGAGTGCTCCCACAGCGGGTCCAGGTCGGTGGGGTTCTTCTGGTCCCACGGCGGCATGAGGTGGGCGAGGTCGAGGGTCGAGCCCGCGGCGGCGATGGCCCAGCGGGACGGCATCAGCCAGGCGAACTGTTCCAGGCCGAGCGATCCGTAGACCTGGAAGAGGATGCCGGTGAAGACCACCTGGACGATCGCGAACATGACCAGCAGCGGCATGGTCTTCTCGGAGGTCTTAACCAGCGAGGAGATCACCAGGCCGAACATCATCGAGGTGAAGCCGAGCGCGATGATCGTCACGCAGAGCTCGACGGCCGGCGGCATGATCAGGCCCTCCGCCGGCAGATCACGGGTGGCGAAGCCGATGCCGCAGATGATGACGCCCTGGACGGCCGTGATCAGGCCGAGCACGATCACCTTGGACATCAGGTAGGCCGAGCGGGAGAGGCCGGTGGCCCGTTCCCGTTCGTAGATCACCCGTTCCTTGATCAGCTCTCGTACGGAGTTGGCCGCACCCGAGAAGGTCATGCCGATCACCAGGATCAGCATGATCGTCCCGGCGTCGCCGTTGAACCGGGACGGCGCCTTGGGCGGGCCGAGGCCGAAGTCCGACGGAATGACCACGCTCACCACACCCAGCACCGCGGGCAGGATCACCATCAGGCCCATGAAGCCCTTGTCGGACGCGATCACCGACAGATAGCGGCGTATCAGCGTCCACAGCTGCGTGCCCCAGCCCTGCGGCTTCGGCGGGCGCATCTGCTGCGGGGGCGGCATGTGTACGGACTGCGCGGCGACGGAGTCGATGTCCGCGGCGTACATCTGGTAGTGCTGCGAACCGCGCCAGCGGCCCGCCCAGTCGTAGTCGCGGTAGTTCTCGAACGCGGAGAAGACGTCGGCCCAGGAGCCGTAGCCGAAGAAGTTGAGCGCTTCCTCCGGCGGGCCGAAGTAGGCCACGGCACCACCGGGCGCCATCACCAAAAGTTTGTCGCAGATGGCCAGCTCGGCGACGGAGTGCGTGACGACCAGGACGGTACGGCCGTCGTCGGCCAGACCGCGCAGCAGCTGCATGACGTCGCGGTCCATGCCCGGGTCGAGGCCGGAGGTCGGCTCGTCCAGGAATATCAGCGAGGGCTTGGTGAGCAGCTCCAGGGCCACCGAGACGCGCTTGCGCTGGCCACCGGAGAGCGAGGTGACCTTCTTGTCCTTGTGGATGTCGAGCTTGAGCTCGGCGAGGACTTCCAGGATCCGGGACTGCCGCTCGGCCTCTGTGGTGTCGGCGGGGAAGCGGAGCTTGGCCGCGTACTTGAGGGCCTTGGTGACCGTGAGTTCCTTGTGCAGGATGTCGTCCTGCGGAACCAGGCCGATGCGCTGGCGCAGCTCGGCGAACTGCTTGTAGAGGTTCCGGTTGTCGTAGAGGACTTCGCCCTGGTCGGCGGGCCGGTAGCCGGTGAGCGCCTTGAGCAGGGTGGACTTTCCGGAGCCGGACGGGCCGATGACGCCGATCAGCGACTTCTCCGGGACGCCGAACGAGACGTCCTTGAGGATCTGCTTGCCGCCGTCGACCGTCACGGTGAGGTGGCGGGCGGCGAAGGAGACCTCGCCCGTGTCGACGAATTCCTCAAGGCGGTCACCGACCAGCCGGAACGTCGAGTGACCGACACCGACGATGTCGTTCGCGCCGATGAACGCGGAGCCGGACTTGGAGAGCGGCTGGCCGTTGACATACGTGCCGTTGTGGGATCCGAGGTCACGGATCTCGAAGCGGCCGTCGGGCGTCGCGTGGAACTCGGCGTGGTTGCGCGAGACCTGGAGGTCGGAGACGACCAGTTCGTTCTCCAGCGCACGGCCGATGCGCATCACCCGGCCGAGAGCGACCTGGTGGAAGGTGGTCGGGCTGCGGTCGCCGTAGACCGGTGACGCCCCCGCCGCGCCGCCGGCCCCGCCACTTCCGGGGTTGTTCGCCATGCCCTGCTGCGGTCCGTGGGGCTGCTGCGGCGCCTGGGGCGCCTGCTGCCAGCCCTGCGGCTGCTGGGCCTGGCCCGGAATCTGCTGGCCCGGAATCTGTTGCTGTCCCGGGTGCTGCTGTCCCGGCCAGCCGGGTCCGCCCTGCTGCGGCTGCTGCGGCGGGGTCTGCTGCGGCTGCTGGGCCTGGGCCCCTGCGGCGGCCTGCCCGCTGTAGACACCTGCGCCGGCCGCGGCGCCGCTGAGGCTCAGCCGGGGCCCGTCGGTGGCATTGCCCAGGTTCACCGTGGAGCCGGGGCCGATCTCCAGCTGGTGGATCCGCTGGCCCTGGACATAGGTGCCGTTGGTGCTGCCGTGGTCCTCGATGGACCAACCCCGGCCGTTCCAGCTGATCGTGGCGTGCCGCCACGACACCCTGGCGTCATCGATCGTCATGTCGCCCTGCGGATCACGTCCGAGGGTGTACGACCTGGACGGATCGAGCGTCCAGGTCCTGCCATTCAATTCCAGTACGAGTTCCGGCACTCCGCGCCCCACTAGTTGTCCCCCGATTACCCCCGTCGCAGGGAGTCTAGGGATGCTGAACATCGTGGGGAACTATTCCAGGAGCAGTCCCCGATACGAAAGCCGGGCGGGGGTTTGACCCTGCCGAGACCTGCGCTGTTATGGCTTTGAAGCCAACAAAACGGTCATCTACCGACAAAACTGGCCATGAACGTTTGCGGATCGTGCTGAATTATCTGGTTGGGGGTGTCGGGCCGGACTGTCCGGCCCTCGGGACGGACCGCCGGGGGCGCGTCGCGGACCGATACGGTGGGGGCACCATGAGCGCATCTCAGCCACCTCAGTCCTCGCCGTCTCCTGAGTCCCCTGAGTCACGTCAGGGCATCGACGCACCGACCCTTCTCGTGAAGATCTTCGGGAAGGACCGTCCCGGTATCACCGCCGGGCTGTTCGACACCCTCGCCGCCTACTCGGTCGACGTCGTCGACATCGAGCAGGTGGTCACCCGTGGCCGCATCGTCCTGTGCGTGCTGGTCACCGCCCCGGTCGCGGGCGGCACCACGGAGGGCGACCTGCGGGCCACCGTGCACAGCTGGGCCGAGTCGCTGAAACTGCAGGCCGAGATCATCTCCGGCACGGGCGACAACCGTCCCCGTGGCGACGGCCGCTCCCATGTGACGGTGCTCGGGCACCCGCTGACCGCGGAGTCGACCGCCGCCATAGCGGCCAGCATCACCTCGACCGGCGGGAACATCGACCGGATCTTCCGGCTGGCGAAATACCCGGTCACAGCCGTCGAGTTCGCGGTGTCCGGCACCGGTACCGAGGAGCTGCGGACCGCGCTGGCCACCGAGGCCGCCGAGATCGGCGTCGACGTGGCCGTGGTCTCGGCCGGGCTGAGCCGCCGCGCGCAGCGGCTCGTCGTGATGGACGTCGATTCGACCCTCATCCAGGACGAGGTCATCGAGCTGTTCGCGGCCCACGCCGGCTGCGAGGCGGAGGTCGCCTCGGTCACCGAGCAGGCGATGCGCGGTGAACTCGACTTCGAGCAGTCGCTGCACGCCCGGGTGGCGCTGCTGGCGGGCCTCGACGTGTCCGTGGTGGAGAAGGTCCGCGCCGAGGTACGGCTGACGCCGGGCGCCCGCACCCTGATCCGTACCCTGAAGCTGCTCGGCTACCAAGTAGGCGTCGTATCGGGCGGGTTCACGCAGGTCACGGACGATCTCAAGGAGCGGCTGGGGCTCGACTTCGCCTCTGCCAACACTCTGGAGATCGTCGACGGCAAGCTCACCGGCCGGGTGACCGGGCCCATCGTCGACCGGGCCGGCAAGGCCCGCCTGCTGCGCAGCTTCGCCGCGGAGGCCGGAGTGCCGCTGGCGCAGACCGTGGCGATCGGTGACGGGGCCAACGATCTGGACATGCTCAACACCGCGGGGCTCGGCGTCGCGTTCAACGCGAAGCCGGTGGTCCGCAGGGCCGCGCACACGGCGGTGAACGTGCCGTTCCTGGACACCGTGCTCTATCTGCTCGGCATCACCCGCGAGGAGGTCGAGGCCGCCGACGGTCTCGTCGAATAGGGAGCCGGCTCCGGGGCCGGTGCGCCCCGGACAGCACGGAGGGCCCCGGTGTACGAGCGGAAGCTCGCGCACCGGGGCCCTCCGCGTAGCCGGTGGGACGGACTGCCGTCAGCCGGCCGACGGCAGACCTCAGCCGTCAGTCGTTCGGGGTCCAGTACTCGGTGAGCTTGCCGACGCCGTGCTCCACGCTCTTCCAGGTGCCGGGGAACTCGACCACGGCGAACGCCGCGGTCGGGAAGCCGCCGCGGGTCAGCCGGGCCAGGGCGTCGCCCTCCGAAGCGCCCGAGAGGGCATCGGCGAGCGCGTGCATGCCCGGGTTGTGCCCGATCACCAGCAGGTCGCGTACCTCGTCGGGCACCTCGTTGACCAGGGCGATCAGCTCGCCGAGCGAGGCCTCGTACAACCGCTCCTCGTACACGGTCCTGGGCCGCTCGGGCATCTCGTGCACGGCCAGCTTCCATGTCTCGCGCGTCCTGGCCGCGGTGGAACAGAGAGCCAGATCGACGGCGATCCCGGAATCGACGAGTTTGCGGCCTGCCACGGGTGCGTCCTTGCGGCCGCGCTCCGCGAGCGGGCGCTCATGGTCGGAGTCCTGCGACCATTCCGCCTTCGCGTGCCTGAGAAGGACAATCCTGCGAGGTGTATCGACGCTCATACACCTCAGCTTCGCACGAATTGTGCCAGCTGGCGCAGGGTGTTGGAGGGCCGGTCCGAGACGGGCGGGGGGCCTCAGCGGGTCAGCAGGTCCACTATTCGCTCAAGCAACTGGCCCACCGCCGAACCGCCCGTCGCCGCGTGAGCCTGCCCCGGCGCGACGATCAGCAGCAGGAGCGCGCCGAAGGCGACGGCAGGCAGCGCGACGGCCCACCAGGGCAGCCGGATCTCGACACTGCCCGGATCCGGGCGGGTGGACCGGGGGTGTGTACGGGCCGGCATGTCCGCCTCCGCGGGTCTCGGGTCTGATACCTGAGAACCTACGGATCCGGCTGCCTCCGGCCCATCCGGTGACCCACCCACTTCACCCTGACCCTGACCCCCTAGGGGATGGTGGGGCTAGCACCGCCATCCACCCGCCGGGGCCGGGCGGGCGCGAACCGTCAGGGGGAGGCGAGGGTGGCGATGACGGCGATGACGACCGAGATCAGCACCATCGCCCCGAAGACGAGCAGGAGCTTCTTCTGACCGTTCTGGGGATTCGGGTCGAGCACAGGAGACATGGCCCCAGTCTCGCATCTCAGCATTCGTCCTCGATCGTCCGGTCCCGGCCGGCCAGCGTGCCGACCACCATCTGCGGCACCATCAGGGCCGCCATCAGGCCGATCGGCAGCCCCCAGCCGCCGCTGTGCTGGTAGAGCACGCCGACGAGGAGCGGGCCGGGGATGGAGATCAGATAGCCGCAGGACTGGGCGAACGCGGACAGCCGCACCACTCCGGCGCCGCTGCGCGAACGCATGCCGATCATCGTGAGGGCGAGCGGGAACGCGCAGTTCGAGACGCCCAGGAGCACCGCCCAGGCCCAGGCCCCGCCGGACGGGGCGAGGAAGAGACCCGCGTAGCCGATGAGGCCGCACGAGCCGAGGAAGACGACGATCGGGCCCTGGTTCCGCATCCGGGCCGCGACCCGGGGGATGACGAAGGCGAGCGGGACGCCCATCGCCATGGTGACGGCGAGCAGGACGCCCGCGGTACCGGCCGGGACCCCGGCGTCCCGGAAGATCTGCGGCATCCACCCCATGGTGATGTACGCGGCGGTGGCCTGGAGGCCGAAGAAACAGGCGAGGGCCCAGGCGGTCCGACTGCGGGTGATCCTGAGCTCCGGTGCCCGCACCTGCTCGGCGGAGGGCTGTCCGGAGGCGGTGTGCCGGTCCCGTACCAGCGGGATCCAGGGCAGGATCGCGACGGCGGCGAGCACGGCCCAGATGCCGAGCCCGGCCTTCCAACTGCCGCCCATCGCCTCGGTCATGGGGACGGTCACGGCGGCGGCCAGCGAGGTGCCCAGGGCCAGCGCCATGGAGTAGAGGCCGGTCATGGAGCCGACCCGGTCCGGGAACCAGCGCTTGACGATCACCGGCATCAGCACGTTGCTCACGGCGATGCCCATCAGGGCGAGCGCGCTCGCGGCGAGGAAGCCGGCCGTGCCGCCGACGAGGGGCCGGATCACCAGCCCTGCGGTGATGGCGGTCATGCCCGCGCAGACGACCGCGCCGGGGCCGAAGCGGCGGGCCAGCCGCGGCGCCATGATGCCGAAGACCGCGAAGCAGAGGGGCGGCACGGAGGTGAGGACCCCCGCGACGCTCCCGCTCATGTGCAGCCCGTCGCGCACCTCTTCGAGGAGGGCGCCGAGGCTGGTGATGGCGGGGCGGAGGTTGAGCGCGGTGAGGACGAGCCCGACGGCGACCAGACGGAGCAGCCACGCCGCGGGACCGGCCTGGGTGGCGGGGGTGTCGGTTCCGGGGGGCGTCGGAGTGACGGAACTCAGCGTCCCGGTCGGGGTCTGGGGAGGGGTTTCGTCGTCACGCATGAGGCCATCATAGAATCATGGGATGATTGATTGTCCAATCTCCGTCAATCCTCTGAGAGCATGCGGACACCCCGGGAGCGGCGCGACCGCCGAGAACACAGCCCCGGCCCCGGAGACCCGAGCAAGGAGCACCATGGCGCTGACGTCCCCTCGGCGTTCGGCACTCGCCGACCAGGTGATTGCCCAGCTGAGGAACCAGATCACCTCGGGCGAGTGGCCCGTGGGCTCGCGCATCCCCACCGAACCCGAGCTGGTCGAGCAGCTGGGGGTGGCCCGTAACACCGTGCGCGAGGCGGTGCGCGCGCTCGCGCACAACAGCCTGCTCGACATCCGGCAGGGCTCGGGCACCTATGTGGCCGCCACCAGCGAGCTGGCCGGGGTGATGCACCGCCGGTTCGCGTCCGCCGATCCGCGCCATGTCGCCGAGCTGCGCTCGACGCTGGAGTCGTCGGCCGCGCGGCTGGCCGCCGCCCGGCGCACAGACCGGGACCTGAAGCAGCTGGACGCGCTCATGCGGCGCCGGGAGGAGACGTGGGCCGCCGGGGACGCGGAGGCCTTCGTGGCGGCGGACGCGACCCTGCATCTGGCCGTCGTGGCCGCCGCCCACAACGATGTGCTGACCGGGCTCTACGCCGACCTGGGCGATCTCCTGCGGGAACACGTCCGGGACGACGTCGGCCATGAGCTGCGGCCGGAGAACCACATGGACCACGGGCGGCTGGTCGAGGCGATCCGCGCCGGTGACGCGGAGACGGCGGCGCAGGAGGCCACGAGCCACGCCCTCAACTGCCTGTCGGACCGGGTCTGAGACCCTGCCCGACACCCGTCCGCCAGTGCGTTTCGCGCGCCGGGCCGCACCCCGGGCGGGAAGGCGGCGCGGGAAACGCTTCCGCGCGCCCTCCCCTCGCCTGCCACACCCCTCTTATGCTTCGGTTCGCTTCGCCCTGTCCGGTCTGTCCGCCCGCTTCGGGAGGTCCAGTGCAGCCCCGTCAGATGTACTGCTTCACCTGCGATTCCGACGAACAACACCGCGCCCTCACCACCGACGAGAAGGAGTGGCTCAGGGCCCGCACAGGGCGCAGGGTCGTCGAGGAGTTCTTCATGTGCGGCGCGCCGGACTGCCGCAATCTGCGCACCGGCTTCAACAAACGCCCGTTCGAGCCGGTGATCCGCGTCCCCCTCCCCGACTGACCGTCCGGCCCCGGACCGTCCCAAGCCGTCTCGAACCGTCTCAGGAGTCCGGCCGGCCCGGCCCTGGGCGGTCCGGCGGTGGGAACAGATAGCCGCTGTACGGTCCCGCGTCCCGGGTCCCCGCCAGGAAGACGGGCGGGCCCTCGGGGGCGTACGCCGGCCGGGGGCCGCCGCCGGAGACGAGGACGGCGGTCGGCACCCGCCGGGCGGTCTCCCTGAGACCCTCGGGGGTGATGGACCCGTCGTGCCCGGCGGTCTGCCGTGAGGCGCAGCCCGCGTAGTAGGCGATCGGGACGGCCTGATCGCCGCTGATCACGCAGGGCGGGCGGATTCCGTTGCGGTGGAGCGCGGCGGCCACGGCCTCGAAGTCCGCGGTGGTCGAATGGCTGCTGGCGGACACCCGGCTCGTCACCTGGAGCTGTACGACCAGGTGGGCGGCGAGGACGGCGCCGAGCGCGACGACGCGCCACTGCGCCGCGACGGTGCGCCCCGGCCGTTTCGCGGGACGGCGCGCCCACGCGTAGAGCCGTACCAGGCATTCCGCCACCGGAAGGGAGAACAGCGCGTAAGCGGGCAGCAGGAAGCGCGGTGCGGCGTAGTCGACCAGGAAGAGGTACGGCACCGCCAGCGACACCGCCGTCCCGGTCGCCAGCAGGATCACCCGGCCCCGGCCCGCCCGGCGTGCGACGACCGCGCCGCCGGCGGCGAGGAACGGCAGCAGGGCCCACCAGACCGTCGTCCCGGGCCGTCTCCACGGGATGGTGCAGGGGCGGCAGAGGGTGCGTCCCTCCAGCGCCTTGGCCTGGTCGTCCACCGCCAGGTTCCAGCCCAGGCCGCCCTGGATCTCGCTGGCCCGGTGGATCCGGGTGAGCGGGCCCCCGTAGTGCGCGAACGCCTCCACGATCCACGGTGCGGCGCCCGCGAGCAGCCCGACGGCCAGCGCGGCGAACATCCGGGGCCGCACCACCGTGACCAGCAGCAACGGCAGGGCGAGCCACACCCCGTCGGCCGGCCTCATCAGTACGACGACCGCTGTCGCCGCCCCCGCACCGAGGAGTTCGGCCCGCCCCGTCCCCCGCAGCAGGGCGCGCGCGACCCACCCGGTGGCGGCCACGGAGCCCAGCGCGCACCACAGGTTCGGCATGGCCATGGAGCCGTAGAACAGGGCCGGCCACAGGGTGGCGAACAGGGCCGCCGCACAGATCAGGACCCGGCCGGGCACCAGGGTGCGCCAGACCCAGAAGGCGCCGACGAGCGCACCGGACGAGAGCAGGAGGAGATAGATCCGCAGGGCGGTCGTGGACGCGGTGAGGGCGGCCACCGGAGCCACCAGGTAGGAGATGCCTCGGGCGCGGGGAGCGCTGAAGAACGCCGCCGGGGTGTCGCCTTCGGCCTGGCTGACGTACACGGTCTCGTCCCACCCGAGGCCCGATCCCGGTATGACGAAGGCCAGTTGGACGGCCACGCAGAACAGGGCGACCGCCACCAGGCAGGGCAGCAGCCGCGGCGAGGGCAGGGGTGCCGAACCCGTCAACTCGCGCACCGGGGGTGGGCTCGGGGCCCGTAACTCGTACATGACCGCTCCTCGGCAAGGCAGTTGGGGAATGAACCCCTGACCGAGGACAGCCTGCCCGATCCCGGCGTACGGGGGCGGGCGGGCGCGCCGTGCCCTCGCGCCGTCTACCCGAGGAACCCGAGGGACCCAAGGGACCCAAGGACTGTCCCGGCTGTCCCGGCTGCCCCGTGGGAGGCCGTGGTCCCGTGTGCCTTGCCGGCGTGGGTGACCCAGGTGGAGCGGACCTCTTTCCAGCAACGGTCGTCCAGCCGTACGGTCCGGCCCGGCGGGACGGCGACCGGCCTGGAGTCCGCGTCGATGTCCCACCATCGGGCGCAGTCGGTGTGCAGCTGCACCCGGTCGGCGGACGGGTACGGGTTGTGGCAGTAGGCGATGACCCGGGAGCCGTGGACCGACGTACGGCATTCGGCGCCGGAGGGCTCGGGGTCGGGCGCTGCGGGCGCTCCGCCGGGCCCGACGGCTCCGACGTGCCCGGCCGCGTACAGGCCGACGGGCACGAGCAGCCCGGCGAGGAGGGCGGAGGCCGCCAGCAGGGAACGGGTTCGGTGACGTGTGCGGCGCACAGCGGTCTCCTCCCCTCGTCGGCCCGACAAAAGTCCGGTTCCTCCACATTCTGCGGTGGATCGACCAGGTTTTCGACCTGAGCGCCGGGAGGCCGGGCGGGACACGGGAAACGGTCGCGCACCACCTCCGGGGAGGTGGTGCGCGACCGTTTCCGTAACGCTGCCGTACGGGGCCGGGGGTCAGGCGCCGATCATGTGCACGCCACTGTCGACGTGGATGATCTCGCCCGTGGTCCTCGGGAAGAAGTCCGAGAGCAGCGCGACGATGCCGCGGCCGGCCGGCTCCGGGTCCTTCATGTCCCAGGCCAGCGGCGCACGGGTGTTCCAGACCTCGGCCAGCTCACCGAAGCCCGGGATGGACTTGGCGGCCATGGAGCCGATCGGTCCCGCCGAGATCAGGTTGCAGCGGATGCCGTCCTTGCCCAGGTCGCGGGCGAGGTAGCGGGAGGTGGCCTCCAGCGCGGCCTTGGCCGGGCCCATCCAGTCGTACTGCGGCCAGGCGAACTGCGCGTCGAAGGTGAGTCCGACGATCGAACCGCCCTCGCTCATCAGCGGCTTGCAGGCCATGGCGAGCGACTTCAGCGAGAACGCCGAGACGTGCATCGCCGTGGAGACCGACTCGAAGGGGGTGTTGAGGAAGTTGCCGCCGAGCGCGTCCTGCGGCGCGAAGCCGATGGAGTGGACGACGCCGTCGAGCGAACCGAGCTCCTCGCGCACCAGACCGGCCAGCCGGTCCAGGTGCTCGGCGTTGGTCACGTCCAGCTCGATGACCTTGGCCGGCTTGGGCAGCTTCTTGGCGATGCGCTCGGTGAGCGTGGGCCGCGGGAAGGCGGTCAGGATGACCTCCGCGCCCTGCTCCTGGGCCACCTTCGCGGCGTGGAACGCGATGGACGACTCCATCAGCACCCCGGTGATGAGGATGCGCTTGCCGTCGAGAATTCCGCTCATGGTGATCAGTGACCCATGCCCAATCCGCCGTCAACAGGGATGACGGCTCCAGTGATGTACGACGCGTCGTCGGAGGCGAGGAAGCGCACCGCGGCGGCGATCTCCGCGGGCTGCGCGTACCGCGCGAGCGGCACCTGGGCGACGATGCCCTTGCGCTGCTCCTCGGTGAGCGCCTGCGTCATGTCGGTGTCTACGAAGCCGGGTGCGACGACGTTGAAGGTGATGTTCCGGGAGCCCAGCTCACGGGCGAGCGACCGGGCGAAGCCGACCAGGCCGGCCTTGGACGCGGCGTAGTTCGCCTGCCCCGCAGAGCCGAGGAGGCCGACGACGGAGGAGATGAGGACGACCCGGCCCTTCTTGGCGCGCAGCATGCCCCGGTTGGCGCGCTTGACGACCCGGAAGGTACCGGTGAGGTTGGTGTCGAGTACCGACGTGAAGTCCTCCTCGGTCATCCGCATCAGCAACTGGTCCTTGGTGACACCGGCGTTGGCGACCAGCACCTCCACATTGCCGTGCTTCTCCTCGATCACCTTGTAGGCCTGCTCCACCTGCTCGGCGTCGGTGATGTCGCAACGAACCGCGAGAACACCGGCCTCGGTGAGGGCCCGGGGCGGCTCGCCGGAGCGGAAGGTGATCGCGACCTTGTCGCCGTTGTCGACGAAAGCGCGGGCGATGGCGAGGCCAATGCCCCGGTTTCCTCCGGTGACGAGAACCGAGCGGCTCAACGGATCACCCTTTCCATAGCTGTCTGGTACCTCGAAAAACCTATCGGTACCGCCCGCTTCCCGAGCAATCGGCCTCTGACAGCGCCTTCCCCCGGGCGCTGTCGGGTTCCTACAGTGCCGTTCCGGCCCTGTCGCGGCCCTGTCCGGCCGGGGGCCCGGCCGCGATTCGGCTGTGCAGCCCCGGCGGCCGTGCTTCACTGCCCCCGTAAAAGGACCGAGGGTATGTGACGCAGAGGAGAGGCCGCTCGTGCCCCATGAGGTAGATCAGTCGTTCCTGGCCCTGCCGCTGAGGCCATTGGCCGACGCGGCGCTCGCCCGTGCGCGTGCGCTCGGGGCCGTGCACGCGGACTTCCGCTTCGAGCGGGTGCGCAGCGCCACCTGGCGGCTGCGGGACGCCCGCCCGGCCGGGGCGTCGGACAGCACGGAGCTCGGGTACGCGGTGCGGGTGGTGCACGGCGGGGCGTGGGGGTTCGCCTCCGGGGTGGACCTGACGATGGACGCGGCGGCGAAGGTGGCCTCGCAGGCCGTCGCGATGGCGAAGCTCTCGGCGAAGGTGATCGCGGCGGCGGGCTCCGACGAGCGGGTGGAGCTGGCGGACGAGCCGGTGCACGGGGAGCGGAGCTGGGTCTCCTCGTACGAGACCGACCCGTTCGACGTGCCCGCAGAGGAGAAGGCGGGTCTGCTCGCCGAGTGGAGCGGCCGGCTGCTGGGGGCGGCGGGCGTCGCACATGTGGACGCCTCGCTGATGACCGTCCACGAGAACAAGTTCTACGCGGACACGGCGGGCACGGTCACCACGCAGCAGCGGGTCCGGCTGCATCCGCAGTTCACGGCGGTGGCGGTGGACGCGACGAGCGGTGAGTTCGACTCGATGCGCACGATCGCGCCGCCGGTCGGGCGCGGCTGGGAGTACCTGACCGGGACCGGCTGGGACTGGGACGCGGAGCTGGAGCGGATTCCGGGGCTGCTGGCCGAGAAGATGCGGGCACCGAGCGTCGAGGCGGGGACGTACGACCTGGTCGTCGACCCCTCGAACCTGTGGCTGACCATCCACGAGTCGATCGGGCACGCCACGGAGCTGGACCGGGCGCTGGGGTACGAGGCGGCGTACGCCGGAACCTCGTTCGCCACCTTCGACAAGCTGGGCAAGCTGGCGTACGGCTCGCCCGTGATGAACGTGACGGGCGACCGCACGGCCGAGCACGGGCTCGCGACGATCGGCTACGACGACGAGGGCGTGCAGGCCCAGTCGTGGGACCTGGTGAAGGACGGCACGCTGGTCGGTTACCAGCTGGACCGCCGGATCGCGAAGCTGACGGGCCTGGGCCGGTCCAACGGGTGTGCCTACGCGGACTCGCCGGGCCATGTCCCCGTGCAGCGGATGGCGAACGTCTCGCTGGCGCCCGATCCCGGCGGGCTGTCCACCGACGATCTGATCGGCGGGGTGGAGCGCGGGATCTACGTGGTCGGTGACCGGTCATGGTCCATCGACATGCAAAGGTACAACTTTCAATTTACTGGGCAGCGGTTCTTCCGGATCGAGAACGGCAAGCTCGCCGGGCAGCTGCGCGATGTCGCGTACCAGGCGACGACGACGGACTTCTGGGGCTCCATGGAGAAGGTCGGCGGCCCGCAGACGTACGTCCTGGGTGGCGCCTTCAACTGCGGCAAGGCCCAGCCGGGCCAGGTCGCGGCCGTCTCGCACGGCTGCCCCTCCGCCCTCTTCCGAGGCGTGAACATCCTTAACACGACGCAGGAGGCCGGACGATGAGCCGCGTCAGCAAGCCGTACGAGATCGTCGAGCGCGCTCTCGAACTGTCCACCGCCGACGGCTGTGTGGTCATCGCCGACGAGGAGTCGTCGGCCAACCTGCGCTGGGCGGGCAACGCGCTCACCACGAACGGGGTGACCAGGGGCCGCACCCTGACCGTCATCGCCACGGTCGACGGGGCCGAGGGCACCGCGGCCGGGGTGGTGTCCCGGGGCGCCGTCACCCCGGCCGACCTGGAGCCGCTGGTGCGGGCCGCCGAGGCAGCCGCGCGCGGCGCCGGACCGGCCGAGGACGCCCAGCCGCTGGTCACCGGGGTGCCGTCGTCCCCCGACTTCACCGACGCGCCGGCCGAGACGGACTCCGACGTGTTCGCGGCGTTCGCCCCCGCGCTCGGGGACGCCTTCGCGCGGGCCAGGGCCGGTGGCCGGGAGCTGTACGGCTTCGCGAACCACGAGATGACCTCGACCTACCTCGGTACGTCGACCGGGCTGCGGCTGCGCCACGACCAGCCGAACGGCACGCTGGAGCTGAACGCCAAGTCGCCCGACCGCTCGCGCTCGGCCTGGGCGGGGCGCGCGACCCGCGACTTCAAGGACGTCGACCCTGCGGAGCTGGACACCGAGCTGGCCCGGCGGCTCGGCTGGGCGGAGCGCCGTATCGAGCTGCCGGCCGGACGGTACGAGACGCTGCTGCCGCCGACCTCCGTGGCCGATCTGCTGATCTACCAGCTGCGGTCCGCGACCGCCCGGGACGCCGCCGAGGGCCGGACGGTGTTCTCCAAGCCGGGCGGCGGCACCCGGCTCGGCGACACGCTCTCCCCGCTGCCGCTGTGGCTGCGCAGCGACCCGCACGCCGCGGGGATCGAGTCCGCGCCGTTCGTCATCGCGCACTCCTCCGGTGACGGCACCTCGGTCTTCGACAACGGGCTGCCGCTGACCCGCACCGACTGGATCAGGGACGGGCGCCTTGAACAGCTCACGACGACCCGGCACACCGCGGGCCTGACGGGGCTGCCGCTCGCCCCGGCGATCGACAACCTGGTCCTGGACGGCGGCGGTGAACGCTCTCTGGAGGAGATGGTGGCCGCGACGACCGGGCCCGCACTGCTACTGACCTGCATGTGGTACATCCGCGAGGTCGATCCGGCGACGCTGCTGCTGACCGGCCTGACCCGCGACGGGGTGTATCTCGTGGAGGGCGGCGAGGTGCTCGGTGAGGTGAACAACTTCCGCTTCAACGAGTCCCCGGTGGACCTGCTGTCGCGGGCCACGGAGGCGGGGCGCACCGAGAAGACGCTGCCGCGCGAGTGGGGCGACTGGTTCACCCGGGCCGCGATGCCCGCGCTGCGCATCCCGGACTTCAACATGAGCTCGGTGAGCCGGGGCGTGTGACCGGCCTAGACTGGCCGATGCCTGTCGGTCCACGTATCGGTAGGCCTATCGAACACGTAGCTGAGGAGACACGGAACCGTGACGGACATCGTCGACGAGCTGAAGTGGCGCGGGCTGTTCGCCCAGTCCACTGACGAGGACGCACTGCGCAAGGCTCTCGCGGACGGTCCCGTCACGTTCTATTGCGGCTACGACCCCACCGCGGCGAGTCTGCACGTCGGCCATCTGGTGCAGGTGCTCACCATGCGCCGGCTCCAGCAGGCCGGACTGCGGCCGCTCGCCCTGGTGGGCGGGGCCACCGGCCAGATCGGTGACCCCCGGCCGACCGCGGAGCGCACTCTGAACGACCCGGAGACCATCGCCGCCTGGGTGTCGCGGCTGCGGTCCCAGATCGAGCCCTTCCTGTCCTTCGAGGGCGAGAACGCCGCGGTCATGGTGAACAACCTGGAC
Organism: Streptomyces sp. ITFR-6; assembly: GCF_031844725.1. Lineage (NCBI taxonomy): Bacteria > Bacillati > Actinomycetota > Actinomycetes > Kitasatosporales > Streptomycetaceae > Streptomyces > Streptomyces sp. ITFR-6. The sequence goes on along the minus strand of NZ_CP134612.1, from coordinate 6,825,130 downwards.
TGGACCGCGGGCATGTCCGCGATCGAGTTCCTGCGGGACATCGGCAAGCACTTCCGGGTCAACAAGATGCTCACCAAGGAGTCCATCGCCCGCCGGCTGGAGTCCGACGAGGGCATCAGCTACACCGAGTTCAGCTACCAGCTGCTCCAGAGCATGGACTTCCTGGAGCTGTACCGGCGCCACGGCTGCACCCTCCAGCAGGGCGGCAGCGACCAGTGGGGCAACCTCACCGCGGGTCTGGACCTGATCCACCGCCTGGAGCCGGGCGCGGAGGTGCACGCGCTGGCGACGCCGCTGATGACGAAGGCGGACGGGACCAAGTTCGGCAAGTCGGAGAGCGGGGCCGTCTGGCTCGACGCGGAGATGACGACGCCGTACGCGTTCTACCAGTTCTGGCTGAACGTGGACGACCGGGACATCTCGCGCTACATGCGCATCCTCAGCTTCCTGAGCCCCGCCGAGCTGGAGGAGCTGGAGAAGGTCACGGAGGAGCGGCCGCGGGCCCGCTCCGCGCAGCGCGCGCTGGCCGAGGAGCTGACGACGCTGGTGCACGGCGCGGACCAGTGCGCCGCGGTCATCGCCGCGTCGAAGGCCCTGTTCGGCCAGGGCGAGCTGGTCGGGCTGGACGCGGCGACGCTGAGCGCCGCGCTCTCCGAGGTGCCGCACGCCCGGGTCACCGAGCTGGGTCCGCTGGTGGACCTCCTGGTGGAGGTCGGTCTGGCGCCGAGCAAGTCGGGCGCGCGCCGCACCGTCAAGGAGGGTGGGGCGTACGTGAACAACGTCAAGGTCACCGACGGCGAGGCGGCACCGGCCCGCGAGGAGCTGCTGCACGGGCGCTGGCTGGTGCTGCGCAGGGGCAAGAAGAACCTCGCGGCCATCGAGGTCACGGCGGGCTGAGCCGGGCCCGCAAGCACCGCGGCCGGTCACGCGTGACGCGTGACCGGCCGCGGCCGTTCGGTGTCCAGGCACTGAGGCACTGAAATGCTCAGGCGCTCAGGTCTTCTGTCGTCTGCTGCCTCGGATCGAGGCCCACAGCATGTCCCCCACACCGACCACCACCACTGCGCCGATCAGCTGGAGCACATGGCGCGTCCAGTCGATGCCCTTGGTGTCGTTGACACCGATCCAGGTGGCGACAGCATTGCCGAGAATGCTGCCGATCATGCCGAAAATGACCGTCAGCCAGAGTGGGATCTCCTGCTTCCCCGGCAGGATCGCCTTCGCGATCAGGCCGAGAACCAGGCCCACGATGATTGCCCACAACCAGCTCATACCGCCTCCTCGTGCGACGCGGTGTCGCGATGTGCGATCAGTCTCGGCCCAGAACGGTCGCACCGCATGCCGGAGGGGTCCGTACGTGAGGTGAGCGGGATTCGTGGCGCGCCCCGGTCTCGAACGCGGCGGGTGCCGGGCGTACCGTGGGAGCGGTCCGGATCCGGGGAGCGTCCGGCGTGGGAACGGGGTCTCCTCCGGTTCGCGCGAGCGGAACGAAGACGCGGGCGCGGGGAAGTCGGGTGGAGGCGGGATGGGCAAGCAGAGCGGTTCCGAGGTCTTCCGGATCACGGGGGCCCGGCAGGGGCTCGCGGAGGATGTGCGCGGCAGGCAGCGGCGCTACGTGATCTCGATGTCGGTGCGCACGGTCTCGGTGATCGCCGCCGCGGCCCTGTGGAACGTGGAGCGCTATGTGGCGATCGTGGGGCTGGCGCTGGGCGTTCTGCTCCCGTACATCGCCGTCGTCATCGCCAACGCGGGCCGGGAGAACTCCCCCGCGATGCCCTCGACCTTCGTCCCGGCCCCGACGCGGCTCGCGCTCGGCGCCGCACCGGTGGCGGGTCACGCCGAACCGGGCCCGGAGGCGGACCACGCCTTCCGTTCCCCCGATCCGCAGGGTCAGAGCTGACCCCCAGCTGCCCCCGTACGCCCCGGTATTGACCGTTTTGGCGGCGGGTCCAAGCTCAAGAAAAGCTCAGATCAATCATGAAGTTCCAGTGCCCCGCACCCCTGTCTGCGTGACATACTTCAAATGCGCTCCGCATCCCCCGTCGGAGCGACGGACCGACGCCGGGCAGCTCCCCCCGTGGCTGCCCGGCGTCGCCTTTTCTCCGGCGGGGATGCTTCGCACCGGCCCGCCTCCGCGGTTGGCCCGGGAGGATCTAGGGTTGAGTCCGTGAACTCCCCTGAATCCGCGGCCGAGCGCGCTGCCGAGGCCCCCGTCTGTTCCGCCAAGGGCTGTCGTGCCGACGCCGTGTGGGTGCTCGCGTGGAACAACCCGAAGCTGCACACCCCGGACCGCCGCAAGACCTGGCTGGCCTGTGACGAGCACCGGGAGCACCTGTCCTCGTTCCTCGGCGTGCGCGGCTTCCTCAAGGACGTGGTGACGCTGGAGGAGTGGGAGTCGTCCAGCTGACGGCCCCACCCCGCCCCGCCCGCCTACCCGCCGATCGCCGACATCGGGCGGTCGGGCTGGAGGAAGGAGGGGTCGTCCAGGCCGGAGCCGGCCTCCTTGCCCCACATCGCGAGCCGCCAGATCCGGGCGATCTCGCTGTCCGGCGCGTCCGACCGCAGTGCGCCGCGCAGGTCGGTCTCCTCGCGGGCGAACAGGCAGGTGCGCACCTGTCCGTCGGCGGTGAGCCGGGTGCGGTCGCAGGCCCGGCAGAACGGCCGGGTGACCGAGGCGATGACGCCGACCCGGTGCGGTCCGCCGTCGACCAGCCAGCGCTCCGCGGGGGCGGAGCCGCGCTCGTCCCGGCCCTCGGGGGTGAGCTCGAAGCGGGTGCGCAGCGACCGGAGGATGTCACCGGCTGTGATCACTCCGTCGCGCTTCCAGCCGTGCTGTGCGTCGAGCGGCATCTGCTCGATGAAGCGGAGCTGGTAGGCGTTGTCCACGGCCCAGGCGAGCAGCTCCGGGGCCTCGTCGTCGTTGAGTCCCGGCATCAGGACGGTGTTGACCTTGACCGGGGTGAGCCCGGCCTCCCGGGCGGCTTCGAGGCCGGCCAGGACGTCGTGGTGCCGGTCGCGGCGGGTGAGGGTCTTGAACACGTCGGGGCGCAGGGTGTCCAGCGAGACGTTGACCCGGTCCAGCCCGGCGGACTTGAGCGCAGTGGCCGTCCGTTTCAGCCCGATCCCGTTGGTGGTGATCGACATCTTCGGGCGGGGTTCCAGGGCCGCGCACTGTTCGACGATGGAGACGAGTCCGGGGCGCAGCAGCGGCTCGCCGCCGGTGAAGCGGACTTCGGTGATGCCGAGCTGCGTGACGGCGATGCGGACGAGCCGGACGATCTCGTCGTCACTCAGCAGGTCCGGCTTGGCCAGCCACTGCAGGCCTTCCTCCGGCATGCAGTACGTACAGCGCAGGTTGCACCGGTCGGTGAGTGATACGCGCAGGTCGGTGGCGACCCGGTCGTAGGTGTCGATGAGCATGGTGGGCCCCCTCCTCCGGCTGAATTCCCGGTTGCGGTTACTGGCTCTTTCGAGACTACGCGAGGCGTGTGACATCGCAGGGGCCCGTTTGACACGAGGTACGACGCGGCCGCGTCGTAGGACTCTACGACGCGGCCGGGTCAGAGGATCGGTGCGAGAGACGAACTCCTGGGTGAACTCCTGCTCTCAGTGGGCTCCGATGCCGGTGAGGGACTTGACCTCCAGCTCGGCGTACTTGCCCTTGCTCGGCTCCTCCTTCGACAGGAGGGAGCCGAGCCAGCCGAGCAGGAAGCCCAGCGGGATCGAGATCAGGCCGGGGTTCTCCAGTGGGAACCAGGCGAAGTCGACGCCCTTGAACATCGAGGTCTTCTCGTTTCCGGAGACGACCGGCGAGAACAGCACCAGGATCACCGAGCTGGCCAGACCGCCGTAGATCGACCACAGCGCGCCCTGGGTGGTGAAGCGCTTCCAGAAGAGGCTGTAGAGGAGCGTGGGCAGGTTGGCGGAGGCGGCGACGGCGAAGGCGAGCGCGACCAGTCCGGCGACGTTCATGTCGCGGGCGAAGGCGCCGAGCACGATCGCGGCGGCGCCGATGAAGACGGTGGCCCAGCGGGCGGCCCGCATCTCCTCCTTCTCGGTGGCCTTCCCCTTGCGGATGACGTTGGCGTAGATGTCGTGGGCGAAGGAGGACGAGGAGGCGAGGGTGAGGCCCGCGACGACGGCGAGGATGGTGGCGAAGGCGACGGCGGAGATGACGGCGAGCATGATGGCGCCGCCGGTGGAGCCGACCCCGCCGAGGTACTCGGCGAGCTGTGGGGCCGCCGCGTTGCCCGCCGGGTTCTTCGCGATGATCTCCTTCGGTCCGATGAGGGCCGCGGCGCCGAATCCGAGCGCGATCGTCATCAGGTAGAAGGCGCCGATGATGCCGATGGCCCAGTTGACCGACTTACGGGCGGCCTTGGCGGTCGGCACCGTGTAGAAGCGGATCAGGATGTGCGGCAGGCCCGCGGTGCCCAGCACCAGGGCGATGCCGAGGGAGAGGAAGTCCAGCTTCGAGGTGCCGGTGGCGCCGTACTTGAGTCCGGGCTCCAGGAACGACTTGCCGTGGCCGCTCTTCTCCGCGGCGGTGCCCAGCAGGTCAGAGATGTTGAAGTCGAACTTCCAGAGCACCATGAAGGTCATCAGGATGGCGCCCGCGATGAGCAGCACGGCCTTGACCATCTGCACCCAGGTGGTGCCCTTCATGCCGCCGATGGTGACGTAGACGATCATCAGTACGCCGACCAGCGCAACGATGAGGATCTTTCCGGCGTCGCTGGTGATGCCGAGGAGCAGGGAGACCAGCACACCCGCGCCGGCCATCTGCGCCAGCAGGTAGAAGATCGAGACGATGATGGTGGAGACGCCCGCAGCGGTGCGTACGGGGCGCTGCCGCATCCGGTAGGCGAGGACGTCGCCCATGGTGTAGCGGCCCGAGTTGCGCAGCGGTTCCGCCACCAGCAGCAGGGCGACCAGCCAGGCGACGAGGAAGCCGATCGAGTAGAGGAAGCCGTCGTATCCGAAGAGGGCGATGGCTCCGGCGATGCCGAGGAAGGAGGCGGCGGACATGTAGTCGCCGGAGACCGCGAGTCCGTTCTGGAAGGCGGTGAACTGCCGTCCGCCCGCGTAGAAGTCGGAGGCGCTCTTGGTCTGCCGGCCGGCCCAGACGGTGATGCCGAGGGTCGCCGCGACGAAGACCGCGAAGAGCGTGATGATCAGCGGCCGGTGCTCGGTGGTGGAGGAGGCGGCGAGCACGGCGGTGTGGGAGTGGTACGCGGCGCTCATGCGTCGGCCTCCATACGGGACTTGATGGCCTCGGCCTTCGGGTCCAGCTTCGCGTTGGCGTGCCGCGAGTAGAACCAGGCGATGAGGAAGGTGGTGAGGAACTGGGCGAGGCCGAAGACGAAGGCCACGTTGAAGTTGCTGTACACCTTGGTGCCCATGAAGCCGCCGGCGTAGTTGGACAGCAGTACGTACAGCAGGTACCAGAGGACGAACGCGATGGTCAGCGGGAAGGCGAACGAGCGGTACGAGCGGCGCAGTTCGCCGAATTCCGCGCTCTCCTGCTCCGCGACGAAGGCCTCGGTCGTGGGCTGGGCCGGCCCTGTCTCCGTACTGCCCTCGGGCGGCGGTGCATCGGTAGCCACGGAATCTCCTCGCGACGCGGGTGCGGTGGTGGTGGGGACGGTGGATTTCACTGGTGGACCTCGGTATCGGGGGGTGATGGTGCGCCTCCCCTGACAACGGCACGCGGCCCGCGGCGAAGCGGTTCAACGCGGGCGCGCACTCTTCCGCCGGTCTCCGGGTCACCCCTTCGGACGCCGCGGTGGGGACGGGTTCTCCCGAACTCATTGATGAGCCGGGATGATCAGCGATAGCTTCACTGGTCATGTACGCGACTGGACACGGCCCGTGTCCGGTCGACCGGCACGGATGATGTGGAGACCCCATGGCTCATCTGAGATCCGGACGTGCGCGCGCACTGGCGCTGCCCGTCGGATTGGCCCTCACCGTCTCGCTCGGCTTCCTGCCGACGGGTTCCGCTTCCGCTTCTGCGGTGGACGGCCGGACCGCGGCGGCGGTCCCGTCGGACGGACCGAAGCTGTCGTACGTGGTGAACACGCGGGGCGGTCCCGGCACCGTCAAGCAGGTGCGCAAGGCGGTGGAGCGGGCCGGGGGCACGGTGGTGATCGCCTACGACCGGATCGGCGTCCTCGTCGTCCACTCGCAGAACCCGGACTTCGCGCAGTCCGTACGCAGGGTCAGGGGCGTCGATTCGGCGGGCGCCACCCGCACCAACCCGATCGTCCCGACGGCCACCAAGGACATCGGCGTCGAGCAGCCGCTCACCGCCGAGCAGGAGCGGACCGCCGCGGCGCGGGCGACGGCGGACCAGGACCCCATGGAGCCGTTGCAGTGGGACCTGCCGGCCATCAAGGCGGACAAGGCGCACCAGAAGTCACTGGGCAGCCGGAAGGTCACGGTCGCGGTCATCGACACGGGTGTCGACGACACCCATCCGGACCTCGCGCCCAACTTCGACCGGTCCGCCTCCGCGAACTGTGTGACCGGCGCACCGGACACCACACCCGGCTCCTGGCGCCCGAACGCCGGTGAGAGCCCGCACGGCACCCATGTCGCGGGCACCATAGCCGCGGCGAAGAACGGCGTCGGGGTGACGGGCGTCGCGCCCGGGGTGAAGGTGGCCGGTATCAAGGTGGCGAACCCGGACGGATACTTCTACACCGAGTCCATCGTCTGCGGCTTCATGTGGGCGGCGGACCACGGTGTCGACGTCACCAACAACAGCTATTACACCGACCCGTGGATGTACAACTGCAAGGACGACCCGGACCAGGGCGCACTGGTCGATGCGGTCGCCCGTGCCACCCGGTACGCGGAGAGCAGGGGCACGGTCAACGTCGCCGCGTCGGGCAACTCGGCCGAGGACCTGGCGGCCGACACGATCGAGGACTCGGGCAGCCCGAACGACGGCGACACCACCACCCGGACGATCGACCCGAAGAGGTGCTTCGACATCCCGACGATGCTGCCGGGTGTCGTGACGGTCTCGGCGACGGGCGCGAAGGGCCTGAAGGCCTCGTACTCGAACTACGGGAACGGTGTCATCGACGTGGCTGCGCCGGGCGGCGACTCGACGGCCTACCAGCCGCCCGAGCTCCCCGCGACGAACGGCCTGATCCTGTCCACGCTGCCGGGCGGCGAGTACGGCTACATGGCCGGTACGTCGATGGCCTCCCCGCACGTGGCGGGCGTGGTGGCCCTGATCAAGTCCAGGCACCCGTACGCCTTCCCGTTCGCGGTGAAGGCGCTGCTGACGGCGGAGGCCGACGCCACGGCGTGCGGCGCACCGTACGACATCGACGGTGACGGCACCGTCGACGCGGTCTGCGAGGGCGGCAAGAACCGCAACGGCTTCTACGGGGCCGGTGTGGTGGACGCCCTGGACGCGGTCCGCTGGTAGCGGGTCCGGTGCGGGGACCGGTGAAAGCACCGGCCCCCGCACCGGCCTCAGCGGCTCACGGCTTGATGAGGACCTTCAGCGCCGTCCGCTCGTCCATCGCCTTGTAGCCGGCCGGTACGTCGTCGAGGCCGATGGCGAGGTCGAAGACGGGCGAGGGGTCGATGGCGCCGGACAGGACGTCGGGGAGCAGCTCCGGTATGTAGCCGCGCACGGGGGCGACCCCGCCGCGCAGGGCGATGTTCCGGTCGAACATGACGCCGAGGTCCAGTCCGGTGCCGCTGCCGTGCGGTACGCCGACGTAGCCGATCGAGCCGCCGTCGCGGGTGATCTCCACGGCGGTGCGCATGGACTGCTCGGTGCCGACGGCCTCGATGACGGCCTGGGCGCCCTCGCCGCCGAGCAGTTCCCGTACGGCGGCGACAGCGGCCTCGCCGCGCTCCGCGACGACGTCGGTGGCGCCGAAGGTGCGGGCGATGTCGGTGCGGGCGGTGTGGCGGCCGAGCGCGATGATCCGTTCGGCGCCGAGCCGCTTGGCGGCCATGACCCCGCACAGGCCGACGGCTCCGTCACCGACGACGGCGACCGTGGAGCCGGGCCGGACCCCGGCGCCGACGGCAGCGTGGTGGCCGGTGCCGAGGACGTCGGAGAGGGCCAGCAGCGCGGTGAGCAGGCGGTCGTCGGAGGCGGCGGCGGCCGGCAGCTTGACCAGGGTGCCGTCGGCGAACGGGACTCGTACGGCCTCGCCCTGCCCGCCGTCGGAGCCGACCGAACCCCAGAACCCGCCCTGCGGGCAGGAGGTGGTCAGGCCCTCCGCGCAGTAGGCGCAGGTGCCGTCGGACCAGACGAAGGGGGCGACGACCAGGTCACCGACGGCGAAGCCGTTGACGCCGGAACCGGCCTCCTCGACCATCCCGAGGAACTCGTGGCCGATGCGCTGGCCGGACTTGCGGGCGGACTCACCCCGGTAGGCCCACAGGTCGCTGCCGCAGATGCAGGCCCGCAGGACCCGCAGCACCACATCGGTGGGCTGCTGGATCGCCGGGTCCGGGACCTCCTGCACGCGGATGTCGTGGGGGGCGTGGATGACGGTGGCGCGCATGCGTGGGAGTCCTTGCTGATCTCAGATGCCGGTACGCCGTCCACGGTACGCCCCGGGCCCGGCGCCCGGCCGTCGAGCACCTGGCCGTCGAGCACCTGGGCCCAGCGCTCCCAGGGTCAGCAGCAGCTGGGCCGCCACATAGGTGAGCATGACCCAGAAGTCGGGGGCGGGCAGCTGCGGCCGGTCCGCGATGCCGGTGGCGATCAGGGCGTCGGAGAGCAGGAAGAGCGCGCCGCCGGCCGCCGCGCACCGGCCGAGCACGCGGGACCGGTAGGCCATGGCCGTGAGCAGCAGGCTGTAGCCGGCCAGCGGCAACCGCAGACCGGCCGGCAGCCCGCCCCGGATCAGGGCGAGGAAGGCGGCCAGGACGACCGCGTACAGGATCGCGGGCAGCAGTGCGCTGCGGGCCCGTCCGAAGAGCCTGAGGTAGCAGAGGTGTCCGGCCGCGAAGCCGCCCATCCCGATGAGGAAGGCGGCATCGGCGTCGGCCAGCAGGAACGTGTCGCCCACCCAGCCGCAGAGCAGTGCGGCGATCAGCGGCCGGGGCCCGCGCCGGGCGGCGGCGTACCCGGCCAGCAGCGGCATCAGCAGCGGCTTGGCGACGAGGTGCGCGAGGCCGCTGCCGGCGAGGACCGCGACGAGGTCGGCGGCGCTGACGGCGAGGAAGGCCGCCAGCAGGGGGCGTACGAGCCGCTCCCGCCGGTCCGGGAACGGCGCGGCGTTCGTCAGCGGCCCGGCGGCGCGCGCGGCGCTCATCCGGTGCGCTCGCGCGCGGGAGCGGAGGCCGGGGCGGGGGTGGCAGGAGTGGCGGTGGCAGGCGTCGCTGGGGCGGCCGTCGCCCCGGCGGGCTGCCAGCCGGGGCCCCGGAAGACCCGTCCGGCCCGCTCGCCCCAGCTGCCCGCGGCACGCACGTCGCGGGCGATGGCGGCGTACTCGTGGGTGGCGACCCGCAGCGGGTTGAACGTGTCGATGTTCTTGGTGAGCCCGAACACGGGCCGTTCCGTCTCCGCCGTGAAGGAGCCGAACCAGCGGTCCCACACGATCAGGATGCCGCCGAAGTTCCGGTCTAGGTAGCCACCCTGGGAGGCGTGGTGCACCCGGTGGTGGGAGGGGGTGTTCAGCACGTACTCGAAGGGCCTGGGCAGCTTGTCGACACGTTCGGTGTGCACCCAGAACTGGTAGACGAGGTTGGCGGAGGAGCAGAAGGCGAGCGCCGCCGGGTGCACACCGCAGGCGATGAGCGGGAGGTAGAACGGCCAGACGGTCAGCGAGGTCCAGGGCTGGCGCAGCGCGGTGGAGAGGTTGAACTTCCGGCTGGAGTGGTGGACCACGTGGCAGGCCCAGAGCATCCGGATGACGTGGTGGCCCCGGTGCGACCAGTAGTAGAGGAAGTCCTGCCCGAGCAGCATCAGCGGGACGGTCCACCACAGGACGGGCACGCGCAGCGGCGTCAGCTCGTACACCGCCGTGTAGACGGCGACGATGGGCACCTTCCACAGCAGGTCGAAGACCAGGCTGCCCAGCCCCATGGTGATGCTGGTGGCGGCGTCCTTGGCCTCGTACCCGGCGGCCTCCTCGTCGGGGTGGAAGTGGTGGAGCGCCATTTCCAGGACGGTGAGCAGGACGAAGGCCGGTATGGACCAGAGCACTACATCGGGCAGGTTCGTCGGCATGTCAGCACCGTAGAGCCGCAGGTCGGCCCGCGAACAGACGTTGTTACCAACAAGTATGCGAGACATGGCGTCAGCAATCTTTGGTGACTTCTGACAGCACGGCCGTCGTACGATCCCTCTACCAGGGTCCGACAGGGGGAGGAACTGCGGTGGCCGGTCTGGAAGTTGCGCTGATGCGGCTGGCGACGACGGTGCTCGGCACTGTGGTCAAGTCACTGCTCGCGCCGAAGCCCGGCGCGGGACTGGTCCCGGACCCGGTGCGCCCGCTCCCCCGCCCGGCGAAGCCGGACCGGCTGGCGAAGGTGCTCGGCGGCCGGCTGGAGGCCCCGTACGCCGGCCTCCCGGAGCACGAGCGGCTGGCCGCCGTGGAGGCGGTCAAGGACACCTTCGCGGCGGCGGACTCGCTGACGGCGGACCGGCTGTTCGCCGTGAACCTCGATCCCGGGCGGCTGGCCGCCGGGTTCCCGGAGCCCCCGGCGGGGCTCTCCGAGCGGGCGGCCGGACTGTACCGGGAGCTGCTGGAGCGGTGCTGCGCGCGCGTCGTGGAGCAGCTGACCGCAGAGCCGTCGTTCATGGCGCGGACGGCGGTGGAGCAGGTACGCGAGGCCGGACGGACCCGGGAGCTGGTGGAGGACGTACGGGACCGGCTCGGCCCGCGCCCGGACGCGGCGGCACTGGACTTCGAGCGGCGGTACGCGGAGTTCGTGGCCACGACGCACAGCCGGATGGGGCTGTTCGGGCTGACGCTGGGGCGGTCAGCGGGCGAATGGCCGCGGGAGACGGCCTACATCAGTCTGACGGTGAGCAGCGAGGCCGTCCGGCAGGACGGGGTGGAGCACCCGGCCGCGGTGACGGTCTCCGTGGAGCAGGCGCTGTCCGGGACGAGCCGGCTGCTGCTGCGCGGCCCCGCGGGTTCGGGCAAGAGCACCCTGGTGCAGTGGCTCGCGGTGAACACCGCCCGGCGGACGTTCGGCAGCGAGCTGGCGGACTGGAACCGCTGTGTGCCGTTCGTCCTGCGGCTGCGCGCGTTCACCTCGGACGAGAGGCTGCCGGGCCCGGAGGACTTCCTGCGCGCGGCAGGCGTTCCGCTGCACGGCGCGGCGCCCTCGGGCTGGGCGGACCGGCTGCTCTCCGAGGGGCGCGGGCTGGTGCTGGTGGACGGGGTCGACGAGGTCCCGATGCGGCTGCGCCGGCGTACCGAGAAGTGGCTCAAGGACCTCATCGCGGCGTACCCGAGGTCCCGGTACGTGGTGACGACCCGGCCGTCCGCCGTTCCGGAGAGCTGGCTGTCCGGCTCCGGATTCGAGGCGCACTCCCTGCTGGCGATGGGGAAGAAGGACATCCGCGCCTTCATCGAGCACTGGCACACGGCCGCGCACTCCGAGTGCGTCTCCGACGAGGAGCGCGAGCAGCTCGACGGCTACGAGGCCTCCCTGTGGCGCGCCGTGGGGACGCGGCGCGACCTGGGCAGGCTCGCGACGAACCCGCTGATGTGCGCACTGCTGTGCGCGCTGAACCGGGACCGGCGCACGCAACTGCCGCGCGCCCGTCAGGAGTTGTACGACGCCGCGCTGGACATGCTGCTCGTGCGGCGCGACACGGAACGCGACATCACCGGGGTCGAGGGCGTCGACCTGACCCGGGACGAGCAGACGGCGCTGCTGCAACCGCTGGCGTACTGGCTGATCCGCAACGGGCAGGCGGAGGCCGACCGCGAAGAGGCCCTGGCGATGGTGACCGAGTGGCTGACGGCGATGTCCCAGGTCCAGGGCAGCCCGCAGGACGTGTTCGCGCACCTCCTGATCAGGAGCGGGCTGCTGCGGGAACCCGCGCCGGGGGCGGTCGGGTTCGTGCACCGGACGTTCCAGGACTACCTGGGGGCCAAGGCGGCGGTGGAGGCCCGGGACTTCGGGGTGCTCGTCAAGCACGCGCACGACGACCAGTGGCACGACGTGGTGCAGATGGCGGTGGGCCACGCCCGCGCCGAGGAACGGGCCCGGCTGCTACGGCAGTTGCTGAAGCGCGCGGCCCAGACCCACAAGCACCACAACCGGCTGGCGCTGCTGGCGGCGGCGAGCCTGGAGCACGCCCCGGAGCTGGATCCCGCAGTGCGGGCCGAGGTCCAGCGGCAGACGGCGGACCTGCTGCCGCCGCGCAGCCGCGAGGAGGCGGAGGGGCTGGCCGCCCTCGGTGAACTGGTCCTCGAACTGCTGCCGGGGCCGGAGGAGGTGTCCCATGAGTCGGCGGCGGGCTACGTGGTGCTGACGGCGGCTCTGGTGGGCGGCGATGCGGCGTATGAGGTGGTGAGGCGGTACCGGGAAGACGAACGGGATGCGGTGGCCGTCCAACTGGCCAACGCGTGGGATTCCTTCCAGCCCGAGGCCGACCCGTACGACCTGCCCCCCCTGGCGGATCTCGACGCCCTCACGATCACCCTCGGCAGCGACACACCGACCATCGGGGACGAGCTGTTCCCACCGGAGCGGATCATCCGCCTCCGCTAGCGGCCCTACACCCCCGCCGCCCCCAGCAACTCCCCCGCCGCGTACGTCACCGCCATCGCCAGCGCACCCCCGCCCATGTTCCGCAGCACCGCGGGCCCCACCGCCGCCTCACCCAGCCGGGCGCTCCCCCAGCCCGTCAGGGCCAGCGCGGCGAGCACCGAGAGCACGGTCACCAGCAGCCGCAGCGAGGTCGGGGGCAGCACGATGGCCAGCAGCGGCAGCAGCGCGCCCGCGGTGAACGCCAGGAAGCTGGCGCCCGCCGCGTGCCAGGGGTTCGTGAGGTCGTCCGGGTCGATGCCCAGCTCCACTTCCGCGTGGGCGCGCAGCGCGTCGCGTTCGGTGAGCTGGACAGCGGCCTCGCGGGCGACCTCGCGGCTCAGCCCCTTGCCCTCCAGGAGCCCGGTGAGCTCCGCGAGTTCCGCCTCCGGGGTCTCCTGGAGCTCGCGCTTCTCCGTGGCGAGTGCGGCCTTCTCCGAGTCGCGCTGGGTGGAGACCGACACGTACTCGCCCGCGGCCATCGACATGGACCCGGCCAGCAGCCCGGCCAGGCCGGCGGTCAGCAGGGTGCCGCGGTCGTCGGTGGCCCCGGCGACACCGACGACGAGACCGGCGGTGGAGACCACACCGTCGTTGGCGCCGAGCACGGCGGCGCGCAGCCAGTTCAGCCGTGCGCCCATGCCCGTGCTGTGCGGTTCGTCGTGCGCCGGGGTATCCGTCATCCGGGGATGATCTCATCCCCCGGCGTTACCAGACCCGTACCGACCCACCCGGTGCGAACGCGGGGCTGGTCGCGCCTGCGGGGACCTCCTTCAGGGGTTCGGCGATCTCCTCGACCGTCGGGCCGACGGTGGCGGCGATCCGGTCCAGGGCGGGCAGGTCGAATCCGTAGACGCGGGCCGCGTTGCCGCCGGTCATCGCCGCGACCTCGGCGGGCGGCAGCCCGGCGTACGCGATGCGCAGGCCCTCCCGGGAGTAGGGGGCGGTGCCCTCGTCGTGCGGGTAGTCGCTGCCCCACATGATCTTGTCGAGGCCGATCCGGTCGCGCAGCGGCACCTCGTGCGGGCGCATGAAACTGGCGCCCACGTAGCAGTTCTCACGCCAGACCTCGCTGGGGCTGGCGCCCATCGAACCGGCCAGCCCCGCACCGAACTTGGACTCCGCGGTGGCAGCCCGGGAAGCCGACGCGACCAGCCGGGCGTGGTAGTAGTCGAGCATGTCCATGATGCCCGGGATCCAGCCCGAGCCCTGTTCGGTGAGGACGAGCCTCAGCCCGGGGTGACGGCGGAACGCCCCGCCGAAGATCAGGTGCCACAGCGCCCGGTGCGAGAACCAGGTGGTCTCCACCATGAAGACGGCGCGGGCCGCCGGTTCGTCGCCCAGCGGCGGGGAGGCCGAGCCGCCGTGGTGGTTGACCGGTACGTCCAGCTCGGCGCAGGCCGCCCAGAGCGGGTCGTACGCCGGGGAGTGCAGCTCCGCGACGCCGGAGCCGGGCGGGGCGCCGGGCAGCAGGATGCCTCCGGTGAGCCCGGCGTCCTTGGTGCGGCGGACCTCGCGGGCCGCCTCCGCCGGGTCGCTGAGGAGGATCTGCGCGACGCCCGCTCGCCGGCCGGGCGCGGCAGCGCAGAAGTCGGCCAGCCAGCGGTTGTGGGCGCGCAGCCCGGCCCAGCGCTGTTCGTACTCCGCGCGGGAGGGGGCGGGTGCCATCAGGGAGGCGGAGGGGAAGAAGGGCGGGATGGTGTTGGGAAAGACGACTTCCGCGACGATGCCGTCCGCCTCCAGGTCCGCGAGGCGGCGGTCCGAGTTCCAGTTGCGGTCGGCGGTGTCGGCCACCAGGTCCTCGTACGGGTTGACGTAGGTGGCCGCCCAGGCGTCGAAGTCGTCGTGGTACGCCGACTCCAGGTACGGCTTGTAGTCGAGGAGGTCGGCGCCGGCGTGGCAGTCGGCGGAGATGACCGTGTAGCGGTCCGTCATGACGCCCCCAGGACCGGGAAGTCGTGGTCGGTCAGCCAGTGCCGGCCGACCTCGCGGGAACGGGCCCAGGAGGCCTCCACCGCCGCCTGGTCGGCGCTCTGGCCGAGCTCCGCGGGGGTGGGGCCGATGCGCGCGGCCACGGGTGCGAGCCTGTCCGTGTCGAAGCCGAAGACCTCGGCGGCGGCCAGGCCGAGCATCCGGCGGGTCTCGGTGACGGGGATGTCGTGGAAGGTGTCGCGGAGCCAGTTCGCGGTGTTCGGCCAGGTGCCCTCGGGGTGCGGGAAGTCGCTGCCCCAGAGGATGTTGTCGACGCCGATCTCGTAGCGCTGGGCGAGCTCGCGGCGTTTGGTGTTGGTGGCGCAGATGAACACCTGGCGGTCGAGGTACTCGTGCGGCGGGCGCTTCAGCTCCGCGAACGGGGAGAGCTTCTTGCCGCCGTGGGCGCCGAGGTAGAGCCGGTCCATGAACCAGAGGAGGTTCGGCAGCCACCAGCAGCCGGACTCGGCCACGCCGAGCTTCAGCCCGGGATGGCGTTCGAAGGCGCCCGACCAGAGGAGGAACCAGAGCGGGCGCGAGGGCCACCAGGTGACCTCGGAGACGTAGATGCCGAGGTGGTCGCCGTACTCGTGGCGCGGGGCCGTGCCGGAATGGGTGACGATCGGCATCCCGGTCTCGGCGGCGGCCGCCCAGACGGGGTCGTAGCGGCGGTCGTGGTACGGGGCCTTGTCCATCCACATGGACGGGATCATCAGGGCGCCGAGGCCGGACTCTTTCGCCCGGTGGATCTCCGCGACGACCCGGCCGGTCTCGCCGGTGACGGGCAGCAGGGCGACCCCGCAGTGGCGTTCGGGGTGCCGGGAGACGAATTCCGCGAGCCAGCGGTTGTGGGCCTGCGCTCCGGCCATGCCCAGCTCGTGGTCCTGGTCGCCGGAGAGGCCGAGGCCGACGCCGAAGGGGGCGGCGGTGCGGCTGTCCACGGCGTCCGCGTCGGGGAAGACGACCTCGGCCGCCACCCCGTCGCCGTCCAGCTCCTTGATCCGCTGGGTGGAGTCCCAGCCGCCCCTGAGGCCTTCCTCGTTGTCCTGGAACCACTTGTCGGCGAAGGCCTCGTTGCGGACCCCGAGACGGGTCATCTCCTCGCGGCGGCGGTCGCGTCCGGCGAGGAACTCGTCGAACTCGCGGTGGAAGCGGCTGTCGAGGTAGGGCCGGTACTCCTCGGTGGGCAGTCCGGCGTGGCAGTCGGAGGAGATGATCAGGTACGGGTCGTCATCGGTCATGGCTCACTCCTCAGTCGAGTATGAAGTTCTCCAGGTACGACGGGTTGGACCGGTCGAGCATCGACTGCGACCTGGCCCGGATCCGGCTGTCGCTGCGCTCGCTGTCGGGGAGCATCCAGAAGCGGTCGGCGCGGATGCCGTCCACGACGGTCGCGGCGACGTCCTCCACGGGGGTGAACTCCACCTCCTGGCCCGCCGCCCTCATCGCGCTCTCCCACTGGTCGAGGCTGCGGTACGGGGTGCGGCGCGGGCGCTCCTTGGCGTACCGCTCGGGGCGGTTGCGGTGCGACTCCCACAGTCCGGTGCGGAGCATGTGCGGGCCGGGGAAGAGGACGGAGGCGCCGACCGCCGCGCCCTCCGCCCGCAGGTGCGCGTACAGCGATTCGGTCATGGTGACGACGGCGGACTTGGTGACCGCGTACACGGAGGCGGTGGGCAGCGGGGCGATCCCGCCGTCGCCGGAGGAGGTGTTGACGACGTGGCCGGGGGCGCCGTCCGCGAGCATGCGCGGCACGAAGGCCTGGATTCCGTGGAAGACGCCCCACACGTTGACCGCGAAGGCCCACTTCCAGTCGTTCGGCTCGTGCTCCCACATCCGGCCCTCCGCGCCGGAGCCGACCCCGGCGTTGTTGCACAGCACGTGCACGGCGCGGAAGGTGTCGTAGGCGGCTTCGGCCAGCGCCCGCACCGAGTCCCGTTCGCTGACGTCGACCGGCCGGGCCAGCACCCGTGCGCCGTCCTCGCGCAGTTCACCGGCGGCCTTGTCGAGCGCACCCTCCTCGACGTCCGCGAGGACGACGTTCAGTCCCTCGGCCGCGAACCGGCGGGCCATGGCGAGGCCGATGCCGCTCGCGGCCCCGGTGACGACAGCGGTCTGCCCTTCCTGCAGCCTCATCGGACGCTCCCCTCGGGCGGTCCGTCGTGGATCTGCTGCGGATCGTCGTAGCGCTGGTGGACGTACGGCAGCAGCGCGTCGGCGCTGACCCGCTCCACCGCCCTGCCCCGCTGGTCACTGGTCTTCTCCCCGATGGTGAGTTCGAGCAGCCTGCGGACGGGCAGGTCCGCGACCGGGTCGTACACCGACTCGCGCAGCACCACGTCGCCGGTGATCCGCTCCAGCTTGCGGACCTTCTCGTGCCGGGTGCAGTGGATCAGCACGGGTCCGGAATCGAAGCCGTCGCCGTCCACGGCGGGCAGGAACTTGAAGTAGAAGTCGAGCTTCGTGCTCGGCTCCGGCAGCGGGAGCGGTCCGTCGACGGCTCCTCGGATCTCGACGAAGGCGATGCCGTGGCGGACGAGGGCGGCCCGGACGACGAGACCCTCGCGCTCGACGCTCACCTCACCCAGCTTCTTCGGTTCACCGAACACCTCGCGGCCGCCGGTCAGCGCCCGCTCGTGGGTCATCGGCATGACCAGCGGGTACCAGCCCTCGTGCCCGTCGTGGACGGCGGCGACGGCGACGGAGCCCGCGCCGAGCGGATAGCCCGGCAGGTCGACCTTGCTGACGCTCGCCCGGACCAGCGGGCGCCCGGCGGGTTTCAGGGGCGGCGGGAGGACGGCCGCCACCGCGTCGTGGTCGCTCTCCCAGACGGCGGTGACGCCGGTCGACCAGATGTCGGGGAGCCTGGACCGGGCCTCGCGGGATGCCGCGATCTGGGCCTCGGTGCGCGCGCCGTACCGTACCCGTGCCATGCGGTGCCACCCTTCTGCGTCGTCCGTGTCCCGGCTCTCCGCCGGGCTCTGTAACACAGTTACACCGGAGACGATGAAGGGTAAATAGCCGCGCGTGTAACGGAGTTCTGGACCTGGAGGAGCTGTGGCGCGATCGGCGCTGACCCGCGAGGAGGTCCTCGTGGCCGCCGCTGGACTGGTGCGGCAGCACGGTCCGCAGACCCTCACCATGCGCAAGCTGGCCGCCGAGCTGGGGACCGCCGTCACCTCGATCTACTGGCATGTCGGCAACCGCGAGTCGCTGCTGGACGCCCTCGTGGAGCGCACCGTCCAGGAGATGGGCACCCTGCGCCCGGCCGGCCGGGGCCCGGCCGCCCGGATCGTCTCGGTGGCCCGCGGACTGCGCCGCGAACTGCGCGCCCGGCCGCATCT
The DNA here is from genome assembly GCF_031844725.1 of Streptomyces sp. ITFR-6. Classification (NCBI taxonomy): domain Bacteria; kingdom Bacillati; phylum Actinomycetota; class Actinomycetes; order Kitasatosporales; family Streptomycetaceae; genus Streptomyces; species Streptomyces sp. ITFR-6. The sequence continues at coordinate 6,807,059 of NZ_CP134612.1, read as the reverse complement.
GATCGCGATGGTCCACGAACGGGGGCTGACGGAACGGATGTTCCTGCCGGCGCAGCGGGCCCTCGTCCACGAGGTGCACGCCGCCGGGCTGCGCGGCGCCCGCGCGGCGGACGCGGTCCGTGCGGTGCAGTTCCACACCGTCGGCTTCCTGCTGGTGGAGCGGAACCGGGAGCGGTCCCCCGTCCAGTCACCCGGCGAGGGCGATCTGTGGGGCGGGTCGACGGCCGGCGGCGATCTGGCGCTGGCCCGCTCACTGGCCCGCCCGGCAGACCCGGACCGGCTGTTCGCCACCTCGCTGCGGGCGCTGGTGGTCGGGCTGCTGGCGGGCTCCGGCCCGTCGGAAGGGGACCGGGGGTGACGGCCGACTAGGGGACTGTCGGTCGCGGCCCGTATTCTCTGTGACCATGCTCGACGACCGCCAGACCGCAGCACCGTGGCCGACCGCCTACCCGCAGGGGTACGCGGTCGTCGACGTGGAGACCACCGGCCTCGCACGGGACGACCGGATAATCTCCGCCGCCGTCTACCGCCTGGACGCGCAGGGCAATGTCGAGGACCACTGGTACACCCTGGTCAACCCGGAGCGGGATCCCGGCCCCGTGTGGATCCATGGGCTGACCAGTGACGTACTCGAAGGCGCCCCGCTCTTCCCGGAGATCGCCGCCCAGCTCTCCGAACGGCTCACCGGCCGGGTCCTGGTCGCGCACAACGCCGCCTTCGACTGGTCGATGCTCGCCCGGGAGTACGCGCGTGCCTCGGTGATCGCCCCGGTCCAGCAGCGGCTGTGCACCATCGCGCTCTCCAAGGAGCTGCGGCTGCCGCTGCCCAACCACAAGCTGGAGTCACTGGCCGCGCACTTCGGGGTCGTGCAGCAGCGCGCGCACCACGCGCTGGACGACGCCCGGGTGCTGGCCGAGGCGTTCCGCCCGAGTCTGCACGCGGCGGCGGGCGGCGGGCTCAGGCTGCCGCTGCTGGAGTGCCGGCCGCTGACCGAGTGGTCGGACTCCCCCGTCACCCCTCGGATCGGCCGCCAGGCCCCGCACGGCGGCGGCCAGACCGGCTGGCGTCCTTCGCGGAAGCGTCCGGCCTGCCCGTACCCCAACCCGGGACGGTACGAGAAGGACAAACCTCTCATGCAGGGCATGCGGGTGGCGTTCTCCGGGGACACCTCGATCGACCGCGAGCTGCTGGAGGACCGCGCGGTGGAGGCCGGGCTGCACGTGGCGACCAGCGTCTCCCGGCTGACCAGTCTGCTCGTCACCAACGATCCGGACGCGGCGACGTCGAAGACGGTGAAGGCCAAGTCGTTCGGCACCCCGATCCTGGAGGAGAGCGCGTTCACCCATCTCCTGCGGGACGTGGCCGAGTCACCGAAGGGCCCGTCGGCCACGCCGTCATCGGAGTGAACCGGGGGCGACTCGCCCGCCCGCCGCTCGCCCGCCGCCCCCTGGCGTCCCACCCTGTGGCGCATGGCACGTTGCGAGGTATGCGGAAACGACTACGGGATGTCCTTCGAGGTGCACGCGCAGGGCGCGGTGCACGTCTTCGACTGCTTCTCCTGCGCCATTCACCGGATGGCACCGATCTGTGAGCACTGCCGGGTCCAGGTCATCGGCCAGGGCGTGGAGGTCGACGGGCACTGGTTCTGCGGCGGTCACTGCGCCCGCGCGGAGGGGAAGGTGGGCATCATCGACAAAGTCTGAGCACCGGACAGCCGACCCCCTCCGCGATGCACCCCATGACGCGGTTGTACCGTCATGGGGTGTACCGCTTCCTGTTGACACGGCAGTGGCTGATCCTCGCCCTCCTCGCCCTCGTCATGATCCCCACGATGATCGAGCTGGGCTTCTGGCAGCTGCACCGGCATGAGCACAAGGTCGCGCAGAACGCCCTGATCTCGCACAACCTCAAGGCGAAACCGGTGCCGGTCGCCGCGCTCACCTCGCCCGGCCACGTCGTTCCGCGCTCCGACTACTGGCGCGCGGTGAAGGCCATCGGGACGTACGACGAGAAGCACGAGGTCGTGGTGCGGCGCAGGACGTCCACCGACGGCAGCATCGGCTTCCACGTGCTCGTCCCGTTCGACCTCAAGGGCGGCGGCACGGTCATGATCAACCGGGGCTGGATCGCCACCGCCGACGACCAGCGTGCCTTCCCCGACGTACCGGCCGCGCCGAAGGGCGAGGTGACGGTCACCGGGCGGCTCAAGGCCGACGAGACGACGGGCAGCAGCGGCATCAAGGACCTCTCGGACCTGCCGGACCGCCAGGTGATGCTGATCAACAGCGCCCAGCAGGCCAAGCTGCTCTCCCGGCCGGTGCTCGGCGGCTACCTGGAACAGACCGGTCCGGTGCCGTCCGGCGGCAAGCCCGAGCTGATCGAGGCCCCCGACGACAGCTCCATCGGCCCGCACATGGCGTACGCCGTGCAGTGGTGGCTGTTCGCCGCCGGGGTGCCGGTCGGCTACGTGGTGCTGGCCCGCCGGGAGAAGCGCGACCTGGTGGCGGCCGCGGCCGAGGCCGCCGAGGCGCAGGACTCCCCGGCGGAGCCCGGGAAGCCGGAGCCCGCGAAGGCCTGACGGCGTGTCGGGCCCGCGCGGGCCGGTGCCCGACCGTCGTCCGGCGGGGTGACTCCCACCTCACGTCGGACAACGGCTGCTTAGCCGGGGCCATGTTCGGGAACACGCCAGAACGTGACACCACTCATCGAGGACTACGCCCTCATCGGCGATCTCCAGACAGCCGCCCTGGTCGGAAAGAACGGTTCTGTCGACTGGCTCTGCCTGCCCCGCTTCGACTCGGGCGCCTGCTTCGCCGCCCTGCTCGGTGACGAGGACAACGGCCACTGGCGCATCGCACCGCAGGGCGCGGACACCTGTACCCGGCGTGCCTACGCCGGTGACTCCCTCGTCCTGGAGACCTTCTGGGAGACCCGTACCGGCACGGTCAAGGTCATCGACTTCATGCCGCAGCGCGACGCCGCACCCGATGTGATGCGGATCATCGAGGGGGTCAGCGGCACCGTCGACATGGCCTCCGTGCTCCGGCTGCGCTTCGACTTCGGCACCGTCGTGCCCTGGGTGCGCCGCTCGCAGGGCCACCGGGTGGCGGTCGCCGGGCCGGACTCCGCCTGGCTGCGCAGCGAGCCGCCGGTCAAGACCTGGGGCCAGCAGTTCTCCACCTGCTCCTCGTTCACCGTCTCCGCCGGGGAACAGGTCGCCTTCGTCCTGACCTGGCACCCCTCGCACTCGCCCCGGCCCGATCTGGTCGATCCCTTCGAGGCGCTGGAGAACACCCTCGCCGACTGGGCCGAGTGGTCCGCGCGCTGCAAGTACCAGGGGCCCTACCGGGAGGCCGTGATCCGCTCCCTGATCACCCTGAAGGCCCTCACCTTCGGCCCGACCGGCGGCATCGTGGCGGCCCCCACCACCTCGCTGCCCGAGGAGATCGGCGGCGTACGGAACTGGGACTACCGCTTCTGCTGGCTGCGGGACTCCACGCTCACCCTCGGCGCCCTCATCTCGGCCGGCTATCTGGAGGAGGCCGGCGCCTGGCGGGACTGGCTGCTGCGCGCCGTCGCCGGGGACCCCGCCGACCTGCAGATCATGTACGGGCTCGCGGGCGAGCGCAGACTGCCCGAATCGGAACTGCCGTGGCTGCGCGGTTACGAGAACTCCGCCCCGGTCCGGATCGGCAACGCCGCGGTCCGCCAGCGTCAGCTCGATGTGTACGGGGAGGTCATCGACTCGCTCCGGTTGGCCCGCGACGCGGGTCTGGGCGACAAACCGCACGCCTGGAACCTCCAGCTCAGCCTGCTCGGCTTCCTGGAGTCCACCTGGCGCGAGCCGGACGAGGGGCTGTGGGAGATCCGCGGCCAGCGCCGCCACTTCGTGCACTCCAAGGTGATGGCCTGGGTGGCGGCCGACCGGGCCGTGCGCAGCCTGGAGGAGGACCCGTCACTGACCGGCGACGCCGACCGCTGGCGGGCGATGCGGGACGCCGTGCACCGGGAGGTCTGCGAGAAGGGGTACGACCCGGTGCGCAACACCTTCACCCAGTCGTACGGATCACGGGACCTGGACGCCGCGACCCTGCTGATCGCCAGGACCGGCTTTCTGCCGCCCGACGACCCGCGGCTCATCGGGACGGTGGACGCGGTCCGCGCCGAACTCGGCAGTGACGGGCTGGTGCGCCGCTACAGCACCGACGGCCCCTCGATCGACGGACTGCCGGGCGGCGAGGGCGCCTTCCTGGCCTGCTCGTTCTGGCTGGCCGACGCGCTGCGGATGACGGGGCGCACCAAGGAGGCCACCGAGCTGTTCGAGCGGCTGCTGGCCCTCCGTAACGACGTGGGGCTGCTGGCCGAGGAGTACGACACCGCCGGACAGCGTCAGCTGGGCAACTTCCCGCAGGCCTTCAGCCACGTCGGGCTGGTGGGTACGGCGGTGGCCCTGGCGGAGGCGCGGGCCCCCGAGGACACGGCGACGGGCGAGGCGGCAGGATAGAGCCATGGATCTTGGACTGAAGGACCGTGTGTACATCGTCACCGGAGCGACCCGGGGACTGGGCAACGCCACGGCGCGGGCGCTGGTGGACGACGGTGCGAAGGTGATCATCACCGGCCGGGACGAATCGAGCGTCCGGGCCGCCGCGGAGGAGCTGGGCCCGGACGCCGTCGGGCTCGCCGCCGACAACGCGGACCCGGCCGTGGCGCAGCGGCTGGTGGACACCGCGCTGGAGGGGTGCGGCCGGCTCGACGGCATCCTCATCAGCGTCGGCGGTCCGGCGCCCGGTTCCGCCGCGGACAACACCGACGAGCAGTGGCAGTCGGCCTTCGAATCGGTCTTCCTGGGCGCGGTACGGCTCGCCCGGGTGGCCGCCGCGGCGCTCGGCGACGGCGGGGTCATCGGCTTCGTGCTCTCCGGCTCCGTGCACGAGCCGATCGACGGGCTGACCATCTCCAACGGTCTGCGCCCCGGACTGGCCGGGTTCGCCAAATCGCTGGCCAATGAGCTGGGCCCGCGCGGCATCCGGGTGGTGGGCGTGCTGCCGGCCCGGATCGACACGGACCGGGTCCGTGAACTGGACGCGCTCTCGGGCGACGCGGAGGCCTCGCGCACGGCCAACGAGGCGCGCATCCCGCTGCGCCGCTACGGCACCCCGCAGGAGTTCGGCCGGACGGCGGCCTTCCTGCTCTCGCCCGCCGCCTCGTATCTGACCGGCATCATGGTCCCGGTCGACGGCGGCTCCCGGCACGGCTTCTGATCCGTCCGGCCCGATGGCCGGCCGGGATGCGGCGGGCGGGCCGGATGATGACTTCTCCGGCCCGCCCGTCGTCGTATCCCGTACTGCCCGTACCGCCCGTACCGCCCGTCAGCTCACCCGCTCCGCGCGGTGCTTGACCGCCTTGAGCCGTACTTCGGCGGGCAGCCGGTCCAGCCCCGCGGAGTCCCTGGCATGGGCCAGCGCCTCGTCGGTCAGCCGGCCCAGCGCCTCGTCCGGCGCCGCGTCCGGCTCCACCAGCAGCCGGATCCTGGTCCGCGGTGCGCTGCGCTTCCCGGTCAGTACGACCTGGGCGCGCGCCACCCCGTCCAGGCCGCCCGCCTCCGCGGCGAGCGCACCCTCCAGGGCCCGGCCGCGCAGCAGGGCGCCCTCGCCGTCCCCGCTGTCCACCAGCACTTCGGAGAGCCGGGCCCGGCGCAGCTGGGCCAGCAGCCACCACAGGGCGAGCACGACGAGGACGGCGAGGACCGCGATCACCGTCGGCCACCACCAGCCGTCCGAGCGCCAGCGGGTGCGGTCGGCCTCGCTGAGCAGTACGTCGTTCTTCCCCGACCACAGCCACCAGGACGGGACGGAGAGGCCGGTGGCGGCGGCCAGCACTCCGCCGCCGACGCAGACCAGCACCAGTCCGGCGAGGCCCAGCAGTACCCGGTTGACGGTCCTGCGCACGCCGCTCACCCCTTCTTCGCCGGACGGCGGACATGGACGGACAGTCCGGGCGGCCTGGACAGGCCGAGTTCCGTGATGCCCGTGGAGAGCGCGGTGTCCAGGTCGGCCCGTACGTCGTCGAGTTCGCGGAAGTGCGAGACGGCCCGCACCTTCGCCTTGCTCCGGCGCATCCGGACCCGGACCGACTGCACGCCGGAGACCTCGACGGCCCGGTCGCGCAGCACCATCGCGGCCGCGGTCCGGTCGAGCGCGGCCCGGACGTCCGGGCGGTTGCGGCGCATCGGCAGCAGATCGCGGAGTCCGGGCGTGAGCGCGAGGAGGATCAGCCACAGGCCGATCGCCGCGGCGACCGCCGCGCCGGTCATGACCCAGACGTCGTTCACGGGCCGCCGCGCCAGCTCGTCGGCCAGGGTGCGGCGCCACTGCATCGCCGGATGGCCGGCCCGGACCGCCGCCACGTCGTACAGCAGCAGCCCGGCGCCGCCGAGGACCACCAGGGCGAGGATGCCGGCCGGCACCCGGCGGGCGGACCAGAAGCGGCCACCACTGCCCTCGCCCCGGTCCTTGGCGGGCACCGGCTCGTAGGACGCGCCCGAGGCGGACTGGTCCAGTTCGAGCACGTCACCGCGCTCCACCGGCTGGACCGTCGGCAGACGCCGCGTGCTGTGTTCCGGGTTCTGGGGCTCGGTCATCGGATCCTCCCCTGCACCGCGAGGCTCGCTCCTGAGGGGTGTAGGCGCTCGACCTGTACGGCCACTTCGGGCACCTCCATCCCCGCCAACGCCTTTACCCGCATCGCGACCCGCTGACGCACCGCGCCGCACTGGCGGCCGATGTCGCCGGGATATCCGAGCTCAAGGCTCACCCGTACCCGGGCGGTGTCACGGTGCACCGTGACCGTGGCGCGCGGCGTCGCGCCTTCCTCTGCCGGCTCGTCGACGGCCTCCTTCGCCGCCTGGGCGGCGATCTTCGCGACCACCCGGTCGGCGATCCGGGTCTCCCCCCGCTCCGCTGCGGCGACCCGGTCGCCCGCCCCCGACACGGCCCTCACCGCCGTCGGTCGCCGCGATCGCGACTCCGGAAGAAGTCACCGGGCTCCAGATCACCGTCCAGGAAGCGGCCGGCGATGAAGCCGACCGCTCCCAACGCGGCCACCAGCAGGAAGGCCCCGAACCCGCCGAAATATCCGGCGAATCCGAGCGCCATGCCCGCCACCATGCCGACCACAGCCATGCTCATCGTGCGCTCCTCAACTAGCTCGGACCGGAGGACTACTGGAGACGTGGCTCGGGCTGGTCGTCGTCGTCATCCTCGTCCGGCAGCTTCACATCGCTCACCGCGATGTTGACCTCGACGACTTCGAGACCTGTCATCCGCTCGACGGCCGCGACTACGTTCTCCCGTACGTCACGGGCGACATCCGCGATCGACACGCCGTAGTCGACGACGATCTCCAGATCGAGGGCGGTCTGTGACTCACCGACCTCGGCCTTCACCCCCCGGGTGACGGACTTGCCGCCGCCGGGCACCCGGTCGCGCACCGCGCCGAAGGTGCGGGAGAGGCCGCTGCCCATCGCGTGCACGCCTTCCACATCGCGTGCCGCCATTCCGGCGATCTTCTCGACCACCCCGTCCGCGATCGTCGTACGGCCGCGGGAGCCGGGGTCTCCCCCGCCACGCTTGGTCAGTGACGAGCTCGCGTCCCTGTCGGTGTTCTCTGGCCGGTTCCGCTGTGGGGTCTCGGTCATCGCCGTTCTTCCCTTCGGGGCAGGAATGGACTTCATTGCCCACATTAAGTGCGCTTGCCCCGTCTCGCGCCGTGGATACGGCAGGCTGGGGGAATGACGACGGCTGACAGCCCGAACAGGGCCGACGGATGGACCGCTGCGGTTCGGCAACGACTCGGCCTGGGCAGGCTGCTCCCGCTGGGCGGCCCGGCGGACGGGGCCTGGATCTCGGAACGGGCCGCGGTCGCGGTGCTCCGCCGGGCGGTACGCGGCCGGGGACCGGGGCCGGTGCTCGGTGAGCTGAGGATCGCGGTGGCCGATCCGGACACGGCCCCCGGTGCGCGGGTGCCTTCTCCCCCGAGTGCGCTGCCGCCGGGCCCGCTGCGCATCGAGGCGACCATGGCGGCGACGGCCGACCAGCCGTTGCCGGCCGCCGCGGCGGCCCTGCGCTCCGCGCTGCTGGCGGCGGCCTCGCTCCGGCTCGGCCTGGAGGTCTGCGAGGTGGATCTCCAGGTCACGGAGCTGCTGGACACCCAGCCGGAGCGGGCGGAGCCAGAGCCGGACGGGGTGCGCGCGGCGAAGGCCGAGGGCACGGCGGGCACGGCGGCCGCCGGGGTGGCCGGTGTCTCGACGCTGACCCGGGTGCTGGGCCCCGCCGTGCACACGGACACGGATCACGTACGGGTCGAGCTGGCCACGGACGACGGCCACCGCGCGCTCGACGTGGCACGCGCGGTGCGGGTCGCGGTGACGGAAGCGGTGGACGGGCATCCGCCGGTCGCGGTGCTGGTCACGGCGGTGACAGGACCCACGGCCGGGACGGGCGCGCCACAAGCTGAACCGGGCGCGCCGGAGTGCTGAGCCGGGCGCGCCTGGGCCGGGGGCCAGCGCGCCGAAAAGCCGGAGGCGGGATGCCCCCGGCCGGGTGACGGGTCAGTCGGACGCGCCCGCCAGGTCGCGTAGCCGACGGCCCTGCGCGGCCCGTTCGGCGGTGCGCTGTTCCTCGTACGTCCGCGAGACGGCGCCGCTCAGCAGGGCCTTGGTCTCGACGAGGGCGTCGCGCGGGGCGGCCAGCAGGGCGCCGGCCAGGTCACGGGCGGCTCCGTCGAGCTCCGCCGCGGGCACCACGAGGTTGGCCAGTCCGGTGCGCTCGGCCTCCTCTGCGTGCACGAAGCGGCCGGTGGCGCAGATTTCGAGCGCGCGTGCGTACCCCACCAGGTGCACCAGGGGGTGCGTGCCGGTGAGGTCGGGCACCAGACCGAGGCTGGTCTCGCGCATGGCGAACTGCACGTCCTCGGCGACGATCCGCAGATCGCAGGCGAGGGCGAGCTGGAAGCCCGCACCGATGGCGTGCCCCTGGACGGCCGCGATCGACACGAGGTCGTTGCGGCGCCACCAGGTGAACGCGGACTGGTACTCGGCGATCACCGCGTCGAGCTCGGCCTCCGGGCCACGCCCCATGTCGAGGAACGACGGCTCGCCGTCGAAGCCCTCGGGGGTGAATGCCTGGCGGTCGAGGCCGGCGGAGAAGGACACGCCTTCGCCACGCAGCACGACGACCCGCACACTGCCGGGCAGGGCCCGTCCGGCCTCTGTCAACGCCCGCCACAGAGCGGGGGACTGAGCGTTGCGCTTGGCCGGATTGGTGAGGGTCACCGTGGCAACCGCGTCATCGACGGTGAGTCGTACGCCGTCCTTGTCGAGCACAGTGTCGAACGAGGTCATGAAGCGCCTCCGGATCGGGTGCAGTCAGCACAGAGCTGAGTGACTGAACAGTAACCACCCGATCGACCATACGATCGACCGGGTGGCCACCACCGAACCGGTGGGCCACGGAGCGGATCAGGCGATCCGCTCCGGTCCGGCGACGGCTGTCAGGCCGTCGCGGCCTTCTTGCCTCGTGTCGCGCCGCCGCGTCCTCGCAGCGTCACTCCGGACTCGCTGAGCATCCGGTGGACGAACCCGTAGGAGCGACCGGTTTCCTCGGCCAGCGCCCGGATGCTCGCACCGGAGTCATACTTCTTCTTCAGGTCTGCCGCGAGCTTGTCGCGCGCGGCGCCGGTTACCCGGCTGCCCTTCTTCAGAGTCTCGGCCACCCGTGCCTCCTCGTGGGAAGTGCGCTCTGGACTCTCATGATCACCCCTCCGGCGCTTCCTGGCCACCCATTCGGCAAGGTCTGTGCAACCGGATTCACGCCCCGGGAGTGCGCCGGACTGATCGGAATCACGCATTCCGTAGGGCTGCGGAGGGCCCCTGGGGAGCCCTCCGGGAAAAACGTCCAGGTCAGGGCCGCGCGGGTTCTGTGCCCGGAAATGGGTGCGCCCGGCAGCTATCTGCCGGGCGCCGCGCCGAGGTACGAGACGTACTCACGCAGATGATGGATCACGCGTAGGCCGAATGATCCAGCAGGAGTGGATCAATGGACGGCCTCACCGGGTCAGGCCAGCGAGACCAGGTCCCGGTAGTCCGCACCCCACAGGTCCTCGACCCCGTCGGGCAGCAGGATGATGCGCTCGGGCTGGAGCGCCTCGACCGCGCCCTCGTCGTGCGTCACGAGGACGACGGCGCCCTTGTACGTGCGCAGCGCGCCGAGGATCTCCTCGCGGCTGGCCGGGTCGAGGTTGTTGGTGGGCTCGTCGAGCAGGAGCACGTTGGCGGAGGAGACCACCAGCGTCGCCAGGGCTAGCCGGGTCTTCTCGCCGCCGGAGAGCACGCCCGCCGGCTTGTCGACGTCGTCACCGGAGAAGAGGAACGAGCCGAGCGTCTTGCGGACCGCGACGAGGTCGAGATCGGGCGCGGCGGAGCGCATGTTCTCCAGGACGGTGCGGTCCGGGTCGAGGGTCTCGTGCTCCTGGGCGTAGTAGCCGAGCTTGAGTCCGTGGCCCTCGATGATCTCGCCCGTGTCGGGCTTCTCCGCGCCGCCGAGGAGGCGCAGCAGCGTGGTCTTGCCCGCGCCGTTGAGGCCGAGGATGACGACCCGGGAGCCCTTGTCGATGGCGAGGCCGACGTCGGTGAAGATCTCCAGCGATCCGTAGGACTTGGAGAGGCCCTCCGCCATCAGCGGGGTCTTGCCGCACGGCGAGGGGTCGGGGAAGCGCAGCTTGGCGACCTTGTCGGAGACCCGCACGGCCTCCAGGCCGGAGAGCAGCCGGTCGGCGCGCTTGGCCATGTTCTGCGCGGCCACGGTCTTGGTGGCCTTGGCGCGCATCTTGTCGGCCTGGGCGTTGAGGGTGGCGGCCTTCTTCTCGGCGTTCTGGCGCTCGCGCTTGCGGCGCTTCTCGTCGGCCTCGCGCTGCTGCTGGTAGAGCTTCCAGCCCATGTTGTAGACGTCGATCTGGGAGCGGTTGGCGTCGAGGTAGAAGACCTTGTTGACGACGGTCTCGACCAGCTCCTCGTCGTGGGAGATCACGACGAAGCCGCCCCGGTAGCTCTTGAGGTAGTCGCGCAGCCAGACGATGGAGTCGGCGTCGAGGTGGTTGGTGGGCTCGTCGAGGAGCAGGGTGTCGGCGTCCGAGAAGAGGATCCTGGCCAGCTCGACACGGCGGCGCTGACCACCGGAGAGGGTGTGGAGCGGCTGGGCGAGCACTCGGTCGGGCAGGCTGAGGGCCGCGGCGATGGTGGCGGCCTCGGCCTCCGCGGCGTAGCCGCCCTTGGTGAGGAACTCCGTCTCCAGGCGCTCGTACTTCTTCATCGCCTTCTCGCGGGTGGCGCCCTTGCCGTTCGCCATCCGCTCCTCGTTCTCGCGCATCCGGCGGAGGGTCTCGTCGAGGCCGCGGGCGGAGAGGACGCGGTCGCGGGCGAGCACGTCGAGGTCGCCGGTGCGCGGGTCCTGCGGGAGGTAGCCGACCTCGCCGGAGCGGGTGATGGTGCCGGCGGCGGGGGTTCCCTCGCCCGCGAGGCACTTGGTGAGGGTGGTCTTGCCCGCTCCGTTGCGGCCGACGAGGCCGATGCGGTCGCCCTTGGCGATGCGGAAGGAGGCGGATTCGACAAGCATGCGGGCGCCGGCGCGCAGCTCGATGCCGGAAGCGGTGATCACGGGAAAAACTCCAGGGCGGAATGGACGGCGGAGGAACGGCTAGCTATTCACGACTCGAACGCCGCTACTCACGCATACGCACAAGGAGAGTTGCCATGAGGACCAGTCTACTGGCGGTGTCCAATCGCTTTTCCGCCTGCTCCCGCTCCTCACCGCCCGACCCCCCACCCTTGACCCGATAAGGGGCAACACGGTGTGAACTATCCGATACTCGGCGCAGGGCGGTGCGCGGCCGCGCGGAGCAGAGGGTGGTGCCATGCGGTTCGACGACGACGCCGGTCTGGACACGTCCGAGGTCCGGGATGTGCGCGGCAGCCGCGTCCCGGGCGGCAGGGCCACCGTGGGCGGCGGCATCGCGGCGGTCATCGCGCTGATCCTGGGGCTGCTCTTCGGCGTCGGCCCCGAGGAGCTCGGCCTCTCCTCCGGTGACCCGGGCACGACCGCGACCGCGTCGTCGGCCGCCCAGGTCGAGCGGGACTGCCGGACCGGCCGGGACGCCGGCACCAAGGACGACTGCCGGACGGTCGCGGTGGTCAACAGCGTTCAGGACTACTGGAAAGAGGAGTTCGCCCGGCGCGGAGCGACGTACGGGAACGCCCGCACGGTCCTGTTCACCGACCGGATCGGCACCGCCTGCGGCGCCGCGACCTCGGCCGTGGGGCCGTTCTACTGCCCCGGGGACCGGCAGGTCTATCTGGACCTGGGGTTCTTCGACGAGCTGCGGACCACGTTCGGGGCGAGCGGCGGACCGTTCGCCCAGGCCTACGTCGTGGCGCACGAGTACGGGCACCACGTGCAGAACCAGCTGGGGACGCTGGGCCGGGCGCAGGACGGGCGGACCGGCGAGAACAGCGACGCGGTGAAGGTGGAGCTCCAGGCGGACTGTTACGCCGGGGTCTGGGCGCACCACGCGACGACGACGCCCGACGCGGCGACGGGCCGGCCGCTGATCACCGAGCTGAACGGGGCGGACATCCGGGACGGTCTCGACGCGGCCGCGGCGGTCGGGGACGACCGGATCCAGGAGAGGTTCCAGGGCCGGGTCACCCCGGAGTCCTGGACGCACGGCTCGGCGGCGCAGCGGCAGCAGTGGTTCACCACGGGGCTTCGCGGCGGCGACCCGGCCGGCTGCGACATACTCCGCTGACCTGCGGGAACGCTTCCGGCGGGGCGTTGTCAGTGCCCGGTGACAGACTGAGACGCAGATCACATACAAGCCGGGCGCGGGGTCCTGGTGACGCGAGAAGGGGTGAGCGCGATGGCGGGCTCGACGGCAGGTGTGCCGTCGGTGTTTCCGACGGTTCTCTACGACGACGCGAAGGCGGCGATCAAGCTGCTGACGGAGGCCCTCGGCTTCACCGCGGAAGCGGTGTACGAAGCGAGGACGGCACGGTGATGCACGCGGAGCTGTCCAGCGGGAACGGCAGGGCGATGCCGGGCTCCAGGGGCCGCGAGGGGATCTTCGCGAAGGCGATGCGGGGATCCGGGCCTGCCGGTGTCTGCGTGGTGGTCGACGACACCGACGCGCACCACGCGCGGGCGGTGGAGCACGGGGTGGAGATCCTGATGCCGCCCACCGACCAGGACTACGGCTCGCGCGACTACATGGCGCGGGACGCGGAGGGCAACGTGTGGAGCTTCGGGACGTACGCCCCGGGGTCGGCGGGCTGACGGCGCACCCAGGGCCGGCGACGGGCTGACGGCGGTCCGGTCGGCGGAGGTCTCCCCCGGGGCCGGCCGGACCGGCCGCTCAGGCTCCGCCGGTGTGCACCTGGAACGCCGCTTTGCGGACCGCTTTGGCGAGTGCCGGGTCGGGGTGCGCGGCGGCCAGTGCCACCAGGACCTGGACGGTGCGCGGATGGCCCACCGCCCTCACCTCGTCGAGGAGGGCCGGGACGCTGCCCTGCACGGCTGAGTCGAGGTGGCGGACCAGCAGCGCGGTCTCGCCGTGGTCGGCCACGGCCGCCGCGGTGTCGACCCAGAGCCAGGTGGCCTCTTCGCGGCTGAGCACCTCCTGGGCGTCCTCGGGGTCGGCCCCGTCGTACTCCGCGAGCCAGAGCAGCGCGTAGGGGCGCAGCGACGGGTCCGCCACGACGGAGCGCACCTCGGGCTCCGCGGGCGCGCCGACCACCCGGAGCGCCTCGAAGGCGAGCCCGCGCAGCAGCGCGTCCTCGCCCCGGGCCACCCCGAGCAGTTCGGCGACGGCGCTGCCGACGGGCCGGGCGGCCAGCCAGGCGCGGTACTCGGCCCGTGCCGGTCCGGGGGTGAGCCGGGCGCAGCCGAGCAGCATGTCGGCGGCAGACTGCTCGATGTTGCCGGCCGGGCTCTGGGCGGCGACGCAGATCTGCTCCAGCTTGACCCAGACCGCCCAGTTGCCGAGGGGGGTGAGGGTGGCGTGCCCCGAGCCGAGGGTGAGCGCGCCGACGGCGGCGAGCCCCTCCAGGGCCCAGTCCAGCAGGAGGGCGACCAGCGCCTCCGGGTGGGCGGTGGGAGCCTCCTCCGCGGGAACCGGCAGCGGCTGCGGCCCGTACGGCACCTCGCAGCGCTCCTCGTGGAGTTCCGCGACGCGCTGGCCCAGCAGGTCGAGCAGGGCGGGCACGGTGACCGGGCCCGCCGAGAGCTGGAGGAGGGAGAGCACCTGGGGCACGGCCTCGACGGCCTCCGCGACCGCGGTGGACTCGATGTCCTCGGGCGCGGGGTGGACGAGGGACCAGGCGTCGAAGAGCGCCACCCAGCCGCGGAGCACGGCCGAGTCGTCGCGGTCCCAGGCGCGCAGCCGCCAGCCGGGCCGTGCGGTGTCGCCGTGCAGTTCGACGAGCCCGGCCAGCCGGGCCCGGTCCCAGCCGGACCGCACCTGTCCCGGGGACAGTTCGAGTTCCGAACAGGCCCGTTCTAGAGCCGTCGCGGCCAGCGGCGGGGTGCCCGGCCGGGAGCCGCCGGCTGCCCAGCGGGCGATCCGCACGGCGTCGGCGAGAGCGGTCCTGGCCTGCCGGGCCAGTTCCGCCCGGGGCGGGGTGCCCTCGGGCGGGCGGGGGGCCGGCCTGGTGCGCCGGGTGATCACGGCCTTGTGAGCGGTGGCGAGGGGTCGCGGGCGGACAAGTCGCAGCCTGGAGTCGCGCGGGGTACGGGACGTCACGGGAGCAGTCTTGCCTCTGACAGCCCGAAAGCCCAAACGGAACCCGGATCACCGGTGTTCCGGGGCGTCCGCGCTCTCCCGGACCAATCAGCAGAAGCGGCGCATCAGCTCACATCAGGGGCGTGAGGAAGCGGCGCAACGTCTCCTCGTAGTAGACCGGGTCGGCATTCCACATCGCCGCATGCGGAGCCTGCGCCACGGGGTGCAGGGCGACCAGGTCGGGGCGGTGGGCGGCGAGCGCGCGGGACGGCTGCCAGGGCGCCAGGGTGTCGTCCGGCCCGTGGAAGATCAGGGTGGGCACGTGCAGGGTCCGGGGCAGCGAGGTGTCCAGGAGCCGGGTGCCGCGCAGTCCGGTCTGTCCCTGGGCGGCCCGGACGGCGAGGGGCAGCAGGGCGGACGGCACCCCGCGGGCGGCGGCCAGGGCGCGCAGGGTGGTCTCCCAGTCCAGCACCGGGGAGTCGAGGACGAGGCCGCAGATCCGGTCCCGGAGCGCGGAGTTGGCGGACGCGTGGAGCGCCATGGAGGCGCCGGTCGACCAGCCGTGCAGCACGACCTTCTCGGCGCCGTAGCGGACCGCGAAGCGGATGGCCGCGTCCAGGTCGCGCCATTCGGACTCCCCGAGGTGGCTGAGGCCGTCCGGGGAGCGCGGTGCTCCGGCGTCGCCCCGGTAGGCGATGTCGAGCACCGGCAGCTGCTGTCCGTTCAGGAAGCCGAGCAGGTTCAGGGGGTGTGCCCTGGTGGTGCCGATGCCGTGCGCGGTGATGACCCAGGTGTCCCGGGGGCCGGGCACGAACCAGGCGGGCAGGGCGCCGAGCTCGCCGGTGATCTCGACGTCGCGGTGTTCGAGGCCGAGGGCCGTGGTGGGGTCACCGGTGTGCAGCTCGGGCGTGAGGCGGACCTTGGCCCCGGGGCGCAGGGTGCCCCGGTTGACGCGCTCCAGCCGGCGCACGACGGTGTCGGCGGCCTGGTGGGCCTGGTCGATCACCGGGCCGACGACGGCGTGGACGTCGTCACCGACCAGCCCGTAGGTGCCGGGGCGCAGCGCGGCGAAGGAGCGGGTCAGGGTAACCTGCCCGGCCGCCGTCGCGTGCACGGTGACTCTGCGGTCGGCGGGGAACGGACGTCCGGACGACGGCGCCTTGAGGGCGACGTCGCCGGCGTACCGGCCGGCCGCGACCGCCGCCGCACCGGCGCCGAGGATGGAGGTGGCGACTGCTGCCGTCGCTGTTGCCGGGCGCACGGCTTCAGTCTCCTGGCCGCCCGCGGACTCGGCCAGCGGGCGGGGGCCGTCCGGTGGCGGCCCCCGCCCCTGCGGGCTCAGCCCGGCTGCCCGTACCCCTTCAGCGCCTCCCCTACGTCGCTCAGCTGGTCCGGGGTGAGCAGGGCCGGGGAGCGGCCGGGGACGGCGCTCGCGGCGAGCCAGAGGCGGCAGAGCCATTCGAGCTGGGCGGTGCGGTCGTACGCCTCGTCGAGGGTGGCTCCGTAGGTGACGGTTCCGTGGTTGCCGAGCAGGCAGCCGGTGCGGTCCCGCAGGGCGGTCAGCATGTTCGCGGCCAGCTCGTCCGTGCCGTACCGGGCGTAGGCGGCGACCCGGACGGGGCCGCCCAGCAGCGCGGCCGCGTAGTGGATCGGCGGGACCTCGGCGACGAGCGTGGAGACGGCCGTGGCGTGCACCGCGTGGGTGTGCACGACAGCGGCCGCCGCCGTATTCCGGTAGACCGCGAGATGGAGCGGAAGCTCGCTGGTCGGGGCCAGCTCACCGAGGATCCGGTTGCCCTCCAGATCGACGCCGACCAGGTCCTCGGGGCGGAGCCGGTCGTACGGCACACCGCTCGGGGTGACCAGGACGGTGTCGCCCACCCGCGCGGAGACGTTGCCCGAGGTGCCGACGACCAGACCGTCGGCCGCCGTCCTGCGCGCGGTGGCGACGACCGCGCCCCAGGCCCGTTCGATGTCTCCGGCGTCGGTGTCTCCGGCGTGGCCGGTGGCACCGGTGCGTTCGAGGCCCCCGGTGTGTTCGACCGGATCCTGCCGCTGATCGCTCATACGAAGATCCTTTCCACTGATGAGCGGTCCATGATTCCGCCTCCCGCCGGAGGCCGGGCGGCCCCGCATTCGGGGCCCACACCGCCCCGTACCCGCCCCGCCCTGTCGGACCACGGCCAAACGGGGCGGGGCCGCTCCGGTTGGGGTCACCGCAACGCCCTGTTTAGTTCATCTTCCGTTCACCCAGGTTGCCTACGTTCCTCGTGCCACTGACGTCGAACGATTGCCTGGGTAAATGGAACACATCACGCTGCTGCTCGCGATTGTGATCGTGACAGCTCTAGTGTTCGATTTCACGAACGGTTTCCACGACACCGCCAACGCGATGGCGACCACCATCTCGACCGGCGCACTCAAACCCAAGACAGCGGTGGCGATGTCCGCCGTTCTCAACCTCGTCGGCGCGTTCCTGTCGGTGGAGGTCGCCAAGACGATCTCCGGCGGGATCATCAATGAGGACGGCCTCAGAACCGAGGTCATCTTCGCGGCGCTCGTCGGCGCCATCCTGTGGAATCTGCTGACCTGGCTGGTCGGGCTCCCGTCCAGCTCCTCGCACGCCCTCTTCGGCGGTCTGATCGGCGCCGCGGTGATGTCCGCGGGCTGGTCCTCTGTCGACGGCGGCACCGTCGTCACCAAGGTGCTGCTCCCCGCGGTCGCCGCCCCGATCGTCGCCGGACTGGCCGCGCTGCTGGCCACCAAGCTGACGTACCGGATCGGCGGGAAGGTCCAGGGCGGCGCCCAGGAGAAGGCGACCGCCAAGGGCTACCGCGCCGGACAGATCGCCTCCGCCGGGCTGGTCTCCCTCGCCCACGGCACCAACGACGCACAGAAGACGATGGGCATCATCACCCTGGCCCTGGTCACCGGCGGAGTCCTCTCCCCCGGTTCCAACCCGCCGGTCTGGGTCATCGTCAGCGCCGGAATGGCCATCGCGCTCGGCACCTACCTCGGCGGCTGGCGCATCATCCGCACCATGGGCAGCGGCCTGACCGAGCTCAAGCCGCCGCAGGGCTTCGCCGCCCAGACCAGTGCGGCCACGGTCATCCTGGCCTCCTCGCACCTCGGCTTCTCCCTCTCCACCACCCAGTCCTGCTCCGGTGCCGTGATGGGTGCCGGTCTCGGCCGCCGGGGCGGTGTGGTCCGCTGGTCCACCGCCACCCGGATGTTCGTCGCCTGGGGTCTGACGCTGCCGGCCGCCGGTCTGGTCGGCGCGGGGGCGGAGTTCCTCACCAAGCAGGGCACCTGGGGTGTCGTGCTCGTCGCCGTACTGCTGATCGCGGGCTCCGGAGCGATCTGGGTGCTGTCCCGCCGCAAGCCGGTCGGCCAGGACGATGTCGCACCCGGCGCCCAGGACGGCGCTCCGGTCACCCCGGAAGCCGAACCCGCGGGCGTCGTCACCACCGCCATCGCGGCCGTCAGCCCGCCGCCCACCCCGGCCGCCCAGGCCCACGACCTCACCGCCACCATCCCGGCCCCGGCCATAGCCGACCCGGCACGACCCGCCACGGTGTAAGGAAGATCCTCCATGAACATCGACTGGGCAGCCCTCGGCACCGTCTTCGGCGTCTCTCTCGTCGCCACCGTCGCCCTGGTGGGCCTCTTCACCCTGGGCATCGCCGGCCTCTCCAGGCAGCCGGAACCGGCCGAGCGGGGCGGCCAGTCCGGCGGGTCCCTGATGCTCGCCCGCGCGGGCGCGTACGTCTGCTTCGGACTGTGCGCGGCGGCGGTGGCCTACGGGATCTACCTGATCGTCGCCTGATCCACAGCCCCTGATCCATCCGCCGCCTCGGGCCGGCCGCACCCCGGGTGCGGCCGGCCCGATGTGCGTCTCAGCACACTGTGCCGTCGCAGGTCAACGGTAGGTTGACTGGCGTTCGCGGAGCGTGGTGGACTGCCGGAGCCATTACGGCGACAGCAGAGGAAGCCGGTGCGAATCCGGCGCGGTCCCGCCACTGTCACCGGGGAGCAGTCCCCCACCACCGGAAGTCACGGTCCACGCCGAGTGGGCTGGAAGACCAGGGGAACTGCGGATCCGGGAGCCAGGAGACTCTCGTCGCCGGTCACGTCGAACCAGGGCGCGGACCCTGAGTGAGGACATATCGCCATGCCCGGCCGCCGTGCGCCCGTCTCCGTGTCTCCCCTCCGACCAGCACCAGCTGCCCGCGCGAAGGTCCGTCGAGGCGCGACGGCCGGCTGAACCGTGCGTGCCGATCGCATCTTCGCGTACGGCGCCACGGCCGGTCTGATCGGTGATCTGCTGCTCGGTGATCCCCGCCGGGGACATCCGGTCGCCGCCTTCGGGCGCGCCGCGGCAGGCGTCGAACACCGTCTGTGGCGCGACCACCGCGGGTGGGGCGCTCTGCACACCCTGGTCTGCGCCGGAGGCGCCGCCGGGGGTGCGGCACTGGCCTCCCGCGCGCTGCGCCGCCGCCCCGCCGCCTCCGTCGCGCTGACCGCCGCCGCCACCTGGTCCGTCGTCGGCGGTACGTCGCTGGGGCGCGAGGCCCGGTCCATCGGCGGCGCGCTGGCCGCCGGGGACCTCGGCCTGGCGCGGGAGCGGCTGCCCCATCTGTGCGGCCGCGACCCGCAGTCCCTGGACGGTCCGCAGATCGCCCGCGCGGTGGTGGAGTCCGTCGCGGAGAACACCTCCGACGCCGTGGTCGGCGCCCTGGTGTGGGGTGCGCTGGGCGGGGTCCCCGGACTCGTCGGCTTCCGGGCCGCCAACACCCTGGACGCGATGGTCGGCCACAGGTCGCCCCGCTACCTGCGCTACGGCTGGGCCTCGGCCCGGCTCGACGACCTCGTGGGCTGGCCGGGCGCCCGGCTCACCGCCCTGCTCGCCGTGGCCGCCGGCGGCCGGCCCCGGGGGGCGCTGCACGCCTGGCGGGCGGATGGAGCCAAGCACCCGAGCCCCAACGCGGGCCCCGTGGAGGCCTCGTTCGCGGGTGCGCTCGGCGTACGGCTCGGCGGCACCCTCGCCTACGGCGGCCGGGTCGAACACCGCCCCGTGCTCAACGGCGAGGCGGGCCGGGCGGTGGCGACCGGGGACATCGAACACGCCGTACGGCTGTCGCGCCGGATCGGGGTACTGGCCCTCGGCGTGAGCGTGGCGGCCCGGCTGGGCGTGGGCGCCGCCGCACGACGGATCACCTCGACGCGCGGCCCGGGGACACCTGCCCCGGGTACGCGCACCTCAGGACGGAGACCGACATGAGCGGCGGACTGCTGGTCGCCGGGACCACCTCGGACGCGGGCAAGAGCGTCGTCACGGCGGGGATCTGCCGCTGGCTGGTGCGCCGGGGGGTGAAGGTCGCGCCCTTCAAGGCGCAGAACATGTCCCTCAACTCCTTCGTCACCCGTGAGGGCGCCGAGATCGGCCGGGCCCAGGCCATGCAGGCCCAGGCCGCCCGGGTGGAGCCGACCGCCCTGATGAACCCGGTACTGCTCAAGCCCGGCAGCGACCGCTCCAGCCAGGTCGTCCTGATGGGGCGCGCGGTCGGTGAGATGAGCGCCCGCGGCTACCACGGCGGCAGGCAGGAGCAGTTGCTGTCCACCGTCGTGGACTGCCTGGAGCAGCTCCGGTCCACATATGACGCGGTGATCTGCGAGGGCGCGGGCAGTCCGGCCGAGATCAACCTCCGGCGCACGGACATCGTGAACATGGGCATCGCACGGGCGGCCCGATTCCCGGTGGTGGTAGTCGGGGACATCGACCGGGGCGGGGTCTTCGCCTCGTTCTTCGGTACGACGGCGCTGCTGGCCGCGGAGGACCAGCAGCTGATCGCCGGCTACCTGGTCAACAAGTTCCGCGGTGACGTGTCACTGCTGGAGCCGGGTCTGGACATGCTGCTCGGTCTCACCGGGCGTCCCACGTACGGGGTGCTGCCGTTCGCCCACGGCCTCGGCATCGACGAGGAGGACGGGCTGCGGGTCTCGCTGCGCGGCACCGTACGCGAGTCGGTCGTCGCACCGCCGCACGGCGAGGACATCCTGCGCGTCGCCGTGTGCGCCGTGCCGCTGATGTCGAACTTCACCGATGTCGACGCGCTGGCCGCCGAACCGGGCGTCGTCGTGCGGTTCGTGGACCGCCCGGAGGAGCTGACCGACGCCGACCTCGTCATCGTGCCCGGCACCCGGGGCACGGTGAAGGCGCTGGCCTGGCTGCGCGAGCGCGGGCTCGCCGAGGCGCTGCTGCGGCGCGCCGCGGAGGGCCGCCCGGTCCTCGGTATCTGCGGCGGCTACCAGATCCTCGGCGAACACATCGAGGACGAGGTGGAGTCGCGCGCCGGGCGGGTCGACGCGCTCGGGCTGCTGCCCGTCCGCGTCCGGTTCGACCGCGAGAAGACCCTCGCCCGGCCGGTCGGTGAGGCGCTCGGCGCCCCCGTGGAGGGGTACGAGATCCACCACGGCGTCGCGGACGTACGCGGCGGTGAGCCGTTCCTCACCGACGGGCGGGGGCAGCGGCTCGACGGCTGCCGGTCAGGGGCGGTGTGGGGTACCCACTGGCACGGCTCGCTGGAGAGCGACGCGTTCCGCCGCCGCTTCCTGACCGAGATCGCGCGGGCCGCAGGCCGCCGCTTCGTCCCCGCCCCCGACACCTGCTTCGCCGCACTGCGCGAGGAACAGCTCGACCTCCTCGGTGACCTCATCGAGGAGCACGCGGACACCGACGCGCTGTGGCGGCTCATCGAGTCGGGCGCGCCCGCGGGACTCCCCTTCATCCCGCCGGGGGCGCCCGCGGCGCGCGAGGCCCCACGCACGACCGCACCGCCGGAACAGCCCGAACCGCTGGAAACCGCCGCCACCAAGGAGGCCCTGTGAGTACGCCGTACCCCTTCACCGCCATCGTCGGGCAGGACGATCTCCGGCTCGGCCTGCTGCTCAACGCCGTCTCGCCGGCCGTCGGCGGAGTGCTGGTGCGCGGCGAGAAGGGCACCGCCAAGTCCACCGCCGTCCGCGCGCTGGCCGCGCTGATGCCGGAGGTGTCCGTCGTCCCGGGGTGCCGGTTCTCCTGCGACCCCGCGTCGCCCGACCCGGCGTGTCCGGACGGCCCGCACGAGCCGGCGTCCGGCGTGTCGCGGGCGGCCCGGACGGTCGAGCTGCCCGTCGGCGCGTCCGAGGACCGGCTCGTCGGGGCGCTCGACATCGAACGGGCGCTGGCCGAGGGCGTGAAGGCCTTCGAACCGGGGCTCCTCGCGGACGCCCATCGCGGAATCCTGTACGTGGACGAGGTCAACCTCCTCCACGACCACCTGGTCGACCTGCTGCTGGACGCGGCCGCCATGGGCGCCTCCTACGTGGAGCGCGAGGGCGTCTCCGTACGGCATGCCGCCCGCTTCCTGCTGGTCGGCACGATGAACCCGGAGGAGGGCGAGCTCAGGCCGCAGCTCCTCGACCGGTTCGGGCTGACCGTCGAGGTCGCCGCCTCCCGGGACACGGACCAGCGGGTGGAGGTGGTGCGGCGGCGGCTCGCCTACGACGACGACCCGGCCGCCTTCGCCGCCCGATGGGCCGAGGAGGAGGTTGCGCTGCGGGACCGGATCGCGGCCGCGCGGGCACTGCTGCCCGAAGTAAGCCTCGGTGACGGGCCACTGCGGCAGATCGCGGCGACCTGTGCGGCCTTCGAGGTCGACGGGATGCGGGCCGACATCGTGATGGCCAGGACCGCCACGGCGCTGGCCGCGTGGGACGGGCGCGCCGACGTGCAGTCCGAGGACGTACGGCAGGCAGCGCTGCTCGCGCTCCCCCACCGGCGCCGGCGCAATCCGTTCGACGCGCCGGGGCTCGACGAGGACAAGCTCGACGACACGCTGGAGCAGAACAGCGGCGAGGACGACGATCCGGACCCGGACGGCCCCGGTGGCGGCGGCCCGCCGCCGCAGGGCGACGGGCCCGACACACCGCCGCGGCCCGAGGGCGGCGCCGACGACACGCCCGAGGGGTCCGGGCCCGAGCAGTCCGTGCCCGAACAGGGCAAGGAGCGGGAACCGGGGCAGGGGCAGCCGGCCGGGGGCGGCGAACAGCAGCCCGTACGGGCCGGCGAGCCGTTCCGTACGAAGATGCTGAGCGTGCCCGGCCTGGGCGAGGGTGCGGCGGGGCGGCGCTCCCGGGCGCGCACCGAGCACGGGCGGACCACCGGCGCGCGGCGTCCGCAGGGCGCGCTCACCAAGCTGCACCTGGCCGCCACCGTGCAGGCCGCCGCCCCGCACCAGCGGGCGCGGGGCCGGTCCGGGCGGGGTCTGGTGGTGCGGCGGGACGATCTGCGGCAGGCCACGCGGGAGGGGCGCGAGGGGAATCTCGTGCTGTTCGTCGTGGACGCGTCGGGGTCGATGGCGGCCCGGCAGCGGATGACCGCCGTGAAGGGCGCGGTCCTCTCCCTGCTGATGGATGCCTATCAGCGGCGGGACAAGGTCGGGCTGATCACCTTCCGGGGCAAGGAGGCGGCCGTGGTGCTGCCGCCGACCTCCTCGGTGGACGCGGCCGCCGCGCGGCTGGAGACGCTGCCCACCGGCGGCCGTACCCCGGTGGCCGCCGGGCTGCTGAAGGCGCATGACGTGCTGCGGGTGGAGCGGCTGCGCGATCCGTCGCGGCGGCCGCTGCTGGTCGTGGTGACCGACGGGCGGGCGACCGGCGGACCGGAGCCGGTGGCGCTGGCCGCGCGGGCGGCCCGGCTGCACGAGGCCGAGGGCACCGCGTCCGTGGTCGTGGACTGCGAGTCGGGTCCGGTGCGGCTCGGCCTCGCGGCGAGTCTCGCGGCCGAGCTGGGCGGCACCGCCGTCACGCTCGACGAGCTGCGGGCCGACTCGATCGCCGGGCTGGTCAAGGACGTTCTGGGTGACAACAGGAGGGCTGCTTGATGCCGCAGGGACAGCCGGTCAGTGTGCCGGACGACGGACTCACCACCCGGCAGCGCCGCAACCGGCCGCTGCTGATGGTGCACACCGGTATCGGCAAGGGGAAGTCGACGGCGGCCTTCGGGCTGGCGCTGCGCGCCTGGAATCAGGGGTGGCCGGTCGGGGTCTTCCAGTTCGTGAAGTCCGCGAAGTGGAAGGTCGGCGAGGAGAACGCGCTGAAGGTCCTCGGCGCGAGCGGTGAGGGCGGGCCCGTCGTCTGGCACAAGATGGGCGAGGGCTGGTCCTGGGTCCAGCGCGACCAGCAGCTGGACAACGAGGCGGCGGCCCGCGAGGGCTGGGAGCAGGTCAAGCGCGATCTCGCCGCGGAGACCCACCGGCTCTACGTGCTCGACGAGTTCGCCTACCCGATGCACTGGGGCTGGGTCGACACCGAAGAGGTCGTCCAGGTGCTGCGCGACCGGCCCGGTTCGCAGCACGTGGTGATCACCGGGCGCAACGCGCCCGCCGCGCTGCTGGACGCGGCGGACCTGGTGACCGACATGTCGAAGGTCAAGCACCCGATGGACGCCGGGCAGAAGGGCCAGAGGGGCATCGAGTGGTGACGATTCCGCGCCTGGTCATCGCCGCGCCGTCGTCCGGCAGCGGCAAGACCACCGTCGCGACGGGCCTGATGGCCGCCTTCGCCGGACGCGGACTCGCCGTGTCCGGGCACAAGGTGGGGCCCGACTACATAGATCCGGGCTACCACACCCTCGCCACGGGGCGCCCCGGGCGCAATCTCGACGCGTACATGTGCGGCCCCGAGCTGATCGCCCCGCTGTTCGCGCACGGCGCGCAGGGGTGTGACCTGGCGGTCGTCGAGGGCGTGATGGGGCTGTACGACGGGGCCTCCGGCCTCGGTGAGCTGGCGTCCACCGCGCATGTCGCGAAGCTGCTGCGGGCGCCGGTGGTACTGGTCGTGGACGCGTCGTCGCAGTCGCGCTCCGTGGCGGCGCTGGTGCACGGCTTCGCCTCGTGGGATCCGGAGGTGCGGATCGGCGGGGTGATCCTGAACAAGGTCGGCTCCGAACGGCACGAGACGCTGCTCCGCGAGGCCCTGGAGGAGTCCGGGGTGCCGGTGCTGGGGGCGCTGCGGCGGGCCGGTCAGCTGGCGGTGCCGTCGCGGCATCTGGGCCTGGTGCCGGTGGCGGAGCGCCGGGGCGACGCGGTGGACGCGGTCGCGGCGATGGCCGGGCAGGTTCTGGCCGGGTGCGACCTGGAGGGGCTGCTGGCGCTGGCCCGGTCCGCGCCGCCGGTGACGGATGAGGTGTGGGACGCGGCGGGGGCCGTGGCATCGGCGGGGCCGGGCGGCTCGTCGGCAGGGCCGGACGGCGCGCCGGAGGCGCTGGACAGCGCATCGGCCGGGGTACGGATCGCGGTCGCCTCCGGGGCCGCGTTCACCTTCTCCTACGCCGAACACAGCGAGCTGCTCACCGCCGCCGGGGCCGAGGTCGTGCCGTTCGATCCGTTGCGGGACGAGTCGTTGCCCGAAGGGACCCGGGGGCTGGTCATCGGGGGCGGGTTTCCCGAGGTGTACGGGCCGGAGCTGTCCGCCAACGAGCCGTTGCGCGAGGCCGTCGCGGAGCTGGCGGCGTCCGGGGCACCGCTGGCCGCCGAGTGTGCCGGGCTGCTCTATCTGGCGCGGTCGCTCGACGGGCTGCCGATGTGCGGGGTGCTGAACGCCGAGGGCCGGATGTCCCAGCGGCTGACGCTCGGTTACCGGGACGCCGTGGCGCTCACGGACAACGTGCTCGCGGCGGCCGGCACCCGGATGCGCGGGCACGAGTTCCACCGCACCGTGCTGGAGCCGGGCGCCGGGGACGAGCCGGCCTGGGGCATGCACCGGCCGGAGCGGCGCGTGGAGGGGTTCGTGCGGCGGGGCGTCCACGCGAGCTACCTGCACACCCACTGGGCCGCCGTGCCCGGCACCGCCCGCCGGTTCGTCGAGAAGTGCGCGGGACGGATCACGAGCACGGCGCCGGGCGGCACGCGGTGAAACGGTCAGTCCGCGATGCCCACGACCAGCCAGATGAAGCCCACCCCGGCGATCGTGCAGAGCAGTGTGGAGCGGGCCGGATGGTCGTGGTGCGCCTCGGGGAGGATCTCGGCGGCGGCGAGGTAGAGCAGCGCTCCGCCGAAGAAACCGAGATAGCAGCCGAGGAGTTCCGCCGGAAGGGTGAACAGCAGCGTCGTCGCCGCACCCACGACGGGCGCCGCCGCGTCCGCGTAGAGCATCGTGAGGGCCTTGCGGCGGGCGTTCCCGTACAGGCTGGTGATCGTGTAGGTGTTGAAGCCGTCCGCGAAGTCGTGGGTGATCACGGCGAGGGCGACGGCCGCGCCCATGCCGCCGCCGACCTGGAAGGCCGCGCCGAGCGCCACGCCGTCCATCAGGCTGTGCCCGACCATCGCCGCCGCCGCTGTCAGCCCGACCTGGGGTACCCGTTCCTCGCTCGCCCCGTGTGCCGCCTGGCGTACCGCGAGCAGCCGCTCCACCAGGTGCGCGACCAGGAAGCCGCCGACGAACAGCAGCAGGGCCGCCGGTACGCCGAAGACCAGGCCGCCGGCGGCCTCGATCGCCTCCGGCAGCAGGTCCAGGCCGACCACGCCGAGCATCAGTCCGCCGGCGAAGCCGAGTACGAGGTGGCGGCGGTCGGTGACGCGCTGGGCGACCCAGCCGCCGGCCAGGGTCATCAGGAACGCGCCGAGCGCGACGAACACCGCCATGGGCTCTTGCTAGCCGATTGACCCCGGTGCGCGCATCTCAGGGCGTGCGCCGTCACCGCTCTCATCAGTCCGGAAGGAGTGCTCCATGACCGAAAGCGCCGGCGGTCACCTGCCCGGTCCGCCGCCCCCCTCGCTCACCGTCGGGGTCGGCGCGTCCAGGGGCGCGCCGCGGGACGAGGTGCTCGGGCTGATCCGGGACACCCTGGCAGGGGCCGGGCTCTCTCCGCTGGGCGTCGCGGAGTTGGCGACCGTAGAGGCCAGGGCCGGGGAGCCGGGGATCGTGGCCGCCGCCGCGAGGCTCGGGGTGCCGCTGCTGACGTACCCGGCCGAGGTGCTGGCCCGGGTCGAGGTGCCGCATCCGTCCGGCGCGCCGCTCGCCGCCGTCGGCACGCCCTCGGTGGCGGAAGCCGCGGCGCTCGCCGGGGGCGGCGAACTCCTCGTACCGAAGCGGAAGTCGCACCCGGAGGGGCGCCCGGCGATGGTCACCTGCGCGGTCGTCCGGCGGGCCCCGCGCGGCGGCCTCCCCGTCGGCGAGGCCGTGCCGGCGCACGTCGCACCGTCCGCGCCCTTCGCGTCGTCAGGTCCGGACCGTTGCGTGAAGCCCGTCGCGGGGCGCATAGTCGTATCGCCGCACTTCCACCCCCACGACGACGGCCATTCCCCCCACTCCCACCCCCACCATGGCGGTCATGCACACTCCCACTGAGAGCCCCGACGCCACCGGCGCGGGAGCCCACGATCTGCGGCATCACGGTGACGCGGAGATACGGGGACGGGGCCGGGATCTCACCGATCTCGCCGTCAACGTACGGGCCGGTACCCCACCGGCCTGGCTGAAGGAGCGGATAGCCGCGTCGCTGGGCGCGCTCTCTGCCTATCCGGACGGGCGTCCGGCGCTCGCGGCGGTCGCCGCGCGGCACGGGCTGCCGCCCGAGCGGGTCCTGCTGACCTCAGGTGCGGCGGAGGCGTTCGTGCTGATCGCCCGCGCGCTGCCGGCCCGGCGGCCGGTCGTGGTCCACCCCCAGTTCACCGAGCCGGAGGCCGCCCTGCGCGCGGCCGGGCACGAGGTGGGGCGGGTGCTGCTGCGGGCCGAGGACGGCTTCCGGCTGGATCCGGCCGACGTCCCGGCGGACGCGGATCTGGTGGTGGTCGGCAACCCGACCAACCCGACGTCCGTGCTGCACCCCTCCGCCGTCCTGGAGAAGCTGGCCCGTCCCGGGCGGACGCTTGTGGTCGACGAGGCGTTCATGGACGCGGTGCCCGGTGAGCGCGAGGCGCTGTGCGGCCGTACGGATGTCCCCGGGCTGGTGGTCCTGCGCAGCCTCACCAAGACCTGGGGGCTCGCCGGGCTGCGGATCGGCTATGTCACGGCGGCACCGGAGACCGTGCGCCTGCTGGCCGAGGCGCAGCCGTTGTGGCCGGTGTCCTCGCCCGCGCTGGCGGCGGCCGAGGCGTGCATGGAGCCGAGGGCGCTGGCCGAGGCCGAGGCCGCCGCGGAGCGCATCGCGGTGGACCGGTACCATCTGGTCGCGGGGCTGCGTGAGTTCACCGAGATCCAGGTGGTGGAGCCGGCCGAGGGATCGTTCGTCCTGATCCGCCTCGAACGGGCCTCCGAGATACGGGAGCGGCTGCGGATGCTGGGCTTCGCGGCCCGGCGCGGCGATACGTTTCCGGGACTCGGCACCGACTGGCTGCGGCTGGCCGTGCGCGACCGTACGACGACCAACCGCTTTCTGCAGGTGCTCGACCAGGCGCTCCAGGCGCTGACCGCCGTCAGCCGGTGAACCGGTGAGTCGGTGAGTCGGTGAGTCGGTGACGGTCCCGTCCGGCTGACGTCCCGCCAGGGGGCGGAGAGCGGTGTTCCGTCCATGGAGCACCGCTCTCCGCCCCCCTCTTTCTTTCCTACGGCCCCCCGGCCGCCCCCTCGGGCCCTGTTTCGCTCATCCGCGCGTCAGTTCTGCGCACGCCGCCGGGCCACGACCATCGCGCCCGCGCCGACCGCCAGCAGCAGTGCCGCGCCGCCCGCGATGTACGGCGTGGTGGAGCTGGAGCCCGTCTCCGCGAGGTCGCCGTCGGTGGCGGCGGGTGCGCTGCCGGTGCCGGTCTGCGTCTTCACATCACCACCCGAGTCACCGGAGCCACCCGAGGTGGAACCCCCGGCGCTGGAGCCCCCGCCGGTCGAACCGCCGTTGCCGGAACCACCATCGCTTGAACCGCCACTGGACGAACCGCCGTCGGACGAACCGCCGTCCGACGAGCCACCATCCGACGAACCGCCCGTGGAGCCGCCCGGCTTGGGCGCCTTCGGGGTCTCGCAGGTGGCCTCCGCGAGCGTCACCTCGCCCTGCACATCGGCCACGTTCAGCTTGAGCGGGTTGACCGAGACCTTCAGCTGGAGCGCCGTGGCCGCCGCGGTGCGCGAGGTGGTGTCCGTCTTCGCCAGGTCGAGCGTCACCTCACCGACGCCCGGCACATCGACCCGGGTGGCGCCTCCGGTGGTGAGGGTGACGCGCTGGCCGAGCACCTTCACATGCCCCAGCACGTTCGCCTCCGCCACCGGCCGGTGGCCCACCTCGCAGACCGCCTTGGTGGTGATCTGCTCCACCTCGATCAGCGAGAGCAGCGGCAGACCGGGCAGGTGGAGCCGGGCCTTGGCGATGTTGGTGTAGCCCTCGGCGCGGTGCTTGTCGACGGTGGCGTTCGCCGTGGCGACATCGGCACGCAGCACCTTGACGGGCTGCCCCTGCTCCACGCCGTCGAGCCGCACGCTGAGCGCGGTCTCCTTCGCGGTGGCCGGGGCGTGCACCTCGTTGAGCGTGGTCTTGAGCGGCACATCGATCGTCTTGTTCAGGAGCGAGACGTCGAGTGCGGTACGGAGCACAACCGCGCTGGCCTTCCCGTCGCCGGTGGTCGTGGCGGTGGTCGCGGTGGCGGCCTGCGCCGGGACGGCGACCAGCAGGGCGACGGGAGCGGCGGCGACCGCCAGGGCGGCGAGGCGGAAGGTGTTGCTGTTCAAGATGGTGGAACCCCCACAAGAGACTTTGGAGCCACCGGCGCCGTCCAATGGGGGACATCGCGGGCACCGGTGGCCTCGACTCCGTGAATCTTTACGCACGGAGGGTGAACTGGCGGACGCCTGACATGAGTTCACCCCAAAGGGGCATTTCCATGTCTGTATTCGATTATTCCGGCACGTGCGTTCCCTCAGCATCGCTGGTTTCACCCCGTTCACCCGTTTCCCTGAGCGCGAGCGGCTCAAGGACGGCCACGCCGGGGCGCACACGGAAGAGGTTCAACGAACGGTCCGCGCTCCGGTAACTGCCGGTCAACACGGCACACCGGAGGCCCGTCCGTCAGCCGATCACGCGCCCGTTCAGCACGACCCTGCGGGGCGCGGCCAGCACGCGCACGTCCGCCCTCGGGTCCTCGTCGTACACCACGAGGTCCGCCGGAGCCCCCTCCTCCAGCCCCGGCCTGCCGAGCCACGCGCGGGCGCCCCAGGCCGCCGCGGACAGCGCCTCCAGGGCCGGGATGCCCGCCTTCACCAGCTCCGCGACCTCCCCGGCCACCAGCCCGTGGGCCAGCACCCCGCCCGCGTCGGTGCCGACGAAGACGGGGACACCGGCGTCGTACGCGGCGCCCACCGTGTCGTAGCGCCGCTCGTGCAGCCGGCGCATATGGGCCGACCAGCGCGGGTACTTGGCGTCGCCGCCGCGCGCCAGCGAGGGGAAGGTGGCGATGTTGACCAGGGTCGGGACGATCGCGACCCCGCGCTCCGCGAAGAGCGGGATCGTCTCCTCTGTCAGCCCGGTCGCGTGCTCGACGCAGTCGATACCGGCCTCGACGAGATCGCGCAGCGAGTCCTCCGCGAAGCAGTGCGCGGTGACCCGGGCGCCCAGCCGGTGCGCCTCCGCGATGGCGGCCCCGACCTCCTCGCGCGGCCAGCAGGCGGTCAGGTCGCCCACCTCCCGGTCGATCCAGTCCCCGACCAGCTTCACCCAGCCGTCGCCGCGCCGCGCCTCCTGCGCCACGTACGCCACCAGTTCGTCCGGCTCGATCTCGTGCGCGTAGTTCCTGGTGTAGCGCCGGGTCCTGGCGATGTGCCGGCCGGCCCTGATGATCTTCGGCAGGTCCTCGCGGTCGTCGATCCACCGGGTGTCGGCGGGAGAGCCCGCGTCGCGCAGGAGCAGCGCGCCGGCCTCCCGGTCGTCGACGGCCTGCTTCTCCGTGGTCGCCGTGTCGACGGCCCCGTGGTGGTCGAGCCCGACGTGGCAGTGGGCGTCGACCAGCCCCGGCAGCGCCCATCCGGTGAGGACCGTCGCCCCGTCCGCACCGGCGGGCCGCTCGTACGTGACGCGCCCGTCGACCGCCCAGAGTTCGTCCCTGACTTCCTCGGGTCCGACGAGCACCCGCCCCTTCACGTGCAGCACCCTCGGCGCCTTGTGATCACTCATGGACAGCACTGTACGAGGCACCCCTCCGGCGGTCCGCGAGGTGCTGGGTACGCTCGGTGCGGGCCCGGTCCGCAGGCCCGCACACCGCCCCGAACCCGAAGAGAGCACCGACCGTGACGCACCCCTTCCTCGACCTCACCCCGCTCACCGCGGAGCATTTCGCGGCGATCGAGCGGCGGGTGGCCCGTCTCCTCGCCACCGAGCAGGATGTCGTCATCACGCAGGGCGAGGCCCTGCTCCCCCTCGAAGGCTGTATCCGGGGCGGCGCCCGGCCCGGTTCGACCGCGCTGAACGTGGTGACCGGCCCGTACGGGCAGACCTTCGGCAACTGGCTGCGGGACTGCGGCGCCGAGGTCGTCGACCTGGCGGTGCCCTTCCACACGGCCGTCACCGCGGAGCAGGTCTCGCAGGCGCTGGCCGCGCACCCGGAGATCGACTTCGTCTCGCTGGTCCACGCGGAGGCGGCGACCGGCAACACCAACCCGGTCGCGGAGATCGGTGAGGTCGTGCGCGCGCACGGGGCGCTGTTCATGCTGGACGCCGTCGCCTCCGTGGGCGCGGAGCCGCTGCTGCCGGACGCGTGGGGCGTCGACCTGTGCGTGATCGGCGCGCAGAAGGCGATGGGCGGTCCGGCCGGGGTGTCCGCAGTGTCGGTGAGCACCCGCGCCTGGGAGCGGCTCGCCGCCAATCCGAGGGCCCCGCGCCGCTCCTACCTCTCTCTGCTGGACTGGAAGGAGCGCTGGATCGACGGTGGGCGCAAGGCGCTGCCGCACGCTCCGGCCCAGCTGGAGATGCTGGCCCTGGAGGCCTGTACGGAGCGGATCGAGGCGGAGGGCCTGGACGTCCTCATGGCCCGTCACGCCGCGGCGGCCGCCGCGACCCGGGCCGGGGCGCTCGCGCTGGGCGGCGGCCTGGCCCCGTACGTGCACGAGGCGAAGGACGCGGCGCCGGTGGCGACCACGCTGCGTGCTCCGGAGGGCGTGGACGCGGCGGGCCTGGTGGCGCGGGCGCTCGCCGCGGACCCGTCGCTGCCGCTGATCGCGGGCGGTGGGGCGCTGTCGGGAGAGATGATCAGGGTGAATCACTACGGGGTGGATGCGACGCGGGGCGCGGTGCTCTCCTCGCTCGCGGCTCTGGGGGCGGCGCTGGCCGACACCGGCCGGCAGGTCAATTTCGAAGCTGCCCGCAAGACCGTTTCGGAAACCTGGCCCAGCGAATAAATTGCGCCGCAATTCAACAATGCGGGGAGCCGGCTCGTCGAGAGCAGCTCCCCGCATTCTTCTTCCCGCTCATCCGAAGGCTAAACACCCCAGTTTCCGCGAGGCCCTGTCACCCATTTCGGTTGTGTCTCCATAGAGTTATCACGTTGTGACCGACTCCACATCAAGGGCGTTTTGCCCGATAAATACGGGTCAATTCGGAACGAATCGAAGTCGATTCGCGCTGGAGCGCGCACCCGCGTGATAGCACAGAAGGCGCCTTCACCCAACCCTTTTCCTCGATGCAATTTCGAAATTTGCTGGGTAAATTCAAATCCCATGACCGCCGCACCAGCAGATTTTGCACGTGCCCGAAGCGAATTCATCACCATCGACACCCCACGAGTGGAGGACGGAGCCGCGATCTGGCGCATAGCCCGCGACTCCAAGGTCCTGGACCTCAACTCCTCGTACAGCTACCTGCTGTGGTGCCGTGACTTCGCGGCGACCTCCGTGGTCGCCCGCGACGAGACCGGCAGCCCGGTCGCCTTCGTGACGGGGTACATCAGGCCAGACCGCCCCGAGACGCTCGTCGTCTGGCAGGTGGCCGTCGACCACGGCCACCGAGGCACCGGTCTGGCGGCGAAGCTGCTGGACGACCTGACCTCACGGGTCGCCGCGAACCAGGGCCTGGCCTCGGTCGAGACGACCATCACGCCGGACAACACCGCGTCGGACCGCCTGTTCACGTCCTACGCCCAGCGCCACGACGTGGGGCTGGAGCGCGAGGTGCTCTTCGACGGCGAGCTGTTCCCGGAGGGCACTCATCTGCCGGAAGTGCTCTACCGCATAGGCCCGTTCCACGCCTGAGCACGCACTTCCGCCGGCGGGCCCCGGTGCCCGCCGCGATCCCCTTCACCGCCGCACGTCACACCCCCCTCACGCAGGAGACCCGCTGTGACCATCACCCCGCCCGCCCTCAGTGTCTTCGAGACCCTGGAGTCCGAGGTACGTAGCTACTGCCGCGGCTGGCCCGCCGTGTTCGACCGCGCGCAGGGCGCCCGGCTGACGGACGAGGACGGCCACTCGTACCTCGACTTCTTCGCCGGAGCCGGTTCCCTCAACTACGGCCACAACAACCCGGTGCTGAAACGCGCGCTGATCGACTACATCGAGCGCGACGGCATCACGCACGGCCTCGACATGGCGACCACCGCCAAGCGGGCCTTCCTTGAGACCTTCCAGAACGTCATCCTGCGGCCGCGCGACCTGCCGTACAAGGTGATGTTCCCCGGCCCGACGGGCACCAACGCCGTCGAGTCGGCGCTGAAGCTGGCCCGCAAGGTCAAGGGCCGCGAGTCCGTGGTGTCGTTCACCAACGCCTTCCACGGCATGTCGCTCGGCTCCCTGGCCGTCACCGGCAACGCCTTCAAGCGGGCCGGCGCCGGCATCCCGCTGGTGCACGGCACCCCGATGCCGTTCGACAACTACTTCGACGGCACCGTCCCGGACTTCCTCTGGTTCGAGCGGCTGCTGGAGGACCAGGGCTCCGGGCTCAACAAGCCCGCCGCCGTGATCGTGGAGACGGTCCAGGGCGAAGGCGGCATCAACGTCGCCCGCGCCGAGTGGCTGCGCGCGCTCCAGGAGCTGTGCCACCGCCAGGACATGCTGCTGATCGTCGACGACATCCAGATGGGCTGCGGCCGCACCGGCGGCTTCTTCTCCTTCGAGGAGGCCGGCATCACGCCGGACATCGTGACGCTCTCGAAGTCCATCAGCGGCTACGGACTGCCCATGTCGCTCTGCCTGTTCAAGCCCGAGCTGGACATCTGGGAGCCGGGCGAGCACAACGGCACCTTCCGGGGCAACAACCCGGCGTTCGTCACCGCCGCCGCCGCGCTCGACGCCTACTGGGCGGACGGCCAGATGGAGAAGCAGACGCTGGCCCGCGGCGAGCAGGTCGAGCAGGCGCTCCTGGCCATCTGCGCCGAGCACGACAGCGCGCAGTTCCGTGGTCGGGGACTGGTGTGGGGCATGGAGTTCAACGACCCGGCGCGTGCGTCGGCCGTCTGCGGCCGCGCCTTCGAGCTGGGGCTGCTGCTGGAGACGTCCGGCCCGCAGAGCGAGGTCGTCAAGCTGCTGCCGCCGCTGACCATCACCCCCGAGGAGCTGGACGAGGGCCTGCGCACGCTGGCCCGCTGCGTCCGCGAGACCGCCTGACCCGGGCCCGCCCAGGGCGGGCCCGACGAAACACCGTAGAGAGAAAGGCACCGACCCACCGTGATCGTCCGATCCTTCAGTGACATCGAGAACACCGACCGGCATGTGAAGGCCGCCTCCGGCACCTGGGAGAGCAAGCGCATCCTGCTCGCGCAGGAGAAGGTGGGCTTCTCGCTCCACGAGACCACGATGTACGCCGGTACCGAGACGTCGATGTGGTACGCCAACCACATCGAGGCGGTCCTGTGCGTCGAGGGCGAGGCCGAGCTCACCAACGACGAGACCGGTGAGAAGCACTGGATCACTCCCGGCACGATGTACCTGCTCAACGGCCATGAGCACCACACCATGCGCCCGAAGACGGATTTCCGCTGCGTCTGTGTCTTCAACCCGCCCGTCACCGGACGGGAGGAGCATGACGAGAACGGTGTCTACCCGCTGCTGACCGAGGAGGTCTGAACCACCATGACCACTGATGCACGCGCCGACCTGTACCCATCGCGCGGCGCCGCCGAGATGACCACTCCCCGCCAGGACCCGGTCATCTGGTCCGCGCCCGGCGCACCGGGCCCGGTCGCCGCGAAGGATCTCCAGGGATTCGAGCGGGACGGTTTCCTCACCGTCGACCAGCTCATCTCCCCGGACGAAGTGGCCGGCTACCACGCGGAGCTGGAGCGGCTGATCGCCGATCCGGCGGTCCGGGCCGACGAGCGCTCGATCATCGAGCCGAAGTCGCAGGACGTCCGCTCGGTCTTCGAGGTCCACCGGCTCAGCGAGGTGTTCGCCAAGCTGGTCAGCGACGAGCGCGTGGTGGGCCGGGCCCGGCAGATCCTCGGCTCCGACGTGTACGTCCACCAGTCCCGGATCAACGTCAAGCCGGGCTTCGGCGCCTCCGGGTTCTACTGGCACTCGGACTTCGAGACCTGGCACGCCGAGGACGGTCTGCCGAACATGCGGGCGGTGTCCGTCTCGATCGCGCTGACCGAGAACTACGACACCAACGGCGGGCTGATGATCATGCCCGGCTCGCACAAGTCGTTCCTCGGGTGTGCCGGTGAGACGCCGAAAGACAACTACAAGAAGTCGCTCCAGATGCAGGACGCGGGCACCCCGTCCGACGAAGCGCTGACGAAGATGGCCGACCGACACGGCATCAGGCTCTTCACGGGACAGGCCGGTTCCGCGACCTGGTTCGACTGCAACGCCATGCACGGCTCCGGGGACAACATCACCCCGTACCCGCGCAGCAACGTCTTCATCGTGTTCAACAGCGTGGAGAACAAGGCCCAGGAGCCCTTCGCGGCTCCGGTCCGCCGCCCGGAGTTCATCGGGGCGCGGGACTTCACCCCGGTGAAGTAGGGCCGCCCGGCACGGCGGAGGGGGTGGGACGGAATGCCGTCCCACCCCCTCCGCCGTCGTGCGCGTTCACTCCTTCGTCGCTCCCGCGAGCATCCCGGAGACCAGGGTGCGCTGGGAGAAGAGGAAGAGGACGAGAACCGGCAGGATCGCCACGACGATGGCGAGCGCCAGCTCGGGGAGGGACTGTAAAACGTTCGGGTTTGGCCCGTTCGTTCGACAGACCCGAAGAAGTTGTTCCAGTTGCCCACGAAGCTGAAGAAGGCGACGAGCCCGACGACCGGCTTGGCCAGCGGCAGCGCGATCTTGGTGATGAAGCTTCCCCTTGATCATGGGCACCTGGAGACTGGGACCCTGAGGTTCCGGAGGAAGTAGCACCAGGTGGGAAGCAAGTACACGAGGCGGTACTCGGACGAGTACAAGCGTGACGCGATCGAGGTCGTACGGTCGTCGGGCCGGACAGTGACTGATGTCTTCCGTGAACTCGGGGTCAGTTCGGAAAGCCTGCGTGCGTGGGTGAAGAAGGCCCTGGGCCGCGGAAGCCGCGCCGGTGACGGCAGCCGTGCCGTCGGGCGCAGACGACCGGGACGAGGAGCTGAAGCGGCTGCGGAAGCTCACCGCGGAGCAGGCGAAGACGATTGAAATCCTAAAAAAGCGACAGCTTTTTTCGCGAAGGAGAGCGATCGGTGAGCGATGTATGCCGGTTCATCCACGAGGGAAAAGCCGACTACACGATCGTCCTGCTCTGCCGAGTGATGATGGCCGCCCGCTCCGGCTACTACGCATGGCACACCGGCATCAAGGCCCGCGAGGAACGACGCCGGGGCGATGAGGCGCTCGCGCACGAGATCACCGTCATCCACGTGGCGTCGAAAAGGACCTACGGGGTGCCCCGGGTCACCGCTGAACTGCGCCGCCACGGGCAGCTGGTCAACCACAAGCGCGTCGAGCGCGTCATGCGCGAGCGCGGAATCGTCGGACACACCCGGCGCACCGGACGCCGCGGCATGACCCAGCAGGACCACAAGGCCGCCCCGGCCCCCGACCTGGTCGGCCGCGACTTTCACGCCGGCCTTCCCGGCATGAAGATCGTCGGGGACGTCACTTGCATTCCGACCGCCGGGGCCGGCTCGACCTTGCCGGCTGGCTCGATCTGGCGACGCGCGAGATCATCGGCTACTCGATGGCCGACGACCATCGCGCTGAACTGGTCGTCGACGCCCTCGACATGGCCGCGAACCTCGGCCGCCCGCGACCGGGCTGCGTGATCCACTCGGACCGCGGATCGGAATGCACGTCGAGTCAACTTCGCTCAAAAATAAGTGAGTTGGGAGGACAACAAAGCATGGGCAGGACCGGGATCTGCTATGACAACGCCGCCGCCGAGAGCTTCTGGGCCGTCCTCAAAGAGGAGATCAACACCCGCCTCCGGCCCGACCGCGCCACCGCCCGCGGCGAAATCTTCACGTTCGTCGAGACCTTCTACAACCGCCGCGGACTACGCAAGCACATCCACTGGGGATACCTCACACCCCACGAGACACGCCTGCGCTATCAGCAGGGACAAGCCCTCGCGGCATAACGCAACTGTGTCCGTGATCACGGGGAGACTTCAGCGTCCCGCTCCCCCGCGCCGCCCTCTGCTTCCCGCTGCGCGAACCGGTCGTGTCGAGCGTCCTGGCCGGCTTCCGTACCCCGGCCGAGGTCACCTCGGCCGCCGCCCACCTCGCCCACGGGATCCCGGAGCGGCTCTGGGCCGAACTGAACGCGCCGGCCCGGCCTTGAGGGCCGTCCCGCGGGCCGGGTCCGCGAGGCCGCGTATCTCGCTGGACCCGGCGGCGCCCACGGGCGACAGTGTGGCCCATGACTTCACACGTACACCACGTCACCGTCGACTGCGCCAACGCCTACGAACTCGCCACGTTCTGGGCCCAGGTGCTGGGTTCCCCCGTCTCCGACGACGATGCCCCCGGTGACCCCGAGGCTCTCGTCGAGACCCCCGGTGCCGCGCTGCTGTTCATCACCGTGCCCGAACCGAAGAGCACCAAGAACCGCATCCACTTCGACGTCCAGCCGGACGACCGGACGCGGGACGAGGAGGTCGAGCGGCTGCTCGCCCTCGGTGCCACGCTGGTGGCGGATCACCGCAGGCCGAACGGGCGGGGGTGGGCGACCCTGGCCGATCCGGAGGGCAACGAGTTCTGCGTGGAGTGCGATGCGCGGGAGCGGGCGCTGCTGACGGGGACGCGGCTGCCGGTCACTGCGGACGACGTGACCTCTGCGGTACGGCTCGCGGTCGCCGCGCTCAAGGAGTCCCCGGCGGAGGACTGGCACACCCCGGCGGGGACGCTCACCTGGGACTGCTGGGAGACCGTGGAGCACCTGAGCGACGACCTCTTCGCCTATGCCGCCCAACTGGGCCCGCAGTCGCCTCCGTTGGACCGTGAGGTGCCGTTCCACTGGACCAGGCGGCGCGAGGGCGGACCGGCCAACGCGATCTCCGCCGACCCTGCGGCCGGTACGGCGGGGCTGCTCCAGACCCTGGAGGCCAGCGGGGCGATGCTCGCGGCGATGGTCAGGACGACCTCGCCGGATGTCCGCTCGTACCACGGCTTCGGGATCTCCGACGCGGAGGGGTTCGCCGCGATGGGCATCGTGGAGACCCTGGTCCACACCCATGACCTGGCCGAGGGCCTGGGCGTCGGCTGGGCTCCGCCCACAGACCTCTGCGACCGGGTGCTGGCCCGGCTCTTCCCGGACGCCCCGGACGACAGCGACCGGTGGACCGTACTGCTGTGGTCCACCGGTCGTGCCGAACTGCCGGGCCGCGCGAGGGTGTCGTCCTGGAAGTGGCACGGTACCCCACTGCCGGACGCTCCCCGGCCGTAGGGCTCAGCCGGTGAGCACGTCCAGCGCACGGTCCACATCGGCCTCGGTGTTGTACAGGTGGAAGGCGGCCCGCAGGTTGCCGGCCCGGTTGGAGACCATCACCCCGGCCCGCACCAGTTCCGCCGCCCGCTCCCCGAGTCCGGGCACCGCGACCACGGCCGACTCCCCCGGCACCGCCTCGCGCCCGGCCCCGGCCAGCCCGTCCCGGAAGCGGGCCGCCAGGCCGGTGGCGTGGCCGTGAAGGGCGTCGAGGCCGATCTCGTTCAGCAGGGCGAGGGAGTGCTCCGCACCGTGGTACGAGAGGAACGCGGGCGGCTCGTCGTAGCGGCGGGCGTCGGGCGCGAACCCGGCGACCGGGCCGTAGGTGCTGCCCCACCTGTCGGCGGCGCTGACCCACCCGGCGAAGACCGGCGGCAGTGACTCCTGCGCCTCCTCCGTGACGGTGAGGAACGACGCGCCGCGCGGGCAGAGCAGGAACTTGTACCCGCCCGCGACCGTGTAGTCGTACGCCCCGGCGTCGAGCGGCAGCCAGCCCGCGGACTGGGTGGTGTCCAGGAGCGTGCGGGCCCCGTGCGCGGCGGCCGCGGCCCGCACCGCGTCCAGATCCGCGGTCCGGCCGTCGGCCGACTGCACGGCGGAGAAGGCGACGAGCGCGGTGTCCGGGCGCACCGCGTCGGCCAGCTCCTCCAGCGGGACGTACCGCGTCCGGAGGTCGCCGCGCACCGCGAACGGAGTGACGACTGAGCTGAACTCCCCCTCCGGTGAGAGCACTTCGGCCCCGGCGGGCAGCGAGCAGGCGATCAGCCCGACATGGACGGAGACCGAGCTGCCGACCGCGACCCGTCCGGCCCCGACCCCGGCCAGCCGCGCGAAGCCCTCCCGCGCACGGTCGGCGGCCTCGAAGTCCCCGGCACCGTCCCGGCGGCCGGTGGCGTTCTCCTCCGCGAGTGCCTTCACCGCGGCCACGGTACGGCGGGGCAGCAGCCCGCAGCTGGAGGTGTTGAGGTAGGCGGTCTCCGGCGCGAACTCGGCGTCGACCGCACGGCTGAGCGAAGAGATCATCATGCGCCCAGCCTGGGGGCCCCTTACCTCATAGTCAATCACCAATAGTTAAGGGGTATCCCCAAGCAACGCTTATGAGTGCGCGTGGTCGGCGGTCAACCGCACTCCATACGAGTACAGGTACAGGCGGCCGCAGCTCAGCCGTTGCCGCCGCCCGCCGCCGGAACCTCGCACGCGCCGTCCGCGCCGCAGGCCGCGGCGTCCCCGCCGATCGCGGTCAGCGGCCGGTCCTGCCAGGCCTGCTCCAGAGCCTGGGCGAAGACCTCGGCGGGCTGGCCGCCGGAGATCCCGTACCGCCGGTCCAGCACGAAGAACGGCACCCCGTTGGCCCCCAGCTCGGACGCCTCCCGCTCATCGGCCCGCACCTCGGCCGCGTACGCCTCGGGATCAGCGAGCACCGCACGCGCCTCGTCGGCGTCGAGCCCGGCCTCGACGGCGAGCTCGACCAGCACCTCACCGTCGAAGACGGACCGTTCCTCCGCGAAGTTCGCCCGGTAGGCGATGTCCAGCAGCGCGTCCTGACGGCCGCGGGCCTTGGCCAGGTGCAGCAGCCGGTGGATGTCGAGGGTGCTGCCGTGGTCGCGCCCCTCACTGCGGTAGCCGAGCCCCTCGGCGTGCGCGTTGGCGGCGACACTCGCCTCCATGGACCGCGCCTCCTCAGCGCTGCGCCCGTACTTCCGCGCCAGCATGTCGAGCACCTGCACGGTGTCGCCCTTGGCCCGCCCCGGGTCGAGCTCGAAGGAGCGGTGCACCACCTCGACCTCGTCGCGGTGGGCGAACCCGGCCAGGCCCTTCTCGAAACGGGCCTTGCCGATGTAGCACCACGGGCAGGCGATGTCGCTCCAGATCTCGACGCGCATGACTCTTCTACTCTCCGGGCTCTCGGGGGGCTGCTCAAACAGCGCGGAGGCATCCTCCGCTCCTGTGGGAACACCTGTCCGGGCCCATGCCATTCCCGCCCGCTCGTTCCCGCCCCGCTCAGGCGCGCACCTCGGCCGACACCGCCAGGTGCAGCACCAGATGGTCGCTCGCGCGGCGGTGGCCCGGGTCGGGGGTCCAGCCGCGGGCCACGTAGAACGACTGGGCGCGGGTGTTGTGGACGAAAATCTCCAGCCGGGCTTCGGTCACCCCGTCCCGCTGCCAGGCCGCCACGCACGCCTCGTGCAGCTCGGTGCCGATGCCCTCGCGCCAGCGGTCCGGTGCGACGTGGAGCTGGGTCAGATGCATGACGCCGTCGCGTACGGCGTGGGCCGCGATTCCGGCGAGGACGCCGTCCCGCTCGGCGCAGAGCACGGTGGCATCGGCGCGGTCGATGGCGCGGGCCCAGCCGCCCCTGCTGCGGCCGACCTCCTCCGCGCCGAGGTACTCCTCCTCCGGGAGGTGGCCGCGGTAGCAGGTGGCACGCGCTTCGGTGTGCAGGCGGACTATCCCGTCGAGATCGGCGGGCGTGGCTATTCGGATCATGCTGAAGGGGACGCTCCCGGACGGCCGGCGGTGCGGCCGTCCGGGAGCGTCCTCCGCCCTGGACCTGCGCTCTGGAACTGCGCCCCGGGACTGCGGCCTAGAGGTGGCCGGCGCCCGCTCCGCCGGTCACGGAGGAGACGACGGACGAGGCCGGCTCGGCGGTGTACGAGTACGGCGCCTGGGTCAACGTGCCGACCTGCGAGATCTCGGTGGCCGCGCCGCCGAGGTCGTTGCCGCGTTCCACGACGTAGCCGTCCTCGTCGCTGTCGCGGATGGTGGTGAAGGCGACGACACCGGTGCTGCGGAAGACGTTGTTCTCCACCAGCATCTGCGCGCCCATCCACGAGTGCACCGCCGTCGAGGCGCCCACGACGTAGTTGTCGTAGAAGTGTCCGGTGCCGAACCGGAGGCTGGGGATGCGGGAGTTGACGTTGTCGAAGTAGTTGTGGTGGTAGGTCACGTGGAGGTGGCCGGTGTCCTCGCTCGCGTTGCTGTCGCTGTGGCCGACCAGGCTGCCCTTGTAGTGGTCCTTGAAGGTGTTCCAGGAGACGGTGACCTGGTCGGAGGCGTGCGTGATGTCGAGGAGACCGTCGTAGTAGTCCTTGTCGTGGTCGCGGTCGGCGGAGAACGTGTTGGGGAGGTCTCGGCGGCCCCGGCGGACCCCGGGAGCAGGGCGACGGCGACGACGGAGACCGTCGCGGCGGCGAGGGCCGTGAGGCCGCGGCTACGGGTGCGGAGGTGGGTGCGCATGATGTCCCTTCGGTACGACGACGTGCGGGGAGAGTGCTGTGCTCGGCGGCTCGTGCGCGGCGCGGTGCGCCCGCGTGCGAGCCGCTGTCCCTCAGTTGTCGCCGCCGAGGGGCGGGGGGGTTGCCGGGTCGGGGAGGTATATCCGCGGTCCCGACCGGCACCTGGGCGCACGGACAGCGCAGCGGGTGGCGTGCCGCAGAGGGACGGCCGACGCCCGTGCCTCACGTCCGGGACGGAGGCGCTGTGGAGGCCCGCGGCACGAGCCTGGGCACCTGCGTCGCGTGCGACGTGGCCTCCCGGCCCAGCATGACGTCGAACAGCGTCTCGGTCACGTCTGCTCCGAAGGAGAAGACGTCATGCTGCATCGCGGACAGCGTCGGACGGGTGAGCTGGCACAGTTGGGAGTCGTCCCATGCCAGCAGGGACAGGTCGTGGGGCACGGAGAGACCGAACTCCGCAGCGACTCCCAGCGCGGTCACGGCCATCAGGTCGTTGTCGAAGATGATCGCGGTGGGGCGCTCAGCCGCCAGCAACAACGTGCGGCACGCCCGGCTGCCCTGGTCGGCGGAGAAGTCGGCTACCTCGGTGCGCGCCTGCAGCCCGAGCTCCTGCGCGGTGTCCGTGAATGCCTTGGTGCGGATCATGCTGTGACCCAGATCGGCCGGGCCGCTGACCCGGGCGACCGTGCGGTGCCCGAGAGCCGCCAGGTAGCGCACGGCCTCCACGACGGCGGCCGCGTCGTCGGTCCACACCGCGGTGAACGGGCCGGCCAGCGAGGGGTGTCCGACCGCGACGGCGGGCAGGCCGATGGCCGAGAGCGCGGCGA
The DNA here is from genome assembly GCF_031844725.1 of Streptomyces sp. ITFR-6. NCBI lineage: Bacteria > Bacillati > Actinomycetota > Actinomycetes > Kitasatosporales > Streptomycetaceae > Streptomyces > Streptomyces sp. ITFR-6. The sequence continues at coordinate 6,764,326 of NZ_CP134612.1, read as the reverse complement.
CGCGCGGGTCGTCCACGCGCAGGTCGACGAGGATGCTGCCACTGGCCCGGTTGCTCTGCCACCAGTCGCGATGGACCTCGATCTCCTCGTCCGGTTCCACCAGCCGCAGCAGCAGCGAGCACGAGTGCTGCGTCAGCACACCCTCTATGCCGGAGATGAACTCCATGTAGAACGGTTCGAGGCCCAGCATCCGGGCAGGCCTGGCAATGGCAAGCCCCACCGAGTGCAGCGCCTGCCCCTTCAGCGACTGGGCCGCCTGGTTCGGGCTCCAGCCGAGGTCCCTGGCTGCCTGCAGGATCCGCTCCTTGGTCGTCGTCGAGACGCCCGGCTTGCCGTGCACGGCCAGGGTCACCGCTGACGGCGAGACGCCGGCCCGCTGGGCGACGTCCCTGATCGTGGTCTTGCGCCCGCTTCCTGAGGGAGATGTCGTCCGACCCGCCACAGTGTCCGCCTTAGTGCGTGTTGTCCTCGCGATGCCCGACCCGTAAGGCCTGCGGTGCTTGAGCGTGCCAGTGGCCCGGACAGCGGGATCCACCTGCGCCACCACCAGGCACCGAGCGGCCTCATAGTAGACGCTTTTCCCCTGCCCGCCATGGGATGTGGCCTCGCGGCCATGGCTGGCACGAGAGCGACGAGTCGGCCGGGAAGGTGTCCCCGGGCTGGTCGGCTCGTCATTTTACTCGAACGTTCTATATCAGCGGGCCCTGATCCGCCACGTCCCCCCGTATCCCGTCACGGGCGGGCCCATGTGTAGGTGACAGTGGAGTCGGGTGCGACACCGGTGGTCACGTGAACGCCGGGCGCGCTGATCGTCGTGGTGTGCGCGGCCGTCGTGCTGGGGTTGTGCACGACAAGGGCGGTACTGCCGTCGGGGTTACTGAAGGCCGCCACCTGCGGGGGCGCGCTGTCGCCCTCAGCCGCGGCTACGCTCGCCGCGATGCGGGTGGCACCGAGGCGGGTGAAGCGGGAGAAGTGCGCGAGGGTGTAGTAGTTGTCGGTGTAGGTGACCTCGTCCGTACGGGAGTCGATGTCTACCGTGCCGTGACAGCCGGTGCAGCCGCCGGTGTGCGGGCCGTGGTTCTCGTCGAGCGCGAGGTTCCAGAAGATCATGCTGCGGGCCCGGTTGTTCGTCGCCCCGATGGTCCGGTCGATACCAGCGCCGCTGCATTCGGTCTCGAAGATGTCCTTGCCAGGGAAGGACGCCTTCAGGGCGGTCTGGGCACTGGGGCCGCCGTAGTAGCAGTGGTACGCGGTCCCCGAGATCCACTTGTTCGCACGCGACTTCAGCAGATCGAGCGGGTAGTTCAGCTCGGGGTCCTCCCCGGCGTCCTCATGAGCCTTCACGTCGAAAGGGTGCTCCGCCCAGTTCTGGTCGAACCCGAGAATCTTGGTGCGCAGACCGGCCCTCTTCAGTGCCGGGCCGAGCCTCTCGACGACCGCCGCCTGCTGTGTGACGGGCAGGTCGGTGCCCGGGTAGTCGGCACGCAGCAGGGCCTGGGGCTCGTTCTGCACGGTGAGGTAGTCGACCGGCACGCCGTGCGCCGCGTAGGCCTGGACGAACTTGACCAGGTACCGGGCGTAGACGTCGTAGATCCGCGGGTCGTCGATGAGCTTGCCGTCGATCATCGAGCCGCCGGTCTTCATCCAGGCCGGCGGGCTCCACGGACTCGCGATGACCTGCAGCCGGGGGTTGAGAGCCTTGGCCCGGCGCAGCAGTGGCAGGATCTGCTTGGTGCCGTGGGCGACGCTGAAGTGTTGGAGGGCGTAGTCGGTGTCGCCTGCCGGCACGTCGTCGAGGCTGTAGAGGGAAGTGGCGAAGTCCGAGGCACCGATGGGCTGGCGCAGCATGCTGAGGCCGTTGCCGTCGTGCGGGCTGAACAGCTCCGCCATCAGGGCGTCGCGTCGCCTCCTGTCCAGCCTGTGGAGCACGGCCGCCGAGGAGTCCGTGAGGGAGGCCCCGAACCCGGTGAGCTTCTGGAAGGTGAGAGTGGGATCGACGTGCACGGTCGTGTCGGCGGGCCCCTGCTCGGGCACCAGGTCGGTGGCCGGGCCGAGTTGGGCTCCGGCGGTCCGGGCATCGGTCCCCCACTGACGCACACCGCCGGCGGCGCCGGAGGCCTGGGCAAGTCGCACTGTGCGCGGTGGCCCGGCCGGTCAGCAGGGCACAGCCTGCCGCGAAGGCCGCGGCGCGGCGCCGGGACCGGCGCGCGGGGCTGCCGGGCCGGCCGGTGGACAGTCTCAGGATCATGACACTCCCTCGAAATGGGCGATACGGGATGCGCGGCGGCGACGCCGAGATAACGGCGGCCGGGGAGGACGGGCCGGCGGGGTGCTCCACCGGGTGCAGCGCCCGACTACCGGGCAGGCGCCCGCGCAGCAGGCCTTCCGTGCCGTCGGGGACATCGTGACGGAACTCGCCTCGCTGCCGCGGTGGGAGCGGGTGGGGTCGCTGGGCATCGCCAGCGCCGGGCCCGTGGACATCAGCCGCGGAACGGTGAGCCCGGTCAACATCCCCGGGTGGCGCGGCTTCCCCGTCGTCGACCGCGTGCGCGCGCTGCTGGCGGCCGCCGGGCTGCGGGTGTCCCTGTGCGGAGACGCGGTCGCGATGACGGCGGCCGAGCACTGGATAGGTGCCGCCCGCGGCTGCAGGGACGCGCTGTGCATGGTGGTCTCCACGGGTGTGGGCGCCGGGCTGGTGATGGACAGAGCGGTGCGCAACGGCCCCACCGGAAACGCCGGGCATCTGGGGCACGTGACCGTGGACCTGCTGGGAGACCCCTGCCCTTGCGGATCCCAAGGCTGCGTCGAACAGTTGGCGAGCGGCCCGTCGATGGTCCGGCGCGCACTGGGGCAGGGGTGGCAGCCGTCAGGGCGGGCCGATGGTCAGGACCCTGCGGCCGACGCCCGTGCGGGTGACGCGTCGGCGCTGGCCGCATCCGACGTGGCGGCCCGCGCCCTGGCGGCGGCCGCCGCAGCGGTGGCCACACTGGTCGAGATCGGGGTGGCAGTCATCGGGGGCGGGGTCGCCGAGGCGCACGATGTGCTGTTCCCGCCGCTGCGCCGTCATCTCACCGCGTACGCCGTGCCGCCGTTCGCGGCAGGAGTACGGATCAGGCGGGCGGCCCTGCGGCCCGACGCCGGACTGGTGGGAGCGGCGTTCCTGGCCGCCGATCTGGAACCCACGGGCATCGGCTGACCGGTAGCCGTCCGGGAACCCGTTCTTCCCGGACGGCCCTGAGGTGAAGTGGACCTGGGTCAGGTGGGGAGGTGCCAGGTCTGCCAGGGGTTGGTGTTGCGGTCCCAGATCTGCAGCCGGGTCCCGTTGACCGTGCTCCCACCCGGGGCATCGAGATAACGCCCGGACTGCGGGTTCTTCAGATGCCCGTCCGCCTCCGCACTCCACTGCTGGGCCCCGGAACCATTGCAGTCCCACAACTGGACCTTCGACCCGTTCACCGTGCCCTGACCCGTCACATCCAGACACTTCCCCAACGCACGCACCGTGCCGTCCGAACCCACCGTCCAGCTCTGCGCACTACCCCCGTCGCAGTCCCACAACTGCACCGCGGTCCCGTTCACCGTCCCCGCACCCGCCACATCGACACACTTACCACCCACCCCCGAAACCACACCGACAGCCTCGGGAGGATCCACCGGACCACCACCCGCCGGCACCGTGAACTGGCCCTGACTCAACACCCGCGCATCGTTGTACCCGGCCTGGACCGAGACGTTCGAGTTATAGGAGGAGTTGGTCAGGTAGTCGAGCCACACGTTCCAGTAGACCCATTTGGGCTGGCTGCTCAGCTGTGCGGGCTGGGGAACGCTGCCGACCTCGGCCAGTGCCATGGGCTTGGACCCGGCGATGTTCGACAGCGCGTTGTACCAGTCGGTGGAAGGGAACTTGCTCCACCACACGTCCAGGCCGACCACGTCGACGTAGGCGTCGCCGGGGTAGTAAGCGGCGGCCTGGCCCGCGGCGCCCTGCACGTCCTTGGGCGCCCACACCCAGATGATGTTGTCGAGGCCCTTGGACTCCAGGTAGTCGTGGGTGATCTGGAAGAGACGGGCACTGCCGTTCGCGCCGGACCGGCCGCCCCACCACGCCCAACCCTCGTTCATTTCGTGCAGCGGCCGGAACAGCACCGGGACGCCAGCCTCCTTGAGCTGCTGGAAGTAGGGGACGAACTGGTCGAGCTTGCGCTTGTAGGCGGTGTTGAGTGCGGCGCCGTCGGTGACCACCTGCTGCCATTCCGGCTCCGAGAGCCTGCTGCCCTTCACCGGATCGGAGCCGCCTTCGAAGGCGCAGGCGGCGACGTCGGGCCGACAGGCGTGCATCATCAGGCCGGGCAGGCTCCCGTTGGCCCACTCGGTCTTCGCCTGGGTGATGACTTTCTGGCGGTTGTCGATGTCGTTCTGGCTGAACCCGAAGTCGCCGTTCCAGATCCCCGGGTACTTGCCCGTGATGTCGTGGACCTTCTGGGTCCAGTAGGCCGGGTCGCTGTTGGCGCCGCCCTGCTGGCCGGAGAGCACGTGGTTTCCGGTCAGGCTCTTGAGGTAGGCGATCTCGTCACCTCTGGTGACGCCGGCCGGGGCGGGCGGGGCCGCGGAGGCCGCGCCGCAGGTGGCGAGGGCGAGGGCGAGCGTGGCGAACGACGCGGCCGCCGTGCTCGCGAGCAGTGCGCGTGTTCGGGCGCGTATGGACATGGCTGTACCTCTCTTGCGTGAGGGGAGGATTTGCGGGGCTTGTTCAGGTGGGGAGGTGCCAGGTCTGCCAGGGGTTGGTGTTGCGGTCCCAGATCTGCAGCCGGGTCCCGTTGACCGTGCTCCCACCCGGGGCATCGAGATAACGCCCGGACTGCGGGTTCTTCAGATGCCCGTCCGCCTCCGCACTCCACTGCTGGGCCCCGGAACCATTGCAGTCCCACAACTGGACCTTCGACCCGTTCACCGTGCCCTGACCCGTCACATCCAGACACTTCCCCAACGCACGCACCGTGCCGTCCGAACCCACCGTCCAGCTCTGCGCACTACCCCCGTCGCAGTCCCACAACTGCACCGCGGTCCCGTTCACCGTCCCCGCACCCGCCACATCGACACACTTACCACCCACCCCCGAAACCACACCGACAGCCTCGGGAGGATCCACCGGACCACCACCCGCCGGCACCGTGAACTGGCCCTGACTCAACACCCGCGCATCGTTGAACGTGGTCTGCAGACGCGAGGCGGAGTTCGCCGTGGTGAGGTATTCGGACCAGATCATGAACCAGGTCCACTGCGGCTGGGAGGCCAGTTGCGCGGGGGTGGGTACGGCACCCACCTCCGCCAGCGAGATGGGCTTGCCGTGGGCGACGTCCAGCAACGCCTGGTACCAGTTGCTGCCCGGCCAGGTGTGCACCCAAGGGTCGAGGCTGGCGACGTCAGCGTAGTCGTCGCCGGGGTAGAAGCCGGCAACGCCCGCGGAGCCGTTGTTCGCGTCGGTGTCCTTGACGTTCCACACCCAGACGATGTTGTCGAGACCCTTGGACTCCAGGTAGTCGTGGGTGATCTGGAAGAGACGGGCACTGCCGTTCGCGCCGGACCGGCCGCCCCACCACGCCCAACCCTCGTTCATTTCGTGCAGCGGCCGGAACAGCACCGGGACGCCGGCGTCCTTGAGCTGCTGGAAGTAGGACACGGCGGTGTCGAGCTTGCGCTTGTAGGCGGCGTTCAACTCGCTTCCGTCGGTGATGAGCTGCTGCCACTCGGGGTCGGAGAGGCTGCTGCCGTTGATGCCGCCGTTGAACTCGCAGCTGGTCACTTTCGGCTTGCACATGTGCCAGGTCAGGCTCACCAGTGAGCCGTTGTTCCACTCGCTCATCGCCTGGTTGATCAGCGTCTGCCGGTTGGCGATGTCGTCTGCCCGGAAGCCCAGCTCCCCGCCCCACACGCCCGGCCACTTGCCGGTGAGGGAGTGGGCCTGCGCTGTGTACTGCGAGGGGTTGTTCAAGGGCTCCTTGTTGTGGACACCGCTGACGATGTGGTTGCCATTGATCTGGTGGAGGTAGTCCACGACAGCGCCGGGTGTCGAAGCTGTCGCGGCGGCCTGGGGGGTGGATGTGGTGGCTGCTTGCGAGGAGGGTGCGGCCAGCCATGCAACGGCGGCAACCGAACCGGCCAGCAGTGCGGCCGCGCTTCTACGCGTGAAGATCTTCCGTCTCGGACTCATAGGACCCTCTCATGAATGCCAGTGGGGGACGGCGCTCAGGGCGACAGGAGGGTCGCGCCGCGCCGGCGCGACGTCGATGTCGCGCTATGGCCGGCAGGACGAATCGACGCCTGGAAGCTAGGACCGGGCCGGGGCGGTGTCAATGGATTGGACAACCAAGAGATAAAACGTGCGAGTTCCTGTTATGGATCTATCCGCAATGACCGGTATGAGAAATCGCCGGGCAGGGGCGCCCGCGGCCCTGCCCCTCGGGCGGCGTCGTCCGCGCGCCACTCGCCTGAGACGCCAAATACCGGCGTTTTAGAGGTAGGTGAGGGTGGACGGGCCGATCATCGAAACTCCGGTCCTGAAGAGATCAGTCGCATTTCTGGGCCAATATCGGGGCCCCCGGCATTACTTGAACGGTATATGGGCAGCCATGGTTGCCAGGTCTACTGTGACGGCCGCCCCCACCCCGCCCTCCAGAGAGGTGACCCGATGTTTTCCGGACTACTGCCCCTGAGAAGGTCCCGACCTCCACGGCGCGGCGGCCCACGGCGCACTCCCACAACGGCCACGGCAGCGGCGGGCGCCGCCCTCGCGGCCACCGTCATCGCCCTCGGCGTCCCGCCCATAGCGTCCGCCGCAGTCACCGCAGCGCAGGTCACGGGTGTGGTTTCGGGGGTGGGTGGTAAGTGTGTCGATGTGGCGGGTGCGGGGACGGTGAACGGGACCGCGGTGCAGTTGTGGGACTGCGACGGGGGTAGTGCGCAGAGCTGGACGGTGGGTTCGGACGGCACGGTGCGTGCGTTGGGGAAGTGTCTGGATGTGACGGGTCAGGGCACGGTGAACGGGTCGAAGGTCCAGTTGTGGGACTGCAATGGTTCCGGGGCCCAGCAGTGGAGTGCGGAGGCGGACGGGCATCTGAAGAACCCGCAGTCCGGGCGTTATCTCGATGCCCCGGGTGGGAGCACGGTCAACGGGACCCGGCTGCAGATCTGGGACCGCAACACCAACCCCTGGCAGACCTGGCACCTCCCCGACGGCGGCACCACCCCCCCGGGCTCCTGCGCGCCCTCCCTGGGCGCCGGCCAGTACAACACCCCGGTGTCCTATGAGGGAAAGACCTACCAGCTGCTGGTGCACATCCCGGACCGGCAGACGGGTTCCCGCCTGCCCATGGTGCTCAACCTGCACGGCAGTCAGTCCACCGGGGCGGGTCAGCTGGCCTACAGCGACATGGCCGCGTCCGCGGACTCGAACGGCTTCGTCGCAGTGGCCCCCACGGGCGTGGTTCCGAGCGGCAGCGGCTACATCTGGAACGTCCCGTACGTCACGCCGAGCGGCACGCGTGACGATGTCGGCTTCATCCGGCAGGTCATCGACACCCTCACGGTCAGCGCCTGCCTCGACCCCGCGCGCATCTACGCCACCGGCTACTCCGGCGGCGGGCGGATGACCTCCGCCCTGGGCTGCATGCTGTCCGACCGGATCGCCGCCATCGCGCCGGTGGCCGGGATCAGGGCCGGCCGGCCCGACCCATCCGGCGCCGACCGGCCCGACCCCACCTCGTGCGCGCCGTCCCGGGCAGTCCCGGTGATCGCCTTCCACGGAGAGCGGGACGCCACCAATCCGTACAACGGCGGCGGTGACAACGGCGCCTGGCGCTACTCCGTAGCAGTGGCGCAGCAGCGCTGGGCCGCCCTGAACAACTGCCCCACCGGCCCGGCCGTCACGCAGACCACCACCCACGTCCGGCGGACCGTCTACACGGGCTGCCACGACGGCGCGGACGTCGAGCTGTACACGGTCTCCGACGGCGGCCACACCTGGCCGGGCACCCCGCACGACAACGGCAACGGCAACGTCACCCACGAGATCAGCGCCAACGCCCTGATGTGGGAGTTCTTCAAGAAGCACCCCCTGTCCCGGCCCGTCGGCTGACCCACCGGGAAGCCGTCGGAGAGGGGGTGCCCCGGGGACGGGCGCCCCCTCTCCGACGACGATCGGGCGAAATGTCTACATTGATCGTTCAGTGGATTCACTCGCCGGGCATTCACAGATCGCGTACAGGCAACGCATTTTCCGCGACTAGACCGTTCTATGGACACGACTCCAGGTTGCCTCTACGTTAAGCAGCCATCAAGCCGCTTCGCCCGACGACGAGACGTCCGTCGCTGCGCGGCATGCAGTGCGGCGTTCCCCATCGAGTGCAAGGGAGTAGGACCGGCATGCGCAGAACAGCCATAACGGGTACGGGAGTTGTGCTCGCCCTCACGCTGGCGGCGTGCGGCGGCGGATCCGGCGGCGGGGCGTCGTCGGACGCGGCACCGGCCCCCAATGACCCCACCAAGGTCTCGGGCAGCATCACGGTCCTGACCAACCGCACCGACCAGGTGCAGGACGGCACGCTGAAGCGGTACACCGCGAACTTCAACAAGCTCTACCCGAAGGTCAAGGTCAAGTTCCAAGGCCTCACCGACTACGAGGGCGACGTCAAGATCCGCCTCAACAGCAAGAACTACGGGGATGTGCTGTCGATCCCCGGCGCCGTCCCGCTCAAGCAGTACCCGACGTTCTTCGCCTCGCTCGGCAGTGCGGCGGACCTGTCCAAGACGTACGACTTCACCGAGCGCGCCACCGTCGACGGCAAGGTCTACGGTATCGCCAACATCGGTACCGCCAACGGGTTCGTCTACAACAAAGCCGTGTGGGCGAAGGCGGGAATCACCGACTGGCCCACCACGCCGCAGGAGTTCCTCTCCGACCTCAGAGCCATCAAGGCGAAGACCGGGGCGACGCCGTACTACACGAACTACCACGACGGCTGGCCGCTCACGAACTGGGGCAACGCCCTGGGCTCGCCCAGCTGCGACCCGGCAGCCAACGACAAGCTCGCCGCCACCAAAGAGCCCTGGGCCGAGGGGACGGACCTGCACACCACCGACACCCTGCTGTACGACATCGTGCACGACAAGCTCGCCGAGCAGGACCCGACCACCACCAACTGGGAGAACTCCAAGACCCTGATCGGGACCGGCAAGGTCGCCACCATGTGGCTCGGCTCCTGGGCCGTGGTGCAGATGCGCGACGCCGCGAAGAAGGCCGGCAAGGACGCGGACGACATCGGCTTCATGCCCTTCCCGGCACAGAAGGACGGCCACTTCTGCTCCGTGGTGCGCCCCGACTACCAGTACGCCGTCAGCGCGCACTCCCGGAACAAGGCCGCGGCGCGGGCCTGGCTTGACTGGTACATCAATAAGTCCGGTGACGCGCAGGCGGCGTTGTCGATCTCCTCGGTCAAGGCCAAGCCGCTGCCCGCCATCCTCAAGCCGTTCCAGGACCAGGGCGTCACGTTCGTCCGCCTCGCTTACGACCGCGCCGTCCAGGTGGACGAGATCGACAAGGCGTCCGAGGTCGGTCTGAACGCGCAGGACTACCCCCAGCGCATCGTCGACGTGGCCCACGGCGCGGGTGGCGGCGACCTGGCCGGCGTCTTCAAAGACCTCAACCAGAAGTGGTCCGACGCCCAGGCAACGATCGGCTAACCGGCGTACCACCGCCACACCCCCCAGCAGCTCCGCCCAGGACGCAACGCCACCCAAGCGGGCGGGGCCGCCCCGCCGACCCCGATCCTGCCGCCGCACCCGAGCAACGGCAGGAAGCAGGAAGAAGGACCGCATGAGCACACCGCGGATCGCGAGCCGCACACGTCGCGCCCGCACGCTGCCGCCGGACCCGCCCGCCGTCCCCGCGCCCGGCCCCCGGCCGCACCGGCGCCGCGGCAACCGCTGGTTCACCCCCTGGCTGTACCTGCTGACCCCGCTCGCCCTGCTCGTGGCCTTCACCGGCCTACCCATGGCGGCCCTGCTCGGCTACAGCTTCACGGACTGGGACGGCCTCAGTCCCACCCAGAACTTCGTCGGCCTGGACAACTACTCGGACCTGTTCAGCAGGCCGCAACTCTTCCAGGTGTTCTGGGTCAGCCTCTTCTATCTGGCGGCCTCCGCGGTGCAGATCTGCGCCGCCCTCTACTTCGCCACCGTGCTCAGCTTCAACACCCGGCTGCGGAACTTGTTCAAGGGGATCCTTTTCTTCCCCTACCTCATCAACGGTGTGGCGATCGGGTTCGTCTTCCTGTACTTCTTCCAGCCCGGCGGCACTCTGGACACGGTGCTGGGCTGGCTCGGCGTCGGTCCCCACCTGTGGCTCGGCGACCCCGACCTGGTCAACACCTCGCTGGCCGGGGTCTCGGTCTGGCGCTTCATGGGGCTCAACATGGTGCTGTTCATTGGTGCCATCCAGTCGATCCCCCCGCAGCTGTACGAGGCGGCGGCGCTGGACGGTGCGACCAAGTGGCAGCGGTTCCGCTACGTCATCGCCCCGTCCATCCGGCCGATCATCTCGCTGAGCGTGATTTTGGCAGTCTCCGGCGCGCTCTCTGTGTTCGAGATCCCGTTCATCATGACCGGCGGCGCGAACAACAGCGAGACGTTCGTCATCCAGACCATCAAGCTCGCCTTCAACTTCAACAAGACCGGGCTCGCCTCGGCAGCCGCGCTCGTGCTGCTCGGCTTCGTGTTCCTGGTGACCTGGCTGCAGCGCCGGCTGTTCCCGGACGAGAGGGTGGAACAGGCATGACCACGATCACCGGTCCCGCCAGGACCTCCCGTACCCGGAAAACCTGCCCGCGCGGTCACCTGGCGGTGTTTCTCAAGTACCTCTCCCTGATGGCGGCCAGTGCCGTGGTGGTCGTCCCGCTCCTCGCCGTACTGCTCACCTCGTTGCGCACCAGCGCCGAGATGGGGCAGGGCAGCGCGCTCGCGCTGCCGGACGACTGGCTGAACTTCCACAACTACACGATCGCCTTCACCGACGGCCACATGCTGCGCGCGCTGGGCAACACGACGTTCATCCTGGTCTTCTCCGTGCTCGGCACGGTCCTGATCGGGTCGATGACCGCCTACGCCATCGACCGTTTCCACTTCCGTCTCAAGAAGCTGGTCCTGGCGCTGTTCCTGATCGCCTCGCTCGTCCCCAGCGTGACCACGCAGGTCGCCACGTACCAGATCGTCAACGGGCTGGGCGTGATGGACACCCGCTGGGCTCCCATCCTGCTGTACATGGGCACCGACATCGTGTCCATCTACATCTTCCTGCAATTCATCCGCTCCATCCCGGTATCGCTCGACGAGGCGGCCCGCCTGGACGGTGCGAACTCACTGACCATCTACTGGCGCATCATCGTGCCGCTGCTCAAACCCGCCATCGCCACCGTGGTGATCGTCAAGGGCGTGGCGATCTACAACGACTTCTACATCCCCTTCCTCTACATGCCGAGCGACGGCCTCGGCACGATCTCCACCTCCCTGTTCCGCTTCAAGGGCCCCTACGGCGCGCACTGGGAGGTCATCTCGGCGGGCGCTGCCCTGGTCATCGTCCCCAGCCTCGCCGTCTTCCTCGCCCTGCAGCGCTTCATCTACAGCGGCTTCGCCTCGGGCGCCACCAAATGACCCCCGCGGGCGATGGCGTAGCACCTGTCCGTACCGACGAGCCCTTCCGGGTCCAAGGAGAACGCATGAAGGTCACCACCCCTCTCACCCGGGGCTGGACCATGAGCCTGAACACCACCCGGCACCTCCCCGCGCAGGCGCCACAGGCGCTGCTGCACGGCGGTGTACCCGCCACCGTCCCGGGATGCGTTCACACGGACCTGCTGACCGCCGGGCTGATCCCGGACCCGTTCATCGACCGGAACGAGGTGGAGGTGGCCTGGGTCGGCCGCGCGGACTGGACCTACCGCACCGTGCTGCCACCGGTCGGCGACCACGAGCGCACCGACCTGGTCTTCGACGGACTCGACACCGTCGCGGACGTACGGCTGGGGAGCGTGTCGCTGGGCCGCACCCGTAACATGCACCGCTCCTACCGCTTCGATGTCACCGAGGCGCTGGCCGACGGGGCCGAACCGGCTCTCGACGTGGAGTTCACCTCGGCCTACGAGGAGGCTGAGGCGGTCCGCGCCGAGCTCGGCCCGCGGCCCAACGCCTATCCGGAGCCCTTCAACTATGTGCGTAAGATGGCGAGTTCGTTCGGCTGGGACTGGGGCCCGACGCTCGTGACCGCGGGCATCTGGCGCCAGGCCCGCCTTGAAAGCTGGTCGACCGCGCGGATTGCAGAGGTACGCCCCGAGGTCACGGTCGACGCCGAGGGAACCGGCCGTGTCCTGGTGCGCGCGGAGGTGGAGCGCACCGCAACCGGAGCCGCGCGCGCCCTGCGGGTCGCCGTCGAGGTGGCCGGCGTCTTGGCCCACGCGGACCTGCCCGAGGGGGCCACCACCGCCGACGTGGAGGTCGTGGTCGCGGACGCCGAGCTGTGGTGGCCCCGAGGTTACGGCGAACAGTCCCTGTACGCCTGCACCGTCACCCTCACCGACACCACCGGCGCCGAGCCCGCCGCCCCCCTGGACACCTGGGAGCGCCGCGTCGGCTTCCGCACCGTGGAACTGAACACCGCGCCGGACGCGGCCGGCTCCGGATACACCCTGGTGATCAACGGCGAGCACCTGTTCGTGCGGGGTGTCAACTGGATCCCGGACGACACACTGGTCACCCGGGTGGACGGCCCCCGTTACCGGCGCCGCCTCGAACAGGCCACGGCGGCGGGCGTCGATCTGGTCCGGGTCTGGGGCGGCGGGATCTACGAGAACGAGGAGTTCTACGACGCCTGCGACGAGCTGGGGCTGCTGGTCTGGCAGGACTTCCTGTTCGCGTGCGCGGCCTACCCCGAGGAGGAGCCGCTCCGCTCGGAGGTCGAGTCGGAGGCGCGCGAGAACGTGGTGCGGCTGATGCCCCACCCCTCCCTGGTCCTGTGGAACGGCAACAACGAGAACCTGTGGGGATTTCGCGACTGGGACTGGGAACCGGAGCTCGACGGAAAGAGCTGGGGCGAGGGCTACTACCTGGACCTGCTGCCCCGCGTGGTGGCGCACACCGACCCGACCCGGCCCTACTGGGCAGGCAGCCCCTGGTCCGGCTCCCGTGCCCTGCACCCCAACGACCCAGACCATGGCACGAGCCACTCCTGGGAGGTGTGGAACCGCATCGACTACTCGGCGTACCTCGACGACGTGCCCCGCTTCGTTGCCGAGTTCGGCTGGCAGGCGCCGCCCGCCTACGCGACGGTACGGCGGTCGGTCACCGATGAGCCGCTGACCGCGGACTCGCCGGGCATGCTCCACCACCAGAAGGCCGAGGACGGCAACGGCAAGCTCGACCGGGGTCTGCTGAACCACTTCGACGCGCCCCGGGACTTCGACACCTGGCACTACCTGACCCAGGTCAACCAGGCACGGGCCATCGCCACGGGCGTCGAGCACTGGCGCTCGCACTGGCCCGTGTGCGCGGGCACCATCCTGTGGCAGCTCAACGACTGCTGGCCGGTGACCAGTTGGGCGGCCATCGACGGCGACGAGCGCGAGAAGCCGCTATACCACGAGCTGAAGCGCCTGTATGCCGACCGGCTGCTGACCCTCCAGCGACGCGACGGACGGCTGGTGCTGGCCGCGGTGAATCAGAGCGGCACCGCGTGGACGTGCCGACCCACGGTCCGCCGCATGGACGCCGACGGCGCGGTGCGCGCCGAGCACCACGAGTCCGTCACGCTCGGTCCGCGAGCCGTGGCCCTGATCCCGCTGCCGGACGACATCACCGAAATGGTCGACTCCAGCCGTGAGTTCATCGTCGCCGACGCCGACCAGCTGCGCGCGCTGCACTTCGCGACGCCTGATCGCCTCTTCGCGTATCCGGCCGCGAAGGTCACCACCCAGGTCGCCACCGCGGCGAACCTCACCCGTGTCACCGTCACGGCGCACACCCTGGTACGCGACCTCCTGCTCCAGGCCGATCGCCTGTCCCCGGACGCACACGCGGACCGCGGCCTGATGACGCTGCTCCCCGGCGAGAGCGTCGAGGTGACCGTCCACGGCTGGTCCGGTGGCACGGCCGAGGACCTGTCCGCGGTCCTGAGGTGCGTCAACGCGTCCGACGGGCTGGGATCCTCGGGGGACGCGCCGGGGTGAGCGCGGCGTGCACCCCGACAGTCTCCGATGCCGGAGGCCGAGGGCGTCGGGGTGCACACTGCCTAGCTCCCGTCGCGGAGGTCCACCAGACCTGTCGGGCGGAACGTGATCCGGTCGAAGGCCGCCTCGCAGCCGTCACCCGTGGGTGACTGGACCAGGAAGCCGATGGACGCGGCGGCGGCCTGCTCCGGGGTGCCCAGGGCGAAGACGCGGACGAAGGTCCACTTCTCGCCGTCGGCGGAGGCGTGGCAGGCGAAGGCGCTGCCGGTACGACTCAGCCGCAGCCAGTAGGTGTCGCCGTCCACGACGGCCGAGTTGACGTCGTCGGAGTGGCCACGGGTGACGACCGTGCAGATGGTGGGGCGGTCCGGGGACAGCTCCAGGCAGATCTTGGCCCACTCGCGGTCACCGACGTGGAGGTAGAGGACGCCCGCGTCGAAGGCGGCGGCGAAGCCGACCCGCACCCGGGCGATCAGCTGGAAGTCGCCCTCGGGGGCGGTGCCCAGCAGCCGGGGCGCGTCGCTCGCCGGTTCGAGGGCGGCGCCGCCCGGCGGTACGAAGCGGTCCTGCCGGGCGCCCGCGCGGCCGGTCAGTACGCCGCCCTCGTAGGCCCATTCCGTCGCCGGGCCGAACGGTTCGAGGCCGAAGGGGAGTTCGGGGAGTCGCAGGGTCATGCGCGGCGCCCGTCCACCCGGCGCGGCAGCCCCTGCGGGTTGTCCTCGCGCAGCTCCGGCGGGAGCAGTGCCTCGGGGGTGGTCTGGTAGCTGACCGGGCGCAGCCAGCGCTCGATCGCGGTGGCGCCGACCGAGGTGGAGGTGGAGGTGGTGGCCGGGTAGGGGCCGCCGTGGTGCTGGGCGGGGGCGACGGCGACGCCGGTCGGCCAGCCGTTGACCAGGACCCGGCCGGCCAGCGGGGTGAGCGCCGCGAGGAGTGCGGCGGCGCTGTCGTCGGCCTGCTCCGTGGCGATCTGGAGGGTGGCGGTGAGGTTGCCGGGCAGCCGGGAGAGGACCGTGGTGACCTCGTCCTGGGAGGTGTAGCGGGCCACGACGGTGACCGGGCCGAAGCACTCCTCCAGGAGGGCGTCGTGCGGGCCCTCGGCGGTCAGGAGGTGCGCCGGTACGGTCAGGAAGCCGGCCGCGACGGTGTGCTCGCCGCCCGCGCCGGGGGTGACCGGGGCGTCCACGTCCGGGAGGGCGGCGCGCTCGCTGACTCCGGCGAGGAAGGCCTCGCGCATCCGGTGGTCGAGCAGGACGCCGGCCTCGGTGTCGCTGACCGCCTCCGTGAGGGACTTCAGGAGGCGGTCGCCCGTCTCGCCCGCCGGGGCGAGGACGAATCCGGGCTTGGTGCAGAACTGGCCCTCGCCCATGGTCATCGAGCCCGCGAGCCCGGCGCCGATCTGCTCGGCGCGCTCCGCGGCGGCCGCCTCCGTGACGACGACGGGGTTGAGGGAGCCCAGCTCGCCGTGGAACGGAATGGGGGCGGGCCTGGCCGCCGCCGCGTCGAAGAGGGCGCGGCCGCCGCGTACCGAGCCGGTGAAGCCGGCGGCGCTGACGAGCGGGTGCCTGACCAGCTCGACGCCCGCCTCGAAGCCGTGCACGACGGTGAGGACGTCCTCGGGGAGACTGTGCTGCGCGGCGGCCCTGCGCAGCACGGAGGCGCAGAGTTCGGAGGTCGCCGGGTGGTCGGGGTGCGCCTTGACGACGACCGGGCAGCCGGCCGCGAGGGCGCTGGCGGTGTCGCCGCCGGGGACGGAGAACGCGAGCGGGAAGTTGCTGGCCGCGTAGACGGCGACGACTCCGAGCGGGATCTTGTAGCGGCGCAGGTCGGGCCACGGCGGGGTGCGGGTGGCGTCCTCGTGGTCGATGTGGATGTCGAGGAACGCGCCCTCGTCGACGACCTCCGCGAAGGCCCGCAACTGGGCTGCGGTGCGCGCGAGTTCGCCGGTGAGCCGGGCCGGGCCGAGGGCTGTCTCCGCGTCGGCGGCCTCGATGACGTGCTCACCGGCCTCGGCGAGCAGATCGGCCGCGGTGCGCAGGAAGGCGGCGCGCACGGTGCGGTCCGCGAGCGAGGCACGTGCGGCGTGGGCGGCCCGGACCGCCCGGTCGACCTCCTCCGCTGTAGCCTCCACCGCAACCTGCTCACGCGGGTTCCCGGTGCGGGGGTCGACGCTCCAGACTGGTGCTGCTGCCACCGTTTTTTCCTTCCGCTCCACTGCCACACATCAGAAGTTGTTCGGTATTCTGAACAAAATTCCCGATCGTGAATATGAAGCGACTCTATTTCCGGGCGTTCGGTGTTGGCAAGAAGTCGCGGGTTTCTCAAGTGGGCTGGAAAGGGCGTAGGGCGATGTCGGTTGCCGAGTCTGGTGGGGCACAGGTCAAGTCCGCGGTACGGACGGTGGAACTGCTGGAGTACTTCGCCGGGCGGCCCGGCATGCACTCGCTCGCCGCGGTTCAGGAGGCCGTCGGCTACCCCAAGTCCAGCCTCTACATGCTGCTGCGCACCCTGGTCGAGCTGGGCTGGGTGGAGACGGACGCGACCGGCACGCGGTACGGGATCGGCGTACGGGCGCTGCTGGTCGGCACCTCGTACATCGACGGCGACGAGGTCGTCGCCGCCTCCCGCCCCACCCTGGACCGGCTCTCCGACGACACGACGGAGACCATCCACCTGGCCCGTCTCGACGGGACGAACGTGGTGTACCTCGCCACCCGCCAGTCCCAGCACTATCTGCGCCCCTTCACCCGGGTCGGCCGCAGGCTGCCCGCGCACTCCACCTCGCTCGGCAAGGCGCTGCTGGCCACCCACAGCGACGAGCAGGTCCGCAAGATGCTGCCCGAGACGCTGCCCGCGCTGACCGAGCACACCCTGACCGACCGGGAGAAGCTCATCGAGGAGCTGCGCCTGATCCGCGAGCAGGGGTACGCGGTGGACCGCGAGGAGAACACCCTGGGGCTGCGCTGCTTCGGTGTCGCGATCCCGTACCGCACCCCGGCGCGCGACGCGATCAGCTGCTCGGTGCCGGTCGCCCGGCTCACGCCCGCGCACGAACAGACGGTCAAGGACGCGCTGTTCGACGCGCGCGACCGGCTGACCCTCGCGACCCGGAGGCTCTGACCCGTGGAGGTCTCACTCCGCCCGGTCCAGGACGGCGATCTGCCGCTGTTCTTCGGCTGGATGTCCGACCCGGTGGCGGTCCATGCCGCTGCCTTCACCAGCGAGGACCCCACGGACCGGCACGCGTTCGACGCCCACTGGGCGCGCGTCCTGGCCGACCCTTCGGTCGTGATGCGCAGCGTCCTCGCCGACGGGGTGGTGGTCGGCAACGCCGGGGTCTACGGGCCGCCGGGCGACCGCGAGGTCACCTACTGGATCGACCGGGCGCGCTGGGGCCGGGACGTGGCGACCGCCGCGCTGGCGGCCCTGCTCGCCGCCGTACCGGAACGTCCGCTGTACGCGCGTGCGGCGGCCGACAACGCGGGGTCCCGGCGGGTGCTGGAGAAGTGCGGGTTCACCGTGACGGGCGAGGACCGCGGCTACGCGAACGCCCGCGGCGAGGAGACGGCCGAGCTGCTGTTCACCCTGCCCGGATGACGAGACGGCCGAGCTGCTGTTGACTCCGGCCTGAGCGGCGGGCGGCTCCTCTCCCCCGCGCGGGGGAGGCAGATCACCGTCGGGTATGAGGTGCGCTCGCCGCCCGCGCGGGAGCGTGGACGGTATGACACAGACACCGCTCGCACCGGCTCCCGGACCACCTCTCACCACCCCCGTCACCACCAGGGCGCGCACCGCGCTGCGCGCCCTGGCGATCGTCGCCTGCCTGCCCTACATCGTGCTCAAGGCCGCATGGGTCTCGGGCAGTCACCTCGGGATTCCCGACGGCAGCTCGCTGCTCGACCACCGCACCACGATGATCGTCGCCAACAGCGGTTCGGTCCTGATGGACGGGGCGGTCGTCGTCACCGCCCTGCTGCTCACCCAGGCCTGGGGCCGGCGCGTGCCCGCGTGGCTGCTCGTCCTGCCGATGTGGGTGGCGACCGGTCTGCTGCTGCCGATCATGGCCGGCTATCCGCTCCAACTGCTGGTCCAGGCCCTGGGCGGCGAGATCACCAGCAGCGCCGAATCCACCCGGCCCTTCCTCGACCAGTGGGTCTTCGCCGTCGTCTACACCGGCTTCATCATCCAGGGCCTGGCCCTGGGCGCCCTCTTCGCGCTGTACGCGAAGGACCGCTGGGGCCACCTCTGGCGGGGCACGCTGCGTGATCTGCCCGCCAGTCCCACCGCTCCCGCCCTGCGGGCCTGCGCCGTCGCCGTCTCGCTGACCGCCCTGATCCCCGGCACCATGCATCTGCTCTGGGCCACCGGGTCGACCGCCGGGCTCAACGCGGCGCTGATCGCGGAGAGCAACAGCGGCTCCCACGTCGTCGACGCGGTCGATGTCCTCTTCACCGCCGCCGCGGTCGCCGGAGTGCTGCTCCTCGCCTTCCGCCGGAGCTCCGCGCTGCCGCTTCGGGTGCCGCTCGCGCTGGCCTGGGGCGGGTCGGGCGCGGTGGGCTGCTGGGGCGGCTGGATGGGTCTCGCCGCCCTGAGCAGCGTCGATGACCTCGCCCATCGGCCCACCCCCGCCGCGGTGCTGACCTACGCTGTGCAAATGCTGGTCGGAACGCTGGTGTTGGCCCTGGGCGCGTACTTCCTGGCCGAGCGCGCGGCCGGTACGCGGCCGCCGTCCGGCCTCCGGGCGTGACGCCGCTGCTCGGGCGGCGGGCCCGGCTCCGCTGGCTCCATCTGATCATCGGCGGCGCCCTGTTGATGCCGTACTTCCTGGTGGGCACGGTGATGGTCGGCTCGTTCCGGGCGGGCGCCAATGTGTTCAGCTCGCCGGTCGACCAGCTGATCGCGTTCGCCTTCGCCCTGCCGATGGCCTCGGCCACCGCGCTCTTCCCGCTCGCCCGGCCGCTGTCGGTGTCCGCCGCCCGCGCCCTGTGCGGACTGCCGCCGGACCGGCCGCTGGCGGACGGACCGGCCAGGACCCGGCAGGCCCGGGTCCGCGCGGCGCTCTGGTACACCCCGCACGTGGCGCTCGGCGGCATCGTGAGCGGCATGACGCTGGCCCTGACCCCGTTCGCGGTGGGTGTGACGGTGCTGCCGTTCTTCGCCGCCGTGCGCGAGTCCCCGGTGCTCGACGTGCCGGAGGCGCTGGACGGTCCGTGGCTCCCGGCCCTGGCCCCGTTCGCCGGGATCGCGATGCTGGCGGCGATGGCCGGCTGCGCGGCGGCGGCCGGGGCGCTGCTGGCGAACCGGGCACCGGTCCTGCTGGTCCCGACCCCCGACGACCGGCTGGCCGCCGCCGAACGCCGGGCGGCCGGCCTCGCGGTACGCAACCAACTGGCCCGGGAACTGGACGATTCGGTCGGCCACGCGCTCAGCGCCGTCACCCTCCAGGCAGGCGCGGCCCGCAGGGTGCTGGACAGCGACCCGGAGTTCGTCCGCGAGGCGCTGGCCGCGACCGAGGAGACCACGCGGCGGACGGTCGACGAGCTCGACTCGGTGCTCGGGCTGCTGCAGCGGACCGCCGAGGACGCCGAGACCGCCGGCACCGCGGAGGGCGCCGGAGCGGCCGGGTTCGCGCAGGACACGACCGGCTCCGGGCTCGACGCGCTGGACGGGCTGCTGGCGCGGTGCGGGGTGCCCGTCTCGTACACCGCCGAAGGTGACCGGGGCGCGGTGCCCGGCGTCGTGGGGCGCGAGGCCTACCGGATCGTGCAGGAGGGGCTGAGCAACGCGCTGCGGCACGGGGCACATGGCGCAGACGGTGGGCACTGCGGACCGGTGCGGCTGCGGATCACGGTGCGCGCGGAGGAAGTGGAGATCGTGATGGACAGCCCGCTGCCCGCACGGCCGTCCCCGGCGGCCCCGGTACGCCCCGGCGGCGGCCGAGGACTGCGCGGCGTCCGTGAGCGCGCCGTACTGCTCGGCGGCCGGGCCGGCGCCGGACCGCACGCCGGCGGGTGGCGGCTGACCGCCCGCCTCCCCCTGCGCCCCGGCGAGCGGGAGCTGCCATGAGCACGCCGGTCCGGATCGTCGTCGCCGACGACGAGCGCATGGTCCGTACCGCCCTGCGGGTCATCCTGGACGCGGAGGCCGGGCTGGAGGTCGTCGGCGAGGCCTCGACCGGAGCGGAGGCGCTCTCCGTGGTGCGCGAGCTGCGCCCCGACGTGGTGCTGATGGACGTGCGGATGCCGGAGACCGACGGCATCCGGGCCACCGAGCGCATCCTGGCCGTGCTCGACCCGGCGCCCCGCGTCATCGTCGTCACCACCTTCGAGCACGACTCCTACGTGTACGAGGCGCTGCGCGCGGGAGCCGCCGGCTTCCTCCTCAAGCGGGCGGCGGCCGAGGAGCTGGTGCAGGCGGTGCGGCTGGTGGCCCGCAGCGACTCGCTGCTGTTCCCCGCCGCCGTACGGAGCCTGGCGGCCGAGTACGGGAGGCGGCGGCCGTCCGCCCCGCCCGCCGCCTGGGCGGCCCGGCTCACCGAGCGGGAGGCGGACGTGCTGCGGCTGATGGCGGCCGGGCTCAGCAACGCGGAGATCGCCGCCCGGCTGCGGGTGGGCGCGGCGACGGCGAAGTCCCATGTGGCGGGCGTCCTGGCGAAGACCGGCGCGCGGGACCGTACCCAGGCGGTCATCGCCGCGTACGAGTCGGGGTTCATCGCACCGGGCCGGGCCGGCGACGCCGGGTGACAGGACGATGAGTAATGGGTGAGAAGCGGCACAACCGGGAACGGCGTACCGCGCCCCGCACGTCCCTTGTACGGGATGAACAAGACCATAAGGCGAGCCTCGGTCTTCTGCCTGCTGCTGGTCCTCGCCCTGCTGGGGCGGGCGACCTGGGTGCAGGCGTACCAGGCACGGGCGCTCGCAGACGACGACCACAACCGGCGGAAAACCATCGCGCAGTACGCGCAGCCGCTCGGGGACATCATCATGGCCGGCTCGCCGGTCACCGGATCGAAGAGGACGGAGGGCAGCGATCTCGCGTACAAGCGCACCTACGACAAGGGCGACCTCTACGCCGCCGTCACCGGATACAGCTCACAGGCCTACGGCTCCACGCAGCTCGAAGGGATCTACAGCCATGTGCTGGACGGCTCCGACGACCGGCTGAAGAACCCGCTGAACGTGGTGACCGGTGAGAAGACCGATCCGGGCAGTGTGCTGACCACGATCGACCCGGACGTGCAGAAGGCGGCGTACGACGCCCTCGGTGACGACAAGGGCGCGGCCGTGGCGATCGACCCGAAGAGCGGGCAGATCCTGGGGATGGTCTCCACGCCGTCCTACAACCCGTCCGACATCAGCGGGACGACGGACGGCGACACCTGGAAGAAGCTGCTCGCGGACCCGGACAAGCCGCTGGTCAACCGCGCGATGCGGCAACCGCTCGCGCCCGGTTCGACGTTCAAGCTGGTGGTGGCGTCCGCCGCGCTGGAGAACGGGCTGTACAGCTCGGTCGACGAGGCCACGAAGAGCCCGATGCCGTACACGCTGCCCGGCACCAGCACCCCCCTGAAGAACGAAAGCGCCTCCGCGCCCTGCGAGAACGCGACGCTGCGCGTGGCGCTCCAGTACTCCTGCAACAACGTCTTCGGCAAGGTCGCCGCCGACCTCGGCCAGGACAAGGTGCGGGCGATGGCCGAGAAGTTCGGCTTCAACACGGAGGACCTCGATGTGCCGGTCAGGGCGTACGAGAGCGTCTACCCGAAGAAGATGGACGACGCGCAGACGGCGCTGACGGGCATCGGCCAGTTCGAGGTCACCGCGACCCCGCTCCAGATGGCGATGGTCTCCGCCGCCCTCGCCAACGGCGGTGAGCTGGCCGCACCGCACATGGTCTCGAAGGTGACGGACTCCAAGGGCAGCACGCTGGAGGACTTCGCGGACGGCGACATGAAGCGTGTCGTCTCCGCTTCCACCGCCAAGCAGTTGCGCAGCGCGATGGTGACCGTCGTGGAGCAGGGCACCGGTACCAACGCCAGGATCGGCGGCGCGGAGGTGGGCGGCAAGACGGGCACGGCGGAGAACGGTGTGGGCAACAGCAACACCCCGTACGCCTGGTTCACCTCGTACGCGAAGGACAGGTCGAGCGGCCGGGAGGTCGCGGTCGCCGTGATCGTGGAGGACTCCGGTTCTTCCGCCTCCGAGGTCAGCGGCAACGGCCTCGCGGCCCCGATCGCGCAGAAGATGATGAAGGCCGCGCTCCAGCGGTGACCGAGGGAACGTGACGCCCCGGTGCCCCGGTTCGGGGTACCGGGGCGTTCGGCGTGTCCCGGGTCCTTCACGTCTTCGCATTGTTGCGCCTGACTTGAATACGCGCCTAGCCGTGGACACGTCCAGCGACGCCGACGATGCCGCTGCCGGGCCCCGGCGCGCGAGACCTGCGGCCAACGGGACTCGGCGCGTGGGACAGCCCCTTCGGCCCTCCGGTGACCGTCGCCCGGAGCCGTCGGACCCCACCGTTAGCCGCGCTCAACGTGCTTCTAGACATTGGGCGTTGTCGGCGTGAGCGATGGCTGTCAGCGTGTCTGGGCGGCGGACGGGCTGCGCGGCACGGCCTGTTCAGGTGGTGCGCAGACCCCCGGTCACGGTTGCACAGCGTCACGTACGTCCCAGGAGCGCCTCGATGAAATCCCTGCTCAAGTCCCTCCCGGTCTCGGGGCCCGCAGCCCCGGAGACAGTGAGGGACGGCTCCCCCGTGGTGCTCGGCGCCGCGCTGCTGGGCTTCTTCCTCATCTCGCTGGACGCCCTGATCGTCACCGTCGCGCTGCCCGACATCGGCCGTAGCCTCGGCGTCGGCATGTCCGGCCTGCAGTGGGTCGTGGACGGATACACCCTGCTCTTCGCCGCCCTGATGCTCTCCGCCGGCGCCCTCTCCGACCGCATCGGGGCCCGGCAGGCCTACGGCGGCGGTGTCGTGCTCTTCGTGCTGGCCTCGGCCGCGTGCGGGCTCGCCACCGGCCTCGGTGTGCTGGTGGCGGCGCGGCTGGTGCAGGGGGCCGCGGCGGCGGTCATGATGCCGGCGTCGCTCGCCCTGGTGCGGCAGGGCTTTCCCGATCAGGCGAAGCGGGCGCGGGCCATCGCGGTCTGGACCGTGGGCGGCGCGGTCGCGGTGGCGGCCGGACCGGTGCTCGGCGGTGCGCTCACCGCTTCCGTCGGGTGGCGGTGGATCTTCTTCGTCAACCTCCCGGCCGGTCTGCTGGCGCTCGTCCTGCTTGCCCGGGTGCGGGCCTCCCCCCGGGTGCGGGCCTCCCCCCGGCTGCCCGCGCGTCTTGACCCGGTCGGTCAGGTGACGGCGGTGCTCACGATGGGCGCGCTGACGTACGGCGTGATCGAGGGAGGTGACAAGGGCTTCGGCCGGCCGGTCGTGGTGCTGTCCTTGCTGGTGGCCGCGGTGGCGGCGGCTACCTTCCTCGCGGCGCAGGCCAGGGGCGCGCACCCGATGCTTCCGCTGCCCCTGTTCCGCTCCCGGGTGGTGGCGGTCTCCCTGGTGGTCGGCTTCATGCTCAACGCCGCCTACTACGGCGGGGTGTTCATCTTCAGCCTGTATCTGCAGCAGGAGCGCGGCGAATCGGCGATGCGCGCCGGTCTGATGTTCATTCCGATGACGGCGCTGGTCGCTGTGGTGAACCTGGCCTCGGCGAGGATGGCCGGGCTGCTCGGCCCGCGCGTGCCCATGGTGGCGGGACAGCTGACAGGGGCGGCCGGGCTGGTGGCGTTGCTCACCGTCGGCCCGCACACCAGCGTGTGGGTCGTGGCGGCTCTGATGGTGCCGGTCGGCCTCGGCGGGGCGCTGACGGTGCCGGCCCTGACCGCGATGCTGCTGGACGCGGTGCCCGCGGACCGGGCGGGCACCGCCTCGGCCGTCCTCAACACCGGCCGCCAGGTGGGCGGGGCGATCGCGGTGGCGGTCTTCGGGGCGCTGCTCGCGGGGGCGGACACCTTCCTGGCCGGGATGCGGTGGAGCATGCTGGTCGCTGCCGTGGGGCTCGTACTGACGGCGGGCGCCACACTGACGCTGCCCTCGCGGGACGCGCGCCGGGACGCGGAGGTCTGAGCCGGGCCACCGTGGTCAAGTGCCTCGTCACACGTCCCGTCACACGTCTCGTCGCACGTCCCGTCGCACGGGTGCAATCGCGTGTGTCATCGCATGTCCGAGAACTCCAGGAGGATTCCGACGAAGGCCCGGAGCTCGGCGGATTCGCTGCCTCTGAGCCACATCGGCGCGTAGTCGACGGGCGGCGCGTAGTCGACGGGCGGCGCGTAGTCGTACGGCAGGTAGACGACGTCCGGTCGCCCGTGGTAGGCCGCTGCCCTCATGCTGACCGTCGTCGCGCCTCGGCCGGCCCCGACCAGCGAGAGGATCTCCTGCCAGGCCACGGCTTCCGGGCCCCGGGAGACGGTCCGGCCACCCGGTGTGCGCGTCGGGTACAGCACATCGAGGAATTCCCGGGACACACCGGCAGGCGTGATCAGCGGCAGGAGGGCCGTGTCCTCCTGGGAGACCGCCTCCTGAGCCGCGAGGTGGTGCGAGGCGGGCACCACGAGCGCACGGCGTTCGGAGAACAGAAGCGGTCCCACGTCGAACTCGGCCCCGTCTGCGGGGAGTTCCTTGATCAGCAGGTCGAGTGCGTCGGCCCGCAACGCTGTGAAGGCGGCGCTGAACGTCACCTCGTGGAACTCCACGGTGCACCGGGGATGGCGGGCGCTGAACTCCTCCCCCGCCCGCACTATGAGGTCGCCGCACCACGGGGCGGAGAATCCGACGCGCAGGACACCGCCCAGGCCCCGGCAGACCGCTGACGCGTTGGCGAAAGCCTGCTGGACCCGCTGGTACGCGGGGCGCAGCTCGGCGTGAAGCTCCCGGCCGACCGGGGTGAGGGCCACCCGGCGGTTGCTGCGTTCGAACAAGGCGCCACCGACCTGGCGCTCCAGCTTCTTGATCGTCTGGCTGACCCGGCCCGGCGAGACGAGCAGGCGTTCGGCGGTGCGCGTGAAGTGGAGCTCTTCGGCCAGCGTCAGGAACGTCTCGATCTCATGTCGCTCCACTGGGCCCCCGGACCGCGGGGTCACCACATTCGAGGGGCCCCGCGGTTCCACTTTAGGGCATGGTTGATCACTCCCAGAGGGGGCTCTCAGGCATGCGGTCGGAGGTCAGGCGCCGGGGATCCGGCCGGCTCCCGCGCCGAGGCCGACGAGCAGCGGCACGAGCAGCGGGTGGTCGACCCGGTCGCGCAGGGCCGGGGTCCAGCCGGCGCCCGTGGTGAGCCGCTCCTCGGGGACGCCCGCGTTGTGGACGGCAACCAGGTCCGTGCGGCGGCCGTTGACGTAGTTGTCGGCGGCCGTGAGCGAGGACTCGGACCACTTCTTGAGGATCTTCGCCCGGTCGAACTCCCCGGCCAGGGTGAACGCGTTGTGCTCTGCGACGAGGTGCGATTCCGCGCCGATGCCGTAGGAGTAGCCGTAGACGCTGCCTCCAGTGGCGACGAAGTGGTTGTTGTAGGAGTCGACCTGCCCGAAGCGGACGCGGGGCGCGCGCTCGTTCAGGTCCTTGAAGAGGTTGTGGTGCAGCGTGACCCGGAGCTTGCCGCGATCGGTGGCCCCGGCACCGTCGCTGTTGCCGATGAGCATCGTCTTGTCGTGGTCCTTGAGGACGTTCCAGGAGGCGGTGACCAGGTCGGCTCCCTTGACGATGTCGAAGAGCCCGTCGTGCTGCTGGTACAACTCGTCGAAGTAGCGGGGCTGGTCCGCGTCGGAGTGGTCCCCGTCGCTGAAGGTGTTGTGGTCGACCCAGACGTGGTCCGAGCCGTGGACGACGAGGTTGTCGTACTCGGAGTTCCAGTGCCCGGTGTCGCCGTCGGTGGGGTCCCACTGGGGGAAGCAGTCGTAGGTGTCCTCGAAGCTGATGTTGCGGACGATGACGTTGGAGACGTTCTGGATCTGGAGACTGGCGCCGACGACCGTGGCGTCCTTGCCGACGCCGATCAGTGTGGTGTTGGAGGGGACGTAGACGTTCACGGCGGCCTTCTGGAGCTTGGCGGAGGCGAGCCGGGCGTCCTCCATGGGGCCGGACGGGACCTCCTCGCGGCCCCAGGTGGCCGGGTCGTAGGCGGCGAGGTACTTGTCCAGGGTGTAGCCGTCGCTCTGGTACTCCTCGCAGCCGATCGGGTTGCCCTCGGCGTCGGAGCTCCCGTGGACGGTGCCGCCGATCCTGACGATCTTCGGGGCGTCGCCCGCGTCCGCGAAGGCGGCGACGAGTTCGGCCCGGTTGCTCACGGTGTAGACGTGATCGGGGGTGGCGGCGGCGCCTCCGGTCGTGGAGCCCTCGGCGGCGGCCCAGCCGTCCCCTGCGGGAAGCACCGAGCGCTCGGTGCTGCTGCCGCCGTGGTGCGCGGATGCCTGGGCGGGCACGCTCAGGGCCAGGGCCAACGAGGCGCAGCCCATCGCGACGGCGATGGCGCGGGTGCGGGATCTGCGTGCGGGCATGACGAATCCTCAGCTCTCGTTCAGGTGCGCGGGGAGAGGGGGCCGCCGGCGGCTGGACGAGCCCCGCCGCCGGCCGCCGGGGGCGCCGGCCTTGTGAACGGGCCGGATCAGCCGTTGCCGATCTCCTTCCACTCCGCCTGGGCCTTGTTCAGCTCCTCGGCGATCTTGTCCAGGAAGGCCTTGGCCGTGATCTTGCCGAGCAGCAGCTTCTGGAACTCCGGCTCGTTGTCCGCCTTGCTGATGTTGTTCCAGTCGGGCAGGTAGTACGGCAGCTGCACGATCTTGGTGGAGCCGTCGGTGAGAGCCTTCGCGGCGAGCTCGGTCGGCTCCGTGGCGCTGATCCAGGGGTCCTTGGCGGCCTCGGTGTTGGCCGGGATGGCGCCGGCGGACTCGTTCCACCTGCTGTTGGACGCGTGCGAGGCGGCGAACTCGATGAACTTCCAGGCGGCCGTCTTGTTCTTGCTGGACCGGAACAGGCCCAGGCCGTCGACCGGGTTGGAGACCTGGACCCGGGTGCCGCCGTCGCTGACGGGGTTCGGTATGCCGGCGAACTTCTCCTTGCCCAGCGCCTTCAGGTGGTCCTGGTAGGAGCCGAGGTTGTGGCTGAGCATCCCGATGGTGCCGGTGTCCCACTGGGCGACCATCTTGGTGAAGTCGTTGTTGACGTCGGCGGCGGGCGTCGACTTCTTGTACAGCGCGGCGTACTTCTCCAGCGCGGCCACGTTCTTCGGGTCGTTGAGGGTGGTCTTGTCACCCTTCCAGAACTCCGTGATGCCGGACTGGCCGTACGCGGCGTCCATGGCCTGGGCGATAGAGCCGGCGCCGCCCCGGATGGTGTAGCCGAACTTGTTCTTCTTGGCGTCGGTGAGCCTGTCGGCCGCCTTGTAGAAGTCGGCCCAGGTGGCGGGGGCCTTCAGTCCCGCGGCCTTGAACAGGTCGGTGCGGTACCAGAGCGCGCCGTTGTTCGCGGAGGTCGGCACCGCGAACATGTCGTCGCCCCGGCCGCCCGCGTCCTTGACGCTCTCGACCATGCCCTCGACGAGCTTGCCCTGGAGTGCGGAGTCCTTGATCCGGTCCGTGAGCGGGTCGAGGGCCTCCTGCGAGACCATGTTGGCCAGGTAGGCGGTGCCGACGCCACCCACGTCCGGCAGTCCGCCGCCCGCGATGGCCGTGTCGTACTTGGACTGCACGTCGGCGATCGGGATCGGCACGTACTTGACCTTGATGTCCGGGTTCGCCTTCTCGAAATCCTTGATGATCTCGGTCCAGATGGCGGTGCGCGGACCGCCGTTGTTGTCCCAGAAGGTGATCTCGCCCTTGCCGTTGCCCTCGGTTCCGCTGTCGCTGCCGTCGTCACCGCAGGCGGTGGCGGTCAGTGCGAGTACCGCCGCGACGGACACCGCTGCCGCGGCACGCCCACGCTGCGTCTTCGAGATCTTCATGGTCGGCTCTTCTCTGTGGCTGGTCCGTGTGAGGGTTGCTGCGTGGGGGGGCTCAGGTCCGGTCGTCCTGCACGGCGCTCACGCGGTCACCGCCCGGCGGACGTGGGCGGCGGCCGTGGCCCGGTCGAGCCGGCCGTCCGCGATGACGGTGACGACGCGGCGTACGACGGTGGCTCCGGCGGGGACGGACAGCCGGTGGGCGGCGGCGAGGGACGAGCCGACGCCCGGGTACTCGGTGCTCCGTACGAACCACGGGTCGCGGCGGGTCTCCTCCGTCGCCCCCGCGAACACCAGGGTCCAGCCGTCGCCGCTCATCGCGACCCAGTCGGCGGCGCGTCCGTGCACCGCCTCCTCGCCGTCCCCGTGGCCGCTGAACACGGCGGGCGCCGAGGGTTCCTTGGGGGCGCGCCAGAAGAAGCCGCCGTATCCGGCGCCCGGCCTGCCGTTGGTGGCGGGGCTGCCGATCGACAGGTCGGCGCTGCCCCGGTTGGTGAGCGAGAAGGAGAAGTCCAGCGCCCAGGCGGTGTCGGAGAGTTCGGTGGCGGCGACCGTGCGGTGCTCCCGCAGCAGCTCGGTGTCTTCGGCCTCCCAGCTGAGCTCCTCGACGAAGCCGTCCGGGTCGCGGAGCTTCCAGCCCAGGTGGCGCTGGACCCCGTGGTTGTCGAGCGCGGTGGGGCCCTGGCCACGGACGAAGGTGCGGCCGCCCCAGAAGTTGTGCCCCGCCACATCGGGCACGGCGACGGAGGTGCCCAGGTGGTGGAGGTGGTCGGCCGGGTGCTCCTCGGTGACCGGGATGCCGCCGAGGGTGGTGACGGGGTGCAGATAGGGGCGGCCCCCGGGGGCCGGGAGGTAGGTGTAGCGGCCGACGGGGCGGCCGGCGCAGCTCAGGAGTGCGGTGGTGGTCATGGTGAACTCACCTCTGTCGGGAGCGCCCAGGGGACGCCGAGTTCGGAGAAGAGCCTGAGGGTGTCGGCACCCGCCGCGACGGCCGCGTCGATGCCGCGCACCACCCGGCGGGTGCCGTCGCCGCTGAGGGCGGGGGCGGTGTGCCAGGCGTCGGAGGGCAGGGCGGCGGGTTCGGGGGCGTTCCGTACGGCTTCGACGACCCGCATGAACGCGCCGGTGCGGTGCGGCGGGGCCAGGAGTGCGGTGCCGTGTGTCAGGTGGGCGACGAGGTTCTCCAGGAGGTCGGTCCGTCCGTGGACCTTCTCCCGCGGGCCGTGTCCGGCGCGCTGGAGCAGGACCCGGTCCTGCTTGTACCAGAAGGTGATCCGGCCCCGGTCGCCGTGGACGATCACATAGGGTTCCCCGGCCTGCTCCGCGCAGAGGGTGACGGCGGCGGTGACCGGCCGTCCGGACGTCGTGGTGAGGCGGACGCAGGAGGTGTCGTCGGCCTCGATGTCGTGGGCGCGGAAGAGTTCGGTCTCGATCGACGCGATGTCGTGGGCCGCACCGCTGCCGGCGAGTTCGAGGGCGGTGGCGACGGCGTGGGCGAGCGGGTTGGTGAGTACCCCGTCCACCACGTCGGTGTCACCGATCCGGCGCCGCCCCGCCCAGGGCGCCCGCCCGTAGTAGGCGTCGTCCCTGACCCAGGCGCCGGCGGCCCCGTAGCCCCGCACGGTGCCGATGGCGCCGGTCCGGACGAGTGCGCGGACGGCGGGCACCGCGTGCGAGCCGAAGGACTGGAAGCCCACCTGGCAGGCGATCCCGGCGTCCCGTACCCCGGTCAGGATCCGCTCGAAGTCGGCGAGGGTCGCGGCGGGCGGCTTCTCCAGCAGCAGGTGTACGCCGCGGGCGGCGGCGGTGAGGGCCAGTTCGGCGTGGGTCTGGATGGGGGTGCAGATGACGGCGGCGCGGGCTCCGGTGGAGTCCAGGAGCGCCCCGAAGTCGGCCGACTGCTCCGGAGGTTCGGAAGCGAAGGCGGCGGAGGGGGCGAAGGCGGCGAGTTCGGCCGCGTCGAGCGGGTGGAGTTCGCAGACCCCGGCGAGCCGGACGAGGCCCTGGTCCTGGAGGCGGCGGATATTGGCGAGGTGCCAGCTCCCGTGGCCCCGGGCGCCCGCGAGGACGACCGGCAGCGGGGCGGTGTGCGTGCTGTTCGTCGGGCCCATGCGCCTCAGCCCTTCACGGCGCCGGCGCTGAAGCCGGTGATCAGCCACTTCTGGATGAAGGCGAAGACGATCACCACGGGGACCGCGGCGATCACCCCGCCCGCCGCGAGCGCGCCCAGGTCGACGCTGTCCGCGCCGATGAGGGTGTTCAGGCCGACCGGGATCGTCTGCTTGTCCTGCTCGCTGAGGAACATCAGGGCGAACAGGAAGTGGTTCCAGCTGTGCACGAAGGCGAACGAGCCGACCGCGATCAGCCCCGGCCGCAGCAGCGGCAGCACCACCGCGCAGAAGGCACGGAAGCGCGAGCAGCCGTCCACCCAGGCGGCCTCCTCCAGCGAGACGGGCACGTTCTTGATGAACCCGCTGATCAGGATGATGGAGAGCGGCAGTTGGAAGACGGTCTCCGCGATGACCACACTGCCCAGCGAGTTGATCATCTGGAGGTTCTTGAAGATCTCGAAGAGCGGTACGAGCATCAGCGCGCCCGGGATGAACTGCGAGCAGAGCAGCGCCAGCATGAAGCCGTTCTTGATCCTGAAGTCGAACCGGGCGAGCGCGTAGCCGCCGGCCAGGGCGACGAGCGTGGTGGCGATCAGGGTGCAGATCCCGACGATCATGCTGTTCTGGAAGAAGACGGCGAAGCTGCGCTCGTTCCAGACCTTGTCGAAGTGCTCCCCGGTCGTCGGCCACGGCACCAGCGAGGTGGACCCGGCGGGGCGCACGGCGAACAGCAGCATCCAGTAGAACGGGATGAGCGTGAAGACCAGGTAGATGCCGAGGGGTACGTAGATCTGCCGGCGCGGCACCTCGTCGAAGGCGCGCTCGCGTCCGGGCCCACGGCGCCGGTGCGCGGCGGGCGGGCGGGTGTTCTGCGCGGGCGGGTGTACGGAGTGGGTGCCGTGCTTCTCGGCCAGTGCGGCGGTCACTTCTGGTCGCCTCCGAACTTGCTCAGGCGCAGATAGACGATCGAGCAGAAGAGGAGGATCACGAACGCGACGGTGGTGAGCGCGGAGGCGTAGCCGAAGTCATGTCCCTCGATGCCGGTGTTGGCGACGTAGAGCGGCAGCGTGGTGGTCTCGCCCGCGGGTCCGCCTCCGGTGAGGGTGTAGAGCAGGTCGACGTTGTTGAACTCCCAGACGCCGCGCAGCAGGGTGGCGAGGATGATCGCGTCCCGCAGGTGCGGCAGGGTGATGTGGAAGAACTGGCGCAGCCGCCCCGCGCCGTCGACGGACGCCGCCTCGTACAGCTCCTTGGAGACGGACTGGAGGTCAGCGAGGATGAGGATGGCGAAGAAGGGGACTCCGCGCCAGAGCTCGGCGACGGTCGCGGCCCAGAAGACGGTGCCGGTGTCGGAGAGCACGGAGGTGCCGTAGTCCCCGATGCCGGCGTCCGCGAGGTAGCGGCTGAAACCGGTCGAGGAGTTGTAGAGCAGGATCCAGATGGTGCTGGTCAGCACGCCGGAGACGGCCCAGGGCGAGAAGACCATGGCGCGGGAGAGGCCCCGGCCGATGAAGCTCTGGTTGACGATCAGGGCGAGCGCGAGCCCGAGGGCCAGCTGCAGCGCGACCTGCGTGACCACCCACTGGGCGCTGAACCCCAGCGTGGTCCAGAACTGGTCGTCCTCGGTGAAGATCCGGGTGAAGTTGTCGAAGCCCGCGAAGCCGTTCCGCCACGGCTTGGTGACGTTGTAGTTCTGCAGGCTGTAGTAGAAGACGCTGATCACCGGGTAGGCGATGAAGCCGAGCATCAGCAGCCCCGCCGGGGCGATCAGCAGATACGGCAGTCGGCGGGGGCTCGCGGAGCGGCGCCTGGGCACCTTGGGCGGTGTGGCCACAGCGGCGGCTTGGGCCATGACACGTCTCCGTTCTCTGGAGGTACGAGCTACGAGGTACGGGGTACGGCGTACGGGCGGTGCGTGTAGCGCGCAAGCGCTTGCCGCATGGCGTTCGACCTGTCGAACACGGCGGTGTACGGGCGGTACACAGGGCGGTGCGCGGAATTCCGGTGGGGCCGTTCAGCCGGCGTACGGGTCCGGCACTTCTCCCGGCCGGGCCAGGAAGGCGAAGTCGCAGCCGGTGTCGGCCTGGGTGATCTGGTCCTGGTAGAGCGCCGGGTATCCGCGCTCGTAACGGTTGACCGGCGGCGTCCACTTGTCCCTGCGCCGGGACAGCTCCTCCTCGCTCACGTCGAGATGGAGCAGCCGCGCCTCGACGTCCAGGGTGATCAGGTCGCCGGTACGGACGAGGGCGAGGGGCCCGCCGACATAGGACTCGGGCGCGATGTGCAGCACGCAGGCCCCGTAACTGGTGCCGCTCATCCGGGCGTCGGAGATCCGCACCATGTCCCGTACGCCCTGCTTCAGCAGGTAGTCGGGGATCGGCAGCATGCCGTACTCGGGCATCCCGGGGCCGCCCTTGGGCCCGGCGTTGCGGAGCACCAGCACATGGTCGGGGGTGAGCGCCAGGGCCGGGTCGTTGATGGTGCGCTGCATCTCCTGGTAGTCGTCGAAGACGACCGCGGGACCGGTGTGGCGAAGCAGACGGGGCTCGGCGGCGATGTGCTTGATGACGGCGCCGTCCGGGCAGAGGTTGCCGCGCAGCACCGCCACGCCGCCCTCGTCGGCCAGGGGGTTGTCGCGCTCCCGGATGACGTCGCTGTTGTGCACGAGCGCGCCGTCGAGCTGCGCGCGCAGGGTGTCGTGCGTGACCGTGGGCCGGTCCAGGTGGAGTACATCGGTGAGCCGGGCCAGGAATCCGGGGAGCCCGCCCGCGAAGTGGAAGTCCTCCATGAGGTACTTCCCACCGGGGCGGAGATTGGCCAGCACCGGGACGGTACGGGCGACGCGGTCGAAGTCGTCCAGGCTGAGCCTGACGCCGGAGCGGCCCGCCATCGCGATGAGATGGATGACGGCGTTGGTGGAGCCACCGAGCGCGAGGACGGTGGCGACTGCGTCCTGGTACGCCTGGGCCGTCAGGATCTCGGACAGCTTCCTTTGCCGCCACACCAGTTCGATGATCGCGAGCCCCGACCGCGCGGCCATCCGGTCGTGCCCGGAGTCGACGGCCGGGATGGAGGAGGCGCCCGGGACGGTGACGCCGAGCGCCTCCGCGGCGGCGGTCAGGGTGGAGGCGGTGCCCATCGTCATGCAGTGCCCCGGCGAGCGGGCGAGCCCGTTCTCCAGCTCGGCCATCTCGCAGTCACCGATGAGCCCGGCCCGCTTGTCGTCCCAGTACTTCCACATGTCGGTGCCGGAGCCGAGGACCTCGTCCCGCCAGTGTCCCGGCAGCATCGGCCCGGCCGGCACGAACACGGCCGGCAGGTCCACCGACGCGGCGCCCATCAGCAGCGCGGGCGTCGACTTGTCGCAGCCGCCCAGCAGCACCGCCCCATCGACGGGGTAGGAGCGCAGCAGTTCCTCCGTCTCCATCGCCAGCATGTTGCGGTAGAGCATCGGGGTCGGCTTCTGGAACGTCTCCGAGAGGGTGGAGACCGGGAATTCGAGCGGGAAGCCGCCCGCCTGCCAGACGCCCCGCTTGACCGCCTGGGCGCGGTCGCGGAGATGGACGTGGCAGGGGTTGATGTCGGACCAGGTGTTGAGGATCGCGACGACCGGCTTGCCGAGGTGCTCCTCGGGGAGGTAGCCGAGCTGGCGGGTGCGGGCGCGGTGGCTGAAGGAGCGCAGCCCGTCGGTGCCGTACCACTGGTGGCTGCGCAGCTTCTCGGGGGCGATGCGGCCGGTCATACCGACCACCCCGCTATCTGGTCCGCGACCTCGGCGCGCCGCGCCTCGGGGAGCACCCGGCTGGGCGGGCGGACGTCGCGGCCGCAGAGCCCGAGCGAGGCCAGGGCCTCCTTGACGACCGTCACGTTGTCGGCGGACTGCCCCTCCGCGCGCAGCTCCTCGAAGCGGCGGATCCGCTCCCACACCTTCATGGCGGCCGGGTGGTCACCGGCCCGCAGCGCCTCCAGCATGGCCAGCGAGACACCGGGGGCGACGTTGACGAGCCCGGAGGTGAATCCGGTGGCGCCCGCCGAGAAGTAGGAAGGGGCGTACAGCTCGGCGAGACCGGCGATCCAGACGAACCGTTCCAGGCCCGCGTCCCGGGCGAAGGCGGCGAAGCGGGCGGCGTCCGGGACGGCGTACTTGACGCCGATGACGTTGGGGCAGTGGTCCGCGAGCGTGGCGAGGCGCTCCCCGTCCAGCTGCGGGTTGCGGATGTAGGGCACCACGCCGAGTCCGGGAACGGCCTCCGCGATGGCCCGGTGGTAGTCGATCCAGCCGTCCTGCGAGACGTACGGGTGGACGGGCTGGTGCACCATCACCATCTCGGCGCCGGCGTCCCTGGCGTGCTCGGCGGCGGCGACGGCGGTCGGCACGTCGTGGCCGACCCCGACCAGGATCGTGGCGCGGCCGCCCGTCTCCTCGATGGTCAGCTCGGTGACGGAGCGCCGCTCGTCGGGGGTGAGCGCGTAGAACTCGCCCGTGTTGCCGTTCGGGGTGAGGATGCGCACGCCGCCGTCGAGCAGCCTCCGCAGCAGGGCGCGGTGCGCCGCCGAGTCGATGGTGCCGTCCGCGGCGAACGGGGTCACCGGGATCGCCACGACGTCCGCGAGAGCCGCCTTCAGCGGTGTGAGGTCCATGCGGACTGGCCTTTCTTCGGTGTGCCGGTGGTTCACGCCGCGCCGCCCCCGTCCTCGTCGTCGGGGAACGCGCGGCGGACGAACGACGCGATGTGGTCGTGCAGGGCGCCGGCCGCCGCGTCCGCGTCGTCGGCCAGCGCGAGCCGCAGGATCTCCCGGTGCTCGGCCGCCTCCCGCTCCCAGGACGGGATGGTCGCCCAGGCCACGGTCGACACGAGGGCCGCCTGATCGCGGACCTCGTCGAGCATCCGCGACAGCAGCGGGTTGCCGCAGGGCAGGTAGAGCGCCCGGTGGAAGTCCCGGTTGGCGAGCGACCTGTCGGCCTTGTCGCCGGCCGAGTCGGCGCGCTCCAGGGCCTCCTGGGCCGCGTCGAGCGAGGCCTTGCGGGTGATGGAGCGGCGCAGCGCCTCCGGTTCGAGCAGCAGCCGCACGTCGTACACCTCCCTGGCCATGGTCGCGTCGACCAGGCGCACGGTGACGCCCTTGTACTGGCTCATGACGACGAGTCCGGTACCGGCCAGGGTCTTGAGCGCCTCACGGACAGGGGTCTTGGAGACCCCGAACTGCGCGGCCAGCTCGGTCTCCACGAGCGCCTGCCCTGGTCTCAGCTGCGCCGTGAGGATCGCGTGCTTGATCGCCTCCAGCACGTACTGGGTGCGGGACGGAATCGGGGTGGGCGCAAAGGTCATGGGTGAAGGGCTCTCACATCTCGCGTATCGCGTCTCATATATGACGTACGAAGTACGACGCGATGAAGCTAGAGGCGCCAGGAATGTTTCGTCAACGCTTCCG
The DNA here is from genome assembly GCF_031844725.1 of Streptomyces sp. ITFR-6. Lineage (NCBI taxonomy): Bacteria > Bacillati > Actinomycetota > Actinomycetes > Kitasatosporales > Streptomycetaceae > Streptomyces > Streptomyces sp. ITFR-6. The sequence continues at coordinate 6,728,534 of NZ_CP134612.1, read as the reverse complement.
ACAGAAGAACTTCGCCGGACTACGACGTGCGCCCTACACCGGTCCCGGCCGCGGTCCGCCCCGCCGGGCGGGCCTACGGCATCCTCCCGATGCCCCGGACCGGCCTCAGACGCCAGCCTGACCGCACAACACACGCGCAGGTCAGGGAGGTTCGGTGGGCACGATGACGGGTTCCGCGGCGGTACGGGTACTGGGCGACCGGACGGCGGGGCTGTTCCTGGCGGCGGTCGTGGTCTCCGGATTCGGCAGCTCCGCGATGTCGCTCGCGGCCGGGATCTGGGTCAAGTCCCTGACCAATTCCGACAGTCTGGCCGCGCTCGCCCTGTTCACCGTCTGGCTGCCGGTGCTCTTCGGCCCGGTCCTGGGCGCGGTGGCCGACCGGCTGCCCAGGAAGCCGCTGCTGGTCCGGTCGAACATCGTCATGGCCCTGCTGCTGCCGGCCCTGACCGCGGTGGACTCGGCGGGGCGGGTCCGGATCCTGTTCGCGGTGCTCCTGGTCTACGGGACGAGCTCCGTGCTGATGGACTCGGCGGAGTCGGCGCTGGTCGCGGGGGCCGTGGACGCCCGGCTGCTGGGCGACTTCAACGGACTGCGGATGATGGCGAACGAGGGCATGAAGCTGGTGGCCCCGCTCACCGGGGCGGCGCTCTTCACCCGGTTCGGCGGCGTATCCGTGGCCCTGCTGGACGCGGCCTCCTTCGCGCTGGCCGCCGGACTCTACGGACTGCTGCGGGTGCGGCACGCGGCACCCGCGGCGACCGGGGACGGCGCGGGCGGCTGGACCGCGGGGGTGCGGCAGGTGTGGGGTTCGACGGTGCTGCGGCCGCTGGTGCTCATGGGATCGGTCACGATGCTGTGCGCCGGGCTCAACGGGGCGACGCTGTACGCCGTCGTGGACCGGACGCTCGGCCACTCCCCCGCGTACGCGGGAGTGCTCTCCGCCGTACAGGGCGTCGGGTCCGTCGCGGTCGGGCTGCTGGCCGGACCGCTGCTGCGGCGGCTCCCGGAACGGTTCTTCACCGCGGCGGGCATCGCCCTCTTCGGAGTGGCGGTGGGGCTGCGCGCGGTGCCGCACGACGCGGTCGCGCTGCTGGCGTGCGGGCTGATCGGGGCCGGGCTGCCCGGTGTGCTGATCGCCGCGATGACGGCGGTGCAGCGGGAGACGCCGGACGCGCTGCTGGGGCGCACGGCGGCGACCGCCGGAACGCTGATGTTCGCGCCCAACGCGGTGGCGCTGGCGCTGGGCGCGGGGCTGGTCGCGGTGGTGGACGTCCGGGTGCTGCTGCCGCTGGTGGGCGCGGTGGCGCTGGCGGCGGCGGTGGCCCTGGTCACGGGCCGGCGGGGGCGGCCGACGAGCGCCCCCGCCGGCCCGCTCCCGTCATCGGCCGAGGCGTGAGAGCGCTCCGGCGACGGCCTCCAGATCCGGACCGGAGGCCAGCCCCGCGTGGTACAGCCGCAGTTGGTTCGCCCCGAGCGAGAGCGCGTGCCGCGCGTCGCGTTCCAGGGTGTCCGGGCTGCCGCCCATCCCCCGCACCACGGTGAGGTTGGCCGCGAGGACACCCGCCCGTCCGCCGAACGGCCCGAGCACCGCCTCGCGCGCCGCGTCGCCCCCGGTGCACGGCAGCACCACGCCGTCCGCCACCGACAGGATGTGCTCCGGGTCCACACCCACGTTCGCACCCGAGCGGTACGGCGCGGGGTCGGCGTGCAGCAGCACCTGGAAGCCGGGGGCGGCCGCCGCCCGTACCGCGCCGACCACCGACTCCTGGAGCCCGCGGGCCACCTCGGTGCGCCACCGGAGGGTGGCCGCCGCGAGGTCCGCGCCGAGGAGCTTCTCGACGCCGGACCAGCCGGTTTCCGGCGATCCTGTACCGGACCAGGACGGCTCCAGCGCCCGGCGTACCGCCCGGCCCAGCTCGTCGGCGTCCAGCCCCTGGCCCGCGTATCCGGTCCGGCAGTCGGGGCAGAAGCAGAGCGACATCAGGTACTGCGCCACGTCGCCGAGGCCGACGCCCGCGATCTTGTCGTGGGCGTGCAGATGCGCGAAGCCGTACCAGCCGCAGGACTCCAGCTCTGTACCGTGCGTACCGCCGCGCACCGCGGCCTCCGCCGCCAGCTCCACCAGGTAGTCGCGGACGGCCGGCTGCGCGATGCACGGGGCCCACGGGTAGCGGTCGCCGTAGGCGTTGACCACGCAGATGTCCGGATGCTCCGCGCCCAGCCGGGAGTTGTGCGCCAGCACCACCCAGCTGTGCACCTGGAGCCCGGCACCGGCCAGCGCCTCAGCCGCCTCGGCGTAGGGATCGTCGGAGGCCACCCAGGACTGCGTGTGGGGCCGCAGCCGCCGCCCCTCCCACCGTCCGGGCTCCGGCGGGTAGAGCACCGCCGCGTGCTCGGCCGTGACGATGCGGTGGCCGGGGTGGCGCGGGGTCAGCGCCCGGGTGGAGTGGTAGGCGGCGGCGAGCGTCACCTGCTGGACGCCGAGGTCCGCGACGCGGGCGGCCGCGTCCGGGTCCCCGACGATGTCCCAGGGATACAGGAAGGCGGAGGTCCTCACCCGCGCTCCCCGGTGCCGTCGGCGGCGCTCCGCTCCAGCAGTGCGCGGCCGCTCGCGATGATCCCGGTCAGCTCCTCGATGTGCGCGGCCGGCGGCTCGGTGAGCGGGCTGCGCACCTGCCCGACGTCCAGGCCCTGGAGCCGGACGGCCGCCTTGACCAGCGACACCGCGTACCCCCGGCCCTTGGACCGGAGTTCGACGAGCGGCCGGTAGAAGTGGTCGAGCAGCGCGTTGACCCGGTCGTCGTCGCCCCCTTCGAGGGCCCGGTAGAAGGCCAGCGCGATATCGGGTGCGAAGGCGAAGACCGCGGAGGAGTAGAGCGTGACGCCGATGCCCCGGTAGGCGAGACCGGTGAGCTCGGCGGTGGGCAGCCCGTTGAAGTACAGGAAGTCCCGGCCGGGCAGTCCGGTGCGGACGGCGCTGACGATGCGCTGCATCAGGTCGAGGTCGCCGTAGCCGTCCTTGAGGCCGATGATGCCCGGTGTCTGCGCCAGAGCGAGAACGGTCTGCGGGGTGAAGACGGCGTTGTCGCGCTGGTAGACGATCGTCTCCAGTCCGGTGGCGGCGGCGAGCGCCGTGTAGTGCGCCAGCAGGCCCTCCTGGTCGGCCACGACCAGGTACGGCGGCATGGCGAGGAGCCCGTCCGCGCCCGCCTCCTCCGCGAGCTTCGCGAACTGGACCGCGAGCGCGGTGCCGTACCCGGCGCCCGCCACGACGGGCACCTGGCCGGCCGTCTCCTTGACCGCCGCGGCGACGACGAGCTGGAACTCCTCGGGCGTCAGGGCGTGGAACTCACCGGTCCCGCAGCAGGCGAAGACGGCGGCCGCACCGGCGTCGATGCCCTGGCGCACATGCGCGCGGAAGACATCGAGGTCGACGGAGCCGTCGGGTCCGTAAGGGGTGACGGGGAAGAAGAGCGGCCCGGCGACAGCGGTGAGTCGGGCGGCAAGAGGGGCTGAGGACACGGGCGCTCCCTGAGCAGGTTCAGGCGTGCACAATTCTGATCGGCGTCCATATTTATGAACACTCCTACGCTAAGGCAGCGCCTTGGCGCGGGTCAAGATGAGGTGCGGGTACTCCGCGTTGCGGGTGCGCCCGCCCGGTGGGTGGGGGGCGGTGCCCCTCCGGGGAGACTCCTCGGGAATGGCGTGTTCACCCGGGACCGTAAGGGACCCGGGTCGTACGCCATTCCCTGCGGGGACTCCCCTGCACGTCCCCACCCCAGGCCCAGTCGCGTCTGCACGCCTGTGGAACTGCTGCCGCAGACGCGCGACGGCTCTGGGCTCGGGGGCGTGCAGGGGAGTCCCCGCAGGACGACGAACACAGACCCGGGTACGCAACGCGGACCCGCCGCACGTTCGTCGTTCGAGGAGTCTCCCCGGAGGGACCCCGAACCCCCACCCACCGGGCCAGGGCACACCCCACACCCGGCGGAGCACCCGCACAATCAAGCCCGTCCGGCGATTGAGGACGGAACCCCGCACCAAGGACCCGGACACCCCTTGACGCACCCCCACCCCGCTCCATAACTTGTCCACGCATGTGAACCCCGCCCAAGGACCCGGCGAGCGAAGCCGCCCCCCCGTACCGAGGAGATCCGCGTATGCCCGGCCCCCGTACCGTCCTGCTCACCGGCGCCGCCGGCGGACTCGGCACCCTCATGCGCGGGCTGCTGCCCACCCACGGCTACCGGCTGCGCCTGCTCGACATGGTCCCCATCGAGGGCGAGCCGGACGCCATCACCGCAGACCTGGGCGACACGCAGGCGTTGCGCGAGGCGGTGCGGGGCGTCGACGCGATCATCCACCTCGCGGGCATCTCGCTGGAAGCCTCGTTCGACAAGATTCTCCGGGCGAACATCGAAGGCACCTACAACCTCTACGAGGCCGCGCTCGCGGAGGGCGTACGGCGGATCGTGTTCGCCTCCTCCAACCACGCCGTCGGGTTCACCCCCCGCCCGCTCCCCGGCGACCCGCTGATCCCGATCGGGACCCCGCGCCGCCCGGACACGTTCTACGGGCTCTCCAAGTCCTTCGGTGAGGATCTCGCCCAGCTCTACTGGGACCGGCACGGCCTGGAGACCGTCTCCGTGCGCATCGGCTCCTGTTTCCCGGAGCCGACCTCCGTACGGATGCTCTCGGTATGGATGAGCCCCGGCGACGGCGCCCGGCTCTTCGACGCCGCGCTCACGGCGGAGAACGTCGGGCACACCGTCATCCACGGCTCGTCCGACAACACCCGGCTCTGGTGGGATCTGGCCTCGGCGCGCTCGCTCGGCTACGAGCCGAGGGACGACTCGGAGCCGTACGCGGCGAAGCTCATCGCCGAGCAGGGCGAACTCGACCCGGACAACCCGGACCACGCCCACCTCGGCGGCCACTTCTGCACCAACCCGCCGATCTGGCCGCACTGAGCGCGGCCGGCTCCGCCGCCGTACGGGCGAAGCCGCCCAAAGGTAAGGGAACGGCAAAGCCGGGTCATTCGTTACCTCCTGCATGACCGCTATGACACCCGGCTCGAACATCTCTCTCTCCGCCCCCCGCGTGGCGGTGGACGTCGCCGCTCCGGTGCGGCTCGACGTATCGGGCCTGCTGCTCACCGCCGACGGCAAGGTGCGCTCCGACGACGACTTCATCTTCTACAACCAGCCCACCGGCCCCGGTGTGGCCTACCGCTCCGGCGGCGGCACCGCGCCCGACGCGATCGTGGTCGACACGGCTGCCGTGCCGTCCGGGATCGAGAAGATCGTCATCACCGCGAGCCCGGACGGGGCGGGCCAGACCTTCCAGGGCATCGAGCCCACCGCCACCGTGCGCAACGCGGACGACGGCAGCGTGCTCGCCACCTTCACCCCGCCCCAGCTGAGTGCGGAGACCGCGCTCGTGGTCATCGAGGTCTACCGGCGGGGCGGCGCCTGGAAGGCCCGTGCGGTCGGTCAGGGCTATGCCAACGGGCTGGCCGGCATCGCCACCGACTTCGGCGTCTCCGTCGAGGACGAGCCCGCCGCCGCGCCCGCCCCTGTGGCGCCTCCGGTGCCCGCCGCCGCTCCGGTGGACCCGAGGCTGGCCGCCCCGCCGGTCCCCGCCGCCCCGCCCGCCGCTCCTCCGGCGCCCCCGGCCACGGGACGGATCAACCTGGACAAGGGCCGGGTCAGCCTGCGGAAGAACGAGACGGTGTCGCTGGTCAAGGGCGGCAAGCCGCTGCTCTCGCAGGTCAAGATGGGCCTCGGCTGGGAGCCCGCGTTCCGGGGCAAGGACATCGACCTGGACGCGTCGGTGATCGCCTACGGGCCGGACCGCAACCACCTGGACAGCTGCTACTTCGGCAAGCTCTCCATCCTGAACGGCGCCATCAAGCACTCGGGCGACAACCTCACGGGCGAGGGCGCGGGGGACGACGAGGTGATCGTCGTCGATCTGGGCCGGATCCCGGCGGAGGCGACGGGTCTGGTCTTCACGGTCAACTCGTTCACCGGACAGAAGTTCACCGAGGTGGCCAAGGCCTACTGCCGGCTGATCGACGCTGCCACCGGAGAGGAGCTGGTCCGCTTCGACCTGACGAGCGCGGAGTCGCAGACCGGCGTGATCATGGCCAAGCTGATCAAGCAGTTCTCCGGCGAGTGGGAGATGACCGCGGTGGGCGACTTCGTGAAGTCGCGCACCGTCCGGGGCATGGTCAAGCCCGCCGCCCAGTCGCTCTGATCGTCCGCGGGGGAACGGCTTCAGGGGCACCCGGCTGGTGCGGGTGCCCCTGAAGGCCGTCTGTGAGGAAACGTGGAGGAGTACGGCGGACGCGGCGCGTGCTCGTCGCTTCTCTCAGAGCTTGGTCAGCTTGGAGTACGGGCTCAGGATCCTCCCCTGTCGCCCCGAGAAGTCGATGAGCACTGCGTCGTTGTCGCCCTCGACAGCAAGGACTCGGCCGAGTCCGAACTGGTCGTGCGACACCCTGTCGCCCACATCGAACAATTCGACCGGTGGGGCCGCCTGGGCCGGGCGGTTGAAGGGACTGGAAGGCAGGTGACGCCGGGATCCGGCTGACTGTTTCATTACCTTGAGTATGCGCCCTGGAAACGCCGGACGCCATGCCCGACCGCTCCTGGAGCCCCACTGATGCCGGATTCGTAATCAGCGATTCCGGGCCCGGCGGGCCTCCTGTCCCGCTCCCGGCAAGGGCATCACGCCGAAGCACGCCCCCCGCACGACCCCCCGGGATGTGGCGCTTATCCCTTTCCGACATGGGACGCCGGCGCCCGGTCCGCCGGACGCGAGGTCCGTACGCACCCGGCGGCCCCGCCGGGCCGGTGCCACGCCGCGATGTCCCTCTCCCGGAGGACACCGGCACGGCACGGCACGGACCACTCGTACGTGTTACCGCTGCTCTCGCGGCTGACGCTTCCACGGGCCGGTGACGGCGACCATGATCCCGGGCGTCTGGATGTTGGCGAACAGCGTCTTCCCGTCGGGCGAGAGCGTGACGCCGGTGAACTCGCTGTACTCCGGGTCCTCCTCGGTCCCGGCGTTCAGCTCGTTGCGCGCGATGGGGTAGGTGCGGCCGCTCTCGGTGACTCCGAAGAGGTGCTGCACGCCCTCGCCGTCCTCGGCGATCACCAGCCCGCCGTACGGCGAGACGGTGATGTTGTCCGGGCCGTCGAAGGCGCCGTCCTTCGAGGGGTCGGCGTTGACGCCGAGCAGCACCTTCAGTGTCAGGGTGCGGCGCTTCGGGTCGTAGAACCAGACCTGGCCGTCGTGCTGGACCGGGCTCTCGTCACGGGCGAAGGAGGAGACGATGTAGGTGCCGCCGTCGCCCCACCACATGCCTTCGAGCTTGCGGGCCCGGGTGACGGCCCTGTCACCGAACTGCTTGCGCACCGAGACGGTCTTCGCGTCTCGGTCGGGGACATCGGCCCAGTCCACGCCGTACACGGTGCCGATCTTCGTGGCGCGCGAGAGGTCGTCGACGAACCTGCCGCCGCGGTCGAAGCACTTGATGGCCTGGAGGACCCCGGCGTCGGCGGCGAGCGTGCGCAGCTTGCCGTGGCCGTGCCTGAAGCCGTGCGGCGGGACCCAGCGGTAGAGCAGCCCGTTGGGGCCGGAGGCGTCCTCGGTCAGGTAGGCGTGGCCCTGCTTGGGGTCGATGACGACGGCCTCGTGGGCGTACCGGCCGAACGCCTTGATGGGGCGGGGGTCGCGGTTGGCGCGCTTGTCGTACGGGTCGACCTCGAAGACGTAGCCGTGGTCCTTGAGCAGACCGTTCGTCCCGGCCCTGTCCTCGGTCTCCTCGCAGGTGAGCCAGGTGCCCCACGGGGTGGCGCCGCCGGCGCAGTTGGTGGAGGTGCCGGCGATGCCGACCCACTCGGCGGTGCGGCCGTCGCGGCGGGTCTCCACGACGGTGCAGCCGCCGCCCGCGACCGCGTCGTAGACGAGACCGTCGGTGAGCGGGACCGGGTGCTCCCAGTCGGTGCGGACCCCGGCCAGCTCGTGGTTGTTCACGAGCAGGGTGACGGCACGGCCGCCTTCGAAGGCGGCCGTGCCGTCGTGGTTGGAGGGGGTGTACTCACCGGTCTCCAGCTTGGTGACGCCGCTGTGGGTGATGACCTTGTAAAAGAATCCGGCGGGCAGCGCGAGTATGCCCTTCGGGTCGGGGACCAGCGCCCCGTAGCCGGGTCCGTGGTCGTGCCCGTAGCCGTGACCGTGGCCGTGGCCGTCATGGTCATGACCGTGGCCGTGACCGTCGTGGCCGTGCTTCGAGTCCCCGGCGGCGAGGGCGCCGGGCGCGGTGGCCAGCGCGGCTACGGTTCCGGTGAGGGAGACGCCGGCACCCGTGAGGGCGGACTGTCTGGTGAATTCCCTGTGCGTGAAGGCCATCACGTACTCCTGGTGCAGCTGGGGCGGTAGCGGGCGGGATCACCGTCCCGCGCCTTCGCCAACACCAGTTGAACTGGACGGCTTTCAGGGAATGCCTTCCGTGAACTTCCCCGGTGGCGGGGCCGTCCGCCCCGCCACCCGCCGTCTCCCGCTCAGCTGCCGGAGCCGCCCCGGGACCTGGCCTTGAAGGCGGCCTTGCGGGCGTCCTTCGCCAGCTTCTTGTCGCTGTGCAGCCGGCCCATCGCCTCAAGGACGTCCGCCGTGGCCGGGTGGTCCACCCGCCACACCTCGTCGAAGAAGCCGCTGTGCTGACCGGAGAGCCCCTCGACCAGGCCCTGGAGCTCGTCGAGATCACCGTCCGCCTCCAGCTGCGCCGCGATCGTGTCGACGGCGAGCCAGAAGATCATCGGCTCCGGCGGCGCGGGCACGTCGGCGGCGCCCAGCTCCGCGAGCCAGACCCGGGCGAGGCCGCCCAGCTCCCCGTCGTCGAGCACGGCGCGCACGGCGGGCTCCGACTCCGCGCCGACCAGGGCGAGTGCCTGCTGGCAGTGCAGCCGGCGCAGCGGTGCCTGCGGGTCCTCGCCGCGCGCGGCGTCCAGAAGCTCGGCGGCGGCCCCGCCCGCGCCGCGCCGGGCGAGCCAGAGCTGGACCTCGGCGCGGGCGGCGTCCTCCGGGTAGTACGCGATGCCGCCGAGGAGCGCGTCGGCGTCCTTGTCGACGAGATCCCCGATGGCGGGGGCCTCCACGCCCGCGTCCAGCATCCTGGCCCGGATGCCGTACAGGCCGAGGGGGGTCAGCCTCACCATCCCGTACCGGGTGACGTCGTCGTCGTCGGCGGACGGGGTGGCGTCCTCGCCCTCCTCGGCCAGCAGCGCCTCGTCCACCGGCTGGTACTCGACGATGCCGATGGGCTCCAGGACCCGGAACTGGTCGTCGAGGCGCATCATCGCGTCCGAGACCTGCTCCAGGATGTCGTCGGTGGGCTCGCCCATGTCGTCGGGCACGATCATCGACGCGGCGAGCGCGGGCAGCGGTACCGGAGCGTCGCCCGCGGGGCTGTCGGAGACGGTGAGCAGGTAGAGGTTGCCGAGCACCCCGTCGAGGAATTCGGCCTCGGTCTCCGGGTCCCAGTCCAGGGCGTCGAAGTCGATGGAGCCGTCCTCGCCGACGAGGTCCGCGAAGTCGTCGAAGAAGGGGGCGGTGGCATCGGCGTGCGCGGCCTCCAGGCCGTCGAGCCAGATCGCCAGGACGTCCTGCGGTGAGCCGCCGGTCAGCAGCGCGAGGTTCTCGCCCGCGGTGACGGTGCCCTCCGCCTCGGGACCTTCCTCGCCGGAGCCGTCCTCCACCGCCGGGTCCGCACCGGGATCCGTCTCCGGGTCCTCGACCTCGACGAGCCCGGTGTCGACGGCGAGCCGCCAGGCCTCGCTGGCCTCCGCGGCACCGTCCTCGTCCGCGCTGAGGCCGAGGTGCTCGGCCGCCGCGGGCAGCTGCGCGTCGACGAGCTCGCCGCCGGCGCCCACCCTGGTGCCGGGCCCGGCCCAGCGGGCGAGCCGGACGGCGCGGGCGAGCAGCGGCGCGGCAAGCGCGTCCCGTGCCAGCTCGGCCTCGGTGTGCAGCCGTACCGGCGGCAGGGTGGGGCGCTCTGCGGACATCAGGGGGGTCTCCTAGGAACAGTTCGGGTCGTGCGCGCCGCCGGGCGATAGCTCCTGGCGCGTACGGGGACAGGCGGCCCCAAGCGTAGACGCATTTCGTTCCCCGCCGCCCGGTACCCGGACAGGTCCGCCGCAGCCCGCGCGCGGGGCCCCCGCAACCGTCGTGCGCGCCCGCGCGGTTACCGTGCGGGGACCGTCGGCCGCAGGCTGAGCGCGGGGGTGTAGCGGTGCACACCGCCGCCGGTCACGCCGGGGTAGGCCTGTACCCGCTCCCACTGCGGCGTCCGCGAGCCGACCCCGTTCCCGGGCGCGGCCAGCGCGTCGATGTGGGCCTGCGCGCTGACCCACTCCGCGTAGTTGAGCACCCGGGTTCCGTCGGTGCTCACGTGGAAGTGTCCGGCGATACCGCCGGGCGCGGGCGCGGGGTCCGTGCCGAGCGCCTCGAACACGCTGTCCACCCAGTCGCGTTGGCGGGCCCGCTCCGCTCCTTCGAACTCGACGTCGACGGTCACCACGCACCCCGGCTCCCGGGCGTCGGACCCGTCGGGCGACGAGGAGCGGTACAGCTCGTACGTGTGCGGTCCGAGCCGCTCGATGCCCGGCACGGCCGCGTCGATGTCGGCGTTGCGCGCGTCCCGGCCGGACCGGACGAAGGCCTGGTAGCTCTCCTCGTCCGACCACTGCGAGTAGTGGAGGAGCGTCCTGCCGTCCTCCCCCGCGCCGACCGAGTAGGAGAGCAGCCCGGGGTGCGGCCACTCCCGGCTCGCCCAGGCCTCCCGGATGGCCGCGACGGCCTGCCGCTGCCGCTCCGGTGTGCCGACGTCCCAGGTGCTCGCCTTGACGATCCCCGCGTCCGCTCGGGTGAAATCGGGCCGGGTCACGAATTCCACGCTCATGGCTGCTCCCCTCGCGGACGCTCCCCTGCGGCTCGCCCGTGACAGCCACCCTGTTACGTCAAGTGCGCTTGAGGTCAACTACGTTCCGCGCTGTCGTCGTTAGGCTGATGAATCGGACAGAACCGGACAACGAACGGAGTACCGCATGTCGCTGCGGGTCGAGGGCATCACGCGCGAACAGCATCTGGCGTTCGTCGCGGGGCGGGGTTCCGCGAGCCATATGCAGGTCCCGTCGTGGGGCGAGGTGAAGCCGGACTGGCGCGCGGAGAGCATCGGCTGGCTCGATGCCGGGAAGCTGGTCGGCGTCGGACTGGTCCTGTACCGGCCGATCCCCCGGCTGAAGCGGTATCTGGCCTATCTGCCGGAGGGGCCTGTCATCCCGTGGCACGAGGCCGATCTGCGCCCCTGGCTGGATCCGCTGGTGGCGCACGTCAAGGCGCGCGGCGCGTTCACGGTACGGATGGGCCCGCCGGTGATCGCCCGCCGCTGGGAGGCGCGGACCGTCAAGGACGCCATCCCCGATCCGGCCGCGCGCAGGCTGCGCGACGTCGAGCCGGACGTGTGCGAGCCGGGCGCCGCCGAGCTGGTGGAGCAGCTGCGCCGGCTGGGCTGGCAGCAGGGCGAGGACGGGGAGTCGGACGGCTTCAGCGCCGGACAGCCCCGGTACGTCTTCCAGGTGCCGTTCGCCGGACGGTCGCTGGAGGAGGTCCGCGACGGGCTGAACCAGCAGTGGCGGCGCAACATCAAGAAGGCGGAGAAGGCGGGCGTCAAGGTGGTCGAGGGCGACCACGACGACCTTCCGGCCTTCTACGAGCTGTACCGCGAGACGGCCGGGCGCGACCGTTTCATCCCTCGCCCGCTCGACTACTTCCAGCGCATGTGGACCGCGCTGCGCGCCGAGGACCCCGGGCGGATGCGGCTGTACCTCGCGCACCACGACGGAGAGGTCCTCTCCGCGGCGACGATGCTGACGGTCGGGACGCACGTCTGGTACTCGTACGGTGCCTCCACCGGCCGCCGGCGCGAGGTGCAGCCCAGCAACGCGATCCAGTGGCGGATGATGAGCGACGCACACGAGCGGGGCGCGACCGTCTACGACCTGCGCGGCATCACCGACACCCTCGACGAGAGCGACCACCTGATGGGTCTGCTGCGCTTCAAGGCGGGCACCGGGGGCCGGGCGGCCGAGTACGTCGGTGAGTGGGACTACCCGGTCAACAGGCTGCTGCACAAGGCGTTCGGCCTGTACATGGCCAGGCGCTGACGCGGGACGAGCGGGGCGCGACCGTCCGCGATCCGGTCACCCGGGCGTCGAGGTGCGCCAGCCCGTCATGTTGAACTCGTCGAGCATCCGTACGTCGCTGCCCTCCAGCGGGAAGGTGCGCGCCTCCAGGCCCGGCGCCGGGGCGATCTCCAGCGCGTCGCCCTCGATCAGGTCGCCGCCGGTCGGGGTGGAGACCCAGGCCAAGAGCGACCGCATGGTCTTCCCGGGGGCCAGCATGACCTCTTCGGGGCCCTTGTCCTGGCCCATGTAGGACGAGCCCGGGTTCACCTTCACCGGCAGCGCGTCGCCGTTCTCGTCGAGCGCCTGGACCGAGGGGTAGCCGTCGACCCGGACGGGCTTGCCGCCGCAGTTGGTGAGGGTCAGTCCGACGGCCCGGTGCATCATCGCGGCCTCCACGGGGCCCATGTCCACGACGAGACCGGAGTCCGGGCAGCCGCCGGTGGCGGAGGGTGTGGGGCTTGGGCGGACGGACTCCCCGGGAAGCGCGGCGGGCGGGGACGCGATGTCGAGGGGGGACGGCGGGCTCACGTGCACGCTCGTGGATGCCGTGTGCGACGGGCTGGGGCCCGCCTCGCCCTCCCCCGCCGGCACGAGGAAGCCCGCGCATCCGGACAGGCTGAGTGTTCCGGCCATGATCAGAGCCGCGGAGGCAGCTCCGCGTATCCCTGTCCCCGTCAGTCCCCGCACGCTCATGTCCCCGCCCCCAGGTCGGCCCGCCCCGTGTGCGGGCGATCATGCCAGAGCACAGCATCATTGAGCGTTCCTTCACCTTCACCCGGAGAAGAACTAAGTAGACCTTCACGGTCTACTGGGCGGACACTTCGGACATGACGTCTCCCGCAGCAACCCGGCCGCGCCCCTTCGGCAGCGCTCTCTGCGCCATGATCACCCCGTTCACCGCCGACGGGGCCCTCGATCCGGACGCGGCCGCCGGGCACGCCTCCGCCCTGGTCGCGGACGGCTGCGACGGGCTGGTGCTCAGCGGCACCACCGGCGAGTCCCCGACCACCTCGGACGCCGAGAAGGTGACGCTGCTGCGCGCGGTGCGCGAGGCGGTCGGTCCGGACGTGCCGGTGATCGCGGGCATCGGCACCTCGGACACCCGGCACACCGTGGAACTGGCCCGGCAGGCGGAACGGGCGGGCGCCGACGGCCTGCTGGTCGTGACCCCGTACTACAGCCGGCCGCCCCAGGCCGCCGTAGAGGCGCACTTCAGGCGGGTCGCGGACGCGGCGGGCCTCCCGCTGATGCTGTACGACATCCCCGGCCGCACCGGCACCCGCGTCGAACCGGAGACGGTGCTGCGGCTCGCGGAGCACCCGCGCGTCGTGGCGGTGAAGGACTGCTCGCAGGACCTGCTGGGCGCGACGAAGGTGATCGCGGCGACCTCGCTCGCGTACTACTCGGGCTGCGAGGAGCTGAATCTGCCGCTGTACGCGGTGGGCGGCGCGGGGTACGTCAGCACGGTGGCCAACGTGGCGCCACGGGCGCTGCGGGCCGTCCTTGACGCGTTCGACGCCGGGGACACGGCTGGGGCGGCCCGGCTGAACGGGCTGCTGGCCCCGCTCGTCGAGCTGATGATGGCGTCCGGGCTGCCCGGCACGGTGACCGCGAAGGCGCTGCTGGACGCGGGCCCGGTCCGGGAACCGCTGCAGCCCGCCGGGCGCGAGGCGTCCGACGGGCTGCGGAGGGCGTACGGGGAACTGCTCGCCGCCGCTGCTTAGCCGTTGCTGTGCAGGACGTCGTTGAGGCCGTCCCAGACCGCGTTGTTCGGGCGGGCCTCCACGGTGCCGGTCACCGAGTTGCGGCGGAAGAGGATGTTCGAGGCGCCGGAGAGCTCGCGCGCCTTGACGACCTGGCCGTCCGGCAGCGTGACCCGGGTGCCTGCGGTGACGTACAGACCGGCCTCGACGACGCACTCGTCGCCCAGCGCGATCCCGACGCCGGCCTCCGCGCCGACCAGGCAGCGCTCACCGATCACGATGCGCTCCTTGCCGCCGCCGGAGAGCGTGCCCATCGTGGACGCGCCGCCGCCGATGTCGGAGCCGTTGCCGACGACGACGCCCGCGGAGATCCGGCCCTCGACCATGGAGGTGCCGAGGGTGCCGGCGTTGAAGTTGACGAAACCCTCGTGCATGACGGTGGTGCCGGAGGCGAGGTGGGCGCCGAGCCGCACCCGGTCGGCGTCGGCGATCCGGACGCCCTTGGGCGCGACGTAGTCCGTCATGCGCGGGAACTTGTCGACCGAGGTGACCTGGAGGTGCAGGCCCTCGGCGCGGGCGTTCAGCCGCACCTTCTCCAGGTCGTCGACGGCGACCGGGCCGAGCGAGGTCCAGGCCACGTTGGTGAGGAAACCGAAGATGCCGTCCAGGTTCTGACCGTGCGGCTGGACGAGGCGGTGCGAGAGCAGGTGCAGCCGCAGGTACACGTCGTGCGTATCGAGCGGCTTGTCGTCGAGCGAAGCGATGACCGTACGCACGGCGACGACCTCGACCCCGCGGCGGGCGTCCACACCGATGGCCTTGGCGGCGCCCTCCCCGAGCAGGTTGACGGCGCGGTCGGGGGTGAGCCGCTCGGTTCCGGCCGGGCCGGGCTCGGCGGTGAGCTCGGGCGCGGGGAACCAGGTGTCGAGAACGGAACCGTCGCCGGCGATGGTGGCGAGTCCGGCGGCGACGGCGCCGGTGGTGCGGGTGGAAGTCGTGTCGGTCATGACCAGAACCTAACCGGCCGGGGCCCGCCCCGGCCAACCGGTCCCATCCTCCGGGCGTCGCGCCGGCCGCCGTACGGGAGCACCCCTGTAGCCCCCGTACGGCGGTCGGGGCCTTGGGGGTTCACGCAGCCGCCGGGCCGCGAGCACGGCCACCCCGGCGCCGCAGGCCAGCACCGCGCAGGCGGGCCGCAGGAGCGCGGGCGCGGTGGTGTAGAGCGCGCCGCCCAGCGGGGGTGCGAGCACCTGTCCGCTGATGGAGGCGCCCGCGTACAGGCTCTGGAACCGGCCCTGGGTGTGGGCGGGTGCCCGGTCCGCGACGTAGGCCGTGGCGGGGGTCTTGTAGAGGATCTCGCCCAGGGTCAGCGAGACCATCATCATGACGGCGAACAGGGCCCCCGCGCCGGGGATCAGCACCGCGTAGCCGGTCCCGACCAGCAGCAGTCCGGTGCCCACGACGGCGAGCGGCGCCCGGTCGCGCAGCGCGTGGGCGGCGGGGAGTTCGAGGCAGAGGATGACGCCGCCGTTGATGGCGATGAGCCAGCCGTAGAACTGGGTGCCGTGGCCGTGGTCGGTGAGGAAGACGGGCAGGGTGGAGTACTGCTGGCGGTAGACCAGGTCGACGCAGACGATCGCGGCGAGGAGCACCGGCACCGCGGGCCTGGCCCGCAGTTCGCTCCAGAGCCCGGGAGCGTCGGGGCGGTGCGCGGGGCGGGAGTGCGCGGTGCCCCCGGCGGGCAGGATCCGTGCCGCGTACGCGGCGTACAGGAGGGTGCCGACGCCGTCGATGACGAAGAGCCAGTCGTACGAGAAGCGGGCGGCGCGCCGATGCCGCTGAGCACCCCGGCCTGGGCGACGGAGAGTCCGCGCGGCCCGGTCAGGTAGACGAAGAGATAGACGAAGGTGAAGCTCACCACGCCGTTGAAGAACGCGCCGAGGGCCAGCAGCCGCACCGTGCGCGGCACCCCCCGCCCCGTCCCCGGTTCCGCAGGCACTCACTCGTGAGTTCCTTTTGGGAACGGACTGTGGCAGCATGCTTTCCGCAGGTCAATCCAGTTGAATGGCCGTCAGAGGCGACGGAGGAACCCCATGCCCCAGCGAACCAGCCTGGCCGACGCCGACTGCGCGATCGCCCAGGCGCTCGACGTGGTCGGGGACTGGTGGACCCTGCTGATCGTGCGGGACACGGCGCGCGGGGTGCACCGTTTTGACGCGCTCCAGCACGAGCTGGGCGTGTCCCGCAAGGTCCTGACGGAGCGGCTGCGGCTGCTGGTCGACGCGGGCGTGCTGTCCCGGGAGCCGTACCAGGAGCGGCCCGCCCGGTACGAGTACCGGCTGACCCCGCGCGGCCGCGCCCTGCTGCCGGTGCTGATCGCGCTCCAGGACTGGGGCGACGCGTGGGTGACGGGAGACGGAACGACCATGGCCACCGCACAGGAATCCTCGCAGGAGGCCGCACGGGTGCACGCACTGGTGGGCACCCGGGTGCCGGAGCTGAGTCTGCCCTTCCACACCGGGGGCGAGCACGACCCGGTCGCCTCGGCCACCCCGTACACCGTCCTGTACTTCTTCCCCGGCGCCTACGCCCGTCCGGAGTCCTATCCGCCGGACTGGGCGGGCATCCCCGGTGCGCGGGGCTGCACCCTCGAATCGTGCACGTACCGCGACCAGCTGGCCGGGTTCACGGCGGCGGGCGCGACGGTGCACGGCGTCTCCACCCAACGCCCGGACGAGCAGCGGGCGTTCGCGGAGGCGGAGCGGCTGCGCTTCCCTCTCCTGTCGGACGCGGAGCTGACGCTGACGGCGGCCCTGCGGCTGCCCACCTTCCGGGCGGCGGGGATCAGCCGGCTGAAGCGGCTGACACTGGTGGTGGACCGGGACCGCACGGTCCGTGAGGCGCTGTACCCGATCACCGACATCGAAGCGAGCGTGCGGGCGGCGCTGGCGGCGGTCCGGGCCGCGGCGGGAGCGGGCTGAGACCCCGCTCGGGTGTCGACGATCGGTTGTTGTGATCAGCTGCCATCCCGGGCCGCGATGGGCCCTTCGGGTGATGCGGCCGTGATGGGGTGTCGTGGACGGAGCAAAAACGTTGATGCCTGCGTGGAGCCACGTGAACTTTGGGAACGAAACACGCTGTTGGCCGAGGCGTTCTGCAGCACGGACGATCAGGTGCGGGAGGCGCAGGCGGTGATGGACGAGGCGCTGGCCAGGCGGACGAGGGCACTGGCCGCGTTCGCGGTGACCGTCGGCAGCGACGCCGCTGTAGCCGACCTGATGGGGTTGAACGAGCGAGAGGTACGTGTCGCGCGCCGTACGGTCGGCAAGGCGGACGCCCTTGTCGTCGCCGACCAGTTGCTCAGCCCGCCTGCCGAAACGTCCCTTCAGCCGGCTCCGCCCGTCCCGGATCCCGGAGGGGAGCCACGCCCGCAAGCTGTGAGCGTCCCTGTGCCCCATCCGCGCCCGGAGGTGGTGCCGGCCGCCCCCGCGCCTGTCGTGGAGAGCGCGGCTTCGAGTGGCGCGGTGACCTGGACGCCCGGGATGGACTCCGTATTGCAGTGGAGCTGGCAGTCCGGGCTGGATCTTCAGGCTGTCGCGGAGGAACTCGGCCTGCATTCCGAGGATCTTCTCCGCCGAGCGCAGATGCTGACCACCGAGGGGCGACTGACGCCGCAGCCCCCGACGCACGAGGCGAGCCGGTCCGGCCGCCACCGCCGGCACAACTCCATGCAGTACAGCCCCGTCCCCGACAGCCCGGAAACGCTGTACCACTCGCCGAGCCTCTACGTCTGAACCCCCGCCGTACCGTCGTCGCCCCGGCCCGGCCCCGGCTGCGGGCCGCCCGGTGTCCACGGCGGGCCGGCGATCCGCGCCAGCATCTCCCGGGCGTTTGCCTCGTCGTAGTCGCCGCCGGTGAGCAGGACCTGGAGACAGATCCCGTCCATCAAGGCGACCAGCGCCCGTGCGGTGGCCGGGTCGGTGCGCGCCGCGAGGAGCCCGGCCGTGTCGTCGGTCCACTCGGCGGCGACCGGCCGCAGCGCGGGCCTGCGCAGCGCGGCGAGGTACAACTCGTACTCCAGCTCCGCCCGGCCCCGGCCGCCGCCGAAGAACTCCCCGAGCAGCCGGGCGAGTTCGGCCGCGAGGTCGGCGGCCGGGTCGGCGAGGGCGGCGCTGTCCCGCATGAGCGCGGCGAAGTTCTCGTTCGACCGGCGGAGCGCGGCGATCAGCAGTTCGTCCAGCGAGGCGAAGTGGTACGTCGTCGAGCCGAGCGGCACATCGGCCTCGGCCGCGACGGAACGGTGGCTGAGACCGGCGATGCCCTTGGCGCCGACCACCCGGATCGCCGCGTCGATGATCCGGGCGCGCCGCTCGGGGTCGTACCGCCGCGCCATCAGTGCGCACCGCCCAGGTTGAGCACCACCACACCGGCGATCACCAGCGCCACGCCCGCCACCTTGACCAGGTTTCCGGACTCCCCCATGAACAGGATTCCGATGACGGCGACGGCGGCGGTGCCGATGCCGGCCCAGATCGCGTACGCCGTGCCCATCGACAGGGTCTTGAGGGTCTGGGCGAGCAGCGAGAAGGCGAGCAGATAGCCGACGACGGTGATCAGCGAGGGCCAGAGCCGGGTGAATCCCTCGCTGTACTTCATGGCGGTCGTCCCGGCCACCTCCGCCGCGATGGCCGCGGCCAGCAGTCCATATCCCATGTGTACGAGTGTACGCATCGGCGCCCGTAAAAGGTCCGGGGCCGGCCGGACTCACTGGGCGCTACCGTGGTCCGTCCATGTACATGACCGAGGGACAGGCGGAGCGGCAGTGGGGCAGGACGCAGGGTGGGGCGGCGGGCCGCAGGGCGCGCCGTACGGGGGCGCGCCGTACGGGGGGCCGCCCGGCTGGGGCGGCGGCTGGATGCCGCCCAAACCCGGGGTGATACCCCTGGGGCCGCTGAGGCTCGGGGACATACTGAACGGCGCGTTCACCACCGTGGGACGCCACGGCAAGCAGCTGTACGGCGTCGGCGCGGCGGCCTATGGAGGAACGTTGGCGGTGGTCGTGGCGGCGATCGCGATCGCCTACTCCGCCACGGCGGACCATCTGGACCGGCTGCTCTCGCTCAGTTCCGACGAGGACGCCAGAACCGAGGACTGGGTACCGGTCCTGGTCGCCTTCTGCGTGATCGCCCTGGTGTGCCTGATCGTGGGCGTCCTCTCGACTGCCCTGATGTACGCGGCCGTGCCCTCGGTCCTCCAGGAAGCGGTGCTGGGCCGGCCGACCACCTTCTCCGCCGTCTGGCGCCGGGCCTGGGCACGGGTTCCCGCCGTGATCGGAACCGTCTTCCTGACCTCTCTGATCGCGATGGTCCCGATCGTTCTCGTCTGGGCCGGGGTCGTCACCCTCATCGTCGGCCTGGCCGCCTCGGGCGGCGACGGCCTCTCGGTCGCGCTGATCGTCATCGGTGTCCTCTGCGCACTGGCGACGGCTCCACTGGCGCTCTGGCTCTGGGTGAAGTTCAGCCTGGCGCCCTCGGCGGCGGTCTTCGAGAACCATGGCCCCATCGCCGCGATGCGCCGCTCTTCCGCCCTGGTGCGCGGGGACTGGTGGCGGATCTTCGGCATCACCCTGCTGGCGGGCGCCATGGCGGCGGTCGCGAGCTATGTGATCCAGCTGCCGTTCACGTTCCTCGGCATGTTCTCGGGCATGCTCGGCTCGGCCAACCTGAGCGACGACCCGAACGCGGCGTCGATCGTCGTCGCCATGAGCGGCTACCTGCTGGCCCTGCTGGTCGGCCAGTTGGTCAGCCAGCTGATCGTGGCCACGTTCCCGCCGCTGGTGACGGGCCTGCTGTACGTGGACCGCCGCATCCGCACGGAGGACCTGGGCCCGGTCCTCGCCCAGGCCGCCGCCGTACCGCCGCAGTACGCGGACTGAGGCGGCCCGCGGCCGGCATCGGGTTGACCTTGACACGGTGACAAGGTCTTGACTGCCTGCCGAGGAGGTGGCCCCCATGGCGACCACAAAGCAGGACACGGATGCGGCACGGCTGCTTCGCGCTCTGGAGGACGACCGTTCGCCGGTACGGCTGCGGGCGGCGCTCGCGGTCGGCACGGCTCCCGACGCGCGCTTCGTCGACGGGCTCATCGAGCGATGCGCGGTCGAACCCGATTTCCTCGTCCGCGACATGCTGACCTGGGCGCTCACCCGGCACCCGGTACCGCTGACGCTTCCCGGGCTGCTCCGCGAACTGCGCTCGGAGCGGGCGCAGGCGCGGAGTCAGGCGCTGCACACGCTGTCCAAGATCGGGGACCGGCAGGCGTGGCGGGCCATCACCCGTACGCTCCTGTGCGACGCCGACGACGAAGTGGCGCGGACCGCCTGGCGGACGGCGGTCGCGCTCGTACCGGAAGGCGAGGAGTCCGCACTGGCCGAGGCGCTGGCGGCCCACCTCGGGCGCGGCGGGCGGGAGACGCAGCTGAGCCTGAGCCGGTCCCTGGTCGCACTGGGGGAAGCGGCCGCGCCCGCTCTGCTCGCCGCGACAACCGCCCCCGAGCCGGGTGTGCGTGCGCACGCGATCGCCACCCAGCGGCTGTTGCGCGACCCGGACGCCGGATTCGAGTACGCGATCGAGGAGGCGAAGCGCGTCGTGGCCCTGGGCGGGGCCGGCCAGGAGGGATGATGGGACGTGTTGATCGGTGAGGTCGCCCGGCGGTCCGGGGTCAGTGCCCGGATGCTCCGGCACTACGAGTCGCTCGGCCTGGTGAGCCCTTCCGGCCGCACCGGTTCCGGCTACCGGGAGTACTCCGGGCAGGACATCCGGCGGATCTTCCACATCGAGAGCCTGCGGTCACTGGGGCTGTCGCTGCGCGAGATCGGCCGCGCACTCGACGATCCCGGCTTCACGCCCTCGCTGCTCGTCGAGGACCTCGTCCGCAAGACGCGCGAACGCATCGCGGCGGAGACCGAACTGCTCACGGTGCTGCGCAGGGTCGACGCCACGGACCCTGCCGGCTGGGACGACGTCCTCCAGGTCGTGGCGCTCCTGCGGGCGCTGGGCTCGAAGAGCGCCGACACCCGCCAGCGCGCGGCCCTGTCCTCGGGCGACGAGGTGCCGGTACCGGTGGAGGCCCTGGTGGAGGCGGCGCTGAGTGAAACGGAACCGAACGTCGCCGGAGCCATTCGCTGGGCGCTGGCACGCTCCGGCGACCGGGGCCCGGCACTGCTGGCGGCGGGCCTCGACTCCCCGGTGGCGGCCGTGCGGGAACGCGCCGTGCAGTCCCTCGCGGAGCTGCCCGGCGGTGAGGCCGCCGCGCGACTCCGGGACGCCCTCGCCCACCCCGACGCCGTGGTGCGCGGGCACGCGGCGCTGGCGCTCGGTGAACGGGGCGAGGCCGAGGCGGTCCCGATGCTCATCGGCATGATCGTCGAGGGACGCAACGACACCGGCGCCGCCGACGCACTCGGCGTACTCGCGGCTGACACCGCTGCGGCGGACCGGATCGCCGCCGCTCTCGTCGACCGCCTCACCGAGGACACCACGGGGCCGCCCGCACGCGGCCGGCTGACCCAGGCACTGGCGGGCGTCCCCGGGACGAGGGCCTCACGTGCGCTCGTGGAGCTGTCGCGGGACGGCGACCGGGCCGTGGCCCTGACCGCGACGTACCTGCTTCAGCTGCGCGGCGAAGGGTGACCGGTCCGCCGCCCGGGGCGCGATCGCCCTCCCAGCCGACGGACGGCAGGCGACAATGCGTACCAGCGGCGAACCGCGACACGGTTCCGGTTCCGTTGCCGGTCCGGTCCCGGTTCCGCCGGACACACGGGGGGCACATGATCGTTGTCGTTGCCATTGTGGTCGTGCTCGCTGCGGCGATCGCCGGATGCCTGATCGCGCTTCGTCGCAGAGGCGGCTCGGGCGCACGCGGCGCGGTGGAGCGCGGAGCCGCTGACCAGGGACTCGCGAAGGGCCTGGGAACGGGGAACGGGGAACGCCCAGCGGCAGAACATGGGCCCCTTCTAGCGACATCCGGGCCTCCGGCCTCTGGGCGGCTTGTGGCCAGGGGCCGAGGACCGGCTACTGCACCCCGTGCGGCCGGAACTGAACGCTGATGCGCCCTCCGGTGGACCGGGCCGACTTGGGGATGGCGTGCTCCCAGGTCCGCTGGCATGAGCCGCCCATCACGATCAGGTCGCCGTGCCCCAGCGGCCGACGGACGGTCTCGCCACCATGGAGGGGCCTGAGCAGCAAGTCACGGGGCGTGCCCACGGAGAGGATGGCGACCATGGTGTCCTCGCGGGCGCCCCGGCCGATGCGGTCGCCGTGCCAGGCCACGCTGTCGCGCCCGTCGCGGTAGTGACACAGCCCGGCGGTCGTGAACTCCTCCCCCAGCTCGGCCGCGTAGTGCGCGGACAGGGACCGGCGCGCCTCGTCGAGAACGGGGTGCGGCAGCGGTTCGCCGGCCCGGTAGAAGGCGAGCAGCCGGGGCACGTCCACGACCCTCTCGTACATCTGCCGCCGTTCCGCCTTCCACGGAACGTCGGCGGCCAGCCGCTCGAACAGGACCCCGGCGCCACTCAGCCACCCCGGCAGCAGGTCGATCCAGGCCCTGTCCCCGAGGACCGTCCGCCGGATCCCGCCCAGCGGCCCCAGGCGCACGTCTTCGCTCTGATCGAAGAGCGATCCCTGAAGCTGGTGCGTTGCCATGCGTCCAGTGTACGCATTAATCGAACGCATGAGCTAATTAACGCTCCGACCCGTCTCTTCCGGAGCGTCGCGCAACGACATCGCCTGACGACGGCTGCACCGGGTCCTGCCCGCCGAGCCGAACGCGGCAGGAGAGCTGCGACAACGGCGGAGCCCGCCCGCCATTTCGCGCAAGGAATCACCGAACCGAATTCCATGACACCTTCGCCTCTCCGGCCTGCGGCCTCACATACTGGAGACGCCTCAAGGATCACCGATCACGACCGTGTTACGAGTTCCGAGGCGGTTGCCGCCGTACCGGCTGCGCATGGTGGAGGCTCCTCCTGGCCACTGATGTGAAATCGTTCAGCGCGCCCCAGAACATGAAATAGCCCTCATCGAAGTCCGGACTGTGCACCGCCGCGCCCTCCGCCATCACATCGATGGCGAGGTAGACCTGAGTGGATGCTCTCTCCAGCCGGCCAGAGGCTTGTACCACCTCGTCCGGGCCTTCTAGATGTGCTGTATGAACGGCTCGCATCATCTCCGCGTGCAGCTGGGAGTGCTGCTGCAGCACCTCCCGCAGGCGCAAGGACCGAGCCGTGGGATCACTCAAGCTCACAGCTGGGAGCACGTTGATGAACCGTTCACCCACGACGTGGGCTCTGTGGATGACCTCGGTGTATGCGGCCCGCCGCGATGCCCGCGCACTCTCCGCCTCCTGCACCGCCCGACTCGCCTGAGCCTGGATCTGAGCCGCTCGCGTACTCCCCCTACTACCTACCCAGCTAGCAAGAATGGCGGTGGCACCGGTGAGTACGGAAACAAGCACCGTGTCCAACATGGCATGATCCTGCCAGGAAAGACGCCCGTGCACACACGCTTCAAGCAAAGGCGAAAGGGGCCTTTGAGACCTCCCCTTCGCCACACAAGCCACGCCCGATCAGGGCGCCTCTAAAAGATCGCGTTGCGAGCTCTGAGCGGAGCACGGCAGGACAGTTGAGTTGATCTTCGAACTTTCTCGCGATGAACTCATTCATACCTTTGGCGAGGAGCGAGTCCATCAAGCATCTTCAGATACGGCGCGGGCGGCAGGCTTCAGCGGCGATGCCCTGAATTTCCTCACGACCATCGGGCTGCCGGACAGCGAGTTCATCTCTTTCCCTCGGCTCGATGCAGAGGGCTTCGGGTTCCGCGCCGTCCCGGTCGACGAACTCGGCAGTACGTGGAACCTCCCCGCCGCCGCTGCCAACTGGGTCTTCCTCGGGAACTTCGAGATCAGTGCCGTCGTAGCGGACACACGAACAGGTGAGCTGCACCAACTGGCCGAAGGCATCATGCGCCCGATCCCGCTTCACCGCGATCTCTCCTCGCTGGCCCACACCATTACAGGGCTGGCAGGAATCGTCGGAAGCCTCCCGGAGGGCTACGAGGACGACGAAGAGCTCATCGAAGCCTTGACAGAGTCCCTGGACACCTTCAGGAACGAGGTCAAAGGCAAGGATCCACACCCCTTCGGTGACGAGCACTCCGAGTGGATCGAGATCATCACCAACATCGGAGCCGGCATCTGAGTCAGGCAGTGCCCAACTCTCCGGCCTTGACGCCCGCCACGAACGAGGTGAACGAACCGGTGGCGACGTTCAGCACCGGGCCGGTCGGACTCTTGGAGTCACGGACCGGGACCAGACCGCGCGAGGCAACAAGATTCGTAGCGACCTCGATGCACTGACCGCCGTTCCCGCTGTATGAGGACTTGAACCAACGGGAAGATTCGCTCGTCACGGAGTGCCCTTTCGTAACTGGTCAATCGTGCCCACGGACGCCACCCGGGGCCGCACCCCGGGCCGGTAGTTGATGGTAATCCGGCACGGCGACAACGTCACCGGGGCGACGTCCGCGTCAGCGACGGCTAGGACGGGCGCCCGCCGAAGTCCCAGTTGTGCACCTCGATGGCCGCGTACCGGTCCGGCGTCAGGACGGCTCGCGCCGTGTCCGGGTCCGGAGGAGCGCCGCCGTGCCCAGCCAGACGGCCCCGTCGTCGGACAGCAGCGGGCCGAAGGCGATCAGCTCGTCCCGGTCGGGCGGCAGCGCGAGGTCTGCGGCCTGCCCCGTACCGAGGCCGAGGACCAGGTACCGGTTGCCGCCGGTCCGGCCGCCGGGGAAGTCCTACATGGTGCGTCCGAGCATGTTGCGCCACCGTCGCAACAGCACGTCCCGGTAGGCACCCGCCTGGTAGTTCGGCTCGTCGAAGGCGAACGCGCGGGCAGCGGCGGGATCGGGCAGATCGAGGATGTGCACGCTTCCGGTGAGGGTTTCACCATCGTCGGAGAAGGTCGGGCCCCGGGCGATCATCTCTTTCGCGTACCGGTCCATGTACGACCAATGCTCTTCCGACAGTTCCTCGCGCAGCGCCAAGGAGCCGGGCCGGTCGCGGTGGTAGCAGAGAAAGTCCATACCTGATGATCTCTTCAACGACACATTCAGGTCGAGCGGGTTTGCCCACCGAGGAGGAGCCGGCCGTTGCCGCGACGCCCCGGCTCAGTTCCCCCTCGGTACCTCGATGTCGTAGACCAGCCCAAACTCCGGAGGGTCAGACGGTGCCGAATTCGCCGGCCCTGACGCCTGCGACGAAGGAGGCGAACGAACCCACGGCGACGTTCAGGACCGGGCCGACCGGGCTCTTGGAGTCACGGACGGGGACCACGCCGCGCGAGGCAACGAGGTTGGTGGCGACCTCGATGCACTGGCCGCCGTTGCCGCTGTACGAGGACTTGAACCAACGGGGGGATTCGGTCGTCACAGGGTGCCCTTTCGTAACTGCTCGATCATGGCCGCGGATGCTGCCTGGGATGGCGCTTCGGCCTGCAGTTGATGGTAGGCCGTCAGCATGGGCAGCACTAAGCCGGTTTCCCGTTCGAGGTGCCCGCGCTGAGCGGACTCGGCGTAGGACATGAGAGAGCGGTCCGGCATCGTGAGCACGGTGATGGGCAGGCTGAACGGCCTCCGTGCCCCCATAGAGAACGGCGCTACTTGCAGCACTGTGTTCGGCCGCTCGGCAAACCTCAGCAGGTGTTCGAACTGGGCATCCATGATCGCGGGATCACCCATCGGTCGACGAATGCACCCCTCGTCGAGCACAGCAAAGATCAAGGGTGACGGGTTACGGGCAAGCGCGGCCTGCCTCCGCAGCACCAACTCGACTCGTTCGTCAGCCTGTTCAGGAGTAATCGCTTCGCGCCTTACCGCATCGGCTTCCAGCGCTGCCGCGTACTCCCGCGTCTGGAGCAGACCAGGCACGACGCCCACTTCGTACAGCCGGATCTCCGCCGCTCGCGCCTCATGCGCGACGTACTCCGGAAACCCTTCAAGCAATGCCGTGTACCTCACTGCCCGGCTCAGGCGTTCGAATCGTTTGCCCGTGCCGAACACCCTGTCAGCGTTCTTCGCGAACTGAGGAGTTGGAGGACGGCGGCCAGTTTCAACGGCCGAAATATGGGTGCCCGAGCACCCCATGCGCTCCGCCAGCTCGTCCTGCGTCCAGCCTCGCTCATCCCGCAGCCTGCGGAGAAGCTGCCCGAAGCGCGCGCTGGGCGACTTGTCCGGGTCCAGCTCTTTGCGGTTCACCATCCGTAAATCCAACTCCTCACTCAATAACTGCAAGTTGAATGCGTTCTGACCCTAGGCCACGCTGAACGCCCTTGGTAGTGGAATGACTACAGAGAGGTGCGGCGATGCCTGAGTAGAAGCGCGTCCAACCCCCGCCCGCCGGGGCACTCCTGGTGGACCGGGGCCGTAACGACCGGGTCGGGGAGTTCCGAGGGGTCTCCGGCCCCTACTGGTCACTGCGGCCGGTCGGCGGGGGTCCCGAGTGGGAGGCCATCCCCGAGTACGTCCGGCCCGCTACCCGTGACGAGCGGCTCCGCGCCCGTACCGCGTACGAGAACGCCAGGAGCCGGGGGGACGTGGCATGAGCTCCAACAGTGACGCCGAGTGCCGTGAGTGCCAGGAGCTCGATGCGGCCGAGGCCGAGGCCCGGCGAGTGAGGGACGAGAGCCGGGCGACCGACTGCCGGGTGTTGCGCAAGCGGCATCGGGACGCCGAGCACGGGGAGCGGCCGTGAAGCCGCAGCCGGGTGGGGAGCGTGCCGCGTGACCGGTGCGGGATACGCGGTGGAGGTCACCGCGACGACCGGGCAGCGCGCGGTTTCGCTCGCAGGGGCCGTGGTGAGGAATCGCCGGCTCGCCCTGCGGTGGCTGCGGCGGCAGGCGCTCCGGCTCGGGGACGGGTGTGACGCCGCGTGGGGCTCCGCGTGGTCCGGCGGCGGAAGGGACGTGCGGTCCGTGATCCGTCAGAGCTCCGGTGTGCGGGGCGCGCTCCGGAACTGGGGCGACGACCTCGGCCAGCAGGATCACGCCATGGCTCGGCTGGAGTCCGGGGACCCCGACGTGTTCACCGTGGTGGACCCGGTCCTCGGCCTGCTGGTGACGTTCGCCGGGCGGCGCGTGCGGCCGGTCCGCGACGATGAGGGCAGACGAGACGGCCGTGCTCGCCGGGCGGACCGGCGGGCACGGCCGTGCGGAGGGCGGACCGTCGGGTTCGCCCCTCCGGGTCAGCCGTTGACGGTGAACCAGGTGGCTCGGGACTTCTTCCACTCGTCGTGGTCGAGGTCCTTGGCCTCCGTGCCGTCGCCGTACAGGTCGGCCGAGCCCGCGTCCGTGATCAGCTGGGCGCGTGCGCCGGGCGTGTTCAGGTCGGGGACGGCGACGACGGCCTCCCAGCCGCCCGGGTCGGCGGTCGGCAGGTCGAGGCGCTTGACCGGCGCGTGGCCCGCGATGCCGTCCCAGGAGTAGAGGGCGTACGGGTCGGAGTTGTCGTCCGCCGCCCAGGAACCGGCCACGATCAGGTACTGGTCGGCGGAGTTCTTGCGGATGTCGCGGATGCTGAGCCCGCCGAGATCCAGCTCGATCGGGGTACCGATCGTCGCCTTCGCTCCTGAGCCGGCCACCTTGTCGAAGTTGGTGACGGGCACGATCAGCGCCTTGCCGCCACCCTTCGGCGGGACGAGCGGGGCACGGAAGCCGATGTAGGCGGTGGTCGTGGAGCCGGGGGCGAACTCCAGGCCCTCGACGTTGAACCCGTCGATCTGCTTGGGGACTTCGCCGTCCTCCGTACCCGCCGCGAAGCCGTAGCGGTTGCCGTTCGACTTGTCCCAGGCGACCAGGTCGTCGCGGAGCTTCTTGTACGTCCCGCCGACCGTCAGCTGGGTGGCCGCGCCGGAACCGCTCACCGTGGTCGTGAAGACGGTGTTGCGGTCGGACTTGTACTCGCCGTCCTTGTTGTTGCCCAGCGAACCGGTCCAGTAGATCGTGTTCCCGACCCGGGCCGCGCCCTCGATGTCGACCTCCTTGGAGACACCCAGCTTCGAGGCGACGTCCCAGGTACGGACGGGCGCTCCGGATGCCGAACTGTCGTATAGACGCAGGGTGTTGGTCTCGTCGTCGGCAACCACCAGGTACCCGCCGCCCACATCGACGGCGGCCGAGACGTCCGAGGAGCCGGTGAGGTAGCGGGTGTCGGCCGCGTTCTGGACGGCGGCGGACGCCGCGAAGTGCAGGGACTTGGTGGCGGTCTTGCCGCCGAGGCCGGTGACCTTGATCGTGAGGTCGGCGTAGCCGCGGGCGCGGGCGGCGACCCGGAGCTGCCGGGTGGCGCCCGTGCCGGTCACCGTCACATCACCGGTCGCGGCGACGGACGACTTGGAGCTGGCGGACGCCGCCACACCGAGGGCGGACACATCGGCTCCGCTCTGCCCGACGGTGACCGTGACCACGGGGTCGGCGGTCGCGCCGACGGCCCCGGAGAGGTAGCCGGACGACAGCGTGATCGTCGGCGTCCCGTAGCTCGCGGCGTGCGCGGGCGCGCCGAGCCCCAGGGCGGCCAGCGCCAGCGCACCTCCCGCGGCGGCGACGGTCCGGCGGTGAGGGAGGACAAGCTGATGCAGCACGGTGTGCCTCTCGTCGGCGTGGTGTCGAGAAGTAGGTTCCGATTCTCGCGCCAACGGCGGGCGGACGCAGGGGGTACAGCGGGCGAACAACGCCGGACGGCCGTCGGCACATGGTGGCGCGTGTCGTAGTGCCGCACTTCGTGGACATGCCGCGCCATGGCGCGCCTTGTCCCTGGAAGTTAGCGTCCTCGGCCGGTACAGACGGCCCTGTGCGCCTTGCGTCCTTCTTCCAGTCTCGCCTGGCGCAAACCTGCATGCGTGTTTGATTGCGCTCGGCGATCCGGGAATGATGGCGCTCGTTGGGCCCTCGGGTAGCCCAAACGCGGGAACGGACCCAAGGGATACGGGGATACGGGGAGGAAGTAGTGACGACACGGGCCGAGTGGGAGCAGCTCAAGGCCGGTGCGGCAACACCGCCGACGCACATGCAGTTGAACCACCTTCAGACCGACGTCGGGGGCGGTGCACCCGGGACCAATACGTCGGCGGACCTGAAGTCGGACAAGAGGGCATGGGTCCAGGCGGGCGACGGCACCAAGGGCCTCGCCGTGCCGATCGGTTCCGCGCTGACGAAACTTGAGGACGGGCAGGCGGGGCTGGGCGACGCGGCCGGCTGCCGGAGCGCGGCGGCACAGAGGGAGCTGTACACGTCCTGGAACAAGTACGTGGCGGATGTGCGCAAGCGCTGCACATCCCTGGGGGAGCTTCTCGCGTCTTCAGGGCGTGACCTGTCCAAGACCGACGAGTCGCTGAAGACCGAACTGGACGCGCTCAAGAACAAGTACACGGATACCCCAGCCGTCGGCGGCCAGTCGAAGGGGAAGTGATCCGGGCACATGGACTTTGCGACACTGAAGGCGCTCAAGCCGTCGGAGTTCGAGGATGCCGCGGACGGGTACCGGGCGACGGACCAGATGGCCAATACGGCGAAGGACACCGTCGACAACCAGATCTCCGCGGGGATACGTAACCAGCTCGCGGGCGCGACGGCGAAGGCAGCCCTTCGGGAACTGGCCGGGCTGTCGAAGAACTTCCAGTACGTACAGACCGAGTGCGGGCTGGTGAGCACCGCGCTGGACGGCTTCGCGTCGACATGGCCTCGGCCAAACGGAGGCTGGAGGCGGCGATCGAGGACGCCCAGGCGGACCACTGCACGGTGCACGCGGACGGTTCGGTCGGCTTTCCGGCAGGCAGGAAGCCGGGTGAGGAGAAGGATGCCGCGGGCGGCACGGTGACCGGCAGCGCCGGAGGCAATCCGACATCTGATGCCCTGGACCGCCAAGCGGCGAGCATTCACCCGAACCCGCACTACGGTGCGGCCATTGGCTACGCCGACCGGATAGCGGATGCCTTGCAGGAGGCCACTGACGCGGACGCGAAGTGGGCACCGAAGCTTCGTGCTCTCCAGGCCGACGACGACTTGGTGGTCTCGAACAGGGACTGGACGGACGTGACGTCCGACCGGGGTGGGGTGCTCAAGGCCGCCGACCCCTATCTGGACAGCATCAAGGGCCCACCGAAGGAGGCCACCCCCGAGGAGAACGCGGAGTGGTGGAAGAACCTCACCCCGGAGCAGCAGGCCGACTATCTGGCCGTCCATCCGAATGCCATCGGGTCCATGAACGGCCTTCCGTCCGATATTCGCGACGACGCGAACAGAATGGTTCTGGACGAGACGACGGCGAAATATCAGCTGGATCTGAACGCCATTCCGAAGGAGCCGGCCAAGTACACCCCCAACACCAGCGGAAGCTACCCCGCTGTCCTCATCAGCCCGGAATGGCAGCGCTGGCACGACAAGTACGGAGCCAAGAAGGCCAGGATGGAGGGCGTGCTGAAGGGATCGAAGGCCATCCAGGACCGCTTCGACCGCACAGGTGAGGGAGGGCTTCCCGAGGCTTACCTGCTCGGCTTCGATCCGACCGGCCTCGGGGACGGAAAGGTGATCATCGCCAACGGGAATCCTGACACAGCGGATCACGTAGGCGTCTACGTCCCCGGTACATTCGCAGGCATAGAATCCGTCGGCGGCGGCGGGGATACTCATGGTGACCTCGGCCGAAGCGAACGGCTCTGGTCCGAAAGCCACCGCCTCAACCCCGAAAAGAACATCTCCACTATCACGTGGCTCGACTACAACGCGCCGGACAGTATCGTTCCAGAGGCGACACGCGGGGAGTACGCGGCAGAGGGCGGACCGCGACTCCACGATTTCTTGCAGGGGAACGGCGTCGCGCAGCAGGCTGAGGACGGCACTCGCGCCCACACCACGGTCGTCGGGCACAGCTACGGCAGCACGGTGGTCGGCGTCTCAGCACAGTCGGGGAGTTGGGATGACCCTCAAGCTGCCGACGACTACGTCTTCGCGGGCAGTCCCGGTGTTCAGGCGGATCACGCGGCGGACCTGGGTACCGGAGCCGATCACGTGTGGGCCATGGGTGCCCCCTGGGACGATCAGATAGTCCGGCAGGGCGGTCGATTCATGGGACTCGGTGATAACGGGATCATTCCCACCGACGAATCCTTCGGCGGGAAGATCATGACAAGCGACTCCGGCGGACACACCGGATTCTACGACGAAGACTCCGTCAGCCTACGCAATCAGGCAGCCGTCATCGCCGGCAAATATGGCAAGGTGAAACTTGAATAGGCGAATTTCGAAACTGGGGTTCATTATTTCGATATGCGCGCTGGCGGTGGCGTGTTCGAACGGAAAGGAGGCGGCGGTGAAGACACGGGACAGCGATACCGTGAAGACGGACACCGAGAGAACGTCGAGCCGGATTCTTGAGATCCTCGACGTCAAGGGAAAGGTCACGGAGACGGGTGCGATGACGTCGCCTTGCTCGGACTACGACTCCGCAGAAAAGATCTACCGCGCACGTCACCCCTGGAGTATCTACAAGGCTCCCTTTGCCGATATGAAAAAGGGCATGGACCGCCTGCGGGTCGAACTCCCGAAAGACGGCTGGAAGATCGTCAAGGACGGCATGGACGGCACCCAGGGCAACAGTCCACAGATCATTGCGGAGTCCAAGGGTCGGGAATTCGCAGTCGACGTGAGGCTGCACAAAGAGGTCAAAGCCGAGGACTCCCCGCCCCTGCTAGAGGTCACCGTCGAATCAGCTTGCTACCGGTCGAAATAGGTGCCACCCAGGGGAACAGAGAAGGCTCCCTCAGCCTACGCGATCAGGCCGCCGTCATCGCCGGAGCATACAGCAAGGTGATTCTTGAATAGGCGAGTTCTCGGACAGGGATTCATCATCGCGATATGCGCGCTGGCGGTGGCGTGTTCGAACGGAAAGGAGGCGGCGGTGAAGACACGGGACAGCGATACCGTGAAGACGGACACCGAGAGAACGTCGAGCCGGATTCTTGAGATCCTCGACGTCAAAGGGAAGGTCACGGAGACGGGCGCGATGACGTCGCCTTGCTCGGACTACGACTCCGAGGAAGAGGTCTACCGCCAAAGTCACCCCTGGAGTATTTACAGGGCTTCCTTTGCTGATATGCAAAAAGGCATGGATCGTCTCCGGGTCGAGCTCCCGAAGGACGGCTGGCAGATCGCCAAGGACGGCAGGGACGGATCTCAGCTCAACAGTCCGCAGATCATCGCGGAGTCCAAGGGGCGAGAATTCGCAGTCGACGTACGGTTGCACAAGGCGAGCAAAGTCGGCAACTCCCCGCCTCTGCTGGAGGTCACCGTCGAATCGGCTTGCTACCGGTCGAAATAGCCAACCGTGAGATAAGACGGCCGGCTCTGCAGGACGCCGGTTGGCCTCGACCTTGCCCACCGGGGGTACAGCGGGCGAACAACGCCGAACGGCCCCCGGCAAATTCGCGCCGGGGGCCGTTCAGGTCGTACGGGTGGGACATCGTACGGGTGGGACTCAGACGTTGAAGCCCAGCGCGCGCAGCTGCTCGCGGCCGTCGTCGGTGATCTTGTCCGGGCCCCACGGCGGCATCCAGACCCAGTTGATCCGGAGCTCGTTGACGATGCCGTCGGTGGCGGACTTCGCCTGGTCCTCGATGACGTCGGTCAGCGGACAGGCCGCGGACGTCAGGGTCATGTCGAGGGTGGCGATGTTGGCGTCGTCCACGTGGATGCCGTAGATCAGGCCCAGGTTGACGACGTCGATGCCCAGCTCGGGGTCGACGACGTCGTACAGCGCCTCGCGGACCTCCTCCTCGGAGGCCGGCTTGGTGGTCAGGGTCTCGTTGTCGCTCATGCCGTCTTCCCTTCGGACAGCGCCTTCGCCGTCGCGTCTTTCCACGCCATCCAGCTCAGCAGCGCGCACTTGACCCGGGCCGGATACTTGGAGACACCGGCGAACGCGACCGCGTCCTCCAGCACCTCCTCCATCGCGTCGTCCGGCTCCAGCTGTCCCTTGGACTGCATCAGCTCCAGGAACGCGGCCTGGATCTTCTGGGCCTCGCCCAGTTCCTTGCCGACCAGCAGCTCGTTCAGCACGGAGGCGCTGGCCTGGCTGATGGAGCAGCCCTGGCCCTCGTAACTCACATCGGCGATGGTCTCACCGTCGTACCGCACGCGCAGCGTGATCTCGTCACCGCACGTCGGATTGACGTGATGCACCTCGGCGTCGCCGTCCCGCAGGCCGCGCCCGTGAGGGTGCTTGTAGTGGTCCAGGATCACTTCCTGGTACATGGAATCAAGCTTCACCAGTCAACCCTCGCCGCTGTCTAACCGAAAAAGTTCCGGACGTGTTCCAGGCCGTCCACCAGAGCGTCGACCTCGGCGGGCGTGGAGTACAGATAGAACGACGCTCGCGTCGTCGCAGGAATTCCGTACCGCAGGCAGACCGGCCGTGCGCAGTGGTGTCCGACCCGGACGGCGATGCCCTGCTCGTCGAGTACCTGGCCCACGTCGTGCGGGTGGATGTCGCCCAGCGTGAAGGAGATCGTGGCCCCGCGGTCCTCCGCGGTGGCCGGACCGATGATCCTGAGGTCCGGGACCTCCAGGAGCCGCTTCACCGCGTACTCGGTGATGGCCTGCTCGTGGCGGTGGATGTTCTCCATGCCGATCGCCGAGAGGTAGTCCACGGCCGCGCCGAGGCCGACGGCCTGGGCGATCGGGGGCGTACCGGCCTCGAACTTGTGCGGCGCGGGGGCGTAGGTCGACGAGTGCATCGACACGGTCTCGATCATCTCGCCGCCGCCGAGGAAGGGCGGCAGGTCCTCCAGGAGCTCCTGCCGTCCCCAGAGCACGCCGATGCCGGTCGGGCCGACCATCTTGTGGCCGGTGAAGGCCACGAAGTCGGCCTGCAGCGCCTGCACGTCGAGCACCATGTGCGGGGCGGCTTGCGAGGCGTCGATGCAGACCAGCGCGCCGACTTCCTGGGCGCGCCGGACGATCTGCTCGACCGGGTTGATCGTGCCCATGATGTTCGAGACCAGCGTGAAGGAGACGATCTTCGTCTTCTCTGTGATGATCTCGTTGATGTTGGACAGGTCGAGCCGGCCCTCGTCGGTGATGCCGAACCACTTCAGCTTCGCGCCCGTGCGCTGCGAGAGCAGCTGCCACGGCACGATGTTGGAGTGGTGCTCCATCTCGGTGGTGACGATCTCGGTCTCGTGGTCGACCCGGTAGGGCTCGTCGGCCCAGCCGAGCATGTTCGCCACGAGGTTGAGCGACTCCGAGGCGTTCTTGGTGAAGATCACCTCGTTGCGGCTGGGTGCGTTGATGAACGCGGCGACCTTGTCACGGGCGCCTTCGTACAGCGCCGTGGCCTCTTCCGCGATCGTGTACACGCCGCGGTGCACATTGGCGTTGTGCCGCTCGTAGTACTCGTTGAGGGCATCGAGCACCTGGCGCGGCTTCTGCGAGGTCGCCGCGCTGTCCAGGTACACGATCTTCTTGCCGTCGTGGACCGTGCGGTCCAGGATCGGGAAGTCCTTGCGGATCGCCTCGGTGTCGAGGAGGCCGGAGAGCCCCTGTCGGGCGTCAGTCACGCGACCGTACCTCCTGAGTTCGCTCCGCTCACGGGGCCACCCTTCGTGTAGGCCTCGTAGCCCTCGTTCTCCAGCTTGTCGGCCAGCTCGGCGCCGCCGGACGCGGCGATGCGGCCGTTGGCGAAGACGTGCACGAAGTCGGGCTTGATGTACTTGAGGATGCGCGTGTAGTGCGTGATCAGCAGCGTGCCGACCTCGCCGGACTCACGGACCCGGTTGACGCCCTCGGAGACGGTCTTCAGCGCGTCGACGTCCAGACCGGAGTCCGTCTCGTCGAGGATCGCCATCTTCGGCTTGAGCAGCTCCAGCTGGAGGATCTCGTGGCGCTTCTTCTCACCGCCGGAGAAGCCCTCGTTGACGTTGCGCTCGGCGAAGGCGGGGTCCATCTGGAGCTCGGCCATGGCCTCCTTGACCTCCTTCACCCAGGTACGCAGCTTGGGCGCCTCGCCGCGGACGGCGGTGGCGGAGGTGCGCAGGAAGTTGGAGACGGAGACGCCGGGGATCTCGACCGGGTACTGCATGGCGAGGAACAGACCGGCGCGGGCGCGCTCGTCGACGGTCATCTCCAGGACGTCCTCGCCGTCCAGGGTCACCGTGCCGCTGGTGACCGTGTACTTGGGGTGGCCTGCGAGGGAGTAGGCGAGGGTGGACTTGCCGGACCCGTTGGGGCCCATGATGGCGTGGGTCTCGCCCTGCTTCACGGTCAGGTCGACGCCCTTGAGGATCTCCTTCGTGGCGTTGTCGGCCTCGACGGTGACGTGCAGGTCGCGGATTTCAAGCGTTGCCATGGGTGACTCAGGTCTCCTGGGTGACGGAGACGAGCACATCGTCCCCTTGGATCTTGACGGGGTATACGGGGACGGGGCGCGTCGCGGGAAGGCCGGACGGCTTGCCGGTGCGCAGGTCGAAGCTCGATCCGTGCAGCCAGCACTCGATCATGCAGTCCTCGACCTCTCCCTCGGACAGTGAGACGTTCGCGTGCGAGCAGATGTCGTTGATCGCGAACACCTCACCCTCGGTGCGGACGACGGACACCGGCGTGCCGTCGAGCTCCACCCGCTTGGGGGTGTCGTCCTCCAGCTCGCTCAGCGCACAGGCTTTGACGAAGGCCATCAGACCGAGGCCTTCAGCTCGGTCTCGATCTTGTCGAGGAGCCGGGCTTCGACGTCCGGAAGGCCGATCTGCTGCACCAGCTCCGCGAAGAAGCCTCGCACGACGAGGCGGCGGGCCTCCTCGGCGGGGATGCCGCGGGACTGCAGGTAGAACAGCTGCTCGTCGTCGAAGCGGCCGGTCGCGGAGGCGTGGCCGGCGCCGACGATCTCGCCGGTCTCGATCTCCAGGTTCGGCACCGAGTCGACCCGCGCACCGTCGGTGAGAACCAGGTTGCGGTTCATCTCGTAGGTGTCGGTGCCCTCGGCGGCGGCCTGGATCAGGACGTCCCCGATCCACACGGCGTGCGCGCCGTCGCCCTGGAGCGCGCCCTTGTAGGCCACGTTGGACTTGCAGTGCGGGGTGTTGTGGTCGACCAGGAGGCGGTGCTCCTGGTGCTGGCCCTTGTCGGTGAAGTACAGGCCGAAGAGCTCGGCCTCGCCGCCGGGGCCCGCGTAGGCGATCCGCGGGTGGATGCGGACGACGTCGCCGCCGAAGGTGACGACGATGGACTTGAAGGAGGCGTCCCGGCCGACCAGCGCGTTGTGCTGGCCGACGTGGACGGCGCTCTCGTCCCAGTCCTGGACGGAGACGACGGTCAGCTTCGCGCCGTCGCCCAGGACGTAGTCGACGTTGGCGGCGAGCACCGCGTCACCGGTGTGGTCGATGACGACGACGGCCTCCGCGAAGGCGCCCAGCGTGATGACCTGGTGTCCGTAGGCCACCCCGCCCTCGCCGTGCACCGTGATCCGGATCGGCTCGGTGAGCACGGCTTCCTTGTCGACAGTGACGACGGAGGCCTGCTCGAAGGAGGAGTAGGCCTGGGCGGCCACCCGGTCCACCGGCGTGCCGGCCTTGCCGAGGCGGGCGTCGTCACGGCCGACGGTCTCGACCGTGACGCCCGCGGGGGCCTCGATGGCGACCTTCACAGCGCTGCCGGTGGCGACGGCCGTGCCGTCGTGCAGGCCGCGCAGCCGCTCCAGCGGCGTGAACCGCCATTCCTCCTCGCGGCCGTGCGGGACCGGGAAGTCCGCGACGTCGAAGGACGGGGGCGCGCTCATGCGCGTGGCGACGGTCGACTCGGCGGCCACCGCGATAGAGCCGGTGGTGGTGGAGCCCACCGGGATGTTCTGAGCCTCAGCCATGGCTGTCGTAGTGCTCGCTTTCTCAGGTCGGACAGATGTCGGGGGTTCGGTTGCCGGCGTACTAGCCGACCGAACCCTCCATCTGCAGCTCGATCAGCCGGTTGAGCTCCAGGGCGTACTCCATCGGGAGCTCCTTCGCGATCGGCTCCACGAAGCCGCGCACGATCATCGCCATTGCCTCGAACTCGGTCATGCCGCGGCTCATCAGGTAGAAGAGCTGGTCCTCGGAGACCTTGGAGACGGTCGCCTCGTGCCCCATCGAGACGTCGTCCTCGCGGACGTCGACGTAGGGGTAGGTGTCGGAGCGGGAGATGGTGTCGACCAGCAGCGCGTCACAGAGGACGTTGGACTTCGCGCCCGGCGCGCCCTCGCCGATCTCGATGAGACCTCGGTAGGAGGTGCGGCCGCCGCCTCGTGCCACCGACTTGGAGACGATGTTGGACGAGGTGTTCGGGGCCATGTGGACCATCTTGGCGCCGGCGTCCTGGTGCTGGCCCTCCCCCGCGAAGGCGATGGACAGGGTCTCGCCCTTGGCGTGCTCGCCCATCAGGTAGATGGCCGGGTACTTCATGGTGACCTTGGAGCCGATGTTGCCGTCGACCCACTCCATGGTCGCGCCCTCGTAGGCGACGGCGCGCTTGGTCACCAGGTTGTAGACGTTGTTCGACCAGTTCTGGATCGTCGTGTAGCGGCAGCGGCCGCCCTTCTTCACGATGATCTCGACGACCGCGGAGTGCAGCGAGTCCGAGGAGTAGATCGGCGCGGTGCAGCCCTCGACGTAGTGGACGTAGGCGTCCTCGTCGACGATGATCAGCGTCCGCTCGAACTGGCCCATGTTCTCCGTGTTGATACGGAAGTAGGCCTGGAGCGGGATCTCGACGTGCACGCCCTTCGGCACGTAGATGAACGAGCCACCGGACCACACGGCCGAGTTCAACGAGGCGAACTTGTTGTCACCGACGGGGATGACGGTGCCGAAGTACTCCTTGAAGAGCTCCGGGTGCTCCTTCAGCGCGGTGTCGGTGTCCATGAAGATGACACCCTGCGCCTCCAGCTCCTCGTTGATCTGGTGGTAGACCACCTCGGACTCGTACTGAGCGGCGACACCGGCCACCAGGCGCTGCTTCTCCGCCTCCGGGATGCCGAGCTTGTCGTACGTGTTCTTGATGTCCTCGGGCAGGTCCTCCCAGGACTCCGCCTGCTTCTCCGTGGAACGCACGAAGTACTTGATGTTGTCGAAGTCGATGCCCGACAGGTCGGAGCCCCAGTTCGGCATGGGCTTCTTGCCGAAAAGCTTGAGGCCCTTGAGCCGCAGCTTCAGCATCCACTCGGGCTCGTTCTTCTTCTCCGAGATGTCACGGACGACAGCCTCGGAGAGGCCGCGCTTGGCCGCCGCGCCTGCCGCGTCGGAGTCGGCCCAGCCGAATTCGTACGTGCCCAGGCCATCGAGCTCAGGGTGGGCAGTCTCCGTAGGGAGCGTCATGCGGGGTTCCTCCCGGACTTGCTGGTGGATGCTGAATCAGTGGTTTGCGTGGTGGGGTGACCGCTGCGCGGGATGTAGGTCGTACACACCCCGTCGCCGTGGGCGATCGTGGCGAGACGCTGCACATGGGTCCCCAGGAGGCTGGAGAAGATCTCCGTCTCCGCCTCGCACAGCTGCGGGTACTGCTCGGCGACGTGTGCGACCGGGCAGTGGTGCTGGCACAACTGCTCACCCTGCTGCGGGTCCGGCGCGCTGCGCGCCGTAGCAGCGTACCCGTCGGCGGACAAGGCCTTGGCCAGCGCATCCGTACGGGTGCCGGGCTCCGCGGCCTCGATCGCCGCGCGGTAGGCCGCGGACTGGCCGGCCACCCTGGCACGGGCGAACGCCATGACCGCTTCCTCCCCCGCGCTCTCGGCGATCCAGCGCAGGGCGTCCGCGGCGAGCTCGTCGTAGGACTGGTCGAAGGCGTCCCGGCCGCAGTCGGTCAGGGCGAACACCCTGGCCGGGCGGCCACGGGTCCGTGCGCCGTACACCCGCTGCTCACGGGCCTCGACGACACCGTCGGAGACGAGGGCGTCGAGCTGGCGGCGGACGGCGGCCTGGGTGAGACCCAGGCGCTTCGCGAGATCGGCGGCGGTGGACGGGCCATGGTCCAGGACGGAGCGCGCGATCCGGTTGCGCGTCGAGCGCTCACCGGTCGCGAGTTCCTCCTGCGGAGCCTCGCCAACGTATTTCACAACGCTATTGTTGCGTAATTCATCCGGCCCTGACAACCACGGTCCGGAACGATCAAGGGTGGAATCCATCACTTAGGGTTACCTAATCAGGCCCCCGGCCCTGGGCCTCCGAGGCGGCTGCCTAGACTCACGTCCTATGAATAGCCCCCCCGTTTCGCCCCCCTCCGGCCCGGCTGTCCAGGTCCGTGGCCTGGTGAAGCGGTACGGCGCGAAGACCGC
The DNA here is from genome assembly GCF_031844725.1 of Streptomyces sp. ITFR-6. NCBI lineage: Bacteria > Bacillati > Actinomycetota > Actinomycetes > Kitasatosporales > Streptomycetaceae > Streptomyces > Streptomyces sp. ITFR-6. Next base: position 6,689,186 of record NZ_CP134612.1, on the reverse strand, counting down.
GGTGAACGGCCTCGACCTCTGCATGAGCACCGGCGCGGTCACCGCGGTCCTCGGCCCCAACGGCGCCGGCAAGACCACCACCATCGAAACCTGCGAGGGATACCGCCGTCCGGACGAAGGCACGGTCCGGGTACTGGGTCTGGATCCCGTCACCGACTCGGCGCGCCTGCGCCCCCGGATCGGCGTGATGCTCCAGTCCGGCGGCGTCTACTCCGGCGCCCGCGCCGACGAGATGCTCCGCCACATGGCGAAACTCCACGCCCACCCGCTCGACGTGGACGCCCTGATCGAGCGGCTGGGGCTCGGCGGCTGCGGCCGCACCACCTACCGGCGGCTCTCCGGCGGCCAGCAGCAGCGGCTCGCCCTCGCGATGGCCGTCGTCGGCCGCCCCGAGCTGGTCTTCCTCGACGAGCCGACCGCCGGCCTCGACCCGCAGGCCCGCCGCTCCACCTGGGACCTCGTGAAGGAGCTGCGCACCGACGGCGTGTCCGTCGTGCTCACCACCCACTTCATGGACGAGGCGGAGGAGCTCGCCGACGACGTCGCGATCATCGACGCGGGCCGGATCGTCGCCCAGGGCAGCCCGGAGACGCTCTGCCGGGGCGGCGCCGAGAACACCCTGCGCTTCACCGGCCGTCCCGGCCTCGACCTCGGCTCCCTGCTGAAGGCGCTGCCCGACGGCTCGGAGGCGGCCGAGCTCAGCACGGGCACGTACCTCATCACCGGCGCCGTCGACCCGCAGCTGCTGGCCACCGTCACCTCCTGGTGCGCGCAGAACGGCGTGATGCCCTCCGGCATCTCCGTGGAGCGCCACACCCTGGAGGACGTCTTCCTGGAACTGACCGGCAAGGAGCTGCGCGCATGAGCGCCGGTACGTACATCCCCCGGCCGGGCGCCGCCCCGCTGCCCCGGATGATCGCCGCGCAGACCGCGCTGGAGACCCGGATGCTGCTGCGCAACGGCGAGCAGCTGCTGCTGACGGTGGTCATCCCGACCCTGCTGCTCGTGCTGTTCAGCGCGGTCGACATCGTGGACACCGGCTCGGGGAAGTCGGTCGACTTCCTGACCCCCGGCGTCCTCGCGCTCGCCGTGATGTCCACCGCCTTCACCGGCCAGGCCATCGCCACCGGTTTCGAGCGGCGGTACGGGGTGCTCAAGCGGCTCGGCGCGTCCCCGCTCCCCCGTTGGGCGCTGATGACCGCCAAGACGCTGGCCGTGCTCGTCACCGAGGTGCTCCAGGTGGTGCTGCTGACGGTGATCGCCTCCGCGCTGGGCTGGTCGCCGCACGGCAACCCGTTCGCCGTCCTGCTGCTGCTCGTGCTCGGCACCGCCGCGTTCTCCGGTCTCGGACTGCTGATGGCCGGGACGCTGAAGGCGGAGGCGACCCTCGCCGCCGCCAACCTGGTCTTCCTGCTGCTGCTGGTCGGCGGCGGGGTCATCGTGCCGCTCGACAAATTCCCGGACGCGGTCCAGTCGGTGCTGGGGCTGCTGCCGATCGCGGCCCTGTCGGACGGGCTGCGCGACGTGCTCCAGCACGGTGCGGCGATGCCGTGGGGCGATCTTGGGATTTTGGCCGTCTGGGCGGTGCTGGGACTGGGCGCGGCGGCACGGTTCTTCCGCTGGGAGTGACCCCGGCCACCCACAGGTCACGATTCGTCCCCCTCGTGAAAGCTTGCACAAGCGGCCGCCTACGATGGTGCGCGTGCCCAAGCTGACCCGAGCCGAAGTCGCTCAAGCCGTGCGGAACCCGCTTCAGTACATCGCCGAACGCTGGACGCCGTCCCCCCGGTCCGTCCGGCGCGCCGCCATGACGTCCATCGTGCTGGCCGTGGTGATCATCGTGGCCGGCGGTGCGGTCCGGCTGACCGGTTCCGGTCTCGGCTGCCCGACCTGGCCCAAGTGCTCCGACGAGTCGCTGACGGCGACGAGCGAGATGGGCCTCCACGGCGCCATCGAGTTCGGCAACCGCATGCTCACCTACGCCCTGTGCGCCGTGGTCGGCTGGGCGATCATCGCCGCCCGCTCCGCGAAGCCCTGGCGGCGCAGCGTCACCCGGCTCGGCTGGGCGCAGTTCTGGGTGGTGATGGGCAACGCCGTCCTCGGTGGCGTCGTCGTGCTCGTCGGCCTGAACCCGTACACCGTCGCCGCGCACTTCCTGCTGGCCACGGCGCTGCTCACGATCGCCCTGCTGACCTGGCAGCGGATCCGGGAGGGCGACACGGCGCCGCGTCCGCTGGTCGGCAAGGCCGTCTCGCAGCTGACCTGGCTGCTGGTCGTCGCGGCCGGGCTGCTGATCGCCGTCGGCACCGTCGTCACCGGGGCCGGCCGGCACGCCGGGGACTCCAGCGACGTCCACCGCATCCCGATCGACTGGAAGATGATCGCGCAGCTGCACGCCGATCTCGCCTGGGGCGTGGTGGCGCTGACCGTCGCGCTCTGGTTCGTTCTGAAGGCCGTCGACGCGCCCGTCGGACCGCTGCACCGGGCCCGGGACCTCTTCCTGATCCTGATGGCGCAGGGTGTGATCGGGTACGTCCAGTACTTCACCGACACCCCGGAGATCCTCGTCGGGCTGCACATGTTCGGCTCGTGCCTGGTCTGGATCGGCGTGGTGCGCGTCCTGCTCTCGCAGCGCGAGCGGCCGGTGGAGACCCCGCAGGTGCCCGGACCGGCGGCCGAGCAGCCGGAGCCCGCGACCGCCTGAGCCCCGCCGCACGGAACGACGCGAACGGCCCGGTCCGTAGCCCTCGGGGGTGCGGACCGGGCCGTTTCGCCGGTCCGGTGCGGCCTGACCCGCACCGGACCGGCGGGCGGTCGCTACCCGTTGACCGAGCGCGACACGTTGTATCCCTCCACCACGAGCCGGGGGCGGGCCCGGCCCTTGGTGTCGTGGCTCCACTCGGCCTCGATCTCGCGCTGCTCGCCCGGCAGCAGCCAGAGGTAGTTGTCGTCGAAGTAGGCCGGCAGCACCCGCTCGTCGGTGCGCCGGTCACGCAGCGAGAGGCGCACCATGGCGGCGACGGTGGCGCCGTCGTTGCGGAGGACCGCCTTCAGCTTTCCGCCGGGACCCCCGCCGTGCCCGGAGACGTCGGAGACCGAGCGCACCGTGACCCGGGTGCGGACCAGCTTGTTGAGCGCGGACAGGTCGGTGGCGGCCCGGTAGCGCCAGTAGGTGTTGCGCGACAGCAGGGCGCCGTGCGCGTCCCGGAGTTCGAGGCGCAGCAGGTGCGCCGCGGGCAGCGAGTCACCGAAGGGCACCACGTCCCCGGCCGCCGACGACGACGGGGCGAGGTCGACCGTGCTGTGCGCCGGCTTGCCCAGCCGCTGCCCCCGCAGGTCGTACAGGGTCGCGGTGACGGTCGCCCGCTTGATGGCGCGGGTGGTGTGGTTGACCGCGCCGGTACGCCAGTCGACCGGGTTCACCTGGACGTGCACGGGCTCGGTGCCCTTGCGGACGCCGTGGTAGAAGCCGTTGACGTCCAGGTCGTAGTCGTACGTCTGCCAGACGGTGCTGTGCCACGCGGGGTGCGACATCCACAGCAGCAGCCCGGAGGCGTTGTCCCACAGGCGCGTGTTCCACGCCTCGAACATCGCCCGGCCGTTCTCGTAGTTGATCAGCTGGGCCTTGCGGGTGAAGTCGGCCAGTCCGGTCGCCGTACCGAGCCGCTCCTCGATCGCCGCCTGGTAGCCCTGCGGCTGCTGGTTGCCCTTGCGGGCCCAGTCGTGGGCGCCCCACACATCGCCGATGGGCCAGGCCGGCTCGTCGCCGACGAGGTTCTTCATCGACTCCTCGACGGGCAGGACGGGCATCCCGATCTCGGTGTGGAAACCGAAGTCGCCGGTACGGAAGTAGGAGACGGGGTCCACCCAGTTGTACGGGCCCCGGCCCTTGACGACGCCGTCCGCCGAGCTGCCCATGTAGAGGATGCCGGGCGCCTCCGCGGCCACCAGTTCCCGTACCCCGGTGTCGATGTCGGCGGGCGGGGTGCCCTCGTTGGAGCCGCACCACACGACGATCGACGCGTGGTAGCGGTAGGCGCGGACGGTGTCCAGCGCGTTGCGCAGGTACCCGGCGTGGTCCGGCGTGTCCATCGACCAGCCGTTCCAGAAGTCGTTCCAGACCAGCAGGCCGTTCTCGTCGCAGGCCGCGAAGAACTCCTCGCGGTTGCTGCTGCCCACCCAGTTGCGGATCATCGTGAAGTTCATGTCACGGTGCATCCGGACGGTGTCCTCGGTGCGGCCGTCCAGGGCGCGGCGCAGCAGCTCGTCGTAGCCCCAGTTCCCGCCCCGGCAGAACACCCGGGTGCCGTTGACCGTGATCTGGAGCCGGCGCACCGGAGGCTGTTCGACGCTCTTGGCGTCGGTCCACTCCTTGCCGTCCGCCGAGACCTGGATGACGAACTTCTTGGCGTACGCGCTCTCCCAGTCGAGCACCACCCGGTTCACCGGGAGCTCGGAGCCGAGGTCGGCCTGGATCCACTCGCCGTCGGCGAACTCGGAGGACCAGCGGGTCGTGCGGTCGCCGTCGAAGACGGCGGAGGCCGGACCGTGCCGTCCGACGTGGAGGCCTCGGCCTTCGCGCCCCTGGCCGGGTCCGGGTCCGGGTCCGCGTCGCCGTACACCGACATGGACCACAGGGACATGCCCCAGTCGGTCGCCCGCTGGGTGCCCACCAGCCGTACGTAACGGGCCGGGCGCGCCTCGAACTCGACAGTCTGGCTGCCGTGCCCGCCGGCGAAGTCGACCGGCATGCCGTAGCTGTAGCCGAACTCCCTGATCCCGAAGCGCAGCCCGCGCCGGTCGGTGACCGCGCCGCCCGTCTCGGCCTTCAGCGTGAGGTCGTACAGATCGGGCTTCCCGTAGCCGTTGGGCCACCAGAGCTTCGGCCGCCGCACCCGCAGCGCGGGGAACTCCTTCGGGGCGAGCACCGCGTCGGCGCTCTTCCCGGCGGGCACGGTCACCGTCTTCTCGACCCGGACGCCCCCGAACGCGGCGCGCACGGTGACCCGCTTCGCCTCGGAACCGGTGTTGCTGACCGGGACGGTGAGGGTGACCTCCGCGACGTCGAGCGCGGGCAGGCCGTGCAGGGTGGTGGTGATCTGCGGGTCGCCCAGGAGCGCGGTGCCGGTGGAGCGCAGCCGTACGTGGTTCCAGATGCCGGCGGCCCGGTCGCGGACCGGCGGCATCCAGTCCCAGCCGGAGACGGAGAGGTACGTCGGCCCGTTCCGCATCATCATGGTGGCGCCGGCGTCGAGCCAGGACTCACCGCCGAGGCCCTTGTCCGCGGGGCTGCCCGGCAGCGGCATGGGGCTGATCCGCGCGGCCAGGACGTTGTCCTCGCGGCCGCCGTCGTGGAGCGCGTCCGTGATGTCGAAGGACTCGCGGGCGAAGGGGCGGCTCATCGTGCCGATCCGGGTGCCGTTCAGCCAGATCTGCGCGGCGTGGTCGATGCCGTCGAACTCCAGCCGGATCCGGCGGCCGCGTCCGGTGCCCAGTCCGCGCGGCAGCCGGAACGCCCTGCGGTACCACCAGGAGTGCCGGGACAGCGCCTCGGGGACCTTGAGGTTGTTGAGGCCGGTCACCGGGTCGGGCAGATGCCCCTGCTCGACGAGGGAGGCCAGGACGGTGCCGGGGACGGTGGCCGGGAGCCAGCGGGCGGTGTCTACGCCGGAGCCGGAGACCACCTTGCCGTCGTCGGCCGGTGCGAAGTCGTCCATGGTCAGCGCCCAGCCGGATTCGAGCGGCACGGTGCCGTCGGCCGCGACCGCCAGGGCGGGGGCGGGGGTGCGGGGCATCGACCAGTCGGTCCAGCTCCCGGCGGCGGGCCGCCGGTCCGATGTACGGCCGTGGACGCGGAAGCCGTTGAGGCCGAGGGGGTTGTCGTTGGAGCGCCTGGTGACCGTCAGCCGGACCCAGCGGGCGGTGGCCGGCTTGTCGAGCGTGATGGTCATGGCGCCGCCGCGGCCGTCGGTGGCCCGGTGCACGGTGGTCCACTTCCGCTCGTCCACCGACACCTCCAGGGTGAACGCGACCGCGCAGCTGGACAGGACCTCGCTGCCGTCCGTGCCGTCACGGGGGTTGCCGCCCGTGACGGGGACGAAGGGCGGGTCGGAGACGGCCGCCTCGAAGACCAGCTCCACCGCCTCCACGGTGCAGCGGCCCTGGAGGTCCACGGCGATCCACTGCGGGTCACCGGGCTCGGCCCGTCAGCCGGTCCCCCGGACCCCGGGTACGGCGATCCCGTCCACGGCGAACTCCGGCACGGTGGCCGCGTACGCGGTGGAGGAGACCTTGACCGGGCGGGCGGCGGCGAGCTCGGCCGCTGCCGCACCGGGCCGGTCCTTTCCGTCCGCGGCGGCGACGGTGGCGGGCAGCGCGGCGCTGATGCCGAAGGCGGCCAGCAGGGTGGTGTTGGTGGCGAGGAAGCGGCGCCGGTGACCGGGGAGATGCCCCCGGGTCCGTCGTGGTCCGCTGCTGACCTGAGGTCGCTGTCCAGCGTGGTGTCAGCGGGTTGTTCCGGCAGTCCGGCCTCCTGGCTGAGGGAGTGGGAGAAAGCACAAGAACGGTAAGGGCGGCAAAAGAAAGGAATGGCAACGTTGTCAGACTTCAGGGGCAGGCCCTGAGGTCAACCTGGGATCAAGGGGAGGGGGTGGGCCCGTCGGCGCCGGCCGGCCCAGGTGGGGCCGACGGCTGCCGGACGATGAAGCTGTGTCACGGAGTTGTGGCACGGCGGTCCGCGGGTGGGACGGGGTCTTGCGGACCGTCCGGTTCCGGCTGCGCCGTGTGGCTTATTAAAGATCGACTGCCGGGCGCTTGTAAGGAGTTGGCAACGTGCGGATTGCGGCGCTGTGTCCTGTCATTCACCCGCGGCCCACGCCTCCTCCCCCGCGTCCAGCAGCGCGGCCAGCCGGTCCGGGTCAGGCAGCGGCCCGTGGTCCCCGGTGACCCGCAGCGCGGCGCCCGCGGTGAGGTGCCCGAGCCGCAGCGCCGGTACGGTGTCCTCGCCGCGCAGCAGCCCGGCGAGGAACCCGGCGGCGAACGCGTCGCCCGCGCCCACCGGTTCGACGACCGCGACCCTGGGCGCGGGCACGGTGTGCGCCCGGTCGCCGTCGAAGGCGGTGGCGGCCCGTCCGCCGTCCTTGACCACCAGGACGCGCGGCTGGGGCAGCAGGGCGCGCACGGCGGCCGCGTCGGCCAGCTCCTCGCCCCACAGGGCCTGGGCCTCGTCCAGGCCGACGAAGACGATGTCCGCCCGCCGGGCGAAGCCGAGCAGCACCCCGGGCGCCGAGCCGTCCGGCCACAGGGCGGGCCGGTGGTTGACGTCGAAGCTGACGGGGCACGGCCTTTCGTCCGCCTCCGGTTCCAGCAGCGCGGCGACCAGCGCGTGGCAGCTCACCGAGAGCGCCGGGGTGATGCCGCTGAGGTGGACGAGCCCGGCGGTGCGCACGGCGTCGTCGTCCAGCACGTCCGGGGCCAGCGCGGAGGCCGCCGAGCCGCGCCGGTAGTAGTGGACCCGGGTGGACTCGGTGCCGGGGTCCTTGACCAGCAGCCCGGTCGGGCGGTGCGGGTCGGTGCGCACCCCGCTGACGTCGACCCCGGACGCGGCCACCTCGCCGAGGATGCGGCGGCCGAAGGGGTCGTCGCCCAGGGCGGAGACCCAGCGCGCGGGCACCCCGTGGTCCGCGAGGTACACGGCCACGTTGGACTCGGCGCCCGCGATCCGGACGCCGAGCCGCGCCGCGTCCTCCAGCGGGGCGACCGGGTCCGGGACCAGCGCGGCCATCGTCTCCCCGACGCAGGCCACCGGGGAGCGGGCGGGCTGTCCGGCCCAGGCGACTGACGCGGCGGTCATGCGGGGCTTTCCTGCCGGTAGGCGGCGGTGGGCAGGCCGGGCACGTCGACCCGTACGGAGAACACCGCACCGTCCAGCGGACCGGGCGCGGCGAGTCCGGTCCTGGCGCTGGTGACGTACAGGGTGTCGCCGTCCAGGCAGAGTCCGGCGGGCTGGGCGGCGGGGACCCGGATCTGCCGGTCGGGGGCGCCGTCGGGGCGGAGGCGGTGGACGGTCCCGGTGCCCCAGACGGCGGTCCACAGGCCGCCCTCCGCGTCGACCGCCATACCGTCCGGGCTGCCCTCGTCGAACACGGCGAAGGTCTCCGGCGCACCCGGCAGCCCGCTGTCCGGGTCCACGGGGTAGCGGCGGATGACGCCCTTCGCGCTGTCCGCGAGGTACATCGCGGAGCCGTCCGCCGTGAACGCCGGGCCGTTGGGCACGGTGAGCCCGTCCAGCACCCGGTCCACGGTGCCGTCGTGGCCGACCCGGTAGAGGGAGCCGCCACCCTCCACCGCGTCGTAGGCCATGCTCCCCGCCCAGAACCGGCCGCCCGGGTCGGCGGCGGCGTCGTTCATCCGGGTGGCGTGCGCCGCCCCCTCCTCGGGACGGGCCAGCCACTCGGCGGCGCCGTCCGGGGCGATCAGGCAGATGCCGGTGCCGGCGGCGGCTATCCAGTGCCCCGGGCGTCCGTGGACGGGGGCGACGGCGCCCAGCGGTTCGTCCAGCCCGGCCAGCCGGGTCAGCGGTGCGGTGCGGTCGGCGGGGCCGGTCAGCAGCCGGCCGGTCAGGATGTCGACGAGGACGATGCGGCCGTCGACCGCCCGGATGCCCTCACCCAGCTCAAGCCGGTCGGCCCACTGGACGGCCGGTGTGCCGGCGCTCATCGTCCGGCGCCCGACGGGAGGCGTACCGCGTCCAGGAAGGCGCGGGTGCGCTCGCGCAGCGCGTCGGTGCCGCCGCCGTCGGCCGCGTCGCCGATCAGCGGGGAGCCGACGCCCACGGCGGTGGCGCCCCGGGCGAGGTAGTCGCGGGCCGCTTCGGCGTCCACGCCGCCGACCGGGACGAACGGCAGGCCGGGGAACGGGCCGCGCAGCGCCTTCAGATAGCCGGGGCCGCCGGCCTGCGCGGCCGGGAAGAGCTTGTAGGCGTCGGCGCCGAGCCGCCGGGCGGCGACGACATCGCTCGGGGTCATGACCCCGGCCAGCACCGGCAGCCCGAGGCGCTTGGCCTCGGTGACGCCCTCGCAGACGGCCGGGGTGACGACGAAGTCGGCTCCCGCGTCACGGACCGCCTGGGCGTCCTGGGCGGTCAGGACGGTGCCGGCGCCGAGCGGTGCGCCGCAGCCGAGCGCGGCGCGGGCGCGGCGGATCACGCCGAGCGCGTCCTGCCCGCTGAGGGAGACCTCGATGAGCGGGAGCCCCTCCTCTGCCAGGGTGAGTACGGTCCTGAGTGCGGCGTCCGCGTCGGCGCCGCGCACGATGGCGACGATCCGGTGGGTGCGCAGTTCGGTCAGCAACTCCACGTGCGGGTTCCCTTCTACTGGTTCTGTTCGGTGGTCGTGGTGTGCGCCGTCACGGTGAGGCGCCAGCGGACCTCGCCGCGGGCCGGGACGACGGCGGCGTCCCCCTCCCCCGCGGCGGCCAGGCCGAAGACCCGGCCGAGCATCGGTTCGACGCCGACCGAGCGGTACGGGTCCTGCTCGGGGAACCCGCCGAGGTTGCGCCAGAGCGCGACGGACACCGGCTGGCCTGCCGCCTCGACGGCCAGCCGCAGCACGGCCGTCCCGTCGTGGACGGACACCCGCCCGGTGCCGACGACCGCGCCGGTGGCCGTCCCGTCGTCCGGACCGATCCGGTCCAGGCCCGACGGCCAGGCGCAGGTGGTGTACCCGTCGCCGCCGTCCGGGTAGCGGCGGACCGGGGTGCCGTCCACGATCCCGATGCGGGCGCCCGGCGCCAGGTCGAGCAGGGCGTGGGCGGCCCACAGGAAACGGTAACCGGGCTCCGCGGTGAGCCGGTACTCGGCCACCGCCCGGTCCCCGTCGGCGCGGATCAGCCGGCTGATCCGGAAGTCGGGGCAGTCGGCGGACTCGGTGCCGTCGGCCGCGCGGTGCCAGGGCCGGGCCCAGGCGTCGCCGTGGTCGGGGGTGCCGCGTACCGTCGGCACGCACTCCTCAAGACCGCCCGCGTCGGCGAAGGCGTCGCCGGGGCGGACCCCGGGGCGGCGCGGCTCTGGCCGGTACCAGAGCCGTTCGCGGCCGCCCGCCCGCAGCGAGGTCCACCGGCCGCCGTGCGCCGGGTCCGTCTCGATCCGCACCGGGACCGGGGCGCTCACCACTCCGCGAACGATCCGTCGTCGTGCCGCCAGACCGGGTTGCGCCAGGCGTGCCCGGACCGGTCGGCCGCGCGGACGGCGTTCTCGTCGACGGTGATGCCGAGCCCCGGCAGGGCGGTGCGCCGGGCGTGGCCGGCCTCGAAGCGGAACGGCTCGGTGTCCACGACGTAACTCAGCAGGTCGGCGTCCTTGTTGTAGTGGATGCCCCGGCTCTGCTCCTGGATGAGGAAGTTCGGGGTGGCGAAGGCGATCTGCAGGCTGGCCGCCAGCGCGATGGGGCCGAGCGGGCAGTGCGGGGCGAGCTGCACGCCGAAGGTCTCGGCGAGGGAGCCGATGCGGTGGACCTCCGAGATGCCCCCGGCGTGCGACAGGTCCGGCTGGGCGACCGCGATCCCGGCCGCCAGTACGGGCAGGAAGTCGGCCCGCCCGTAGAGCCGTTCGCCGGTGGCGATGGGGACGCAGGTGGCGGCGGTGAGGGCGGGCAGCAGATGGCCCTGCTCGGGCAGCAGGGGCTCCTCCACGAACAGCGGGTGCAGCGGTTCGATGGCGTGCAGCACCCGGCGGGCGCCGGCCGGTCCGAACCGGCCGTGCATGTCGATGGCGACGTCACGGCCGGGGCCGAGCACATCGCGGACGGCGGCGACCCGTTCCACCACGCCGGCGGTCTCCGCTGGGCTGGCCAGCGGTGAGGTGCGGCCGGCCGCGTTCATCTTGACGGCGGTGAAGCCGGCCTCGACCTGGGCGGTGACCTCCTCCGCGAGGCGGGCGGGTTCGTCGCCGCCGACCCAGGCGTAGACCCGGACCCGGTCGCGCACGGGGCCGCCGAGCAGGGCGTGGACGGGGGCGCCGTACGCCTTCCCGGCGATGTCCCACAGGGCCTGGTCGATTCCGGCGACGGCGCTGGAGAGCACCGGGCCGCCCCGGTAGAAGCCGCCCTTGCTCAGCACCTGCCAGTGGTCCTGGACGCGCAACGGGTCCTGGCCGATGAGGTATTCGGCCAGCACGTCGACGGCGGACCTGACGACCTCCGCACGGCCCTCGACGACGGGCTCGCCCCAGCCCACGACGCCCTCGTCGGTCTCGATCCGGCAGAAGAGCCAGCGCGGCGGGACGAGGAAGGTCTCGATACGGGTGATCTTCACCGGTTCACGGTCCCCTCGCCGGTACCGGGCGCGTCCTCGGTGTCCGGGACGGTGCCGTGCACCCGGTCGAGGTCGCGGACTGCCTGGTCGAGCAGGGCGCGCATGGCGTGCTCGGCGGCGGCCGGGTTCCGGTCGCGGACGGCGTCCAGGACCGCCCGGTGGCTCGGGACCGGGTCCTCGCCGGCTTGTGAGCTGTGCACGATCTCGTCCCGGTGGGCGAGGCCGGACTCGATGACCATCTCCAGGCGTTCCAGCAGTTCGTTGTGGGTGGCCGCGAGGAGGGCGCGGTGGAAGGCGAGGTCCGCCTCGACCGCGTGGGCGGGGCCGCCCTCCTGCTCGCCCATCGCGGTGATCGCGGCTTCGAGGGTGGCCAGGTCCGCTTCTGTGCGGCGGTCCGCGGCCAGCCGGACGGCGGCCGGCTCGATGATGCCTCGGACCTCCCCGAGGTTGCGCAGGAGTGCCAGGTCGGCGCCCGATTCGGTGCCGCCGGCGAACTGCCAGCGCAGCACGTCCGCGTCGAGCAGATTCCAGTCCGCGCGGGCTCTGACGAAGGTGCCGCGCTTCTGGCGGGCGTCGACGATCCCCTTGGCCGCGAGGACCTTGAGAGATTCGCGCAGGGCGGTCAGGCTGACGTCAAGCTCGCCCTGGAGCGCCACGAGGTCGAGTGTCGCCCCTTCGGGGATCTCGCCGCTCAGGACCCGGCGCGCGAGAGTCTCCACGGTCTGGCCGTGCACTCCGCGGCGCGCGTATGGCGTCATGTCTGTGTGCCTTTCTGCTGTGCTCTGCTGTGCTCTGCTGTGCTCTGCTGTGCGAAAGGATGGGGCCGGGCGGGGGTCAGGCCGAGGCCTTGACGACGGACCAGCCGCCGTCCACGAGCAGGCTCGATCCGGTGATGTAGGACGCTTCGTCGGCGGCGAGGAACGCGATGGCGGCGGCCGCCTCCGCGGGGGTGCCGAACCGGCCCGCGGCGGTCTCCGCGACGCTCTTGCGGCGGTCCTCCTCCCCCACCCGGTCCCACGCCCCGGTCAGGATGGGTCCGGGCAGTACGGCGTTGACCCGCACCTCGGGCCCGTACTCCACCGCGAGCTGTCCGCACAGCGACAGCAGCGCGCCCTTGGACGCGGCGTAGGCGGGGTGTCCGGGGATGCCCTTGTGGGCGTGGACAGAGGAGGTCAGCACGACGGCGCCGCGCCGGGCGCGCAGGTCGGGCAGGACCGCCCGGAATCCGAGGAAGGCTCCGGTGAGGTTGACCGACAGCTGGCGCTCCCAGGAGGCGACGGTCATCTCGTGGGCGGGGGTGACGTCGACCGTGTAGGCGTTGCTCACCAGGACACCGACGGGTCCGAAGGTGTGCGCGGCGTCCACGGCCCGCTGCCAGTCCCCCGCGTCGGAGACGTCCGTACGCACGAAACGGGCCCGGCCGCCGGCGGCGCGGATGGATGCGGCGACGCTCTCGCCGGGGCCTTCCGAGATGTCCGCGAGGATCACCGCGGCGCCCTCCGCGGCCAGTCTCTCCGCGGTGGCCGCGCCGATGCCGGAGGCGGCTCCGGTGACGACGGCCACCTTGTCTGCGAAGCGGGGGTTTCCGTTCATGGTGCGGGTCGACTCCTCGGGTTCAGCGGTGCTGTCGTGACTCTAGTGACGGTGGCTCTGGCTGGGCGGTTTACTACCTCACGAGTACGACGAGTTCCGCGTCGTACCGCGCGGTCCAGGCGAACGGCAGTCCGTAGTGCAGCAGATGGGCTCCGCTGTACTCGGCCGCGCTGCGCCGGTCCGTGTAGCGGGCGGCCGGGTCCAGTCCGCGCAGCCGGAGCCGGGCGGGGCGTCCCGGGACGAGCGGCGCCCCGTCGAGGCGGCCGGTGTTCCAGGCGGTGACGGCGATGCGGGCGCCGCCCCCCTCCTCGTACTGGACGCCGCAGGTGGCGTCGGCCGGGGAGCCCAGCAGCCGGATCTCGCCGTGGTGCACCAGGTCGCGGATCTCCTTGTAGCGGCTCACCCAGCCGGCGGCCTCCGTCCGCTGTGCGGCGGACCAGGTGCGGATGTCGGCGCCGATGCCCAGCACCCCGGACATCGCCAGGACGAAGCGGAAGCCGAGCGAGCGGGGGCGCGGGTCGAAGACGCCGGGCGCGTCGGTGACCCAGGAGCTCATGGTGTGCGGGGCGTGTGCGTGCAGGTAGCCGTACTGGATGGCGAGGCGGTCCAGGGGCGCAGTGTTGTCGCTGGGCCACATCACGTCGGTGCGGGCGAGGGTGGCGTGTTCGACGCGGCCGCCGCCCCCGGCGCAGCCCTCGACGGTGACGTGCGGGTGGTGCGCGCGCAGGTGGTCCAGGACCCGCAGGTACCCGGCGACGTGCTCGGCGTCCAGGTCCTGTTCCCCTGGCGGTGCGCCGCCGGGCCGGCCGCGTTCGGTGGGCGGGCGGTTCATGTCCCACTTGAGGTAGCTGATGGCGTGGTCTCCGAGCAGCCGGCCCAGGGTCGCGATGACGAAGTCCTGGACGTCCTCGCGGCCGAGGTCGAGGAGCAGTTGCTCGCGCACCAGCGTGGCGGGGCGGCCGTCGATCCGGTAGACCCACTCGGGGTGTTCGGCGTAGAGCGCGGAGGCCGGGCTGACCGCCTCGGGTTCGACCCAGAGGCCGAAGTCCATGCCGGTGGCGCGGATCTCGGCTATGAAGGCGTCGAAGCCGTCCGGGAAGTTCGCCGGGTCGGGGTGCCAGTCGCCGAGGCCGCCCCTCTCGCCGTGCCGTCCGGTGAACCAGCCGTCGTCCACGACGAAGAGTTCGGCGCCCATGTCCGCGGCGATCCGGGCCAGTTCGAGCTGGGCGGACGCCTCGACGTCGAAGCCGGTCGCCTCCCAGGAGTTGTAGAGGACCTTGCGGGTGCGGTCCATCCGGTCGCCGCTCAGCAGGCGCTCGTAGCGGTGCCAGACCCGGGCCAGGCCGTCCAGTCCCTCGGGGCTGAAGGCGCAGGCCGGCCGGGGGGTGGTGAGGGTGGCCCCGGGGGCGAGCCGGACGGCGCCCTCGTGGGGCACCCGGCCGGCCGCGATCCGTACCGCGCCGCCGGGCTCGGCGTCGGCGCTCATGCGCCAGTTGCCGGACCACTCCAGGGCGACGCCGTACGTCGGGGTGTCGTGCCCGTCCGGCAGTGCGGCGTCCTGGACGGCGAGCCAGGGGGCGTAGGCGTGGCCCGCGACACCCTGGGTGGAGGCCATCTCGTAGCGGCCCCGGGTGAGTTCGTGCTGGGTGCGGGTGAACTCCTGGGACCACTGACCGGTGAGGGTGGTGAGCCGGGCGCCGCCCGTGACGGGGACGTTGACGGCCGCGGAGTCGAGGCGCTCCAGGCGCAGTTCGTCCTCACCCGTGCAGGTCAGCTCGGTCCAGCGCAGGATCACGTCGGTGCCGGGCACGGTCTCGTAGCACAGGACGGCGCGCAGCCCCTGGAGCTCGTCGGTGAAGGCGAGGCGCAGCGCGCGGTCGCCGTCGGCGGTGGCGGTGGCGGTGGCGGAGTCGAAGGTCCACCAGGTGCCCCGGTCCTGGCCGGTGCGCCGGACGACGAGTTCGGAGCCGGTGAAGGGGCGCATCCCGTACGGGAGGTATTCGGCGGGGGCGGCGTCGGCGGGGGTGAGGAAGTGGGTGCGCAGCGGTCGCTCGAAGGGCGATTCGCCGGTCTCGACGCCGTGCGGGCCGGGCGGCGCCACGCACAGGACTGTGACGGCTCACCCGACCCCCCGTCAAGATTAATTACTAATTAAGTGAAACTTGGTTCGGCGGCGCACGGACGAAGCGGACACGCGGCGGACACGGAAACGGCGGAGGCCGGTCGGACAGGTGTCCGACCGGCCTCCGCCGCTCTGTTCGTGCCGCAGGCCTCAGGCCTTGTCGGCCGGGCCGCCGATCTGCATGCCGGCCATCCGCGTCCACTCGTACGGACCGGTGCGCACCTTCGCGGCGAACTCGCCGTCGAAGGACTCGTGCATGGTGATCCCGGACTTCCGGGCGGCGCTCTCCGCGACCGCGTACGACGGGGCGACCAGATCGCCCCAGCCGCCGTCCTCGCCGACCAGGACGATGCGGGTGCCCATCTGCCCGATGTAGGCGAGCTGCCCCTCGGCGCCGCCGTGGGCCTTCGCGAACGCGCCGATCTGCTTGGCCAGCCGCGCCGCCCTGCGCTCCGCGCGCGCCGCCTGCCTGCCGTCCGCCTCGTTGCCGTCCACCTGCTGGGTGCACTCCGTCTCTGCCATGAACAGGATGCTACCGACGAGTAGATCAACTGGCGACGGGCGGGGCGCGTGGCGTGGGCCACGTACCCCGCCCGTCGGCGGAAGTCGAACGGAAGCCGAGGGCGGACTACCTCAGGAAGGGGTCCACCGCGACGGCGACGAACAGCAGCGACACATAGGTGATCGACCAGTGGAACAGCCGCATCTCCTTGAGCTTGGCTCCCGCCAGCCCGGCCTTGGCGCGGTTCTGCAGTCCGTGCGCCTCCCAGAGCCAGAAGCCACCGGTGAGCAGGGCCACGGCCGTGTAGAACCAGCCGGTGTAGCCCAGCGGGGTCAGCAGCAGCGAAACGATGACCATGACCCAGCTGTAGACCACGATCTGGCGGGCCACCACCCGGTTGGTCGCGACGACCGGGAGCATCGGGACACCGGCCCGGGCGTAGTCGTCCTTCACCTTCATGGAGAGCGGCCAGTAGTGCGGCGGCGTCCAGAAGAAGATGACGGCGAAGAGGATCACCGCGGCCCAGGACATCGAGTTCGTCACGGCCGACCAGCCGATGAGGACCGGCATGCAGCCCGCGATGCCGCCCCAGACGATGTTCTGCGAGGTCCGGCGCTTCAGCAGCATCGTGTACACGACGACGTAGAAGAGCAGGGCCCCGAGCGACAGCGCCGCCGAGAGCCAGTTCACCAGCAGCCCGAACCAGACCGTCGAGATCACCGCGAGGGCGATACCGAAGGCCAGGCACTCGCGCGGGCTCACCATGCCGGTGACCAGCGGTCGCTGCGACGTACGGTCCATCAACGCGTCGATATCGCGGTCGATGTACATGTTCAGTGCATTGGCACCACCGGCGGACAGATAGCCGCCGACGGTGGTAGTGAGCACGAGCCACAGGTCGGGTACACCCTGAGCGGCCAGGAACATCACCGGAACAGTGGTGATCAGCAACAGCTCGATGATCCGAGGCTTGGTCAGTGCCACG
Organism: Streptomyces sp. ITFR-6; assembly: GCF_031844725.1. Classification (NCBI taxonomy): domain Bacteria; kingdom Bacillati; phylum Actinomycetota; class Actinomycetes; order Kitasatosporales; family Streptomycetaceae; genus Streptomyces; species Streptomyces sp. ITFR-6. The sequence continues at coordinate 6,672,674 of NZ_CP134612.1, read as the reverse complement.
AATGCCTTGACACGGGCCCCGAATGGGCGATGGCCCCCTGGGCTCGGAGTCAAGGCGACCCCTGCGGGTCGGGACTCGACGGCCGTCACGCACACCCCTGACAGAGAAATCCCAGCAAGCTCCGGGCGTGAGGGCCCGGTGAAGACTTGCGCGAACCAGACCACTGTAGACGTTGGGGACATGCCGTTCTTCGCGGGGGTGGGGTCGTGTTGATGTGGCGTGCGGAGCCGTTGCGGCGGCCGCCCGGAGGGGCTCGCTCATCCGGGTGACGGACCGGGAATTCCGGGCGCTCCCCGAACTCGCTCAGGGGTGTTCCGGCGCGCTCTTCGGAGTGCCTCAGGAGTGGGTCCCCGCGCTCATCGGAGAGGCGCATCGGTGAGCCCGCGCGCTCATACGGGAGGCGAATCCGGCGGGCCGCCCGCACCCTGGGATTAGCCGAAAATAGCGGGTGGCGACGGGGGTAGGCTCGACAACGCCCGGTGCGGTCACAGCCACCGGTTTACAACAGTGGAGAGGAGCCCTGACTCAGGGTGAGCACCAAGCCGACCACCACAGACCTCCAGTGGACCGAATTGGACCAGCGGGCCGTGGACACTGTCCGCGTTCTCGCCGCGGACGCCGTACAGAAGGTCGGAAACGGCCACCCGGGTACGGCCATGAGCCTGGCTCCCGCCGCGTACACCCTCTTCCAGAAGGTGATGCGGCACGACCCCGCCGACGCGGAGTGGACCGGCCGCGACCGGTTCGTCCTCTCGGTGGGCCACAGCAGCCTGACCCTCTACATCCAGCTCTACCTGGCCGGCTACGGCCTGGAGCTGGAGGATCTCGAAGCCTTCCGCACCTGGGGTTCGAAGACCCCGGGGCACCCGGAGTACGGCCACACCACGGGCGTCGAGACGACCACCGGCCCGCTGGGCCAGGGTGTCGCCAACGCCGTGGGCATGGCCATGGCCGCCCGCTACGAGCGCGGCCTGTTCGACCCGGACGCGGCCCCCGGCACCTCGCCGTTCGACCACATGATCTGGGCCGTCGCCGGTGACGGCTGCCTCCAGGAGGGCATCTCCGCGGAGGCGTCCTCGCTGGCCGGGCACCAGAAGCTGGGCAACCTGGTCCTCCTGTGGGACGACAACCACATCTCCATCGAGGGCGACACGGAGACCGCGGTCTCCGAGGACACCCTGAAGCGCTACGAGGCGTACGGCTGGCACGTCCAGCGGGTCGCGCAGCTGCCCAGCGGCGACCTGGACCCGGCGGGTCTGTACAAGGCGCTCCAGGCGGCCAAGGCCGAGACCACGCGCCCGTCGTTCATCGCGGCCCGCTCGATCATCGCCTGGCCCGCCCCGAACGCCCAGAACACCGAGGCCGCGCACGGCTCCGCGCTCGGCGCCGACGAAGTCGCCGCGACCAAGACGGTCCTCGGCTTCGACCCGGAGAAGTCCTTCCAGGTCGCCGACGAGGTCATCGCGCACACCCGTGAGGCGCTGGACCGCGGCCGTGAGACCAGGACCGCGTGGGAGAAGACCTTCGCCGCGTGGCGCACCGCCAACCCGGAGCGCGCCGCCGAGTTCGACCGCATCCGTGCGGGCGAGCTGCCCAAGGGCTGGGAGGACAAGCTCCCGGTCTTCGAGCCCGGCAAGGGCGTCGCCACCCGCGCGGCCTCCGGCAAGGTGCTCCAGGCGCTCGGCGAGATCGTGCCCGAGCTGTGGGGCGGCTCCGCCGACCTCGCGGGCTCGAACAACACCACGATCGACAAGACGTCGTCGTTCCTCCCGGCGGGCAACCCGCTGCCGGGCGCGGACCCGTACGGCCGCACGGTGCACTTCGGCATCCGCGAGCACGCCATGGCAGCCGCCATGAACGGCATCGCACTGCACGGCAACACCCGCATCTACGGCGGCACCTTCCTGGTGTTCTCCGACTACATGCGCAACGCCGTACGGCTGTCCGCGCTGATGCACGCGCCGGTGACCTACGTGTGGACGCACGACTCGATCGGTCTCGGCGAGGACGGCCCGACCCACCAGCCGGTGGAGCACCTGGCCTCCCTGCGCGCGATCCCAGGCCTGAACGTCGTCCGCCCGGCGGACGCTAACGAGACCTCCATCGCCTGGCGCGAGGTCCTGCGCCGCTACACCAAGGTGTTCGGCAAGGGCGCCCCGCACGGTCTGGCGCTGACCCGTCAGGGCGTGCCGACGTACGAGGCGAACGAGAACGCGGCCAAGGGCGGCTACGTCCTGTTCGACGCCGAGACGGCCGACGGACAGAGCGCGGCGCCCGAGCTCCTCCTCATCGGCACCGGTTCCGAGGTCCAGCTCGCCGTCGAGGCGCGCGAGGAGCTCCAGGCGGCCGGCGTCCCGACCCGGGTGGTCTCGATGCCGTGTGTCGAGTGGTTCGAGGAGCAGGACCAGGCGTACAAGGACAGTGTCCTGCCGCCGGCCGTGAAGGCGCGGGTCGCCGTCGAGGCGGGAATCGCCCTGACCTGGTACCGGTACGTCGGGGACGCGGGCCGGATCGTCTCGCTGGAGCACTTCGGTGCCTCGGCCGACGCGAAGGTCCTGTTCCGCGAGTTCGGCTTCACCGCCGAGCACGTCGCCGCCGTCGCCCGGGAATCTCTCGCGGCCGCCGCGCGCTGACGCCGTTATACGACTAGTAGGAGATGCAATTCTCATGACAGACGCACTCAAGCGCCTCTCCGACGAGGGCGTGGCGATCTGGCTCGACGACCTCTCGCGCAAGCGGATCACCTCGGGCAACCTGGCCGAGCTGATCGACCAGAGCCACGTCGTGGGTGTCACGACCAACCCGTCGATCTTCCAGAAGGCGATCTCCTCGGGCGACGGTTACGAGCAGCAGCTCACCGACCTCGCGGCCCGCAAGGTGACCGTCGAGGAAGCCCTCCGGATGATCACGACGGCCGACGTCCGTGACGCCGCCGACATCCTGCGCCCGGTCTTCGACGCGACGGGCGGCCAGGACGGCCGGGTCTCCATCGAGGTCGACCCGCGACTGGCGCACAACACCCTGGCCACGGTCGCGGAGGCCAAGCAGCTCGCCTGGCTGGTGGACCGGCCGAACACGCTCATCAAGATCCCGGCGACCAAGGCCGGACTGCCCGCGATCACCGAGACCATCGGCCGCGGCATCAGCGTCAACGTCACGCTGATCTTCTCGCTGGAGCGCTACCGCGAGGTCATGGACGCCTACCTGGCGGGCCTGGAGAAGGCGAAGACCGCGGGCCTGGACCTCTCCAAGATCCACTCGGTGGCGTCCTTCTTCGTGTCCCGGGTGGACACCGAGATCGACAAGCGGCTCGACGCGATCGGCGGCGACGCGGCCGAGGCCGCCAAGGGCAAGTCCGCCCTCGCCAACGCGCGCCTGGCCTACGAGGCGTACGAGGAGGTCTTCGCCGGTGAGCGCTGGGCCGCCCTCGACAAGGCGCAGGCCAATAAGCAGCGCCCGCTGTGGGCCTCGACCGGCGTGAAGGACCCGTCCCTCAAGGACACCCTGTACGTCGACGACCTCGTCGCACCGAACACGGTCAACACCATGCCGGAGGCGACTCTGGACGCGGTGGCCGATCATGGCGAGATCACCGGTAACACCGTCGCCGGTGGCTACGGCCAGGCCCGTGCCGACCTCGACGCGATCAAGGAGCTCGGGGTCAGCTACGACGACGTCGTCCAGGTCCTTGAGGACGAGGGCGTCGACAAGTTCGAGACGGCCTGGAACGACCTGCTCAACTCGACAGAGGCGGAACTCAAGCGCCTCGCCCCTTCGGAGGGCTGACCACTTTGTCTGGTGTTCCCGGAGCCAACCCGCTCCGTGACGCCCAGGACCGACGGCTCCCGCGCATCGCGGGGCCGTCGGGCCTGGTCATCTTTGGCGTCACGGGCGATTTGTCCCGTAAAAAGCTGATGCCCGCCATCTACGACCTGGCCAACCGCGGCCTGCTGCCGCCGGGCTTCTCGCTCATCGGTTTCGCGCGCCGCGACTGGGAGGACGAGGACTTCGCCCAGGTCGTCCACGACGCAGTCAAGGAGCATTCCCGCACCCCCTTCCGCGAAGAGGTCTGGCAGCAGCTCAGCCAGGGCATGCGCTTCGTGCAGGGCGACTTCGACGACGACGTCGCCTTCGAGACCCTCAGGGCCACCATCGAGGAGCTCGACAAGGCACAGGGAACGGGCGGCAACTTCGCCTTCTACCTGTCCGTGCCGCCGAAGTTCTTCCCCAAGGTCGTCCAGCAGCTCAAGAAGCACGGGCTCGCCGACCAGAGCGAGGGTTCCTGGCGCCGGGCCGTCATCGAGAAGCCCTTCGGCCACGACCTGAAGAGCGCGCAGGAGCTCAACCAGCTCGTGCACGACGTCTTCCCGCCGAACGAGGTCTTCCGGATCGACCACTACCTCGGCAAGGAGACGGTCCAGAACATCCTGGCGCTGCGCTTCGCCAACACGATGTGGGAGCCGGTCTGGAACAGGTCGTACGTCGACCACGTCCAGATCACGATGGCCGAGGACATCGGCATCGGCGGCCGGGCCGGCTACTACGACGGCATCGGCGCCGCCCGTGACGTCATCCAGAACCACCTGCTCCAGCTGCTGGCCCTGACCGCGATGGAGGAGCCCGGCTCCTTCCACCCCAAGGCCCTGGTCGCAGAGAAGCTCAAGGTGCTCACGGCGGTGGAGCTGCCGGAGGACCTCGGCAAGCACACGGTGCGCGGCCAGTACACCCACGCGTGGCAGGGCGGCCAGGAGGTGCCCGGCTACCTGGAGGAAGAGGGCATCGACCCCAAGTCGAAGACCGACACCTTCGCCGCGGTCAAGCTGACGATCAACAACCGCCGCTGGGCGGGCGTGCCGTTCTACCTCCGTACCGGAAAGCGGCTCGGCCGCCGGGTCACGGAGATCGCGGTCGTCTTCAAGCGTGCCCCGTACCTGCCCTTCGAGTCCGGCGCCACGGAGGAGCTGGGCGGCAACGCCCTGGTCATCCGGGTCCAGCCGGACGAGGGAGTGACGGTGCGGTTCGGCTCGAAGGTGCCCGGCACCTCGATGGAGGTACGGGACGTCACGATGGACTTCGCCTACGGCGAGTCCTTCACCGAGTCCAGCCCGGAGGCGTACGAGCGGCTCATCCTCGATGTCCTGCTCGGCGACGCCAACCTCTTCCCGCGCCACCAGGAGGTCGAGCTCTCCTGGAACATCCTGGACCCGATCGAGGAGTACTGGGACAAGCACGGCAAGCCGGCGCAGTACCCGGCCGGAACCTGGGGCCCGCCCGAGGCGGACGACATGCTCGCACGAGACGGACGGAGCTGGCGGCGGCCATGAAGATCGATCTCACGGAAACCACGTCCAGCAAGATCAACCAGGCCCTGGTGTCGGCCCGCCGCGCGGTCGGCGCCCCGGCCATCGGGATGGTGCTCACCCTCGTCATCGTCACCGACGAGGAGAACGCCTACGACGCGCTGAAGGCGGCGAGCGACTCCTCACGGGAGCACCCCTCGCGGATCATCGCCGTGATCAAGCGGGTCAGCCGCTCGCCGCGGGCCCGCCGCGACGCGCGGCTCGACGCCGAGATCCGGGTCGGTTCCGACTCGGGCTCCGGCGAGACCGTCGTGCTGCGTCTCCACGGTGAGCTGGCCAACCACGCCCAGTCGGTCGTCCTGCCGCTGCTGCTGCCGGACGCCCCGGTGGTGCTGTGGTGGCCCCAGGACGCCCCCGCGGACCCGGCGAAGGACGCGCTGGGCGCCCTCGCCCAGCGCCGCATCACCGACACCTACTCGGCGGAGCACCCGATCGACGAGCTGGCGGTGCGCGCGGCGACGTACCAGCCGGGCGACACGGACCTGGCCTGGACCCGCATCACGCCCTGGCGCTCGATGCTGGCGGCGGCGCTCGACCAGCAGCCGGCGGAGGTCATCTCCGCCACGGTCGAGGGCGAGTCCGACAACCCGAGCTGTGAGCTGCTGGCCATGTGGCTGGCGGACCGGCTCGGCGTGCCGGTGCAGCGCACCACGTCCGACGGCCCCGGCCTGACGGCCGTCCGGATGACGACGAAGAGCGGCGACATCGTCCTGGACCGGGCCGACGGCTCGCTCGCCACGCTCTGCATGGTGGGCCAGCCCGACCGCGCGGTGGCGCTGAAGCGCCGTGAGACGGCGGAACTCCTCGCGGAGGAGCTGCGGCGGCTGGACCCGGACAACATCTACGAGGCCACGGTGAAGTTCGGCGTGGAGCGCCTCGAAAAGGTGGCGGAGCCGGTCACGGCGAAGAAGGCCGCACCGTCCGAGGCACCCGCCGCCGCGAAGAAGGCCGCACCGGCGAAGAAGGCGGCGGCCAAGTGACCGTCGCCCCCCAGCTCGTCGTGCACCGCGACAAGGAGCTGATGGCGCAGGCCGCGGCCGCCCGGCTGATCACGAAGATCGTGGACGCCCAGGCCGCACGCGGTCACGCCTCGGTGGTGCTCACCGGCGGACGCAACGGCAACGGCCTGCTGGCCGCGCTCGCCGGGGCGCCCGCCCGGGACGCCGTCGACTGGTCGCGGCTCGACCTGTGGTGGGGCGACGAGCGGTTCCTGCCGGAGGGCGATCCGGAGCGCAACGTCACGCAGGCCCGCGAGGCGCTGCTGGACTCGGTGGAGCTGGACCCGTCCCGGGTGCACGCGATGCCCGCGTCCGACGGTCCGTACGGCGGGGACGTCGAGGCCGCGGCCGCCGCGTACGCCGCCGAACTGGCGGCGGCGGCCGGTCCGGAGGACCACGGTCCGGTGCCGGTGTTCGACGTGCTGATGCTGGGCGTCGGCCCGGACACGCATGTCGCCTCGCTCTTCCCCGAGCTGCCCGCGGTACGGGAGACCGAGCGCACCGTCGTCGGTGTGCACGGGGCGCCCAAGCCGCCGCCCGTGCGGGTCACGCTCACGCTGCCCGCCATCCGCGCGGCCCGCGAGGTGTGGCTGCTCGCGGCGGGCGAGGACAAGGCGGAGGCCGCGGCCATCGCCCTCTCCGGCGCGGGTGAGATCCAGGCCCCGGCGGCGGGCGCGTACGGACGCGGCCGCACGCTGTGGCTGCTGGACGCGGCGGCGGCATCCCAGCTGCCGCGCGCCCTCTACCCGCCGGCCTCCGCCTGAGCGGTACGCGGTGGCGCGACACCCGGGCCCGGCCCGCTCCTCGGAGCGGGCCGGGCCCGCGCCGTGCGGGGGCGCGGTTCACTCGTCCGTACGGACCGCCGGAATCCGCTCCAGGAAGGGCTCCAGCAGTCCCTGGACGGCCTCGGACGCGAAGTCCAGGCCCTCGGCCTCCGCCGCGTCGTACACCGTGTAGGCGCCCGCTCCCGCGGCCGTCGTGGCGGTGATGTTCAGCAGCCCGGCCCGGCGCTGGAAGTAGGACCGGCGCACCGTCCAGCCGATCACCCCGGCGCGTTCCAGCGCGGCGGTGGAGCGGCGCAGCGCCCCCGACCGGGTCACCAGGTACCCGCCGCTGAGCGCGTGTCCCAGAGCGCGGTAGGCGTCCCGGGCCAGCAGCACCCCGGCCGGCAGTCCCACGAGCGCGCAGCCCAGCGCGATCCAGAGCAGTACGGGGGTCAGCAGGACGCCGAGGAGCGCGAGGAGGAGGACCGGGGCGAGCACGGCCCACAGCGCCCGGCGCAGCCGCCGGCCGCGTGCGGCGGCGGGGTGCCCGGTCAGCACGGTGCCGGTCGGGGACGTGGGCTCGCGCAGTACGGCGGCGGCGACGGAGTCGGCGACCGGCCGGGGAGCGGCGGGCAGCAGGGTGTTGTGGTCGCCGTGCTGTTCCTCGTCGTCCTTGGCCAGTCCGGTGGTGATCGCGTCGACCCGGGCGGCGCCCAGCAGCCGGACGCCGAGCGGTTCGACGAGGTCGACTCCGCGCAGCCGGCGCTCCTCGATGGAGACGGACCGGGAGGTGAGCAGTCCGCGCCGGATGCGCAGGGTGCCGCCGGGTTCGCGTTCGAGGCGGTAGTTCCACCACATCTCGACCCAGAGGCCCAGTGCGCCGACGACCCCGGCGAGGACCCCGGCGACGGCGAGGATCACGATCACGGAGAGCAGCGAGGTTTCGCGGTAGCGGTCACCGACCCATTCGATGACCTCGCCCTGCGCGCCGAACCAGTCACTGACCTGCAACACGGCCCCGGCCGCCGCACCGCCGAGCGCCGGTGCGACGAAGGAGACCGGTGCGTAGCGGATCCAGCGTGGGTCGAGGGTGACCAGCTCGCCCTCGACGTGACTGCCGGACGCCGCGGTGAGGCCCCGCTCCAGCAGGGCGCGGCGCAGCCGTTCCCCTTCGGCCCGCAGGACCGGGTCGAGCTCCAGGGTGGATTCGCCGCCGGTGTGCTCGCCGGTGCCGATGCGGACCGTGACGAGCCCGAGGACGCGTTGGAGCGGATGCGCGGTGAGGTCGACGCTGCGGATGCGTTCCCGGGCCAGGGAGCGTTTCCTGACGAGCAGCAGGCCGGTGTGGAGTTCGACGCGGTCGGCTCCCACCCGGTAGCGGGTGCGGCGCCACCGTACGTAGTCGGTGCCGGCGCCGAAGCCGGTCAGGAGGGCGGCGCCCAGCAGCACCCAGGCGACGGCGGGGCCGAACCCGAGGCGGCCGGAGAGCCCGAGCGTGGTCGGCACGGCGGCGCCGGCGGCCACGCCCGCGGTGACGAGGGCGGAGAGCGGGACGGTACGCCGGTCGAGCCGCCGCCAGCCGTCGGGGGCGGGGCCGCCGGCGGTGCCGGATGTCTCCGCCGGGTCCGACGTGCTCATGTGGCGTCCCCGGGGGTGTCCTGGGTTATCCGGGTCAGCCGTTCCGCGAGTTCGGCGGCCAGTTCGTGGTCGAGGCCCTCGATCCGGACCGCGCCCTTGGCGGAGGCGGTGGTGACGGTGACCGTGGCAAGCCGGTAGAGCTGTTCGAGGGGGCCGCGCACGGTGTCCACGGTCTGGATCCGGGACATCGGCGCGATCCGCCACTCCTGCCACAGCGCCCCCGTACGGACGTACACCGCCTCGTCGGTGACCTCCCAGCGGTGGGTGCGGAACCACCAGAGGGGGAGCAGGACGGCGCAGCCGGCGCCGAGGACCGCCAGGACCGAGGCGCAGAGGACCAGCCAGAACCGGGCGGACGTGAGGAACACGCCCAGCACGGCCAGGACCACCACCGGGCCCGCGGTCAGCAGCAGCCCCCGGGTCCGCCACCAGCCGACGGCCCGCCGGTCCAGCGTGTGGACCGGCGGCCGCAGCCGTACCGTCCCCTCCCCCGTGGGCATGGGCTCAGCGCCCCCTGCGCTCGCGGTACGCGGCGACGAGCGCGGCGGTCGAGCTGTCGAGCTGTTCGCCGCCCCTGCCCTCCGTGAGCACCGGCTCGATCTTCTTGGCGAGGACCTTGCCGAGCTCGACGCCCCACTGGTCGAAGGAGTCGATGTTCCAGACGGCGCCCTGGACGAAGACCTTGTGCTCGTACAGCGCGATCAGCTGGCCGAGCACCGACGGCGTCAGCCGGCCGGCGAGGATCGTCGTCGTCGGGTGGTTGCCCCGGAACGTCTTGTGCGGCACCAGCTCCTCGGGGACTCCCTCCGCGCGCACCTCGTCCGGCGTCTTGCCGAAGGCGAGGGCCTGGGTCTGGGCGAAGAAGTTGGCCATCAGCAGGTCGTGTTGGGCGACCAGTCCGGGCAGCAGTCCGTCGACCGGCTCGGAGAAGCCGATGAAGTCGGCCGGGATGACCTTGGTGCCCTGGTGGATCAGCTGGTAGTAGGCGTGCTGACCGTTGGTGCCGGGGGTGCCCCAGACGACCGGTCCGGTCTGCCAGTCCACCGGATTGCCGTCCCGGTCCACCGACTTGCCGTTGGACTCCATGTCGAGCTGCTGGAGGTACGCGGTGAACTTCGACAGGTAGTGGCTGTAGGGCAGGACCGCGTGCGACTGGGCGTCGAAGAACGCGCCGTACCAGACGCCGAGCAGGCCCAGCAGCAGCGGGGCGTTCTCCTCGGCGGGGACGGTGCGGAAGTGCTCGTCGACGAGGTGGAAACCGTCGAGCATCTCGCGGAACCGGTCCGGGCCGATGGCGATCATCAGCGAGAGGCCGATGGCGGAGTCGTACGAGTAGCGGCCGCCGACCCAGTCCCAGAACTCGAACATGTTCGCGGTGTCGATACCGAAGTCCGCGACCTTCTCGCCGTTGGTCGACAGCGCCACGAAGTGCTTGGCCACCGCGTCCTGACCGGCCCTCAGACCGGTCAGCAGCCAGTCGCGGGCGGAGGTGGCGTTGGTGATCGTCTCGATCGTGGTGAAGGTCTTCGACGCGATGATGAACAGCGTCTCGGCCGGGTCCAGGCCGTGCAGCGCCTCGTGGAGGTCGGCGCCGTCGACGTTGGAGACGAAGCGGAAGGTGAGCGAGCGGTCCGTGAAGGAGCGCAGCACCTCGTAGGCCATGGCGGGGCCGAGGTCGGAGCCGCCGATGCCGATGTTGACGATGTTCTTGATCGGCCTGCCGGTGTGGCCGGTCCACTCGCCGGACCTGACCCGGTCGGAGAAGGCCGCCATCCTGTCGAGCACGGCGTGCACGGCGGGCACCACGTTCTCGCCGTCGACCTCGATCACGGCGTCGCGCGGGGCGCGCAGCGCGGTGTGCAGGACGGCGCGGTCCTCGGTGGTGTTGATCTTGTCGCCGCGGAACATGGCGTCCCGCAGGGCGGCCACTCCGGTGGCTCCGGCCAGCTCGCGCAGCAGCCGGAGCGTCTCGTCGGTGACGAGCTGCTTGGAGTAGTCGATGTACAGGTCACCGACCCGCAGTGTGTATCCGGTGCCGCGCTCCGGATCGTCCGCGAACAGTTCGCGCAGGCGGGTCGCCCCGAGCTGCTCACGGTGCTTTCCCAGCGCGGTCCATTCCGACGTCTGGTTGAGCCTGGTTCGGCTTTGTGCGTTCATCCCGGACATCAGCCCATTTCTCCTCGTCACCGCAGTTCCCCGCTGCCCCTCCAACTTAATTGATCAGAGGGGCGGACGGGACGGCGGCGGGCTGCGGCACGGCGGAAGCATTCCGGCCGGACACCCCTGGGGTGTCCGGCCGGTGAACCATCAGATCTCGCCGCGGAGTTTCGCGAGGGCCTCGGCGAGAATCGCCTCGCCGTCCTCGTCGCTGCGCCGCTCGCGCACGTACGCGAGGTGCGTCTTGTACGGCTCGGTGCGCGGCGGGTCCGGCGGGCTGTCGCGGTCCTGGCCGGCCGGGAAACCGCAGCGCGGGCAGTCCCAGGTCTCCGGTACCTGCGCGTCATGGGCGAAGCTCGGCTGCGTCTCGTGCCCGTTGGAGCACCAGAAGGAGATGCGGGCCCGTGGCGCGGACTCGCCGCGCTCGGCCTCCCCCATCGGCCCCGCTCCGACCCGGCTTCCCCGGATCGCGTTGCCACTTGCCACGGTCGTAACTCCCTGCGTGATGGTGCTCGAAGATGCCCCAGTCTACGTAAGGCCCAACGCGCGTCCAGTGAAAGGAGTTACACCCTCACAGGAATCACGTACGACGGGTCAGCTGTCCAGCTTGATGAGCAGACCAAGCACCACAATGCATGCGAACCAGGCAAGACCGACCACGACGGTGATCCGGTCGAGGTTGCGCTCGGCGACCGAGGAGCCACCGACGGACGACTGCATGCCGCCACCGAACATGTCGGAGAGACCGCCGCCCTTTCCCTTGTGCATCAGCACCAGCAGCATCATCAGCAGGCTGAAGACGATCAGGGCGATCTCGAACGCCAAAATCACGGCTGGTCCCTACTTTCCGGAAATTCCTGGACTGCTATGCGAACAACGGGGGCCGGGAGGCTCAGCCTCCTCGGCCCCCGCAAGGGTACGACGGATCCGCGCTACGGCATACTCACTGATCGCGGAAGCGGACGATCTTGACGAACTCGTCGGCGTCCAATGCGGCGCCGCCGATCAGCGCGCCGTCCACATCGGGCTGCGCCATGATCGCGGCGACGTTGCCGGACTTGACCGAACCGCCGTACTGGATACGGACCGCGTCGGCCAGCTCCTGCGAGTACAGCTCCGCGAGGCGGCCGCGGATCGCACCGCAGACCTCCTGCGCGTCTTCCGGGGTGGCGACCTCGCCGGTGCCGATGGCCCAGACCGGCTCGTAAGCGATCACGATGGACTCGGCCTGCTCGGCCGGGACGTCCTTCAGGGCGCCGTCCAGCTGGGCGAGCGTGTAGGAGACCTGCTCGCCGGCCTTCCGGATGTCCAGGCCCTCACCGACGCAGAGGATCGGGGTCAGGCCGTGCTTGTACGCGGCCTTCACCTTGGCGTTGCAGACCTCGTCGGTCTCGGCGTGGTACTGGCGGCGCTCGCTGTGGCCCACGGCGACGTAGGTGCACTTCAGCTTGGCGAGCATGGGACCGGAGATCTCGCCGGTGTACGCGCCGGAGTCGTGCGCCGAGATGTCCTGGGCGCCGTACTTGATCTTCAGCTTGTCGCCGTCGACCAGCGTCTGCACGGAGCGCAGGTCGGTGAAGGGCGGCAGGACGGCGACCTCGACGGCGTCGTAGTCCTTGTCGGCCAGGGCGAAGGAGAGCTTCTGGACGTGCGCGATGGCCTCAAGGTGGTTGAGGTTCATCTTCCAGTTGCCCGCCATCAGCGGGGTGCGGGTGGTCATGAAAGGTCAGTCCTCCAGTGCGGCCAGGCCGGGAAGCGTCTTGCCCTCAAGGTATTCGAGGCTGGCGCCGCCACCGGTCGAGATGTGTCCGAACGCGTTCTCGTCGAAGCCCAGGATGCGGACAGCGGCGGCGGAGTCGCCACCGCCGACCACGCTGAAGCCGGACGAGTCGACGAGGGCCTGGGCGACGGCCCGGGTGCCCTCGGCGAAATCGGGGTGCTCGAAGACGCCCATGGGGCCGTTCCAGAAGACGGTGGCCGCGTCGGCGAGCTTCGATGCGTAGAGCTGGTTGGTCTCCGGACCGTTGTCCAGACCCATCTGACCGGCCGGCATGGCGTCGGCGGCGACGGTGGTGGCCTGGGCCGGGGCCTTGGTCTTGAGGTCGGGGAACGCCGGGGCGACCACGACGTCGACGGGGAGCACGAACTCCACGCCCTTCTCCTCGGCGCGCTTGAGGTACTCCAGCACCACCGGGATCTGGTCCTCCTGGAGCAGCGAGCTGCCGACCTCGTGGCCCTGGGCCTTGAGGAAGGTGTACGCCATGCCGCCGCCGATGAGGATGCGGTCGGCCCGCTCCAGCAGGTGGTCGATGACGCCGAGCTTGTCGGAGACCTTGGCGCCGCCGAGGACGACCGCGTACGGCCGCTTCACATCGGTGGTGAGCTTCTTCAGGACGCCGACCTCGGTGGCGATGAGGTAGCCCGCGTAGTGCGGGAGCCGTGCCGGGAGGTCGAAGACCGAGGCGTGCTTGCGGTGCACGGCGCCGAAGCCGTCACCCACGTACACGTCGGCGAGCTCGGCCAGCTGGTCCGCGAACGCGCCGCGCTCGGCGTCGTCCTTCGACGTCTCGCCGGGGTTGAAGCGGAGGTTCTCGATGACGGCGACCTTGCCGTCGGTGAGGGCGGCGACCGCGGCGCGGGCGGACTCACCGACCGTGTCGGCCGCGAACGCCACGTCGGTCCCGAGCAGCTCACCGAGACGGGTGGCCGCGGGCGCCAGCGAGAACGCCGGGTCCGGGGCGCCCTTGGGGCGGCCCAGGTGCGAGGCGACGACGACCCGGGCACCGGCGGCGGCCAGCTTCTCCACGGTCGGCTGGACGGCGCGGATGCGGCCGTCGTCGGTGATGGTCGTGCCGCTGAGCGGCACGTTGAGGTCGGCGCGGACGAATACGCGCTTGCCGGCGACCCCTTCGGCGAGAAGTTCGTCGATCGTCTTCATCTTCTGCACTCCTTGGAAGGACGAGAGAGCATGCAACGGGGCTCGAACGGCGCTTCGTTGCGCTGTTCGAGCCCCGTGCTCACATCGAGGTGCCTGCCGATTCGAGGGTCAGAGCTGGCTGCCGACGAAGACGGTCAGGTCGACGAGGCGGTTGGAGTAGCCCCACTCGTTGTCGTACCAGCCGAGGATCTTCACCGTGCTGCCTTCCTGGACCATGGTCAGGGAGGAGTCGAAGGTGCAGGACGACGGGTCGCCGACGATGTCCGAGGACACGATCGGGTCCTCGGTGTACGTCAGGAAGCCCTTGAGGTCGCCGTCGTCGGACGCCTTCTTGAACGCGGCGTTGACCTCGTCCTTGGTGACCTCGCGCTGCAGGGTCACAACGAGGTCGGTGGCGGAACCGGTCGGGACCGGGACACGCATCGCGATGCCGTCGAGCTTGCCCTTGAGCTGCGGGAGGACCAGAGCGGTCGCCTTGGCGGCGCCGGTCGTGGTGGGGATGATGTTCTCGGCGGCGGCGCGGGCGCGACGCAGGTCCGAGTGCGGGAAGTCCAGGATCCGCTGGTCGTTCGTGTACGCGTGGACCGTCGTCATCAGGCCCTTGACGATGCCGAAGTTCTCGTCGAGAACCTTGGCCATCGGCGCCACACAGTTGGTGGTGCAGGAGGCGTTGGAGATGACGTGGTGATTGGCCGCGTCGTACTTGTCCTGGTTGACGCCCATCACGATGGTGATGTCCTCGTCCTTGGCCGGAGCCGAGATGAGGACCTTCTTCGCGCCGCCCGCGATGTGCTTGGCGGCGTCGGCCTTCTTGGTGAAGATGCCGGTCGACTCGATGACGATGTCGACGCCCAGCTCACCCCAGGGGATGTCCGCCGGGTTGCGCTCCGAGAGCACCTTGATGGTGCGACCGTCGACGGTGATGGTGTCGGCGGTGTGGCTGACCTCTGCCTTGAGCCGACCCAGAATGGTGTCGTACTTCAGCAGGTGAGCCGTGGTCGCGGTGTCACCCAGGTCGTTGACAGCCACGATCTCGATGTCCGCACCCTGCTCCAGCAGCGCGCGGAAGTAGTTACGACCGATGCGGCCAAAGCCGTTGATGCCTACGCGGATCGTCACGAACCGATCTCCTCGTTAGGGACGCCGGCTTTAGACGCCGGCGAGTGTGTATGGGATGTCCCCGACCGCCTACGACCCTACCTCTCCGAGGCGGCCGGGGTGACATCGAGCGGGGCCGGCAGAACGACGGAGGCCCGTACTCCTCGGTAGGAGTACGGGCCTCCGGTTGTCCGGCCCCGTCCGCTGGGGCGATTACGCAGCGTCAACGCCCCCGGGGCCGTGGCGCGTTTCCGCGCCGCCCGACGGCGGACACGCCCTGATCAGCCGACCAGCCCGTCGGCCAGCTCTTCGCTGAGGGTGGACTCCGTGCTCGGGATGCCCAGGTCCTGGGCCCGCTTGTCGGCCATCGCGAGGAGCCGGCGGATGCGGCCCGCGACGGCGTCCTTGGTCAGCGGCGGATCGGCCAGCGCGCCCAGCTCCTCCAGGGAGGCCTGCTTGTGCTCCATGCGCAGCCGTCCGGCCGCCGCGAGGTGCTCCGGCACCTCCTCGCCCAGGATCTCCAGCGCGCGCCCCACCCGGGCACCCGCGGCCACGGCGGCCCTGGCCGAGCGGCGCAGGTTCGCGTCGTCGAAGTTGGCGAGGCGGTTGGCGGTGGCGCGGACCTCGCGCCGCATCCGCCGCTCCTCCCAGGCCAGCACCGACTCATGGGCGCCGAGCCGGGTGAGCAGCGCGCCGATCGCGTCGCCGTCGCGGACGACGACCCGGTCCACGCCGCGCACCTCGCGGGCCTTGGCCGCGATGGAGAGCCGGCGGGCGGCGCCGACCAGCGCGAGGGCCGCCTCCGGCCCCGGGCAGGTCACCTCCAGTGACGAGGAGCGACCGGGCTCGGTGAGCGAGCCGTGCGCCAGGAACGCCCCGCGCCAGGCGGCCTCCGCATCGCAGGTGGCCCCCGAGACCACCTGCGGGGGAAGCCCGCGGATGGGACGGCCGCGGCCGTCCACCAGACCCGTCTGCCGGGCCAGCTGGTCGCCGCCCGCCACCACTCGTACGACGTAGCGGGAGCCGCGCCGCAGCCCGCCGGGGGCCATCACGATCAGCTCAGAGCTGTGCCCGAAGATTTCGAGGATGTCCCGCTTCAGCCGGCGCGCCGCCATCGCGGTGTCCAGCTCCGCCTCGATCACAATCCGGCCGCTCACCAGGTGCAGCCCACCCGCGAACCGAAGAATCGCCGAGACTTCTGCCTTCCTGCAGCAGGTCCGGGTTACGGGAAGCCGAGAGATTTCGTCCTTCACCGCTGGCGTCATCGCCATGGGCCGATCCTTCCATGCATCCGAAAAATACGGTCGTACGCGGCGGCCAACAGCTCCGGATCATGAATCGGAACGCCGTCGGGTGAGGCCACCGGCGCCAGCTCGACCGCGGCACCGAGCCGTTTTGCGGCATCGGCGAGGGACTCGCGGTCGGGCACGGCAGCCTGGTCGGCCAGCACCACGTCCAAGGCGAGTTTAGGGGCGTGTCGTCCCAAAACCTCCAAATGACGCTGCGGAGAGAAGCCATCTGTTTCACCGGGTTGCGGCGCGAGGTTCAGCGAGAGGACCTTCCGGGCCTTCGTTTCGATCAGCGCGTCCAGCAGATCGGGGACGAGCAGATGGGGGATGACCGAGGAGAACCAGGACCCCGGGCCGAGCACCACCCAGTCCGCGTCCAGAACCGCCGCGACCGCTTCCGGGACGGCCGGCGGGTCGGCCGGGACGACGTGCACGGACTGCACCTCGCCCGGGGTGAGCGCCACGGTGGCCTGGCCCCGGACCGTGTCCACCGCGTCCGGGCGCTCCGGGTCGTGTCCCCGTACGAGCGCCTGGAGCTCCAGCGGCACGGCGGACATCGGGAGCACCCGGCCGTGCGCCCCGAGGAGCTTGCCGACCAGGTCCAGGGCCTGGACGTGGTCACCGAGCTGCTCCCACAGGGCGACGATCAGCAGATTGCCGACGGCGTGCTCGTGCAGATCGCCCTTGGACTGGAAGCGGTGCTGGATGACCTGGGCCCAGGTCTGGCCCCAGTCGTCGTCGCCGCACAGGGCGGCCAGCGCCTTGCGCAGGTCGCCGGGCGGCAGGACGCCCAGCTCCTCGCGGAGCCGGCCGCTGGAGCCGCCGTCGTCCGCGACGGTGACCACGGCGGTCAGATCACCGGTGATCCGCCGCAGCGCGGCCAGCGAGGCGGACAGCCCCATGCCGCCGCCGAGCGCGACGACCTTGGGCTGTGCGCCGCGCTTGCGGCCGGACAGCGCGGAGGTGGCCCTGCTCAGCCGGCGCAGACGCAGATTGCGACTGGTCACTCGCGCCCCATGTCCCGGTGGACGAGCACGGTCTCGATCCCCTCGGTGGCGAGCCGGGCCGCCAGCTTCTCCGACATGGCCACCGAGCGGTGCTTGCCGCCCGTGCAGCCCACGGCGATGGTCACGTAGCGCTTGCCCTCGCGGCGGTATCCGGCGGCGATGAGCTGGAACAGCTCCGTGTACTGGTTGAGGAACTCCTTGGCGCCCGGCTGGTCGAAGACGTACGCGGAGACCTCCTCGTTGAGCCCGGTGAAGGGGCGCAGCTCGGGGACCCAGTGCGGGTTGGGCAGGAACCGGCAGTCCACCACGAGGTCGGCGTCGACCGGGAGCCCGTACTTGTAGCCGAAGGACATCACCGTGGCCCGGAGCTCCGGCTCCTCGTCACCGGCGAACTGGGCGTCCATCTTGGCGCGCAGCTCGTGCACGTTGAGGCTGGAGGTGTCGATCACCAGGTCGGCGTCGCCGCGCAGCTCGCGCAGCAGGTCGCGCTCGGCGGCGATGCCGTCGACGATGCGGCCGTCGCCCTGGAGGGGGTGCGGGCGGCGGACCGACTCGAAGCGGCGGACCAGGGCGTCGTCGGAGGACTCCAGGAAGACGATCCGCCGGGTGACGCCCTTGGCCTCCAGGTCCGCGAGGGACTCCCGGAGGTTGTCGAAGAAGCGGCGGCCGCGCACGTCCACGACCACGGCGATGCGGGCGACGTTGCCCTGGGACCTGGCGCCGAGCTCCACCATGGTGGGGATCAGCGCGGGCGGCAGGTTGTCCACGACGAACCAGCCGAGGTCCTCCAGGCACTTGGCCGCGGTGCTGCGCCCGGCGCCCGACATGCCGGAGATGATCACCAGCTCGGGGATGGCAGCGGCGCTGTCGGCCGTCTCGGCCGTGGTGCCCGCCGGGGTGCCCGTACTCACGTGTCCTGCTCCGTCTGCTCGGTCTGTGCGGTCGTGCCCTTGTTCATGTTCGCGCTCAGTCATGTCTTACTGCCCCCGTCGTCCTCTTCGATGATCTCTCCTGTGGCCGTGTTCACGGCGGGCGCGGCCGGGGTGGTCGAGGCGAGCGTGACGGCCACTGACTCCGCCGTTCTGCGGCCTATCCCCGGAACCTCGCAGATCTCGTCGATTGTCGCCTGCCGCAGCTTCTTCACGGAGCCGAAATGCTTGATCAGCGCCTGCTTCCGGGTGTCACCGAGCCCGGCCACATCGTCCAGGGGGCTGGAGCGGACCCGCTTGGCCCGTTTGGCGCGCTGGTAGGTGATGGCGAACCGGTGCGCCTCGTCGCGGATGCGCTGGAGGAGGTAGAGGCCCTCGCTGGAGCGGGGCAGCACCACCGGGTCGTCGTCATCGGGCAGCCAGACCTCTTCGAGGCGCTTGGCCAGGCCGCAGACGGCGATGTCGTCGATCCCCAGCTCGTCGAGCGCCCGCTTGGCCGCGGCGACCTGGGGCTGGCCGCCGTCGACCACGAGGAGCTGCGGCGGGTAGGCGAACCGCTTGGGCCGGCCGTCGTCCTCGCGGGGCTCGGCAGAGGAATCCGGGACGGGCCCGGAGGGCGCGGGGCCGGTGGGAAGGGGGGCGGGCCCGGAGGGCTGTTCAGCCGTCCGCGCGGGCGTCTCCTCCCACTCCCCCGTCTGCTCCTTCTCGTGCAGGTAGCGGCGGAAGCGCCGGCCGATCACCTCGTGCATCGAGCGGACGTCGTCCTGTCCCTCGAAGCTCTTGATCTGGAAGCGGCGGTACTCCCCCTTGCGGGCCAGCCCGTCCTCGAAGACCACCATCGACGCCACCACGTCGTCGCCCTGGAGATGGGAGATGTCGAAGCACTCGATGCGCAGCGGGGCCGTGTCCAGGCCGAGGGCCTCGGAGATCTCCTCCAGGGCCCTGGAGCGGGTGGTCAGGTCGGAGGCGCGCTTGGTCTTGTGCAGCCCCAGGGCCTGCTGGGCGTTGCGCTGGACCGTGGCCATCAGGTCCTTCTTGTCGCCGCGCTGCGGGATGCGCAGGCTGACCTGGGAGCCGCGGCGCTCCGCCAGCCACTGCGAGACCGCGTCCGGGTCCTCGGGGAGGGCCGGGACGAGGACCTCCTTGGGGACCGCGTCCCCGGCCTCCTCGCCGTACAGCTGCTGGAGCGCGTGCTCGACGAGCCCGGAGGTGTCGACGTTCTCCACCTTGTCGGTGACCCAGCCGCGCTGGCCGCGCACCCGGCCGCCCCGGACGTGGAAGATCTGGACGGCGGCCTCCAGCTCGTCCTCCGCGACCGCGATGAGGTCGGCGTCGGTGGCGTCGGCGAGCACGACGGCGCTCTTCTCCATGGCCCGCTTGAGCGCCTCGGCGTCGTCACGGAGCCGGGCGGCCCGCTCGTACTCCATGTCCTCGGCCGCCGCCGTCATGTCCTTCTCCAGGCGGCGGATGTAGGCGCCGGTGCGGCCGGCCATGAAGTCGCAGAAGTCGTCGGCCAGTTCGCGGTGCTCCTCGGGGGTGACGCGGCCGACGCAGGGGGCCGAGCACTTGCCGATGTAGCCGAGGAGGCAGGGGCGGCCGGTCCTGGCCGCGTTCTTGAAGACGCCGGCGGAGCAGGTGCGGACGGGGAAGACCCGCAGCATCAGGTCGACCGTCTCGCGGATCGCCCAGGCGTGGCCGTACGGACCGAAGTAGCGCACGCCCTTCTTCTTCGCCCCGCGCATCACCTGCACGCGCGGGAACTCCTCGTTGAGCGTGACGGCGAGGTACGGATAGCTCTTGTCGTCGCGGTACTTGACGTTGAACCTGGGGTCGAACTCCTTGATCCAGGAGTACTCCAGCTGGAGCGCCTCCACCTCCGTGGAGACGACGGTCCACTCCACGGACGCCGCGGTGGTCACCATCGTGCGCGTACGCGGATGGAGGCCCGCCAGATCCTGGAAGTAGTTGGCCAGGCGCTGGCGCAGGTTCTTCGCCTTCCCGACGTAGATCACCCGGCGGTGTTCGTCGCGGAATTTGTAGACCCCCGGGGAGTCGGGGATCTGTCCCGGCTTGGGGCGGTAGCTGGAGGGGTCTGCCATGTCTCCCACCCTACTTGCGGGCGGTGACAACGCGGCGTGCGCACGGGTGGAGCCGGGCCCCGGGACACGGGTTGGGGGGCACGTGTCCCGGAGCCCGGGGTCTCCGGGGGCGGGCGGGACCCGCCGTCACTCCTGACCGCGGCGCCGCCCCCGGTTGCGCAGGGCGGTGGCCGCGCACAGGGCGAGCACGACGGCGGCGCCCGCGGCCGCCGCGCCAGAGGTGGCGGTCAGGGCGGTGGACCGGCCGGTGTCCGCCGCGATGGCGGGCCCGGAGCGCCCGGCGGGGGCCGGGGGCCGTCCGGCGGCGGGCTGCGAACCGGTGGGCCCGTAGCCGCCCGCCCGGCCCGCGCGGGCGTACCCGGAGCCAGGGAGCTTGTCCGCGTACGCGGCCCGTACCCGGGTGCGGTAGGCGGCCAGGGTGGTGCCGTCCTTGCCGACCGCGCCCACCGCGTCCCGGTCCAGCGGGAGCACCCTGCTCCCCTTCTGGACGTACCAGGCGTCGATCTGGGGCTCCCGGAAGACGGTGCCGCCGGGCAGCTTGCGGGCGCCCGCGGCGGTGTAGCGGGTCTCGTCGTCGCCGGTGGCGATGTTCACCACCTGCCAGTGCCCGTCCTTGCCCGGCTCGGGCAGCGTCCACAGGGACGCCTTCTGGCCGTCCGAGGAGACGGCGGTGCTGGCCAGGTAGTCGAGCGCGGCGACGGGCGCCCCCGGTTCGCCGGCCACGAAATCGGCGGACAGGGTGCGGACCGGCACGGCCGCGCCCTCGATCCGCGGGGCGGCGGCCGCCCTGGTGACGGCGCCCTCCCGGGCGAAGAACCGGGACAGGGTGTCCAGGGTCGTGGCATCGGTGGCCGCCTCATGGGCCGCCGCCAGGGATGCCGGGGTGGCCGAGGGCCCGGTGGCGGCCGAGGCCTGCGGGGCGGCGGTGAGCAGGGCGGCGCCCGCCAGCACCCCGCTCGCGGCGAGGGCGGCGGCGAAGGGACGCGCGCCGCGCACGGTACGGGTGGAGGTCATGCCGTCACGCCCCGATCCGGTAGAGCGAGTGGGTCCAGGAGAACTCGCTGTTGTTCACGTACCAGGCGTGCGAGGCCCAGTTGTAGCGGTTGCTGGAGGGCCAGGGATCGCCCCAGTAGACCCAGCTGTTCGCGTCGTCGTAGCCGTACAGGACGTGCATGTGGCCGCCGCCGGAGGACCACTGGATGCGGGTCTCCACCGGCCGCCCGGCGCTGATCTCGGCCTGCACGGTGGGGTAGCGCAGCCAGCCGGTGACGTACGAACCGGGGTTGATGCCCGCCCAGTACAGACCGTCCTGGACGTTGCCGAGCGAGGCCTGCGAGTTGGGGCACTCGTAGCCCTGGGCCCGGCCGAACGCGGCGTTGCAGAACTCGTTCTGGGTGTGGTTGCGGCCGAACCACGCGGCGACGGTGTTGCCGGCGGCGGCCCAGCACCAGTTGCTCTTCTGCTGGGCCTGCATGGTGATGTTCAGCCGCTGGGCGGCGGCGAGGGTGGCGGTGGGCGCGGAGCGGCTCTGATCCGACGCGGTGGCGGTC
Organism: Streptomyces sp. ITFR-6; assembly: GCF_031844725.1. Lineage (NCBI taxonomy): Bacteria > Bacillati > Actinomycetota > Actinomycetes > Kitasatosporales > Streptomycetaceae > Streptomyces > Streptomyces sp. ITFR-6. The sequence goes on along the minus strand of NZ_CP134612.1, from coordinate 6,650,847 downwards.
GTCGCGGTGGCGGTCGTCGCGGGTACGGCGAGCAGTACGGCGGCGAGGAGGGCTGTGACCGACAGCCTTCCGGTCCTGACTCTTCGGTTGCGCATGGTGGCCTCCCGGGGCGGGGGGTGGGGTTCCAAGGAGCGCGTCCGGACGCTGTCGAGGAGCATCAACCGTTGTCGGGAACGGGTCAACACGCTTCAATGCGGGGGAACATCGCGGTGTGAACGCCCGGGGCGGCTCCGTGAACGTCTCCCCCCGGCCACCTGCGGACCGGCATCCACCGGCGCGGAACCGCCCCCGCGCGACGTGAACGTTCACCTGGAGGACCCATGCAGCACACCGAGGCCGAACTGGCGCAGGTGCTGCACACCGGCCCGTTCCATCTGGCGCTGCGCACCGCGCTCTCGGTACGCGGGCTGCCGCTCCAGCGGGTGCAGCACCATCTCGCGCACCGCGGGGTGAAGGTCGGTGTGACCAGCCTGAGTTACTGGCAGCAGGGCGCCAGGCGTCCGCAGCGCCCGGAGTCCCTGCGGGCCGTGAAGGCACTGGAGGAGGTGCTGGAGCTGCCGGGGAACTCCCTGCTCGGGCTGCTGGGGTCCGGGGAGTCCCGCCCGGAGGCCGACCGCCCGCAGGGCCGCTCGTACCGTTCCCTGGTGGACGCGTCCGGCGCGGTCGAGCAGCTGCTCGCCGCGATGGAGTCACCCGCGGACGGCGGGCTGCACACGGTGGGGCACCAGGAGCGGGTACGGATCGGGCCCGGCCGCCGGTTGCAGCAGCGCGGCTCCCAGCACGTGGTGCGCGCCCACCGCGACGGCATCGACCGCTATCTCGCCGTGTACCGAGGCGATCCGGGCTGCGATCCGGCCCGGGTCGGGGTGAGCGCGCGGGAGAACTGCCGGACGGGGCGGGTCCGCTGGGACGCGGCGGCGGGGGTGCTGGTCGCGGAGCTGCTCTTCGACACCCGGCTGCGGGCGGGCGACACGTACCTCTTCGGCTACGGCTTCGAGGACGGTACGGGCGGGCCCTGCGGCGAGTACGTGCGCGGTTTCAGCTTCGGCGGCGGGCAGTACGTGCTCCAGGTCCGGTTCGACGAGGAGGCGCTGCCGGTCCGGTGCCGGCGCTTCGTCCAGGTGTCCGCCGGGGCACCGCGCGGTGCCCGGACCGACCTCACGCTCACCGGCCGCCACCGGACGGTCCATCTGGTGGAGCAGGGGGTGCGGCCGGGCCTGGTCGGCATCGACTGGGACTGGGAGTGAGCAGCGGGGCGGTTCGGGCTCGCGGCGGGTCCGGGCGGGGCCGGTTCGGGCGGGGCCGGTTCAGGCGGGGCCGGTTCAGGCGGGGCCGGTTCAGGCTTCGGGGCCCGCGACCAGCCGGCCGCCCTCGACCCTGACCGGGACGGAGGGCAGCGGCACGGTCGCCGGTCCGTGCACGGCCTTGCCGGTGGTGGTGTCGAAGCGGCTGCCGTGACAGGGGCAGTGCCCCTCGTTCTCCTCGACCTTGTCCAGCAGGCAGCCCGCGTGGGTGCACTGGGCGCTGAACGCCTTGTACTGGCCCTTGGCCGGGCAGCTGACGATGACGCGCTGCTCGCGGAAGAGCTTGGACTCGCCCACCGCCACCTCGTCCGGGGCGCCGAGCTCGACGGGCGCGGTGGGGGTCGGCGTCTGGGCGTGCCCGAGCTTCGAGTCGGTCGAGCAGGCGGCCGTTCCCAGCCCGGCGACGCCCACGAGAGCGGCGCCCTTCAGCACGGTACGGCGGGCGGGCTGGCCGGGCATGCGGTCTCCACTGGTCTGAGGGATTCGGTGCGGTGCCAGAGGTGCCTGGGACAGCAGCGGCAGCGGAGGCATCGGTGACGTAACCGACGATACCGGCGGAGAGGGATGCCCCGGCGCCCGGGGGCGGGTGCGGCAGGTCACGCGGGGCGGCTGCGGTACGGCCGCCGTACATACGGCGAGGCGGCGCCCCCGGAACCGGGAACCGCCGCCTCGCCTGCCGTCAGGCCGTGCACGCGCGGGCTGTCAGGCCTTGCGTGCGCGGGCTGTCAGGCCTTGCGTGCGCGGGCCGCCTTCTTGGCGGCCGCCTTCTTGGTGGCGGCCTTCTTCGCCGCTGCCGTGCCCGTGGCCTTCGCCGTGGTGCTCCGGACCGTCTTGGCCGTCGCCGTCTTCCTGACAGGGGCGGACTTCGCGGCGACCGCCTTCTTCGCGGCCGTCTTGCGGACCGGCTTACGGGCTGCGGGGACCGCCGCCTCACTGATCCGGTCCGCGTCCAGGATGCCCTGGAGGAACTTGCCGGTGTGGCTGGCGGGGACCCCGGCCACGTACTCCGGAGTGCCCTCGGCGATGACCAGTCCGCCGCCGTTGCCCCCTTCGGGGCCCATGTCGATGACCCAGTCGGCGGTCTTGACGACATCGAGGTTGTGCTCGATGACGATCACCGTGTTGCCCTTGTCGACCAGGCCGGAGAGCACCTTGATGAGCTTGGAGATGTCCTCGAAGTGCAGACCGGTGGTCGGCTCGTCCAGCACGTAGACCGTGCGGCCGGTCGAACGCTTCTGCAGCTCGCTGGCCAGCTTCACGCGCTGCGCCTCACCGCCGGAGAGCGTCGGCGCGGACTGGCCGAGCCTGACGTATCCGAGACCGACCTCGTTGAGCGTGCGCAGGTGGCGCGCGATGGTCGGCACGGCCTCGAAGAACTCCAGGCCCTCCTCGATGGGCATGTCCAGCACCTCAGCGATGGACTTGCCCTTGTAGTGGACCTCCAGCGTCTCCCGGTTGTAGCGCGCTCCGTGGCAGACCTCGCACGGGACGTACACATCCGGCAGGAAGTTCATCTCGATCTTGATGGTGCCGTCACCGGAGCAGTTCTCGCAGCGGCCGCCCTTGACGTTGAAGGAGAACCGGCCCGGCAGATAGCCGCGGACCTTGGCCTCCATCGTCTCCGCGAACAGCCTGCGGACGTGGTCGAAGACGCCCGTGTAGGTAGCCGGGTTGGAGCGGGGCGTCCGGCCGATGGGCGACTGGTCGACGTGCACGACCTTGTCGACGAGATCGTCCCCGTCGACCCGGGTGTGCCGGCCGGGGACCGACTTGGCGCCGTTCAGCTCGCGCGCCAGGTGGGTGTAGAGGATGTCGTTGACCAGCGTCGACTTGCCGGAGCCGGAGACACCGGTCACGGCGGTCAGCACCCCGAGCGGGAACGAGACGTCGATGTCCTGGAGGTTGTTCTCCCGGGCGCCGTGCACCGTCAGCAGGCGCGCGGGGTCGACGGGACGCCGGACGTCCGGCATCGCGATCGACCTCTTGCCGGTGAGGTACTGACCGGTGATCGACTTCTCGTTGGCCAGCAGCTCCTCCAGCGAACCGGAGTGGACCACCTTGCCGCCGTGCTCACCGGCGCCGGGGCCGATGTCGACGACCCAGTCCGCGACCTTGATGGTGTCCTCGTCGTGCTCGACGACGATGAGGGTGTTGCCCATGTCGCGGAGCCGGACCAGGGTCTCGATCAGCCGGTGGTTGTCACGCTGGTGCAGGCCGATGGACGGCTCGTCCAGCACATAGAGCACGCCGACCAGTCCGGAGCCGATCTGGGTGGCGAGCCGGATGCGCTGGGCCTCGCCGCCGGACAGGGTGCCGGCCGCGCGGTTCAGCGAGAGGTAGTCCAGGCCCACGTCGACCAGGAACTTCAGCCGCTCGTTGACCTCCTTGAGCACCCGCTCCGCGATCTTCTTGTCGCGGGCGTTCAGCTTCATCCGGCCGAGGAACTCGGCGCACTCGCTGATCGACATCGCGGAGACCTCCGCGATGGACTTCTCCATCACCGTCACCGCCAGGACGATCGGCTTGAGGCGGGTGCCCTCACAGGTCGGGCAGGGCACCTCGCGCATGTAGCCCTCGAAGCGCTCCCGGCTGGAGTCGCTCTCCGCCTCGGAGTGCCGCCTCTTGACGAACTGGACCGCGCCTTCGAAGGAGGGCGTGGTGTAGGCGCGCTCGCGCCCGTAACGGTTGCGGTAGCGGACCTCGGTCTGGATCTTGTGGCCGTGCAGCAGGGCCTTCTTGGCGCGCTGCGGCAGCCCTGCCCAGGGGATGTCCGTACGGAAGCCGAGGGCTTCGGCCAGCGCGTTGATCTGGCGGCCGAAGTACTCCTTGGTGTGGCCGTGCGACCAGGGGTGGATCGCGCCCTCTTCGAGGGACTTCTCCTCGTCGGGGACGATCAGCTCCGGGTCGACCTCCATGCGGGTGCCGATGCCCGTGCAGTCGGGGCAGGCGCCGAAGGGCGAGTTGAAGGAGAAGGAGCGCGGCTCCAGCTCCTCGAAGGAGAGGTCGTCGTACGGGCAGTAGAGGTGCTCGGAATACATCCGCTCACGCTCGGGGTCGTCCTCGGGGAGGTCGACGAAGTCGAGCACGACCATGCCGCCGGAGAGGCCCAGCGCGGTCTCGACCGAGTCGGTCAGCCGGCGCTTGGCGCTGTCCTTGACGGTGAGGCGGTCGATGACCACCTCGATGGTGTGCTTCTCCTGCTTCTTGAGCGTGGGCGGCTCGGAGAGCTGGATGGTCTCGCCGTCGACCCTGGCCCTGCTGTAGCCCTTGGTCTGGAGGTCGGCGAAGAGGTCGACGAACTCGCCCTTGCGCTCACGCACCAGCGGCGAGAGGACCTGGAAGCGGCTGCCCTCCGGCAGGCCGAGAACCTTGTCCACGATGGCCTGCGGCGACTGGCGCGAAATGGGCCGGTGGCACTCGGGGCAGTGCGGCTTGCCGATCCGGGCGAAGAGCAGCCGGAGGTAGTCGTAGACCTCCGTGATGGTGCCGACCGTCGAGCGCGGGTTGCGCGAGGTCGACTTCTGGTCGATGGAGACGGCGGGCGACAGGCCCTCGATGAAGTCGACGTCCGGCTTGTCCATCTGACCGAGGAACTGCCGGGCGTACGAGGAGAGCGACTCCACGTAACGGCGCTGCCCCTCGGCGAAGATCGTGTCGAACGCGAGCGACGACTTGCCCGACCCGGAGAGCCCGGTGAAGACGATGAGGGAGTCGCGGGGAAGGTCGAGCGAGACGTTCTTGAGGTTGTGCTCGCGAGCGCCACGGACGATGAGACGGTCGGCCACGCCGGTCCGCACCTTTCTAGAGAGAAGCGGGGGAACTGAGCCCCTGCCCCAGGGTATGGGGGGTGCCACAGCGATGTACGGAGCTTTCATCTCCGAGCGTATAGCACGCGCATTCGATTTACGGACGGCTGATGACTCCTTCACCCGAATGAGTGGCGGGGCTACTCTCTGCCCCATGACTGATCACGCGCACGACCTGGACGCACTGCGGGAAGCGACCGCCCGGCTGCTCAGCGCCACGGAGAAATTGGACGACTCCGAGCTCGCCCGGCCGTCGCGGCTGCCCGGCTGGAGCCGGGGCCATGTCGTCGCGCACCTCTCACGTAACGCCGACGCGCTGGTAAATGTTCTCCAGGGTCGGCCGATGTACGCAGACAGCGAAACCCGCGACCGTGACATCGAGCGCGACGCCCCCCGGCCGCAGGCCGAACAGCTGGCCGACCTGGCGGAGAGCGCGGCCGGATTCGTGGCGGCGGCGGCCGCCCCGGCCGACTGGTCACGCACGGTCGCGATGCGCAACGGTGTGACGGACTCGGCCTCCCGCATCCCCTTCCGCCGCCGCATCGAGGTCGAGCTGCACCACGTCGACCTGGGGGTCGGCTACGAGCTGGAGGATCTGCCGGATAAGTTCATCGCCCGGGAGATCGACTTCCTGGCCGAGCGGTTCGCCGGGCACCCGGAGGTCGTGTGCACGGGCGTGGCCGACGACACGGGCCGCGTCTGGACGACGGGGGGCGGGAAGGAAGGCGGCCCGGTAGCGGTCCGCGGGACGGCCCCCGAGCTGCTCGGCTGGCTCAGCGGGCGCCGCGACGGGTCCGCGCTGACCGTCGAGGGCGGGCACTCCCTGCCCGCGCTGCCCCCGCTATAGGCTGAGACGCATGACGTACAGCGGAATGGTCAAGGTCGGCGGGCCGGCGGACGTGCACGAGCTGACGGATCTGATGATCTCCAAGGTCGCCGTCGGGCCGATGAACAACAACGCCTATCTGCTGCGCTGCCGGGCCACCGGAGAGCAGCTCCTGATCGACGCGGCGAACGAGGCCGGGACCCTGCTGCGGCTGATCGGTGACGACTCGATCGCCTCGGTCGTCACCACCCACCGGCACGGCGACCACTGGCAGGCGCTGGGCGAGGTCGTGGCGGCCACCGGCGCGCGTACGTACGCCGGGCGCTACGACGCCGAGGGGATCGAGGTCCCCACCGATGTGCTGGTCGAGGACGACGACACGATCCGGGTCGGCCAGGTCTCCCTGACCGCCCGCCACCTGACCGGGCACACACCGGGGTCGATCGCGCTCCTCTACGACGACCCGCACGGCGCCCCGCACCTGTTCACCGGGGACTGCCTCTTCCCGGGCGGGGTCGGCAACACCTTCGGGGACGCCGAGGCGTTCGTGAGCCTGCTGGACGATGTGGAGACCAAGCTCTTCGCCCCGCTGCCGGACGAGACCTGGGTCTACCCGGGCCACGGCAACGACACCGCGCTGGGCGACGAGCGCCCGCGACTTCCCGAGTGGCGGGCCCGCGGCTGGTGAGTGACGGCCCCCGCGCCCCCTGCACAGCGAGGGTCATCGGGGCCGCGCCGCGGGCGTCACCGCCCCGCGGCCCTGTCAGGCGTCTATTCCGGCGCCCTTGTCCGCACCGTCGTCCACGCTGTCCTCGGCCTTCGCGTCCTCCGCGGCGGCCTGCTTCCTGGTGGCCAGGAGGCTGGTGATCGTGGTGATCACCAGCACGCCGCAGATGACGCCGAGCGAGACCGGGATGGAGATCTCCGGGACGTGCACCCCGGACTCGTGCAGGGCGTGCAGCACCAGCTTGACGCCGATGAAGCCGAGGATCACCGAGAGCCCGTAGCTGAGGTGGACCAGCTTCTTCAGCAGGCCGCCGATCAGGAAGTACAGCTGCCGCAGCCCCATCAGGGCGAAGGCGTTGGCGGTGAAGACGATGTACGGGTCCTGGGTCAGCCCGAAGATCGCCGGGATCGAGTCCAGCGCGAACAGCACATCGGTGGTGCCGATGGCGAGCATGACGACCATCAGGGGCGTCAGTACGCGCTTGCCGTTGTTCCGGATGAAGAGCTTGGTGCCGTGGTACCTGTCCGCGACCCCGAAGCGGCGCTCGATCGTCTTCAGGAGGCGGTTCTCCTCGAACTCCTCTTCCTCCTCGTCGGCCCGCGCCTCCTGGATGAGCTTCCAGGCGGTGAAGATCAGGAACGCGCCGAAGATGTAGAAGACCCACGAGAAGTTGGCGATGACCGCGGCGCCCGCGGCGATGAAGATCGCCCGCAGCACCAGCGCTATCAGCACACCGAAGAGCAGCACCCGCTGCTGAAGGTGCGAGGGCACCGAGAACTTCGCCATGATCAGCACGAAGACGAAGAGGTTGTCGACGCTCAGCGACTTCTCGGTGATGAATCCGGCGAAGAACTCGCCGGAGGCCTGGGTCTCACCGAAGGCGAGCAGGCCGAGCCCGAAGAGGGCGGCCAGGGCGATCCAGACGACCGTCCAGATCCCGGCTTCCTTGGCCGACACGTCATGGGGCTTGCGCCCGATGAAGAAGTCGACGGCGATAAGGGCGCTGAGACCAAGGATGGTCAGCGCCCAGAGGGTCCATGAAACGTCCACTGCGCCTCCGGCAGTTCGCTACGGCTACTGATCAGCGTCGTCGCTGCCGGAGGTCTCTTCCACCTGGGCGCGCGGGCTGCGCGCCTGGCCGGCGCCCCGGGACCGGTCACAGTCCGTACTGACGGGAACGCCGCGATCGGGAGTACTCCCCTCCGCCCAAGGAACAGTACAGGAATTACCAAGGAAAGGTAAAGGGAAAGCTAAAGAAGGATCAAAGCTCCAGGTCAGAGGGGTGGTGCCGGAACGGCGGCGGAGCAGGTCAGCGGGGTCCGCCGCTGCGGGCGGCCGCCACCCGGTCGAGTACCAGCTCAAGGACGCGGCTGCCCGGCGGCGTCGTCAGCGGCTCGTACGTCCAGGCGTGACCCACCCAGGGGTCGGCCAGATGGTCGTCGGCGACCGGAGTGATCCGGAGCAGCGACCTCCACAGCGGATCGAGCACCGGCCCGAACGCGGAGGCGTCCTCCCGGTCCGCGACCATCAGCAGATGCACGCCGACGGACGGCCCCTCGTCGGCGAGGTAGCGCAGCTGGTTGACGGCCCGGTCGTCGAAGCCGTGCGGGAAGTCGTTGACGATCAGCAGCTGCTCGGCCGGGTCCAGGTCGGGCGGCAGGGAATCCGCGGCACCGGCCCTGATCGCCATCTGCACCAGGTCGACCCGCCGGGTGAGCTGCGCGAGGACCGAGGACACTCCCCCGGCACCGGACGCGGGCGGCCCCGCGAGGACCCCGGAGCGGACCAGCGGGGCGAGCGCGGCCGAAGCGGAGCCGGCCGGGTCGATGACGTGGACCGAGAACTCGCCCGCCGGGTAGACAGCGAGCAGCCGGGCGGCGTGCAGCACCGCGCTCTCCATGGCCAGCCGGTGCAACTGGTCGCCGTCCGTCAGGGCGGCGGCCTCCGAGGCCGGGCGGCCGCTGTCGATCCAGATCCCGCGCTGCAGCGGCAGCCGTACGAGCAGCGGGATGCGCAGGGCGGCGCTCTCCGGCAGGTGCAGGTCACCGATCCGCAGCGCCATCGGGATCTCCATCGGCACCCGGTAGGCGTGCCAGACGGGGTTGTCCCAGCCCGCGTAGGGGGCGGGCAGCGCGGGTTCCACCACGGCGGACTCCGCGGCCAGCTGGGCGAGGTCGCGGTCCAGCGCCTCGCGGGCCCGGCCGGTCAGCTCGTCGCGTTTGGCGCGGGCCTGCTCACGGGCGAGGTCACCCGTGCCGCCGATCCTGCTGCGCGGGTCCGAGAGGGTCCGCTCCAGCTCCTGGTCCATCCGGGACTCCGCGAAGTCGACCGCGCTGCGGTAGGCGGCGGTGGCCCTGGCCAGGTCCTCGAACATCCCCCATATCTGGTTGTAGAGGCGCTCGTCCATGGACCAGCCGGTCGCGTCCCCCGCGACGGGCTGCGCCGGCTGTCCGGGCCCGGTGGGCGGCGCGGCGGGAGGGGGCGGCGGGGGCGCGGCGGACTGGCGGCGCGGGTGCGCGTAGTCGATGGGGCCGGACGGGACGGCGGCCGGGGTCTCGGGCTGCCGGTCGGCCGGCGGCCCGACGGGGGGCTGCCCGGCCGGGGGCTGCCCGCCGCCCTGGGCGGGTGCTGGTCGCGCCGGGTGCCGGACCCGGTCGCCCTCCGGGGTACGGGGCGGCGGCGGTGACACGGAGCGGGCCAGGCCGCGGGCGACGGCCTCCTGGATCGAACCGGCCAGTTCGGCCGCCCGGTCCACGCCCTGGTCGGCGAGCATCTCGGCGAGACCGCCCGCATAGCCCTGGCCGACCGCACGGACCTTCCAGGCGCCCTGCCTGCGGTAGAGCTCCAGGGCGGTGACCGCGGACTCGCTGTCCAGGCCGGTCAGGGTGAAGGTGGCGATCTCCGTGCCTTCGAGCCCGGTGACGGCGACGAAGGGCGCGGCCACGGCTCCGAACCGGGCCGGGCCGCCCGCCTCCAGCGGCAGGGCGAGCAGCACGGTGACCCGGTGCACCCCTTCCGGCAGGGCGTCGAGGTCGACGGCGAGCCGGTGGTCCGCCGCCGCCTGCCTGGAGACCTCCAGCCCCGGCAGCTGCGGCGAGCCGGGGTGGGCGATCCGCTCCACGCCGTGCACCGTGCCGTGCTCGTCCCCGAGGGTGGCTCCGGCGACGACCGGCGCCCCCGCCGAAATCCGGATCTCCAGACGGGTCTGGGGCAAGACGTGGTTCTGCCCCCGGACCAGCTCGGCCGTCATTGCCCTGTCCCCTCGACGAGTCGCTGCCGCGCGGCGCGGTACCGCGGCGGTGGTGATGCGCTGGTGGTGATGCGGTGCAGCTCCCGGCGGCCGTTGCCTCCGGGAGCTGCGCGTTGCCGATACGGACCGGCTGGTCCGGCTCCGCCTACAGGTGCGGCAGGATCGCCGGCATGAGGTCCTGGAAGGTCCGGCCGTTGGCCGGGGTGCCGATGGCGGTCATCTGCCATCCGTTGCCCGAGCGGTGCACCTTCGCCATGATCTGCGCGGTGTACTGCCCGCCCCCGTCCAGGGTGTAGCGGGCGAGCTCCTGGCCGTTGGTCTCGTCGACGATGCGGCAGAAGGCGTTCTGCACTTCCTGGAACGTCTGGCCGGTGAAGGAGTTCACCGTGAAGACGATCTGGTCGATGTGGACCGGCACCCGCTGCAGGTCCACCAGGATCGCCTCGTCGTCGCCGCCCGAGCCGGCGCCGCCGACCAGGTTGTCCCCGGTGTGCTTGACCGAGCCGTCGTCACTGACGAGGTGGCGGAAGAAGACGACGTCGACCGGCTGCTTGTCGGCGAACAGGACCGCCGAGGCGTCCAGGTCGATCTCCCGGGTGCGTGAACCGAACAGGCCGCGGCGCGGCGCCGCCTGCCAGCCGAGCCCCATCCGTACCGCGGTCAGGGTCCCCCCGTCGCTCTTCTGCAGGCTGATGGCCTGGCCCTTGGTCATATTGACCGTCACGCGCTGTCCCCTCTCCGCTTCCCCGCAAACCGTCCTTGCGCGGTTTCCAGCACCCTACGCATTAGCTCCACCGGCGCATCGGGTGCGGGCCGTTTTGTGTCGTTCCTGCAACACACCCCCGTACCGAGGGGTCAGGCCAGGCCTGCCTCCCGCATCTGGCGCAGCTCCTTCTTCAATTCCCCCACCTCGTCGCGCAGTCGGGCGGCCACCTCGAACTGCAGGTCCGCGGCGGCGGCGCGCATCCGGTCGGTCATCTCCTCGATGATCCCGGCGAGCTCGGTGGCCGGGCGGTCGGTGACCGCCGCCCCGTCGCCCTTGGTCTTCGCGGAACCGGCCTTGATGCCCAGCGTGGGCACGGGTGCCTTGGTGCCCTTCGTCTGGCGGTAGCCGGTGCCGAGCAGCTGCTCGGTGTCGACCTCCTCGCGGGCGATGGACGCGACGATGTCGTTGATCTTCTTGCGGAGCGGCTGCGGGTCGACTCCCCGCTCGGTGTTGTAGGCGATCTGCTTCTCACGGCGCCGGTTGGTCTCGTCGATGGCCTGCGCCATCGCCGGGGTGACCTTGTCCGCGTACATATGGACCTGGCCCGACACGTTACGAGCGGCTCGGCCGATGGTCTGGATCAGCGAGGTGCCCGACCGCAGGAAGCCCTGCTTGTCGGCGTCGAGGATCGCCACGAGCGAGACCTCCGGCAGGTCGAGGCCCTCACGCAGGAGGTTGATGCCGACCAGGACGTCGTACTCGCCGGAGCGCAGCTCGCGCAGCAGCTCGATGCGGCGCAGGGTGTCGACGTCGCTGTGCAGATAGCGGACCTGGATGCCCAGCTCCAGGAAGTAGTCGGTGAGGTCCTCCGACATCTTCTTGGTCAGGGTGGTGACCAGGACGCGCTCGTCCTTCTCGGTGCGCTTGCGGATCTCGTGCACCAGGTCGTCGATCTGGCCCTCGGTGGGCTTGACGACGATCTCCGGGTCGACGAGGCCGGTGGGCCGGATGATCTGCTCCACGAAGCCGTCGCCGCGGGAGAGCTCGTACTTGCCGGGGGTGGCGGAGAGGTAGACCGTCTGGTTGATCCGTCCGAGGAACTCCTCCCACTTCAGCGGGCGGTTGTCCAGGGCGGAGGGCAGCCGGAAGCCGTGGTCGACGAGGGTCCGCTTGCGGGAGGCGTCGCCCTCGTACATCGCGCCGATCTGCGGCACGGTGACGTGCGATTCGTCGAGGACGAGCAGGAAGTCCTCGGGGAAGTAGTCCAGGAGGGTGTTGGGCGCGGTGCCGGGGGTGCGGCCGTCGAAGTGCATCGAGTAGTTCTCGACACCCGAGCAGGTGCCGATCTGGCGGAGCATCTCGATGTCGTACGTGGTGCGCATCCGCAGCCGCTGGGCCTCCAGCATCTTGCCCTGCTTCTCCAGCTCGGCGAGCCGCTGCTCCAGCTCCTGCTCGATCCCGCCGACTGCCTTCTCCAGGCGCTCAGGACCCGCCACGTAGTGGCTGGCGGGGAAGACGTGGAGGGACTGGTCCTCGCTGATGACCTCGCCGGTGAGCGGGTGGAGGGTGGAGAGCGCCTCGATCTCGTCACCGAACATCTCGATGCGGACGGCGAGCTCCTCGTAGACCGGGAAGATCTCGATGGTGTCGCCCCGCACCCGGAAACTGCCCCGGGTGAACGCCAGGTCGTTGCGGCTGTACTGGATCTCGACGAAGCGGCGCAGCAGCTGGTCGCGGTCGATCTCGTCGCCCACCTTGAGCTGGACCATCCGGTCCACGTACTCCTGCGGTGTGCCGAGGCCGTAGATGCAGGAGACGGAGGCGACCACGACGACGTCACGCCGGGTGAGCAGGGAGTTCGTCGCGGAGTGGCGCAGCCGCTCGACCTCCTCGTTGATCGAGGAGTCCTTCTCGATGTAGGTGTCCGACTGCGGGACGTACGCCTCGGGCTGGTAGTAGTCGTAGTACGAGACGAAGTACTCGACGGCGTTGTTGGGCAGGAGCTCGCGGAATTCGTTGGCGAGCTGGGCCGCGAGGGTCTTGTTCGGCGCCATCACCAGGGTGGGGCGCTGGAGCTTCTCGATCATCCAGGCGGTGGTCGCCGACTTTCCGGTGCCGGTCGCGCCGAGCAGCACGACATCCTTCTCACCTGCCGTGACGCGCCGCTCCAGCTCGGCGATGGCCGTCGGCTGGTCGCCACTGGGCTGGTAGGGACTGACGACCTCGAAAGGCGCCACCGAACGTTCGATATTCGAAACGGGCCGCATGCAACCACCGTACGACCCCCCACTGACAACGGGGGCGGATCAGCGGTCGTGGTGCTCCACGGGGTCGCGCCGCTGCGAGTGGAAGGACGCCGGGTCGGCGTGCGTGCCGAACCGGGGCACCTGGCGCTGCGCGGGGATGCCGAGGGTCCGTCCGGCCGCGGCGTCCTCCCAGTCCGGGGTGCCCATCACCACCAGCGGGTCGAACGTCACGACGACCCCGGCGCCCAGCAGGAAGCAGGCCGGGCCGATCAGCATGGGCACGAGCAGGCCGGTCGGGGTGTCGCCCCCGGTGGTGCCGGCGAGGGCGGCGGCGTGCAGGTGGACCCGGAGCGCCGCCATGCCCGTGTAGTGCATTCCGCCGACCGCGACGCCCATGACGACGGCGGCGCCGAGGCTGGGCAGGAAGCCGTGGATCGAGACGGCGGCCCAGAGCGCGGCGGTCGAGGCCGACACGGCGATGATCACGGAGAGCATCACGGTGATCGTGTCGTACTCGAACTGCCCATCAAGTCGCATCCCGGCCATGCCGAGGTAATGCATGGTGGCCACGCCGAGCCCGGTGATCGTGCCGCCCGTCACCAGTGCCATCGGGGTGGCGCCCCGGTACCCGACCAGGAAGATCCCGACACCGACCATGACGATCGCGACAGCGAGGCTGGCGAAGGTGATCGCCTTGTCGTAGCCGATCGGCGCCTCCTCGACGGAGAAACCCATCATCGCTATGAAGTGCATCGTCCAGATTCCGGAGCCTATGGAAGTCGCACCGAGAGCCAGCCAGCCGGCCTTGAAGGAACGTTCCGTGCGCAGTGACCGGGTGGTGCAGCGCAGGCCGAGTGCCGCGCCGAGGCAGGCCATGAGGAACGCCGCGACGGGGGTCACCGCCCCATAGCTGAAGCCGTCGATTGTGCCCTGCATACACACGCCCTTCGCAGAAGCCCGGGTGCGGACGACCTTAGGGTCTGATCCGCCGGACAGGCCCTAAGGCGCGAGGCCCGGCAGACAAACAGAAGAACTGCACTTTATCGACAGGGTCACCGGTCCATGACGCGGTCCCCGGGGGCCGTTCACATGGTGGCCACCCTTCGACTCTCCCCCGTTCGGCGGCGGCTGCGACGCTCGGGCCGTCCGCTACTCCGACGCTCCGTACCCCACGCAAGGAGTCCACGTGCACGCAGGCACCGCTACCGCTACCGCCTCCGTCGCTGCCGCCGCCCTGCTGGCCGCCGGCACGTTCCTGCTGTCGAACACCGACGCCCCGGCCCCGGACACCACCACCACCGCTGCCACCGCCGCCGGGCACGCCGTGCCGGTGACGCGCGCCGACGCCGCCCCGCTCGTCATCTCCCACCGGGGCGCGTCGGCCTACGCCCCCGAGAACACCCTCGCGGCCGTGGACAGGGCCCACGCGCTCGGCTTCGACTGGGTGGAGAGCGACATCCAGTTGACCAAGGACGGCGTTCTCGTCGTCATCCACGACACCGATCTGAAGCGGACCACCGACGCCGAGAAGGTCTTCCCGGACCGCGCGCCGTGGGCGGTCAAGGATTTCACGGCCGCCGAGATCGCCCGGCTGGACGCGGGGAGCTGGTTCGGTGCGCGGTACGCCGGTGCCCGGGTGCCCACGCTCCGGCAGTACCTGGAACGCATCGAGCACAACCACCAGAGCCTGCTCATGGAGATCAAGAGCCCCGAGACCTACCCCGGGATCGAGCGGGCGGCCCTTCAGGTGCTGGACCAGGAGGGGTGGCTCGACGCCGGTCATGTCCGCGACCGCCTCGTGATCCAGAGCTTCGGCGCGGACAGCGTGCGCACGGTGCACAAGCAGCGCCCGGACGTCATCACGGGCTTCCTGGGCGCCCCGGCAGTCGCGGAGCTGCCCGCGTACGCCGGGTTCACCGACCGGATCAACCCGGAGTACACCTCGGTCTCGGCCGAGTACGTCGCGGTGGTGCACGCGCTGAAGGGACCGCACGGCAGGAGGCTCCAGGTCGACACGTGGACGGTCAACGACGCGGCGCAAGCGCTCCGGGTGACCGGCTACGGCGTGGACGGCATCATCACCAACGCACCGGACGTGGTCCGAGCGGCTACCGGGGCGCGCGAGGCCGCCGGAGGCATGTGAGGCGGTAGGCGAGGCCGCCGGCCGGCCGTTCCGGGGCCCTTGGTACGGCCGGCCACCGACCGTTGTCAGTGGCCGGCCGTACGGTGGATGCCATGAACAACAACGGGGTTGTCGAGTGGGCCGTCGTGGAGAGCGACATCGGTCCGCTGCTGCTGGCCGCGACCGGTGCCGGGCTGGTGAGCGTGGTCTTCCACGCCCGTCCGGCGGTACGGGACAGGGCGCTGGACCAGTTGCGGAGCCGGCTCGGCGCGGAGCTGATCGAAGCACCGGACTCCGCCCGGCTGGCCGAGCCGATACGCCAGTTCGCGGCGTACTTCGCGGGCACCCTGCGGGATTTCTCGCTCGATCTCGACTGGTCGCTGACGGGCGGCTTCAACCGCCAGGTGCTCCGTGAGCTGGCGGCCGGCGTGCCGTACGGCGCCGTCGCCAATTACGGGGAGCTCGCGGAGCGGGTCGGACAGCCCGGGGCGGCCCAGGCGGTCGGGGCGGCCATGGGGTCCAATCCGCTGCCGGTCGTGGTGCCCTGCCACCGGGTGGTGGAGCGCGACGGCGGGATCGGTGGCTTCGGCGGCGGTCTGGAGACGAAGCGGCAGCTGCTGGCGCTGGAGGGCGTGCTGCCGCAGCCGCTGTTCTGAGCCACCGCTACGCCGGCGCCCCATTCTCGTTTTCGTACGCACATTCGGGCTGGCACACTGCCTCGGTGACCAACACCCTCGACGCATCCGACACCCCCGGCGGACCCGCTCCCACCGGGCGGGTCACCGCGGCCGACCTGCCGGGACTCCGGCGCAGGACGACCGCCGTGCTGATCGCCGGCCAGATACTCGGCGGCCTCGGCGTGCCCGTCGGCATCGCCCTGGCCCCCGTGCTGGCGACGCAGGTCAGCGGCTCGGAGGCGCTGTCGGGGCTCGCGCCCACCGCGTCTGTGACCGGTACGGCCCTGCTGTCACTGCCGCTGGCCGCGCTGATGACCTCGCGCGGCCGCCGCCCCGGTCTCGTACTCGCTTATCTGATCGGGGCGCTCGGAGCCGGCCTGGTGGTGCTGGCCACCCTGGTGGAGAGCTTCCCGCTGCTGCTCCTCGGCATGGCCGCGTTCGGCGCGGGCTCCTCCGCCAATCTGCAGGCGCGGTTCGCCGCGGCGGATCTGGCCGAGCCGGAGCGGCGCGGCCGGGCGATCTCGACCGTCATCTGGGCCACCACCATCGGCTCGGTCGCGGGGCCCAACATCGCGGCTCCGGCCGGCCGGGTCTTCCGAGGCACCGCCGTGTCCGAGACGGCCGGTCCCTTCGTCTGGGCGGCCGGCATCTTCCTCCTCGCCGCCCTGGTGATCGCGGTCCTGCTGCGGCCCGACCCGCTGCTCACGGCACGCGCGCTGGACCCCCAGGAGGGCAAATCGGCCGGGAACCGTTCGCTGCGTGCGGGTGTCGCGGCCGTGCGGGCTTCGCCGATGGCACGGCTGGCCCTGGTGACCGTCGCCGTCTCGCACACCGCGATGGTCTCGATCATGGTGATGACCCCGGTCGACCTCGGCCATCACGGCGCGGACCTCCAACTGGTCGGCCTGGTCATCAGCGGCCACATCGCGGGGATGTACGCGTTCTCGCCGGTGATGGGCTGGCTGTCGGACCGCTTCGGGCGGCTCGCCGTCATCGGCCTGGCCGTCGGGCTGCTCTCCCTGGCCGCGCTGCTGGCGGGCACCGCGGGCGCCGCTCACGGCAGGACCGCGGCCGGTCTCTTCGTGCTCGGGCTCGGCTGGTCCGCAGGGCTGGTCGCCGGATCCGCGCTGCTCACCGACTCCGTGCCGCAGCCCGCCCGCGCCGCCGTACAGGGCCTGTCGGACCTGACCATGAACGCCTCCGCGGGCATCGGCGGCGCGGTCGCCGGGGTCATCGTCTCCCGGGCGAGCTACGGCTGGCTGAACCTCACCGGCGCCTGCCTGCTGCTGCCGATGGCCGCGCTGGCCCTGCGCCGGTCCCTCGCCCGCCCCGCCCCGGCCTGACCCCACCGCCCGAACGCGCGAGCTCCTCAGGGCTTCAGAGGTTTCAGAGGTTTCAGAGGGTGATGTGGTAGGCCTTGCGCAGCGTCTCGTGCACGGTCCACGTCGTACGGTCGCCCTCGCGCAGCACGCAGGCGTCGCCCGGTCCGATCTCCAGGGTCGCGCCGCCCTCGACCGCCACGGTCGCGCGCCCGCTGACCACCACGAACAGCTCGTTGGCCTCGGTGTCCGTGACCACGCCGGGCGTGATCTGCCAGATCCCGCGCAACTGCTTGCCGTCGGCCGACTCCCACAGCACCTTGCCGGTGACCTGCGGATCGCCCGACACGATCTGCGCGGGATCGAGCGGTTCCGGTTCGAGCACGGCGTCCGGAATGTGCACGGCAAAAGAGGCGGGAGCTTGATCAATTGTGGTCATGGGCGGTCACTCTAGCGACCGCCCATGAGCGTCCCGTGCTACCCCCTACCCCTGCGGACCGGCGGTGGGATCGGCCACGGCCAGCCACGCGTCGGCGATCAGCCGGTGCCCGAGCGGGGTCGGATGGACGCCGTCCCTGGCCAGCTCCGCCGGCGTGCGGTCCCGTACCGCGCGGGCCATGACGTGGTCGGCGCGGACCACCTGGGCCCCGTTGTTGGCGGCTGCCCGCAGGACGGCGTCGGTGCGCGGCGCCAGGTCCTCGAACCAGCGCTCCTGCTCCGGCTCGACCGGGAGCAGGAACGGGGTGATGACGACCAGCCGTGCGGGCAGCCCGCGCGCGGTGTCCGCGAGCAGACCGTCGAGGCAGGCCTCGAACACGTCGACGGGGCTTGCCAGTCCGCTGTCGTAGTGCCGCCAGGTGTCGTTGATGCCGATCTTCACGGTGACCACGGTGGGCCGGTGATCGATGACATCGGTGGTCCAGCGCGTTTCGAGGTCGTAGACGCGATTGCCGTTGATCCCCCGGTTGATGACACGGGGTCCGGGGCCCTCGACTGCCCGGTCGCGCAGGGTCCGCGCGATCTCGTGGACGTAACCCGCACCGAGCGATGCGGCGTCCGCCCGGTCGCGGCCCGCGTCGGTGATGGAGTCTCCGATGAACAGGAGCGTGTCGTCGTGTCTGATGCGCATGTCTGCCATTCTGACGTCGGGGGCGCCGAGACGCCCCTCGCGGCCTTCGGGGTCCAGCCGACCATGTTCGACCATGTTCGGCCCTACGCGGTCCGGCCCGCGAATCCCCTCAGTGCCGCGGCCTCCCGCGCGAGCACCTCGGGATCGTCGCCGGGCACGAACTCCAGGAGCGCCTCGACGCCCCGGCCGTCCAGCAGGCCGAGCGCGGCGGTCCACAGCCGCGAACGGTCCGCCAGCGGCAGCCGGTTGTTGCCCGGCCACCAGGAGAAGGCGTGCACCGCGCAGACCCGGTCCGCCAGCTCCGCGAGCCCCGCCAGCGCCTCCTCGTCCGAGGCGTCGAGCGGCGGCTGCCAGTAGGTGCGGACGTTGTCCGCGTCCACCTCGTCCAGCAGCCGGGCGGTCGAGGCGACGGTGTCGGTGAGCGTTCCCCCGTGGAACTCGGGCGCCAGCAGCAGCCCGTGGTCCGCGGCGATCCGCGCCGCCTCCCGCAGACAGCGCACGGTCTCCCGCCGCTCCCCGGGCAGCGCGGACCGCGATCCGGCCGCGCCCGCCCACACCCGTATCCGGGGTGCCCCGAGAAGCACCGCGGCACGGGCGACGGCGGGGAACCCCGCCAGTTCGCCCGGGGTGGCGCGGAAGTACGAGCCGTACGAGCAACAGGCCATCCCGTACCGATCGGTGGCCTCGCGGACCGCGCGGACGGTGTCGGGCCGGTCCGCGGGCGCGTGCACATCGGCCCCCCACTCGATCACGTGCAGGCCCGCCTCCGCCGCACGGCGCGCGACCTCTGCGGCGGGCAGTCGGCGGAAGGTGACCGAACACAGCCCGAGCCCGGCTCCTCCCGCCGCGTTCCGGCGGCTCTCGTCGGTCATGTCACTGCCTTCCCGCGATGGGTGTGCTCCTCGCGCGGTCCGCCCGGACGGGGCGGGCGGACCGCACGGACCGGACTGGGCCGTTCCCCGTCACCGCGTACGTTCAGGCGGCGTTCGGGCCCACGTCGGCGGCGGTGAGCGGGTGCCGGAGCGCGGGCGCCGTCGCGTACTCGTCGGCGCCGATGTCCCGTACGCTGCCGCGCTGGTCGCCGTCGATGTCGTCGGTGACGGCGGCCCCCGCCAGGGTGGCGGCGCCGATCGCCGGGCTGCCCGCCGACAGCCGCAGCACACCGTCCGCGCCCCGGCTGAGCAGCGGGTCGGCCCGGGTGAAGCCTCCGGCGGGGATGTTGCCGTCCGCGGCCGTGCCCCACAGCAGGTTGCTCTGCCAGGTGAAGCCGGTGGTGGCGCCCATCGCGACGAGGCTGCCGGCGTCACCGACCAGCAGGTTGTCGGCCACGGTCACGTCCTGCGGCTCGTCCGCCCGGGTCTCGCCGGAGAGCGAGCCGGCGTTGTTGATCAGGGAGTTGTGCACGATGACCGCGCGGTCGCAGGCGTCGTTGCCCGTCCGCTCGTCCGGTGTCTCGCCGGAGTTGTGGTCACGGGTGCTGCCGCTGCCGATCACCAGGGCCCGGCCGGAGAGCCCGCTGAGGTAGTTGTTGACGATCCGGTGGTCGTTGCCGTAGATCCGTACCCCGTCGATGCCGTCGATCAGGTGGTTGCCCTCCACCACGGAACGGTTGCCGTGGCGCAGCACGATGCCGCCTCGGCTGTCGCGGATGGTGTTGTACCTGATGGTGTTCTGCGACGACTTCACCGAGATGGCCTCGGGGTCGCCGTCGCAGCGCTCGAACAGGTTGTACTCCACGACGGCGTTGGCGTCGGACAGGGCCCGGCCGCTGACGCCGAGGCGGATCGGCTCGCCGCCGTTGGCTCCGGTGAAGCTGTGGTCGGAGAGGTGGTTGCGGAAGATGTGCAGGTTCTGGGCCATGGCGGTCTTGCCCGTGCCGTCGACGACGATGAAAATGCCGGCGGTGGTCTTGTTGTGGAAGTGGTTCCGGTCGATCTTCGAGTCGTCCGCCCGCACGACGAGCCAGTACGCGTCGCCGGTGTCCGCCAGCTGGAAGTCGTTGCGGGTCAGCCGGATCGCCGAGCAGTCCGCCGGGATCTCCATCGTGGTGCTCTGCCGGAAGGAGAAGCCGCTGAGGGTGATGTTGCTCGAATCGCTGAGCACGAAGCCGCGTTCGCCGCGCAGCACGGCGCCGCCGCGGGTCTTCGAGACGATCGTGATCTGTGCGGCGGCGGTGCCGTTCTTGCCGGAGATGTTGATCGCGCTCCCCGACGGGACCGTGTAGGTGCCGTCGGCGACGACGATCCGGTCCCCGGGCGCGGCGCTGTTGATGGCGCTCTGGAACTGGGCGAGGGTGGCGACCGGGATGTCGGCGGCCGACGCGCTGCCCGACAGTGAGGTGGTCAGCGGTACTGCGGCGAGAGCGGCCACGGCGGTGCTCCTGAGGAACGTGCGGCGTTGCATGGTGCCTCCGTGAGTGAGTGGTGGATCGGGGCCCGGGGCCTGAACGTTCGGATCAGGCCGGGGTGTCCAGGAACAGTTCGACGACGGGGACGGGGGTGTCGGGGCGGCGCACCGGGATCTGGAGCGTGAGCGTTCCGGCGGGCTGACCGCCCATCTCGGTGTTGACGGCGGGCCGGTCGGGGTCGATGTGGACCGGGATGATCTCGGACGCGTCGTTCAGCAGCTGGGCGTACCGCACCCGCCCCGCGAGTCCCGGCAGGTGCAGGTGGCGCGGCGGCCAGGCGAACAGGTGGACGTAGAGCCGGTCGCCGCGCTGGGTGTACCGGCATTCGGCGGGGGCGGTGTACGGGGACGGGCCGCAACCGCGGACCGAGCGCTCGTGCAGCTCCGTCCACCGGCCGATCTCGCCGAGGATCGCCACATCGCGCGGATCGAGTTCGCCGCGGCCGTTGGGTCCCACGTTGAGCAGCAGGTTGCCGCCCTTGGACACCCCGTCGACGAGCATCCGGATCAGCAGGTCGGCGCTCTTGTGGTCGAGGTTGTCCCGGTCGTAGCCCCAGCTCCCGTTGAGGGTCTGGCAGGCCTCCCAGAGCACCGGGCGCCCGTCCTCCGTCATCGGCCCCGAGGGCTGGTACTGCTCCGGGGTCACGAAGTCCCCGGGCAGTCCGGTCCGGTCGTTGACCAGGACGTGCGGCTGGAGTTCCCGGATCGTCTCCAGGAGCTTCGGAGAGTCCCAGTCGTCGGGCCCCTTGCCGCCCCACCAGGTGCGCCCGGCGTAGGAGAAGTCGAAGAAGAGGTAGTCGACGCGCCCGAACCACGTCAGCAGTTCGCGGACCTGGCCGTGCAGGTAGCGCTGGTAGTCGCGGATGTCCCGGTCGGCGTTGGCGGCCTTGAACTCCTCGTCGTCGCGCTGCGGGTGGGTGCCGTCCACCGGGAAGGACGGGTGGTGCCAGTCGATCAGCGAGTAGTAGAGGCCGACCTTGAGCCCTTCGTCGCGGCACGCCCGGACGAACGGGCCGACGAGGTTGCGGCCGTGCGGGGTGTTGGTGACCTTGTACTCGGTGAGGGCGCTGTCCCACAGGCAGAAGCCGTCGTGGTGCTTGGTGGTCAGGACGGCGTAGCGCATGCCGGCCGCCTTGGCGGCCCTGGCCCACCGGACCGGGTCGTGACGGTCGGGGTCGAAGAGGTCGAAGTAGACCTGGTACCGCTCGTCGGTCAGCTTCTCCCGGTTCTTGACCCACTCGTGCCGCGCGGCGAGGGAGTACAGGCCCCAGTGGACGAACATGCCGAACCGGGCTTCGGTGAACCAGGTCGTCTCCGGGGCTCCCGCGGGGGCCGGGGTCGCGGACGGGGTCATGGGGATGTACTCCTTGCGGGGACGGAGGTTGCGGGCGGGGCGGAGGGGGCGGCGGGGGTCAGCCCTTCGGCGCGCCGGAGGACAGACCGCTCACGAAGGACCGCTGGAAGAACAGGAAGACGATCACGGAGGGCAGCAGGGCCAGCAGCGAGGCGGCCATCACGACTCCGGGGGTGACCGACGGGTCGATCCGCAGGGTCCGCAGCGCCAGCGGGAGCGTGTACGAGGAGGAGTCGGTGGAGACCAGGAGGGGCAGCAGGTACTGGTCCCAGATCATGGTGAAGCCGAAGACCCCGATGACACCGAGCGCGGGCTTGTACATCGGCAGGATGATCTGGGCGAAGATCCGCAGGTCTCCGGCCCCGTCGATGCGGGCGGCCTCTTCGAGTTCGCGCGGCACGTCCTTCATGAACTCCGTCATCACCAGGATGGAGAACCCCCAGGCGCCCAGCGGGACGATCATTCCGGCCAGCGTGCCGATGAGGTTGAAGTGGACGACCGGCAGGTCGGAGAGGATCAGGGACAGCGGGAGGGCCAGGATCTCCTCGGGCAGCATCAGCGTCGCCAGGACGGCGACGAGCACCAGCGTCATCCCGGGGAAGACCTTCCTGGCCGGCGCGTACCCGGCCAGGACGGAGACGGCCACCTGGAGCAGCAGCCCGCCGCCGACCACGAAGAACGAGTTCAGCAGGTACGTCAGCACCCCCTGGTCGAAGGCGATCCGGAAGTTGTCCAGGGTGACGCCGGAGGGGATGACGCTCAGCTGCGTCGGGTCCTTGACGTGTCCGAAGGCGCTGACGAGCAGGGCGATCAGGGGCCCCGCGAAGACGGTCAGGACCAGCAGGTGGACGACGTTCCGCAGGATCCGGCCGCCGACGCTCCTGCTCTCGGTCAGGCCGAGCGCGGTCTCGGTCTGCTCACTCACTTGCTTTCCCTCCGCCGCAGCAGTTGGACGACGACGGTCAGGACCAGCGTCGCGACGAACAGCAGGACCGCTCCCGCCGCTCCGGCACCGAGCCGGTTCTGTTCGAGGCCGAGCTTGTAGATGAGGGTCATGACGACCTCGGTGGAACCGTGGGGCCCGCCGTTGGTGAGCAGGAACACCTCGGTGAACAACCGCAGTCCGCGGATCGCGGCGAGGATGAAGAGGATCGAGAACACCGACCGCAGTCCGGGCACGGCCACGTGCCACACCCGCTGCCACCTGGACGCGCCGTCGACCTTCGCGGCCTCGTACAGGCCCCGGTCCACGCTCGTCAGACCGGCGAGGATGATCATCATGTCGTAGGGGGCGCCCCGCCAGATGCCGGTGAGCATGATGGAGGGCATCGACGTGTCGGGGTCGTTGATGAACCCCGAGGGCCCCATCCCCACCATCCCGAGCAGGGAGTTGAGCATGCCGTCGCCGGTCGGGTGGTACATGATCCGCCACAGTTCGGCGACGACCGCGAGCGGCACCACCACCGGGAGGAACGCCGCGGAGCGCACGAACTTCAGCCGGCGGCTCTGCCCCTCCATCAGCAGGGCGAGGGCGAGACCGAGTGCCATCGAACCGGCGGTCTGCCCGGCGGCCAGTACGACCGTGTGCCACGCGGCCTCCCGGAATCCGTGGGACTGGAGCACCGTGGCGTAGTTGTCCGTGCCGACCCACTTGTTCCCCAGGTAGGGCTGAACCTCCTGGAAGGACATGGTCAGCGCGTTGGCCATGGGGATGAACTTGAAGTACAGGAAGAGAAGCAGCGCGGGGGCGAGGAACAGCCAGGGCGTCCACCACCGGCCCGATCTTCGGCCGCGCCCCAGGAGGCCGGTGGCCCCGCCGTCCCGGCGGCCCGGTTTCCGCGGGGAGGGGCCGGCCGCCGGAGGGGCGGCCGGTTCCGCCTGGTCGAGGCTCATGACGCGGCGATCCCCTGCTCCTTGAGGATCCCGGCGAGCTGCTTGTCGAGCTCACGGAGCTTGGCCCCGGTGTCGAGGCCGCAGTCCGCCATGAGCGCGTTCACGGTGTCCGCCGTCGCCTGCCGCACCGGGGTCCAGTTCGGGATGGACGGCGCGTACCGACCGGAGTCCTGGTACGCCTGGGCGTAGCTCTTCCAGCGGGGGTCGGGCCGCACCTGGGTGATGTCCACCGTCTTGTTGACGGGGAGCTGCACGGTGTAGCCGGTCTCGCCCTCCATGCCTATCTTCTGGCCCTCGGCGGAGACGGCGAAGCCGGCGAAGGCGTCCTGGCCGGCCTGGTTGGCGGAGCCGGCCATCAGGTAGACGGAGCCGCCCTCCGCGAGGACGGTGGCGTCCTTCGGGCCCTTGGGCATGGGCACGACCTCGTACTTGTCCTTGCCGAGGGTCTCGTCGAAGCGCGGCAGCAGGTACGGGCCGACGACGAACATGCCGGTCCGGCCCGCCTCGAACGTCTCGTTCGTCGGCGGGGTGTCCATGGTCACGGCGCCGGGCTGGATGGCCTTGGCCTTGCAGCCCAGGTCGCGGAACCACTGCATGGCATCGACCGATGCCTTCGTGGCCGAGGCCGGCTTGTACGTGCCCTTGCCCGTCTCGGTGATGAAGTCGCCGCCCGCAGCCCACAGGAAGTTGGAGAAGTACCAGGAGGCGTAGCCGCGTTTGGTGGACAGCGGGGCGGCCAGCCCGGCGGTGTTGTTCTTGCCGTCGCCGTCCGGGTCCCGGGTGGTGAAGGCCTTGGCCATCGCGGCGAAGTCGTCCCAGTTCCGCGGGGTGTCGAGCTTCAGCTTCTGCCGCCAGTCCTTGCGGATGAGCAGCGCGGAGGCCTGGGCCGAGTACGGCAGTCCGTACTGCTTGCCGTCCACGGCCTTTCCGGAGTCCAGCCCCTGGCCGATGATCTGCCCGCTGTTCTTGATCTTGTCCAGGTCGATCTCCCGGAGCAGGCCCTGACTGTGCATGGCCCCGAGCTGGGTCACGTCGTTCATGACGATGTCGGGCAGGTTCTTCTGGGCGGCCCGCTGCTGGAGCTTGGTCTTGAAGTCGTCGAAGATCGCGGTGACCTCGACCTTGTAGCCCGTCTTCTTCTCGAAGGCGGTGGCGAGCTTGAGCGCGCCCTGCTCCCCCGGTCCGCCCGGTGTCGTCCTGGTCCAGAGCTCCAGCGGCGCCTTGGGGTCCTGCTTGGCATCCACTCCCGCAGGCCCGGACGAACAGCTGGTGAGGACCAGTGCCGAGGCGAGGACACCCGCACCGATCCATCGCGATCTCTGCATCACGACTCCTGTTTTCGCCGCATCACAGTTGACCTGGAAAGCGCTTTCCGCGACGTTAACGGGGCGAGATTCAGTGGTCAATACTCCGATGAATACAAAAAGGTTCGACGGACCGGAACAGCACCCACCGAACGACCTCCCGGGTACGCTTCCGGCAATCCAGAACGCGCGAGAGGGACATCGCCCTCAGAAATCGCCTGATACCTGGCAAGTTCAGCGATCGACGGGAACGGATGGCGCGATCCGAGGCAAGCGCGGACCATGAGAAGAAATGCCGGACAACAGGGCCTGGACATCCGACCTGCACCCGAGGACATTCCAGTGATCCGATGTATCGTCCCTGCGAACCGTCCGACCTGAGAACCGAACACGCCACACCGACGCACGACATCCAGTCAGACGTTCACCCACAGTTCCGAGCAGGGCCGGGCGGCCGCCCGGCCGCCTGCCCGGCACCTGACAGGCCGAGGAGCCAGACCCGACATGAACGAACCGGCCACCGCACCGACAGCCCTGTTGGTCATGGAGGAAGAACGCCGGGCGGACGTCTACCCGCCCGAGGTGCTGGCCGGGATCGGCCGGCTCGCGCGCTGGCAGGGACCGCCCCGCACCCGGCAGGAGCTGGCCGAGGACCCCGAGGGCCTGAGGGACGTCGACATCCTGCTCACGGGCTGGGGCGCGCCCGTCCTCGATACCGCCTTCCTGTCCCGGGCCCCGCGGCTGGGGGCCGTTCTCGTCGCGGCGGGGTCCGTCCGGCACCTGACCACGCCCGCCTTCTGGGAGCGCGGCATCCCGATCGTCTCCGCCGCCTCCGCCAACGCGGTCCCGGTCGCGGAGTTCACCCTCGCCCAGGTCCTCCTGGCCCTGAAGCAGGCACACCGCATCGCGCGGGAGGTCGTGGCCAGCCGCAGCTTCCCGCACAACCCCGACGTGCCGGGCGCCTACCGGTCACGGGTGGGCCTGCTGGGGCTCGGCCACATCGGCCGGCTCGTCGCCGGACACCTCGGCCGCTTCGACGTCGAGGTCCTCGCCACCGACCCCGTCGCCTCCCCGGAT
Source organism: Streptomyces sp. ITFR-6 (assembly GCF_031844725.1). Lineage (NCBI taxonomy): Bacteria > Bacillati > Actinomycetota > Actinomycetes > Kitasatosporales > Streptomycetaceae > Streptomyces > Streptomyces sp. ITFR-6. The sequence goes on along the minus strand of NZ_CP134612.1, from coordinate 6,624,701 downwards.
GCCGCCCGGCAGGCGGGCGTCCGGCTGGTCCCGGTCGAGGAACTCTTCGCCACCTGCCACGTCGTCAGCCTCCACGCACCGCTCCTGCCCGAGACCCGAGGCACGATCGGGGCGCGGCTGCTGGACTCGATGCGGCCATGCTGTACCGAATTCCCGGGACCGGGCAAGCCCGGCCGACACCCGATTTTATGAATCCGCGGCCCAGGGGCGGCACGTCAGTGAAACGTCAGTGAAACGTAAGCGGGAGGAGCGATAGTTCGGGGCAGGGCAGGCGTCCCGGCCCCGGACTGGCGCTCCGCATAATTCTCCGAATAGGCTTCCGGCCCAACCACCGCGAGACCGAAGAGCCAGAAGCCAAAAGAACGGGCAAGGGTCCCCGAACCAGGAACGCGTTCGGACATCATTTCTCGCGGGTATCGGCACCTTCATGCCCGTACGGCAGCGGTGGCAACGGGAATCACGGACTTCCGCCTTCTGCCGCAGCGGGACCGGTCCGGAATGGGAGAGCCTTATCCGGCGGGCATTCCCGGCTCCGCGAGCCCGCTCTCGTACGCGATGATGACCAACTGCGCGCGGTCTCGGGCCCGCAGCTTGGTGAGGAGGCTGCTCACATGTGTCTTCACGGTCGGCAGGCTGATCACCAGGCGCTCGCAGATCTCCGCGTTCGACAGCCCGTTCGCGATCAGCACCAGCACGTCCTGCTCCCGCCCGGTGAGTCCGACGAGCCTCGACGCCGGCCGGGGGGTCGCGCTGTGGCGCGAGAAGTCCGCGATGAGGCGACGGGTGACCGTCGGCGCGAGGACGCTCTCGCCGGTGGCGATGACGCGGATACCCGCGACCAGATCGGACGGTGAGGTGTCCTTCAGCAGGAACCCGCTCGCCCCCGCCTGAAGGGCCGGATAGACGTACGCGTCCCGGTCGAACATCGTGAGGGCGAGCACCCGCACACCGGACATCGACGGGTCCGAGCAGATGTGCCGGGTCGCCGCGACGCCGTCCAGGACGGGCATGCGCAGATCCATCAGGACGACGTCCGGCCTGAGTTCACGGGCCAGTTCCACCGCGGCGGCGCCGTCACCCGCCTCGCCGACCGCCTCCATTCCGGGCGTCGAGTCGATCAGGACCCGGAAGCTCCCGCGCAACAGCGCCTGGTCGTCGGCGATCAGCACCCGGACCACGTCGGTCATCGCGCGTTCCTCGCATACCGTTCGTCGGAGGCTTCGGCTGCGCCGACTTCAGCAGCGGCGCCCCTCCCGAGTGCCGCCCAAGTGCCTTCTACGTGAGGCTGTCGACCCCGTCGAGCAGCAACTCACCGCTTCCTCCGTCCCCCGCCTTCACCGTGGTGCCGTACGGCTCCGCGAGACGGGCGACGTCGGCAAGGATCTCCTCCGCCTCCGCCGGACCGGCCAGGCGCGGGCGGCCCCGGCGGTGGACCGGTTCGCCGAAGCCCAGGCCCACCGGATGGAGGCGGACGCCGACGAGCGTGCCGTCGTCGAAGGTGAGGACCGGCACCAGCGAGCGCCGATAGCGGCGGTGCGGGGCGAACAAGCGGCGTCCATGGCCGCTGGGTTCGGCGAAGTACCGGCCCGGTGCGACCGTCCCTGGAGCGGCGGCGATGTTCGCGTAGTCCTCGGCGGGAACCCGCTCTGCGAGCTCGATCCGGCTGACGATGTTGCCCAGGCTGTAGAAGACCGGCCTGCCCCGGTACAGCTCGATGCCCCGCAGGAAGTGCGGGCCGTGCCCCACCACGGCGTCGGCCCCCTCGTCCACCATCCGATGGGCGAACGCGCGCAGGAACTCCCCCGGTTCCTCCGGTGTCGGCCCCGGCTCGTGGGAATGCACGCTCACCAGGACGACGTCCGCCCGGCCGCGCGCCTCGGCCACCCGGCGGGCGATCTCGTCCAGGTCCGTCCGGTCGCACACGGTCGTCAGTCACGGCTCGTCCGCCACCTGGAAGCGCGCGCCGTACAGCGTCAGCCGCTCAGGCGAGGGCAGGGCGGGATCGATGCCGAGCAGTGTGCGCGCCTCGGCCCGCCGGGCCCGCAGCCCGGTCCGCTCGTCGATCTCCCGCAGCACCTCCATCTGGGTGCCGGTCACCGCCAGTGTGGCGCCGTGCCGCAGCGGGTTCGGTCCGGGGCGGCCCGGCAGTTCGGGCGAGGGCGCGGCCGCCTCCTGTCCGGGCAGGAAGGTCGAGCTGCACGCGATGAGGGCCAGGCTGCCGCCGGGCCGGTCCACGTAACGGGGCCGTCGGGCGGCGGGCAGATCGGTGCCGATCCCGGCGAAGGCGATCCGCCGCGCGTCCAAGAGGTCCAGAGTGCCGAGCACGCCGTCGACGCCCATGTCCAGGGCGTGGTTGTTGGCGCAGCCGAGCACGGAGAAACCCGCCTCTGTGATCTCGTCGAGCACACCGGCGTCCGCGATCAGGCCGCCGCCGCCCGCCGCGTTGTGCACGGGGCGGCCCCGGCCCTCGCTGGGCACCACCTCCAGGTTCGTGAAGGCGAAGTCCGCGCCGCGCAGGAGTCCGCGCAACCGCTCGGCCGCCGGGTCGGACGTGATCAACGCGCCCCTGGTGGCCATGCAGTCACCGGAGAGTGCCACGGTCAGCGTGGTCATCGCCGCGCCTCCCGCACCGCGCGGACGAGTGTCCCGCCCGGATCGCCGCCCGTCATGTCGAGCCGCTTTCCGTCGACCATGACGGTCGGGGTCAGCGAGACCCTGCGGGAGGCGGCGGCCTCTGATACGTACCTCACCCAGGGCTTGTGGGTGGCGTCGCGGACGCAGCGGGTGAAGGCGTCACCCTTGATGCCCACCTCCTCCGCCGTCCTGATCAGCTGTTCGTCGCTGAGGCCCGGCCCCCGCTCGGGCGGCTGCTTCTCGAAGAGCGCGGAGGAGTACTCCTCGAACCTTCCCCGGTCCGCGGCGCAGGCCGCCGCGGAGGCGGCACGGGTCGAGTAGCCGCCGGGGCTGCTGTAGTCGTCCAGGAAGGCGACGGGGTGGTAGACGAGCCGCACGCCCCCGTCGGCCTTCAGCCCCTTCAGGTCCGCGGCGATCGCCCGTTCCGTGTTGCGGCATTCGGGACAGAGGTAGTCGAGGTAGAGGTCGACACGCACCGCGCCGCCGGAGACCGCGAGACCCGCCTTGTCGGCCGTCGCACCGGCGGGCGCGCGGTCCGGGGCCTTTCCGGGATCGGAGTTGTTCGTCCGGACCAGTCCCGCGCCGACCACCGCGGCGGCGGCGATGACGACCGTGGCCACGGTCGATATGACGAGGGTGCGCCGGCGCCGCCTTGTCACCATGTCCCGTACCGAGGTGTCCGTGGGCTGCGTCGGGGGCATGCCTATTCCTCCTTCGTGTCCAGGACCCAGCGGTCCAGGGCATAGCGGGTCCGCGGATTCCGGATCAGCAGGACGGCCGTGACGACTGCCGCCACCCGCGTGGCCAGTCCGGCCACCAGGAGCAGCGCGACCGCGATCTCGGCGAACGGCAGTGCGCCGCCGATGAGTTCGGCGAGATCGTCCGGCACGATCCGGTAGACCGCGACCGAGCGCCCCGCGTCGTTCAGGTCCTGGATCCTCACCAGGCCCGCGTAGCCGAGGACCACCGCCAGGACGATGCGGGCCGCGGTGGGGGCCCATGTCTTCGTGATCCGCGCCGCCCGGCTCATTTGGTGCGGGAGAACCGGTAGGTGGCAACGCCCAGCGCGAGGGCCACGATCGCGACGAGCAGCCCCGCCTCCGCGACGACGGGTAGGTGCCAGTCACCGATCAGCAGCCGCGTCTGCTCCGAGCTGAGCACGTCCGGGCCCGGCAGGGTCCGGCGTACGGCGTCGACCCCGTAGGTGAGCGGGTTCAGTTCGACGACGATGGCGAGCCAGCCCGGCAGACCGTTCGGCGGGAACATCGCGCCGGAGAAGAACATGAGCGGCATCAGGCTGAGGTTCACCACGACCTGGAAGGTGTCGACCTGCCGGATCGTCACCGCGGCGAGCAGCCCGAGCGAGGTGAACAGCAGGGAGACCAGGAGGATCTCCAGCAGGACGAGCAACTGCGCCGGGGTGTACCGGATGTCGGCGATGCCTCCGACGGACAGGACCAGCAGTCCGTAGAGGGCGCCCGTGGTCGCTCCGCCCAGCGCGAGGCCCAGCACGATGCTCGACCTCGGGAACGGTGCGACGAGCATCTGCCGCAGCACTCCGAGCCGGCGGTCCCACACGAGCGAGATGCCCACCGCGATCGCGGGTGCCTGCACGGACATGACCAGCACGCCGGGGAACAGGAAGGCCCGGTTGTCGTTCAGCTGGGCCTTGCCGAGGTTCCCGGAGGCCGCGTCGAGGCCGGTTCCGAGGACGACGAGGAAGAGCAGGGGTGTCACGAGTCCCATGGCGAGACGTACCGGGTTGTGCTTGAGCCGGATCATCTCCCGCCGCCAGAGCAGGGCGTACGGGCGCAGCGCGTGCCGGGGCCCGGAGCCGGGCGGCGGGCCCTCGGCGGCGGCGGTGGCCGCGTAGCCGCCGGGGGCTTCCCGTACGGTGTCGGTGCGGCTCATCGCAGCCCCTCCCCGATGTTGCTCAGCGTGTGTGCGTTCGTCCCGGTCTCCCGGATGGCGGACCCGGTGTGGTGCAGGAAGACGTCGTCGAGCGTGGGCGGCGCGACGGACACCGAGTGCACGGTCAGACCGGGACCGGTGCAGAGTCGCGGGACGAGCCCGGCGCCGTCCGCGACCCTGAGGAGCAGTCCGTCCGGGGTGGGTTCGGCGGCGATGCCGAAGCGTTCGGAGACGGCGTCCGCGGCCCTGGTGTCGTCCTCCGTGCGCAGCACGACGACATCCGATCCGATGACGGAGGACCCGTGGGGCGCCGAGCAGGCCGCGGGCGATCTCCAGGCGCCGGCGCAGCCCGGTGGAGTACTGCCGTACGGGGACGCCGCCGCGCGCGGACAGCTCCATCAGTTCGAGCATGGCGGCGATCGCCGTACGCGCTTCGTGGCGCGGCAGCCCGCACAGGCCCGCCTGGAAGCAAAGGTTCTCGACAGCGGTGAGCTCCAGGTCGAGCGTCGACTCCTGGAACACGATGCCGATCCTGCGCCGGACCTCGGCCGGTTGGCTCGCGACATCGAAGCCCGCCACCTCCGCGCGGCCCGCGGTGGGTTTGAGCAGTGTGGTCAGCATGCTGATGGTGGTTGTCTTGCCGGCGCCGTTCGGCCCGAGGAAGCCGAAGGTCGAGCCTTCCGGCACCGCCAGGTCGAGGCCGTTCACGGCCGCCCGGGTGCCGTAGTAGGCGTAGAGGCTCTCGGCCCTGATCGCCGTCATGGCAGGCTCCCCTCGGAACGCCGCACGCTCAGGACCGTACGGAACACGCTCAGCTCGCCGGGTTCGTCGACCGGCCGGCCGTCGGCCTCGACCCAGGCGTGCGCCCCGAAGGGCTGGGTGCGAAATCCGGTGCACCAGTCGGACCATCGGCCACGGGCCCGGCACATCAGGACGGTGGCTACGGAGCGCTGGAGGCAGCCGAGGCCCGCGCAGCGGGTGCTGACGGAGACGACCGACCGGCGGGCCCGCGCGACCTCTGCGTATCCGGCGGGCCGGCTGCCCCGGCTGATCACGCCGAGGAGGCGGTGCAGCCGGGCGGGCGGCAGCCGCACCAGGAGCCGGGCGGCGCCGGCCGCGCAGCGGGGTGCGAGCTGTCTGCGCAGCGGGAGGCGTGCCGAGTGCTCGGCGACTGCGGGGGTGGTCATGCGGAGACCTCCAGGAGGTTGGCGGCGCTCAGCGACTCGATGAGCGCCAGGACGTCCTGCCGTGCCCGGTCGGCGTCGACCGGGGCGGCCTCTGACACGCTCGCCGCGACCGCGTCGGGTCCGTCCCCGTCGAGCAGCCTGCGCAGGACGGCGGAGCCGGACGCGTTGAGCTGCCAGTAGCGGCCGCGGCGCCCGTCGAGCAGGACGGCGCCCGAGCCGACGGGGGTGAGGGTGACGTCGCGGGCGAGCCTCAGCTTCATCTGCTTGCTCCCGTGTCCTGGGTGTCGGTGTGCGGGGTGTCCGCCCCGGTGTGGGTCCGGAGCCAGCTCTCGCAGGCCACGGTGGTGTCGATCGGCTGGAGGTGGTGGGACATCGGCCCGGGATTGAGCACCGCGGCACGGAACGCCGCCGGGTCGATGAGGCCGAGGTGGGCGAGGTGCGGGTCCTCGCAGAGCTCCAGGATCGCGGCCCGGTTGCGTTCGAGGCCGCGGAACGCCTCGGCGCTGAACTCGCCCTTGTCGCGCCGGTCGAGGATCTCTCCGGGTACGGTCCCGCGTACGGCGGAGGTCAGCACGCGATACCGGCGCCGGCCACGACCGTGTTGATCTGACGGATCGTCGATCCCTCGAAGACGAGCGAGGCGAGTGCCTGGTGCCGGGCCCGGTCGGCGTCCAGGGGTTCCGGCAGACCGCGGGCGGTCGTGGTGAGCAGCCGCCGGACCGCCGACACCGCCTCGGGCGTGGCCCAGGCCGGCATGCGGGGCGCGAACACCCAGCCGAAGTCGGGTTCGTCGAGCGGCGGGGGCGGGGCGGCGATCCGGGCGGCGACCGCCGTGAGGTTCTGCGCGAACGTCCTCCGGTCGGCGAGCGCCCTCACGGTCTTGCCCCAGGACCAGCGATTCGCGAGCCGGTAGCGGTTGACGAGCCGGAGCCCGCTGACCGGCCGGGCGGGCGCCAGTGACCAGGCGCTGGTGGGCATCCGGCCGAACAGCTCGTCGCCGCCGAATCCGCTCAGGTGCAGGGTGGCGCCCTGCTCCGTGGCCCGTCCCGCGAGGTCCCTGATGTGCGGAAGTCCGGAGGCCCAGGTGGACGGCCCCTCGGGTGCCGCGTCCTTGTGACCGGCGGTGTAACCGATCCCGAACAGATTCTCCGCCCGGTCCGCCGCCAGTGTGTGGTGCCGGGCCCGCGGCAGCAGGGCCGCGGCCTTGGCCGCCCAGGCGGTGTCCTCGTTCGCCCTGTCCAGTGGCGCGACGTGATAGGTGATCAGGTCGGCACCGGCCGCGTCGGCGAGGAAGCAGAGCGAGGTGGAGTCCATGCCGCCGGACAGGTCGGCGCTGATGGTCCGGCCGGGGCGCACCCGTGCGGCGAGCGCCTCCGCCAGCGCGGCGCGGACGGCCTGCGCACCCTCCGCGAGCGAGTGGGTGGGCCCGTCGACCACGGCCGAGTAGACCTGCCGTACGCCGACGAGCGAACCCTGGATCCGGGTGACGCCGTCCACCGAGGCCAGCAGGTGGAAGAGCCCCGGCAGCCGGGACGCCTCCTTGTCCACGTCGTGCGTCGACTTCGTCCGGGCGAGTGCCGCGGCCGCGACCGCCGGATCGATCCGGGTGTTGCCGATGAGCACCAGGCGGTGCCGGCCCGCCTCGACCAGCGTGGTATCTCCGTCGGGCCAGTACCCGAGGATCCAGGGCCGCCCCGACGCGTGGTCGATCCGGCGGCTCGCCCGTACCTTCGCCGCGACCGCGGCACCGGCCGGGCAGTCCGGAAGAACTGTGAATTCCATGTCGCCTCGTTCCCCGGGCGGTGCCGGTGCGTCCGAAACGGACGCACCGGCACCGGATGAGTTCACCAGAAGCAGACGACGGCGTAGCCACAGCCGGCGAAGTCGTTGCAGCTTCCGACGCCGAGGCACTTGGTGAGCTCGTCGAAGTCGCCGACCTCCTGGAGCATCGGGGGCTCGTAGATCTCAACAGACATGTTCTTCCTCCCAGTTGGACCGGATCACTCAAACCGACTTCTTCGGTCCTCGACCCGGCTGACTGGGAAGTTACGGCGGCGCGTGTCCCACGGGCATGAGGCAGGCGCCCCGGTCGGGTCCCGTCACACGTCCCACCGGCGGTGGCGTACGAAGCCGAGGACGAGCGCCGCCGCCGTCCATACGAGCAGCACCGCGCAGCCCCTGACGGCGTCGCCCGAGTCGATCGTGAGCATCTGGGTCCCCGCCCGGTCGGGGAAGTACCGCGCCACCTCCTTCGTCGCCCCGATGACGGAGAGGATCTGGGAGCCGGCGAGCACCATCGGCAGCATCACGGCCAGCGGTACGACGGCGCTGCGCGCGGCGGCGGCCACCCCGGCGGCGAACAGGCTCATCAGGGTGAGGTAGAGCACCGCTCCGGCCAGGGCCCGGGGCACACCGTCCGAGGTGATCGAGGCGCCGTGCGGGCCCAGTGCCGCCTGCGTGGCCAGGTACCCGACGACGGTGACCGGGATCGCGACGAGCAGGGCGGCGGCAGCTGTGACGGTGAGTTTGGCCGCGTAGAGCCGGCCGCGCCGGGGCACGGCGAGCAGGGAGACGCGCATCATGCCGGAGGCGTACTCGCTGCTGACGACGAGTACGCCGAAGACGATCAGGGCGAGCTGGCCGTAGAGGATTCCGTCCAGTCCGGCCTGCTGTGCGGTGAATCCGTCCCGGATCATCCCGTTGTCGGAGTCGATCGCCGACTTCGCGGACCAGCCGTCCAGAGCGCCGATGAGCACGCTGAGCGGGACGAAGAGCAGCAGCGCGAGGAACGTGCTGCGGATGCGGCGCATCTTGATGAACTCGGCCCGGACGGCCGCGAGTGTCTCAGACACGGGTCTGCCCTCCTGTCCTGGAGACGAGTCCGAGGAAGGTTTCCTCCAGGGACCCCTGGTGGGTGCTCAGTTCGTCGAGCGCGAGGCCGCTCGCCGCGGCGAGGCGGCTGATCTCGCCCGCCGGCAGCCCGTCGACCTCCAGGCCGCCGTCGCGGGCCGGGGTCACCGAGGCCCCCGCGCGCTCCAGCTCCCTTCTCAGCAGTACCGGTTCGGTCGTACGTACCCGTACGTAGGACCTGCCGTGGCGCTCCATGAAGTCCGCCATGCCGGTGTCCGCGAGGAGCCTGCCCCGGTCGATGACGATCAGGTGGTCCGCGACCATGGACATCTCCGTCATCAGGTGGCTGGAGACGAGGACGGTGCGGCCCTCTGCCGCCTGGGCGCGCAGCAGTTCACGCAGCCGGCGGATGCCTTCCGCGTCGAGGCCGTTGACCGGTTCGTCGAGGACCAGGACGGGCGGGTCTCCGAGCAGGGCCGCCGCCAGGCCCAGCCGCTGGCCCATGCCGAGCGAGAACGTGCCGATCCGCCGCTTCGCCGCGTCCGCGAGGCCCACGGCGTCGAGGACCTCGCCGATCCGCTGTCGCGGGATCCGGTTGCTCCGCGCCAGCCAGCGCGGGTGGTCGACCGCGCTCATACCGCGGTGCGGGGCGGAGGCCTCCAGCAACGCACCGACGTGCCGGGCCGGGTAGCGCAGCTCCTGATAGGCGTGTCCGCCGATCCGCGCGGACCCCTCGTCCGGGCGGGTCAGGCCGAGCATCATCCGCATCGTGGTGGACTAGCCGGCCCCGTTGGGGCCGAGGAAGCCCGTGACGGCCCCCGGCCGCACGGTGAAGGTGAGTCCGTCGACGACGGTGCTCGGCCCGTACCGCTTCGTCAAGTTCGAGACGTCGATCATGCGATCCAGTCTGTCCGCGGGCCCCCGGCCCCCGCATCGCTCCCGCGGCGGGAAGGCCGGGCGTCTCCGGCGCCCGGAACCCATACCTGCGAATGAGTCCGGTTCAGGACACGAACGCCTACGGGTCAGCAGGGCAGGGTCACCGTGACCCGGAACCCTCCGTCCGGCCGCGGCCCGGCGGTGAAGGTGCCGCCGTGCGCGTCGGCGCGCTCCCGCATCCCGACGAGTCCGAGACCGCCTCCCGGCACGGTCGGGCGGTGCCCGGTGCCCGGTCCCTCATCAGCGACTTCGACCGTCAGCACGCCTTCCTCCGCGACGATCCGCACGGAGCAGCGGGTCGGTGCCGCGTGCTTGACGACGTTGGTCAGGGCCTCCTGCACGATCCGGAAGGCGGACGTGGCGACACCGTCCGGAGGCTCCTGCGGGCAGTAAGAGCGCAGTTCGACGCCGACGCCCGCCGCCTCGGCCGTCCGCACCAGGGCCGGAAGGTCCAGGAGTCCGGGCACCGGCCGCAGATCGCGGGCGGCCGCTTCCTCCTGGTCCTCCCGCCGGTCCTCCCGGCGCAGAACCCTGAGCGTGGCCCTCATGTCCCGCAGCGCCTGCCGGCTGACGCCCTCGATCACCACCAGGGCCTCACGCGCCTCCTCGGGGCGCGTCTCGGCCACGTGGTTGGCGATGCCGGCCCTGACCGCGATCAGGCCCACGCTGTGGGTGACCACGTCGTGGATGTCGCGGGCGATGCGCAGGCGCTCCTCGACCTTCGCCCGCTCGGCCGCCTGGTCGATGACGCGCTCGACCCCGGCCCGGCGCTCCCGGGCGGCCGACCCCGCCGCCCAGGTCGCACCGAGGACCAGCACCCCGAACACGGCCTGCACGGACCGGGTCCCGCCCTCGTAGTGCTGACTTCCCGTCATGGTCAGCAGGGCCGCGCCGACGGCGCAAACGCCGCCGACGAGGACCGCGGAACGCCCCGGCTGCCGTCGCAGGGCCACCAGGTACAGCGCGTAGGCGGCGGCGAGGAAGGAGGTGGGCCCGAGACCGAACGGCAGCGCCGCGCAGGCCGCGACAAGGGTGACGCCGAAGACCGGCAGCGGCCACAACTGCCGCACGGTCAGCGGCAGCGCGGCACTCAGCGAGAGCAGCCACACAGTGGTGCCGCTCAACTCGCCGCCCAGGGCGGGGCGCAGCGGCGAGAGCTGCGGAAGCAGCGTGAAGCCGAGCGCGGCCATCACGTCGAACACGATTGATCGCCGGTCGCGGATAGGCACCATGCGGCGAAAGTATTCGCTGTCCGGCGGTACGTCCAACGCCGCAGAGACCGGCCGTCGCCGTCCCTGCCGATTGCGTCTCAGGGGCCCGTCGGACCTGGCCGAGAGTCGCCCCCCAAGCGGAAGCGCTTCCCTTCACTCAATGAACGAACTTGCGTTCCCCTGAACCGCGTCAGCATACTCGGCATTTGCGTCACCACACCTCCGCCCCCCACTCATCTCATGCACCCACATGAACGAATGATGATCAGGAGGAGCCCTGTGCGGCTTCTCTGTATTGGCATTTCAATTCCTGGAATGACGGAGAAAGGCGTGGAGAAGTGGAAATACACCTGCTCATCATCGGCGAGGACTCGGTCACTCTCGCGGGCCTGGAGGCGATCGTCGACCAGGACGAGAACATCGTCCTGCCGGACCGGGCCCTGGACGCCGCCGACTGGCTCCGATGTCCCGACGAAGACGAGGTGAAGCCGCACGTCATCATCCTGGGAGAGCCTCCGACGAAACAAATCATCTGCGAGAACGTGCAGCAGGGCCTCACGAAATACGGCCACGAGAGGTCGCGTCCGAAGATTCTCGTTGTCTCGCAGAATGACGACGACGAAATGATCGTGGCGGCCCTGCGCGTCGGCGTCAGCGGCTATCTCGCACGCATCGGTTCACCGGACGAGCTCCTCGATTCCATTCGCATCGTCGCGAAAGGCGGCGCCGCTTTCAGCAGAAGGATCGCCGCCAGATTCAGCAGCTACTTCTCCTCGATGCAGATTCAGAACACTCCTGATCCGACGGACTTCTGCGGCCTGACCAGTCGCGAACTGGAAATACTCGACCTGCTCGCCCACGGTCTGGGCAACCAGCAGATCGCGCGGCGGCTCTTTCTCGCCGAGAAGACCGTACGCAACTACGTCTCCAGGATCTTCACCAAGCTGGAGGTGCACGACCGGGCCTCGGCCGCGGTGTGAGCGCGTGACGCCGGCTTCGGCGGCCAGCCGGAGGTCCAGCTGGCCCAGCTCGCCTGAACGGCCGACGCGGCCCGGGTGGTGGACGTTTGAGCGCGGCCCGCCCGCGACAGGGATGTGAACATGTCACTGACTGAGCCGTTCGGCACCGCCCCCTACGCACCCGTGGTCTCCGCAGAGGTGCGGGCCGCGCTCGCCGCGCACCGGCCCGTCGTCGCGCTGGAGTCGACGATCATCGCCCACGGTCTGCCGCGCCCCCGCAATCTTCGGGTGGCCGAGGAGCTGGAGGGGCTCGTGCGGTCCGGCGGCGCGGTGCCCGCCACCATCGCCGTGCTGGACGGCAGGGCCAGGATCGGCCTGGACAAGGACCAGTTGGAGCGGGTCGCCCAGGACCCGGCGATGCGCAAGTTCGGCCACCGGGACCTCGCCCCGGCCCTGGCGGCGGGCGCGAGCGGGGCGACGACGGTCTCCGCGACGGCGTTCCTGGCCGCACGCGCGGGCCTGCGCGTCTTCGCGACCGGTGGGCTCGGCGGGGTGCACCGGGGCTGGACCGAGACCCAGGACGAGTCGGCGGACCTGCGGCTGCTCGCCGGGACCGGCATCACCGTGGTCTGCGCGGGCGTGAAGTCGATCCTGGACGTGCCCGCCACGCTCCAGCGGCTGGAGACGCTCGGCGTCGGGGTGCTCGGTTACGGCACCGACCGGTTCCCCGGGTTCTACCTCAGCAGTTCGGGCGAGCCGGTCGACTGGACCGTGCACACCCCGGAGGACGTCGCCGGGGTGATGCGCGCCCAGGACGCGCTCGGCGGCCCCGGAGCGGCGCTGATCGTCGCCAACCCCGTACCGCCGGAGGAGCAGTTGGATCCCGCACTGCACGACCGGGTGCTGGCCGAGGCGCTGGACGCCTGCCGGGAGCGCGGCATCGTGGGGCAGGCCGTCACGCCGTATCTGCTGGACCAGCTGACCCGGCGGACCGGCGGCGCCTCGCTGGAGGCCAACCTCGCGGTGGTCCGCGGCAACGTGGCGCTCGCCGCCCGGATCGCCACGGACTGGACCGCCCGGTGACCGGTGGACTTCTCGTCGTCGGGGACGTGGTCACGGACGTGGTGGCCCGGCACGCGACGGCGCTGGTCCACGGTACGGACACCAAGGCCGGCATCCGGACCCTGCCGGGCGGGGCCGGCGCCAACGTGGCCTGCTGGGCGGTGCGTTCCGGCTGCCCGGAGGTGCGACTGCTGGCCCGGGTCGGCGCCGACTCCGCCGTCTGGCACCGGGACCGGCTGCGCCGGGCGGGCGTACGCGGACTGCTGGCCGTGGACGACAGGGCCCCGACCGCGACGGTCGTCGCCCTGGTCGACTCCGCCGCCGAACGCACCTTCCTCACGGACAGCGGCGCGGCCCTGCGTCTCGCTCCGGAGGACTGGTCGCCGTCGATGCTCGACGGAATCGGCCGCCTCCACCTCTCCGGCTACCTGCTCTTCGCCGAGCGGAGCCGCGCGACGGCCCTGCTCGCGCTTCGGGAGGCCGGGCGGCGGAACATCCCGGTGAGCGTCGACCCGGCCTCCGCGGGGTTCCTGGCCGAGCTGGGCGTCGACCGGTTCCTGGAACTCGTCGGGGAGGTGGACCTGCTGCTGCCCAACGCGGACGAGGCCCGGCTGCTCACCGGCCTCCCCCGACCTGCCGACGCCGCGGCCGAGCTGAGCCTGCTGGTCCGCCAGGTCGTCGTCACCCTGGGCAGGGACGGCGCCCTGCTCGCCACCGGGGGCGCGGTGACCGGCCGGGTCGCGGCCGAACCGGTGCGGGACCCGGTGGACTCCACCGGGGCGGGCGACGCCTTCACCGGCGGCTTCCTCGCGGCGCTGCTGGCGGGCGAGGCCCCGGCGACGGCCGCTGCGGCGGGGTGCCGCGCGGGAGCACGGGCCGTCATGGCGGTGGGCGGGCGGCCGTCCCTGCCGGGGGAACGGTAGTGGTCACGGCCTAGTCGCTGTCCCGCAGCCCCGTCCAGGCGGGATGGCGCGGGTCGTCGGCCCGGACGACCGCGTCCGCGGTCCCGGCGGGCGCCACCTCGTCCTCGTACCGTGCGAAGGCGGGCAGCGTCCACTGCTCGGCCTCCTCCGTGCGCCGCCGCAGCGCGCCCGGCGAAAGCCGCAGGTGGACGCTCAGGTCGAACGGGAACCAGTGCCCCAGCAGCAACGGCCCGTGCACCACCAGCACCCCGCCCTCCGGAAGGAGCCGGTAGGGGCTCCGGGTGGCCCGGTCCGTCGCCGGGTCCCAGAGGTCGGGCAGCACCCGCCCGTCGCCGCCCGCCTCCAGCGGCCCGAACACCTCGCGCCAGAGCGCTCCGGTGTCGAACCAGCTGGCGTAGTACGAGTCGGGGTCCCGTTTCCCGTACTCGTACCGCAGGCTGGCGGGCCGCAGGAACCCCGCCGTGGACACCGGCAGCACGGACCGGCCGCGCAGCCGCAGCGCCTGGGCGAGCGACTCGGCCAGCTCGCCGGTCCGGGCGGCCGGGGCCCCGTCGACGGCGACCTTGAGCCAGGGCCCGCCGCCGGACGGCTCCAGCGCGTCGGCGTGCGCGGCGAGGGCGTCCGCCAGCCGTTCCCAGGTGATCGCTTCGAATCGCACGTCACCATCATCGCCCCGGCCGGCCGAGGTCCGTCCGGTGGTCAGCCGCCAGTCGCGCGACGCGTTCGGCGAGCGGGCCCCGGGCGGGCTCGATCGCGGCGGCGGCAGCGGCGAGGCGGGTGATGTCGGTGAACCAGTCGCCGGAGAGCGGGTCCGCCACCCCGATCCGGGCGAAGCCGCGTTCCAGCAGGCCCGCTGCGGTCTCCGGGCGGCCGCGCAGCAGCGCCTTCACGGCGGCGACGGCGTTGGCGAGCGCACTGGCGGGCCTCGACCAGTCGTCGCTGCGCGCCGCCGGGTTGTCCTGGTCGTAGCCGGGCCGGTCCGCGACGGACAGCGCCACGATCTCCAGATCCAGCCGCCAGAAGAGGGACAGCCCGTCGAAGTCGACGAAGAGCAGCCGCCTGGCCCGGGAGTTCCCCAGCTCGGGGTCGACCCGCAGCGAGGCGACGTGCCGGACCGTGCCGAGCAGCTCCGGGACGGCGGCGACGCAGTCCGCGAACCGTCCGTCGGGCACGGTCCAGCGGAGGTCGATATCGCTGTGCGCGTCGGCGGTCCCCTTCGCGAGCGACCCCCTCGGTTCCGCCCGCGATCCGGCGCAGTGGGAGCGGAGCGTGCCCAGGAGCTGCCGCGCCGGCGCGGCCCGGCGCGCCGGATCGAGGTCGCCGGGGCCCGCTTCACTCACTGCCTGCCACCCTTCCGGCGCCGCCTCGTACGATCTTCCCCATGGATCTCGAATTCGCCCGCACGTTCGCCTCTCAGTGGCAGGACGACTGGAACTCCCATGATCTGGAGCGCATCCTGACGCACTATCACGAGGACGTGACGTTCAGCTCCCCCATGATCACCCGGTTCACCGGCGACCCCTCCGGCACCGTGCGCGGCAAGGACCAGCTGCGTGCCTACTGGGCACGCGGTCTTGAGCTCATCCCGGACCTGGAGTTCGAGGTGATGGACGTCCAGGTGAGCGTCGACACCCTGGTGATCGACTACCGCAACCAGATCGGCGGCCGGGTGTACGAGGTGCTGACGTTCCGGGACGGGCTGGTGATCGGCGGCCTCGGCGCGCACGGGGAGACGCTCGCCCGCTGAGGACGGGGGCGGGCCTCAGCCCCGCCTCACTTCTTCCCTCCGCAGTCCACGGCGTCGGCGTCGTCGGAGAGTTCACTGCCCTCGGGCAGCAGATAGGTCCCCCAGAGGACGACCGGCTCGGTCCCCAGGTTGCGCCCGATGTGGCGGTGCTTGGCACCGGAGGGCTCGATGAAGGACGTTCCGGCGGGCGTCACCTCGACCGAGCAGTCGTCCAGGGTGCGGGTCAGCGTCCCCTTCTTGACCACCGCGATCAGCTGGCCGCGGTGGGTGTGCCAGCCGGTGGAGCCGCCGGGCTCGACGGTGATCTTCCGGAAGGTGACGTCGGTACGGCCCTTCGGCGTCTTCACCTTCAGCTTGCCCGGCGAGGTGCCCTCCGCCACGACGGTGCCGCTCACACCGCTGCCGGGAGTGGCGACGGCCGCCGAAGGCACGAAGCAGAGCGCTGCCACACAGCCCCCGATGACAAGCGCCTTGACCGGCCGCCCCTGCTGTCCGCCACGTCTCATGGGCCACTCCTCCGCATCAGTGCCCCGGGCATCATCTGATGCCCCTGGCATCCCAAATGCCCCGACGCTACCCAGGAGCCGGCCGGGCGAACCGTCCCGCCGCCGTCGTCATCAGTCCTTCGTCATTCGCCCCGCAGCCCGGCGGCCAGCGGCCCTTCGCCGGACACCTCGATGCGTCCGTCCCTGACCGCCTCCGCGAAGGTCGCCTCGCCGCGCCCGAGGGCGAGGCAGAGTTCGGCGTCGAGCACGATGCGCGCGTCGGCCCGCTCCGCGGGGCCGTCCCCGTAGACCGCGCCGCCGGGCTCCCGTACCCCCGTATTGACGTGGAACTCGCCCTCGTCCAGCTGGACATCGAGCACTCCGTCACCGGCCGGTCCGCCGGGCCCGTCCAGTGCGCGCAGCAGCGGCAGCGCGAACCAGTGCGCCCGGACCGCGTCCGTGGGCCGGCGCTCCGCGAGGGCGGGTGCTCCCCATTCGGCGAGTGCGGCGAGGACGGGCAGCAGGCCGTGGCCGCGTTCGGTGAGTTCGTAGACCGCGGCGGCGGCGGGCGGCGGCAGCCGGCGGCGGGTGGCCAGTCCGCCCTGCTCCATGTCCCTGAGCCGGGAGGCCAGGACGTCCGTGCTGACGCCGGGCAGGT
This sequence comes from Streptomyces sp. ITFR-6, assembly GCF_031844725.1. Lineage (NCBI taxonomy): Bacteria > Bacillati > Actinomycetota > Actinomycetes > Kitasatosporales > Streptomycetaceae > Streptomyces > Streptomyces sp. ITFR-6. Next base: position 6,608,138 of record NZ_CP134612.1, on the reverse strand, counting down.
CCGCGTGCAGATCGGTGTACCGGCGCGGACCGGCCAGCAGTTCACGGACGATCAGCAGGGTCCACCGGTCGCCGACGGCGTCCAGGGCGCGTGCGCCGGCGCAGAACTGGTCGTAACTCCGGCGGCGGGCCGGGCGGGTTGCGGGCTGTTGCTCACGTGGCATGCGACGCAGTCTAGACATGTTGTTGGACTTTCCAAGCTCAAGCTTGGTAAAACCAAGTATCACAGTCGGGTCGGGGAGGCACCGCATGGAATTCCGCCAGTCCAGCAAGCTCAACGAGGTCTGCTACGAGATCCGGGGCCCGGTCATCGAACACGCCAACGCCCTGGAGGAGGCGGGCCACAGCGTGCTCCGGCTCAACACGGGCAACCCGGCGCAGTTCGGCTTCGAGGCGCCGGAGGAGATCGTCCAGGACATGATCCGGATGCTTCCGCAGGCCCACGGCTACACCGATTCGCGCGGCATCCTCTCCGCCCGCCGGGCCGTGGCGCAGCGCTACCAGGCGATGGGGCTCACCGAGGTCGACGTGGACGACATCTTCCTCGGCAACGGGGTCTCCGAGCTGATCTCGATGGCCGTGCAGGGCCTGTTGGAGGACGGTGACGAGGTGCTGATCCCGTCACCGGATTACCCGCTGTGGACTGCGGTGACGACGCTGGCCGGCGGGAAGGCCGTGCACTACATGTGCGACGAGGCCTCGGACTGGAACCCCGACCTGGCCGACCTGGCATCGAAGATCACCGACCGGACCAGGGCCGTCGTGATCATCAACCCGAACAATCCGACCGGCGCCGTGTATCCGCGCGAGGTCCTCGAAGCCATCCTCGATCTGGCCCGCAGGCACGGGCTGATGGTGTTCGCCGACGAGATCTACGACCAGATCCTGTACGACGACGCCGAGCACCACAGCGTGGCAGTCCTCGCGCCCGACCTGGTCTGCCTCACCTTCAGCGGCCTGTCCAAGACGTACCGGGTGGCCGGCTTCCGTTCGGGCTGGATGGTGGTGTCCGGCCCCAAGCAGCACGCGCGCAGCTATCTGGAGGGGCTGACCATGCTCGCCTCCATGCGGCTGTGCCCCAACGCCCCGGCGCAGTACGCCATCCAGGCCGCACTCGGCGGCCGGCAGTCGATCCGGGAGCTGGTGGTGCCGGGCGGCAGGCTGTACGAGCAGCGCAACCGCGCCTGGGAGAAGCTGAACGAGATCCCCGGGGTGTCGTGCGTGAAGCCGAAGGGCGCGCTGTACGCCTTCCCGCGCATCGACCCGAAGGTGCACCCCCTCGTCGACGACGAGAAGTTCGTCCTGGACCTGCTGCTGCGGGAGAAGATCCAGGTCGTGCAGGGCACCGGCTTCAACTGGCCGAGGCCCGACCACTTCCGGATCCTGACCCTCCCGTACGCTGACGATCTTGACGCGGCCATCAGCCGGATCGGCCGCTTCCTGACCGGCTACCGGCAGTGACCCTGCCCGGATTCCGGCAGTGACCGGACTCGGAGCTGAACGGGCGCTGGAGATGGACGGACGCCGTAAATGAACGGATACCGATCGTGAGCCGCTCCACCTGCGCCACCTGCCGGGTCCCCGTGCACACCCAGTTCGCCTCGTTCGAGCTGGTCGGGCCGATCGTCGAAGGCGGGCTCGATCCGGCCTCCGACCCCGCGTGGGCGGAGTCGGGCGCCAAGTCGCCCGCGGAGTACGCGCGCTGGGCGGGGCACCTGTGCGGCATGACCTGTCTGCGCATGGCACTCGGCGCCGATGCCCCGCCCCTCTTCGCGCTGCGCGACGGAGCGCTCGGGTACGGCGCGTACACCGAGGATCCGGACGGGGCGATCCACGGCCTGGTCTACGCCCCCTTCGCCGACTACGTACGCGAGAGCCACGGCCTCGACGCCACCGTCCACCGGCACCTCTCGCCGGAGGAGATCCCCGGCCTGCTGGACGCGGGCCGGTCCGTCATGGCGTCCGTGCACTACGCGATCCGTCATCCCGAACGGCCCGCACCGGGGCGCGGCGGCCATCTGGTGCTCCTGACCTCGCGCACGGCAGACGGCGGGGGTGTGCACTTCCACAATCCCTCGGGCACGAGCGCGCAGACCCGGGCGGCGGAGCTTGCGCTGGCCGAGTTCGCGCGGTTCTTCGCCGGGCGCGGGGTGTCGCTGGCCGCGCGGGCCTGACGGACCGGGCCCCGGAACAGGAGCGGGCCCGGGGGTGTAGCCGACCCCCGAGCCCTGTGATGCCGCCTGTACTGCACGCCGACACGTTTAAGGTCCCGTATCAGTTTTATGTCGTCGCGTCCTGCCTTTAGACAACCGCGGACCGGAGCTCCGCGGGCCGGAGTCGAACCGGCATCTCGACGCACACGGGCACGGGCCCGGTCGATTCGGCGATAGGCGGCGCATGCTGAGTCTGGAGCAAGAGTCTGAGATTGATCGCGGTCTGCCTCTGCCAGTTGGGCCACCCCGGCCCGCATCCGCAGGAGCTGCGGAAGTGCCGGGGGGAGGACTCGAACCTCCACCGTAACCGCGTCGTCACGACAAACTTCAGTTTCAGCTTTGCGCTCCTCGCGCACCCCGGCGGCTTCGACCGCCGCCGGGGATTCCTTGGTCGGTCACCCGAAGAGGTAACCGAAGACCGCATCACCCACTCGCTGGTCCGTGACGTCCACGCCGTTGGCCTCCTCGCGGGCGAACTTGACGGCCTGCTGGAGCTTCTCGACCCGGTCGGTCAGCTCGTTGATCCGCCGCGCGGGCAGCGCCCCGGAGAACTTCACGGTCGTCCAGTAGCCGACCGGGACGTCCTCGTAGTACACCTCGACCTGCGCCGGGTGCTTCTCGGTGGCCTCAGCCTTCACGTGGTTGCGGGGCACCTTCTTGGTCCGCAGGGTCCGCACCGGCTCGGTCTTCCAGGAGTCGGTGGACGGGTCCTGGGCCCAGGCCTCGGAGGCTTCGAGCACCGGCAGCTTGCGGATGAAGGTGGTGATGTCGGTGAGCTGCTTCTCCAGGAAGAGCAGATACGAGACCGGCACGCCGGCCACCAGCACCCGGCCGTCGACCGAGATGTCGGCGCGGGCGGCGCAGTTCGCCCAGTCCTTGGTGGCGGTCACGTCGAACAGCCGGGTGAGGGTCGTCGCCGTCTGGCGCAGCACGTCCTCGGCCTTGATCTGGACCGGCGTCGACTCGGGCGGCAGCTGCTCGCCCTCCTCGTCCTTCGGCTGGTACGTCCGGGAGATCCCGGCCAGCAGACCGGCCTTCTGGAGGCCGTGATGCGCCGCCGTCAGGTCCTGGTGAGCCTTGGACTTGACGCCCTTCTCCACTGCGATGATCTGATTGAGTTTCGCCACACCCAGGAAGCTAGCAACATCAACACCAGCCGCGCCAGCGCTTTTTGGGCAGGGCACCGGATACCGATCTCAGCAGGGGGCAGGCCGCATGGGCGCCGCGATACGTCATTTCACCGCCACGACCGGGCAGGGGCAGGTCTTCACGGTCAACATCGAGCGGGACTTCCGGTACGACCCGTACCGCGACTTCCTGGTGTGCGCCCACTGCGACTGGCGTCCGTCACTCCTGACCACGGAGCGGATCGTCGACATGGCCGGGGAGCACCTGGCCACGGCGCACGGGGCCGACCGGGGACTGGCGCAGCAGGAGGACGAGTCGTTCCGGAAGGCGCGGATGATCGTGCTGCCGGTCGTCGCCGTCCTGCTGATCGGCCTGCTGTTCCTGCTGAAGGGCTGATGTTCCGCCTGGAGGGGCTGAGCGGTCAGCCGCCGCTGAGCTCCAGGAGCGCGCCCACCGGGTCGGTGTCCGGTGCGGCGCGCGGCCACCACTCGTCCTGGCCAGGGTCCGACTCGTAGCCGTACCAGCGGCCGTCGTGGCCGAAGCGGAGCTGGAGGGTGCCCCCGGGGTGGGTGAGGTGGTTGCGCCAGGGCTGGAAGCGGGGGAATCCGGCGGCGGCCAGAGCCGGGCGGGCCCGGTCGAACGGGCCCGCCGGGGGGTCCCACTGCGATTCCAGGACGTCCAGCCCCTCGGCCCCGCCCTGGCGCCAGGCGGCGACGGCGCGGGCCAGGTCGGTGATGTTGCGGCCGGTCGCGGAGGCCAGCTCGCGGTAGAGGGCGCGGGTGGTGGCGGTCAGCCCGGCGGTGGGGCGGGCGGCGGCCAGCCGGACGGCGTCCTGCCAGGGGGTCAGCCCGGCGAGCGGGTCGCGGCCGGTGGTGAGCAGGGCGTGGGCGCGGGCGGCCGCGTCCGTGGCGAGCTGGTCGAGGGCGAGCGGGTCGCGGCTGCCGGGCAGGCTCGGGTAGGAGGGCGGCTGCCCGGGGTGCGGCGCCACCGGGAACGGGGCGGGCAGCGGTGGCAGGAAGCGGTCCGCCAGCGCGTCCTTCGCCGGTACGGAGGGGGTGGCGGGAGCCTCGGGCCGCTCCCGTGCGGAGTGCGCGGCGTTGCGGTGGCCCAGGTCCTCCAGGAGTTCGCGCTCGCCCCGGCCGCGCAGCAGCAGCAGGACGAACGGGTCGGCGTCCAGGAGCCGGGCCATCTGGTAGCAGAGCGCGGAGACGTGTTTGCAGGGCCAGCCGTGGTCGGGGCAGGAGCAGCTGGGGTCCAGATCGTTCGCCGCGGGGAGCAGCGTGACGCCGGAGGCGGCCGCCGTGTCCACCAGGGAGTGCGGCATCTCCTTGGTGAGGAGCGCGGCCAGGTGGTCCGGGCGGGCGGCGACCGCGCCGAGGAAGGTGTCCCAGTCGGCGTCGGTGAAGGTGCGCAGCCGCAGTTCGGCACGGTAGGGCCGGGGCCGGCTGCCGTGCACATAGGCGACGACGCGGCCGGGGGTGACGGTGACCGCGGCGACATGCCCGCCGTCCGCGTACGCTCGGCCTCTGGCGAGTCTCGCCGCGTCCATCGACAGGGCTTCGAGCGCCGCCACCCAGGCCCGGCCCCACCAGCTGTCCGCGAACGGCTCGTCGTCGCCGGACGTCCGCGCGGGTACCGCTTCGAAGGTCCGCCGCAGGTCGTCGGGGCCCGGCCGGGACCGGGCGCCCGGCCGCGCCTCGCGGGCCGGCCGAAGGGAGTCGGGGCGGGGGCTCATGACGGCCTCCGGAGGGAGACGAGGTCGGCGAGATCGCGGTCGCTGAGCTCGGTCAGCGCGGTCTCCCCGACGCCGAGCACGGCGTCGGCCAGGGCGCGCTTGGCGAGCAGCATCTCACCGATCCGGTCCTCGACCGTGCCCTCCGCGATCAGCCGGTGCACCTGGACCGGCTGGGTCTGCCCGATGCGGTAGGCGCGGTCCGTGGCCTGTTCCTCGACGGCCGGGTTCCACCAGCGGTCGTAGTGGATGACGTGGGCGGCCCTGGTGAGGTTCAGGCCGGTGCCGGCCGCCTTCAGCGAGAGCAGGAACACCGGCACCTCGCCGGACTGGAAGCGGTCGACCATCCGCTCCCGCTCGGCCACCGGGGTGCCGCCGTGCAGGAGCTGGGAGGGGATGGCCCGCGAGGTGAGGTGTGCGGAGAGCAGCCGGGCCATCGTCACGTACTGGGTGAAGACGAGGACGGAGCCGTCCTCCGCGAGGATCGTGTCGAGGAGCTCGTCGAGCAGGGCGAGCTTTCCGGAGCGGCCGGTGAGCCTGGTCGGCTCCTCCTTCAGATACTGCGCGGGGTGGTTGCAGATCTGCTTGAGCGAGGCCAGCAGCTTCATGATGAGGCCGCGCCGGGCGATGCCCTCGGACGCCTCGACGTACGCCATGGTCTCGCGCACCGTGGCCTCGTAGAGCGTGGCCTGTTCGCGGGTGAGGAAGACGGGGTGGTCGGTCTCCGTCTTGGGCGGCAGCTCGGGGGCGATGCCCGGGTCCGACTTCTTGCGGCGCAGCAGGAACGGGCGGACCAGCCGGGCGAGCCGCTCGACCGCCTCGTCGTTGCCGATCCCGGCGGCGGTGCCGGTGTTCTCCACGATCCGGGCGTGCCGGGCCCGGAACGCCTTGAGGGGGCCCAGCAGTCCGGGCGTCGTCCAGTCGAGCAGGGCCCACAGCTCGGAGAGGTTGTTCTCGACGGGGGTGCCGGTCAGGGCGACCCGGGCCGGGGACGGGATGGTGCGCAGCGCCTTCGCCGTCGAGGAGTGCGGGTTCTTCACGTGCTGTGCCTCGTCGGCCACGACCAGTCCCCAGCTGTGCGCGGCCAGTTCGGCGGCGCTGGAGCGCATCGTGCCGTACGTGGTGAGCACGAAGCCGCCGTCGGGCCCGGCGAGGCTGCGGTCGGTGCCGTGGAACCGGCGCACGGGCACGCCGGGGGCGAAGCGGTTGATCTCCCGGTGCCAGTTGCCCAGCAGCGAGGCGGGGCAGATCACCAGGGTGGGCGCGGGGTGGGCGCGGTGCAGGTGGAGGGCGATGAGGGTGATCGTCTTGCCGAGGCCCATGTCGTCGGCCAGGCAGCCGCCGAGGCCGAGCGCGGTCATCCGGTCGAGCCAGGCGAGGCCGCGCAGCTGGTAGTCGCGGAGTGTCGCGTCGAGGCCGGGCGGCGGTGCGATCGTGGTGTCGTCGTCGACGATGCGGCTGCGGAGGGCGGCGAGCGCGCCGACCGGCACGGCATCGACCTGCTCGCCGTCCACCTCCGCGCTGCCGGTCAGGGCGACGGCGAGGGCGTCCACCGGGTCGAGCAGGCCGAGCTCCCGCTTGCGCGCCTTGCGCACCAGTGCGGGGTCGACGACGACCCACTGGTCGCGCAGCCGCACGACGGGCCGGTGGGCCTCGGCCAGCACGTCCATCTCGGCCTCTGTGAGCTGCTGGTCGCCCAGCGAGAGCTGCCAGTTGAAGGCGAAGAGCTGTTCGGCGTCGAAGAACGCGGTGCCGTCGGTGGCGGTGCCCGGCGCGGGCCGCACGACGGCGGCGGCGGTGAGCGAGCGGGCCAGCTCCCGGGGCCAGTGCACGCTGATCCCGGCGGCCGAGAGCCGGGCCCCGGCATCGCTCAGCAGTTCGTACAACTCGTCCTCTGTGAGGGCCAGTACATCGGGGACGGGCTGGTCCAGGAGCCGTTCCAGCGGGGCCCAGACGCGGGCGGCGCGGCGCAGCGCGAGGACGGCGTCGATCCGGGCGCGCGGGCCGAAGGGCTCGCCCGCCCCGCCGTTCCAGAGGGCGGCGGCGTCGACGACGTAGGTCGGGTCCGCGAGGCTGTGCACCTGGGTGACGGCCGCGGCGGCATGCCGTGCGGCGTCGTCCGGGCTGCCGGGACCGGCCGTGTCCGTCGTGTCGAAGAGTTCGTACGCGGAGAGGTCCAGGCGCAGGGACACCCGTACGCCCGCGTCGAGCCCGGCCGCGACCGCCACCGCCCACTCCCTGGCGCCGGGCAGGTGCTGGGCCTCCGTGGCGGCGAAGGGCGCCCCCATGGCGAACGCCGCCGCGGGGGTGCGGGGCAGGGTGTCGGCCACCGCGTCGAGGAAGGAGGCGATGAGCGGCTCCGGCTCGGGGACCTGGAGGGGCGTGCGGCCGGGGAACGGCACCGCGTACCCCTCGGGCGGCATCGCCGCGGCGACCGCACGCAGATGCGCGACGTCCTCCGCGGCGCGCGGCCCGGCCCGCCAGGCGTCGTGGTCCTCGGGCGTCAGCCCGGGGAGCATCCGGCCGCCGGCCACCAGATGGAGCGCGTGCAGCGCGGCGGCGCCCCAGCACCGGGTGGCGGGGTGGGCGGATTGCTGGTGGCGGGCACGGGCCAGCAGGGGCACGGCGTCGGCCAGGGGCAGCACGAGGGCCGGCACGGTCTGCGGGCGGACGTCGCCCTGATCGCCGTGCCGTCGCACGACGGTGATCTCGGAGACCCGGCCGTCCGCGCCGGGGGCGGTGCCGGGGCCGGTCGTCGTGGCGAGGCCCGTCGTCGTGGCAAGGACGGGGAGCGGGGCTCCCTCCGGGTCCCAGAACGCGACGCGTCCCTCTCTCGGCAGCGGTGCGGGAAGGAAGACGGCCGCACAGCGGAGCAGACGGCCGACAGCCGCGTCCCGCGTCGGTGCTGCGATGGCCACCTGCCCCTCCCCTCATGTCCAAGGCCCTGGTCAAGGGCTCGGTTCGCGGTCCCCGGCGCCCTTGCGGCACCGGATCCCTCTGACTCGCGAGTCTAGGCGGGGGGTCCGACAGCGGACCACGGGCCCACCGCCGCCCCGCTGTCCTGGCGGGGTGCGGCGGCGGGCCCGTGGGTGGTGTCGTCAGTGTCTGGCGAGCGGCTTCGAGCCGGTGGGTGCGGGACGGGGCCCGGGGTTCGCCGCGGCCGGGGCCTGCTTCGGCGCGGGGGCCGTCCTCGCCGGGCCGGGTGAGGGAGACGTGGACGAAGACGCGGCCCCGGCCGACTCCGACGACTCCACGGGCTCGACGGGCTCGACGGGCTCCTCGGGCTCCGCCGACGCCACGGGCGCCGCCGATTCCACCGGCGGCGCCTGGCCGGCCGGGGCCTTCGGCACCTGCGGCGGGGACTCCACACCCTCCGGCGCTGTCGGCTGCTGGGCCCGTTCCAGGAAGCGGAGCAGCTCCACCGGGAACGGCAGCACCAGGGTGGAGTTCTTCTCCGCTGCCACCGCCACCACGGTCTGGAGCAGTCTCAGCTGCAGGGCCGCGGGCTGGGAGGACATCTCGGCCGCCGCCTGGGACAGCTTCTTCGACGCCTGGAGCTCCGCGTCGGCGTTGATGACCCGGGCGCGCCTCTCCCGGTCCGCCTCCGCCTGACGCGCCATGGAGCGTTTCATCGTCTCCGGCAGCGAGACGTCCTTGATCTCCACCCGGTCGATCTGCACACCCCAGCCGACCGCGGGGCTGTCGATCATCTGTCCGCACATTCCGCGCACCGGTAGCCCGCCCGGCGGTCTCCCGGATGCCGGGCGGACGGCGAGCGGGCAAGGTGACCAGCGTCAGCACGTACCCCCGTGGCGTACGGGGCCGCGTGACGGAGCGCGTACGGATGAGCCGGACGAGACAGACGAGGACCTGCCATGCCCGTGATCGACAACCGACGGCGCCGCCTCGGCGCCGCAGCCGGGACCGCCCTCCTGACCCTCACCGTCGCGGGATGTTCGGGCCTCGGCCGGACCGCGGTCGGTCCGGTCACCTACACGACCGAGCGGGAGGCCGTGATCCAGGTGAACAGCCCCTCGGTACGGGGCTGCCACCCGCTGGCCCCGGCGGGCGCCAAGGAAGTGGAGAACGGCACCCTGATCGACATCATCCTGTACCGCACCCGCGACTGCACCGGGCCCGGTACGACCTATCTGGCCACCACGTTCACCGGCCAGAAGGCGCCCGACTCGCTGCCCTGGCGCAGCTTCAGCACGGTGCACTGACCCGGGCTCCCGCCGCGGGCCCCGCAGCCGGTGCGGGCCCGCGGTCCCGGCTACTCGGGCAGGGCCCGTACCCACACCCCGTCGTCGGTGAGGTAGCGGTCCACGCGCAGACCGGCCTCGGCCAGATATCCCTCGAACCGCTCCTTCGACATCGGCCGCGACAGGAACGTCTGCGTCCAGCGCGCGTCGTCGGTACTCGGCGCGCACCGAATGCACCCCGTCGCCGACCGGCTCGGAGGAGACGATGCGGACCGTGTACCCGGCCGGGTCGACCCGCTCGCGAGGCAGGCCGGTGTGGAGGTCCTTCCCCTCGCGCTGAATGAGCACCACCCCGCCGTCGCGCACATATCTCCGGCAGGTCCGCAGCAGACCGTCCCGCACCTGATGGTCGCCCGAGTGCACCAGGAACGACGCCGGCATCACCACGTCGAGCGTCTCGTCACCCAGCTCCAGGGACTCGATGGGGCTGCGCACCGTACGCGCGCCCCGCACCTGCTCCAGCATCTGCGCCGACTCGTCCACCGCGGTGACCGCGAAGCCACGCCGGAGCAGGGGGTGCGTCACCCGGCCCGCCCCGCAGCCCAGTTCCAGAATGCTCGATCCGGCGGGGACCGCCCCGGCGATCACGTCGGGTTCGTCACCGACCGGCAGCCGGGTTTACAGCTCGACCGCACAGCCGTCCGGGGTGATGGCGCCGGGCCCCGTCCCTGAACAGCCCTCACGTACCAGTCGTCCGCTCGTATCTCCCCGAACGAACCGTCCGCAGCCGCGGTTCCCCTCACACGGAGCGGCGCGCGACCAGCGCGGCGCTGAGGTACTGGAGGTCGGCGGGGCGGGCCGGGGAGAGGCCGGTCAGCCGGTCGATGCGGCGGATGCGGTAGTCGACGGTGTTGGGGTGGACGTGCAGCGCCGCCGCGGCGGCCCGGCGGTCCAGGCCGTGCCCGAGGTAGGTCTCCAGCGTGCGCAGCAGCTCCGGTTTGGCCTCCAGCGGGTGCAGCAGCCGGGCGAGTCCGTGCAGCGCCTCGCTGGGCCTGCTCAGCTGGTACTCCAGCAGCACGTCGGCCAGCCGGTACAGCCCGGCGGGCCGGCCGGTGCGGGCGACCAGGCCGACGATCTCCGCGTTACGGGCCACGGCCGCCGGGACCGCCGCCGGTTCCGCGGTCTCGGCGGCCGCGGTGACGGGCACCCCGGCCGCCGTGGTGGCCTCGGCGATCAGCTCGCGCAGCCCGCCGGGCCCGTCCCACGGCGGCGGCTCCGCGACGGGCAGCAGGACGGTGCCGCCGGAGGCGTCGAGCGCGGTCAGCGCGGGCGTGCCGGCGAACCGGTCCAGGGCCGCGCGGATACGGCGGATCTTGCGGCGGGCGGCCACCCCGGTGCCGGGTCCGGGCGCCTGGCCCGTCTCGTCGGGGTGCGGGGCGAGCGCGAGGGTCATCGTCAGATAGCCGGCCGCCGGACGCAGCCCGGTGCGCTGGGTGAGGAGCTCCAGGGACTCACCGGTCAGCAGGGCGGCCATCAGGGCGTGCCGGCCGCCGTGTTCCTGGCTGTCCAGGATCTGACGGGCCTCCAGATAGGCGCCGCTCACCGCTGAGGTCAGCTGCTGCTGGAGGACCATGATGCGGTCCATGATCTCCAGGACGGCCGGCAGATCGGCGGGGCCAGCGTCCCGGGCGGTCTCCTGCCAGCACATCGCGATGCCGACCTGGTACGCGGCGAGGATGGCGTCCAGCGGCACGCCCTCCTCCGCGCGCTGGGCCGCCGAGTCGCGCTGCTGGGCCAGTTCGGCGTCGGTGGCGGGGCGGCGGTGCTCGACGACATCGGCGAAGAGCCGCAGGTTGTGCTGGACGATGTCCGCGATGTCGCCCGCGATCTCCTCGTGGGGCAGCTCCGCGTAGACCGGCAGATCGCGGAGCAGCCGGTCGACGACGCGGCTGGTCAGGGCGGGTGCGCGGGCGCGCAGCTGGGCGGCGACCGGCCGTCCGCCGATGCACGGCGGCGGCGGTCCGCAGTCCCGCGGTCCCGCGCCCGCGCCCCTCACGACGGACCGCTCTTTGTCACGCGTCACAAAAACCCCCGCGGAAGTCTGCGTTACCCACCAGTTAAACGACGGCGTTCGAGTCTGCATGATGACCGGCGACACCCGCCATGCCCCGCCTCGCCCCCACCACCGGAGGTCGCCGTGAACTCGTCCCGGAACAAGGCATTCTGCCGGACCGTCAGAACAGCGGTCGGTGTACTCGCGCTGACCGGACTGGCCGTCGGCACCGGCGCGTCCGGCGCCTGGGCGGCCGCCGACGACACCACCTCGTACGTGGCGCTCGGGGACTCGATGGCCTCCGGGCCGCTCATCCCGGGCATCACCGGGCCGCTGGCCTGCGGACGCTCCACGCACAACTACCCGCACGAGCTGGCGGCGAGCCTGGGTGCCACGCTGACCGACGTCACCTGCAGCGGAGCGGCGTCCAAGCACATGACGGAGAAGCAGTCGCTCTCCCTGCTCGACGTCCCCATGGGCTCGGCGCCGCCCCAGTTCGACGCGCTGCGCGCGGACACCGATCTGGTGACCCTGACCATCGGCGGCAACGACACCGGCCTGGTCGGCATCGCGCAGGACTGCACCAACCTCGACCCGTCCGCCACCCCGTGCAAGGACAAGTACAACGAGGGCGGGGTGGACCAGGTGGGGCAGCGGATCGCGGAGTTCGTCCCCCGGATGGCCGCCGTACTGGACGGGATCCACCAGCGCTCGCCGCAGGCCAGGGTGATCGTCACGGGCTACGGGCTGTACATCAAGCCCGGCGGCTGCTGGCCGCTCCAGCCGGTGCTGCCGGTGGACGCCGACTTCCTCCAGGGCAGCGTCGACCGGATGAACACGGTGATCGCGCAGCAGAGCGCCGCGCACGGCGCCGAGTACATCGACCTCGCCACGCCCAGCAAGGGCCACGACTCCTGCCAGGCCCCCTCGGAGAAGTGGGTCGAGGGGTACGTGCCGACGGCCGCCGCCGCGCCCCTGCACCCGAACCGGCAGGGCGAGGCGAACTACGCCCGCGTCATCGGCGTACACCTCCAGGGGAGCTGACGCGTGCGGCAGCGGCTGCTCAACGGCCTGCTCGCGGCGGCGCTCGGCGCAGCCGCGCTGCTCGCCCCGCCCGCCCACGCGGCTCCGGCGGGCCACGCCCCAGGGGGAGGCTGCGACCCGCTGGCACCCGCCGAGTGCCTGCTGCCGTTCCCCAACGACTGGTACACCCGGCCGGACCCGGGCAGCGGCACGGGCCGCCGGGTGGCCTTCGACACCGCGGTGCTCCCCCGCCCCGCGACCGGCCTCCCGGTCGACCCGGCCGCCTGGAACCGGTCCGACGGCTTCTCCCCCGGCTCCGCCCTGATCGCCCAGGTGCCGGGGCTCGACCTGGCCGCGACCGGCGCGGCCCCGCTCACCGACATCGGCCGCTCCCTCGACCGGGACGCGCCCGTGGTCCTCCTGGACACCACGACCGGTGAGAGGTGGCCGTACTGGGCAGAGCTCGACGCCAACGCCACAGAGCCCGCCCGGCAGGCGCTGCTGATCCACCCCGCCCGCAACTTCCACGACGGCCACCACTACGCCGTGGCCCTGCGCCGCCTCAAGGACGCCACGGGCCGTACGATCCCGGCCGCCGCCCCGTTCGCCGCCGTCGCCGGCCGACGGCTCCCCGCCCACGATCCGCTGCGCGCCCGCCAGGACGGGCTCCGCCCCTCGCTCACGGCCCTGCGCCGGGCCGGGGTCACGGCCCAAGGGCTCAATCTGGCCTGGGACTTCACCGTCGCGTCCACCCGGAGCCTCAGCGGCGATCTCTTCACCATCCGCGACGACGCGTTCCGCCGGCTCGGCAACCGCCCGCCCGGCTTCACCGTCACCGGGGTCACCGACCTCACCCCCGCCCAGGACGCCCGGATCGCCCGCGAGGTCACGGGGCGGATCACCGTACCCAGCTATCTGAACCTGCCGGGCGGCCCGCCCGGTTCCGTGCTGAACCGGGGCCGGGACGGCACCCCGCGCGCCCTGCCCGGCAACAGCCAGACCGCGGAGTTCCGCTGCGAGATCCCGCGCGCGGCCTTCCGTACCCCGTCCCGCCCGTCCCTCTACGGGCACGGGCTGCTGGGCCGCCGCTCGGAGGTGGGCGCGGGCAACGTCAAGGACATGGCGGCCGAGCACGACTTCACGTTCTGCGCGACGGACTGGATCGGGATGGCGCAGGAGGACATCCCCGTCGTGCTGGGCGGACTCGCGGACCCGAGCCTCTTCCCGGCCGTCCCCGAACGCAGCGAACAGGGCATGCTGAACGCCCTGTTCCTCGGCCGCGCCCTGATCCACGCCAGGGGGCTGGGCACCGACCCCGCCTTCCGTACCGCCGGCGGCCGCCCGCTGCTCGACACCCGGCACGGCCTCGCGTACGACGGGAACAGCCAGGGCGGCATCCTCGGCGGCGCGCTCGTCGCCGCCTCGCCCGACATCCGGCGCGGGGTGCTGGGCGTCACCGCCATGAACTACGGGCTGCTCCTCAACCGGAGCGCCGACTTCGCACCGTTCCAGCAGGTACTGGACGCGTCCTACCCGGACAAGCTGCACCAGCAGCTCGTCCTCCAGCTGTTCCAGATGGTGTGGGACCGGGGCGAGACGAACGCGTACGCGAACCACCTCACCGACCACCACGAGGTACTGCTGCACATCGCCTACGGCGACCACCAGGTCGCGAACGCGGCGGCCGAGGTGGAGGCCCGCACCATCGGCGCCCGTGTCCTGTCACCGACGCTCGCCGCCGGACGGAGCCCGGACACCGTCCCGTACTGGGGCATCCGCCGGACCGGACCGGGTCAACCGCCCTACCGGGGCTCGGCCATGACCGTGTGGGACAGCGGCACCCCGACGCCGCCGCTCACCAACACCCCGCCCGTTGGGCCCGAGTACGGCCACGACCCGCACGAGGATCCCCGCAACTCGCCCGCCGCACGTCAGCAGAAGGCCACCTTCCTGACCACCGGCCGTGTCATCAATGTCTGTGGCACCACCCCGTGCACCGCCACCCCCACCTCCTGACACCTCCGCCGCCCCGGCGGGCCAGGACGCCCGCCGGGCACAGACAAGGAGCACCCATGCGCACGCACCGCATAGCCGGAGCCGCCGTCGCGGCCGCCCTCCTCGCCGGTACGGCACTGGCCCCGTCCGCGCTCGCGGCCCCGCCCGCCGCGACGGCGACGGCCACGGCGCAGTCCGCCGTACCGTTCACCTCCGCCACCGCCGCACGCACGGCCGACGGCGGCCACACCCTCGCCTGGGCCTCCCCTGCCACGTCGGTCACCGTCACCGCCGTCACCTCCCCCGACGCCACCACCGGCGTCCCCGTCGGGACCGCCCCGGGCACCGGCTCGCTGACCGTGCCCGCCGGGACACTCCCGGAGTCCGGGCGCTGGTACTTCCGGCTGGTCCCGGACGGCGGAAGCCCGCTGGTCGTCGCGGACCGCTCCCTCGGCCTGGAGTCCGCCCGCAACTTCCGCGACATCGGCGGCTACCGCACCACCGACGGGCGGTGGGTCCGCTCCGGCCTGGTCTACCGCTCCGGCAAGCTGAACAGCCTCACCGACGCCGAGCAGCAGCGGCTGGTCTCCCAGCACCTCACGCTCGATGTCGACCTGCGCAACGCCATGGAGCGCCACGACGACCCGGACCGGCTGCCGGCCGGTGTCGCCTACCAGGTCGCGGACGTCGTCTCGCTCAGCCACGGCATCCGCTTCCACGACTCGGCCCTGATGACCCTGGCCCAGGCCGTCGCCGCCGGACTCTTCTCCGGCTCGTCCGACCTGGGCCAGTCCATCGGCTACCCGTTCATGGTCAACTTCGTGGGCGGCGACTACGCGTTCCACGACCTGGTCACCGCCGTCGCCACGAACACCTCGGGTGCCACGGTGTTCCACTGCAGCGCCGGCAAGGACCGGACCGGCTGGGGCACCGCCGTCCTGCTCACCCTGCTCGGCGTCCCGCGCGCCACGGTCGAGGCGGACTTCCTCGCCAGCAACCAGTACACCGGCAACCCGGAAGCCGTCGAACTGAGCTGGCTGCGCGCCGCGTTCGACGAGGCTGACCACCTGTACGGCGACTTCGACAGCTACGTCCGCGAGGGGCTGAAGCTCGACGCGGCGACCGTGGCAGCCCTGCGCGCCAAGCTCCTGACCGACTGAGGCGCGGCCCTGATCAGCACCCCGGATAGCGGTCGCCAGGCCAGTCCACCGGGTGCTCGAACTCCAGGGACAGGTCGTCGGCCACCTCGGTGATCACCGCCCGCCCCTCGGTACGCACCAGCCAGGACGGCGGAAGGTGTACGTCGCCGTGGTGGGCGCCGAGCAGGTTTCCGCAGACGGCCCCGGTGGAGTCGCTGTCGCCCGAGTGGTTGACCGAGAGCAGCAGGGCCTCGCCCACCTGATCCGCACCCGGCAGGACCAGGGCGCAGTACACGGCGATGGCGAGCGCCTCCTCCGCCACCCAGCCCGCGCCGAGCGACTCCACCTTCTCCGCGCTCGGCGCGCCCCGGCCGGCCAGCTCGTAGGCTGCCCGGAGCGCGGCGGACGTCTCCTCGTGGCCGGGGTGGCGGGCCAGCAGCTCCATGGCCCGCAGCACCGCGCCGGGCAGCGAGTCGCCCTCCATGAGGTGGGCGACGACCGCCGCGAGCGCACCGGCCGCGTAGGCGCCGGTGAGGTGGCCGTGGGTGATCCGCGCACACCGGGCGGCCAGCCCGAAGCTCTCGTCCACGGGCCCGCCGGTCAGCCCGAAGGGGGCGGAGCGCATCACCGTGCCGCAGCCCTTGGAGTCGGTGTTGACCGGGCCGGGACTGTCGAGCGGGGCCCTCGGATCCGGGGTGTGGCCGGCCGCGAGCCCGGTCAGGCAGGCGTTGCCGGGGGCCCGCCGCGCGTACAGCCAGGGCTGCTCCCTGAGCCAGCCGGTACGGACCAGGTCTTCGCCGCCGCGAGCGGGGGGCGCGGGGTGGTTCTGGGTGTCGAGCCAGCGCAGATAGGCGTGCCTGATGACCGCGGTCTCGGCGCCGCCGATGCCCTTGGCCATGGCCCGGGAGTGGGCCCTGATCAGGCCTTCCGCGGTGAAGAGCGTCATCTGGGTGTCGTCCGTGACGCGCCCGGTGACCCCGTCCTCGTCGGCCGTCAGGCCGCGTACGCCCTGCTCACCGTGGGCGCGGCGGATACCCGCGAGCGACAGGAACTCCACCGGATTGCCCAGCGCGTCCCCTATCGCCCCGCCCAGCAGGCATCCCCGGACCCGGGCCCTCCGGACGGAACCGTTCCCCCATGCCGCACCGCTCATCGCCGGCACCCCACACTCTCTCGTCGGTCCGCCGCGTTCCGCTGTCGCGGGTCCATGCCGGCAGGAGAGGCGATGCCATGCGTACCGTTAGGTGAACCGACGACCGCGCGCAGTTCGCTGCGACTGCGGCACCGGCCGAGTCTATGGGGCCCGGCCCCGGCCGTCTTCAGCCCCATGAGGGCCTGACGACGGCCTGACGGCGTTCACGCGTCAGCCGTCGAAGCGGGCGGCCCTCAGGTACTCCGGGTTGGGGTCGAGAGCCGCCGCGAGCCTGAAGTGGCGGGTGGCCCGTTCCGGATGGCCGGCCCGCTCGAAGGTGCGGGCCAGCGCGAAGTGCGCGAAGGCGTTGTCCGGCTCGCGTTCCAGGACGAGTTCGAATTCGAGCTCGGCGGGGCGCAGTTGGGCGGCCGCGAAGAAGGCACGGGCGCGCAGCAGCCGGGCCGCGGTGTTCTCCGGGTGCGAGGCGATCACCGAGTCGAGCAGCTTCACGGCGCCCCGGGGGTCGCGCGCCGCGAGCAGCTGCTCGGCCGCGCGGAAGTCGATGACGTCGGTTTCCGGGTTCCTCTCGGGCACAGTCGCATCCTTCCCTCGGCCACCTCGGTGTGAACGTCGCTCCGGGGCCCGGTATTCCGGTCCGGGTCAGCCGGCCTCGGCCCGCCGCACCAGCTCCGACCAGACCTCGCGGACCCGAGGTGCCAGGGCCTCGACCGGTCCGTCGTTGTCGATGACCAGGTCCGCGACGGCGAGCCGTTCCTCGCGGGTGGCCTGCGCGGCCATCCGGGCCCGTGCGTCCGCCTCCGTCATCCCGCGCAGTCGCACGAGCCGGTCGAGCTGGGTCCCGGGAGCGGCGTCCACGACGACGACCAGGTCGTACAGGGGGGCGAGGCCGTTCTCCGTGAGGAGGGGGACGTCATGGACGACCACCGAGCCGGCGCCCGCGGCCCGCTCCAGCTCGGCGGAGCGGGCGCCGACCAGCGGGTGGACGATCGCGTTGAGGGCGGCCAGCCGGCCGGCGTCGGAGAAGACGATCGAGCCGAGCTTCGGCCGGTCCAGGTTGCCGTCCGGGGTGAGGACCCCGGTGCCGAACTCCTCGACGAGAGCGGCGAGCCCGGGGGTCCCGGGTTCGACGACCTCGCGGGCGATCCGGTCGGCGTCGACGAGGACGGCTCCGTGGCCGATGAGCAGCGCGGACACTTCGCTCTTGCCGGCGCCGATTCCACCGGTCAGGCCCACTTTCAGCATGGCGGCAGCCTAGCCCCCCAGTCCCTGGAAGGGACCGGCGGTCAGCTGCCGGCGGTCAGCTGTCGCCTTCCCGCTCCGCCAGGAAGCGTTCGAATTCGAGGCCGATCTCTTCGGCGGACGGCAGGTCCACCGGCTCCGCGACCAGATTGCCCCGGGTCTCGGCGCCCGCCACCGCGTCGTACTGGTGCTCAAGGCCCTCGACCAGCGAGACGAGTTCCTCGTCGCCCTGCCCGATCTGGCGGTCGATCTCCGTCTGGGTGCGGTGCGCCTCCGTGCGCAGCGCGTGGGCGACGGCCGGCAGGACCAGCCCGGTCGCGGCCGTGATCGACTCCAGCGCGGTGAGCGCGGCGTCGGGGTAGGCGGAGCGGGCGACGTAGTGCGGCACGTGGGTGGCGACACCCAGCACGTCGTGTCCGGCCTCCATCAGCCGGTACTCGACCAGGGCCTCTGCGGAACCGGGCACCTGTGCCTCGTCGAACGGGCTGCGGTGGCCGGGCATCAGGTCGGTGCGGTTGCCGTGCGGGGTGATGCCGACGGGGCGGGTGTGCGGGACGCCCATCGGGATGCCGTGGAAGTTGACCGCGAGGCGGACACCGAGCCGTTCGACGATCTGCTCGACGGCGGCGGCGAACCTCTCCCACTCCACGTCGGGCTCCGGCCCGGACAGCAGCAGGAACGGCGCCCCGGTGGCGTCCTGGACCACCCGGACGTCCAGCGTCGGGGTCTCGTACGACGTCCAGCGGTCGCGCCGGAAGGTCAGCAGGGGACGCCGCGCGCGGTAGTCGACGAGGCGGTCGTGGTCGAAGCGGGCCACCACCTGGTGCGGCAGCGATTCGAGCAGACCGTCGACGATCTGCTCGCCGGTCTCACCCGCGTCGATGTACCCCTCGAAGTGGTAGAGCATGACCAGGCCGGCCGACTCCTGGGCCAGCGCCATGTCGACGACTGCCAGGCCCTTCGGGTCCCATTCGTACAAACTCTGCGGATCAGCCACGGTTACCGCTCCTCCTTGTGTTCCTGAAGAAGAACGCCCCGAGGGGCACGGGCATTCCCTCCCGCGCCCCTTCACATGGTGTTTACTCAAGTACCCGCGCGTGCAGTGCGGTGACCGCCTTCCGCGCCGAGGTGAACGCGCCGTGCTGCCAGGCGTCCGCGTAGCTCAGGTAGTCACCGGCGAAGTAGACCCGCCCTGCCGCCCGGTTGAGCGGCGCGAAGACGGGGGCGTCGGGGCCGCCCGCCAGTGAGTGCCAGGACGCCTCCAGGTACGGGGTCTGCCGCCAGTGGTGGGAGAACGACGTGGCGAGTTCGGTCCGGTACTTCTCACCGTGGATCTTCACGCCCTGGGCCACGGCCCGCGCCTCCCGCCGCGCCGGGGTGAGAGCGGCGTACGCGTCGGCGTCCGCGCCGGTGTTGTAGTAGCCGATGAGGGTGCCCCGCCTGCCCTGGTGGCCGTAGGACGGGTACCAGATGTGGGCGAGGTCCATGTCGGTCTCGGTGATGCCGCCGTAGATCCGGTGGTCGCTCTCCCACCAGCGGCTGCGGTACTCAAGACCGATCTTCCCGGCCGAGGACGGCTTGCAGGCCTCCAGCGCGGTCTGGACGGCCGGGCCCAGGTTGTGGGCGGTTTTGGCCAGGATGTCGGGCGGCAGCGCGGCCACGCAGTAGTCCGCCTCGATGCTGCGGGTGCGCCCCGCCTGGGTGTAGGTGACGGTGACGCCGTGCGAGGTGTCGGTGATCTTCGTGACGGCGGCGCCGGTACGGATCCGGCGCTCCCCTGTCGCCCGGGTGAGCGCGGCGGGTATCCGGTCCATGCCGCCGACCGGCTGGAACATCAGCATCGCCTGGTCGTACTCGAACTCGAAGGCGAAGTACCGCCCGACGCCGCTGGCGAAGACCTCGGAGGCGGAGGGTACGGAGCCCAGCTCCTCGCCCGGGGCCCCGGCGGCCGCGGGGTCGACGCGGTAGCCGCGCCGGGGGCTTCCGGTGTAGTCGAGCGTGTCTCCGATGTCACCGAAGTCCTTCAGGAACTCCATGAGCCGTTCCTGGTCGTCGGCGGAGATCTGCCGGTCGAGCGCCCCCTTGTCGGGGGCGTGGAGAGGAGTTCGGCGACATAGCCGTACACGTCGGCCTTGGCGGTGCGGTAGCGCACCGGGGCCTTCATGCCCGCCTTCTCGTTGTAGATATAGGCGTTGGCGTCCACGTTGGTGAACATCTCGATGGGTACGCCGAGTTCGCGACAGTAGTCGAGGGTGACCATCCACTGGGGGATCCGGCCGGGCCCGCAGTTCATGTACTGGCCGTCGCTGAACCGGGCCGTCTGCCGGACGCCGTGGATATCGGTGGTGGAGTCCCCGCCGCGCACGGTGAAGTTGCGGCCGCCCGTGCGGCCGCGGGCCTCCAGGACCGTCACATCGTAGCCGGCCTTGCCCAGCTCGTATGCGGTGGCGGGACCGGCGATGCCGCCGCCCACGACGACCACCTTGGCCGCGGCCTTCCCCTTCAGGTGGAAGTCGCTGGTGCTGGGGGCGTGGTAGGCGGGTTCGCGGCTTGCCGCCTGGGCGGTGGGGGCGAGGCCGAGGGCCCCCATGGTGGCGAACATGGCGCCCGCACCGCCGGTGATGCCGACGTTGCGCAGAAAGGTGCGGCGGCTGTCGCCGGGCGTCACGGAGGAGTGGTGCGAAGTCTGGTTCATGGGGCGGCTCCTGTCCGGATCCTGAGGTTGCCGGGATCCTGGCAAGGGCGTGTTACGTGCCGTCAGTTACTCGTGCATCCCGCACGTTTCTCTCTGTTCACCCCGCTCACGCCCCTCACGCTCCCCGTGGGCCTCACAGTCCCCACAGCCCCCACGGTATTGGTCCAGACCTTGACACGGCGTCACCTCGTCCCTACCGTCACTGGGCAGCACGTTCAGAAACTCGCCCCACATTCACGTACGAGAACCCTGAACCTCTGACGGGAAGGCACCCCCATGCGCACCCGCACACTGCTCCCCGCCCTGCTCTCCACCGCCCTGGCCACCGGCGGCCTCATCCTCGCCTCGGCCGCCACCGCCGGAGCCGCGACGGTGATCCAGGTGAGCACCGCGGCCCAGCTCAAGTCGGCCCTCACCGCGGCCGCTCCCGGCGACACGATCCAGCTCGCGGACGGCACGTACACCGGCAACTTCAAGGCGGCCGTCCCCGGCACCGCCGCCGCACGGATCACTCTGACCGGCTCCGCCGGGGCGGTCCTGACGGCCGGCGGCGGCTACGGGCTGCACCTCAACGGCGCCTCGTACTGGACCGTGAAGGGCATCACCGTCTCCGGCGGCCAGAAGGGCATCATGGCCGACAGCGCCGACGGCGTCGTCATCGACTCGGTCACCGTGCACGACCTCGACATGGAGGGCGTCCACTTCCGCAAGTCCAGCAGCGACGGCGTCATCAAGAACTCACGGATCTACGACACCGGGCACGACGGCCGGGGCATGGGCGAGGGCGTCTACGTGGGCACGGCGGGCGACCTCTCCGACAACAGCGACCGGGTCCAGATCCTGGACAATACGATCGGCCCGGATGTCGGCGGCGAGAACATCGATATCAAGGAGGGCACCACGGGCACCCGGATCACCGGCAACACCTTCGACGGAAGCGGGCTGACCGGCGCCAACTACGACGACTCCTGGGTCGATGTGAAGGGCAACGACGTGCTGGTCCAGGGCAACCGGGGATCCAGCACGACCAACAACGGCTACGAGACGCACACCCAGCAGAGCGGCTGGGGCTGCGGAACCGTCTTCCGGGACAACACCTCGGACCTGTCCGGCTCGACGGGCGACAAGCGGATCGCGGTCAACGTGACCAACTACAGCGCGAGCTGCCCGACGACGGTCTACGCGAGCAACACCGTGACGGGCGGCAACGGCCTGACCAACATCGCCGTCACCCCGTAGGAACCCGCCAGACCCGTCCGGAAGCGGCTGGAGGCGGCCGGAAAGCGACTGGAACCCGGCTGGAGCCCGCTGGAACCTGCCGTAACGACGAATGAGGCCCGCCCCCCGAAGGGGACGGGCCTCACCGTCATCTACTACGACCGATGACCGGCCGGAGGGTCAGAGCGTCAGCTCTGGCCGCCCGCCAGCTTCTCGCGCAGGGCAGCCAGGGCCTCGTCCGACGCCAGGGCGCCGGAGTTGTCCGCGGACTCCGAGGAGTACGAACCGCCACCGCCGCCACCGCTGCCGCCGGAGGCAGCCGGAGCCGCGCCGGCCGGGGCGGCAGCGCCCTCGGCAGCAGCGGCCTCGTCGGCCTCGCGGGACTTGATGACCTGGGCCTGGTGCTGCTCGAAGCGCGTCTGCGCCTCGGCGTACTGGGTCTCCCAGACCTCGCGCTGAGCCTCGAAGCCTTCGAGCCAGTCGTTGGTCTCGGGGTCGAAGCCCTCGGGGTAGATGTAGTTGCCCTGGTCGTCGTACGACGCGGCCATGCCGTACAGCGTCGGGTCGAACTCGACCGAGGCCGGGTCGCCACCGAAGGACTCGTTGGCCTGCTTCAGCGAGAGGCTGATCCGACGACGCTCAAGGTCGATGTCGATGACCTTGACGAAGATCTCGTCGTTGACCTGGACGACCTGCTCCGGGATCTCCACGTGGCGCTCGGCCAGCTCGGAGATGTGGACCAGGCCCTCGATGCCCTCGTCGACGCGCACGAACGCACCGAACGGAACGAGCTTGGTGACCTTGCCGGGCACGACCTGCCCGATCTGGTGCGTCCGGGCGAACTGCTGCCACGGGTCTTCCTGCGTCGCCTTGAGCGACAGGGAGACACGCTCGCGGTCCATGTCCACGTCGAGAACCTCGACGGTGACCTCCTGGCCGACCTCGACGACCTCGGAGGGGTGGTCGATGTGCTTCCAGGACAGCTCGGAGACGTGCACGAGACCGTCGACGCCACCCAGGTCCACGAAGGCACCGAAGTTGACGATCGAGGAGACGACGCCGGAGCGGACCTGACCCTTCTGCAGGGTCGTGAGGAACGTCTGGCGAACCTCGGACTGGGTCTGCTCAAGCCAGGCACGGCGGGACAGGACCACGTTGTTGCGGTTCTTGTCCAGCTCGATGATCTTGGCTTCGAGCTCCTTGCCCACGTACGGCTGGAGGTCGCGGACGCGGCGCATCTCGACCAGCGACGCCGGCAGGAAGCCCCGGAGGCCGATGTCGAGGATGAGACCACCCTTGACGACCTCGATGACGGTACCGGTGACGATGCCGTCTTCTTCCTTGATCTTCTCGATGGTGCCCCAGGCACGCTCGTACTGAGCGCGCTTCTTCGAGAGAATCAGGCGGCCTTCCTTGTCCTCCTTCTGGAGAACCAGGGCCTCGATCTCGTCGCCGACCTTGACGACCTCGTTCGGGTCGACGTCGTGCTTGATCGAGAGCTCGCGGCTCGGGATGACACCTTCGGTCTTGTAACCGATGTCGAGGAGAACCTCGTCGCGGTCAACCTTGACGATGACACCATCAACGATGTCGCCGTCGTTGAAGTACTTGATCGTCTCGTCGATGGCCGCGAGAAACGCGTCCGCGTCGCCGATGTCGTTGACCGCAACCTGCGGAGTGGTGGCGGTGGTCTCGGTGCTGCTCGTCATGTGGGAAAGGGCTCCGGTACGGACAGTGAGTCGAAGTTACTGCTACGCCGTGAGCCCGTATCGCCTCTGCGGAAGCCGGCCAGCTTGGGAGGCGCCGAATCCCGCGAGCGGGAGGCGCCTCGTGAACCGAGGGGGCATACAACAGATGCGAGCGCGGCCTGCTAGGTCTGAGGCGCGCAGGCTCGCAGCGCAACTTGTAGCATACGGGGGCAGCAGGGCAGGGTCAATGCGCGAAGGCGCACGCCAGGGGCGGAACGCCCCATACCCGGCACAACTCGTGTTCACCGAGGCCACATCGGTCCCGATGATGTCCCGGACACACGGGTTGCCCACCCACAGATCCCCCCTTGGTACGTACCGCGTACGACGGGGTGAAGGCAAACTACAGCGACGGGCACGATGAGCCAAGAGATTCCCCCTGCCGAACCCTCCGAACGCTCCCTCACCTCGAAGCTTCCCGGACTCTCCGAGCCCGAGGTGACTCGCCGCAGCGCGGACGTGGCCGAGAGCAGCCGGGCCAGCCGGGGCTGGTGGGACCGCAACGCCGACGAGTACCAGAACGAACACGGCACCTTCCTGGGCGACGACAGGTTCGTCTGGGGTCCGGAGGGCCTCGACGAGACGGAGGCCGGGCTGCTCGGTCCCCTGGACGACCTGGCGGGGCTGGACATCCTGGAGATCGGGGCGGGCGCGGCGCAGTGCTCCCGCTGGCTTGCCGCCCAGGGCGCCCGCCCGGTCGCGCTCGACCTCTCGCACCGCCAGCTCCAGCACGGGCTGCGGATCGGCGGCGTCCCGCTGGTCCAGGCCGACGCCGGGGTGCTGCCCTTCCGCGACGGCAGCTTCGACCTGGCCTGCTCCGCCTACGGTGCGGTGCCCTTCGTCGCCGACCCGGTCCAGGTGTTCCGCGAGGTGCGCCGGGTGCTGCGCCCCGGCGGCCGCTGGGTCTTCTCCGTCACGCACCCGGTCCGCTGGGCCTTCCCGGACGAGCCGGGGCCCGAGGGGCTCTCCGTCGCCGCCTCGTACTTCGACCGCACCCCCTACGTCGAGCAGGACGAGAACGGCGACGCGGTGTACGTGGAGCACCACCGCACGCTCGGTGACCGGGTGCGGGACGTGGTCGCGAGCGGATTCCGCCTGGTCGACCTGGTGGAACCGGAGTGGCCGGAGTGGAACAGCCAGGAGTGGGGCGGCTGGTCGCCGCTGCGCGGCAACCTGATCCCCGGAACCGCCATCTTCGTCTGCGAGCGCGACTGACACACCGGTGCGGGGCAGGACACCGATGCGGGGCACGGCGGCGGGCCGTACGAGACTGGGGCCGTGATCCGCACCGACGCCCTGGACCAGCTGCCCGTCCGCACCGCCGTGCCCGCGCTGCGGCGGGCCCTCGACGACCGGGGTGTCGCCGTGCTGTGCGCGCCGCCCGGCACCGGCAAGACCACCCTCGTCCCGCTGGTCCTGGCCGGGCTGACCGGCGACGGACCGCCACGCCGGGTCGTGGTCGCGGAGCCCCGGCGGATCGCGGCCCGCGCGGCGGCCCGGCGGATGGCCTGGCTGCTGGGCGAGCGGACCGGCGAACGGGTCGGGTTCACCGTGCGCGGAGAGCGGGTGGTGGGTCCCGGCACCGTTGTGGAGGTGGTCACCACCGGGGTGCTGCTCCAGCGGCTCCAGCGGGACCAGGAGCTGTCCGGGGTCGACGCGGTGATCATCGACGAGTGTCACGAACGCCACCTGGACGCGGACACGGTGGCCGCGTTCCTCCTCGACGTACGGGCCGCGATCCGGCCCGACCTGCGGCTGGTCGCCGCGTCCGCGACGACGGACGCGCAGGGCTGGGCCCGGCTGCTCGGGGACGCCCCGGTGGTCGAGGCGCAGGGCGTCTCCTACCCGGTGGAGGTGGTGTGGGCGCCGCCGGTCCGGCCGGTGCGGCCGCCGCACGGGATGAGGGTTGATCCGGCGCTGCTGACTCATGTCGCCGCCGTGGTGCGGCGGGCGCTGGCCGAGCGGGACGGCGACGTGCTGTGCTTCCTGCCCGGGGTCGGGGAGATCGGCCGGGTGGCGGGGCAGCTGTCCGGCGTCGCGGCGGAGGTGCTCCAGGTGCACGGACGGGCCCCGGCGGCGGTGCAGGACGCGGTGCTGGCCGGTTCGTCCGAGGGGCGCCGGGTGGTGCTGGCGACCTCGGTGGCGGAGTCCTCGCTGACCGTGCCGGGGGTGCGGACCGTCGTCGACTCGGGGCTGGCCAGGGAGCCGCGCACCGATCACGCCCGGGGCCTGAGCGCGCTGACGACGGTGCGGGCCTCGCAGGCGGCGGGCCGTCAGCGGGCGGGCCGGGCCGGCCGCGAGGCGCCCGGGACGGTCTACCGCTGCTGGGAGCGGGCGGAGGACGGGCGGCTCGCCCGGTTCCCCTCCCCCGAGATCAAGGTGGCCGACCTCGCGGCGTTCGCGCTCCAGGCGGCCTGCTGGGGTGATCCGGAGGCGACCGGGCTCGCGCTGCTCGACGCGCCTCCGGCCGGTGCGATGGGCGCGGCCCACGAGGTGCTGACGGCGGTCGGCGCGGTCGGCCCGGACGGGCGGGTGACCGAGCGCGGCGTACGGATGTCCCGGCTGGGACTGCACCCCCGGCTGGCCAGGGCGCTGCTGGACGGGGCGGCCTCGGTCGGCGGACGCCGGGCGGCGGAGGTGGTGGCGCTGCTGAGCGAGGAGCCGCCCAGGGAGTACGGGGACGATCTGGCGGCCGCGTTGCGCACCGCGCGCCAGGGCAAGGACGCCTACGCGGCCCGCTGGCGCCAGGAGGTGCGGCGGCTGTCGTCCTCCCTGAAGGGCGGTGAGGGCGGCGGTTCCGGGCCGGACGACGCGGCGGTGGGTCTCGTGGCGGCCCTGGCCTTCCCCGAGCGGGTGGCGCGGGCCCGGGGCGAGGGGACGTTCCTGATGGCGTCCGGCACGGGCGCGGAGCTTCGGGACGGCTCACGGCTGCGCAGTGCGGCGTGGCTCGCGGTCGCGGTCGCGGACCGTCCGGCGCACGCCGCGTCCGCGCGGGTCCGGCTCGCCGCCGTCATCGACGAGGACACGGCACGCCTGGCGGCCGGGCATCTGCGGTTCGCCGGCGAGGAGGTCCGCTGGGACGGCCACGACGTGGTGGCCCGCCGGGTGGAACGCCTCGGCGCCGTCGAACTCTCCGCGCGCCCCCTGAAACAGCCCGACCCGGCCCTGGTCCGCGAGGCCCTGGTGGAGGGGTTGCGGCGGGAGGGGCTCTCCCTGCTGCGCTGGACCCGGGACACCGGACAGCTCCGGGAGCGGCTGGCCTTCCTCCACCGGGAGCTGGGCGAGCCCTGGCCGGACGTGTCGGACGAGGCGCTGCTGAGCCGTACGGAGGAGTGGCTGGAGCCCGAGCTGTCGCGGGCCCGGCGCCGCTCGGCGCTGGCCGGGATCGACGCCGGGCAGGCGCTGCGCCGGCTGCTGCCCTGGGCGACCGGCGAAGGGGCCCGGCTGGACGAGCTGGCCCCGGAACGGATCGAGGTGCCGAGCGGTTCACGGATCAGGGTGGAGTACGGCGGGGCGCAGCCGGTGCTCGCCGTGAAGCTCCAGGAACTGTTCGGGCTCCAGGAGACCCCGAGGGTGGCCGGCGTACCGGTGCTGGTGCACCTGCTCTCCCCGGCCGGCCGGGCCGCTGCGGTGACGGCGGACCTGGCGTCGTTCTGGCGGGAGGGCTACAGGGCGGTGCGCGCGGAGCTGCGCGGCCGCTACCCGAAGCACCCGTGGCCGGAGGACCCGACGACGATGGAGGCGACCCGGTTCACGAAGGCCCGGCTCAAGCGGGAGTAGGTTCCGGGTCGGGTACGGGCTCGGGCGCGGCGTGCGGCCTCGGCGTGCCGGGCCGCCGCGAACGGGCCTCCAGCCAGAGCGACAGGGCCAGGAGCGCGGCACCGAGGAAGAGGAAGCCCCAGGGCAGGTACGAGGTCAGCAGCAGGACCAGCACCCGCTGGGACTTGACCTGGTCGACGATCGAGGCGATGTAGTCCTCGCGCATCTTCACGTGCCCGGCGAACACGGTGACGGTGTCCTTGGGCATGCCCATGGCCTTCGCGTTCCGCATCTCCTCCTTGTGGATCTCCTCGCCGTTGACCGGCGCCCCGGTGACG
This sequence comes from Streptomyces sp. ITFR-6, assembly GCF_031844725.1. Taxonomy (NCBI): domain Bacteria; kingdom Bacillati; phylum Actinomycetota; class Actinomycetes; order Kitasatosporales; family Streptomycetaceae; genus Streptomyces; species Streptomyces sp. ITFR-6. The sequence goes on along the minus strand of NZ_CP134612.1, from coordinate 6,580,504 downwards.
GGATCGACCCAGAACATCCGCTTGGTGGTGTACCAGCGGGTCATCCCGGTCTTGGCGATCTGCTCCGGGGTGATGCCCTTGATGGGCATGGTCTTCGGCATCGGGACCTTGGTCCACGGGATGGTCTGCTCGAAGTAGTAGACCTTCAGGCCCCGGAAGGTCTCGGTGCCCTTGTAGTGGATGGGCGAGCTGGTGCGGGTCTGGGCGTCGAAGTACTCGTAGTCCCGCTTCTCGGTGAGGAAGGGCCACTTGTACTCGATGCCCTCGCGGCTGACCCGGTCGCCGTCGACCATCTCTCCGGTGGCGTGGACCGGGGCCTGGCTGTGCGCGTCGAAGATGTAGCGCTCGGGGATCTTGGAGACCATCTTGCCGTCGGGACCCTGGATGTAGGAGAGCGCGTTCCACACGACGACGTCGCGGCCGGCGCTGCGCTCGATCTTCTCGGACGCCTCCACATCGCCCTTGAGGGTCTGCACGATGGTGACCTTGCCGACCTTCTTGGCCGTGAGGGTGCTGTAGTCGAGCAGGGTCGCGGGCTTCGCCTCCAGCACCGTCTCCTGGTACTGGTTCGGCGGGATCTTCGCCAGCCGGGGGAAGGCGTACCAGCGCAGCAGCGGCGACATGGCTGCGAAGAAGACGGCGAAGGCCAGGAGTACGAGGCTGGCTCGGCGGCGCATGGGGTGTCCTCCCTCTGCATTCCGTGGTGCGTTGCGTGGTGCGGGCGGCTAGTTCTTGGGGCCCGGGACGGTGGTCAGCAGGGGTTTGGGCGAGGTCTCGCCGGGTGGCGCGCCCACCGCGCTGATGGTGAGCACGATGGCGAGGGCGGCGGCCAGTCCGATGGCGGCGGCGACTAGGGCACGCATGCTCGGCCTCCCGGAGCGCGGAACTGATGGGTCGTCAGGGCTGGGGCACGGTAGCAACCGGGGCGCGAGATGAGAACACCTGGTGTGCTCCGCGCCCCTGTCCGCCGTCGCGGCACCACAGCGGACAGCCCCTCCGCCGGGTTCCGGCGGAGGGGCTGTCGTGGTCTTGGTACGTCCGGGTCAGGCGCCCGCTTCGGCCCCGGCCCCGGCCTCGGTTCCGGCCTCCGGATCGGCTTCGGTTCCGCCTTCGCCACCCGCCCCGGTCCCGCCGTCTGTCGCCGCCTCGACCGTCAGCTCGATGTCGACGGTGGCGCCGCCCTCGGTGGTGAGGCGCAGCTTGTACGTGCCCGGGGTGTCACCGGCGTGGATCTTCGAGAGGACGAGCTTCCCGTCGGCGTCGGTGCTCAGGTCCGTCAGGGTGCGGACCTGCTTGCCGTCCTTCTCCTCGAAGTACGGGCCCCTGTCGTTCTCGACCGGCTTCTTGTCGTCGGTGATCATGGTGGCGGTGACGGCGACGCCATGGGCGGCCGCCTTCTTGTACATCGCCTCGAACGCGATGTCGTCGAAGGTGGCGCCGGCCTCCGCGGTCAGCTTCTCGGTGCCGGTCCTGGCGATCGTGTCGGCCTGCCGGGCGGTGACCTTCGCGGAGTAGCTCACGGCGGGCAGCGAGGTGCCGGTGGCCGTCGCGCGCACGGCGAAGTCGCCGGTCTTCCCGCCCGCCTTCAGCACCGGTGCGATGACCGTGCCGTCGGCGCCGGTGGTGAGGATGACGGTGCGCTTCCCGCCGGTGAACGCGGCGTCCGTGTCCCCGGTGACGGCGAAGGTCACGGACACCTTGGCGAGCGGGCCGCCCAAGCCGTTCTGCGCCCGCACCTTGATCCGCTCGGCGAAGGCGTCGCCCGCCATGGCGGTCAGCGGGCCGGTGCCCGCGTTCTTCACCCCGGCGAGGGTCTGGGACGGCGTGGGGTCCGGCGTCGGCGGCGGGGACGACGGCTTGCCGGTCGGACCGCCCGGGTCCGACGGGGAGGGGCTCGGCTTCGAAGGCGGCTTCGGGGTCGCAGAGCCGTGCGGCGAGGGCGACGGTGACGGCGTGGGTGACGTCGAGGCGCCGGGGTGCCCGGAGGACGGGTTCCGGTCCGTGCCGCCGCCGAGGCCGGAGGGCAGGACTCCGCTGCCGTCCGGTACCTCGTGGGTGCCGCGCTTGTAGTACTCGAACCAGGAGCGGACGGTGCGCAGGTACTCGTCCGAGTGGTTGTAACTGAGGACCGCCTGGTCCAGGTTGGTCGCGAGCGACAGGTCGCGGGAGCCGGCGCAGAGGTAGCGTCCGGCGGCGAGGGCCGCGTCGTAGATGTTGTTGGGGTCCTCGCGGCCGTCGCCGTTGCCGTCCTGGCCCCAGGTCTCCCAGGTGGACGGGATGAACTGCATCGGGCCGACCGCGCGGTCGTGCGTCGAGTCCCCGTCGTAGGCACCGTTGTCGGTGTCCTTGATCAGGGCGAAGCCCTGGCCGTTGAGGGCCGGGCCGAGGATCGGGGAGAGCGTGGTGCCCTGCGCGTCGACGCGGCCGCCGCGGGCCTGGCCGGACTCGACCTTGCCGATCGCGGCAAGGAGCTGCCACGGCAGCCGGCAGGCGGCGTCCGTGCCCGCGACGGTCTGCTGGGTCTTCTTGTACGCCGCCAGGATCGACGCCGGTATGCCCGATTCCGCACTGCCGGTCGCCGGCAGGTCGACGGAAGTGCCGGGCTTGTCCGGCGTGTTCAGCGGCGGCAGGTCCGTGAAGTAGGGCGAGTTGCCGGAGGCCGCGCTGTCGTCCGACGGCGTCGCGCCGGCGGCCGGCTGGTCGTCCTCGGAAGCGACCAGGGGCGAACCGGGGCCCTGCGAGGCGGAAAGCGCGGCGACGACGGCGGCGGCCACAGCAGTGGTGGTCGCCCCTCTGCGCAGTCGGCGACCGAATTGCACTGCCATAACGTGTGGGCCCTCCCCGTCGTCGGCGTCCGCGCTCCCCTGCGCCTGGACTCAGGCGACCCTACGGCAAGTTGTGCCGCCGGAACACTGCGGCCTTACCGCTTCTCACCGGTTTCTCACGTTCTGGATCACAAGGTGTACAGGGGGCGGCGCTCCGGTGACGGCGGCTCACCCATACTTCCACCATGCCGTTCACCCTGAGCCATGCCGCAGCCGTTCTGCCGGGGCTCCACCGCGACGGGACGGGGCGCGGCCCACTCGTCGCCTCCGCCCTCGTCGCCGGTTCGTTCGCCCCCGACATCACCTACTACGCGGACACCGCCATCCGCGGCGCCATGGAGTTCGGCGAGGTCACCCACGCGGTGTGGGGGGGTGTTCACGGTGGATGTCCTGATCACCGCGGCGACCGTCGCACTGTGGCTGCTGCTGCGCGAACCGCTGGTGGCGCTGGCGCCGAGGAGGCATCAGGGGCGGGTGTACGCACTGGCACGGGGAGCCCGGCGGGCGCTAGGCCAGGGGCCGTGGGGGGTCCGGGACGGTGCGTGGTTCGTGGCCTCCGCGGTCATCGGCGCCGCTACCCATGTGGTCTGGGACGCGTTCACCCACCACGACCGGTGGGGGGGTGCGGCTGGTGCCGGTGCTCAGCCGGGACGCGGGCGGATACCCGGTGTTCCAACTGGTGCAGTACGGCACTTCGGCTGTGGCACTGACCGTGCTCACCTGGTTCACGGTCGCCGCGCTGCGGCGCGACGGCGGACAGCCCGAGCCCGCGTCCGTACCGGTGCTGGGCCGACGGGCGCGGTGGTACGCGGCCGGGTTCATCGGCCTGTGCGTGGTGCTGGGCACCGTTCACCGGTGCGCGCGCTGGTACGCGTACTTCGGGCACATCGACACCCCGCTCGACATCTCGACCGCGTGCTTCGGCGCGGGCGCCGGACTCGCGGTGGGGCTGGTGCTCTACGGGGTGTGGATGCGGCTCCCGGGGCGCGGCGGCGGCTCACCGACGCTCCCCGCCACCGGACGGGCCCGCAGCACGAGCCCGTCCGACAGCTGAGGGCGTGGCCCGCCTGGGCCCGCCCTTCGCGGCCCCCGGCCGTCAGTGCGCCGCGGACTCCCAGTCCGTGCCGACACCGACCGACACGTCGAGCGGCGCCCGCAGCCGCACCGCGGTCGACATCTCGTGGCGCAGGATGCCCTCGACCTGTTTGCGCTCACCCGCGGCGATCTCCAGCACGATTTCGTCATGCACCTGGAGGAGCATCCGGGAGGTCAGCTCCGCCTCGGTGAGCGCCTTGTCCACCTTGAGCATCGCGACCTTGACGATGTCCGCCGCCGTGCCCTGGATCGGCGCGTTGAGCGCCATCCGCTCGGCCGTCTCCCGGCGCTGGCGGTTGTCGCTGTTCAGGTCCGGCAGGTAGCGGCGGCGGCCGAAGACCGTCTCCGTGTAACCGGTGGCACGGGCCTCCTCCACCACCCGGCGCAGATAGTCGCGGACCCCGCCGAACCGCTCGAAGTAGGTGTCCATCAGGCCGCGGGCCTCGCCCGCCTCGATGTTCAGCTGCTGGGAGAGGCCGAACGCGGACAGGCCGTAGGCCAGCCCGTAGCTCATGGCCTTGATCTTGCGCCGCATCTCCGGGTCGACCGCGGTCTTCTCGACGCCGAAGACCTGCGAGGCGACCGTGGTGTGCAGGTCCTCACCGGAGGTGAACGCCTCGATCAGGCCCGCGTCCTCGGAGAGGTGGGCCATCACCCGCAGTTCGATCTGGCTGTAGTCCGCCGTCATCAGCGTCTCGAAACCCTCGCCGACGACGAAGCCGCGGCGGATCGCCCGGCCCTCGTCCGTACGGACGGGGATGTTCTGCAGATTCGGGTCGGTGGAGGACAGCCGGCCGGTCGCCGCGACCGTCTGGTTGAACGTGGTGTGGATACGCCCGTCAGCCCCGATCGTCTTGACCAGGCCCTCGACCGTCACCCGGAGCTTCGCCTGCTCGCGGTGGCGCAGCATGATGACGGGCAGCTCGTGCTCCGTCTGCGCCGCCAGCCACGCCAGCGCGTCGGCGTCCGTGGTGAAACCGGTCTTCGTCTTCTTCGTCTTCGGCAGGCCCAGCTCACCGAACAGCACTTCCTGGAGCTGCTTGGGCGAACCGAGGTTGAACTCCCGACCCACCGCCGCGTGCGCCTCCTTCACCGCCTGCTGCACGGCGCCCGCGAACTGCTGCTCCATACCCTCCAGATGGGCCCGGTCAGCCGCGATGCCGTGCCGCTCCAGGCGGGCCAGCAGGATGGACGTCGGCAGCTCCATGTCGTGGAGCAGCTCGGCCGCGCCCACCTCCTGGAGCCGGGTGGTGAACGCGTCCCCGAGATCCAGGACCGCGCGGGCCTGCGCCATCAGCGCGTCGGCCTCCGCCCGGTCGTCCGCGCCGAAGGCCAGCTGACCGTCGGAAGCGGCCGCCGGGGCCAGCTCGCGCCCCAGGTACTCCACCGCCAGGGCGTCCAGCGCGAAGGAACGCCGGCCGGGCTTGACCAGATAGGCGGCGAGCGCGGTGTCCATCGAGACGCCCTCGATCCGCCAGCCGTGCTCCGGGAAGACCCGCATGGCGCTCTTCGCGTTGTGCATGACCTTCGGCCGGCCCGCGTCCGCGATCCAGGCGGCGAACGCCTGCTCGTCGGCCTCGTCCAGCTGCGTGGGGTCGAACCAGGCGGCGGCCCCGCCCGCCGCGGCGAGCGCGATCTCGGTGACCGTGCCGCTGCCGAGCGCCCAGGTGTCGACCGTCGCGACGCCGAGCGGCTGCCCGCCGTGCTCGGCCAGCCACGGGGCGACCTCGCCCGCGCCCAGCACCGCGCCGTCCAGCTCGATGCCCGCGGCGGGCGCCGGCGCCTCGTCCTCCTTCTTGCCCGGGTCCACCGCGAGCAGCCGCTCACGCAGGCTCGGATTGCGGATCTCCAGCACATCCAGCACCCCGGTGACCGCGCTGCGGTCGTAGGGGGCGCGCTCCAGATCGCCGGGGGTCTTCGGCAGCGCGACGTCCCGGACCATCTCGGTCAGCCGCCGGTTCAGCCGCACCGCGTCCAGGTGGTCGCGGAAATTCTGCCCGGCCTTGCCCTTGACCTCCTCGGCCCGCTCCACCAGCTCGTCGAACGAACCGAACTGGTTGATCCACTTCGCGGCCGTCTTCTCACCGACCCCGGGGATGCCCGGAAGGTTGTCCGACGGGTCACCGCGCAGCGCCGCGAAATCCGGATACTGCTGGGGGGTGAGCCCGTACTTCTCCTCGACCTTCGCCGGGGTGAAGCGGGTCAGCTCCGAGACACCCTTCGTCGGGTACAGCACCGTGACGTTGTCCGTGATCAGCTGGAACGAATCCCGGTCACCGGTGACGATCAGCACTTCAAAGCCCGCCGCCTCCGCCTGGGTGGCCAGCGTGGCGATCACATCGTCCGCCTCGAAACCGTCGACCGCGAAACGGTCGGCGCGCATCGCGTCGAGCAGCTCCCCGATCAGCTCGACCTGCCCCTTGAACTCGTCCGGCGTCTTCGACCGGTTCGCCTTGTACTCGGGGAACTCCTGCGCACGCCACGTCTTGCGGGACACGTCGAACGCCACCGCGAAATGCGTCGGCGCCTCGTCACGCAGCGTGTTCGCCAGCATCGACGCGAAGCCGTACACCGCGTTCGTCGGCTGCCCCGCCCCGGTCGTGAAATTCTCCGCGGGCAGAGCGAAGAACGCCCGGTACGCCAGGGAGTGCCCGTCCATGAGGAGCAGGCGCGGTCGGTTGTCTGCCGTCTTCTTCGATGCCGTCTCAGCCACACCCCGATCCTGCCACGTACCACTGACAATCCGGACCGGCGACCGCCCCGGGCCGCCCGAGGGACCGCTCGCCGGGACGGCCTGCCGCGCCGCGTGCCAGGATCGGTGGAGCAGGAAACACGCAAGGAACCCGCAAGGAAACACGCACAGCGGACCCCACCCGGTCCGCAGCCGGCTCAAAGGGGAAAGACGATGGCCACCAAGCCGCCCGCAGGTGATCCGGTCCAGGACGCGCCGCAGGTCGAACCGGCCAAACACGCCGCCGCCGGACTGCCCGCCGTCGCCCACAGCCTGCGCATCGCCCAGCAGCAGATGGGGGTCCGCCGCACCGCGCGGACCCTCCTCAAGGTCAACCAGAAGGACGGCTTCGACTGCCCCGGCTGCGCCTGGCCGGAGGGCGACAAGCGGCACACCGCCGAGTTCTGCGAGAACGGCGCCAAGGCCGTCGCGGAAGAGGCGACACTGCGCCGCGTCACCCCGGACTTCTTCGCCGCCCACCCCGTCTCGGACCTCGCCACCCGCAGCGGCTACTGGCTCGGCCAGCAGGGACGCATCACCCAGCCCGTGTACCTGCCAGAAGGAGCCGACCACTACCAGGCCGTGACCTGGGAGCGCGCCTTCGCCATCATCGCCGAGGAACTGACCGCCCTCGGCTCCCCCGACGAAGCCCTCTTCTACACCTCCGGACGCACCAGCAACGAGGCCGCGTTCCTGCTCCAGCTGTTCGCCCGCGAATTCGGCACCAACAACCTGCCCGACTGCTCCAACATGTGCCACGAGTCGTCCGGCTCCGCGCTCACGGAGACCATCGGAGTCGGCAAGGGCTCCGTCTCCCTGGAGGACCTGCACCACGCCGACCTGATCATCGTCGCCGGACAGAACCCCGGCACCAACCACCCCCGGATGCTCTCCGCCCTGGAGAAGGCCAAATCCGCCGGAGCGAAGATCATCTCGGTGAACCCGCTGCCCGAGGCCGGCCTCGAACGGTTCAAGAACCCCCAGACCCCCCTCGGCATGGTCAAGGGCGCCGCCCTCAACGACCTCTTCCTCCAGATCCGCATCGGCGGCGACCAAGCCCTCTTCCGGCTGCTCAACAAACTGATCCTGCAGACCGAGGGCGCCGTCGACGAGACCTTCGTCGCGGAGCACACCCACGGCTACGAGGCGTTCGCGGAGGCCGCCGCGGAAGCCGACTGGGACGAGACCCTCACCGCCACCGGCCTCGACCGCGCCGCCATCGAAGAGGCCCTCGCGATGGTCCTCGCCTCCAAGCGCACCATCGTGTGCTGGGCCATGGGCCTCACCCAGCACAAGCACTCCGTGCCGACCATCCGCGAAGTCGTCAACTTCCTTCTCCTGCGCGGCAACATCGGCCGCACCGGCGCCGGGGTCTGCCCCGTGCGCGGCCACTCCAACGTCCAGGGCGACCGCACCATGGGCATCTTCGAACGGCCCGCACCCGCCTTCCTCGACGCCCTCGACAAGGAATTCGGCATCACCTCACCACGCCACCACGGCTACGACGTGGTCCGCTCCATCCAGGCCCTGCGCGACGGCGACGCCAAAGTCTTCTTCGCCATGGGCGGCAACTTCGTCGCCGCCACCCCCGACACCGACGTCACAGAGGCCGCCATGCGCAGTGCCCGCCTCACCGTCCACGTCTCCACCAAGGTCAACCGCTCCCACGCCGTCACCGGCACCCGCGCCCTGATCCTGCCCACCCTGGGCCGCACCGACAAGGACGTCCAGGCCGGCGGCAAGCAGTTCGTCACCGTCGAGGACTCCATGAGCATGGTGCACGCCTCCCGCGGCAACCTCACCCCCGCCGGCCCCCACCTGCTCTCCGAACCCGCCATCGTCGCCCGCCTCGCCCGCGCCGTCCTCGGCCCCGCCTCCACCACCCCCTGGGAAGAGTTCGAGAAGGACTACGCAACGATCCGCGACCGCATCTCCCGCGTCGTCCCCGGCTTCGAGAACTTCAACGCACGCGTCGCCCACCCCGGCGGATTCACCCTCCCGCACGGCCCCCGCGACTCCCGCCGCTTCCCCACCGCCACCGGGAAGGCCAACTTCACCGCCGCCCCCGTCGAGTTCCCCGAACTCCCCGAAGGACGGCTGCTGTTGCAGACCCTGCGCTCCCACGACCAGTACAACACCACCATCTACGGCCTCGACGACCGCTACCGAGGCATCAAGGGCGGCCGGCGCGTCGTCCTCGTCAACCCCGACGACGCCACCGCCCTCGGCCTCACCGACGGCGCCTACGCCGACCTCGTCAGCGAGTGGAAGGACGGAACCGAACGGCGCGCCCCCGGCTTCCGCGTCGTCCACTACCCCACCGCCCGGGGCTGCGCCGCCGCCTACTACCCCGAGACCAACGTCCTGGTCCCCCTCGGCTCCACCGCCGACACCAGCAACACCCCCGCCAGCAAATCCGTCGTGATCCGCTTCGAGAACGTCCGCTGACGCCCCGGGACCGGCCTCACCACACAGCCGCACTAAGCGCCCGCTCAGCCGTCTGATAAGAACAGAGCAGGAACAACGGACACCAGACGCAGCAGCGCACCACCGCAGAGAGACGGAGCCGGACCCATGGGCGAGCACACCACACCCAAGTTCCCCCAGGAGATCATCGACGAGTACGCCGCCCTCGGCGTCGACCTCCCCGCCCTGTTCTCCGCCGGACACCTCGGCGAACGCATGGGCGTACGGATCATCGAGGCCGCCGCGGACCGCGTCGTCGGCACCATGCCCGTCGAGGGCAACACCCAGCCCTACGGACTCCTGCACGGCGGCGCCTCCGCCGTCCTCGCCGAGACCCTCGGCTCCGTCGGCGCCATGCTCCACGGCGGCGCCACCAAACTCGCCGTCGGCGTCGACCTGAACTGCACCCACCACCGAGGGGCCCGCAGCGGCCTCGTCACCGGCGTCGCCACCCCCGTACACCGCGGCCGCACCACCGCCACGTACGAGATCGTCATCACCGACGAGCACGACAAGCGCGTCTGCACCGCCCGCCTCACCTGCCTCCTGCGTGACGTACCGAAGGACGCACCGCAAGGCGCACCCACGGGCAAGACCGCCTGACCACCCGACACCCCCCGCACCCCACTGCCCGGCCGGACCGCAAACCGGCCGGGCAGCGCCATATCCCCCCCACAACCACCGCCCCACGCAACACAATTGACCGGCCACACCGACCAACACCCTTGACCCCACACCCCGTTCTGTGGCCCACTCAGCAGCCACGCCCGCCCGCGCCCCCGCCACCCCGCGTCGACCACACCACCCCCGACGTAACACTGCGTAACATCCGCGCAATGTTCACCCGCCCGACGCAGCCCGAAGAACCCGGCCCCACAGGCACCGGGCGCTTTCGCGCGCACCGACGCGCCCTCCCGCACCCCCACCACGCGACAGCAGCAAGATCGGTTCAAGCCCCTTAGCAGAGCTGCGCGTTCTCAGAATGCGGTCACTTCACGCTCCAGTAAAAAGCCGTACATGTCAGCACAGCCACCTCAAGCCTTCCTCAAAGGCATAACAAGACAGTCACATCATTCGGCTGACCCATCCCCGACCCCCGCCCCTGCCCTTAGAGTCACCGCCAGTCACCGCGCCGCCGGGCGCGACTACGGCACGGCCCTGTACCAACCAGTACGGCCCGGCGAACGACACGGCACCTCAAGCAGAGGAGGCCGCGCCAGGGAAAGGACTTTTCGTGCGACACCGTTCTTTGCTCATCCTCACCACAGTGCTCACCACAGGAGCACTGACACTCACCGCCTGCGGGTCGCGCGACGACGACAAGAAGAGCAGCGACAGCGGCGGCACCCAGACCGTCGTCATCGGCGTCGACGCACCCATCACCGGTGACCTCTCCGCGCTCGGCCTCGGCATCAAGAACTCCGCCGACCTCGCCGCCAAAACGGCGAACAAGGCCAAGACCGTCCCCGGCATCAACTTCGTCGTCAAGCCCCTCGACGACCAGGCCCAGCCCTCCGTCGGCCAGCAGAACGCCCAGAAGTTCATCGACGACGACACCGTCCTCGGCGTCGTCGGCCCCCTGAACTCCGGCGTCTCCCAGTCGATGCAGAAGCCGCTCAACGACGCCAGCCTCACCCAGGTCTCCCCCGCCAACACGGGCACCGAACTGACCCAGGGCGAGAACTGGAAGACCGGCGACAAGAAGCGTCCCTTCAAGACCTTCTTCCGCACCGCCACCACCGACCAGATCCAGGGCGCCTTCGCGGCGAAGTACCTCTACAACAACGCGAAGATCAAGCAGGTCTACCTCATCGACGACCAGAAGCCCTACGGCGCCGGTCTCGCAGCCTCCTTCAAGGCGACGTTCACCAAGCTCGGCGGCAAGATCGCCGGCGCGGACCACGTCAACCCCGACGACCGCGACTTCAACGCCGTCGTCACCAAGGTCAAGAAGTCCGGCGCCAAGGCCGTCTACTACGGCGGTGAGTACCCCGCCGGCGCACCCCTGAGCCAGCAGCTCAAGGACAGCGTCAAGATCCCCCTGATGGGCGGCGACGGCATGTACAGCGCCGACTTCATCAAACTCAACAAGAAGGCCCAGGGCGACATCGCCACCTCCGTCGGCAAGCCCGTCGAAGAGCTCGACTCCGCCAAGGACTTCATCGCGAACTACAAGACGGCCGGATACAAGGACGCCTACGAGGCCTACGGCGGCGGCACCTACGACGCCACCTGGTCCATCATCGAGGCCGTCAAGATCGCCGTCGCCGACAACGACGGCAAGCTCCCCGACGACGCCCGCGAAAAGGTCCTCGCCGCCATGAGCAAGGTCAAGTTCGACGGCGTCACCGGCCCCGTCTCGTTCGACGAGTTCGGCGACACCACCAACACCATGATGACCGCCTACCAGGTCGACGGCGGCAAGTGGGTCTCCAAGCTCAGCGAGGTCTACAAGCCGTAACCAGCTCCCCGGTCACCACTGACTGACACCAGACCGCGCGGGAGCGCCGAGAGCGCTCCCGCGCGGTGCCATATCCGAACCACTCCACGGAGGCCCTGCGGTGCACGAACTGCCGCAACAGCTGGCCAATGGACTCATCCTCGGCGCGATGTACGGTCTCATCGCGATCGGTTACACGATGGTCTACGGAATCATCCAGCTCATCAACTTCGCCCACGGCGAGATCTTCATGATCGGAGGCTTCGGAGCCCTCACCGTCTACCTCTGGATGCCGGCCGGCGCCAACCTCCTCGCAATCATCCCCCTCATGATCATCGGCGGCGTCATCTGCTCCGTCGCCATCAGCGCCGCCGCCGAACGCTTCGCCTACCGGCCCCTGCGCAACGCACCACGACTGGCCCCCCTCATCACGGCCATCGGCCTCTCCCTCGCCCTCCAGCAAGCCATCTGGAAGTGGTACCCGGACGCCAAGAAGGACCGCTCCTTCCCCCAGTTCAAGGGCGACGCCCTCGACATCTTCGGCGCCCACATCCAGCGCGGCGACCTCTTCGTCCTCATCAGCGCACCCGTCTGCATGATCGCCCTCGGCCTCTTCGTCTCCAAGACCCGCGCCGGCCGAGGCATGCAGGCCACCAGCCAGGACCCCGACACCGCCAAGCTCATGGGCATCAACACCGACCGCATCATCGTCATGGCCTTCGCCATCGGTGCCGCCTTCGCAGCCGTCGCCGCCGTCGCCTACGGGCTCAAAAACGGCCAGATCGGCTTCAAAATGGGCTTCATCATGGGCCTCAAAGCCTTCACCGCAGCCGTACTCGGCGGAATCGGCAACATCTACGGCGCCATGCTCGGCGGCGTCGTACTCGGCATCGCCGAATCACTCGCCACCGGCTACATGAGCGACGTTCCCGGCATGGAACTCTTCGGCGGCGGCGCCTGGAAGGACGTATGGGCCTTCGTCCTCCTCATCATCGTCCTGCTGCTCCGCCCCCAGGGCCTGCTCGGCGAACGCGTCGCGGATCGGGCGTGATACGGATGACCACCAACACCACCACCACGCCCCCCGCCACCGCCCTGATCCCGATGCCCGCCCCCGCGGCCCGCATCGCCACCACCGCAGGCGCGGCCATCACCCTCGCGGGCACCTTCCTCGCCTGGACCTGGACCGACCAGTTCCCCGGCGACCTCACCGTCACCGGCTACCCCGGCGGCCTCCAGGTCCTCACCCTCATCGGCGCCGCACTCACCCTGCTCCTCACCCTCTCCGGGTACGGCATCCGCGGCCTCGGCTGGCTCACCCCCGGCGGCACCAACAGCCCCGTACGCCTCCTGGCACTCGGGACCTTCGGCACCACCGGCTACACCATCGGCGCCATCACCTACGACCTCGGCGGCGTCGTCAACCTCGAACCCGGCGCCTGGGTCAGCGGCATCGGCTCCCTCATCGCCGTCATCGCCGCCCACGGACTCCCCGCCGACCAGCCACTCCCCGACACCGGAACCCCGGACTCCGGCTGGCAGCGCTTCCGCAACGGCCTCGCCGCACCCTCCGCCCGCCGCGCCACCCCCCTCCCCGCCTGGGCCGAAATCCTCATCATCGCCATCACCTTCGGCATCGGCCTCTACGTCTTCGCCTACGGCGTCGACACCGACTACACCGAACTCTTCATCGGCTTCCTCATCACCGCCGCCTTCGCCTTCACCGCACTGAACCGCGCCGGACTCATCTCCCGCATCACCGCGCTGACCTCGAAGCACCGCAACATCACCCTCACCGCCGCCCTCGTCGCAGCCGTCTGCTTCCCCTTCACCCAGCAGAAAGAGGAATACGCGCTCATCGGCGCCAACATCCTCATCTTCGCGACCGTCGCACTCGGCCTGAACGTCGTCGTCGGCCTCGCCGGCCTCCTCGACCTCGGCTACGTCGCCTTCCTCGGCGTCGGCGCCTACGCCGCCGCCCTGGTCTCCGGCTCCACCATGTCGGCCATCGGCGTCGAATTCCCCTTCTGGGCCGCCGTCCTCACCGGCGCGGGAGCCTCACTCATCTTCGGCGTCCTCATCGGCGCCCCCACCCTGCGACTACGCGGCGACTACCTCGCCATCGTCACACTCGGCTTCGGTGAAATCTTCCGCCTCACCGTGAACAACCTCAACGGCAACAGCGGACCCGACCTCACCAACGGCTCCCAGGGCATCCCGAGCATCCCCGACCTCAACCTCTTCGGCATCGACTTCGGACTCAAGCACGACATCGGCGGCTTCACCCTCGGCAGGTCAGCCAACTACTACCTGCTCATGCTCGTCTTCACCGCCGTCGTCGTCCTCGTCTTCCGCCGCTCCGGAGAATCCCGCATCGGCCGCGCCTGGGTCGCCATCCGCGAGGACGAAACCGCCGCCACCGCCATGGGCATCAACGCCTTCCGGCTCAAGCTGCTCGCCTTCGCCCTCGGCGCCACCCTCGCCGGACTCGCCGGAACCGTACAGTCGCACGTCAACTACACGGTCACACCCGAGCAGTACCAGTTCGCCGGCTCCGTACCCCCGAACTCCGCGTTCCTCCTCGCCGCCGTCATCCTCGGCGGCATGGGAACCCTCAGCGGACCCCTCGTCGGCGCCGCACTGCTCTACCTCATCCCGGCCAAACTCCAGTTCATGCAGGACTACCAGCTCTTCCTCTTCGGCATCGCACTCATCCTCCTGATGCGCCTGCGCCCCGAAGGACTGGTCGCCGACCGCAGGAAGCAGCTCGAATTCCACGAGACCGACCAGCTCGACGTACCGGAACCGCGGAAGTCCGACGACGTCGACGCCGGCATCGCCAAGGCGGGGGCGTGACCACCATGACCACCACCACGAAAACCGGCACCCCCGTGCTCGACGCCAGCGGCGTCACCATGCGGTTCGGCGGCCTCACCGCCGTCCACAACGTCGACCTCACCGTCAACGCAGGCGAGATCGTCGGCCTCATCGGCCCCAACGGCGCCGGAAAGACCACCTTCTTCAACTGCCTCACCGGCCTCTACGTCCCCACCGAGGGCAAGGTCAGCTACAAGGGCACCGTCCTGCCGCCCAAACCCCACCTCGTCACCCAGGCAGGCATCGCCCGCACCTTCCAGAACATCCGGCTCTTCGCCAACATGACCGTCCTGGAGAACGTCCTCGTCGGACGCCACACCAGGACCAAGGAAGGCCTCTGGTCCGCCCTCCTGCGCCTCCCCGGCTTCACCAAGGCCGAGAACGCCAGCCGGGAACGCGCCATGGAACTCCTGGAGTTCATCGGCCTCCAGGACAAGGCCGACCACCTCGCGCGCAACCTCCCCTACGGAGACCAGCGCAAGCTGGAAATCGCCCGCGCACTCGCCAGCGACCCCGGCCTCCTCCTCCTGGACGAGCCCACCGCCGGCATGAACCCGCAGGAAACCCGGGTCACCGAAGAGCTCATCTTCGCCATCCGCGACCAGGGCATCGCCGTACTCGTCATCGAGCACGACATGCGCTTCATCTTCAACCTCTGCGACCGCGTCACCGTGCTCGTCCAGGGCGAGAAGCTCGTCGAAGGCACCTCGGACGTCGTCCAGAGCGACGAACGCGTCGTCGCCGCCTACCTCGGCACCCCCTTCGAAGGCGCCCCCGGCGCCGAGGAGATCGCCGAGGTCGAAGCCGCAGAAGCCGTCGCCACCAAGAGCACCACAACCACCACCAGCACCGAGGAGGAGGACACCCGATGACCGCACTGCTAGAGGTCGAGGACCTCCGCGTCGCCTACGGCAAGATCGAAGCCGTCAAGGGCATCTCCTTCAGCGTCGAAGCCGGCCAGGTCGTCACCCTGATCGGCACCAACGGTGCGGGCAAGACCACCACCCTGCGCACCCTCTCCGGACTGCTCAAGCCCCTCGACGGCCGCGTCCTGTTCGAGGGCAAGCCGCTGACCGGCATCCCCGCCCACAAGATCGTCGCACTGGGCCTCGCCCACTCCCCCGAGGGCCGCCACATCTTCCCCCGGCTGACGATCACCGAGAACCTCCAGCTCGGCGCCTACCTCCGCAACGACAGAGCAGGCATCGAAAAGGACATCCAGCGCGCCTACGACCTCTTCCCCATCCTCGGGGAACGCCGAAAGCAGGCCGCCGGCACCCTCTCGGGCGGCGAACAGCAGATGCTCGCCATGGGCAGGGCCCTGATGTGCCAGCCCAAGCTCCTGATGCTCGACGAACCCTCCATGGGCCTCTCCCCGATCATGATGCAGAAGATCATGGAGACCATCGTCGAGCTCAAGTCCCAGGGCACCACGATCCTGCTCGTCGAGCAGAACGCCCAGGCCGCGCTCTCCCTGGCCGACCAGGGCCACGTCATGGAGGTCGGCAAGATCGTCCTCTCCGGCACCGGCTCGGACCTCCTCCACGACGAGTCCGTCCGCAAGGCCTACCTCGGCGAGGACTGAGCCCGTACGCACATGGAGAAGGCCCGCGCCCCGGACTGCATCCGGGGCGCGGGCCTTCTCCGTACCGTACGGAGCCTGAGCTACTCTGCCGCCTTCTTCTTCTCCTCGGCGTCCTCGATCAACGCCTCGGCCAGCTGCTGCATCGACAGCCGCCGGTCCATCGACGTCTTCTGGATCCAGCGGAACGCCGCGGGCTCGGAGAGCCCGTAGTCCGTCTGCAGAATGCTCTTCGCCCGGTCCACCAGCTTCCGGGTCTCCAGCCGCTGCGACAGGTCCGCGACCTCGCCCTCCAGCGCCTTCAGCTCCGCGAACCGCGACACCGCCATCTCGATGGCCGGCACCACGTCGCTCTTGCTGAACGGCTTCACCAGGTACGCCATCGCCCCGGCGTCCCGGGCCCGCTCCACGAGGTCGCGCTGCGAGAACGCGGTGAGCATCAGGACCGGTGCGATGGACTCCTCGGCGATCTTCTCGGCGGCGGAGATCCCGTCGAGGACCGGCATCTTCACATCGAGGATGACCAGGTCCGGCTTGTGCTCCCGGGCCAGCTCGACAGCCTGCTGCCCGTCACCGGCCTCACCGACGACGGAGTACCCCTCTTCCTCCAGCATCTCTTTCAGGTCGAGGCGGATGAGCGCCTCGTCCTCAGCGATGACGACGCGGGTCGTCAGCGGCGGGACGTGCGACTTGTCGTCGTCGGACGCGTCTACGGGCTGGGGCGACTCGGGGGTGGTCACGGGGCTCCTTGGCTCAGGGCAGGTACTGCTCCCTTGAGCCTACCTAGCTGCGGTATGGTGGTCGCGCAGCGGGTCGAACGAGACCTTCGATTGTGCTAGCCCCGGTAGCCCAATTTGGCAGCAGGCAATGGATTCAAAACCCATACAGTGTCGGTTCGAGTCCGACTCGGGGCACTTTTCCTTGGATTCCAAGGTCGCAGGGAAACGCCACAGGTTCACATGATCGTGTGACTGCAATGCCGTTTCCCCTCGGAGCGTCCCGCTCGGAGCAGGCTCGGCCGTGTGTACAACCTTCAAACACGTAAGCACGCGCTGGCCCTCCTCGATCAGGGCTTCAGCCAGAACTCCGTAAGCAAGCAAACCGGCATTTCACGAGCGGCCATCCGTTCCTGGCTCGTGCGAATCGAGCCCCTCGAATACGCGCGCGGCCGCGAATGCCCTCGATGCGGTGACACGCCCGGACACCCCGACACCCCGACACCCCGGCCGCGTACGCGTACCTCCTCGGCCTCTACCTCGGCGACGGCTGTGTCAGTGCGGGCAGGCGAGGTGTCTACTCCCTCCGTATCGCGTGTGCCGACGCATGGCCCGGCCTCATCGCCGCCTGCGTCGAGGCCGTACAGATCGCGCGACCGGCCAACAAGGTGGGCCTGGTGCCAAGTCCGGGCTGTCAGTACGTCACGTGTTTCAGCAAACACTGGCCCTGCCTCTTTCCCCAGCACGGTCCCGGCAAGAAACACGAACGTGAGATCTCCCTCGTTGCCTGGCAGCAGGACATCGTTGCTGCCCACCCGTGGGAGTTCATCCGAGGCCTGATCCACTCCGACGGCTGCCGGATCACCAATTGGACAAGTCGACTCGTCAGGGGTCAGACAAGGCGCTATGAGTACCCCCGCTACTTCTTCACCAACCTGTCAGCCGACATTCTGAGTCTCTTCACGAGCACACTGGACCAGGTGGGAGTGGAGTGGAAGCAGCCGAACAGCGAGAACATCTCCGTCGCCCGACGGGCATCCGTGGCGCTCATGGATGCACACGTCGGGCCGAAATTCTGAGCTGCCCTACTTCGGGCTGTCGTCCTCACCGATGTGGTGCACGCGCACCAGGTTCGTCGAGCCCGCGACGCCGGGCGGGGAGCCGGCCGTAATGACCACGACGTCGCCCTTCCGGCAGCGGCCGATCTTCAGCAGTTCCTCGTCGACCTGGGCGACCATCGCGTCCGTCGAGTCCACGTGCGGGCCCAGGAACGTCTCCACGCCCCAGGTGAGGTTCAGCTGGGAGCGGGTGGCCGGGTCCGGGGTGAAGGCCAGGAGCGGGATGGGCGAGCGGTAGCGGGAGAGGCGCTTGACCGTGTCGCCGCTCTGGGTAAAGGCGACCAGGAACTTCGCGCCGAGGAAGTCGCCCATCTCCGCCGCCGCGCGGGCGACCGCGCCGCCCTGGGTGCGGGGCTTGTTGCGGTCGGTGAGCGGCGGGAGGCCCTTCACGAGGATGTCCTCTTCGGCGGCTTCGACGATGCGGGACATCGTGCGGACCGTCTCGATGGGGTATTTGCCGACGCTGGTCTCGCCGGAGAGCATGACCGCGTCCGTGCCGTCGATGACGGCGTTGGCGACGTCGGAGGCCTCGGCGCGGGTGGGGCGGGAGTTGTCGATCATCGAGTCGAGCATCTGGGTGGCGACGATGACCGGTTTGGCGTTGCGCTTGGCGAGCTTGACGGCGCGCTTCTGGACGATCGGCACCTGTTCCAGGGGCATTTCGACGCCGAGGTCGCCGCGGGCGACCATGATGCCGTCGAAGGCGGCGACGATGTCGTCGATGTTCTCGACGGCCTGGGGCTTCTCGACCTTGGCGATGACGGGGAGGCGGCGGCCTTCCTCGTCCATGACGCGGTGGACGGGTTCGATGTCGCGTCCGCTGCGTACGAAGGAGAGGGCGATGATGTCCGCGCCGGTGCGCAGGGCCCAGCGGAGGTCGTCGATGTCCTTTTCGGAGAGGGCGGGGACGGAGACGGCGACGCCGGGGAGGTTGAGTCCCTTGTGGTCGGAGACCATGCCGCCCTCGATGACGGTGGTGTGGACGCGGGGTCCGTCGACTCCGGTGACTTCGAGGGTGACGCGACCGTCGTCGATGAGGATGCGTTCGCCGGGGGTGACGTCGGTGTTGAGGCCTTCGTAGGTGGTGCCGCAGGTATGGCGGTCGCCTTCCATGGGTTCGACGGTGATGGTGAAGTCGTCGCCGCGTTCAAGGAGTACGGGTCCTTCGCGGAAGCGTCCGAGGCGGATCTTCGGGCCTTGAAGGTCTGCGAGGATTCCGACGCTGCGTCCGGCTTCGTCGGATGCTTTGCGTACTCGGTGGTAGCGCTCTTCGTGTTCGGCGTAGGTGCCGTGGCTGAGGTTGAGGCGGGCGATGTCCATACCCGCCTCGACCAGGGCCTTGATCTGGTCATATGTGTCGGTGGCGGGTCCTAGGGTGCAAACGATTTTTGCTCGGCGCATGGTTTGAGCCTAAACCTTACCTACGGGTAGCGAATTGGCTCGGGATGACTCCTCAACATCCTTTGAATGAAGGCTTTTTGACAAGTGTTGAATTGTGCGGCGGGGTGCTCGGATGAGCATTCTGTTCAGAGGTTCGGTGGGGTCATGATGAAGCGGGCGTTCACCTGGGCACGGACCGTTTGGCGTTGTGGTTCGAGGTCGAGTGCGGGGGCGGCTTCTGCCGGTGCGCCGGCGAATCCGCGGGGGGCGCCGTAGCCGCCGGAGGCCGGGGGCGGGGCGGGGGCGGCGTTCTCGGCGCCGAGGTCGGCCAGTTCGACGAGGGCGGCGAGCTGGGCGCCGACGGCGTCGGCGTATTCGCGGGCGCGCTGGACCGCTTCGCGTACGGCTTGGCGGCGGGCTTCGCCGTGGGCGGGTGAGCTGGGGCGCAGGGCCCACCAGGGGCCGTCGATGCGGGTCATGTCGAGGTCGGCGATGCGGGTGGTGAATTCACCGAGTGCGGTGAAGTCGCCGAGTACGGCGGTGATGTGGACGCGTCCGAGGTAGGCGCGGATCTTCTCGTCGCGGCCGCGCTGGGTGAGTTCGGGGGTGATGGAGAAGGCGCCGGTTTCGAGTTTCTCGACGGCTTCTCCATAGGTGCGGGCGAGTTCGAGGACGGTGGTGTTGCGTCGGGTGAGGTCTTCGAGGGCGGCGCGGCGGTCTTTTCCGCGGGCGCTGACGGTGATGACGACGCGGGCGATCTCGGGGTCGATCTCCAGTCGGGCTTCGCCGCGGACGGCGAGGCGGGGGTGGTCGGGGGTGCCGTAGGAGTACGGGGTGTCGGTCATGGGTCAACTGTCGCACTCGGGTACGACAGCCGGTGGTCATCGAAACGAGACCTGCTGGGGGTGTTGCCGGGTGTGGTGCGTGGGTGATTATCTACGCGCGTTGTTCACGCGGGTGCGAGGTCTACGCGCGTTGTGCGGCGAGAGCACTGGGTACGGACGAGAACTGAGATGTGGGAGACGAGATGCCGCTGAACCGAAGGACGTTCCTGGGCACATCGGCCGCGGCGGGTGCCGGTGTCGCGATCGTGGGCGGTGGAGCGGTTCCTGCCGAGGCGCACGGTCACGGGCATGGGCACGGACACGGTCATGGTCATGGGCGTCCGCAGAAGCGGTACTCGTTCACTGTGATGGGCACGACGGATCTGCACGGTAACGTCTTCAACTGGGACTACTTCACGGACCAGGAGTTCGACGACAAGGATCACAACGACGTCGGTCTGGCGAAGATCTCGACGCTGGTGGAGCAGGTGCGTCGGGAGAAGGGCCGTCACAACACCCTGATGATCGATGCGGGTGACACGATCCAGGGCACGCAGTTGTCGTACTACTACGCGAAGATCGATCCGATCACCGCGAAGCGTGGTCCGGTGCATCCGATGGCGCAGGCGATGAACGTGATCGGCTACGACGCCGCGGCGCTGGGCAACCATGAGTTCAACTACGGCATTCCGGTGCTGCGCAGGTTCGAGGAGCAGTGTGACTTCCCGCTGCTGGGTGCGAACGCGCTGGACGCGAAGACGCTGAAGCCGGCGTTCGCGCCGTATGTGATCAAGAAGCTGCGTACGCCGCACGGCCGGGATGTGAAGGTGGCGATCCTGGGGCTGACGAATCCGGGTATCGCCATCTGGGACAAGGTGAACGTCGGCGGCAAGATGGTGTTCCCGGGGCTTGAGGAGCAGGCGGCGAAGTTCGTGCCCCGGCTGCGCTCGATGGGTGCGGATGTGGTGATCGTGTCGGCGCATTCGGGGAACAGCGGGACGTCGTCGTACGGGGATCAGATTCCGTACGTGGAGAATGCCGCGGGTCTGGTGGCGGAGCAGGTGCCGGGGATCGACGCGATTCTGGTGGGTCACGCGCATCTGGAGATTCCCGAGTACTTCGTGGAGAACAAGGAGACCGGTAAGAAGGTCGTACTCTCCGAGCCGTTGAAGTGGGGGCAGCGGCTGACGCTGTTCGACTTCGATCTGGTGTGGGAGAAGGGCCGCTGGGTGGTCGAGAAGGCCGGTTCGCAGGTGCTGAACTCCAACACGGCGGCGGAGGACAAGCGGATCACGCGGCTGCTGGCGGACGAGCACAAGAAGGTCGTGGCGTACGTCAACCAGGTGATCGGTACGTCGACGGCGGCGATGACGACGGCCGAGGCGGCGTGGAAGGACGAGCCGATCATCGATCTGATCAATGTGGTTCAGGCGGAGACGGTGAAGGAGGCGTTGGCGGGTGGTGAGTACGCGTCGCTTCCGGTGCTGTCGCAGGCGTCCTGCTTCTCGCGTACGGCGCAGATCCCGGCCGGTGATGTGACGATCAAGGATGCGGCAGGTCTGTATCCGTTCGAGAACACCCTTGAGGCGCGGTTGGTGACGGGGGCGCAGGTCAAGGATTATCTGGAGTTCTCGGCGCGGTATTACGTGCAGACGGCGGCCGGTGCTCCGGTGGATACGGCGAAGCTGACGAACGCGGACAACACGCCGGATTACAACTATGACGCGGTGTCGGGTCTGACGTATGAGATCGACATCGCGAAGCCGAATGGTTCGCGGATTGTCGGTCTTTCGTTCCAGGGTAAGGCGATTGATCCGGCGGCGCAGTTCGTGCTGGCGGTGAACAACTACCGGGCGAGTGGTGGGGGCAACTTCCCGCATGTGCCGGGTGCGAAGCAGTTGTGGGCGAATTCGGAGGAGATCCGGAACACCATTATCGCGTGGGTGCAGGCGAAGGGTTCGGTGGACGGTGCGCAGTTCGCTTCGGTGGACTGGCGGCTGACGCGGGACGGTACGCCGGTGTTCTAGGGCTCGGGCCTTTCTGGGTCTGTGGTTCTTCTGGGTCTGTGGTGGGGCGGCCGTCTCCTTTCCTTGTGGGGGGGGAGCGGCCGCTTCTCTGTGTGCCGGGGTGGGGCGGGGGGGGGTGCCTCTATGTCCTTCGTCAAGGCGGCCCTGTCGGGTTTGGTGTGGTTCGGGTTGCTGGGGTTATGCGGCGAGCTCGATGTCCTTCGGTGTCCGGGATTCGTAGAAGGTGCCGTCGCGGAGCATGGCGGACAGGACGCTGATGCGTTGGCGGGCGAGGCGGAGGAGGGCTTGGGTGTGGGTTTTGCCGCGGGCTCGTTGTCTGTCGTAGTAGGTCCGGGAGGCCGGATCGGCGTTCATGCAGGCGAAGGCGGAGAGGAACATCGCGCGTTTGAGCTGGCGGTTGCCGCCTCGGGGTGCGTGTTCGCCGTGGATCGAGGTGCCCGACGACTTTGTCGTCGGTGCGAGGCCGGCGTAGGAGGCCAGGTGTGCGGCGGTGGGGAAGCTGGTGCCGTCGCCGACGGTGGTCAGCAGGACAGCGGCGGTCCTGACGCCGACGCCGGGCATCGAGGTCAGGACCTGGGAAAGAGGGTGGGCCTCCAGCAGGGCGTTGATCTGGGCTTCCATAGCCCGGCGTTGGGTGTGCACGGCGGTCAGGGAAGCGGCCAGGGAGGGGACGACGATGTCGAGGGTGCCGGTGCCCGGGACGACGACGGTCTGCTCGTCGAGCGCGTCGAAGACCTCATCGATCAGTCGAGCGGCCATGCGTGGGGCCTTCGGGCGGATCAGTTCCACGAGCCGGCTGCGGCCGGCCTTGCGCAGGGCGGCCGGGGAGCCGTAACGCTCCAGGAGCCAGGTGACGGCTTGGTGGTCCAGGCGCGGTCCCAGGACGCGTTCCAGGGAGGGGTGGAACTGGGTGAGCAGGCCGCGTATCCGGTTGCTGGTGCGGGTGGCCTCGGCGGCGAGGTCCTGGTCGAAGCCGGTCAGTACGGTCAGCTCGGCGGTGATCTCGTCGGTCAGTTCGAGCGAGCGCAGGGTGTGCGGCATGGTTCGTGCGGCGTCCGCGATGACGGCTGCGTCCTTGGCGTCGGTCTTGGCCTCTCCTGGGTAGAGGTCGGCGATGCGCCGCATCGCCAGGCCGGGCAGGTAGGCGACGCGGCAGCCGGCATCGCGGGCGACGGCCAGGGGCAGGGCGCCGATCGAGGCGGGCTGGTCCACGATGACCAGGACGGTGCCGAACTTCGCGGTCAGCTTGTCGAACACGGCCCGCAGCTTGGGTTCGCTGTTGGGCAGCGGCTTGTCGAAAACCTTCTTCCCGGTCGGGGTGAGTCCGTGTCCGTGGTGGGCGGACTTGCCGACGTCCAGGCCGAGGAACACGCCCACGTCTTCGATCTCGAACATCGCGCCCTTCCAGGGGTTTTGACGGTGCTGGCCTCGGCTCGGGTGTCGTGCTCGCGCATCCACGTTATGCAGACCTGCCGCCCGCGAGCTGTCCGGCGTTGCGCCGGACCGGACGGTGGCCGGACCTCTGATCAGCGTCTCCGACGAATACCCCCGGGCCCGGTGACACCACCCCCCAGGTCATGTCTTCGACAGGGGGACACAGTCATGCCGGGCCCGGAGGCCAGCGGCCCCATTGCAGGACCGCGAAAAACATAACGGGGGGAGCGGCCGCTTCTCTGTGTGCCGGGGTGGGGCGGGGGGGTGTCAGTTGCTCTGGACGAGTGGGGTGTGGGTGGGGGCTTGGGTGGGGATGTTCGGGGTGTGCGGGGTGAGGCCGAAGGTGGTGAAGGCGGTGCGTTGCGGCAGGTGGTAGGCGGTGGTGCCGGTGAGGTTGTTGAGGATGGTGGCGCTGCGCCAGGCGGCGAGGCCGAGGTCGGGGGCGCCGACGCCGTGGGTGTGGCGTTCGGCGTTCTGTACGTAGATGTTGCCGGTGATGGCGGGGTCCAGTTCGAGGCGGAACTGCTCGTCGATGCGGGGGCGGCCGGAGCTGTCGCGGCGCAGGCGGGTGCGGAGGCCGTCGAGCATCTGGTCGAGGGGGCGTTCGCGGTAGCCGGTGGCGAGGACGACGGCGTCGGTGGTGAGGCGGGAGCAGGTGCCTTGCTGGGTGTGTTCGAGGTGGAGTTCGACGCGGGTGGTGGCGACGCGGCCCGCGGTGCGGACGCGGACGCCGGGGGTGAGGGTGGCGTCGGGCCAGCCGCCGTGGAGGGTGCGGCGGTAGAGCTCTTCGTGAATGGCGGTGATGGTGTCGTGGTCGATGCCCTTGTGGAGTTGCCATTGGTGGGGGACGAGTTCGTCGCGTACGGGTTCGGGGAGGGCGTGGAAGTAGCGGGTGTAGTCGGGGGTGAAGTGTTCGAGGCCCAGTTTGGAGTACTCCATGGGTGCGAAGGCGGGGGTGCGGGCGAGCCAGTGGAGTTTTTCGTGTCCGGCGGGGCGGGCGCGCAGCAGGTCGAGGAAGATTTCGGCGCCGGACTGGCCTGAGCCGATGACGGTGATGTGTTCGGCGTTGAGGAGTTGTTCGCGGTGGTGGAGGTAGTCGGCGGAGTGGATGACGGGGACTGATCCGGCTTCCGCGAGGGGTTTGAGGGGTTCGGGGATGTGGGGTTCGGTGCCGACGCCGAGGGCGATGTGGCGGGTGTGGGCGCGGCCGAGGGCTTCGGCTTCGCCGTGGGCGTCGAGTTGGGTGAAGTCGACTTCGAAGAGGGCGCGTTCGGTGTTCCAGCGGATGGCGTCGACCTGGTGGCCGAAGTGGAGGCCGGGGAGTTGTTCGGTGACCCAGCGGCAGTAGGCGTCGTATTCGGCGCGTTGGATGTGGAAGCGCTCGGCGAAGTAGAAGGGGAAGAGCCGGTCGCGGGTGCGTAGGTAGTTGAGGAAGGTCCAGGGGCTGGTGGGGTCGGCGAGGGTGACGAGGTCTGCGAGGAAGGGGACTTGGAGGCTGGCGCCGTCGATGAGGAGGCCTGGGTGCCAGTGGAAGGCGGGGCGTTGTTCGTAGAAGGCGGCGGCGAGGGGGTGGGGGATGCCGTGGGCGAGGGCGGCGAGGGAGAGGTTGAAGGGGCCGATGCCGATGCCGACGAGGTCGTGGGGCTGGTCGGTGTCGGGTGCGGGCCGGTCGGGCCTGGGTGGCCGGGCTGTCATCGGGGGGTGCTGCCTTCCGTGATCTCTGTGGCGAGGTGGGTGACAAGGTCGAGCAGTTTGCTGAGGTCGTGGGGGGTGGTGTGGGGGTTGAGGAGGGTGGCTTTGAACCAGAGGCGGCCGTGGGCGTGGGTGCGGCCGAGTACGGCGTGGCCGCGGGTGAGGAGGGTGCGGCGGATGGTGGCGACGGTGTGGTCGGGGGCGTCGGTGGGGCGGAAGAGGACGGTGGAGATGGTGGGGTGGTCGTAGAGGTCGAGGGTGGGGGTTTTGGTGATGAGGTCGGCCAGGTGGTGGGCGGCGGCGCAGGTGCGGTCGATGAGGTCGGCCAGTCCGGTGCGGCCGAGGGCCTGGAGGGTGACGGCGATCTTGAGTGCGTCGGGGCGGCGGGTGGTGCGCAGGGAGCGGCCGAGGAGGTCGGGGAGGCCGGCTTCGGTGTCGTCGTCGGCGTTGAGGTAGGGGGCGTGGTGGTGGAGGGCGTCGAGGTGGTGGTGGTCCGGGACGGCGAGGATGCCTGCGGAGGCGGGTTGCCAGCCGAGTTTGTGCAGGTCGAGGGTGACGCTGTGGGCGCGGTCGAGGCCGTGGACCTTGTTGCGGTGGGTGGGGCTGAAGAGGAGGGGGCCGCCGTAGGCGGCGTCGATGTGGAGTTCGGCGCCGTGGGTGGTGCAGAGGGCCGCGATTTCGGCGAGGGGGTCGATCTGGCCGGTGTCGGTGGTGCCTGCGGTGGCGGTGACGAGGACGGGGGTGCCGGGTCGCTCGCGGAGGCGGGTGAGGGTGTTGTCGAGGGCGGTGAGGTCCATGACGCCGGTGGGGGCGGGGATGGTGAGGGGTGTGGGGAGGCCGAGGAGCCAGGCGGCGCGGGTGATGCTGTGGTGGGCGTTGGCGCCGCTGATGGTCTGGATGGGGCCGTGGCGTTCGCGGGCGAGGAGCAGCGCGAGTTGGTTGGCTTCGGTGCCGCCGGTGGTGACGAGGGCGTCGGGTGCGGTGTGGTGGGGGTAGATCTCGGCGGCGAGTGCGGTGGTGAGGTCGGCTTCGAGGGCGGAGGCGGCGGGGGCCTGGTCCCAGGAGTCCATGGAGGGGTTGAGGGCAGATGCGGCGAGGTCGGCTGCGGCGGCGAGGGCGAGGGGCGGGGTGTGGAGGTGTGCCGCGCAGAGTGGGTCTGCGGGGTCCGCCGCGCCTTCGGTGAGGGCGGTGATGAGGGTGGTGAGTGCGTGGTGGGCGCCGGTGCCCTGGTCGGGGATGACGGGGTGCAGGGCGGTGCGGAGGTGGGGGGTGACGGTGTCGGGGCCGCCTGCGGGGAGGGGGCCGTCGCGTCGGCGGGCGCCGTCGTGGAGTGCGGTGAGCACGGTGTCGATGAGGGGGCGCAGAGCGGCGGGGCCGGTGGTGCCTCCGGCGAGGGGCGGGGTGGGCATGGAGGTGGTGGCCCTTCGGAGCGCATGGGTGGACATCCCAGCTTGTCCGGGTTTTGGGTGGCGTGGCCGGTGAGTGCGGTGATCTGAACTCGAAAGGGGGATGGATGTGCGAGGGGGGCGGGTTGGTGGCGGTTGGGGTGGTATGGGTGCGTGGCCGTGATGGGGTGCTTGGCCGGGGCTCTGACGCTCGGGCGGGCGTGGGGGCGTGACCGGGTGCGGACGGTCGGCGTACGCCGCCGGAACGCCGACGATCGGGCGCCCAGTGGTGTTCGCCGGGGCCCGATCGGGTCTGTGGAGCGGGGGTGTTCCGCCGGTTGGGTCAGCCGTACATCGCCAGTCGGCAGAAGGCCGCGAGTGCGGCGTCGATGGGGTGGGGCTGCGGCTTGCCGGAGGGGTCGAGGGTGTTCCATCTCTGGAGGTTCACCGCGACGGACATCTGGCGGTTGCCGTCGGCACGGGTCATGGTCAGGGCTCCGGCTCCCCAGGCCGAGCCGCCGTGGCCCCAGAAGGCGGGCTGGTCAGGGGCTTCGGTCGGGTACAGGCCGAGGCCGTATTCGATGGTCTTTCCGTCCTGGGAGATGACCGGGACGGTGCGTCGCATCTGGGTCAGTGCTGCCTGGCTGACGATCTCGCCGGCCAGGAGCTGGCCGTAGAAGCGGTTGAGGTCGGTGACGGTCGATATCAGTCCGGCCGCCGGTCCCACCCATGACATGTCGAAGACACTGTAGTCGCGCGGCGGGTCGATCATGCCGAACCAGGCCTCGTAGAGCTGTGAGTGCGGTCCTTCGATGTGCGGTCCGGTGGGGAGTTCGGTGTCGCGGAGTCCGGCGCGTTCGATGACGTTGCGGGTGATGCACTGCTGAACGGTGGTGCCGGTGATGTGTTCCAGGAGTTCACCGAGGAGCAGGTAGTTGGTGTTGGAGTAGATGCCCGGTGTGCTGCCCGGGGCGCCGGTGGCGGGTGCGCCGACTCCCAACGCGATGAGTTCGGCGGCGTGGAACCGGGTGAACCGGTTGTCGTCGAGGCTCTCCGGCCGGGTGTGCGCGGCGTTGGGGAATCCCTTGAGGGAGGGATAGGCGTAGGGGAGGTACTCGGCGAGGCCGCTGGTGTGGTTGATGAGCATCCGGACGGTGATCGTCTCGCCGCGTTCGCCGGGAACGAGCGCCGGGAGGTACTGGCCGATCGGTGTGTCGAGGCCGATCCGGCCGCTGTCGACCTGTTGCAGTACGGCGGCGGCGGTGAAGGTCTTGGTGATGCTGCCGACGCGGTGGCGCATGTCGGCGGTGACGGGGCGTCCGGTGGTGGTGTCCGCGACCCCGGCGGCGCCGCGCCAGATCTGGTCGCCGTCGCGTATTTCGGCGAACAGGCCCGGAATTCCGGCGCGGTGGACGTGTTCGAGGGCGGTTTCCAGTTGGGCGGTATCCAGTGCGTTCCTCACGGGCGGTGTCCTTTCGTGGTCCTGGGGTGACCGTCCGTATCGGTCGTGCGACCCGGGCGCGGGTGGCGGGGCACGAGGGCAGGCCGGTGGTCCGCTCGCCGGCGGCCCGGCATGCCCATGTACTCATTATGCACGCGGTGCGTGCAACACCAGGTGCGTAAGTTAGGCTGGGAGCCGACGAGAGGAACGGGATGGCAGGGAGAAGGCGCTGGTCGACCGAGGAGATCCTGGACGCGGCGGCGGAGCTGCTGCGCACGGGCGATGCCGAGTCGTTCAGCGTGCGCAAGCTGGCCGCGGTCCTCGGGACCGATTCCTCCAGCCTCTACCGGCATTTCCGCAGCAAGACCGAGCTGCTGCGCGCGGTCGCCGACCGGATTCTGCTGGCCGCCATGGACGGCTACCGCCCCGAGGGTGACTGGAAGCAGCGCATCACCGCCCTGGGCCTGCGGCTGCGGGAGGCCTTCGGCCGGCAGCCCCAGCTCGCCTCGGTCTGGGGGCGCTACGCGTCGAGCGGCGCCGGTTCCCGGCTGGTGATGGAAGCGGTGCTGCAGGATCTGCGGGCGTCGGGTCTGCCCGACGAGGAGGTCCCGGCGCACTATCACCGGATCGCGGTCCTCATCTCCGCGCTGGTCGCCTCGGAGGCCGGGGTCAGCACGATCACGCCCCAGGAGTACGACCAGGGCATGGAACTGTTCCGTGTCGCGGTGCTCGGCGCGGACCCCGAGCGCTTCCCCGCCCTGTCGCACTTCGCCCGTGACGTCCGCCCCCTCGGGGTGGACCGCCGCGAAGCGTTCGTGGAGCTGCTGGCCGCCCAGCTCGCCCAGGTGGAGGCCGCGGCGGTCCGTCGCGGCTGAGGGCCGTCCCGCCCCAGGGCGCACGGGACGGCCGTGACCGGGCGGTGCGGCCTCAGTCCAGGTAGGCGTCGTACTGCTCGACGTCACCGGGTTCGAGCCGCGTCTTCGGGTCGGTCCTGATGCTGGAGAGCTCCGTGCCCAGGACGCGTCCGGTGTGCTCGTCGAGGATGACCGTCCAGCGCACCGTCCCCTTGAAGTCCGCGGCGTACGCCTGGCCCTGGCGCCCCGCGCGGTCCCTGACCGGGCCGATGGCACGCAGTCCGGGCTGCTCGGCGAGCAGTCCGTCGATCGCGGCCGTCTGGGCGGGGCCCGGCGTCCACTCACGCAGCAGCGCCTCCAGGGAGTCCACCGTCCAGTACGCGCTGCCCCGGGTGTCGGAGTTCTCCTCCGCCAGGTAGTCCGCGAGGCCGCCGGCGGTGGTCGGGGGGGTGTTCACGTAGGACGCGGACTCCTTCCACGAACCCGCGGGCAGCCGCGTGCGGTGGACGACCCGGCCGTCCTCGATGCGCTGGGCCTCCCCGCTGCCGTCGGCGTTGTAGCGGTCGCGGGACTCGATCACCGGCACCTGCTCCGGCTCGTGCTTGCCGTCGCCCCACATCCCCATGGCCCACTCCCGGCGGTGGGTCCCCCGGCGTGCGGCGCCGCCGGAGCCGGCGAGGGCGGCAGCCCGCTTCGCGACGGTGGCGAGCGGCACGGTGGCCCGGGAGCTCTCCACCTTGAGCGGGGCGGGCGCGGCGACGGCCGTCTGGCCGCTGCTGCCGGTGACGGCGAACCCCGCCACGGTCGCCGCGACGACGGCGGCGGCCACGCCGAGGGAGATCGACCGGCCGGGTGTGAGCCGGCCGAAGCCCGACGCGCGGCCGGTGGCGGAGCGGGACTTGATGCGCTTCGCGGTGCCGGACGTGGCGGTCGTGTCGTTGACCGCGTTCATCAGGTGCGCTTCGAGCTCCGCGTGACGGGTGGGCGAGAGCCGGGGGGCGCCGGGGGGCGGGGCCATCTCACGCAGTGCGTCGAGTTCTGCGCGGTCTTCGGCCGCCGGACCGGAGGACGGGGCGGCGGCGCCGGAGCGGTGCCGGAACAAGGCGTTCATGCGGGGTTCTCCTGGGTGGTTCGGGCCAGAATGCTGTCTACGTGCTGTACTTGTCCGCTGCCTCCGGGGAGTTCCCGGCCGGATGTACTCCGCGTGCCGTCGCGCCGGGGGGCCGGATGCCGCACCGCGTCGCGCAGCTTGGCGCGGGCGCGGGACAGCCGGGAGCGCACGGTGCCGACGGGTATGCCCAGGGCCTCGGCGGCGGACGCGTAGTCCAGTCCGCCCCAGACGCACAGGGTGAACACCTCGCGCTCGGTGCGCCGCAGCCCCTCCAGCGCCGCCTTGGCCGCCGCCAGCTGTTCGGCGTCCGCCAGCCGCCCGGTCACCTCTTCCGCGAGGTCCGGGACGGTGTCCGGGCGCTCCATCCGGGCCAGGGCTCTGCGGTGCCGCCGGGCCGAACGTGCCGTGTTGCGCAGCACGTTGGTGGCGATGCCCAGCAGCCACGGGCGCAGGCTGTCGGTCTCCTCCGGGCGCAGCCGCTCGCGCGAGCGCCACGCCTCCAGGTAGGTGAGGGAGACGACGTCCTCGGCCGTGGACCAGTTGCCGGTGGACCACAGGGCATGGCGGTACACGGCGTCCGCGTGTTCCCGGAACGCCTCGGCCAGCGCGGCCGGGTCACCTTCGCGGAGACGGGCGGGGATTGAATGAGTCACGTGGATTGATGTCCGACCGGCCCGGCGGGTTCCTGTGACGTGTGTCACCGGATGGGGTTTCGCGGGCACGGCCCTGCGGTCTGCCCGGCGCACCAAGGGCCGTGCCCGGCCCGCCCTCGGGGTGAGGGCGGGCCGGGCACGGGTGGTGCGGGTTCTCCGGTCCGGTCAGTGGGCGTCGCGGACGGCGAGGGCGCGGCGCAGGTCGTCGATCTGGTCGGCGAGCTTGCGGCGCAGGGCGGGGATCAGGGCCTGGTCGGTGAGTGCCTGTTCGCCGAGGTGGAGGCTGTGGGCGTCGATGGCGTACGCGGGGAAGGCGTAGCGTCCGGCGGCCTCCGCGATGGCGGGTCCGCGGCGGACGGCGAGCTGGGTCGCCTCGGGGTAGTAGCGGGGTACGTACGGGCTGAGGAGGTCGGCCTGTTCGGGCTGCCAGAAGCCCTGGGCGACGGCGGTGAAGAGGTAGTTGGAGAGGCTGTCGTCGGTGAACATGGCCTGCCAGGCGGCGGCCTTGGCCTCTTCGGTGGGCAGGGCGGCGCGGCAGCGGGCGGCGCCTTCCTGGCCGGTGGCGCTGGGGTCCTGGTCGAGTTCGGCGGCGATGGCGGTTTCGTCGGCGGCGCCGAGGACGGCGAGGCGGGTGAGGACGCGCCAGCGGAGTTCGGCGTCGAGTTCGGGTCCGCCGGGGACGGTGCCTTCGGTGAGCCAGTCCTGAATGGCGTCGGGCTGGGTGGCGGCGTCGATGAGGTGGCGGACGGCGATGAGGCGGAGGCCGGGGTTGCTGCCGTCCTCTGTGCGGCGGATGAGGTCGCGGCAGAGGGCGGTGAGGGTGGTGAGGGCGGCGGGGCGGTCGTCGGGGGTGAGGTAGCGTCCGGCGATCTGGGTGGTGGCGAAGGTGAGGACGCCCTGCTGGAGTGCGAGGTCGGTTTCGTGCGGGAGGTGGGTGCGGGCGGCCTCGATGTAGGTGGCGGGGGCGAGTTCGCCGTCGCGGACCATGTCGCGGGCGGCGTTCCAGATGACGGCCCGGGTGAGGGCGTCGGGGATGCCGGAGAGGCTGCGCAGGGCGGTGTTCCAGGAGTCCGGGTCGAGGCGGACCTTGGCGTAGGTGAGGTCGCCGTCGTTGAGGACGACGAGGGCGGGGCGGCGGCCGGGCCGGGTGGTGGGGGCGTCGTCCTGGGGGATGCCGATGTCGAAGCGGTCGCGCGGGACGAGCCGGTCGGGGCCGGACTGGGTGTCGATGGCGTGGTCGTAGGTGCCGACGGTGATGCGGTGGGGGCGGGTGCCCCGGTGGTCGACGGTGAGGGACCAGGTGGTGTCGGCCTCTGTGATGTGCGGGGTGAGGGTGTCGACTCCGGTGGTGCGCAGCCACTGGTCCGCCCAGGTGTGGACGTCGCGGTCGGTGGCGGAGGCCAGGTTGTCGATGAAGTCGGCGAGGGTGGCGTTGCCGAACTTGTGGCGGGCGAAGTGGGTGTTGATGCCGGCCAGGAAGTCCTTCTCACCGAGCCAGGCGACGAGTTGGCGGAGGGCGGAGGCGCCCTTGGCGTAGGAGATGCCGTCGAAGTTGAGCATCGCGGAGGCGGTGTCGGGGACGGCGGCGGGGTCGGGGGCGACGGGGTGGGTGGAGGGGCGCTGGTCGGCGTCGTAGCCCCAGCTCTTGCGGGCGACGCCGAAGTCGACCCAGGTGTCGGTGTAGGCGGTGGCTTCGGAGAGGGTCTGGTAGCCCATGTACTCGGCGAAGGACTCGTTGAGCCAGATGTCGTCCCACCAGGCGAGGGTGACGAGGTCTCCGAACCACATGTGGGCCATCTCGTGGGCGATGACCATGCCGCGGGTCTGGCGCTCGGTGTCGGTGACGGCGGAGCGGTAGACGAATTCGTCGCGGAAGGTGACGAGGCCGGGGTTCTCCATGGCGCCCGCGTTGAATTCGGGGACGAAGGCCTGGTCGTAGGAGTCGAACGGGTAGGGCTCGTCGAACTTCTCCTGGAACCGGTCGAAGCAGGCCCGGGTGATGTCGAGGATCTCGTCGGCGTCGGCGTCGAGGTGGGGTGCGAGGGAGGCGCGGCAGTGGATGCCGAAGGGCAGTCCGGCGTGTTCGGTGGTCACGGAGTGCCAGGGGCCCGCGGCGACGGCGACGAGGTAGGTGGAGATCGGCGGCGTGGGGGCGATGGTCCAGCGGCCGTTCCCGGTGTGTTCTGTGATGCCGTTGCCGAGGACGGTCCAGCCTTCGGGGGCGGTGACGGTGAGCGCGAAGACGGATTTGAGGTCGGGCTGGTCGAACGCGGCGAAGACGCGCTGGACGTCCTCCATGAAGAGCTGGGTGTAGACGTAGGTCTCGTTGTCGGTGGGGTCGGTGAAGCGGTGCATGCCTTCGCCGGTCCGGGAGTAGCGCATGGCGGCGTCGACGCGGAGTTCGTGTTCGCCGCTGGTCAGGGCGGTGAGCGGGAAGCGGTTGCCGTCGAGGTCGGCGGGGTCGAGCGGCTGCCCGTCGAGGCTGATCGAGCGCAGGGTGGCGGGCTTGATCTCGACGAAGGTGTCACCGTCCGCGCGGGCGGTGAACCGGATGAGGGTACGGGAGTCGAAGGTCTCCTCCCCCGCGGTCAGATCGAGGTCGATCGTGTACCGCTGTACGTCGAGGAACTGGGCTCGGGTCTGCGCTTCGTCGCGCATCAGTACGGACATGACCCCATGCTGCCGTATGCGGTGTGCGGGGTGCAGGCGGGTTCGCGGCGGGCTGAGCGGGCCGGGGGCGGGGCGCCGGGGCGACGGGCCCCGGCGGCGCGCTCAGGTACCGGCGTTCGCGCCGTGTACCGATTCCTCCGCGATGCGCTCGTGGTGGCGGATGACCTCGGCCACGATGAAGTTCAGCAGTTTCTCGGCGAACGCCGGATCCAGGTGTGCGCTCTCCGCCAGTTGCCGGAGCCGGGCGATCTGGCGGGACTCTCTGGCCGGATCGGCGGGGGGAAGCTGGTGGGCGGCCTTGAGGTGACCAACCTGCTGGGTGCATTTGAAGCGCTCGGCCAGCATGTGGACGACGGCCGCGTCGATGTTGTCGATGCTCTCTCGCAGCCGGTTCAGCTCGGCGCCTACGGAATCGTCGATGTTGCTCGTGGTCATGGTCGTCGAGCTTAGAGCCTGTCCGGCGGGGCGTGCTACGGAGTGATCGTCGGCGGGTGGTCGGGGTCCGGCACCCGGTCGCTCCAGCCGCCCGGCACACTGCGGCCCTGCTGCTCGCGGAAGCGGACCGGCGCGGTGCCGACGCGGCGGGCGAACAGCCGGGAGAAGTACGCCGGATCGTCGTATCCGACGCGGCGGGCGACGGCCGCGACGGGCAGGTCGCTGGTGGCGAGGAGCTCCTTGGCGCGGCCGAGCCGGA
The DNA here is from genome assembly GCF_031844725.1 of Streptomyces sp. ITFR-6. Classification (NCBI taxonomy): domain Bacteria; kingdom Bacillati; phylum Actinomycetota; class Actinomycetes; order Kitasatosporales; family Streptomycetaceae; genus Streptomyces; species Streptomyces sp. ITFR-6. The sequence continues at coordinate 6,546,489 of NZ_CP134612.1, read as the reverse complement.
TGCCGAGGAGGTAGTCCTTCGGGCTGCATCCCGCGCCGCGCCGGACGGCCGTGCGCAGTTCGGCGGCGGTCATCCCGTGCCGTGCGGCGTGCTCGGCGACGGAGAGCGGCTGGAAGGCGTCCCGGGCCATGGCCTGGAGCACCGGGTCGCCGTCGGGGCTGACATCGGCGCGGGCCCGGCGCAGGGCGACGAGCAGTTCGTGGACGGCGGCGCCGGTCTCCACTTCGAGCAGGGGGTTGCCGCGCCGGGCGGCCCGGACCATCCGGCCGATGGCGGCGCGGGGTGCCGCCGTGTCGGAGAGCGGGACGAGGGGGCGGTCCGGCTCGATGTAGCCGAGTTCGGTGTACGTGGTGGTGGCGGGGCCGGTGAAGTCGACGAAGCTCTCGTCCCAGCCGGTGGCGGGGTCGGCGCCGTAGTGGTGCGGGGTGCCGGGGGTGAGCCAGATCAGGCTGGGTCCGGTGACCGGGGTCCGCCGTCCGTCGGGTCCGGCGAACCATCCGCTGCCCGAGTTGATGACGACGGCGACGTGGTGGTCCAGGGTGCGGGGGCCGACGGTGGGCAGTGCGCCGTGCTGGAGGCCCACCCCGAGGCAGACCAGGCCGAGGCGGTGGTGGAGCGGGCTCGGGGTGAAGAAGCGCATCCAGGTGTGGTACATCGGTCTTCGCTCCCCCGTTCTCGCGTCCGCGGCGCCGGTGGTGTGCCGCTTGCGGACGGCGTCGCTCCCGGGCGGCGCTGCGTCCAAACAGCAATGATCTTTGTCCATGGACCGGCCGCACGCCAGGGGGTGAGGCTGGGTCGCGACATTCCTCCCGGGTTCGCCCGCTCCGTCACACGTGCCGCGTTCCGGTGGCCCGTACCCGGTCGCGGAGCACGGCGTTCCGGGACCGCCCGCACAGGAGAGAACGAGCACGATGGCTGATTTCACGGTGGGCGACGACGACCACTTCCGGTTCGACGGGCGGCCCGTACGGCTGCTGTCGGGTGCCCTGCACTACTTCCGGGTGCACGAGGCGCAGTGGGATCACCGGTTGTCGATGCTGCGGGCGATGGGCCTGAACTGCGTCGAGACGTATGTGCCGTGGAATCTCCACGAGCCGGGGCCCGGCCGGTTCCGGGACGTGGCGGCGCTGGGCCGGTTCCTGGACGCGGTCCGGCGGGCCGGGCTGTGGGCGATCGTCCGCCCCGGTCCGTACATCTGTGCGGAGTGGGAGAACGGTGGTCTGCCGGTGTGGGTGACCGGGCGGTACGGCCGCCGGGTGCGGACCCGCGACGCGGAGTATCTGGAGGCGGTACGGCGGTGGTTCGCCGAGCTGCTGCCCCAGGTCGTGGAGCGGCAGATCGACCGGGGCGGCCCGGTGATCATGGTCCAGGCGGAGAACGAGTACGGCAGTTACGGCAGCGATCAGGACTATCTGCGGCAGCTGGCCGCGATGCTCGTCGAGTACGGCGTGAGCGTGCCGCTGTTCACCTCCGACGGGCCGGAGGACCACATGCTCACGGGCGGCTCCGTGCCCGGTCTGCTGGCCACGGCGAACTTCGGCTCGGGGGCGCGGGAGGCGTTCCGGGTGCTCCGGCGTCATAGGGACGGGGGCCCGCTGATGTGCATGGAGTTCTGGTGCGGCTGGTTCGAGCACTGGGGCGCCCCCTCCGTCGTACGCGATCCGGCGCAGGCCGCGCAGGCGTTGCGGGAGATCCTCGAGTGCGGGGCGTCGGTCAACATCTACATGGCGCACGGCGGGACGAACTTCGGCGGCTGGGCGGGCGCCAACCGAGGCGGCCCGCTCCAGGACCAGGAGCTCCAGCCGACGGTGACGTCGTACGACTACGACGCGCCGGTCGACGAGTACGGGCGGCCCACGGAGAAGTTCTGGCTGTTCCGGAAGGTCCTCGCCCAGTACGCGGACGGGCCGTTGCCGGAGCTGCCGCCGGAGCCCGCCGGGCTTGCCGGACCGGTGCGGGCGGCGCTGACCGGCTGGGCGCCGCTACGGGACGTGATGGAGGCGCTCGGGGACGAGGAGCGGCCGGAGTCCGGTGTCCCGCCCACCTTCGAGGAGCTGGGGGTGGACCGCGGTCTGGTGCGCTACCGGGTCGGCGTGCCGGGTCCCCGACGGCCCTACGCCCTGGGGGTGTCGGGGCTCCGGGACCGGGCGGTGGTGTATGTGGACGGTGTCCGCAGGGGCGTTCTGAGCGAGGAGGACGGCACGCTCAAGGAGCAGGTGGCCGGTCCCGCCGAGGTCGAACTGTGGGTCGAGTCGCTGGGCCGGGTCAACTACGGTCCGCGCCTCGGCGAGGCCAAGGGGATCACCGGGGGCGTGCTGCACGAACGGCAGTTCCTGCACGGCGTACGGGCGCGGGCGCTGCGGCTGGACGCGTTCGAGGACGCGGCGGCGGTGGCCGGTGTCCCGTTCGGCCCGCTCGACGGGTCGGGGCGCGGCGGCCTGTACCGGGGCTCCTTCGAGCTCGCGGACGCGGCCGGCACCGGGCACGCCGGGCTCGAACTGCCGGGCTGGACGCGCGGGTTCGTCTGGGTGAACGGGTTCTGCCTCGGCCGGTACTGGTCGGCGGGCCCGCAGCACACGCTGTACGTACCGGGCCCGGTGCTCCGGGAGGGGCAGAACGAGGTGTGGGTGCTGGAGCTGGAGGACGCGGGCGCGCCGTACGCGGAGCTGGGCCCGGGGCTGCCGCCCCGGAGTGCGGCGGACACGCCCCGGGGTGTTTCCTGAAAGTCCCGCTACTGTGGGCGGGAGCCGAGTGGTACGGACGGGGGTGAGGGTGTGAGCGACAGCCCTCACGGCAGCCCGGTGGTGCACGGCTTCCCGCACCTGGACACCGTCCGCTCCGCGATCACCGCGCTGTACCGGCGGCTCTCGTACGACGGTGTGCACCGGTTCGCGCCGAGCCTGCCGCCGGTGGACGCCGCCTTCGCGGACGCGGACGATCTGCATCTCGGCGCGCAGCGCGTGGCGCGGGCGATGGTGCGGCACCTGCGGCTGCCGGACGCCCGGATGGTGGTGGCGTTCCGTGCGATGGAGCATGCGGGGAGTGTCGAACTCGCGGCCGGTCCGGAGTACTTCATCGAGCTCAACGACCGGTTCCGCACCCACCGCAGGGACATCGGGGCCGCGCTGTCGCACGAGGTCACGCATGTGCTGCTGCACCGGCTCGGCCTTGAGTTCCCGGGGACCCGTGACAACGAGATCCTCACCGACACCGCGGCCGCCTATCTGGGGGCGGGCTGGCTGCTGCTGGACGCGTTCCGGGAGGACGCCGTCTCCAGTCAGAAGCTCGGCTATCTCACCCCGGAGGAGTTCGGGTACGTGCTGGCCAAGCGGGCACTCGCCTTCGACGAGGACCCCTCGCCCTGGTTCACCAGCCCGCAGGCCTACACCGCGTACACGAAGGGCCGGGCGCAGGCGCTTCGCGAGAGCCTGCAGCCGCCGCTGACGGCGGCCGGCTGGGCGGGCCGGCGCCGGTACGCCAAGGACCGGCGGTACGCCCAGGACCATCCCGGTGCGGCCTCCGCCCCGGGCCCCGAGCCCCCGTACGCCTTCGAGACCGGCCGGGACGGGCTGCGGGTCGCCTTCGCGTGCCCGACCTGCCATCAGCGCAACCGGGTGCCGGTGCGCGGCCGGGTGCGGGCCAGGTGCGCGCTGTGCCGCACGGTGCTGGACTGCACGACCTGAGCCGCCGCCCGCAACGGGCCCTGGCTCGAAAGGTATTACAGTCGAAATGTGGCAGAAGATCCGATGACGCGGGCGTATCCGGCGGTGGACGGGCAGAGCCTGTTCGACGCCGTGTACGAGGGCGAGGACGCCGTCGTACGGCTGCTCCGCGCCGGGGTGCCCGTGGAGTCGTCCGACGAGGACGGCGCGAGCCCGCTGTACCTGGCCTCGGTCTCCGACCGGCCGGGCGTGGTGCGGCTGCTCCTCGCCGCGGGCGCCGATCCGGACCGGGCCTGTGGTCCGGAATCGGGCGACCTGCCGATCTGCGGGGCGGCGTGCGGCGGTCACACCGAGGTGGTCGAGGCGCTGCTCTCCGCGGGCGCCCGGCCGGATCTGCGTGAGCAGTTCGGGTTCACGGCGCTGCGCTGGGCGGTGGGGCTCGGCCACGCGGGGACCGCGCGCACCCTGCTGGCCCATGGCGCCGATCCGTGTCTGCCGGGGCCGGAGGGCGAGGCTCCGCTCTTCCTGGCCGCCCGCAGAGGCTCCCTGGAGACCGTGCGGGCGCTGCTGCACCACGGTGCGGGAGCACCGGAGGGGGCGTTGGAGGAGGCGCTGGACGAGGCGCGCCGGATGCTGGACGTGGACCTGGAGCAGGAGATGCGGGGCGGACTGCTGGAGGCGTACGGGGACACGGACGCGCACCACGTACGGGTGCACCGTGCCGTCGTCGACGGCGGGGAGACGCTGACGGTCGAGCTGGTGCGCGGGAACGGGGAGCCGTTCGCGGGCCGGGACCAGCAGACGGGGCACGGCGCGATCGCCACGCTCCTGGAGAACGAGCTGGGGCTGCTGGCCCCGTTCGAGGAGCTGGCCCGGCGGGCGCTGCGCTCCGGTGCCCCGGAGCTGGACAACTGGCAGGCCTCCGCGGAGGCGCTGCGCGAGCGCGGCGACGAGGAGACCCGGCAGGCGGCGCTCGCGTGGTGCGCGGCGGACGATCCGCAGCGCCGGGCGTTCGGCGCGGATGTCCTGTCCCGGCTGGGTTGATCTGACGCTGCGCACCCGAACAAGCCCGCCGCGCGCAGACAAGCCCGTCGGGCGCAGACAAGCCCGTCCGGCGATTGAGGACGAAGCGTCAGCCGGGTGCTCCCGGGCCCGCTTCCGTCCTCCGTCGCCGGACGGGCTGGATTCCGCTAGGGTCTGTCTTCAAATTGCCGTCGTTGCCCGAAGGGCGGCCGGGCGGCGTCAGGTGCTTCCCCAAGCTCTCGGCTTCGTTCGAGCAGGGGAGACCCCATTTCTCGGCGTGCCGGCCCCAGGCCCCTGTACTGGACGTACTGGGGTCTGGGGCCGGTGCGGCGAGAGTGCGTGCATGGCGTCGCCCGGCAGACGGCAGTTTGAAGACAGGCCCTAGGCCGCGCGACGCCCGCGCGCGGGCGCACCGCTGCGGCCGGAGCCGCCGGCGCGACCCGCACCGCCGGTACCGGCGGATCCGGCGCCGCCCGCTCCGGATCCGCGCCGGCCACGCCCACGCGTGCCCGAGCGGAAGCCGCCGCCGGTACCGGACCCGGTGGAACCGGACCGGGTGGTGCGCGGCTTGGGCTGGGTCGGCTGCGGGATCTCGACCACGATGGCGATGCCGGAGGGCTCACGCGCACCGGTGATCCGGGTCAGCTCCTCGTCGGTGGACTTGATCCGGGTGGTGCGCGGCGCGATGCCCGCGTCCTGCATCAGCCGGGTCATCTCCCGCTTCTCCTCGGGCAGCACCAGCGTGACGACGCTGCCGGACTCCCCGGCGCGCGCCGTGCGCCCGCCGCGGTGGAGGTAGTCCTTGTGGTCGGTGGGCGGGTCCACGTTGACGACCAGGTCGAGGTCGTCGACGTGGATGCCGCGCGCCGCCACGTTCGTCGCGACGAGCGCCGTGACCTGGCCGTTCTTGAACTGGTCCAGGGTCCGGTTGCGCTGCGGCTGCGAGCGTCCGCCGTGCAGGGCGGCGGCCCGGACACCGCTGGCGAGCAGCCGCTTGGCGAAGCGGTCGGCGGCGCGCTTGGTGTCGACGAACATGATCACCCGGCCCTCGCGGGCGGCGATCTTCGTGGCGACGGCCTTCTTGTCGGTCTCGTCGAGCACGTGGAGCACGTGGTGCTCCATTGTGGTGACGGCACCGGCGGACGGGTCGACCGAGTGCACGACGGGGTCGGTCAGGAACATCTTGACCAGCCGGTCGATGTTCTTGTCCAGGGTCGCGGAGAAGAGCATCCGCTGCCCGTCCGGCTCGACCTGCTTGAGCAGGGCGACGACCTGCGGCATGAAGCCCATGTCGGCCATCTGGTCGGCCTCGTCGAGGACGGTGACGGCGACCTGGTCGAGGCGGCAGTCGCCGCGTTCGATGAGGTCCTTGAGCCGGCCCGGCGTGGCGACGAGCACCTCGGCGCCGCGGCGCAGGGTGCCGGACTGCTTGCTGATCGACATCCCGCCGACGACGGTGGCCATCCGCAGGTTGACGGCGGTGGCGTAGGGCGTCAGCGCGTCGGTGACCTGCTGGGCGAGCTCGCGGGTCGGGACGAGGACGAGGACGAGCGGCGCCTTCGGCTCGGAGCGCCGTCCGGCGGTGCGGGCCAGCAGCGCGAGGCCGAAGGCGAGGGTCTTGCCGGAGCCGGTGCGGCCCCGGCCGAGGATGTCCCGGCCGGCCAGCGAGTTCGGCAGGGTGGCGCCCTGGATCGGGAAGGGGTCGGTGACGCCCTGCGCGGCAAGGGTTTTCAGCAGGGCGGCGGGCATGTCCAGCTCGGCGAACGCCTCGACGGCGGGCAGTGCGGGGGTCATGGTTTCGGGCAGGGCGAACTCACCCTGCGGCGGCGTGGCCTTGCGACGCGGCGACGCCTTGCCGGATCCCTTGCCGGAACCCTGTGCGGTTGCCTTTGCCTGGGCCGTGCCACGCCCCCTCGACGGGCGATTGCGGGCGGGACGGTCCTGACGTTCGGAGCGGGTCATACGGAATTGCCCTCCTGGGGATTCCTGGGAACTACGTGGGACTGCTGGGACATTGCCGGGGCCCGCGCGGAATGCGGACTGCCGCACGCGGTGCGCGGGGGCCCGGGACACCCGGGGTGCTTCGTCGCACCCGGTGCGGGGCGCCCGAGGACGCCCGGAACGTACGTATTCCCAGGGACAGCACAAGCCGGGGCCCGCACCTTCACGGTGCGGGCCCCGGCTGCGAGGTACGCGTCCGGCAATTAGGCCGGGACGATGTTCTCCGCCTGCGGGCCCTTCTGGCCCTGCGTGACGTCGAAGGAGACCTTCTGGCCCTCCTGGAGCTCACGGAAGCCCTGGGTGGCGATGTTGGAGTAGTGGGCGAAGACGTCAGCGCCGCCGCCGTCCTGCTCGATGAAGCCGAAGCCCTTTTCCGAGTTGAACCACTTCACGGTTCCAGTAGCCATGTCATTCTCCTAAAACAGGTGCAGTGCCGGAAATCCGCACTTTACGAATTCCAAGTCGCCGCATTGAGCCCCACCCGGAGAAAGCCGGAAAACAATAAAGCGCCTGAGGAAGCATTCCCGTCAGGCGCACATAAAGTTCATGGGTACCAAAACTGCAACCGGACCACCGTAGCACGATCTGCCGACCAGCGGTGGGACACGCCACGCCGCCGGCCGGCTGTTTTCCGGGTGAACCCATGGGGCGCAAGGGCCGGAGCCGTTCGAAGATCGCCGAAGAGAGGCCGCCGGGGTCTCCGGACCGCCTCAGCCGCGCAGCGCGATCCCGTCCAGGACCATCGAGAGGTACTGGCGGGCGATCTCCTCCGGGCTGTGCTGTCCGCCCGGCCGGTACCAGGAGGCGGCGACCCAGACGGTGTCGCGGACGAACCGGTAGGTGAGGCGGACGTCGAGATCGGCACGGAAGACCCGGTCCGCGACTCCGCGCTCCAGGGTGCCGAGCCAGGCCTTCTCGAACTTCTGCTGGGAGTCGACGAGGTACTGGAACCTCGGCCGGTCCGCCAGGTGCTGCGACTCCTTCTGGTAGATGGCGACGGCGGCACGGTGCCGGTCGATCTCACGGAAGGACTCGGTGACGAGCGCCTCGATGGTCTCCCTGGGGCCGAGCCCGGCGGCGAGCACCGCGTCGTACCCCTCCCACAGCTCGTTCAGGAAGGTGGAGAGGATCTCGTCGACCATCGATTCCTTGGAATCGAAGTGGTAGTAGAGGCTGCCCGCGAGCATTCCGGCCGCGTCCGCGATGCGGCGGACGGTCGTGGCGTTGTATCCCTGCGCGGCGAACACCTCCGCGGCGGTGGCGAGCAGCTCGCCGCGCCGCTCGGGGGAAGGCGTCGCCTGTGGCTTCTTCTTGGTAGGCACCCGTCCATTCTCCGCCCGGGGGACGGTGGCACGGCCACCGCGTCACCCCTCCCCGGCCGGTCAGGGCGCTGTCGTCGACCCGTCGTCGTTGCCCCGGCGGATCGTGCGCACCGGGAGGCCGGGGCGCCAGGACTGGATGACCATGGTGTCGCCGCCCTCGATCCCTACGCGTACCACCTCGGTGGGCTCCACCCGGAAGAGGTGGAAGGGCTCCGGTGGTGTCCGCTCGCTGATGAAACGGGCCAGCAGTCCGGCGTCGGTCACCTCGACCGCGCGCCCCGAGATCCGCACGTCCCCGTCGGCCATCTCGGCGCCGGGTCCGGGATTGGCGTGCACCGCGAAGCGGGGGTCGCGGCGCAGGTCCAGCGCCTTGCGCGAGTTCGGCATCATGCCGAGGAACGGCTCGTCGAGCCAGAAGTCCACTTCGAGCCCGGTCACGCGGGGCGAGCCGTCCTTCCGGAGGGTGGCCAGGACATGGTGCTTGTACAGCCCGAAGCGCCGTCGCACGGTGTCGGCGAAGTCGGGTTCCGCGGTCCGGAAGTCTGCCCAGGAGTTCGATGTCATGAGTTCATCGAACCCCGTAATCCCGACAGCCGCTGTCGGGATTACGGCCGGACTTCGCCGGGCCCACATGCCGACAGCGTGATCAGCGCCGCGTACCCGTACGTCCGCAGCACGCACGACGCGCGGCCGTGCAGCGACACCGCGTCGTAGCGGCCGAGTCCGGTGTCCGTGCCGTCGACGGCGGCGCCGTCCTCCAGCGCCACGGCCAGCACCACCCCGCCCTCGGGCGCCGCCAGCCGCAGGGCGCCGCGTACGACCGCCACCTCGGCCCGTACGCGGTCCCTGCGGTGCATCACGTTGAGGTTGACGACCGGGCCCGCCAGCAGCCGTCCGCCGGTCGCCACGTCGCCCGGGAATTCGTGGGGCCAGTACGGCTCGTCGACGATGTGGTGCTCACCGTCCACCATGAGGTCCATACCGGCGCCCTCCACCACGGTCAGGGTGCGGTCCACGCCGGGGAACGCGGAGAACGGCCCGTCCTCCGTGACGTCCGCGAGGCTGACCCGCCAGTCGAAGCCGTCGCCCGCCGGGCCGGGCGCCGCCGCGATCTCGCGGGTGACTCCCCCGCCGTTCTTCCAGGGGGCCGGAGCCCGGCCGGCCGCGCGCAGGATCCGGAACGCCTCTGAGGTCATGGGAGTGCTCCGGTCTCGACGGGGGCAGGGACACCGAGCCTAAGGGCTGTCCCGTAACCCCTGCTGCTCAGCGGTCCCCCGGGGTTCGCTATCTTGATCGCCGCCGCCCCCCACCGGCCGCTCTTACCCCGTTCACCGATGAAGGAGCCGGCCATGGAGGCCGCCATCACCACGTGCTACCGCCACCCCTCGTACGAGACGTATGTGAGCTGTACCCGTTGCGAGCGCTTCATCTGCCCCGACTGCATGCGTGCGGCCTCGGTCGGCCACCACTGCGTGGAGTGCGTGAAGGAGGGGCGGCGTTCGGTCCGGCAGCCGCGGACGGTGTTCGGCGGGGCGGTGGCCAGGAGCGCGGTTCCGCTCGTCACCTATGTACTGATGGGCCTGAACATCCTGGTGTACCTGGCCGAGCTGGTGCGCCCGGGGATCGTGGACCGGTTCGGCATGACGGGTGCGGAGCTGACCGGCCCGGACGGCGTCAGGTACGTCTACGAGAGCGGCGGCATCCCCGGCTTCGAGGTGACCGGGGTGCTGGGCGGTGAGTGGTACCGGCTGCTGACCGGCGCCTTCCTGCACCTGCCGCCCGACGGGTCCGCCCTCGGTTCGGTGCCGTTAGGGGTGCTGCACATCGTCTTCAACGTGTACGCGCTCTGGAACCTGGGCCGGGTCGTGGAGGAGCAGCTGGGGCGGGTCCGCTTCCTCGCGCTGTACCTGCTGTCCGCGCTGGGCGGTTCGGTGCTGGTGTACCTGGTCGCGCCGCTGGACACCTCGGTGGGCGCCTCCGGCGCGGTGTTCGGGCTCGCGGCGGCCTTCTATGTGATCAGCCGGCGGCTGGGCCGGGACATGCATGCGGTGAACAGGTTCCTGGCCGGGTTCCTGGTGTGGATGGTGGTCTCGGCCGGGTTCACCTCGTGGCAGGGCCATCTGGGCGGGCTGCTGACCGGTGCGGTGGTGACGGTGGTCTACGCGTACGCCCCGGCGGAGCGCCGTACCTCGGTCCAGGCCGCCGGGTGTGTGGTGCTGTCCGCGGTACTGGTGCTGCTGGTGGTCCTCAAGACGTCGGCGCTGACGGGCTGAGCGTGCCCGGCCCGGGATGCGCCACGGCGCCTGCCGAATCGTCCGGTCGGGGACGGGCAGGCGCCGCGTTCAGTTCCGTACGCCGTTGTACGGGACGTCTGTGTGCCGTGATCAGACCATCATGGAACGGTCCGTCGGGCGGATCGGGGCCGGCAGTGCGCTGGCCCCGGTGAGGAAGCGGTCCACGCCGCGTGCCGCGGAGCGGCCCTCGGCGATGGCCCACACGATGAGGGACTGGCCTCGGCCGGCGTCACCGGCGACGAACACGCCGTCGACATTCGTAGCGTACTGGTCGTCGCGGGCGACGTTGCCACGGGCATCGAGTTCCACGCCGAACTGCTGGACGAGGCCGTTGGCCTGGTCGGTGCCGGTGAAGCCCATGGCGAGGGTGACCAGCTGCGCCGGGATGACCCGCTCGGTGCCGGTCTTCTGCTCCAGCTTGCCGTCCTTGAACTCCACCTCGATGAGGTGGAGGGACTGGACGTTGCCGTCCTCGTCGCCCTCGAAGTGGGTGGTGGAGACGGAGTAGATCCGCTCGCCGCCCTCCTCGTGCGCGGAGGTGACCTTGTAGAGCATGGGGAAGGTCGGCCAGGGCTGGTTGGCGTTCCGGTCCTCGCCCGGCCGGGGCATGATCTCCAGCTGGGTGACGGAGAGCGCGCCCTGCCGGTGGGCGGTGCCGACACAGTCGGCGCCGGTGTCGCCGCCGCCGATGACGACGACGTGCTTGCCCTCGGCGGTGATCGGGGAGACCGTCAGGTCGCCCTCCTGCACCTTGTTGGCGAGCGGCAGGTACTCCATCGCGAAGTGCACGCCGTTCAGCTCGCGGCCCGGGACGGGCAGGTCGCGGGAGACGGTGGCACCGGCGGCGATGACGACGGCGTCGTAGCGGCGGCGCAGCTTGGCCGCGTCGACGTCCTTGCCGACCTCGACCTCGGTGCGGAACTTGGTGCCCTCCGCGCGCATCTGCTCGATGCGGCGGTTGATGTGCGACTTCTCCATCTTGAACTCGGGGATGCCGTACCGGAGGAGTCCCCCGATGCGGTCCGCGCGCTCGTAGACGGCGACCGTGTGGCCGGCCCGGGTCAGCTGCTGGGCGGCGGCGAGTCCGGCCGGTCCCGAGCCGATGACGGCGACGGTCTTGCCGGAGAGGCGCTCGGGCGGCTGCGGGGTGACGTCGCCGCGGTCCCACGCCTGGTCGATGATGGAGACTTCGACGTTCTTGATGGTGACGGCCGGCTGGTTGATGCCGAGCACGCACGCCGACTCGCACGGGGCGGGGCAGAGCCGCCCGGTGAACTCCGGGAAGTTGTTCGTGGCGTGCAGGCGCTCGGACGCGGCGGTCCAGTCCTCGCGGTAGGCGTAGTCGTTCCACTCGGGGATCAGGTTTCCGAGCGGACAGCCGTTGTGGCAGAACGGGATGCCGCAGTCCATGCAACGGCCGGCCTGCTTGCTGATGATCGGCAGCAGGGAGCCCGGAACGTAGACCTCGTTCCAGTCCTTGACGCGCTCATCCACGGGGCGGGTCTTGGCGACCTCGCGGCCGGTGGTCAGGAAGCCCTTGGGGTCAGCCATTGGTCGCCGCCTCCATCATCTTCTCGGTGGTCTCCTGCTCGGAGAGACCGGCGAGCTCAGCGGCGTCCTTGGCGGCGAGCACTGCCTTGTAGGTGGACGGGATGATCTTGCTGAAGCGGGTCACGGCGGTGTCCCACTCGGCGAGGAGCTTCTCGGCGACCGTGGATCCGGTCTCCTCCTGGTGGCGGCGCACGACGTCGTGCAGCCACTGCTTGTCGGTGTCGGAGAGCTCCTCGACGGCGCCGAGGTTCCCGACGTTGACGTGGTCGCGCTGGAGGTCGATGACGTAGGCGACGCCGCCCGACATGCCGGCCGCGAAGTTGCGTCCGGTCTCACCGAGGACGACGGCGTGTCCGCCGGTCATGTACTCGCAGCCGTGGTCGCCCACGCCTTCGGAGACGACCGTGGCGCCGGAGTTGCGGACGCAGAAGCGCTCGCCGGTGCGGCCGCGCAGGAACAGTTCGCCGCCGGTCGCGCCGTAGGCGATGGTGTTGCCCGCGATGGTGGAGTACTCCGCGAGGTGGTCGGCGCCCCGGTCCGGGCGGACGATGACGCGGCCGCCGGAGAGGCCCTTGCCGACGTAGTCGTTGGCGTCGCCCTCCAGGCGCAGGGTCACACCGCTGGGGAGGAAGGCGCCGAAGGACTGGCCCGCGGAGCCGGTGAAGGTGATGTCGATGGTGTCCTCGGGCAGGCCCGCACCGCCGAACTTCTTCGTGACCTCGTGGCCGAGCATGGTGCCGACGGTCCGGTTGATGTTGCGGATCGCGATCTGCGCGCGGACCGGCTGGGCGGCCTCGGCGCTGTCGGCCTTCAGGGCGTCGGCGGCGAGCTTGACCAGCTCGTTGTCCAGCGCCTTGTCCAGCCCGTGGTCCTGCTCCGCGATCTGGTGGCGGACGGCGCCGTCGGCCAGCTCGGGGACGTGGAACAGCGGGGCGAGGTCGAGGCCCTGGGCCTTCCAGTGCGTGATCGCCCGGTCGGTGTCGAGCAGCTCGGCGTGGCCGACGGCCTCCTCGATCGTCCGGAAGCCGAGCTCTGCGAGGATCTCGCGGACTTCCTGGGCGATGAACTCGAAGAAGTTGACGATGTACTCGGCCTTGCCGGAGAAGCGGTCCCGCAGGACCGGGTTCTGGGTGGCGATGCCGACGGGGCAGGTGTCCAGGTGGCAGACGCGCATCATGACGCAGCCGGAGACGACGAGCGGCGCGGTCGCGAAACCGAACTCCTCGGCGCCCAGCAGTGCGGCGATGACGACGTCGCGGCCGGTCTTGAGCTGGCCGTCGGTCTGGACGACGATGCGGTCGCGCAGGCCGTTGAGCAGCAGCGTCTGCTGGGTCTCGGCGAGGCCGAGCTCCCAGGGGCCGCCCGCGTGCTTCAGCGAGGTGAGCGGGGAGGCGCCCGTTCCGCCGTCGTGTCCTGAGATGAGGACGACGTCCGCGTGTGCCTTGGAGACACCGGCGGCGACCGTGCCGACGCCGACCTCGGAGACCAGCTTCACGTGGATGCGGGCCGCCGGGTTGGCGTTCTTGAGGTCGTGGATCAGCTGAGCCAGGTCCTCGATGGAGTAGATGTCGTGGTGCGGCGGCGGCGAGATCAGGCCGACACCGGGGGTGGAGTGCCGGGTCTTGGCGACCCACGGGTAGACCTTGTGGCCGGGCAGCTGGCCGCCCTCGCCGGGCTTGGCTCCCTGGGCCATCTTGATCTGGATGTCGTCCGCGTTGACCAGGTACTCGCTGGTGACGCCGAAGCGGCCGGAGGCGACCTGCTTGATGGAGGAGCGGCGCGCCGGGTCGTAGAGCCGGTCGGCGTCCTCGCCACCCTCGCCGGTGTTGGACTTGCCGCCCAGCTGGTTCATGGCGATGGCGAGGGTCTCGTGCGCCTCGCGGGAGATCGAGCCGTAGGACATGGCGCCGGTGGAGAAGCGCTTGACGAGGTCCGAGACGGACTCGACCTCTTCGATGTCGATGGACTCGCGGTCCGAGGTGAAGCCGAACAGGCCGCGGAGCGTCATCAGCCGCTCGGACTGCTCGTTCACCCGGTCCGTGTACTGCTTGAAGATGTCGTAGCGGCGGTTGCGGGTGGCGTGCTGGAGGCGGAAGACCGTGTCCGGGTCGAACAGGTGCGGTTCGCCCTCGCGGCGCCACTGGTACTCGCCGCCGATCTCCAGCGCGCGGTGCGAGGCGGAGATGCCGGTGGCCGGGTAGCCCTTGGCGTGCCGGGCGGCGACCTCCTTGGCGATGACGTCGAGTCCGGCGCCGCCGATCTTGGTGGCGGTGCCGTTGAAGTACCGGTCGACGAAGGACTGGTCGAGGCCGACGGCCTCGAAGACCTGGGCGCCCCGGTAGGAGGCGACGGTGGAGATGCCCATCTTGGACATCACCTTCAGGACGCCCTTGCCCAGTGCGTAGATCAGGTTGCGGATGGCCTGCTCGGCCTCGATGCCCTCGATGAAGGTGCCGGCCCTGACGAGGTCCTCGACGGACTCCATGGCCAGGTACGGGTTGACCGCGGCGGCGCCGAAGCCGATCAGCAGCGCGACGTGGTGGACCTCGCGGACGTCACCGGCCTCGACCAGCAGGCCCACCTGGGTGCGCTGCTTGGTGCGGATGAGGTGGTGGTGGACGGCCGAGGTGAGCAGCAGCGAGGGGATCGGTGCGTGCTCGGCGTCGGAGTGCCGGTCGGACAGGACGATCAGGCGGGCGCCGTCCTCTATGGCGGCGTCGACCTCGGTACAGATCTCCTCGATCCGTGCGGCCAGCGCCTCGCCGCCGCCGCCGACCCGGTAGAGGCCGGAGAGCGTGGCGGCCTTCATGCCCGGCATGTCGCCGTCGGCGTTGATGTGTATGAGCTTGGCCAGCTCGTCGTTGTCGATCACCGGGAACGGGAGCGTGACGCTGCGGCAGGCCGCGGCGGTCGGCTCCAGGATGTTTCCGGCCGGGCCGAGCGTGGAGCGCAGCGAGGTGACGAGCTCCTCGCGGATGGCGTCCAGCGGCGGGTTGGTGACCTGGGCGAACAGCTGGGTGAAGTAGTCGAAGAGCAGCCGGGGCCGGGCGGACAGCGCGGCGAGCGGGGAGTCCGTGCCCATGGAGCCGAGCGGTTCGCCGGCGGTGCGGGCCATCGGGGCGAGGATGATGCGGAGCTCTTCCTCCGTGTAGCCGAAGGTCTGCTGGCGGCGGGTGACGGAGGCGTGCGTGTGGACGATGTGCTCCCGCTCGGGGAGGTCCTCCAGCTCGATCTCGCCGGTTTCCAGCCACTCCTGGTACGGCTGCTCGGCGGCGAGGGACGCCTTGATCTCGTCGTCCTCGATGATGCGGTGCTCGGCGGTGTCGACGAGGAACATCTTGCCGGGCTGCAGGCGGCCCTTGCGGACGACCTTCGCGGGGTCGATGTCCAGGACGCCGACCTCGGAGGAGAGCACGACGAGTCCGTCGTCGGTGACCCAGTAGCGGCCGGGGCGCAGTCCGTTGCGGTCGAGGACCGCGCCGACCTGGACGCCGTCGGTGAAGGTGACGCAGGCCGGTCCGTCCCAGGGCTCCATCATCGTGGAGTGGTACCGGTAGAAGGCGCGCCGGGCCGGGTCCATGGAGGCGTGGTTCTCCCATGCTTCGGGGACCATCATCAGCACGGAGTGCGGGAGCGAGCGGCCGCCGAGGTGGAGGAGTTCCAGGACCTCGTCGAAGGAGGCGGAGTCGGAGGCGTCCGGGGTGCAGACGGGGAAGATCCGGTCCAGCTGCTCCGTACCGAAGAGGCTGGAGGCGAGCTGGGACTCGCGGGCCTTCATCCAGTTGCGGTTGCCCTTGACCGTGTTGATCTCGCCGTTGTGCGCGACGAAGCGGTACGGGTGTGCGAGCGGCCAGCTCGGGAAGGTGTTGGTGGAGAAGCGGGAGTGGACCAGCGCGACCGTGGTGGCGAAGCGGGCGTCGGAGAGGTCCGGGAAGAACGGCTCCAGCTGCCCGGTGGTGAGCATGCCCTTGTAGACGATCGTGCGGGCGGAGAGCGACGGGAAGTAGACCCCGGTCTCACGCTCGGCGCGCTTGCGCAGCACGAAGGCCTTGCGGTCCAGGACGATGCCGCTGCTCTCGCCGTCGGCGACGAAGAGCTGGCGGAACTCGGGCATGGTGGCGCGGGCGCCCCTGCCGAGGATGTCGGGGGTGACCGGCACGTCGCGCCAGCCCAGGACCTTGAGGCCCTCTTCCGCGGCGATCTTCTCCAGGCCCTTGACGGCCGCTGTGGAGTCGTCCGCGGGCAGGAAGGCGATGCCGACGGCGTAGGCACCGGCCTCGGGGAGGTCGAAGGGGACCTCTGCGCGCAGGAAGGCGTCCGGTACCTGGAGCAGGATTCCGGCTCCGTCACCGGAGTCGGGCTCGGATCCGGTGGCGCCGCGGTGTTCGAGGTTGCGCAGTACGGTCAGCGCCTGCTCTACCAGCTCGTGGCCGGCCACACCGGTCAGAGTGGCCACGAACCCGACACCACAGGCGTCGTGCTCGTTGCGGGGGTCGTACATCCCCTGCTGGGCGGGGCGACCGTCCATGGGCGACCAGGCGTCGGTGCGCATCGGCTCTCCCGTCGTCGTCGTGGCATATGAACAGCCGAGGGACGACTCTGGCCCTCTGCGAAATTTCGTGCAGATTACATGATGGGACGCTTCTCAAGAAGCGGATAGCTCGTTCCAACATACGGACACCGCTGATGGCGGTGGAGGGGGTCGCAGTCAGAGGATCGGCGCCCGGGAGACCGCAGAGAGCAGGCGTCGTTGCCTGCGGTGTCTACGGCTCATGCCCGGCGGAAGCGAAAACGAAACCGCCGGGTAACGACTACTTATGTGTAGCCCTGCATAGAGTCTCATTTTACGTCGCGTGAACACGTTCCGCCCAGTGGCGGTGATCAGGACGTATGTCACACGGATGACGCACACGTTACGGGCCGCAACCGTGGTTCCGGCCCCGGCCCGTAACGCGTGCGAGTGGCTCAGCCGCCGACCGCGACGCCGAACAGCATGCCCAGGCCATAGGTGACCGCGGCCGCCGCGCCGCCGAGCACCAGCTGACGCAGTCCGCTGAACCACCAGCTGCGGGCCGTGACCCGGGCGACCACCGCGCCGCAGCCGAAGAGCCCGGCCAGGGCCAGCAGCACGGCCGGCCACAGCACGTCCGCGCCGAGCAGATACGGCAGCAGGGGCAGCAGGGCGCCCAGCGCGAAGGCGCCGAACGAGGAGACGGCGGCGACGAGCGGCGAGGGCAGGTCGCCCGGGTCGATGCCGAGCTCCTCGCGGGCGTGGATCTCCAGGGCCTGCTCCGGGTCGCGCGACAGCTGCCGGGCGACCTCGCGGGCGAGGCCTGGCTCGACGCCCCGGGATTCGTAGAGCTCCGCCAGCTCCCGCTCCTCGTCCAGCGGATGCTTGCGCAACTCACGCCGCTCGACGTCGAGTTCGGCCTCCACCAGCTCACGCTGCGAGGCGACGGAGGTGTACTCGCCGGCCGCCATCGAGAAAGCCCCGGCGGCCAGACCGGCCAGCCCGGTGATCACGATCGTGCGGTGCGAGACGTCACCGCCCGCGACGCCGGTCATCAGGGCGAGGTTCGAGACGAGACCGTCCATGGCCCCGAAGACCGCCGGCCGCAGCCAGCCACCGTTGACATCGCGGTGGGTGTGGTTGTCCCGGTGCGCCTCGTGCAGTACGGCGTCGGTCTCGGTGATGGACACAGCTCTCCCCTTCTCCCGGAGGGGTGTTCACCCGCTCCGGCCCCGTTCGACACCATCGAAAGTACGCACGAAAAATGGCCCCCGCCAGCAAGGCAGGCCGCACTTACCACTGTCTGTGACCAGGTAGGTACGGCTTGCCTTGCTGTCCGAAGGCCGTCATCCGAGTGGCCCTTTTGTGGTGATTACCGGCCTCTGTCCCGGCTCCGCGTGGCACAGATCCCACAGGTACGAGAACTGGCTCGGTACGAGCGAAGGGTCGACGCGATGGAGCTGATGGCGGGAAATCCGGCAGCGCCGCGGACGGACGGCACACGGACGGACAGCACGCGGACGGACAGCAGGGCAGCGGTACGGGGAGCACCGGCCCCCGGCGAAACGGTCCGGGGGGAAACGGTCCGGGGCGGAACGGCCCACGGCGACACCGTCCGGGGCGGTCCGGCGGACCGGGCCAGGGGCTCGCTGCTGGGCCTCGCGGTCGGCGACGCGCTGGGCGCCCCCGCGGAGAACATGCGGCCCTCCGAGATCCGCCGCCGCTGGGGCCGGATCGAGAGCTTCGTGAGCGACGACCCGGCGGGCACCGACGACACGGAGTACGCGATCTTCTCCGGGCTGCTGCTGGCCCGGCACGGTTCGGCGCTGACCGTGACCCATGTCGAGCGGGCCTGGCGGCTGTGGATCGCGGATCTGGACGAGGGGCCGTTCCGAGGTGCCGGTTTCAGCGAGCGCGGCACGCTGGAGAACCTGCGCCGGGGGCTGGCCGCCCCGATCTCCGCCCAGCACCGGCACGCCTGGAGCGACGGACTGGCGATGCGGGCGGCGCCGTTCGGCGTCTTCGCGGCGGGCCGGCCCGCCGAGGCGGCCCGGCTGGTCGCGGTGGACGGCCGGGTCAGCCACGAGGGCGAGGGCATCTACGGCGGCCAGGCGGTGGCGGCCGGGGTGGCGGCCGCCATGACGGGGTCCGGGCTCACCTCCGTGATCGCCGCCGCGCTCTCCGTCGTACCCATGGACTCCTGGACGGCGCGTTCGCTGCGCCGCGCGGTGACCGCCGCCCAGCGCCCTTACCCGGACCGGCTCACGATGGAGCGCGCGGTGCGCTCGGCCGTGGTCGTCGGCGGCTACCCGTGGACGGATCTGGCGCCGGAGGCGGTCGGGCTGGCCTTCGGGGCGTTCGCCGCGGCGCGCGGCGACTTCCGTACGGCGGTGCTGACCGCGGTCAACATGGGCCGCGACGCCGACACCACGGCCGCGGTGGCGGGCGCGCTGGCCGGGGCGCTGCACGGGGCCTCGGCCATTCCGGCGCACTGGGCCGCGGCGATCGGCCCGGTCCGGGGCAGCTGCCTGCCCTCGATGCGCGGGTACCACGTCCTGGACATCGCGGAACTCCTCACCCCGGCAGAGGCGGAGCCGGACGGACGGGTCGGGCAACGGCCCCCGGACCCCGGACCCGGCGGCGGGGCGCCCCCTCCCGATGAAGACACCGGGGAACGCACCGGCCGCGACGGCGCACCGGCGGTGCGCCCATGACCGGCACCGCCCGCCGCGCCCGGATCGAGGGGCTGCTGCTCGGGCTGGCCGCCGGGGACGCCGCCGGCTGGCCGGCCGCGCGACACCGGGCGGCCCGGATGCCGGAGTGGACCCGGCGCCTCACCCGCGAGCTGGACACCTTCGCCGAGCAGAACGCGACCACCACACTGCCCGTCCCCATCGCCCTCAACCAGCCGCCCGAGCCGCTGCGGCTGGGCCCCTCCGACGACGCCGAATGGGCGGCGTTCGCGGCCGGGACCGTGCTGACCTCCGCGGCGGGCCCGCTGCACGGCCTCTCCCCCGGCCGCCGGATCCGGGCCGCGGTGGACGTCGCCTGGAACGCGCTGGCAGCAGAGGTCGCCGCGGCCGCCGCGCGGGCGCCGGAGGTCGAGTCGGCGGTGCTGCCGCTGCGGGCCCGGATCTCGGTACGGGCCGGGCTCGGCAACCTCGCCGCCGGGCTGCGACCGCCCGCCACCGGCCATGACAACCCGCACTACTTCGACGACGCGGCGTGCGTGCGGGCCGCCGTGCTGGCCGTCGTCCACCCCGGCGATCCGGAGGCGGCGGCCGATCTCGCGGAGTTCGACGCGCGCTACACCCAGGACGGCGACGGGGTGCACGGCGCGCGGGCGATGGCCGCCGCGATCGCGCAGGCGCTCGGCGGGGCGGACGTGGACACGGCGGTGAACGCCGCGCTGGACCAGCTCCCGGAAGGCACCGAGATCGCCCGCAACGCCGCCCACGCGGTCCGGATCGCCCGCGACTTCGCCGGAGAGGCGGCCGGCGCCTTCGCCCTCGTACCGGTGCTGGAGCACCAGATCGTGGACCACGTCTACAGCTACGGGATCGCCGCGGCCGAGACCGTCCCGGTCGCCCTCGCCCTGGCCACCGCCGCCCGGGGCGAGATCGCGCAGGCCGTACCGTCCGCCGCCTGCCTGTCCCGGGTCGCGGATTCGGCACCGGCCCTGGCCGGTGCGCTGACCGGCGCGCTCGGCTCCATCGCCGCCGTGCCGGACGGCTGGCGCGAGGCCTGCCGCACCCTCGCGGGGTGTGCGCTGCCCCGTTTCGCGGGCACGGATCTGCTGGAACTCGCCGGGCTGCTGGCAGACACGGAACCGGCACCCCTGGGTGGACAATTCGGACATGACATCCACCGCGCCCCCGGCGCCCACGAGGTCCGCACCGCCCACGACAACCAAGGCGCTCACTCTCGATGAACGGATCGCGGGCGCGCTCGTCGGCGCCGCCGTCGGTGACGCGCTCGGCGGTCCGGTCGAGGGGCGGCCCCCCGAGCAGATCGTGGCCCGGCACGGCGGGCGGATCACCGGCGTCGTCGGCCCCTGGGACGGCGACGACTGGCGGACCGCCCGCCCCATCGCCCCGTACCACAAGGGCGACGGGCACGTCACCGACGACACCTTGATGACCCATGCGCTCGTCCGGGTGTACGGCAAGGTGCGCGGCCACCTCGACGCGTACTCGGTCGCCGACCACCTGGTACCGGAGCTGATCTCCAACCCCCGCTGGATTCCGGAGCTGGAGGCCGAGGCGTTGCCGCTCCAGCGGGTCTTCCTCGCCGAGAAGTGGATCGTCGCCCGGCTGCACTACGGCCACGTCGACCCCCGCGAGGCGGGCTCCGGAAACATCGTCAACTGCGGTGCCGCGATGTACATGGCGCCGGTCGGCCTGGTGAACGCGGCCCATCCGCAGGCCGCCTACGCCGAGGCGCTGGATGTCGCGGGCGCCCATCAGTCCTCGTACGGCAGGGAGGCGGCCGGGGTGTTCGCGGCCGCCGTCGCCGCGGCCTGCGTCCCGGGGGCGACGCCCACCAGCGTCATCGAGACGTGTCTGTCGCTCGCCAAGGACGGCACCCGGGCGGCGATCGACGCGGTCTGCGAAACGGCCGTCGGGCACCGGGACTTCGAGTCCGCCCTGACCCCGCTGCGGGAGGCGGTCGCCCCCTTCGACACCGTGGGGCCCGACTACCGCGCCCCCTCGCTCGGCGCCCGCCGCCCGTCCCGGCTGCACGCCATCGAGGAACTCCCCGTCGCACTCGGCATGCTGCTCGTCGGGGACGGGGACTACCGGCGCACGGTCCTGGGGTCTGTCAACTACGGGCGGGACTGCGACTCGATCGCCACCATGAGCGGCGCCGTCGCGGGCGCTTTGCACGGTGAAGGCGCGATCCCCGCCGACTGGGTGAGCACGGTCGCCGGGGCCAGCCGCCTCGATCTGCACGCCCCGGCCCGGACCCTGGCGGAGGTCGCCCGCGAGGTCTTCGCACACGACACGGCCCGCCGCCGCGCCCACGAGAGCGCCTTCACCGCGCTGGCGGGCACCCCATGACCGCGACCGTGCGGGCCACCTGGGTGCAGCCGGAGGACCTGATCGGACACGAACTGCGGCAGGCCGCGCAGGACGGACGGGACGCCCGGGACATCGAGCGCCGGTGGTACGAGGCCGGCGGGTCGCCCGCCCCGGATCGCGCGGGCGCCTCCGAGCACCCCGCACCGCCAGGACTGCGCGCGGTCGCCGGCCGCCTGCTGGACGAGCTCGCCGTGCTGGAATCGCCGTTGGCCGACGACGAGCCGACCGGTCTGGACGCGGTCCGGGCCGCCTGCCCGCGCTGGCCGCTCCCCCGCACGGCGCCGTCCGGCGTGGACCGCGAGCGGCTGCACGCGGCCTGGCTCGGGCGGGCGGCGGGCTGTCTGCTCGGGAAACCGGTCGAGAAGCTGCCGCTGGAAGGCATCCGCGCCCTGGCCCGCGCCACCGGGAACTGGCCGCTGGCCACCTGGTTCACCGCCAGGGGACTGCCCCCTGAACTGGCCGCCACCTACCCCTGGAACCGGCGCTCCGCGGCCACCTCGCTCGCGGAGAACATCGACGGGATGCCGGAGGACGACGACCTCAACCACCCCCTTCTGGCACTGCTGCTGCTCCGGCGTCACGGCCGCTCGTTCACCACCGCGGACCTCGCCCGGCTCTGGCTGGACGAGCTTCCGGCCGGCCGGACGTTCACCGCGGAGCGGGTCGCGTACCGCAATCTGCTGGACGGCATCGAGCCGCCGGACACCGCCTCGTACCGCAATCCGTTCCGGGAGTGGATCGGTGCGCAGATCCGGGCCGACGTGCACGGCTGGACCCACCCCGGCGACCCGGCCGCGGCGGCGGAGCAGGCCCACCGGGACGCGGTCCTCACCCACACCGGAAACGGGGTGTACGGCGCCATGTTCACCGCCGCCGCCCTGGCGGAGGCGGCCGGCGGCGAGGCCGATGTGCACGGCTGCCTGGCCGCCGGGCTCAGGGTCGTACCACCGCGTTCGCGGTTCGCACGGGCGGTACGGGACGGCATCGAAGCGGCGCGCGCGCAGGACGACTTCGACGCGGTCGTCGACCGGCTGCACGCGGCGTACGGCCACTACCACTGGGTGCACGTGCTGCCCAACGCGGCGCTGCTCGCCGCCGCGCTCACGCACGCCGACGGCGACTTCTCCGGCTCGGTGTGTCGTGCGGTGTCCGGCGGCTGGGACACCGACTCCAACGGGGCGACCGCCGGTTCGCTCGCCGGACTGCTGGCCGGGCGGCCTGAAGCACTGCCCGACCGGTGGACCACCCCGCTGAAGAACCGTCTCGCCACGTCCGTACCGGGTTTCGACTCGGTCGGCTTCGACACCCTCGCGGACCTGACCCACCGGCTCACCCACCAGGAGGACCTGTGCCCATGACCGGAGTCGCGGTGCTCGGCAGCACCAATATGGACCTCGTGGCCTACACAGACCGGGCCCCGGAGCGCGGACAGACCGTCACCGGACGGGAGTTCCGCACCGTGCCCGGCGGCAAGGGGGCCAACCAGGCGGTCGCCGCCGCCCGCGCCGGCGGCGACGTGACGATGATCGGCGCCGTCGGCAACGACGAATACGGTCTCAGGCTGCGGGAGAACCTGGAGCACTCGGGCGTCGACACCGACCTGCTGCACACCGTCGAGGGGCCCAGCGGTACCGCGCACATCGTGGTGGACGCCAAGGGCTCCAACGCGATCGTGGTC
The DNA here is from genome assembly GCF_031844725.1 of Streptomyces sp. ITFR-6. Lineage (NCBI taxonomy): Bacteria > Bacillati > Actinomycetota > Actinomycetes > Kitasatosporales > Streptomycetaceae > Streptomyces > Streptomyces sp. ITFR-6. The sequence goes on along the minus strand of NZ_CP134612.1, from coordinate 6,523,367 downwards.
ATCCCCGGCGCCAACGGCGCGGTCACCGCGCTCGGTCCCGGCGAGATCGCCGCGATCGCCGGGGCCGACCTGCTGCTGCTCCAGCTGGAGCTGCCGCTGTCCGCCGTGATCGAGGGTGCGCGGGCCGGTCACGCCCAGGGGGTGCGCGTGCTCCTCACCCCGTCGCCCGTGCGGGAGCTGCCCGACGAACTCCTGGACTGCGTCGACCTGCTGATCCCCAATGAGCACGAGGCCGCCGAACTGTCCGGGCACACCGAGCCGCACGCGGCGGCGGAGGTCCTGCTCGGTCACGTACCAGCGGTCCTCATCACGCTCGGCTCCAAGGGCTGCCTGTACGCGGCCCGGGGCAGCACCGCCGTCCACTTCCCCGCCCCCGATGTCAGCGCCGTCGACACCACGGGCGCGGGCGACACCTTCGTCGGCGCGCTCGCGGTGGCCATCGGTGAGGGCCGGCCGGTGCCGCAGGCCGTCGCATGGGCCTCCGCGGCCGCCGCGCTCTGCGTACAGAAGCCCGGCGCCTCCACGTCCATGCCGTACCGCAGCGAAATCGACGCCGCGTGACCGGGCCCGCGGCAGCGCCGCTGACCGGAGTGCGGGTCCTCGACCTGGCCACGCTCTTCGCCGGGCCGCTGTGCGCCACCATGCTCGGTGACTACGGCGCCGAGGTGATCAAGGTCGAGCATCCGGGCCGCCCCGACCCGTCCCGGGGCCACGGCCCCACGAAGGACGGCATCGGGCTGTGGTGGAAACTGCTCGGCCGCAACAAACGCACCATGACCCTCGACCTGTCCGGGGCCGGCGGGCGCGACATCCTGCTGCGGCTCGCCGCGGACACCGATGTGATCATCGAGAACTTCCGGCCGGGCACCCTGGAGCGGTGGGGGCTCGGCTGGGAGGAGCTGCACGCCGTCAACCCCCGGCTGGTGCTGGCCCGGGTCACCGGCTTCGGACAGTTCGGCCCGTACGCGCACCGGCCCGGTTTCGGGACGCTCGCGGAGGCGATGAGCGGATTCGCGGCGATCACCGGGGAGCCGGACGGTCCGCCGACGCTGCCGCCGTTCGGGCTGGCCGATTCGATCGCGGCGATCGCCACGGCGTTCGCGGTGACGACCGCGCTGGCCGCGCGGGAACGCACCGGGGAGGGGCAGGTCGTCGACCTGGCGATCATCGAACCGATCCTGACGGTGCTCGGCCCGCAGCCCCTCTGGTACGACCAGCTCGGCTACGTCCAGCCGCGCACCGGCAACCGTTCGCGCAACAACGCCCCGCGCAACACCTACCGCACCTCCGACGGTCAGTGGGTGGCCGTCTCCACCTCCGCGCAGTCCGTCGCGGAGCGGGTGATGCGCCTGGTGGGACGGGCGGAGCTGATCGACGAGCCGTGGTTCGGCTCCGGCACCACCCGCGCCGAGCACTGTGAGGAGCTCGACGAGGCGGTCGGCAACTGGATCGCCCGGCACACCCGGGACGACGCGGTCTCCGCGTTCGAGAAGGCGGAGGCCGCCATCGCGCCCGTCCACGACATCCGCGACGTGATGGAGGACCCGCAGTACCGGGCGCTGGACTCCGTCACCGAGGTCGACGACCCCGAGCTGGGCCCGCTGCGGATGCAGAACGTCCTGTTCCGGCTCTCCGCGACCCCGGGGGCGATCCGCTGGGCGGGACGGCCGCACGGCGCGGACACCGAGGAGATCCTCACCGGGCTCGGGCTGAGCGGCGCGGAGATCTCGGCGCTGCGGGCGGAGCGTGTCCTGTGACCGCGACGATCCCCCTGAGCTGGCTGTACGTCCCCGGGGACCGGCCCGAAGTGGTGCGCAAGGCCCGTGCGTCGGGGGCGGATGTGGTGATCGTGGACCTGGAGGACGCGGTCGCCCCGGACCGCAAGGAGTACGCGCGGGCGGCGACCGCGGAGCTTCTCTCCGATCCTGCGGACGCCGGCGCGGCGCCGCTCCACGTCCGGGTCCACACCGAGGCCGACGTCACGGCCCTGGCCGGGCTGCCGGGCCTCGCGGAGCTGCGGCTGCCGAAGATCACCCATGCGGCCTCCGTCCATCACATCGCGGCGCTGGCCCCCGGGGTCGCGCTCTGCCCGCTGCTGGAGTCGGCGCTCGGCATCGAGCACGCGTACTCGGTGGCCGCCGCCCATCCGCAGGTCCGGTCCATCGCGCTGGGCGAGGCGGATCTGCGGGCCGATCTGGGGGTGCGTGACGACACGGGGCTCGACTGGTCGCGCAGCCGGGCGGTGGTCGCGTGCCGGGCGGCCGGGCTGGCCCCGCCGACCCAGTCGGTGTTCCCGGACGTCCGGGACCTGGACGGGCTGTGGGCGTCCTGCGCGCACGGGCGGGCGCTGGGGTTCCTGGGGCGGGCGGCGATCCATCCCCGGCAGCTTCCGGTGATCGAGCGGGCGTTCCGGCCGACGCCGCAGGAGATCGAGGCGGCGCAGGAGATCGTCGAGGCGGCCCGTGTGGAGGCGGGTGCGCTGGCCCTGCCGGACGGGCGCTTCGTGGACGCGGCGGTGGTGGCCTCGGCCCACCGCACGCTTGCCCTGGCCGGGCGCACGGTGGTGACGGGCCCACGCTGAGCCCGGGGGCCCCTTCTGTCCTCCATCGCCGGACGGGCTTGATTTCCACGCCGATCCGGGGCCCGCAGAGACAGAGCCACGGACGGCAGAACCAAGCCTGTCCGGCGATTGAGGGCACCCGGCGACGGGGGGCGTGGCGCACACGCGCGAGGGGCCGCCGGGTTGTCCGGCGGCCCCTCGGTGTCGTCGTGGCGGCGTCAGCCCTTGGCCGTCTCCGCCGCATCCTCCGTCTTCGACGCGTCGGACTCCACCGCCGCGTCGTCGGACTTCGCCTCACCGGGCTCCGCGTCCTCGGCGTCAGCCGAGTCCGGCGCCCCGGGCTCGACGATCTCCTCGCGGCCCGGCCGCGCCTTCGCCGAGATCACCATGTAGACCACCGCCAGCACGAACACGATCAGCGCGGTCCACACGTTCAGGCGCAGGCCCAGGATGTGGTGGGCCTCGTCGACGCGCATGTACTCGATCCACGCGCGACCGGCGCAGTAGGACGCGACGTAGAGCGCGAACGCCCGCCCGTGTCCGAGCTTGAACCGGCGGTCCGCCCAGATCACCAGGAGGGCCACGCCGATGCACCACAGCGACTCGTACAGGAACGTCGGGTGGTACGTGCCCGCCGCCCGGTTGGGGCCCTCGCTGATCTTCAGCGCCCACGGGACGTCGGTCTCGCGGCCGTACAGCTCCTGGTTGAACCAGTTGCCCCAGCGGCCGCAGGCCTGGGCCACGGCGATACCGGGGGCGAGCGCGTCGGCCCAGGCGGGCAGCGGGATCCCCCGGCGGCGGCAGCCGATCCAGGCACCCACCGCGCCGAGCGCGATCGCACCCCAGATCCCGAGGCCGCCCTGCCAGATCTTGAAGGCGTCGACCCAGTCCTCACCGTCGCTGAAGTACAGCTGGTAGTCGGTGATGACGTGGTACAGCCTCCCGCCGACGAGGCCGAAGGGCACCGCCCAGACGGCGATGTCGGCAACCGTGCCGGCTCTGCCCCCTCGGGCGATCCAGCGCTTGTTGCCGAGCCAGACGGCGACAAACACACCGATGATGATGCAGAACGCGTAGCCGCGAAGCGGGATCGGGCCGAGATCGATCACGCCGGTCGACGGGCTGGGAATGTAGGCAAGGTCCATGGCAGGGTCGACGCTACCTTGCCGGGCGGGAAGTGCGGCAACCCGCCCGACAACTTCTGGGTAACGAGCCGGTCATCGATTCCCCGGGAATCCGCCGTTCAGGACCCCGAGGGGGCGGGGGTGGCCGTGCCCTTCCCCTTGCCCTTGTTGGCCTCCGCGACCCACTTCTTCAGGTTGGCGACGGTGATCGGCTCGTTGTCCTTCTTGGGGAAGATCGACTGACCGTTGAGCAGCGCCGTCGGCGTGCCCTGGAAGCCGCCGTCGCGAAACGCCTTGTCGGACTTCTGGACCCAGCTGTCGTGCGTGCCGTCGTCGACACAGCTGCGGAAGGCGGGCGTGTCGAGTCCGTCGACCTTCTTGGACAGGTCGATCAGCTTGCTGTTGTCACCGAAGGCGTCGTCGGCCTCCTGCGGCTGATTGCGGTACAGGATGTCGTGGTACGCGGAGAACTTGCCCACGTCCTGGGCGCAGGCCGCCGCGTTGGCCGCCTGGAGGGAGCCGCTGCCGCCGAGATTGCCGTCGATCAGCGTGGCGAGGTGGTACTCGACCTTGAGCTGCTTGCTCTGCTCCAGCTGGTGGATCGTGTCCCGGAACGCGTTCTCGAACTGGGCGCAGACGGGGCAGCGGAAGTCCTCCCAGATCGTGAGGGTGGACGGGGCGTCGTCCGCTCCCACCTGGATGGCGAGGCTGTCCTTGCCGGTCGCGCCCGACGGTGCGACGGCGGGGCCCGACGCCTTGTCCTTGCTGCCCTTTCCGCCGCTGTTGGCGGCGATCACACCGACGACGGCGGCCAGGGCGAGGACACCCACCACGGCGGTCGAGACGATCAGCGTGCGGCGACGGCGCTCTCGCGCCTTCAACTGCTCACGCTGCTGGATCAGCCGGTCTCGCGCGGCCCTTTTTCCCTCTTGGTTCTTCTCGCTCACACCGCAGCAACGAACCGGGGAGGCACTCGCGTGCCTCCCCGGTCCCAGGTCCACCCATTCGGGTGACGCCCGGTATCAGCGCTTTCGAACACCTTCGGCCAGATCGGCCGCCAGTGAGCGGACGGCCGCCAGGCCGGCCGCCTCGTCGGGCGCGTCCAGCATGCACCTGACGAAGGCGGTACCGACGATGACCCCGTCCGCGAACCCGGCGACCTCTGCGGCCTGGTCCGCGTTGGAGACGCCGAGGCCGACGCAGACCGGGATCGAGGTGGTGGCGCGGGTGCGCCGCACCAGGTCCTCGGCCTGTTCCCCGACCGAGACGCGGGTGCCGGTGACCCCCATCAGCGAGGCGGCGTAGACGAAGCCGGAACCGGCCGCCGTGATGGTGGCGAGGCGCTCGTCCTTGCTGCTGGGCGCGACGACGAAGACGGTCGCGAGACCGTGCTTGGCCGCGTGCTCGCGCCACAGGGCGGATTCCTGGACCGGCAGGTCGGGCAGGATGCACCCGGCGCCGCCCGCCTCCGCCAGCTCGGCGGTGAAGCGCTCGACGCCATACCGGTCGATCGGGTTCCAATACGTCATGACCAGGATCGGGATGCCGGTGGCCTCGTGCGCCTCGCGGACCGTGCGCATCACGTCCGCGATCTTCACGCCGCCGCGCAGCGCGATGTCGTCGGCGGTCTGGATGACCGGGCCGTCGAGCACCGGGTCGCTGTGCGGCAGGCCCACCTCGATGACGTCGGCGCCGCCTTCGACCGCCGCCTTGATGGCCGCGATGCCGCCGTCGACGGTCGGGAACCCGGCGGGCAGGTACGCGATCAGCGCCGCCCGGTCCTCGGCCTTGGCCGCCGCGAGGGCGGTGTCCAACAGCTCGATGTTGCCGCTCACTTGGCGTCCCCCTCGATCTCGGCGCCGCGGCCGGACGCGTCCGCCTCGACGGCCGCGTCGGTCTCGTACAGCCCGAAGTACCGGGCCGCCGTGTCCATGTCCTTGTCGCCCCGGCCGGACAGGTTGACCAGGATCAGGCCGTCCTTGCCGAGCTCCTTGCCGACTTCCAGGGCACCGGCCAGCGCGTGCGCGCTCTCGATGGCCGGGATGATCCCCTCGGTGCGGGAGAGCAGCCGCAGCGCCTGCATGGCCGCGTCGTCGGTGACGGCGCGGTACTCGCCCCGGCCGGTGTCCTTCAGGTAGGCGTGCTCCGGGCCGATGCCCGGGTAGTCCAGACCGGCCGAGATGGAGTACGGCTCGGTGATCTGGCCCTCCTCGTCCTGGAGGACGTAGCTGCGCGAACCGTGCAGGATGCCGGGCTCCCCCTTGGTCAGGGTCGCCGCGTGCTCGCCCGTCTCCACGCCGTGCCCGGCCGGCTCGCAGCCGATGAGGCGGACGTCCGCGTCCGGGATGAGGGCGTGGAAGAGGCCGATGGCGTTGGAGCCGCCGCCGACGCAGGCGACCGCGGCGTCCGGCAGCCGGCCGGTCCGCTCCAGGATCTGCCGCCTGGCCTCGACGCCGATGACGCGGTGGAAGTCGCGGACCATGGCGGGGAAGGGGTGCGGGCCCGCGACCGTACCGAAGAGGTAGTGCGTGCGGTCCACGTTGGCGACCCAGTCGCGGAACGCCTCGTTGATGGCGTCCTTGAGGGTGCGGGAGCCGGACTTCACGGCGATGACCTCTGCGCCGAGCATCCGCATCCGCGCCACGTTCAGCGCCTGGCGCTCGGTGTCGACCTCGCCCATGTAGATGGTGCATTCGAGGCCGAAGAGCGCGCAGGCGGTCGCGGTGGCGACGCCGTGCTGGCCGGCCCCGGTCTCCGCGATGACCCGGGTCTTGCCCATGCGCCGGGTGAGCAGCGCCTGGCCCAGCACGTTGTTGATCTTGTGTGAGCCGGTGTGGTTGAGGTCCTCGCGCTTGAGGAAGATCCGGGCGCCCCCGGCGTGTTCCGCGAAGCGCGGCACCTCGGTGAGCGCGCTGGGGCGGCCGGTGTAGTTGACCATGAGCTCGTTGAGCTCGGCGGCGAACGCCGGGTCGGCCTTCGCCTTGTCGTACTCGACGGCGACCTCGTCCACGGCGGCAACGAGCGCCTCCGGGATGAACTTTCCGCCGTACGCGCCGAAATACCCCTCGGCGCTGGGGATCAGACCCTCCGGGTCCGGAATGAAGAAGTCGGACGACATCTCGACGTGCTCCTCGGCATGGCATGGGGTGGATGCGTGGATTCACCGTATTGCGCCGTGAGCGAGGCGCCGCCTCGGCCGGGGGCCGGGCGGTGCGGGTCGTGCGGTACCACCGGAGGGCGGTGGGTGCGACGGCCGGGGTTCGCTCTACTGCGCGGACCCCGTGCGCCATCGCATGCCGTTGACCTGGCCGGGTTCGTCACCGATCACGTACCGCACCCGCCGGCCGTGCACGCGGCGCGCGGGGGCGCGGCAGCCGCGGGGGCGGCAGCCGCGCGCCAGCGGCGCGTGCGGGTCCCGGCCGGTGGCCGCGGCGGGGCGCAGGCCCGGCCGGACACGGGGCGCGGAACGGTCGGTGGACACGGGTGAGGTCAGCCCCGTCCGTGCCGGAGTGCGGGGTGGGCGCCGGCGGCGACCAGGTCGGCGACGGCGACCCGCGGGTCGCGGCCGGTGACCAGGGACTCACCGACCAGTACGGCGTCCGCGCCGGCGTTGGCGTAGGCGATGAGGTCGTGCGGACCCCGGACACCGGACTCCGCGACCTTGACGATGCGGTCGGGGATCTCGGGGGCGACCCGCTCGAAGGTGGAGCGGTCGACCTTGAGGTCCTTCAGGTTGCGCGCGTTGACGCCGATGATCCGTGCGCCGGCGTCGACCGCACGCTCCGCCTCCTCCTCGTCGTGCACCTCGACCAGCGGCGTCAGGCCGATGGACTCGGCGCGCTCGATGAGGGAGACCAGCGCCTCCTGGTCGAGGGCGGCGACGATCAGCAGAGCGAGGTCGGCACCGTACGCCCGCGCCTCCCACAGCTGGTAGGAGGTGACGATGAAGTCCTTGCGCAGGACCGGGATGTCGACCTTGGCGCGGACGGCCTCCAGGTCCGCGAGCGAACCGCCGAAGCGGCGCTCCTCGGTGAGGACCGAGATGACGGAGGCGCCGCCCGCCTCGTAGTCCGCGGCCAGTGCGGCCGGGTCGGCGATGGCGGCAAGGGCCCCCTTGGAGGGGCTGGAGCGCTTTACCTCGCAGATGACGGTCACACCCTCGCCGCGCAGGGCGGCGACTCCGTCCTTCGCCTGGGGAGCGCGCGCCGCGCGCTCCTTCAGCTCGTCGAGGCTGACGCGCGCCTGCCGCTCCGCGAGGTCGGCGCGTACGCCGTCGATGATCTCGTCGAGCACACTCACGCGATCGGCCCCCTTCCGGGACGGTGACAAGAGAACAGGATCAGCCATGCCGATGGTATCCGCAGGAGGCCGATGGGCCCGCATCCGGCCGACGGATGTCCCACTACCTGGGCATTCGCACAGCCCGCCGCCGCCGGGGTGTTCACGGCGCCAGCGCCGATCCGAACGGCAGGTTCCGAACAACGGTGAAGATCAGCAGGACGGCTCCGATCGCCCACCAGTGCACGGGCCGCGGCGCGAACCGCGCGGGCTTCCCGGCGACCGCGCGGACCATCCAGAGGACCCAGACCACTGCGAAGATCCCGTAGCCGATGACGGCGGGGGCGTTGGAGCCGAACGCCGTCCCCAGGTCGCCGTGGGCGACCGCGTAGGCGCTGCGCAGCCCGCCGCAGCCGGGGCAGTAGATGCCGGTGAGCCGGAGCAGCGGGCAGACCGGGTAGTGGCCCGGCTCGTTGGGGTCGACGGAGCCGACGAGGACGAAGGCCCCGAGGACGCCCGCCATGACACCGGCCGGGGCGGCGATCCGCCGCAGCCGTGAGGCGGGGACGGGCGCCGGTGGAAAGACCGGCGGGAACGGTCCCGGCTGCCCCGCGGGCGGGCCGGGCGCGGGCGGGTGTCCGCCGGGCAGCGGGGGCGGGCCGGGCGGTGGCCGTTCGCCGTCCGGAGCGGGCAGGTGGCCGGGGGCCGCGGAGGCGCCGGGCGCGGGGTGGTGGCCCGGCGTCGGCGGGGCGGCTGGAGAGGGCGAAGCGTCCACCCGGTGATTGTCGCCGCTGACGCGGAAAGGCGCAGCCCGATCCGGGCTGCGCCTCGCGTGCGTACGTCCCGCGGAGGGGGTCAGGAGGTCTGCGCCTGCCCGGCGCGGGCCCTGGCCTGGGCCAGCTCCGCCGACTCCTTCGGCATGCCGAGACCGGCGGCCTTCATCGCGAGCCCGACGATCCCGCCGATGACGGTGACGGCGATACCGGCCCAGAAGCCGAGCGGGTTCGCCGCGACCATGAAGACGCCTGCGACGCAGAAGCCGATGAACGAGATGATGACACCGGTCCAGGCGGCCGGGGTGTGTCCGTGGCTGCTGCCCGCCATGAGTTGCTCCTCGTTGGTGTTGCGCTGTTGGTATCGCTCGGTGTCGCTGTGCGCAGAGCCGGTGCCGCTGTGGGTGCCGCTGTGCTGTGAGCTCGGCCCATTGTCCCGTACGTGCGGAGTGGACGTGAGCTGGGGGTCATGCCTCGCGCGTCGGGTCCTCGCCTCGGTCCAGGGCCTTCCACAGGTCCTCGGGCCGATCGGGATCCATCGCCTTGCGGGGGGCCTTGCGGGGGCGCGGGGTGCCGTCGCGCTCGTACCGCCCGGACATCGTGGGCCAGCGCCTGCCGTAGCGCAGGGCGAGCAGCCCGGCGAGCAGGATCAGCAGCCCGCCGGCCGCGGTCACATAGGGCCAGGCGGTGTGGCTGAGGGCGCCGATGGTGGCGGCGCTGTCGCCGGTGCTCTGAGCGGCCCGTTCGTCGAGCGCGGCGCTGTCGGAGGCGCCGAGGAAGGCGCTCAGCGCGGCGCCGAGTCCGCTGAGTGCGAGCAGTCCCGCGACGAGGAGCCGGCCGCCGCTGCGGACGGCGAAGACGGCGACGAGGGCGGCCAGGCCGACGATGGCGAGGGCGGCCGGGACACCGGTGACGTCCTGTCCGTCGGCGCTCAGCGGCAGGGCGCCGCCGCCGACCGAGGCCCGGCCCCGGGCCCAGGTCTGCCCGGACGCGAGGAGGACGACGGTGGCGCCGGCTGCCCCGAGGAGCAGGCCGGCGGCCAGGCTTCGGCGGCTTCCCGCGCTGTCGGGCGCGGAGGCGGCTTCGGCACGGGGCTGGGGTACGGGGACAGCGCTCACGTACCCCACTATCCCCTACCGCCCCGCAGTTACGGGCACACGGGGGGTGTGAGATGGAGCCCCCGGCCGCCCGGGAGCCCCCCGCCCGCGCGGGGTGCCGGGTGCGCGTCAGGCCCTCACGCGCCGCCGAGCCGGTTGGCCGTGTGGACGGCGCGCAGCACCGCCGCGGCCTTGTTGCGGCACTCGGTGTCCTCCGCGACCGGGTCGGAGTCCGCGACGACCCCCGCGCCGGCCTGGACGTACGCCGTTCCGTCGCGCAGCAGGGCGGTGCGGATGGCGATGGCGGTGTCGGAGTCCCCGGCGAAGTCGAGGTAGCCGACGCAGCCGCCGTAGAGGCCTCGGCGGGTGGGTTCGAGCTCCTCGATGATCTGCATGGCGCGCGGCTTCGGGGCTCCGGAGAGGGTGCCCGCCGGGAAGCAGGAGGTGAGGACGTCGAAGGCGGTGTGGCCCTCGGCGACGCGGCCGGTGACGGTGGAGACGATGTGCATCACGTGCGAGTACCGCTCGACCGACATGAAGTCGACGACCTCGACGCTGCCGGGCTCGCAGACCCGTCCCAGGTCGTTGCGGCCGAGGTCGACGAGCATCAGGTGCTCGGCACGCTCCTTCGGGTCGGCCAGCAGCTCGTCCGCGAGGGCCTGGTCCTCCTGCGGGGTGGCGCCCCGGTGCCGGGTCCCGGCGATCGGGTGGACCATCGCTCGGCCGTCCTCGACCTTGACGAGCGCCTCTGGGCTGGAGCCCGCGACGTCGAAGCCGTCGAACCGGAAGAGGTACATGTACGGCGAGGGGTTGGTGGCGCGCAGCACCCGGTAGACGTCCAACGCGCTTGCCGTGCACGGCGTCTCGAAGCGCTGGGAGGGGACGACCTGGAAGGCCTCGCCGGCCCTGATCCGCTCCTTCACGTCCTCGACGGCGTCCTGGTAGGCCTTGCCGCCCCACAGTGCGGTGTACGGCGGGAGCTCGGAGGGCGGCAGGGCGGCGGGGGCGTTCTCGACCGGGCGGCGCAGGTCCCGCTCCATGGCGTCGAGCCGGGCCACCGCGTCGGTGTACGCCTCGTCGACCCCGGTGGCCAGGTCGTTGTGGTTGATCGCGTTGGCGATGAGCAGGACACTGCCGTCCCAGTGGTCGAGGACGGCGAGGTCGGAGGTGAGCAGCATGGTCAGCTCGGGGAGCTTGAGGTCGTCGCCCCCGCTCTCACCGATCTTCTCCAGCCGGCGCACGATGTCGTAGCCGAGGTAGCCGACCATGCCGCCGGTGAAGGGCGGCAGTCCGGAATCCTGCTCATGCGGGGTGTGCAGGGTCTCGATGGTGGCGCGCAGGGCCTGGAGCGGGTCGCCGTCGACCGGGACGCCGACCGGCGGGGTGCCCAGCCAGTGGGCCTCGCCGTCGCGGGCGGTGAGCGTGGCGGCGCTGCGGACCCCGATGAAGGAGTAGCGCGACCAGGTGCGGCCGTTCTCGGCGGATTCCAGGAGGAAGGTGCCGGTGCGCTCCCCCGCGAGCTTGCGGTAGAGGCCGACCGGCGTGTCACCGTCCGCGAGGAGCCGGCGGGTGACGGGGATGACGCGCCGGTCGATGGCCAGCTTCCGGAAGGTGTCGAAGTCCATGGCGGCTGACCCTACTGTCCGAGCGAGAGGACGTCGGCGTCGAAACAGGTGCGGTCCCCGGTGTGGCAGGCGGCACCCGTCTGGTCGACCCGGACGAGGACGGTGTCGGCGTCGCAGTCCAGCGCGACGGACTTGACCTGCTGGACGTGGCCGGAGGTGTCGCCCTTGACCCAGTACTCCTGGCGGCTGCGCGACCAGTAGGTGCAGCGGCCGGTGGTCAGGGTGCGGTGCAGTGCCTCGTCGTCCATCCAGCCGAGCATCAGCACCTCGCCGGTGTCGTACTGCTGGGCGATGGCCGGGACGAGTCCGTCGGCGCCGCGCTTGAGACGGGCGGCGATGGCGGGGTCGAGGCCGCTGGCGGGTGGTGGGGTGCCGGGCGTGGGCGAGCTGGTCATGTCCCCATTGTGCCGTGGCCAGGAGGGCCGTCCGGGCGTGCGTCCACTGGGCGGACGCTGGACACCGGTCGTACGCTGGCGGACATGTCGACCCATGCGAAGCGCGAACGACTTCTGCTTGCCGACCTGTTGGAGGGGGCGGGCCCGGAGGCCCCGACCCTCTGCCACGGCTGGACGGCCCGGGATCTGGCGGCCCATGTGGTGGTGCGGGAGCGCAGGCCCGACGCGGCGGCCGGGCTGGTGATCGGCCCCTTGAAGAGCCGGAGCGAGCGGATCAGAGACGAGTTCACCTCAAAGCCGTACGAGGAGCTGATCCAGCTCATCCGTACGGGGCCGCCCCGGATGTCCCCGTTCGGCGTGAAGCAGGTGGACGAGGCCGCCAACACCGTGGAGTTCTACGTCCATACGGAGGACGTGCGCCGGGCCCGGCCCGACTGGACCCCTCGGGAGCTGGACCCGGTCTTCGCCGATGTCCTGTGGTCGCGTACCGAGAAGGCGGCGCGGATGCTGGGGCGCAAGGCGCCGGTGGGCTTGGTGCTGCGCCGCCCCAACGGTCAGACCGCCGTCGCGCACAAGGGGACCCCGGTGGTGACGGTGACCGGTGAGCCGGGCGAGCTGCTGCTGTTCGCGTTCGGGCGGCAGGACGCGGCGCGGGTGGAGCTGGAGGGCGACCAGGACGCGATCGGCCGGGTGACGACGGCGAAGCTCGGGATGTAGCGGCGCTCCGCGCGGTCAGCGCGGGAGTTCCGCGCGGCGCAGCGCGCGGGGCAGCAGGCCCATCACCGCCCCCGCCGCGCACAGCGAGGCGCTGGCGACGAAGACCGGGCCGGTGCCCCAGAGGGCGACGGCCGCGCCGGTGGCCGGGTAGCTGAGCGGCGAGAGCGCGTGGGTGAAGAGCGTCGAGACGGAGGTGACGCGGCCCAGGTAGGCGGGGTCGGCGGCGGTCTGGATGAGGGCTCCGCACAGGGCGCCGCCCAGGCCCGCGAAGAGGCCGACGAGGAGCGCGACAGCGGCCGCGAGGGGTACGGAGGGTGCGTACGCCAGGGCGCCGATGGCGACCGCGCCGGTCAGCACGGTGAGGCACATGGTGAGCCCCGCCCTGGGGACCCGGCCGCGCACGGCCAGCACCAGGGCGGAGGTGCCCGCGCCGATGCCGAAGGCGGCGACGACCCAGCCCATGCCGGAGGCGCCCCAGCCGCGCTCCTCGCTGAGCAGGATCAGGCCCAGGTTGAGCGGTCCGACGAAGCCCAGTTCGCTGACGGCGATGACGAGCATGAGCGGCCCGAGCAGCGGGTGGCGGCGGATGTGGCGCACCCCGTCGACGAGTTCGCGCCAGGCGGTGCCGGGGGGTACGGCTTCGGCCGCGTCCGCCGCCGGCAGCGGGCGGATCCGTACGGCGAGCAGCAGCGGCAGCGAGAGGGCGAAGAGCACACCGGCCGCGGCGAAGGCGAGGACCGGGCCGCCGAGGGCGACGGCGACGCCGCCGAGCGGGGCGCCGACGACGGTCGCGGTCCGGGTGGCGAGGCCGCGCATCCCCTGGACCCGGGCGAGCTGTCCGGCGGCGGTGATCCGGGGCGGCAGGGCTCCGACGGCGGGCAGGAAGAGGGCGTCGGCCGCGCCGAAGACCAGGGCGACGGCGATCAGCATCCACACCGTGGGCGAGGTGAGGAGCAGCGCCCCGGCCAGCCCGAGGATGACGAGACAGCGGGCGGTGTCGCTGACGACCACGACGCGGCGCGGCCCGAACCGGTCCGCGAGCACTCCCCCGCCGAGCAGCAGCAGGGCCCTGGGTATGGAGCCGACGGCCAGCACGAGGCCGGTCTGGGAGGCGCTTCCGGTGCGGGCGGCGGCCCAGGCGAGGGCCATGTAGTAGACGCTGTCCCCGATCGTGGACGCGGTGTAGGCGCCGAGCCAGCGCAGCACGTTGCCGTCGCGGTGGGCGGGGCGTTCCGGGGCCTCTGGGGGCGTGCGCGTGGCGGTCACGGGGGCGTCCTCTCGGGTGGCCGGGTCAGGTCCGGAACGGAAATCCGTACAGGTGCATCGCGACGTTCTCGCGGTTCTCCGTGTCACCGGCCTCGTCGCGGGCGCGGCCCTGCTCCTCGTACCGGTTGATGACCTCGTGCAGCTCGCGTTCGAGCGAGGAGAGTTCCTCGGGGTTCAGCCGGGTCAGGTACTCGGAGGTGAAGGAGCTTTTGCGCCACGGGGGTGTCCAGCTCCGGTACGCGTCCAGGAAGCGGCGGTAGAGCTCGATGTGCTGGTCGAACGAGAGCCGGCTGACGGCGGTGTGGGTGGCGGCCTTCTCCGGCGCGTCGCTGAAGTCCTCGTCGTGGAAGCGGAGCCCTTTCGAGGCGGGCTGCCACCAGCGCTCGCGGCCGTCCCTGCCCGGCCCGTCGGCCGCTTCGATCAGGCCGTGGTCGGCGAGCTTGCGCAGGTGGTAGCTGACGAGTGAGACCTGTTCGTCGACCTGCTCCGCGAGCTGGGAGGCGGTGGCCCGCCGGGCGATGTAGAGCGCCCGGTAGAGCTTCATCCGCAGCGGGTGTCCGAACGCCTTGAGGGTCCCGAGGTCGGAGACCCTGCGTGATTCCTTGCTTGCCATGCCTCCACGGTAGATAGGAAAGAAAACTTGCGCAATATCTGTTGCGCAATAAATGTTGCGGAACTCGGACTCGTCACGGCTGCACACACGAAGACGCCACCGGCCGCATGGCCGGTGGCGTCTGACAGGGCTCGGTGGACGGGGTTCAGCGGACCGGGTGGCCGGCCTCCCGGAGGGCGCCCTTGACCTCGGAGATCCGCAGATCACCGAAGTGGAAGACGGACGCGGCGAGGACAGCGTCGGCTCCCGCGCCGACGGCCGGCGCGAAGTCCGCGAGCCGGCCCGCGCCGCCGGAGGCGATGACGGGGACGCTCACGTGCTCGCGTACGGCCGCGATCATCTCGGTGTCGTAGCCGTCCTTGGTGCCGTCGGCGTCCATCGAGTTGAGCAGGATCTCGCCCGCGCCCAGCTCGGTGGCCCGGTGCGCCCACCCGACGGCGTCGATGCCGGTGCCCTTGCGGCCGCCGTGCGTGGTGACCTCGAAGGTGCCCGCGGGGGTGCGCCTGGCGTCCACGGAGAGCACCAGGACCTGGCGGCCGAAGCGCTCCGCGATCTCCCGGATCAGCTCGGGACGGGCGATGGCCGCGGTGTTGACGCCGACCTTGTCCGCGCCGGCCCGCAGCAGCTTGTCCACGTCGTCGGTGGTGCGGACGCCGCCGCCGACGGTGAGCGGGATGAAGACCTGCTCCGCGGTACGGCGCACCACGTCATAGGTCGTCTCGCGGTCGCCGCTGGAGGCGGTGATGTCCAGGAAGGTCAGCTCGTCGGCGCCCTCGGCGTCGTACAGCTTCGCCATCTCCACGGGGTCACCGGCGTCGCGCAGGTTCTGGAAGTTGACGCCCTTGACGACGCGGCCCTTGTCCACGTCGAGGCAGGGGATCACTCGTACCGCGAGCGTCATCGCGCACCTGCCCGGTAGGCCTCGACCTCGACCTCGACGACCAGGCTCGGGTCGATGAAGCCGGACACGATGATCATGGAGGCGGCGGGCCGCACGTCGTCGAACAGCTCCTTGTGCGCACGGCCGATCTCCTCCACGTCCCGGGCGTGGGTGAGGTACATCCGGGTACGGACGACGTCCTCGCGGCCCAGGCCCAGCTCCTTCAGCGCGTCGAAGGCGACTCCGAAGGAGGTGACGGCCTGCTCGTAGGGGCCGCCGGCGGCGATCTGGCCGCCGACCACGGAGGTGCACCCGGACACCAGGACCAGTCCGTTGGACAGCTCGACGGCGCGGGAGTAGCCGATCTTCTCCTCCCAGGGGCCGCCGGAGGAGAGACGCTTGACGGAGTCGGTCATGCGGCGACCGCCTTCAGGGCCTCTTCCAGCGTGAACGCCTCCGCGTACAGCGCCTTGCCGACAATCGCGCCCTCGACGCCTTCGGGGACGAGCAGGGAGATCGCCCGCAGGTCGTCGAGGGAGGAGACTCCGCCCGAGGCGACGACGGGGCGCTCCGTGGCCGCGCAGACGTCCCTCAGCAGACCCAGGTTGGGGCCCTGGAGCGTGCCGTCCTTGGCGATGTCGGTGACGACGTAGCGGGCGCAGCCCTCGGCGTCGAGGCGGGCGAGGGTCTCGTAGAGGTCGCCGCCGTCGCGCGTCCAGCCCCGGCCGCGCAGCGTGGTGCCGCGCACGTCGAGGCCGACCGCGATCTTGTCGCCGTGCTCCGCGATGACCTTGGCGACCCATTCCGGGGTCTCCAGGGCGGCGGTGCCGAGGTTGACCCGGCGGCAGCCGGTGGCGAGGGCGGCGGCGAGCGTGGCGTCGTCGCGGATGCCGCCCGACAGCTCGACCTTGATGTCCATGGCGCCGGCCACCTCCGCGATGAGGGCGCGATTGTCGCCGGTGCCGAAGGCGGCGTCCAGGTCGACGAGGTGCAGCCACTCGGCGCCGGAGCGCTGCCAGGCGAGGGCGGCCTCCAGCGGGGAGCCGTAGGAGGTCTCCGAGCCGGACTCGCCGTGCACCAGGCGGACCGCCTGGCCGTCGCGTACGTCTACGGCGGGGAGCAGTTCAAGCTTCGGCATTACAGCGTCTCGATCCAGTTGGTCAGCAGCTGGGCGCCGGCGTCGCCGGACTTCTCGGGGTGGAACTGGGTGGCCCACAGCGCGCCGTTCTCCACGGCCGCCACGAACCGTTCGCCGTGCGTGGCCCAGGTGACCCTGGGAGCACGGATGTTGGCGTTGGTGACTTCGAGGGACCAGTCGTGCGCGGCGTACGAGTGCACGAAGTAGTACCGGGCCTCGGGGGCGAGTCCGGCGAACAGCCGGGAGTCCGCCGGGGACTCGACGGTGTTCCAGCCCATGTGCGGGACGACGTCGGCCTTGAGCGGGCCCACGGTGCCCGGCCACTCGTCGAGCCCCTCGGTCTCCACGCCGTGCTCGATGCCGCGCTCGAAGAGGATCTGCATGCCGACGCAGATGCCCATGACGGGGCGCCCGCCGGCCAGCCTGCGGCCGATGATCCATTCGCCGCGGGCCTTCTTCAGCCCCTCCATGCAGGCGGAGAACGCGCCGACGCCGGGCACCAGCAGCCCGTCGGCGTTCATCGCCGTGTCGAAGTCGCGGGTGATCTCGACCTCCGCGCCGACCCGGGCGAGGGCGCGCTCCGCGGAGCGGATGTTGCCGAAGCCGTAGTCGAAGACGACGACCTTCTTCTTGCTGTGCACCTTCTTGCTGTCCACGCGGCGCCCCTAGTCCCAGAGTCCCTGGATCCGCATGACGCCCGCGACCAGGCACATCAGGGATCCGATGGAGAGCAGCACGATGACGCCCTTGGGCATGCCCTGCTTCGAGAAGGAGTAGACCCCGCCGGCCAGGAAGAGGCCGACCAGGATCAGGATGGTGTTGAGGCCGGTCACAGCGCGCCCTTCGTGGAGGGGAGGATTCCGGCCGCACGCGGGTCGTGCTCGCTGGCGTAACGCAGGGCACGGGCCAGCGCCTTGAACTGGCACTCCACGATGTGGTGGGCGTTGCGCCCGTACGGGACGTGGACGTGCAGGGCGATCTGCGCCTGGGCGACGAACGACTCCAGGATGTGCCGGGTCATCGTCGTGTCGTACTCGCCGATCATCGGCGCCATGTTCTCGGGCTCGGTGTGCACCAGGTACGGGCGGCCGGAGAGGTCGACCGTGACCTGGGCGAGCGACTCGTCCAGCGGGACGGTGCAGTTGCCGAAGCGGTAGATGCCGACCTTGTCGCCGAGGGCCTGCTTGAAGGCGGCGCCGAGCGCGAGGGCGGTGTCCTCGATGGTGTGGTGCGAGTCGATGTGCAGGTCGCCGTCGGTCTTGACCGTGAGGTCGAAGAGTCCGTGGCGGCCGAGCTGGTCGAGCATGTGGTCGTAGAAGCCGACCCCGGTCGCGACATCGACCTTGCCGGTGCCGTCGAGGTTGATCTCGACGAGCACGGAGGTTTCCTTGGTGGTCCGCTCCACTCTTCCTACGCGGGCCTCGCGAGTCATGCGTCGTGCTCCTTCTTGAGTTCGCGTACCGCATCGAGGAACGCGTCGTTCTCTGCCGGGGTCCCTGCGGAGACCCGCAGCCATCCCGGTACGCCGTTGTCCCGGACCAGGACGCCCCGGTCGAGGATGTGCTGCCAGGCGGTGTGGCTGTCGGCGAAGCGGCCGAACTGGACGAAGTTGGCGTCCGAGTCGGTGACGTCGAAGCCCTGGGCGCGCAGCCCGGTGACAATCCGGTCGCGTTCGCTCTTGAGCCGGTCCACGTACCCGAGGAGCGTATCGGTGTGCTCCAGGGCGGCGAGCGCGGTGGCCTGGGTGATGGAGGACAGGTGGTACGGGAGCCGGACCAGCTGGACCGCGTCCACGACGGCGGGGTCCGCGGCGAGGTAGCCGAGCCGCAGTCCGGCGGCGCCGAACGCCTTGGACATGGTGCGCGAGAGCACCATGCGGGGGCGGCCCTCGATCAGCGGGAGCAGTGAGGCGTGGTGGCTGAACTCGCCGTACGCCTCGTCGACCACGACCATCGACGGCTTCGCGGCCTGCGCGGCGTCGTACAGTGCGAGGACGGTCCCGGCGTCGACCGCGGTGCCGGTGGGGTTGTTGGGCGAGGTGATGAAGACGACGTCGGGACGTTCCCGGGCGATGACCGCGCGGGCCGCGTCCACGTCGATGGTGAAGTCCTCGTTGCGCGGCCCGGAGATCCAGCCGGTTCCGGTGCCCCGGGCGATGAGGGCGTGCATGGAGTACGAGGGCTCGAAGCCGATCGCGGTGCGGCCCGGCCCGCCGAAGGTCTGCAGCAGCTGCTGGAGCACCTCGTTGGAGCCGTTGGCCGCCCAGACGTTGGCGCGACCGACCTGGTGTCCGGCGGTGCGGCTGAGGTAGCGGGCCAGCTCGGTGCGGAGCTCGACGGCTTCCCGGTCGGGGTAGCGGTTGAGGTCACGGGCGGCTTCGCGGACCCGCTCCGCGATCCGGTCGACCAGCGCCTCGGGGAGCGGGTACGGATTCTCGTTGGTGTTCAGCCGGACCGGTACGTCGAGCTGCGGCGCGCCGTACGGGGACTGGCCGCGCAGTTCGTCCCGGATGGGGAGGTCGTCGATACGGGTCCGCGCGGGGGTGCCGGTTCGCGTGGTGCTGTCGTTCGTCACTGCTGCGGAACCTTCCAGCCGAACCGGGCCTTCAGCGCGGCGCCGTGGGCGGGGAGGTCCTCCGCCTCCGCGAGCGTCACGACGTGGTGGGTGACCTCGGCCAGTGCGTCGCGGGTGTAGTCGACGATGTGGATGCCGCGCAGGAAGGACTGCACGGACAGTCCGGAGGAGTGGCAGGCGCAGCCGCCGGTGGGCAGTACGTGGTTGGAGCCGGCGCAGTAGTCGCCGAGCGAGACGGGCGACCAGGGGCCGACGAAGACCGCTCCGGCGTTGCGGACCCGGTCCGCGACGGCCGCGGCGTCGGCGGTCTGGATCTCCAGGTGCTCGGCGGCGTACGCGTCGACGACCTTGAGGCCGTCCGCCAGGTCGTTGACCAGGACGATCGCGGACTGCCGGCCGGCGAGCGCGGGCTCGATGCGGTCGCTGACGTGCTTGGTCGCGGCGACCTGGGGCTTCAGCTCGGCCTCGGTGGCGGCGGCCAGCTCCTCGGAGTCGGTCACCAGCACGGCGGCGGCCATCGGGTCGTGCTCGGCCTGGCTGATCAGGTCGGCGGCGACGTGCACCGGGTCGGCGGTGGCGTCCGCGAGGATCGCGATCTCGGTGGGCCCGGCCTCGGCGTCGATGCCGATACGGCCCTTGAGGAGGCGCTTGGCGGCGGCGACGTAGATGTTGCCGGGGCCGGTGACGAGGTCGACGGGCAGGCAGTCCTCGGTGCCGTACGCGAACATCGCGACGGCCTGGGCGCCGCCGGCGGCGTAGACCTCGTCCACGCCCAGCAGGGCGCAGGCGGCCAGGATCGTGGGGTGCGGCAGTCCGCCGAACTCCTTCTGCGGCGGGGACGCGACGGCGATGCCCTCGACGCCCGCCTCCTGGGCGGGGACCACGTTCATCACGACGGAGGACGGGTAGACCGAGCGTCCGCCCGGCACGTACAGCCCGACGCGCTCGACCGGCACCCACTTCTCGGTGACGGTGCCGCCGGGGACGACCTGGGTGGTGTGCGTGGTGCGGCGCTGCTCGCGGTGGACGAGCCGGGCGCGGCGGATCGACTCCTCCAGGGCGGCGCGCACGGCGGGGTCGAGCCGCTCCAGCGCCTCGCCGATCGCCTCGGCCGGGACCCGGATCGAGCCGATCCGCACCCCGTCGAATTTCGCCCCCCAGTCGATCACTGCCGCGGAGCCACGATGGCGTACGTCCTCGCAGATGGGCCGCACCGTCTCCAGGGCGGCTTCCACGTCGAACTCGGCACGGGGCAGCAGGTCGCGCAGGGCGCCGCCCTCGGGGAGGGCATCGCCGCGCAGATCGATTCGAGAGATCACCGCCCAATTCTCTCAGACCGCCCCAGAGGCCCGGACGCCCGTATCACTGGCTGATACATGCCCTCGCTGTCACGGCTGACTATTAGCGTTCATTCGGTCACTCAGAGGGAATAACGGGACTACGGACCGACCCCCGATGTGCTGGTCGGCCCAAAGCTCCGAGTGAAAGGGGCGTCGGTGACCGAACCGCACGACGGGGATTTTCCGGACGACCTCAGCGCAGCCGAGCTGGGCATGTGGCAGTCGTTCAGGAACGGGACCACCTACGATCTGCGCGCCCGTGACGCGGCCCTCAACGATCCGTTCGCCCCGCTCGCCTGGGGCCTCGAACGCAGTGTGGGCGCCCGGGTCGTCGCCCGGCTGCTGCTGAGCGGCCCCAAGGCCAGGCCCGGCCGGGTGGCCGCGCTGAAGCTCCGTGGCGTACGGATCACCGGGAAGCTGGATCTCGCGGGCGGCCGGGTGGAGCCGTACGTGGAGCTGACCGACTGCCGATTCGAGCAGGAAGTGGTGCTCCCCGAGTGCCACTTCACGACCTTGCGGATGGTCGGGTGCGCGATCCCCCGGCTGGACGCGGCCCGGCTGCGCACCGAGGGCGATCTCCATCTGCCGCGCTGCCGGGTCGAGCGCGGCATCCGGCTCACGGACGCGCAGATCGGCACGGATCTGCTGATCAACCAGATCGGCATCGGCCCCGACCGGCAGGGCCGGGCGTTCATCGGTGACGGGCTCACCGTCGCCCAGGACCTCCAGGCCGAGATGATCGAGACGCTCGGCGAGCTGAGCCTGCGCGGGGCGAAGGTGGGCGGTTCGCTGAGTCTGCGCGGCAGCCGGCTCCGAGCCACGCAGGGGCTCCGCGCGCTGAACGCCCCGCAGCTCAGCGTGGAGCGGACGCTGTACATGAGCGAGGCCTGGGTCAGCGTGGACACCGGGAACCAGGGCAACACTCCCCCGTACGGGATCCCCCTGTCCCCGACGCCCGCGCACGGCACCCGTGCGCAGGTCTTCCGGTGCCGCGGCGGGGTGCGGCTGGACGACGGGCGGTTCGGGGACGCCGTCGATCTGCACAAGGCCGTCTTCATCCTGGTCGGCCACGAGGAGCTGTCGCTGCGCCGGATAATCGCTCCGGAGCTGCGGTTCAACCCGGAGCGCCCGACCCAGGGCCGGGTGGTGCTGAACGGGGCGAAGATCGTCACGCTGATCGACGTGTCGACCAGCTGGCCGGGTCCGGGCGGTCTGGCGATGGGCGGGTTCGTGTACGAGAACCTCGTCCCGTACGGGCACTTCCCGCTCTCCCGGCGGCTGGAGTGGGTGGCGGCGGCGACCCCGGAGTACGTGCCGGAGCCGTATGAGCGACTGGCCGCGGTGCTCCGCAACAGCGGCGAGGACGCGGACGCCCGCGAGGTGCTGCTCGCCAAGCAGCGGCGGCGCCGGGAGACCCTGCCGCCCGCCGCGAAGCTCTGGGGCTACCTCCAGGACTGGACGGTGGCGTACGGCTACCGGCCGGGGCGGGCCGCGGTGTGGATGGCGGTGCTGTGGGCGGCGGGAGCGGTGGCCTTCTCGCGCTACCAGCCGGCGTCGATCAAGGGGAGCGAGCACCCGGAGTGGAACCCGGCCCTGTACGCGCTGGATCTGCTGGTGCCGGTGATCAATCTCGGCCAGGACGGCTACTGGCTGATGGAGGGCGGCTGGCAATGGGTGGCGGCCGCGCTGATCATGCTGGGTTGGATACTGGCCACCACCGTCGCGGCAGGGGCCTCCCGGCTGCTGAGCCGGAGCTGACCGCGGAGCGGCCCCGCCGCGCCCGGCCGGCGCCCTTCCGCCCGCTCCACGAGCGGGTGGAAGGGCGCCGGAACACACCCCTGCGGCCACTCCTCCCGGACGCTCGCGGCTGCTCCCGACTGCTCCCCGAGCGACAAGAACAGGCCAGATTCCGCATTTTCCTTTACTCTTTCTTGGCCATCTGCCGGGCAACCCTTTCACTCGCCACCAAAGTTTCACAGCGCCCCTCTGGCGCCGCTCCCACCAGCGCTTTTCAATGGTCTGCACCATGCCTTTCCTCCGCGCTCTGCTCCGTACCGCGCGCATGGTCCGGCACACCCCGGAACTGTCGACCGGGTTGCCCGCGGACCATGCGGTGATGCTCGACGCCCCCGACGACCGGCTGTCGCCCGCGCTGGTCGCCGCCGCGCTCGGGGAGTACGAACCGGCCGCGAAGCTGCTCGCCACCACCAGGGACGCGGGCGAGTGGGAGAGCCGGGACCGCTATCTGAAGCGGCTCGTGGCGTTCGCCCGCAACCGGGACGGCTGGCTGGGCAACTGGCTGGCCACCGCCCCGCACGACCCCGACGCGCTGCTCGTCAAGGCCCAGCTGGCCCTGTTGCGCGGCTGGGAGTCGCCCGCCCGCGCGGAACAGCTCCGCGAGGTGGGGCCGATGATCACGGCCGCCGCGGAGTGCGACCCGCGCGATCCGGTGCCCTGGCGCCTCGCGCTCGACCACGCCCGGGGCACCCGGGCCACGCACACCACGTTCGAGGCGCTGTGGGAGCAGGCCGTACAGCGCTCCACGCACCACTACGGCTGCCACGTCGCCGCCCTCCAGTACCTCTCCGCCGCCTGGTACGGCTCGCACCGCGAGTGCTTCGACTTCGCGGAGCGGGCCGCGGAGGACTCGCTGTCCAGCTCCCTGGTGCAGGCGCTGCCGCTGCGGGCGGCCTTCGCCGTGCTGACCGAGGGGCCGGACGTGCGGACCACCTCGGTGCAGGTCGAACGGATCGACCGGGCCGCGGATCTGGCGATCTCGCTCTCCACCGCGTTCGCTCCGGGCGATCCGTGGCCGGCCGAGGTCCGCAACCTGCTCGCGTACGTGCTGGTGGCACGTGGGCGGTGGGACGAGGCGCTGGAACAGTTCCGGCAGATCGGACCCCACGCGGCGTCGTTCCCGTGGTCCTCCGTGTCCGACGATCCGCTCGGCCGGTTCCTCGACGCACGCGACGGCACCAGGCTCCAGGTGGCGTCTGTGACGCCCTTGCGACACCGGGCCGACCGAGGACGGGCCCGCGGCCATTACGCTTGACCGTTGTGACCACCGCCCGCCTGCCTCTGTTCCCGCTGAACGCGGTGCTGTTCCCCGGCCTCGTGCTGCCGCTGAACGTCTTCGAGGAGCGTTATCGCGCCATGATGCGCGAACTCCTGAAGGCCGATGAGGACGAACCGCGCCGCTTCGCCGTGGTCGCCATCCGCGACGGCCGCGAGACCGCTCCGACGGCCACCGGAATGCCCGACCCCGGCCGCGTTCCGGCCGAGCGCGGTCCGGCGGACGGCTTCGGCCCCGATCCCGTCCAGACGTTCCACCGGGTGGGCTGTATCGCCGACGCGGCGAAGATCCGGGAGCGCTCCGACGGCAGCTTCGAGGTCCTGGCGACCGGCACCACCCGGGTCCGGGTGCTCTCCGTGGACGCCGACGGCCCGTATCTGACGGCTGAGCTCGAAGAGCTGGAGGAGGATCCGGGCGAGGACGCGGGCGCGCTCGCCGAGGGCGTCCTGCGGGCCTTCCGGAGCTACCAGAAGCGGCTGGCGGGCGCGAGCGAACGCTCCCTCACCACCGGGGCGGACCTGCCCGACGACCCGGCCGTCATCTCGTACCTGGTCGCCGCGGCGGCCGTACTGGACATCCCTGCCAAGCAGCGGCTGCTCCAGGCCCCGGACACCGCGACCCGGCTCCGCGAGGAGCTGACGCTGCTGCGTTCGGAGACCGCCGTCATCCGGCACCTGCCGTCGCTGCCCGCGGTGGAGCTGACCCGGGCCCCGACCCACCCCAACTGAGCGACCGGAGGGCCACTCCCCCGTGGCGAAGAAGCCGAAGAAGCAGCCCCAGTCCGGCTCCACCCCCGCCACGGTCGCGCTGACCGCGGCCGGTACGCCCTTCACGGTGCACGCCTACGAGCACGACCCGGCGGCCCCCTCCTACGGCGAGGAGGCGGCAGAGGCGCTGGGCGTCTCCCCCGACCGGGTGTTCAAGACCCTGGTGGCCGACGTGGACGGCCGGCTGACCGTCGCGGTCGTCCCCGTCGCCGGTTCCCTGGACCTGAAGGCCCTGGCGACGGCCGTCGGCGGCAAGCGGGCGGCCATGGCGGACCCGGCGGCGGCGGAGCGGACCACGGGCTACGTCCTGGGCGGCATCTCCCCGCTGGGCCAGCGCAAGCGGCTGCCCACGGTGCTGGACGCGTCGGCACGGGCCCATGGCACGGTCTGCGTCTCGGCGGGGCGCCGCGGGCTGGAGGTCGAACTGTCCCCGGAAGATCTGGCAGCCCTGACGGACGCGGTGTTCGCACCCATCGGCCGGGGTTAGGGCCTTTCGTTTGGATCAGGCCGGATCGAGCCCGTCCGGCGATTGAGGACCGGGGGTCCGGGCCGGAACCCCGCTACGACCCCGCAGGCGGCACCGGCGGCTCGGGCGCCGACGGACCTGCGGCGGGCCCGCCCGGCTGCCCGCCCGACGGCCCGGCCCCCGACGACGGCGCGGCCCCGTACACCGGCGCGCCGCCCGGCCCGTGGTAGACCCCCCACTCCGGCTCCGGGTCCCGCGGCCCGAACATCGCCGTCAGCCCCAGGTGCACGGCCATCGCCGCCAGCGACCACGCCAGCAGCGCCCCCTTCGCGTGCAGCTCCAGCGGCGCGTCGAAGATCACGCCCTTGCCGACCTCGCGCGCGTGGGCGACCACGTCGTCGGTCGGCCCGAGCCGGGTCCCCAGCTGCCAGGCCAGCACCGAGCCGAGCACGCCGCCCACCGCGAGGCCCACGACGAGCACGACCCCGCCCCGCCGGTGGAAGAGGAAGGCCAGGCCCGCGGAGACCGCGCCGAACGCCAGCGCGAGCAGCGCGAACGTTCCGTCGGCCCCGATCGCCTCCTCGCCCTCGCTGTCGCTCAGGAAGACGGCGGTGTTGTCGGAGATCAGCGGCACCCGGGGCGCCAGCCACAGCCACAGCAGTCCGAGCGCGACCCCGGCGACCGTCACGGCCGCGCAGACGATCCCGGCCCGGCGCAGATCCGTACGGAGATCCCGTTCCTCCGGCGACTCCAGCAGGTTCCTGGGATGGGAACCGCCGGGGCCGCCCCCTTTCTGCGGCGTCTGCCACGGCTCGTGGGGCGAGGGCTGGTGCGGCGGCGTCAGAGGTGCTGTCACCGTGCCATCGTGCCAGGCGTCCCTGTGCCGCGCCTCACCGGACCGCTGCCCTGCGGTACGCCCAGGCCGCCACGGCCAGCGAGAGGACGCCCACGACGGCGCAGACGGCCAGGTCGAGGGTGACGACGGCCCAGTCGGGGTGGGCGTCGAAGGAGCGGGCGAGCGCCTCGACCCCGTAGGTGGAGGGCAGCAGATCGCGCGCCCAGCCGATCGGCTCCGGCAGCCGGTTCGCCGGGAGCACGCCCAGCAGCAGGGCGGCGGACATGCCCAGCTGCCCCAGCAGCGTGGCCAGCTCCTGCCGGGGCGCGAGCAGCCCGAGCGCGGCGCCGAGCCCGGAGAGGGCCGCGCCGGAGAGCGGGATGACGGCGACGAGCACCCACAGATGGGTCATCGGCAGACCGAAGAGCACACTGCCGGTCACCGCTGTGACGATGGTGCCGGGCACGGTGAAGGAGGCGTACGCCCCGGCCGCCCCGAGCACCACGGCGGCGGGCGGCACGGGCAGCGTCGCGTAGTGGTCGAGCCCTCCGCCGGCCCGGAGCTGCCCGAAGTACTGGGCGAGCAGGTTCAGCGCGACGAAGGCGACGACCAGGACACTGGCCCCGGCGACGACGGCCCGCGCCTCCGAGCCGCCGTCGACGACCCCGCGCATCAGGACCATGATCCCGACGGACTGGAAGGTCGCCACGAAGAGCAGCGGGATGCGGGCGACCCTGGCCCGGGAGAGCTGGGCCCGGTAGACCGCCGAGAGCGAGGGGAAGAGCCTGGCCCTCGGGGCGAGCTCCGCGGCCCGCGTGCTCCGGCCGTCGGCGGAAGCGTCCCGGTCGGCCCTGCCCGACGATACGGAGCGGGCCGGCTGCCCGGACACCGCCTCCGCGCGAACGATGCTCGTCACCTGGCGCTGCTCCTGTTCGGTCCCTGCCCGGCCGCACGCCCGCACCGGTCCGTTCCGGCCGCGCCGCTCGTCGCACGCGTCGCGGTCATGACTTCACCAGTCCCCTGGTCGCGCCGCCGCCGAGCGCCAGATAGACATCCTCCAGGCTGGGCGTCGCCAGGGTGAAGTCGTCGAGCGCGGCGAAGGCCGCCCCGCCGGTCACCGCGGCGACCGCGGCCCGTGCCTCGTCGGGCCCGAGCCGCAGCACCCAGCGGCGTCCTGATTCCTGCGCGGATCCCCGCAGCGCGGCGACCTCCGGCACATCGAGCGGGGCCCGTTCGCGCCACACCAGCTCCACCCTGACCTCACCGGCGACCTGCTCCTTGAGCCCGGCCGGGGTGTCGCAGGCGATGACCTTGCCCCGGTCGATGACGGCGACCCGGTCCAGGACCGTCTCGGCCTCGATGACGTTGTGGGTGACCAGCAGCACCGTCGCGCCGCGCTCGGCCCGCCGCCGGTCGACAGCCGCCCAGACGGCACGCCGGGCGACGGGGTCCATGCCGGTCGTCGGCTCGTCGAGGATGAGCACCGGCCGCTCCCCGACCAGCGCGGCCGCGACACAGGCGAGCCGCCGCTGCCCGCCGGAGAGCTTCTTCAGGGGCCGGCCCGCGAGTTCGGTGAGGCCGAGTTCGTCGAGTACGGCATCGCGCTCTGCGCGGGCGTCCCGTACCGGCAGTCCGCGCAGCCGTCCGGTGGTCTCGGCGGCGAGCGCCACCGTCAGCTCGTCCAGCGCGGTCGACTCCTGGCCGAGGTAGCCGAGCAGCCGGGAGGCCCGCTCGGGGTGGCGCACAAGGTCGTGGCCGAGCATGTCGACACTGCCGGAGTCGGGCCGCATCAGCCCGGTGAGCTGTCGTACGAGGGTGGACTTGCCGGCGCCGTTGGGCCCGAGCAGTCCGAAGATCTCACCGCGCCGGACGTCCAGGCTGATGCCGTCGGTGGCGCGTACCTCGGGGGTGGCGGGCCTGCCGCGCCTGCCCCGGGCCGCCGGGTAGGTCTTGACCAGATCACGCACCGCGCACACGGTGCCGCTCGCCGTCTGCGCCTGTGCTGTGCCCGTACTCACGAGGTACGAGAGTACGGGGTCCGGGTGCCCCCATGACGCCCGGGGCCGCGACGATGTGGCATCAACGCGACAATCCGCGGAAGGGTTGAGCGCCCCGGCCCCCGATGCGGGCTCAGTCTCCGGCCGGTGCCGCTTTCTCCGTGCGGGCCACCGGCGGAGCGTGCTTCTCGGGCAGCGGCGAAGCGGGCTCCGCCGCTGCCCGTACGTCGATCTCGCGCCAGAACCCGGCCCGGATCGCGTACCGGTCGTGCTCGTCGATCTGGTCGTCCTTGTGCGCGAGCAGCCCGAACCGGGCCGCGTACCGGAGCAGTTCGCCATCGATGCGGTGCGGGACGCGGGGGTACATGGTGGACAGCTTCTGGAGGTGGAGGGTCTCCGGCAGCCGCTCCATCCAGCGCCGGGCGAAGACCTGGCCCACCTCGAAGGGGTCCCCGCCGACCGTGGTGATGTCCTCCTCGCGGTCCGCCCAGCGCTGTTCCGCGCTGGTGATCTGGGCCAGCGTCGGGAGGGACGCGGTCTCCGGGGGCTCGCCGAGGGGGCCGCCGCGCTCCACCCAGCCCCGGTCGGAGGACCAGCGCAGGGTGGCGTTGGCGGGCGGCGGGGCGGGTTGCTGGGCGGGCTGGGCGCCGGGGCCGCGCAGGGTGCCGGCGAGGTCCTTCGGGGTGGGGACGCCTCGGCCCGGGTGGCTGTGCGGGGTGTGCGGGGCGGAATCCTCCGACGGCTCCGGCGCACCGGCTCGGGCGGCCTCCGCCTGGACCTCTGTGGCCCGCTCCGCGGAGGCCGCGAGGGCGGATTCGGGCAGCGGGGCGGAGAGGATCGCGGCGATCTCGGAGTTCCGCGCGGCGGGCGGCGGCGCGCACGGGCCGCCGGTCTCCTTGGCGCGTACGGCGCGGGTGATCCAGGCCCGGTCGAGCACGCGCCGCTCGTCGGCCTCCGCGACGAGGTCCTCCGACTGGTTGTAGTCGCCGTCGGCGGCCTGGACCGCCCAGAGGTGGACGGCCACGCCGTGTTCCTTGGCGGACATCAGTCCGGGGAGCAGATCGCCGTCGCCGGTCACCAGGACCACGTCGGAGCAGGCGCGGTTGCGCGCGAGCTCGGTGAGCTCCGCGTGCATCGCCGCGTCGACCCCCTTCTGCGCCCAGCGCCCGTCACTGCGGGTGAGGGCGCCCAGCCGGACCGTCACCCGCGGCATGACGCGCAGTCTGCGGTGCTCGGGCTGGGGTACCCGGTCGGGGGCGCCGTCGAACCAGTAGATCCGCAGCAGCGGCTGTTCCGTATCGGCCTCCGCCCGCTCCCTCAGCCCCTGGATCAGGGCGGCGTGGTCGACGGTGATGCGGGAACGGGCGGGCTCTCCGGCCAGCAGGCTGGCGGCCGCGCCCAGCAGGTAACCGGCGTCCACCAGGACGACGCAACGGTCCACGCGTTCCACCCTCTTCCAGGAATTCGGGAACGGGTCCACTCAGGTCAGGGGTTTTCTTCGAGTCTGCCCGACCACGCGGGGGTTAACGGGTGGAACTCGATCATCGGCGTGGCGGATCCGGAAAACGGCGCATCATACCCCCTCACTACGCACGGTAATGATCCAACATGCGATGTTTATCCGATTATGTGAATTTGATTGTGGTCCTGGCCCCGAGAGTCCCCCAAGGAGGAACACCATGGCCAAGAACAAGAACCGCAAGCAGGGCAGCCAGCAGGACCGCGCTACCGAGTCGGAGCGCGGTGCGCAGGAGGCACGGTCCACGGCTTTCGAGTCGCAGAACCAGCCTCAGGCCCAGTCCCAGGGCAGCCCTGCCGATGTTGCGCGTAAGCATCAGCGGCGCTTCGGCCACAACTGACCGGACTTCTCCGGTACGGCCACAGGCCGGTAGCCGGGAGGGGCGCTCCCGCTTTCGCGGGGCGCCCCTCCCGTGCGTGTGTGACGGTCCGGCGGCTCAGCCGGCCAGGCAGGACGGGCCGAGCAGCACCTTCAGGTCTCCGAAGAGCGCCGGGTCGGCCTTCACCCGGTGCCGGTCGAGCCGGAGCACCGTGGTCTTGCGGGGGCCCTGGAGCCTGATCCGCACCTCCGTGTCGCCGCGGTGGCTGTTGAGCACCTCGCCGAGCCGGCTGACCATGGGCGGGGTGATCTTGACCGTGGGGATGGTCAGCACCACGGGGGCGTTGGTGCCCGCGTTCGAGATGTCGGGGACCTGCATCTCCATGGCGACGAGGCGGGGCACGTCCTCGCGCTTGTCGAGCCGTCCCTTGACGAACACCACGGTGTCCTCGACGAGCTGGGTGGAGACCAGCTGGTAGGTGGCGGGGAAGAACATGCACTCGATGGAACCGGCCAGGTCCTCGACGGTGGCGATGGCCCAGGCGTTGCCCTGCTTGGTCATCTTGCGCTGGAGGCCGGAGATGATGCCGCCGATGGTGACGATCGCGCCGTCGCTGTGCTCTCCGCCGGTGAGCTGTGAGATCGCGGCGTCGGACTTGTCGCTCAGGACGTGCTCGATGCCGAAGAGCGGGTGGTCGGAGACGTACAGCCCGAGCATCTCGCGCTCCTGGGCCAGCAGGTAGGACTTCTCCCACTCGATGTCGGAGAACTCCACGTCGAGCCCGAAGCCCGGCTCGTCGCTGTCCTCCTCGCCGCCGCCGAAGAGGTCGAACTGCCCCTCGGCCTCCTTGCGCTTGACCTGCACCACGTTGTCGATCATGGGTTCGTGGTGGGCGACGAGCCCCTTGCGGGTGTGGCCCATCTCGTCGAAGGCGCCGGCCTTGATGAGGGACTCCACGGTCCGCTTGTTGCAGACGACCGCCTCGACCTTGTCGAGGAAGTCGGGGAAGCTGCTGTACTTCCCCTTCGTCTTGCGGCACCGGATGATCGAGTCGACGACGTTCTGGCCGACGTTGCGGATGGCCGTCAGCCCGAACAGGATGACGTCGTCACCCTGGGCGGCGAAGTTCGACTCCGACTCGTTGACGTTCGGCGGGAGCACCTTGATGCCCATGCGGCGGCACTCGTTGAGGTAGACCGCCGACTTGTCCTTGTCGTCCTTGACCGAGGTCAGCAGCGCCGCCATGTACTCGGCCGGGTAGTTGGCCTTCAGATAGCCGGTCCAGTAGGTGACCAGGCCGTACGCGGAGGAGTGCGCCTTGTTGAAGGCGTATCCGGCGAACGGGACCAGCACGTCCCACAGCGCCTTGATCGCGGCGTCGGAGAAGCCGTTCTTCTTGGCACCGGCCTCGAACAGGACGAAGTTCTTCGCCAGCTCGTCGGCCTTCTTCTTGCCCATCACGCGGCGCAGGATGTCGGCCTCGCCGAGCGAGTACCCGGCGACGATCTGGGCGGCCTTCTGGACCTGCTCCTGGTAGACGATCAGGCCGTAGGTGAGGCCGAGGACCTCCTTGAGCGGCTCCTCCAGCTCCGGGTGGATCGGAGTGATCTCCTGGCGGGCGTTCTTGCGCTCGGCGTAGTTCGTGTGCGAGTTCATGCCCATCGGGCCCGGCCGGTACAGGGCCGAGACAGCGGAGATGTCCTCGAAGTTGTCGGGCTGCATCTGGCGCAGCAGCGAACGCATCGGCCCGCCGTCGAACTGGAACACCCCGAGCGTGTCGCCCCGGCAGAGCAGCTCGTACGTCTTGGGGTCGTCCAGCGGGAGGGCCAGCATCTCCAGGTCGATGCCCTTGTTGGACTTCACCATCTTGATGGCGTCGTCCATGATCGTCAGGTTGCGCAGCCCCAGGAAGTCCATCTTGAGCAGGCCGAGCGACTCGCACTGCGGGTAGTCCCACTGCGTGATGGTCACGCCGTCGGAGTGCCGCGTCCAGAGCGGGGCGTGGTCGACGATCGGCTCGCTGGACATGATGACGCCCGCGGCGTGCACGCCCATCTGCCGGACCAGGCCCTCGACGCCCTTGGCGGTGTCGATGACCTTCTGGACGTCCGGCTCGTTCTCGTACATCCCCCGGATCTCGCCCGCCTCGCTGTAACGCGGGTGCTTGGGGTCGGTGATGCCGTTGAGGTCGATGCCCTTGCCGAGGACGTCGGCGGGCATGGCCTTGGTGAGGCGGTCGCCCATCGCGTACGGGTAGCCGAGGACGCGGGCGGAGTCCTTGATCGCGTTCTTGGCCTTGATCTTGCCGTAGGTGCCGATCATGGCGACCTTGTCGGCGCCGTACTTCTCGGTCACGTACCTGATCACCTCGACGCGCCTGCGCTCGTCGAAGTCGATGTCGACGTCGGGCATGGAGACGCGCTCGGGGTTGAGGAAGCGCTCGAAGATCAGCCCGTGCTCGATCGGGTCGAGGTCGGTGATGCCCATCGCGTACGAGACGATCGATCCGGCGGCGGAACCACGGCCGGGGCCGACCGCGATGCCGTTGTTCTTCGCCCACATGATGAAGTCCGCGACGACCAGGAAGTACCCCGGGAACCCCATCTGGATGATGATGTCCATCTCGTACTCGACCTGCTTCTGCCGGTCCTCCGGGACACCGGCGGGGAAGCGCCGATTCATCCCGACCCGGACCTCCTCCTGGAACCAGGTGATCTCCGTGAAGCCCTCGGGGATGTCGAACTTCGGCATCAGGTCGCGCTTCTCGAACATCCCGGTGGTGTCGATCTGCTGCGCGACCAGCAGGGTGTTGGCACAGCCCTGCTGCCAGGCGTCCGAGGAGTCGACGGCGTACATCTCGTCCGTCGTCTTCAGGTAGTAGCCGGTGCCGTCGAAGCGGAAGCGGTCCGGGTCGGAGAGGTTCTTGCCTGTCTGGATGCACAGCAGCGCGTCGTGCGCGGTCGCCTCGTTGGCGTAGGTGTAGTGCGAGTCGTTCGTGACTAGGGGCGGGATGTCGAGCTTGCGGCCGATTTCGAGGAGCCCGTCACGGACCCGGCGCTCGATCTCGATGCCGTGGTCCATCAGCTCCAGGAAGTACTTGCCCGCGCCGAAGATGTCCTTGTAGTCGGAGGCCGCCTGCACCGCCTCGTCGAACTGGCCGAGCCGGAGCCTGGTCTGCACCTCACCGGAGGGGCAGCCGGTGGAGGCGATCAGGCCTTCCGACCACTGGGAGATCGTCTCCTTGTCCATCCGCGGCCACTTCTGCAGCCAGCCCTCGGCATAGGCGTCGGAGGACAGCTTGAAGAGGTTGTGCAGGCCCTTGGCGTTGGACGCCCAGATCGTCTTGTGGGTGTAACCACCGGAGCCGGAGACGTCGTCGCGCTTCTGGTGCGGCTGGCCCCACTGGATCTTCCGCTTGTGCTTGCGCGACTCCGGGGCGACGTACGCCTCGATCCCGATGATGGGCGTCACATTGGCCTTCTTGGCCGAATGGAAGAAGTCGTAGGCGCCGTGCAGGTTGCCGTGGTCGGTCATCGCGATGTGCGACATGCCCATCGTGTTCGCCGCCTCGAACATGTCCTTGAGCCGCGCGGCACCGTCCAGCAGCGAGTACTGGGTGTGGACGTGAAGGTGCGTGAAAGGCGGCTTGGTCACGGCGCTGTGCCTCCGGGGAAACTGCGAATGTCGGCTGGGGGGACAGCGTGGGAGTCTACGTCTCCCGGGTCACGAGTGACGGGCACTCCGCGATACGGTCGCGCGTTGAAAGGGCGAGGACGCCCGTCCCATTTGTCATGTACGTCGTCACACACGCCAGGTACCAGGAGGCACCCAGAGATGTCGGAAACGCAGACCGGCGCAGCGCAGCGCGGGGAGCAGATCCTAGAGGTTTTCGACACCGCCTTCGGTGAGCTGCTGGCCGCCGATCCGGCCGCCTTCCGGGTCAAGTTCCGCAAGATGGCGGGCTCGGCCTTCGCGTTCTACCGGGGTACGGCCTGCCTGTTCTACGGAGACCTGGAGCGGGAGCGGCACGGCGGTCCGTACCTCGACGAGCGCACCGGCCGGGTGTGGATCCACGGCGATCTGCACGCGGAGAACTTCGGCACGTACATGGACGCCAACGGCCGGCTGGTCTTCAACGTCAACGACTTCGACGAGGCCTATGTGGGCCCGTTCACCTGGGACCTCAAGCGCTTCGCCGCCTCCGTCGCCCTGATCGGCTACGCGAAGGCGCTGGGCGACGAGCAGATCACCGAGCTCGTCCGGGTCTACGCCGCTGCCTACCGCGAGCGGATCCACGCGCTGGCGACGGGCGCGAAGAACGACGAGGTGCCGCCCTTCACGCTCGACACCGCGGAGGGTCCGCTGCTGGGCGCGCTGCGTGACGCCCGCGCGCTGACCCGGTTCTCGCTGCTCGACTCGATGACCGAGATCCGTGACTTCGAGCGCCGCTTCGCGGACGGCGGCGGCGCGATCGACCTGGACGCGGCGACGCGCTACAAGGTGCTCGCGGCATTCGACGGCTATCTGGAGACGCTGCCGGAGTCGAGCCTGACCCGGCCAGACTCCTACCGGGTCAAGGACGTCGTCGGCAGGCGCGGGATCGGCATCGGATCGGCTGGGCTGCCCTCGTACAACATCCTTCTGGAGGGCAACAGCGACGCCCTGGAGAACGATGTGGTGATCTACCTCAAGCAGGCGCAGACCCCCGCGGTCTCCCGGCACATCACGGACGCCGCGGTGCGCGACTACTTCCAGCACGAGGGGCACCGCACGGTGATCTCGCAGCGTGCCCTCCAGGCGCACGCCGACCCGTGGCTGGGCTGGACCGAGCTGGACGGCTCTGGACAGCTGGTCGCGGAGGTCTCGCCGTACGCGGTCGATCTGGACTGGTCCGACATCGACGAGCCCGACGAGATCGCGGCGGTGGTGGCCGACCTCGGCCGGGCGACGGCGACGATGCACTCCGCGGCGGACGACGAGAGCGGCCACTCGCTGGTGCCGTTCTCCACCGAGCGGGCGATCGACGCCGCGATCTCGGCGGACGAGGAGGGCTTCGGGGAGCTGCTGGTGGACTTCGCCCACAGCTACGGCGCACGGGCCCGCGCCGACCACCAGATCTTCGTGGACCTGTTCCGCAACGGCCGGATCCCGGGGTTGTGATTATGGGAGGGCAGCGACTTTAGGGCTCGCTTACAGGTTGGCATGCGACACTCCTCGACGATGGACATATCCGGGACGCAGCTCAGACTCGTGCGCGCGGCGCTCTTCACGGCGCTCGTCGTGACGCTGTCGGCTGCGTCCCACGTGCTGCTCTCCCAGGTCCCGCTGCCGCTGCCGCTCCTGGCGGTACTGGCCGGCGGGGTCTTCGCCGTGGCGTACGCGCTGGCCGGCCGGGAGCGCGGCTTCGGGGCGATCGCCGGGCTGCTGGTGCCGCTGGAGCTGGCCGCCGACACCGTCTTCACCTCCGGTCAGCACCTCTGTTACGGGGCGGCGGGCGGCCCGATCACCGGCCCGCTGCGTTCGGTGGGCGTCGATGTGTTCTGCGGCGGCGGTGATGTCGGCGCGGGCGCGACGGCGTTCGCCGGCGTCGGCGGGGTGGGCACCCCGCTCGCCTCCGTGACGGGTTCCGGGCACGGCGCAGCCGCGCTGCTGGCCTCCCCGGGGCCGCTGGTGCCGTGGCTGCTGCTGGCCGCCCATGTCACCGTCGGGCTGCTCGCCGCCGCCTGGCTGCACCGCGGTGAGCTGGCGCTCGCCGGACTGCTGGGCGCGTTCGCGCTGCTGGCGTTCCGGCCGCTGCTGGTCGCGGTCGCCGTGGCGGGGACGGCCCGTCACCGGGTACGCCGTCCGGTCCGGCCCGCGCCGCGCGGCCCGCACGCGCACGCACCGGCCCGCCTCCTCGTGCACTCCGTGGGACGGAGGGGACCGCCGCGCTCGGCCTGCGCCACCGCCTGAGCACGAGTCCCCGACCACGCACGACCACGCATCCCACGGAGAACAGACACATGAGCAACCGCAACAGCCAGGCCAACAAGTCCGCCGCCCGCGAGCGGCTGCGCGCCGAGCGCGAGCGCCAGGCCAAGAAGGACAAGACCCGCCGGCAGGTCGTCGTAGGCGTCTCGATCGTCGCCGTCCTCGCGATCGCCGCGGGCGTCAGCTACGGCGTGATGCAGCTGAACAAGCCGGACCACTGGGACGACGTGGCCGACGCGAAGAACGTCACCGTGCCGAAGAACACCTCGGGCAAGGACGGCACGACCGTCGTCGTCGGCAAGTCGACCGCCAAGAAGACCCTGGAGCTGTACGAGGACTCCCGCTGCCCGATCTGCGCCACGTTCGAGCAGACGGTCGGTGAGACCGTCCACAAGGACGTCGACGCCGGCAAGTACAAGATCAAGTACGTCGGTGCCACGTTCATCGACAACAGCGACAACGGCGAGGGCTCGAAGAACGCGCTGAGCGCGCTGGGCGCCGCCCTCGACGTGAGCCCCGAGGCCTTCCTCGACTACAAGTACGCGCTCTACTCCGCGAAGTACCACCCCTCGGAGACCGAGGACAAGTTCAAGGACGACTCTTACCTCCTCAAGATCGCCGACACGGTGGACGCGCTGAAGGGCAACAGCGGGTTCGAGAAGAGCGTCAAGGACGGCAAGTTCGACACCTGGGCGATGAAGATGTCCGCGGCCTTCGACAAGAGCGGCGTGCAGGGCACCCCGACGCTCAAGATGGACGGCAAGACGCTGACCGGCGCGGACAACAAGAACGCGCCGATGAGCGTGGCGGACTTCAACACCGCGATCACCGCGGCGCTGAAGGGCTGACCCGCCCGCGATCCGCGCACGATCCGCACCGCAGAAGGGCCCCGCGCAGTGTTCCGCGCGGGGCCCTTCGGGGTATTCACGGCGTGCTCGTCACAGCGTGGCGAGGAAACCGATCGCGACCTTCCAGGCCAGCTCGGCGGAGGCCTGGTCGAAGTCCGGCAGTTCGGCGTCGGTGAAGAGGTGCCCCGCGCCGGGGTAGCGGTAGATCTCGACGTCGGCACCGGTCCGCCGCATCTGGAGGTACCAGGAGTTCAGCCAGTCGTGCGTCTCGTACGGGTCCGGGTCCGCGACATGCAGCTGTACCGGCAGCTCGTCCACAGAGGCGCTCTCCGCGATGTCCGAAGTGCCGTGGAACATCAGCAGCCCGCGCGCCTTCGCGTCCCCGAGCGCCAGCGTCTGGGCGACGGACGCGCCGAAGGAGAAACCGGCGTAGACCAGCCGGGAGTCGGAGTAGGGCGCGGCGGCCAGCACAGCCCGCTTGAGCAGCTCCTCCTTGCCCGTCTCCTGCTGGTAGGCCAGTCCTTCCTCGACGGTTTCGAAGGTGTGCCCCGCGAAGATATCGGGAACCCGCACCTCGTGCCCGGCTGCACGCAGCCGGTCGGCGGCCGCGTGCACCGCGGGGCGCAGGCCGTACGTCGAGTGGAAAAGCATGATGTTCATGAGGCCCATGGTGCCATTTACCGTCGAAAGCTTGGAGAACGACAGATGGAGAGCCTCCTGCGTCCGCTGATCACCATCGGCGGTTCGGTAGCGATCGCGCTGCTGGCCGGCCGGCTGGTGGACCTGCTGCTCAGACGGGCCGACGGGCGCCATCACGAGACCCCGCTGTGGGGTCTGCTGCGGCGCTGCGGCATACCGTTCCAGCTCACGTTGTGCACCGCGCTGCTGCGGGCCGGCTACACCCACACCGGGCTCGACCTGATCACCGACCACCGCAAGGGCATCGGCCAGGCGCTGACACTGGTGATGATCGGCGCCTCCGCCTGGCTGGTGCTGCGCATCGCCATCGCGGTGGTGGACTCGGTGTACGCGCGCTACGCGGCGAACACCCAGGACCCGGCGCGGGTGCGGCGGGTCCGGACGCAGGTGACGCTGATCCAGCGGGTGGTCACCGCGATCGTGACGACGATCGCGGTCGCCGCGATGCTGCTGACGTTCCCGGCCATGCGCGCGGTCGGAACCTCGATGCTGGCCTCCGCCGGTGTGCTCGGCATCGTCGCCGGTGTCGCCGCCCAGTCCACGCTCGGCAACCTCTTCGCCGGCCTCCAGATCGCGTTCGGTGACATGGTGCGGATCGGGGACACCGTGGTGGTGGACGAGGAGTGGGGCACGATCGAGGAGATCACGCTGACCTTCCTCGCGGTACGGACCTGGGACGAGCGGCGGATCACGATGCCGGTCTCGTACTTCACCAGCCAGCCCTTCGAGAACTGGTCACGCGGCGGGGCCCAGATGACCGGTTCGGTCTTCTTCCACCTGGACCACTCGGCGCCGGTCGCCGCGATGCGTGAGCAACTGCGGGACATCCTGGGCGAGTGCGCCGCGTGGGACGGCCGGAACTGGTCGCTGGCCGTCACCGACACCACCCCGTCGACCGTCGTGGTGCGCGCGGTGGTCACCGCCAAGGACGCGGACGACATCTGGACGGTGCGCTGCGCGGTCCGGGAGCAGCTGATCGGCTGGCTGCGCGATCACCATCCGTACGCCCTGCCCCGCATCGCGACGGCGCCCGCGGCGCTGCCGCCGCAGGACGGGTGGCCGGTCAGCACCCACCCGAACGGGAAGCCGGCGGCCCGGGACAGGGCGCCGCGCACCGGGCGCGGCTGACCGGGCCCGTCCGGGGCATGGGTCACCGGCCAGGGGCGCGGGTCAGCGCAGGCTGCGTACGTCCAGCTGCCGCAGCACCCGGTCGACGATCTCGGGGTCGGCCCCGGCCTCGTTGCGTGCGGCGAGCACCGCGTGGCGGGCGGCCGACATCATCTCCCGCTGGATGCGGCTGACGGCCTTGAACCGCTCGGTGCGTTTCGCGTACGCCTCGCGGCGCTCGTCGTCGACCATGTCGGGGCTGATCCGGGCCCCCACGTCGTAGGCGAGGCGCTGGAGCCGTTCCACGACGTCCTCGGGGAACTCCTCGACCTCCTGGATCTCCTTGAGCCGCTGCTTGGCGGCCCTGGCGGCCCGGATCGCGAGGTCCTTCTCCAGTGCCTCCTCCGCGTCGGTGTCCGCCTTGACCCGCAGCTTGCGCACCAGCCACGGCAGGGTCAGGCCCTGGAAGACCAGGGTGACCATGATCACGGCGAAGGCGATGAAGACGATCTCGTCGCGGCCGGGGAACGGCTTTCCGTCGTCCGTCTTCAGCGGGATCGCGAGGGCCAGCGCGACCGACGCCACCCCGCGCATCCCGGCCCACCACATGACGACGGTCTCCCGCCAGCCGGTGGGGATCTCCTCGCTGACGTCGCGGCGGGTGTGCAGCCGCTTGGCCAGCCAGGTCGCGGGGAGCAGATAGAGCAGGCGGACCCCGACGACGACCGCGACGACGGCCAGCCCCCAGCCGGCCATCCGCAGTTCCCGCCCGTCGGCCGTGCCGAAGACGTTGTGCAGTTCGAGGCCGATCAGTCCGAAGGCGACGCCGGTGACGAGGGTGTCGACGATCTCCCAGAAGGTGCGGCCGGTGAGCCGGCCGAGCACGTCGTCGGCGTCGGCGGTGTGCTCGGCGAGGAAGAGCGCGGTGGTGAGGACGGCGAGGACGCCGGAGCCCATCAGCTCCTCGGCGAGCACGTAGCTGACGAACGGCACCAGCAGGGTGAGTCCGACCTGGAGCGTCGCATCGCCGAGCAGGCCCATGAGTTTGATGGTGAGCCAGCCGAGCGCGACGCCCACCGCCACCGCGACGACGGCGGACAGGATCAGCAGTCCGAACGCCTCCGGGAGCGAGAAGGTGCCGCTCACCGCGGCCGCGATCGCCACGTGGTAGAGCACGATCGCGGTCACGTCGTTGAACAGCCCCTCGCCCTCCAGGATGGAGACGAGCCTGCGGGGCAGCCCGACCGAACCGGCGACGGCGGTCGCCGCGACCGGGTCGGGCGGTGCGACGAGCGCGCCGAGTGCGACGGCGGCGGCGATCGGCAGCCCGGGGACGATCGCGTTGGCGACCGCGGCCACCGCCGCCGTCGTCAGGAAGACCAGCGCCACGGCCAGCAGAAAGATCGGTCGTTTATTGGCGGCGAACTGCCGCCAGGAGGTGCGCTGCACGGAGGCGTAGAGCAGTGGCGGAAGCAGCGCTGGAAGGATGATCTCGGGCGGGATGTCCACATTCGGCACGAAGCTGAGGAAGGCCATTCCGACGCCCGCGAGCGTCATCAGCACCGGCGCGGGCAGCCCCAGCTTGTCCCCCAGTGGCACAGTCACCACCGCTCCGAGCAACAGCAGGAGCAACAGGGCCATTTGGTCCACGAAGGTGCCTTCCGAGCGCGGCGAACCGGCCTCGGTGATCGGCCGATACGGGGTTCCAGCCTGCCATGCAAGGCGCGTAATCCCGGCAACACCCCCTCCGCACAGCTCTCCTGACCGATCATTCCTCCGATGTTTCTGCCGTCAGCCCCCTTCCGCCGTCCTCCGAGGGAGGGCAGTATGCGGCGTGCGTCATTCAGGGACAAGAACTCTCACCACATACATGACTGGCAGGAGAGACCACGTGACCGCGTTCTCCCGAAGGCATTTCGTCGGCACGGCAGCGGCCGGCACCTCCGCGTTCTGGCTCGCCGGCTCCCCCACCGGATGGGCCGCGACCACCACCGCGCCCGCCGGACGGCCGGGCCCCGCCGCCCATGAGAAAACCGTCCACGAGAAGACCGCCCGGGACGCCGCCATGACCTGGCGCACCCTCCCCACCGGCTGGCAGGAGGCCCCGTTCCTCGCCAACGGCTACCTCGGCGCCCAGCTCTACGCGGGCGAGTCCGCCAACACCCTGAAGCTGATGCTCAGTCACAGCCAGGTGCAGGACCAGCGCGGCCAGTGGCGCGGCGGCATCGGCTTCTCCCGGCTGCCCGTCGGGTACTTCACCCTGACCCTAGCCGGGGAGATCACCGGCGTCGACTGGACCCTGGACCCGTACGACGCCGAGCTGTGCGGCACCGTCACCACCACCCGTGGCTCCCTGGCCTTCTCCACCCTCGTCCAGAACGACACGAGCGCCCTGCTGGTCTCCACCCGGCCCAGCCCCGGCGAGGAGTCCTCGGCCTGGTCCTTCCAGTGGCTGCGGGCCGCCACCACCCGCAACAGCGGGAAACCGGAGGACTACACGCCCAACCCGGACCCCCGGACCGGTGACGGCTTCGTCGAACAGCCGCTGCTCGCCGGCGGCGGCTGGACCACCGCCTGGCGCGAGCGGCGCGAGGGCACCGGCCGGCTGCTCGCCGCCCACCTGGTGTACCGCTTCCCCGGCCAGGTGTCACAGGCGACGGCGGACGCGCTGCGGGCCGTGGACCGCACCCTGGCCACGGCCCCGGACCGGCTGGTGGACTGTCACCGCCGCTGGTGGCACGCCTACTACCGGCGCGGCTTCCTCTCCGTACCGGACAAGCGGCTGCAGAGCTTCTACGTCCTCCAGCTCTACAAGCTCGCCGCCTCGACCAGGGCCGGGGGGCCGACGATCTCCGAGTGGGGCCCCTGGTTCCCCGAGGTCGGCAACAACTGGACGGCGGTCTGGTGGAATCTCAACGTCCAGATCGGCATGGCGCCGGTCCACGGTTCCAACCACCCCGAACTCGACTCGGTGACCAGCACCTTCCGCCGCTTCGAGCACAACCTCCCGGCCTCCGTCCCGGCCGCGTACCGCGACGGCGAGAGCTACGCGCTGGGCCACCCCTCCGACTGGCAGCTGCGCGCGGGCGACACCTACGACGTCGGCGCCCCCGGCTCCGACCACGTCTCCGACAACTTCGGCAACCTCATCTGGGCGCTGCACAACGTCTGGCAGTCCTACCGGCACTCGATGGACCTGTCCGTCCTGCGCGACGTCGTGCACCCGGTCCTCGCCAGGGCCGTCAACTTCTACGCGCACTTCCTGCACGAGGGCCCGGACGGCAGGCTGCACCTGCTGGAGACCCGCTCACCCGAGTACGCCAACGCCGAGGACTGCACCTACGACCTCTCGCTCATCCGCTGGGGCGTGCGCACCCTCATCGCGTCCTCGAAGCTGCTGCGGAACAACGACCCCCGGCTCGCGCGCTGGCAGGACATCGAGCGCCGCCTCACCCCGTACGCCGAGGACCCGGCGGCCGGTGTCATGATCGGCAAGGGCGTCCCGCTGGCCGATTCGCACCGCCACCACTCACATCTGCTCTGGCTGTACCCGCTGCGCGAGCGGAGCTGGGACCGGGCCGGGGACCGCGAGGTCATGCGTCGCTCCATGGACCACTGGGTCTCGATGCGGGAGCTGTGGCACGGCTACAGCTACGCGACCGCCTCTTCGATGTACTCGGTGATGGACGAACCGGAGAAGGCGCTCGACTTCCTGACCTTCTTCACCGATCTGAAGGTGGTCGCGGACTGTCAGCTGACCGTCAACACGATGTACCGGGAGGGCAAGAACCTGGCCCTGGAGAGCCCGCTGTCCGCCGCGCAGTCGATGCTCGACATGGTGGTGCAGGGACACGAGGGCGTGGTGAAGGTCTTCCCGTCCGTCTCGGACCGCTGGGCCGACGCGTCGTTCGCGTCCCTGCGCACCCAGGGCGCCTTCCTCGTGGACGCCGACCGCTCGGACGGTGCCACGCGCTGGGTCCGGGTGCACAGCGAGGCGGGCGCGCCGCTCACCCTGGACCACTCGGTCAAGGGCCCGGTCGAGGTACGGGACAGCCTCGGCCGCCCGCTGCACTGGCGGGAGAGCGGGCCGGGCCGGATCA
Organism: Streptomyces sp. ITFR-6; assembly: GCF_031844725.1. NCBI lineage: Bacteria > Bacillati > Actinomycetota > Actinomycetes > Kitasatosporales > Streptomycetaceae > Streptomyces > Streptomyces sp. ITFR-6. The sequence goes on along the minus strand of NZ_CP134612.1, from coordinate 6,481,287 downwards.
CGGTCGCCCTGCCGCGCGGCTCCACCGCGCTGATCACCCCGAGGGGCGCCCGCCGGGACGCGACGGGCCCGCGCGACGTGCCGTCGAACGGGGCGTGGAAGAGCTGGGGCCTGCCGGGCTGACCGGAGCCGGCGGCGGGCGGCCGGGGGCTCTGGTCGTTCAGCGTGCGGCGCGTCCCTAGTCGTTCAGCGTGCGGCGCATCGCCCGGTGCGCGATGCCCGCGTCCGGGAACTCGGGGCCGTACGCGACGTAGCCGAGCCGCTCGTAGAAGCCGAGCGCGTGGGTCTGGGCGTGCAGGTCGACGGCGGCCAGGCCCAGCTCACGGCCCGCGTCCTCGATGGCCCGCACCAGCGCCGCGCCGACCCCGAGGCCGCGCGCCCCGCTGGTCACCGCGAGCCGGCCGAGCGAGCCGACCGTGAGGTCACCGCCGGTCTTCGCCTCCGTGCCGGGGCCGTGCAGCAGCCGCCCGGTACCGAGCGCCGTGCCGTCCTCGGCGACGGCGATGACGTGCACCGCGTCCGCGTCGTAGGCGTCGTACTCGATCTCCTCCGGCACGTTCTGCTCACCGACGAAGACGTCCTTGCGGAGCTGGAAGCAGGCGGCGCGGTCCTGCTCCCCGACGGCGGTCCGGGTGGTGTAGGAGATCATTCGCTCTCCGCCGCGATCCGGTCCAGGGCCTGCTGGAGGTCGTCCGGGTAGGTGCTGGAGAACTCCACCCAGCGGCCGTCGGAGGGGTGCTCGAAGCCGAGCCGGACGGCGTGCAGCCACTGCCGGGTCAGGCCGAGCCGCTTGGCCATCGTCGGGTCGGCGCCATAGGTCAGGTCACCGACACAGGGGTGGCGGTGGGCGGACATGTGCACCCGGATCTGGTGCGTACGGCCGGTCTCCAGCTTGATGTCCAGGAGGCTGGCGGCCCGGTACGCCTCGATCAGGTCGTAGTGCGTGACCGACGGCTTGCCCTCCGCGACGACCGCCCACTTGTAGTCGTGGTTGGGGTGGCGCCCGATGGGGGCGTCGATGGTGCCGCTCATCGGGTCCGGGTGCCCCTGGACCAGCGCGTGGTACTTCTTCTCGACGACCCGGTCGCGGAACTGGGCCTTCAGCAGCGTGTAGGCCCGCTCGGACTTGGCGACGACCATCAGCCCCGAGGTGCCGACGTCGAGCCGGTGCACGATGCCCTGGCGCTCGGCGGCGCCGGAGGTGGAGATCCGGTACCCGGCGGCGGCGAGGCCGCCGATCACGGTGGTGCCGGTCCAGCCGGGGCTGGGGTGCGCGGCGACGCCGACCGGCTTCATGATCACGACGATGTCGTCGTCGTCGTGGACGATCTCCATGCCCTCGACGGGCTCGGCGACGATCTGGACCGGTGCGGGAGCCTGCGGCATCTCCACTTCCAGCCAGGCGCCACCGTGCACCCGCTCGGACTTCCCGGCCACCGAACCGTCCACCTGTACCTTCCCGGCGGCGGCCAGCTCTGCGGCCTTGGTGCGGGAGAAACCGAACATGCGGGAAATGGCGGCGTCGACACGCTCGCCTTCCAGGCCATCGGGTACGGGCAGGGTTCGGATCTCGGGATGCGTACTCACCTGTCGAGTATGCCTTGCATGGCTCAGTCCTTGTGCACGGTGCCGTCGGGGTCCAGGCCCCTGAAGGAAAGGATCACGATCAGGATGCCGCCGCAGACGATCGCGGAGTCGGCCAGGTTGAAGACGGCGAAGTGGGCGGGTGCGATGAAGTCCACCACCGCACCCTGGAAGGTGCCCGGCGCGCGGAAGATGCGGTCGGTCAGGTTGCCCAGCGCACCGCCGAGCAGCAGCCCGAGCGCGATGGCCCACGGCAGGCTGTAGAGCTTGCGCGCCAGCCGCGCGATCACCACGATGACGGTCGCCGCGATGATCGTGAAGATGATCGTGAAGGCCTCACCGATACCGAACGCGGCGCCCGCGTTGCGGATCGCGTCGAGCCTGAGCCAGCTCCCGAAGATCTCGACCGGCTCCTGGTGCTCCAGCTTCGCCACCACGAGCATCTTGCTGCCCAGGTCGAGCAGGTACGCCAGGGCGGCGACGCAGAAGAGCAGGATGATCCGGCGCCGCCGGGTGGCCGCCGAACGGTCGACCACCGCCTCGCCGTCCCCGTCCTGTGCGGCGGTGGGATCCGCCGACTGCCCGTCCGGGGACCCGGCCGCCTCGCCCCGCTCCGGCTCGGCTCCTTCGCGTCCCCCCGACTCAGGGATCTCCGGCCTACCGATGATGCTCTCCGCCTCTGCCACGTGAGTCCCTCAACCTAGTTCCCGACTGAGGACGAGGGTACGACACAGCGCCGGGGAGCAGGGCCTGTCCCCCGGCCGGTCATGACCGGGGGGGGGCGGCACCGGCCACGATCCGCCGGGCAGGCCCTAACCGCGCCGCTCCTGCTTCTGCTTGTCCTCGACACACAGGGTGGCCCGGGGGAACGCCTGCATCCGCGCCTTGCCGATCGGATTGCCGCAGATCTCGCAGAGCCCGTACGTCCCGGCGTCGAGCCGGGCCAGCGCCCGCTCGGTCTGCTCCAGCGTCTCCTGGGCGTGCGCGGCCAGCGACATCTCGTGCTCGCGGGTGATGTTCTTGGTGCCGGTGTCCGCCTCGTCGTCACCCGCCCCGTCGCCGGAGTCCCGCATCAGCCCGGCCAGCGCCGCGCCCGAGGTCTCCAGCTCGCTGCGGAGCCGGGTGATCTCGCCGGTCAGCTCGGACCGGGCGGCCGAGACCTCCTCCGGCGTCCAGGGGTCCTCGCCCGGCCGTACGGCCAGCTCCCCCGGTGCGGTCGCGGCGGCGCGGGCCGGAGGCACGGGCGCCGCGCTCCGGCCCGCGGTCCGTGTCCTGGCCGCGCTCTTCTTGGCTACCACCGTGTGAGCTCCCGTCTGCTCGGCGGCCTCGGCCGCCCCCGTGGCCGCAGCGGCGGCCTTCTTCGAAGCCTTCTCGGCCGCGGTCCTCGCGGCCGCGGCCTTCTTCGGAGCGGCCTTCTTCGCCGCCGCCTTCTTGGTCGCCGTCTTCCTGGGCGCCGCCTTCTTGGCGGCCTTCTTCGTCGCCTTCTCCTCGGCCGCCGGGCCCGTGGATTCCGCTGACGCCGTCTTCTTCGCGGCGGTCTTCTTCGCCACCATGGCCGCGGCCCCTTCACATATTGTGATCTTGCTCGCGAGTCGTGCTGGGACGATAAGTCGACCCCAGCCCCGCGGCAACGGGGCACGCCGCCGATTCGCCCCTCCCCATGTCCGGATCACAGCCCGCCTGAGTCCGTTGTGCCCAGCTCCCAGCCGGGTAATCCGCCCTCGCTCCCCTCGCCGGACGGCGCCGGTACTCCGTACGCCGGGTCTGGCCATTCGGGTCACGCCGGGGGCCGCCGCTAAACCGGTCGGCCCCCGCACTCCGGGCCCCGTACACTGGCGGCAGCGAGAGGCGTGGATGGGACGAGTAGCGTCGTACGCAGCCAGGAGCGACCCGGGGACGGTGGAAGCCCGGGGGCGAGCGCGTCGTGAAGATCACCCGGAGCCGTCGGAGGAAAGTTCTGGACCGTGGGCCGTGCCCACGTGCACAGGGCGAGTAGAACCGGCTTCGCACCCCTAATGAGGGGGCCACGGACAGCCGTCCGGGGCCAAGGAGGGTGGTACCGCGGGGACCCGACCGGTTCTCGTCCCTCCGACGGAAGTGGAAAACGTCCGCCGGAGGAAGCCCGCACATGACATCGCCGCAGTACCGCCAGGTACCCGCCCAGGTAGACCTGCCCGCGCTGGAGCACGCCGTGCTCGACTTCTGGCGCGAGAACAAGGTCTTCACCAAGAGCCTCGACCAGTCGGAGGGCCGCCCCGAGTGGGTCTTCTACGAGGGCCCGCCGACCGCCAACGGCATGCCCGGCGCCCACCACATCGAGGCCCGCGTCTTCAAGGACGTCTTCCCGCGCTTCCGCACCATGCAGGGCTACCACGTCGGCCGCAAGGCCGGCTGGGACTGCCACGGCCTGCCGGTCGAGCTCGCGGTCGAGAAGGAGCTGGGCTTCAACGGCAAGAAGGACATCGAGGCGTACGGCATCGCCGAGTTCAACGCCAAGTGCCGTGAGTCCGTGACCCGGCACACCGACGCCTTCACCGACCTCACGACCCGGATGGGCTACTGGGTCGACCTCGACGACGCGTACCGCACGATGGACCCCGAGTACGTCGAGTCCGTGTGGTGGTCGCTGAAGGAGATCTTCGGCAAGGGCCTGCTGGTCCAGGACCACCGGGTCGCCCCCTGGTGCCCGCGCTGCGGCACCGGCCTCTCCGACCACGAGCTGGCCCAGGGCTACGAGACGGTCGTCGACCCCTCGGTCTTCGTCCGCTTCCCGCTCACCTCCGGCCCGCTGGCCGGCGAGGCGGCCCTGCTGGTCTGGACGACGACGCCCTGGACCCTGGTCTCCAACACGGCCGTCGCCGCGCACCCCGAGGTCGAGTACGTCGTCGCGACCAACGGCGAGGAGAAGCTCGTCGTCGCCCGGCCGCTCGTCGAGAAGGCGCTCGGCGAGGGCTGGGAGCTGACCGGCGACTCGTTCACCGGCCGCGAGATGGAGCGCTGGACGTACGAGCGCCCGTTCGCCCTCATCGACTTCCCGGCGCCCGCCCACTACATCGTCAACGCCGAGTACGTGACGACGGAGGACGGTACGGGTCTGGTCCACCAGTCCCCCGCCTTCGGCGCGGAGGACCTCCTGGTCTGCAAGGCGTACGGCCTGCCGGTGGTCAACCCGGTGCGGCCCGACGGCACCTTCGAGGAGGACGTGCCGCTGGTCGGCGGCGTCTTCTTCAAGAAGGCCGACGAGGCGCTCACCGAGGACCTCGCGGACCGCGGCCTGCTCTTCCGGCACGTCCCGTACGAGCACAGCTACCCGCACTGCTGGCGCTGCCACACCGCGCTGCTGTACTACGCGCAGCCGTCCTGGTACATCCGCACGACGGCCGTCAAGGACCGCCTGCTGGAGGAGAACGAGAAGACCAACTGGTTCCCCGACTCGGTCAAGAACGGCCGCTACGGCGACTGGCTGAACAACAACATCGACTGGGCGCTGTCCCGCAACCGCTACTGGGGCACCCCGCTGCCGATCTGGCGCTGCGAGGACGACCACCTCACCGTCATCGGCTCGCGCGCCGAGCTGAGCGAGCTGACCGGCACCGACCTCTCCGGCCTCGACCCGCACCGGCCGTTCATCGACGAGATCACGTTCACCTGCTCGCACGAGAGCTGCCAGCTGGAGGCGTACCGCGTCCCCGAGGTCATCGACGCCTGGTACGACTCGGGCTCGATGCCGTTCGCGCAGTGGGGCTACCCGCACAAGAACAAGGAGATCTTCGAGAGCCGCTACCCGGCGCAGTTCATCTCGGAGGCCATCGACCAGACACGCGGCTGGTTCTACACGCTGATGGCGATCGGCACCCTGGTCTTCGACAAGTCGAGTTACGAGAACGTCGTCTGCCTGGGCCACATCCTCGCCGAGGACGGCCGCAAGATGTCCAAGCACCTGGGCAACACCCTCGAACCGGTCCCGCTGATGGACCAGCACGGCGCCGACGCCGTGCGCTGGTTCATGGCGGCCGGCGGCTCCCCGTGGGCGGCGCGGCGCGTCGGCCACGGCACGATCCAGGAAGTCGTCCGCAAGACGCTCCTGACGTACTGGAACACCGTCGCCTTCCAGGCGCTGTACGCCCGTACGTCGAACTGGGCGCCGTCCGGGGCCGATCCGGCACCGGCCGACCGCACGGTCCTGGACCGCTGGCTGCTGAGCGAGCTCAACGCCCTGGTGGACCAGGTCACCCAGGCACTGGAGGGCTACGACACCCAGCGGGCCGGCAAGCTGCTCTCGGGGTTCGTCGACGATCTGTCCAACTGGTACGTACGCCGCTCCCGCCGCCGCTTCTGGCAGGGCGACAAGTCGGCGCTGCGCACCCTGCACGAGGTCATCGAGACGGTGACCCGGCTGATGGCCCCGATGACGCCGTTCATCACCGAGCGGGTCTGGCAGGACCTGATCGTGCCGGTCACCCCGGACGCCCCGGAGTCGGTCCACCTCTCCGACTGGCCGAAGGCAGACCTGACGGCGATCGTCCCCGAGCTCTCGACGCAGATGGCGCTGGTGCGCCGGCTGGTCGAGCTGGGCCGGGCGACGCGTGCCGAGTCGGGCGTCAAGACCCGCCAGCCACTGTCCCGGGCTCTGGTCGCGGCCTCGGGCTTCGAGAGCCTCTCCCCCGCGTTGCGGTCCCAGATCACCGAGGAGCTGAACGTCTCCTCCGTGGCCTCCCTGTCCGAGGTCGGGGGTTCGCTGGTCGACACGACGGCGAAGGCCAACTTCCGGGCGCTGGGCAAGCGGTTCGGCAAGGGCGTCCAGGCGGTGGCCAAGGCCGTCGCGAACGCCGACGCGGCCGCGCTGTCGCTGGCCCTGCGCGCGGGCACGGCCTCGGTCGAGGTCGACGGCGAGACGGTGTCGCTGGCCCCGGACGAGGTCATCATCACCGAGACCCCGCGCGAGGGCTGGTCGGTCGCGTCCGACTCGGGCGCCACGGTCGCCCTCGACCTGGAGATCACCCCGGAGCTGCGGCGTGCGGGCCTGGCCCGTGACGCGATCCGCCTCATCCAGGAGGCCCGCAAGAACAGCGGCCTGGACGTGGCGGACCGTATCGCCGTCCGCTGGACGTCCACGTCGCCCGCGACGGCCGAGGCGCTGGCCGAGCACGCGTCCCTGATCGCGGACGAGGTCCTGGCCCTGGACTACGCCGAGGGCGAGGCGGACGCGGCGTACGGCGAGCCGTTCGAGGACGAGGGCCTGTCCCTGACCTTCCGCCTCCGCAAGACGGAGCGCTAGCCACACAGCACACAAGGGCCCGGCCGGACACGTTCCGGCCGGGCCCTTCGGCGTTCCCCTACCCGCCCCTTCCCGAACCTGGGGCTCCGCCCCCGGGGGTAGGGGGATGCCCCGCCCACGGCTGAGGGCCGGGCCCCGGGGAAATCCCCGGGGCCCGGCCCTCAGCCTGCCGACGGCTACGCGCTCAGCGAGCGCGAGCCGCTCAGTTGTCGTCCTCGTCGATCAGGAACCCGCGCATCGGCGAAGGCGCCTGCTGCATCGGCTGCGGCGCCTGCGGCCGCACCGGTGCCATCGGCTGGGTCATCGCCGGCGACATCTGCTGCTGGCCACCGTACGAGGGCGCGCTGCCCATGGACGGGCTGCCGCCCATCTGCGGGCCGCCGTGACCACCGTGGTTGCCGCCCATGGTGTGGCCCATGGCACCCGCACCGGCCGGAGCCAGCGAGGGCGACGGCGGCAGCGAAGCGGTCACCGGGGTCCGCGGCGGAGCCAGCGAGTCGTCCGCCTGGGTCTCCAGCTGACGCAGCTGGCTCTCCAGGTAGGACTTCAGACGCGTCCGGTACTCGCGCTCGAAGCCACGCAGGTCCTCGACCTTGCGCTCAAGCGTCGCGCGGGCCGACTCCAGGGAGCCCATCGCCACGCGGTGCTTCTCCTGCGCGTCCCGCTCCAGGGCGTCCGCCTTGGCACGGGCATCGCGCTCCAGGCCCTCGGCGCGGCTGCGCGCCTCGCCGACGATCTTGTTGGCCTCGGAACGGGCCTCCGCGATCGCCTGGTCGGCGGTCTGCTGCGCCAGGGAGAGGACACGGGCGGCGCTGTCGCCGCCGGGGCCCTGCTGCTGCATCTGCGGCGGCTGCTGCTGCATCTGCTGCATCTGCTGCTGCTGGGGGTTGTGACCACCCATGGGACCGCCCATCGGGCCACCCATGGGACCGCCCTGCATCGGGCCGGGGCCGTGCGGACCCTGCGGACCGGGGCCGTGCGGACCCTGGGGTCCGTGGCCGCTGGGACCGGCGGGCAGCTGCGGAGCGCCACCGGGCAGCTGGGGCGGACCCATCTGCGGGGGCTGCTGCTGCTGCTGGACCGGCGGACCAGATATGGCGGCGGGCACCGGTGCACCGGGCCGTTCCTGCTGCTCCGGCTTGCGCATGCCTTGCTGCTGCTGGTTCTGCGCGGCGGCACGCGTGGCGGCGGCCAGCTTGGCGCGCAGGTCCTCGTTCTCACGGAGCAGGCGGGTCAGCTCCGATTCGACCTCGTCGAGGAAGGCGTCAACCTCGTCCTCGTCATAGCCTTCTCGGAGGCGGACCGTCGTGAACTGCTTGTTCCGCACGTCCTCGGGGGTCAGCGGCATCTCTTCTTCACCTCTACGTAGTCGTCGGCAGTCGGCAAGACCGTATCGCTCACAACCTGATCACGACGCTGATCAGGATGGAAACGATGATCATCAGAACGAAGAAGGACAGGTCGAGTGCCACGCCCCCGAGACGCAGCGGCGGAATGAACCGCCGCAGGAGCTTGAGCGGTGGATCGGTGACCGTGTAAGTCGCCTCAAGGACGACCACCATCGGCTTGCCCGGCTGCCATGAACGTGCGAACTGGAAGACGTAGTCCATGACCAGCCGGAAGATCAGCACGATGAGGAAACACATCAACGCGATGTAGACAACACTTTGAGCGACGCCCATCCTCGCGCTTCCCTCTCCCCTGGCTCTCGTAGCTCCGGCCTCTCGGCCGGGTTGTTCCCGGTGTCGTGTTCTCAGCTCTGGTTGAAGAATCCGCCCTCTGCGATGCGGGCCTTGTCCTCCGCCGTGACATCGACGTTAGCAGGCGACAACAGAAAGACCTTCTGCGTCACTCGCTCAATGCTGCCATGAAGACCGAAGACGAGTCCCGCGGCAAAGTCGACAAGTCGCTTCGCGTCCGTGTCGTCCATCTCCGTGAGATTCATGATCACCGGAGTGCCCTCACGGAAGTGTTCCCCGATGGTACGGGCCTCGTTGTAGGTCCTGGGGTGCAGCGTGGTGATGCGGTAGGGCTCCCGCTCGGACACAACCTTGGGCATGATCACCGGTGCGTTCTTCTCCAAGTTCGAGCGTTCAGGTGTGATGGATGCCACGGGGGCGATTCGGGCGGGTCGCTCTCGCTCGGCCGGGATCTGAACCGGCTCCCGCTGCGCGGGAGGTTGTACCGCTCGTACCGGTTCGCCCCGTTCCCGCTCCACCTGATGCGCGGGCTGGTGCCGGCGCCGGTCCCGCTCGGGCTCCGGCTCGGGTTCGAATTCGTCGTCGGGGTCGAACCCCGGACCGTCGTACCCATCGTCCTCCACGAGGCCGAGGTAGACCGCCATCTTGCGCATCGCGCCGGCCATGCTCTGAGTCCTCCGCTCTGTGGTGGATCGGCATCTGTCACCAAGTGCCCGCGATCCACTGTGGTCTGTCCGCCATGGGCGGTAATGACCATATTTTCTGCTGTGGTCCGACTTGCTTGGCGACGTTACCCGAGCCCGGGTCGGACTCCGAGTACCGCGGTACCGACGCGCACATGTGTCGCACCGGCCGCAACCGCGTCCTCAAGGTCCGCACTCATCCCTGCGGAGACCATGTTCGCAGCCGGATGGTTCCCGCGCAGCCGGGATGAGATTTCCATCAGCCGGTCGAACGCGGCCCGTCGCCTTCCGGCGAACGGTCCGGCGAGCGGCGCGACGGTCATCAGACCGGCCAGCCGCAGCCCCGGGGCGGATTCGACCGCTGCGGCCAACTCCTCGATCCCGTCCGGGGCGACGCCGCCCCGCTCACCCCGTTCACCGCTCTCCGCATCGAGCGCGACCTGGATGAGACAGCCGAGTTCACGCCCGTCGCGCTCATCATGGCCGACCGCCGCGGAGAGTGCCGTCACCAGCTTGGCACGATCCACCGACTGCACGATATCGGCATAACTCACCACAGAACGAACCTTGTTCGTCTGCAATTGACCGACAAAGTGCCATGTGAGGGACAGATCCGCACACGCGGCGGCCTTGGGCGCCGCGTCCTGGTCGCGGTTCTCCGCGACCTGGCGCACGCCGAGTTCGTGCAGGATCCGCACATCCGTCGCCGGGTAGGTCTTGGTGACCACGATGAGGGTCACTTCCTCCCGCTTGCGGCCGGCGGCGGCGCAGGCGGATGCGATGCGTTCCTCCACCTGTGCCAGATTCGCTGCGAGTTGATCCTTACGCTCCGTCATGCCCTATCCGTCCAGCCAGACATATCCGGCGAGCCGCCCGGTGGTGCGGTCGCGTCGGTACGAGAAATGGTCACCCGATTCGAGAGTGCAAACGGGCGACATGTGCCGGTCGGTGATTCCGAGGGCGTCGAGCTGGGCATGGACCCCAGCGGCGACATCCACGGCGGGGGTTCCCCAGCTGGTCTCGGACCAGGAGGCGGGGACGCTCTCCGCGACCTCGTCCCGCATCGCGGCCGGCACCTCGTAGCACCGCCCGCAGACGGCCGGCCCGGTGCGGGCGATGATCCGCGAGGGGGCCGCGCCGAGCCGGACCATGGCCCCGACCGCGGCGGGCACCACGCCGGCGACGAGACCCGGGCGGCCCGCGTGTGCCGCCGCGACGATCCCTGCGACCGGGTCCGCGAGGAGTACGGGGGTGCAGTCCGCGGTGAGGACGGCGAGCGGGAGTCCCCGCCGCGCGGTCACCACCGCGTCCACGGCGGGAATCTCGGAGGCGTCGCCCCACGGCCCGTCGACCACGGCGACGTCCCGGCCGTGGACCTGGTTCATCCAGACGACCCGCGCCGGGTCGAACCCGCGAGCGCGTGCGGCGCGCTCCCGGTTGGCGAGAACGGCGGCGGGGTCGTCACCGACCGCGCCGCCGAGATTGAGCTCCGCATACGGAGCGGCGCTCACCCCTCCCCACCTGTCGGTGAAGGAGAAGTGGGCGCCGCCGCCCGGCGAACCGGATTCCGTGGAGCTCACTGTGTGGTGCGGACCTATCACTTCAAGAAATCCGGAACGTCCAGCTCTTCGGCCTGGGAGTCCTGGTAAGGACGGGCCGGCGGGACGTGCGGCGGAGCGACCGGCGGGAGGTGGCTCTCGTTGGCCACCGGCACCGGCTCGGCCTGGACCGGGGTCTCCTCGCGCGGGGGCACGGAGCCCAGTCCGCTCGACTGGCGCACGGGCTCCGCGGCCCGGACCGGCGGGGCGGACTCCTCACGCTTGGTGGAGTTCGCGCCCAGGACGTTCTCGCGACGGGCCGGCGGCTGTCCGCCGTCGAAGCCCGCGGCGATCACGGTGACCCGCACCTCATCGCCCAGTGCGTCGTCGATGACCGCACCGAAGATGATGTTCGCCTCCGGGTGCGCCGCCTCGCTCACCAGCTGGGCGGCCTCGTTGATCTCGAAGAGACCGAGGTCGCTGCCGCCGGAGATGGAGAGCAGGACACCGCGGGCGCCGTCGATGGACGCCTCCAGGAGCGGCGAGGAGATCGCCATCTCCGCCGCCGCCACCGCGCGGTCGTCGCCGCGGGCGGAGCCGATGCCCATGAGCGCCGATCCGGCCTCCGACATGACCGACTTGACGTCGGCGAAGTCGAGGTTGATAAGACCCGGGGTGGTGATGAGGTCGGTGATGCCCTGGACACCCGAGAGCAGCACCTGGTCGGCCGACTTGAACGCGTCGAGCACGCTGACCTGGCGGTCCGAGATGGACAGCAGTCGGTCGTTGGGAATGACGATGAGGGTGTCGACCTCTTCGCGGAGTTCGGCGATGCCGTCCTCCGCCTGGTTCGCACGACGCCGGCCCTCGAAGGTGAACGGGCGGGTGACCACACCGATCGTCAGGGCGCCGAGCGAGCGCGCGATATTGGCGACGACGGGTGCGCCACCGGTTCCGGTGCCGCCACCTTCGCCTGCGGTGACAAAGACCATGTCGGCCCCCTTGAGGACCTCCTCGATCTCTTCACGGTGGTCCTCTGCCGCCTTGCGACCGACGGCCGGGTTCGCCCCGGCGCCGAGGCCACGGGTGAGTTCACGGCCGACGTCGAGCTTGACGTCGGCGTCGCTCATCAACAGGGCTTGCGCATCAGTGTTGATCGCGATGAACTCGACGCCCTTGAGACCGACCTCGATCATTCGGTTGATGGCATTGACACCACCGCCGCCGACACCGATGACCTTGATGACTGCGAGGTAGTTCTGCGGTGCTGCCACGTCGAAGGCCTCTCGCCTCGAGTTACGTGTCGTCGCTTGGCGGTAGTCCCGCCGCGACGACGGATGCCGATTGGGACGGTCCGAACGCCGACCCAAACCCTAACGTTGAAGTTTAGGGTTACCAGTGTGTCTGCTTCATGGACTCTTCCGAACAGGACACTAAGTCGACAAGTGGCGCACGTTCAACGAACACGCCGAACCTCCCGTTTTTCTTTTCACCCTATGTGATCACCCGTAGCGCTGACCAACCAGGGTGCTGGCCAGGCCGAATGTGCGTCAACTGCCCGACACCGCAGGAGCGGTGGGTGCACTCACATCGAAGTGTCCTGCTTTGGGAGCGGCTTTCATGAGTGCGGTGAGGACTTTCGCCTTCACAGCACCTTCTTCACCACTCCCCCAGATCACCTCACGGTCCCGAGTGAGCTCCAGGAAGATCGAATCGTACGAGGTGACCCGCACGACTTCGGTGTCCCCGGCAATGCCGCCCGGAAGGTCGCCCGCGACCCGGACCGCCTCCCGCACCAGCCGGTCACTGCCGAAACGGCGCAGGCTCGCTGACCGACCAGGGGTCAGTTCCAGCAGAGGTACGCGCCCGGGTGCCTTGTCCACCGTGGCGAAGCGCACGCCCTTGGCGTCCACTTCGATGAACTTTGCGCCCTTTTTCACCAACAGGACCGGCTTTCGTTCGGTCACCTTAAGTCCGATGCCGTGCGGCCATGACCGTACGACATCCACCGAGTCGATACGAGGCAACTTCTGGCGCAATCTGTCCGCGATGGCGCCCGTGTCCACAGAAACGAGCGGAGACCCCATCGGCACCGCCGCGGCCGACTCCACCTCTGCCGGTGACAGTACGTCGACGCCGGTGATCCGGACCTGTTCGGTCCGGAGCCAGGACGAGCCGTAGAGCGCCCAGACAGCGCCGGAGCCGAGCAGCAGTACGGCCGCGGCGATCACGATCAGCAGGGTCCGCCGGGACATCCGGCGCCCTTCGGCCCCCGGGCGCGGCGGCCGGTCCGGGGTGTCCTCCTGCTGCCCTGCACCGCGCTGGGCGGTCGTCGGTCCGGCCACGCTCGCTCCTTATGCCGGGTCCGGGGGCCACCGCCCCCGGACCCGTCCGCCTCACGCGTTACGGCGTGCGGCAATCGCCTCGTACACCATGCCGACCAGCAGGTCGTCGGCGTCCCGGCGGCCGAACTCGGCGGCCGCGCGGGACATTTCGTACAGCCGGTGCGGATCCGACAGCACCGGAAGGACGTTGCCCTGCACCCACTCCGGGGTGAGCGCGGCGTCATCCACCAGCAGACCGCCGCCGGCGTTGATCAGCGGCTGGGCGTTGAGCCGCTGTTCGCCGTTGCCGATCGGCAGCGGGACGTAGGCGGCGGGCAGCCCGACGGCGGAGAGTTCCGCCACGGTCATCGCGCCCGCGCGGCAGAGCATCATGTCGGCCGCGGCGTACGCGAGGTCCATCCGGTCCACATACGGTACCGGGATATAGGGTGGCATACCGGGCATGTTGTCCACGCGCGGCATTTCGTTCTTCGGGCCGACCGCGTGCAGGATCTGGATTCCGGAGCGCTGCAGCAGTGGCGCGACCCGCTGGACCACCTCATTGAGGTGGCGGGCGCCCTGCGAGCCGCCGGAGACCAGCAGCGTCGGCAGGTTGGGGTCGAGCCCGAAGGCGGCACGCGCCTCCGGACGGACCCGGGCCCGGTCCAGGGTGGCGATGGTGCGGCGAAGCGGAATGCCGATGTAGCGGGCACCGCGCAGCTTGCTGTCGGGGGTGGAGACGGCGACCCCGTGCGCGTACCGCGAACCGATCTTGTTGGCCAGGCCCGGCCGGGCGTTGGCCTCGTGCACGACGATCGGCACCCCGGCGCGCTTGGCGGCGAGGTAGCCGGGCAGCGCGACGTAGCCGCCGAAGCCGACCACGCAGTCCGCCTTGGTCCGCTCCAGGATCTGCTCGGCGGCCTTGATGGTGCCGCGCAGCCTGCCCGGGACGGTGATGAGTTCGGGGGTGGGCTTGCGCGGCAGCGGCACGGCCGGGATCAGGGCGAGTTCGTACCCCCGCTCGGGTACGAGTCTTGTCTCAAGTCCGCGCTCCGTGCCGAGAGCGGTGATCCCCACGCTCGGGTCCTGCCTGCGCAGGGCGTCCGCGAGGGCAAGCGCGGGCTCGATGTGGCCGGCGGTCCCCCCACCGGCGAGTACGACATGCACCGAAATTCACCGCTCTCCGGACGAACGCTTCTTGATGCGCCGTCTCATCGTCTTCCATCTCACCCCGGACCTCCGCATGGCCAGGGCCGCCTTCGCGGCGGGATCCTCTCGCGCGAACGCGATCAGCAGCCCGACAGCGAACATGGTCGGAAGCAGAGCGGACCCTCCGTAGGAGAACAGCGGGAGCGGGACGCCGGCGATCGGAAGCAGACCGAGCACCGCACCGATATTGATCACGGCCTGAGCCGTGATCCAGGTGGTCACACCTCCCGCGGCATACCTCACGAAGGGGTCCTCCGTGCGTCCGGCCACGCGGATACCCGCATAGCCTAGAGCCGCGAAGAGGGCGAGTACCGACAGCGTCCCCGCCAACCCCAGTTCCTCCCCCGTGATGGCGAAGATGAAGTCGGTGTGGGGTTCTGGGAGTTGACCCCATTTCTCCACACTCGCACCGAGCCCGGATCCGAACCAGCCGCCGGACGCCAGAGCATAGATACCGTGGACCGCCTGCCAGCACGAGCCGCCGGGTCCCGGCTCGCTCGCGCCCATGCAGTCGAGCCTGGCCATCCGGTTCGGACTGGTCTTGATCAGCACGAAGCCGATCAGTCCGGCGGTGGCGAGCACCCCGGCGAACAGCCGGGTGGGAGCCCCGGCCAGCCAGAGCAGCCCGAACAGGATCGCCGTGAGAATGATCGCAGTGCCCATGTCACCGCCGAGCATGATCAGCCCGAGGAGCATGAAGGCGACCGGCACCAGCGGCACCAGCATGTGCTTCCACTGGTTCAGCAGCCGCTTGTCCTGTTTGCGGGCGAGCAGGTCGGCGCCCCACAGGACGAGGGCGAGCTTGCCGAACTCGCTGGGCTGGAGCTGGAAGGGGCCGCCCACATAGAGCCAGTTGCGGTTGCCGTTGACCGACATTCCTATCCCCGGCACCTGGACCAGCACCATCAGGAAGACGGCGCCCATCAGCAGCGGGTAGGACAGGGCGCGGTGCAGCTTCACCGGCATCCGCGCGGCGATCGCCATCAGCCCGGCCCCTGTGACGGCGGCCAGGAACTGCTTGCGGAAGAAGTAGGTGCCCGGCTTGTCGAGCTCCAGCGCCTTGATCATCGAGGCGGAGTAGACCATCACGAGCCCGAGCACGGTGATGAGCAGCCCGGCGCCCAGGATCAGGTAGTACGCCGTCAGCGGCCGGTCCCAGGCCCGTCGCGCCTGCTCGTAGAGGCGCCGCACACCGCCGCCGCGCGGGGTGTGGGTACCGCCCGTGCTCCTGGAGCGGGCGGCTGGGGGCCGCCGGGAGCCGGGCGCGGAGCGGACGCGGAGCGCGAGTCCGTCCGGCAGCGGGGCGCCCGCGGTCGCCAGGAGGGGCGGTTGGAGCGCCCGGCTGATCGCCGCGGACGCCCGTGAGCGGTCCCCGCCGCGTGCGGCAGGGCTCTCTTCGGCCGGCATGGTCCTGTCCCCTCCACTGCTCGTGCCCGGGGCTTCGGTGCCGAGGGCCCGCGCCCACGGCACTGCCGTACGCACCCGGTTGTGCCGGGACGGTACGGCGTGGAGGCCGGGCCCGTCAGGCGCTCTCGGCGGCGAGTGCGCGGACCGCGTCCGCGAAGGCCTCGCCCCGCTTGTTGTAGTTGGTGAACATGTCCATCGAGGCGCAGGCCGGGGCCATCAGTACGGTGTCTCCCGGCCGGGCGAGCCGTGCCGCCTCGCAGACCGCCTCGGACATCGCCCCAGTGTCGGTCCGGTCGAGGTCGGTCACCGGGACCTCGGGCGCGTGTCGCGCGAGGGCTTCGCGGATCAGGTCGCGGTCGGCGCCCATCAGTACGACGCCCCGCAGGCGGCCCGCGCACCCGGTCACCAGCTCGTCGAAGGTGGCGCCCTTGGCCAGGCCGCCGGCGATCCAGACGATGGGGTCGTACGAGGCCAGCGAGGCTTCGGCGGCGTGGGTGTTGGTGGCCTTGGAGTCGTCGATGTACGTGACCCCGGCGACGTCCGCGACGTGCTCGATGCGGTGCGGGTCGGGACGGAAGTTCCGCAGCCCGTCGCGCACGGCGCCCGGGGCGACGCCGAAGGCGCGGGCCAGCGCCGCGGCCGCCAGCGCGTTGGCGATGTTGTGCGGGGCGGGCGGGTTCACGTCCGCGACCTCTGCGAGCTCCTGCGCCTGCTTCTGCCGGTTCGTCACGAAGGCGCGGTCGACGAGGATGCCGTCGACGACCCCGAGCTGGGAGGGCCCGGGGGTACCGAGGGTGAAGCCGATGGCCCGGCAGCCCTCCTCGACGTCCGCCATGCGCACCAGTTCCTCGGTGAGCCCGTCCGCGACGTTGTAGACGCAGGCCACGGTGTTGCCCTCGTAGATCCGGCCCTTGTCCGCGACGTACGCGGCCATGGAGCCGTGCCAGTCGAGGTGGTCGGGGGCCAGGTTGAGGACGGCCGCGGAGTGGGCGCGCAGCGAGGGCGACCAGTGCAACTGGTAGCTGGACAGCTCGACGGCGAGTACGTCGTACTTCTCGTCACCGAGCACCGCGTCCAGGAGCGAGACGCCGATGTTGCCGACGGCGGCGGTGCGCAGACCGGCCGCCTCCAGGATCGAGGCGAGCATCCGGACGGTCGTGGTCTTGCCGTTGGTGCCGGTGACCGCGAGCCAGGGTGCTGGTTCGCGGCCATCCTGTCCGCGCAGCCGCCAGGCGAGTTCGACGTCGCCCCAGACCGGGACGCCCGCCTCGGCGGCCGCGGCGAACAGCGGCTTCTCGGGCTTCCAGCCCGGGGTGGTGACGATGAGCTCGGTGGACTCGGGCAGGGTGGCCCCGTCACCGAGGCGCACGGTGATGCCCTGCGCCTCCAGCTCCGCCGCCTGGGCGCGCGAGCGCTCGTCGTTGCCGTCGTTGACGACGGTGACGACGGCGCCGAGACCGTTCAGCACCCGGGCCGCCGGGATCCCGGAGACCCCGAGTCCGGCGACCGTGACGTGCTTGCCCTGCCAGTCCGCGTTGCTCACTTCTTGGCTGCCCATCCTGCGTAGAAGAGGCCGAGACCGACGATGACGCACATGCCCTGGATGATCCAGAAGCGGACCACGACAAGGACTTCGGACCACCCCTTGAGTTCGAAGTGGTGCTGGAGCGGCGCCATCCGGAACACCCGCTTGCCGGTCATCTTGAACGAGCCGACCTGGATGACGACGGACATCGTGATCATCACGAAGAGGCCGCCGAGGACCGCCATCAGGAACTCGGTGCGGGAGCAGATCGCCAGACCGGAGAGCGCGCCGCCGAGGGCGAGCGAACCGGTGTCACCCATGAAGATCTTGGCGGGCGAGGTGTTCCACCACAGGAAGCCGAAGCAGGAGCCCATCAGGGCGGAGGCCACGACCGCGAGGTCGAGTGGATCTCGCACTTCGAAACAGGCGCTCGGGTTGGTGAGGGTGGCCGCGTTGGCGCAGGACTCCTGGAACTGCCAGAGCCCGATGAAGGTGTACGCGCCGAAGACCATCACCGACGCCCCGGTGGCGAGGCCGTCCAGACCGTCCGTCAGGTTCACGCCGTTGGACATGGCGAGAATCATGAACAGCGCCCAGACCACGAACAGCACCGGCCCGATCGACCAGCCGAAGTCCTCGACGAACGAGAGCTTGGTGGAGGCGGGGGTGTTGCCGCGGGCGTCCGCGAACTGGAGCGAGAGCACCGCGAAGGCGATGCCGACGGTCAGCTGGCCGATCATCTTCGCCCTGGCACGCAGGCCCAGCGAGCGCTGCTTGACGATCTTGATGTAGTCGTCGAGGAAGCCGACGAGCCCCATCCCCGCCATCAGGAAGAGGACCAGCACGCCGGAGAAGCGCATGTCCTCGCCGGTGATCAGCTTCGCGACGACGTACGCGATGATCGTCGCCAGGATGAAGGCGATGCCGCCCATGGTGGGCGTGCCCTTCTTCGATCCGTGGCTGCGCGGGCCGTCGTCCCGGATGAACTGCCCGTATCCCTTGCGGGCCAGCAGCTTGATCAGCAGCGGGGTACCGACCAGGGTCAGGAAGAGCCCGATGGCCCCCGCGAAGAGGATCTGCCTCATCGGCCGGCGACCTCGCCCTCGGTCGCGTTCTCCAGCAGTGCCGTAACGACCTGCTCCAGGCCGACCGACCGGGACGCCTTCACCAGCACGACGTCTCCCGGGCGCAGTTCACTGCGCAACAGGTCGACGGCAGCCTGTGCGTCGGACACATGCACCGACTCCTCACCCCACGAACCCTCGTTGTATGCGCCCAGTTGCAGCCAGGAGGCCTCTCTGCCCCCGACCGCGACGAGCTTGCTGACGTTGAGCCGGACGGCGAGCCGTCCGACCGCGTCGTGCTCGGTGAGCGAGGCGTCGCCGAGCTCGGCCATCAGGCCGAGCACCGCCCACGTACGACGCCCCTTCCCCATGGCGGCCAGCGCGCGCAGCGCTGCCTTCACGGATTCGGGGTTGGCGTTGTAGGCGTCATTGACGAACGTCACGCCGTCCGGACGCTCGGTGACCTCCATGCGCCAGCGGGAGAGGGTGCCCGCCTCGGAGAGCGCCACGGCGATCTCGTCTGCGGACAGGCCCAACTCATGGGCGACGGCGGCCGCGGCGAGCGCGTTCGACACGTGGTGCTCACCGTACAGGCGCATGGTCACATCGCTGCACCCGGTGGGTGTGTGGAGGCGGAACGCGGGGCGGCCGTCGTCGGTGAGCCGCACGTTCTCTCCCCGTACGTCCGCATCCGCGGCTTCGCCGAAGAGCAGAACCCGGGCCTTGGTGCGGGACGTCATGGCGCGTACGAGCGGGTCGTCGGCGTTGAGTACGGCGAGACCGTCCGCGGGGAGGGACTCGACCATCTCGCCCTTGGCCTGGGCGATCTGCTCCCTTCCGCCGAACTCACCGATGTGCGCGCTGCCGACGTTGAGGACGAGGCCGATCCGGGGCGGGACGAGACCGGTGAGGTAGCAGATGTCACCGATGTAGCGTGCACCCATTTCGAGGACCAGGTGCCGGGTCTCCTCGGTGGCGCGCAGCGCGGTGAGCGGCAGGCCGATCTCGTTGTTGAGGTTGCCCTCCGGGTAGACGGTGGGGCCCTTGCGCTCCAGGAGCTGGGCGATCAGGTCCTTGGTGGAGGTCTTGCCGGCGGATCCGGTGAGGGCGACCACGGTGGTGCCCAGGCGGCCGACGACGGCGCGGGAGAGCGCGCCGAGGGCCGCCACCACGTCGTCCACGACGATCGCGGGGACGCCGACGGGCCGGGCGGCCAGCACGACTGCCGCGCCCGCCTCGACGGCGCGCTGCGCGTAGTCGTGGCCGTCGACCCGTTCACCGGCGAAGGCGACGAAGAGGCTGCCTTGCTTCACCGCCCGGGAGTCGATGACGACTGGCCCGCTGACGATTGCTGCCGGATCCGGTATGTCGTACGACTGCCCGCCGACGATTTCGGCGATCTCGGCGAGGGAAAGGGCGATCACTTGGTCATCCCTGACTGTTGTTCTCGTGGGTGGGGGCGCGGTGGGCGGCGCTCTCGTGTCCCATGGACCGCTCGATGGCCTCGCGCAGGACCACCCGGTCGTCGAAGGGGCGCACGACGCCGTGGATGTCCTGGCCCTGCTCGTGGCCCTTGCCCGCGACGATCACGGTGTCGCCGGGGCCGGCCCGGCCGACCGCGGCGGCGATGGCGGCGGCCCGGTCGGCGTCGACCAGGACGTCGCCGCGTTCGTGCACGGGCACTTCGGCGGCGCCCGCGAGCATGGCGGCCAGGATGCCGAGGGGGTCCTCGGAGCGGGGGTTGTCGGAGGTCAGCACGGCGGTGTCGGAGAGCCGGGCGGCGGCCGCTCCCATCGGGCCGCGCTTGGTGGTGTCGCGGTCGCCGCCGCAGCCGAGGACGATGTGCAGCTTGCCCTCCGTGACCTTCTGGAGGGAGCGGAGCACCGATTCGACGGCGTCGGTCTTGTGCGCGTAGTCGACGAGCGCGAGATACGGCTGTCCGGCGTCGATCCGCTCCAGCCGGCCGGGCACCCCGGGCACGACGGCGACGCCGTCGGCGGCGATCTGCGGGTCGATGCCCGCGACGGCGAGGGTGACGATCGCGGCCAGGGTGTTGGCGACGTTGAACGGTCCGGGCAGCGGGGCCCTGGCGGTGGCCCGTTCGTCCTTGGGGCCGACGACCGTGAAGGTGGAGCCGAGCCGGCCGACCTCGACGTCCTCGGCCCGCCAGTCGGCGTCCGGGTGACCCTCGGCGGAGAAGGTGGTGATCGGGACGGATGCCTCGGTGATCAGCCTGCGGCCGTACTCGTCGTCGAAGTTGACGACGCCCTGCCTGCTGCGCTGCGGGGTGAACAGCCGGGCCTTGGCCTGGAAGTAGTCCTCCATGCCGGAGTGGAACTCCATGTGCTCCGGGCTGAGGTTGTTGAAGACGGCCACGTCGAACGTGCAGCCGTCGACCCGGCCGAGCACCAGGGCGTGGCTGGAGACCTCCATCGTCACCGCGTCCGCGCCGCGTTCGCGCATCACGGCGAACAGGGCCTGGAGGTCGGTGGCCTCCGGCGTGGTCCGCTCCGACTTGATGCGCTCGTCACCGATCCGCATCTCCACGGTGCCGATCAGGCCCGTGCTGCGGCCCGCGCCTCGGAATCCGCCCTCGATGAGGTAGGCGGTGGTGGTCTTGCCGGAGGTCCCGGTGATGCCGATCTGGAGCAGGTCGGTGCCGGGGTGCCCGTAGATCTCGGCGGCGAGTTCGCCCATCCGGCCGCGCGGGTCCTCGATGACCAGCACCGCAAGCCCGGTGGCGGCGGCGCGTTCGGCGCCCGCCGGGTCGGTGAGGATGGCGGCGGCGCCGAGGCCGGCCGCCTGGGCGGTGAAGTCGGCGCCGTGCAGGCGGGCGCCGGGCAGGGCCGCGTACACGTCTCCGGGGCGTACGGCCCGGGAGTCGTGGGTGATGCCGGTGACTTCGCCGGTGCCCGGCGGTTCGATTCCCAGCCGGGCGGCCAGATCAGCGATGGAGGTCGGCCGCAGCCGATCCGGGCGGGGCGCTCCCGGGTAGTTCACAGGGGCGTCCTTCTGGGTGGTTCGGGACTGTTCAGCGTGGGACACGGCGGTGAGCGTACCGGGATCACCCGGCCTCTCGCGAAGTGAGGGGCCGGGGTCGTGGTGGTTCCCGTTCCGGTTCCCGGGATCAGGGGTGATGGTTGTCACTGGAGGTTCTCCCCGAGTTCACTCGCCGGGTTTGAAGGACACCGGCAGCCTGGCCGGCTCGCTGCCGGAGGGTGCGGTCTGAAGCGTCTTGAGCGCGAACTCCATGACCTGCTTGTAGATGGGCCCGCAGATCTGGCCGCCGAAGTAGCCGCCCTTGGTGGGGTTCTGGATCGCACAGTAGACGGTGATCTGGGGGTTGTCGGCGGGGGCGAAACCGGCGAAGGAGGCGGTGTAGCCGTGGTAGCCGCCGCGTACCGGATCGACCCGGTTGGCCGTACCGGTCTTGCCCGCGACCCGGTAGCCGGGGATCTTGGCCTTTGTTCCGGTGCCCTCCTGGTCACCGACCACCGACTCCAGCATCTTCGCCAGTGTCTTCGCCGTCTTCTCGCTGACCACCCGGGACTGCTCGGGGGCGTCGGCGGCGGTGAAGCGCCCGTCGGCCCCCTTGGTGCCGCGGACCAGGGTGGGCGCGATCCGGACCCCGCCGTTGGCGATCGTGGAGTAGATCGAGGCGGCCTGCATGGCGTTGAGCGAGAGCCCCTGGCCGAACGGGATCGTGTACTGCTGCGAGGTCGACCAGTCCTGCGGCTTGGCGAGGATGCCGGGGGTCTCACCCGGGTAGCCGAGTCCGCTCGGTGAGCCGATACCGAACTTGCGCAGGTAGGAGTAGAGCGTCTTGTTGGCCTGGGCCTGCGTCTTGCCGAGCTGTCCGGCGGCCAGGATGGTGCCGATGTTGCTGGACTTGGCGAGTACGCCGTTGAGCGTCAGGTACCAGGTGGGGTGGTCGATGTCGTCCTTGAAGAGCCGGTCGCCTCGGTGCAGCCGGTTGGGGACGGTGACGTGGGTGCCGGGGGTGGCGGCCCCCTCCTCCAGCACCGCGGCCATGGACATGACCTTGCTGGTGGAGCCGGGCTCGTACACGTCCTGGAGCGCGGCGTTGCCCAGGGACGCCGCGTCGGCCTGCGAGAGGTCGTTGGGGTCGAATCCGGGGGCGTTGGCCATGGCGAGCACCTCGCCGGTCCGGGTGTTCTGCACGATGACGTAGCCGCGGTCCGCCTTGGACTTCGCCACCTGGTCCGAGATGGCCTTCTGGGCCGCCCACTGGATGTCCCGGTCGATGGTCAGCTCGATGTCGGAGCCCGCGACGGCCGGGACCTCCTTGGTGCCGGCGGTGGGCACCCGGCGGCCGCCGGACTGGGCGTACTTGATCGTGCCGTCCTCGCCGGCCAGCTCCTTGTCCAGCTGCGATTCGAGGCCGCCGGCGCCCTTGCCCTCCGCGTTGACGTAACCCAGTATCCCGGCGGCGAGCCCGCCATTGGGGTAGACCCGCTTGGTGGTCGCCTCCTGGAAGACACCCGCGAGCACATTGGCTCCGGGGCCGCCGGCCGCCTTGTCCTTGGCGGCCTTCTCCGCGAAGACCGACTTGAGGTCCTTGATCTGCTTCCAGACCTGCGGGGTCTGCCGGCGGGCGAGCACCGTGTACCGGCTCTTCGGCTTCGCGAGCTTCTTGGTCAGTTCGGCGGCGTCGGCGCCGAGGATGGGCGCGAGCAGGGCGGCCGCCTGCTGGGGGGCGTCCGGGGCCTTGCTGTCGGCCGGGGTGAACATCTTGGGGTCGGCGGTGATGTCGTACGCGTCGACGCTGGTGGCCAGCGCGATGCCGCTGCGGTCGGTGATCTCGCCGCGCTCGGCGGCGACGGTGTAGCTGAGGTAGCGGTTCTTGTCCGCCTTGGCGGCGTACGCGTTGGCGTCGACGGCCTGGACCTGGAGGAGCCGGACGACGAACGCGATCATGACGAGCGTCAGGGCGAGGCTGACCAGCCGGAGCCGGGGGCGCGGGCTGCCGAGCCGCAGCGGGCGGCCGGAGCGGGCGCGCGGGGCCGGCCGGCGCGCGGCGGGCGCGGACCGCCGTCGCGCGTCGGGCCGGGGACGGCCGGAACGGGGCGCCGCGCTACGGGGGCGCGCCGGGCCGGGGACCCGGCGGCGCGGGGGTTCCTTGGAGGGCACTGCGTCACCTGCCGGGGCTTGAGGAGGTCTGGTCTGCCGGGGTACGCGGGACCGCCGGGGTGCTCGGCGCGGCCGCGTCGGGGCCGGCGGCGGAGGTGCTCGGTCCGGTGGCCGCGCTGCCCGACGGGGCGGGGCCACCGGACGCGGGCGAACCGGAGGGGGGCGTCGCGGTCGCGGGGGGCTGCGGCGGCGGGGTGGTCTTCTGCGGGGGTGCGGGGGCCGGCTCGGAGGTGGCGGCGGAGGGCACGCCCCGGATCCTGCCGTCGGGGCCGAGGAAGACGGGGCTGCCGCCGGGGACCATGCCCAGTTCCCGGGCCCGGCGGGCGAGCGCGTCGGGTTCCGCGGAGCTGTCGACGTCATGCTGGAGCGCCTGCTGCTCGTCGGTGAGGTCCGTGGTGCGCTTCTTCAGCTCGCTCAGCCGGAACGATCCTTCGTTGAGCGCGGAGTTGAGCACGAGCAGGGTGATCAGGCCGCCGCCCAGGAGCAGGACGACCAGCAGGACGAAGGGCGTCCGGGCGGCGTTGCTCGGCCCGGCCGGCATCAGCCGGGAGAGCCGTGCGGCACGCCCTTTCAACTGCCCGGCCGCTCTGCTCACCGCACCGCCCCGTCCCTCGGCCGTGTCAGCCCGCCGGGGTTCCGGGGGCTCATCGCTCCTCCGCCCTGATCCGCTGGGCGCCTCGCAGCCGGGCGGGGGCGGCGCGCCGGTTCTCCGCGACCTCCTCCTCCGTGGGCAGCTCCGCGCCCCGGGTCAGCAGCTTCAGCCGGGGCTGGTAGCGCTCGGGGACGACGGGCAGCCCGGCCGGAGCGGTGTTGGCGGCGCCCGCCGCGAGCACCTGCTTGACCAGCCGGTCCTCCAGCGAGTGGTACGAGAGGACGGCGATGCGCCCGCCGACGGCGAGGCTCCGCACCGCGGCCGGGATCGCCCGTTCCAGCACGGTCAGTTCGCCGTTGACCTCGATGCGCAGGGCCTGGAAGGTGCGCTTGGCGGGGTTGCCGCCGGTGCGCTTGGCGGCCTGCGGCAGCGAGTCGCGGATCAGCTCGACGAGCCGGGCGCTGTTGCTGAAGGGTTCCTTCTCGCGCTCACGGACGACGGCGGAGACGATCCGCTTGGCCTGCTTCTCCTCGCCGTACGCCCGCAGGATCCGGACCAGTTCGCCGGGCGGGTAGGTGTTGAGGACCTCTGCGGCGCCCATGCCGGTCGTCTGGTCCATGCGCATGTCGAGCGGGGCGTCCTGGGCGTACGCGAACCCCCGCTCTGCCTCGTCCAGCTGCATGGAGGAGACCCCGAGGTCGAACAGGACCCCCTGGACCTCGGGGACGCCGAGCCGGTCGAGCACCTCGGGCAGTTCGTCGTAGACGGCGTGCACCAGGGTGGCGCGGTCGCCGTAGGGAGCGAGCCGCTCACCCGAGAGGCGCAGTGCCTCCTTGTCCCGGTCCAGCGCGATCAGCCGCGCGGTGGGGAAGGCCGAGAGCAGCGCCTCGCTGTGTCCGCCGAGGCCCAGCGTGCAGTCGACGACCACGGGCTGCTGGGATCCCGGTGCCTCCAGAGCCGGGGCCAACAGGTCCAGGCACCGCTGGAGCATCACCGGGACGTGTCGGGTCTGGCTCATGCGCCCTCTCAGGCTCAGGTCCCGGGTGGCGGCACGTACGGCCTGGTCCCCGCCCGCTCGCGAAGGGGAGGTCCGCCGGCGCCGGGGAAGGGGCGTCAGCCGACCGGCGAGCGGGAGAGGGCCGGGCCGTACGTACGCCGCGCACACGGGGAAACTTCGGAATGTGCAGGGTGTCGGTAACTTCCCGTCACTTTAGACCGACCGGCAGTCGGTCCTGCTCCACCCTGCCATTCGATCGATGCCCGATCAATCAACCCCGCAGCGCGTCGGCCCTCCCTTTGTTCACCCGGCCGGGTGACCGGGAGTGAGGCTTGTGGGTTACCTCACAACAAACCCCGTTGACGCTCTTTGTCCGCTTCCACGCCACGCCGGAGCGGCCGGGCCGGGCTAACGTCTTGTCCATGTCGATTTCCGCGCATTCCCCCGCCGAGCCGTCCGCTCCCGCCGCAGGCCGGCCCAACTCCGGCGGTACGGTCACCGACCGCCTCGTCGGTGCGAACAGCGAGTACGCCGCCGAGTTCAGTGATCCCGGCATGGACGCGAAGCCGGTGCTGCGCGTCGCCATCGTCGCCTGCATGGACGCCCGGCTCGACCTGCACAAGGCGCTCGGTCTCTCGCTCGGCGACTGTCACACCATCCGCAACGCGGGCGGCGTGGTCACCGACGACGTGATCCGCTCGCTGACCATCAGCCAGCGGGCCCTCGGCACCCGCAGCGTGATCCTGATCCACCACACGAACTGCGGCATGGAGTCGATCACCGAGGAGTTCCGCCAGGAGCTTGAGGGAGAGGTCGGCCAGCGCCCGGTCTGGGCCGTGGAGGCCTACACCGACGCGGACCAGGATGTCCGGCAGTCGATCCAGCGGGTCCGCACCTCGCCGTTCCTGCTGCACAAGGATGACGTCCGGGGCTTTGTGTTCGACGTGACCACCGGTCTGCTGCGCGAGATCCCTCCGGCTTCCTGACCTCCGGAAAGACCCTTTCGGGCATCGAAAAACCCACCCAACCCGACATATCGGCCCCAGTTATCCACAGGCGAGTGACACGAAGCGGTAACGGCAACAAGAATGCGGGAGTGACACCCCGTCCGGACACCGTCCGCCGAGGTGTCCGTATTTCGGGGAGGGCCGGGCCGTACAGGAGCGCCGGACCGTGACTGGGGAATCCCGTGCTCCTGGTGAGCGTCGGGCAGGGCCGAGGAGGGCCGGGTGACGACCTATGACGATCGAGCGAGCCTCACAGATCTGACCACCACAGCGGAGCGGGTGCGCAGGTCGGTGGAGAGTGTGATCGAGGGCAAGCCTGAGGTCGTACGGCTTTCGCTGACCGTGCTGCTCGCGGAGGGGCATCTGCTGATCGAGGATGTCCCCGGCGTCGGCAAGACCATGCTGGCCAAGGCGCTGGCGCGGTCCATCGACTGCTCGGTGCGGCGTATCCAGTTCACACCGGACCTGCTGCCCTCGGACATCACCGGGGTCTCCATCTTCGACCAGCAGCGCCGCGAGTTCGAGTTCAAACCGGGTGCGATCTTCGCCCAGATCGTGATCGGCGACGAGATCAACCGCGCCTCACCCAAGACGCAGTCGGCGCTGCTGGAGTCGATGGAGGAGCGCCAGGTCACGATCGACGGGCACTCCTACGAGCTGCCCGACCCCTTCATGGTCGTGGCCACCCAGAACCCGGTCGAGATGGAGGGCACGTATCCGCTGCCCGAGGCCCAGCGCGACCGGTTCATGGCCAGGGTGTCGATCGGCTACCCCAGCCCGGAGGCCGAGCTGCAGATGCTCGATGTGCACGGCGGCGTCTCGCCCCTGGACGACCTCCAGCCGGTGGCGCACGCGCACGACATCGCGAAGCTGATCGAGGCCGTGCGCACGGTCCATGTCGCGGACGCGGTCCGCCGGTACGCGGTGCAGCTCGTCGGGGCCACCCGCGGCCACGCCGATCTCAGACTCGGCGCCTCGCCGCGCGCCACCCTGCACCTGCTGCGCGCGGCCAAGGCCACCGCGGCGCTGAGCGGGCGGGACTACTGCCTGCCGGACGACGTCCAGGGGCTGGCGGTCGCGGTGCTCGCACACCGGCTGCTGCCGACCGCCCAGGCCCAGCTGAACCGCCGCACAGCGGAGCAGGTCGTGCTGGAGATCCTCCAGCAGACACCGGTGCCGACCGCCGCGGGCGGTGCGTCCGTCCCGTCCCCGCCGCATCGGCCGGGCACCGCGTACGACACCCGGCAGCAGCCCGGCGTACGGCGGCTCTGATGAGCGCCGGGGGGCCTGCCGCGATGGACGACGGCGACGACAAGGGCGGTCTGCGGGCCGCTCTGAGCGGGCTGACCACCCGGGGCCGGTCCTTCCTCGCCGCCGGGATCGCCGCCGCGGTCTGCGCGTATGTGCTGGGCCAGGGGGATCTGCTGCGGGTCGGACTGCT
Organism: Streptomyces sp. ITFR-6; assembly: GCF_031844725.1. Classification (NCBI taxonomy): domain Bacteria; kingdom Bacillati; phylum Actinomycetota; class Actinomycetes; order Kitasatosporales; family Streptomycetaceae; genus Streptomyces; species Streptomyces sp. ITFR-6. Next base: position 6,453,788 of record NZ_CP134612.1, on the reverse strand, counting down.
GCTCGCCGTGCTGCCGCTGGTCTGTGTGGCCGTGCTCTTCCGGACCCGGTACCGGGTCGCGGGGACCCGGCGGCTCTCGCCGTCCCGGGTGTCCGCGGGCACGGAGGCGCGGGTCCACCTGAGGATGGACAACATCTCGCGGCTGCCCACCGGCCTGCTGATGCTCCAGGACCGGGTGCCGTACGTGCTCGGTCCACGGCCCCGCTTCGTCCTGGACCGGGTGGAGGCGGGCGGCAGGCGCGAGGTGTCCTACCGGGTGCGGTCCGATCTGCGGGGGCGCTATCCGCTCGGCCCGTTGCAGCTGCGGCTGAGTGATCCGTTCGGGATGTGCGAGCTGACGCGTTCGTTCACCGCGTACGACTCCCTCGTCGTCATCCCCCGGACCGAAGCGCTGCCGCCCGTCCGGCTGGCGGGCGAGTCCTCCGGGTACGGCGAGGGGCGGCAGCGGTCGCTGGCGCTGGCCGGCGAGGACGACGTGATCCCGCGCGGCTACCGGCACGGCGACGACCTGCGGCGCGTCCACTGGCGCTCGACCGCGCGCTACGGCGAGCTGATGGTGCGCCGTGAGGAGCAGCCGCAGCGGGCCAGGTGCACGGTGCTGCTGGACACCCGCCAGACCGCCTATCAGGGGACGGGGCCCGACTCGGCGTTCGAGTGGGCGGTGTCCGGGGCCGCCTCCGCGCTGATGCACATGCTGGAACGGGGCTTCTCCGTCCGGCTCCTGACGGACGAGGGCAGCGCGCTCCCGGTGGAGGGGGCGGGCGGATTCGCCGGCTCGGGCCAGGACCCGGCGGCCGTGGCCGGGCTGATGATGGACACCCTCGCCGAGATGGACAACTCCGACGGGGGCGGTCTCTCCCGGGCGTACGACGTGCTGCGCGGCGGCAACGAGGGTCTGCTGATCGCCTTCCTGGGCGAACTGGACGAGGAGCAGGCGGCGGTGGCCGCCCGGATGCGGCAGCGCAGCGGTGGTGCCGTCGCCTTCGTGCTGGACAGCGCCGCCTGGGTGCACGGTGAGTCGTCCGCCACGGAGGCGGCGTCCGAGCAGCGGCTGCGGCTGCTGCGCGAGTCGGGGTGGACGGCGGTCGCGGTGAAGCCCGGCAGCAACCTCGCCGGGCTGTGGCAGCAGGCGAGCCATCTCGGTTCGCTCACGCAGTCCGCGGCCGTGGGCGGCTCGACGGGCGGCACGACAGGTTTCTCCGGTGGTTGGTCATGAGGGGACGGGCATGAGCGGTCGTGGTCGGCTGGCGCTGTGCGCCTATGCGGCGACGCTGATGGCGGCGTGTTCGATGCTGCCGCTGGTCGACCCGGTCAGCTGGATGGTGCAGGCCGCGTTCCTGCTGGCCATCCAGTGCGGGGTGGGTGCGCTCGGGCGCCGGGTGCCGCTGCCTCGGCTGCTGACCGTCGCCGTGCAGTTGCTGGTCACGCTGATGCTGCTCACCGTGGCGTTCGCCCGGGAGCAGGCGCTGGCGGGGTTCCTGCCGGGGCCGCAGACCGTGATGCTGCTCGCGGATCTGCTGTCGGAGGGTGCCGATGACGTCAGCCGGTACGCGATTCCGGCTCCGGCCACGGCGGGCATCCGGCTGATGCTGGTGGGCGGTGTGCTGCTGGTCGGTCTGGCGGTGGACGTGCTGGCGGTGACGTTCCGCAGTGCCGCGCCGGCCGGGCTCCCGCTGCTGGCCCTGTACTCCGTCGCGGCCGGGCTGTCGGACGGCGGTGCGGACTGGCTGTGGTTCCTCCTCGCCGCCTGCGGCTACCTGCTTCTGCTGCTGGCCGAGGGGCGCGACCGGCTCTCGCAGTGGGGGCGGGTCTTCGCCGGTGCGGCCGGGCCCGCCAGAGGTCCGGCCGGTGGCGGCCTGACGGGCGGCGGAGCGCTCGCCCCGGTGCGCACGGGCCGCCGCATCGGTGCGCTGGCCCTGGGCATCGCGCTGGTCATGCCCGCGGCGCTGCCCGCTCTGGACAGCGGTCTGCTGTCCGGTTCGGGGGCCGGCAACGGGAAGGGGGGCGGTGGCGGCACCATCTCCGCGGTGAACCCGCTGGTCTCCCTGCAGAACAACCTCAACCAGCCGGAGAACCGGCAGGTGATGTCGTACCGCACCAACTCGAACAGCCCGCAGGACTTCTATCTGCGGATCCTGGCGCTGGACCAGTTCAACGGCAACGAGTGGCGGGCCTCGACCCGTCGGCTGAGGGACGTGCCGAAACGGCTGCCGAGCCCCGGGGGGCTGTCCCCGGAGGTCGCGGTCACGGAGATCAGCTCGAACATCTCCGCGTCCAGTTCGTACCGGCAGACGTATCTGCCGCTGCCCTATCCGGCGACCGAGGTCCGGGTCGGCGGGCACTGGCGGTACGAGTCCGAGGGGCGCACTCTCGTCGGCGACGGCGGGGAGACGACCCAGGGGGCGCAGTACCAGGTGTCCAGCCTGGTCGTGCAGCCGACGCCGGACCAGCTGGCCGGTGCGGGACCGGCCCCGGCCGCTCTCCAGCGCGAGTACACCCGGGTGCCCGGCTCACTGCCGAAGGTGGTCAAGGAGACGGCGGCGAAGGTGACGCGGGGCGCCGGCAACGCCTACGAGCAGGCGGTGAAGCTGCAGGACTACTTCGCTTACGAGGGCGGGTTCACCTACAACACCTCGGTGAACTCCGGCACCGGCAGCGCGGCGATCGGCCGCTTCCTGAAGGACAAGGAGGGCTTCTGCGTCCACTTCTCCTTCACGATGGCCGCGATGGCCCGGACGCTCGGGATTCCCGCCAGGGTCGCCATCGGCTTCACTCCGGGTACCACGCAGTCGGACGGTTCGATGTCGGTCGGGCTGCGCGACGCGCACGCCTGGCCGGAGCTGTATTTCGAGGGCGTGGGCTGGACCCGGTTCGAGCCGACGCCGACGCGTGGCACCGCACCGTCGTACACCCTGCCGGACACCCCCTCCGGCGATCCGGCCGGTCCGGACCGGCCGGAGACGGGCGCGTCGGCCGCCACGCCGGTCGCCCCGTCCGCATCGGAGAGCTGCCCGGCGCAGTCGCGCAAGCAGGGCGAGTGCGGCAACACGGTGGCGCCGGGAGCGGTGGGCCCGACGGATTCGGGGACGCCGGCCGGCACGGTGGTCGGCGTGACCCTGCTGGTGGTGCTCGTCCTGCTGCTGCCGATGCTGCCGATGCTCTGGCGGATCCGGGCACGGGCCCGCAGGCTGAGCTTCTCCGCCGGGCGTACGCCGGGTGACGTCACCGCCAGAACGCTGGCCGCCTGGCGGGAGATCATCGATACGGCGTGGGACCACGGCATCGTCCCGGACGAGTCCCTGACCCCGCGCAAGGCCGCGGAGCGCCTCGTGCGGCTGGGGCGGCTCGACACCAACGGGGCCGAGGCGGTGCACCGGGTGGCGGGCGCGGTGGAGCAGGTGCTCTACGCGCCGGAGCCGCGGCCTGAGACGGGGCTCACGGAGGACGTGCAGGCGGTACGGGCCGCGCTGCGGGCCTCCGTCGGCGGGCTGCTCCGGCTCCGCGCGGTCGTGGCACCGCGCTCGGCCGTACGGGTGGTGTGGGCGGCCTCGGACCGCCGGGCCGCCCTGACCGCCCGGTGGCACCTGCCCCGGCGCCCGGCGTGGCTGCGGCGCCCGGCCTGGTCACGGCGCCCGTCCGGCCAGGAGGGCTGACACCTGCCCGTCCGGACGGGCAGCGGCCAGGAGGGATAACCGGACACCGGGCGGGCTGCCGGGCCCGCCCGGACGGGCCGGGGCGCGTACCCGTCGGGCCCACCCCGTCCGGCCGGTGTTCTCCCTGGGCGGACAGCGTGTGCGGATACACGTGTGAGGGGCGGCCGCAGAAATGCGGCCGCCCCTCACCCATAAGTGTTCGAAGCGCTTACTGGCCCTGCTCATCGCGGCGGCGCTGCCACCGCTGCTCGATCCGATTCATCACGGTCCGGCGCTGTTTGGGCTGTCGACGCTCGCCCCCGCCTCCGGTCCCGGCCGTCTGTTGCTCACCGGGTTTGGGCGCTTTGCGCCAGCCCGTGACCGCGAGCACCGCGCAGCCCAGCATGACGAGGAAACCCACCACGCTGATCCAGATCTGCTGGGCGACCATTCCGGCCATGAGGAGCGCGATACCCACCAGGAAGCCAGCAACTGCCTGGTAGACCCGTCGCCGGGTGTACGTACGCAGCCCGCTTCCCTCAAGCGCTGTCGCGAACTTGGGATCTTCGGCGTACAGCGCTCGCTCCATTTGCTCGAGCATTCGCTGCTCGTGCTCCGAGAGCGGCACGGAGTCCTCCTCGTCGTCGGCCGCGGGGGGCGGCCGGTATGCGGCCCTTCCAGGATAGGCAGGGAATCGTCCCCGTGAAACCCGCCCTCATTGCCAATCAGCCAGTCCGGGCCGCCACGGCGGCTCAGCTGCTGAGGCGTTGATTCCCCAACCTCCGATCCGTCATGCCGGATGGTGTCCTCCGATCATACGGGGCTCAGGCGCTGATCGGGGCTGCTGGGCCGTACTCCGTCTGCGGCTGCGTTGCTGATCAGCCGCGCCGGCGGCGTGATCCTCAGGCCTGCCTGGCACCCAGAACGTGCAGCTGGGTCGCCACCGAATGGAAGGCCGGCAGTTCCGCGGCCGCCGTCTCCAGCCTGAGCAGGGCTTCCATCGCGCCGGGCTCGGTGTCCACCAGGACGCCCGGCACGAGGTCCGCGAAGACGCGTACGCCGTGCACCGCGCCGACCTCGGCACCGGCCGCGGAGACCAGCTCGGTGAGCTGCTCGGCCGTGTAGCGCCGGGGCATCGGGTCGCCCTCGCCCCAGCGTCCGGCCGGGTCGCTGAGCGCCTGCCTGGCCTCGGTGAAGTGGCCGGCGAGGGCACGGGCCAGGACCGCGCCGCCCAGTCCGGCGGCGAGCAGGCTGAGGGCGCCTCCCGGCCGGAGCGCGTCCACCGCGTTGCGCACGCCCTGCGCGGGGTCGTCCACGTACTCCAGGACGCCGTGGCAGAGCGCCGCGTCATAGCCGCCGCGCCCGACCACGTCGAACAGGCCGAGGATGTCGCCCTGGACGCCGTGGACCCGCTCCGCCACCCCGGCCTCCGCGGCGCGGCGCTCCAGCGCGAAGAGCGCGTTGGGGCTGGGGTCGACGACGGTGACCCGGTGGCCGAGGCGGGCCACCGGCACGGCGAAGTTGCCCGTGCCGCCGCCGGTGTCCAGTACGTCCAGGGCGTCCCTGCCGGTCGCCTTGACCTGACGGTCGAGGGCGTCCTTGAGGACCTCCCAGACCACGGCGGTACGGAGGGAGGCGCGGGGGCGCAGCTGGTCCGACACGGCAGTTGACTCCTCGGCACGGGCCGCCGCTGAGGGCGGAGCGTGAACAGCGCAGGTGATAGGTCCCGACCACCCTATTGCCTCGCGCCGCCCGCACCGCCCTCACGCGTCGGGCCGCTCCCCGCGCGGCTGCGGCAGCACCGGCTGCAGGACCAGCAGCCGCTCCACCAGGCGCAGGAACATCGCCGCGTCCCGCAGCAGATCGTCCGCGTCACGCCGGCCCGCCGCACCGGGTATGCCCGCCTCCGCACGGGCCCGGCGCCGGGCACCGGAGGCGAACAGCGCGCTCCACTCGGTCAGCTCGGGGGCGGTCTCCGGGAGGACCTCCCAGGCGCTGCGGATCTTCTCGCGGCGCCGCCGGGAGGGCTCGGGGCGCCCCCGGACGGCGAGCACGGCGGCCGCGGCGCGCAGGGCGGCGAGGTGAGCGGTGGCATACCGCTCGTTCGGCACGTCGAGAACAGCTGCCTCTTCGAGGCCGGCGCGGGCCTGGGCGAGGAGATCGAGAGCGGCGGGCGGCGCCGTGGCACGCCGGAGAACGGGGTGGACGTCGTGCGCCGGACCGGTCGATGAGGGGGCAGGGCCGTCTGCGCGGCGTCGCGGGGCGGCTGCTGCGGACGAGTGGGCCATGACAGAACCTCCTGTCTCGTAACGGCTCGGTGGCCGTCTGTATCCATCCTGACTGCCCCCACTGACAATCGGTCCAGATGCCCGCCTGACCTGGAGTTTTGCTTCGATCACAAGTTCGGGCTACCTTTTTGTACTGACCAGTCAGTTCAGATAATGGGAGAGAGCTTGTGGACAGCTTGCACGGGGCCGCCGTCACCGCCGGGAATCTCGGCCTCAAGGGGCCGCACGGCTGGGCCTTCCGCGAGGTGAGCTTCAGCGCCGGACCCGGCTCCCTGATCGCGGTCGAGGGCCCCTCCGGCTCCGGGCGCACCTGCCTGCTGCTCACCCTCACCGGCCGGATGCGCCCGTCGGAGGGCCACGCCGAGACCGGCGGGCTGCGCCTGCCGCGCCGGGCCGCCGCCGTACGGCGCATCGCCGCGCTGGGGCCGGTGCCGGGGGTCAGCGAGCTGGACCCTGCCCTCACGGTCGCCGAGCACCTGCGCGAACGCGCCCTGCTCCAGCGGCGCTACGACGGCTCCCTGCGCGCCCTGCTGCGCCCGCGCCGCGAGCGCGCCGCCTCGGCCGGGGCCCGGATCGACGCGGCGCTGGACGCGGCCGGGCTCGACCCCGCCACCCTGCCCAAGGCCGAGCGGACCCGCGTACGGGATCTGGAGCGGCTGGAGGCGCTGCGGCTCTCCGTCGCCCTCGCGCTGATCGGGCGGCCGGCGCTGATCGCGGTGGACGACGCCGATCTGAAGCTCTCCGACGCCGAACGCGCCGAGGCCTGGGAGCTGCTGCGCTCCCTCGCCGCCGACGGTACGACCGTGCTGGCCGTTTGCAGCGGCCCGGCCCCGGCGGACGCGGTGACCGTACGCACGGGAGCCGGCACCACAGAGAGCACCGCCGACACCGGCACCACCAGCACCAGCACCAGCACCAGCACCAGCACCAGCACCACCAACAACAGCACCGACACGGACGACGAAGGGACCGCCGATGCGCTCGCCGCGACTGGCCGCTCTTGAGCTGCGGCGCTTCGGCAGGGGCAGGCTGCCGAGGGCCGCCCTCGCCGCCCTCCTGCTGCTGCCGCTGCTCTACGGCGCCCTGTACCTGTGGTCGTTCTGGGACCCCTACGGCCGCCTGGACCGCATCCCGGTCGCCCTGGTCAACGACGACAAGGGCGCCGGCGCCGAGGGCAAGCGCGTCGAGGCCGGGGACGAGATCACCGGCAAACTGCTCGACTCCAAGGTCTTCGACTGGCACGAGGTGAGTGCGGAGGAGGCCGACAAGGGCGTCGAGGACGGTACGTACTACCTCTCGCTGCGCATGCCGTCGGACTTCAGCAAGCGCATCGCCTCCAGCTCCGGGGACTCCCCCGAGACCGGTGCGCTCCAGGTGCGCACCAACGACGCGAACAACTACATCGTCGGGCAGATCTCCCGGACGGTCTTCTCCGAGGTCCGCACCGCCGCCTCGGCCAACGCCTCGCGCGGCTTCCTGGACCGGATCTTCATCAACTTCTCGGATCTCCACGACGCGACGGCGAAGGCCGCCAGGGGCGCCGACGATCTCCGGGGCGGGATCGGCAAGGCGAAGAAGGGCTCCAAGGACCTCGCGGACGGGCTGAAGGACGCGAAGGCGGGCAGCAGCCGGCTGGCCGGCGGCATCGTCAAGCTGAACACCGGAGCGGGCGACCTGAAGACCGGCTCGCACCAGGTCGCGGACGGCACCCAGCTGCTCGCCGACAAGGTGAACGGGGTGGCGGCCGACATCCGCCCGTTCCTCAAGGACAACGGGAAGTCGATCGGGGACACCGCCCGGCTGGTGGCCGATTCCTCGCAGACCGTACGGGACAACCTCGACGTGCTGGTCAAGACCGCGCCCGCCGCCGCCACCGCGGCACACACGGCATCCGACGATCTCGCCGCTGTCCACCGCACCCGGTGCGAGGAACAGCCGCTCCCCGACGCCACCGTCTGCGCACCGCTCAAGCGGGCCGTGAAGGCGGCCGCCGATGTGGCGGCCGTGGCCGACGACGTGAACGTCCTGGTGACGAACCAGCACGGGGACCTCACGGCGCTCCGGGGCCAGCTGGCCACCCTCCAGAAGCAGGCCGACGCACTGGCCGAGCGCTCACCGCACCTGGACGAGGACCTGAACGGCGCGGTCAAGAAGATCAACGCGCTCAACACCGGCGCCCAAAAGGTCGCCAAGGGCGCCGCCCAGCTGCGCACCGGGCTGGCCACGGCCCAGACGGGTTCGGCCGAGCTGAACACCGGCGTGGGCGACCTGAAGAAGGGCGCGACGAGCCTGAACAGCGGGATGATCCGGCTCGGGGACGGCTCTGCCACCCTCGCCCAGGGCCTCGACGAGGGCGTCGGCAAGATCCCCGACTACGACAAGAAGGACCGCGACGCCCGTACCGGGGTCATGGCCGATCCGGTGCAGCTGGCCTCCAAGTCGCTGCACGCCGCCCCGAACTACGGCACCGGCTTCGCGCCCTACTTCATCCCGCTCTCCCTCTGGGTCGGCGCGATGGTGGCGTACATGCTGATCCAGCCGCTGAACCGGCGCGCGCTCGCCGCCGGGGCCCCGGCCTGGCGGATCGCCCTCGCGGGCTGGCTGCCGGTGGCCGCGATCGGTCTGCTCCAGGTGGCCGCCCTGATGTCCGTACTGCACTGGGGTCTCGGGCTGCAGATGGTCCGGGCGGCCGGGACGGTCGGCTTCCTGGCCCTGGTGACCTGCTGTTTCGCTGCGATCGTGCAGTGGCTGAACGCCCGCTTCGGGGCGGCGGGGCGCATCCTCGTGCTGGCCGTGCTGATGCTCCAGCTGACCTCGGCCGGGGGCACGTACCCCGTCCAGACGAGTCCGGGCTTCTTCAACGCGATCCACCCCTACCTGCCGATGAGCTACGTCGTCGAGGGGCTGCGCCGGCTGATCACGGGCGGCGGGCTCGGCCCCGTCTGGCAGGGCTGCGCGGTGCTGGCGGCCTTCACCGCGGGGGCGCTCGCGCTGACGGCCGTCTCGGCGCGCCGCAAGCAGATGTGGACCGTGGACCGGCTGCACCCGGAGCTGAGCCTGTGAGCGCCCCGGGACCTGTGAGAATCAGGAGCATGGAAAGCAGTAGCACCACGCGCCGCCAGGCCACCCGGCAGAAGCTCTACGAGGCGGCCGTGACCCTCATCGCCGAGAAGGGCTTCTCGGCCACCACCGTGGACGAGATCGCCGAGCGCGCCGGGGTCGCCAAGGGCACGGTCTACTACAACTTCAAGAGCAAGACCGAGCTGTTCGAGGAGTTGCTGCGGCACGGCGTCGGGCTGCTCACCGCCTCGCTGCGTGCGGCGGAGGAGGAGACCGACGCCCGGGGCGGCAGCCGGGTCGAGGCGCTGGACGCCATGATCCGGGCGGGTCTGGCCTTCATCGACCGCTACCCCGCCTTCACCCAGCTGTACGTGGCGGAGCTCTGGCGGACGAACCGGGCCTGGCAGGCGACCCTGCTGGTGGTGCGTCAGGAGGCCGTCGCCGTGGTCGAGGGAGTGCTCAGGGAGGGAGTCGCGGGCGGCGAGCTCAGCGAGGAGATCGACATCCCGCTGACGGCGGCCGCGCTCGTCGGCATGGTGCTGGTGGCGGCGCTGGACTGGCAGGCGTTCCAGCCGGAGCGGTCGATCGACGACGTGCACTCGGCGCTGTCCCTGCTGCTGCACGGCCGCGTCAGCGGGCGCTGACCCGCCCGTGCCGCCGGTCTGCGGGCTCCGGCGGTCCGGACGCACGACGACGCCGGTCCGACCGGGCCCGATCCCCCCGGGCCTCGCCTGACCGGCGTCATCCGTGCTGCCGGAGAGCCTCCCCCGTGACCCCGTTCGTTCCTCCGTGGTCCCGGGCCCTCCGTCGCTGCCCCCCGTTCGGGCGGGGCACCGCGCCTGTTCCGCCGCCCCGTGCCGGCGGTACCGCCGCGGCGCCCCTCCCGTGGTCACCACTCTGCCGTCCGCACGGGCCTCGGCCCATCCGCGTCCCTACTCATCCGGCGTCCTAGGTACGGATACTCAGACCTGCGCACCGAAGCCCTCCCGCGCCCGTACGCCGACTGGTTACGATCGCGTCCGTGTCCGTACTCCCCCTGGTGTTCACGAGCGGCTGGGCGAGCGGGATCAACGCCTACGCGGTGGTCCTCCTCCTCGGCGTATTCGGCGCGACCGGTGTGAGCGACGAGGTACCCGCCTCGCTCCAGCGCACCGATGTGCTCGTCGTGGCCGGTGTGCTCTTCCTGTGCGAGCTGGTGGCCGACAAGATCCCTTACGTGGACTCGGTCTGGGACACCGCCCACACCGTCATCAGGCCGGTCTCCGGAGCGGTCGTCGCGGCGCTGCTGGCCGGCGGGGACGGTTCACTGCCGGAGCTCGCGGCCGGGGCCCTCGGCGGCTCCACCGCGCTGGTGAGCCATCTGGTGAAGGCGGGCACCAGGATGGCGGTCAACAGCTCGCCCGAGCCGTTCAGCAACATCGCCATGAGCACGGTCGAGGACCTGGGCGTGGCCGGCGTCGTCACGTTCGCCATCTTCCATCCCTGGATCGCGGCCACCATCGCCGGGACGCTGCTGGTGCTCGGGCTGGTGATACTGGCCTTCCTGGCCTCCCGCATCCGCCGGTTCCTGCGCCGCAGGGCGCAGCGGCGGGAGGAGAAGCGGCTGACCGCCGTCCCTTCCCGGTGGCCTGACGGCTGAGCTGTCAGTGGCGGCCGTTAAGGTCGCTGCCATGGCACGTATTGCGGTGATCGGCGCCGGGATGGGCGCGATGTCGGCGGCGGCCCGGCTGGCCGTGGCAGGCCACCGGGTGACGGTGTACGAGCGCTCCGGGACCTTCGGCGGCTCGCTCGGCCGCCATGCCCGAGGCGGCTTCGCGTTCGACACCGGGCCCTCCCTGCTGCATCTGCCCGCGGTCTACCGCGACCTGTTCGTGAAGACGGGCAAGGAGCCGCTGGAGCGGTGCGTCACGCTCTCCCAGGTCGATCCGGCGAGCCGTCATGTCTTCGCGGACGGCACCTCGGTGTCGCTGCCGAACGCCTCACGGTCCGGGGCCGTCACGGCGCTGGACGCCGCGCTCGGGGACGGTGCGGGTGCGCGCTGGGGCGCGTTCCTGGACCGGGCCGGGGATGCCTGGGACCGGTCCAGGCGGCCCTTGCTGGAGGAGCCGCTGCGCCCCGACTGGCAGGTGCTGGCCCGTGATCCGTACCCGGCCCCGGTGCGACGGCGGCTGCTGCGCCCGGCGTTGCGGGCCGGCACGGTGGCGGAGGTCGGTTCCTGGGAGCTGGCGGACCCCCGGCTGGCCGCCCTGCTCGACGGGTACGCGCTGTCCTACGGCCTGGATCCGCTGCACGCCCCGGCGAGCGCGGCCCTGCTGCCGTACATGGAGGAGACGTTCGGCAGCTGGTACGTCTCCGGCGGCATGCGGGCGCTGGCACGGGCGGTGTACGAGCGGTGCCTGGCGCGCAAGGTGGAGTTCGTCTTCGGTGCCGAAGTGGCCCGGGTGGTGGAGAAGGACGGCCGGGCGGCCGGTGTGGAGCTGGCCGACGGGACGGTCTCCGAAGCCGCCCATGTGGTGCTGGGCGCCCAGCCGCGCCCGGGGCTGATCCCCGGTCAGGAGATCTGGCGGGACGGCGATGTGACGGTTCAGCCCCGGCCGGGCGGCGCCGGGGCGACGGGACGGTTCCTGGTGCTGCTGTCGCTGCGCGGCGCCCGCCCCTCCGGTGCCGTGCACCGGACGCTGGTTCATCCGGCGGACGGGGCGGCCGAGCGCGCGGCGGTGTTCGGTGGCCGGCTCGCCGAGCGCCCCACGGTGACGGTGCTGCGCCCCGACGACCCCTCGACCCGCCCCGACGCGGACCACGAGGCGGTGACCCTGATGGCGACGGTCGCCCCGCACGGCGCGGTGGACTGGACGGATGCCGCGCTGCGGAAGCGGTACGCGGACACCCTGATCGACGCGGCGGACGCGGCCGTGCCCGGCCTGCGCGAACGCGTGCTCCACGCGGAGGTGCGGACGCCCGCGGAGAGCGAGGCGGAGACCGGCGCGGCGGGCGGCGCGGTTCCCCCGCCCGCACTGGCCGGGGCCGGGGGCGGATATCTGCACGCGGCGAACAGCACCCGGCTGCCCGGCCTGCTGCTGGCGGGCGGCTGGTCGCATCCGGGCGGCGGGCCGGCGCACGCGGGGATGTCGGGGACGCTGGTCGCGGGGCTGATCGTCGAGGGGGACGGCTTCCGCGGCTCGCAGTGAGCCGGGCGTCACCCGAGCGGGAGCGGCGCCGGGGACCGTCCCGGCGGCCGCTCCGGGCTCAGTAGCGGTACTGGTCGTTGTGGCCGGTGTCGTAGCCGTTCGGGTACGGGGCCGGCTCAGCGGGCTGCTCCGGGGGCAGCGGGGCGTAGTGCTGCTCGCCCTCGCGCTGCTGCGGCACCCAGACCCCGCCCGGAGGCGTCTCGGGAGCGTACTGCTCGGACGGGGCGTACGGGTCGGCGTACGGCGCCCGGCCGCCGTCGCTGTCGTGGTTCCCGTAGCTGTCGTACGTGCCGTACTGCGGGGCGCCCGCGGTCGTGCCGGTGCCGATGTACGGGTCGGAGTACGCCGCGTACTGCTGCCCGGAGGTGCCGTAGTCGTACTGCCCGGCTCCCGCGTAGCCGTCCTGGCCCGCGTAGGTCTCCTGGCCGGGATAGCCGCCCTGGCCGCCGTAGGCGTCCTGGACGCCGTAGGCGTCCTGGCCCTGCGCCGGGTACGCGGAGTAGTCGGTGTAGGGCTCGTAACCGGCGTACTGCGGCTGGCCCTGGGGCTGTTCGGGTCCCTGGTGCTGCTGCTGTTCCTGCCGGGACCTGGAGTCGGTGTAGACGCCGTACTGGCCGGTGTCGTCCGGCATGGGCTCCGGCTCGTAGACCGCCGCCGGGCCCTGCGGGGCGTGGGACGGCTCCGGCGGCGTGGCGCCGGGTTCGTACTCCGTCTCCAGATCCGACACCTGCAGCCGGGGCTCGCGGTCGCCGCTCCCGCGGCGGCGGCGGCTCTCGCCGGGGCTGCCGCCTATGGCCCAGCCGGTCGAGAAACCGCGCCGGAACGAGAGCGTGACGCACGTCTGGCCCGTCGCGAAGGCGATCGCACCGATCACGATCACGGGCACGGACGGCATCAGGACACCGATGACCACACCGACGAAACCGGTGAAGGCGAGCAGACGCCAGCGGAGCCGCGCCTTGTACTGGAGCAGCACCTCTCCGAGCAGCCACAGCGCAACGATGCCGAACGCGATGTAGAGGACCGTCCAGCCCATGCCCGCCCCCTTCTACGGCCGCCGCCCCGGAGCTCGGCGGGTACGGCCGGTCACGACTGCTTGTGCAGTCCGAGATTTTCGTAGATTTCGAGCGTCGCCGTCGAGTTGTTCAGCGTGATGAAGTGCAGCCCGGGGACACCCTCGGAGAGCAGCTTCGCGCAGAACTGCGTTGCGAAGTCGATGCCAATGGAGCGTACAGCGGCGGGATCGTCCTTGACGGCGAGGATGCGTTCTTTCAGGGACGCGGGCAGCGTCGCGTTGCTGAGCTGGGCGAGTCTTTCCAGTTGGCGGACGCTCGTGAGGGGCATCACCTCGGGAATGACGGGGGTGTCGCAACCCGCAGCGACCACCCGGTCACGCATCCGCAGATAATCCTCGGGGTCGAAGAACATCTGCGTGATCGCGTAGTCCGCACCGGCGCGGCACTTGTCCACGAAATGCCGGATGTCGGTGTCCCAGTCCTCGGAGCGCGGGTGCATCGCGGGAAACGCCGCGACGCCGACGCAGAAGTCCCCGGACTCCTTGATCAGCCGGACGAGGTCCGCCGCGTACCGCACGCCCTGCGGGTGCTCGACCCACGGGCCCATCGGATCGCCGGGCGGGTCACCGCGCACGGCGAGGATGTTCCGGATCCCGGCGTCCGCGTACTGGCCGATCATGTTGCGCAGTTCGGCGATGGAGTGGTTGACCGCCGTGAGGTGCGCGACCGGGGTGAGGGTGGATTCGGCGGCGATGTCCTGGGTCGCCTTCACCGTCCCGGCCCTGGTGGACCCGCCGGCTCCGTACGTCACCGAGACGAAGCTCGGGCCCACCGCCTCGATCCGGCGCAGCGCGTTCCAGAGATTCCGTTCACCCTTCTCGGTCTTGGGCGCCCAGAACTCGAACGAGTGCAGGGTCTTGCCGGTCGCGAGCATTTCGCGCACGGTGCGCGCGCGATCTGTCCTGGTGGAGGGTGTACCGAAGGCCATAACGGCAGGTTAACCAGGGCGTGACGGCCACCCAACCGAACTGGCGAGATTTGCCCGAATTGACCGGTTCTTGTCCACGCTTCGGACACCGATGTCCCAAACACGTCCCCCCCAGGAGGGCCCCGGCGGACCCGCCGGATCACGCGTCGGCGCGGGCCCGGATCCTTTTGGCCAGCTCGGCGGCGGCGGCGGCCGGATCCGACGCCTCGGTGAGGGCCCGTACGACGACGACGCGGCGCGCTCCGGCGTCGAGCACCTCGTCGAGGTTGCCGGCGTCGATCCCGCCGATGGCGAACCAGGGGCGGGCCGGGGCGAGCGAGGCGGCGTAGCGGACGAGGTCCAGACCGGGCGCGTGGCGGCCGGGCTTGGTCGGGGTGGGCCAGCAGGGGCCGGTGCAGAAGTAGTCCACGCCGGGCTCGGCCACGGCGGCGTCGACCTCGGCCTCGGCATGCGTGGAGCGGCCGATGACGACGTCCTGGCCGATGATCGCGCGGGCGGCGGGCACCGGCAGGTCGCCCTGGCCCAGGTGCAGCACGTCGGAGCCGATGGCGTGAGCCACGTCGGCCCGGTCGTTGACGGCGAGGAGCTTGCCGTGCCGCCCGCACGCGTCAGCGAGGACCGCGAGGTGTTCGAGCTCCTCGGCCGCCTCCATCCCCTTGTCGCGGAGCTGAACGATGTCCACTCCGCCGGAGAGCACCGCGTCGAGGAACTCGGGGAGGTCCCCCTGGCGCCTGCGGGCGTCCGTGCACAGGTAGAGCCGGGCATCGGACAGCTGTGCGCGAGGCGTGGACATGGCGAAGTTCCCCCGGGAGAGCGATGACGTCGGTCAGGTGGCGCGGAGGGATGCGGGCCGCGCGGTGCGGCCCGCATCCCGGTACGGCGAAAGGTCAGACGGCGAGCGCCTGGGCGCGGCGCTTCACCTCCGTGCCGCGATTCTCACTCAGCGCCTGCGCGGGCGTGCCCGGCAGGCTCGGGTCGGGGGTGAAGAGCCATTCCAGCATCTCCTCGTCGGAGTAGCCGTCGTCCCTCAGGAGCGTCAGGGTCCCCGAGAGGCCCTTGACCACCTTGTCGCCGTCGATGAAGGCGGCAGGCACCTGGAGTGCCCGGTTCTCACCACGTCGTACGGCGATGAGCTGGCCTTCCTTGACCAGCTGCCGTACGCGCGTCACCTGGATATCGAACATTTCGGCGATATCGGGCAGGTGGAGCCAGGCGGGGACGAGAGCATCGATCTTTGCGTCAATCTCGGTCACGGGACAAGCCTGCCATCCCGGACTGACAGCCGATACCCGGACTCCGCCCTTGGGGGCCCGGCGCACCCCGTCGGCGGCGCGCGGCTACTGGCGTACGGCCGATTTCAGCGGCACCGAGGCGTCACCGGCCCGCTCCGGATCGAGCGGTGTCCCCGCCTCGATGAGCTTGCGTCCCTGGATCAGGTCGCGCGGCCGGCCCACGGAGAGCACCGCGGCCAGCACGCCGTCCCGCAGCCAGCACACCGACCAGGCGGGACCGTCCGGATCGCCGCGCCACAGCAGGGTGTCCGCGCCCTCGTGGTGGCCCGCGTACTGCACGAACCTGCCGAACTGCTCGGACCAGAAGTAGGGCACGGGGTCGTAGGCGGGCGGCTCCGCCCCGTCCGGTGACGCCCCGATGATGTGGGCGGCGGCGGTCCGCGGGCCCTGGAGCGCGTTGTCCCAGTGGTGGACCAGCAGCCGCGCCCCGTAGCGCGCGGAGGGGAAGGAGGCGCAGTCGCCCACGGCGTACACGTCGGGCAGCGAGGTGCGCAGCGCCGCGTCGGCGGTCACGGAGCCGTCGGGCCCGAGCGCGACGCCGGAGCCGGCCAGCCAGCCGGTGGCGGGGTGCGCGCCGATCCCGACGACGACGGCGTCGGCCGGCAGGCTTCGGCCGTCCGCCAGGAGCACCCGGCCCGGCCCGACCCCGGCCACCCGCGCCCCGGTCAGCAGTGTGGCGCCGCTCTCCGCGTACCAGGCGGCCATCGGGGCGGCGACCTCGGCGGGCAGGGCGCCCGCGAGGGGCCGTTCCGCGGCCTCGACGACGGTGACCTCGCAGCCCGCGGAGCGGGCCGCGGTGGCGAACTCGGCGCCGATCCAGCCCGCACCGACGACCACGACGGTGTGCCCCGCGTCCAGTACGGGCCGCAGCCGCGCCGCGTCGTCCAGGGTGCGCAGCAGATGGACCCCCGGCACCCCCTCCGAGCCGGGCAGCACGACGGGTTCGGCTCCGGTGGCGATGACCAGGACGTCGTAGGGGACGGGCCCCTGCGAGGTGTCCAGTTCGTGGTCGGCGGCGCGCAGGCCTGTGACCTCGCGGCCCAGCCGCAACTCGATGGAGAGTGTCTCGAAGTCGATGTCGAAGGCGGATTCCTCGGCCTTGCCGAGCAGCACCGCCTTGGACAGCGGTGGACGGTCGTAGGGCTGATGGGGTTCGGCACCGATGAGGGTGAGGTCGCCGGTGAAGCCCTGCTCCCGCAGGGCCACCGCCGTCTGCACACCCGCCATGCCCGCACCGACGACGACCACCCGCCGCCCGGCCCGCTCCGACTGCCGCTCCGGCCGCTCTGCCCGCTGCTGCTCGTTCACCCGACCACCTTAATCAACTGACGGGCCGTCAGGAAAGGGGTTCCTCACGGTCCTCGTACCGCCGGCCTCCTGCTTTACCCGCCCAGGGGGGCTGGGTCTAGGGTGACTGACGTAAAAGACTCGCGGGAGCCCGGACGTACCGGGCTGAGAGGGAGGCTGGACGGCCTCCGACCGTACGAACCTGATCCGGGTCATGCCGGCGAAGGGAGGGGCTGGATGCCCACGCCTGTCCACCGCACGAGCGGGTACGAGGTCCTCGTCATCGGGGGCGGCGTCATCGGCCTGGTCACCGCCTGGCGGGCCGCACAACGCGGTCTGGCCGTCGCGGTCGTCGATCCCGATCCGGGTGGCGGGGCCACCCAGGTCGCGGCCGGAATGCTGGCCGCCGTCACCGAACTGCACTACGGCGAGGAAATGCTGCTGGGGCTCAACCTCGCCTCCGCCGCGCGCTATCCGGCGTTCGCGGCCGAGCTGGAGGCGGAGAGCGGTCAGGACATCGGCTTCCGCGCCTGCGGCACCCTGGCCGTCGCGCTGGACACCGACGACCGCGCCCATCTGCGGGAGCTGCACGAGCTGCAGCGCCGCTCCGGGCTGGAGTCGCAGTGGCTCACCGGCCGGGAGTGCCGGCGCCTGGAGCCGATGCTCGCGCCGGGCGTACGCGGCGGACTGCGGGTCGACGGCGACCACCAGGTCGACCCGCGCCGGCTGTCGGCCGCGCTGCTGACGGTGGGCGAGCGGGCCGGGGTCGTCTTCCACCGGCAGCGGGCCGAGCGGCTCTCCGTGGTGCGCGACCGGGCCACCGGGGTGGTACTGGCCGACGGTTCGGAGCTGTCGGCCGATCAGGTCGTGCTCGCCGCCGGCAGCCTCAGCGGCCGGCTCGCGGGGGTGCCTGAGCACGTCCGGCCGCCCGTCCGCCCGGTCAAGGGCCAGGTGCTGCGGCTGACCGTACCCACCGCGTACGCCCCCTTCCTCAGCCGCACCGTCCGAGCCGTGGTCCGGGGCAGCCACCTCTACCTCGTGCCGCGCGAGAACGGCGAACTGGTGGTCGGCGCCACCAGCGAGGAGATGGGCTGGGACACCACCGTCACGGCGGGCGGGGTCTACGAGCTGCTGCGCGACGCCCACGAGCTGGTGCCCGGCATCACCGAGCTGCCGCTCACCGAGACCCGGGCCGGTCTGCGCCCCGCCTCCCCCGACAACGCCCCGCTGCTCGGCCGCACCGCGCTGCCCGGCCTCCACCTCGCCACCGGCCACCACCGCAACGGGGTGCTCCTCACCCCGGTGACCGGGGACGCCATGGCGCGGCTGCTGGCCGAGGGCGAGCTGCCCGAGGTGGCCCGCCCCTTCTCCCCCGGCCGCTTCCCGGCCGCCGCCCCCGTACGACAGGAGCAGCCCGCATGACCGCGCCCACTTCCCTGGCCGTCTCCGTGAACGGCGAGACCGTCGCCGTCGCCGAGGGGACCACCCTGGACGCCCTCGTCGCGACCCTGACCGAGGCGCCCTCCGGGGTCGCGGCGGCGCTGAACGAGACCGTCGTGCCGCGCGGTCGGTGGTCCGCCGCGACGCTCGCGGACGGCGACCGGGTCGAGGTCCTCACCGCGGTCCAGGGAGGCTGACCGTGTCCGACGACCTCTTCACCCTCGGGGACACCGTCTTCGGCTCCCGGCTGATCATGGGGACGGGCGGGGCGCCCAGCCTCGATGTGCTGGAGCGCGCGCTGACCTCGTCCGGCACCGAGCTGACCACGGTCGCGATGCGCCGCCTCGACCCGACCGTGCAGGGTTCCGTGCTCTCCGTACTGAAGAAGCTCGATATCCGGGTGCTGCCGAACACGGCGGGCTGCTTCACCGCGGGCGAGGCCGTGCTCACCGCCCGGCTGGCCCGCGAGGCGCTCGGCACCGACTGGGTCAAGCTGGAGGTGGTGGCCGACGAGCGCACCCTGCTGCCCGACCCGGTCGAGCTGCTGGACGCCGCCGAGATCCTGGTGGACGACGGATTCACCGTGCTGCCGTACACCAATGACGACCCGGTGCTGGCCCGGAAGCTGGAGGACGTGGGGTGCGCGGCGGTCATGCCGCTCGGCTCCCCCATCGGTTCGGGCCTGGGCATCCGCAATCCGCACAACTTCCAGCTGATCACCGAGCGGGCCGGGGTCCCGGTGATCCTGGACGCGGGCGCCGGTACGGCTTCGGACGCGGCGTTCGCCATGGAGCTGGGGTGCGCGGCTGTGATGCTCGCCTCGGCGGTGACCCGGGCCCAGGAGCCCGAGCTGATGGCCGCCGCGATGCGGCACGCGGTGGAGGGCGGGCGCCTCGCGTACCGGGCGGGCCGGATCCCGCGCCGCCACTTCGCAGAGGCGTCGTCGCCGGTGGCGGGGCGTGCGGTGCTGGATCCGGAGCGCCCGGCGTTCTGACACCGGATCCCGCGGCACCGGATCGCGTGTCCCTGTCACGGCTCGGCTGCAGTACGGCTCCGGGATCGCCCCGGGCAGTCGGCGGTGTCCGTGGCGGCTCGTAGACTCGCTGCGTGGATACGACCCTCCAGGACCCTCTCGTCGGGCAGCTGCTCGACGGCCGCTACCGCGTCGATGCCCGCATCGCCGTGGGCGGCATGGCCACGGTCTACCGGGCCATGGACACCCGCCTCGACCGGGTGCTCGCCCTCAAGGTGATGCACCCGGCGCTCGCGACCGACGCCTCGTTCGTCGAGCGCTTCATCCGCGAGGCCAAGTCGGTGGCGGGGCTCGCCCACCCCAATGTGGTCGGGGTCTTCGACCAGGGGGCCCAGGGGCAGTACGTCTACCTGGCCATGGAGTACGTCGCGGGCTGCACGCTGCGCGATGTGCTGCGCGAGCGTGGCGCACTGCAGCCTCGGGCCGCGCTGGACATCCTGGAGCCGGTGCTCGCCGCGCTCGGCGCCGCGCACCGGGCCGGCTTCGTACACCGGGACATGAAGCCGGAGAACGTGCTCATAGGCGACGACGGCCGGGTCAAGGTCGCGGACTTCGGCCTGGTACGGGCCGTGGGCACGGTGACCAACACCACCGGGTCGATCCTCGGCACCGTCTCCTATCTCGCCCCCGAGCAGATCGAGCACGGCACTGCGGACACCCGCGCCGATGTGTACGCGTGCGGTGTGGTGCTGTACGAGATGCTCACCGGCACCAAGCCGCACACCGGGGAGTCCCCGGCCCAGGTCATCTACCAGCATCTCAACGAAAACGCCCCGGCCCCCTCCGCCCTCGTCCCCGGGCTCGCGCCCGAGCTGGACAGGCTGGTCGCGAGCGCCACCGCGCGTGACCCCGAGGTGCGGCCGTTCGACGCGGTGGCGCTGCTCGCCGAATCCCGCGAGGCCCGCGCCGGCCTCACCGAAGCCCAGCTGGACGCCGTACCGCCGCAGGCCCTGGCGGAGGTGCGCGACGCCGCAGAGGACCGCACGAGCGTGATCCCGAGGGTGCTGCCGCCCGGTCAGGGCACCGCCCACCACACCAGCCGGCTGGAGACGCCCCCGCCGCTGCCGCCGGAGCGGCCCGCCCGCCGGGCCGGGTTCCTCGGCGGCCCCCGGCGCGGCCTGATCGCCTCGGTCGTCGCGGTGCTGCTGGTCCTGGGGATCGGCGGCGGTGTCTGGTACATCAACTCCGGACAGTTCACCCACGTACCCCGGGTGCTCGGCCAGAGCGAGAAGGCGGCCAAGGAGCGGCTGTCGGACGCCGGCCTGGAGCTGAAGGGCGTGGAGCGCGCCTACAGCGACACCGTCGAGCGCGGCAAGGTGATCGACAGCGACCCGAAGTCGGCCGCCCGGATCCGGGGCAACGGCTCGGTGAAGCTCGTCGTCTCGCGCGGGCCCGAGATCGTGAAGGTGCCCGATGTCGAGGGCGTCACGCTGGCCGAGGCCAAGCGCCGGCTGACGAAGGCGGGCCTGGTGCCCGGCATGACCAGCAAGGAGTTCAGCGAGGACGCGGCGGCCGGTGAGGTGGTGCGCACGGACCCGGAGGCCGGTGCCGAGCGCCACCCGGAC
Organism: Streptomyces sp. ITFR-6; assembly: GCF_031844725.1. Classification (NCBI taxonomy): domain Bacteria; kingdom Bacillati; phylum Actinomycetota; class Actinomycetes; order Kitasatosporales; family Streptomycetaceae; genus Streptomyces; species Streptomyces sp. ITFR-6. The sequence goes on along the minus strand of NZ_CP134612.1, from coordinate 6,432,999 downwards.
ACCGCGGTCGCGCTCGTCGTCTCCAAGGGCAGCCCGGTCGACGTCCCCGACGTCACCGGCCTCTCCGTCGAGGACGCCACCGACGCGCTGGACGAGGAGGGGCTGAAGGCCAAGGTGCTGCCGGACCGGGTGAACAGCCCCGAGGACGCGGGCGACGTCGCCGAGCAGTCACCGGCCGAGGGCCGGGAGGCCGCGGAGGGCGACACCGTCACGCTGACGGTCTCCAAGGGCCCGCGCATGATCGACGTGCCGGACGTCACCGGCAAGGACGTGGACGACGCCCGGAGCGAGCTGGAGGACGCGGGCTTCGAGGTCAAGGTCGACCGCCCGTTCCTCTCCTTCGGCGACACGATCGCGAGCCAGTCCGTCGACGGCGGCGACCGGGCGCCGGAGGGCAGCACCATCACCATCAAGACCAAGGGGCTCTAGAGTGCGCAACCCCGTCGGCGGTCACATCCCGGTGGCCGGCGGCCTCGCCAAGGTCGGTCTCCCCTACGCCCGGGAGATGGGCGCGGAGGCCGTCCAGGTCTTCGTCGCCAATCCACGCGGCTGGGCGACGCCCGCGGGGAACCCGGCGCAGGACGAGCGGTTCCGGGCCGAGTGCGCCGCCGCGTCCATGCCCGCGTATGTGCACGCCCCGTACCTGATCAACTTCGGCTCGCACACGGCGGCGACCGTGGAGAAGTCCGTGGACTCGCTGCGCCACTCCCTGCGCAGGGCCCGCGAGATCGGCGCCCTGGGCGTCGTGGTGCACACCGGCTCCGCCACCAACGGCAGGCCGCGCGAGGAGGCGCTGGCCCAGGTGCGCGCCTACCTGCGGCCGCTGCTGGACGAGCTGACGCACGACGACGACCCGTTCCTGCTGCTGGAGTCGACCGCGGGGCAGGGCTTCTCGCTCTGCTCGCGGACCTGGGACTTCGGCCCGTACTTCGAGGCGCTCGACGCCCATCCGAAGCTCGGCGTCTGCCTCGACACCTGCCACATCTTCGCGGCGGGACACGATCTGGCCGGTCCCGGCGGGATGAAGGAGACGCTGGATCTGCTGGTGGAGACGGTCGGCGCGGGCCGGCTGAAACTGATCCACGCCAACGACTCCAAGGACGTGGCCGGTGCCCACAAGGACCGGCACGAGAACATCGGCGCGGGTCACATCGGTGAGGAGCCGTTCCGGGAGCTGTTCTCCCATCCGGCCACCGAGGGCGTGCCGCTGATCATCGAGACGCCTGGCGGCAAGGAGGGCCACGCGGCGGACGTGGCCCGGCTCAAGGAGCTGCGCGGCCGGAGCTGACCACCCGTGGTGCACCGGTACCACCACTTAGGCGGTCCGGGCAGGTCAGAGCTCCGGGCCGTCCCCGGGCTCCTCCTGGTAGGAGTAGCGCTGCTCCTTCCACGGATCGCCGACGTTGTGATAGCCGCGCTCCTCCCAGAAGCCGCGGCGGTCGGCGGTCATGTACTCGATACCCCGGACCCACTTGGGGCCCTTCCAGGCGTAGAGCTGCGGAACCACGAGCCGGAGCGGGAAGCCGTGCTCCGCGGTGAGCAGCTCGCCGTCCTTGTGGGTGGCGAACAGGGCCCGCTCCGCCGTGAAGTCGTCGATCCTGAGGTTCGAGCTGAATCCGTATTCGGCCCAGACCATCACATGGGTGACCTGGGGCGCGGGCGGCGCGAGGGCGACGACGTCGCGGACGAGCACCCCGCCCCACTCGGCGCCGAGCATGCTGAATTTCGTCACGCAGTGCAGATCCGCGACGACCGAGGAGAACGGCAGTTCCGAGAATTGCTGATGGTTCCAGCAGTGCTTGTCGCCATCGGCGGTGGCCCCGAAAACGCGGAATTCCCAGCGCTCGGGTTTGAACTTCGGCACCGGTCCGTAATGGGTGACCGGCCAGCCGCGCTGAAGTCGCTGCCCCGGCGGAAGCTCGGACTGCTCTGCTGCGCGGTTTTCCCGGCTTTCCGGCTGACCCATGACTCCATGGTGACAGACAGGCAGGGGTGGTCATGACCAGCACAGAGACGATTCGGGCATGCCTTACTAAGCATGCACTTACTGGACGGCCACCGGGTGCGATGCGAAGATGCGGCCAACTTGCCCAGTTCACCGGTTGGAAGGAGCCTCTGCGATGCAGGGCGACCCCGAGGTCCTTGAGTTCCTGAACGAGCAGCTGACCGCCGAATTGACCGCCATCAATCAGTATTTCCTGCACGCGAAGATGCAGGACAACTTCGGCTGGACGAAGCTCGCGAAGTACACGCGCTCCGAGTCGTTCGACGAGATGAAGCACGCCGAGATCCTGACCGACCGGATTCTGTTCCTCGACGGACTGCCGAACTACCAGCGGCTCTTCCACGTCCGGGTGGGCCAGACGGTCACCGAGATGTTCCAGGCGGACCGCCAGGTCGAGGTGGAGGCGATCGACCGCCTCAAGCGGGGCATCGAGCTGATGCGCGCCAAGGGCGACATCACGTCCGCGAACATCTTCGAGTCGATCCTGGCCGACGAGGAGCACCACATCGACTATCTCGACACCCAGCTGGAACTGGTGGAGAAGCTCGGCGAGCCGCTCTACATCGCGCAGCTGATCGAGCAGCCGGAGAGCTGACCCGGCTCAGGCGGCTTCGGGGAACCCTGCCGCCGGTACGGGAGCGGTGCCGGCGTCGAGACGCTCGACGGTTCCGGCCGGCTGCTTCTGGTCGAGCAGTTCGCGGCGCGGACAGGCGCCCCGGCCGAGCATCGCCTGGATGGTGCGCACACAGCCGCCGCAGTCGGTACCCGCCTTGCAGGCGGAGGCGATCTGGCGGGGCGTGCATGCGCCGGCTTCCGCATGCTTCCTGACCTGCTGCTCCGTAACGCCGAAGCACGAGCAGACGTACATGCGGATTCACCTCCCGGCGGGATGAGGTCGTGGCGGCTGCCCCGATTAATCGGTGAGGCTAACCTAACCTTACCCGCCGCTCAAGGGCGGTAAAAGCCCCGGAACGCCCTGTGGGGCACGGATCACATCGATCCGTGCCCCACAGTCGTACGTGTGCCACCTGCCGTGATGGCTACTGGTCCCGGTACATCTCGGCGACCAGGAACGCGAGGTCCAGCGACTGGCTGCGGTTGAGCCGCGGGTCGCAGGCGGTCTCGTAACGCTGGTGCAGATCGTCCACGAAGATCTCGTGGCCGCCGCCGACGCACTCGGTGACGTCGTCACCGGTGAGCTCGACGTGGATGCCGCCCGGGTGGGTGCCCAGGCCCTTGTGCACCTCGAAGAAGCCCTTGACCTCGTCCAGGACGTCGTCGAAGCGGCGGGTCTTGTGGCCGGACGCGGCCTCGAAGGTGTTGCCGTGCATCGGGTCGGTGACCCAGGCGACGGTGGCACCGGAGGCGGTGACCTTCTCGACCAGCTCGGGGAGCTTGTCGCGGACCTTGTCGGCGCCCATCCGGACGATGAAGGTCAGCCGGCCGGGCTCACGCTCGGGGTCGAGGCGGTCGATGTAGCCGAGCGCCTCGTCGACGGTGGTCGTCGGTCCGAGCTTGATGCCGATGGGGTTGCGGATCTTCGAGGCGAACTCGATGTGCGCGCCGTCCATCTGGCGGGTGCGCTCACCGATCCACACCATGTGGCCCGAGGTGTCGTACAGCTCGCCGGTGCGCGAGTCGGTGCGGGTCAGCGCCGACTCGTAGTCCAGCAGCAGGCCCTCGTGCGAGGCGTAGAACTCGACGGCCTTGAACTCGGCCGGGTCGGTGCCGCATGCCTTCATGAAGTTCAGCGCGTTGTCGATCTCGCGGGCCAGTGCCTCGTAGCGCTGGCCGGACGGGGACGACTTCACGAAGTCCTGGTTCCAGGCGTGCACCTGGCGCAGGTCGGCGTAACCGCCGGTGGTGAAGGCGCGCACGAGGTTCAGCGTGGAGGCGGACGCGTGGTACATCTGCTTCAGCCGGTCCGGGTCCGGAACGCGCTCGGCCTCGGTGAAGGCGAAGCCGTTGACGGAGTCGCCGCGGTAGGTCGGCAGGGTCACGCCGTCGCGGATCTCGGTCGACTTGGAGCGGGGCTTGGAGTACTGGCCGGCGATCCGGCCCACCTTGACGACGGGCACGGAGGCCGCGTAGGTGAGGACGGCGCTCATCTGGAGCAGCGTCTTCAGCTTGGCGCGGATGTGCTCGGCCGACACGGCGTCGAAGGCCTCGGCGCAGTCACCGCCCTGAAGCAGGAACGCCTCGCCCTTGGCGACGGCTCCCATGCGGGCGCGCAGCTGGTCGCACTCGCCCGCGAAGACGAGCGGCGGATACGACGCGAGGTCCGCGAGTACATCGCGCAGCGCCTCGGAGTCGGGGTACTCGGGCTGCTGCGCCGCGGGAAGGTCTCGCCAGGTGTTGCCACCGGCGACGGAGGTATTGGCGTTCACGGTCACGGGTCCCACATTACGGGGTCATGTCGAGTGCTTTTTCTGGTGCTCAGTGACTGAGACGGCTGACGCGGCGCGCCAGTGACCGGGGCCACAGCCGGGCGCTGCCAGCGTCTCGGCTTCCGGCGCGGGCCGGGAGGCCCGTTCCCCCCATCGGGTGGAGCGGGCCTCCTCGTCCCCGATCGTGGGTTATGGTTCAGCCATGTTCGCGCACTCGACCCGTAATTGGTGGTGGACCGCTCATCCGGCGGCCCACTGACTGCGCGTACACAGAAACGCAGAGGCCGCCCGAGGGGCGGCCTTTTCCGTTTTCACGGGCCGTTCCTCCCAGCTGATCCCACTGGAAGGAACCCGGCATGACGCCGCACATGACCCCGCACCCGGCACCTCAGACGCTCGTCCAGCGACTCCTCGGTGACGACTGCCCGCCGTTCGCCCTGCTCCGCAGGCGCACCCCCGGCCATGACCACGACACCGTCGAGGTGCTGATCGGTGAGGTGCGGGAGGCGGACCGGCTGGCGGACCTCCCGGTCGGTGAGCGGCCCTCGCTCGCCCTGGTCCCGTTCCGGCAGATCGCCGAGCGCGGCTTCGATGTGCGGGACGACGGGACGCCGCTGTCCGTGCTGGTCGCGGACGAGACGTACACGCTGCCGCTCGACGAGGCGCTGGAGCTGCTCCCCACGCATGAGGTACGGGTCAGGGACGGTGCGTTCGACGTTCCGGACGAGGAGTACGCGGGGACCGTCCGGCGGGTCATCGAGGACGAGATCGGCCGGGGCGAGGGCGCGAACTTCGTTATCCGGCGGACCTTCCGGGGCGAGATCGCCGGCTTCGGGCGGGCGGACGCGCTGGCGCTGTTCCGGCGGCTGCTGGCGGGCGAGCGGGGCGCGTACTGGACGTTCGTCGTGCACACCGGGGCCAGGACGCTGGTCGGCGCCAGTCCTGAGGTGCATGTGCGGATGTCGGGCGGGACGGTCGTGATGAATCCGATCAGCGGCACCTACCGCTACCCCGCGGAAGGGCCGACCGCCGAGAACCTGCTGAAGTTCCTCGGCGACCGCAAGGAGACGGAGGAGCTCTCCATGGTGGTCGACGAGGAACTCAAGATGATGTGCACCGTCGGTGACATGGGCGGGGTGGTGATCGGCCCCCGGCTCAAGGAGATGGCCCATCTCGCGCACACCGAGTACGAGTTGCGCGGGCGTTCCTCGCTGGATGTGCGCGAGGTGCTGAAGGAGACCATGTTCGCGGCGACGGTCACCGGCTCGCCGGTGCAGAACGCCTGCCGGGTCATCGAGCGGTACGAGTCCGGCGGGCGCGGCTACTACGCGGGCGCGCTGGCCCTCCTGCGGCAGGGCCCGGACGGGGCGCAGACGCTGGACTCACCGATCCTGATCCGGACCGCCGACATCTCGCCGGACGGTGAGCTGCGGGTCCCGGTCGGGGCGACGCTGGTGCGTCACTCGGATCCGGAGAGCGAGGTGGCGGAGACCCACGCCAAGGCGGCCGGCGTGCTGACCGCGCTGGGCGTGCGGCCGGGGCGTCCGCGCGCGGAGGAGGCCCGGCCGCTGCTGGCCGCGGACCCCCGGGTGCGGGCGGCGCTGGACGCCCGGCGGGACGGGCTGGCGCCGTTCTGGCTGCGGATGCAGGAGCGCACCGAAGAGCTGTCCGGCCATGCGCTGGTCATCGACGGCGAGGACACGTTCACCGCGATGCTCGGGCATCTGCTGCGCGCTTCGGGGCTCGATGTGTCGGTGCGCCGCTACGACGAGCCGGGGCTGCGCGAGGCCGTGCGGGCGCACAAGGGCCCGATCGTGCTGGGGCCCGGCCCCGGCAACCCGGGCGATGCGGCCGATCCGAAGATGCGGCTGCTGCGCACGCTGGCCGCCGAGCTGGTCCGGGACCACCGGCACGGGCTGCTGGGGGTGTGCCTGGGCCATGAGCTGATCGCGGCGGAACTGGGTCTCGACATCGTCCGCAAGGCGGTGCCGTACCAGGGTGCGCAGACCCGGATCGAGCTGTTCGGCCGCCCGGAGACCGTCGGCTTCTACAACAGCTTCACCGCGCGCTGCGACGAGGCCTCGGTCACCGAGCTGGCGGCGCACGGCATCGAGGCGAGCGTGGACGGGGCGGCCGGGGAGCTGCACGCGCTGCGCGGGGACGGCTTCGCCTCGGTGCAGTTCCACCCGGAGTCGGTGCTGACGCTGCGCGGTGCGGCGATCGTGGCCGAGCTGCTGGCGGGGCTGCCGGTGCGCGGCTGAGGGGCGGGCTCAGGGGGCGGGCGCCGCGGGGACCAGGACGTTCTCGCTGCGCCGGCCCGCCAGGTAGTCGTCGATGTTGCGGACGGTGGCCTCGATGATCTGGCCGACCGCGTCCTCCGTGTAGTACGCCTGGTGCGAGGTGACGATGACGTTGGGGAAGGTGACCAGCCGGGCGAGCGTGTCGTCGTCGACGCCCTCCAGGGACTTGTCGAGGAAGAAGAGCCCGGCCTCGGCCTCGTACACGTCGAGTCCGACGCCGAGGAAACGGCCGGCCCGCAACTCCCCTACCAGGGCGGTGGTGTCGACGAGTCCGCCCCGGCTGGAGTTGATCAGGATCGCGTCGTCCTTCATCCGGGCCAGCGCCTGTCTGCCGATGACGTGGTGCGTCGAGGGGAGCAGCGGTACGTGCAGGCTGATCAGGTCGGACTCGGCCAGCAGCTGTTCCTTCGCCACGTAGCGCATGCCCAGCTCGACGCAGGCCGGGTTCTCCGCGACGTCCCAGCCCAGCAGATTCATGCCGAAGCCATGGGCGATCCGGGTGAAGGCCTCACCGATCTTGCCGGTGCCGATGATGCCGGCCGTGCGGCCGTGCATGTCGCGGCCGAGGAGCCCGTCGAGGCGGAAGTCGAAGTCGCGGGTGCGGCTCGCGGCCCGGATGACGCGGCGGTTGACCGCCATGGCGAGGGTCCAGGCGAACTCCGCGACGGCGTACGGGGAGTAGTAGGAGACCCGGGCGACGCGCATGGCGAGGCGTTCCGCGACGTCCAGGTCGATGTTGTTGAAGCCGGTGGAGCGCTGGGCGATCATCTGGGTGCCGCCGGCCGCGAGGGTCTGCAGGACGGCGCTGCCCAGGTCGGCGTTGACGCTGGTGGAGACGGCCTCGTAGCCGGCCGCGATGGGTGCGGTGTCCTGGTTCAGGAAGACGTCCAGGCAGCGGACCTCGTGCTTCCCGGCGAAGGCTTTCTCGATCAGCGGCTTCTCGTCGGACTGCACACCGAAGGCCAGGATTTCCACGACGTCTCCCGTGACTGATGCGGGCGGGGTGCCGGGTCCCGGTCCGCACCGGGGTGCGGGTCCGGACCCGGTCCGGTCTTCGCGAATATAAGGCCGGGGCGCCCGGCACGCCGCCCGGCCCTCAGCCGAAGAAGACCTCCGCCTCCGCGTAGAGCGCCGGGTCGACCGTCTTGAGCCGGGCGGTCGCCTCCGCGATCGGCACCCGCACGATGTCCGTGCCGTTCAGGGCGACCATCTTGCCGAAGTCGCCGTCGTGCACGGCGTCGATGGCGTGCAGGCCGAACCGGGTGGCCAGCCAGCGGTCGAAGGCGCTGGGGGTGCCGCCGCGCTGGATGTGGCCGAGGACGGTGGTCCTGGCCTCCTTGCCGGTGCGGCGCTCGATCTCCTTGGCCAGCCACTCACCGACCCCGGAGAGCCGGACATGGCCGAAGGAGTCCTGCGAGCCGTCCTTGAGGACCATCTCGCCCTCCGCGGGCATGGCCCCCTCCGCGACCACCACGATCGGGGCGTAGCTCGCCCGGAACCGGGAGGCCACCCAGGCGCAGACCCGGCCGACGTCGAAGCGCTGTTCCGGGATGAGGATGACGTTGGCGCCGCCGGCCAGTCCCGAGTGGAGCGCGATCCAGCCGGCGTGGCGGCCCATCACCTCGACGACGAGGACGCGCATATGGGACTCGGCCGTGGTGTGCAGCCGGTCGATGGCCTCGGTGGCGATGTTGACGGCGGTGTCGAAACCGAAGGTGTAGTCGGTGGCGGAGAGGTCGTTGTCGATGGTCTTGGGTACGCCGACGCAGTGGATCCCGTATTCCTGCGACAGGGTCGCCGCCACGCCGAGGGTGTCCTCGCCGCCGATGGTGACGAGTGCGTCGACCTCGTGCCTGTCGAGGTTGTCCCGGATCCGGCGGACGCCGTGATCCGCCTTGAGGGGGTTGGTGCGCGAGGAACCGAGGATGGTGCCGCCGCGCGGCAGGATGCCGCGCACCGCCGGGATGGAGAGCGGGACGGTCACCCCCTCCAGCGGTCCCCGCCAGCCGTCCCGGAATCCGATGAAGTCGTAGTCGTACTCCTGCACGCCCTTGCGGACGACGGCACGGATGACCGCGTTGAGCCCGGGGCAGTCGCCGCCCCCGGTCAGTACTCCGACCCGCATGGAAGCATCCCTTCGCCGAAGTGAGCTCACTCCACTCCAAGCTAAGGTGATCCAGGTCACAGTGGCATGGGTCGTACGGTCAATTCCCGTGCAATGTCCGGGTGTTGATCTCAGACGTCGTCGAGGCCGCGCTCGATCGCGTACCGCACCAGCTCCACCCGGTTGTGCAACTGGAGCTTGCCCAGGGTGTTCTGGACGTGGTTCTGAACGGTGCGGTGCGAGATGACGAGCCGTTCCGCGATCTGCTTGTACGAGAGCCCCTTGGCGACCAGCCGCAGCACCTCGGTCTCCCGGTCCGTGAGCTCCGGGACCTTCGGCTCGTCGGAGGCCGCGGGGACGGGCTCGGAGGCCAGCCTGCGGTACTCGCCGAGTACGAGTCCGGCGAGGCCGGGGGTGAAGACCGGATCGCCGGACGCGGTGGAGCGGACCGCCTCGGTCAGCTCCTGGGTGCTCGCGGACTTCAGCAGGTAGCCGGTGGCGCCCGACTTGACCGCCTCCAGCACATCGGCGTGCTCGCCGCTCGCGGAGAGCACCAGGACCCGCAGCCCGGGGTGCGCGCCGACCAGCTCCTTGCAGACCTGGACGCCCGGCATCCCGGGCAGGTTGAGGTCGAGAACCAGGACGTCGGGGGTGACGGCCCCGGCCCGGCGGACCGCCTGGGGGCCGTCGCCCGCGGTCGCCACCACGTCGAACCCGGACTCCGCGAGGTCGCGGGCGACGGCGTCGCGCCACATCGGGTGGTCGTCGACCACCATGACCCTGATGGACCGCTGCTGCCCGGCGCCCTCTCCGTGTGCTGTGCTCATCGGACTGAACCCGCCTTCCCCCGTGAATCCTTCGGGACCTTCGGAACCTTCAACTCGACCTCTGTGCCCTGGCCTGGCACCGAGATCAGCTCTGCCGTGCCGCCGAGCTCCCGCAGTCTGCCGCGTATCGACAGGGCCACCCCGAGCCGCCCCTCACCCTCGGCCTGGGCGAGCCGCCCGTCCGGGATGCCCGGCCCGTCGTCCCGGACCGTGACGATCACCTCGTCCGGCCAGTCCTCGACCAGGATCCAGGCCTGGGCGCCCTCCCCCGCGTGCACCCGGACATTGTCCAGCGCGGCGCTGACCGCGGCCGCCAGCTCCATCGCCGCCGGGGGCGGGAGCAGCACCGGGGCGCCGGGCTCCGCGAAGCTGACCCTGGATCCGGCGTGCGGGGCGAGCAGGGCGCGCAGATCGGTCTCGCCGGGTGCGCCGGGCTCGTCGTCGTCCGTCTCGACGGTACGGACCACGGCGCCCTCGGCCGCGTCCTCCGACACCCGGGTCGGCGGCACCAGGCCGCTGGAGACCAGGGTGCGCAGGGCGACCTCCTGCTCCCCGGCCATCCGGCCCAGCTCCGCGGCCTCGCCGCCGATCGCCGTACCCCTTCGCTGCACCATCGCCAGGACCTGGAGCACGCTGTCGTGGATGTCACGGGCCAGTCGTTCCCGTTCCCGGGTGGCGGCCTCGATCTCCAGGGCGCGGGCGAGGGTGCGCTCACTGGCGCGGGCCACCTCGACGACGTAACCGATCGCGATGGAGGCGACCCAGACCAGCAGGACGTTGTGCAGGGTGTCGCGGCTGGGTTCGGCGCGCTCGATCAGGTTGGCGGCGGCGACGAAGGTGGAGGCGAAGGCCGCCCACCGCCAGCCGCCCTTGATCGCGAAGGCCAGCACGGAGCCGGCGGTCCAGATGGACGGCAGCGTCGGACCGTCCATGTGCTGGGCCTGGAAGTCCGCGAGCGGGGTCAGCAGGATGCCGGCGAGAGCGAGGGCGAGATCGGTGCCGAGGAAGCGCTTGGTGCAGGCCACCGCGCCGGAGACCTTCGGCAGGGTGGCGAGCGTCCAGACGGCCATGACGGTCAGAAAGGCGATGGCCACCCAGGGCCGTTCGTACTTGTCGCGTCCGAAGACGGCGAGCAGGATCGCGTAGAGCATCGTGAGAATGCGGTAGGCGGTCAGCGCACGCCACAGCGGCTGCTCGACCGACATCCGCACGACCCGCACCCGTTTGGCCATCTTCTTCTCCCCCACGCGGGATCTCTCCCCACCCCCGACGGACCGGCGACCGCTCAGGCGCCGCCGTGGTCCCCGTCCGTGCCCGGCTGCCCGTCCCGGCGGCCGGACGAACCCCGCTTGGCGGCCTCCGCCTGGCGCTTCGACTCGTCCGCGAGCTGCCGCTTGGCGGCGGTCGCGTAGATGTCCACGTACTCCTGACCGGAGAGCCTCATGATCTCGTACATCACCTCGTCGGTGACCGAGCGCAGGATGAAGCGGTCGCCCTCCATGCCGTGGTAGCGGCTGAAGTCGAGCGGCTTGCCGATCCTGATCCCCGGGCGCATCAGCTTGGGCATCACCTGGCCGGGCGGCTGGATCTTCTCCGTGTCGATCATCGCGACGGGGATGACCGGCGCCCCGGTCGCGAGCGCCACCCGGGCGAGCCCGCCGGGCTTGCCCCGGTAGAGGCGGCCGTCGGGCGAACGGGTGCCCTCCGGGTAGATGCCGAAGAGACCGCCGCTCTCGATCACCTCGATGCCGGCCTTGATCGCCGCCTCGCCGGCGCCCCGGGCGCCCGAGCGGTCCACCGGGAGCTGGCCGACGCCCTTGAAGAAGGCGGCGGTCAGCTTGCCCTTGACGCCCGGCGCGGTGAAGTACTCGGCCTTGGCGATGAAGGTGACCTTGCGGTCCAGGACGGCGGGCAGGAAGAAGGAGTCGGAGAAGGACAGATGGTTGCTCGCGAGGATCGCCGGTCCCTGCGCGGGGATGTTCTCCAGGCCCTCCACCCACGGCCTGAAGGCGAGCTTCAGAGACCCGCCGATGGAGAACTTCATAGCGCCGTAGATCAACTCGGGTGCCTCCTGTGTGCTGTCCGACAGACCCTAACCCGTCCGGTCTTCCCTGCTCCTGCCCGGCACGGCGCGGGGTACCCGGTCCGTGCCGGTGACGGCCCTGGTCGGTGTCGGTCCGGTCGCGTACGGTGAAGTAATCCTCTGCACTCCCCCCTTTCGCTCCCCTCCGAGCCTGACGAACAGGAGACCCCGGTGCCGGTCCTTCCTGGAGCCGAGCCGTTCCGCCACGACGGCGGAGAGGTTGGCGTCCTCCTCTGTCACGGATTCACCGGCTCCCCGCAGTCGCTGCGCCCCTGGGCCGGTTATCTGGCGGAGCGCGGGCTCACGGTCTCGCTGCCGCTGCTTCCCGGGCACGGCACCCGCTGGCAGGACATGCAGGTGACCGGCTGGCAGGACTGGTACGCGGAGGTGGACCGGGAGCTGCGGTCACTGCTGGAGCGGTGCTCCCAGGTGTTCGTCTTCGGCCTCTCCATGGGCGGCGCCCTCGCGCTGCGGCTCGCGGCTAAGCACGGCGACGCGGTCCGGGGTCTGGTGCTGGTCAACCCGGCCAACAAGGTGCACGGTCTCGCGGCGCACGCGCTGCCGGTCGCCCGCCATCTGGTGCCGACGACGAAGGGGCTGGTCAGCGACATCGCCCTGACGGGCTCCGAGGAGGTCGGCTATGACCGGGTGCCGCTGCACGCGGCCCACTCGGTACGGAAGTTCTTCCGGCTGGTCGACGCGGAGCTGCCCCAGGTGACCCAGCCGCTGCTGCTCCTGCACAGCCCGCAGGACCACGTGGTGCCGCCCGCCGACTCGGCCCGGATCCTGAGCCGGATCTCTTCGAGGGACGTCGAGGAGATCCTCCTGGAACAGAGCTACCACGTGGCGACGTTGGACCACGATGCGGAGCGGATCTTCGACGAGAGCTATTCGTTCATCGGCCGCCTCGCTCCGAGCGTCGGGAAGAAGGGGAGCACGACCGGTGGCTGAGTACAACGCGGATCGCGCGGGCGGCGAGGAGGAGCGCGAGCCGCTTCCCGCCGAGGGAGCGGCCGTCCCCGATGACGGCGGCGCACCACCGCCGGAGGCCCCGGCCACGGACCGGGGCGGCGACGGGGAGCTTCCGGTGGACGAGGACGCCGTCTGGGAGGCGATCGTCGCGGGGTACGGGGACGAGCCGCCGGACCCGCCGGGCGCCAGGCCGTTCCGGTCCATCGAGGACGTGGCGCTGCTGAAGGACGGTCCGCTGACCGCCCTCGACCCGGACAAGGGCATCGGCAAGCGCCCGCCCAAGCCGCCGGAGAAGCCGCTCGGCAGCTCGGTGGTGTTCGCCCCCGGTGTCGGTGCCGGCCCGCGCGACTACGAGCCGGCGGAGCCTGCCCCGGGTGACGCGGACGACGGCGACGACAGCGACGAGGGGCACTTCGTGCCGCCGGAGCCGCCGCCGCTGCCGGAGGCCGACGTCACGGCGAAGTTCGCCTGGCTGGCCGTGATCGGGGGCCCGGTCCTGCTGCTGCTCGCGGTGCTGCTGGGCTGGGAGATGACCTGGTGGCTGACGACGGTCTGCGTCGGAGGTTTCCTGGGCGGCTTCGTGACGCTGGTGGCGCGGATGGAGCACGACGACGAGGACGGCGACGACCCCGGCCGCGGCGCGGTGGTCTGAGCCGATCCCCTGCGGGGTCGCTGCGCCCCGGTGCGGTTGCCCCGGCCGGGGCGCGGGGTTCCGTCCTCAAGCGCCGGACGGGCTCGGTCGGCTCGGAGCACCCGCACCCCGCGCCGCGGGCACCCGCAGCGCGGCCAGCACCGGCAGGTGGTCGGTCGCGGCCCGAAGGTCGGCCTCGCGGACCCCGGGCAGCTCCGTGGGCACCCCGCAGCCGAGCACCTCGATGCCCCCGGTCGCGAAGAGCGCGTCGATCCGCCGGGCCGGGTCGTGCGACGGGAAGGTGTGCTCGCCGCCCCGGGGCCGTACCGCCCAGCAGTCCTGGAGCCGCCCGGCCAGCCGCCGGAACGCCTGCCCGCCCGGTGACTCGTTGAGGTCGCCGCCCACCACGGCGTGCTCCACGCCCATCGCCTCCAGCCTGCCCAGCAGCGCCTCCGCCTGGGTGAGGCGCTCCTCGCGCCGCAGGCTCAGGTGGCAGCTCAGCACCCCGATCCGGGTGCCCGCGATCCGGACGACCGCGGTGGCGAAACCCCTGCGGTGCAGTCCGGAGGTGAGCGGCAGCAGGATGTCCTCCGCGCGCTCCACCGCGACGCGCATCGAGCAGAGCAGGAGCGGCCCGGCCGCGGTGGCTCCGCCGCCGAGGATCACCAGATCGCAGGCGCGCGCGAGCCGGGCGGCGTACTTGCGCCAGCGGAAGAAGCGCGGCGCCTCCTGGATGAGAACCAGATCGGGCGCGCAGGCGCGGATCACCCGGGCCAGCGCGGCGGGGTCGTCGCGCATCGACCGGATGTTGTAGCCGAGCACTCTGATGACGGCCGAACCGTCCTGCTCGGTACGGGATTCTGGCAGCGACGTCATGACCATGCCGGTCACGATACGACGGACGCCCGCCGCTACCCGAGAGGGGCGCGACGGGCGTCCGGTGTGTCCGTATCCGGCCGGATCAGCCCTGCCGGGCCAGGTCCGCAGCGCCCACCAGACCGGCCTTGCCGCCCAGTTGGGCCGCGAGGACCTGGGCGTGCGGGCGCCACTCGCCGCCGATCAGCCAGCGCCGGAACGACTTGCGGATCGGGTCGAGGACGAGCTCGCCCTCGTCCGAGACGCCGCCGCCGACGATGAAGGCGGACGGGTCGAACAGCGAGGCGAGGTCGGCCAGTCCGGCTCCGGCCCAGCGGGCCAGCTCGCGGAACGAGTCGACGGCCACCGGGCAGCCCTGCCGGGCGGCCTCGCTGATGTGCTTGCCCTCGATGCCCTCGACCGTGCCGTCGCCGAGCGCCAGCAGGATCGTGGCGTTCTCGGGGGTGGCGTTGGCCCGCTGCTTCGCGTACCTGACGAGCGCCCGCCCGGAGGCGTACTGCTCCCAGCAGCCCTGGCTGCCGCAGCCGCAGAGCAGACCGTCCGGGACGACCCGGATGTGGCCGAACTCGGCGGCCACGCCGAAGCGTCCGCGGCGCAGCTTGTTGCCGATGATGATGCCGCCGCCGAGGCCGGTGCCGAGCGTGATGCAGATGACGTCGTCGTGGCCCTGGCCGGCGCCGAAGCGGTATTCGCCCCAGGCCGCCGCGTTGGCGTCGTTCTCGACGACCACCGGGAGGCCGACGCGCTGCTCGACCTTGTCCTTGAGCGGCTCGTGCCGCCAGTTGATGTTCGGTGCGAACAGCACCGTGGCACGCTTGTCGTCGACATATCCTGCCGCGCCGATGCCGACCGCCTCGACCGGGTGCCCCTCGCTCGCGCCGGACACCGCCGCCGCGATCGCGTCCACGATGCCTTCGGCCGTCGGCGGGGTCGGCACCTTGAAGGTCGAGAGGATGTGGCCCTCTTCGTCGACCACTCCAGCTGCGATCTTCGTGCCGCCGATATCGACGCCGATGGTGAGTCCCATGAATCCCTCAGTTTCGGTCGAGCCCCGCTGGGGCAACCGTACCCGAGGCCGGGCGCCGTCCTGTCGGCGCCGGTCAGTCCAGGTCGATCTGTTCGCCGGTGTCAGGCCCCTCGTCCCGGGGGCCTGTGGCGTCGTCCGCCTTCTTTTCCGTGCCCGCCGGGTCCCCCGCGCCCTGGGTCCAACGGCGTTCCTGACCCTCGACGGCCGAGCGGTAGGCGGCGAGCAGTTCACCACCGGCTGCGGCGATGTGGTCGAAAACGTCCGGATTGCGTTCGATGACGGGCTCGACCGCGGACTTCGCCTGCCGGATGACCTGCTGGACCGCGCCCTGGGCCGCCGCCCCGAACAGCGGCGACTGGAGGGAGGAGACCTTGTCGGCCACCGCGTCCACCAGCTTGCGCAGCTCCTCTGCGGCGGAGCCGGGCGGCGGACCGTACTCGGCACGGCGGCGGGCCTTCTCGGCGGCGAGGTCCTCGGCGCAGGCCTGGGCCCACGCGTCGTCGTCGGCGGGACGATCGGTGGCTTCGCTCATGGCGGACTCCTGCGACGTGGGTGGCCGGCGGCCCGGCACACGGGACCCGTACCTACGACGTTACCCGAACGGCCGCGAGCCGTTCAGCCCGTCCTGGGCCACAGCTCCGGGTCGGGCGTGAACCGGACCCGCAGCACCCCGTCGGTGAGCGCGGCGCCGGAGACGGTGCAGCGGCGCAGCGCGGACTCCAGGGGCACGATGCGGTGGAACGGGCCGACGGTGAGCAGGAGTTCGCTGCCTCGGCGGACCAGCTGGAGGTC
This sequence comes from Streptomyces sp. ITFR-6, assembly GCF_031844725.1. Lineage (NCBI taxonomy): Bacteria > Bacillati > Actinomycetota > Actinomycetes > Kitasatosporales > Streptomycetaceae > Streptomyces > Streptomyces sp. ITFR-6. The sequence goes on along the minus strand of NZ_CP134612.1, from coordinate 6,416,995 downwards.
CTTCTTGACCGCTCCGGGCAGCCGCAGGCACCAGACCAGTATCCCGTCCGGACCGGCTGGACCGCCCGGACCGGCTGAACCGCCTGGACCGTCCGGCGGCTCGGACTCCTCGATCCACCAGGGGTCCTCGGCACGGCCGGTCCCCCGGTCGGCCACGGCCGCCGCTCCGTCCGCACCGGCCAGCGCGGCCAGGTCATCGACGCCCTGCGGGTCGCGGCCCAGGTGGGGCAGCTCCCGAGGCGGGGCTTCGGCGGCCCACTCCTCGCGCCAGTGGTCGAGGCACTTCTCCTGCTGCGCGGCGAGCGCGGCGAACCAGGGGTCACTGGAGTGCCGGGGCAGCACCCGGTTGGCCAGCAGGGCGTCGACGCGCAGTCCTTGCAGGGCGAGTCCGGTACGGGCGGTGCGCAGCGCGTCCTCCGCGGCCGGGCCCGGCTCCGCGACCAGCCGGATGGTGGTGGCGCGGTCCTCGATGAGGGCCTGGACCTCCGCGAGTTCGGCGTCGCGCCGGGCGGCGGCCTCGTAGAGCCACTGGGCGGGCATCGGCACGCCGGCCAGCTGGGCGAGCATCGGGCGCAGGGCGCGTGCGGCCTGGCGTTCCTGGGGGAGCAGCCGGCGCAGGTAGCGGCGCAGCTGTTCGGGCAGGGCCAGTACGGCGAGGGCCTCGCGCAGCGGCGGCAGGTCGACGACGAGGAGGTCGTAGCCCTCGCGGGACCAGTCGCCCCGGGCGGCGCGGCGCAGGCTCTGCAGGAGGGCGAGCTGGCCGCTGCCGGGGAGTTCGGTGAGCTCCTCACCGTCCAGCCGGTTGCCGCCGAGCAGGCCGAGCACTCCGGACAGCTGGTCCTGGAGGGCGAGGAGTTCGGCGCGGAAGTGCTCCGCGGAGTCGGTCCGCACGGACCAGAGGGTGTCGGTGACCTGGGCGGGCTCGGTGGACCGGGGGAAGCCGGGTATGCCGTCCGGGGAGATCAGCAGGGTGCGGGCACCTCGGCGCGAGGCGGCCAGCGCGGTCGCCGCCGCGACGGTGGTACGGCCGGCGCCGCCGGGGCCGGTGACCAGGACCGTACGCACCGGGTCAGGCCTTCGGGACGGACTCGACGCGCTTCTTCAGTCCGGCCAGGGCGCGGTCGATGATGACCTTCTCGGCCTTGCGCTTGATCATGCCGAGCATCGGGATCTTGACGTCGACGGTCAGCCGGTAGGTGACCTCCGTGCGGTCGCCGTCGCCCAGCGGGGCCAGTGCGTAGGAGCCGTCGATGGCGCGCAGCATCTGGGACTTGACCAGGGTCCAGCTGACCTCGTAGTCACCGATCCAGGTGTACGCGAGGGTGTGGTCGTCCTTGATCGCTCCGGCGTCGAGGACGAGGCGGACCTTCTCGGCGCGGCCGTGGTCGTCGGAGGCGAGCACCTCGGCCTCCTTGACCTCGCCGGTCCATTCCGGATAGCGGTCGAAGTCGGCGATCACGCCCATGACGTCGGCCGGTGCCGCCTCGATCGTGATCGTCGAGCTGGTGTGTTCAGCCATCGCTGTGGCCCTCCAGTGCGGTGTACCGGTCGGTCGGCAGAGGCCTGCCGCCAGAAGGCTATCGCGTGTGCGCCGCGCCTCGGCCCAGGGCCTGCCGCGATGCCCGGCCGGGCCCGGTCACCATTCCAGCGCCCAGGGCGTGCCGGTCGAGGCGAAGTGGCCGACGTTCACGCACTCGGTGGCGCCGATCCGCATCCGGCGGACCAGGGGCTGGTGGACGTGGCCGAACAGGGAGTACCGGGGGCGGGTGCGGCGGATGGCGTCGAGCAGGGCGCGGCTGCCGCGTTCGAACCGGCGCGCCACGGTGTCGTAGGTCAGATCAGGGACGTCCGGCGGGATGTGGGTGCAGAGCACGTCGACCTCGCCCACCGCCTCGATCTTCGCCGCGTACTCCTCGTCGCTGATCTCGAACGGGGTGCGCATCGGGGTCCGCAGGCCGCCGCCGACGAAGCCGAAGACGCGGCCGCCGATCTCGACGCGCTCGCCGTCCAGGACGGTGGTTCCGGGGCGGGCGTACTCGGGCCACAGGGTAGGGATGTCGACGTTGCCGTAGGTGGCGTACGTCGGGGTGGGCAGCGCGGCGAACATCTCGGCGTACTGCTTGCGCACGGCCGAGAGGATCGCGGCATCGCGGTCCACGCCCGCCCAGAGCTCCCGGCCGAAGTCCCGGGCCTCCTCGAAGCGGCGCTCGGTGCGCAGGGCGACGATGCGGTCGGCGTTCTCCACACCGAAGAGTTCCGGGAAAATGCCGCGCGCGTGGTCGGCGTAATCGAGGAAGAGCACCAGGTCGCCTAGGCAGACGAGGGCGTCGGCGCCGTCGCCCGCGCGGGCCAGTGCCTCGGTGTTCCCGTGCACGTCACTGACCACGTGGATGCGGGTGCGGCGCTCGGCGGCGGTCTCCCGGCTGTTCGGTCCTGCTCGCATGTTGATCACCCTAGAACCCTCGCGTCCGCCTGGGTAGAGGGCACCGGACCTGCGGTTACTTCCAGGGGACGGTACGGGTGCACTACTGTGCGCGAAAGCCCGGCCGATATGTGTGACGCGTAAGACATCTGGCCGGAACCCCCTATCCGGAACCGAGTACTGGTGGGTAACGTCCGGGCAGTCCAGTTGTGCTCACCCCACTGAGCACCCGCCATCTTGGACAGCATCCGGTGCGTCACACAGAGCCGTGGCACCGGAGCCCGATGAGGAGCAGCAGTCTTGCGCGAGTTCAGCCTTCCGGCCCTGTACGAGGTCCCCTCGGACGGCAACCTGACGGATCTCATCCGCCGCAATGCCGCTCAGCATCCCGATGTCGCGGTGATGAGCCGCAAAGTGGCGGGCGTCTGGACGGACGTCACCGCCACCGAGTTCCTGGCCGAGGTCAGATCCGTCGCCAAGGGGCTGATCGCGGCGGGTGTCGAGCCCGGCGACCGGGTGGCCCTGCTCTCCCGCACCCGTTACGAGTGGGTGCTGGTCGACTTCGCGATCTGGAGCGCGGGCGCGGTCACCGTGCCGGTGTACGAGACCAGCTCCGCCGAGCAGATCCAGTGGATCCTGGGCGACTCCGGCGCCACCCTGTGCGTCGTGGAGTCCGAGGCGCACCAGGCGTCCGTCGTCTCGGTCCAGGAGGGGCTGCCCCAGCTGAAGGGCATCTGGCAGATCGGTGACGGCACGATCCGTCAGATGTCGGCGCTCGGCGAGGCGGAGGTCTCGGACGAGGTACTCGATCTGCGGATGACGAGCGCCAAGGCCGACGATCCGGCCACCATCGTCTACACCTCCGGCACCACCGGACGTCCCAAGGGCTGTGTGCTGACCCACCGCAGCTTCTTCGCTGAGTGCGGGAACGTGGTGGAGCGGCTCAAGCCCCTCTTCCGTACCGGCGAGTGCTCGGTGCTGCTGTTCCTGCCGGCCGCGCACGTCTTCGGACGGCTGGTCGAGGTCGCCTCCGTGATGGCCCCGATCAAGCTCGGCTGCGTACCGGACATCAAGAACCTCACCGATGAGCTGGCCGCGTTCCGGCCGACCCTGATCCTCGGGGTGCCGAGGGTCTTCGAGAAGGTCTACAACTCGGCGCGGGCCAAGGCCCAGGCCGACGGCAAGGGCAAGATCTTCGACAAGGCGGCGAACACGGCGATCGCGTACAGCCGTGCGCTGGGCACGCCGCAGGGCCCGTCCATGGGCCTGAAGTTCAAGCACAAGGTCTTCGACCGGCTGGTCTACAGCAAGCTGCGGGCCGTGCTGGGCGGGCGCGGCGAGTACGCGATCTCCGGCGGCGCCCCGCTCGGTGAGCGGCTCGGGCACTTCTACCGGGGCATCGGCTTCACCGTCCTGGAGGGCTACGGCCTGACGGAGACGTGTGCGGCCACCGCCTTCAACCCGTGGGACCGGCAGAAGATCGGTACGGTCGGCCAGCCGCTGCCCGGCTCCGTCGTGCGGATCGCGGACGACGGCGAGGTGCTGCTGCACGGCGAGCACCTGTTCTCCGGCTACTGGAACAACGAGGCGGCCTCCGCGGAGGCGCTGGCCGACGGCTGGTTCCACACCGGTGACATCGGCACCCTCGACGAGGACGGCTACCTCGCGATCACCGGCCGCAAGAAGGAGATCATCGTGACGGCGGGCGGCAAGAACGTCGCGCCCGCCGTCATCGAGGACCGCATCCGTGGGCACGCCCTGGTGGCGGAGTGCATGGTGGTCGGCGACGGGCGCCCGTTCGTGGGGGCGCTGGTGACGCTGGACGAGGAGTTCCTCGGGCACTGGGCGGAGGAGCACGGCAAGCCCGTCGGCTCCACCGCGCTCTCGCTGCGCGAGGACCCGGAGCTGCTGGCCGAGGTGCAGCGCGCGATCGACGACGGCAACGCCGCGGTGTCCAAGGCCGAGTCCGTACGGAAGTTCCGCATTCTGGGCGCCCAGTTCACCGAGGAGGCGGGCCACATCACGCCGTCGCTGAAGCTGAAGCGCAATGTGGTGGCGAAGGACTTCGCGGACGAGGTCGAGTCGATCTACCGCGGCTGATCCACGCGTACGCAAGGGCCCGCGCCGGACACGGTGCGGGCCCCTCGTGCGTTCAGAGCAGCGTCCTGAGCTTCTCCGCGAGCAGGTCCCAGCGCCACTTCTCCTCGACCCAGGCCCGGCCCCGCTCCCCCATCCGCCGGCGCAGCTCCGCGTCCCCGAGCAGCGCGACGATCCGCTCCGCCGCCTCCTCGGCCGAGCCGCCGCGCACCACCCAGCCGGTCTCGCCGTCGAGCACCGCGTCAGGGGCGCCGCCCGAGTCGCCCGCCACCACCGGCAGCCCGGTCGCGGACGCCTCCAGGTAGACGATGCCGAGGCCCTCCACGTCGAGGCCGCCGCGCCGGGTGCGGCACGGCATCGCGAAGACGTCACCGGCCCCGTAGTGCGCGGGCAGCTCCGCCCAGGGCACCGGGCCGGTGAACCGCACCGAGTCCGCCACCCCGGTCTGCGCCGCCAGCTTCCTCAGATCCGCCTCGTACGGTCCGCCGCCGACGATCAGCAGCACGGCGTCCGGCACCTCGGCCAGGATCGCGGGCATCGCGAGGATCAGGGTGTCCTGGCCCTTGCGCGGCACCAGCCGGGAGACACAGACGACGACCGGCCGTCCGGTGAGCCCGAGGCGGGCCCGGACCCGGTCCCCGCCCGAATCCGGGTGGAAGGTCTTCTCGTCCACGCCCGGGGGCAGCTGGACCATGCGCCCGGCGGCCGCCGGGGTGAGCGCGGCGGCGATCCGGGAGCGGGTGTACTCGCCGAGGTAGGTGATCGTGTCCGTGCCCTCGCCGATCCGCCGCAGCAGTTGCCGGGAGGCGGGCAGCTGGGCCCAGCCGGCCTCGTGCCCGTGGGTGGTGGCGACCAGCCGGCGGGCACCGGCCCTGCGCAGCGCGGGCGCCATCAGCCCGAGCGGGGCGGCGGCGCCGAACCAGACGGACGAGCAGCCGTGGGTGCGCAGCAGCCGGGCGGCGCGCCGGGTGACGCGCGGGGTGGGCAGCAGCATCGTCGTGCGGTCGCGGACCACGGTGAAGGGCTGCTCCGCGTCGAAGGCGGCGGTGGCCTCGGCGCCCTCGGGGCCGCGCTTCCAGGTGGAGGCGTAGACGACGATCCGGTCCGGGTCCAGCCGGAGCGCCATGTTGTGCAGGAACGCCTGGATGCCACCGGGGCGGGGCGGGAAGTCGTTGGTCACGATCAGGGTCTTGTCCATCGCCGCCGACAGTACCGGGCGGCCCCGCCTCGTGGCTCTCGCACGGACGGGGCGGGCATCATGTCCTGTCGTACGACCGACGGAACGGACGAGGGCGGGACATGACGGGTTCGAGCAGCGCACGACCGGCCTTCGTGGTGTGGGCCCTCAGCAGGGCTCTGCTGCTGCTCTGCGTCATCAAGGTGATCACGCTGCCGGGCCCCGACGTGACGAGCGACGTCTCTGTGATCTACCACGGCTGGTACGACGTGCTGAGCTCGGGCAGCTACCCGCGATCCGACGTCACCTGGCAGTACCCGCCGGTCGCGGCGCTCGCGATCCTCTCCCCCGCCCTGCTGCCGTTCCTGGACTACGCCTCGGCCTTCTTCGTGCTGGCGTTCCTCTGCGACGCGCTGGTGCTCGGTCTGCTGCTGTACGCGGGCCGGGGCGCGGCCCGGCGGACGGCCGGGGCGTGGGTGTGGGTGGCGGGCGTGCCGCTGCTGGGGACGACCGCGTACGCCCGGTACGACGTGATGGTGACGGCCGTCGCGGTGGCGGCGCTGCTGGCGGGGGTGCGGCATCCGAGGGTGCTGGGGGCGCTGGCGGCCTTCGGGGCGCTGCTGAAGGTGTGGCCGGCGCTGGTGCTGGCCGGTACGGCAAGGGGGCGGCAGACGCGGCTGGCGTGGGCGACGGCGGCCGGGGTGGCGGTGGTGCTGCTGGTGGGGTGCGCGCTGGCGGCGCCCGGCGCGCTGGCTTTCCTCGGTTTCCAGCGCGACCGGGGCACGGAGGTCGAGTCGCTGGGCGCCCTGGTCTTCCATGTGGCGCGGCAGTTCGGCTGGCAGGGCCGGGTGGAGCTGCACTACGGCTCGCTGGAGTTCCTGGGCCCGCACGTGCCGCTGGTGAGCACGCTCGCGCTGGGGCTGAGCGTGCCGACGTTCGGCTGGCTGCTGGTGTGGCGGCTGAAGGCGCGCGTGTTCGGCGTGAGTACGCCGGCGGACGCGGCGTTCACCGCGGTGCTGCTGTTCACCACCACGAGCCGGGTGATCAGCCCGCAGTACATGCTGTGGCTGGTCGGTCTGGCGGCGGTCTGCCTGGTCTTCCGGGAGAGCCGGATGGCGCTGCCCGCCTGTCTGGTGCTGGTCGCGACGGGCGTCACCCAGCTGGAGTTCCCGCTCGGGTTCGTCCACGTGGTGACGAGCGACGCGACGGGCGTGCTCCTGATGTTCGTCCGCAACGGGCTGCTGGTCGCCGCGACGCTGATCGCGGGCGGGCGGCTCTGGCGGGACACGGTGACACGGCCGGCCCCCGAGGTCAGCCCAGCCGGTCGCGCACGTACTCCCGCCAGCGCGCCGTGAAGTCCTGCTCAGTGGTGCCGAGCACCTCGTGCAGGGCCTGCTCCACCGCCCCGTCCCGTCCTGAGTGCCCCCCGACGGCCCGGTAGAAGGCGAACAGCTTCTCCTCGCCCCAGCGCTCCGCGATGAGCTCGCAGGCCAGCCAGCCGCCCTCGTACGCCCTCGCCAGCCGGTCCGGGTCCTCGGTGAAGCCGAAGTCGCCGTCGGTGGGCAGGGCGGCGGGCGGTTCGCCGCTCCGGACGGCGTCCGCCAGCTCCGGCGCGACCTCGGCGGCGGTGCGCTCCCCGTCCCGGTAGGCGGCCCAGTCCGCGAAGCCCTCGGAGAGCCAGGTGGGGGTGGCGGACGAGGTGCGGGTGCGGGTGGCGACGTGGGTGGTCTCGTGGGTGAGGACGACGCGCTGCCCGAAGCCGCCGAGCAGCGCGTACGCCTGCGGGTTGACGATGACCCGGTCGGCGGGCGCCGTCTTCGAACCGCCGGTCTCGCCGGTGGTGACGGCCGCTATGCCCCGGTAGTTCGCGGCGGGCGAGCCGAGCAGCTCGCCCATGTCCTGCACGGTGTCCGGGACCAGCACCACCACCCGACCGGCCCACTTCTCCGGCCAGGCCCCGGAGACGGCGGGCACCGCCCGGTCCGCGGTGTCCGCGATCCCGGTCAGCTCCTCGCGGGGACGGCCGACGCCCAGCACCAGGCTGTGCTCGCCGCGCACCACCTCGACATCGCCCTGCTGCCAGAGCTGCCGGCCGCCGCCCCGCGCCGGGCGGTCCGCGGTGAGGTACCAGCGGCCGTCCGCCTTGTCCCGTTCGAGGTCGAGGACCCGGTCCACCGAGACCGGCGCGCTGTCGTAGCCCTTGATCCGGTAGCCGAGCCGGACGTCGGCGGTGGCCCGGTCCGCGCCGTGCGGCGAGATGTCCGTCAGCCGGTAGGTCCAGGAGCCGATCGGCATGTCCGCGAGGTGGCCGAGCTCCTTGCGCTGCGCGGCCCGCAGGTCGGTGGCGTCCTGGGCGACGACCGAGACGTAGGCGTCCGCGTCGTGGTGCATGACCGCGGCGGCCCGGCGGTCCAGGGTGGCGCGGATATCGGCGGCGGCGTTGTGCGGGAGGCCGGGGGGCGGGGCCGAGCAGGCGGCGGCGCACAGCAGCGCGGCGAGCACGGCGCCCGCCGCGCGCCGCCGTCCGCCGCGCGCCCCTGTTCCGGTACGCCCCTGATCAGCCACATGCCCGAGAGTACGGTCAGACCCGGGTCACTGAGGAGACGGGCATCATGCCGACGGGGTCGTAGCGGACCGGGGCGCCGGGGTACGGGGCGTGGATGACCTGGCCGTTTCCCACGTACATCCCGATATGGCTGGCGTCCGCGCGGTAGGCGACCAGGTCGCCGGGGCGGGCTTCGGAGAGCGGCACCTGATGGCCGGCGTACCGCTGGGCCTGTGAGGTGCGGGGCAGGCTGACCCCGGCCTGCGCGTACGCCCACTGCATCAGACCGGAGCAGTCGAATCCGGAGGGGCCGCTCGCGCCCCAGACGTACGGGCGGCCCAGCGCCCGGTGGACGGCCATGACGGCGGCCGCCGCCCGCCCGGAGCCCGCCGGGAGTCCGGCCACCGTCCCGTCCCCGGTGTCCCGGCCGGTGCGCGAGGACCGGTCGAAGGCCGCCCGCTCGGCACCGGGCAACGTTTCGAGCAGCCGTCTGGCCTCGGCGAGCTTGCGGACGACGGTCCGCTTGTGGCGGCTGAGGGCGGCGCGGTCGCGCTCCAGGCCCGCGAGGGAACGGGCGGCCTCCGCCCGGGTCTGGGCCAGCGACCGCTGGGCTCTGCGGAGTTCGGACAGGGCGGCCGCCCGGCTGTCGTTGACCATGCCCAGCGCGGCGGCCCGCTCCAGGTAGTTGTCCGGGTCGGAGGAGAGCAGCAGGGCGAGCGAGGGGTCGATGCCGCCGGAGCGGTACTGGGCGCGGGCGGCGGAACCGAGCGCCCTGCGCATCCCGTTGACCCGCTCCTGTCCCCGGGCCGCCCGGTCCTGCGCCCTGCTCACCTCGCCGCGCAGCCGCCGGACGTCCTCACCGGCCTTGTTGTACCGCTCTGTGGCGTGCTCGGCCTCGGCGTAGAGGCGGTCGGCCCGGGACCCGGCGGTCTGCGGGGTGTCCCGCGGTTCGGCGTTCGCGGTGGCCGCGCCGAGCGTCGCGGCGGCGGTCGCCGCCGCGGCCGACAGGACAGTGACCCGGGCGCTCCGGCTCGGGCCGGGCTGTGTGGAACGGCGATGGGACACCACAGGACGCCGCACTCCCTTCCGCTGTACGCAGATGTGCGCAGCCCCTGCCGCCCGGGTGGGCGGACCGACAACTGGAGCTGCGCGGCAGCCAGACAGTAGTCGGACGATCACGGAGCGGACAAAGACCACGCCGGGCGGGCCGGGGCCCCGAACAGCGGCGCCCCGCCGGTGACCTGTGGTCTCCGGCGGGGCGGGCAGTCAGTACGGGGCGCGGGAATTCGCCCGTTCGGGCGTGATCAGATGCGTACGGCGGTCTGGTAGGCGCCGACGGTGTTCATCGACTCGTAGCGGACCACGGCGCCCGGCTTGGGGGCGTGCAGCACGGTGTTGTTGCCCGCGTAGAGGGCCACGTGCGAGGTGTTGCTGAAGAAGACCAGGTCGCCCGGCTTCAGCTGGCTGCGGCCGATCTGGGTGCCCTGGTTGATCTGCGTGTACGTGGTGCGGGTGATCTCGGCACCGGCCTGGTGGTAGGCCCACTGGGTCAGACCCGAGCAGTCGAACGAATTCGGGCCGGTGCCGCCGGAGACGTACGGCTTGCCCACCTGGGTGGAGGCGGCCTGGAGGGCCGCGCCGCCGAGGGCGGAGGCGGGGACCTCGCTGCCCAGGTCGACCCGGTCACCGGCGGAGCGGCTGGCGCGCAGGTCGTCCTCGCGCATCTTCGCGCGCTCGGCGGCGGTCAGGGTGTTGAGCACCTTCTGCGCCTCGGCGAGCTTGCCCTGCTGCTGCTTCTTCTTCTCGCCGAGCGTCTTGCGGACGTCCGCGAGGTCGTCCAGCTTGTCCTGGGCCTCCTTGCGCTCCTGCGCGAGGGACCGCTGCTTCTCCTGGATCTTCGTCAGCGACTCGGTCTGCTTGGCCGTCAACTGGTCCAGCGAGGAGGCCTGGTCGAGGAAGCTGTCCGGGTCGGAGGCGAGGAAGAGCTGCACCGAGGGGTCGATGCCGCCCGAGCGGTACTGCGCGGCGGCGAGCGAACCGAGTCCGGAGCGGAGCGTGTTGAGCTCCTCCTGACCGCGGGCCACCTTGTCCTGCAGCGCGCCGACCTGCTTCTCCAGCTTCTCCTGCTTCTCCTTGGCCCCGCTGTACTGCTCGGTGGCCGCCTCCGCCTCGTGGTAGAGCTTGTCGACCTTCGCCTTGACCTCGCTCTTGGTCGGCTTGGGGTCGGCGTGAGCGGCCTGGGAAGTGAGGGCCACGGCCGCAGCGGCGGTCGCGGTGAGCACGGTCACACGGGCACGGCTCGGGTTCTTGGGACGACGGTGGGACGCCACGAAGGCGAGCTCCTTCTTCCGTGAGCCGCCTACCGGGCTGTGGGGGACGTCATCCCCGGCTCCGTGTGGATCACGGATTCGGCGGTTCCTTCACTGCCACCCCGGGTGGGTGATCAACCGTGCGAAGGTTCGAGGCCCGACCATAGTGACCATCCTGTGATCAGTTCAAATCCTCGCGGGAAAAATCTCGTCACACCGGGTACTTCTTTACCCACACCACACTGCGTGTAGCGGCGAATTGACGGCCCGTTCCGTAATTTACGGCAACCACCAACAAGCCTGGCAAGATTCGTCAAACGCGTGAAAGCCGCTTCAGGAGCAAGACGGACGCGACGGGTCTGGCTCCCGCCTTCGCCACCCCGTCGGCCACTTCGCGGTCGGTGGAGACCACCACGACGGGCCGCCCGGACGGTTCGGCACGCGCGAGCTGACGGATCAGCTCGTCCGCGGTGACACCCGCCCTGCTGAACAGCACCCGTACGCCGCGGGGCGGTGCGAGCAGCACCGGAGCGGCCAGCTCCGCCCCGTCGAAGACGCAGGTCATCTCGGCGCCCGTCTGGGCCGCGAGCATCGACAGACCGCCCAGCAGCCGCAGTCGCTGCTTCTCCAGCGGCAGCTGCGGGTAGCCGGTCTTGGTGACGTTGTATCCGTCCACGATGAGGTGCGCCTGCGGCAGCGCCAGCAGTTGGTCCAGCAGCGCCGGATCGGTGTCGGAAAGGGCTCTGGCGGCAACGTCCTTGGGCGACATCCGGCCGGGCTCGACCGCGTCGACGGTGTCCGCGGGACGCATCGAGGAGGGCGGCAGCGCCAGTTCGCGCCGCAGTCCGCCGGCCGCTTCGAGCACCGTGTCCAGCAGCAGCCGCAGCCGCATGTCCTCGACCGAGCGCCCCTCACGGGCGGCCCTGCGCCCCGCCTCGACGGACGCCTCCGCCTCGCTGAGCCGGGCCCGGAGCCTGCGGGTCTCGCTCTCCGCCGCGGACACCTGGGCGGCCGCCTCCGCCCGTACGGTGTCGCTCTCGGCCCTGCCCCGGCGCAGCGCCGCCTCCGCGCGCTTCACCTCGTTGGCCGCGCTGCGCAGTTTGCGCTGGAGCGACTCGGCCTCCTTGCGGGCCGCGTCGAGGTCGCCGCGGAGCCGTTCGGTCTCGCTCTTCGTCTGGGCGCGGGCCCGGTCCAGCTCCTCGCGGAGCCGTTCCAGTTCGCGCCGGCTCTCTTCGTCGGCCCGCTCCGCGTCGGCGCGCTGGGCCTCCTCACCCGCGGCGGCGAGGAGCTTCACCCAGCCGTCCGGGCGCAGCACGTAGGCCGCGGCGGCGACGTCCACGGGGTCGGCGGCGGCGGGCGGCGAGCCGGCCTCCAGGGCGGCGCTCAGCTCCGGCTGGGTCTCCCGCAGCCGTTCACCGATGCGCCGCCTGAAGGTGGCGTCGCCCGCCAGCGCGGCCGCCATCGCGTTCCCGGCGAACTTGGCACGCCTGCTCGGCGTGAATCGGGCGTACTGTCGGAGCTGAGCGGGGAGTTCGGTGACCGTGAGGGCTCCGAACGCGTCCGAGACCAGCGCGACGACCCGACGCCGTACGCCTTCGGGCAGCGGGCGGTCGAGCATCTCCACGGCATCGTCGGCCGCATCGGCCGACGCGGCGCCGCCAGGGGGCTGCTCCACCATCCGTCACCTCAAACTGTATGTCCGCACGGCCCCGTCAGGAGTCGGCACCCGGCCTGTCGACTAGTTCGATCTGGTCCACCGCGTTGCACCAACGGCAGCGCACCGACTCGATGGTCTCACTGACCACCTCGCGTTCTTCGACGCTCGACTCCCCGGCCAGGTCGAGATGGACGTATTCGACGACCTTGGACGAGCGCGTCACGTCGAATCGCGTGAGGTTTCCGCAGAGCGTGCAGCGCCAGCGGGTCGCCTCGGTCGGCTGGGGAACCGTCGTCATCGTTGTGTCCTCTTGTCTCGGGCCTCGTGCTGCCAGATAAGGATCTTCGCGGTGCGCCGTCGAACTGCGGATGTCCTACCGCAACCCTACGGCCTCACCGCATACCACCGGCACGGCGAGGCACTCTGTCCCGTTCCCTCCGCTTGCGTCATGCTCTGTTCATGATCGATCGGCGGGCTGCGGCCGGCAGACTTCTGCGGGCGGCCACCTCGGGCGGGCCGCCGGTCACCTACGCCCTCATCGCGCTGTGCTGCGTGGTCTTCGCGATCAGCCCGCTCTCCGGGCTCGCCCCGGTGTACGGCAGCGCGGACGCGCTGCTGTCCGCCCAGGCCGGGTACTTCGAGCGCTGGGGCGTGATCCCGAGCGAGCTGTGGGACGGCTCCGCACACGCCCTGATCACCCCGCTCACCGCGCTCTTCGTGCACGGCAGCCGGCTGCACCTGCTCGGCAACATACTGTTCCTGTACGTGTTCGGAGCGATGGCCGAGGAGCGCATGGGCCACACCGAGTTCGCGTTCTTCTACCTGGGCTGCGGCTACCTCGCGCTGCTCGCCTACGCGGCCGCGCACGCCACCTCCGACCAGACGCTCGTCGGCGCCTCCGGGGCGATCTCGGCGGTACTGGGCGCCTTCCTCTACCTCTTCCCGCGGGCCAGGGTCACCAGCGTGTTCCCGTTCCTGCTCTTCCTCCCGCTGCGCTTCCCCGCCTGGATCGTGCTGATCTTCTGGTTCGTGCTCCAGTGGCTGGCCGCGGAGGGCGCGGGCAGCGGCCCCGGCGTCGCCTATCTCGCCCATGTGGTCGGCTTCGCCGTCGGGTTCCTCTACGCCTGGGGGCGCTACCGGGGTAACGCTAGAGTGAGATCTCCAGCCACGGCCACCGAGGGAGAAAGCCAGCCGTGATCACCGCGATCGTGCTCATCAAAACCAGCGTGGACCGGATTCCCGAGATCGCCGAGGCCGTCGCGGCACTGGACAGCGTCAGCGAGGTCTTCTCGGTCACCGGTACGTACGACCTGATCGCCATGGTCCGGGTGGCCAAGCACGACGATCTCGCCGACGTCATCCCCGGCCGGATCAGCAAGATCCCCGGCGTCGAGGCGACCGACACCCATGTGGCGTTCCGTACGTACTCGCAGCACGACCTGGAGGCGGCCTTCGCCATCGGCCTGGACGGCTGACCTAGGCAAACGCGTTCGGCCGGGTACGGAACAGCTTCCGTACCCGGCCGAACGCGTTGCGGCTCAGTGCTGGGCGGTGCCCCGGTCCGGGACGCAGCGGCCGTCCTCGGTGCGGTACTTCCACTGGGCGCCCTCGCTCACCAGCTCCTTGACCGCCCGCACGAAGCGCTCGATGTGCTCGTCCGGCGTACCGGCGCCGAAGCTGACCCGGATCGCGTTGAGCGACTTCTCGCCCGGCTCGGCCTCCGGCGCGCCGCACTCGCCGACGTCCTGCGGGTCGCTGCCGAGCAGGGTGCGCACCAGCGGGTGGGCGCAGAACAGACCGTCGCGCACCCCGATGCCGTACTCGGCGGAGAGCGCCGCGGCGAAGTGCGAGCTGTTCCAGCCCTCCACCACGAACGAGATGACGCCGACGCGCGGGGCGTCGTCACCGAAGAGCGAGAGCACCTTGACCTCGGGGACCTCCGCCAGCCCGGCCCGGACCTCGGAGACGAGCTGCTGCTCGCGGGCGACCAGGCTGTCGAACCCGGCCTCGGTGAGCGCCTTGCAGGCGGCGGCGATGGAGTAGACGCCAATGACGTTGGGCGAGCCGGCCTCGTGGCGGGCGGCGGTGGTGTGCCACTCGACGTCCACCCCGCCGTCGGTGCGCCGGGCGACCTTGCGGGAGGCGCCACCGCCGGCCAGGTAGGGCTCGGCGTCGCGCAGCCAGTCGGAGCGGCCGGCCAGCACGCCGGAGCCGAAGGGCGCGTACAGCTTGTGGCCGGAGAAGGCGACCCAGTCGACGTCCAGTTCGCTGATGTCGACGGGGTGGTGCGGGGCGAGCTGGGCCGCGTCGAGCACGATGCGGGCGCCGTGGGCGTGCGCGGCGGCGGCGAGCTCCTTGACCGGCCACAGCTCACCGGTGACGTTGGAGGCACCGGTGACGCAGACCAGCGCGGGACCGTAGGGATCGCGGTCCGCGAGCGCCCGCTCAAGCGTGGCAACGGCCTGGGCCGGGGTGCGCGGGGCGTTCAGGTAGGTCACCCGGGCGTCGCGCCAGGGCAGCAGCGACGCGTGGTGCTCGGTCTCGAAGACGAACACCTGGCAGTCGGCGGGCAACGCGGCGGCCAGCAGGTTGAGCGAGTCGGTCGTCGACCGGGTGAAGATCACCTGGTCGCCCTCGCGGCAGCCGAGGAACTCCGCGACGGTCACCCGGCTGGACTCGAAGAGGTCCGTGGAGAGCTGCGAGAGGTAGCCGGCACCGCGGTGGACGCTGCCGTAGTACGGCGCGTACGCGGCGACGTCGTCCCACACCCGCTGCAGGGCCGGGGCGCTGGCGGCGTAGTCGAGCGCGGCGTAGGTGACCTCACCGCCGGTCACCAGCGGAACCGTCACATCCTTGCCCAGAACGGGCAGCGGGGCACAAATGGACTGGTCGGCGGCAGCGGTGAAGACAGACATGACGAACTCCCGTAACAGGCAGGCGAACTCCGCGTGCCTGCGGATACGCGGCAGCACGGAAGAAGAAGAAAGGGTGTGCGGAGGAGGGCCGAAAAGCCCTATCGCATTCGCTTGCTCACAGAGGCTCCCTGAGGACCAGGACCCCACGGGTGGACATCTCACGATGTCGAGGGGTCCGCGCTTGCCGCAGACCTCGCTGCCTACGGCCTGGTCTTCACCCGGGGCACCCCGCCACGGACGGAGGGTTGCCGGACAGCGGGCCGGGGCCGTAGTCGCTGTCACTCATGACCTGCCCAGCATCTTGCCATACGCGCGGGAACGCGCAAGGCGCAGTCCATGATCTGGACTGCGCCCCTCTTCGCCGCTCCATGCGTTCAGGCGTTGCTGGCCTTGACCCATCTCTCCAGCGCGCGCCCGGCGGACCCGGAGTCGATGGACTCGGCGGCCTTCGCCATACCGGCGGTGAGCTGCTCCTCAAGGGTGCCCTCCCCCGGGTCCAGCGCGACCAGCGCCGCCGCCGCGTTGAGCAGCACGGCGTCCCGTACGGGCCCCGTCTCACCGGCCAGCAGCCGGCGGGCCACATCGGCGTTGTACGAGGCGTCCGCGCCGCGCAGCGCCTCGACCGGCACCAGGTCCAGGCCGACGTCGCGCGGGTCGAAGGCCTGCTCGCGCACGACGCCGTCGCGGGCCGTCCAGACCCTGGAGGTCGCGGTGGTGGTCAGCTCGTCCAGGCCGTCGTCGCCGCGGAAGACCAGCGCGGAGTTGCCGCGCTCCGCGAGGACGCCCGCGACGATGGGCGCCATCCGCGGGTCGGCGACGCCGATGGCCTGGGAGCGCACCTGGGCCGGGTTGGTGAGCGGGCCCAGGATGTTGAAGGTGGTCGGTGCGCCGAGCTCGGCCCGCGCCTTCGCGGCGTACCGCAGGGCGGGGTGGAACTTCACCGCGAAGCAGAAGGTGATGCCCGCCTCCTCCGCCACCTCGACGACGCGCTGCGGCGCCAGATCCAGGTTGACGCCGAGCTTGCCCAGTACGTCGGAGGAGCCGCTGGCCGAGGAGGAGGCGCGGTTGCCGTGCTTGACGACCTTGGCGCCCGCCCCGGCCAGCACGATCGCGGACATGGTGGAGATGTTGACCGTCTTGGCCATGTCGCCGCCGGTGCCGACGATGTCGACCGTGCGGCCGGGCACGTGGATCGTGGTGGCGTGCTCGTACATCGCACGGACCAGACCGGTGACCTCCCCGACGGTCTCGCCCTTGGCGCGCAGGGCCACCGCGAAGCCGGCGATCTGCACGTCGGTCGCCTCGCCGCTCATGATGCGGTCCATCGCCCACGCGGTGTCGTCCGCGCTCAGGTCCTCGCCGCGCATCAGCTGGGTCAGCACGCCGGGCCAGGTACGAGCCGCCACGCTGTCGCCGCCGACCGGGGTCACAACGTTCATGGTCCGCTCCTGGGGTCCACAGCCGATACAGGGATGCGACCACCCTATCGAGCGCCGGGGACAGCGAAGAGCCCCGTCCATCGTATGGATGGGCGGGGCTCCTGCTGTGGCGATCAGTTCAGGTGATCAGTGGTGGCCGTGGCCCTCGGTGATCTCCTTGTACTCCTCGGGGGACGCCTTGGCGATCTGGCTGTTCTCGCCGTAGAAGCTCTTGCTGAGCTTGGCCCGCGTCCTCTCGATCGGCGACACCTTGCGCTTGACGCCGTTCTCGTCGACCAGCGGGCCGAGTTCGACCGGCGCGTACTGCTCGTGCGCGGTGAGGGTGTGCAGCTGCCCCTGCGACAGCGGCTCGTGGACCTCGACGAACTCACCGTGCGGCAGGCGCTTGATGAGCCCGGACTCGCGCCCGTGCAGCACCTTCTCCTTGTCCCGGCGCTGAAGGCCGAGGCAGATCCGCTTGGTCGCGATGAACGCGAGGACCGGTCCGACGAAGAAGAAGATCCGGACGAACCACGAGATGGAGTTCAGCGACAGGTGGAAGTGCGTGGCCCAGAGGTCGTTACCGCCGCCCACCAGGCCGATGAAGTACACCGTGATCCACGCCACGCCGAAGGCCGTACGCGTCGGGGCGTTGCGCGGGCGGTCCAGGATGTGGTGCTCGCGCTTGTCCCCGGTGACCCAGGACTCGATGAACGGGTACATCGCGATCGCGCCCAGGATGAGCCCGAAGAGCACCAGGGGGATGAGCACGCCCAGGACGAGCGTATGACCCCAGAGGTTGATCTCCCAGCCCGGCATCACTCGGACGAGACCCTCGGCGAAGCCCATGTACCAGTCGGGCTGGGCGCCGGTGGACACCTGGTCCGGGCGGTACGGGCCGATGGCCCAGATCGGGTTGATCGAGGCGATGCCCGCGATGACGGCGATGACACCGAAGACCAGGAAGAAGAAGCCTCCGGCCTTCGCCATGTACACCGGCAGCAGCGGCATGCCCACGACGTTCTTGTTGGTCCGGCCGGGACCCGCGAACTGCGTGTGCTTGTGGTAGAAGACCAGGATGAGGTGGCCCACCAGCAGCCCGAGCATGATGCCCGGCAGCAGCAGGATGTGCACCGAGTAGAACCGCGCGACGAAGTCGCCGCCCGGGAACTCCCCGCCGAACAGGAACATCGAGATGTAGGTGCCGACGATCGGCATCGACAGGATCGCGCCCTGGGTGAAGCGGACACCCGTACCCGAGAGCAGGTCGTCCGGGAGCGAGTAGCCGGTGAAGCCGGTGAACATACCGAGCACGAACAGCAGGAAGCCGAACAGCCAGTTGATCTCGCGCGGCTTGCGGAACGCGCCCGTGAAGAACACGCGCATCATGTGCACGAACATGCCGGCCAGGAAGATCAGCGCGGCCCAGTGGTGGATCTGCCGGACGAGCAGACCACCGCGGACGTCGAAGCTGATGTCCAGCGTCGAGGCGTAGGCCTCCGACATCCGGATGCCCTGCATGGGCTCGTACGGACCGTGGTAGACGGTCTCGGCCATGCTCGGGTGGAAGAACAGCGTCAGGTACACACCCGTGAGGATGATGATGATGAAGCTGTAGAGGCAGATCTCACCGAGCATGAAGGACCAGTGGTCCGGGAAGATCTTGCGCATGTTGGCCTTGGCCAGGGAGTAGATCCCGAGCCGGCCGTCCGCCCAGTCGGCCATCTTCTCACCGGCGGGCGCCTTGCGCTTCGTATCGGTCGCAGTACTCATCCGCGCTCCCAGAATGCAGGACCGACGGGCTCTTCGAAGTCACCGAGCGCCTCGAGGTTGCCCTCGCTGTTCACGCCGATCCGCAGCTGCGGGAGGGCGTGACCGGCCGGACCGAAGATGACGCGGGCGCCGTCGGAGAGGTCGAAGGTTGACTGGTGGCACGGGCAGAGCACGTGGTGCGTCTGCTGCTCGTACAGGCTGATCGGGCAGCCGACGTGGGTGCAGATCTTCGAGAAGGCCACGATGCCCTCGTGGGCCCACTCGCGCTCGCGCTTGTCCTTGATGTTGGACGGCTCGATGCGAATGATCATCAGCGCAGCCTTGGCGATCTGCGTCTGGAAGTCGTGTGCGTCCTCCTCCAGGCCCTCGGGCATGGCGAAGGTGAGCGAACCCACCGCGACGTCCTCGGGGCGGAGCGGCTCATTCGTGTTCATGTTGATGAGCTGCTTGCCCTTGGCCCACAGGGTCGAGCGGAGCTTCTTCTCCGGCAGCGGACCGAGGTCGCGCAGCAGCACCACACCGGCGAGCGGCACCAGGGCCAGCGCGCCGAACATCGTGTTGCGGATCAGCTTGCGCCGGCCGAACGCGGACTCCTCCGCACCGGCCGCGAAGTCCGCCAGGACCTTCGCCTTGACCTCGGGCTCGGCCGCGATGGCGTGCCGCTCGTCGGCGACCTCCACGTCCGACATCAGGGTGCGCGCCCAGTGGACGGCTCCCGCGCCGATCGCGAAGAGCGCCACGCCCAGGGTCAGACCCAGGGAGAAGTTGAGCGCGCTCACATGACCGAACGGGAAGATGTAGACGATCTGGTCGACCGGGAAGATGACGTAGGAGGCGATGAAGCCGACCGTCGCAAGCATGGACAGCGTGAACAAGAACGCGACCACGCGCTCGGACCGGTCCGCGGCCCGTTCGTCGATGTCCTGGATGCGCGGCTGGTGGGCCGGCAGCCCCGGGTCCGCGAACGGATCGTCCGCGCCCTCTACCGCGCCGTGCGCGGGGACCTGCTCTGCGGGCAGGTTCTCTTCTGGAATCTCTTGGCTACTCATGACTTCTTGGCCTTAGCGGTGTGGGCCGCGACCCAGATGGCAACTGCGATCAGTGCGCCGAGCCCGAAGATCCAGCCGAACAGACCCTCGCTGACCGGACCGAGGCCGCCCAGCTTGAGGCCACCGGGGCTCTCGGCCTGCGCGCTGTTCACGGTCCGGACGTACGCGATGATGTCCTTCTTCTGCTGATTGGGCATCGTCGTGTCGGGGAAGGACGGCATGCTCTGAGGACCGGTCTGCATGGCCTCGTACATGTGCTTCGGGTCCACGCCCTCAAGGCTGGGAGCGGACTTGCCCTTCGTCAGGGCACCGCCCTCGCCGGTGAAGTTGTGGCACTGAGCGCAGTTGGTACGGAACAGGTCGCCGCCCTTGGCCACGTCCGCGCCCTCAGGGCTGACCTGGCTCTTGGTCGGGACGATCGGGCCGGCGCCGAGCGACGCGACGTATGCCGCGAGCTGGTCGATCTCGGCCTGGGTGTAGATGACCTTCTTCTTCGGTACCTGGGCACCCGGCTGCTGCGCGGGCATACGGCCGGTACCGACCTGGAAGTCCACGGCGGCGGAGCCCACGCCGACAAGCTGGGGCCCGTCGGTGGTTCCCTCACCGCCGGTTCCGTGGCAGCTGGCGCAACCGACGGAGTACAGCTTCTTGCCCTCGTCGATGGCGAGGGACTGGGCGGTTTCGTCGGCCTGCGCCTTACTCGCGGGCGCAAACGCGGCGTACAGCCCCCCAGTAGCCGCAAGCGCGAGGAGTAGTACGACGACCGCCGCCAACGGATGGCGTCGTCGTGCGGAGAGCTTTTTCACGGATTACCCCGGTGTCAGGATCTTCTGCGTCGATGCTGGATGTGGTTCGGGCTCTGGCCCGGTTACTTGATCAAGTAGATCGTGGCAAAGAGGCCGATCCACACAACATCGACGAAGTGCCAGTAATAGGACACGACGATGGCAGCGGTCGCCTGTTCATGGGTGAACCTCTTGGCCGCGTATGTCCTGCCCAGAACGAACAGGAAGGCGATGAGACCGCCTGTCACATGCAGACCATGGAAGCCAGTGGTCAGGTAGAACACCGAGCCGTACGGATCCGAGGACAGCGAGAGGCCGTCCTTCTTCACCAGCTCGGTGTACTCGAAGATCTGGCCTCCGATGAAGATCGCACCCATCACGAACGTGATCACGAACCAGGCGCGGAGCTTCTTCACATCGCCCCGCTCCGCGGCGAAGACGCCGAGCTGGCAGGTGAGTGAGGAGAGCACCAGGATGGTGGTGTTCGTCGCCGAGAACGGAACGTTCAGGGACGACGCCATTTCCTTCCAGTGATCTGGTCCGGTCACCGATCGCAGGGTGAAGTACATCGCGAAGAGGGCCGCGAAGAACATCAGCTCGGAACTCAACCAGATGATGGTTCCGACGCTGGTGAGGTTCGGCCGATTGACCGACGGGTGCGCGTGCCCGGTTTCTACTGTCGTTGCTGTCGCCACGACCGACATTATGTCGGTCGCTTATCCCGCCCTCACTCCGGGGGGTGCCGTTCGGTGTGTCAGAGGGGTGTGTCCTCCCCGAACGGCCCATGGATCCGCTGTCCCGGGCCGTGCTGACAGGGCGTCGGGCGGAGTACGATCCGCGCATCGGACAGCCCTCGCGCACCGAGGGCTCCGACGGCCCCGAAGACACGGATGTCACGGAGGAACAATGCAGCCGACCGCCACGGTCCTGGTCTACAGCGACAACGCACACACCCGTGAGCAGGTGAGGCTGGCGGCAGGGCGCAGGCCCGCGGCGGACGTGCCACCGGTGGAGTTCCTGGAGTGCGCCACCCTGCCCGCCGTCCTGGACGCTCTGGAGCAGGGAGGCGTCGATGTCTGCGTGTTGGACGGTGAGACCGCCCCGGCCGGCGGCATGGGCGTCTGCCGCCAGATCAAGGACGAGGTCTTCCGCTGCCCGCCGGTGCTGCTGCTGATCGGGCGCCCGCAGGACGCCTGGCTGGCCACCTGGAGCCGCGCGGACGCCGCGGTGACCCTGCCGGTCGAACCGGTCGGGTTCGCGGACTCGCTGGCCGCCCTGCTGCGCAGCAGGCTCTCCGTGGGCGCCTGAGAGCCCGCCTCCCGCCCGTTGTCCCGCAGAGGGGCAGCGCACCCCCCGGTCAGACCGCGGGGCGCAGGCGCGCCGCCTGAACCGGGTCGACCCGGTCGGGCGTGTCGTTCTGCAGTGCGCTGCCCTTCTGCCATTTCGCCCAGGACAGGTTCCAGTCGCCGTAGCCGTTGTCGAACGGCGTCATGGTCTCGCCCTCGCTGCCGACGACGCTGACGATGTCGCCCTCGCGCACGGTGTTGTAGAACCACTCCGCCTCGCTGGTGCTCATCCCGGTGCAGCCGTGGCTGACGTTCGCGACGCCCTGCGAGCCGGTGGACCAGGGGGCGGCGTGCACGTACTCGCCGCTCCAGGTGACCCGGGTCGCGTAGTAGACCGGCAGGTCGTACGAGTCGCTCGAACCCTCGGCGATGCCGATGGTCTCGCCGCGCATACGTACGTAGTACTCCTTGCCCAGCACGACCTTGACGCCGTTGCGGGTGGAGAAGCCGGGCTTGCCCGTGGTCACCGGAATGGTGTTGATCACTTCTCCGTTGCGCTTGACCGTCATGGAGTGCTCCGAGGCGTCGGTGATGGCCTCGATCCGGTCGCCGGTAGTGATCTTCAACGCTTTCGTGGGCGCCCCGTACAGCGCCTTGGCCACCTTGATGCCGGTCAGGTCGCTGCTGACCTCGATGGAGGCCTTGGCCGGCCAGTAGTCCTTCGGCCGGTAGTGCAGCGTCTTGTCGTCGACCCAGTACCAGGAGCCGGTCACGGCGGGCGTGGAGCGCACCTTGAGGGCGCGTTCGACGGTGGCGCGGGCGGCCTTGTCCGCGACCGGGGCGCTGAGTTGCGCCGTAACGGGCTGTCCGACGCCGTAGGTGCCCGCCTGAGGGCCGAAGGTGACCTTCAGGAACCTCTTGGCGGCCGCGGTCCCGAAAGACAGCGTGCGGCTGCCTGGGGCGCCTTCGTCGTTCTCCATGCTGACCTTGACGGTGTACCGCGTGCCCGCGGCCAGCGGGGCGGTGGAGTGCCAGCGGTGTCCGTCGGCGTCGAGTTCGCCCGCCAGGTGGCGTCCTTCGCCGTCCACGGCCGTCACGTCGGTGATCCGGCCGTCGTCGCCGTCCACGCTGACTTCGAGGGGCTTGTCCGGATCGACCTTCTCACCGCCGTCGGGCGTGTTGGAGGAGATCTCGTCGGCGGCGTCGTACGGCTTGGCCGCCAGCGGATGGCTGTCGGACTCCCCACAGGCGGTCATCCCTGCGACCAGGGTCACGACCAGCAGAGTGCAGCTCACTACGGGACGGATGCGCGGCGTGTGGTTCATGAACCCACGCTAAGAAGATTCATCCGTTTCAGCGCGCGGGGTGACTGCAAACGGGGGGCCCGCACTTCTCGGAGAAGTGCGGGCCCCCCGTCAGGCGGAGCGGTGTCACGGGTGGAGCGGTGTCACTGGGTGCGGTTCTCGCCTCGGTAGTACTCGAAGACCCAGCCGAAGAGACCGACCATGAGCACCGGGAGCGAGAAGTAGAACAGCCACCAGCCGAAGACGACTCCCATGAAGGCGAGAGCGCCGCCGACCGCCAGCGAGAGCGGCTGCCAGCTGTGCGGGGAGAAGAACCCCACGTCGCCGGCCTCGTCCGCCACGTCGGCTTCCTTGTCGTCCTGCGCGAGCGCGTCGACCCGCCGGGCCGTGAAGGCCAGGTAGAAGCCGATCATGACGCTCAGGCCGAAGGCCAGGACGAGGGCGGTGGTGCCGGCCGGCTCCTTGGACCACACGCCGTACGTGATGGCCATGGCGAGGATGAAGACCGATAGCCAGATGAACAGCTTGCCCTGGATCTTCACTTGCCAGCCTCCTTGCCGCCGGCGAGGGCCTTGTCACCCTCGGAGTGGTGCTCAAGCTGTTCGAGCGCCGTGATTTCCGGGTGGTGCAGGTCGAACGCCGGGGATTCGGAACGGATCCTCGGAAGGGTGATGAAGTTGTGCCGGGGCGGCGGGCAGGAGGTCGCCCACTCCAGCGAACGGCCGTAGCCCCACGGGTCGTCGACCTCGATCTTCTTGCCGTACTTGGCCGTCTTCCAGACGTTGTAGAAGAACGGCAGGATCGACAGTCCGAGCAGGAACGAGCAGATCGTGGAGATCGTGTTCAGCGCGGTGAAGCCGTCCGCCGCGAGGTAGTCCGCGTAGCGGCGCGGCATGCCCTCGGCGCCCAGCCAGTGCTGCACCAGGAACGTGCCGTGGAAGCCCACGAACAGCGTCCAGAAGGTGATCTTGCCGAGCCGCTCGTCCAGCATCTTTCCGGTGAACTTCGGCCACCAGAAGTGGAATCCGGAGAACATCGCGAAGACCACGGTGCCGAAGACCACGTAGTGGAAGTGCGCCACCACGAAGTACGAGTCCGAGACGTGGAAGTCCATCGGGGGCGAGGCGAGGATCACGCCGGTCAGACCACCGAAGGCGAAGGTGATCAGGAAGCCGACGGCCCAGAGCATCGGTGTCTCGAAGGACAACGAGCCCTTCCACATCGTGCCGATCCAGTTGAAGAACTTCACCCCGGTCGGTACCGCGATGAGGAACGTCATGAACGAGAAGAACGGCAACAGCACACCGCCGGTGACGTACATGTGGTGGGCCCACACGGTCACGGACAGACCCGCGATGGCGATCGTCGCGCCGATCAGGCCGATGTATCCGAACATCGGCTTTCGACTGAACACCGGGATCACTTCGGAGACGATCCCGAAGAAGGGCAAAGCGATGATGTACACCTCTGGATGCCCGAAGAACCAGAACAGGTGTTGCCATAGCAATGCGCCGCCATTGGCCGCGTCGAATACATGCGCCCCGAATTTTCGGTCCGCCTCCAGCGCGAAGAGCGCCGCGGCGAGGACCGGGAAGGCCAGCAGGACCAGTACACCGGTCAGCAGGACGTTCCAGACGAAGATCGGCATGCGGAACATCGTCATGCCGGGTGCGCGCATGCAGATGATCGTGGTGATGAAGTTGACCGAACCGAGGATCGTGCCGAATCCGGAGAAGGCCAGACCCATGATCCACATATCGGCGCCGACGCCCGGCGAGCGGACCGCGTCCGAGAGCGGGGAGTAGGCGAACCAGCCGAAGTCGGCCGCACCCTGCGGGGTGAGGAAGCCGGCCACCGCGATGATCGAGCCGAAGAGGTAGAGCCAGTACGCGAACATGTTCAGCCGCGGGAACGCCACATCGGGCGCACCGATCTGAAGCGGCATGATCCAGTTCGCGAACCCGGCGAACAGCGGCGTCGCGAACATCAGCAGCATGATCGTGCCGTGCATCGTGAACGCCTGGTTGAACTGCTCGTTCGACATGATCTGCGTGCCCGGACGGGCCAGCTCGGCGCGCATGAAGAGCGCGAGCAGACCGCCGATGCAGAAGAAGGCGAACGATGTGACCAGGTACATCGTGCCGATCGTCTTGTGGTCAGTGGTGGTCAGCCACTTGATGACGACGTTTCCCGGCTGCTTGGCCCGGACCGGCAGCTCGTCCTCGTACGAGTCGTCTGCTGCCGCGGCACCCTGAGGTTCGTTGAGGATGCTCACAGTTTGTTCGTCTCCGCATTCCTGGCCCGGTCAGTCTGCTCGATGCCGGCCGGCACGTAGCCCGTGTTGCCCTTCTTCGCCAGCTCCTTGAGGTGCGCCTGATAGCGCTCCGGGGAGACGACCTTGACGTTGAAGAGCATCCGGGAGTGGTCGACGCCACAGAGCTCGGCGCACTTGCCCGTGAAGGTGCCCTCCTGGTTGGGAGTCACCTCGAAGGAGTTGGTGTGGCCCGGAATGACGTCCTGCTTCATGA
Source organism: Streptomyces sp. ITFR-6 (assembly GCF_031844725.1). Classification (NCBI taxonomy): domain Bacteria; kingdom Bacillati; phylum Actinomycetota; class Actinomycetes; order Kitasatosporales; family Streptomycetaceae; genus Streptomyces; species Streptomyces sp. ITFR-6. The sequence continues at coordinate 6,391,730 of NZ_CP134612.1, read as the reverse complement.
GGAACGGCACCACCCAGAAGGAGTGGATGACGTCACGCGAAGTCAGGATGAAGCGGACCTTCTCCCCCTTGGCCAGCCACAGGGTCGGACCGGGGTTGCCGTTCTGCGGGTTCCGGGTTCCCGGGACGCCGACGTCGTAGACGCCGTCAGCACCCTTGGGGAAGTCCTTGCGGAACCGGTCCGGGATGGCGTTGAGCTCCTTGGGGATCTTGTTGCCCGTGGCGGCAGAGCCGTCCACGTTCTCGATGTAGTTGAAGCCCCAGCTCCACTGGTAGCCGACCACGTTGACCGTGTGGGCGGGCTTCGGGGAGAGCTCTAGAAGCTTCGTTTCGTCGCGTGCGGTGAAGTAGAACAACACCGAGACGATGATCAGAGGGACCACGGTGTACAACGCCTCGATCGGCATGTTGTACCGGGTCTGCGGAGGAACCTCCACCTTGGTGCGGCTGCGCCGGTGGAAGATGACGCTCCACAGGATCAGGCCCCAGACCAGGACACCCGTGGCGAGCGCTGCCGCCCACGAGCCCTGCCAGAGGGAAAGGATCCGTGGGGCCTCTTCCGTCACCGGAGTAGGCATACCGAGGCGGGGGAAATCCTTGTATGTGCAACCGGTTGCGGTCGCCAGGATCAGGCCCGCAGTCAGCACCTGCGGCAGCTTCCGCCGCATCGGGCGCCGCGACGAGCGGTCGGAGCCGTTGGGACTCACGTAGCGCCTTCCCGAGAGTCTCGCCCGCACGGTCGGCGCGCCCGTCTCGTTTGTCGGTCGCCGCCCCTGACGCGGGCAGGGGTTTGGATGTTTATGCGGACCAAACCCTACTGGACGCTATTTGGGGTCGCGCGGGGAGGGTGCCCAACGCGCCGCCCGACTCCCCGAAGGGGTGGAATCCGCGCCTCCGGCCGCCATCTGACGCCCCCTCTCCTGACCCCGCGGGCGGCCGGGTCCCGGGCCGGGCTCCGGGCCCGGCTAGCGTGGCCGGGTGCCCTACTTCGACGCCGCGTCCGCCGCCCCCCTCCACCCCGTCGCCCGCCAGGCGCTGCTTGCCGCACTGGACGAGGGCTGGGCCGATCCGGCCCGGCTGCACCGGGAGGGGCGGCGGGCCCGGCTGCTGCTGGACGCGGCCAGGGAGGCCGCCGCGGAGGCCGTCGGCTGCCGCCCCGACGAGCTCAGTTTCACCTCGTCCGGCACCCGGGCGGTGCACTCAGGAATTTCCGGGGCTCTCGCCGGGCGTCGGCGTGTCGGCCGCCATCTGGCCGTCTCCGCGGTCGAACACTCGTCCGTGCTCCATTCGGCGGCCGACCACGAGAGCCGGGGCGGGACGGTCACGGAGGTGCCGGTGGACCGGTCGGGGGCGGTGGACCCGGCGGTGTACGGAGCGGCGCTGCGCGAGGACACCGCGCTGGCGTGCCTCCAGTCCGCCAACCACGAGGTCGGCACCGTGCAGCCGGTGGCCGAGGTCGCCGGGCTCTGCCGGGAGGCCGGGGTGCCGTTGCTGGTGGACGCCGCGCAGTCGCTGGCCCTGGAACCGGTGCCCGGCGGCTGGTCGCTGCTGGCGGCGAGCGCCCACAAGTGGGGCGGCCCGGCCGGGGTCGGGCTGCTGGCGGTGCGCAAGGGCGTCCGGTTCGCGGTCCAAGGTCCGGCCGACGAGCGGGAGTCGGGGCGCGCCGCCGGCTTCGAGGACATTCCGGCCATCGTGGCCGCGGCGGCGTCCCTGCGGGCGGTACGGGCGGAGGCGGCGGCCGAGTCGGTGCGGCTGGGCGCGCTGGTGGACCGGATCCGGAGCCGGGTGCCGGTGCTGGTGCCCGATGTGGAGGTCGTCGGTGATCCGGTGCGGCGGCTGCCGCATCTGGTCACGTTCTCCTGTCTCTATGTCGACGGAGAGACCCTGCTCCACGAGCTGGACCGGGCTGGTTTCTCCGTATCGTCCGGTTCGTCCTGCACGAGCAGCACCCTGACGCCGAGCCATGTGCTCAAGGCGATGGGGGTGCTGTCGGAGGGGAACGTCCGCGTGTCGCTGCCGGCCGGCACCACGGAGGAGGACGTCGACCGCTTCCTCGACGTGCTGCCCGGGGCGGTGGCGGGGGTACGGGAGAAGCTGGGCGCGCCCGCCCCGGCAGCGCCCGCCGCCGCCCCGGCGGCCTCGCTGGTCGTCGACGCGCTGGGCAGGCGCTGCCCGATCCCGGTGATCGAGCTCGCAAAGGTGATCGGAGAGGTACCGGTGGGCGGCACGGTGACCGTCCTGTCCGACGACGAGGCGGCCCGGCTCGATATTCCGGCCTGGTGTGCGATGCGCGAACAGGAGTACGTGGGGGAGGAGCCGGCGGACCGGGGCTCGGCCTATGTGGTCCGCCGGCTGTCCTGACCGCCCGGCTACGCGAGGTGCGTGCGGACCTCTGCGGCGGCCTCGTGGCCGTACGCCTTGGTGAAGCGGTCCATGAAGTGGGTGCGGTGCAGGGTGTACTCCTGGGTGCCGACCGTCTCGATGACCAGCGTGGCGAGCATGCAGCCGACCTGGGCGGCCCGCTCCAGGCCGACGCCCCAGGCGAGACCGGAGAGGAATCCGGCGCGGAAGGCGTCGCCCACGCCGGTCGGGTCGGCCTTGACGTTCTCCTCCGGGCAGCCGACCTCGATCGGCTCCTCGCCCACGCGCTCGATCCGTACGCCCTGGGCGCCGAGAGTGGTGACGCGGTGGCCGACCTTGGACAGGATCTCCGCGTCGGTCCAGCCGGTCTTGGACTCGATGAGCCCCTTCTCGTACTCGTTGGAGAAGAGGTAGGTGGCGCCGTCGAGCAGGATGCGGATCTCGTCGCCGTCCATCCGGGCGATCTGCTGCGAGAAGTCCGCGGCGAACGGGATCCCCCGGGAGCGGCACTCCTCCGTGTGGCGGAGCATGCCCTCGGGGTCGTCGGCGCCGATGGAGACCAGGTCGAGACCGCCCACCCGGTCGGCCACTGCCTTGAGCTCGATCAGCCGGGCCTCGCTCATGGCGCCGGTGTAGAAGGAGCCGATCTGGTTGTGGTCGGCGTCCGTCGTGCAGACGAAGCGGGCGGTGTGCAGGACCTCGGAGATCCGCACGGAGCCGGTGTCGACGCCATGGCGGTCGAGCCAGGCCCGGTACTCGTCGAAGTCGGAGCCCGCGGCGCCGACCAGGATCGGGTCGGTGCCGAGCAGGCCCATGCCGAAGCAGATGTTGGCGGCGACACCTCCGCGGCGCACGTCCAGGTTGTCGACCAGGAAGGAGAGCGAGACCGTGTGCAGCTGGTCCGCGACCAGCTGGTCCGCGAATCGGCCGGGGAAGGTCATGAGGTGGTCGGTGGCGATGGAGCCGGTGACTGCGATACGCACGGGAGACTGCTCCTGCGGAGGTCGAGGGGGAACGGTGTCCGCGTCCCCGGGGCGGCATGACAGGGGGCCCGCAAATCGCGGGCCCCCTCACGCTACCGGTTCCCGGGGCGGTCCGAATGGGAAAAACTACCCGATAGTAGGGCTTTGCTCCTGAGCTCCGAGGTGCTTACGGTGCGGATATGCCGAACCACATCGCTTCGTTCGAGTCCGAGACCGGCCTGGCCGAGCTGCGCGGAGACTGCGCCCGGATGGCTCCGCACTGGGTGGTACCCGCGAAGGCCGCCGCGGCCCCGGTGGCGCCGTCCCTGATTCACGGGGTGAGCGTGCCGCCGGCCTCGGCGAAGCTGATCGACGCGACGGCGGAGTACGGCGGCTGAGTCCACGCGCTCCGGCCGCTCCCGCCCCCGCTTCCGCGGCAACTGCCGCCCCACGGGGGAACCGTGCGCTCCCGCGTCCCGTCCCATCGGTGTCCGCACCCAAGGGGCGGGCCATATGCCGGTCAGGTGTATGACGCCAATGCAGGCGAAGGAGCGATCCGGTGAGCACCGAGCGACCCGACAACGACGAGACCGGCCCCAGGCGGCGTTCGCCGCTCGCCGTGGCCTCGGTGGCGGCAGCCGTGCTGCTGGCCGGTGGCGGCGGCGCGTACTGGGCCGCGACCGCGGCGGACGGCGGCCACGTCGAGGAGAACGGGGGCAGCGGCGCGGGCAGTCCCCCGCCGCTCTCCCTCGACGAGCGGACGGGCGGACCGGCCACCACACCCTCCTCCCCCACCCCATCGGCCCCACCGAAGGGCATCGCGCCCGGTGAGCCCGACCCGCACGGCGGACGGCTCGTCTACCGCGCGTCGGGCGCACTGCCCGACGGCCCGGCGAAGGCCGCGGTCCGGCGCCCGAGCGGAACCGTCTCCGCCGCCGAGGTGACCCGGCTGGCGAAGGCGCTCGGCCTCGACGGCACCCCGCAGGCCGAGGGCACCTCCTGGAAGGTGGGCTCGGGCGGGGACGGCTCGGGTCCGGTGCTGCGGGTCGGCAAGCAGGCACCCGGCACCTGGACCTTCGCCCGTTACGGCTCCGGCGGCACGGACAACTGCGGGCACAAGGCGACCTGTTCGGGCGAGCACGTGGCGCCCGGCGGCTCGGGATCACCGGTGAGCGAGAAGGCCGCCATGGCGGCGGCGGCGCCCGTACTGAAGGCGACCGGCCAGGACGCAGCCGCCCTCGACGCCCGCCAGCTGATGGGCTCGGCCCGTGTGGTGAACGCGGACCCGGTGGTGGACGGGCTGCCGACGTACGGCTGGGCGACCGGCATCCAGGTCGGCACCGACGGCGAGGTGATCGGCGGCGGCGGGCAGTTGAAGGGCCTGGAGAAGGGCGCCGAGTACCCGGTGATCGGCGCGGCCGACGCGCTGAAGCGGCTGAACGCGGCGCAGCCCTCGGACGGCCGCAAGAACATCGGCGGATGCGCGACCGCGGCGCCGCTCAGCGGTGACACGAAGCCGTCCGGGAAGTCCTGCGGCGCACGGACGGGGGCGGAGCCGCCGACGACGACGGTGACGGTCGACGAGGCCGTCTTCGGCCTGTCGGCCCAGTACGCGGACGGGAAGCAGCTGCTCGTGCCGTCCTGGATCTTCACGGTCCGGCCGGCCGCGGGCGGTACGGGCAACACGGTCACCCAGGTCGCCGTGGACCCGGCCTACCTGACGATGGACGCCCCGTCGGAGAAGACGCCGGACGGTGGCGCCACGTCCCGCGCCGGTGGCACGGTCCAGTCGTACAGCGCCGACGGGCGGACGCTCTCGGTGACGTTCTGGGGCGGCGTGTGCAGTACGTACTCGGCGAGCGCGAAGGAGGACGGCGACACCGTGCGGGTGACCGTGACGGAGTCGAAGCCGGACCCGGAGAAGATGTGCGTCAAGATCGCCAAGAAGCTGACCCGTACGGTCACCCTGGACCAGCCGCTGGGCGACCGGAAGGTGGTCTACGCGGAGTCCGGCGGCGAGGTGCCGCAGAAGTAGACACAGCGATACGGCGGCGGCCCCCAGGATCGGATCCTGGGGGCCGCCGCCGTATCGCTGTCGCTGTCGTGCGGGCGCTCTAGCTGAAGGAGTCGCCGCAGGCGCAGGAACCCGTGGCGTTCGGGTTGTCGATCGTGAAGCCCTGCTTCTCGATGGTGTCGACGAAGTCGACGGAGGCGCCGCCCAGGTACGGGGCGCTCATCCGGTCGGTGACGACCTTGACGCCGCCGAAGTCCTTCACGACGTCGCCGTCGAGCGAGCGCTCGTCGAAGAAGAGCTGGTACCGCAGGCCCGAGCAGCCGCCGGGCTGGACGGCGACGCGCAGCGCCAGATCGTCACGGCCTTCCTGCTCCAGCAGGCCCTTGACCTTGGCTGCGGCGGCGTCGGACAGGAGGATGCCGTCGCTCACGGTGGTGGTCTCGTCCGATACGGACATCTGCTTCTCTCCCGGGTTGTACGGAGTCTGCTTGCCGACGTTGCAACCGCCGGAACCGCGGATTCATTCCGGGCCGCGCGCTTGCCTGTTCCATTCATGCTCGCACACCTGCCCCTCGGACGGGTGCGTCACATTGACGTTATCGGCATCGTCAAAGTGACGTGAAGCGGTTATGATAGATAATGTCAATTCGACGAAAAGGCTCCTCGTAGAGAAGCCCCTCGCAGAGAAGAAAGGGTGCGTGACGTGACCACGGCCCACCCAGTCCAGGAACTCGACGTCCAGCCGTCGCCCCTCGCCCTGCTCCTGCTGGGCCGCGACGCCGACCCAAGGAGCGAGCGCGGCGTCGAATGCCCCGGCGACCTGCCCTCCCCGTCCGACCCGGACCTGGTGGAACGCGCCCGCGCGGCCAAGGAGAAGCTGGGCGGGAAGGTCTTCGTCCTCGGCCACCACTACCAGCGCGACGAGGTCATCCAGTTCGCGGACGTGACCGGTGACTCCTTCAAGCTGGCGCGCGACGCGGCGGCGCGTCCGGAGGCCGAGTACATCGTCTTCTGCGGTGTGCACTTCATGGCCGAGTCCGCGGACATCCTGACCACCGACGACCAGAAGGTCGTGCTGCCGGACCTGGCGGCCGGCTGCTCGATGGCCGACATGGCCACCGCCGAACAGGTCGCCGAGTGCTGGGACGTGCTGACGGAGGCCGGTGTCGCCGAGCAGGTCGTGCCCGTCTCGTACATGAACTCCTCCGCCGACATCAAGGCCTTCACCGGCCGCCACGGCGGCACGATCTGCACCTCCTCGAACGCGAAGCGCGCCCTGGAGTGGGCCTTCGAGCAGGGGGAGAAGGTGCTGTTCCTCCCCGATCAGCACCTGGGCCGGAACACCGCCGTCCGGGACATGGGGATGACCCTGGAGGACTGCGTCCTCTACAACCCGCACAAGCCCAACGGCGGCCTCACCGCCCAGCAGCTGCGCGACGCGAAGATGATCCTGTGGCGCGGGCACTGCTCGGTGCACGGGCGCTTCTCCGTGGAGTCCGTCAACGACGTGCGGGCCCGGATACCCGGCGTCAACGTGCTGGTGCACCCGGAGTGCAAGCACGAGGTCGTGGCGGCGGCGGACCACGTCGGCTCGACGGAGTACATCATCAAGGCCCTGGAGGCGGCTCCGGCCGGTTCCAAGTGGGCGATCGGCACCGAACTGAACCTGGTGCGCCGCCTGGCGAACCGTTTCGCCGCCGAGGACAAGGAGATCGTCTTCCTCGACAAGACGGTCTGCTTCTGCTCGACGATGAACCGGATCGACCTGCCGCACCTGGTGTGGACGCTGGAGTCGCTGGCCGAGGGCAATCTCGTCAACCGGATCGAGGTCGACCCGGAGACCGAGAAGTACGCGAAGCTCGCGCTGGAACGGATGCTGGCACTGCCATAGCCCCACACCAGTAACCCAGTAACACGAAGGGCCCCGGGCCGCCTTCCGGCGGTTGCCCGGGGCCTTTCGCGTCGCTGGTGGGGGTGGGCCGGTTTCCGCCGTACGGCACTCACGATCCCTTTTCCGTAATTACTCTGCTACTCACCGCAGCGGACACGGCCAGGACGGACCGGTGCGGACGGAAAGCGCGGGGCACGTCGTGATGACCGCGTCGGTGGTGTGACGGAGAGCGGGACGGGCAATGGTGCGTGAGTCGGGTGTGACGGGCGACGAGGGACGCGAGCCGGTGGAGGGGGCGGCCGGGCTGCCGGACGGCTCCTTCTTCACGGGCCGCGAGGAGGTACTGGGCCGGGTCGCCGCGTGGCTGGAGGCGGACGACGGTCCCGGGCTCTTCCTGGTGACCGGCCCGGCGGGCTGCGGCAAGTCGGCCGTGCTGGACCGGATCGCGACGCTCAGCGGCCATGTGCGGCGCGACGCCGCCCCGGTCTCGCGCCGCCCCCTCGCCTCCGTGCTCCTGCGGAACCTGAGCCCGCTCCGGGCGGCCTCGGAGCTGGCCCGGCAGCTCGGGCTGACGGAACCCCGCGACACCGAGGGCTTCCGGGCCGGGCTGCGCGCGTTGTCCCCGCGGCCGGTGCTGGTGCTGGACGGACTGGACGAAGTACCCGCAGAGCACCTCCGCGCCATGATCGAGGAGCTGGTCCTCCCGCTCTGCCGGACGAGCCGGGTCCTGCTCGGCTCCCGCGAGAGCGCGTTCGCCGGCCGTATCGCGGAGGGCGGGTACCGGGGCGAGACCCTGCCGGACGCCCTCGCCCGGCTGACCGGCGCGGCGGTCACCGTCGAGGACCTGGGGAGGGATCAGCAGACCCGGGCGGACATCGGTGCGTACGTGTTCAACCGGTGCGTGGCGGCCGGGGTTCCGGAGGACCGGGCGCGGGAGGCGGGCGAGGCGGTCGCCGCGCGTCCTACGGCGGTGGAGGACGGGTTCCTGTTCGCGCGGCTGGTGGCGGGCTCGCTGTCGGCGGCCTCCGCCGGTGCCGCCGGGGACCGGCTGCCCGATTCCGTCGAGGCCGCGTTCGAGGAGGACCTGCGGGCGGGGCCGGTACGGGTGCGGGCGGACGGCACCGGACTGCCGTCCGCCGCCCGGGACCTGCTGACGGCCCTCGCCTGGACGGCCGGGCGCGGGATGCCCGCCGGGGGCGTGTGGGAGGAGGTCGCCGGGGCGCTGGGCGGCGGCGGTGACGTGTCGTACGACGGGAGCGACGTGGACTGGCTGCTGGCCGCCTACGGCCGCTACGTCGTCGAGGACTCGGAGGACGGGCAGACGGTGTACCGGCTGTTCCACCACGCCGTCGTGCCACCGGGCAGGTCCGGGGCCGGTGAGGCGGTGCTGGCCGCGCTGGTCGATCACGCCGGGCGGCGAGCGGTGGGCGAGGACTGGGCGGCGGTCGATCCGTACGTGGTGCGGGGGCTGGCGCCGCACGCGGTGCGGGCGGGCGCACCGGGGATCGCGATGCTGCGGGGGCTGGTCGAGCGGGGCGGGGCGGGCGCGGCGCAGGTGCTGGCCCAGGCCCTGTCCAGCTTCTCCGACCGGCTCGGGGCGGAAGGGGACCTGGCGGGTGCGCTGGACGCGGCGCGGGAGGCGGCCGGCCTGTACCGGGAGCTGGAACGCGGCGGCTCAGGGGCGTCCGGTACGGCGCTGCTGCGCGCCCTCATCGGCGTAGCGCACGCGTACGCGGCGACCGGCGACCGTGAAGGGGCCCTGTCGTCGGCGCGCGAAGTGGCCGGGCTCCGCCGGAGCCAGGCCGAAGCGGGCGACAGCGCGTCCCGCCCCGATCTGGCTCCCGCGCTGAGCGGTCTCGGCCGACGGGTCAGCGACCTCGGTGACCCTCAGGGAGCGGTCGCCCTGACGCTGGAGGCGGTCAGTGTCTACCGGCAGCACGTGGAACGGGCCCCGGCGGTGTTCCGCCCCGGTCTCGCCGCCGCGCTGACCGGCCTGGCGGCGCAGCTGGCAGCCGTCGGGCAGCCCCGGACGGCCGTGGCCGCCGCGCAGGAGGCCGTGGACATCTGCCAGGAGCTCGCCGCCTCGCACCCCGACGAGTTCCTGGCCCCGTTCGCCGCTGCCCTGGTCCAGCTGTCCGTGGACCGGCAGGAAGCCGGTGATCTCGACCGGTGCCTGGCGCCCGCACACAAGGCCGTGGAGCTCTGCCGGGAGCTCGTCGCGCTCCATCCGGCCGCCTACCAGCCGCAGTTGGCGGACGCCCTCAACAACCTGGCGGACCGGCTCTCCGCCACGGGTGACCACGCGGAGGCTCTCACTACCGTCCGGGACAGCGCGCTCCTGTACGCCAAGGTCGCGACGCGGCACCACGACGTCTTCCAGCCGGATTTCGCCCGCTCCATGTCCTCGCTGGCCAACAAGACGGCCGCCGCCGGAGACCTGGCATCGGCGGTCATCCTCGCGAGCGAGGCCGTACGCCTCCAGCGCGAGCTGACCCGGGCCCGGCCTGCCTCGGCCCTCCCGGGGCTGGCCACGATGCTCAGCCATCTCGCCACGCACCTCGCCGCCACGGGTGAGCCTGCGGCGGCCCTGCCCAACGCCGAGGAGGCGACCGCCCTTTGGGGGCGTCTGGCCGCCGGGGACCCGGCGGCCTTCCTGCCTCGGTACGCCACCGCTCTCAGCGACCTCGGCAACCGTCGCGCGAACCTGGGCGATGTTTCGGGAGCGCTCGCGGCGGCCCAGGAATCGGTCGGCATCCGCCGCGCGCTCGCCGCCGAGCAGCCCGCCGCCTTCCGGCAGGACCTGGCCACGGCACTCACCCGTCTCGCCGCCCACCTGCACGGGGCCGAAGACCCGGCGGCGGGTCTGAGCGCCTCGGAGGAAGCGGTCGCCCTCTTCCGTCAACTCGCCGCACATGAGCCCGCTCTCCGCTCCGCGCTCGCGGGCTCGCTCGGCACCCTGGCGCAGAATCTCGGCGCCACCGGCAACCGGAAGGAAGCCCTGGAGGCGGCCGGGGAGGGCGTCCGCATCCTGCGCGGGCTCATCGGGGAAGAACCCGGCAGCGTCCACCTCCCCGAGCTGGCTTCCGCCCTCCAGAACCTCAGCCAGCACCTGGAGGCGGACCACGACGCCGAAGGAGCGGTGAGCGCGGCGGAGGAGGCGGCCGCCGCCTACCGGACGCTGGCGCTGGAGAATCCCGAAGCCTTCGAGAAGAACCTGGTCTCCGCTCTCGTCAACCTGGCGCAGGCCCTCGCCCGCACCGGCGACCACACCTCCGCGGTCCGGCATTTCGACGAGACCGTGGCGGAGTTCGCCTCCGCCCACCCCGCGACCGGCCACCGTCTCGGTGCCGAGCGGAGCATCTTCCTGCTGGGCTGCCCCGCGCCCCACGCCTCGGCCGGTGTACGCGAGCTCGTGGCCCTTCTCGACGGGGAGTCCAAGCCGGGCTCCGGCGCGAACGCCGTGACCGTACGGGCCCGCCGGGCGCTGCGCGGGTACGGCGACCCCCAGGCCGTCCGCACGGCGTGGGAGGCGGAGACCGGTTCTCCCGTACCGGCCTGGCTCGAACTGTCGCCGGAGACGCTGAACCTCGTCAGTTCCTGGATGTTCGCGCCCAACTGGCCGGAGTCACGCGACTTCTGGTCCCGGAACGCCGAGGCGCTCAGCAGCCCGGAGACGGCGGCCGCCCTCGAAGAAGCGGCTCTCCTCGACCCCGGCACCGCTCAGCGGCATGCCGCGCTCCGCGAGATCGTCATGGACCATGGCGTGACCGCCGCCTACGATCCGCTGATTCTCAGGGAGCAGCTGGCCGAGTGGGTGGACTGCACGGACTGGGCGGAGTCGCGGGCCTTCCTCCAGGACCACCCCCGCCTCCTCCAGGTCCAGCCGCCCGAGGCCACCCCGCTCACGCACGTCGCCGTCCTCGATGTCGCCCGCGCCGAGGGGCTGGACGCCGCGTTCCGCCTGGTCGAGGACCGCGGCGCGCTCCAGGCTTACGTGGAGCGCGCGTTGGACGCCGGGGACGGCACCGCGCTGATGCACGCGGCGGCCGTGGAGGGCCAGGTCTTCGACGACAAGCTGTCCTCCCTCACGCACGCCCAGGCGAGCATGGTGCTCTCCGGGGCGGTCGACGCCGTGGAGCCGAACGACCTGGCCACGCTCCTGCCCCGGGCCCGGGAGGAGATCCGGGTCCGGCTGCTGAGGGAGATCTGCGCCCTCAGCGTCCAGCACGCCCATCCGCACGGCGATACGTGGCTCCGGATCGTCCAGGCCCTGACCGGTCCCGCCTGAGACTCACCGTCCCGTCAGCCGGAGCCCTCCCCGTTCGTCAACCGCCCGCCCCGGCTCGCCGCGATCCGCAGGGTGTCCCCCAGCGACTCGGCGAGCCGGATGCCCGCGAACCGCAGCTCCTGCTCCCCGACCACGGTCTCCGCCAGTACCTCACGGGCCTCTTCGAGTACGTACTCGGCGGAGGCGATCAGGTCGGCCTCAAGCTCGTCGGCCATCCGGGAGACCGGGCCGTCGGGGCTCGCCGTGCTGAGCCAGCACGGACCGCCGTGCTCGTTGGTCCACGGGAGCAGCCGCATGGCCTCGCCTTGCGCGTCGAACATCGCGTCGATGACCACCTTCGGAGAAGGCCCTCTGGTGCGCGGCACGAAAGGGCGGTTACGGTGTGTGCCGCAATCGTCGCCCTGGGGAACCTCGCCCCAACAGGGTGCCACCGTCCCGTCCTTGGGAACGGGACGCACGAAAGGCACGCACCGTGACGTTCAAACCCCAGGCCCTCACCCCGTATCTGTCCGCCCGCCACTACTTCGGTTCCGAGCAGCGCCGCCACCGCGAGCGGGCGGGGCTGTCGCTCGTACAGCTCGCGGACATCGTGAACTCCAGCAAGAGCACGCTGGCCCGGATCGAGACGGCCGACCTGATGCCGCCACCGGACATCCCCAGCCGGCTGGACATCGCTTTCGGGACGGACGACCGCTTCCACGGGCTGTACGAGCTCGCCCGGCGCGAGATCCATCCCGACCAGTACAAGCGGTACATGGACTTCGAGTCCCGTGCCGAAGTGATAGAGCAGTACGGGGCGCAGACACTGCCAGGGCTGCTACAGACCGAGGAGTACGCGCGCACGTTGATCCGCTGCGACGAGGATCTCTGCCCGGAGCAGGTCGAGGAGCTCGTGGCAGCGCGGATGTCGCGGAAGGACCGGTTGCGGTCGGACAATCCGCCGTTCCGGTGGGCGATCATCGACGAGAGCGTGCTGCTACGGCCGCTGGGGAGCCCGGACTGCATGCACGAGCAACTGGCTTCACTGCTGGAGCAGGTGAACGCGCCGAACAGTAAGGTTCAGGTGATGCCGTTCAGCGCTGGGCTCCACCGGCTGCTGGGTGGCGCGCTGACTCTGCTGACTCCGCCGGACGGCGTCTGCGTAGCGTACGAGGAGAGCTTCCGTGCCGGTCATCTCTACGAGGATCCGGCCGCAGTGAAGAGGTGGCGACAGCAGTACGACGTGCTGCGGGCCAACTCCCTCACGCTGGACGAGTCGGCGGAACGGATTCGTACCGCGATGAAGGGCTACCGACCGTGAACCACTCCCCCGAGCTGAGCAGCGCCCGCTGGCGCAGCAGCAGTTACAGCAACGCGAGCGGCGGCGAATGCGTGGAGGTCAGTGACGACTTCTCCGGCGTCATCCCCGTGCGCGACAGCAAGAACCCCACCGGACCCGCGCTCGTGGTCGAGGCTGCGGCCTGGGGCGCGTTCGTCTCCTCACTCAAGTAACGGCGGCTCGGGCGGCAAGCGAAAGCCCGGACGAGTCGGCGGAACCGAACCGGACCGCGATGGAGGAATACCCACCATGAACCACTCCCCCGAGCTGAGCACCGCCCACTGGCGCAGCAGCAGTTACAGCAATTCCAACGGCGGCGAATGCGTCGAGATCACCGACGACTTCCCCGGCATCGTCCCCGTGCGCGACAGCAAGAACCCCGCCGGACCCTCGCTCGTCGTCCAGACCGAGGCCTGGGGCGCGTTCGTCTCCTCACTCAAGTAGCAAGAGGCAGCAGGCGGAAGCCGTAGAAACGGAGAGGGCCCCGTCCCACGCACTCGCGTGGGACGGGGCCCTCTCCGTCGTATCGGGCTCCGAACTCGGTCAGGCCTGCGCGGGCTCGGTCTCCCGGGCCTCTTCGGAATCGGCCTGGCCCGGGACGCCCGCCTTCGCGGCGCGCTTGTCGGCCTTCTTCTTCGCGCGGCGCTCCTTGCGGAGCTCCACCATCGCGTAGAGCGCCGGCACCAGGAGCAGCGTCAGCAGCGTCGAGGTGACCAGACCGCCGATGACCACGACGGCCAGCGGCTGCGAGATGAAGCCGCCCTCGCCCGTGACGCCGAGCGCCATCGGGAGGAGCGCGAAGATGGTCGCCAGTGCCGTCATCAGGATCGGGCGCAGACGGTGGCGGCCGCCCTCGATGACCGCTTCGACGACGCCCATGCCCTGTCGGCGGTACTGGTTGATCAGGTCGATCAGCACGATCGCGTTGGTCACCACGATGCCGATCAGCATCAGCATGCCGATCATCGCCGCGACGCCCATCGGGGTGCCGGTGATGAGGAGCAGGCCGATCGCGCCGGTGGCGGCGAACGGGATGGAGACCAGCAGGATCAGCGGCTGGATGAGCGACCGGAAGGTGGCGACCAGCAGCATGAAGACGATCGCGACGGCCGCCAGCATGGCCAGGGCCAGCTTGGCGAAGGCGTCGTTCTGGTCCTCGGAGACGCCGCCGATGGTGGCGGTGGCGCCGTCCGGGAGGTTCAGCGAGTCGACCTTCTTCTGGAGTGCCGCGCTGACGCTGCCGGTGTCGTCACCGACGGGCTTGGCGGTGATCGTCGCGGCGCGCTGGCCGTCGATCCGGGTCATGGAGACCGGTCCGGGGACCAGCTTCACGTCGGCGATCGTGCCGAGCTTGACCGGGCCGAGCGGCAGGTTCTTCAGCTCGGCCATGGTGGCGGCCGGGTGGGCGGACTTGATGACGACGTCGCGCTCGGTGTCGTCCATGATCGCCTTGCCGGAAGGCGTGCCCTTCACGGCGCCCGCGACGGCCGCGCCCAGGGTGGCCTGGGTGAATCCGGCGTCGGCGGCCTTGGCGTTTGCCGTGACCGAGATGCGCGGGATGCTCTGCGACAGGTCGCTCTGGACGTCGGAGACGTCCTTGAGACCCGCCACCGCCTTTCGGACCTGCTCGGAGGACTTGGCGAGGACGTCCGCGTCGGCGGCCTTGACCACGACGCTCAGGTCCTGGCTGCCGAAGCCGCCCGCCTCCGCGATGGTCGTGTCACCGATGCCGTCGAGCTTGCCGAGGGCCTCGTCGAGGCGCTTCTCCGTGGCGTCGTACTCGGCCGGGTCCTTCAGCGTGACCTGGTAGGAGGCCTGGTTGGCTCCCGTGCCGCCTCCGAAGGCGGCCATGAAGCCGGACGAGCCGACGGTGACCTGGTACTCCTCGACGCCCTTGTCGGCGGCGAGGAGCTTCTCGACCTTCTTGGACGCCTCGTCGGCGGCGGCCAGGCTGGTGCCGGGGGCCAGCTCCTGGTTGATGGAGAGGACTTCCTGCTCGCCCTGGTCGAAGAGGGTGGTCTTCAGCAGCGGGGCCATGCCGAAGGTGCCGATCAGCACGACGACGGCGATGACCACGCTGACGATGCGGCGGCGGGTGGCGAAGCCCAGCACCCGGACGTAAAGCCGCTGGAGCTTGCTGCGGGCTTCCTTCTCCTCGGCCTTGCGGCGGGCCGCCTCCGGGTCCTCCACGCTGCCCTTGGGGGAGCGCAGGAACCAGAACGACAGCACAGGGACGACCGTCAGCGAGACCAGCAGGGAGGCCAGCAGGGCCGCGGTGATGGTCAGCGAGAACGAGCCGAACAGCTCTCCGACCATGCCGCCGACCAGACCGATCGGCAGGAAGACGGCGACCGTGGTGAGGGTGGAGGCGGTGACCGCTCCGGCCACCTCCTTCACCGCGGCGAGGATCGCGGACTGGCGCTCCTCCCCGTAGCTGAGGTGACGCTTGATGTTCTCCAGGACGACGATCGAGTCGTCGACGACCCGGCCGATCGCGATGGTCAGCGCGCCCAGGGTGAGCATGTTGAGCGAGAGGTCACGGGTCCAGAGCACGATCAGCGCGAGGACCACGGAGAGCGGGATGGAGACCGCGGTGACCAGGGTCGAGCGGAGCGAGGCCAGGAAGATCAGGATGACGATGATCGCGAAGACCAGGCCGAGCGCACCCTCCGTGGTCAGGCCCGAGATGGCCTTGGAGACCGCGGGGCCCTGGTCGGACACGACGGTCAGCTCCGCACCGGCACCGAGGTCCTTGCGCAGGTCGGGGAGCTTCTCCTTGACCGCGTCCGAGATGGCGACGGCGCTGCCGTCCTTGTCCATCGTGGCCATGACGGCGAGGCTCGGCTTGCCGTTGGTGCGGGTGATGGAGTCCGCGGTGGCGGGCTCCTGCTTCACCGTCGCGATGTCACCGACCCGGACCGGCTCGCCGGGCTTGCCCGTC
The DNA here is from genome assembly GCF_031844725.1 of Streptomyces sp. ITFR-6. NCBI lineage: Bacteria > Bacillati > Actinomycetota > Actinomycetes > Kitasatosporales > Streptomycetaceae > Streptomyces > Streptomyces sp. ITFR-6. Next base: position 6,375,956 of record NZ_CP134612.1, on the reverse strand, counting down.
GGGTCCTGACCGATGACCCGGAGGTCCTCGATCTGCTTCAGCGAGGTGAAGGCGCCGCCGACCTGGACGGTGCGGCTCTTGCCCGACTCGGAGAAGGAACCGGCCGGGACGGTCGCGCCGCCGGACTGGAGCGCCTGGGAGAGCGAGGCCGCGTTCAGACCGGCTTCGGCGAGCTTCTTGTCGTCGGGGGTGACGGAGATCTGGAGGTCCCGCACACCGTCGACGGACACCTGGCCGACGCCGTCGATGTCCTCAAGGGCGGGGACGACGGTGCGGTCCAGCTGGTCCGCGAGGGCCTGCTGGTCCTTGTCGGAGGTGACGGCGAGGACGACGGTCGGGATGTCGTCGGTCGAACCGGCGACGACCTGCGGGTCGACGCTGTCGGGCAGCTGGACACGGGCGCGGTTCACCGCCTGCTGGATGTCCGCGACGAGCTGCTTCGTTCCCTCGTCGCCGAAGTCGAAGGACGCCATGATGACGGCGTTGCCCTCGCCGGCGGTGGAGGTGATTCCGGTGACGCCGTCGACGGACTTGATCGAGTTCTCTAGCGGTTCGACGACCTGCTTCTCGACCACATCGGGGGACGCACCCTGATAGGGGGCGAGCACCGACACCATCGGGAGTTCGATGGTGGGCAGCAGCTGCTGCTTGAGCTGCGGGATCGCGATCGCTCCGAACACGAGCGCAACGATCGAGATCAGCCCGATCAGGGCCCTTTGCGCGAGGCTGAATCTGGACAGCCAGGACATGGGTGGGTCTCTCTTCTGTGGCTTACGCGGCAGGTGGGCGGGTAACTCGGGGACAGACCCCGCCCACTTATACGATCTCCTACCGCCGGAGCCGAAAGCGTCAATCCCAGGTCGCTTTCTTATCCGCCGCATACCGCAGCTGGAGTACGCCGCGGCTGCACCCTCACTCCGCCCTGGGGCGCACCAGGCCCGATTCGTAGGCGATTACCACCAATTGCGCACGGTCGCGGGCGCCCAGCTTCGCCATCGCCCGGTTCACATGCGTCTTGACGGTGAGCGGGCTGACCACCAGGCGCTCCGCGATCTCGTCGTTGGAGAGCCCGGCCGCGACCAGGACCAGCACCTCGCGCTCCCGGGTGGTGAGGGCCGCGAGGCGCGCGGAGTACTCAGCGGCACCCGGCCCCTCTTCGCCCGAACCGCCGCCCTGCGCCAGGAACGTGGCGATCAGCCCCTTGGTCGCGGCCGGTGAGAGCAGCGCCTCGCCGCCCGCGGCGATCCGGATGGCGTTGAGGAGCTCCTCCGGTTCCGCGCCCTTGCCCAGGAAGCCGGAGGCACCGGCCCTCAGCGACTGGACCACGTACTCGTCCACCTCGAAGGTGGTGAGCATGACCACGCGTACGCCCGCGAGTTCGGGGTCGGCGCTGATCATGCGGGTCGCGGTGAGCCCGTCCGTGCCCGGCATCCTGATGTCCATCAGCACCACGTCGGCGCCGGTCGAGCGGGCCAGCTCCACCGCTGCCGCACCATCGGCCGCCTCACCGACCACCCGCATGTCGGGCTCCGAGTCGACGAGCACCCGGAACGCGCTGCGCAGCAGCGCCTGGTCGTCGGCGAGCAGGACCTTGATGGCCGGTGTCATGCGTTCTCCCCCGTCCGGCCCGCCATGTCCGGTTGATCCGGCTGCTGCGGGAGGGCCTTGACGGGCAGGATCGCATGGACGCGGAAGCCTCCGCCGTAACGGGGTCCGGCGTTGAGGGTGCCGCCCAGGGCCGTGACCCGTTCCCGCATGCCGAGCAGTCCGTGGCCGCCCCCGTCGGCCGTGCCGCCCTGGTTGCCCCGGCCGTTGTCGAGCACCATGACCTCTGCGGTGGCCCCGACCCGTACGACGCTCACCTCGGCCTTGGCGCCGGGGCCCGCGTGCTTGCGGACGTTGGTCAGCGCCTCCTGGATCACCCGGTACGCGGCGAGGTCCACGGCGGCGGGCAGCGGCGGGTTCCCGCCGGCCGCGCAGGCCACCTCGACGGGCAGCCCGGCCCGGCGCACGGTCTTCACCAGCTCGTCCAGGACGGCGAGGCCGGGGGCGGGTTCGGTCGGCGCCTCCGGGTCGCCGGACTGGCGCAGCAGCCCGACGGTGGCCCGCAGTTCGTTGAGGGCGGAGCGGCTGGCCTCGCGGACGTGGGCGAGCGCCTGCTTGGCCTGGTCGGGGCGCTTGTCCATGACGTGGGCCGCGACCCCGGCCTGCACGTTGACCAGGGCGATGTGGTGGGCGACGACGTCGTGCAGGTCGCGGGCGATCCGCAGCCGCTCCTCCGCCACCCGTCGCCCGGCCTCCTCCTCGCGGGTCCGCTCGGCCCGTTCGGCGCGCTCCCGGATCGCGTCGACGAAGGCGCGCCGGGAGCGCACCGCGTCCCCGACGGCGCTCGCCATCCCGGTCCAGGCGAAGACGCCGAAGTTCACCTGGCTGTACCAGGGCGCGGAGCCGAAGAGCATCGCGGCGGCGGTGAGCACGGCCATCGTGAGCAGCCCGACCCGCCAGGTGGTGGGCCGGTCGGTGCGGGCGGCGATGGTGTACAGCGCGATGACCACGCTCATCACCACCGGGGCCGGCGGGTCCACCAGCACCAGCTCGACGACCGTCAGTCCGCAGGTGGCGACGAGCACGGCCATCGGGTGGCGGCGGCGCCACACCAGGGCGAGGGCGCCCAGCACCATCAGCAGCACGCTGCCCGCGTCGGGGGTGCGGGTGCCGAAGGTGTGTCCGCTGTGCGAGCCGGGGTCGGCGAACGAGCCGATGATCATGGCGGTGAGCACGCACAGGGCGAGTGCTCCGTCCAGCGCGAGCGGATGGTCGCGCAGCCAGTGCCGGACGCGCAGCACGCCGGTTCCGAGGGTGGTCACGTCAAGCAACGTTACGGCGTGTCGCGCGGGAATCGGTCCGGCCCGCGGCGAGCGGAATGCCGTCGGCCGGCCGTCGTACGCACGACAGTGCCCCGCGTCCGGCGGACCGGGCGCGGGGCACTGTCGGTGCGGGTGCTGGAGCCGCCGGTTCTCAGCCGGGAATCAGACCGTCGTCGCGGAGCATGGCGCGTACCTCTTCGAGGGTCGCCTCCGGTGACGGCAGGATCAGCTCGGACGGCTCCAGGGAGTCGTCCGGCAAGGGCGTGCCGAGTTCGCGCACCCTGGCGAGGAGCGCGTGGAGAGTGGAGCGGAAGCCGGGGCCGTCGCCGCTCTCCATTTCGGCGAGCAGTTCGTTGTCGAGCTTGTTGAGCTCGGTGAGATGACTGTCGGCCAGGAGTACCTGGCCCTCCCCCATGATCCGTACGATCATGTCGCTGCCTTAATTCTTGTCGAACTTGTGCGGGGACCGGTCCTGGGACTGCTGCTGGGCGGCGTCTTGCGGGCCGCCCTCGATGGCCTGCTGCGAGGAGGAGCCGCCGGCCAGTTCGGCCTTCATGCGCTGCAGCTCCAGCTCCACGTCGGAGCCGCCGGAGATCCGGTCCAGCTCGGCGGTGAGGTCGTCCTTCGCCGTGCCGGTCGGGTCGTCCAGGGCGCCGGAGGCGAGCAGCTCGTCGATCGCGCCCGCGCGCGCCTGGAGCTGCTGGGTCTTGTCCTCGGCCCGCTGGATCGCCAGGCCGACATCGCCCATCTCCTCGGAGATGCCCGAGAAGGCCTCCCCGATCCGGGTCTGCGCCTGGGCCGCGGTGTAGGTGGCCTTGATCGTCTCCTTCTTGGTACGGAAGGCATCGACCTTGGCCTGCAGCCGCTGGGCCGCGAGAGTGAGCTTCTCCTCCTCACCCTGCAGCGTGGTGTGCTGCGTCTCCAGGTCGGTGACCTGCTGCTGGAGGGCCGCCCGGCGCGACAGCGCCTCGCGGGCCAGGTCCTCGCGACCGAGCGCGAGTGCCTTGCGGCCCTGGTCCTCCAGCTTCGAGGTCTGGCCCTGCAGCTGGTTCAGCTGCAGCTCCAGACGCTTGCGCGACGTCGCCACATCGGCGACACCGCGGCGTACCTTCTGAAGCAGCTCCAGCTGCTTCTGGTACGAGTAATCGAGGGTCTCGCGCGGGTCCTCGGCCCTGTCAAGGGCCTTGTTTGCCTTCGCGCGGAAGATCATCCCCATACGCTTCATGACACCGCTCATGGGCTTCGCGCGCCCCCTTCTGACTTAACTGGGCTCCAGCACTCCAACAGAACCCACAGTACGGGCCCTGTCTCTATTACCGCACTGTTCGAGCAAGGATGTGCTCCTCCCCAAGGACGACTGACACCGCCCGGCGCTCCGGCGCAGGGAGTAGGTGAAGCTCGGGGAATCCGTTGACAGCACCCGGATCACCCCGGTTGTGATGCCCCTGTCATCCCACCCGCAACGCCCGTATCGTCCCGCTCGTACACAGCTGAGGACGCCGGCCGTTGCCGGATCGTTCCCGGCCGGCCTGGGGCCGCGGCGATCGACCCCGTACCCTTGGGCCTTGTGTTCCGTAGCCGCTCCAAGGAAGAGAAGGCCCCCACCGGCAAGGTGACGGCGGACCTCTCCAAGACGCCCCGCGACCCGCAGGCCCCCAAAGGTCGCCCCACCCCCAAGCGCAGCGATGCCCAAACGCAGCGCCGTCGTGCCTCCAGTGGAGCGCCGACCGACCGCAAGGAGGCCATGAAGCGCCAGCGCGAGGCGCGCCGCGTGGACATGGCCAAGCAGCGTGAGGCGCTCGCCAGTGGTGACGAGCGCTATCTGCCGGCCCGTGACAAGGGCCCGGTGCGGCGCTTCGTCCGTGACTTCGTGGACTCGCGCTTCTGCATCGCGGAGTTCTTCCTGCCGCTCGCCGTGGTCATCCTGATTCTCAGCGTGATCCAGGTGCGGGGCATCCAGAACATCTCGCTGCTGCTCTGGCTCGGCGTCATCGTGCTGATCGTGGTCGACTCGATCGGGCTGACGTTCCGGCTGCGCAAGCAGCTGAACGAGCGGTTCCCCGATACGCCCAAGCGCGGCGCGGTCGCCTACGGCCTGATGCGCACGCTCCAGATGCGACGGCTGCGGCTGCCCAAGCCGCAGGTCAAGCGCGGAGAGCGGCCCTGAGTACGGATCTCTTCGGCTCGGCCGGCGGCGCGTCCGCCGGCCGGCCCGGTGATGCCGGTGCCCGGTTCTCCGGAGCCGCTTCGGCGTGGCTGGACGGGCTCGGCGGGCTGCGCGACACCGTCCGCCAGGAGCTGGTCGCCCGGCAGCTGGACGAGCAGATCGCGGGCCGCTTCCCGGTCGGGCAGCGGCTGCGGATCCTGGACGTCGGTACCGGCCAGGGCACGCAGGCACTGCGCCTCGCCCGCGCCGGGCACACCGTGACCGGGCTCGAATCCGATACCGAGATGCTGCGGACCGTGCGTGAGGCGCTCGCGGGCGAGCCCGCGGGGATCCGTGAACGGGTCCGGCTCATCGAGGGCAACGGCCAGGACACCGGGGTGCACTTCCTGCCCGGCAGCTTCGACGTGGTGCTCTGCCACGGCGTGCTCATGTACGTCCAGGCACCCGACGCCATGGTGGCCGGGCTGGCCCGGATGCTCGCACCCGGCGGGCTGCTGTCGCTGCTCGTGCGGAACGCGGACGCGCTGGCGATGCGGGCCGGGACCGCCGGGGACTGGGACGCGGCGCTGGCCGCGTTCGACACCGACCGCTACACCAACCGGCTCGGGGTGTCCGTGCGCGCGGACCGGCTCGACGCCCTCACCGCGACGCTCGCCGGGATCGCGGCGCCGCTGCACGCCTGGTACGGGGTGCGGGTCTTCACGGACAACGTGAGCAACGACGTGGCGCTGCCCGCCGCGGCGGAGCTGGAACGCGTGCTGGCGGCGGAGGACCGGGCGGGCCGCACGGACCCCTACCGCAGGGTGGCGGCCTTGCTGCACCTGTGCGGAGTGCGGGGCTGAGAGGCCGCCCCGGCTGCGCTCGGGCGGGTGCGCTCAACGAGCCACCAATGGGGTTGAAAGCAATAATCCGGACATGAATTCCATTCACTCCCGCCTCCGTGCGCGCCGGCTGCTGCTGCCTCTGACCGCGGGTGTCTGTGCGATCGCGCTGGCCGGCGGCTGCTCGGACTCGAACTCGAACTCCTCCGGGCCCGGCGCGACGAAGGCCGGGCAGGTCCAACAGGGCTCGGCCTCGAAGGCCACCGGCGATCTGCAGGCCGAATACCAGTCCGTCATCGAGGACGTGCTGCCCTCCGTGGTGCAGATCGACGCGTCGGACAGCCTCGGCTCCGGCATCGTCTACGACACCGAGGGCCATATCGTCACCAACGCCCACGTCGTCGGCAAGGAGAAGACCTTCAAGGTCAGCTCGGCCACCGGGGAGAGGGTGCTGAGCGCCTCGCTGGTCGCCGCCTACCCGGAGCAGGACCTCGCCGTCATCAAGCTCGACAAGGTGCCCAAGGGGCTCAAGGCCGCGAAGTTCGGTGACTCGGACAAGGTCGCGGTGGGGCAGATCGTGCTGGCGATGGGATCGCCGCTCGGGCTGTCCAGCAGCGTCACCCAGGGGATCGTCTCCGCGCTCGGCCGGACCGTCAGCGAGAGCAGCGCGGGCGGCGGCACCGGGGCCACCATCGCGAACATGGTGCAGACCTCCGCCGCGATCAACCCGGGCAACAGCGGGGCGCGCTGGTCAACCTGGACAGCGAGGTCGTCGGCATCCCGACGCTGGCGGCGACCGACCCGCAGCTGGGCGGCAGTGCCGCGCCGGGGATCGGATTCGCGATCCCGGTCTCGATGGTGAAGACGGTCGCGAACCAGATCATCAAGAGCGGCAAGGTCACCGACTCGGGCCGGGCGGCGCTGGACATCACCGGCCGTACCGTCGTCGACAACAGCTACAAGCCCGCCGGGGTCGCGATCGTCAGCCTCTCGAAGGGCGGCGCGGCGGAGAAGGCGGGGCTGCGGGTGGGCGACATCATCACCAAGATCGGTGACACCCAGGTCACCACCATCACGTCCCTGTCGGAGGCCCTGGCCTCGGACAAGCCGGGCGAGAAGGTCACCGTGACGTATCAGCGCAGCGAGGCGGACAAGACCGCGCAGGTCACCCTGGGCGAGATCTGAGAGCCGGGGCGGGCGCGCGGGAGGGCCGCGCGGCCGCCGGACGGACCCCGAGGGGTGCGCCCGGCGGCCGTCCGGCTCAGCCCTGCTCCGCCTGCTCCGGCTGCTCGGCCTGGAGGCTCATCGGGCCGTAGATCTTCGTCGTGTCGTCGAAGAGCGTCACCTGAGCCGCCCCGCCGTCGAGGAGTTCCTTCCAGTACTCACCGATCCAGGACTCCGCGTCGCCCTGCGTCGTGAATTCCTCCGGCTGAAGGGCCGGCTCCGTCTCCGTACCGTCGGACTTCTCGAACCGCCACGTCCACGCCATGTCCGCCTCCTGGGTCACTTGTTACGCTCCGCAGCCTAGTGGCTCCGGACCTGCGGGGGAGGGGGGCGGGCACGCCGGTGCACCCCACGTCGCGCACCCCGTGCGGGTACGCGGGAGGATCGGACCGTGGAACTGACTCTGCTCGGCACCGGAGCCCCCGACGGGCTGCCCCGGCCGGAATGCCCCTGCGCCGCCTGCGCCACCGCCCACGGACCGCGCAGCCGGGCCGCGACCGCTCTGCTGGTCGATGACGCGCTGCTGCTCGATCTCACCCCCGGGGCGGTGTTCGCCGCCGCCCGCGCGGGGCATTCGCTGACCGGCGTACGCCAGGTGCTGCTCACCCATCCGCACGACGGCCCCGCCGTCGAGCTGCCTCCCGGGCTGCCTCCGGCGGGCCGGGTGCCGGACGGGCAGGTGCTGACGCTGATCAGCGGACACCGGGTGCGGGCCGTGCCGATGGACGCGCCGGGCACCGGGTACGAGGTGATCGCGCCGGAGGGCGAGCGGCTGCTGTACCTGCCGCCGGGCGGCGCCCCCGCCGGTCTCGCCGACCGGATGGCGGAGCCGTACGACATGGTGGTCTGCGATGTCGTGGGCAGGCCCGACGCCGTGGCCCGGCTGCGGGCCGTCGAGGCGGTCGGGCCGGCCACCGAGGTGGTCGCCGTCCATCTGGACCATGACGCGCCGTACGGGCCCGCGCTCGACCGCCGGCTCACGGCCGCCGGGGCGCGGGCCGTGCCGGACGGGACGACGCTGCCGGTCGGCGGGTACCACGCCGCACCGGACGTCCCCCGGCGCACCCTGATCACCGGCGGCGCGCGGTCCGGGAAGTCGGTCGAGGCCGAGCGGCGCCTTGAGACGTATCCGGAGGTCGTGTACGTGGCGACCGGCGGCGCCCGCGACGGCGACGCGGACTGGGCGGCCCGGGTCGGACTGCACCGGGAGCGCAGACCCGCCGCCTGGCGCACCGAGGAGACCTGCGAGCTGGCGGAGCTGCTGTCCTCGGACGGGCCCCCGCTGCTGATCGACTGCCTCTCGCTCTGGCTGACGGACGCGATGGACCGGGTGGACGCCTGGGACGACGCTTCGTGGGCCGGTGGCGGGCGGAGCGCGCTGCGCGAGCGGACGGGCGAGCTGGTGGCCTCGGTGCGCGGGACGCGGCGCACCGTCGTCCTGGTGACCAACGAGACCGGTTCCGGGGTGGTGCCCGCCTCCGCGGCGGGGCGGCGGTTCAGGGACGAGCTGGGACGGCTGAACGCCTCGGTGGCCGATGAGTGCGAACAGGTACTGCTGGTGGTGGCCGGGCAGTCGCTGCCGCTGCGCGGCTGAGCTGCTGAGGGGCACGGCGTACCGGCAGGGGCCGGAAATCGCGGCAGGTACTGTTCCGCAAGGGGAGGTCACGGCGGTCTCCGAGTCCGCCGCCGGGCTCCCCCGGCCCACACGACGTATCGACCCGCGAGGCAGACCCCCGTGAATCTGGACGACTTCTCCGACCTGATCGAACGCCCCGACGGTGGTGTGCGGCGAGACGCCGAGGAGCGCCGGGAGCGCTTCGCGGTGCCCCCGGGCGCCCTCGGCCGCCTGGACGAGCTGGGTGAATGGCTCTCGGCCGCCCAGCAGGCCGTACCGGTCCGGCCGATCGAACAGCCTCGGGTGGTGCTGTTCGCCGGTGACCACGGGGTGGCGTCGCTGGATGTCTCGGGCCGGGCGGCCGGGACCGCTTACGAGCTGGTGCGGGCCACGCTGGAGGGGGCGACACCGGCCGCCGTGCTGGCCCGCCGGTTCGGCGTACCGGTGCGGATCGTCGACGCCGGGTTGGACTGCGACCCGGAGCTGCTGCCCGAGCAGGTGGTACGGACCCGGGTGCGGCGCGGCAGCGGCCGGATCGACATCGAGGACGCGCTGACGGCGGAGGAGGCCGAGCAGGCGGTGCGCCTCGGGATGGCGATCGCCGACGAGGAGGCCGACTCCGGCACGGACCTGGTGGTGCTCGGTGACCTGAGCGTGGGCGGTACGACGGCCGCGGCCACCCTGATCGCGGCGCTGTGCGGCACCGACGCCTCGGTCGTCACCGGGCGCGGCGGCGCGGGCATCGACGACCTGGCGTGGATGCGCAAGTGCGCGGCGATCCGGGACGCGCTGCGCCGGGCCAGGCCGGTGCTGGGCGACCAGCTGGAGCTGCTGGCCACGGTGGGCGGCGCGGATCTGGCGGCGATGACCGGCTTCCTGCTCCAGTGCGCGGTGCGCCGGCTGCCGGTGGTGCTGGACGGGGTGGTCTCCGCGGCCTGTGCGCTGGTCGGCCAGCGGGCGGCGTTCCGGGCGCCGGACTGGTGGCTGGCGGGGCACGTGAGCGGGGAGCCGGCGCAGGCGAAGGCGCTGGACCGGATGGCGCTCAACCCGCTGCTCGACCACGGCGTCATGGTCGGGGAAGGAAGCGGGGCATTGCTTGCACTTCCGTTCGTGCAGGCCGCTGCCGCGCTGGCGGCGGAGCTGCCCGAGCGCGCACCGGCCGCCGAAGAGGACGAAGAGGAAGAGAAGGAAGAGCCCGGCAACGGGGACGACGGCGAGGCGGCCGCCGGCGAAGGGGCCAACGAGAGCGAACCGGCCGGGAACTGACGAGAAGCAGCTGACCGATCGGGCTGCGGTCGCCGGACACCGTCCGCAGGCTGGCCCTTTATGAAGTGCGATGCCCCATATGATCGCTTTTCATGGGAGAGGTCAGATTGGCCAGCGAGGAAGCCGGGCAGGGCGCCGTCCCGGCACAGAGCACCGTCCGGTCACGACGCGGCGCGGCCTTCGCCATCTGGTACCTGCGCGTCGTGTCGTTCATCAACTTCCTGAGCGCCGCCTGGGTCACCTTCGGACAGGATCTCCGGCGCCACAACACCGAGAACTACTTCACGCCCTATCTGCTCACAGCGGGCTTCTCCTCCGGCGTGGTGGCGCTCTTCCTCGCGGTCACCATGCGGCGGCGCAAACGCGCCGCGTGGATCGTCAACATGGTCCTGAGCGGGCTCACGCTGCTGCTCTTCGCATCGGTGATCGGCTTCCCGGAGATCCGCCGGTACCCGCAGAACTGGATCTCGCTGGCGCTGACCGGCTCCTTCGTCCTCGCGCTGGCCCTCGGCCGGCGCGAGTTCTACGCGAAGGGCGACCGGTCCAATCCGAAGCTGGCCGCGCTGGTGGCGGTCGTCGGGCTGCTGGTCACCTCGCTGATCGCGGCGGCCCTGGTCGCCGCGACCAACACCGCGCACGACGAGGCCCGTTCGACGTTCCTGGACCGCTGGCGCTACGGGGCGCTGCGGCTGGTGTCCGTCGCGGACAACGACTCCCGGTTCCCCGGCATCAGCACGCCCGGCTGGGTCAACGTCGTGATCAACATCATGTCCACGCTGCTGCTGATCGCCGTCGTCTACGCGGCCTTCCGCTCCCGCCGGGCGGTCGACCCGATCAGCCCGCAGGACGAGGAGGCGCTGCGCGTCCTGCTCGGCAAGCACGGCGACCGGGACTCGCTCGGATACTTCGCCCTGCGCCGCGAGAAGAGCGTCATCTGGTCCCCGACCGGCAAGGCGGCCGTCACCTACCGGGTGGTCGGCGGGGTCTCGCTGGCCTCCGGTGATCCGATCGGCGACCCGGAGGCCTGGCCCGGCGCGATCGGCCCCTGGCTGGCCGAGGCGCGCGAGCACGGCTGGACCCCGGCGGCGATGGGGGTGAGCGAGGAGGGCGGCACCGTCTACGCCCGGCACGGGCTCGACGCCCTGGAGCTCGGGGACGAAGCGATCGTGGAGACCGCCGAATTCACCCTGGAGGGACGGGCGATGCGCACCGTCCGCCAGGCGTACAACCGGGTCGAGCGGGCCGGTTACGCGGTCACGGTGCGCCGGCACGAGGAGATCCCGGAGGCCGAGATGGCCGAACTGGTGCGCCGGGCCGACGACTGGCGGGACGGGGCGACCGAGCGCGGCTTCTCGATGGCGCTGGGCCGGCTCGGTGACCCGGCCGACGGGCAGTGCGTGATGCTCGAATGCCGGTACACCGGCACGTCCCCGGAGGAGGGCGAACAGGGCGAGCTGCGCGCCGTGCTGAGCTTCGTCCCCTGGGGCCCGAACGGACTCTCGCTCGACCTGATGCGCCGTGACCGGGACGCGGAGAACGGCCTGATGGAGTTCATGGTCATCGAACTCCTGCAACGGGCGGAGGAGATCGGCATCACCCAGGTCTCGCTGAACTTCGCGATGTTCCGCTCGGTCTTCGAACGGGGCTCCCGGCTCGGTGCCGGGCCTGTGCTCAGAATGTGGCGTTCGCTGCTCAGCTTCTTCTCGCGCTGGTGGCAGATCGAATCGCTCTACCGCGCCAACGCCAAGTACCGGCCGATCTGGGAACCGCGCTTCCTGCTCTTCGAGAAGAGTTCCGACCTGCTGCGCATCGGCATCGCGGCCGGCCGCGCCGAAGGGTTCCTGGAGGCGCCCGGACTGCCCAAGTGGCTGCACCGCTCGCACCTCGGACCGCGTGGATGAGACCGGTGCGCGCCCTCGGCCGGGCGGCCCGCCGGGAGTGGGGTCCGCTGTGGGCGACCGTACGGGCGGCGCTCACAGCCGAGCGGCTGCGGGCCGTCCCGATGACGCCGGCGGCGGTCGCTCTCACCGGGCTGCTCCAGGTGGTGCAGAACCGGTCCTGGGGCTTCGGGCCGGTGCAGACGCTCGGTGCGGTGCGGGCCGAGGATCCGCTGTGGGCGGCTCTGCTGCGTACCCCGCTGTCGCTGTTCGTGCCCGCGCCGGACCTGCCCGTCTGGGGTGCGCTGGCGCAGTTGCTGCTGGTGTTCGGAATCGCCGAGATCTGCCTGGGCCGGTGGCGGACGCTGCTGATCGCGTACGTCGCGACGCTGGCCGGGACGCTGTACGCGCGCATCGGCGTCGCGGTCGGCCCCGACGGGCTCTTCGGGCTGCCCCTCTCGGACGCGCTGGAGACCGACACCGGGCCCTCGGCCGCCGTGGTCGCCCTGGCGGTCTACCTCGCCCACGTCCACCGGGCCTGGTTCACCGGGGCGCTGGTGATCGGGGCGATGGTGGCCGAGGTCGTCCTCAAGGACAACCTGGCGGGCAAGGAGCATCTGGCGGCCATCGCGGCGGCCCTCCTGCTGTGCGCGGTCTCGGCCCGGCACGACCGGCGCAGGCTGCTGCGCCGCCGTCAGGGTTTGGGCGTGGGCGCCGGGACCCGGTCGGGCGCGCCGCCGATCAGGTCCTGGAACCTGCGGCGCGGGCCCGCCCAGCGGACGTCGTGGTGGTAGGCGCGCAGCACCGAGCGGGAGCGGGCCCGGTGCCGGTTGCGGTAGAACCGCTTCGCCCACGTCGAGGCCGGCCGGGCGAGGCGGACCGCGCCGATCAGGGCGACGAACGGGACCAGCGTGCCCACCACCGCCATCCGCGCCTTGCCCTTGAACAGCGAGATCAGCACGAAGCAGAAGTTGACGACGACGGTGAGCACGGCGCTGAGCCGGCCCTGCTGCTGATCGTCGCTCAGGTCGTTCACGCCGAGCGGCGAGAACCCGCCGAGCACGAGCAGCACCAGCGCGGCGGTGAGGACCACGACCTCCACGCTCTGGCGGCCCTGCTCCGTCCAGTACACGTCGTCCAGATGCAGGATCAGCGCGAACTCGTCCAGCACGAGCCCGGCGCCCATACCGAAGACCACCGCACAGATCCCGGCCGTGACACCGTGCCGCCCGCTGCCGACCGCCCCGAAGCCGCCGACCACGCTCAGCAGCACCCCCGGCACCACGTGGTGGACGTGGACCCCGCCGGGGGTGAAGTTGCGGAACGGTCCCTTGCCGGCGCGGATCATCCGGGTGATGACCCTGGTGATCCCGAATGTCAGCACGAAGGAGGCCAGCGCCAGGAGCAGGGGCAGCTTCCCCGGCTCGACGATGTTCTGATCGAACCAGTGACCCATGCCACCCACTCCCGATAAGCCGCTTTCGCCCCGCTCCATGGCGTTTCGGACAATCTATCGGCCGCGCCCACCGATTAGCCTGCGCGCCGTGACCTCCCTGAACAGCCACGGCATACGTTTCGCCTTCGGCACCCTCACCGTGATCCCCGTCCGCGTCACCCGCTGGGACCGTGCGGCGGCGCGGGCCGGAATGCTGTGCGCCCCGCTGGCCGGTCTGGTCGTGGGGGTCCTCGCTGCGGTGCCCGGCAGCCTGCTGCTGCTGTCCGGCTCCGGGCCGCTGCTCGCCGCCGTGGTCAGCGCCGCGGTGCCGGCCGCCCTCACCAGGGGGCTGCACCTCGACGGTCTGGCGGACACCGCCGACGGCCTCGGCAGCGGGAAACCGGCCGAGGACGCGCTGCGGATCATGAAGCAGTCCGACATTGGGCCGTTCGGTGTGATCACCCTGCTGTTCACGCTGCTCGCGCAGGTGGCGGCCCTTGAGCAGCTGTACGCGCAGAGCTGGACGCGGGGCGCGGCGGCGGCCGTCGTGGCGGGCGTCGTCGCCCGGCTCGCCCTCACCCTGGCCTCCCGCGACGGGGTCCCAGCGGCCCGCCCGGAGGGGCTGGGCGCCGCGGTGGCGGGCGCGGTGCCGGTGCGGGGCGCGGTGGCGGTCGCGGTCGTGACGGTGGCGGCCTGCGCGGGCGCGGGAGCGCTGCTCGGCGGGTACGGGGCGCTGAGGTACGGGCTCGCCGCCGCGGCCGCTCTCGCGGTCACCCAGCTGCTCCTGCGGCACTGCGTGCGGCGGTTCGGCGGGGTGACCGGCGATGTGTTCGGGGCGCTGGCGGAGACGGCGGCGACCGTGACCCTGATGGGGCTGACGCTCGGCTGAGACGTCCGGTCAGGCTCCGGCCGCCGGGCACCGCTCGCGCCAGACGCCGAGCTCGTACTTCTTGAGCAGCGAGCTCAGCCCCAGCCGCCGGGAGCCGGCGCAGAACCGGGCCACGGGCAGCTCGTACTCCACGTGGAAGACCGCCTTGCCCGCCTTCACGAACGGGCTGAGCTCCTCGCACTCCTCGTACTGGGCGCACTGCTCGTTGACCGCGAAGTCGAAGTCCCCCACCAGCTCCGGGATCTGCGGGAGGTCGTTCTTGAGGCCGACGGCCATGCCGTGGCGGTGGGCGGCGCGGGCGACGAGCCGGTTGTAGCGCAGCTGGTGGGCGGCGGTCAGCGGGAAGCCGGAGCGGTTGCGGTAGCCGTCCATGTTGTCGGGTTCCACCGCGTCGAAGCCCTTCTTCGCGCACATCGCGATCCGGGCCTCCATCAGCGGCTCCAGCACGTCGGTGCGGCGGATGTCGAGCCACCGCTCCCCCGCCCAGCCGTTGCTCTTCCCCAGGACCGCCGCCGGGAAGTCGTCCGCGTCCGGGCGGAACTCCTCCCAGGCGCCGGTGGAGAGGTAGCAGATGACCTTGCGCCCCTTGCGGTGCAGCGCGGCCACCTGCGACGCGCCGTGATCGAAGCCGTCGATGTCGTACACCGGGGCGTCCACGGTGGTGTCCAGCCGGCCGGAGAGCTGCCACTGCCAGTCGGTGCCCGGCTCGGGCTGCCAGCGGGCCCCGGCGGACGGCCCGGCCCCGGCGGATTCCGGCGCCGAGGTGCAGCCCGCCAGCACGGCCAGCAGAATCAGTACGGCGACGGGCAGCACGGCCGGCCCTCCGGTCACCCTTGCGGCCAGCCGCTCTCGCATCGTTCTCCCCGCTCACCGACGTGCCGCCAACCGCGCTGCGGTCGTGGCCCGTTCCCCCCAGGAAGATCATCCCGGCAGGACAACCTTACGACGGCCCGGACGCGTACTCGGCCCGCCGCCGTGATCGGGCACCAAGGGCGCGCGTAGGCTCATTCCCGGCACATTGCGGCGGCGTCTACGATGCGCCGGGCACGGTCGGCCCACCCCCTCGACCGGCACAGAACTCTACGGAAGCGAGATTTCACCACCGTGACTGCTCTCACTCTCAGCACCTCCGGTGCGGCGACACTGCGCGCCGACGCACTCGTCGTCGGTGTCGCCAAGGGCGACAAGGACCTGGTCCTCGCACCGGGCGCCGAGGCCGTCGACAAGGCGTTCGGCGGAAAGCTCGCCGCCGTCCTGGAGACCCTGGGCGCCAGTGGTGCCGAGGGCGAACTGACCAAGCTCCCCGCGCCCGACGGCCTGAAGGCCCCGGTCGTCATCGCGGCCGGACTCGGCCCGGTCCCGGCCAAGGACGGCGCCTACGACGCCGAGGCCCTGCGCCGGGCCGCGGGCTCCGCCGCCCGCTCGCTCACCGGCTCGAAGAAGGCCGGCTTCGCGCTGCCCATCGGCACCGTCGAGGACGCCGAGGCCATCGCGGAGGGCGCCCTGCTGGGCGCGTACGCCTTCACCGCCTACCAGCGCGGCGAGAACAAGCTCGCCCCCAAGGCCTCCAGTGGCGCCAAGCTGCCGCTCGCCGAGGTGGCCGTGCTCGGCGCCAAGCCCCGCGACAAGGCGTTCAAGGCCGCCGCGGAGCGTGCCGTCGCGCTGGTCGAGGAGATCAACCGCGCCCGCGACCTGATCAACACCCCGCCGAACGACCTGTACCCCGAGTCCTTCGCCGCCGTGGCCACCGCCGCCGGCAAGGAGCACGGCGTCAAGGTGCAGGTGCTCGACGAGAAGGCGCTCGTCAAGGGCGGCTACGGCGGCATCCTCGGTGTCGGCCAGGGCGCCTCCCGCGGCCCGCGCCTGGTGAAGCTCGCCTACACGCACCCGAAGGCGGAGAAGACCCTGGCCCTGGTGGGCAAGGGCATCACCTACGACTCGGGCGGCATCTCGCTGAAGCCGGCCGGCCACAACGAGACGATGAAGTGCGACATGGCCGGTGCCGCCGCCGTGTTCGCCTCCGTCGTCGCGGCCGCCCGCCTGGGCCTGCGCGTCAACGTCACCGGCTGGCTGGCGCTGGCGGAGAACATGCCGTCGGGCAACGCCACCCGCCCCGGTGACGTGCTCAACATGTACAGCGGCAAGACCGTCGAGGTGCTCAACACGGACGCCGAGGGCCGTCTGGTCCTGGCCGACGCGCTGACCCGCGCCTCCGAGGAGAAGCCGGACGCGATCGTCGACGTGGCGACCCTGACCGGCGCGATGGTGCTGGCCCTGGGCAACCGCACGTTCGGCATCATGGCCAACGACGACGCCTTCCGCACCTCGATCCACGAGATCGCCGAGGAGGTCGGTGAGGCCTCCTGGCCGATGCCGCTCCCCGCAGACCTGCGCAAGGGCATGGACTCCCCGACCGCCGACATCGCCAACATGGGCGAGCGGATGGGCGGCGGTCTGGTGGCCGGCCTGTTCCTGAAGGAGTTCGTGGGCGAGGGCATCGCCTGGGCGCACCTGGACATCGCCGGTCCCGCCTTCCACGAGGGCGCCCCGTACGGCTACACGCCGAAGGGCGGCACCGGATCCGCGGTCCGCACCCTGGTGAAGCTGGCGGAGCGCACGGCGGCCGGAGACCTCGGCTGAGCACGTAGCTGATGGACGGCCCCGGGCATACGTCCGGGGCCGTCCGTGTTGCACCCACGGCACCGCTGCCGGGTCCGGGCGGGTTTCGCTCTCGACGAAATCAGCCCTCCCTACGCAGCGGTAACCCGCTGAGACGGACGATCGTCCGTCCCGGACCAGGGCCCCGCGTCCCGCCCACCGTCAACAAGTGCGAAGATGGGTTCTCGGCAGGACAGGGCCCCCACCACAGGGCCGAATGACAAAAGCGGCCGCACACCAGCCGACCGGCCGGTCACACCCCGATGACGGGGCCCGGCGTACGGCGCACATGCATGGAGGACGTGACGTGGCGAACGACGCCAGCACCGTTTTCGACCTAGTGATCCTCGGCGGTGGCAGTGGCGGTTACGCCGCGGCCCTGCGCGGAGCGCAGCTGGGCCTGGACGTCGCTCTGATCGAGAAGGGCAAGGTCGGCGGCACCTGCCTGCACAACGGCTGTATCCCCACGAAGGCCCTGCTGCACGCCGGTGAGATCGCGGACCAGGCGCGCGAGGCCGACCAGTTCGGTGTCAAGGCCACCTTCGAGGGCATCGACATGGAGGCCGTCCACAAGTACAAGGACGACGTGATCTCGGGCCTGTACAAGGGTCTGCAGGGTCTCATCGCCTCCCGCAAGGTGCACTACATCGAGGGTGAGGGACGGCTCTCCTCCCCCACCTCGGTGGATGTGAACGGCCAGCGCGTCCAGGGCCGCCACGTGCTCCTGGCGACCGGCTCCGTGCCGAAGTCGCTGCCGGGCCTGGAGATCGACGGCAACCGCGTCATCTCCTCGGACCACGCGCTGAAGCTGGACCGGGTCCCGAAGTCCGCGATCGTGCTGGGCGGCGGCGTCATCGGCGTCGAGTTCGCCTCGGCGTGGAAGTCCTTCGGCACCGACGTCACCATCGTCGAGGGCCTGAAGCACCTGGTCCCGGTCGAGGACGAGAACAGCTCGAAGCTTCTTGAGCGCGCGTTCCGCAAGCGCGGCATCAAGTTCAACCTCGGTACGTTCTTCCAGGGTGTCGAGTACACCCAGGACGGCGTCCGGGTGACCCTCGCCGACGGCAAGACCTTCGACGCGGAGGTGCTGCTGGTCGCCATCGGCCGCGGCCCCGTCTCGCAGGGCCTCGGGTACGAGGAGGCCGGTGTCGCGATGGACCGCGGCTACGTCCTCGTCGACGAGTACATGCGGACGAACGTGGAGACCGTCTCGGCCGTGGGCGACCTGGTCCCGACCCTCCAGCTCGCGCACGTCGGCTTCGCCGAGGGCATCCTCGTCGCGGAGCGGCTGGCCGGTCTGAAGACCGTTCCGATCGACTACGACGGTGTCCCGAAGGTGACGTACTGCCACCCCGAGGTCGCCTCCGTCGGTATCACCGAGGCCAAGGCCAAGGAGCTCTACGGAGCGGACAAGGTCGTCGCCCTCAAGTACAGCCTCGCGGGCAACGGCAAGAGCAAGATCCTCAAGACCGCGGGCGAGATCAAGCTCGTCCAGGTCAAGGACGGTGCCGTGGTCGGCGTCCACATGGTCGGTGACCGTATGGGCGAGCAGGTCGGCGAAGCCCAGCTGATCTACAACTGGGAGGCGCTGCCGGCCGAGGTCGCGCAGCTCATCCACGCCCACCCCACGCAGAACGAGGCGATGGGCGAAGCCCACCTGGCCCTGGCCGGAAAGCCTCTGCACTCCCACGACTGACCAGTCGACGGGCGCGACGACCGACCTACTTCCGCACATTCGTAAGGAGCAACTGAAACCATGTCGGTTTCCGTAACCCTTCCGGCGCTCGGCGAGAGCGTCACCGAGGGCACTGTCACCCGTTGGCTGAAGGCCGAGGGCGAGCGCGTCGAGGCCGACGAGCCGTTGCTTGAGGTATCGACCGACAAGGTCGACACCGAGATCCCGGCTCCCGCCTCCGGCATCCTGGCCTCCATCAAGGTCGCCGAGGACGAGACCGTCGAGGTCGGCGCCGAGCTGGCCCTCATCGACGACGGCACCGGTGCGCCGGCCGCCGAGCCCGAGCCCGAGGCCGCCCCGGCCCCGGCCCCGGCACCGGCCGCCGAGGCCCCCGCAGAGGCTCCGGCCCCCGCGGCCGAGGCTCCCGCCGCCGCCCCCGCCGGTGGTGCCTCCGGCACCGACGTCACCCTTCCGGCCCTCGGTGAGAGCGTCACCGAGGGCACCGTCACCCGCTGGCTGAAGGAGGTCGGCGAGGAGGTCACGGAGGACGAGCCCCTCCTTGAGGTCTCCACGGACAAGGTCGACACCGAGATCCCGGCCCCGGTCTCCGGTGTGCTGCTGGAGATCGTCGTCGCCGAGGACGAGACCGCGGAGGTCGGTGCCAAGCTGGCCGTCATCGGTGCCCCCGGCGCCGCTCCGGCCGCTGCTCCGGCTGCCGCTGCCCCGGCCCCGGCCGCCGCTCCGGCCCCGGCCGCCGCTCCGGCTCCGGCCCCGGCAGCTCCCGCCGCTCCGGCTCCGGCCGCCCCGGCGCCCGCTGCTCCGGCTCCGGCTCCGGCCGCTCCCGCGGCACCGGCCGCCGCTCCGGCTCCGGTCACCCCGGCGGCTCCGGCCGCTGCTCCGGCCGCGACCTCCGGTGACGACGGCGCGTACGTCACGCCGCTGGTCCGCAAGCTCGCCGCCGAGAACGGCGTCGACCTGGGCGAGGTCAAGGGCACCGGCGTCGGTGGCCGTATCCGCAAGCAGGACGTCGTCGCCGCCGCGGAGGCCGCCAAGGCCGCCGCCGCTGCCCCGGCACCCGCCGCCGCTCCGGCCGCCTCCAAGGCGCCGAAGCTGGAGGCCTCCCCGCTGCGCGGTCAGACGGTCAAGATGACCCGCATGCGCAAGGTCATCGGCGAGAACATGATGAAGGCGCTGCACTCGCAGGCTCAGCTGACGACGGTCGTCGAGGTCGACGTCACCAAGCTGATGAAGCTGCGCAACAAGGCGAAGGACGCCTTCGCGGCCCGTGAGGGCGTCAAGCTCTCCCCGATGCCGTTCTACGTCAAGGCCGCCGCCCAGGCGCTGAAGGCCCACCCGGTCGTCAACGCCCGGATCAACGAGGACGAAGGCACGATCACGTACTTCGACTCGGAGAACATCGGCATCGCCGTGGACGCCGAGAAGGGTCTGATGACCCCGGTCATCAAGGGTGCGGGCGACCTCAACATCGCCGGTATCTCGAAGAAGACCGCCGAGCTGGCCGGCAAGGCCCGCGGTGGCGGCCTGACGCCGGACGACATGTCCGGTGCCACCTTCACCATCAGCAACACCGGTTCGCGCGGTGCGCTGTTCGACACCGTCATCGTGCCGCCGAACCAGGCAGCCATCCTGGGCATCGGCGCCACCGTCAAGCGCCCGGCCGTCATCGAGACCGAGGAGGGCACCGTCATCGGTGTCCGCGACATGACGTACCTCGCGCTCTCCTACGACCACCGTCTGGTGGACGGCGCCGACGCCGCCCGCTACCTGACCTCGGTCAAGGCGATCCTGGAGGCCGGTGAGTTCGAGGTCGAGCTCGGCCTCTGAGCACCGCGGCTGTAACCAGCCTCACCAGCGGCGCCCCCGTCCGGAACACTCCCGGGCGGGGGCGCCGCCGTATTGTCTAGACACCACCGGTCGCTCCGGCAGCCGAGTTGGGTGCAGGCAGCACCGGTTTGCCCGAAGGAGCCCCACATGACCCCGCCCGTCGTCCACTCGCTGCGCGAACAGATCCGCGAGCACATCGTGGACGGGATCGTCAGCGGGCGCTGGAAGCCGGGCGAGCGGATCGTGGAGCGGCGCATCGCCACCGAACTGGAGGTCAGCCAGACCCCCGTGCGCGAGGCGCTGCGGGAGCTGGAGACGCTCCGGCTGATCGAGTCGGCACCCAACAAGGGCGTCCGGGTCCGCAACCTCACCGCGGCCGATCTGGAGGAGAGCTACCCGGTCCGGGCCGGCCTGGAACAGATCGCGGCGGAGCTTGCGGCCCCCGGGCTGGGCGAGAACTGCTCACGGCTCGCCCCGCACGTCACCGCGCTGTACGAGGCCGACCGGCTGGCCGACGGGGAGGCCCAGGTGCGCCACACGGTCGGCTTCCACCGCGAGCTGGTCCGGGCGGCCGGCAACGCCGTGCTGCTGCACACCTGGGAGGGGCTGGGCATCGAGGTGTTCACCGCGCTCTCGATCCGCTGGCTCGGCACGGTGCAGAAGTCGTACGCGGAGGAGCACGAGGCGCTCATCGAGGCGTTCCTGCGCAAGGACCCGGACATCGGCGTAATGGTCAAGGCACACGTGCTCGGCTGCGCCCCGCGCGCCTGAGCGGGAGGGGCGGGTGGGCTGCACGGGCGGGCACCTGAGCGGGACGGGCGCCGACCATGGTGCGCATGTGACGCGAGTGGCGCTCGCCTGTGCAGTTGAGCGCCCCTTTTGGGCGCTATATCCCGTCACTGCGTGCCCTGTTCTGCGGCACGCCATGCCACTTTCTCCATATCGAGAAGTTTTGCCTTTCATCCTTTGATCGATCATCGATCGGAGACTTACAGTTCATCCGCGGGCCCACCGGCCCCATCGCCCTGTCCTGCCAGTCAGGGACCTTTCTCCACCCCCCTCCTCACCGGAAGGCGGCGATCATGACCGACCCCGTAGGAAAGCTTCCGAGCGAGCTGGACCAGCTCCCGGACCGCGACCCCGAGGAGACCGCCGAATGGGCGGCCTCCCTGGACGCCGTCACCAAGGCCGCAGGCCCGCACCGCGCCGCATACCTGATGCGCCGCTCGCTCCAGCATGCCGAGGGCGCCGGTCTCGCGCTGCCCAAACTGCTGGAGACCGATTACGTCAACTCCATCCCGACCGCCGCCGAGCCCGCGTTCGACGGCGACCTGGAGATGGAGTCGAAGATCACCGCGTGGAACCGCTGGAACGCGGCCGCGATGGTCACCCGAGGCTCCCGGTTCGGCGTCGGCGGCCACATCGCCACCTTCGCCTCCGCCGCCTGGCTGTACGAGACCGGCTTCAACCACTTCTTCCGCGGCAAGGAGGGGGACGGCTCCGGCGACCAGCTCTACATCCAGGGCCACGCCTCCCCCGGCATCTACGCCCGCGCCTTCCTGGACGGCCGGCTCAGCGAGCAGCAGCTCGACAACTTCCGCCAGGAGGCGGGCGGCGACGGTCTGCCGTCCTACCCGCACCCGCGCCGGCTGCCCTGGCTGTGGGAGTTCCCCACCGTCTCGATGGGCCTCGGCCCGCTCTCGGCGGTCTACCAGGCGCGCTTCAACCGCTACCTGACCAACCGCAGCATCAAGGACACGTCGAACTCGCACGTCTGGGCCTTCCTGGGCGACGGCGAGATGGACGAGCCCGAGTCGACCGCAGCCCTCGCCCTCGCGGCCCGTGAGCAGCTCGACAACCTGACTTTCGTCATCAACTGCAACCTGCAGCGCCTCGACGGCCCGGTCCGCGCCAACTTCCGCGTGGTCCAGGAGCTGGAGGGCGCGTTCCGCGGCGCCGGCTGGAACGTCGTCAAGACGCTCTGGGGCAACGCCTGGGACGAGCTGTTCCAGCTCGACACCACGGGTGCGCTGGTGCGCCGGCTCCGGGAGGTCCCGGACGCGCAGTTCCAGACGTACGCCACCCGTGACGTGGCCTACATCCGCGAGCACTTCTTCGGCGCCGAGCCCGCGCTCGCCGAGCTGGCGAAGCTGCTCACGGACGCGAAGATCGCGGAGTGCTTCCACACCTCGCGCGGCGGCCACGAGGCCCGCAAGGTGTACGCGGCGTACAAGGCGGCGCTGGAGCACAAGGGTGCTCCTACGGTGATCCTGGCGCAGACGGTGAAGGGCTACACGCTCGGCCCCGGCTTCGAGTCGCGCAACGCCAACCACCAGATGAAGAAGCTCGACGGCAAGCAGTTCCGCGCCATGCGCGATCTGCTGGAGCTGCCGATCCCGGACTCGAAGCTGGACGAGGGCCTGGTGCCGTACGGCCACCCGGGCGCCGACTCCCCCGAGGTCCGCTACCTCCAGGAGCGCCGTGCCGCCCTCGGCGGCCCCGCCCCGGCCCGCCGGGTGCACCAGGTGGCGCTGCCCGCGCCCGAGGAGCGCGCGTTCGCCGCGCTGAAGAAGGGCTCCGGCAAGCAGGAGCTGGCCACCACGATGGCCTTCGTCCGCCTCGCCAAGGACCTGATGCGGGACAAGGAGACCGGCAAGCGCTGGGTTCCGATCGTCCCCGACGAGGCCCGCACCTTCGGCATGGAGGCGCTGTTCCCGTCGGCCGGCATCTACTCGCCGCTGGGCCAGACGTACGACCCGGTCGACCGCGACCAGCTGATGTACTACAAGGAAGCCAAGGACGGCCAGGTCCTCAACGAGGGCATCACCGAGGCCGGCGCCATGGCCGACTTCATCGCCGCCGCCACGTCGTACGCGACGCACGGCGAGCCGATGATCCCGTTCTACATCTTCTACTCGATGTTCGGCTGGCAGCGCACGGGCGACCAGTTCTGGCAGCTCGGCGACCAGCTCGGCCGCGGCTTCGTGGTCGGCGCCACCGCCGGCCGTACGACCCTGACCGGTGAGGGCCTCCAGCACGCGGACGGCCACTCGCACCTGATCGCGTCCACGAACCCGGCGTCGCTCAACTACGACCCGGCGTTCGCGTACGAGATCGCGGTGATCGTCCAGGACGGTCTGCGCAGGATGTACGGCCCCGACGCCGAGAACGTCTTCTACTACCTGACGGTCTACAACGAGCCGAAGCCGCAGCCCGCGATGCCGGAAGGCGTCGAGGAGGGCATCGTCAAGGGCCTCTACCGGTTCAAGGAGGGCACGCCCGCGAAGGCGGACGCGCCGCGCCTCCAGCTGATGGCGTCCGGTACGGCGATCCACTGGGCCCTGGAGGCGCAGGAGCTGCTGGCCTCCGACTGGGGTGTCACGGCCGACGTCTGGTCCGCCACCTCGTGGGGCGAGCTGCGCCGCGACGCACTGGAGTGCGACGAGGCGCTGCTCCGCGGTGAGCAGCGGACGCCGTACGTGACCCAGGCGCTGGAGGGCGCACCGGGTCCGGTCCTCGCGGTCAGCGACTGGATGCGCGCGGTGCCGGACTCGATCAGCCAGTGGGTGGAGCAGGACTGGTCCTCGCTCGGTACGGACGGCTTCGGCCTCTCCGACACCCGCGATGCGGCCCGCCGCCACTTCGGCGTGGACGCGCAGTCGGTCACCGTCGCGGCCCTGGCCCAGCTGGCGCGTCGCGGCGAGGTGCCGGCGTCCGCGGTCAAGGACGCGCGCGAGCGGTACGGGCTCTGACGGCCCGGAGGACGGGGCGCGGGCCCACCCCGCTCCCCGTCCTCCGTTTCCTCCGGCCCGTCCGGCCCGTCCGGCCCGTCCGGCAGAGGCTGAGCCCCCGGGCACACGTCGCCTCACCGCGGCCACAATGGCCGCATGCGTGCTGCCCGGCTCATCAGAATGGTGCTGCTCCTGCAGAACCGCCCCGCCATGACCGCCGCCGAGCTGGCCCAGGAGCTGGAGGTGTCGGAGCGGACCGTCACCCGGGACGCCCAGGCGCTCTCCGAGGCGGGGATCCCGGTCTACGCGGAGCGGGGGCGCTCGGGCGGGTACCGGCTCGTCGGCGGGTACCGCACCGGGCTCACCGGGCTCGCCCGTGACGAGGCCGAGGCGCTCTTCCTCTCCGGGCTGCCCTCCGCGCTGCGCGAGATGGGGCTGGCGGACGCCGGGGACGCCGCCCGGCTGAAGGTCTCTGCGGCCCTGCTGCCCTCCCTGCGGGACGCCTCGACCGGGGTCAGCCGCCGCTTCCACCTGGACGCGCCCGGCTGGTACCGGGAACCGGTCACCCCCGCGCTGCTGCCCGCCGTCGCGGAGGCGGTCCGGGACGACCGGAAGGTGCTGGCGCGCTACCGGCGGCCCGGCGGGGACACCGAGGTGGAGCGGGAGCTGTCGCCGTACGGACTCGTACTCAAGGCCGGGGTCTGGTACCTCTGCGCCCGTGCCGCGGACGACTTCCGGGTCTACCGGATCGACCGGTTCACGGCCGTCACCGTGTCCGACACCCGGTTCGTCCGGGACGAGGGCTTCCACCTGCCGGGGTTCTGGGACGAGCGCGCGGCACAGTTCGCCCGGTCGCTCCTGCGCACCGAGGTGACGCTGCGCCTCTCGGAGACCGCGGCCGCCCGGCTGCCGCACACCGTGGACCGGGCCGCCGCCCACGACGCCCTGGACGCGGCCGGGCCGCCGGGGCCCGACGGCTGGGTCACGGTCACTCTGCCGGTCGAGTCCCTGGATGTCGCGTACGGCCAGCTGCTCTCCCTGGGACCGGAGTTGGAGGTCCTGGAACCGGACGGGCTGCGGACCCGCTTCACCGACGCGGCCGAACGGCTGCACTCGCTCTACCGGCGGCCCCGGTGACGATCACCCCCGCGGCGGAGACCGTAAGGCTTCATTTCGGTGTCTCCGCGTGCATCGCCCGCCGCCAGGGCAGATGCTGGACCCGTGATGGACGAGACGGAATTCTGGGAGCTCATCGACAGCACCCGCGAGGCCGCCGACGGCGACCCCGAGGACCACGCCGATCTGCTGGTCGAACGGCTGGTGCAGCTCGATCCCGATTCCGTGCTGGACTTCGCCAGGCACTTCGAGGCCCGCTACAACCGCGCCTACCGCTGGGAGCTGTGGGGCGCCGCCGCCCTGCTGCTCGGCGGGGCGAGCGACGACGCCTTCGACTACTTCCGCTGCTGGCTGATCGGCCAGGGCCGGGAGGCCTTCGAGGGCGCCGTACACGATCCGGACAGCCTCGCGGAGCTCCTCGACGACTTCGACGAGGAGCTGGACGGGGACGCGGAGGAGCTGGGATACGCCGCCGACGAGGCGTACGAACAGCTCACCGGGGTGGTCACGCCGGACCTCGGGCTGCCGCCCCAGCCCGCAGAGCCGGAGGGCATCCCGTTCAGCATCGAGGACGGCGCGGCCCTGGCCGAGCGCTTCCCGTCGCTCCAGGAGCGGTTCGGCGGCGGCTGAGCCCCACCGGGCGCAGGAACCGCTCAGGGCGCGAGCGAGCGCCCCATCAGCACGTCGTCGACATAGCGGCCGGCCAGGAAGAACTCACCGGGCAGCACCCCCTCGACGGCGAACCCCTCCGAGGCGTACAGCGCCCGCGCGGGCGCGTTGTGCCCGAGCACCCGCAGGGTCAGCCGGTTCGCGCCCTGGTCGCGCGCCGCCGCCATCGCCGCCCGCAGCAGCGCCCTGGCGATCCCCCGGCCGCGCGCCCAGTCGGCCACGGCCAGGCCCTGTATCTGGCGTACGTGCGTGTTGCAGGCCAGCGGGGTCGGCGGGACGAGCCTGGTGTACCCGGCCAGCCGTGTCCCGCCCGTCTCGTCCCGTACCTCGGCCACCAGGAAGTCCGGCGGCCGGTGGGCGTCGTCGAAGAACGGGGCGTACGGGGGCTGCGGCCGGGGCGACACGGCGTGCAGCGTCGACCAGGTGGCGCGGTCCAGTTCACCGAGCGCGGCTTCGTCGGAGAGGACCGAGGGACGGACGGAGTGGGCCGGGTGCGTATGAATCTCGGACATGCGCGCAACTGTGCCACGCCCCTTCTGCCCGCCCGGTACGGCAGGATGGCCCCATGCCGCACTCCCGTATCGCCGTCACCGGATCGACCGGACTCATCGGAGCGGCCCTGGTCCGCTCCCTGCGCACCGACGGGCACGAGGTGGTCCGGCTGGTCCGGCACCCGGCCCGGTCCGGCGACGAGGTGGAGTGGGACCCGAAGCGGAGCTACGTCGACGTGGCCGGACTGGTGGGCTGCGACGCCGTCGTCCACCTCGCCGGTGCGGGGGTGGGCGACCACCGCTGGACCGAGGCGTACAAGCATGAGATCCGGGACAGCCGGGTGCTGGGCACCGCCGCCATCGCGGAGGCCGTCGCCTCGCTCGACACCCCGCCGAAGGTGCTCCTGGCCGGTTCCGCGATCGGTTTCTACGGCGACACCGGTGACCGGGCGGTCGACGAGAGCGCACCGCCCGGCGACGGCTTCCTGCCGTCGGTGTGCGTGGAGTGGGAAGAGGCCACGGCCGCCGCGCAGGAGGCGGGGGTGCGGACCGTGCACGCCCGCACCGGGCTGGTCGTCGCCCGGGAGGGCGGGGCCTGGGGCCGGCTCTTCCCGCTCTTCCGCGCGGGGCTCGGCGGGCGGCTGGGCGACGGGCGGCAGTACTGGAGCTTCATCGCGCTGCACGACCACATCGCGGCCCTGCGGCACATCCTCGACACCCCCGCGCTGTCCGGCGCGGTGAACCTGACCGGCCCCGACCCCGTCACCAACGGCGAGGTGACGGCGGCCATGGGCCGGGTGCTGCGCCGCCCCACCCTCTTCACCGCGCCCGCGCCCGCGCTGCGGATCGCCCTGGGCGAATTCGCCGGGGACGTACTGGGCAGTCAGCGGGTGCTGCCGGGAAGGCTGCTGGACACCGGGTTCTCGTTCGCCTTCCCGGGGATCGACGCCGCCATCCGCGCGGCACTGCGCTGATCCGGCCCGTTCCGGACCGTGGCGGCGGGCCCGCCGCCACCCCCGGCTGCCGGATGCCCCGGACCCCGGAAGCCCCAGCGACGCCAGGAACCCCACCCGTAGACGAATTCAGACGGATGTGCGACCCCGTGCACCGGTGCCCCGGTGCGCGCGACTGCGCCGATATCCGGCCGCACTCCTAGCCTCATGTCGAACTCGCGCATTCCGGTGGCCTGTTGAGGGCACAACCCTCCCACCAATCGCGCCGACTCGGGGAGGGCACGTGCTCAGCACGGCACACCACGCGGACGTCGTCATCATCGGGGCCGGGATCGCCGGCCTGGCAGCGGCTCACCAGCTGACCAGCGCGGGAGTGAGCGTCAGCGTCCTGGAGGCCGGCCCCCGGGTCGGCGGCCGGATGATGACGGAGGAGGTGGACGGGTTCCGGCTCGACCTCCTCGGCCCGCTCCTCAACACCTCCTATCCCGAGCTGTACGCGGCACCGGGGCTCGGCGAACTCGTCCTGCGGAACTTCGCCCCCGGCGTGCTCGTCCACAGCGAGGGCCGCCACCACCGCACCGGTGAGATACGGAGCGCCCGGGGCGCGCGCAACGCACGCGGCGCGCTCAAGGCGGCGCGCGCCCTCGCGAGCGCCTCCAGGGCGCCGCTCGGCGGGACCATCACCGGAGCCATGGGCGGCGCGATAGACCAGGCCAGGCTCGGCGCGGCGCTGTCCCGGCTGGCCGCGACCCCCCGGGCGCGGGTGCTGGCCCGGCCCGAACGGACCGCGCTGGAAGCCCTGCCCGGCCGCGGCCTCTCCCCTCGTACGCTCAACGGCTTCGTGCGCCCGCTGCTCACCGCGCTGCTCAGCGACCCCGGGCTCACCACGTCCAGCCGGTGCGCCGATCTGGCCCTGCGCAGCTATGCGAGCGGCAGGCTCTGCGTGCCGTCGGGGGGCTCCGGCACGCTGCCCGAGCTGCTGGCGGCGGCGCTGCCGCCCGGCACGGTACGGACGGGCGTCCATGTCACAGCGGCCGACATCACCTCGGTGCGCACCAAGGAGCACGGCGAACTGGGCTGCCGCTCACTGCTGCTGGCCACCGGCGCGGGCGCCGCCGCCGAACTGCTGCCCGGTCTACGGGTGCCGTCCTTCCACCCGGTGACGGTGCTTCACCACACCGCCCCCGCTCCCCCGCGGACCGGCGCTTCCCTGGTGCTGGACGCCGACCGCTCGGGCCCCGTCGCACACACCGCGGTGATGAGCGAGGTCGACCCGGCCCGCGCCCCGGACGGCCGGACGCTGGTCAGCTCGACGGTGCTCGGCACCCCGCCGCCCGACCTGGACCGCGCGGTCCTGGCCCATCTCGCCGTGCTGCACGGCACGCCGACCGGCGACTGGGAGCTGCTGGCCGCCCACCACGACCCGGAGGCGGTGCCCGCCATGGCGGCGCCGCACGACCTCCACCGCCCGGTCCGGCTGCTCGCCGGGCTGTACGTGTGCGGCGACCACCGCGACACGAGCACGGTCCAAGGGGCGCTGTCCTCGGCCCGCCGCGCGGCCGAGGCGATCCTCACCGACCTGGACGTACGGCCCGGCCGCACCAGCACCACCGCGTTCCCGGAGGCGGCCTAGGGGGTGTCAGCCGAGTGCGGCGACCCGCTCCCGGTACCCGCGTACCGGGGCGGCGTCCCGGAACGGTTCGAGGCGGCGCTCGAAGTCGCGTACGTACTCGGTGGCGCGCACCGAGCGCATCTCGGCCGACTGCTGGGCGGCCTCCGCGCCCAGTCGGCAGGCCTGGTCGAGCTCCCCGAGCCCGAGCCGCGCGGAGGCCAGCACCACCCGGCAGAACAGCCTGCTTCTGGCGTACGCGGGGGCCCGCAGCTGCAGCGAGCGCTCCGCGTGCTGCGCGGCGGCCCGGTACTGCTGGAGGTCCCGGTGGCAGTGCCCGAACTCGTCCGCGAGCTGGGCCTCGTCGAAGTAGCGCGCCCAGTGCGGCACTTCGTCTCCCGGACGCGATACCTCCAGCGCGCGTTCGGCCCGCGCCAGGGAGGCCAGGCAGGCCTTGGCCTCCCCGAGGACGCCGTGCCCGCGCGCCTCGACCGCGTGCAGCAGTGCCAGTACCGCGTTCGGCGCCGCCGAGCCGATGCCCTGCTGGGCCACCCGCGCCAGCTGCACCGCTTCCCTGCCGTGCCCGAGGTAGACGGCCTGCCTGCTCATGGTGATCAGTACGTAGCTGCCGTAGGCCCGGTCCCCTGCGGCCTGGGCCAGCCGTAAGGACTGCACGAAGTACCGCTGGGCGAGCCCGTGCGCGGCGATGTCGTACGAGGTCCAGCCCGCGAGGCGGGTCAGATCGGCCGCGGCGGCGAACAGCCGACGCCCGGTGGCCTCGTCGTACGTGCCGCGCAGCATCGGCTCCGTCTCGTGCTCCAGGTACCGCACCAGGGCCTGGCGGGCATGGCCGCCGCCGTAGGCGTTGTCGAGGGTGCGGAAGAGCTCGGCGACCGACCTGAGGGCGGCGACGTCTCCGCTGCTGACCTTCTGGCCGGAGCCCCGCTCCGTCTGCCGCTGCCGGGGCACGCCGGGGACGCCCGGAACGCCCGGAACGCCCGGGACAGCCGGGGCGTGCGGCGTCCCGGGCGTCCCCGGCGGAACGAGGGCTCCCGGAAGCCCGTGGGCCAGGGGTGAGCCGGGCGGGCGGACCGGGACGGGCCTCCGGGAGCCGGGACCGGGGGCCCCGCCCTGCTCCGGCACCACGCCGAGACCGCCGCCGGGGTGCCCGTTCGCTCCGGCGCCGTAGCCACCGTTCGGTCCGGACGGTCCGGACGTCCCGCGTGGGCCGCCGGGTGGCTGGGTGCCGGGAGCGCCACCGTTCCTCACCGGTCCGCCGGCCGCCCCCACGACCGCTCCGGGCTCGATGCCGCGCGCCACCCACTCGTCCGCCCGGCCGATCAGCCAGTCCCGGCTGGGGACGACCAGTCCTGCCGGGGTGAAGGCGATCTTCCGCAGCTCCGTATGGCTGCCGGAGTCCTTCCGCCACAGCCCGCTGACGATGTCGACCGCCTCCGCGGGGGTGGCGGCGAACTCCAGGCCCGCGTAGACGGGGGCGCAGGCGTCGAGGCCCAGGTCCTGGGCGGAGAGTCTGCGTCCCAGCCGCCGGGTGAAGACCTCCGCGATCAGCGCCGGGGTGGTCCCGCGCGGCTGCTGTCCGCGCAGCCAGCGGGTCACGGAGGTCTTGTCGTACCGCAGGTCCAGGCCGTGTTCGAGGCCGAGCTGGTCCACCCGGCGGGCGAGGCCGGCGTTGGAGAACCCGGCTTCGGTGATCAGCGAGGCGAGTCGGCGGTTGGGCGTGCGCTGCGGAGGTCGATCCGACATCAGCTGTACGGTCTCCTGCCTTCGGGGCCGGGCGGGCAGCCCTTATGGAACGGCGCGAATTTAGCGGCCTCCGGGGCGACCTCGGCCCCCTTCGCTTCACTTTCATCCGATCGTGTGAGGATTGCGGAGAAGCTGACGGGAACCACCTGCCCGGCCGGCACCCGAACGCCGGTCGTACAGTTGCGGGTGGCGCGATTCGGTGCATGGTGACGTGGCGCGGGGAGACTTCCCCACTTCCGGCACCGCAAGGAGAAAGGCTGCTGCCGTGACTGAGCTTCGGTTCGTCCGTCTGGGATTCGGCGAGGAATCCGTCGACTACCGGGAGGCCTGGCAGAAGCAGCGCGAGGTGCACGCGGCGCGGTTCGAGGACACCGTCCCCGACACCTGTCTGCTGCTGGAGCACCCGCCCGTCTACACGGCGGGCCGGCGCACGCTCGACAGCGAGCGCCCCCTGGACGGCACGCCGGTCATCGACGTGGACCGGGGCGGCAAGATCACCTGGCACGGGCCGGGCCAGCTGGTCGGCTACCCCATCCAGAAGCTGCCGCGCCCGGTGGACGTCGTCGCGCACGTCCGCCGCCTGGAGGACGCGCTGATCCGTACGGCGACCGATTTCGGGGTGGAGACCAGCCGGGTCGAGGGCCGCAGCGGCGTATGGGTGCTCGGGGACCCGGTCGAGGAGCGTCCGGCGATCGGCGGCCTCTCCCTGGACTTCGACCCCAGGCTCCAGGACGAGGAGTTCGACGCCCGGCTGAACGGCCCCGAGTACGCCCCGTCCAACGCCGGACAGCGCCGCGAGGACCGCAAGCTGGCCGCGATCGGCATCCGGGTCGCCAAGGGCGTGACGATGCACGGCTTCTCCCTCAACGTGAACCCGGACAACACCTGGTTCGACCGGATCGTGCCCTGCGGCATCCGGGACGCGGGCGTCACCTCACTGGCGTACGAGCTGGGCCGCGATCTCACCATCACGGACGTGCTCCCGGTCGTCGAGAAGCACCTGCGGGACGTCCTGGAGAACGCCGAACTCGCTCCGCGCGTCATCGAGCGCCCGGCCGATGCCGTGGCCACGGCGTGACGCTCGGAACACCGCACCGGGAATAGGCCCT
Source organism: Streptomyces sp. ITFR-6 (assembly GCF_031844725.1). Taxonomy (NCBI): domain Bacteria; kingdom Bacillati; phylum Actinomycetota; class Actinomycetes; order Kitasatosporales; family Streptomycetaceae; genus Streptomyces; species Streptomyces sp. ITFR-6. Next base: position 6,344,175 of record NZ_CP134612.1, on the reverse strand, counting down.
GCCGGCCACCGGTTGGTCCAGACGTAAAGCCGCATGAACCACGGGCGTACCCTGGTGTTCGCCGAAGAATCCAATGCAGTGAAAGCAAAGGGGAGTGCCGGAGTGTCCGCTGTCGCACCCGACGGGCGCAAGATGCTGCGCCTTGAGGTCCGGAACAGCCAGACCCCCATCGAGCGGAAGCCCGAGTGGATCAAAACCCGGGCGAAGATGGGCCCCGAGTACAACCAGCTGCAGAAGCTCGTGAAGAGCGAGGGTCTGCACACGGTGTGCCAGGAGGCGGGCTGCCCCAACATCTTCGAGTGCTGGGAGGACCGCGAGGCCACGTTCCTCATCGGCGGCGACCAGTGCACCCGGCGCTGTGACTTCTGCCAGATCGACACGGGCAAGCCGCAGGCGCTGGACCGGGACGAGCCCCGCCGCGTCGGTGAGTCCGTCGTCACGATGGACCTCAACTACGCCACCATCACCGGCGTCGCCCGCGACGACCTGGAGGACGGCGGTGCCTGGCTGTACGCGGAGACCGTGCGCCAGATCCACGCGCAGACGGCGGAGCGGGAGGGCGGCTACACCAAGGTGGAGCTGCTGATCCCCGACTTCAACGCCGAGCCCGCGCAGCTCGCGGAGGTCTTCTCCTCGCGCCCCGAGGTGCTGGGGCACAACGTGGAGACGGTGCCGCGGATCTTCAAGCGGATCCGCCCCGGCTTCCGGTACGAGCGTTCCCTGGAGGTCATCACCCGGGCCCGCGAGGCCGGTCTGGTGACCAAGTCCAACCTGATCCTCGGCATGGGCGAGACCCGCGAGGAAGTGAGCCAGGCGCTCCGCGACCTGCACGACGCGGGTTGCGAGCTCATCACGATCACCCAGTACCTGCGGCCGACCCCGCGCCACCACCCGGTCGAGCGCTGGGTGAAGCCGCACGAGTTCGTGGAGCTCAAGGAAGAGGCCGACGCGATCGGCTACTCCGGTGTGATGTCCGGGCCGCTGGTCCGTTCCTCGTACCGCGCGGGCCGGCTCTTCCAGCAGGCGGTCGAGCGGCGCGACGCCGCCGCCGCGCCGACCGCGTAGCCGGACGCCCGTGTGAAACCGGGCACAAGTAGTTACTGAGCAGTAATAGCTGATTCGACGCAGCCCGTCCGCTCCTCGCAGGTCGGAGGCGCGGATGGGCCGCGCCGACGTGCGCGGCGCCGCTATCAAGGTTTCATTGGTGTTTGACCGACCGGTCATGCGCTGGTAACACCGAGCAGTGACCCTGGATGCACGCAGCGCAGTGGCTTCCCGGCCGCTGGCCACGCCGCTTCCGTATCCAGTCCGCGCAACACAGTCCGCCCACTGAGCGCCGCTCAGTCCGCGCATCCGTTCCGAGGGGACTTCCACGATGCAGGCCGCGCCGGTACGCGCCACAGCCATTCCGTCCGTCACCAACGCCCTCCGCGCCGTCGAGTCGCTGCTGCTGAGCAGCGGCCAGCGCACCGCCCGCCGAAACGCCTGGACGGCCGTCCTGGAGGACCGCCGCCGGGCCAAGGACCGGGTCGAGTCCGAGTCCGTACTGGAGGCCGTGGCCGAGCACCGTTCTTAGGCCACGTAAACTTCATTGCATGGCGAGGAAGGCAAAAACCACTGAAGGCGCGGACAGCGCCGAGAACGCGGGGCGGCTCAAGCAGATCGCTCTGACCTACAAGATGACCAGGCGGACCGACTCCAAGATCGGTCTTGTCGTCGCGGGTGTGGGAATCGTCACCTTCGGTGTCCTCCTCGCGATCGGTTTCTTGATCAACCACCCGATCTACGTGGGCATCCTGGGCTTCGTGCTCGCCCTCCTCGCGATGGCGATCGTATTCGGACGGCGTGCCGAGCGGGCCGCCTTCGGGCAGATGGAGGGGCAGCCGGGCGCCGCCGCGGCGGTACTGGACCGCGTGGGCCGCGGCTGGTCCACGACGCCCGCGGTCGCGATGAACCGCAGTCAGGACGTCGTCCACCGTGCCGTGGGCAAGGCGGGCATCGTGCTGGTGGCGGAGGGCAACCCGAACCGGGTGAAGTCCCTGCTCGCTGCCGAGAAGAAGAAGATGGCCCGCATCGTCGTCGACGTACCGGTGCACGACATCATCGTCGGCAACGGCGAGGGCCAGGTGCCGCTCAAGAAGGTGCGCACCAAGATGCTGAAGCTGCCGCGTGTCCTGACCGGCCCCCAGGTGACCGCCGCCAACGACCGGCTGCGCGCGATGGGTGACCTGATGAGCAACATGCCGCTGCCGAAGGGCCCGATGCCGAAGGGCATGCGGATGCCGCGCGGCGGAAAGATGCGCTGACGTACGGAGCAGGCCTCCGGATACGGAGAGGGCGGGTCACGAACTCCTGGTTCGGACCCGCCCTCTCCGTATCCGTCTCTGTCCGTCCTGCGCGCGGTATCCGGTCTCAGCCGCGGATCTGGACGGCGCGGGCCACCCGGTCGTGCAGCCCCCGGCCGTCGCGGTCCCAGACCAGGGCCGGGATCACCAGGCACAGGAGCACGGTGCGCACCAGCACCCTCCCGAGCCCCAGCCGTCCGCCACCCTCCGCGACGACCCTGATGCCCATGAGGCGCTTGCCGGGCGTGCAGCCGATGGTGCCGACGGTGAGCAGGCTCAGTACGAGGAAGATCCCCACCGCCCAGTTGCCGGCCGCCTGCTGGTCACCGCGAGCGAACAGCCCGTATGCGATCACCATGCACAGCGCCCAGTCGATGAAGATCGCGCCGAAGCGGCGGCCGAGCGGCGCGGCGGCCCCCGGTCCCTGCTCGGGGAGCCCGAGCCGCTTGCCCCGGTACCCGAAGTCGGCGCCCATGTCCTCGGCGGCCGCACGCGGCCCGGAGAGCCACGATCCGATTGCTTGCCTATTGTCCACCCGACCACGGTACTGCGCCCGCCCCCGGCCGCTGCCGGGCGGGTGGAGCGGCCGCGTTCCTGCGCCCCCGGAAACCGGTCCGGAACCTGCCCGGAACCCGCCCGGAACCCGTCCGGAACCGGTCACCGCACGGTCACGAGGCGCTACTCACACCCGGCCCGGTTAACTTCAGCGAAACAAATGGGTCATGCTTGAGAAATCCGGTCTGCCTATGGTCGGGTCCAGCGTGTGCCACCGCACTGGCCGCACAACGAGCTGCAACCCCGTCCCACCCCGGGCCGGGAGTAGGAGGAGTTGGATGTTCCAGAACGCCGACGACGTGAAGAAGTACATCGCCGACGAAGACGTCAAGTTCATCGACGTCCGGTTCTGCGACCTGCCCGGTGTGATGCAGCACTTCACCATCCCGGCGGCGGTCTTCGACCCGACCGAGGAGCTCGCCTTCGACGGCTCGTCGATCCGCGGCTTCCAGGCCATCCACGAGTCCGACATGGCGCTCCGCGCGGACCTGTCGACCGCCCGTGTCGACCCCTTCCGCCGCGACAAGACCGTCAACATCAACTTCTTCATCCACGACCCGATCACCGGCGAGCAGTACAGCCGTGACCCGCGGAACGTGGCCAAGAAGGCCGAGGCCTACCTCGCCTCCACCGGTTTCGCGGACACCGCGTACTTCGGCCCCGAGGCCGAGTTCTACGTCTTCGACAACGTCCGCTTCCAGACGTCGGCGAACGAGAGCTTCTACCACATCGACTCCGAGGCGGGCGCCTGGAACACCGGGTCGGAGGAGAACAACCGCGGCTACAAGGTCCGCTACAAGGGCGGCTACTTCCCGACCCCGCCGGTGGACCACTTCGCCGACCTGCGTGCGGAGATCTCCCTGGAGCTGGACAAGAACGGCCTCCAGGTCGAGCGCCAGCACCACGAGGTCGGCACCGCCGGCCAGGCCGAGATCAACTACAAGTTCAACACGCTGCTCGCCGCGGCCGACGACCTGATGCTCTTCAAGTACATCGTGAAGAACGTCGCCTGGCGCAACGGCAAGACCGCGACCTTCATGCCGAAGCCGATCTTCGGTGACAACGGCTCGGGCATGCACGTCCACCAGTCCCTGTGGGCCGGCGGCGACCCGCTGTTCTACGACGAGCAGGGCTACGCGGGCCTCTCGGACATGGCGCGCTACTACATCGGCGGCATCCTGAAGCACGCCCCGTCGCTGCTGGCGTTCACCAACCCGACGGTGAACTCCTACCACCGCCTGGTCCCCGGCTTCGAGGCCCCGGTCAACATGGTCTACTCGCAGCGCAACCGCTCGGCCGCGATGCGTATCCCGATCACGGGCTCCAACCCGAAGGCCAAGCGCGTCGAGTTCCGCGCCCCGGACCCGTCGTCCAACCCGTACCTCGCCTTCTCGGCCCTCCTGATGGCCGGCCTGGACGGCGTGAAGAACAAGATCGAGCCGCCGGAGCCGATCGACAAGGACCTCTACGAGCTGGCTCCCGAGGAGCACGCCAACGTCCAGCAGGTCCCGACGTCCCTCCCGGCCGTCCTCGACGCCCTTGAGGCGGACCACGAGTACCTCCTGGCAGGCGGCGTCTTCACGCCCGACCTGATCGAGACGTGGATCGACTTCAAGCGCACGAACGAGATCGCCCCGATCCAGCTGCGCCCGCACCCGCACGAGTTCGAGCTGTACTTCGACCTCTAAGGGGCGGGGCGGCCGGTCAGCCCGGCCGCCGGCCTGAGGTCAGAAACACCGAAGAGGGCCGCTTCCCCGGTGGGGAAGCGGCCCTCTTCGGTCTGTCGCGGTGAGCGGACCGGCTCCGCCGATCAGCTCAGCTCCTTCGTGACCCGCTCCATCACGCCCTGCCAGTGGGCGCGTTGCTGCTCGCGCTCCTCCGCGCTCGCCAGGTGCTCCTGGTGGAAACGCAGGACGCTTCGGTCGCCGGAGCTGGAGACCGCCAGCTGTACCGTCGTCGTGCCGCGGGTGGCCCGGATGCGGTCGAGCGGCCGGTAGCTGCGGATCTCCCCGGTCACGCCGTCGACCGTCTCGAACGTCGTCCCCTTGGTGGGCGACGGAGGAAGCTCCGCCCCTTCGCCGAGCCAGAGCGCGATGCCCTCGGGGCTCACCATGAACTCCCAGACGACCGAACGCGGGAAAGGAAGCGTCGCGGAGACGCCGATCTGCCAACCTGCATCCTGAGTGAGTCCTTTGGGCATGACGATGCTCCTTCCGGGCGGTTCACTACCGCAGGCCATGCGGGCAATGTAGTGATTATAGATGTTCGACATGATTCCGCAACGAGAATTCACACCCGGTAAGACACAAGGGCCTTCTCGGCCAACTTCGTTCAATTGACGGAATTTGATCAAGGTACTTCTATGCCACGCAGAACTCATTGCCCTCGGGGTCCTGCATCACGGTGCAGTTCCCCGTCGGCTCCCTGACCTCACGAACCACCTTCGCCCCGGCGTCGACGAGCTTCGACACGTGCTCGGTCAGCTTCGTCACGCCGGCGTCCGGCGTGTGCCCCTCCCCGGACCGCAGTTGCACATCAAGGTGCACACGGTTCTTGACGGTCCTGCCCTCGGGCACTCTCTGGAACAGCACCCGGGGCCCGACACCGTCCGGATCGACCGCCGCGGCCATCGAGTCCCAGCGCTCCGGGGGCAGCCCGATCTCCTGCGCGAACTCCGTCCATGATTCATATCCCGGCGGCGGTGGCTGCACCACGTAATCCAGAGCGAGAGCCCAGAATTCCGCCTGCCTGGCGGGATTCCGGGCGTCGAACGTCACCTGCACACTGATCGCCATGATCGAATCCAGAACTCAACTCAGGAGATGCGGCCCGGACGCGAGATGTCCGGACGTCAGCACCTTCGACCGGTACAAACCAAAAGGGCCACGCCTCCACGACTTTCGCACGGGGTACCGGTGCGGCACCCGCACAGCCGCATTCATTCACCCATTCGAGGGAGAGGAGCGCGGTCGCGCAGCGGGTGCCGCGAGCGTGTCAGCGTGTCTCCGGGGGCTCATCCGGATCAGGGCTTTCGTGCGAGTACCGCACCGTTCGCTCCGGGGGCCGAGAAGCGAACCGTATTCACTTGACCGAATCCCGCCGCACGCAGCCACTCGCTGTATTCGGCCGCCGTGTAATTGCGGCCCCACGTCCCGACCAGCATGTTCATACTCATGAGAGCCGCGTCGAGCGGACCTGTCTTCTCGTCGTTGACGAGCAGTTCGCTGATCACGAGCCGGCCACCGCTGGGCAGTGCGCGACAGCACTTGGCGAGGAGCTCCCGGTTACGCGCCTCGTCCCAGTCGTGCATGATCATGGACAGCAGAATGGCGTCGTGCCCGGTCGGCAGCTCCGGCTCCTGGAAGAAGTCCCCCGGGTGCGTGCCGATCCGGTCGGAGAGTCCGGCGTCCGCGATCTTCCCCGCGGTGTACGCGCACACGTGCGGCAGGTCGTACACCGTGGCGGCCAGCCGGGGGTAGTGCCGGCACAGCTCGATCACGAAGGCCCCACCGCCGCCGCCGACATCGAGAAGCCTCCGTGTCGTGCTGAGATCGACCTCGGCCGCCAGCACACCGGCGGTCATCGAGGACAGCGGCCGGAGGCCGTCCCAGAAGGTGCTCGCGCGGTTGTCGGCGTCGAAGATCCTCTCCTGCTGGTCCGGGGCCCACCGGCTCGGGCTGTCGGACCTGATGGCCTCGGTGACGCGCAGCCATCCCGGCGAGGTGTGGCTCCTCAGCATCTCGATGTAGTCGCCGAAATAGCGCGGCCTGCCGCGCACCAGGTACTCCTCTGCGGCCGGCGTATTGACGTAACGCACGTCCTTCCCGTGCGTACCGTCCGGCAGCAGCAGTCCGAGTGCGGCGCACGCGGTCAGGAGGATCTCGGCCGGCCGGCCGGCGACACCGAGCCCCTCGGCCACTTCCGCCGCCGAGGCCCCCTTCCCCTCCGCCAGGAAGTCGAACAGCCCGAGGTCGACGGCCCCGCACAGGGTCTGCGAGGCCCACATACCGCCGGCGATCCTCAGCAGCCCGTCAAGAGCGGGGGCTTCGGATTCCGGCATGTCATCGTTCCGGCTATCCATGCGTCGGCCTTTCCGCGAATCGGATCGGCACCCGGTCGAAGACAATGTGACGCCCGTTCTCGAAGTGGCGGTCCGGTTCTTCCGTGAGGTGGTAGACGGGGTGCTGCGCCAGTTCACGCAGCACCGTCCTGAACTCCAGCCTGGCGAGGGACGCGCCGAGACAGTGATGGATACCGAATCCGAAGCTGAGATGCTGGTGCGAATTTCCGCGATCGAGCGAGAATTCCTCCGGCTCGGGATATTTCGCCGGGTCCCGGTTGGCCGCGTCGAGCAGCAGGACGACCCTGGAGCCGCTGGGAATGACCGTGCCGTCGATCGTCACCTCACGCGTCGTGAACCGGGTGAAGCGGTCGGTCGGACACCACCGGCGCATCGTCTCGTCGCCCACGACCGACATGAGATCGGGCTCTTCCCTGAGCCGGTGCTGGAGCTCGGGGTTGCCCGCGAGGTGCCACAGCATGCGGCTGAGGGTGTTCAGGGTGGTCTGGTGTCCCGCTATGCACAGCGAGACGATGACGGAGTGGAGCCGCTCGTCGGAGATCGGCTCCCCGTCGATCTCCGCGTTGGCCAGGCGGGAGATGTAGAAGTCCCCCGGGTTCGCTCGGGCGTCGCGCACCTCCTCGGCGAGCAGTTCGCGGAACTGCGGCCAGAAGCTGTCCGCCTCGCTGTCCTTGGACAGGTGTTTCCACAGATTGCTCGTGAGTTCGCGGACCCTGCCCTGGGCCTGCTCCGAGAGGCCGATGGTCAGGGCGAGCACTCCGATCGCGAACGGGTTCGCCAGCTCGGCGGAGAAGTCGCCGTACCCGCGCTCGACGATGGGTTCGATGAGCTCGGTGGCAAGGGTGCGGATCCGCGGTTCGAGGCGCCGGACCTCCTCGTTGTGCAGGGGCGGCGCCATGAGCGCGCGAAGCTCTCCGTGCTCCGGCGGGTCGAATTCGATCGGGGAGAACTTCGGCATCCCCGCGGCTCTGGGGTAGAAGACGCCGGACCCCGAACTGAAGGTCTTGTGGTCCTTGAGTGCCGCTCTGACGTCGGCGTGGCGCGACAGGACCCACAGCCCTCCGTGCGCCGCGGTGTAGGTCACCGCCGCCTGCTCGCGCACTTCGCGGTTGACGTCCTGCGCCACGTCGGGTGTGTACTCGGGATCGTGCCAGTCGAACTCCCGCACGAGCCGGTCGATGAGGTCCTGCCGCGCTGCTGCCATGGTTCCTCCGAGGGGTTCTTCCGCTTCTTCCGCTTCTCTGGAGACGGGTCCTGTGGCCGGGGTGCCGGAAGGGCTCAACCGGCCGGCTGGACATCGAGGTCCGCCGCCTGGCTCCTCAGGTCGTCGACCAGGAAATCGGCCAGGGCGGCCACCGTCGGATTGCTCCACAGGATCGTCGGCGGCAGGTCGATGCCGAACCTTCGGTTCAGCCGCACGCGCAGCCCCACGGTGAGGACCGAGTCGACGCCGAGGTCGACGAGGGGACGGTTCGGGTCGATGTCCGCGGCCGGCAGATTGAGCTCGGCGGCCACCTGTTCGTTGACGTCCCGCGCCACCCGGTCCCGCAGCTCCTCCTCCGGCAGCTCCAGCCAGTCGGTGACGCTGCCGGCCGCCTCACCGGCGTATTCGGTCTCCGTGACGCTCGTCAGCTCGCTGAACACCGGCAGCCGCCGCTCGGGGAGCACCCGCATGATCGCGTAGTACGGGCTGTGGAAACGGTCGCTGAACGACCAGGCGCGGAACGCCTCGGTGATGGAGATGCTGCCCAGACCGCGCGACTCCGCCTCGATGGTCGTCGTGCCCGCGGTGGTCTCCGCCATGCCGGCTCCGCGCCACGAGGTCCACGCCAGGCTGGTCGTCTCCGTGGAGCCGCCGGCGTTGCGGTACGCGGCGAGTCCGTCGAGGAAGGAGTTGCCCGCCGCGTAGCTCGCCTGGCCGGTCAGTCGTGCGAGCTGTCCGCACGAGGAGAACAGCGCGAAGAAGTCGAGCGTTCCCGGCGGGAACATGCGGTGCAGGACCATCGCTCCGCGCATCTTCGGTGCCATCGCCTGGCGCAGTCCGTCGAAGTCGACGTTGTCGACCAGGGCGTCGGCCACCACTCCCGCGGCGTGGACCACACCGCGGATGGGCGGCAGCCCGAGCGCCGAGGGGTCGAGTGCCGCCGCGGCCCTCTCGGCGTCCGCTATGTCGAGCGCGAGCACGCGGACCGTCACGCCCAGTGCCTCCAGGGCCAGGACGGCGTCGATCTGGCGCCGCGTCCCGGCGTCCTCGATCCCGGCCCACCGCGCCCGCGGCGGCAGTCCGCGCCTGCTCACGAGTACGAGGCGGCGGGCGCCCCGGTCCACCAGATGACGGGCCACCTCAAGGCCGAGTGCCCCGACGCCGCCGGTGATCAGATACGTACCGTCGAGACGGCACTGCACGGAGCCGGGGCCGGCCGCGCGGTCGATCCGGGTCAGCCGCGCCACCGAAGCGCCCTCCTTGGTCAGCGAGATGACGTCCTCACTGCCCGGGAGGCCGGACAGGGCTTTGAGCAGCCGGTCCGCGGCGTCGCTGTCGAGGGCGGCGGCCTCCGGGACATCGACGACCCCGCCCCACAGGTCGGGGCGCTCGCCCGCGACGATCCGGGAGATTCCCCAGAGCGGCGCGTGGGCGAGGGCCGACTCCTGTTCCGCTTCGCGGACGCCCTGGGTCAGGCACCACAGCTTCAGCGGTGATTCGGCGGTGGGGTCCGCCCGCTCGGCAAGACGGCGGCTCAGCGACTGCGCCGCGTCGATCAGGGTCCACGCGTTGCGCTCCGCGGCGGACTCGGGTGGTTCACCGACGCCTTGCGGCGTCGGGGCCACCAGCAGCGCGCCCGGTGTGTCGAGTGACAGCTTCTCCAGGTCCGCGGCCGATTCGACGCGGACACACCGGACGCCGGATCTGCCCAGGTGGCCGGCGAGCGCTCCGGTGACGGAGTCGTCGCCCAGCAGCACCAGCTGTCCGGGCGTGACGCCGTCCTGGAGCTCGACGGACCGCCAGTCGAGCTCGTGCACGAGCTCGCTCGGCGCCATGATGCCGCCCGGCCGGTCCTGCACGATCGTGTAGCGCAGGCCGGTGACCTCGCACACCACCTGACCGTTCTCGTCGGCCACCAGCACATCGATGGTGGTGTCGGGATCGGTCGCCGAACGCGTGGTGTGCACCGTGACCCGGCCGGGCGGCGGGCCTCGGAAGACCATGGCCTCGATGTGCGAGGACGTACGCAGGGTCGTCGCGTCCTCCTTGGTCACGAGCACTCCGCTGACCGTGAGGGCGCCGTCGATGACCGCGGTCCAGCTGCTCGGGTGGAGCTTGGGCTCGTGGTCGATGATCACCGTGGCCAGCTGCTCGACCTCGTTGCGGCGCAGTTCGGTGACCACCCACGGGAAGGTGTAGCCCTCGACCCCCATGTTCCTGAACATGGTGTCGACCCGGGTCCAGGTCCACTCCTCCGGGCAACGGTCCCTGATGGCCCGGACGTCCTCCATCGGCCGCGTGCCGGCCACCGCCGTCCTGTCGACCGTCGCGGTGGTGTGCGTCAGCCACTCCAGCTCCTGGGTGGCCGTCGAGTCACCGGCGTCCCGCTGGATGCAGCTCGCGAGGCGCGCCTGGTTCTGGTCGAGCACGACCTGCACCACCCGGGGAGGCAGGGCCGCCAGGGGTGTGCGGAAGACGATGTCCTTCAGCCCCGGAACCGAGTCGCCGTGCGCCGCCGCCGTCACGAAGGTGTTGAGGACGACCGAAGCAGGTACCGTCTCGACGCCGACGACCTTGTGGCTCTGCGCGTAGGGGCGGCTGTCCATGTCCAGGTGCGTCTGCCAGACCTGCTGGGCCGGTGCGCCGGCGACGGTCATCCGGCCGCCGAGGAGGGTGTGGCTGTCCGGGTCGTGTCCACGGCCATGGCTCTCGCCCGTCGTCTCGGGGAAGATCCAGTACGGGCGGTGCTGCCACTGGGTCGTGGGCAGCGGCAGCAGCGTGCCCTCGCGGCCCGGCCAGTCGATCTCCACGCCGTCGCAGTGCAGTTCGGCGAGACTACGAAGGAGCCGGCCCGTCTCCGAGACGTCGCGCCGCAGGGACACCGCGACGCGAACGTCCTCGGCCCCGGCGTCCTCCGCGGTCTCGGTGATGGAGTGCGCGACCACCGGGTGCGTGGAGATCTCCAGGAAGGTGTGCTCGCCGTCATCGAGGGCCGCCCGCACCGCCTGGGCGAACCTGACCGGCTCGCGCAGGTTCGTGCGCCAGTACTCCCCGTCTCTCGCCGCGCGGGAACGCGGGTCGGGGAGCGCACTGCTGTACAGGGTGATCCGCGGCTCCTTCGCGGTCAGCCGGCCGGCCGCTGCCGTGACCTCGTCCAGGACCGCGTCGACGTGCGGGCTGTGGAACGCCACGTCCGTGTCGACCCGTCTGACCTGGATCCCCGCGGAACCCCACTCGTCGATGAGGCCCTCCACCGCGGCGCGGTCGCCGGAGACGACGGTCGACCTGGGGCTCGCGGAGATCGCGGCGACGATGTCGTCCCAGCCCGCGAGGTGGCGCTCCACATCGGCCAGCGACTCTCCGACCAGTGCCATCCCGCCGAGGCCCGCGACGCGTTGCAGTGCCGCGGCGCGGCGGCAGGCGAACCGGGCGGCTTCCTCCATGTCGAGCGCGCCCGCGGCCACCGCCGCCGCGATCTCGCCCACGGAATGCCCGATGACCGCGCTGGGCGTCACTCCCTTGGCGCGCCACGTCCGCGCGAGGCCGATCTGCATCGCGAACGTCATCGCCTGGACCACGGACACCGTCCACGGCCCGCCGTTGTCGATGACCTCGCGAGGTGTCCAGCCCAGCTCCTCGCCGAAGATCTCCGCCAGGGCGTCGACGGCCTCGGCGAAGGCCGGTTCTTCGCGCAGGAGTTCCCGGCCCATTCCGGTCCACTGGGCCCCGTGCCCGGAGAACACCCAGACCACCCCCGAGCCCCGCGCGGGGTTGGAGCGTCCGGTGATCAGCTCGGGGGTGCGCTCCCCGGCGGCCAGGGTGTCCAGTCCGGTGACGAGCTCCTGGACCGAGCCGGCCACCAGCGCCGCCCTCGCCTCCAGGTGCGAGCGGCGGTGGGCCAGGGTGTGCGCGACGGCGTCCAGGGAGACGCCGGGGTTCTCGCGCAGCCGGTCGGCCGTCACCCCGGCGAGGGAGCGTAGCCCGGCTTCGGACATCGACGACAGCGGAAACAGCCGGCGCGTGTTGGCCGGGAGCGTCCCGGAGACGGGAACCTCCTGCGGATCCGGCGACGGGGCCGGTGCGGGGGCTTCCTGGAGGATCAGGTGGGCGATCGTTCCGCCGACGCCGTAGCTCGACACGCCTGCCCGGCGGGGCTGCTCGCCGGCGGGCCAGGGTGTCGTCTCCTTGACCAGGCGCAGACCGCCGCTGTCGAGTTCGAGGTCGGGGTTGGCCTCGGTGTGCAGGCTCCTGGGAAGCTCGCCGTGCTCCATCGCGAGTACGGCCTTGATGGCGCCGGCGATACCCGAAGCGGCCTCGACGTGGCCGATGTTGGGCTTGAGGCTGCCCAGCATGCAGGGGCTGCCGGCCGGCCGGCCGGCGCCGAAGACCCGGGCGAGGGCCCGTACTTCCGCCAGATCACCGACCGGGGTGCCGGTGCCGTGCGCCTCCACGTAGCCGACCGAGGCGGGGGCGATCCCGGCCCGGCCGTACACCTGGCGGAGCATGTGTTCCTGGGCGTCGGCGCTCGGCGCCATCATGCCGTCGGACCTGCCGTCCTGGAACACACCGCTGCCCAGGATCAGCGCGCGCACCGGATCTCCGTCGCGGCGGGCGTCCACCAGCCTCTTGAGCACCATGACGCCCGCGCCCTCGCCACGTCCGTAGCCGTCGGCGGCCTTGTCGAAGGCCTTGCTCCGCCCGTCGGGCGAGGTCGCGCCGGCCGCGTCGAGGGCGACGTTCAGGGCGGGGCTCGCCATGATGTTGATGCCGCCCACGATGGCCGTGGACGTCTCGCCGAGCCGCAGGCTCTGGCAGGCCAGGTGCAGCGAGGTCAGGGATCCCGCGCAGGCGGTGTCGACGGCCATGCTGGGACCGTTGATGTCCAGGAAGTAGGAGATCCGGTTCGCTATGCCGTAGAAGGTGGTGCCGTTGACCGCCCAGGCTCCGGATCTGGGCAGGTCCTCCAGGAGCCGGCGGCCGTAGTCGTTGGAGTTGGCCGACATGAACACAGAGGATTCGGAGCCGCGCAGGGCCAGAGGCGGCAGTCCGGAGTCCTCCAGCGCCTCCCAGGCCATCTCCAGCAGGATGCGCTGCTGCGGATCGAGGTACTCCGCCTCTCGCGGAGTGATTTTGAAGAAGTCGGCGTCGAATCCCTCGATGTCTTCGAGGAACATTCCCTTCCGGGTGGTCCTCCGCAGAATCGCGGTCGCCTCCGGGCTCTGTGCCGCGTAGGGCTCCCAGCGCTTGTCCGGCATTTCGCTCACCGCGCTGCGGCCCTCGACGAGGGTCGCCCACAGCTTCGCGGGCGAGTCGAGGTCGGGTGCGAAACGACAACTCATTCCGATGATGGCAACGGCTTCGTCTGTTTCGGGAACTTGCTGCTCGCCCACAATCTCGCCCACAATTCCTCCACTTACCTCGGGTCCCGGGACCAACCGATCCACACAACGAGCGGTACGGATTTCTCAGCGCACAAGACTCACCTCAACGAACCGAGTTCACGCCGGAGCGCTGCGGGACACCTCTCCCGAATCGGTCCTGGCGCGCAGGCTCAGCGGGCGCATGTCGGTCCACACCTGGGAAATGTGCTCCAGGCAGGCGTCCTTGGGGCCGCTGAAGCCCGTCTCCGACCAGCCGGCCGGGATTTCACGATCCACCAGCCAGATCGAATACTGCTGCTCCGCGTTGACGACGACGTGATAGTCGCGGCCTGTATTGCTCATTCTGCTACCTCCTGGCCGAATAAAGTACGTACGTTGACCGTGACGGACATTCCGAGCTGTCTGTTTCCTCACCGATTCCTTCGGACGATCGGCGGAAGCGTCTCACCGCCGGAATCGTTCGCACGCCGCAGCGTCACCTGCCCGGCCAGTTCTTCCAGCGTTCCGGCCGCCATCAGGTCCCGCAGCGCGACCTTCACTCCGAAGAGGCCGTCGATCCGGGCCTGCAGGCGGGCCGCGAGCAGTGAGTCGCCGCCGAGCTCGAAGAAGTTGTCGTCCGCGCCCACCCGGTCCACGGCGAGCAGTTCCGAGTACAGCCCGGCGAGCCCTCGTGGAATCTCGCCCCGAGGTTCGCGGTAGGGCTGCGCGGGCCGCCACTTGCGCCAGTCGGCCGGTGGCAGCGAGAGCCGGTCGATCTTGTTGGAGGTGTTCACGGGCAGGCGGTCCATGAGTACGTAGGCGACGGGCACCATGAACTCCTGGAGGTGCCGCACCGCGTGGGACCGCAGTTCGCCGGGGGTGACGGGCCCGCGCGTGACCAGGCAGGCGACCAGTTGGTTCTGCCCCTCCTCCCGCACCCCCACCACGCACACCCGGGCCACGTCCGGGTGACGGCCCAGCGCCCATTCCACTTCGCCCACTTCGACGCGGTGCCCGCGGATCTTGACCACGTCGTCGATGCGCCCCCGGTGCTCCAGCACCCCGTCGGCCCTCAGCCGTCCCGCGTCTCCGGAACGGTAGAGCCGGCTGCCCGGGGCGCCGAAGGGGTTCGGGCGGAACTTGTCCGCCGTCAGCGCGGGATCCGCCAGATAGCCGAGCGCGAGAGCGGGCGAGTCGACCCACACCTCCCCCATCGTCCCCTCGGCCACCGGAGTCAGGTCCTCCTCAAGGAGGTGCACGCGCACCCCGGGCAGCGGCCGGCCCACGGGCGGCGCGGCGGCGCGGTCGTCGGCCGTAGCCGTGGCGGCCGTACACCGCGATTCCCATGGGTACAGCGAGTTGGCGATCTGGAAGGCCTCAAGGGACCCGTAGGAGACGGTGACTTCGAACGGAAGGCCCTCCGGTGCCCAGTGGTTCAGCTTGTCCCCGCCGACGGTCATCAGCCGCAGGGAGCAGTTCTGCGGCCAGTCGAGCGACTGCAGCACCTCGCCCACGGGGGTGATGACGAAGGTCTGCGTGATTCCGTGGTCGAGCAGCCACTCGCGCAGGGCGGGCGGCGATGCCACGACCTCCGGCTCCGCGATGTGCGTGCTGGCCCCCGCCCACAGCAGCATGCACACCTCGTGGACGGAGATCCCCGCACCGGTCGGCGCGAGCCAGGACCCGCGGTCCGAGGGGCCGGTGCGGTTGACGGCGACACCGTGGGACACCCCGTGGGTGAGCCAGCTGTGCTGGGCCAGAACGATCTTCACCTTGCCCGAGGAGCCCGAGGTGTGCATGGCGAACGCCAGGTCGGCCGGTCCGACCGGGATGCCGGGATCACCGGTCTCCGCGCCCGGAGCCGCCTCCGCCTCCGCCTCCCCGACCACGAGTACCCGGGCCGCCCCCGCCGACAGCTCCCCGGCCCCGCTCGCGCTCGTCAGGACGACCGGCGGGGCCGTGCGGGCGATGGCGCGCGCCGTCCGCTCCGAGGGGGCCTTCGGGTCGAGCGACATGCAGACGGCGCCCGCCTTCAGGGTGGCCAGCATCGAGACGACCCATTCGATGGACCGTACGAGGTGGACGGCGACCACTTCCTGCCGCCCCACCCCGTTGGCCAGCAGGACCCTCGCCAGCCGGTTCGCCCGCTCGTTCAGCTCTGCGTAGGTGACCCGGTCCTCGCCGTGCTGGATCGCCGGCGCGTCGGGCCTCGTCCTCGCGTGGTGCTCCACCATGCCCGGCACGGTGGTCATCGAATTCGTGCTCATCGGTCCCCCTCCTCCGCGCTCTCCGACATCGCGGCGATCATGGCGTCGAGTTCGGACTCGGAGAGCCCGTCGATCCAGTCCTCGCTCTCCACCGCGAGGCCGGTGTTCTCCGAGATCCCGGTCTCTTCGACGGCGTCAGCCATCGCCTGGAGTCCGGGCTTCAGGAACAGGGTCTCCATCGGGATCTCCTTCCCGAACGCGGCGTGGATCCTCGACACCAACTGCACGACCATGAGGGAGTGCCCCCCGAGCTCGAAGAAGTTGGCCTCGGCGCCGATCCCGCTGACGCCGAGCATCTCTTCCCAGACGGCCGCCAGGGCTTCTGCGACCGCTCCGCTGGGCGGCGTCGAGGGCGCGTGCTGCTGGACGTCCTCGCGCCGCAGTGCCGTCAGCGCGCGCCGGTCCAGCTTTCCGTTACGCGTGAGCGGCAGTTCGTCCAGCACCATGACGACCGTGGGAACCATCCAGTCGGGAAGGGTCCGCAGCAGCTTGCGCCGAATCTGTGTGGGCGTCGGCGCGGGCTCCACCGCCGGCACCACACAGGCGTGGAGCGCCGGGCCGGTGCCCCGGTCCTCGGCGACGAAGGCCGCGCCCCTGGCCACCTCTTCGAGGCCGAGAAGGGCGGACTGGATCTCGCCGAGCTCCACCCGGTGTCCGCGGATCTTGTACTGCTGGTCGGAGCGCCCCCGGTAGACCAGCTCGCCGTCCCGCCTGCGCAGGGCGATGTCCCCCGTCCGGTACATGCGCGCGCCGGGAACGGGACTGTACGGGTCCGGGAGCATCCGCAGCGCCGTCAGCGCCGGGTCACCCTGGTAGCGCTGGGCGACCCCGCCGCCACCGACGAATATCTCGCCGGGTATTCCCGGCGGAACGGGCCGCAGTTCGGTGTCGAGCACATAGAGGGACAGGTCCGCCAGCGGTTCCCCGATGAGGGAGTCCGTCTCGGCGGTGTCTCCGCGGACGACCCGCCGGAACGTCACGTGCACCGTCGTCTCGGTGATCCCGTACATGTTGACCAGCTCGGGGCCCTGCTCGCCGGACACCTCGAACCACTTGGCCAGGGCGCCGAAGTTCAGCGCCTCGCCGCCGAACACCACGTAGCGCAGGGCCAGATGGGGGCGCCTGGCGAACGCGACGTCGGCCGTCTGGAGGAAGGCGGACGGGGTCTGGCTGAGGACCGTCACGCTTTCGCGTTCGAGGAGTTCGAGGAAGGCGTCCGGCGCCCTGGTCACCCAGTACGGGACCACGACGAGCCGGCCGCCGTACAGCAGCGCCCCCCACAGCTCCCACACGGAGAAGTCGAAGGCGGAGGAGTGGAACAGCGTCCACACGTCGTCGCCGCCGATGTCGAAGACCCGGTCGGCCGCGGCGAACAGCCGCAGCACATTGGCGTGCGACACCACCACGCCCTTGGGGGAGCCGGTCGAACCCGAGGTGTAGATGACGTAGGCCGGGGACCGGGGGTCCACCGCGACCTCGACCGGCTCCCGCTCCGCGTCCCGTAGCCCGGGGGCGTCCCAGTCGAGCGGGACGAGCCGCGCCGGGCCCTCGGGCAGCCGCCCGGTCAGCTCGGGCGACGCGATCACGACCGGCACGGCGCAGTCCGCGAACTGGCTCGCGGTCCGGTCGGCCGGGCTGTCCGGGTCGATGGAGAGGTAGGCGGCGCCGCACTTGAGGACGGCCAGCACGGCGATGGGCAGGTCGGCGGTCCGCTCGACCATGAGCCCCACCGTCGTCCCGGGCCCTGCCCGGTGGCCGAGCAGTACGTGCGCCAGACGGTCGGCGCGCCGGTCGAGCTCCGCGTACGAGAGGGCGCTCCGCTCGTCGCAGACCGCGATCGCGTCCGGCTCGCGCGCGGCCCGGTCGCGGAACCGGGCGTGCAGCGTGGTGGTGATGTCGCGGAAGCCGGCGGCGGGTGCGCCGGCGAGTTCTTCGTGCTCGGCGGGAGTGATCAGCGGTACGTCACAGAGCGGCTGACCGGGGTCCGCCGTGCCCGCCCTCATGAGAAGTGCCATCCACCGCACGTACGAGGCCACGGTCGACTCGTCGAACAGCTCGTCGTCGTACGGGAAATAGCCTACGACGCGGTCGTCCTCGCACCACAGCTCCGCCATCAGGTCGAAGTGCGTCGCACCGCCGTCGAGGTCGGCGAAGCTCACATCGAGGCCGGGGAGGTCAGGTGGCTCCGGGGCACCGTCGCGCAGGCTGAAGCTCGTCTGGAAGACCGGCGTGACCCCGGGCACCCGGGCCGGCTGAAGCTCGCGCACCAGCATGTCGAAGGGCACGTCCTGGTGGGCGAGTGCCGCGTTGAAGGCATCCCGGGTGCGCCCCACGAGCTCTCGGAGCGACGGCCGCCCACTCACGTCGACCCGGATCGCCAGCCAGTTCAGGAAGTAGCCGAGCATGTGCTGCAGTTCGGGTCTGGTCCGGCCCGCGACCGGCACGCCGACGACCAGCTCCTCGTGTCTGGTCAGCCGGGAGAGCAGGCCGAAGTAGAGGGCGAGGAAGGCGACATGGAGGGTGGTGGAGTTCTCGTGGGCGAGCTGCCGCATGGCGGCGACGAGCGACGGGTCGAACTCGACGCGGTGGAATCTGCCCTGACTCGCTCTGATCGCCGGGCGCGGGCGGTCGGTCGGCAGGTCGAGCGCCTCCGGTATGCCGTCCAAGGTGTCGCGCCAGAAGTCGAGTTGGGGCTTCATCGCGTCGCGGTCCATGGTCTCGCGCTGCCAGTGCGCGAAGTCGGGGTACTGGAGGTCGAGCGGTTCGAGCTCCAGCGGGCTGCCGAGCTCGGCGGCGTAGAGCGCCCCGAGGTCGCTCAGCAGGATCCCGAGCGACCAGTAGTCGGAGACGATGTGGTGCTGGACGATCACGAACAGGTGATCGTCCTCGTCCAGCTCGTACAGCTCGCAGCGCAGCAGCGGTCCCGTGCTCAGGTCGAACGGTTCCGCGATCGCCTGGGCGGCCCGTCCGCGAGCCGCCGCCTCCGGGTCCGGCTCGTTCCCGCGCGCGTGCACCACGAGGGGGATGCCGACGCTGTCGAGGACGATCTGCCGGGGGCCTTCTGCGCTCGCCACGAACACCGTGCGCAGGGCTTCGTGGCGGGCGGTCAGCCGGTCGAGGGCCCGGCGCAGCGCGTCGACGTGCAGCCGGCCGCTGACCCTGAGCGCCGTCGGCACATGGAAGATCTCCCCGTGCGTGAGCAGTTCGCTCATGAACCACAGCCGCTCCTGCTCGAAGGACGCGGGTATCTCGGTGAGGTCCGGCGGCCGTCGCCGGACGCGGGCCGCGGCGTCCGGGGTGTTCTGTTCCATGATCCGCATCACGAGGTCCCGCTGTGCGGGCGCCAGCGCCGCGAGCCGCTGTTCGAGCGGGTCGCGCTGGCCTGTCCCGTCCCGTTGCTCAGTCACTTCGCTCCTCCCTCTCCCGGATTGCGGTGCCTGCCTCAGCGCGCGGTGAAGCCGCCGTCCACGGCCAGTGCCGTGCCCGTGGTGCCGCCGGATTCGGGGCCGGCCAGCCAGAGGCAGGCCTCCGACACCTCCTGGGCGGTCACCAGTCGGCCGATCGCGTGGTACGAGGAGGAGCTGCGCTCGTAGTCGTCCAGGCTCGCCCCCATGGTCCGGGCCACGGCCGCCGTACTCTCGGTGTCCAGGCGGTCGTCGGCGGCCACCGTGCTCGGGCAGACCGCGTTGACCCGGATTCCGGAGCGGCCGTACTCCAGGGCCAGCGCCTTGGTGAGGCCGACGACCGCGTGCTTGGAGGCGACGTAGCTCGAATACATCTCGTACGCGACGAGCCCGCCGACCGAGGCCGTGTTCACGATCGTGCCGGAGCGCTGCGCGACCATGCCGGGCAGCAC
The DNA here is from genome assembly GCF_031844725.1 of Streptomyces sp. ITFR-6. Taxonomy (NCBI): domain Bacteria; kingdom Bacillati; phylum Actinomycetota; class Actinomycetes; order Kitasatosporales; family Streptomycetaceae; genus Streptomyces; species Streptomyces sp. ITFR-6. The sequence goes on along the minus strand of NZ_CP134612.1, from coordinate 6,324,507 downwards.
GGCGCGGCAGCAGCGCCAGGTCCCGTTGAGGTTGACGTCGATGACCAGGTTCCAGTCCCGCTCGCTGAGTTCGTGCGAGCGGACCCCGCCGGGGGCGAGCAGACCGGCGTTGTTGACGAGGATGTCGATCCGGCCGAACTCTTCGAGCCCCGCCGCGACCGCCGCGTCCACGGCCTCCTGGCTCCGTACGTCCGCGACCGCCGTCAGGACCCTGCCGCCGAGGCGGCGGCATTCGGCCGCGGTCTCCTCCAGTTCCTTGCGGCTCGAGAGCCGGTAGGGCCCGTCCTCCTCGCACCGGTCGACCAGCAGGAGGTCGGCGCCTTCGCGTGCGAAGGTGAAGGCGTGGGAACGCCCCAGGGCACGGGCCGCGCCCGTGATCATCGCGATGTGTCCTTCGACGCGCATCGTCTTCCCCTCATCCCGTGCCACTGGAGAGCACTTCTCGCGGCCGGGTGGCGTCCGCCGCCCGTTTCTTCAGCAGCGTGGCCAGCCGGGAGAGCGCCGTGTCGAGCACGGCGACCGATCTGTGCAGCTCCGGCAGCACGATGTGCTCGTCGCTCGTGTGGTCCAGGTGGGCGTCGCCGGGCCCGTAGGCGACCATCGGCACCCCCCAGCGGTCGGCCACGTTCATGTCCGAGGTTCCGGCCTTCAGTTTCAGGACGGGTTCGCCGCCCTGCAGCATGATGGCCGCGCGCATCGCCCTGGCCACGGGATCGCTCCTCGGCCGGCGCACCGCGGCGACCCTCTCGTCGAACTCCACCGTGCCGTCGCTGTGGCGGCGCAGATGCCGCTCGAAGGCGTCGAAGTCGAATCCGAGGGGCACTCGGCAGGTGAGGAACGCCTCGGCGCGGCTCAGGTCTCCGCGCAGGCTCACCACGGTGCCCGCCGCCGCGTCGAACGCGACGGGATCCGCCGACCCGTGGTGGGCCCGCAGGTAGTCCTTCACCAGGGCGCAGAAGCCGACGGCCGCCTCGACGGCCGTGGGCTCCGGGCTGCTGGTGTGCAGGGGCGGCCTGGTGACCTCGTACTCCACTCCGACCCTGCCCTTGTATCCGAGGCAGACGCCGTCCCAGCCGCTCGGCTCGCCGATCACCACGGCGTCGGGCGGTGCCATCGTGCGCAGCAGGTGGCGGGTTCCGCGGGAGCCCGCCACCTCCTCCCCCACGGCGCCGACCACCACCGCGCGTACGTTCGTCGCGCGGGACGCGGCCGTGATCAGTGCGGCCATGGGGCCCTTCGCGTCCACCGCGCCGCGGCCGTAGAGCAGGTCGCCCACCCGGCAGACGGGGACGGCGCCCGGGACGGTGTCGATGTGCCCGAGGAGCAGCACCGTCGGCGCGCCCACGGGCCCGGCGGCACCGTGCACGTTTCCGGCTTCGTCGATGTGGGTGTCCATGCCGAGGTGTTCCATCTGCTCCGCGAGGAAGACGGCCAGCCGGCCCTCGTGCCCGGAGACGGAGGGGATGGACAGCATCGATCTGAGGAGCCAGGTGAGATGGTCGGCCGAAGAGGTCACGCGCCCACCTGCCGTGTTCCGACCACGAGGGTTCCGGCGCCGTTGAGCGCGGAGTCCACCGGGCCGTCGATGCCGCCGTGGCCGATGACCACGTGCCGGACCCCGCCCCGGCCGGCCCGGACCGCGGCGCGCACCTTGTGCCGCATCCGGCCGCCGACGGCCGCCTGTTCGGGTCCGGAGCAGTCGAGCCGGGCCATGACCGACGCGGGGTCCGCCGGGTCGCGCAGCACGCCGGGCACGTCGGTGAGGAGGACGAGCGCGTCCGCGCCCAGTGCCGTGGCGATCGCCGCCGCGACCTGGTCGGCGTCGACGTTGAGCAGCCGCCCTTCCTCGTCGGCCGCGGGCGGGGACACCACGGGGAGGAGGCCGCCGGCGAGCAGGGTGCGCAGGATGGCCGGGGCGACGCGTGTGACCCGGCCCGCGCGGTCGTCGCGGATCAGCCGCACCCTGCCGTTCTCCCGGCTTCTGATCGCCGTCTTGCGTTCGGCCGTCAGCAGTGCGCCGTCCGCGCCGCACAGTCCGGCCGCGCTCACCCCTCTTGCCCGCAGGCCGCCGACCAGGGCGGGTTTGACCCGGCCGAGCAGCGCCATGGCCAGGACGTCGAGCGCTTCCTCGTCCGTCCTTCTGCTCCGGGTGCCGTCGGGCGCCTCGATGGCCCGCACCGGGCGGTCCAGCTGTCCGGCGAGCCGGTCCGCCTCGGCTCCGCCGCCGTGCACGAGGACCACATGGGTCCCGGCACCGTGCAGAGCCGCGACATTGTCGAGCGTCCGGCCGGGGTCCAGGCCGCCGCCGAGCTTCACCACGAGTACGCCGTCCATGGCCGCCACCCGCCTACACCGGGTGCAATCCGGGAAAGTCCACGCCGGTCCGTTCGGGGATTCCCGCGGCGACGTTCATGCTCTGGACCGCTCCCCCGGCGGCGCCCTTGACGAGATTGTCCAGCGCCGCGACGACGACGACGCGTTCGCCGTCGTCATCGACGTCGAATCCGATGTCGGTGAAGTTGCTGCCGGTCAGGAACTGCGGATCCGGCAGCCGGTGCAGTCCCGCCCGCCGGGCCACGAGCCGGACGAACGGTTCACCGGCGTAGTGCCGGCGGTAGGTCTGCCAGATCTCCGCGCGGGACACCGGCCGGGGCGGGCGGATGTGCGCGATGACCTGGACGCCCCTGACCAGGGGCACGGCGGTCACGGTCATCCGCGCCCTGATCCCGCACATCCGGCCGACTTCCCGTTCGTGCCGGTGTCCGGCCGCCCGGTACACGCGTAAGGCGTGCTGTCTCTCCGCGTGGTGGGTCGCCTCGCCCGGTGCCGCTCCCGCGCCGCTGGATCCCGTGCGCGCGTCGAGGATGACGTCACCGGCCACCAGTCCCGCTTCCGCCAGGGGCTTGATGGCCAGGGTGGCGGCCGTCGCCATGCAGCCGGGGACGCTGATCCGGTCCGCGCCGACCAGCTCTGCCCTGTACAGCTCCGGGAGTCCCGGCACGAAGGGCGGATCCGTGCTCGTGGCTGGGTCCCTGAAGTCCTGCCCCAGGTCCACGAGCAGGGTCGCGGCCCGGCTCAGCCTCGGTTGCAGGCTCAGGGATTCGCCCTTGGGTAACGCGGTGAAGAGGACATCGACGGTTTCGAGGCGGTCGGGTGCCGTGAACGTGATGTCCGTGTGGTGCCGGAGGTTGGGGTGCGCGACTCCGAGCGTGCCACCGGCATGGCGTCGTGACGTCACCTGGACAAGGTCGAGGTCCGGGTGTCCCAGAGCCAGCCGTACGAGTTCACCGCCGGCATAGCCGGAAGCGCCGATGACCGAAACCTTCATGGAGTCCTGCCCAACACGTAGTCGATCATCACGTCGGCGACCGGGATCCCGGGATGCGCGGCCGCGAGGCCGTGGAACTCCACCCCGCCGTTGACTTCGATCACGAGCCGGCTCCCCTGGTCCGTCTCAAGGAGATCGACCCCGAGGATGCCGCCGCCCACCGCCGCCGCGGCGCCTTCCGCGAGCTCGGTGAGCCCGGGGTCGAGCACGCAGGCCCGTGCCTGCCCTCCCCGGGCGGTATTGCGCACCCAGTGCTCGCCGGCCCGCTCGATCGCGGCGACCGCCCGGCCGCCGACGACCAGCACCCTGATGTCGCGGCCGCGTACGAACTCCTGGGTGTAGGGGAGTTTCTGGACCGGTGAGGGCAGCTGGTCCCGCAGACCGAAGACGGCCTCGGCGGCGTCGGCGTCGTTGACCTTGGCGAGGCCCCGCCCCCAGGAACCGACGACGGGCTTGACCACGGCGGGGAACCCGACCTCGGCGACCGCCGCACCGCCGGACGCGGCGTCGAGCGCGATCGCGGTCGCGGGGATCGGCAGTCCGGCATGGTGCAGGGCGAGCGAACCGGCTATCTTGCTGCTGCAACACGTCAGTGTGGCAAGCGAGTTGAACACCGGGATGTCCAACGCCTCGTACAGTCTGCTTACTTCGATTCTTCTGGTCGCTGAAATCGCACGGTTGAGAACAGCACGCCATTCCGGCGGCGGTCCACCCACCCGGTAGACCAGAGAGCGGTCGTCCACGTGCACGCAGGACACCGCGCGGCGCCGGAACGCTTCGAGCAACATGCGTTCCTCAGCACGGATACGCGTGGCAATCAGCACTACTGGATACGACGACCGCACTCGCCCCCCGTCCCCCGTCATTGGATCTTTCCAGGCCGCCCGCTACCGAGCTATTCTCCCCAGTCCTCTTCGATCTCGGGGGCCAGGGCGAGGATCAATGGGTCCACGGACACCACCTCAAGTCCTGTGGAGCAATCCACGCAGTCAATAATCTCCGCGATCATCACGTCCGCGTCCACAGCAACGGTTGCGTGACACTCAGGGCATTCGCTGGGTGAACCAGTCATATTGACTTTCCCCTCACCAGGAGCATGGACCTGACATCCAGCGGAAGTAGAACACTCGAATCACGGGGCAGTCAAGAGTAGGCCATGAGAACATTAAGTCTTGCTTCGGCCTGAGTGCGTCGCCTAGCATCCAGCCCCAGTGCAGGCGCTGTCCCAGGTACCCCACATGAATCGATGAGGGCCAAGGAGTGAGCCACTTTCTGCCCGTAGAGACGTCACGTGTACACACCATGACAGCGGTCGATCTGGCACCGCATCTCAACAACGTCGCCCTTACCGCAAGGCAGAACCTGAGTGACGGCCGACTCAACGTTTGGGGGAACAGTTTGCAACTCGAAACCATCCCTTCCGGCCGGCTCTCGGTAGACGGAGTCCCCTTCGAGGCCACCAACAAGGTCAACTCCGAGCCCGACAACATCCGCTGCGAAGCCCAATATCTACAGCTTCCCGAAAGCAAAGCGGAATGGCTGCACTTATTAGCAACCGCCGAACGGCGCTGCGAGGAGACCGTCCACATCCATTACTCCTCCGGCGCGGTCGATCCGGAGTGGATCAGGGTCTCTGATTTCTGGCCCGCGCAGGCACACTTCGGTGAATCCCTTGCCGCGGCATCACCCTCGATGCACTATCCGCACCACCGTCAGGACAACCTGTCAGGTCAATTGTGGGCCGTGCGGATACCGGTGACGCGAAGAGAGCCCGTACGCGCACTGCGGCTGCCCGACAACCCGGCCTTACATGTATTCGCCCTCACCATCGAGACCGTTCGGTGAACGCCCCGGCAGGGGGCTCTTTTGTTTCCTGGTACGACGATCTGAGCAGTTGTCTGCAGATGGATATCGGTTACGTACTCGAACGTGCAGGATGGGACCCGGTCCAGGCACTCGGCGCCGGATGGCGTTTTTCCGCACCCAGGGGCCCCGTCGAATCGGTGGAATACTTCCATCCGGCCGGTGACCGCATCGAAGAATACTTCTGCCTGCATCACCCGGTATCGCTGCGCTGGCACAGTCCTCGCGACGCCGCCGCGGCCCACCACGACGTGCTGGCCGCACTCGCGCGGGGCGTTTCCCCCGTCGTCGCGGTGAACAACTACCACCTGCCCTTCCGGCCGGCCTACCACGACGTCCACGCGGCCCACCTCCTCGTCGTCACGGCGTACGAGCCGGAGCGCGACGTGTACCGGATCGCCGACCCCATGCCGCCCGCCCACCGCGGAGACCTGCCCCGTTCCGTTCTCGAAAAGGCACGCTCTTCCCTGGCCGTCGACGACGCGAGCGACCCGTTCTTCGCGGGCAGTTCCCCGGCCTGGCGCTGGCTGGAGGTACGCACCACCGGGCCGCAGCCCACCCTCTCGCCGCCCTGGCTGCGCGAGGTGCTGACGGACAACGTGGCCTCGATGCGCGGCACCGGAGCGGCCGAGGGCCCCGCGGTCCTCGCGCGCCTCCTCGACGAGCTGCCCGGACGGATCCGCCGCGAGGGCCCGCGCGCCCTCCAGGAGATCTACGTCCTCGGCTGGCCGGCCCAGGCCGAGACGAGCCTGCACAGCACCTTCCTCACCCGGGCGGGGCTGCGGTTCGAGCGGCCCGACCTGGTGGAGGCCGCACGCTGGGTCGACCTGGTGGCACACAGCTGGACGGGACTGCGCGTCGGCTCGGCACACGGAGCCGTCGCGGACAGCCCGCCCGTGGACCGGGTGACAGCCCTGGGCAGGCGGCTGCTGGTGCACTGGGAACAGAGCCTCCAGCGCCTCGAAGGCGTACTCACGCACTGGGAAGACAAGCCGAAGGAGGTGTGATGAGCAAGCTCGCGATGCTCGGCGGAACACCGGCCGTCCCCTCCGGCGGCGCGTCCGCGACGACGCTCTGGCCGGTCGTCACGTCCGAGGACGAGCAGGCCGTGTTCCGCGTGCTGCACGGGGGCCGGCTGACCGCGACAGCGGCCGGGGAGGTGGAAGTCCCCGCGCTGGAGCGGGAATGGGCCGAGCACGTCGGAACGGCTCACTGCGTGGCCGTGAGCTCGGGAACCGCGGCCCTGCGGGTGGCGCTCGGCGCGCTCGGCATCGGCCGCGGGGACGAGGTCGTCATCCCCGCGCTGACCATGAACGCAACCGCCCACGCGGTCCTCCAGTGCGACGCCACTCCGGTGTTCGCCGACATCGCCCCCGACACGTACACGCTGGACCCGAAGCGGGTGCCCGAGGTGCTGACGGGGCGGACCGCGGCGCTCCTCCCCGTCCATCTGCACGGACTGCCCGCCGATATGGACGCGCTGGCCTCCACGGCGGAGGCCGGTGCACTGGCGGTGGTCGAGGACGCGGCGCAGGCGCACGGCGCCACCTACCGGGGCCGGAGAACCGGAGCGCTCGGTGTGCTCGGCTGTTTCAGCCTCCACCCGAGCAAGAACCTGCCGACCTGCGGGGAAGGCGGGCTGATCACCACCGACTCCGGTCCGCTGCGGGAGGCCGCGCTCGCGCTGCGGAACTTCGGCGAGCGGGCACCGGCAGCCACCCGGACCTACATCGCGCACGGCGCGGGCGGCAACGCCCGGCTCGGCCCCGTACAAGCAGCCTTCACCCGCTCGCAGTTGACCCGCCTCCCGGCCTACTCGAAGGACCGGGACCTGGCCGTCACCGCCCTGCTCGGCCGGCTCGCGGCGCTGCCTGGGCTCCGGGTCCCCCGCGTGCCGGAGGACCGCTCGCACGCCTGGCACATCATCCGGCTGCTCCTCGTGCCGGAGGAGATGGACATGGCGGGCATCGCGCCCGCCGCGGTCCGCCGGGCGCTGCACCGCGTGCTCAGGGCCGAGGGAGTGCCCGTCTCGCAGTACCAGGTGGCTCCGCTGCCCGCGCACCCCGCCTTCCGCCCGGCGGACCTGACGTACGAGGACATCGCCGCCCGGTTCCCCTCGTCCTGTCAGGTCATCGACGGCTCGCTCTGTCTTCAGCGGCGCCACCTCAATCCGGCGGCCGCCGACGTGCTCCCGCTGTACGCCCGAGGCTTCGAGAAGGCCTGGGAGCACCTCGACCTGGTCCGCGACATCGCCCGCGCACAGGGCACGGACGACTGGCGCCGGCACTTCACGGACGGCGCCCGATGACGCGCCGGCTCGCGGAACTCGCCCACCGGCTGCGTCGCGACATCGTGCGGATGGCCGCGGGGCCACAGGGCGCGCACCTGGGCGGCAGCCTCTCCTGCGCGGACATCCTCGCCGTGCTCTACGGCGAAGTCCTCGACGAACGGGACGCCTTCATCCTCAGCAAGGGGCATGCCGCACCCGCGCTCTACGCCGCGCTCGCGGCCACCGGACGGCTCGGCCCGGAGGAGCTGACCCGGTACGCGACACCGGGGAGCCGGCTCTTCGGGCATCCGCCCCGCGGACTGCCCGGGGTCGAATTCCCCACCGGCTCGCTCGGACACGGCCTGAGCCTGGCCTCCGGCCTCGCCCTTGCCGAGAGGTTCTCCGGCGGCTCCGGCCGCGTCTATCTGCTGCTCGGTGACGGCGAGTTGCAGGAGGGGACGGTCTGGGAGGCGGCGATGTTCGCCGGGCACCAGCGGCTCAACAACATCGTCGCCGTCATCGACCGCAACCGGCTCCAGATCACCGGGCCGACCGAGGACCGCGTGGGCCTCGAACCCCTCGCCGCGAGGTTCGAGGCGTTCGGCTGGGAGACGCGGACGGTCGACGGACACGATCTGGAGGCCCTGCGCACGGCCCTGCGCCGGCCCGGCGAGCGCCCCGTCGCGGTGATCGCGCGGACGCTGAAGGGGCGAGGGGTGTCGTTCCTGCAGGGGAAGACGGCGAGCCACTACGTCACGCTGCGGCCGGAGCTGCTCAAACGCGCGTACGCGAGCCTGGAAGCGCAGGCACCCTCATGACGGCCGCACCGGACGGGCCGGACAGGAAGGGGCCGGAGTCCCCCCGGCTCGCGTACCGCAGGGCGCTGATCGAACTGGCAGCGGCCGACGAACGCGTCATCTGCCTCGACTCGGACACCGGCGGTCTGGAGAACACCTTCGGCACCCGGTTCCCCGAGCGATACGTCAATGTGGGAATCGCGGAGGCGAACATGTTCGGCATCGCCGCCGGCCTGGCCTCCCGCGGCTACCTGCCCTACGTCCACACCATGGCCACGTTCGCCACGATGCGGGCCGCCGAGCAGCTCAAGATCGACATCGTCGGCAACGAACTGCCCGTACGGATCGTCGCCACCCACGCGGGCCTCTCCGCGACGCACTTCGGAACGACCCACTACGGGCTGGAGGACCTGGCCGTCGCCAGGGCGCTGATGGACCTGACCGTCGTGGTGCCCGCGGACGCGTCGGAGATCGGCCCGGCACTGCGTTCCCTGCACGCCCTGCCGGGACCCGCGTACCTGCGCCTGGGACGCTCGGCCACTCCCGCCGTGCACGACATCGTTCCCCGCTTCGAACTCGGGCGCATGGTGACCCTGCGGACCGGCGACGACGTCACGCTCATGGCCATGGGGCCATTCCCCGTACTGATGGCCCTCCAGGCGGCGGACGAGCTCCTGGCCGACGGGGTGCGCTGCCGCGTGGTGCAGGTCCACACCCTCTCGCCGCTGGACACCGGGACGGTGGTGCGCGCCGCGAGAGCCACCGCCGGGCTGGTGACGGTGGAGGAGCACCGCCCCCACGGCGGGCTCGGTGACGCCGTGGCGGAGACGGCCGGTGAGCACTGTCCCGTACCGCATCTGCGGGTGGCCGTACGCGGCCGCGTGGGGACCGTCGTACGAGGACACCGGGAAGCCCTGGAGGAAGCCGGCGTCAGCGCGGCCGCGATCGGAGCGGCCGCGCTACGTGTCATCGGAAAACCCGAAGCCGTAGAGGTGGATGCCTGATGCCTGATCCCACAAGCACGCAGATCGCCGAGGTCTACGGGCGCGTACTGAAGGTCGAGCACGTCCGCGACAGCGACGACTTCTTCACGCTCGGCGGCACCTCGCTGTCGGCGATCGAGCTGCTGGACGTCATCGACAAGGAATTCGGGGTGCGGCTGACGCCCAGGGTCTTCTACCGGGCCACGGTCGTCACCGAACTCACGCACGAGGTGAACGCCCGGCTCGCGGACACCGGCGAAGGAGCCTGACATGCGACTTACCCGACCTCCCTTCGGCCCTGCCGAGTTCAAGGACGCCGACCTGCTCGACTCCACCTACTACGCGTCCGCCGATCCGCACGCGCTCTGGGCTCGGCTGCGGGAGCACGACCCCGCCTACTACTGCGACCCGGCCGACGGCCGCGAGGCGTTCTGGGTGCTGACGCGGCACGAGGACGTCTCGATGGTCCTGCGCGACTACGAGTCGTTCACCTCCCGGCGCGGGACCATGCTGTGCATCATCGATCTGAGCATGCCCGACTTCGCCTCCGACGAGATGATGCCCGACACCGATCCGCCCCGGCACCGGATGCTGAGGGAACCGGTGAACCGGGCACTGACTCCCCGGGCCGTCGCCGCGCAGGAGGAGCCGATACGCGCGATCGTCCGCGACCTGCTGCGCCCGGCGCTCGACGGCGGGGTGTTCGACATGGCGCAGGCCGCGCTGCTGTTCCCCATGGCCTTCACCGGAACGCTCATGGGTCTGCCGCGGGAGAACTGGCGGCGCATGTCCGAGCTGACGGCGATGACGATCGCCTACGACGACCCCGACTACTCGGTCGGTGACTCGAAGGCCACGCTCCGCCAGGCGCACCACGAGCTGTTCGACTTCTTCCTGAGCGAAGTCCGCTCCCGGCGGCGTTCCGACGCCGACGGCGGTGATCTGCTGAGCATTCTGCGCGCGATGGACGTCGACGGGGCTCCGCTGACCGAGCAGCAGCTCGTCCTCAACTGCTACGCGCTCCTGCTGGGCGCGAACGTCACGACACCGCACGTCACGTCCACGCTGGTGGCCCTGATGGCCGAGCATCCGGGGCAGTTCCGCAGGGTCCGCGAGGACGTGGGCCTCAGGCGGCTGTGCGTCCAGGAGACCTTGCGCTGGTCGTCCCCCGCGAGCCACTTCATGCGCTACGCGCTGCGCGATGTCCAGCTGCACGGCAGGACCCTGCGGGAGGGCGAGCCGGTGAGCGTGTGGCTGGGCTCTGCCAACCGGGACGAGCGGGTCTTCGACCGGCCGTACGAGTTCGACGTGACGCGGCAGCCGAACAAGCACGTCGCCTTCGGTGTCGGGCCGCACTACTGCATCGGCGCGGGTCTGGCCACTCTCGGCCTGCGCATCTTCCTGGACGAGCTGATGAATCTGGTGGAGCGGGTCGAACCGGCCGGCGAGGTGACTCATCTGGCATCGAACCTGGTGGCCGGCTACAAGAACATGCCGGTGCGGCTCACCCCCCGGGCCGGGGTCACCGAACGCACCCTCTCGGAGGCCGCTGGATGACCGGGTCGCCACGCCCCCCGGCCGGGGTCCGGGCCGGTTCCTGGTTCGACGACCGGTTCCGGCTCGGCGGCGCCTCCGCGAGCCTGTACTGCTTCCCCTTCGCGGGAGGGACGGCCGGCTACTACGCGTCCTGGGCCCCGCGCTTCCACGACACGGTCGAACTCGTCCCCGTCCAGCTGCCCGGCCGGGGCCCCAGGATGGCGGAACCGGGCCCCACCGACATGGCGGCCCTGGCCGACGAGATCGCGGCCCTGATCGCCCGCGCCCCCACCAGGCCCCTGCTGTTCGGGCACAGCATGGGGGCGATCATCGCGTTCGAGGTGGCCAGGCGCCTCGAACGGCTGGGCGGTCCGGCGGACTTCCTGTTCGTCAGCGGCCGCCCCGCCCCGCCCGTCCGCCGCCCGGTGGCCCGGTTCTCCACGCTGCCCAGGGCCGAGTTCGTGCAGGTACTCCGCGACTACGGGGCCGCCTCGGAGGAGATCCTGGCGCACGAAGAGCTGCTCGACGTCCTGATCCCGATGATGCGTGCCGACTTCGCCCTGATCGAGCGGTACACGTACACGCCGGGCCCGGCCCTGAGCTGCCCCGTGCTGGGGTGGTGCGGCGACGCCGACCCCGAGGTGAAGGCCGAGGAGATGCGCGGCTGGGGCGAGATGACCTCGGAGCGGTTCGAGCTGTTCGTCCGCCCCGGTGAACACTTCTTCCTCACCGACCACCGGGCCGAGGTCGCCACGGTGATCCAACAGGCCGTCAGAGTCTGAGGGTTACGGGTGGGTCGCGCCCCGGTCCGGGGCGCGACCGGCTGCCGAGTCAGGCGGAACCGCCGGCGTCGATGGCCGTGGCGAGCTCCCGGACGGTCGGGTGGACGTACAGCAGCCTGACCGGGAGTTCCCGCCCGAAGCACTCGCCCAGGCTGCCCGCCACCTGCAGTACCTGGATCGAGTCGCCGCCGAGCGCGAAGACCGAGTCCTCCCGTCCCACCGGGCCCTGCTTCAGCTGTTCCTGGATGACCCGGGCCACCACCGACTCCGTCGGCCCCTGCGGAGCCACGTACCGCGAGGGCCCGGCGGCGCCGTCACGGTGGGCGAGGATCCGGCCGGCGTCGGGGGCGCCCCCCGTGTCTCTGGCGATCTGCGGGACGGCCAGGACCTGGGCGAGTACGCCGCGCCGGGCGAGAGCGGCTGCCACGGCGCTCCTGACCGTCTCGGGTTCGACCGTACCGTCGGGGACCACGGCCACCACGGTGCTGCCGCCGGCGAACTGGTCCGGTGCGAGGTGTACCGCCAGGTGGGGGTTGCCCGGGTCGGCGCCGATCAGGAGGTACGGCCGGGGCTGGTTCAGGGCGGCGAGCAGCAGCCCCAGCCCGTCGGAGGGTTCGATCAGCCGCAGTCCGCGGCGCTGTGCGGCGGCGATCAGCGGACTGCCGTCGTTCATGCCCACACCGGCCCACATGCTCCAGGCCAGACAGCGCACATACCGGCCACCGGCCGCCCAGCGGTGCGCGAAGCCGTCGAGCGCCGCGTTCGCCGCGGCGTAGGCGCTGTAGGCGGTGCCTCCGAGGAAGCCGTTGACCGAGGAGAACAGCACCACACCGGTGTCCGGGTGGCCGTCGAGCAGTTCCCCGACCGCTGCCCCGCCTTCGAGTTTGGAGTGCAGCATGGTGCGCAGCCAGGGGACGCTCTCCCTGCCGAACTGATGCGCCGGGAGGTCCTCCCACTGCGGGGCCGGGGACGCGCCCGCGGTGTGGACCACCAGGTCCAGGGGTCGCCCCCAGTGCTTCTCCGCCTCGGCGACCGCTTCGCGGAGTGCGGCCGCGGAGGCGACGTCCACGGCGGCGTAGCGCACATCGCCCAGTTCCCGGAGATCGCGGAGCACGGCATCGGCTCCCGTGCGGGGCAGTTCGGCCTCCGGGGTGCGTCCGGTGATCAGGAGCCGGGCGCCCATGGCGGCGAGCAGGTACTCGGAGACGATCGCGCCGAGACCGCCGAGACCACCGATGACCAGACAGGTGCCGCCGGGCCGCAGGGCCTCGGCCGGTACGCCGAGCTCGGTGGGCCTGGCCGTCATCCGCAGCCGAGGCGCGTACGCCACGCCTTCGCGGACGGCGACCGTGTCGGTTCCGTACCCGGCCAGCGCGAGCCGCGCGCTCTCGGCGGCGTCGGCTTCCGCGGGCACGTCGACCAGCCCGACCGAGGCGAGCAGGCCCTCGGCGGCGGCGCTGCGGACCAGGCCGGACAGCGCCGCCCGGCCCGGGTCGATCGCGTCGTCCGCCGCCACGCCGAGGGCGTGCCGGGTGAGGACGGTGACCTCGGCGTCCGGGTGGGCCCGCGCGAGGGCGCCGAGAGCGACCAGCAGGTGCGCCGCCGCGAGGCCGTCCGGTGCCGTCCCGGCCGCCGTCGGTCCCGGCTCGCTCCCCCACGCGTACAGCACGCGGAGCGGCTCGTCGAGGCTTCCGGTGAGATGGGCGAGGGCGCGCTCGTGCTGCTCCGGGTCGAGGGGGTCCACCTCCGCGTGCCCCGGCCCGGGGGTCCTCGGCCGGTCTCCGGCAGAGAGCACCCTGATCCGTCCGCCGGGGAGGAGTGCGGTGAGGTGTGCCGTCAGGGCGCTGTCCCCCGGCGCGTACAGCAGGACCGGCCGGGTGGGTCGGGCCGCGCCGGCCGGGTCCACGGCTGTCCAGACCCGTTCGAGCAGCCAGTCGTCGGCCGTCTCGTCGCGGGCGGGCCGCCGGTCGTACTGCCGGCCGTCGAACCGCCCGTCCGCATAGGCCTCTGCGAGCTGATTGCGCTGGATCTTGCCGCTGGCCGTTCTGGGGAACTCGTCGGCGGTCACGGGTACGACCGCCTTCGGGCGCAGCGCGAGGTCCCGGGCGAGTTCCGCCCGGATGGCGGTGACGGTGCCGTCGAGGTCTCCGGCCGCGTCCTGGGCGGGTACGAAGAACACCAGGAGCGCGCCGGTGTCGGCCTCCTCGTCGCGGACGGCGCACACCGCGGCGCAGGCCGGCCGTACCCCGGGGCACTGTTCGACCACCGCTTCGATGTCGGACACGGGGTGGTTGGCGCCGTTGACGATCACCATGTCCTTCTCGCGGCCGGTGAGCGTGAGGCGGCCCTGGCGCAGGAACGCGAGATCCCCGGTCTCGAACCAGCCGTCGCCGGTGAAGCTCGCCGCGTTGGCGGGCTCGTTCCCGAAGTATTCGAGCAGCAGGGTGTCTCCGGTGACCTGAAGCCGTCCGACGCGGCCCTCGGGCAGGACCTCGCCCTCGCGGTCGACGATGCGCAGGCCGACTCCGGCTATCGGGGGTCCGGCGTCTGCGAGCACGACGGCGCGCGGTGTGCCGTGCGGAAGCGCGATCAGCGGGCCGTCCAGGGAGGCCGGGTCGAGGGAGACGGTGCCCACCGCGGGGTCACGCGCGTCCATCGCGGAGTAGGTGACTCCCGACGACGTCTCCGACATGCCCCAGCAGGGGACCATCGCGAGGGGCGGCAGACCGTGGGGGGCCAGCAGTTCGAGGAGCCGGTGCGCGGTGCGCGGCACCACCGCCTCCCCCGCGTTGCAGATGTGCCGCAGTCGCGAGAGGTCCCAGCTGCCCGCCTCGATCTCCTCGGCGTGCTTGTTGACCAGTGCGAACGCGAAGTTGGGCGCCCAGGTGTTGGTGACCGCGAAGCGCTCGCACCAGTCGAGGAGATTCACCGGGCGGCGGACGAGGGAGTCCGTGAGCGCGTTGATGTGCTCGCAGCGCAGGAAGACGTCCCGCACGTTCGACATGACGATGCCGCCGACGTGGTCGAGGGGCATGAAGTTCAGCGTGATCTCGTGCTCGGTGAATCCGTTGGCCTGGGCGGTCGCGTAGCTGCGCGCCACGACGGACCTGTGCGCGTGCCGCACGCACTTGGGCGTTCCGGTGCTGCCCGAGGTCAGCAGGTTGAGGACCGGCTGGTCCGGGTGGGCGGTCTCGGGTTCCGCGGCCTCTTCGGCTGTCAGCTCCGCGACGGAGCCGGCCCTGAACCCGGCCCCCCAGCCACGGCCCAGACCGGCGACGCTGTCCCGCAGCTCCGTGTCGGTCAGCACGAAGGGCCTGCCGAGCAGCTGCCAGGCCGACCGCAGCTTGCGTGTGACGGCGTTGTCCGCCGTGTAGTCGGGCGCGGGCCCCACCGGAGTCGGCAGGAAGCCGCCGAGCACACAGGCCCAGAATCCGGTGAGGAAGGCGCGGCTGTCCGCGCACTGGAGCAGCACGGCCTCGCCCCGGCCGACTCCGGCCCCCCGCAGTCCGGCCAGCAGGCGCAGCGCCTCGTCCAGCAGCTCCGGGTAGGTCTGCCGGTCCGTACTGCCGTCCCGGAGCACGAAGGTCGTGCCCCGGTCCGGCGCCAGCTCCGCCGCCCTGAGCAGGGCCTCGGTCAGCGTTTCCACGCCGTCCGCCGGGATCCTCTGTACGGGGCCGGTGCTGACGGCCGGCCGGTCGTCCGGGACCGGGGTTCCGGCCGCCGCCCCCGTGGCGGGCGGGTCTTCGGGGTTCGGCCCGCCCGATGCCTCGGGTGTCCTCACCCGGTGGCGGGTGACCGCCACCGCCTCGCGTACGCCGGGAACGGCGCCCGCGAGGAGGCCGATCCCCGTCAGGTCCGCCGGTGCGGTGCGCGGCGTCCCGCCGTTGTCACTCACGCTTTCCCCCCTCACTCGGCCAGTACCGCGTGGGCGATCGTCCGTGCGGTCCCGCGCGTCATCCGGTTGACGAAGTAGTGGCCGCCGTCGACCTCGTGGTGGTCGTGGCCCTGCTCGGTGCACTCCCGCCAGGTCCGCGCCAGATCACCGCTCACGACCGGGTCGTCCCGGCCGCGCAGGGTCGTCACCGGGCAGGGGAGCGCGGGCCGCCGCTCGTGCTCGTACCGCTCCCACAGCGCGAAGTCGGCTCGCAGCATGGGCAGCAGGAACTCCAGCATGTCCGGGTTGGCGAGCAGTTCCCGGGGCAGCCCGCCCCGCAGGCGCACCGCTTCGGTGAACTCCTCGTCGGGGAGCTCGTACAGCGGCGCTTGCGCGGAGGCGACGTACGGGGCCGGCTGGGCGGCCGCGATCAGGCGCCTCGGCCGTACGTCGAAGCGCCGGGCCATCTCATGGGCCACGTCATGGGCGAGGAGAGCCCCGGCGCAGTGCCCGTACAGCACGAATCGCCCGGTGCAGAAGGGCCGCAGCGCGATGGCGCAGGCGCGTACCAGGGCCCGTAGGTCCACCGGCGGGTCCTCCCGCGCGCGGTCCTCCCGGCCCGGCGGCTGCAGCGCGAGGACCTCGACCGAATCGGGCAGGAGGCCGGGCCAGGCCCGGTAGACGGAGGCGCCCGCGCCCGCGTAGGGCATACAGATCAGCCGCACCGCCGGCGCGGCCCTGGCCGACCTGCGGATCCACGGCGATTCGGCGGTGAACACGGCCCCTGTCACGAGGCGTCACCGAATCTGGAGCGGACGATCTCCGCGATCTCCTCGTCGCTCCTGCCCTCCACCAGATCGAGCGCGCTCGCGAGCTGGTCGCGCCGTTCGCTCTCCCTGGCGAGCGCGTCGTCGATGATGCGGGCGAGTCCGGCGACGGTCGGCGCCGAGAAGAACTCGGCGATCGGTACGTCGACGCCGAACACGGTCTTCACCCGGGGGGCGATCCGGATCGCCTGGAGGCTCGTACCGCCGAGGGCGAAGAAGTTGACGTGCTTGGCCACCCTGGTGCCCAGCAGCGTGGCGAAGACCTCGCTCGCCACGGTGCGCTCGGTGGGCGTGGAGTCCTGGAGGTCGCTGTCGTCCGCGCTCTCCAGCCCGGCGAACTCGACCGCGGGCAGCGCCCTGCGGTCGACCTTCCCGCTCTGGGCCAGCGGCACGTCGGACAGCGGTACGAGCACGGTGGGGATCATGGTCGGCGGCAGCCGGTTGCCCAGTGCGGACCGCACGGCGTCCAGCTGCAGTTCCGTTCCGTCCTCGGGCACCACGTACGCGACGAGCAGCGTGCCGCGGTGCGGGTCGACCGCCACGTCGGCAACGGCCCGCGCGACTCCGGGGACGGCCTGCAACGCGGCTTCGACCTCACCGAGTTCGATCCGCACGCCCCTGACCTTGACCTGTCGGTCGGCCCTGCCGAGGAAGGCGAGGTCACCGTTGTCCCGCCAGATCGCGAGGTCTCCCGTCAGGTACATCCGCGAGCCGGGCGGGCCGTACGGATCGGGTCTGAAGCGCTCGGCCGTGAGGTCGGGGCGGCCCAGGTATCCGCGCCCGAGTCCCCTGCCCGCGATGGCGAGTTCACCGACGGCGCCGGCCGGGAGCAGTCCTCCGTCCTCGTCCAGCACGTAGGCGCGGTGGTTGCTCATGGCCCGGCCCATCGGCGGTGACTCGGCCCATCGTCCCTCGCAGAGCTTGGCCACCACCGTCACCGTCGTCTCGGTCGGGCCGTAGCCGTTGGTGAACGCGCAGTGGCGTGCCCACCGGGTCGTCAGCTCGCCGGAGAACGCCTCTCCGCCGACGAAGGCGGCGCGCAGGTCCGGATAGCGCTCGGGCGTGAGCAGCTCCATGATCGCCGGCGGGAGGTCGATGACGGTGATCCGCTGGTCGGCCATGAGCGCGTCGATGGTGTCGATGGAGGACCGCTCCTCGTCGTCCACCATGTACAGGCGGGCGCCGGACAGCAGCGCGCCGAAGATCTCGAACACGGAGACATCGAAGCCGACGGACGCGAACTGCAGCATGCGGTCCCGCGGGCCGAGGCCGAACATGTCCCGCACGGTCCGGATGAAGCCGGTGATGTTGCGGTGCTCGATGAGGACGCCCTTGGGCACGCCCGTGGATCCGGACGTGTAGATGACGTACGCCAGTTGCTCCGGGTGCACCTCCACGTCGGGTGCGGTGGCGGGCAGTCCGGATACGTCGTCCTCCATGTGCGCCACGCGCACCCCGGTCGCTCCGAGCAGTCCCTCCGCGCCCTCGGAGGCGAGGACGACCCGGGCGTCGCAGTCGGCCAGGATGGACATGACCCGTTCCGCGGGCTGGCCGAGGTCCACCGGTACGTAGGCGGCGCCGGCCTTCAGGACGGCGAGTATCGCCTCGACGAAGGGGCGCCCGCGCCTGACCAGGACCGGCACGCAGGTTCCTGGCTCCACCCCGAGCTCCAGCAGCCGGTGCGCGCGCCGGTTGGCCCGCGTCTCCAGCTCTCCGTACGTCGTCTCCCCGTCCCTCGCCGCGAGGGCGACCCGGTCCTTGTGCTCCCGGGCCACGCGCTGGAACACCTGGTGCACCGCGTCCGCGGAGTACGGTCCGAGGCGGGCGTTCCACTCGTCGAGAACGCTCTCCCGCTCGTCCCGGCCCGTGATCGAGATGCTGGTCAGGGACGCCTCGGGAGAGGCGCAGCCGGCCGCGAGCAGGCGCAGATAGCGGTGGACGAGCCGTTGCGCGGTGGACTCGTGGTACAGCGCTGTCGCGTAGCGGACGGTCACCGCGGGTTCCGGGCCGTCGAGCACGGTCTCCAGGGACAGTTCGTAGGGGCTGGCGCCCGTGTCCAGCTGTTCGGCGGACATGCTCAGTCCGCCCGCCGACGCGGTCACGGGCGCGTGCGTCCGGGCGTCGAAGCCGATCTGTACCAGCGGAAGTCTGGCCGGGTCGGGGTCGAGGTGGAGGCCGTCCAGTACGAGCTTGAACGGGATGCCGCCGTGCTTCTCGGCCTCTTCGCGTACGGCGTTGGTCCGGCGGACCACTTCGGTGAACGACAGGCCGTCCAGCCCTTCGAGGCGCAGCGGCAGCAGGTTGCCGCAGTCTCCGACCAGCTGCCCGGGTGCGAAGGGGCCGGGCACGGTGTGCCGCATCCCGACCGTGAGATCGGTGGCGGCCGTGTGCCGGGCCAGCAGCGCGTAGAAGGCGCCCAGCAGGACGTCCTTGCCCGGCACACCGAGCCGCTCCCCGAGTGTTCTTACCGAGGCCGCGAGTTCGGGCGGGAGCGGGCTGCTCGCCGCGGCGGAGGTCAGATCGAGAAGCCGGGACCTCGGCCGGTCCGCCGGCAGTTCGGTGTTCTCCCAGGCGGCGAGGGCGCGCTGCCAGAACTCGGCGCAGTCCCTGGCTTCCTCGCCGTCCACCCAGGCGCGCTGCCAGCTCGCGTACTCGCCGAACTGCGCGGCGTCCCCGGCGAAGGACGGCTCCTGTCCGGCCCGGCGTGCCCGGTACGCCTCCGCGAGATCGGGAAGCAGCACTTCGAGGGAGCGTGGGTCCATGACCAGGTGGTGGGTGACGAGGACGAGGGCGTGCTCGACGGCGGACACCCGGAGCAGCCGGAAGCGCGCGGGGCCCTCGGCGTTGAGGTCGAACCCCTTCCGCAGCTCCGCACGGACGATCCTCGCCCCGTGTTCCCCGGGGCCCTGTGGTCCGCAGGCCTCGCTCTCCAGCGGGACCGGCCTCTGCGGCCGTACGACCTGGACCCCGGTCTCGTGCTCGTGCGGGAACACGGAGCGCAGCACGCTGTGCCGCTCCAGCACGTCATTCAGCGCGAGTTCCAGCGCACGCTCGTCGAGCGGCCCATGGAGACGAATGGAAAAGCCGAGTCCGTACGCCGCGCCGCTTGCGGAAACCTTGTCGAACAGCCACAGCTGTTCCTGCCGGAAGGACAATGGTGCGGTGCGCACGCCTCGTGAGACATTGTCGAGACGGGAAATCAGATCCGCCCTGCGGTCTGCCGACATACCGCGCAGTCTTCGGAGTAACTCACTTTGCTGACTCATTTCTCTCCAAGTCCACCAAGAGTGACGAGCAGTTAAACCGGAATGGCATGTTCGGGTCTTACGCTTCGCGCTCTGTGCGGCCTCGGAATCCTCAACTCCACTGCACAGCAAACCATCTGAGGGGCTGTCAAAGCACTGCGAAGGTTGTGAACGTGTGCCACAGTAGTGTTGACATCGAGTCTCGACAAGGATCAAGCCATGGATTTCGGCGTCCCTAACAGAACCCTTGACTTCAGACAAGAGCTCAAATCCACCCTGTCGGCCGCGGAGACCCGTCGCCTGTTGCAGGTGGTGCACCAGAGGGACGACGGTATGGACGGCGACGTCCGGGAGCTCTACCGTCATCTCGGGCGCGCGGGTATTCTCGCCCCTTCCTGGCCGGCCGAATACGGGGGCCGGGACGGAGACTTCACCGAGACCGTCGTACTCCTGGAAGAGCTGGTCAGACACGGAATACCGCAGAGCCTCTACTACATCTCCGTCCAGATCGTCGGCTCCCTGATTCTGCAGTCGGGCACACCGGAACAGAAACGCACGCTCCTGCCCCGGCTCGCCTCGGGGGACCTCACCGCGTGCATCCTCTTCACCGAACCGGAACACGGCTCCGACCTGGCGAGCATCACCACCCGAGCCACCCGGGGGCCGGGCGGCGAGGGCTGGGTCGTCAACGGACGCAAGACCTACAACCTCAAGAGCGGCTACGCCGACGTCGCCCTGTGCGCCGTCCGGACGGACGACAGCGAGAGCCGGTACCAGGGGATCAGCCTCTTCCTCGTCCCCATGAGCACGGCGGGAGTATCCGTGCGTCCGCTGCCCAGCCTCGCCGACGAGCAGTTCCACGACATCTCGCTGGTGGACGTACACGTCGGCCCCGAGGCGCTCTTCGGCGCCGCGGGGCAGGGCTGGTCGCTCATCACCCGGATGTTCGCCGCGGAGCGCAGCGGGCTCGACTACTACGCCAGGGCCGGACACTGGCTCGGCCTCGCGGCGCAGAGTCTCACCGCGCACGACGGGGACACGGGCGGGGCGCGAGGCGCGGAGGCGGCGGAGTTCGCCAAACACCGGGCGCGGCTCGACGCGAGCCGGCTCCTGACCTGCCGCGCCCTTCAGCACCTGCAGGAGGACAGACCCGACATCAGTGACGCCTCGCTGGCCAAGTGGCACTGCAGCGAGACCGCCCAGGCCATCTCCTGGTGGTCGCTCGACGCCCTGGGCACCCAGGTCATCGAGCCGGGCTTCGAGACCGGCGGCTCCGCGCTGGAGGCGGCCTACCGCGAGGCCCCCGGGCTCACGATCTCGGGCGGCGCCTCGGAAGTTCTGCTCGACATCGTCACCGGTGCCCGGTTGCTCGACGACGTGGAGACAGGGGGATAGGGCGTGGATCTTCAGATGGACCCCTTTCAGGTCCAGCTCGCCGACGCGGTGGACGCCGCTCTCAGCAGGACGAGCGACGTCCAGGCCGAGCTCGCGGCGATCGGGGTGCCCGAACTCGGCCTTCCCGAACGGCTCGGCGGGTTCGGGCTCGGACTCAGCGCGGACATCGTCGTCAACGTGCAGCTGGGGCGCGGCCTCGTCCCGCTGGCCGCCCACCGGGAGACCGTACTGGCCCTGGAGCTCGCGGCAGCCGGCGAACTGCCGGACTCCCTGGTCGGGCAGGTCCTCAAGGGCACGGCTCACGCCGTCACGATCGGTGTGCACACCGCACCGACCCTGCGCGCCGACAGCGCCAACCGGCTCTGGGGCGAGAGTGAGCACCTGCCGGACTGCGAGGTGAGCCTCGCGGTGGTCCGCGCGGTCGCCCAGGGCGGAGACGCTCGCTGGTACGTCGTCCAGCCGGACCCCGCGACCTCGGTCTCACGCACGAGCATGCTGCTGGGCCTGCCGGGCCGGCGCCTGCAGTTCACCGGAGCTGCCGCGACGCCGGCCACCCCGGACGGCGGTGAGCTGCGGCGGAGCCTGGACGCGGCGCGCATCAGGCAGGCGGCGGTCCTCCTCGGCGTCGCCGACCGGGCCCTCGATACCGCGCGCGGTCATGTCAATCACCGCATGCAGTTCGGGCGGCCGCTGGTGGAGCTCCAGACGGTCGCCCACCGGCTCGCCCACCTGGTCGGGACGGCGGACGGCTGGCGGCTTCTGCTGCATGAGGCGGCCTGGCGGCACGACCTGGGCCAGGACTGCACCGCCCACGCCGCCCAGGTGCTCGCGGCCGCGACCGAGCACGCCCTCCAATCCACCCGCCAGGCTCTTCACCTCCACGGGGTGCGAGGCATGCTGGCCCACTCGACCGTGGCGACGGCCTACCGGATCGCCTCCGTGGAGGGCACCCGGATGGGCACGGCCGGCCAGCTCTGGCGGGAGGCGGGAGAGGCGCATCTCGCCTCGCCGGGCGCGGTTGCGGGCCTGGCGGAATGAGGCAGCGGGTCAGCCGCCCACCAGGCCGGAGCGCAGGCGCTCCATCAGCTCCGCCGGTGCGCCGAGAAAGGTGTAGTGCGTGCCGGGGAGGACGACCTTGTCGGCCTCGGCCCACCGCGCCCAGCCGCCCATCAGCTCGTGGGGCACCTCGTGGTCGTGCTCCCAGCCCACCACCGTGAGCGGGCAGGGAGCACGGCCCGCCGCCGGCTTCACATAACGCCTGTTCGCCTCCAGGTCGGCGGTCATGACCTCAAGGAACATGTCGACCATCTCGGCGGGAGGCTCGGCCGATCCCAGTTCACCGAAGAGGCCGGAGAGTTCGGCCCGCAGACCGTCCTCCGACAGGCCGAGGAACCGGCCGTGCGGACCGTCCTGCGGCGCGACCTGCGAGGAGACGAAACAGCGCTCGGGCGGGCGGAGCCCCAGTTCCTGTATCCGCAGCACGGTCTCGAAGGCGGGGAGCGCACCGCCGCAGTGCCCGAACACCCCGTACGGCCGGTCCAGGTACCCCGCGATCCCGTCCACCACGTCCGCCGCGAGCTCTTCGTACGTCCCGTAGTGCGGCTCCCGCATCCGGTTCTCCCGGCCTGGAAGCTGGAGCGGCAGCACTTCGACCGCACCGAGCCTGGACGGCCACTTCAGGAACATCGAAGCGCCACAACCCGAGTACGGGAAGCAGAAAAGACGGTACTCCGCGTCATCCGAGGGGGATTTGAGGAACCACTTCGACATCGTCATCTGTTCTGCCCACCCATTTCCTTCGACAATCCGCGACATCCTCACGACCGGGGCGATCGTAGCGAGGTCCGGCATCCACTGCCACTGCCGTGTTCTGTCAACTAACGTACTTGGAGGCGTAGTTGTGGTGATCCTTGATGGGGGAGATATGCAGGGGGAGAAATCCCGAGTGCCACTGGCCCCTATCCAGCAGCACTTTCTCCACGCCGGCGGTTCCGGCGCGGCGCAGAATGAATGCACCGCCATGCGGATCAGGGGCGCGCTCTCTCCTTCCGCCCTCGCCCACGCGGTATCCGCGCTGATACGACGGCACGAAATTCTGCGCAGCACGGTGGACGAGGCGGACGGCGAACCGGCCCTTCGCGTGCTGCCCGCACCGTCCTCCCCACCACTGACCTGGCTCGATCTGAGCGGACGGGCGGCGGGCGAGCGGGAGCCGGCGATGCACGCCGCGACGAGCGCGTTCGCCGCGGCCCCCGTCGACCTGGCGACGGGACCGCTGCTCGGCCTTCTCGTGGTGAGACTCGCCGGGGACGAGCACGTCCTCGCCCTCTCGGTCCACCACCTGATCGCAGACATCACCGCGGTCCGCGTCATCGTGGACGAGCTGAGCCGGGACTACGCGGCGGCACTGTCAGGGGCGGACTCCCCCATACCGGACCCCGGTCTCCAGTACGGGGACTTCGCGCAGTGGGAGCGCGAGGCGCTGCTCCCCCTCGCGGAGCGGACCGACGGGGAATTCTGGCGTGCCAACCTCGCCGGCGTCCCGAGCGCGCTCGACCTGCGGACCGACCGCCCCCGCCCCGCCCTCAAGGGCACCGAGGGGCACCGGAGCGAGTTCCGGTTCGCCGGCGCCCTCGGCCCCGGGCTGGTGGCCTTCGCCCGCGAGCACCGCACCACCGCCTACGCGGTGTCGCTCGCCGCCTTCGCCGCGCTGGTGAACAGGTCCACCGGGGCCGCCGACTTCGTCCTCGGCGTCCTCGCGGCGAACCGGTCGGCCCCCGGAACGGCCGATCTCGTCGGCCAGTTCGCGAACACGCTGCCCCTGCGCCTCGACCTGAGCGGCGACCCCTCCTTCGAGGTGCTCACCGAACGCTGCGGAAACACGGTGGCGAGCGCCGTCGACCACGAACGCCTGGCGCTGAGCCGCATCCTCGCGCTGGCCGGACCCGCCCGCGACCCCAGCCGGACCCCGCTCATCCAGCACCTCTTCCTCCCCAGGCTCGACGCACTGGGCACCACCTCGTTCGGTGGTCTTCCGATCACGCCGGTCGAGGTCCGGCGGAGGCGGGGGCGGTTCGACACCATCGTGGAATTCGAGGCCACGAAGGACACCGCCGCGGCCTGGATCGAGTACGACACCGCGCTCTACACCGAGCAGGGCATAGCCGAGCTGATGAAGGACTACGAGCGGCTCCTGCGGGCGCTGCTCGACGAGCCCCGGCTGCCCCTGTCACGCGTCACGTTCGCCTCCGGCCCCTCCGACGGCGTACGCCGTGCCGCACACGAGGCGCAGGCGCCCGTCAGATCGGCCCTGAGCGCCGAAATGGGCGCGCCCGGGTCCGGCGCGCTCACCGTCGTGGACGGTGCGATCACCGACGCCGACCTCGTACGGCTGCGGGAGAAGCCCGGGGGGCGCGTCATCCGGACGCTCCCCCTCCCGGGCACGGAAACCGTCCTGGCGGTGGATCTCACCGGGCTGCCCCGGGAATGGCCGGTCGTGCTCGCACCCGAGTCCGGCCGGCTCGTGCTCGGGGACGGCGCGCCCGCGCTGTCCGCCTACACACCCGCCCCTCTGTACGTCACCCACCAGGACCATGTCCTCCCCACGGGCCTCACCGCACGGCTGAGCCCGACCGGCGCCGTGCAGCTGGTGTCCGGCGTGGAGCTGGTGACGCACAGCGCCCCCGCGGCGCCCGCCTCGCCCTCCGACGACCCCCTGCTCTCCGTGGTGTGCGAACTGTGGGCGGAGACCATGGAACTGCCGGTGGTGCGGCCCGATGACGACTTCTTCGTCATCGGCGGCCACTCGATGCTCGCCGCCCGGCTGGTGGCGAACGTGAGCGAGAGCCTCGACGCGGAGATGGGTATCCGGATCCTGTTCGAGAACCCGACGCCCGGCCTGCTCACGGAGGAACTGCGCCGGCGGTATCCGTACCTGGACGACGTGCTGCGCCTCCTCGCCTCCGCCACGGAGAGCGAACCCGTGGCGGAACCGGCGCCGCCGCCCCGCCCGGACCGGGACGAGCGGCTCGTCCCGCTGCTCGCCGCGCAGAAGCAGCTCTGGCTGGCCGAGCAGGTGAACCCGGGGCTCCTCACCCACACCATTCCCCTGCTGCTGCGCATCGACGGACCGCTGGACGGTGACGCGCTGCGCGCCGCGGTGGGTGACGTCGTCGCCCGGCAGGCGGGGCTGCGCGGCAACTTCGTGGAGACCGACAACGAGCCCGTGCAGCGGATCGCGCCGTTCCGCGGCTTCGACGTCCCCGTGACCGACCTGAGCCACCTGCCGCCGAGCATCCTCCAGAAGCAGAGCCGGGCCCTGGAGGAGGAGACCGCGTACGGGGGCTTCGACATCACGAGCGACTCGTTGGTGCGCGCGCGCCTGGTACGGCTGGGCGAGCACGAGCACGTACTGCACCTGCTGTTCCACCACCTCGTCACCGACGAGGTCTCGATGACGATCTTCATGCGCGAGCTCTCCGCGTTCTACAACGCGCGGACCGGGCGGCGTCCCGTACAGCTGGACGAGCTCGTACTCGACTTCGCGGAGCTGGCCTCGGGCGAGCAGGAGATGCTCGCGGGCCGGGAAGGCGACCGGCTGCGCCGGTTCTGGACGGGAACGCTCGCCGGAGCACCCGAGCTCGACCTTCCCACCGACCGGCCTCGCCCCGAACGGCCCAGCTACGAGGGCGAGTTCCTGGCCCGACGCGTGCCCAGGGAACTCGCGGACGCCATGAGCCGGCTTGCCCGGGAACACCGGGTGACCGCCTACACCGTCTTCCTCACCACGGTCGTGGTCCTGCTGCACCGGCTGGGCCGGCAGGACGACTTCGTGATCGGCGTCCCCGCGGAGAACCGCTCCAGGCGAGGATCCGAGCAGCTGATGGGCTGCTTCCTCAATGTCGTCCCCGTGCGGGTGGACTGCTCGGGCGACCCCGCCTTCGGTGAGCTGCTGGACCGGGTGAGCGCGAGCCTGCTCCGGTCGTACGAGCATCAGCGGCTGCCGTTCGCCGAAATCCTCGACGCGGTCCGCCCCGACCGGCGCCCGGACCGCCACCCCCTCTACCAGGTCACCTGCGAACTGCAGCTCGCCGACTGGATGCCGCTCGAACTGGACGGCTGCACATCCCGCTACGAGCTCCTCTCGCACGGCACCGCCCGGTACGAGCTGTCGTTCCACGGGATCATCCGTGCGGACGCCTTCCTGGTCATGCTGGAGATCAACACCGGCCTGTGGGAGCGGGAGACCGGTCTGCGGCGCATCGACCAGGTCGTGGAGCTGCTCACTCAGGTGACCGCGGACCCGCACACGCCGGTCTCCGGAATCGACCTCCGACCTCGCTCACAGGAGTGAAAAGTGGCACTGCCGAAGCAGAACGGTCCCCGGATCCTCGCGCTGTGGAGCGCCCCGCGTTGCCGCTCGACGGCCTTCATGCGGATGATGGCGGAGCGGGGCGACTTCCTCGTGGTTCATGAACCCTTCTCGCACGTCGCGGACTTCGGGGTGGCCGAGGTCGGACCTGTCCAGGCCCGCAGCGAGGCGGAGGTGATCGCGGCGCTGCGGGAGCTCTCCGCGCGGCGTCCGGTCTTCTTCAAGGACACCACGGACTTCCACTACCCGGGCCTGCTGGCCGACTCCGCGTTCCTCGCGGAGGCGACCCACACCTTCATCATCCGCCACCCCCGGGAGGCGATCGCCTCGCATTTCGCGCTGAATCCCTCGCTGGAGCGGGACGAGGTCGGGTTCGCGCGGCTGGCCGGGATCTACGACGCGGTCGAGGCGACGGGCCGTGAGCCGCTGGTCGTCGACTCGGACCTTCTGATGGCGCGGCCCGCCGACACCGTCGCCGCGTACTGCGCCGGGGTGGGGATCGGCTACCGGGAAGAGGCGCTGTCCTGGCAGCCCGGGATGCGGGAGGAGTGGCGCAGAACCCGGCGGTGGCACGAGTCGACCAGCAGGACGAAGGGTTTCACCGAGGTGGCCTCCCCGTACGAGACCACCACGGACAACAACGCGACACTCGCCGGGTACCTGCGGTTCCATCTGCCCTTCTACGAGAAGCTGCTGGCACGGCGGATGACGCTCCCCTCGTGACAGCGGCCTCCGCGCGGAGGTCAGTAGCCGGTGTTCCGGGCCGCCGCCATGTGGGTGTCCGCCATCAGCCGGAGGGCGCGGCGGTCCAGCTTTCCGCTGGGCAACTGCGGCAGTGACCCGACCACGGTCAGCGCCCCGGGGACCATGTGGTCGGGCAGCCGCTCCCGCAGTTCCTCGCGCACGGCGTCCGCGTCGAGGGACTCCTTCGCCAGGACGAAGGCGACGAGGACCCGGTCGATGCCTTCGTCACCCGCGACCGTGACCCCGCAGGCGCTCACGGCCGGGTGGTCGCTGACGGCCGCCTCGACCTCCGCGAGCTCGATGCGGAACCCGCGGACCTTCACCTGGTCGTCGGCCCGCCCGAGGAAGTCGAGCGCGCCGTCGGCACGCTTGCGCACCAGGTCACCCGTGCGGTACATCCGCTCGCCGTGGCCGTCGGGCGCGGGCAGGAAGCGTTCCGCCGTCAGACCGGGGCGGTTCCAGTAGCCGTACGCCACCTGCGCACCGGCGACGTAGAGCTCGCCGATCTCGCCCACGCCCAGCTCACGGCCGTCGGCGTCGAGGACGTGGACGCGGTTGCCGGGTATGGCGGTGCCGATCGGGGGGAGGGCCAGCCACCGGGCGGGATCGGCCTCCAGTGGATGGTGCGTGACGGCGTGTGTCTCGACCGGGCCGTAGTGGTTGAACAGACGGCACCCCGGCAGCCGTGCCATGAGCTCGCGCAGGGCCCGCGTGCACTGCAGCTGCTCGCCCCCGGGAATGATCTCCCGCAGGGACGCCGCCTCCACGTCGACCGCGTCGGCGACCATGACGAGGGACTGAAGTCCGACGTACGGGAGGAAGATCCGCTCCACCTGGGCCGCGATGACGAGTTCCCACGTGCGGACCGGATTGCGGCGGGTCTCGTGATCGATGCAGACCAGCGTCCCGCCGGCGGCGAAGGTGGAGAAGATCTCCTGGAGGGACACGTCGAACGAGATCGCGCCGTACTGGAGGGTGCGGCTCCCCGGGCCGCAGCCCGACGCCCCGGTCTGCCAGCGGACGAGGTTGGCGAGGCCGGCGTGCGGCATCAGCACGGCCTTGGGGCCACCGGTCGACCCCGAGGTGTAGAGCAGATAGCAGCCGTCAGCCGGATCCGGTTCCTTCAGCTCCTCTCCGGCTCCGCCGTCCTCACCGCTCAGCGCCTCCTCCAGTACGCAGGCTTCCCGCCCGTCGGCGGTGAACGGTCCCAGCGTGTGCTCCTGGCCGACCACGACGGCCGCGCCGCTGTCGTCCAGCATCATCCGCAGCCTGGCGGCCGGATAGGTGACGTCCAGGGGCAGCACCACGGCGCCGGAGCGGAGAATGCCGAGCAGCCCGACCAGGAGGGCGGGCGAGCGCGCGGCGGCCAGCGCGACGATGTCCCCGGTCCGCACGCCCCGTGAGCGCAGGCGCCGCGCGAGCCTCCCCGCGTCGCGCCAGAGCTCCTCGTACGAGAGGGTGTCCGCCCCGTCGACGATCGCCGGGAGCGCGGCGTGCTCGGCGGCCGCCGCGCCGATCGCGCCGACGACGGTTGCCGCGTCCTGTATCCGCGTCACCGGACCGGTCCCCCTTCCGAGGCGGGATCGTCCGCGAGGACCCGTTCGAGCTCCGCGAGCACGGCGGCGAGCCCCGGATTGCGCATGATGCTGTAGTGGTCGCCCTCCACCCGGGACACGACCAGCTCGGGCGCGTACGGGCGCCAGGCCGGGGCCGCCGCGGGCGACTTGGAGGCCTGCAGGAGGTGCACCCTCCCCGGGTAGGGGGCTTCGGGCCGGTAGCCCGCCAGGTTCCGGATGTGCGACCGGTAGACGGAGTACTGGCGCATCATCTCCTCCAGGTCGAGGACCTCGGGCACATCGGGGCCGAGGCGTTCCAGGATGTCCGCGAACACCCGGCGCGGCGGGAGCGACGCCATGTCGGGCGAGGCCGGGAGCGCCAGGTCGAAGTCCGCGCGCACCCCTTGCAGATACCCGTCGAGCAGCCGTGCCTCGGCATCGGGCGCCGCGGGATCCCCTTCGAACAGGGCGGAGTCGATCAGGGTCAGGGGCACGGCGGGGCCGCCGTTCGCGGCATGGACGCGGGCCATCTCGAACGCCACCACGCCGCCCAGTGACCAGCCGGCGAGCGCGAAGGGCGCGTCCACGATCTCGTCGGGCAACTGGCCGAGATAGTGCTCGGCGAGCGCGGTGAGCGAGGCCCCCGGGTGCCGTCCCTCGAAGGCGTACACCGTCCGGTTGGTGAGCGCGGTGGCCAGCGGGCCGTAGCAGAACACGCCGCCGCCCGCGGGGTGGACCACGACCAGGGGCAGTGGCGCGGAACCGGACTGCATCCGGACCAGGTTGCCGCCGGCCCCGCCGCCGCTGGAGACGGTGACGATGCGCGCGGCGAGGTCCGCGATCGTGCGGTAGCGGAACAGCACGCTCACGGGGAGATCGACGCGCGTCGCCCGGCGCACGCGGCTCATCAGCTGGATCGCCAGCAGGGAGTGCCCGCCCAGCAGGAAGAAGTTGTCGTGGATCCCGACCTCCGCGACCCCGAGTACGGAGCGCCAGATCTCGACGAGCAGCCGCTCCGTGTCGGTGCGCGGCGCGACGCGTTCGTCCTCGGCCTCTTCTGCGCCCTCCATGTCGCGCAGAGCCGCCAGGTCGACCGTTCCCCGGCCCGTCAACGGCAGCTCCTCAAGGAAGAGATACGCGTCGGGTACGAGGACGCCGGGCAGCAGCCGCTGTGCGTGCACCCGTACCGAGTCGCGCAGGTGCGGGAGGTCTCCCCACTCCCCCGCGGGCGTGAGACAGGCGGTGAGCCGGGCGGGCCCTTCGCCGTTGCCGTCGGACGAGGACACGACCCTCGCGTCACCGATGGAGCCGTGGCCCGCCAGCGTCTCCTCGATCTCGCCCCGGGGGACCCGGACCTGCCGCACATAGGTCTGAGCCGCCTCGGCGCCGAGCACCTCCAGCGTCCCGTCCTCCCTGAACCGGCCCAGATCGCCGGTCCCGGTCTCGTCCGCCGCGTCGGGCCCGGTGCTGACGCACACCCGCCCCGGCGCCCCGATGGGAACGAACTGCCCGTCGGCGTCCCGGATCCGTACGGCCAGCCCCGCGCAGACGGTGCCCGCCACGTCATGGCCCGCCGGAACGTCTCCGGTACACCTGCGGCTCGCGATGTCACCGATGCCCGCGCCTCGGTAGACCGACCAGAACTCGGTGTCCGGGAGGGCCCGCAGGCAGCGCCGTTCGAGGCCGAGGCCCAAGGCCTCACCCGTGACTAGGACCCGGCGCGGCCGGGGCGCGGCCTCTCCCCGCTCCACGGCCCGGATCACCTGGTGCAGCAGGCCGGGCGCGATGCCGAGTGTGTGGACGTCCTCCTCGGCCAGTACGTCCAGCACGGCCTCCAGGAGTCCGTCGCCGGCCTCGACGAGCACCAGCCGCGCGCCCGCGTCGAGCACCCACAGCGCCTCGTCGGGTTCGACGGTACGGGCGTCCGCCGCGATCACCGCCACGCTCCCGGCCGGCAGTTCGAAGCCGTGCGCGCGCCGGGCGACCGCCCGGCGCAGTGCGGGATCGGATTCCCTCGCGCGCCATGCCGCAAGCAGTTCGCCGCTCAGCCGGTGTGCGTCCGGACTCGACGGCGGGTGGACGCGGACGAGCGACGGGCCCGGCTCCGTGCGGTGCGGCGCGGGCCGGACCGGCTCCTGGGCCGTGCCGCCGACCCGGCCGAACTCGTCGAGATCGGCGGGCTCGAACAGGTCGAGGACGCTGAGGGGGACGTCGGGCCGGGCGACCGCCGCGGAGAGGAGGCGTTCGAGGAGTCCGGACATCCGGGCGATGGCGGCCGCCGGGAAGAGGTCACGGTTGTACAGCCAGGACCCGCCCATCCCGTCTTCACCGACGAAGGCGTTGAACTCCAGGTCGAAGCGGACGATCCCGGTGTCGAAGGGCACGAGCGCGGCGTCCAGGTTCGGCAGCCGCAGTCTCTCGTTGGACGCCGACTGGAAGTTGAACAGAACCTGGAAGATCGGCGTGACCGTCGGGTTGCGATCGGGCTGGAGCTCCACCACGAGCTTCTCGAACGGCATGTCCTGATGGGCGAACGCTCCGAGGGCGACCTCGCGGGCCCGGCCGACCGCCTCGTTCAGGCTCGGCCTGCCCTTGAGATCCATGCGCATGACGAGGGTGTTGACGAAGAACCCGATCATCGACTGCAGCTCGCTGTGGGTCTGCCCCGCGGCCGGCACACCCACCACGATGTCGTCCTGGGCGCTGTACCGCTGCAGCAGCGCGGTGAAGCAGGACAGCACCACGGAGAACGGGGTCGTCCTCGCCCGCGCGGCGAAGGCGAGGATGTCCTCGCGCAGCCGGTCGGGGAAGGCGAACTCGTGGATCCCGCCGTTGGCACGGTGGTGGACCGGCCGGGAGGCGTCGAGGGGCAGCTGCAGCAGGCCCGGTGCGCCGTCGAGGCACTCGCTCCAGTAGGCGCTCAGCTCCTTCGCCCGCTCGCCGGACAGCCGGGCCCGCTGCCAGAGCGCGAAGTCGATGTACTGCTGCTCCACGGGCGGCAGTTGTGCCTCGGCTCCGTCGCGGACCATTCCGTACAGCCCGTCCAGCTCCCGGAACAGCGTCACGATCGACCAGCCGTCGCAGACGACATGGTGCACGGTCAGGCAGATCAGATGGTCCTCCGGGCCCGTCCTGACGAGCAGGACGCGCAGCAAGGGCCCCTTGGCGAGGTCGAACGGCTGCCTGATCGATGCCTTGACCCGCTGGTCCGCGGCGGCCTGCGGGTCGCTCTCCGCGCTGACGTCGCAGACGTCGACCACCGGCTCGTAGGGGGCGCACACCCGCTGGACCGGGACGCCGTCACTGCTGAGGAAGACCGTGCGCAGGACTTCGTGGCGCCGGATCACCTCGCCCAGCGCCTTGCCCAGCGCGCCCGGATCAGGAGCGGTCCGGGTCCGCAGAACGATGGGAACGTTGTAGGCACTGCTGCCCGGGACCAGGCGGTCCAGGATCCACAGGCGCCGTTGCGCGAAGGAAACGGGGCCGGTGCGGGTCGCCGTGCTTCGTCCGGTATCGGCCAGCATCGCCGCAAGCCGTCTGCGCTTGGCCGCGAGGCTGTCTGTCGTGTCCTGGTCCTGGTCCTGCAAGGCAGCTCATCCCCTTCTACGGTCCTGCGCCATGACTCAGACTGCGACCCGCAACTCCACCGGCACCTCGTCGAAGAGCGTGTGCACAGAACCCAGGACGATCCAGATCGTCGCTATCCACGCCATCGCCGCGGCCACGAAGAAGGTCGTCGCGTTGTTGGAGATCGCCGCGATGCCACTGCCGAGCAGCGGGCCGATCGCGTTGGCCCCCCAGACGAACGGCAGCGCCACACCGCCCACCCGGCCCATGGCCTGCGGGGGCGTGGCCTTCTGGATGAGCGTCATGATGCCGACGTTCGCGATCGGGGAGGTGAACGAGGAGATGAGCTGCGAGACGACGATCACCGTGAAGGCGAAGGCCGTGCCGCCCGTCTGGGCGGTGGGAAGCAGCACGAACGCCACACCGAGCACGAGGTGGGTGAAGATCAGGGTCCGGCCCATGCCGTACTTGGCGTTGATCTTCCGGGAGAGCATCGCCCCGGCCACGACGGCGAAGCCGCCGGCCGCGAGTGCCAGGCCCAGTCGTCCCGGACCGAAGTCCAGGTCCTTGTACGCGTAGACGATGATCATCGCGAGCGTCATCGAGACCGCCATGTTGCCGAAGGTCGCCATCAGCGTCAGATAGCGCAGCAGGCGGTTGCCGAAGGTGAGCGCCACCCCGGCCTTGAGCTCCCCGAGCGTCGCGCCGAATCCGCGCGCCGCGACGGCGGGGGCCGGCTCCTTCGACCGGATGAAGAGCAGAGTGAGGCTTGAGACCAGGTACGAGAAGGCATCGGCCGTGACGGCCTTGGCGGCACCGATGAGGCCGACCAGACCACCACCGGCGGAACGGCCCAGGACGACCGCCAGCGACCGGCTCAGCTGGGTCTTGGCATTTCCGTCCGCGAAATCCTCCCGCTCCAGCAGATTAGGCAAATACGCCTGGTAAGCGAGTTGGAACACCACGTCGAATATGCCCTTGACCAGCGCGGCCGCATACAGGTGGGTCACGGTGAGATGGCCCAGCACGGCGGCCAGCGGCAACGATCCGAGCGTGATGAAACGCCCGATGTTGGCAAAGTGCATCAACGGCCTGCGACGGAATCGGTCGGTGAACACACCCAGCAGTGGTGCGAGGAGTACGAACGGTATCCATTGCAGCGCAACAAGGACACCGACGCCCAAAGTACCTTCACCGAAGACGAGCACAGCCAATGAGGGCAACGCGATGATGCTGATCTCGCTGCCCAGCAGACTTACCGACTCACCCGACCACAGCAGACCGAAGTCGCGGTTTCGGAAGAGTAATGACTTGGACTTGCCTTCCATAACGTACGTCCGACCTTTCCGAGTGAGCGTGCGCGTCAGTAGTTCCGTCTTTTGCGGACGAAATCCGACGACGCTTCCAAAGGGCACCAACCAGGTTGGTCAGGCTACGAGTTGGGGCCCACTGGAGCAAGCCCTGTCCCGCTGCCGGAAATTACGGACGACTGACGAATACCGCCTTCATCACCGCTCCGCTCGCCACCGCTTCCAGAGCGGCACGATGGTCCTCCAGGGGAAAAGTCGTCACCATACTGGCCAAATCGAATCGGCGGGCGAGAGCGGGCAGCAGCCGTACGTACTCGACGAGGTGCGCGCCGCTGAACGCCCAGGATCCGACGACGTCGAGTTGCCGGTGGACGATCTGGTGGGGATTGATCACGGTGTCACCGCTGTCGGTGTACTGGCCGATGATCAGGTACGAGCCGCCGCGCCGGCAGAACCGCATTCCCTGGCTGATCGCCGCGGGCACCCCGGTGCATTCGATGACCAGGTCGGCGCCGCGCCCGCCCGTCAGGTCGAGAACCCGGTCCATGGCGCCGTTCAGGTCCTCGGCCTCGACCAGATTCACGTGGTGGTCCGCGATCCCCGCCTTGGCCGCGAGGCCGAGCCGCTGCTCCGGGCCTCCGACGAGGATGACCTTCGACGCGCCGGCGAGCTGCGCCAGCGCGGCAGCGGCCAGCCCGACGGGGCCGCTGCCCTGCACCACCACCACCTCACCGACGCGCACCGGGCGACGCTCGTACAGCGCGTGCACCATCGTCGGCCCGGCGCAGGCCAGCGACATCGCGGCCGCATGCCCCACGCCGGCCGGCAGCCTGACGACCGTGGTCCCCCGCCGCAGCGCGATGTATTCGGCCCAGGAGCCGGAGAGCGCGGGTTCCTCCGTGGTCGGGCGGTTCACCCCGTAGGTCCGCCGGTTCTCGCACAGCGTCGGCTCGCGGTGCACCTGGCAGAAGACGCACTGTCCGCAGGCGATCGAGGAGGCCCACATGACGTCGTCGCCGACCGCGAGCGGGGAGCCGTGGGCGTCCCGGTCCGTCCCCGCACCCAGCTCGTGCACGGTGCCGAGTCCTTCGTGCCCGAGCACGAGTGGGGTGGGTATGGCCAAGTGGCCCTGCCGCAGGTGGAGATCGGTCCCGCAGATACCGCCGAAGCGGCTCTCCACGACCAGCCCGCCGGGTGCCGCGGGCGGGACGTCGAACTCGCGGAGCACCAGGGGCTGACCGAATTCCTCCAGCACGACCGCCTTGCCCGTGGTCGTCTCATGTGCCGCACGCTCGCTCACTTCGTCCCACCTCCGACGATGGAGTCCAGCGGTTCGTCGGCCGCCCTGAGGGGCCTGGTGTCACGGCAGATGAGGTACTCGGGCCGTGGTTCCTGCACGGGGCGGGGCTGATTGGCCACGTGGTTGTAGGTGGCGATCAGCAGCTTGCGCGGGAAGGGCGACATGTTCGGGGCGGAGCCGTGGACGACTTCCGGGTCGAAGAACACGACGGAGCCGGCCGGGCACTTGGGGCTCTGCATCCCGTGTTCCTGGACGAGCCCGGCCATCTGGGATTCGGTCAGCCGTATGTCGTCCGGGTCCAGATGCTGCTCGGATCTCTGCTCCTGCCGTCTGCCTTCGCTCACCAGGCCGTTCCGGTGCGAACCGGGGACGAAGATCAGCGGGCCGTTGAACTCGGTCACGTCGTCGAGGTAGAGGCCGACGTTGAGCAGTCGCGGTGCCGGAAGGTTGTCGGCGATCTTCCAGGCGAGGTAGTCCTGGTGCCACGCCCAGAGGTCGCCGGTGAACGGAGGCTTCGCGTTCACCTTGAACTGGTAGAGGTAGAGCTCCTCGTCCAGCAGCTGATGTGCCGGACCGAGCAGCCGGGAGGACCGCACCAGAGCCGCGAACTCGGGCTGCCGTCGGTGCGAGCTGTACACCGCGCGCACGGTGTCACCGTGCTCCTCCATGATCCGCTGCTCACCGGGTATCAGACCGTCCCGGCGGAAGGCCTCCCGGAGGGCATCGACCTCTCTCCCGTCGAAGACCGACTCCACCAGCAGAAAGCCCTGGTCCCGGAACAGCCCCACCTGCTCCTCATTGAGACGCATATATCCCCCTTTTCCTGGACTGCGGCAGAAGTGGTACCAGGCGCACGGGACGGGTCACGACCAGATGGCGAGCGGCCCCCGGCCGGTCACTCCGAGGAAGAAGGAGAGGCTCACCCTTCGCCCGTCGCCCCGGGGCGGCTCGACCGCGTGGAAGTTCCGCGAGTCGAAGATGACGGCGTCCCCGGCCTCGGGTTGGACGACGGCGACCGGTTCGCCCTTCACGGCCTCTTCGGTGTACCCGTAGCCGTCCCGGTACCGTTCGTCGGACGGCTGCCACCTGTGGCGGTGCACACGGGTTTCGCCCCCGCCGTCCGGCATCGAGAGATACCAGTTGAACGTCAGGAAACTGGCGGGCGGTTCATCGAGAACACCGGGGAATTCCCGGACGATCTCATCGAAATGGATCTTCGCGCCGCTCGCGATCTCGCGAATCATGCCGGAAAAGAGTTCCCGGCCGCCCGACGTCGCGGGAATCAGATCATCGCCCCAGGCGGAACGCAGCCGTTGCCGGGCGACATCCATCGGGTCGCCGCCGCGGAGCAGGGTGGACCGAGTTGTGACGGACTGTTCCGCGTGCTCCCAATAGCGCTCACCGAGACCGTAGTCACCGTAGAAGTCGTACGCTGCGGGGCCCAGCTTCGCGATCCTCGGGAATATCAGCGCCTCGTCGTATCCGCCCAACTCGCACGTGGCGAGACTGCGCATCACGTCTTCGCAGTCCGCCAGGGAGGAGAATCCCTTGATCCGAACGGCGCCGAGCACTCCGACCGCCAGCCGCAGGATGTGATCACGGGTGAGTTCATCAACCGTTTCCGAGTCGAATAACGTGAAGATCGGCGAGTTATTGGCACTGGCATCCTCAAGCGCGAGCGCCGTCAAATTCTCACCTGACACCGGTCTCCTCCTCACGAAGAAATCCCGACGAGCATATATACACTCGATCGAGTCGGGCAGTACTTTTTCCAAGATCTCGTTATTCGGCCGGGACGGTGACCGCGGTGGCCACGATGCCTCCCGATACCAGCCAGCGGCCCTCGAAGGATCCCGGCATCCCGGGTGCACGGCACAGCAGTCGGGCGGTGAAGGTGCCCTCGGAGGCGTCCTGCTCCGTGCGACGGAAAACGATCTCCGCCTGATTGAAGTCGAGTTCGAGAAGGGTCAGCGGATACCAGGCCTTGAAGACACTTTCCTTGGCGCTGAAGAGCAGCCGGTCCCAGTGGATGGCGAGGGCCGGCCGCTGGACAGCCATCCACCGTTCCTCCGTGGCCGACACGACCACCTGGCGGATTGCAGAGGGTAGTTGAACATGAGGCTCGGCGTCGATGCCCAGCGAGCGGAATTCGCGGGCACTGGCCAGAGCCGCGCCCCGGTAGCCCTGACAGTGCGTCATGCTGCCGACGAGTCCCGGTGGCCACAGTGGCGCGCCCCTGGGGCCGCGCAGGACGGGCACGGGCGGGAGGCCGAGCCGGGCCATGGCCCGCCGGGCGCAGGCACGGACGGAGGCGAACTCGGCTCTGCGGGCGGGCGTGCTCCGCGCCACCTGGGCCGCTTCCTCGGGGAAGAGCGTGTCGGCGTCCCCGTGGTCCTCGCGGGAGCAGGCACAGGAGACCGAGGCAGGGACCAGCCGCTCGATCACGACACCTTCCCCTGCCGGCTCCCGGCCGCTTCACCGCGGCCGTCCGGCTCCTTCGGCGGCGGTTCGTACGGCAGGATCCGGCGCAGCAGTCCGTGGGGGTGGCCCCGCTTGCGCCACTCCCTGGGGTAGCCGATCGACACCTCCTCGAAGCGCACCCCGTCGTACCAGGTGGTGCGGGGTATGTGGAGGTGCCCGTACACGACTGCCTCGACGTCGAAACGGCGGTGCCAGTCCGCCGTGAGTTCCGTTCCGCACCACTGGGCGAACTCCGGGTGCCACAGCACCGAGGTGGGCTTCCGTATCAGCGGCCAGTGGCCGACGAGCACCAGCGGGATGTCCGGGGCGTGCGCGGCGAGCCGCCGCTCGGTCAGGGCCACCCGGGCCCGGCACCAGTCCTCCCGCGCCGGATACGGGTCGTGGTGCAGCAGGTACTCGTCCGTGCATATGACGCCGGCCTCTTGGGCGCGGGCGAGGGATTCCTCCTTGGTCGCCGTGCCCGGGACCCGGAAGGTGTAGTCGTAGAGGAGGAACATCGGCGCGACGGCAACCGGTCCGCCCGGTCCCCGCCACAGCGGGAACGGGTCCTCGGGTGTGCTCACACCCAGCTTTCCGCACAGCTCGACCAGGCGTTCGTAGCGCGCCTGCCCGGTCAGTCGCACCGGGTCCTTCTCCGTCGTCCACAGCTCGTGGTTACCGGGGGTCCATATGACGTGGGCGAACCGCTCGGAGAGCAGCTTGAGCGCCCATTCCACGTCAGCCATCTTCTCGGCGACGTCGCCGGCGACGATGAGCCAGTCCTGGTCGCCGGACGGGCGTAACGACTCGACGATCAGCCGGTTCTCGGCCATGCCGACGTGCAGGTCACTGACCGCGAGGAGCCGGCCCGTCCCCGCTCCCGCCGACGGGCCGGGGTCGTTCGGATGACTCATGGAGACGGCTTCCCGTTCTGTCGGCCGAAGAGTGCCCCCCGCGACGACCGTGCGGAGTGTTCGAAATCACCGTCTCATGGCCAACTAGTCGATGGCAACGATCAGTTGTCCGCTTTGAGGTCAGGCTGACCCGAGCATGCCGTGGCCCCCGCCGCCACGACCACGGCCACCAGCACGGCGCCCAGGCCCCGTACGCCTCGCCTCGTCATCGCGCCTCCCAGCACTCGTCGACCGTCCCAAGTCAAGGCGGCGGCAGGTGGTGCCGCACGCACTGTGGGCCGGACGGGTGAGGGGCGGCGGGGTCGCGGGGCGGGGCCGGAGCGTGGAGGGTGGGTGCATGAGCGAGCAGGTGACCGATGACGGGCCGGGCGAGCCGGACGGGTCGCGGCCCCCTCGGCGGCGGCTCTGGCCGTGGGTGCTGCTGATGGCCGTCGTGCTCCTGGCGCTGGCCGCGGGCGCGGTCTCCGCGGTGCTGGCCCACGGGCTCTCCGAGCAGAGCTCGGAGCGGCTGCGGATCAGGTACGAGGTCACCGGCACCGCCAAGGACGTGACACTCACCTACAGCACCTGGCAGGGCGAGGCCCTGTCCACCGGGCGGCTGACCCTGCGGACGCTGCCGTGGGCCGGGGAGCTGGAGACCAGGGGGTTCATGCACGGCGGCTCGTTCGCCGTCAGCCTCGGGAGGTCCGGCGGCGACGTCGCGTGCTCCGTGGAGGTGGACGACGTCACCCGGCGGACCGACCGGGCCTCCGGCGCCTTCGCCACCGCCACCTGCGACGGTTACTGAGACGCGGCCGCGCCCCCGGATCTCCCGGGGGCGCGGCGGGCGGGACCGGCGGCTCCGGTCAGCGGCCGTAGCGGATGAGCGCGCGGACCATGCGGCAGGTGGTGTCGGACGGCGGGTGGATGCCGAGGCGCTCGGCGGCCGTGCGTATCCGGGCGTTGCTCGCGCTCGACGGCTGGTGAACTCCGCTGTCGAGCAGGACTATCGCCAGGCGCATCGCCTTCAGCCGCCGGTTGTGGGTGACGTACCACTCACGGGGACGGCCGGCGGGCAGGCGCTTCTTCTGCAGGGGCTTGTGGAGCGGCGTGGTCGTGACTGCGGCAACGGCCATTGGCAACCTCCTGGCACGGTGGTGGAACCCTCACGAACTCCCTCCATTTTACTGCCCGGCACTGACAATCGCCCCTGGCCAGAGGGGTTTTCGCGGGTCCATCCCGTACCGTTGGCCCCATGGAGATCTGGATCAATCCCGCCTGTTCCAAATGCCGCGGCGCGGTACGGCTGCTCGACGCGGAGGGCGCCGACTACACCGTCCGCCGCTACCTGGAGGACGTGCCGTCGCCGGACGAGATCCGGGATGTCCTCGACCGGCTCGGGCTGGAGCCGTGGGACATCACGCGGACCCAGGAGGCGGACGCGAAGGAGCTGGGGCTCAGGGAGTGGCCGCGCGATGCAGAGGCGCGGGAGCGGTGGATCACGGCGCTCGCCGGGCATCCGAAGCTGATCCAGCGGCCGATCATCACGGCAGAGGACGGCACCGCCGTGGTCGCGCGCACGGACGAGGCGGTACGGAACGCGATGGGCCGCTGAGGCGGGGGCCGCGGGCCTCTATCGCGCCTCGCCGAGGAACTGGGCCATTCTGCGGCTGAGTTCGGCGGCCGTCGGCCCGTGGAGCGGCAGGGCGTGGTGGGAGACGCCCGGCAGGACGGCCGTCTCCGCGTGCGGCAGCAGCCTGTTCGCGGTGGCCGCCACGCGGGCCGCGTCATGGGCCCGGCCCTGTCCGGCGAGCAGTACCAGGGCCGGTATGTCGAGTGCGCGCAGGGCCTCGGGGGTCGGGCGGGGTCCGGTGACCGGCCGGGCCGAGGGGAATTCGGCCGCCGCCTCGCGCAGCCGCAGCCAGGCCGGGTCGAGCGCGGCGATCGGGAGCGCCGTCGAGCTGCTGCGCGGCTTCGACGACGCCGAGGTGGCCGCCGTCCGGCGCTTCCTGGACGGCTTCCACACCGCGCTGTCGCGGGGACCGGGCGACGCGGCCCCGGGAAAGGGCCCCGCCGCCGGACCGGCCGGCACACCCCCGCGGCCCTGACCCGCCACCGGTCCCGGGAGCGCCGGCTACTCCCCGGCCCCGGCCCCCGTCTGTGCCTCGGCCTCCGCGAGCAGCTCCGTCAGCCGGAGCCCGAACCGTACGTCGCAGGGGTGCGGCACCCCCGTACGCACCGATTCGATCAGCGCGTCCACCACCGCCCGGAAGGCACCCACGGCGCCGTCCCACCGGGGCAGCCCGACCGTGCCGTGCTCGCCCCTGAGCTGCACCTCGACCCCGGTCGCGGCCTGCGGGGCGGACAGGGTGAGCGTCACCGTGCTGGAGGCCCCGGAGGCGTGGCGGAGGATGAGGTGGTGGGTGTCGGCGGGGCCGCGGGCGGCGGTCAGCCGGGTCACGTCGCCCAGCACCGGGATGAGGACGGAGAGCGCGTGCGGGCCGACGTCCCAGAGGCCGCCCTTCTCGTGCCGCCAGGGGGACGCGGCGTACTCGCTGTCCGCGCCGGGGGCCCACAGGGCGCCGATCCAGTGGGCGTGCGCGGTGAACCAGCCGCCCGCCGCGTGCTGTTCCGCGATCCAGGCCGAGGTCTCCGGGGCGAACCGCAGCGTGCAGAAGACGACGGAGGCGACCCGGGCCCGCTCCGCCGCCTCCGCCACCTCGCGGGCGGCCGCGACACTCGTCGCCACCGGCTTGTCCATCAGCAGATGGCAGCCGGCCGCCGCGGCGCGGGCGGCCAGCGGCGCCTGGACGTCCGGCGGCACGGCGAACGCGATGGCGTCGCTCGCGGCGAACAGCTCGTCGAGCCCCGCGTCACCGGTGTACGCCGGGGTGCCATGGGCCTCGGCCAGCTCCCGCGCGGCCTCGGCCCGGCGGCCCCATACCCCGCTCAGCACGGCGCCGGGGTGCGCGGCGACGGCGGGCGCGTGGGTGTGGCCGGCCCAGGGGCCGGTACCGACCAGGCCGATACGCAGGGGTTTCACGGATGTCGTCATGGCACAAGTGTGCCCGGTGCGGACGGCGCCTCGGAGAATGCGATGAGGATCGCCCCGGACCGGCGCACCCTCGGTGGCTCGCGCGAGCCCCGTATACGACGCGGCCGGTTCCGCTGTCCGGCGGCTCGCCCCGAGTGGGCCGACGGCCGGACCGGGCCCACGGCTGAGGCCCGTAAAACACGCCCGTCTCGTGCGGGAAACCCAGGTAACACGGGGTTCACACGAGAGCAACGGACGGGAAATCGCGTCTTGCGAAGCTGCGCTGCATAGACCGCAGCACCCCTAAAGGATGGCTTCCGTGACGTTCAAGGCTGAGTACATCTGGATCGACGGCACCGAGCCGACCGCCAAGCTCCGTTCCAAGACGAAGATCATGCCCGGTTCCCCGTCGTCCGATGTGGCCGGGCTGCCCATCTGGGGCTTCGACGGATCGAGCACCAACCAGGCCGAGGGCCACGCCTCCGACCGGGTGCTGAAGCCGGTCTTCACCTGCCCGGACCCGATCCGCGGCGGCGACGACGTGCTGGTCCTGTGCGAGGTCTTCCACATCGACATGACCCCGCACGAGTCCAACACGCGGGCCTCGCTGCGCCCGGTCGCCGAGCAGTTCGCGGGCCAGGAGCCGGTCTTCGGCATCGAGCAGGAGTACACGTTCTTCGACGGCCACCGGCCGCTCGGCTTCCCCGAGGGCGGCTTCCCGGCCGCGCAGGGCGGCTACTACTGCGGCGTCGGCTCGGACGAGATCTTCGGCCGCGAGATCGTCGAGAAGCACCTCGACAACTGTCTCAAGGCGGGCCTGGCCATCTCCGGCATCAACGCCGAGGTCATGCCCGGTCAGTGGGAGTTCCAGGTCGGACCGGTCTCCCCGCTGGAGGTCTCCGACCACCTGTGGATCGCGCGCTGGCTGCTGTACCGCACCGCGGAGGACTTCAACGTGTCCGCGACCCTGGACCCGAAGCCGGTCAAGGGTGACTGGAACGGCGCGGGCGCGCACACCAACTTCTCCACCAAGGCGATGCGCGAGGGCTACGACGCGATCATCACCGCGTGCGAGTCGCTCGGCGAGGGCTCGAAGCCGATGGACCACGTCAAGCACTACGGCGCGGGCATCGACGACCGGCTGACCGGTCTGCACGAGACCGCCCCCTGGAACGAGTACAGCTACGGCGTCTCCAACCGCGGC
The DNA here is from genome assembly GCF_031844725.1 of Streptomyces sp. ITFR-6. Taxonomy (NCBI): domain Bacteria; kingdom Bacillati; phylum Actinomycetota; class Actinomycetes; order Kitasatosporales; family Streptomycetaceae; genus Streptomyces; species Streptomyces sp. ITFR-6. The sequence goes on along the minus strand of NZ_CP134612.1, from coordinate 6,282,169 downwards.
GCCTCCGTCCGTATCCCGTGGCAGGTCGAGCAGGACCGGAAGGGCTACATCGAGGACCGCCGCCCCAACGCCAACGTCGATCCGTACGTCGTCACGCGGCTGATCGTCGACACCTGCTGCACCGCGCTGGAGAAGGCCGCCCAGGTCTGATCCCGCCCGCGCACGCACGCACACGCCTGCACACGCCCGGCGTACGAAGAGGCGCCCACCGCACGGCCGGTGGGCGCCTCTTCGTACGTCCGGGGTGAGGGATTCAACACCAAGGGTCCGTACCGACGGCTGGGATAGGTCTGCTGCGGGGCCGTTTCCTCTGGTTCAATGGGGGCATGGCCAGCATCCAGCACACCTCGACAGGTCGCAGCGACCTGGAGCCGTTCTGGCCTTCCCGTCAGCATCACGACTTCGACCGGGTGTGTTGCCGCGCGTTGAACGCGCTGGCCCCCTAAAGCCGCTCACCCCGGTCTTCGGTCCGCGCGCACGCAGCAAGTCCGTCCACAGACGACTCCTCGCGCGAAAGAGCTGACCCCATGGCGAACACTCGTACCGTCTCCGCCGTATCCGCCGCCACCGCGGCCCAGTCGGCGGCCGCTGCGGCCACCACCTCCCGTCCCCCCTCCCCCAACCGGCACCGGCTGCGGGCCGTCGCGCCGGACGAGGTCTTCCAGCCGGCCGACGTGGCCGCGTTCCTGGCGCCGGGCACGACCTGGCTGCCCGCACCCCAGCACACCCTGCCGGCGCTGCCGGGCCGGCCGCCGATGGTCGGCTACCTGGTGCTCGTACCCGCCGACCAGCAGCCGCCCGCCGCGGCGGTCCGGGCCGGCCAGTACGTGGTGCCGGAGGTACTGGAGGAACCGGGCGCGGGCCCGGTGCGCATCGACCCCGTGCAGCGCACCGCCTCGGTGAACGGGGACAAGCTCGACCTCACCTACCTGGAGTTCGAGCTCCTCTCCCACCTGGTGGCGCACCCGAACCGGGTGCACACCCGTGACCAGCTGGTCACCACGGTCTGGGGCTACGGGCACGTGGGCGACGGGCGCACCGTCGACGTCCATGTCGCCCGGCTGCGCCGCAAGCTGGGCGCCGAGTACCGCCGGTCGATCCAGACGGTGCGGCGCGTCGGCTACAAGTACACGCCCTGACCCAGGCAGTACAGCACGGGCGGTGGATAGGGGTGGGCCCCGGTTCCGGTACGTACCGGAACCGGGGCCCACCCCTATCCGCTCTGCTCCGCCGGGTGTCAGCCGTGCCGCACCGCGCCCACCGGGTCAGGCGCCGGGCCGGGCTCCGGCTCGCTGTGGTCCAGGGCGGGCAGCCGGGACAGTCCGCGCGGGGTCCGCCAGTTCCGCTCACCGAGCAGCGCCATCACGGAGGGCAGCAGCACCATCCGGACGATCGTCGCGTCCAGCAGCACCGCGACGGCCAGGCCGACGCCCATCTGCTGCATGTCCTGCATGGACAGCGTCCCGAAGACCGCGAACACCGCCACCATGATCACGGCCGCGCCGGTCACCGCGCCCGCCGTCCGGCGGATGCCCTCGTCGATCGCGGCCGGGGTGGCGAGGCCCCGGCCGTGGGCCTCGCGGATCCGGGAGACCACGAAGACGTGGTAGTCCATCGAGAGCCCGAACAGGACGACGAGCACGAAGAGCGGCATCCAGGACTCGATCGCGCCGACGCCCTCGGAGCCGATCAGCGAGGCGCCCCAGCCGTGCTGGAAGACGGCGACCATCACTCCGTAGGCGGCGGCCACCGAGAGCAGGTTGAGCAGGATCGCGGTCACGGCGATGACGTAGCTGCGGAAGCAGAACAGCATCACCAGGAACGTCACCGCGGCGATGAAGAGGAAGACGGGCGCGATGCCGCTCTTGAGCTGGGCGGTGAAGTCCACGGACCCGGCGGTCTCACCGGTCACATAGGCGCGGGCGCCCGTCCCGTCGAAGGCGGCGGGCAGCCGGTGCTCGCGCAGTTCGGTCAGATCGGCCTTCCCGCGCTCCATCGGGACCTCGATCTCCGCGACGTTCTGCGCCCGGTGGACGGTCACCTTGTCGAAGCCGTCGAGTGCCTTGCGTACGGCGGGGGCCTCGATGTCGTCGGCCTCGACGACCACCTGGGCCGGGGCGGGGCCGCCGGGGAAGGTCTCGCTGATGTGGCGGTAGGCGACGGCCAGTTCGGAGTGCGAGCCGAACTGCTTCTCCAGGCCGAGCGACTCGGTCTTCATGCCGAGGGCGGGCGCGGCGAGCACCAGCAGGACGACGACAGAGGCGGCGGCGAAGAACTTCGGGCTGGACAGCACGGGCCGCAGCAGCTTTCCGGCGATCCGGCCGCTCTCCTTCTTCGCGCCCCGCTTGCTCCGCCGGTTGAGCAGCGGCACGCGACCGGCGTCGATCCGGTCGCCCAGCCAGGACAGCAGGGCGGGCAGTACCGTCACGGAGCCCATCATGGCGATGAAGACCACGATGATCGTGGCGACGGCGAAGCCCTTGAACAGGAGCAGCCCGGACAGGAACATGCCGGCCATCGCGACCATCACGGTCAGCCCGGAGACCAGGACGGACCGGCCGCTGGTCGCCGCGGCGATCCGCAGCGCGGTCTCGGCGTCGCGTCCCGCGGCCCGCTCGTCCCGCTCGCGCCGCAGGTAGAAGAGGCAGTAGTCGACGCCGACGGCGAAGCCCATCAGGAACATCACGGAGTACGTGGTCTGGAACAGGTGCAGCTGGTGGCTGGCGAGCGAGAGCAGACCGAAGGCGGCCATGCAGGCGGTCAGCGCGAGCCCTACGGGCAGCAGCGCCGCGACGACGGCTCCGAAGGCGACCAGCAGGATGCCCAGGGCCAGGGGTACGGCGGTGAACTCGGCCTTCTTGAAATCGTCGGAGAGCAGGTCGCCGAGCCACTTCCCGGCGCTGGCGTCGCCGAACTGGTGGACCGTGACGTCCGGCTGCCCCTTCTGGACCCCCTCGACGGCGTCCAGGACGGGCTGCACCCGGTCGGACGCGGTGGCGGCGTCCCCCTTCATCTCGAAGGTGATCAGTGCGTCCTTGCCGTTCTCGGCCGGGACCGGGGCCTTGAGGCCCGTCACCTCACCGGTCTTCCCGAGCGCGGTGGCCAGCTCCCGCGCCGCGGTCCGCCAGCCGTCCGGCCGCTCGGAGGACACCATGACCAGCTCGCCCGCCCGGTGGCTGAGGCCGGCGTCGGAGAGGATCTGCTCGGCCCGCGCCGAGTCGCCCGCACCGTTCTCCGCGTCGGTCATCTCGACCATGCCCGACGCACCGCCGATGCCCGCGGCGAGCACGACGAAGAGCAGCCAGCCGAGAATGGCCGTCTTTCGGTGGTGTGCGCTCCACACACCGATACGTGCCGCGAGATTACGCCTCATGGCGTGTTCGCCCCCTGAAAGAGTCGTTGGAAGAACCGGTGGAAGAACCGGTGGAAGGACCGGTTGTCGAGACACCTCGAATCTAGGGATCCGGGGACCGCCGCCCCAGCCGCTGGAACACCCACTCCCCCGCGACGTAGGACGAGGCCGCGGGGGTGGTGCTGGGTACACCCCCGCCGGGTGTCAGAGCGGCTGACGGCCGGGCCGCCCGAGGCGTCAGACTGTGTGCGGACCGGGGCCGCCAGGAGTGCCGGCGAGAGAAGAGGGACCGATATGAACACGCCGCGCGGACGGACAAGGGCCGCACTGCTGGCCGCTGGGCGCGGGCTGGTGCTGTCGTTCGCGTCGATCGTGGGGTCGGTCACGCTGTTCGTGCTGGCGGTGGTCTCCATCGCGCTCGTCCCGGTGGGCATCGGCCTGGTGACCACCCCATACGTCATGACGGCGGTCCGCAAGCACGCCAATCAGCGTCGGCTGCTGGCGATCACCTGGTCGGACGTCCGGATCCCGGTCCCGTACCGGCCGTTCCCGGAGGATGTCCGCAGCGGGTTCACCGGGCAGGTGGAGCGGACCACGCTGATACTGAAGGACCCGGCCACCTGGCGGGACATGTGGTGGCTGCTGGTCGACATGACGGCCGGCTATGTCGTGTCGATCCTCGCGGCGGTACTGATGATCTACCCGCTGGAGGGCTTCGTCCTGGCGGCGGGGCTGTGGCGGGTCTACACGGACGAGCGGTACTGGTACGGGTTCGTGCCCGTCGACAGCCAGGCGACCGCGCTCGCCGCCGCCGCGCTCGGCGTGGTGATCTTCGGGGCCGGGGTGCTGCTGAGCGAGCGGCTGCTGCACGCGCACTTCGCGATCGCCCGCTCGGTGCTGGCCCCCACGCACGAGCAGGAACTGGCCCTGCGCATCGACCGGCTGACCGAGACCCGGCACGAGGCGGTCGACACCGCCGCCTCCGAGCTGCGGCGCATCGAGCGCGATCTGCACGACGGCGCGCAGGCCCGGCTGGTCGCCATGGGCATGAATCTGGGCACCGTCGAGGCGCTCGTCGAGAAGGACCCGGCGCAGGCGAAGAAGCTGCTGGCGATGGCCCGTGAGTCGTCCGCGGAGGCGCTCACGGAGCTGCGTGATCTGGTGCGGGGCATCCATCCGCCGGTCCTGGCGGAGCGCGGGCTCGGTGACGCGGTCAAGGCGCTGGCGCTGCGGATGCCGATCGGGACCGAGGTCGAGGTGGAGCTGAGCGGCCGCGCGGAGGCGCCGGTCGAGTCGGCCGCGTACTTCGCGGTCAGCGAGATCCTGACGAACGCCGCGAAGCACTCGGGCGCGGACCGGATCTGGGTGGACCTGCACCACGGCGACCACATGCTGCGGATCTCCGTCACGGACAACGGAAAGGGCGGTGCGACCACCGGATCGGGCTCGGGCCTGAGCGGAGTCGAACGCCGACTCGGTACATTCGACGGCATCATGGCCGTCAGCAGCCCCGCGGGCGGTCCCACCATGGTGACCATGGAGATCCCTTGCGAGTTGTCCTAGCCGAAGATCTCTTCCTGCTGCGCGACGGCCTGGTGCGCATGCTGGAGGCGTACGACTTCGAGATCGCGGCCGCCGTCGAGACGGGGCCCGAACTCACCCGGGCCCTGGCCGAGTTGCAGCCGGACGTCGCCGTGGTCGACGTCCGGCTTCCGCCGTCCCACACGGACGAGGGGCTCCAGTGCGCACTGGCGGCCCGGCGCGCCAGACCGGGCCTGCCGGTGCTGGTGCTCTCCCAGCACGTCGAGCAGTTGTACGCGCGTGAGCTGCTGGCGGACGGCAACGGCGCCATCGGCTATCTGCTCAAGGACCGGGTCTTCGACGCCGAACAGTTCATCGACGCGGTCCGCCGGGTCGCGGCGGGCGGCACCGCGATGGACCCGCAGGTGATCTCGCAACTGCTCTCGCGGCGCTCGCAGGACAAGCCGATGGGCGGGCTGACGCCGCGCGAGAAGGAGGTCATGGAACAGATGGCACAGGGCCGTTCGAACGCGGCGATCGCCGCCCATATGGTGATCACGGAGCGGGCGGTGGCCAAGCACACCTCGAACATCTTCGGGAAGCTCGGCCTGCCGCCCTCCGACGACGACAACCGCCGCGTTCTGGCCGTACTCGCGTATCTCGACCGCGGTTAGGGCTTGTCCGGCGCGGCGGCGATGTGCAGGGTCGTCGCGCCCAGGTACGGCTTCGCCCTGGTCTCCAGGACCTTGACCCGCACCGCCGTCGCGGTGACGGCCTCGGGCAGCGGCAGGATGCGCTCGTGGCCGATGGTGGTGCCGTCCGCGATGCGCTGCCACGTCCCGTCGATCCGGGCCTCCACGGCGAACTTCTCCACCCGCTGTCCGTGCCGGATGTCCTCACGGACGGCGACCCGGTCGAAGGTGTACGGGCCCGGACCCTTCTTGCGCACATCGGTGCCGTAGACCCGGCGCAGACCGGCCCCGAAGGCGGTCAGCGAGGTGACGTCCTCGTCCGCGATCCGGCCGTCGGGCGCGGGCGGGACGTTGAGCAGCAGCGAGGCGTTGCGGCCGACGCTCTTCTCGTACAGGTCCATCAGCTGCGCCGGGGTCTTGGGCTTCTCCTCCGGGTGGTAGAACCAGCCGGGGCGGTTGGAGACGTCGGCCTCGGCCGGGTACCACTGGAGGTAGTTGACGCCCGGTTCGAGGAGCCTGCTCCTGGAACCGATGTCGGGGTCGGTCGAGTCGTTGGGCAGGCTGCCGAGGCCGGTCCACGGGTCGGTGGTGTGCGGGGTGACGCTCCACTCGGTCTCGCGGGCGACGCCGGACTCGTTGCCGACCCAGCGGACGCCTTGCGGGCCCTGGAAGACGACGGTGTTGGGCGAGAGCGCCTTGACCATGTCGAACCACTGCTTGACGTCGTACTTCTGGGTGATGCCGGAGCCGGACCAGGGGTTGGCGCCGTCCAGCCAGAGCTCCTCGACCGGGCCGTACTGGGTGAAGATCTCGTAGAGCTGGTTGAGGTAGTACGCGTCGTAGTCGTCGGCCTTCACCTTGAAGGTGGGCAGCTTGCCGCTCTTCACCCGGGCGGCGCGGTCGTCACCGGGGACGAGGGTGGGAATGGTGCGCTCGGTGACGGCGCTGCCGTTGCCGAAGCGGCCCTGGCCGGCGGGGGCGCGGTCGCCGTCCTCCAGGGCCATCCGCTCGGGCAGGCTCAGCGTCTCGCCGGCGGCCTCCTTGGCGCCGATCTTGTCGACCCAGTCGGCGTGCCAGGCGTGCGGGAGTTCGGCGCCGTCGGAGGGCGAGAGGTAGAGGCCGACCTTCAGTCCCGCCTTGCGGGCGGCCTTCACATAGAGGGCGACGACATCGGGGCTGCCGGGGCTGAGGGCGACCGAGTGGTCGGTGTAGCGGCTCGGGTAGAGGACGAAGCCGTCGTGGTGCTTGACGGTGAGCATGACCTGTTTGACGCCGGCGGCCTTGTAGGCGCGCATCCACTGGTCGGCGTCGATGCTCTTCGGCGCGAACAGCTTCTCGTCCTCGGTGCCGGAGCCCCATTCACGGCCGGTGAAGGTGTTCATCCCGAAGTGCGTGAAGGCGGTGACCTCCCGCTGCTGCCAGGCCAGCTGCCCCGTCGTGGGGACGATGTTCGCGGCCTTCTCGATGATCCGGTCCGGAGTGTCGCAGGCCTCGACCTTCATCTGCGAAGCGGGTCTCACGGGTGCGCCGCAGGGGGTGGCGGGATGCGCCGACTGCTGCGCCGTGGCCTGTACGGGGATGAGCGCGGCGGCGGCCGCCAGTGCGAGCGCGCTGAGCACATGGGTGCGTCGTGCCATCGTTCCCTGCCATTCTCGACCACGAGTGGTCGGATCTCTTGGGTACCGACGCGTGCATGCTGCCGCACGGAGTGGCTTCCGGGAAGGGTGCTTGCCAGATACGTCCTATCTCTCGTGCGTAAAGTCCAAGTGCTCGGCACATTCGGTCGACCGTTGACCCGCTGACTCGTTCAGCTGTTGATCCAGCTCGCCACGTCGAGCCGGAAGGCTTCCGCGGAGGCCATCGTGCGGAGGTCGGCCTCCAGCGCCGCGACCCGCTCCGCGCCGAGCACCCGGACCCATTCGGCGCGCAGCCGGTCGAAGCCCGCGGCGGACCGCGTCAGCACGTCGATCCCGCGCGGGGTGAGCCGTACGACCTTGCGGCGGCCGTCCTGCGGATCGTCGGCACGCTCGACGTAGCCGAGGCCTTCGAGCCTGTCGACGGTCTTCCCGGCCGCCTGCTTGGAGACGCCGAGCCGTCGCCCGATCTCACTGGCGGTCGCCCCGTCACGGCCGACCGCCTGGAGTGCGTAGCCGTGGGCGGGGCGCAGTCCGGGGTGGCCCTGCCCGGCCAGCTCGCGGTGGAGGTCGTCGATGATCGACCGGAAGCCGGCGAACAGCAGGATGGGCAGCTCGAAGCCCGTACCGGCGGCATCCCGCGAGCCCCCTCCGGTGCGCTCAGCCATTGCGGTACTCGACAACCTGGTTTACCTTTTCGTCAATCACGTTGTCGAGTTTACCGCGAGGGGTCAGCCATGCCCGCATCCGTCTTCACCGACCACACCCCAGAGACCGCCCCCGCCGCGTCCCGCCCCGCCATGGCGGCCGTGACGGCGAGACAGGGCTACCTGCCCACCGGCGTCGCCCTGCTCGCCTCCTCACCGGAGTTGCTCAACGGCTTCCTGAAGATGAGCGCGCTCTTCGAGTCGACCACCCTGGACCAGCTCTCCCGGGAGGTCGTGATCATGACCATGGCCACCCGCAACGACTGCCACCTCTGCGTGGCAATGCACACCGCGAAGCTCACCGCCCTCGACGCGGACGGCGCGCTCATCGCCGCCCTGCGCGGCGAGAGCCCCCTGCCGCTCCCCGACGAACGGCTTGAGGCGGTACGCCGGTTCACCGTCGCCGCGGTCGAGTCGAGCGGGGCCGTGGACGAGGACACCCTCCAGTCGTTCCTGGCCCACGGCTACACCTCCCGCAACGCGCTGGAAGTGGTCCTGGGGATCGGCGCCTACACCATGTCGACCCTGGCCAACCGGATGACGGCGGCCCCGGTCGATCCCCAGCTGGCCCGGTTCGCCTGAGGTCCCGGGCGGGTTCGCCCGAGGTCCCGGGCGGGGAGGAGGCCGCCCCCGGGCGCCCGGCCCGGGGTGACCATCGCACGATTCGCTCGTTCAGCTGAACGTGCGCCCACTGCCAGAGGTACCGTCAGCCGCCGCCCCGGTCGATGCGGAGCAGGCCGAGGCCTCGCTCGTCGAGCACTACCCGCGACTGGTCCGGCTCGGCTATCTCGTCCTGCCGCCCTCACTGAGCCGCTCCCGGCGCGTTCTGGCGGCCCACGCCCTGGCCCAGCGCTCCCTGCAGGCCGCGCGCCGGGCCGCTCCGGCGCAGGGCGCGGGCCTCCCGCTGCCACGCCGTTCCAGCCGTACGGCGGTGGCGGCCGGGCCCGACTACGCCTCCGTCCGGCGGCGGGTGCTGCGCGGCGCCCTGGCGGCGGAGCTGCCGCGGCGGTGGTGGCCGCAGCGCGCCCAGTTGCCGCCCGCCCTGCCGCTGGTCTGGGGGCTGCGGCTGTTCCCGCACTCCGGTGGAGCCGATGAACTCGCGCTGGGGCAGCGGCTCTCCGCGCTCCGCGGACCGGCGCGCGCCGCGTTCGTCCTGCGCGGCCTGGAGTCACTCGCGGACGGCGAGGTCCGGCGGGAGCTGGCCGCCGCCGGGGTGGCCGATCCGCACGCGGCCCTGCGGGAGGCGGACGGGGTCGACGCCCCCTACGCGCTGCTGGCATCACCCGAGTTCGACCCGTGCTCGCTCCAGGCCAGGCCGCCGGACCTGCCGCGCCGACGCAGATACGCGCGGGCCGCGCTGGCCGCCGTCGCCGCGGCCGCCGTGTGCGGGACGCTGCTCGGGCTGCCGGGCGGCGGCTGGGGGCGCGGGGATCCGGCCGCGCCCCCGTACGCACGCAATCCGGCGGCGGAAGAGGCCTTGGACCCGGGGGCGCTGCGGGTGGTCTCCGCGACGTTCTGGCGGCGCTCACCGCGTACCGACTTCACCGCGTGGCCCACCCGGGGCGACCGCACGGAGGACGTCCGGCTGCTGCGGCGGGCGCTGACGGTGTGGGCCCGGCCGGGCGGCGGAGTGCGGACGTCAGCGACGCCCCGGACGCCCATGGGCCCTCCGATGGGGGCCCCGCAGCTGCTGTACGCGGGCGAGGTGGGCGCGTCGGCCGTCGTGCTGTTCTACGACGGACTGCGCGTCGTGCGGTACGCGGAGCCCCGTAACGCCGATCCGTCCGAGGGCGCGGCGCTCGACTTCGCCCGGGTCGACGGGGCGGACGGGGCATCGGCGGGCGCCCTGGTCGTGGAGCGCGCGGCGGGCCGGGTCCGCTATCTGACGGCGCCCTGGGTGCGGAGGGCGTCGCTGCGGGACCTGCTCTCCCCGGACCGGGCGCCGCGCCCGCTGCACCGCACCCCGGACGGGGTGACCGACGCGCTGGCCGGTACCGGGTCCACGGGCGGCTGCCGGTCCTGGGACGCGGTCGAGCTGTCCGACGGCACGACGGACCGGCTGGTGACGGATCTCGGTGAACTCGCCCCGGCCCGGCTGACCTCGGGACCGCCGGCGGAGCCGCACGACGTGACGGGACGGCCGGAGCTGGAGAGCTGGGCGCGCACCGCCTGCCTGCTCCCGTCGGTGCGCTCGCACGGTGTGCGCTCGGTCAACTCCTGGATGTACGCGACGCAGTCGCTGCCCGAGGGCGACGGCGCCGCCCGGTGGCTGTGCACCCGGGCGGAGACCTGGCGGGGCACCGGGAGCCTGGTGCTCGCCCAGTTCCAGGCGCCCTCCGCGCGACCGTCCGGGAGCCGTCCGGCGGGGGCCGTCGCGGCGCGCTCAGAGGACACGCCCGCGTGCGGGAAGCGCACCCCGAGGGTGCTGGCGGGCGTGCTGTGGAAGTCGCGCGGCGGCCGGTGGTACGTGCTCGCGGCGGGCAGCGAGCAGTTCACCTCGCTGGCCACCTCGGGCGGGGTGACGGGCAGCGCGCGGGGGCGGCTGCTCGCGGTGCCCGCCGGAGCGGGTGACCGGGCACGGCTGAACGGGCGGCTGAGAGACGGAAGTCAGGTCGGGGCCCTGCGGTGAGGGCCGGCCGGGAACGGGTGCGGGAATTCGCCGCAGGCCCCTGTTCCCCGGGCCTACCCCTCAGTACATTGACAACATGTCTAACACGCAGCCTGCGGCGGTCGCGTCGGAACGGATCGCGCTCAAGGCCCGACGGGTCTCCTTCGCCTGGGACCGGACGCCCCTGCACTGGGTACCGGGCGATCCGTTCACCACGCACACCATCAACGTGCTCCATCTGCTGCTTCCGGCCGGGGAACGCTGGTTCATCCACGTCTACCGCCAGGTGCTTCCGTACATACACGACGAGCAACTGCGCGAGGACGTCATCGGGTTCATCGGGCAGGAGGCGATGCACTCCCAGGCCCATGACGACGTACTCCCGCACCTGAGGGAGCTCGGCCTCGACCCGACCCCGTACACTGCCCAGGTCGACTGGCTCTTCGAGAAGCTGCTCGGGGACCGGACGCTGCCGCCGGGCCGGACGCGCAAGTGGTGGCTGATGGAGCGGGTGGCGACGATAGCGGCCATCGAGCACTACACCGCGTTCCTCGGCGACTGGGTCCTGAACGCGGAGGAGCTGGACCGGCGCGGCGCCGACCCCACCATGCTGGACCTGCTGCGCTGGCACGGCGCGGAGGAGGTCGAGCACCGCTCTGTCGCCTTCGACGTGTTCATGCATGTCGACGGCGGTTACCGGCGACGGGTGCGGACCTGGGCGACGGCGTTCTCCGCACTGGCCTTCCTCTGGCAGCGCGGCGCCCGCTTCTTCATGGAGAACGACCCGAGCCTGCTGGACGGCAAGGCCTCGTTCGGGCAGTTCTACCGCAGCGGCAGGCGCGGCACCCTGCCCAGCACCCCGTCGATGCTGCGGTCCATACCGCGTTACCTGAGCCGCGCGTACCACCCCTCGCAGGAGGGCAGTACGGCGCAGGCCGTCGACTACCTCAACCGCTCGCCCGCCGCTGTCGCGGCCGAGGCCCGTACGACGGAAGCCGGCTGACCATGCCCCTGCCCCTCCCCCGGCCGCGCACCGTCGTCGTGGTGGCCGCCGCCGCACTGCTCGCCAAGCGGGCGATGCGCCGCCGCATAGAGACGTCCCCGCTGTGGCCGCTGCCGGCCCTCGACGAGCCCATATCCGGTCACTCGCAGCGCCGTTCGACCACCGGCAGGCGGCTGACGGTCACCGAGCGGTCCACCCCCGCGGACGGGGTCGTGCTGCTCCGCCTGGAGGGCTCCGGCCTGCCGCGCTGGGAGCCCGGCGCCCATCTGGACCTGGTGCTGCCGTCCGGTCTGGTCCGTCAGTACTCCCTGTGCGGCGACCCCGCCGACGCCGGCACGTACACCGTCGCGACCCGGCTCGACGAGAACGGCCGGGGCGGCTCCAGAGAGGTGCACGAGCGGCTCCGCGAGGGTGACGAGGTCGAGATCCGAGGTCCACGCAACCGCTTCCCGCTGGCGGACGCCCCCGCGTACGTGCTGGTCGCGGGCGGCATCGGGATCACCCCGGTACTGCCGATGCTGCGGGCGCTCGCCGCCGCCGGAGCCGACTGGCGGCTGCTCTACGGAGGCCGCAGCCGGGCGACCATGCCGTTCCTGGCGGAGATCGCGGAGCTGGACGCGGGCGGCGGCCGCGTCACCGTCGTACCGCAGGACGAGGCGGGCCACCCGGATATCGCCTCGGCGCTGGCGGACGCGGCGCCGGGCACGGCGGTGCACTGCTGCGGTCCGCAGCCCCTGATGGACGCGGTCGCCGCCGCGCTCCCGGCCGGCTGCACCCTGCACCTGGAACGCTTCACCGCGGCCGCCCCGGACGCCACCGGCTCCGCCCCGTTCGAGGTGGAGCTGCGCCGCTCGGGCCGCACGGTCCGGGTCGCGGCGGGCCAGTCGGCGCTGGCCGCCGTCCGCGCGGAGCTGCCGCACGTCTCGTACTCCTGCGAGCAGGGCTTCTGCGGTACGTGCCAACAGCGCGTCCTGGAGGGCGAGGTGGACCACCGGGACGAACTGCTCGACGACGCGGAGCGGGCGGACTCGATGCTGCTCTGCGTGTCCCGGTGCCGGGGCGAGCGGCTGGTACTGGACCTGTAGGCAGAGGCCGGACCTGCCGGTCGGTACGCTGTTCCCCATGACGACCGGGGTGCGGCGCAGGATGGGCGTCGAGGAGCGCAGGCAGCAGTTGATCGGTGTCGCGCTCGAGTTGTTCAGCCACCGCTCCCCCGACGAGGTCTCGATCGACGAGATCGCCGCCGCCGCCGGGATCTCGCGGCCGCTGGTCTACCACTACTTCCCGGGCAAGCAGAGCCTGTACGAGGCGGCGCTGCGACGGGCGGCCGACGAGCTGGCGACCCGGTTCCTGGAGCCGCACGAAGGCCCCCTGGGCGCCCGGCTGTTGCGGGTGATGGGGCGGTTCTTCGACTTCGTCGACGAGCACGGACCGGGCTTCGCCGCCCTGATGCGGGGCGGCCCGGCCGTGGGCTCGTCGAAGGCGAACGCGATGATCGACGGGGTGCGGCAGGCGGCCTGCGAGCAGATCCTGGCCCACCTGGGGGTCGAGGAGCCTCCGGCCAGGCTGGAGTTGGCCGTCAGGTCCTGGGTGTCGCTCGCGGAGTCAACGGCCCTGATCTGGCTGGACGGGCGCCATATCCCGCGCGCCGAGCTGGAGTTGCAGCTCGTGCACGACTTCGCGGCGCTGACCGCCGTGAGCGCCGCGTACAACGAGGAGATGGCGGGCATCGTGCTGTGGGTCCTCGCGCAGGAGCCGGCGGACGGGCCGTTCGGAGACCTGCTGGTGCGGCTCTCCGCGCTGGCGCCCGCCGTACCGGCCGTGCCCCCGCAGCGGCTTCCCTAAGGGCTGTCCCGGTCAGGCGCTGCGGTAGGAGGGGTCGAGATCGCGGGTCTCGGCCGAGAGGTGCAGGGCCAGTCCGTCGGTCGGCCGGATGCGCGCGGCCAGCAGCTCCAGTACCGATTCGGTGAGCCGGGCCTTGGTCTCCGGGGTGCGGCCGGCCAGCAGCGCGATCTCGATGTGCACGAGCGCGTCGCCTTCGGGCGCGTCCGCCACCACGGTCTCCTCGATCCGGCGGAAGCGGGTCTTGCAGGCGGTGATCTTCGTGCTGACCGTCTCGGCGATCAGCGGGTGCAGTGCGCCGGTGAAACCGGCCCGGTCGAAGGTGTCGTCGAGCTCGGCGGAGTAGTCGACGGTGATCTGCGGCATAGCGGGGCTCCTGGACAGGGCGGGGAGGGAAGACACGGTACGCCCCCACCCTTTCCCGCCCCGGGGAACGCGCACAAGCGGGAATCACGGCAACCGGCCCGACTTCACTCCCGCCCGGCCACCGACCAGGTCCGCGAAGCGCTCAGCCGACGCCCCCGTCGAATCGGGTGCTGACGACACCGCCCGTCCCGGGGAACGGCTTCTCTCCGGTCAGGTAGGGCTCGTACCGCGTCCGGCCGAGCAGGCGGGCAGCGAAGTAGGCGCCCACGTAATCCTTGGTGATCCGACGCTGCCGCTGCTCCGAGAGTTCCTTCTGATCGGTTCGGAGGGCGGTGGCCCCGGGGAACTGGGACTCGCAGGTGCCCGGCTTGCTGCCGGGAACGGCGTCGTCATGTGCGCCGACCTGACCGCTGCTGGGCGACCACTGCTTGTTGTAGAAGTCGTGAACACCGCCGCGCACCGTGTACTGGGCTATCGGTGCGCTGTTGTCGTCCTTGTTCCAGTCGAAGAACTCTCCGGTGTTCACCTGGTCACACGTGCCCCACATCACCGCGAAAGACGTCTTGGTGATGAGTTCGACGTCCCAGGTGGCGGTGGGCGCGAGAGCGAACGCGGCCTTGACGGAGACGCCTTCGGGCCATGCGGCACGGCTGCTGTCGGCGATCTCCTGCATCACTCCGCCGCCGCCCATGGAGTGCCCCACCAGCCCCACGTTCCGCATGTCCACATGGTTCTTGAAGTTCACCGATGAGGGACGTCCGGACCTGGCGTCGACGAAGCTGCCACGCAGCGGGCCCTCGCCGGTCGACGACAGCTTCCGCCACATGCGCAGCTGGGCGTTGATCAGTGCCGCGCGCTCCTGATAGACCGTGTCGGCCTGGCCTTCGGACGTCGAGTTGATGCCGTTCGCGCCGACGGAGACGACGACGAACCCCCGGCTCGCCAGATCACGGCCGAGGTAGTCGTACCCGAGATAACTGGGGATCTGCCGCACCCCAGGTGCGCACGGCCATGCCGACAGCCGCTCGGAGGCCGCCTCGATGATCGCCTCCTGCTTCGCCGCGTCGGCCGTGTCACCGCTCCGCTCGTCCTCCGCCAGCGCGGCCTGCGCGGCGGTGAGCGACCTGGAGGCCTCGGCATCGGCGCAGGTGTCCCAGAATCCGTGCTCGATCATGATCAGCGGGTGGGTGCCGGTGGAAATGTCGTCGGGGTAGTAGACAGCCCCGTTCAGCTCGTTGTCGCCCACGTATCCGGAGGACTTGGGCGGCGGGAAAGCCTTGTCGCCCAGGTTGTAACGCACCTCGCTCACCCCGTGCCGCGCAGGCTCAGTACGGGCCCCGTCGGCGGCGGCGAACGCCTGTGTCGAGGTGAAGCACACAGCACAGGCTGTCAGGGGCGCGGCGAGCAGCAACTTCGTACGCCGGTTGCGTCCACGTTTCATATCGGCCTCACCCATGCGGATCGTAGATATCGGTCATTGCGATGGCTTGTGAGCGGTGGGCGGCTGCCCACGCGGCTCGGCACTCAGGCCCGCTGGGCCCGGTCGTACAGCGGCTCGGTGATCGCTGTACTGAACTGCGGACCGACGAGGTGGCGGACGCAGCCGTCGTGGGAGGAATCGGCGCAGGGCGCGCCATCGGTCTCGAAGAACGCGCTCTGCGTGTTGTCTCCGACCACGGTGCCCACACCGGTCACCGGGTTCAGACCGGTGATCCGCGGTCCGCCGCTGGAGCCGCCGCCCATGACGCACGGCGGGCCGAACAGACCGGGCGGCTCGGGGAACTCGACCGTGCCGGGGTATTCCCTGGCCGTCCCCGAGCAGTACGCGAGACGTTCACCGGTGTACTCGGGCAGGCCCTCGCGCGCCGGGTCAGCACTGGCGCGCGGGTAGCCGAAGGAGTCGCCGGGCACGTCGCCGGGCCGGTCGAAGCCGATCCTCTGCGCCGTCCCGACCGCGTCCTGGAGCCGCCGCCCCCGCTCGTCCGTGTTCAGCACGACGAACGCCTGGTCGTAGGAGTCGTACGTCTCCGCGTGCTGCTGATCGTTGGCCAGCCAGGTGGAGCCGACGACGCCCATGCGGCCGACGAACTTGCCATAGGGCGCCTGACCGTCGTGGTAGCCGGGCACGAACATCTCGTTGGCCGCCCACTGGTTGTCCTCGCCCAGCAGGTCGGTGTTGTTCACGCAGTGGCCCGCGGTCACCACGGTGCTTCGGTTGGCGCTCCGGATCACGGTGGCGGTGCAGCTGCTGTCCTCGCCGTGGTCGGTGAAGAAGAGCCGCCCGACGGTCCCCGGCAGCGCACCCCCGGTGGTCCAGGGCGCGCCGTCGGCGCCAGCGGTGGGCGGGTTGCCGGACGTCGGCGTGGTGAGCGCGGCGATGCGCTCGGGCGTCCAGTACTGGAGCACCGACCGCTGCTGTGCCGCGGTGACCGCCTGCCGGTGGGTGGCCACCGGGCCTGCCGCGGGGCGTTCCGCCGCGTGAGCGGGGGCCGTGGCCAGCAGGGACATGCCCATGGTCGCCGCCACCGCTGCCACCGCGGTGATGCGCCGCGGCGGACGGAGGGACGGCCGAGGGAACGGGCTAGGGAGGAATCGCATGGGGTGGAGGATAGGGAGAGGATGTCAGCAAGCTGTCAGATTCCTGTTTCCCGCCCGTACAGGCCCTTGGAGGGCCCTCTAAGTGAGCAGTTCCCCGTGGAGGGCGAGCGCCAGACCCGCTTCCGCGCTGTCCGCCCGGCCCCGGTCGAAGGCCCGCTGGTAGGCGGCGTCACCGACGGCCTCGCGCGCCTGGCGTTCGCAGGCCTCACGCAGCGGGCCCAGCTCCGGGGTGCCGCGCTGCGGGTGGCCGACCATCCGCCAGTAGAGCTGCCCGGTGCCGTACACCCGGGCGGCGTGGGCGCCCTCGCCCTGGGCGGCGACCGCGGCGGCCAGGATGTCCAGGCCGAGCGCGATGCCGAAGCTGTCGCGGAGCCGGTGCTTGCCGGTCAGCATGGACCGGGCGTGCGCGGCGGCCGCCTCCGCCCGGCCCTGGAGGAGCGCGATCAACGCGAGCTGGTAGTCGACGTAACTGCGGGTCCAGCACTCGTCCATGGCCTCGCAGGCCGCGCGCAGGACGATCGCGGCCTCGGCTGCCTCGTCCAGCCTGCCGAGGCCGGTGAGGGCGAAGACGGTGATCAGGTGGCAGCGCAGCCGGTAGGTCGATTCGAGCGGGGTGCCGGCCTCTGTGCTGCGCAGCACCCGGTCCACCTCGCGCAGGCTCAGTTCGGGCCGGCCGACCATGAGATGGGTGAGGCCGCGCAGGTACGCGGCGGCGAGGACGCCCTCGTCGGCCCCGTCCTCCGCGGCCGCCCGTACGCATTCCTTGCCGATCCGCTCGGCGGCCGGGTAGTCGCCCTGGAGCATCACGCAGATGCCGAGCACCCACAGGGCCCGGGTGCGGTGCGGGCCCTGTGCCGGGCCGACGTCCAGGGCGCGCTGAGCGTAGTCGCGGGTCTGCGGCAGGTGGCCGCAGCAGCACCAGAAGAAGCCGATCCGGCCGGCCATCTCCTGGGCGGCGGCGGTGTCGTGGGTGAGCAGGTGGTCCAGGGCCGCGCACAGGTCGGCGTGGGTGTCGGCGATGCGGTGGTACCAGCTGATCTGGTCGTCGCCGGTCCAGCCCGCGTGGGCGCTGCGGGCCAGTTGCAGGAAGCAGGCGGCGTGCCGGTCGGCCGCGGCGCGCTCCTCCCCGAGTTCGGCGAGCCACATCCGGCCGTACTCACGGATGGTGTCCAGCATCCGGTGGCGGGCGCCGTCGCGCACGACGACCGATTTGGCCACCAGGCCGCGCAGCGCCGTGGCCACCCCGTCCCCGGTGAGCGGTCCCCCGGCGCAGACCTCGCGGGCGGTCGCCTCGTCGAAGTCGCCGCGCAGCACGGTGGCCCGTGCCCAGAGCAGCCGTTCCAGCGGGGTGCACAGCTCGTGGCTCCAGCCGATGGTGGTGCGCAGGGTGCGGTGGCGCTGCGGGCGGATCGAGTCGTCGGCGAGCAGGTCGAGGCGGGAGCCGATCCGGAGCGCGATCTGCTCGACGGTGTGCCTGCCGGTGCCCGCCGCCGCGAGTTCGATGGCGAGCGGGATGCCTTCCAGCCGTCGGCAGATCTCGGCGGCCGCCTCCGCGGTGCCCGGTTCGTCGAACCGGGTGCCCGGGGCGGCCGCGGCGACCCGGGCCCTGAACAGTTCGAGGGCGTCGGCCGCGCCGTCGACGGGCAGCGGGTCCACCTCGACGAGCTGTTCGCCCTTGATGCCGAGGGGCTGTCTGCTGGTGGCGAGCACGGTGAGTCCGGGTGAGGTGGTGAGGATCTCCCCGAGGAGGTGGGCGCAGGCGTAACGCAGATGTTCGCAGGAGTCCAGGACGAGCAGCAGCCGCTTGTCCGCGAGCCACTCGCAGAGCACGTCCATGGGCATCCGAAGGGTGTGGTCGCTGAGCCCGACCGCGTCGGAGACGGTGGCCAGGAGCAGTCCGTCGTCGTGCAGCGGGGCGAGGTCGGCCCACCAGACGCCGTCGCGGAATCCGGGCTCCGCGCGGCCGGCCGCGCGGACCGCGAGCCGGGTCTTGCCGACCCCGCCCGAGCCGGTGAGCGTGGTCAGCCGACGGGTGGCGAGGGCGTGCTCGATCCGGCCCAGCTCCGTCTTCCGTCCGACGAAGCTCGTGGTCTCCTCGGGGATGTAGCTCACCATCGTCACCGTCGCTGAACAGGTGGAGAGGCCGGGGCCCGGCCCCCGGGCCCGGTACGGCACCGGGGCCGACGGCGCGGCTGCCGGTGCGTACGGGTTCGGGGCCGGGACCCGGCCGGGTGGAGTGGGAAGGGCGCCCGGGAGGGTGATGTTGCGACTCTCCCCGGCGGCTGGCCTCACGGTAGACCTGTTCCGGTCAGCGTGCCGAGAACACCGCCACTGTGCGTCCCGGAACGGTGAAACTTCCCGAACTCCGTCCGTAGGTCGCCTTCTTGACGGTATGATCCGCGCCCGCAGCCTGGACGGGGTGCAGGGCGTAGTTCCGGCCCGCCAGGGCGGGGACCTTCTGGGTGGTGGTGCCGGGGGTGGCGTTGAGGACGACCACCAGCTTCCCGAGCCGCATGGTGATCACTCCCGGGGTCTCGTTCCTGCCGGAGAGCGGGAAGGAGAGCGCGGACTGCACCTGTCCGGCGGTGGCGAGGCCGAAGTCCTTCTCGGTGGCGCGGATGGTGAGCAGGTCCCGGTACGCGGCCGAGGCGCCGTTGATCCGCGCGCAGCCGGGGCTGACCGTCGGGTTGGTCAACAGCGGCTTGGCGTACGGCCATTTGGCCTCGTTGTCGGCGGCTGGGGGCAGTCCCCGGCCGAAGCCGTTGCCCGCGCGGCAGTCCCAGTGCAGGGCGTTGAACCAGTCGCCGCTGTCGAAGGAGTTGCGGTCGAGGGACTTGGAGCGCAGCAGGTCGGTGCCCGCCTGGGAGAGCGAGGGGCCCTGCGAGAGGGTGGCCGTCGCCATGGCCAGGACCTGCATCCGGGCCCGGTCGGCGGCCGGGGTGTCCGCCGGGAGCTTGAAGGCGAGGGTGTCGTAGAGCGTCTCGTTGTCGTGGGCGTCGGCATAGGCCAGCGCGTCGCCGGGGGCTGCGGCGTATCCGGCCGGGGCCCCGTTGTAGTCGATGTCGGAGCCCTTGACCGTGGCGCCGGAGCTGTCGGTGAAGGTGTATCCGGCGAGGCTGCCGGTGAGCCCGACCTTGATCAGGTCCTGGTAGTGCAGCAGCCGGGCCTTCTGCTCGGCCTTCGTGCCGTTGTGGGTGGAGGTGTTGGGGTCGGTGCAGAGGCCGGTGGCGAAGCCCTGCACGCCGGGGTCCTCGTCGAACGGGGAGCCGCCGCGCACGGCGTCGCGGGCCCGGTCGGAGAAGGTGGCGATGCCGGTGCCGGCCATGTTCTTCTGGGTGGCCTGGACGAAGCGGGCGTCGTCGGCGATCTCACCGAAGTTCCAGCCCTCCCCGTACAGGATGATCTTCTTCCCGTCGACGCCGTCCTTGGCGGTGGTCAGGGCGTCGAGAGCCTTGCGGACGGCCAGGATGTTGGCCTTGGGGTGGTGTCCCATCAGGTCGAAGCGGAAGCCGTCGACCTTGTACTCCTTGGCCCAGGTGACGATCGAGTCGACGACGAGCTTCCCCATCATGGTGTTCTCGGGCGCGGTGTTGGCGCAGCAGGTGGAGGTGGCGACGGTGCCGTCCTCCAGGAGCCGCTGGTAGTAGCCGGGCACGATCCGGTCGAGGACGGACTTGGCGTCCTGGCCGGAGGCGACGGTGTGGTTGTAGACGACGTCCATGACGGTCCGCAGACCGGCACCGTTGAGCCCCTGCACCATCTGCCGGAACTCGACCGTGCGCCGGGTACCGTCCGGGTCCGAGGCGTACGAGCCCTCCGGGACGGTGTAGTGCAGCGGGTCGTAGCCCCAGTTGAAGCCGTCCTTCGCGGCGGCCTTCGCCACGCAGGCCTGCTGCTCGGCGGAGTCGGGCGCGTAGACGGACAGCTCGCAGCCCGGCTTCTGCTGGTCCTTCTTCTTCTCGGGAATGGTGCCGATGTCGAAGGCGGGCAGCAGGTGCACATAGCTGGTACCGGCGTCGGCTAGCTGCTTGAGATGCTTCATCCCGTCGGAGCGGGTGTCGGTGAAGGCGAGGTATTCGCCGGGGTGCTTGGAGGTGAGGTCCGCGATCGAGAAGTCGCGGATCTGGAGCTCCTGGATCTGGGCGTCGCGCAGCGGCACGGCGGCGGGCTTGCGCAGGGTGCTCCACCCCTTGGGGGCGAGCTTCGCGTCGTCGAGGTCGACGACGAGGCTGCGGGCGGAGTCGGTGGTCAGGGCGGTGGAGTACGGGTCGGTGACCTTGTTGGTGACCAGCTTCTGGACGGTGGGCGCCCAGACGTCCACGACGTACCGGTAGGGCTTGCCGGTCCAGTTCTTCTTCCCGGTGACGGACCAGACGCCGGTGCGGTCGTCGCGGCGCATGGCGACGGCCCTGCCGTCGAGTTCGAGCGCGACGGTACGGGCGGTGGGCGCCCAGACGGAGAGGGTGGGCGTGCCGTGCCGGAAGACCGGGCCGAGCGCGGCGCCGCTCGCCCGCTTCCCGTAGAGGTCGTCGAGCACCCCGGCGCTCTGTACCCCGGTGGCGGCGAGCAGGGCTCCGTCGGCCGCGCGCTGGGTGGCGATCAGCTGGCCGCGCAGGGCGTCACGGACCCGGTCCCGGTCGCGGGCGTCCACGGTGAACGCCGGGTAGTCCTTGAGGTGCGGGTACTTCGCCTTCTGCGCGTCGGTCAGCGCGGAGGGGCTGAGCCGCAGCCACCGGCCCTCGTCGGAGAGCGCGCCGTCGACGACGGAGATCCCGCCGCCCGCCGCGTAGACGAGCTGCTGGCTGGTGGCCTCTGTGGTCTTCACCTTCCAGACGACGGTGTCGGCGTCGATCCACTGCGCCTCGGCCTTGGTGAGGTCGGGGGCGGGGACGCCGCCGGTCTGCGGCAGCAGGTATCCCGCCGTGCCACCGAGCATCCAGACCTCGTGGCCGTAGGTGGCCAGGTCGAGTGACTGGTCGCTGGACAGATCCTTCTCGTCGCCCCGGTGCAGGATGTAGCTGAGCGAGGTGGCGCCTTCGGTGAGCGGGACCTCGAAGGTGAGACCGGAGGCGTCCTTCTTCACCGGCTGGAGCGGCTTGGCCCAGTCGGTGGGCTCTGCGGCTCCGGTCCAGGTGTGCAGCCCCCAGCCGTCGTAGTCGCCGTCGGCCCGGTAGTAGTGCAGAACGGCCTTGGATGTGTCCGGGGCGGGGTAGGCACCCTCGGGCGCGGTGCCGCCCTGCCCGTCCTCCCCCTCCGTGATCCAGACCTGCCCGGTCTTCGCGAGGTCGACGGTCCGCTCCGGCCCGTCTGCGGTCCCGGCCTTCTCGACGGTGTACGGGACGGAGTCGGCGCCCTCCGGCACCTTGATCCAGGCGAACGCGCCGTATGCGTCGCGCCCGGCGAAGTCCGCGGCGGTCTCGCCGGACCTGGCCTGCCAGCCGTCGTAGTCGCCGTCGGCGCGCTTGTAGTGGATGACTGCGTAGTCGCGTTCGACGCCGACGGGCTTCGCGGGCGGCGGTGCCTGCCCGGCGGTGGAGGAGGCGAGGGCGCTCGCGGTGCGCCCGGCGCGGTCGACGACAACGGCCTTGTAGCGCAGGGGTGGTCCGGCGGCGGTCGTGCTGCCGATGGTCTGGGTGACCTGGTACGGGGCGTGGTCGGCGGACCCGAGCGTGGTCCACCTCCCGTTGCCCGTCTGGGCGGCGAAGACGACCCGGTTGAGCGAGCCGCCGTCCACGTCGGCGGTCAGCTCGACGGTGCCGGTGGCTCCGGCGGCCGGTACCTTCAGGGAGATCGTGGGCCTCGCGGCGGGCGCGCCCAGCGGCTTCGCGGCGCGGAGCACGACGCTGGAGAGGGCCGGGACGGTGACGGTGATCCGCTTGTCGGCGCCGCTGCGGACCGTACCGGAACCGCCGTACAGCGTACGGAAGTCCATCCGGGCGGACTCGGTGGGCAGCTCGACGGTCTTCGCGGCCGTGCCGTTGTTGGTGGCCACGACGTACTCGTCGCCGCGCGCCGGGTCCGTACGGGAGAAGGCGTAGACGGAGCCCTCGGCGTACCGCTCGGTCTGCACTCCGTCCCGCAGCGCCGGGTTCCTGGCGGTCAGCTCGGACACGGCGGCGATCGACCGGTAGAGCGGGTGCTTCGTGTCGTACGCGTCGGAGGCGTGCGTCCGGTCCGTGCCCAGCTCGTCGTCGTCGAGGTAGTCGGCGGTCTTCGAGGCGAACATGGTCTGGCGGGCGTCCTTGTCACCCCCGGCCCCCGTGAAGCCCTGCTCGTCGCCGTAGTACACGACGGGGTTGCCCCGGCTGAGGAACATCACCTCGTTCGCCAGCCGGGCCCGCTTCACCAGCTCCGCGTCCCCGGCCTCCGGGTTGTCCTGCTTGAGGAAGGTCCCGATGCGGCCCATGTCGTGGTTGCCGAGGAAGGTCACCTGCTCGTAGGCGTTGGCCTTGTCGGTGGTGTAGCGGTAGTCGTCACCGAAGACGGCGGCGAGCTTCGAGGCCGGGGCACCCTGCGAGGCGTACTGGCGGGCCGCCTCCTGGAACGGGAAGTCGAGTGTGGCGTCCAGCCGCCCCTGGGTGACGTAGGGCGAGGTGATCGCGGTGTCGGCGGAGTAGACCTCCCCGAACATGAAGAAGTCTTCGCGCCCGTGCCTGGCCGCGTAGGTGTCGAGCGCGGTGGCCCACTGGGTCCAGAAGTCCAGGTCGACGTGTTTGACGGTGTCGATCCGGAAACCGTCGATATCGAAGTCGCGGACCCACTTCTCGTAGATCTTCTCCATGCCGGAGACGACCTCGGGCCGTTCGGTCCACAGGTCGTCGAGCCCGGAGAAGTCGCCGTACGTGGTGGACTCACCGGCATAGGTCGAGTCACCCCGGTTGTGGTACATCGTGGGGTCGTTGAGCCAGGCCGGTGTCTTGCCGCCGCCCGCGACCGGCTTGTACGGGAAGGAGTCGGCGTCCGTCTTCGCCATGCCCGCCGCGTCGTCGAAGGGACGGCCGTCGCGGTCGAGGTACGGGTAGGCGCCCTTGGGCCTGTACCCGTACGTCTTCTCGGCGTAGTCGACGGTGTCGGCGGTGTGGTTGGTGATGACGTCGAAGAAGACCTTCATGCCCTTGCCGTGGGCCTTGTCGATCAGCTTCGTCAGGTCGGCGTTGGTGCCGAAGTGCGGGTCGACCCGGGTGAAGTCGGTGATCCAGTAACCGTGGTATCCGGCCGAGGCGTCCTTGCCGGTGCCCTGGACGGGCCGGTTCTCGAAGATCGGGGCGAGCCAGATGGCGGTGGTGCCGAGCCCCTTGATGTAGTCGAGCCTGTTCGTCAGCCCCTTGAGGTCGCCGCCCTGGTAGAACCCCTTGTCGGTGGGGTCGTACCCGGTCTCAAGACGCGAACCGGTCAGCCCGCCCCGGTCGTTGCGGGTGTCGCCGTTGGCGAACCGGTCGGGCATCACGAAGTAGAACTGCTCGCGGGTCAGGTCGTGCCGGGCGGGCTCCGCGGCCAGCTTCGCGTCCGAGGGCGCGGCGGGCGGCCCGGGAGCGGCGGACGCGGAGGCCGCCGGGACGAGCGGGAGCAACGCCGTGCACAACGCGGCTACGGCTCCCCGTCTCAGGGTGGAACGGAACACGGGCGGGGTCTCCTTGTATGAGGGACGAGGGTGCTCCGGGTGCCGCGCCCGGAAGAGCCGGACGCGGCACCCGAACAGGAGGGGGAAGAGGTCAGCCGCGCCAGACGTCCGCGGTCAGCGCGACCTTGCCGGAGGCCGGCACGGTGGCGGTGCGGTTGGCGCCGCTCTCCCAGGTGACGTTGCCGCTCGCGTCCTTGCGGACGTACTTGTACGCGAACGACGTACCGGCGGGCAGGCTCACGTCGAGCTTCCAGACGGGGTACGTGGCGGGGTCGAGCTTCGGCGCGGCGGCCGGGTTCCAGTTACCGAGGGCGGGCTGGTCGCCGGTGACGTAGATGTTCTGGCCCAGCTGGGTGGTGGCGTTGACGCCGAAGGAGGCGCCCGAGGTGCCCGTACCGGGGTCGGTCGGGTCCGTCGGACCGGTGCCGCCGCCGGAGCAGGTGCGGGCGCCGGTCCGGAGGGCGAGGGCCGTGTCGGCGCCGAGCGTGGCGGTGAACCGGCCCGAGCCGTCGACGGTGACGCCCTTGCCGGACTGGATGTCGCAGTAGTCACCGGCGGGCAGCGAGGTCTGGAAGGTACGGCCCAGCGAGGAGCCCTCGTGGTTGATCGCGACATACGCCTTGGAGCCCCGGCCGAAGGCGATCTGATCGCCGCCGTTGTCCCACCAGTTCGTCACGGACTCACCGCGGGCGGTGTTGTGGAAGCCGACCATGGAGGCGATCTCGCGCCAGGCGTGCTGGCACTTCCACCCGTCGCTGTAACAGGCTTCCACCGCACCGCCGTTGGGCGGTCCGGCATCCTTGTCCGACCACTCGTAGCCGGAGTGGACGTCGGGCGAGCCGTAGGGCCAGGCCAGCATGAACACGCTGGCGAGCGTGTAGTCGGCACCGTCCTTGTAGCTCAGTGTGTCGCCGCCGCGCTCGGTGTCGTGGTTGTCGACGAACACCGCGGCCCTGGCGGAGGGCATGAAGCCCCAGCCCTCACCGAAGTTCTTGAGGTTGGCGAGGTTCTCGTTCTTGAAGACCTGCTTGAGGCTCCGGGCGTAACGGAATTCCTGGACGTCCCCGGTGCCGGCGTACTCGTCGGGCGAGACGGCTTCACCGGCCCCGTAGATAGCCTCCTGCTTCCAGTAGACCCCGGGGTCGCTCAGCCGGGACTTGATGTTGGCGAGGTCCCCGGCGGGGATGTGCTTGGCGGCGTCGATACGGAAGCCGTCGACGCCTAGCGAGAGCAGGTCGTTGAGGTATCCGGCGATCCTGCCGCGCACGTACTCCTCACCGGTGTCCAGGTCGGCCAGGCCGACGAGTTCGCAGTTCTGGACGTTGGCGCGGTCGCCGTAGTTGCTGATCTGCGACTGGCAGTCGTTCATGTCGTTGACCGAGTACAGGCCGGGGTAGTCGTACCTGCTGTACGAGGACCCGCCGGTACCCGTGCCGGAGCCGGCCGACATGTGGTTGATGACCGAGTCGGCCACCACCTTGACGCCCGCGCCGTGGCAGGCGCTGACCATGTTGGCGAAGGAGGCACGGTCACCGAGCCGTCCGGCGATCCGGTAACTGACCGGCTGGTACGAGGTCCACCACTGCCCGCCCTGGATGTGCTCCTGCGGCGGGGAGACCTGTACGAAGCCGTAACCGGCCGGGCCGAGGGAGTCCGTACAGGCCTTGGCGACCGAGTCGAACTTCCACTCGAAGAGAACGGCGGTGACGCCCTTGGCACCCGGGGCGGAAGCCTGCGCGTTCGCGGCGGGGACCACGAGGGCGGCGGCGCCCGCGATCAGCGCGAGCGCTGCAGACAACAGGGGTCTACATGCCATGTCTTTCCTCCTGCGGTGGGGGAAACGCGGGTGACGGTTCAGCCTCGTCCGGCAACGCGCCCTGCCCTCAAGACTCCTGAAGGTTCTTGCTGCAAGAATGCAAACCTTGCCGCGGGGAGACCGTACGAGCCCGCCAGGACCCGGTCAACCCTTTGGACAAGACCCGCTCACACCCTGCCCGCATCAACGAAATACCGCAGATTCCTCCCTGCAAGGCCTTACGCAAGCCATTGCAGCCCTGTTACGTTTCACCCGACTCCGGTCCGGTCGGCCGGGGGTCCCGATACCCCGGGCCCCACGCGCCCGCCCGGCCGGACCGGTCACGACGTGGAGGGACCCCGAGCTCGCTTCCCCGCCGGCCCACCCCGGGCCGATCTCGGGGGCTCTCCCGCGTGCGCCGGGCAGAGAGGAACACACCGATCGAACGGCTCGAACAGAGCCAACTGGACTGACTCTCCATGTGGCCAGGACAGCAGACGCCCCTGAACAGCCGAACTCCCCGAACGTGTACAGCGGTTCGAGTCCTACGCAGTCCGGCCCCCCGAACCACCCCGCCGCTCCCGGAACCGGACCACGGTCGCCGTCGTGACCGCGGCCGCGGTGATCGTCGCGGCATGCGCGGTGACCGGCGTCCTGGTGCTCCGCGACGACGGGAGCGACAAGGCCGACCCGAAGCCCGCGGCATCGGCCTCGGCGAGCCCCGGCGACAAGTCCCGTTCCGCGGCCGAGGGCGGCTCGGGCCCCCTCGTCCCCGGCTGGAACACCGTAGTGAACGCCCAGCGCGGCATCACGTTCGACGTACCGCCCTCCTGGGCCCGGAAGTCCGCGAGCTGGGTCAGCTACGTCGCGAAGGACGACGACCCCGAGGAGAAGCCGCTGGTCGCGATGATGGCCCCGGCGGTGCTCAAGGAGAAGTGGTGCACGTCCGACGACGACAAGAGCGGCAGCGAGGAGGACACCCCGCTCGCCTCGACGGGCACCACCGGGGAGAAGAGCTCGAAGAACACCGCGGCGGCCGCGAAGGACACCGCGACGAACTGGGTCTACGGCGCCTACACCCAGCCCGACCGAACCCGCCTGACCATCGGTGAGCCCGAGCCCTACCGCACGAAGACGGGCATCCAGGGCAGCCTCGTGACCGTCACCTCGTCCGGCACCCCGGCGAAGGGCAAGTGCGACGGCGACGACAAGGCGGTGACGTTCGCCTTCAAGAACGCGAAGGGCGTCTTCGTGTCATGGACCTACGTCGGCGCCCACGGCGTCCCCGACGAGGTCCCCGACACCACGATCCGCAAGATCCTCAGCACCGTCCGGCTCTTCAAGAAGGGCGACGGGGAGGGCTGAGGGGCGCTGCCGACGTCAGCCCCCGCGCACCCCCGACGCCACCGCCGCCGTCGATCCCCGTACCACCAGTTCCGGCTGGAACACGTACTCCGTGCGCTGGACGGGGCTGCCGGCTATCTCCTCCAGGAGGGCGCCCACCGCGGCTGCCGCCATCGCCTGGACGGGCTGGCGGACCGTGGTCAGCGGCGGGTCGGTGAACGCGATGAGCTGGGAGTCGTCGAAGCCGACCACGGAGACGTCGCGCGGCACCGCGAGGCCGCGGTCGCGGGCGGCGCGCACCACGCCGAGTGCCATCAGGTCGCTGCCGCAGACGATGCCCGTGCAGCCCCGGTCGAGCAGGGCGCCCGCCGCCACCTGGCCGCCCTCCACGCTGAACAGGGTGGAGCACACCAGGAGTTCGGCCTCCGAGCGGTCCATGCCCAGGAGGGAGACCGCCGCGTCCACGAAGCCGTCGCGTTTGCGGCGGGAGGGCACGTAGCGCTGCGGGCCGATCGCCAGGCCGACCTTGCGGTGGCCCAGTTCCGCGAGGTGGCCGACGGCCATGCGGACGGCGGCGGTGTCGTCGGGCGAGACGAACGGGGCGCTGATCCGTTCGTTGTAGCCGTTGATCAGGACGAACGGGACGCCCCGGTCGGTCAGCGCGGCGTAGCGCGCCGGGTCGGCCGAGGTGTCGGCGTGCAGTCCGGAGAGGAAGACGATGCCGCCGACGCCGCGCTCGACGAGCTGCTCGACGAGTTCGTCCTCGGTGGCACCGCCGGGCAGCTGGGTGCAGAGCACCGGCGTGTAGCCGTGGCCCGCCAGGACCTGTTCGACGGACTGCGCGAACGCCGGGAAGATCGGGTTGGTGAGTTCGGGTGTCACCAGTCCGATCAGTCCGGCGCTGCGCTGCCGCAGCCGTACCGGGCGCTCGTAGCCGAGGATGTCGAGCGCCGCGAGCACCCGCTGACGCGTGGTGTCCGCGACGCCCGGCTTGCCGTTGAGCACCCGGCTGACGGTCGCCTCGCTGACCGAGGCCTGTCCGGCGATGTCGGAGAGCCTCAGCGGGCTGCCGGCCCTGGGCGGGGGGACGGTCACACCGTCCACCACACCGTGGTGTCGGCCGGCAGCTCGATCTCGGCGCCGTCGGTGGTGACCGGGGCGCTGGACAGCAGGACGGTGCCGCGTACGGGGATGCGGACGGCGGTGTCCGTGGTGTTGACGGTGCAGACGAAGCCGGGGCGGGCGAAGATCAGCAGCCCCTCGGGGGCGTCCAGCCACTCCACCGCGGTGCCCGCGCCGAGTCCGGGGTGCGCCCGGCGGGCGGTGATCGCGGCCCGGTACAGCTCCAGGGTGGAGCCGGCCGCGCCGGTCTGGGCCTCGATGCTCAGCTCGCCCCAGCCCGCGGGCTGCGGCAGCCAGCTGCCGCCCGCGCCGAAGCCGTACGAGGAGCCCTCGCGGGTCCACGGGATCGGCACCCGGCAGCCGTCGCGGAAGCCGTCCTGGCCCTCGGCGCGGAAGAACGACGGGTCCTGGCGGGCCTCGTCGGGCAGCTCTGTGACGTCGGGCAGGCCGAGCTCCTCGCCCTGGTAGACGTAGGCGGAGCCGGGCAGCGCCAGCATCAGCAGGCTCGCCGCGCGGGCCCGGCGCAGGCCCAGTTCGCGGTCGCCCGCGGTACGGATCTGGGTGCCGAGGCCGGGCGGGTTGGCGAACCGGGTGGCGTGCCGGGTGACGTCGTGGTTGGAGAGCACCCAGGTGGTGGGGGCGCCGACCGGGCGCATCGCGTTCAGCGAGGTGTCGATGACCTCGCGGAGCGCCTCGGCGTCCCAGGAGGTGGCCAGGTACTGGAAGTTGAAGGCCTGGTGCATCTCGTCGGGGCGTACGTAGTTGGCGGTGCGCTCGACGGTCGGGGTCCAGGCCTCGGCGACCAGAATTCGCCCGCCCGTCGCCCGCCGCCGCCCCTCTGACGAAGGTCCTTCGGGCCCCATTGCATCGGGGTACTCGTCGAGGATGGTGCGCCAGCTGCGGTAGACCTCGTGGACGCCGTCCTGGTCGAAGAACGGCATCACGTCGTTCCCGAGCAGTTTCAGCTGGTCGTGCGTGCCCAGGTCGGGCAGGCCCTCGGCCTTGACGAGGCCGTGCGCCACGTCGACCCGGAAGCCGTCGACGCCCATGTCGAGCCAGAAGCGCAGGATCGAGCGGAACTCGTCCGCGACGGCCGGGTGCTCCCAGTTGAAGTCGGGCTGCTCGGGTGCGAAGAGGTGGAGGTACCAGTCGCCGGGCGTGCCGTCCGGGTCCGTGGTCCGGGTCCAGGCCGGTCCGCCGAAGATGGACTCCCAGTCGTTGGGCGGGAGTTCGCCGTTCGCGCCCTTGCCGGGGCGGAAGTGGTAGCGGTCGCGCAGGGCGGAGCCGGGGCCCTCCGCGAGCGCCCGCCTGAACCACTCGTGCCGGTCTGAGGAGTGGTTGGGCACCAGGTCGACGATGATCCGCAGGCCCAGTTCGTGGGCGTCCCGGATCAGCGCGTCGGCGCCCAGCAGGGTGCCGAACATCGGGTCGATGGCCCGGTAGTCGGCGACGTCGTATCCGGCGTCGGCCTGCGGGGAGGCGTAGAAGGGGCTGAGCCACACCGCGTCGACGCCGAGGTCCCTGAGGTACGGGAGCCGGGCGGTGACGCCTGCGAGATCGCCCATGCCGTCGCCGTTGCCGTCGGCGAAGCTGCGCGGATAGACCTGGTAGATCACCGCGTCCTGCCACCAGCCGGTGCGGTGGCCCGGGGCGTCGGCGGACGTGCCGGTGGAGGGGGCAGCGAGGTGCTGGGTCATGTCGTCCCTGGGGTGTCTGGGTGGGGAGTGGCGCCGGGACCGGGTCGGGATGCCGGCGCCACCGTGACTGGTGCGTGCGGGTCGTACGGTCGTGCTGCGCGGACGGCGGCACCCTCTCGGCTCAGCCCTTGACGGCTCCGGCGGACATGCCGGTGACCAGGTGCTTCTGCGCGAACAGGAAGACCAGGGCCGCGGGTATCGCGATGAGCACGGAGGCGGCGGTCATCGGGCCCCACTGCGCCCCGTAGCGGTTGACGAACAGCTGGAGTCCGCCCGCGAGGGTGAGGTTGTCCTCCCCGACCATGAAGGCGGAGGCGTACGCCACTTCGCCCCAGGCGGTGATGAAGGAGTAGAACGCGGTGACGGCGAGTCCGGGCTTGGCCAGCGGCAGGATGAGCCGCCAGAACGTGCCGAACGGGGTGAGGCCGTCGACCTGCCCCGACTCGTCGATCTCGCGCGGGATGGTGTCGAAGAAGCCCTTCATCATCCAGGCGCAGAACGGCACCGAGATGGTGAGGTAGGTGATGACGAGACCGGAGGGCTGGTTGAGCAGACCCATGGTCGCCATGATGTTGTAGATCGGCACGATGAGGACGGCGACCGGGAACATCTGGGTGATCAGCAGCGTCCACATCAGTCCGCGCTTCCCGGGGAAGCGGAACCGGCTGACGGCGTAGCCGGTGGAGGCGGAGACGATCACGCCGACGAGTGTGGTGAGCCCCGCGACGACCACCGAGTTGCCGAACCAGGTCAGGAACTTCGTGTCCTGGAGCAGGTGCGTGTAGTTCTCGAACGTCGTCTCTTTGAAGAAGCTCGTGGTGGTCGCGAACTTGGCGGGCTTCAACGAGGTGAGCAGGACCCACAGCACGGGGAAGACGGCGATCACCGACGCGACGATCAGCGTCAGGTGCAGTGCGGTGGAGGCCAGCGGCGAACGCTCGCCGCGCAGCCGGACCTTGGGCGCGGAGCGCCGCGCGGCGGGGGCGGGTGCCGTGGTCACCAGTCATCTCCCTGGGTGCGGAGGACTCGCCGGTACACAGCGGCGAAGAGCATCAGGAGTACGAGGATCAGCACGCCCCAGGTGGAGGAGAGCGCGAAGTCGCGCGGGCTGATCTCGAAGGAGAACTTGTACGCCTGCGTCACCAGGATCTGGGTGGCGTCGCCGGGTCCGCCGCCGGTCAGCAGGTAGATCACCGGGAACATGTTGAAGGTCCAGATGGTGGAGAGCAGGATCACGGTGGTGGAGACCGGCCGCAGTCCGGGCAGCGTGATGTGGCGGAAGCGCTGCCAGGGGGTGGCGCCGTCCATCTCGGCGGCCTCGTAGTGCTCGCTGGGGATGGACTGGAGCCCGCCGAGGAGGGCGACCATCATGAACGGCACACCGAGCCACACGTTGACGGCGATGACGGAGATCTTCGCCCAGGTGGGGTCGTTGAGCCACGGGATGCCGTCGAAGCCGCTCCCCGAGAGGATCCTGTTGAGCAGCCCCCGGTCCTCGTTGTAGAGGAAGCGCCAGGCGAAGACGGAGACGAAGCCGGGGATGGCCCAGGGCAGGATGAGCGCCATCCGGTATGCGGAGCGCCCGGCGATCCGGCGGTTGAGGATGTTGGCGAGCCCCATGCCGAGGGCGAAGGTGATGGTCACACAGGAGACCGTCCACACCAGGGTCCAGCCGAGCGTGCCGAGGAACTCGCTGCCCTTGAGTACGTCGGTGTAGTTGTCCAGACCCACGAACTCGTATGTCGCGGGGATGTGGTTGACACCGATGGACCGCTCGACGTTGCGCTCGTTGGCGTCGGTCAGCGACAGGTAGATGCCGCGGACCAGCGGATACCCGATGATCACGCCGATCACGATGACGACCGGGGCGACCATGGTCCAGGCGTACCAGTGGGTCGACAGCGCCCGCCGGATCCGGCCCGGGGGCGTGGGGTTGCCAGTACCGCGGCTCCGGCCGCGGGCGACGGTGTCGTCGCCCGCGGCCTTCGCCACCGACTGGCTGGTGTGGACAGCCATCAGCCGGCCTTCCTTCCTGGGTTACTTCCAGCCCTTGAGGAGCTTGCGGTAGGAGTCGCCGGTCGTCTTGACGGCCTTCTCCGGGGAGGTCTGTCCGGTGAGGACCTTCGTGTACTCGGTGACGAGCGGCGCGAAGAGGCTGCCGGTCTCCGGGATCCAGGGGCGCTCGACGGCGCTCTCGACGACGGGCTTGAAGAAGCCGACGATCTCGTTGTCGACGACGCTCTCCTGCGCGTAGGCCGAGGTGCGGGTCGGCAGCAGGTTGAGTTCCTTGGTGACCTGGGCCTGGGTCTTGACGGAGGTCATGTAGTCGACGAAGGCGTAGGAGGCGTCGAGGTTCTTGGAACCGGCGTAGACGGCGAGGTTGTGACCGCCCTGCGGGGCGCCCTGCGCGGTGGAGCCGGCCGGGACCGGGGCGACGCCCAGGTTGGCCTTGTCGGTGAACTCCTTGCCGGTGTAGGTGTCGGCAACGGCCCACGGGCCGTTGATCATCATCGCGACCTTGCCGTCCTTGAAGGACGACTGCATGTTCTCCCAGCCGTCCGTCGCGTCGGTCTTGGCGGCGCCGGAGTCGACGAGGTCCTTGACGACCTTCATCGCCTTGACGCCGGCCGGGTTGTCGATGGTGACGGACTTGTTGGAGGCGTCGACCATGTCGCCGCCCTCGCCGTACAGGAAGGACAGGAACCAGTACGCGTCGTCGCCACGCAGGTAGAGGCCGGTCTTGCCGGTCTTGTCCTTGATCTTCTTCGAGGCGGTCTTCAGCTCGTCGACGGTCCTGGGGACCTGGACGCCGGCGTCCTTGAGGATCTTCTTGTTGTAGAAGATGCCCATGGAGTCGATGACCTGCGGCACCGCGTACGTCTTGTCCTTGTACTCGGTGGACGCGGCGGCCTGCTTCAGGAAGTCGTCCACCTTCTGGAGGGCGGGGGTGCCGTCCAGCGGGGCGAGGTAGCCGAGGTCGGCGAACTCGGGCGTCCACGCGACCTCGGAGCGGATCACGTCGGGGGCGCCGGAGCCGGACTGCGCGGCGTTCTTGAACTTGTTCTGCGCGTCACCGAAGGGGACGTTGACGTACTTGACGTCGACCTTCGGGTGCTCCTTCTCGAAGCCCTCGGCGATCTTCTTGAAGACCTTGTCCTCGCTGCCCGCGGTGGAGGTGTCCCACCACGTGACGGTGCCGGAGAGCTCGCCCGAGCTCTTGGAGGTGCCGTTGGAACTGTCGTCGTCGCTGCCGCAGGCGGTCGCCGCGAGCGCCAGGGCCGCGACCAGGGCGGTGGCCGTTATGCCATGTCGCATCTGAACTCCTTCAACTGCCGTACCGCTCCGTCGCGGCGCCGGGTCGACGTGAACGTAACAAGGATGAAAGAAGGCCGAAAGAGTTTGCGGAAGATTTCTGCAAGCTCCGGCGATCGTTACATTCGCGTGTCCGCACGGTTGCCGTCAAGCCCCTTGACGCGCGGCCATGAACCCTGACAGGGGCTGGCCACCACCCATGATTCCGCAGTGCGACGATCTGACCGCAGCCCGCAGGCCGACCCCGCAAGACTTTGCAAGATATTGCCGAATGGTTCGACCGTAGGAGCCGTACGGGCAGCCAGGACGAGCCTCAGGAGGAGCCAGGGGCGGGGTCGCGGGCCGGTCTCCCGGCCGTCGGCGTCCGATTCCTGTGCATGGTGGGCAATCCGACCCGCTCCCGGTACAGTCCAGTCCCATGACCGCACGGCTTGCCGATATCGCAACTCAGGCGGGGGTCAGCGAAGCGACGGTCAGCCGTGTACTGAACGGCAAGCCAGGGGTTGCCGCTGCCACCCGCGAATCCGTCCTCGCCGCGCTCGACGTCCTGGGCTACGAACGGCCCGTACGGCTGCGCAGGCGCAGCGCGGGTCTGGTCGGTCTGATCACGCCCGAGCTGGAGAACCCCATCTTCCCGGCGCTCGCCCAGGTCATCGGGCAGGCGCTGACCCGGCAGGGCTACACCCCGGTGCTGGCGACCCAGACCCCCGGCGGCTCCACGGAGGACGAGCTGACCGAGATGCTGGTCGACCGCGGCGTCTCGGGAATCATCTTCGTCTCCGGACTGCACGCCGACACCTCGGCCGATATGCAGCGCTACGAGCAACTGCGCGCCCAGGGAGTCCCCTTCGTACTGGTTAACGGTTTCTCGCCCAAGGTGCAGGCGCCGTTCATCTCACCGGACGACCGGGCCGCGATGCGGCTGGCGGTGACGCACCTGGTGTCGCTGGGCCACACCCGGATCGGACTGGCCGTCGGGCCCAAGCGGTTCGTCCCCGTGGTCCGCAAGATCGAGGGCTTCCACGCCACGGTGCGCGAGCAGTTGAACCTCACTCCGGACGAGGTGGAGGGGCTGATCCAGCACTCCCTCTACACCCTGGAGGGCGGTCAGGCGGCCACCTCCGCGCTGATGGAGCGGGGCTGCACGGCGGTGGTGTGCGCGAGCGACATGATGGCGCTCGGTGCCATCCGGGCAGCTCGCAGGCTCTCCAGGGAGGTGCCGCGCGATCTGTCCGTGGTCGGTTACGACGACTCCCCGCTCATAGCGTTCACCGATCCGCCGCTGACCACGATCCGGCAGCCGGTGACGGCGATGGGCCAGGCCGCTGTGCGTACGCTCCTTGAGGAGATCGGCGGCACACCCGCCCCGCACAGCGAGTTCGTCTTCATGCCCGAGCTGGTCGTGCGCGGCTCGACCGCCGCGGGTCCCGGTCCGGACGCGGCATCGCCCGCCCCGACCGTCCAAGGATCCCACGCACAGCCGTAGTCCGCAGGACGTGCGGGCCGCTCCCGACCGGAGGATCATCAGG
Source organism: Streptomyces sp. ITFR-6 (assembly GCF_031844725.1). Taxonomy (NCBI): domain Bacteria; kingdom Bacillati; phylum Actinomycetota; class Actinomycetes; order Kitasatosporales; family Streptomycetaceae; genus Streptomyces; species Streptomyces sp. ITFR-6. The sequence goes on along the minus strand of NZ_CP134612.1, from coordinate 6,247,426 downwards.
CGGAGGGGGCAAATCTGGCAGACTCTGTGCCTATGGGTGAATTGAGCGTGAAACGACAGGAAGGCCGTACGGAGGCCACCCCGTCACCCATCGTGAACGAGGCGGCTCCCGAGGCGAACACGAAGCAACCCGGCGACGCGAACCGGATGCGAAGACTGCGCGATCGCACTCTGGCGGGGCTGCGTGGTCCACGGTCCCCGCGAAGGCCGCGCCTCTGGTTCGAAATCCTGCTGATCGCGGTCAGTTACTGGCTGTACTCGCTGGTGCGCAACGCCGTCCCCGAGCAGAAGGCGGCGGCTCTGGCCAACGCCGACTGGATCTGGTCGGTCGAGCGGTTCATGGGCATTGCCGTGGAGCGGTCGGTCAACCACGCGGTCGACTCGGTGACATGGCTGATCGTGTCGATGAACTACTACTACGCGACACTGCACTTCATCGTCACCATCGGGGTGCTCGTGTGGCTGTTCCGCCGCCACCCGGGCCGCTACGCGGCAGCCCGGCTGGCCCTGTTCGCGACCACGGCGGCCGCGCTGGCCGGCTACTACCTGTACCCGTTGGCACCACCCCGCCTGATGAACGGCAGCACGTTCATCGACACGGTCATGGTCCACCAGACCTGGGGTTCGATGGCTTCGGGCAACTTCAAGAACATGTCGAACCAGTACGCGGCGATGCCGTCGATGCACATCGGCTGGTCGCTGTGGTGCGGGCTGACCGTGTTCGCGCTGGCCTCCGCGCCCTGGGCGAAGATCCTGGGCCTGCTCTACCCGGTGGTCACTCTGATGGTGATCGTGTCGACCGCGAACCACTTCTGGCTGGACGCGGTGGGCGGCATGGCCTGCCTGGCCTTCGGCTACGCGGTGTCGTACGCCTGGTACGGAGCGCTGCCGCACCATCTGCCGAGGCGGATTCCCCCGAAGGACGCCGGGCGCGCCCGGCTGTCCGCGCTGTCTGTCCACCGGGCGAAGGCCGCGGTGGGCCGGAACTGAGGGCCGGGGGCCGGTCCGGGGACAGGTGCGGGCGCGCCCGGGTTTCGGGGCTCCGCACGGGACCCCGCTCCTCAATCGCCGGAGGGGCTTGAGTCACACCGCCGCCCCGTAGAACCGCTCGTCCACCACCGCCCGCGCCCGCCGGGTGATCCGCCGGTAGTCCTCCAGCATGTCGCCGACGTGGCCGGGCTCGTACCCCAGGTACCGCCCCACCGCGGTCAGCTCCCGGGGGTTGGACGGGAAAGTGTCGCCCGGCCTCCCCCGTACCAGCATCACCGCGTTGCGGACCCGGGTCGCCAGCACCCACGCCTCGTCCAGCGTCTGCGCGTCCTCTGCCGAGAGCAGCTCCGCCGCACACGCGGCCGCCAGCGCCTCACGGGTCCGGGTGGTCCGCAGCCCCGGCTCCGCCCAGCCGTGCTGCATCTGCAACAGCTGGACCGTCCACTCGACATCGCTGAGCCCGCCCCGGCCCAGCTTCGTGTGGAGCGTCGGGTCCGCCCCGCGCGGCAGCCGCTCGGACTCCATCCTGGCCTTGAGCCGCCGGATCTCGCGGACCGCGTCCTCTCCCAGTCCCTCCGCCGGGTAGCGCAGCGGATCGATCAGCTCGATGAAGTCGCGGCCCAGATCCGCGTCACCGGCCATCGGCTGGGCGCGCAGCAGCGCCTGGCTCTCCCAGACCAGCGCCCAGCGCCGGTAGTACGCCTCGTACGACTTCAGGGTGCGGACCAGCGGTCCGCTCTTGCCCTCGGGGCGCAGATCGGCGTCGATGATCAGCGGCGGGTCCGCGGTGGGCAGCTGGAGCAGCCTGCGCATCTCGGCCACCACCCGGTTCGCGGCCCGGGTCGCCTCCTGCTCGTCGACGCCCTCGCGCGGCGCGTGGACGAACAGGACGTCCGCATCGGAGCCGTAGCCCAGCTCCTGTCCGCCGAAGCGGCCCATGCCGATCACGGCGAACCGGGTGGGGAGCGTGTCGCCCCATTCGGCGCGCACGGCGGCGCGCAGGGCGCCGGCGATGGTGACGGCGTTGAGGTCGGTGACGGCGGTGCCGACGCGGTCGACGAGCGCGCCCGGGTCCTGCTCCGCGGGGCTGTCCTCGGTGCCGTAGGAGCTGATGAGGTCCGCGGAGGTGGTCCGGAACAGTTCGCGCCGCCGCACCCCGCGCACCACCGCCACTGCGGATTCCGCGCCGTCCGAGCGCCCCACCGCTGCCAGTACCTCCTGCTCCAGGGCGTCCCGGCCGCGCGGCTTCAGCCCCTGCGGGTCGCCGAGGATGGTCACCGCCTCCGGGGCGCGGAGCAGCAGGTCGGGGGCGAGCCGGCCGGCCGACAGGACCCGGGCGAGGTTCTCCGCCGCCGCGCCCTCGTCGCGCAGGAGACGCAGGTACCACGGGGTCTTGCCCAGCGCGTCGGACACCTTGCGGAAGCCGAGCAGTCCGGCGTCCGGGTCGGCGGAGTCCGCGAACCAGCCGAGCAGCACGGGCAGCAGGGTGCGCTGGATGGCGGCCTTGCGCGAGACGCCGGACGACAGCGCCTCCAGGTGGCGCAGCGCGGCCGCCGGGTCCTCGTAGCCGAGGGCTTCGAGCCGGTGCGCGGCGGCCTTCGTGCTGAGCCGGGACTCGCCGGGGGCGAGCTGGGCGACGGCGTCGAGCAGCGGCCGGTAGAACAGCTTCTCGTGCAGCCGGCGCACCACGGAGGCGTGCCGCTTCCAGGCCTGGTTGAGCTCGGTGACGGGGTCCGTGCGCATGCCCAGCGAGCGGGCGAGGCGCCGCAGGTCCGGTTCGTCCTCCGGGACCAGGTGGGTACGGCGCAGCCGGTAGAGCTGGATGCGGTGTTCCATCGTGCGCAGGAAGCGGTAGGCGTCGTCCAGCTGCGCGGCGTCCACCCGGCCCACGTAACCGCCCCGGGCGAGCGCGCCCAGGGCCTCCAGGGTCGAGCCGCTGCGCAGGCCGGTGTCGTTGCGGCCGTGCACGAGCTGGAGCAGCTGTACGGCGAACTCGACGTCCCGCAGTCCGCCGGGCCCGAGCTTGATCTCGCGGTCGACCCGGTCGACGGGGATCGTGTCGATGACCCGGCGGCGCATCTTCTGCACGTCGGGGACGAAGTTCTCCCGGTCGGCGGCCTGCCAGACGAGCGGCGAGACGGCGTCGACGTACTCGGCGCCCAGCGCGGGGTCGCCGGCCACCGGCCGGGCCTTGAGGAGCGCCTGGAACTCCCAGGTCTTGGCCCAGCGCTGGTAGTAGGCGAGGTGCGAGGACAGGGTGCGCACCAGGGGCCCGTTGCGGCCCTCCGGGCGGAGGTTGGCGTCGACGGGCCAGATGGTGCCCTCGACGGTGGTGTCGGAGCAGATCCGCATCATGTGCGCGGCCAGCCGGGTGGCGGCCGGGATGGCGGCGCTCTCCTCGGCGCCGTCGGCGGGTTCCGCGACGAAGATGACGTCCACGTCGGAGACGTAGTTCAGTTCGTGGCCGCCGCACTTGCCCATCGCGATGACGGCGAGGCGGCACTGCGCGGCGTCCTCGGGCGCTGCCGTACGGGCGATGGCGAGGGCGGCCCGCAGGGTCGCGGTGGCCAGGTCCGCGAGCTCGGCGGCGGTCTCCGCGACATCCGTGGTGCCGCACACGTCCCGGGCCGCTATCGACAGCAGGCACCGGCGGTAGGCGACGCGCAGGGCGTCCTGGTCGTCGGCCCCGGCCAGCTCGTGCTCGAACTCGGCCACTCCGGGATGCAGATCGGTGGCCTCGTACGTGACGAGGGCCTGCCAGTCGCGCGGGTGGCGGGCCAGGTGGTCACCGAGCGCCTCCGACGCCCCGAGCACCCCGAGCAGCCGGTCCCGCAGCGGTTTGGCGGTGACGAGGGTGTCCAGCAGGATCTGCCGCTCGTCCGGCTCCTCCGCCTCCACGAGCCGTACGACGCCGCGCAGCGCGAGATCGGGGTCGGCGGTGGCCCCGAGCGCTTCGAGGAGGACGGGGTCGGAGCGTACGGAGGTCAGGTCCGGCAGGTCGAGCAGCCGCTCGGCGACGGACGGGTCGGTGAATCCGTGTCGCAGCAATCGGGTGAACGTACTGCTCCTGCGCCCCGGCAACGTCGTCATTCCGCGCTCTCTCCTGCTCGCCGCCCGATCACGTTCCAGTCTTACGAGCCTAGTCCCGCGCCGATGAATACGGAGGGGCCGCACAGTCTGTACTTCGCCAGTACATCCCGTTCAGCACTCTCCTGGAGGCCCGATCATGTCCGCAGCGGAACCGCACCCCGAGCTGGACCCCCGCTACAGCAGCCCCGGCGCGGAGCCCGCCCGCTGGGCCGACGCGCGGGAACTGCTGTCCGGGGCCGAGCTGTACTGGCTGACGACGGTCCGGCCCGACGGGCGCCCGCACGTCACCCCGCTGATCGGGGTCTGGTGGCAGGGGGCGCTGCACTTCTCCACCGGCGCGGAGGAACGCAAGGCGCGCAATCTGGCGGCCAACGCCGAGGTGGTCCTCACGACCGGCACCAGCACCTGGGCGGAGGGCTTCGACGTGGTAATGGAGGGCCGGGCGGAGCGGGTGAGGGACGCGGCCCCGCTGACCGCTCTCGCCCAGGTCTGGGAGGCGAAGTACGGGGAGTTCTGGCACTTCGACGTCGCGGACGGCCTGTTCGTGGGCGCTCAGGGCAATCGGGCCGAGGTCTTCGCGGTGTCCCCGCGCACGGTCTTCGGCTTCGGCAAGGGCGAGCGGTTCACCCAGACCCGGTGGCGTTTCGCCTGAGCGGCCGGGTCCGGGGCACCTGCTGACGGCTACCGGGGCGGCGGGTCGGGCATGGTCCCGATCACGACGGTGGCGTACAGCTCGTCGCAGGTCACCACGCGCGGGATCAGTCCGCTGCCGCCGACGGTCTCCTCGGCGAGGGCGGCCTGCCGTTCGCTCGTCTCGACCAGCAGGCTGCCGCCCGGCGCCAGCCACTGGGGCGCCTGCGCGGCCACCCGGCGCATGACGTCGAGCCCGTCGCCGCCGCCGTCGAGCGCCACCAGCGGCTCGTGCACGCGCGCCTCCGCGGGGAGCAGCGCGACATCGCCGGTCGGTACGTACGGCACGTTGGCGAGGAGTACGTCGACGCGCCCGCGCAGCGAGCCGGGCAGCGGGGCGAAGAGGTCGCCCTCGTAGACCCGGCCCAGCTCACCGACGTTGCGCCGGGCGCAGCGCACGGCGGCGGGTTCGACATCGGAGGCGTGGAGTTCGATCCCCTCCAGCGCCGCGGCGAGGGCGGCGCCGAGCGCGCCCGTGCCGCAGCAGAGGTCGACGGCGACGGCGGGTCGCGGGGCGAGCGCCACGGCCTGCTGGATCAGGAACTCGGTGCGGCGGCGGGGGACGAAGACCCCCGGGTCCACGGCGATCCGCAGCCCGCTGAACTCGGCCCAGCCCAGGACGTGTTCCAGCGGAAGACCGGCGACGCGCCGCTCCACCATGGCGATGAGGGCGGCGGGATCGGCGGCGGTGGAGGCGATCAGCTCCGCCTCGTCCTCCGCGAAGACGCAGCCGGCGGTGCGGAGTGCGGTGACCAGGGAGGAGCGGGCGATCGGGGACAGCGGGACCGGCATGGAACGGAGCCTTTCGGGAAGACGCCGATGGGTGCTCCGCGGTCGGTTATGTCCGGTCGACCACGCGTTGACGAGGGGCGAGCACCCAGCCTGATACAGCGGTAATGGGTCCCACCTCCTTCGGCCCGTCCCCGTGCGGGGATCTCGCGGTACGTCCCCGTGCGGGGGTCTTGCTGTACGCCCCTTGCGGGGGAATTTTGCGTACGTCCCCGTGCGGGGGAACGTCACCCTACCCCAGCGGGGTCCGGCGCGTGCCGTCCCGCCGGGGGGGGGCAGCGCTTGCGGGGCCGCCAGTCGTTGCCGCCGTCGATGAAGCGGCTGTGTACGGCGACCGAGTTGTTGGCCGCCCGGGTGTGCCGCGCCTCCGCACTGTGCTGCCGCTCGATCTGCTGCCCGTCGAAGTTGTCTGTGGGGCGGCCCAGGCCTCGCAGCATCAGCTTCACGATCAGGATGACGATCACGGCGAACAGCACGCCGAGCACTCCGAGAACTTCAGCCATGGCTCCCCCGTCCACTGCGGCTCTGCTGCCATTGTCAGTGTTCGGGTGCGTGCAGTCCACCATTCAGCGGGCAGTTGATCCCCGTGCAGATCGTGGGCATGCGGCGGTTGCAGTGGACGCACTCGGAGCGGGTGGCGGGGTCGAGCGGATACAGCCGCCGATGGCTCCGGGACGGCTGCGGACGTCAGGCGGACCGCGGCACGATACTCACCGCGCGGTAGTCGTACCCGTCCTGTTTGAAGCCGGGCGCTTCCCAGACGAGGTCCACCCGCTGTCCGGGCGTCAGGGTGCGGAATCCGGGCTGCTGAATGTCGGAGTAGTGGCCGAAGCAGCCGCCGGGGGTCTCGGGGGAATCGAGCACGCCCCACCCTTCCTCGTCGCGCCACTCCCGGACCGTCGCAGTCACCATGGGCCGGATCCTATGGCCACCGCCCGTGCGGGCCCGTACGGGACTCCCACAACCGACCCTCTGCCGCCACAACCATCAGTTGTGCGTATCTAGACTGAACCCGTGGACACCGAGGCAATGCGTACGTTCGTCCGGGCGGCCGAACTGGGACGGCTGCGGCACGTGGCCGATGAGCTGGGCGTGACGCAGCAGGCCGTCTCCAAGCGGATCGCCGCCCTGGAGCGAGAGCTGGGGGTCCGCCTGTTCACCCGCACCCCCCGAGGGGTGGAGCTGACCCTCGACGGTCAGGCGTTCCTCCCCCACGCACGGAGCGTCGTGGCGGGTGTCGAGCGCGCCGTCGCCGCGGTCAGGCCGGGCTCCCGGGCCCTGCGGATCGACGTCCTCGGCCTGCGGAGCGCGCAGGCCGTCGTGCTGCACGAGTACTGGCGGTCGCGCCCTGGGACCGACCTCGACGTGGTGACCCTCCGGGTCAACGACCCCCGCGTGGCGGCCGCCGCCGTCGCGGCGGGCGATATCGACGCCACCTTCCGTACCGTCACGGACCCGGCCGTACTGCCGCCCGGCGTGCGGATGATCCACGCGTTCGACTCACCGCTGGAACTCCTCGTCGGCCCGGAACACCCGCTCGCTGCCGCGAGCAGCCTGACGCCGAAGCAGTTGCGCAAGCACCGGATCTGGGTGCCGGGCATCGCGCCGCTGAGCGAGTGGTCGGACTTCTACGACCAGCTCGCCGCCGCGTTCGACCTGCGCATCGACGCGACCGGTCCGCACTTCGGCGACGACGTACTCCTGGAGACCCTCGCGGAATCCGCCCAGGTGGCCACCCTCGTAGGGGCGCGCGACCGGTACACCTGGCCGGCTGAGTACGACCTGCGGCGCATCCCGGTCGTGAGCCCGGCCCTCGCGTACCCGCTGTCGCTCATCCTCCCCGCGACAAACCCCCATCCAGGGCTGCGCGGGGTCATCGCCCACCTCGGCAGCCTGCCGGGGCTCCCCGGGCCGGTCTGGCGCCCGGCCTGGGCGACGACGCCACCCGACGTCGCGTTGTGGTGACCGGCCGCCCGATACGGCTTCGGGCCGACGGTGCGACACCGTCGGCCCGAAGCCCGTACTCGGCTGCTCCGCAGGGGAGTTACAGCACCGGCAGCAGGTTCTTCAGCTCGAAGGCGGTGACCTCGCTGCGGTATTCCTCCCACTCCTGCTTCTTGTTGCGGAGGAAGAAGTCGAAGACGTGCTCGCCGAGCGTCTCCGCGACCAGTTCGCTCTTCTCCATCAGCGAGATCGCCTCGCCCAGGTTCTGCGGGAGCGGCTCGATTCCCATCGCGCGGCGCTCGGCGTCGGACAGGGCCCAGACGTCGTCGTCGGCGCCCGCCGGGAGTTCGTAGCCCTCCTCGATGCCCTTGAGGCCGGCGGCCAGCAGGACCGCGTATGTCAGGTACGGGTTGGCGCCGGAGTCGATGGAGCGGACCTCCACGCGGGCCGAGCCCGTCTTGCCGGGCTTGTACATCGGGACGCGGATGAGGGCGGAGCGGTTGTTGTGGCCCCAGCAGATGTACGAGGGGGCCTCGCCGCCGGCGCCCGCGGCGCGGGAGGAGCCGCCCCAGATGCGCTTGTAGGAGTTGACCCACTGGTTGGTCACGGCGGAGATCTCCGCGGCGTGCTTGAGCAGGCCCGCGATGAAGGAGCGGCCGACCTTGGACAGCTGGTACTCGGCGCCGGACTCGTAGAACGCGTTGCGGTCGCCCTCGAAGAGGGAGAGGTGGGTGTGCATGCCGGAGCCGGGGTACTCCGAGAACGGCTTCGGCATGAACGTCGCCTGCACGCCCTGCTCCAGCGCGACCTGCTTCATGACCAGACGGAACGTCATGATGTTGTCCGCGGTGGACAGCGCGTCCGCGTAGCGGAGGTCGATCTCCTGCTGACCCGGGGCGCCCTCGTGGTGGCTGAACTCGACCGAGATGCCCATCGATTCGAGCATCGTGATCGCCTGGCGGCGGAAGTCCATCCCGACGTTCTGCGGGGTGTGGTCGAAGTAGCCGGAGCTGTCCGCCGGGGTGGGGCGGCTGCCGTCCACCGGCTTGTCCTTCAGCAGGAAGAACTCGATCTCCGGGTGGGTGTAGAAGGTGAAGCCCAGGTCCGAGGTCTTGGCCAGGATGCGCTTGAGCACGTAGCGCGGGTCCGCGAAGGACGGCGAGCCGTCCGGCATCAGGATGTCGCAGAACATGCGGGCGGTGCCGGGGGCCTCCGCGCGCCAGGGCAGGATCTGGAACGTACCCGGGTCCGGCTTGGCGATCATGTCCGACTCGTAGACGCGGGCGAAGCCCTCGATGGCCGAGCCGTCGAAGCCGATCCCCTCGTCGAACGCCTGCTCAAGCTCGGCAGGGGCCACGGCCACGGACTTGAGATAACCGAGCACGTCGGTGAACCACAGCCGGACGAACCGGATGTCGCGCTCCTCAAGTGTCCTGAGGACGAATTCCTGCTGCTTGTCCATAGCCACATCCTTGCAGTTCAGACGGTCCGTGCACCACCGCCCGGGGTAGGGGAGACACTGCCAGTATCACGACCCGGGATTTCACCCAGATTACGCACACGACGTGAGATGGAGCACTCGGCCACCCACTACGATCGTCGGCCATGGTGTGCACGGGTCGCGGCGGCCCGGCAACCGCCCTGCGCACACCGGATTTCCGGCCCGTTCCGGACCCTCATCGCCCCTTCGCAGAAGGACCCACGATATGAGCCACGAGAGCCACGACCGCAGGACGCGCATAGAGCAGATGCGCAACGCCGACCGCACGCGGGACCGCCGCAACCGGGTGGCGGCCATAAGCATCGGCGCCGTCGTCGTCGCAGGTCTCGTCGCCTTCGGCGGCTACACGCTGCTGGACAGGTCCGAGGCCTCCGCGGACCAGAAGTCCGCGGACGCGAAGGCGTCGGAGCGGTCCGGGGCGGACGGGAAGGACGCGGCCGGCAGCGGCATCGAGGGCGAGAAGTCCTGGGACGCGAAGAAGCTGACCCGCAACCACGTCACCAAGACCGTCACGTACCCGATGAAGCCCCCGGTCGGCGGTGACCACAACCCCGTCTGGATGAACTGCGACGGGGAGGTATACAAGAAGGCGATCCCCGACATGAACGCCGTGCACTCACTGGAGCACGGTTCGGTGTGGGTGACGTACACGGACAAGGCCCCGGCCGCGGACGTGGCCGAGCTCGCCGAGCGGGTCGGGAAGACCCCGTACTCGCTGATGAGCCCGTACAAGGACCAGGCCGCCCCGATCATGCTGAGTGCCTGGGGCAAGCAGCTGACGGTGGACGGTGCCGGTGACCCCCGGGTGGCGCAGTTCTTCTCCGCGTACGTGCAGGGGCCGCAGACGCCCGAGCCGGGCGCGTCGTGCACCGGCGGACTGGAGGCCCCGTGACGGTTACGGGACGCACCCGGCGCACCCGCTGGGTGGCCGGATCCGCCGTGGCGCTCGCGGTGCTGTTCGCGGGCGCCGCGACGGTGGCCTCGGCACGGGACGACGGGGCGGGCGAGCACACGAGCGCCGCCGGGTCCGCCCCGCGCACGCCCGCGACGGACTCGGCGGACGCCGGGTTCGCCCGCGACATGGCGGTCCACCACCAGCAGGCCGTGGAGATGTCCTTCATCGTCCGGGACCGTACGCGGGACGAGGAGGTGCGGCGGTTCGCGTACGACATCGCCAACACGCAGGCCAACCAGCGGGGCATGCTGCTCGGCTGGCTCGATCTGTGGGAGCTGCCCAAGGTGTCCGCCGGGCAGGAGCCGATGGCCTGGATGGACGGGCAGTACGCCGGGCACGACATGGACGGCATGGACGGCATGGGTGACATGGAGGGGGTGTCGGGGCACGGGGGCGGTTATCAGGCCCATGACGGGTCCCTGATGCCCGGCATGGCCACCCGCACCGAGCTCGGCCGGCTCCGCGAGGCCAGTGGCAGACAGGCCGAGATCCTCTATCTCCAGCTGATGACGGACCACCACAAGGGCGGCATCGACATGGCGCGCGGCTGCGCGGACCTGTGCACCGTGAAGGCGGAGAAGCGGCTCGCCCAGGGCATGGTCGATGCCCAGCAGTCCGAGCTGGACGCGATGGCGCAGATGCTGGCCGCGCGCGGGGCCGCGCCCCGCGGCTGACCGGCGGGGTGAAGGTTCCCCCACGCCTCGGATGCACCCGAATGGGTGATAGCGCTCGCGTACCCCGAACGGGCCCCTCACGATGGGTTCGCTCGGGGTCGTAGAGCAGTGCCCACCGGCACGCAGGAGGAATCCCCCATGACCACCGCCAAGGAAATCATGCACACCGGCGTCACCTGGATCCCGGCGCACGAGACCCTCGACCGCGCCGCCCAGCTGATGCGTGAGCACAAGGTCGGCGCGCTGCCCATCTCGGCCGAGGGCGATCAGGACCGGATGATCGGCATCCTGACGGACCGCGACATCGTGGTCGACTGTGTGGCGATGGGCAAGGACCCGTCGAAGGTGACCGCGGGCGACCTCGCTCAGGGCACGCCGCGCTGGATCGACGCGGGCGCGGAGGTGGAGGACGTGCTGCACGAGATGCAGGACCACCGGATCCGGCGGCTCCCCGTGGTCGAGAACAAGAGGCTGATCGGCATGATCAGCGAGGCCGATCTCGCGCAGCACCTCTCGGACGACCAGATCGCCGGCTGGGCCGAGAAGGTCTACTCACGCAACTGACCCGCACGGCCCCCAAGCCGCCGGCAGCGGCTCGTCCTCCGCCGCACGGGGTGACGGGCCGCCGCCGTTTATATACCCGGTAGGGGTAGGGTGGCCGCCATGTTCGGGACGAGGAGCGCGAGGTACGGGCAGCTGCTGCTGTTCGCCGCGCTGCTCTTCGGGATCTTCACCATGCACACGGTCGGTCACCCGGCGGAGCACGGCGGGCAGGGTGCGGGCCAGCCGTCCTCGCACGCGGCGCACTCGATGGTCATGGCCGGTGCGGCGTCCGCCGGCGCGGACACCCGGGCGGTGAACGCTCACGCCCACCACCCGGACCGTCCCGCGCCGATGCGGGGGATGGATCCGATGGCCGTCTGCCTCGCCGTGCTGTCCGTATGGGGCCTCGCCCTGCTCACCGCGCTGCTGATGGCCCGGCGGCCCGCGGGCGGCCTGTCGCGGCACACCGCGGCCCGTTCACAGCGCTCCCCGCGACCCCCTCCCCCGCCACGGCCGCGCAGGGCCCTCCTCACCGATCTGTCGGTACTGCGGATATAGGCGCACCGCGTCCCGTCCGCCTTTCACCACACCGACAACATCTTTGAGGTGCACTCAGTCATGCCCGCTCAGCACACCCGACGCGCCGTGCTCGGCGCATCGATCGCCCTGGCCGGTACCGGAGTTCTCGCCGCCTGCTCCGACGGCGACGGCATGCCGGACCACTCCGGCATGCGTCACGGCGGCCCGTCCGGCACCACCGCCCCCGAGGGGTACGTGACCCCCGACGGCCCCGAGGTCGCGGCGGCCGAGAAGCGCCGCGGCTCCGGCCCCGTACGCGAGGTCTCCCTCACCGCCACCCCGTCCCGGCTCGACCTGGGCGGCGGGCACACCGTCAGCACCTGGGCGTACGGTGACCGGCTGCCCGGCAAGGAGGTGCGGGTCACCGCGGGTGACACGCTCGCCCTCACCCTGGCCAACCACCTTCCGCAGTCGACCTCGACGCACTGGCACGGGCTCGCCCTGCGCAACGACATGGACGGGGTCCCCGGACTGACCCAGCGGGCGATCGAGCCGGGCAAGGACTTCACGTACCGGTTCGCGGTGCCGGACCCCGGCACGTACTGGTTCCACCCGCACTCCGGCGTCCAGCTGGACCGAGGGCTGTACGCGCCACTGATCGTGGAGGACCCGAAGGAGCCGCTCTCGTACGACAAGGAGTGGGTCGTCGTCCTGGACGACTGGCTCGACGGGGTGGACGGCTCCACCCCCGACGCGGTGCTCCAGGAACTCACCAAGGGGCACAGCGGGCACGCCATGGAGGACATGCCCTCGGCCGATGCCGGGTCCGGGCCCTCGCGCATGCTGATGGGCGCCACCAGCAAGCTGCTCGGCGGCGACGCGGGCGATGTCGGCTACCCGTACTACCTGGTCAACGGCCGCACCCCGCAGGACCCGGCGGCCTTCAGCGCCCGGCCCGGCGACCGGATCCGGCTGCGGATCATCAACGCGGGCGGTGACACCGCCTTCCGCGTCGCGCTCGGCGGCCACCGGATGACGGTCACGCACACCGACGGCTTCCCGGTCCGGCACACCACGACGGACGCCCTGCTGCTCGGCATGGGCGAGCGGTACGACGTGCTGGTGACCGCCGGGGACGGGGTGTTCCCGCTGACGGCCCTGGCCGAGGGCAAGAAGGTCTCCGCGATGGCACTGCTGCGGACCGGGGGCGGGACTGCGCCCGCCGCCCCCGTGCGGCCCAAGGAACTGGACGGCTCGCTGGTGACGGCCGACCGGCTGGTCCCGCACGCGTCCGTGGCCCTGGCCGCCAAGGAGCCCGACCGGACGGTGCGGATCAGGCTGACCGGTTCCATGGCCGCGTACGACTGGGCGTTCGACGGGAAGCCGTACAGCGCAGACCAGCGCCATCCGGTGAAGGCCGGGGAGCGGGTCCGGATGGAGTTCCGCAACGCGACCTCGATGTGGCACCCCGTCCATCTGCACGGGCACACCTTCGCGCTGGCCGGGAACGCGTCCGGGGCCCGTAAGGACACCGCGATCGTGCTCCCCCGGCAGACGCTCACGGTCGACTTCGACGCGGACAACCCGGGGCTGTGGATGCTCCACTGCCACAACCTCTACCACGCGGAGGCGGGCATGATGACGGTCGTCGGCTACCGGAGCTGACCGGCCACCCGGCGGGCCGTCCGGCGGGCCACGCGGCCTTTTACGCGGCCCGCCAGGACATCGCGTCAGTCAGACGATTACACTGGGCGGCGTGCCTCAACTACGCCTCGCACTGAATCAGATCGACTCGACCGTCGGTGACCTCGCCGGCAACGCCGAGGCGATCCTCCACTGGACCCGGCACGCCGCCGAGCAGGGCGCCCACCTGGTGGCGTTCCCCGAGATGGTGCTGACCGGTTACCCCGTCGAGGACCTGGCCCTGCGGTCCTCCTTCGTCGAGGCGTCGCGCGACGCGCTGCGCGCGCTCGCCGCCCGCCTCGACGAGGAGGGCTTCGGGGAGCTGCCGGTCGTCGTCGGATACCTCGACCGTTCCGAGGCCGCCGCGCCGCGCTACGGCCAGCCCGCCGGGTCCCCGCGCAACGCCGCCGCGGTGCTGCACCGCGGCGGGATCGCGCTGAACTTCGCCAAGCACCACCTGCCCAACTACGGCGTCTTCGACGAGTTCCGGTACTTCGTGCCGGGCGACTCGATGCCCGTCGTGCGGGTGCACGGGATCGATGTCGCGCTCGCCATCTGCGAGGACCTCTGGCAGGACGGCGGCCGGGTGCCGGCCGCGCGGGCCGCCGGGGCCGGACTGCTGCTCTCGATCAACGCCTCGCCCTATGAGCGGGACAAGGACGACACCCGGCTCGAACTGGTCCGCAAGCGGGCCCAGGAGGCCGACTGCACGACGGCCTACCTGGCGATGATCGGCGGCCAGGACGAGCTGGTCTTCGACGGCGACTCGATCGTCGTCGACAAGCGGGGCGAGGTCATCGCCCGTGCGCCGCAGTTCGCCGAGGGCAGCGTGATCATCGACCTCGACCTGCCGGCCGCCGCTGCCGACGCACCCTCCGGCGTGGTGAACGACGGGCTCCGCATCGACCACGTGGTCCTCTCCGAGAAGCCGCTGCCGCCGTACGAGGCGGAGCTGGCCGGCGGGTACGCGGACCGGCTCGACGACGACGAGGAGCTGTACTCCGCGCTCGTCGTGGGCCTGCGCGCGTACGCCGCGAAGAACGGCTTCAGCAGCGTGCTCATCGGGCTCTCCGGCGGGATCGACTCGGCGCTGGTCGCGGCGATCGCCTGCGACGCGCTGGGGGCGGAGAACGTCTACGGCATCTCGATGCCGTCGAAGTACTCCTCCGACCACTCCAAGGGCGACGCGGCCGAGCTGGCTCGGCGCACCGGGCTGAACTTCCGCACCGTGCCGATCGAGCCGATGTTCGACGCGTACATGGGGTCTCTGGGGCTCACCGGCCTCGCCGAGGAGAACCTCCAGTCGCGGCTGCGCGGCACGATGCTGATGGCCGTCTCCAACCAGGAGGGCCAGATCGTCCTGGCTCCGGGCAACAAGTCGGAGCTGGCGGTCGGCTACTCGACGCTCTACGGGGACTCCGTCGGCGCGTACGGGCCGATCAAGGACGTCTACAAGACGGCGATCTTCCGGCTGGCGAAGTGGCGCAACCGGGCCGCGGAGGAGCGCGGGCAGACCCCGCCGATCCCGGAGGCCTCCATCACCAAGCCGCCCAGCGCGGAGTTGCGCCCGGGGCAGGTCGACACGGACTCGCTGCCGGACTACGACGTGCTGGACCGGATCCTGGAGCTGTACGTCGACCGGGACCAGGGGCTCGACGCGATCGTCGCGGCCGGGTTCGACGCGGCGCTGGTCGCGAAGACGCTGCGGATGGTGGACACGGCGGAGTACAAGCGGCGGCAGTATCCGCCGGGCACGAAGATCTCGCCCAAGGGCTTCGGCAAGGACCGGCGGCTGCCGATCACGAACCGGTGGCGCGAGTCCGGCTGACGCCGGGGGGTGGGGTTTCGGCTTCGGGCCCGTCCGGCTGGGGGTTTGTCCTCAATCGCCGGACGGGCTTGAGGGTGCCGGGGTCCGCTCGGCCGTCGGCGTGGCCCTGGCGACCACCCTCGACGGGGTGCGGTCGCGGTCCAGGACGCCCGCGGTGACCGCCACCGCGAGGCCGGCCACGGCGAGGACCGCGCCGACCAGGGCAGGGGACGTCCAGCCCCAGCCTGCCGCGATGGCCACACCGCCCAGCCAGGCGCCGCCCGCGTTGGCCAGGTTGAACGCGGAGTGGTTGGAGGCGGACGCCAGGGTCGGGGCGTCCTTGGCCTTGTTCATGACGAGCATCTGCAGCGGCGTCGTCGTCATGAAGCCGACCCCGCCCAGCAGCACCACCATCACCAGCGCGGCCCACGGCACATGGGCGGCGAACGGGAAGACGACCAGGACGACCGCGAGCACGCCCAGCGATCCGTACAGCGTGGGACGCAGTGCCCGGTCCGTGAGCGGGCCCGCGGCGAGCGCGCCCAGGGTCATGCCGATGCCGAAGAGCGCCAGCACCAGCGTCACGGAGGACTCATTGAAGCCCATCGCCTCCGTCGTCATCGCCGAGAGGTAGGAGTACACGGCGAAGACCCCGGCGAAGCCGAAGACGGCGGTGAGCAGTCCGAGCAGCACCTGCCGGTTGCCCAGGGCGCGCAGCTCCCGGCGGACGTCCTGGTGGGCCTCGACCGGGATCTGCGGGACGAGCCGGGCGAGCGCGGCCATCGCGCCCAGCCCGATCAGCGCGACCACCAGGAACGTGGCGCGCCAGCCGAGGTGCTGGCCGAGCAGCGTGGCGGCGGGCACTCCGACGATGTTGGCGACGGTCAGGCCGAGGAACATCGTCGCGACGGCCCGCGCCTGGCGCCCGTCGGCCACCAGCCGGGCGGCGACGACCGCGCCGACGCCGAAGAAGGCGCCGTGCGGCAGCCCGGCCAGGATCCGGCCCGCGATCAGCCAGCCGAAGCCGGGGGCGAACGCGGAGGCGAGGTTGCCGACGGTGAAGAGCGCCATCAGCAGCAGGAGCATCCGCTTGCGCGGCACGCGGGAGCCGAGGGCGGTGAGCAGCGGGGCGCCGAGGACCACACCGATCGCGTAGGCCGAGACGAGATAGCCCGCCGTGGGGACGGAGGTGCCGAGATCGTCCGCGACATCGGGCAGCAGGCCCATCATCACGAACTCCGTGGTACCGATGCCGAAGGCGCTCACTGCGAGTGCGAGCAGAGCCAGGGGCATGAGGAGAGACCTTTCCGAAGGGCGGCGGAGCACGCGACAGCGGACCGGCTCCATCGCCGGTCGGCCTCGGTCTCTGATCGGAACAAATACTCTCAGATGGTTTATGCCGGGAAGTAAACGGACCGTGACGTCAGAGCTTGACGCGGGCGGCGATCGGGAGGTGGTCGCTGTCGGTCGCGGGCAGCGTCCAGGACGACACCGGGTCGACGCCCTTCACCATGATCTGGTCGATCCGGGCCATCGGGAACGAGGCGGGCCAGCTGAATCCGAAGCCGTCACCGGCCGCGCCCTGGGTGGAGCGCATCTGGGAGGTGACCGCGTTAAGCGAGCGGTCGTTCATCGTGCCGTTGAGGTCTCCGAGCAGGACGACCCGGTCGAGCCCCTCGTCCGCGATGGCCTCACCGAGCGCGTCCGCGCTCTGGTCGCGCTGGTTCGCGGTGAAACCGGCGTGCAGCTTGACCCGGACCGAGGGCAGGTGCGCGACGACGAAGCCGACCTCGCCCTTGGGGGTGGTGACGGTGGTCCGCATGGCCCGGACCCAGCCCATCTTGATGTCCACCGGGCGGGTGTCGCTGATCGGGTACTTGCTCCAGAGGCCGACGGTCCCCTGTACCGAGTGGTACGGGAAGCGCCCGGCGAGCGCCGACTCGTAGGTCTTCACCTTGCCGGCGGGCAGTTCCTGGAGGGCGATGACGTCGGCCCCGGAGCCCGCCACCTGCTGGGCGGTGCCCGCGGGGTCGGCGTTGTCCGCGTTGACGTTGTGGGTGGCGACGGTGAGGTCGCCGCCGCCGCCGGACTTGTCGGTGAGCAGTCCGCCGAACACGTTGAACCAGACGATGACCGGCAGCAGGAGCACGATCAGCGCGGTCGCGGAGCGCCGCACCAGGCCCAGGACGAGCAGCACCGGTACGAAGACGGCGATCCACGGCAGGAACGTCTCGGTGAGGCTGCCCAGGTTGCCGATGGTGTTCGGGATGTGGGAGTGCAGGAGCATGACGAAGGTCAGCAGGACGGAGCAGCCGGCCAGGACCAGTCCGCGCCGCCAGATGCCCCGGTCCCGGGCCAGCCGGCCAAGCCTGTCGCTCAGTCTGTCGCGCAGGTCCCGGAAGCGGGGGCCGGTGGGCTGCGGTCCTCCGCCGCCGTTTCCGGTGTCCGCCCTGTACGCCTGCACCATCGCGCTGTCCTCACTGCCTTGCCGTGCACATCGCCGCGCCAACGACCCTAGGCGATGAGCGACGCGATTCCCGCCGTCGACGACGGCCGTACTGCCACCAGGACGAACGAGGGGGCGCGGCGGGTTCCGGCGGGAGGCGGTCTGCGGGGGCTTGTGACAGAACGATCACACTCGTGGGGGTCCGGGCGCGTCAGCCCCGGTGGGCGGTGCCGCCCGGCGGGCGCGGCCCGACCCCCTCGACCAGCAGCTGGATGATGCGGTCCGTGAGGTCCTCGGGCAGCGGCGCGTCGGGCCGGTGGATGGTGCGTACGAGCATGGGTCCGACGAACAGGTCGTCCATCAGCTCCACGTCCGTGTCGCCGCGCAGCTCACCGGCCTCGACGGCCCGCCGGACGGCCGCGAGCATGGCGGCCCGGCGTGGCGCTATCACGGTGCACTGGTACTCGGCCCAGAGCCGGGGGTGGCTCTTCATCTGGGCGAAGACGTTGTGCAGGAGTACGGAGGAGCGCTGGGCCAGTCCGCGTCTGCGCATCGACTCCAGCAGGACGCGCAGGTCCCCGAGGCCCGCCGTGCCGGAGACGTCGGGTTCCGCGGGCTCGATGTCGCGCAGGACGTCGACGAAGAGCTCCTCCTTGTCGGCCCAGCGCCGGTAGATGGTGGCCTTGCCGACCCCGGCGGTGCGGGCGATCCGCTCGATGGACAGGCCGGCCAGGGGCTCGCCGGCCTCCAGCAGTTCGACGACGGCGTCCAGGATGGACCGCTCGGCAGCCGCGCTGCGCGGACGCCCTCGGCGGGGCTCCTGCTCCTCACCGGGGTCGCGGTCGCGCTCGCCCGGGGCCCGCTCGTCCCGGTCCGCTGCCTGAGCCTGCACGTGAAACCACCTTTCGCCGCCCCCGATTCTCCCCGAACGGGCCGGTCCCGGCGGCATCCCCCCGGGACCGGCCCGTTCCGGTGTCAGCGTGCCGCGGGTGCGGGCACCGTCGGATCGTCCTGGGCGCCGCCCGGGACGGGCGGCTGCGCGGCGGGCGTACGGCCCGGCAGGAACAGCGCGACCACGATCGCCCCGAGCAGGGCGACGAACGCCGAGCTGATGGCCGTGACGTGCATGGCGCCGAGGAACGCGTCGTGCGCGGCGGTGACCAGCGGGGCGCCCTTCGGCCCCATCTTCTCCGCGATGCCGAGCGTCGTCTCGATCGACTCCGCCGCGGTGTCCCTGGCGGCGGCCGGGAGCGCCCCGAGGTGGCTCTCGATGTCGCTCCGGTAGACGGCGGAGAGCACGGAGCCGAGGACGGCGATTCCGAGCGCGCCGCCGACCTGCCGGAACGTGTTGTTGACGGCGGAGCCGGAGCCGGCCTTCTCGCGCGGCAGCGCCTGCATGACGGCGACGGTGACCGGCGGCATCACATGGGCCATGCCGGTGCCCTGCACGAAGAAGACCACACACATCAGCCAGACGGGGGTGTCGGCGTCGAACAGCGCGAACGCCGCGAGTCCGGCCGCGACCATCAGCATGCCGACGGTGCAGACGGCGCGGGCGCCGAACCGTGCGACCACCAGCCGGGCCCTGGGCGCGAAGACCATCTGGGCGATGGCCAGCGGCAGGATCAGCAGCCCGGACTGGAGGGCGGTCCAGCCGCGCACGCTCTGCATGTAGAAGGCGGAGAAGAACGTCACGCCCATCAGCGCGAAGAAGACCAGCGCGATGGCGGCGACGGCGGCGGAGAAGGCCGGCTTCCTGAAGTACGTGATGTCGATGGCCGGGCTGGCGCTGCGCTTCTCGTGGAGGACGAACACCACCAGGACGGCGAGTCCGCCGATGACCGGCAGGAGTACCGAGACGTCGGTGAAGTCTGCGAGTTCGCCGCCGCGGATGATCCCGTACACCAGCAGCACCAGGCCGATGATGGAGAGCACCACTCCGAGCGGGTCCAGGCGGCCCGGCTTCGGGTCCCTGGAGTCCGGTACGAGGATCAGCATCGCGATCAGCGCGATGATCACGACGGGCACGTTGACCAGGAAGATCGAGCCCCACCAGAAGTGTTCGAGGAGCAGTCCGCCGGTGATCGGGCCGATCGCGATGCCGAGGCCGACGCTGCCCGCCCAGATGCCGATGGCCTTGGGCTGCTCGTCGCGCTCGAAGACGTTCATCAGGACGGCGAGGGTGGCCGGCATCACGAAGGCGGCGCCGAAGCCCATCACGGCGCGCCAGGCGATGAGTTCGCCGGGCGAGCCGGACATGGCGGCGAAGGCCGAGCCGATACCGAAGAGCACGATGCCCAGGAGCAGCATCTTCTTGCGCCCGATGCGGTCGCCGAGCAGACCTGCGGTGAAGAGCAGTCCGGCGAAGACGAGGGTGTAGGAGTTGATCGCCCACTCCAGCTCGCTCTGGGTGGCCCCCAGTCCGGTGGGTGCGGGGGAAGCGATCGTCTTGACGGCGACGTTGAGGATCGAGTTGTCCAGCACCACGATGAGCAGGCTGAACATCAGGACAACGAGAATCGCCCAGCGGCGGCGGTGGACCGCCTCCGGGACCTGGGGCACGACGGCGGGAGCGCCGGACGGTATGGACATGAAGGAAAGCCTAACCTCATTTCGATACGAGACCGTCTCGTATTGGAAAGTCTTTACCGGGCGAAATGGCACCCGGTGCCAGGCCGATGCGCGGGCCCACTTCCCGTGGCCCGCTCCGGGATGCCACCATGGAAGAAATCCGGGGACGCCGTCAGGGCGCCTCGAGATGACGAAGGAGCCGTTGGCAATGTCGCTTCAGGCTGCGCACAACCAGTCCGCCACACCCACCGCGGGAGCCCCCGCCGACAGCAGCAAGGCGCTGTACGGAGGAAAGAGCAACCGCCGCGTCACCGTCCACGACATCGCCGCCGCCACCGAGCGCGGCGAGAAGTGGCCCATGCTCACCGCCTACGACGCGATGACCGCGTCCGTCTTCGACGAGGCCGGCATCCCGGTCATGCTCGTCGGTGACTCGATGGGCAACTGTCACCTCGGCTACGAGACCACCGTGCCCGTCACGATGGACGAGATCGCCATTCTGTCCGCCGCCGTCGTACGGGGCACCAAGCGTGCCCTGATCGTCGCCGACCTGCCCTTCGGGGCCTACCAGGAGAGCCCGGTCCAGGCCCTGCGCAACGCCACCCGGCTCATCAAGGAATCCGGGGTCGGCGCGGTCAAGCTGGAGGGCGGCGAGCGCAGCCACGAGCAGATCAAGCTCCTGGTCGACGCCGGCATCCCGGTGATGGCCCACATCGGCCTGACCCCGCAGTCCGTCAACGCGATGGGCTACCGGGTGCAGGGCCGCGGCGAGGAGGCCGCCCAGCAGATGCTGCGCGACGCCAAGGCCGTGCAGGACGCGGGCGCGTTCGCCGTCGTCCTGGAGCTCGTACCGGCCGAGCTGGCCGCCGAGGTCACCCGCACCCTGCACATCCCGACCGTCGGCATCGGCGCCGGTCCGGACACCGACGCCCAGGTGCTGGTCTACACCGACATGGTCGGGCTGACCGGCGGCAAGGTGCCGCGCTTCACCAAGCAGTACGCCGACCTGCGCCAGATCCTCGGTGACGCCGCCAAGGCGTACGCGGACGAGGTCGTCGGCGGCACCTTCCCGGCACCGGAGCACACCTTCCACTGACCGGATCCACCGGCCGGACGACCACTTCCGGCACCACCGACAGCCCGCCGGCTTCCCCCATCGGCGGGCTGTCGGCCGCTTGTCGGTGGGCTGTCGGTGGCGGCTGTTCTGATAGTGGACATGACGCGAATCGACAAGAACCCCAGGAGCGGCGGAAACGCCGTCGAGGTACGGGGACTGGTCAAGCACTACGGCTCGACCAAGGCTCTGGACGGCGTGGACCTCGACGTACGCGAGGGCACCGTCCTCGGCGTGCTCGGCCCCAACGGCGCCGGCAAGACCACTCTCGTACGCTGCCTTTCCACCCTGATCCTGCCCGACGCCGGACACGCGGTCGTGGCGGGCTACGACGTGGTCCGCCAGCCCCGCCAGCTGCGCCGCACCATCGGCCTGACCGGGCAGTACGCCTCGGTCGACGAGAAGCTCTCCGGCTGGGAGAACCTCTACATGATCGGGCGGCTGCTCGACCTGCCGCGCAAGAAGGCCCGTTCGCGCGCCGACGAGCTGCTGGAGCGCTTCTCGCTCACCGACGCGGCGAAGAAGGCCGCCATGGACTACTCCGGCGGCATGCGGCGCCGGCTGGACCTGGCCGCGTCCATGATCGGCAGCCCGGCCGTGCTGTACCTGGACGAGCCGACGACGGGGCTCGACCCCCGTACCCGTAACGAGGTCTGGGACGAGGTGCAGAGGATGGTCGCGGAGGGGGCGACCGTGCTGCTCACCACCCAGTACATGGAAGAGGCCGAGCAGCTCGCCAGCGAGCTGACCGTCATCGACCAGGGCAGGATCATCGCCCGCGGCGGCGTCGACGAGCTGAAGGCCAAGGTCGGCGGCCGCACCCTGCAGATCCGCCCCTCCGACCCCGCCGAACTGGCCGCGATGGCGCAGGCCCTGCGCGAGGCCGGTCTCGACGGCGTCGCGGGCGCGCAGGCCGTCCCGGACGAGGGACTGCTGTACGTACCGATCCTCAGCGACGAGCAGCTCACCGCCGTCATAGGCCTGCTCGGCACCCGGGGCTTCTCGCTGGCGCACGTCGCCACCGCGCTGCCCAGCCTGGACGAGGTGTTCCTCGCCATCACCGGCGGCAAGGCCACCGTCACCGAGACCGAGACGATTCCCCAGGAGGTCGCGGCATGAGCACGACGACTCTGACGCCCACCCCCGCCCCCACCGGCACGACGTCCGCCGCCCCGGCCGCGAAGGTCCACGACGAGGGCGGGATAGGGCTGCGGAACAACCTGCGGCACATCGGGGCGCTGGTGCGGCGCAATCTGCTCCAGATCAAGAAGGATCCGGAGTCGATGTTCGACGCGCTCCTGATGCCGGTGATCTTCGTCCTGCTGTTCGTGTACGTCTTCGGCGGTTCCGTCGGCGGCAGCATGGGCGGGGGCCGGCAGGAGTACCTGAACTACCTGATCCCCGGTCTGATGGCGATGATGGGCATGAACATCGCCATGGCCGTCGGCAGCGGTGTCAACGACGACTTCCGCAAGGGGGTCATGGACCGGTTCCGCACCATGCCGATCGCCCGGTCCTCCGTGCTCATCGCCAAGATCGTGGTCGAGCTCGGCCGGATGATGGTCGCCACCCTGATCCTGCTGGGCATGGGCTTCGCGCTCGGCATGCAGCTGCACGGCTCGGTACTGGGGCTGATCGGCGCGATCGGCCTGGCGGCCGCGTTCGGCGCCGCCATCATGTGGATCTTCATCCTGCTCGGTCTGAGCATGAAGACGTCCCAGGCGGTCCAGGGAATGGGGATGCTCGTCATGATGCCGCTCCAGTTCGGCTCCTCGATCTTCGCCCCGCCGCAGACGATGCCCGGCTGGCTCCAGGCGTTCACCGACTACAACCCGCTGTCCAACCTGGCCGACTCGGCCCGCGGCCTGATGATGGGCGGCCCGCTCGGCCACTCGGTCTGGCTGACGCTCGGCTGGACCGTGGTGATCACCGCGGTGATGGCCCCGCTCGCGGTGTCCAAGTTCCGCAAGAAGTCCTGACTTCTACTCATCCGCGTCCGCGAGCACCAGGGCGGTGGCCTCCTCCAGGGAGAGGCCACCGCCCTCGGCGTACGCGGCCTCGTAGGCACCGGCCCCGAGAACACCGCGGGCCAACTCCTCGGCCGCGGCGCGGTTGCCCCGCTCCATCGCCGTCGGCACGTGCCCGTCCGGCATCAGCGCCTGCCCGGCGCCCAGCAGCCGCGCCGAGAGGAGGGCCCTGCGCTCCCCGCCCAGCCCGCCCAACGCCCGCGCCACCGTGACCAGGTGGAGCACGCGCATATGGGGTGCCACCATCTGCCACAACCAGTCCTCGGTCCGCTTCATCCCCTCCCGGATCCGGGCCAGGGCGTCGGCGTACAGCCCGTCCTGGTTGTCCAGCCAGGCTTCGCCGCCCAGCAGAAACGCGTCGGAGAGCACTATGTGCGTGGACCCGAATTCCTCACGCATCACGGCGAGCTGTTCGCGAGCCTCGGCGGTACGGCCGGACATACCCAGCCACAGGGCGAGGAAGAACCGGGCGAACGCCGTCCCTTCGTGCCCCACGCCCCGCCCCTCGAGGAGCACATCCCGAAAGATCGCCTCGCCTTCCGTGCCGCGGCCGAGCTCGGTCAGTGCGGCGGCGTACCGGGTACGGAGCACCAGCACCTGGGACCGGGCGCCGAGCTTCTCCGCGTAACCGATCGCGGCCCGGTAGTCCTCGGCCGCCCGGGTGTAGTCGCCCACCTTCTCGTTGGCCTCACCGCGCGCGGAGAGCGCCTCCGCCGCGCCCCAGTCGTCGCCGAGACGACCGAAGATCTCCAGGCTCTCGTCGGCGTCCGCATGGGCCTCGCCCGCCCAGTCCGACCGGTTGGCCAGCATGTTGGCACGCACCTGGAGCGCGGAGGCCAGCTCCCAGTCGTATCCGAACTCCCGGGAGGCACGGACCCTCTCGTCCAGCAGTTCACGCACGTCCGAGATGACACCGGTGAAGATGACGGCGAAGAACCAGAGCGAACCCGGGCTGCGGCAGGTCTGCGGCTGGCCGGGCAGGTACGTGGCGGCGATGACCCGCAACCGCGCCATGCCGGGCTCCTTCGACCAGAAGTCCATCGCCTCGTCCATGCCGGCCAGCTGGACCAGCGCCACCTCACGCCGCGCCTCCCGGAGCAGCTCGGGGCCCATGGGCGGCGGCGCGTCGATACAGCGTTCATGGAGGGAGGGCGCGAGGCGGGCGGGCCCGGCGAACGGGTCGGGACCGAGTGCGGCGGCGGCCTTCGCCCACTGCAGGCCGTCGCTGCGCAGATCACGCATCTGCCAGTACCAGGCGAGCGAGAGCACGAGGCAGAGCGCCTCCTGCTCGTCGCGGGCGGCGACCGCCCGCCGCAGGGCGGTGCGCAGATTCTCGTATTCGCGCTGGATCAGTTCGAGGGCGGCGAGCTGTCCGGCGCCCCGGAGTTCGGGGTCGGTGGTACGGGCCAGCTCCCGGTAGAAGACGAGGTGCCGGCGTTCGACGGCGTCCCGTTCCCCCGCCTCGTCGAGCCGTTCGGCGGCGTACTCACCGACGGTCTCCAGGAGGCGGTAGCGCATCCCTCCGTCCCCGCCGGGCGCGGCGACGACGAGGGACTTGTCGACGAGTGAGCCGAGCACCCCGGCGAGATCGCACGAGTCCTGCGGCCGGTCCGCGCAGACCGCCTCGGCGGCGGCGAGGGTGCAGCCGCCGGAGAAGACCGACAGCCGTCTCAGGGTGGTGCGTTCGCCCTCGTCCAGCAGGTCCCAGGACCAGTCGACGACGGCCCGCAGGGTCTGCTGGCGCGGCAGCACGGTGCGGCTGCCGGTGGTCAGCAGGCGGAACCGGTCGTCCAGCCGGTCGGCGATCTGGCGCGGGCTCAGCATCCGCAGCCGGGCGGCGGCCAGCTCGATGGCGAGCGGCAGCCCGTCCAGCCGACGGCAGATCTCGGCGACGGCCGCCGCCGTCTGCTCGTCGGCGTCGGTCCGGAAGCCGGAGAGTGCGGCGCCGCCCCGGTCGGCGAACAGGCGCAGCGCCATCGGTTCGGGCAGCGGGTCGACGGGCCGGACGAACTCGCCCGGTACGCCGAGGGGTTCACGGCTGGTCGCCAGGACGGTCAGTTCCGGGCAGCGGGCCAGCAGATGGTCGGCGAGGGCGGCGGCGGCCTCGATGACGTGCTCGCAGTTGTCCAGAAGCAGCAGCATGCGGCGCCCGGAGCAGTGCTCGACGAGCCGGGCGAGCGGTTCGCCCGCGCCCCGTTCGGTGGCCCGGAGCTCCTCGGCGCCCGCACCGCGCAGCACGATCTCCCGGCCGCCGAGCGCGGTGAGGACGGCCTCCGGCACCGATCCCGGATCGTCGACCGGCGCGAGCTCCGCCACCCAGATCCCGTCCGGCCAGGCGGCGGAGCCGACGGACTCGGCGGCCTCCTGGGAGAGCCGGGTCTTGCCCGCGCCGCCGGGGCCGAGCAGGGTGACCAGCCGGGCCCGGGAGAGATCGCCGCGCAGGGCGTCGATGTCGCTCTCCCGTCCGACGAAGCTGGTGAGCCGGGCCCGGAGGTTGCCGTGCGGGATGGCGGGGGCGGGGCGGCCGGGGCTCGGAGGCCGGGCGGCCGGGGTCGCCGGGACGGCCAGGCGCGCCGGTTCCTGGCGGAGCAACTCGGCGTGCAGGGCGGTGAGTTCGCCTCCCGGGTCGGCGCCGAGCCGGTCGGCGAGCACGGTGCGCACCTCCTCGTACGCGGCCAGCGCCTGGGCGGTACGTCCGGCGTCGCGCAAGGCCCGCAGCCGCAGTAGCTGGAGCGGTTCGTCGAGGGGGTGCTCGCCGCAGAGCGCGGCCAACTCCGGCAGCATCTCCTCGGCCCGGCCGAGGGCGAGCGCGGCGGTGAGGCGGGTGCGGCGGGCGTCGAGCCGCCGGGCCGTCCAGCGGACCGCGACGGTGCGGCGGTCCGGGAGATCGGCGAGGACCGGCCCGCGCCACAGGCCCAGCGCGTCTTCGAGGATGCTCACGGCCCTTGCCGGATCACCCTCCTCCAGGGCCCGCGCCCCCTCCCCCGCAAGCCGTTCGAACCGGTACAGGTCGACGGTGTCCGGTTCGGCGGCCAGTCGGTAGCCGCTCTCCGCCGAGGCGACCGCCGTATGGCCGAGCGCCCGCCGGAGCCGGCCCACGAGTGCCTGGAGGGCGCCCGGCGCGTCCGCGGGCGGGTCCCCGCCCCACACCTCGTCGACGAGCACGGTGGCGGGCACCGTCCGGCCGGCCCGCAGCGCGAGAACGGTGAGCAGGGCGCGCAGCCGCGCCCCGCCGA
This sequence comes from Streptomyces sp. ITFR-6, assembly GCF_031844725.1. Lineage (NCBI taxonomy): Bacteria > Bacillati > Actinomycetota > Actinomycetes > Kitasatosporales > Streptomycetaceae > Streptomyces > Streptomyces sp. ITFR-6. The sequence continues at coordinate 6,220,848 of NZ_CP134612.1, read as the reverse complement.
TGGTGACGGCCGTGCCGTCGTCGCGGAGTGCCTCAGTGGTACCGAGGATGCTGTAGCGCACGGGCCCATTGTCCGTGACCAGGGCCACAAGCGGGACCGCCGCCCTGCCGCGCCCGTGCGGCCCGTCCGCGTTTCCGCCCTTCATGACCCCACCCTTCATGGAACCACCGGCCCGACGCGAGGCATTTCCCGCGTGTCGCCCGTACGGCCGGGACTCGCCGCCGAACCGCCGCCCGCAGGGCCGACGGCGCCCGCGCCGGCGCCGGTCATCACGGCGCCGGCGAACTCACCGTCCGGACGACCCAGGGCTCAGGGCCTTTCGAGCCTCGCCTGCACGGTCGCGTGAGGCCGAGAACGGCGAGAGTGCGGATGTGGTCCCGGGCTGTCCGGCGGCGATATCGCGGACGGTGGTGACCGCCGTGGACCGGCCACCGCCGGCGGCGTCCTGTCCGGTATCCGCCGGTCATACCGGTCCTTCTCGTGCGCCGGGCGGCCGCCGGCCCCGACAGCGTTCGGCGCACCGGCATCCCAACCACGCTGCGTAACGAAGAAGGGAGATCCGGCGAAGCTCCCGTTCCACGCAGTGTGTTCTCGGACACATCGAGCGCCACCCACCCCGCGAACCAGGTGGCACTCACATGACACACGCGTGACTTGCGCATGACAGAACCTGCGCGCCGACGTGAGAAAGTCCACTTATTCCACCATGGAGGCCTTTGGGTGCCACGCCCACGTAACGCGCGTAGACAACGGGGCGCCGGTGACACACCGTCACGTGTTGACCCCTTTGAGTCTTCCCCAGTTAACTACGGCCGACCAACTCCCCCTCGAACGAGGAGACTTCATGCCGACGCCGTTACCCGACGCGCCCTGTGGACTGTCGGCACCGGACCTCGTCATCGCGGTCAACCCGCTCCACCACCCTTCTCCCCGGCTCACCGCCGCCGCGGCTCGGGCGGGCGCACTGGGTGTCCTGGAGCTGCCCACAGGTGACGCACGCCGGACCGAAGAGCTGCTGGAGCGGACGAACCGATGGACCCGGGCGCCGTTCGGTGTGCGGATACGCCCCGGCTGCCTGCTGCCGGGCGACGGAACCGCCGGCTCGCTCCCCGAGGGCGCGGCCACCGTCCTGCTGGCCGACGCCGCGCGCCGGCCGAAGCAGTTCCCCGGCCGGCGGGTTCTGGTGGAGGTCACCGACCTGGCCGAAGCGCACCGGGCCGCTCGCGCCGGCGCACACGGCCTGGTGGTCCGCGGCCATGAGAACGGCGGCCGGGTCGGCGAGCTGAGCACGTTCATTCTCCTCCAACAGGTCCTGGCGGACGCGACGTTGGTGATCCCCGTGTGGGCCTCGGGGGGAATCGGGCCGCACAGTGCCGCCGCGGCCGTCGCAGGGGGAGCGGCGGGCGTCGTGCTCGACACCCAGCTGGCCCTCTTCGACGAGGCGGAGCTGCCCGCGGGCGTGGCGGACGCACTCCGCGGACTCGACGGCTCCGAGACGGTGGTGCACCACGGTCAGCGGGTGCTGCGCCGGCGGGGCCCGCACGCGCCCCGGCTCCCCGAGAGTCCGGCGGAGTTCGCCGCCGCGGTCGGCTCGGACGATCCGCGTGTCCAGTTCCTGCCGGCCGGCCAGGACGTCTATCTGAGCGGATCGTTCGCCCGGAACTACACCAACGTGTCCCTGGCCCTGCGGGCGGTCCGCCATGCCGTGGCCGAGGCACTGGCGGACAGCGGCCCCGCCACCGTACTGGCCGCGGGCTCGCCCGGCGCCCGGACGCTCGGCACGACGCTGCCCGTCGCCCAGGGACCGATGACCCGGGTGAGCGACCAGCCCGGCTTCGCGGCGGCCGTGGCGGCCGAGGGCGGACTGCCTTTCCTGGCGCTGGCACTGTCCGGACCCGGACGCACCCGCTCCATGCTGGAGGAGACCAGGGAACTGCTCGGCGACGCCGCCTGGGGCGTGGGCATCCTGGGCTTCGCGGACGAAGCCGTGAAGGACGCCCAGCTGGACGTGGTCCGGGAGCTGAGGCCCTCGCACGCGATCATCGCCGGCGGCAGACCCGCGCAGGCCGCGGCCCTGGAGGCCGAGGGCATCACCACCTTCCTGCACGTGCCGTCCCCCGGCCTGCTGCGGCAGTTCCTGGCAGCGGGGGCCCGCCGCTTCGTCTTCGAGGGCGCGGAGTGCGGCGGCCATGTGGGTCCTCGTGGCAGCTTCCCGCTGTGGCAAGCGCAGACCGAGGTCCTGCTCGACTTTCTGGCCGACTCCGGCGGCCGGTCCGCGGGCGAACTGACCGTGCTTTTCGCGGGCGGCATCCACGACGAGCGGTCCGCGGCCATGGCCGCCGCCCTGGCCGCTCCGCTGACCCGCGCCGGCGTCGGCTTCGGTGTGCTGATGGGCACGGCGTACCTGTTCACCACGGAGGCGGTAACGGCCGGAGCGATCCAGCCGCTGTACCAGCGCCAGGTGATCGCCGCACAGCGCACCGACCTGCTGGAGACGGCCCCCGGGCACGCCACCCGCTGCGCGCACTCCGCCATCACCCGCGACTTCGCGGCTCTCAAGGCCGAGCTGAGCGAGCGCGGTGTCCCCGACCGGGAAGCCTGGGAACAGCTGGAACGCTTCAACGTCGGCCGGCTGCGGCTGGCGTCCAAAGGCATCGAGCGAGTCGGCGAGAACCTGCTGACGGTGGACGAGGACCGCCAGGCGGACGAGGGCATGTTCATGGCCGGAGACGTGGTGGTGCTGCGGCACGGCACCACGGATGTGGCGGCCCTGCACACGTCGGTGACCGAGGGCGCTGGCCACCGGCTGCGGGAGCGTGTCAGGAGTCTCCGACCGGATACGGCCGACCGGGCACCCTCGCCCGCGCCGCTGCGGATCGCGGTGGTCGGCATGGCCGGCATGTTCCCTGGCGCCACCGACCTGAGCGAGTTCTGGGCCAACGTCCTGTCCGGCAAGGACTGCGTGACGGAGGTCCCGGCACAGCGCTGGGACCCGGAGGTGTACTACGCGCCGGACGGCGACGGCGAGCGCACCCCGTCCCGCTGGGGCGGCTTCCTGCCCGAGATCCCCTTCGACCCGCTGGTCTACGGCATCCCCCCGGCTGCGCTCCCGAGCATCGAACCCGTGCAGCTGCTGGCGCTCGAAGCGGCCCGCCGGACGCTGGTGGACGCCGGATACGACGCGCCGGGCACCGACCACCGGCGCACCTCGGTGATCTTCGGAGCGGAGGCGGGCAGCGACCTCTCCGGCGCCACGACGCTGCGCACCGTGCTTCCCGCGTACACCGGGAGCATCCCGGCGGGCCTGGACGAACAGCTCCCGAAGCTGACCGAGGACTCCTTCCCGGGCATGCTGGCCAACGTCATCGCGGGCCGCATCGCCAACCGGCTCGACCTCGGTGGCGCCAACTACACGGTGGACGCCGCCTGTGCCTCCTCACTGACCGCGGTGGACGCGGCCTGCAAGGAGCTGGTGACCGGTACCAGCGACCTGGTCCTGTGCGGCGGCGCCGACCTGCACAACGGCATCAACGACTTCCTGCTGTTCTCCTCGGTGCACGCGCTCTCCCCCACCGGCCGCTCGGCCACCTTCGACTCGAACGCCGACGGCATCGCGCTGGGTGAGGGCGTGGGCTGTGTGGCCCTGAAGCGGCTCGCCGACGCGGAGCGGGACGGCGACCGGATCTACGCCGTCATCGACGGGGTGGGAAGTGCGAGCGACGGCCGCGCGCTGGGACTGACCGCACCCCGCCCGGACGGCCAGCGGGCGGCGCTGGCGCGGGCGTACGCCTCGGCCGGCATCTCGCCCGCAGAGGTCGGCCTCATCGAGGCGCACGGCACCGGCACCGTCGTCGGCGACCGAACCGAACTCGCCACCATCACCGAGTTCTTCACCGAAGCCGGTGCGGGGACCGGCAGTTGCACCATCGGCTCGGTCAAGTCGCAGATCGGGCACACCAAGTGCGCGGCAGGCATGGCCGGCCTGATCAAGACGGCGTTCGCCCTCCATCACGGCATCAAACCGCCCACGCTGCACCTGCGTGAGCCCAACGCGGCGTGGGAGCAGGAGACGAGCCCGTTCGCCTTTCACACCGAGGCACGCCCCTGGGCCTCGGAGCCTGCCGAGCGGATCGCCGGGGTCAGCGCCTTCGGCTTCGGCGGCACCAACTTCCACGTGGTGCTGCGCGCCCACGACCAGGCGCCGGCGTCCCACGCACGCGACAGCTGGCCCGCCGAGCTGTTCGTGTTCCGTGGCAAGGACGAAGAGAGCGCCGCCCGTACCGCACGGCGACTGCTCGACCTGCTGGAGCGGGGCGGGGACTGGCGGCTGCGGGACTACGCGCGTCACGCGGCACTCCGCGCCGACCGGGCAGCGCTGAACGAGGAGCCGGTCCACTTCGCCGTGGTGGCCGATGCGCTCGAAACGCTGCCCGACCTGCTGAAGCGGGCGGTCGATGGTGAACACTCCCCCGGTGAAGGCCTGTTCAGCGCAGCACTGGAGCAGGAGGGCCTGTACGGGGACACCGGGACCGCGCCGGGCGGTGCGCTGGCGTTCCTCTTTCCCGGCCAGGGCAGCCAACGGCCCGGGATGCTGGCGGATCTCTTCGTCGCCTTCCCCGAGTTGCACCGCTACCTCCACCTCGGCCGGCAGTGGGCCGGGGACCTCTATCCGTCCGCCGCCTTCGACGCGGACACGAAGGCCGCGCAGCTGGCCGGGATCACCGACACGACCGTGGCGCAGCCCGCGCTCGGCATAGTCGAGCTGGCCGCCGCCGACCTGCTGGGCAGCCTGGGGGTGCGGCCCGCGATGGCCGCGGGGCACAGTTACGGCGAGCTGGCGGCGCTGGGGGCCGCCGGGGTCTTCGCGCCGGAGGAGCTGCTGGCGGCGAGTGCCGCCCGCGCCGCGGCGATCATGGGTGCGGTCGCGGACGGGGACCCGGGATCGATGGCGGCCGTGAACGCCGGTGCCGAGCAGGTCCAGGAAGTCCTCCGGTCGGCCGGCACCGTCGGGAACGTCGTGGCGGCGAACCTCAACTCGGCTTCTCAGACGGTCGTCTCGGGGCCGACCGAGTCGGTGCTCGCGGCCTGCACCGCGCTGCGGGAGGCAGGCCACTCGGCCAAACAGCTCCAGGTGGCCTGTGCCTTCCACAGCCCCCTGCTGGCGGGTGCGGCCGAAACGTTCGCCGGACATCTGGCACAGGTCACACCGCATCCGCCCGCCTTCGACGTGTGGACGAACCGGACCGCCGGACGCTATCCGGCCACGCCCGAGGGCATCCGCGAGTCGCTGGCGGCGCAGATCGAGGCGCCGGTGCGCTTCGCCGAGCAGATCGAGGCCATGTACGAGGCGGGCGCGCGGGTCTTCGCCGAGGTCGGGCCGGGCCAGGTGCTGTCGCGGCTGGTGGACGAGGTCCTGCGCGACCGTCCGCACCGCACCGTGCCCGTGGCCGCCGGGCCCCGCGACGGACTGCGCTCACTGCTCGACGCGCTGGCCCGGCTCGCGGTCCTGGGCGTCGATGTGCGCGTCGCCCGGCTCGTCCAGGGGCGGGACACCGTCGACCCGGAGACCGCCACCGCCACGCGTGCCCCCGGGTGGACGGTCGACGGCCACCTGCTGCGCCGCGCCGACGGCGCCATCGCCCCAGGCGCACTTCATCCCGCCCGCCGGATAACGGAGTCGATCGTGTCGGAGCATCAGCAGAACACCGGCGCCCTGTCGGGCCCCGATGCCCTCATCGCGGAGTTCCTCCGCAGCAGCAGGGAGATGGTGGCGGCCCAACGGGATGTGCTGCTGCGCTATCTGGGCGCGCCGGACGGGTACGAAGCCGTACCCTCGCCGACGCCCCTCGCCCCGGCGTACGCGGGAACCGTCGGCTACGCTCCGCCGCAGCTTCCCGTCGCGGCTCCCGCGGAGCCGTTGATTCCCGACGCCGCTTCGACCGCGCCCGTCAGGGACGGGGCGTACGTGCTGGACACCGTCCTCGGCGTCGTCGCGGACCGCACCGGCTACCCCGTGGACATGATCGAACCCGATCTCGACCTCGAAGCCGACCTCAGCGTCGACTCCATCAAACGCGCCGAGATAGCGGGCGAACTCGCCGCCCGCCTCGGCCTGCCCACCAACACCCCCGAGGGGCTCGACCAGCTCAGCTCCGCCCGCACCGCCGCCACCCTCACCGGCCTCCTCGTCACGGCGCTCGGCGGCGGTGACCCCGGTCCCGGGGCCGACGCGCCCCCGGCGGTGTCCGCCCCCGTGCCGGCCGCGCCCGACGCCGTCGAACCGGAGATCGTCGCCCCCGTCCGGCTGGAGTTCACCAAGGAGGCACTGCCCGAGGTGACCGGCTCGGTGCGGGCCGGGTCCCGGATACTGCTGCTCGGCGGTGGAGCCTTTGCCGAGGCGCTGGCGGACCGGCTGCGCACCATCGGTGCCGAACCGGTGACCGCCGACGACGTACCCGACGACGTGCCCGGCACCGTGCTATACCTGGGCGCGCTGGACGCGGACACGCCACCGCTGCCCGGAGCCCTGCCGCTGTTCCAGAAGGTTCTCGCGGCCGCTCCCACCCGGCTGGTCGCGGTGGAGCGGCGCGCGGTGGGTGCGGTCAGTGGCCTGCGCGGATTCTTCCGCACGGTCGCCCGGGAGTACGCGGAGTGCGCCGCGACCCTGCTGGAGGTGGGCGACACCGCCGGCGCGGAAGCCGTCGCCGCCACCCTGCTCGTCGAGGCAGCCGCCGAGGACCGGGAGCCCGTCGTCCTCACCGACGGCACCACCCGGTGGGGGCTGCGGCTGACCCCCACCGGTCTCGGCGCACTCGCCGACACCGGGGCGGGGCCCGCCGGGGACGGCGTCTCGGAGGCGCAGGCCATCGGCCTGGACGGGGAGGCTGTGGTGCTGCTGGTCGGCGGCGCGCGCGGCATCACCGCCGGCTTCGCCCGTGCGCTGGCCGCCGCGAGCCGCTGCCGCCTGATGCTCATGGGACGCACCCCGGTGCCCACGGAGGCCGAGGACCCGCAGACGGCGTCGGCACAGAGCCGCGACGCGCTGCGCCGCGCGCTGCTGGCGACGGGGCTCACCCGGCCCGCCGAGATCGAGCGCAGGCTGAACGCCCTGCTGGCCGCCCGCGAGGTGCGCGAAACGCTGCGGGACCTGCGGGAGTTGGGCAGCGAAGCCCGCTACCACTGCGTGGATGTGCTGGACACGGAGGCCGTCAGCACCGTCGTGAAAGGTATTCACACCGAGTACGGCCGCTTGGACGGGGTCGTCTGCGCGGCAGGGGTGATCGAGGACAAGCTGATCGCGGAGAAGACCGCGGACTCCTTCGAGCGGGTCTTCTCCGTCAAGGTCCGGGGAGCCGAAGCCGTACTGGACGCGGTGGACGCGCTGCCGGCCGGCCCGCACTTCGCGGTGCTCTTCGGGAGTATCGCCGCGGCCCTGGGCAATCGCGGCCAGTGCGACTACGCCACCGCCAACGACGCCCTGGAGGAGCTGGGCCGGCGCTGGAGCAGGCCGGGCCGGCGCGGGCTCACCGTGCACTGGGGTCCCTGGGCGGCCCAGGAGACGGGCGGAGGCATGGTGACACCCGAGCTGATGCGCTCCTACGCGGCCCGGGGGATCAAGCTGATCGACCCGGCCGAAGGCCCGCTCAGTCTGCTGCGGGAACTGGCCTGGGGGCTGCCGGAGACCCACGCCACGGTCTACACCGCCTCGGGCTGGTGACGGAAGTGAGCGCACGCACCCCGGTCGCCATCATCGGGATGGGCGCCCTCTTCCCGGGCGCGGGCGACCTGGACACGTACTGGGCCAACATCGTCGGCGGCGTGGACTCCATCACCGAGGTTCCGGCCGACGGCTGGGACCCCGGCTTCTATGCACCGGGCGGCGCGGACAAGGACCGCAGAAGCGACCGGATCCACTGCCGGCGCGGTGGGTTCGTGGACCGGACGACCGAGTTCGACGTGGCCCGGTTCGGGATCATGCCGTCGTCGGTGGCGGGCACCGAACCGGACCAGCTGATCGCGCTGGAGGTGGCGCACCGTTCGCTGGAGGACGCGGGCGGCGACGGCGTGCTGCCGTCCGCCCGTGAGCGGGCCGGGATCGTGCTGGGCCGCGGCGGATACCTGACGCCCGGTCTGGCCCGACTGGACCAGCGGGTGCGCACCGCACACCAGTTGGTCCGGACGCTGAGCGAGCTGGCCCCGCAGCTCAGCGGCGGTCAGCTGGAGCAGGTGCGTGCGGCGTTCACGGACCGGCTCGGCCCCGAGCAGCCCGAATCCGCGATCGGTCTGGTACCGAACCTGGCGGCCTCCCGGGTCGCCAACCGCCTCGATCTGCGCGGCCCGGCCTACACGGTCGACGCCGCCTGCGCCTCCTCGCTGATCGCGGTCGACCACGCGGTTCGTGAACTTGCCTCCGGGCGCTGCGACGTGATGCTGGCGGGTGGCGTGCACCACTGCCACGACATCACGCTGTGGAGCGTCTTCAACCAGCTCGGAGCGCTCTCCCCCTCCGAGCGCATCCGCCCCCTGCACCGGGACGCGGACGGGGTGCTGATCGGTGAGGGCACCGGAGTGGTCGTCCTGAAGCGGCTCGCCGACGCCGAGCGGGACGGGGACCGGATCTACGCGGTCGTCACGGGCACCGGGGTGGCGAGCGACGGCCGCTCGGCGAGCCTGCTCGCCCCGGACCCGGGCGGTCAGGTTCGCGCGGTCCGCCAGGCATGGGATGCGGCGGGACTCGACCCCAGGGCCGCCGACGCGATCGGCCTGCTCGAAGCACACGGCACAGCGACCACGGCCGGGGACAAGGCGGAACTCACCACGCTGACCGAGGTGTTCGGGCCCGCCCAAGGTGGTGAACGGGCGGCCATCGGCTCGGTGAAGTCAATGATCGGCCACACGATGCCGGCCGCGGGGATCGCCGGTCTGATCAAGGCGGCACTGGCGGTGCACCATGGGGTGCTCCCTCCCACGCTGCACTGCGACGACCCGAATCCGGCTCTCGACGGGACCCGGTTCGCCCCGCTGGCCCGGACCCGCCCCTGGCGGGACCCGGAGAGCGGCGCGCCACGCCGGGCGGGGGTGAACGCCTTCGGCTTCGGCGGCATCAACGCCCACGTGGTGCTGGAACAGCCGGTGACGTCCACCACCAAAAGGGCGCCCAGGGCGACGGCGAGAGAGCCGGAGCGGGTGCTGCGGCTCGCCGCCGACAGCGTCGAGGAGCTGGCGGCGCTGCTGACCGGGGACGACGCCGCGGTGCTGGCGTCGGGCCGGGACGAGCGGGTCCCGGGCGGCGGCCCGGTGCGCCTGGGCATCGTCGACCCGACGGAACGCAGGCTGAAGCTGGCCCGCAAGGCCGTTGCCCGGGGCGTGCCCTGGCGTGGCCGCAGCGATGTGTGGTTCACCCCGCGGCCGGTGCTGGGGACCGCGGGCGGCCGGACCGTGTTCGTCTTTCCCGGCCTGGAAGCCGAGTTCACTCCGCGCGTCGAGGAACTGGCCACACGGTTCCAGCTGCCCTGGGACCCCGGCTCCGCCGCACGCGTGGACGACGTGGGCCGGCACGGTGCCGCCGTCTTCCAGCTCGGCCGGTTGCTGGACACCTCGCTGCGTCGGCTGGGCGTGGTCCCGGACGCCGTCGCCGGGCACAGCGTGGGCGAGTGGACGGCCATGGCCTGCGGCGGCATCCACACAGCACCCGAGGTCGACGCCTTCCTCGCGGGCTTCGACCCGGACGCGCTCCGGGTGCCGGGCGTCGCCTTCGGAGTACTGGGCATGCCCGCCACGCGGGTGCTGGAAGAGCTCGCCGGCCGCGAGGACGTCGTGCTCTCGCACGACAACGCCCCGAATCAGTCGATGATCTGCGGCCCCGAGGACGAGGTGGCCGCGCTGGTGAGCCGCTTCCGCGGCCAGGGCATCATCTGCCAGGTGCTGCCGTTCCGTTCCGGCTTCCACACTCCACTGCTCGCACCGTATCTGGGTCCGATCCGGGCGGCTGCCGAGCGCTACTCGCTCAACCCGGCCACCACCCCGGTCTGGTCCGCGACCATCGCCGCTCCCTTTCCTTCCGAGCCGGATGCCGTACGCGAGTTGTTCGTCCGTCATCTGCTGGAGCCCGTCCGCTTCCGGGAAACGGTCCTCGCGCTCCACGACGCCGGCTTCCGGGCGTTCGTGCAACTCGGCGCGGGCCAACTCGGTTCGCTCATCGACGACACTCTCGCCGGGCGGGACCGGCTGGTCGTAGCCGCGCACTCCCCGGCGCGCGACAGCCTGGCGCAGCTGCGCCGGGTGGTGACCGCGCTGTGGACGGAGGGCGCCTCCCCCGAGGCCGGCCCGCTGCTCTCCCGGACAGCGGCCGAACACGGCGCGGTCACGGCACGGCATGCCTCGGGCCGTCCGGGCGTACAGCTGGATCTGAGTGGGGCGCTGGTCTCGCTGCCCGCCCGGATGCACGGCATGGTCGCCCCGGCACTCCGCGACAGCGCCGCTCCGGCGACTCCCGCTCCGGCGCACGACCCGCTGGGCGCCGAGCTGTCCGCGCTGCTCGACGACACGGCATCGGCGGCCCGGGAGCTGATCGGCGCCCGCAGCCTGGCCCGCCGCACCCCACCGGTCCGGCCGAGGCACCCCGCTCCGGCCCGTCGCCCCGCAGGACCCCCTCCGCCCGCCGGATCCCCGGCGCCGACCGTGCCGCAGGAACTGCGGGTGGATGTCGCCGAGATGCCGTACCTGCTGGACCACTGCTTCTTCTGGCAGCGGCCCGGCTGGCCCGAGGAGGGGGACCGCTGGCCCGTGGTGCCGGCCACCACGGTCATCACGCATCTGATGCGGATCGCCGAACAGGCCCGCCCGGGAACGCGCGCGATCGCCGTGCACGAAGTGCGGCTGCTGAAGTGGATCGCCGCGATTCCCTCGGTGCGGGTTCCGGTGGAGGTGCGGGACGTGGCACCCGACCGGGTGGAAGTCGCCCTCACCGGCTACTCACGCGCGGTCGTCGAGTTGGCGCCCACCTATCCGGCCGCCCCCGAAATCTGGCCCACCGACCCCGCTACGGAGCGCGAACCCGACTTGCGGGCCGCGCAGTTGTACTCGGAACGGTGGATGTTTCACGGGCCCCGCTTCCAAGGTGTGAGCGAACTGCGGGCCGAGGCCGACCACTACGTACGAGGGGTGCTGACCACACCCGAGGCGCCCGGCGCGCTGCTGGACAACGTGGGACAGCTGCTCGGCTACTGGATCATGTCGAAGCACGACGAGCGCACCACGGTCTTCCCCGTGGGCATGGACCGTATCCGCTTCTTCGGCCCCGACCCCGCCCCCGGCACCCGGCTGACGTGTGCCGTCCGCATCACCGAGGTGACCGGGTCCACCCTCACCGCGGACATGCAGCTCAGCCATGAGGGCCGGGTGTGGGCCGAGTTCACGGGCTGGCAGGACCGGCGCTTCGACAACGACGCGACCATGCGTGCGGTCGACCGTTTCCCGGGGAGCAACACCCTCTCCGCGCCACGGCCCGGCGGCTGGCTGCTGGTCCATGAGCGCTGGCCCGATCTCGCCACCCGCGAGCTGGTGATGCGTTCCATGCTGGGACGCGCGGAACGCGGGGTGTACGAAGGGCTGCGGCCCATGGTGCGCCGCCGCTGGCTCCTGGGCCGGATCGCGGCCAAGGACGCGGTGCGCACGCTCCTGTGGCAGGAGGGCCACGGCGACCTCTACCCGGCGGAGATCGCCGTGCGCAACGCCGCGTCCGGCCGGCCGGAGGTCAGCGGGGAGCACGGATGCGACGTGGGGGCGGGCCTGGTCGTGTCGATCGCGCACTGCGGGGAGATGGGTGTGGCCATCGCCCGCCGCAGCCCCTGCGGGATCGACCTGGAGGAGATCTCCGACCGTCCGCGGGGTACGGCGCAGGCCTCCTGCGGCCCGGCCGAACTGGCCCTTCTCGACCGGCTGGTGGCAACGAACAACGAAGGCGCGGCGGTCTGGTTCACCCGGTTCTGGGCTGCGAAGGAAGCCGTTGCCAAACGGCTCGGGAGGGGGCTCCAAGGGCGCCCTGCCGACTTCGCGGTGGTCTCCGCGACCCCCGAACGACTGCGGGTGGAGACCGGCGGCGCGCACTACGACGTGGAATGCACCGAGGTGAGCGGCGGTGTACGGGAGCCGGACGGACGGCGGTTCATCGTCGCCTGGACGGCGGACGACAAGACGACAGGAGATCTGGAATGAGTACCGAGGCGACTGAGCAGCCCACCACCGTCACGCGTGACGGCCTCTCGGAGAGGACCCTCTCCGACATCACGGCCCTGCTCCGCGACCTGCTGGCCGAGGAGGGACTCGACGACGTCGAGATCCACCGGGAGACCGCGTTCCACGACGACCTCGAACTGGAGAGCATCGACCTGGTCACGCTCGCCGGTTCGCTGCGTGAACTCTACGGCGAGCGGGTCAACGTCGCCCTGTTCGTGGCCGATCTGGAGCTGGACGAGATCATCGCCCTGACGGTGGGGCAGCTCGTCGACTACGTGGCGGATTCGCTACGAGCGGCACCGTGATCCAGGACTCCCCTCCTCTCCACGGCCGCTGTCCTCGCGCAGCGATTCGGCGTCCCCCCCACGGCAGGCCCACCCGAGCATGCCGCCACGACCGACGAAAAGGCCTGACTCCCCATGCCCAAGATCCGTACCGGAGAGATCACCACTCACGTGCAGCGGTTACCCTCCGCGATCCCCGCCCCCGACGGGGCCGAGCCCCCTGTGGTCGTCTTCGTCCACGGGCTGCTCACCGACAGCCTCGCCAGTTACTACTTCACGCTGGGCCCCGACTTCGCCGCGGCCGGACACGACGTCGTCATGTACGACCTGCGCGGCCACGGGCGCAGCGACCGGCCGGACACCGGTTACCGCCTCGAAGCGTTCGTCGGGGATCTGCTGGGGCTGCTGAACGGCCTGGACCTGACCGTCCCGGTCCATCTCGTCGGCAACTCCTTCGGCGGTACGGTCGCCAGCGCCTTCGCCGCCTGGCATCCTGACCGGGTGGCCACGGTCACCATGATCGAGGCGGAGCCGCCGGTCGCCGGGTGGAACGAACACATGAGGGCGGGCCTCGCGGACGCCAAGAGGCAGCTGGTTCTCGAGGAGTCGATCAGCTGGATCGCCGCACGTCACGGGGCGCACACTGCCCGGTTGTCGCGCAACGCGGGCCGCATCCTGGACAGGACGACGCTCGCCGAGGACGTGCCACTGAGCCGGACCATCGACGACGACCTCTCGGCACTGACCCGTCCGCTGCTCGCCGTCTTCGGCGACGAGTCCGGGCTGAGCGCCCAAGCGCCGGAGCTGGAGCAGCGGGTGAGCGGCTGCCGCACGGTGATCCTGCCGGAGCAGGGCCACTCGGTCCTGGTCGAGCAACCCGCCGTCACCCGCGATCTCGTCATGGAGTGGATCGCCGCGCACACTCCCGCGGGAGCGCCGCGATGACGCGGTTCCTCCTGGTCGTGCCGCCGCTCGTCGGCCACACCAACCCGCTGGTCGGGGTGGCCGACGAGCTGACCGGCCGGGGACACCAGGTCGCCTGGTGCGGGCACACCGCGCAGATCCGGCAGCTCGCGGGCGACGGCGCGCTGATCTACGACTGCGCGATACCCTCGGACGGACGGATGGACAGGCCCCCGGGACTGACCGGTCCGGCCGCGTTCCGCCATCTGTGGGAACGCTTCCTCGTCCCCCTCGCCGAGGCCATGGCACCCGACGTAGACGCCGCCGTAGACGCCTTCCGGCCCGACGTCGTCCTGAGCGACCAGCACGCGCTGGCCGGTGCGCTCACCGCCGAGCGGCGAGGGATCGTGTACGTCACTTCGGCCAGCACCTCGGCCGAACTCGTCGATCCACTCGCCGCGTTCCCCAAGGTGGGCACCTGGCTGCGCGAGCTGCTGGGTGCTCTGCGCGAGCGGTTGGGAGACCCCTGCGCCGAGGGCGACCCCCGGTTCTCCCCGCACGGGGTGGTGGCCTTCACCGGACGTGAGCTGATCGGCGACAGGCCTCTGCCGCACGACCGGGTCCGGCTGGTCGGCCCGGTCATCGCGCCCCGCCACGGCGATGCCGGTTTCCCGTGGGACGCGCTGGACGAGGACCGCGAGCTGGTGCTGGTATCGCTGGGCACCGCCAACACCGATGCGGGAGGCCGGTTCCTGCGGGAGGCGGCCATCGCCCTGGACGCACTCCGCGACCGGGTCCAGGGCGTGATCGTCGACCCCGGCGGTCTCCTGCACGACGTGCCGGACGGCATCCTCGTACGCGAGTACGTGCCCCAACTCGACCTGCTGGCACGGGCGTCGGCCGTGGTGTCGCACGGCGGGCACAACACCGTCTGCGAAACGCTGTGGCACGGTCTGCCGCTGGTGGTGGCGCCGATCCGGGACGATCAGCCGATCGTGGCCGGGCAGGTCGTCGACGCGGGCGCCGGTATCCGGGTCAGGTTCGGCCGGGTCGACGCGGCCCGGCTGCGGACGGCTCTGGAGACCGTGCTGGACGACTCCGGCGGTCACCGCACGGCGGCTCGCGCCATCGGAGACTCGCTGCGGGCGGCCGGCGGCCGGCACGCCGCGGCCGATGTCCTGGAGCGCGCCGCGGCCGGAGCGCCCGTACCCGACTGAGGCCGTCCACCCGGAACGGCACCGGGTCGATCCCCCGCCCCGCCTCCCTTTCCCCGATGGGTTTCCCATGACACACGACCCCGTACGAGACGTGGCTCCCGCCACCGTCCCCGCGCCGGACGCCGAGGCTCCCGCGACCGCGCCCCTGCGCGTTCTGCTGCGCTACGCCCGCCCGCATCGCACCGTGCTCGGCGCCACGTTGCTGATGGTGCTCGCCGCCAGCGCCGCGGGGCTCGTCCAGCCCCTGGTCGCCCAGAACGTGCTGAACGGGCTGGACGAGGGGCGCGGCGTGCTGGGCCCGGTGATACTGCTGGCCGCGCTGGTGGTCCTCGGCGCCGTGCTCACCGGCGTTCAGTCCTGGTGGCAGCAGCGCACCTCCGAGCGGGTGGTCCGGCAGATCCGACGCGACCTGGTGCGACGTCTGATCCGGCTGCGGGTACCGGAGCTGGAGCACCGCCCGCCCGGTGATCTGATCGCGCGCGTCACCTCCGACAGCGTCCTCGTCCAGAACGCCACCACCGAGGGCCTGGTGATGGTGGCCAACGGTGTCCTGAGCATCCTCGGCGCCGTCGTCCTGATGGGGGTTGTTCACCTGGGTCTGCTGGGGGTGACCGCAGCCGTTCTGGTGACCGTGGCCGTCGTGATGGGCCTGATCCTGCCGCACATCAGGGACGCGGTCGCACGGGCCCAGGAATCGGTGGGAGCGGTCGGGGCGGCTCTGGACCGTACGCTCGGCGCGTACCGCACGGTCAAGGCCAACGGCGCCGAGGGCCGCGAGACCCGGCGGGCCGAGGACGCCATCGAGGGCGCTTACCGCGCCGGGCTGACGGGGGCGCGCTATGTGGCCTGGGTGAAGGTGCTGTCCGGGGTGTCCATCCAGGCGGCGTTCCTCGGGGTCCTAGGGGTCGGCGGCGCGCTGGTGGCCTCCGGGGACCTCACCGTCTCGGCCCTGATCGCCTTCCTGCTGTACGTGTTCTACCTGGCCAGCCCGATCGGCTCGCTGGTCGCCGGGCTCAGCAT
Source organism: Streptomyces sp. ITFR-6 (assembly GCF_031844725.1). NCBI lineage: Bacteria > Bacillati > Actinomycetota > Actinomycetes > Kitasatosporales > Streptomycetaceae > Streptomyces > Streptomyces sp. ITFR-6. The sequence goes on along the minus strand of NZ_CP134612.1, from coordinate 6,205,187 downwards.
GCTCCAGCAGGGGCTGGGCGCGATCGGCCGCATCGAGGAGGTACACCGCATACCCGCCGAGGACGACGTGGACGTGCCGGCGGCGGACGGGCGACGGGCAGGCGGCCCGCCGCTGGTCGAGTTCGACGACGTCCGGTTCTCCTATCCGGGCCGGGAGCCCGCGCTGCGGGGCCTCACCTGCGCGGTGCCCGGCGGCACCCAGACCGCCCTGGTGGGACTGTCGGGAGCGGGCAAGACCACACTGTTCGCCCTGCTCCAGCGCTTCCACGAGCTCGACTCCGGAGCCATCCGGATCGGCGGTGTGGACATCGCGACCCTGCCGCGCGCCGAGGTACGCCGTCGGATCGCGTACGTGGAGCAGGAGTCGCCGGTGATGGCCGGCACCATCGAGGACAACCTGCGGTACGCGGCGCCCGACGCGAGTGCCGAGGACATCGACGAGGTGCTGCGGGCGACCCGGCTCAGCTCCCTGGTCGCACGGCAGCCCGAAGGGCTGCGCACCGAGGTGGGCAACCGCGGCGTCACGCTGTCCGGCGGAGAGCGCCAGCGGCTTGCCATCGCGCGCGCCCTGCTGCGCCGCCCGGAGGTTCTGCTGCTGGACGAGGTCACGGCACAACTCGATGCCAACAACGAACGCGCCCTACGGAGTGCGGTCGATCAGGCCTCGCGACGCTGCACGGTGATCCTGATCGCGCACCGGCTCTCCACCGTCATGGAGGCGGACCAGATCGTGGTCCTCGAACAGGGACGGGTGCGGGCCCGCGGCAGTCATGCGGAGCTGGTCTCCTCGGACGGTCTGTACCGCGAGCTGGCTGCGAGCCAGATGCTCGTGCCCGAGGTGGAGGACGCGCCGGCCCTCCCGGTCGCGCATGCCGCAGGACCTGCCGGCCCCGCACCCGCTGCCGCCGGGTCCTCCGGTGCGCGGGAGGACCCGGATTCCTCCGTCGGCTGACCCGTTCCCCGAGCGGTCCTTTCCCGGCCATCCACCCGCATATGACGTCGACAAGAATGGGGGCACCAGCCTTTCGGCCCGATGCCCCCACGCCTGCACTCTTTCGACTGACCGTTCAGGATTTCCCGTTCCCGTTCATAGGGGTGCGGATTTCCCTGAACCTCACCCGCGCACGTTTCACGACGGGAGTTCTACCGTCGTCCGATTCATCCGGTAATTCCGTTGAGCAGCGCAAGATATCCATCGCGGTGCCCTTCCGTATTCGGGTGATAGGACTCGTTGATCTTGCTCCACTCCAGGCTCGTGACCCAGTCGTTGCCGTCGGAGCAGATGCTGTGCGCGTCGAACGCGGGCCGCGGGTCGAGATAGGTGAATCCGGCCTGGGCCGCCGCGGCCGAAATGACGTCGGATATGGTGTCGGCCGCCGAGTTGAGCGCGGCGCGCTCCGTGTCACTGAGGCCGAAGATGCCGCAGTTTCCGCCGATGGCGTACAGGCGCGGGTAGCCCACGGCCACGACCTTGGCGCTCGGCGCACCGGCCCGGATCGCGGAGTAGACCTGCTGGAGCTGGCCCGGCAGGTAACCGGCCATGGCCGCCTTGGACGCCTCGACGCCCGCGAGGCAGTCGGCGTCGTCGATGGTCAGGACGCAGTTCGTCAGCACGTCGACGAAGCCCACGTCGTTACCGCCGACCTGAACGGTCACCAGGCTGGTGTCCGGCGTCAGTTGCGGCACCTGGTTGGCCAGCATCTCCACGGTGCTGTCACCCGAGCAGGACGCCTCGACGAAGTTGTAGTCGGGGTGCTGCGCCGCCCACAGCCGGGAGTAGGAGAGCGGCCCTCTGCGGCACGCGTCGTCCGGGTTGTCATATGTCTTGGTGCCCACACCAACCGTGTAGGAGTCACCGAGCGCGACGTACTTTCCGCCCGCCGCGTGCGCCGACGGAGCCATTGTGACGCCGAGCAATAACGCCGACGCCGTGGCCAGGAAAATCTTCAAAGCCCGCATGGAGCCCTCTCTTCGGGTGGATGAAATTGCCACCCCAATGAAATACCATGCGCCGACCCGAGGGAATACCGCCGGTGCAGAAGAATGGAAAACCACTGAAGACGCCTTACGCGAAATCGCCGACTGCCGGAAGAAATAGCAGAAAGCGGACCAAGCAGGGTCCAGGGAGAACAGGCCGGGTCCGGTTTCCGCTGTCGCCTCACGTTCGTGCGCCGAACCGCGTCCGCGCCCTCGCGCCGTAGTGCGCTCACCCAGGTGGTGGGCATCGCGGGCCCAGCCCGGCGAAGGAGCCGGTCCAAGACGGCTCCGGCGCCGTGATCACCCCGGCCGTGAACAGATCGCCTCCGACGTGAACAGCGAGTACGGGACAGCCCTTAGGCTCGACCCATGTCCGCCAAAGAGCGCCAAGGGATCAGCCCGGTCTTCCTCGGGATCGTCGCCGTCGCGGCGGTGTCCGGCTGGGCGGTGTGGACGGACTTCGCCGATCAGCCCGGGTTCGCCACGTTCCTCTTCGTCACGGCGGCCTGGGTCGTCTCGCTCTGCCTCCACGAGTACGCCCACGCCAGGACCGCGCTGCACAGCGGCGACATCTCCGTCGGCGCCAAGGGCTATCTCACCCTGAACCCGTTGCTCTACACACACGCCCTGCTGAGCATCGTGCTGCCGGTGCTGTTCGTGATCATGGGCGGGATCGGTCTGCCGGGCGGTGCGGTCTTCATCGAGCGCAGCCGGATCCACGGCCGGTGGAAGCACAGCCTGATCTCGGCGGCGGGCCCCCTGACCAACGTGCTGTTCGCGCTCGTGTGCACGGCTCCGTTCTGGCTGGACGCGCTGGACGGCGTCCCGGCCGCCTTCCGGTACGCGCTGGGCTTCCTGGCGCTGCTCCAGGTGACGGCGGCGATCCTGAACTCCGTACCGGTACCGGGTCTGGACGGCTACGGGGTGATCGAGCCCTGGCTCTCGCACGCGGTGCGCCGCCAGGTGGAGCCGTTCGCCCCGTTCGGGCTGATCGCGGTCTTCGCCCTGCTGTGGATCCCCGGCGTGAACGCGGTGTTCTTCGACGCGGTCGACGCGGTTCTGCGGTCGGTCGGCGTCAGCGACTTCGACACGTACTGCGGTCTCGACGCCTTCCGGTTCTGGCAGACGCAGAACGAGATCTGCTCGCTGAACGGCTAGGGTCTTTCGTTTGGTTCCGGCCTGATCCAAACGAAAGGCCCTAGGAGGCGCCCTGCGCGGGGCGGGCAGCGCGCTGCCTGCGCAGGTAGTACCAGGCCATGTTGGACGAGAGCCCGGTCAGGAGCACCCAGACGATCCCGAGAAGCCAGCTGCCCTGCACGAAGGAGATCACGGCCGCCGCGACGGCGAGGGCGCAGACGACGACGGCGTAGAGAGCGAGGCGGGGCATGGAGGTGGCTCCTGTCGGGGGATGGCGCGCGGTCCCGTCCAGTGTCCCCCATGCCCCCGGCCGCTCCGAGCAGGGTGCGTTCCCGGAGGTGCGGATCACACGTCGGTGGCGCGCAGTCCCGCGTGTGCCTTGTAGCGGCGGTTGACCGAGATCAGGTTGGCGACCAGTGACTCGACCTGGTGGGCGTTGCGCAGCCGTCCGGCGAAGATGCCGCGCATTCCGGGGATCCGGCCGGCCAGCGCCTGGACGAGGTCGGTGTCGGCGCGGGCCTCGCCCAGCACCAGCACGTCGGTATCGATCTCCTCGATCGTCTCGTCCTGGAGCAGCACGGCCGAGAGGTGGTGGAAGGCGGCGGTGACCCGGGAGTCCGGCAGCAGGGCGGCGGCCTGCTCGGCGGCGCTGCCCTCCTCCGGCTTCAGGGCGTAGGCGCCCTTCTTGTCGAAGCCGAGCGGGTTGACGCAGTCGATGACGACCTTCCCGGCCAGCTCCTCGCGCAGCGGCTCCAGGGTCTTGGCGTGCCCGTCCCACGGCACGGCGACGATCACGACGTCGCTGTCGCGGGCGCATCCGGCGTTGTCGGCGCCCCGGACGCCGTGCCCGATCTCCTCGGCGGCCGTCTGCGCGCGGTCGGCCGCGCGGGAGCCGATGACGACCTGCTGTCCGGCGCGGGCGAACCGGTAGGCGAGTCCGCGCCCCTGCGGGCCGGTGCCGCCGAGTACGCCGATGGTCAGACCGGACACGTCGGGGAGGTCCCAGGGGTCCTTCGACGGGGGCTTGGGCGCGCTGCCGCTGTCATTCGTAGTCATGGCCCCGACAGTACTTCCAGGTGGCTAGGGCCTGTCCGTCGGATCAGGGTCGGAAAGGGCGCGGTGTCCGGTGCGGTGCATCGCAAGGCGCCGGAGCGCCCTCCGGTGGGGTCTCCCCTGCTCGAACGAAGCTGAGAGCTTGGGGAAGAAGCGATCCGGGCGTTTCGGCAACGCGGCGAGGTGCCGTACCAGACACCGTGACCCCGGCCATGATCTGACGGACAGGCCCTGGGGCCGCCCTCTCGCCGGACCGCGATCCGGATCACGTTCCCGGCCCCGTTCGGGTGGTCCGGTGGCCGTTTCGCCACGGGGGGCCCGGCCGGTGGTGCAGGATGCCGGGCCATGGATGCCGTACGTGTGGCGCTGCTGCGTGAGGTGCTCGCCGGGACGGAGTGGCCCGCCGCCACCCGGCGGTTCGCGGGGGCGCTGCGCTCGTCCGTCGTCCCGCACGGCGGCGGGCTGCTGCTGGTGGGGAGCGAGGAGTACGAGCCGTGGCATCTGGCCGCGCACCTGGTCGACGAGTCCACCTGGTCGGGGCTGCCCGAGCTGGCGCCCACGCTGGTACGGCACCGGGTGGCGCCCGGGGACCCGGCCCATCTGGCGGTGGGCCTGGGCAGGATCGAGGCGGCCGGGCGGGGCGCGACGCTGCTCGTGGTGGCGCCCCGGTCGCCCGGCGAGGGCCTGCTGGAGCGGGTGCACGACGCGCGGCGGGCAGGGGCGACGGTGCTCTCGCTGGACAACGGCGATCCGGAGGTCCGGGGCCTGGCCCATGAGGCGCTGTCCGTGGCGGACGGCGACGAGGTGGACCTGGACACGGTCCAGCACCTGGTGAGCGCGGCGGCCGGGGAGAACGGCGCGCCCGTGCCGCGTGGCCGGCGGCGCTTCCGCGACCGGCTGTCCCTGCTCGCCGACCAGCTGACGGCTCCCCCACCGCCGCGCTGGTGAGCGGGCGCGGGGTCCCGCGCCCGCAATTTCGTAAATGCGTTTGCCCCGACCACGTATCTCGACGGACCATGTGTCCTCGTGACCTCTCGCTCCGCCCTCGCCGCCAGGCTTGCCGCGCTCCTTCCCGATCTCTCACCCTGGCGGTCCTCCGCAGACTTCCGGCTGCTGTGGGTGCAGGGGCTCGTCACCTTCTTCGGCAGTTCCATGGCGCTGATCGCGCTGCCGCTCCAGATCAAGCAGCTCACCGGCTCGCCGCTCGCGGTCGGCGCGATGGGCGCGGTCGAGCTGGTGCCGCTGGTCGTGTTCGGCCTCTACGGCGGCGCGCTCGCCGACGCCGTGGACCGCCGCAAGGTCATCCTGGGCACCGAGGCGGGGCTCGGACTGCTGGCGCTCGTCCTGCTGGTCAACGCCGCCCTGCCGGACCCGCTGCTCTGGCCGCTCTACGTGGTCGCCGGCGGGGTCTCCGCGCTCTCCGGGCTCCAGCGGCCCGCGCTGGACTCGCTGATGGCCCGGATCGTGCCGCACGACCAGCTCGCCGCGGCCGCCGCCCTGAACTCGCTGCGCTGGCAGTTCGGGGCGATCCTGGGCCCGTCGCTGGCCGGTGTGGTGGTGGCGTACGCCGGTCACGCCACGGCCTACACGATCACGGTCGTCACGTTCACCGTCTCGGTCGTCCTGTGCCGCCGGCTGGCGCCCGCACCGCCCGTGGAGAAGGGTCAGAAGCCGTCGCTGCGCGGCATCGCGGAGGGGGCGCGGTACGCCTGGAGCCGGCCGGTGCTGCTGGGGACGTACGCGATCGACATGGCCGCCATGTTCTTCGCGTTCCCGAACGCGATCTTCCCGTTCCTCAGCGACGAGCTGGACGCCGAGTGGTCGCTGGGACTGATGTACGCGGCGGGCTCGGTGGGCTCGCTGGTGCTGGGCCTGACCAGCGGCTGGACCAAGGGGGTGCGCAGACACGGGCTGTTCGTGGTGTCCGGCGCGGCCGTCTGGGGGCTGGCCATCGCGGCGGCGGGCTGGTTCGGCAACGTGTGGCTGGTGCTGGTCTGCCTGGCGGTGGCGGGTGCGGGCGACATGCTCAGCGGCCTGGGCCGCTCCACCATCTGGAACCAGACCATCCCGGAGGAGCTCCGGGGCCGCCTCGCGGGCATCGAGGTGCTCTCGTACAGCGTCGGCCCGCAGCTGGGCCAGGTCCGGGCCGGCGGGATGGCCGGCTGGACGGGGACCCGTACGGCCGTCTGGAGCGGCGGGGTGGCCTGCGTCGCCTCGGTGGCGCTGCTGGCGGCGGCCCTGCCGAAGCTGCTCACCTACGACTCGGAGACCGACGCGGACGCGCTGCGCCGGCGCGCGCAGCGCGAAGGGGGCCTGGAGGCGGCGCCCGCGGGCTGAGCCCGGGGCGCGGGCCCCTCAGCCGCCGCCTCCGCCCTCAGCCGCCCGCGTTCTCGTCCGGCCCCTGGCGGTCGTGCCACCTGGGGTCGGTCTCCCACTCAAGGTTGCGCTCCCGCGCGGTGTCCATCGCGTGCTGGGCCTCCTGGCGGGAGGCGTACGGGCCGAAGCGGTCCTTGGCCGGGCACTCGGGGCCCTCCTCGACCTTCTTGTGCTCCAGGCAGTAGTACCACTCGCCCGGCTTGCCGACCGTGCGCTTCTTGAACAGGGCCATTACCGGCTCCTTTCCTCTGTGCCATGGTGCCCCGGACTCGCTGGTTAGACTCGCTGGCATGTCTGGCCAGTCGCTGCTTGTACCAGGGGAGATCACTCCCGTCCGTTCCGTGCCCGGAAACATCCGGCGCCCCGAGTATGTCGGCAAGCCCGCCCCGACGCCGTACACCGGCCCGGAGGTACAGGACGCCGAGACCGTGGAACGCATGCGCGTCGCGGGGCGGATCGCCGCTCAGGCGATGGGTGAGGCCGCGAAGCTGATCGCCCCGGGCGTCACGACGGACGAACTCGACCGGGTCGCCCATGAGTTCATGTGCGACCACGGCGCCTATCCGTCCACGCTCGGCTACCGGGGCTTCCCCAAGTCGCTCTGCACCTCGCTCAACGAGGTGATCTGCCACGGCATCCCGGACTCGACGGTGCTGCGCGACGGCGACATCGTGAACCTCGACGTGACGGCGTACATCAACGGGGTGCACGGTGACAACAACGCCACCTATCTCTGCGGTGACGTGGACGAGGAGTCGCGGCTGCTCGTGGAACGCACGGAGGAGTCGCTGAAGCGGGCGATCAAGGCGGTCCGGCCGGGCCGCCAGGTGAACGTGATCGGGCGGGTCATCGAGTCGTACGCGAAGCGCTTCGGGTACGGGGTGGTGCGGGACTTCACCGGGCACGGGATCAACTCCTCGTTCCACTCCGGCCTGATCATTCCGCACTACGACAGCGAGCACGCCACCACGGTGATGAAGCCCGGCATGACGTTCACCATCGAGCCGATGCTGACGCTCGGGACCCACACCTACGACATGTGGGACGACGGCTGGACCGTGGTGACCAAGGACCGCAAGCGGACCGCGCAGTTCGAGCACACGCTGGTGGTGACGGAGACGGGCGCCGAGATCCTCACGCTCCCGTAGCCCGTCCGCTCTCCGGACTCCGACTTCCGACGGCCGCCCCCTCCGGGCGGCCGTTTCCGTTTCCCCGGCCGTTTTTACCGACAGGACGTCGGGAAACAGTTGACTTAGGCAAGCCTAAGTAGGAAGATCGGGACATCGGTCGGCGCCGGATACACAGCCGAGGCGGGCCGATATCTCCGTCTCTTTCTGGACTTCCCGTCCCCCTTGGTCCCCGGAGGCCCGCCTTGGACGCAACCGTCACCGCCACGCCCTTCTCGACGCTGATCCGCACCGCCTCGCACGAGCAGCACATCGAGGCGGAGACCTCGACCTTCATGAGCGACCTGCTCGGCGGGCGCCTCGGCGTGGACGCGTACACGCGCTACACGGAGCAGCTGTGGTTCGTGTACCGCGCCCTGGAGGACGGCGCGGGGGCGCTGCGCGAGGACGCGGTCGCCGGTCCGTTCATCCAGCCCGAGCTGATGCGCACCGCCGAGCTGGAGCGCGATCTGGCCCACCTGCGGGGTGCGGACTGGCGCGAGGGCCTGGAGCCGCTGCCGGCCACGGCCGCGTACGCAGAGCGGGTGGCCGAGTGCGCCCGCAGCTGGCCCGCGGGGTACATCGCGCACCACTACACCCGCTACCTGGGCGACCTGTCGGGCGGCCAGATCATCCGCGACAAGGCGGAGCGCACCTGGGGCTTCGAGCGCAAGGGCGACGGGGTGCGGTTCTACGTCTTCGAGGGGATCTCCAACCCGGCCTCGTTCAAGCGGGGTTACCGCGAGCTGCTGGACGCGGTGGACGCGGACGGCCTGGAGAAGCAGCGGATCGTGGACGAGTGCAAGCGGGCGTTCGCGCTGAACACGGCGGTGTTCCGGGAGCTGGGAGAGGCGTTCCCGCTCAGCGCGTAGGCCTTGGCGGCCGGCGGTGGGGTGCCCTGGTTCGGGTGCCCCACCGCTTCTTTTGTCCTCAATCGCCGGACGGGCTTGATTGCCTTGGTTCTGCGGCGGGCGGGCTTGGGTTCAGCCCTGGGCTGCCAGTACCACTCGGCCGCCGATCTCCACCGTGCCGTCCGGTGCGGGGGCCGTGAGGAGCTGGGAGCCGCGGCCCTGTCTGATGTTCAGCGCGCGGTTCAGCCGGTCGCTGAGCAGCAGCGCGGCCGCTCCCGTCGCCTCGTCCTCGTCGATGCCATCGCCCCGCCGGGGGAACGCCCGCGCCCTGATCCGGCCCGCCGACTCGTCCTCCCACGCCCATACGTAGAGCCAGCCCTCTCCCGGCGGCGGGCCGGTCAGCGCCTCGACCTCGGCCGCCGAGCCGTACTGCTCCAGCGTGCGCGGCGGGGCCCACTCGGGGCGGGCGGTGATCCAGCTGAACTCGCCGTCCTGACGGGCGAACACCTCCCCCACCCCAAGCTCCAAAACCTCCAGGTCGAGCAGCCAGGCGCTGCCGACCAGCGGGTGTCCGGCGAACGGCAGCCGCAGGCCCGGGGTGTAGATCTCCAGGTGCCCGCGTTCCGGATCGTCCACGAACACGGTCTCGCTGAAGCCGAGCCGCCTGGCCAGCTCCTGGCGCGAGGCCCGGTCCGGGTGGTCCCGCCCGTCGCGTACGACGCCGAGCGCGTTGCCGTGCCGGCCGTCGGGGCCGCAGAACACGCGCAGTACGTCGATGCCGGCGGGTACGTCGTAGTCGCTCACGAGCGCATTCAAGCACCGCCCGGGTGCCGGCCCCGTGAGAGGGGCCGCACCCGGGCGGTGGTGTCACGCGGTGCTGCTAGGCGGTGCGGCGGCGACGGGCCACGACGACCGCACCGGCACCGGCCGCGACGATCAGGCCGGAGGCGGCGAACAGCGCGCCGGACGGGACGTCGGAGCCGGTGGAGGCCAGCGCGCCGGAGCCGCCGACCGTCCCGCCGCCGCCCACGGTGCCTCCGGTGGACGAGCCGCCGGTGGCGGATGTACCGCCGGTGGACGAGCCGCCCGCGGATGCGCCTCCGGTGGAAGGGAGTTGGGCGTCCTTGTCGAGGGCGACCGCGACGGTCAGCGCGTCAAGCTGCTCACCCGCCCGGTACATGCCGCCGAAGGCCTTGGTGCCGTCGGCGGTGAGGGTGGCCGGAACGGCGGAGAGCTTCACCACGCCGTCCTCGGCCGCGAGTTCGCCTGCGGGCAGCTTGAGGTCCGCGACGGCGAGACCGGTGTAGGTGGCGACCTTCTTCGTCTCGCGGTCCTTGGTGGACACGTCGGCGATGAGCTTGCCCTTGGTCCCGTCGGCCTGGATCTCCAGGTTGCTCAGGGAGAGATCGAGCGTGTACGCGCCGCCCTCCTGGTGGCCCAGGAAGCGGACCTTGCCGTCGAACTCCGCGTTCAGGGTCTGCCCGGCGGCGTCGAAGTGCCCGGTGGCGCCGGGGAAGCGGTAGCCGTCGCCGGACGCGGTCGCGCCGCCCGTCGTCTCGACCTTGCCGTGGGCGATGGGGCCGGTGACGTACGTACGGAAGGAGGCCTTCACGCCCCAGTTCAGGGTGCCGTCGACGACGGCGCCCGGGTCCGCGGCCGGCTTGTCGGTGGCCGTGGTGCTCGGGGAGGGGTTCGGCGTCGGCCGGGTGGGCTCGGTGGTGGGCCGGTCCGTGGGCTTCACGGTCGGCTTGTCGCTGGGCTTCTCGGTCGGCTTCTCCGTGGGCTTCTCGGTCGGTTCCTCGGTCGGCTCCTCGGTCGGGGGCGCGACCGCCTTCACCGTGAGCGTGGCCGGGTCGAGGACCTCCCCGGCCTGGTACTGGCCGTTGAAGGCCTCGGAGCCCGCCTTCGTCAGCTTGGCCGGGATGTCCTTGAAGACCATCGCCCCGCCCGCGCCCTGACCGGGCTTCACGGCCGACAGGTCGAGGTCCGCGACCGCCACATCGTTCTGGGTGCCCTGCGGAGTCGCCACGTCGGCGGTGATCGCGCCGCCCTTGCCGGCGGTGGACAGCTTGACGTCCGAGAGCGTGATGTCGAGGACGCCGCCGTGGGCGGAGAAGTTGACGCCGCCCTCGAAGGCGGTGTCGGTGCCGTGGGTGGTCATGTCGTACGTGCCCTTGCCGTTGACAAAGGTGAACACACCGTTGCCGGCGGCCTGGGTGGCACCGTCCTTGACCGTGATCTTGCCCGCGGCGCCGATGTACTTGCGGAAGGACTCCTTGAAGCCCCAGTCCAGCGTGCCGTCCTTCAGTTCCATCGTCGGGGCGGCCGCGGTTGCGCCGTCCGAGCCGGACTGGCCGGCCGCGAACGCCGGGAGTGCGAAGGCGGTGCCGAGAGCGGCCGCGGTGGCGACGGCTGCGGCGAGGGCTATGGGGCGGCGGTTGGCTGCCATGGTCTGTGGTCTCCTCAGGATGAACAGGATCAGCGGGGGTGGGGTGGGACAGGGGACGGGGGTGGAGCGGGATGGAGCGAGGTGTGGGGGGACGGGGAGAGGCCCGGGGTCAGGAAGGGGTGCCCGGCGTCGAGCGGTTGCGGCGCACCAGGAACAGCAAGCCGCCCGCGGCCGCGGCGAGCACGGCGGCCCCGCCGAGGGTCAGATAGAGCCCGGTCGAGGAGCTCTTGTCCGCCGCCGATGCCACGGGCGCCGTGGCGGCGGTGGTCTTCGGCCCGGGGGTGACCGACGGCTGCGCGGCGGGGGCCGGGTCGCTGCCCAGGTCGGGGAGCGCGGGCAGCTTCGCCTTCGCGTCGAGGGCCACGGCGAGCGAGACCGGGTCCATCGCGGTGCCCGCCCTGTAGAGGGAGCCGAAGGCCTCGGCGCCATCGGCGGTGAGCTTCGCGGGGGCCTCCGTGAGGACCGCGAGGCCGTCCTTCGGCGCGAAGTCCTTGGCGGTGAAGGTGATGAGCGGCACGACCTTCCGGGTGTCGCCCTTGGTCCGGACGTCGGCGCTGAGGGTGCCCCGGCCGGCCTTCAGCCCCACCGCGAACCGGGAGAGCGTCAGGTCGAGGCCGTCCGCCCCGGTGAAGCGGACGCTGCCCGCGAAGGCGGCGGCCAGGGTCTGCTTCTTCGCGTCGTACGTGCCCTGCCCCTTCGGGAAGCGGAAGAGCGCGCCGCCGTCCTGGGCGCCCCCGGCCAGGGTCCACTTGCCCTGGCCGATCGAGCCGGTGACGTACTCCCGGAACGTGCGGCGCACGCCCCAGTCGACGGCACCGTCCTCGATCCGGCCCGCGGTCTCCTTCGGCCTCGCGCTGCCCGCGGGCTTCTCCGGCAGCCTGGACGCGGTGGGCTTCCCGGCCGGGGCCGAGGTGTCCACGGAGAGGCTGACCGGGTCCAGCGGCGTACCGGCCGTGTAGTAGCCGGCGAAGGACCGCGCGCCCTGTGAAGTGAGCGTCGCCGGGACGTTGTTGAGGGCGATGGGGGTGGATCCGCCCCGCATGTCGATCCCGGACAGGCCGAGCGTGGCCAGGGGCACCTGCGCCGCGGAGGTGACCCGGCCGGTCCCCCGGTCCTTGCCGACCATGTCGGCGTACAGGGTGCCGCTGCCGCCCTGGATACGGACGGTCGGGCGGCTGATCGTGAGGTCCAGCTCGTTGGAACCGTCGGGCTTCCGGTGGCCGGTGAAGTGGACGCCGCCCGAGAAGCCGGAGGTGAAGGCGCCGGTCGCCGGGTCGTAGGAGCCGGTCGCGGAGTGGAAGCGGAACCGGCTTCCGCCGACCGTGGCCGCGCCGCCCGTCAGGTTCCAACTGCCGTGGGCGATGGGGCCCGTGACGTAACTCTGGAAGGAGGACTTGATGCCCCAGTCCAGCCTGCCGCCCTGCACCGTCCGGCTCGCCGCTTGCGCGGCGGTGGCCGGGAGCAGGGCTCCCAGCAGTACCGCGAGAAGCGCGACGGCTAGCGCGCGGGCAGGTCTGAACGGCGGCATGAACCCCTCCGAGGTCTAGAAGATGAGGTAAGGCTAACCTAAGCTATGCACATCGTGTGCCGGTACCCCCTTCCGTCACATTCCTCGCAATCCACTCCCAACTGCACACCGCAGAACGACAGGACGGTGCCCCAGTGCGCTTCTCGCAGGACTTCGCCCCGCCGGGCCGCGACACCGGGCGACCGGGGCGCGGGCGCACCGGCCTCCGTACGGCCGCGATATCCCTGGCGGCCGCGCTGCTGCTGGCCGGCTGCGGGGGCACGGGGACCCCGGCGGCGAAGACGGCGGGCGTCAAGAGCGCCTCGGCCGCCGACGCGGACCGGATCGAGCCGCTGGCCACCGTGCCCGCGCCCCACCTGCCCGTCACCGTGAAATCGGCGGACGGCAAGCGGACCACGATCACTTCGGCCGACCGGATCGTGCCGCTGACCGGCAGCCTGAGCGAGATCGTCTTCACCCTCGGCCTCGGCAAGCAGGTGGTGGCCCGCGACATCACCGCCACCTTCGAGCAGGCCGGGAAGCTCCCGGTGGTGACCCGCGCCCATGACGTATCGGCCGAGAGCGTGCTCTCCCTGCGGCCCACCGTCGTCCTCGCGGACACCACGACCGGCCCGGCGGAGGCCATCGGCCAGATCCGGGACGCCGGGATTCCGCTCGTTGTCGTCGAACCGGCCACCGGACTCGCGGACGTCGGCCGCCGGATCGAGACGGTGGCGGCCGCTCTGGGCGTACCGGAGTCCGGCCATGAGCTGAGGCAGCGCACCCAGGACCGGATCGACGCCGTCCGCAAGTCCGTGCCCGCACCGGCCGACGGGGCGAAGAAGCCCCGGGTCGCCTTCCTCTATCTGCGCGGCTCCGCCTCCGTCTATCTGCTGGGGGGCCGGGAGTCCGGCGCGAGTTCACTGCTCGAAGCGGCGGGCGCGGTCGACGCGGGCAAGGCGTCCGGGCTGAAGAAGGACTTCACCGCCATCACCAGTGAGGCCCTGGCCAAGGCGGCTCCCGACGCGATCCTGGTGATGACGAAGGGGCTCGACTCGGTCGGCGGTGTCGACGGTCTGGTGAAGATCCCGGGCGTCGCGGAGACCCCGGCCGGTATGGACCGGCGGATCGTCTCCATCGATGACGGGGTGCTGCTGAACTACGGGCCGCGTACCGACCGGGTGCTGAGCGAACTGGTCGCCCAGCTCCACCCGCAGGACGGTGCGGCCAAGTGACCACCACCTGTGACACGCCCACCGGGCGGACGGATACGGAACCGGCTCCCGCGCCGCCCCGCGCCCGGCGCTCGACGGCCGTCACCCTGACCGCCGGGCTGCTCGCCGCCCTCGCCCTGTGCGCCCTGCTCTCCGCCGGACTCGGCGCGTACAGCATTCCGCTCGGTGATGTCCTCGCCTCCGTCCAGCACCGGATCGGTCTCGGCGGACACGCCCTGGACCGGGTCGGGGAGAGCGTCCTGTGGAACGTCCGGCTGCCCAGGGTCGTCCTCGCACTCCTGGTCGGGGCCTCCCTCGGCTGCGCGGGCGCCCTGATGCAGGGGGTGTTCGGCAATCCGCTCGCGGAGCCGAGCGTCATCGGAATCTCGGCGGGCGCGGCGGTCGGCGCCGTCGCCTCGATCGCGCTCGGGCTGAGCTTCTTCGGCAACTGGACCATCACCGTCTGCGCGTTCGCCGCCGGACTGCTGACCGTACTGCTCGTCTACGCGCTGTCGCGCTCCGGCGGCCGGACGGAGGTCGTGACGCTGATCCTCACCGGCATCGCCGTCAACGCCTTCGCGGGTGCGCTGATCGGGCTGTTCATCTTCTTCGCGGACAACGCGCAGATCAGCCAGATCACCTTCTGGCAGCTCGGTTCGCTGGCCCAGGCCACCTGGCCGAAGGTGCTGGCCGTGCTGCCGTGCGCGGTGCTCGGACTCGTCATCGCGCCGTTCTACGCCCGCAAGCTGGACCTGCTGGCGCTCGGTGAACGCCCCGCCAGGCACCTGGGCGTCGATGTGGAACGGCTCCGCGTCGTGCTGGTGCTCGTCGTGGCGCTGCTGACCGCCGCCGCGGTGGCGGTCGCCGGGATCATCTCGTTCGTGGGACTGCTGGTGCCGCATCTGCTGCGGATGGCGAACGGCCCCGGACACCGCTTCCTCGTCGCCGGCAGTGCGCTCGGCGGTGCGCTGGTGCTGGTCGCGGGCGATCTCGCGGCCCGTACCGTCGCGGACCCGGCCGAGCTGCCGCTCGGCGTACTGACCGCGCTGATCGGCAGCCCGTTCTTCTTCTGGCTGCTGCGCAGGACCCGTCGCAGGCAAGGTGGTTGGGCATGAGGACGCTGCGGAACCTCTTCGCGGTGCGCGAGCGCCTGCTCCCGGCGCCGGTCGCCCCCGGCGCCCCGGTCGCGGAGGTGAGCGGGCTGCGGGTCCGGCTGGGCGGGCGCCAGGTGCTCGACTCCGTCGGGCTGACGGTGCACGCGGGCGAGGTGCTGGCGCTCGTCGGCCCGAACGGGGCCGGGAAGTCGACGCTGCTGGCCGCGCTCGCCGCCGACCTGCCCGCCACGAGCGGCACCGTACGGATCGACGGGCGGCCGGTCACCGACTGGTCCGCGCCCGAGCTCGCCCTGCGCCGGGCGGTGCTGCCGCAGTCCGCCGCGCTCTCCTTCCCCTTTCCGGTGGAAGACGTCGTCCGGATGGGGCGGGCTCCCTGGGCCGGTACGGAACGCGAGGACGAGGACGATCCGGCGGTCCGCGTGGCGATGGCGGCCACCGAGGTCACCGCATTCGCCGCCCGCCCGTTCTCCGCGCTGTCCGGCGGCGAGCGGGCCCGGGTCGCACTGGCCCGGGTGCTGGCGCAGCGCGCCCCGCTGCTGCTGCTCGACGAGCCGACCGCCGCGCTGGACCTGCGCCATCAGGAACTGGTGCTGAGGATCTGCCGGGAGCGGGCCGCCGCCGGTGACGCGGTCGTCGTCGTCCTGCACGATCTGGGACTGGCCGCAGCGTACGCCGACCGGGCCGCCGTGCTGCACGACGGGCGGATCGCGGTGGACGGGCCGCCCGCCGAGGTGTTCACGGGGGCGCTGCTCGGCAAGGTCTACCGGCAGCCGGTCGAGGTGTTCCCGCATCCGCGGACCGGGGTGCCGCTCGTGGTGCCCGACCGGACCGCTTGACCATTGCTTTACGACTGCCGGGCTCGCCCATGGGTCGGTCGTGATCGCCCCGTTCCCCCCGCGTGTGCGGTGAGAGCTGAATCACTGCGAGCGTGGGTATCGACCAGGTAAGGGTCGGTTAAGTTAGGTCCGCCTCACCTGTCCTTGTCCGGTCCTTCCGTTTTCTTCCTTCATCCTCATGTGGAGCCCGTATGCGAGCCGTTTGTCTCTCCGTCGTCACCGCTGCCGCCACCGTGGCCGCCCTGACCGCTGTCACGGGCTGCGCCGAGAAGAGCGACGGCAAGGGTGACGGCGCCGTCCAGGTCGTCGCGAAGGACGACTCCTGCGAGGTGTCGAAGCAGAAGCTGCCGGCCGGGCACGTCGAACTGGCCGTGCAGAACAAGGGCTCCAAGGTCACCGAGGTCTACGTGCTGTTCCCGGACGACCGCATCGTCGCGGAGCGCGAGAACATCGGCCCCGGCACCAAGGCCACCATCACGGCCGAGATCAAGGCCGGTTCGTACGAGATCGCCTGCAAGCCCGGCATGAAGGGCCACGGCATCCGGCAGAAGCTGGAGATCAGCGGCGGCAGCGCGGCCAAGCGCAGCCCCGAGATGGACAAGGCCGTCGCCGCCTACCGCACCTACGTCCAGGACCAGGCGGACGCGACGCTGCCGAAGGCCGAGCTCTTCACGGACGCGGTCGCCGCCGGGGACATCGAGGCCGCCAAGAAGGTCTACGCCGAATCCCGGCTCGGCTGGGAGCGGACCGAGCCCGTCGCGGAGTCCTTCGGCGACATCGATCCGAAGGTCGACGTCCGCGCGGACGGACTGGAGGACGGCCAGAAGTGGACCGGCTGGCACCGCCTGGAGAAGGCGCTGTGGCAGGACAAGAAGCTGGGCACGGAGGAGAAGGCCCTCGCGCCGGCCCTCCAGAAGGACCTGCTCGACTGGCAGAAGCGGGTCGGCACGGCGGAGATCACCCCGACCTCGATGGCCAACGGCGCCAAGGAACTCCTCGACGAGGTCGCGACCGGCAAGGTCACCGGCGAGGAGGAGCGCTACAGCCACACCGACCTCATCGACTTCAAGGCCAACGTCGAGGGCGCGGAGAAGTCCTACGAGCTGCTGAAGCCGATCGCCTCGAAGAACGACGCGGCGCTCTCGGCCACCCTGGACAAGCGGTTCGCGGAGCTGAACAAGCTGCTGGACACCTACCGCAAGGACAAGACCTCCTACGAGTTCACCTCGTACGAGAAGGTCGGCAAGGCGGACCGCAAGGAACTGTCGGACGCGGTCAACGCCCTGGCGGAGCCGCTCTCCAGGCTCGCCGCCGCGGTCACCAAGTAACCCGACGCGGACAGACGCAGAGAGAGCGGAGAGGATCCGGGCATGTCAGAGGAGACACGGGACACGGCCGCTCCCGCCCCGGGCCCCGGCGGGGCACCCTCACGGCGGGCGCTGCTCGGCTGGGGCGGCGCCGGACTCGCCCTGGGCGCGGTGGCGGCCGGCGGCGCCGTCGCCGCGGTCCGCTCCGACGACGCCCGGGTCCCGGCCGCGGACAGTGGGGCCGCGGTGCCGTTCCACGGTGCGCACCAGGCCGGTATCGCCACCGCCGTCCAGGACCGGCTGCACTTCGCCGCGTTCGACGTGACGACGGAGGACCGGGCCGAACTCGTCGCGCTGCTCAAGGAGTGGACCCGGGCCGCCGAGCGGATGACGGCCGGCCACGCGGTCGGTGACGGGGCGTACGGGGGCCTGGCCGAGGCCCCGCCGGACGACACGGGCGAGGCGCTCGGCCTCCAGCCGTCCCGGCTGACGCTGACCATCGGTTTCGGTCCCTCGCTGTTCGCGAAGGGGCGGTTCGGCCTGGAGGACAGGCGGCCCGACGCGCTCGTCGACCTGCCCAAGTTCCCCGGCGACAATCTGGACGCGGCCCGCAGCGGCGGCGACCTGTGCGTCCAGGCCTGCGCGGACGACCCGCAGGTGGCGGTGCACGCCATCCGCAACCTCGCCAGGATCGGCATGGGCCGCACCGCGATCCGCTGGTCGCAGCTGGGCTTCGGCAAGACGTCCTCGACGACGCCCGACGCCCAGACCCCGCGCAACATGATGGGCTTCAAGGACGGCACCCGGAACATCTCCGGCAGCGACACCGCGGCCCTGGACGAGCACGTCTGGGTCGGCGGGAAGGACCGGGCGGGCTGGATGACCGGGGGCTCCTACCTGGTGGCCCGGCGCATCCGGATGCACATCGAGACCTGGGACCGGGCCCCGCTCCAGGAGCAGGAGGACGTCTTCGGCCGCGACAAGGGCGAGGGCGCCCCGGTCGGCAAGGCCAAGGAGCGCGACGAGCCGTTCCTGAAGGCGATGCTGCCGACCGCCCACGTACGGCTCGCGCACCCGGACAGCAACGCCGGGGCGACGATCCTGCGGCGCGGCTACTCCTTCACCGACGGGACGGACGGCCTGGGCCGCCTCGACGCCGGGCTGTTCTTCCTCGCGTACCAGCGCGACACCCGCAAGGCGTTCGTGCCGCTCCAGCGCCGCCTGGCGGCGCACGACGCGCTCAACGAGTACATCCAGCACGTGGGTTCGGCGCACTTCGCCGTCCCGCCGGGCGTCCGCGACAAGGACGACTGGTGGGGCCGGGCGCTGTTCTCGTAGCCGTTCTCAAGCACCCCGAAGCGGAAAGGGATCCGAATCGTGTTCAGTAACTTCCTGATCGGCCTTCGCGAGGGCCTTGAGGCCAGCCTGGTCGTCTGCATTCTCATCGCGTACCTGGTGAAGACGGGCAACCGGAACAAGCTGCTGCCCATCTGGGTCGGTGTCGGGATCGCGGTCGTCGTCAGCCTGGCGTTCGGCGCGGGCCTCGAATTCGGCTCCCAGGAGATGACGTTCAAGGCGCAGGAGGCGCTCGGCGGCTCGCTGTCGATCCTCTCCGTCGGCCTGGTCACCTGGATGGTCTTCTGGATGCGGCGTACCGCCCGGCACCTGAAGGCGGAGCTGCACGGCAAGCTCGACGCGGCGCTGGCGATGGGGACCGGGGCGCTGGTCGCCACGGCGCTGCTCGCGGTGGGCCGGGAGGGCCTTGAGACCTCGCTGTTCGTCTGGCGGGCGGTGCACGCGGCGGACGACGGCTGGCATCCGATGATCGGCGCGGTGCTGGGCATCGCCGCCGCGGTGGTGCTGGGCTGGCTGTTCTACCGGGGTGCGCTGAAGATCAACCTGGCGAAGTTCTTCACCTGGACCGGCGGCATGCTGGTGGTCGTCGCGGCGGGCGTGCTCGCGTACGGGGTGCACGACCTCCAGGAGGCCGAGTTCCTCGGGGGCCTGCAGAACCGGGCGTTCGACATCAGCACCACGATCCCGCCGGACAGCTGGTACGGCACGCTGCTCAAGGGCACCTTCAACTTCCAGCCCGATCCGACGGTTCTCCAGATCGCGGTGTGGGCGCTGTATCTGATCCCCACGCTCGCGCTCTTCCTCGCCCCGGTAGGGTTCGCACGGTCAGTGGGGGCGACGGATCAGAAGGCGCAGAAAGCAACGGATGAGAAGTCTGAGGCCGGTTCGGCTGGCGACGGGGCTCGCGACGGCGACGGTGCTGAGCATGACGGCGAGCGGATGCATGACGGTGCACGGCGAGCTGGAAGTCGTGCCGGCGGCGACGAAGTCTGAGGCCGCGCAGGCCCTGAAGACGTTCACCGCCGCGTACAACGCGGCGGACAAGGCCTATGATCCGGCGCTGGACGCGGACGAGATCGGCGGCTCGCTCGGGGCGATCAACCAGGCGGGCCTGAAGGCCCGGCACACGAACAACCCGGACGGCAACCCGAACCACCAGCCGCTGGAGCTGACCGACGCGAACTACGTCATCCCCAAGAAGGCGGGCTGGCCGAGGTGGTTCGTCGCGGACACCGACTCCAACCGGGACCAGGACAACGGCAAGCTGGACACCCGCTGGCTCGTCGTCTTCGCCAAGTCCGGCCCCGACGCGGGCTGGAAGGCCATCTACCTGTCGGTCGTCGCCCCCTCGCGGCTGCCCGGCTTCGCGAAGGACGAGGACGGCCGGGCCAAGCCGGTCCCGGCGGACAGCACCGGACTGGCGCTGGCCCCGCAGGAGTTGAGCAAGCAGTACACGGACTACCTGCAGAAGGGCACGCCCGACGTCTTCGCCCCGGGCGCCTCCACCTCGCTCTGGCGCACCACGCGCCAGAACACCCGGCGGGCGGGTTTCTCGTACCAGTACATCGACCAGCCGCTGGACAGCGGCGCGTTCGGGCCGCTCGGCCTGGAGACGGAGGACGGCGGGGCACTGGTCTTCTTCAGCAGCAAGCACTTCGAACGCCAGACGGCGGCGAAGGGGCTGCGCCCGACGGTCACCCCGGATGTGCGGGCGCTGCTGTCCGGCGAGGTGAAGAGCACCATCACGAAGGAGCGGGTCTCCAGCCAGCTGGTGTACGTCCCGAAGAAGGGCTCCGGCACGGCCAAGGTGACCGTACTGAACCGCCTCCCGGGCCTGACCTCGGCCAAGGGCTCCTGAGCCGGGCCCGCCGGCCACCGCCTACCGGCTCAGCGGCCAGGCCACCGACTCGTGGTCGACATCGCTCTGCTCCGCGGAGCCCACGAACCGCGCACACGCGTCCGTCAGCGTCTCCAGCAACGTCAGCGGATCCGGCAGCGGATTCTCCGGCCCCCGCACCCACCGCACATCCAGCTCACCCGGAAGCCGCGCGGGCGGCAGCAGCACGTAGCTGCCCCGGCAGTGCCACCGCAGCCCGGGGTGCTCGTCCATCGTCTCGGGATGGCAGTCCAGCTCGCACGGCCACCATTCCTCCTCGTCCTCCGGCGTACCCCGCGTCGCCGTGAAGAAGAGCATCCGGTCGTCGCCGGAGCGGGCCACCGGGCCCACCTCGATCTCGGCGGCGAGCAGCCGCTCCAGCGCCTGCTCCCCCGCCGACAGCGGGACGTCGAGAACGTCGTGGATCATGCCGGTCGCCGTGATGAAGTTCGCCTGCGGCTGGCTGCGGGCCCACCGCTCGATCTGGGACCGGTCGGTCGTGGACTGCGTCTGCCAGGCGAACGAGATCGGATGCCTGGCGGGGGTCGGACAGCCCATGCGTTCGCAGGAACATCGGTAGCCCACCGGATGGGCAGCGGGCGCGATCGGCATTCCGGCCTCTGCGACAGCCAGGAGCAGTGCCTCCCGCACGGTGTCGTCGACCTCGCTCTGCTGCGGTCTGGGTCGTCGGCGCAGCCAGTGGGAAAACCTGCTCTCTGAGCCGCGACTACGGCCGAAATCGGCGCCCATCTATCCCCTTACCTCAGCGTTGCCCCTGTCCATCGTCCCACCATCCTGCGCCTCGGGTGGCCAGACTCCGGAAGCGGGGTGGGCGGATCGGCCGCGCGGGGTGAGCACTATCACACCTTCTGTCATGAAATACGCGGCGGGAACCACCCGATCGGTTCACTGCGCGGCGGGCCCCGGCGGGCGCACCATGGGCTCACGCACATACCCGTGCGACGCACCGGCCGCGGCGGCCACCAATGCCGCCGCGACGATTCGTGAGGAGCCCCCGTTGCCTCGTGAAGCCACACCCCGCCGCTACCTGATGTGCGCCCCGGCCCACTTCAGGGTGACGTACTCCATCAACCCGTGGATGGACCCGACCAAGCCGGTGGACCTCCCGCTGGCGCAGACCCAGTGGGAGGATCTGCGCGACCGCTACCGCGCTCTCGGTCACACCGTGGAGCTGCTCACCCCCGACCCCGAGCTGCCCGACATGGTCTTCGCCGCCAACGGGGCCACCGTGGTCGACGGCCGGGTGCTGGGCGCCCGGTTCGCCTATCAGGAGCGGTTCGCGGAGGCGGCCGCCCACCGTGACTGGTTCCGCGAGCACGGCTTCACGGAGATCCACGAGCCGGACCACGTCAACGAGGGCGAGGGCGACTTCGCGGTGACGTCCTCGTACCTGCTGGCGGGCCGAGGTTTCCGGTCGAGCCCGCTCTCGCACGACGAGGCCCAGGAGTTCTTCGGGCGGCCGGTGATCGGGCTGGATCTCGTCGATCCGCGCTACTACCACCTGGATACGGCGCTGAGCGTGCTCGACGAGGCGTCCGACGAGATCATGTACTACCCGGACGCCTTCTCACCGGGCAGCCGCGCGGTGCTGGCCCGGCTCTTCCCCGACGCGCTGATCGCCGGTGAGGCGGACGCCGCCGCGCTCGGGCTGAACGCGGTGAGCGACGGCCGCAACGTGCTGCTGCCGCAGGCCGCCACCGGGCTGTTCGACCCGCTGCGGGCGCGCGGCTTCGAGCCGTTGCCGATGGACCTGAGCGAGCTGCTCAAGGGCGGCGGCAGCGTGAAGTGCTGCACCCAGGAGCTGCGCGGCTAGCCGGCGTCCCCCGGCGGCGGCCAGGCGTCGCCCCAGTCGATGTCCCGGGCGGCGCGGTACAGCTCGCCGTGCCGCTTGGTGACCGTGGCCCGCTGGAGCCCCTCGTCCCGGGTGCAGAGCTCCAGCAGCACCTGGCCCTTGCGGATCTGCGGGCGGCGGGTGATCCGGGCCGCCACCGGGTCCACCGCGAACCGGGTCGCCACGACGTAGCTGAACTTCTCGTCCTCGTACGGCAGCGAGCCGCCCTTCACCTTGCGGTGCAGCGAGGAGCGGCTCACCCGGGCCGAGAAGTGGCACCAGTCCGTGCCGGGCTCGATGGGGCAGGCGTCACTGTGCGGGCAGGGCGCGGCGACGGTGAACCCGGCGGCGGTCAGCCGGTCCCGGGCCTCGATGACGCGGGCGTAGCCGTCGGGGGTGCCCGGCTCGACGATCACCACGGCCTGCGCCGCGCGGGCCGAGGCGTCGACGAGCGCGGTGCGGGCCTGCGGCGTCAGCTCGTTGAGCACGTAGGAGACGGTCACCAGGTCCGCGGGGCCGAGATCGAGGTCCTCGCCGATCCGGGCCCGCCGCCACTCGACGGCGTCGAGCGCCGGGACACCGGCGGTGCCGGCCAGTTCGCGGCCGAGCGCGAGCGCGGGCTCCGCCCAGTCCAGCACGGTGGTCCTGGGCCCTTCCCAGGCCCCGGCGACCGCCCAGCTCGCCGCTCCGGTGCCGCCGCCGACGTCGGTGTGGGTGGCGGGCACCCAGTCCGGGGCGGCCTCGCGCAGGGCGTGCAGGGCGGACCGTACCGCTTCGAAGGTGGCGGGCATCCGGTAGGCGGCGTACGCGGCGACGTCCGAGCGGTCGCGGAGCAGCGGGGTGCCGGTGGGAGTGGTCCCCCGGTAGTTGGCGATGAGCCGGTCGACGGCCTGGGCGGCCTGGCGGGGCGGCAGCCCGTCGAGGAGTCCGGCCAGGGCCGCGCGCAGGGTGTCCGCGGTGGGGAGGGTGTCGTTCACCGACGAAGTGTAGGCGGATCCCGGCCGCCCCTCCCCCGGGCCGTGGCCCGTCACGGCCGGGCGGCCACCTGCTGCCAGGGCCGGCACAGCGCCAGGAAGCAGCCCATCGCGCCCACCGCGCACACCAGCTGCACGACGGCCATCGGTACGGCCGTCGCCTCTCCGGCGATCCCGACGAGCGGCGAGGCGATGGCTCCGATCAGGAACGACGACGTGCCGAGCAGCGCGGAGGCGGATCCGGCGGCGTGCTTGGTGCGCATCAGGGCCTGGGCGTTGGTGTTCGGCATCGCCAGGCCCATCGCGGACATCAGCACGAACAGCCCCGTCGCCACCGGGACGAGTCCGACGTCACCGAAGACCCCGGACGTCATCAGCAGCAGCGCCGTCGCGGCCAGCACGATGACGGAGAGCCCGAAGCCGAGCGCCTTGTCGAGGCTGATCCGTCCGACGAGGATCTTGCCGTTGATCTGGCCGACGGCGATCAGGCCGATCGAGTTGATGCCGAAGAGCATGCTGAAGGTCTGCGGCGAGGCGCCGTAGATCTCCTGCACGACGAACGGCGAGGCACTCACGTACGCGAAGAGGGCGGCGAAGGCGAGGCTGCCCGCGATCATGTAGCCGGTGAAGACGCGGTCCGCGAGCAGGGCGCGCATGGTGCGCAGCGCGTCACCGACGCCGCCGGTGTGGCGCTCCTCCGGTGGCAGGGTCTCCCGCAGCCACTTCCAGACGACCAGGGTGAGCAGGGTGCCGACGACGGTGAGGACGGCGAAGATGCCCCGCCAGTCGGTGAGCCGCAGGACCTGTCCGCCGATGACGGGGGCGATGACCGGGGCGACGCCGGAGATCAGCATCAGCGTGGAGAAGAACCGGGCCATCTCCATGCCGTCGTACATGTCACGCACGACCGCACGGGCGATGACGATGCCGGCCGCGCCCGCGAGTCCCTGGATCAGCCGGAAGCCGATGAGGAGTTCGACGGTCGGGGCGAAGACGCAGATCGCGGTGGCGAAGACGTAGATGATCATGCCGAGGAGCAGCGGGCGGCGCCTGCCCCAGCGGTCGCTCATCGGACCGACGACGACCTGTCCGAGCGCCATGCCGGTGAGGCAGGCGGTGAGGGTGAGCTGGACGGTCGAGGCGGGTGCGTGCAGCGCGTCGGTGACGGCGGGCAGCGCCGGGAGGTACATGTCCATGGACAGCGGCGGCAGCGCGGTCAGTCCGCCGAGGACCAGGGTGACGAGAAGTCCGGTGCGCCGGGCCGCCGCGGTGGCGGCCGGCCGGGGTGGAGAGGTGACGGGGGCTGTGTCGGTTATGTGTACGTGCTGGGCTCGGCTGACGCCGCTCTCCGGCATTCTTATCTCCATTGTTGTTGAATCCGCCTCTATGCTCTCAGCTCAGCCGGGTTGGTCGACACCTTTTTGGGAGCGCGCATGAGCAGGACTGTCCGTTGGGGCGTGCTGGCGACCGGTGGCATCGCGGCGACCTTCACCGCCGACCTGCTGGCGATGCCCGATGCGGAGGTGGTGGCCGTCGCCTCCCGTACGGACACCGCGGCGAAGGCGTTCGCCGAGCGGTTCGCGATACCCAGGGCCTACGGCAGCTGGGCCGAACTCGTCGCGGACGACGAGGTCGACGTGGTGTACGTGGCCACGCCGCACTCCGCGCACCGGGAGGCGGCCGGGCTCGCGCTGGAGGCCGGAAAGCACGTGCTGTGCGAGAAGGCGTT
The DNA here is from genome assembly GCF_031844725.1 of Streptomyces sp. ITFR-6. Lineage (NCBI taxonomy): Bacteria > Bacillati > Actinomycetota > Actinomycetes > Kitasatosporales > Streptomycetaceae > Streptomyces > Streptomyces sp. ITFR-6. Next base: position 6,180,412 of record NZ_CP134612.1, on the reverse strand, counting down.
CACCCTCAACGAGCGCGAGGCGCGGGAGCTGGTGGAGCTCGCGCGCGGCCGGGGCCTCTTCCTGATGGAGGCCATGTGGACGTACTGCAACCCGGTCATCCGGCGGATGACCGAGCTGGTGCGGGACGGGGCGATCGGTGAGATCCGCACCGTGCAGGCCGACTTCGGCTTCGCCGGTGACTTCGGCCCGGAGCACCGGCTGCGCGATCCCGCGCTGGGCGGCGGTGCGCTGCTGGACCTCGGGGTCTATCCGGTGTCGTTCGCGCAGCTGCTGCTGGGTGAGCCGGACCGGGTGCGGGCGGACGCGCTGCTGTCACCGGAGGGCGTCGACCTGAACACCGGGATGCTGCTGGGCTGGGACTCGGGCGCCACCGCCCTGCTCTCCTGCTCGATCGTCGGGCACCACCCGACGGCCGCCACGGTCATCGGGACGGCCGGACGCATCGACTTCCCGGACAGCTTCTTCTATCCGCGGCGCTTCGTGCTGCACCGGGCGGGCCACGAGCCCGAGGAGGTCACCTCCGGGCCGGGACCGCAGGGCCTGTCGGGGATGCAGTTCGAGGCGGCCGAGGTGATGCGGGCGGTCCGGGCGGGCGAGACGGAGTCCCCGCTGGTGCCGCTGGACGGTTCGCTCGCGGTGATGCGGACGCTCGACGCGGTACGTGACCGCGTCGGCGTCCGCTACCCGGTGGACCGGGCCGTGGGCTGAGCGGATCAGGCGGGCGTGAGGCCCTGGTTGCCCACCTCCGTGACGAGCGATCCTGCCGTGGTGAGGGGGGCGCCCGGCTTGGTGACGGCGGACACCGTACGGAAGTCGGCGCGCGCCTGGCGCTCCTGGAGGGTGACGACGGCGTAGCCGCGGCGCCCGTTGTAGAACTTCAGGTGCGGGTTGGCCTGCATCAGGTTGTTCCAGTTGGCCGGCTTCTCCGAGCCGTCCTTGCCGCTGGTGATCGACGTGGTGACGATCTCGGTGCCCAGGGTGCGGGACGCCGGGTCGTCGAAGTCCTGCTTGATGTCGAAGCCGTAGCTCACGTGCACGTCGCCGGTCAGCACCATCAGGTTCTCCACCCCGGCGGACCGGGCGCCCTTCAGGACGCGGTCCCTGGAGGCCGTGTAGCCGTCCCAGGAGTCCATGGAGAGCTTGTAGGCGTCGGTCGGCAGGTCGCGCCGCTGGGCGAAGGTGACCTGCTGCGGCACGACGTTCCAGGTGGCCCGGGAGTGGCGCCAGCCGTCGGTCAGCCAGCGTTCCTGGGTGGCGCCGGTGATGGTGCGCGAGGGGTCCTCGGACTCGGGTCCGGGGGTCTGCCAGCCGTCGCCGTACGCCTGGTCGCTGCGGTACTGGCGGGTGTCGAGGATGTCGAACTGGGCGAGCCGGCCGAACCGGAGGCGGCGGTAGAGCTTCATGTCCGGGCCGGTCGGCCGCTGCGGGGCGCGCAGCGGCTGGTTCTCCCAGTACGCGCGGTAGGCGGCGGCCCGGCGGATCAGGAACTCCTCCGGCGGCAGGTTGTCCTCCGAGGTGTCCCCGGCGTAGTTGTTCTCGGTCTCGTGGTCGTCCCAGGTGACGACGAAGGGGTGCGCGGCGTGGGCGGCGCGCAGATCGGGGTCCGACTTGTAGAGGGCGTACCGCAGCCGGTAGTCCTCCAGCGTGGTCGTCTCCCGGTTGAAGAGGGCGGGCAGGGTGCGGTCGGTGTAGTTGCGGGCCCCGCCGGTCGCGGTCACCGCGTACTCGTAGAGGTAGTCCCCGAGGTGGAAGACGACGTCGACGTCCTCCTGGGCGAGGTGCTTGTACCCGGTGAAGTAGCCGTCGTGGTAGGCCTGGCAGGTGACGGCGGCCAGGGTCAGTTCGCGCTTGTGGGCGCCGTCGGCGGGCGCGGTCCGGGTCCGGCCGACCGGGCTGGTCCACTTGCCGGTGCGGAAGCGGTAGTAGAGGACGCGGTCGGCGTCCAGTCCCCTGACCTCCACGTGGACGCTGTGGTGGAACTCGGGGTGGGCGGTGGCGGAGCCGCGCCGGACGATCCGGGTGAAGCGCTCGTCGCGGGCCAGCTCCCAGCTCACCTCGACGCGGGCGCGGGGCAGTCCGCTGTCGGGCTCGAACGGGCGGGGCGCGAGCCTCGTCCACAGCAGGACGGAGTCGGGCAGCGGGTCGCCGGAGGCGACACCGAGGGTGAACGGGTCCTCGTCGATCCGCCGGGCGTCCAGCTCGGCGGCGGCCGCGGAGCCCGCCGTCGGCAGGCCGACCGAGAACGCGAGCGCGGCGGCGGCACCGGTGACGGTGAGAAATCGGCGGCGGCCCGTGTGCCGGGCGGCGTCGCGCAGCTCCTGCTCCTGCTGGTGCGATGAGTGCGTCATCTGTCCCTCCCCTGACTGGTGGTGTGAGGGGAAGTCCACCGGTCCAGCACATCCGGCGGTTGTCCCGCTCGCGTCGTGCGGGCGTCGCCGGGATGAGGATTGCGGCAGGAATGGGTCCCCAGGGGCAAAGTCCGCAATTGCGGCCAGGACCATGATCGTCAACTCCGGCCCCGAGAGCCATGGAATCGCCGGAACCCGGCGCCGGGTTCACCCCCCGGGGGCACGAACCCGCCCTCCGAGAGCGCCCCTTGACCCGGACGAACGCCGCCGGACGGCCGGGGCGCTCCACCGGCACCGGGCCCTGGGCGTACGCTGCCGCACCATGAGCAACAAACTGTTGAACTCCGCGAGGAAGACGGCCGTGGTCACGGGCGCGGGCTCCGGGATCGGCCGCGCGGTGGCTCTCGCCCTGACCGGCGCCGGCTGGTCGGTGGCGCTCGCGGGCCGCCGCCCGGAACCGCTCGCCGAGACCGCCGCGCTGGCCGGGGAGCACGCCCGCGTCATCACCGTCCCCACCGACGTCTCGCGCCCCGAGGAGGTGGACGCGCTCTTCTCCTCGGTACACGAGTCCTTCGGCCACCTCGGCCTGCTCTTCAACAACGCGGGCACCTTCGGTCCGGGCGGCGTGCCGGTCGAGGACCTCGGGTACGAGGACTGGCGCACGGTGGTCGACGTGAACCTGACGGGGGCGTTCCTGTGCGCGCAGGCGGCGTACCGCCGGATGAAGGAGCAGGATCCGCAGGGCGGCCGGATCATCAACAACGGCTCGGTCTCGGCCCACACGCCGCGCCCGCACTCGGTCGCGTACACGGCGACCAAGCACGCGCTGACCGGTCTGACGAAGTCGCTGTCGCTGGACGGGCGCCCGTACCGGATCGCCTGCGGGCAGATCGACATCGGCAACGCGGCGACGGAGATGACCGAGCGCATGACGACCGGCATCCTCCAGGCCAACGGCGAGCTGGCCGTGGAGCCGGTGATGGCGGCCGCGGACGTGGCGAGGACCGTGGTCCACATGGCGGAGCTGCCGCTGGAGGCGAACGTCCAGTTCGCCACGGTGCTGGCGACGGCCATGCCGTACGTGGGGCGGGGCTGACCCACTGCGCCGGAAAGTCACGGTCGCTCGCGGCCCGTCACGGTCCGGGGTCCGGGGAATGCCCCGGACCCCGGACCGGTTGTGCGGCACATGAACGAGATCTCGCCGTCCGCGGTCCTTCGCTACACCGCCTTCTCCGCCGACCCGGACGGCGGCAATCCGGCCGGTGTGGTGCTGGACGCGTCCGGCATGGACGAGTCGCAGATGCTCGCCGTGGCGGCGGACCTCGGATACAGCGAGTCGGCCTTCCTGACCGGGCGGACCGGGGCGGCGGCGCCGGGCGCGCGCGGCTACGCGATCCGCTACTTCAGCCCGAAGGCCGAGGTCCCCTTCTGCGGTCACGCCACCATCGCGACGGCCCTGGCGCTCGCCGAGCGGGACGGCCCCGGGGACCTGGAGTTCGCCACCGCCGCCGGCCCGGTGCCGGTGACCGTCGTCCGCGAGGGCGCCGAGCTGCGGGCCACCCTCACCAGCGTGGAACCCCACATCACGGACGTCTCCCCGGACGACCTGGTGGAGGCGCTGGCCGGTCTGGGCTGGCCCGCCACCGATCTCGACCCGGCCCTGCCGCCCCGCATCGCCTACGCGGGCGCCCGGCACCTGGTGCTGGCCGCCGCGACCCGGGAGCGGCTGGCCGCCCTCGACTACGACTTCGGCCGCGTCGAATCACTCATGCACCGGCTGGACCTGACCACGCTGCAACTGGTGTGGCGCGCCTCGGAGACCGTCTTCCACGTCCGCGACCCCTTCCCCGTCGGCGGTGTGGTCGAGGATCCGGCGACGGGTGCGGCGGCCGCCGCCTTCGGCGCGTATCTGCGGGCCCTGTCCCTGGTCCCGGAGGCCGTCGGGCTGACCCTGCACCAGGGTGAGGACATGGGCCGGCCCGGCACGCTCACCGTCACGCTGCGGGCGGGCGACACGCGGGTCAGGGTGAGCGGCACGGGCACCAGGATCCCGGCGGCGGTCCGGCAGCAGCCGTTCAGCGGCTGAGGAACTTCCGGTACCAGGGGGCGTGTTCGGCGAAGGACGTACGGAAATCCGGACCCGGTTCGCAGCCGAAGTCCCGCCAGACCCGCTCGTCGGCGAACCAGTGGTCCACGGTGAGCATCTCGAAATGGTGCTTGGCGTAGGGGACACCGGCCAGCCGGGCGCGGGCCTCGTCCACCCCGATCTCCGTGCTCGCCCACGGCAGCGAGAGCTCGGTGAGGACCGTCGAGAGGACCTCGGAACAGCTCACCGGCTCCGGATGGTTCACGTGGTAGACGCCGGCCGGGGCCTTCTCCGAGAGCGCCGCCCCCAGCAGCGCACGGCCCAGTGTGGCCACGTCGATCATCGAGTGGCGGGCGTCGCAGCCGACCGGTCCGGCCGACAGGTACCGCAGCAGGGCCACCAGTCCGGGAATCGCCCACCGGTCCCCCGCCCCGTGGACGAGGTGCGGGCGCAGGACGGCCCCGCCGGCCGCGAGGACGTGCTGTTCCGCGGCGGCCCTGGTCAGGCTGACGGCCGAGGCGGGGGCCGGTTCGGCCATTCCGGGGAGCAGCGCCGTGAAGGGGCCCCGGCCGTAGACGGACGCGGTGCTGAGCTGGACGATCCGGCCGACGTCGCTGCGTACCGCCTCGTCGACCAGGGCCCGGGTGCCGAGGTCGTTGACGGTCCGGGCGGTCGGTTCGCCGGAGCCGACGTGCGAGGCGCAGTGGATCACCGCGTCGATGCCCTCGCAGCTGCCCCGCAGCGTCCCGGGATCGGCGAGATCCCCGTACACCGTTTCGAAGACCGGTCCGTCGGCCGTCAGGGCCGGGGCATCGGGCTCGGTGCGGTGCGTCATCAGCCGGAGGCTGACGCCGGGGGTCGCGCGGGCGGCGGCGGCCACCCGGCTGCCGACGAAGCCGGTGGCCCCGGTGATGAGGATGCGCGTGGTCATGAGCGGCGGCTCCGGGCGTCGCTGAGGCCGGTCTGACGGAGATCCGGCGAACGGAGGGTGCAGGTGAAGGCGGGTTCGTCGTCCTGGACGGCCCGTATGCGTACCCCGGCGGGCGAGCTGCCGTCGGCGGGGACGGGCAGGGCCTCGATCCAGCAGGGGCGGTCGAGTTCCACGTACTGGAGGAAGTCGGCCTGTACCGAGGTCGGGAGGAAGGTACGGCCGGGCGAGGCCGCCTGGGCCGCCTGCCGGGCGGCCTCCAGCAGCAGAATGCCCGGGACATGGTCGTTGGAATGGCTGAAGAGCGTCGGATGCCGGGTGTCCAGCCGCAGCGCCCAGGTGCTGGGAGCCGCCGCGGGAGCGAGGACGACGTCGTGCTCGGAGGTCCTGCCCACGGTCCGGGGTGCGACGGCGGGCAGGAGGGGTATACGCGCGTCGAGCATGTCGCTGCGGTGTCCTCGTACCCGCTGGTAGGCCCTGGCGGAGGTGCAGCTGATCCGCCCGCCGCCGGAGGCCAGCACGGTGCCGCGGCGGTGCAGGAGGAGTTCCAGGTGCATGGAGCCGAGGCTCCGGCCGCGGCGCTGTATCCGGGAGCAGGACACGTCCACCGTGATGTCCCAGGGCTCCTCGCCCAGCATGAGGCGCCCGGCCTCGGAGGCGTACCGCAGCTCCCACATCACGAACGCGTCCCCGAGGGGCACCCCGAACTCGGAGTGCGCGATCAGCATGGTGGTCTGCCGCATCGTCTCCGCGATCAGCAGGGGGTCCTGGTGGCCCGCGACCGGGGTGAAGAAGCGGTGCGGCCTCGGCCAGTGGGCCGACACCGAGAACTGGGAGTCGGTCAGCTTGGTCAGCCCGGTCGGGAACACGTCCTGCGCGTCGGGCCGGTGGACCAGCTGTCTGAGGTGTTCCGGGGAGCTCCTTCTTCGCACCGATTGCTCCATTCCGGCGGCGGGGGCGGAGTCCGGAACTCCGCCGGGAGCCTCGGGGCGATCGGTGTTCCTCGCGGCCCCGGCGCCGCCGGCCGGCACCGAGACACCGCGTGAGGTGATCTGAACCATGAAGTTCCCCCAGGAGGATCCGAGTCACAGAGCCGAGCCGCCCCGCAGTAAGATACTGACAGCCCGGTTTTACTTTCCAGCCAACCCCATATGACACCAACCCCGCCACCACTAGAGAGAAGCTGATGGCACAACAGGCGCGCGCGATCCAGACCCGCCGGTCGATCCTGGTGGCGGCCGCCGAGGTGTTCGACGAGCGCGGCTACAGCAGCGCGACCATCAGCGAGATCCTCACGCGGGCGGGGGCGACCAAGGGCGCGCTCTACTTCCACTTCACCTCGAAGGAGGATCTCGCGCTCGGGGTGATGGACATACAGCTGCACAGCGATCCGCTGCCGCCGCAGCTGACCAAGCTCCAGGAACTGGTCGACCAGGGCATGATCCTCGCCTACCGGCTGCGCCACGAGCCGCTGGTACGGGCCAGTGTCGGCCTGGCCATGGACCAGGCCGTGGAGGGCCTCGACCGGGGCACGCCCTTCCGTGCCTGGATAGATCGGCTGGAACACCTGCTGAGCGCGGCGAAGGGCCAGGGCGAGCTGCTGCCGCACGTGGACCCGGGCGAGACCGCCGAGATGCTGGCCGGATCCTTCTCGGGCATCCAGGTGATGTCGCAGGTCCTGTCCCACCGCGAGGACCTCGGGCGGCGCATCTCGGTGCTGCTGCACTACGTACTGCCGAGTATCTCGACGCCGGCCGTTCTGGCCACTCTGGATATGGCCGAAGATCGTGGTGAACGTCTTCTCCGCCTCCTCGAAACCGTACCGCCTCAGGTCCGCACCCCCAACTGACCATCGGAACGGTCGGCTTGGCAGGGCCAAAGCATACCGGGCGGTCCGGTGCGAGGGGCCGTAATGTCGGTGACGTCGAGTCAGCCATGTGACAGGAGTCGTCGATGTCAGTCCGCCGCGTCGTCCCCAACATCCCCGTCGTCGCGGGCACCGGTCCCGACGGCGAAGCCGGCACCATGCGGGCGAATGCCGCGTTCTACGGGCTGCTGGGGTTCGAGGAGGTCATGAACCAGGGCTGGATCATGACGCTCGCCCCGCCCTCGGAACCCACCGCCCAGATCAGCTTCATGAGCGCCGACCTGACCGCGCCCGTCACGCCGGACGTCAGCGTGGAGGTGGCGGACGTGGACACGGCCCACACGGCGCTGGTGCGCGCGGGCGCGGAGATCGTGTACGGCCCGCAGGACGAGGAGTGGGGCGTGCGCCGCTTCTTCGTCCGCGATCCCAACGGCCGGGTCGTCAACGTCCTGAGCCATCGCTGACCCCGGCCACAGTGGCCGGGCACGGTCCCGTCCTCCACCCCATCTCCTGCCATAGTGGACAACGCAGCCAGGACCATCGGGGGATGAGATGCTGCGTATCGAGTTCGGCACGGAAGACCTCAACCGGCTGCGGCTGGCGGAATCCGTCCACCCGCTGTGGGAGACGGCGCTGAGTCTGCAGCTGTTGCAGAACCGGCACGGCGCACTGGTCTTTGATCCGTGGCGCCGCAAGGCGCGTGCGGACCTGGACGACGAGGGGCTGACCGGGACGGCGGCCGCGCTGATGCGGATCTGCCCGCACGCGGAGTACTTCCCGGACTTCCTCACCCCGCGCGCAGGCGGCGCTCACCTCGGGGGCGGAAGGGCTGCTGGCCAGCTACCAGTCGGAGCTGATCCGGCGGGACGGGGCGCTGGAGTGCGCGTATCCGATCGAGTGGGAACTGACCCTGGACGGACGCCCGTTGCACCTGATCCCGTCGTTCTTCTGCACTTACTGGCCGGTGACGCTGGCGGACCCCGGGCTGCCGCCGGTCCTGGTGCTCCCGCTGGCTCCCGCGCCGGGCTGGCTCGACCCCGGCCGCCCGCCGTCCGGCACGCTCGACTCACTGGGCCGGCTGCTCGGCCACACCCGCGCGCAGGTGCTCGACATCCTGGACCGGCCCATGTCGACCGGCGGGATCGCGGCCGAGCTGTTCCTCGCCCCGGCGAGCGCGAGCCGGCACGCGGCGGTGCTGCGCGAGGCGGGCCTGATCAGCTCGCACCGCCGGCGTCACCAGGTGCTGCACCGGCGCACCTCGCTGGGCGAGGCCCTGCTGAACGGCGAGCCGGGCACGGCGGCGTGAACACGCGCGAACCCGACCGCCGCCCACGTACCTGCTCCCGCCGCTCGCCCCCGGGCAGCTGGAGGAGTACATCCGGCTCGACCTGAGGGAGTACTGGCTCCCGGCCACCGACAAGCCGCACCTCTGGCTCCAGGACATCTGGGTGGGCCTCGGCCCGCTGGTCCTGGCCCGCGCCACGGTCACGCTGCGCGACGGGCGGCTGATCACGAAGGGCGAGGCGCTGACCGAGCTGCCGGCCCTCGGCGCCCCCGCGGACCTGGTCCACGACATCCACGAGCGCAGGTACGCGGACCCCGTACCGCTCAGCGAGGCGGAACGCGTCCGACGGAGCGAGCAGGCACGCGCCTTCGTCCGGCACGGCATCCTGAACACGCTCTCGACGGGTACGGAGACGACGGAGGAGGCCTGAGCCCCGGCTGCCCCGGCGTGCCGGGGCAGCCGGTCAGGACGCGCTGCGCTTCTCCTCCGCGCTCTTCCCGGCCGTCGCCTTCTTCACGTGGGACCGCTTCGCGGCGGTCTTCTTCGCCGTCGTCGACTTCTTGGCCGTAGACTTCTCGGCCGCTGTCTTCCTCGCCGCCGTCTTCTTCGCCGGGGCCTTCCCGCGCGACCGCATCGGGTGCACCGTGGCGTCCGCGGCATCGCCTTCGTCGGCGCCCCGGCTCTCCTTCGCGGCCTCCACGGAGGCGTTCAGGGCGGCCATCAGGTCCATGACCTTCCCGGATTCCCGCTCCGTGTCCTCGGCCGGCTCCGGAGCCTCCTTGCCCTCGGACTTCGCCTCGATGAGCTGCTCCAGGGCCTCTCGGTAGCGGTCCCGGAAGCCGGAGATGTCGTCGGCGGCCATGGTCTCGGTGAGCTGGACGGCCTGCTCGATCTCGTTCTCGTCCAGCTCCACGTCCTTCGGCGCGAGGGACTCCGGGCTGCGGATCTCGTCGGGCCAGTGCAGGACGTGGAGCACGATCGCCTCTTCGCGGACCTGGAGCATGCCGAGTCGCTCGCGGCCGTGCCAGGCGAATTTGGCGACGGCGACCTTCTCGGAGCGCCCAAGCGCCTGCCGGAGCAGGGTGTACGGCTTCGCGGCGACCTGGCCGCCGGTCGCCAGGTAGTACGAGTCGGCGATCCGGACCGGGTCGATGCTGTCCGCGTCGACGAACGAGACGATCTCGATCGCCTTCGCGGTCGGCAGCGGCATCTGGTCGAGTTCCTCGTCGGTGATCGGGACGGTCTCGTCCTTCGTGATCTCGTAACCCTTGCCGATCTCGTCCTGCGCCAGCTCCTCGCCGTCGAGGTCGCACACCTTGCGGGTCCGCACCCGGCCCATGTCCGACAGGTGGAACTGATGGAAGTGGATCGCGTGGTCCTCGCTCGCGCTGATCACCTTGACCGGGATCGTGACCAGCCCGAAGCTGATCGCTCCGGTCCACAGGGGTCGCGGCATGCACACCTCCAGGCCCATGGCGGGTGCGGCCGGTCGACCGCCGCGCCGGGTGAACGCCCGGACGGCGCCGGCCGGGCCACCGCCGCCCGCACCTCGATCCTGACCCCGACCGGTCGTGATCGCACGCCGGACAGGCGCGACGGCCCGGGGAGGCGGGCGGCCGGACCCGTCCCCGGCCGCATCCGGCGGGCCCCGATCAGCTGAGCAGCCAAATGCACGCCCCGCCCAGGACGAGGAGCAGGCAGACGGCCAGGTTGGTGCGCCAGTACGTCAGGAAGATGGCGACGAACTCGCGGATCATCGCGCTGGGCCAGAAGTACGCGGCAGTGGGTGACCCGACGACGTGGCCCCTGACCCCCGCCCGGCGTGCGGTCACCGCGGCGCGGAAGACGTGGTAGTTGTTCGTGACCACGACACACCGGTAGTCGGGACGGGCCTTCTCCATGATCGATTTGCTGTACCGCAGGTTCTGCTCGGTCGTCGTCGAGCGGTCCTCGCGCTCTATCAGGGCGGCCGGGAATCCGCGCTCGATCAGGTACTCGGCCATCGCGTGTGACTCCGGCAGGCTCTCGTCGGGCCCCTGACCGCCTGAGGCGAGAAGGACGGGCTGCCTGCCGTGAGCCGACAGCCTCGTGTGGACGGCGCGGGCCCGCTCAAGCCGGCCGGCCAGCAGCGGCGACACCGTGGTGCCGTTGATGAGACCGGCACCGAGCACCACCACGTAGTCGGCCTTGCGGTGGATGTGGAGGCGGCCGTAGAGAAACGCGTAGACGACGAAGCAGACGAACAGGAAGGCGATGTAGCCGGCCAGGGCGAGCACGGTACCTGTCACCACCACCAGGGTGACGTTCTCCAGGATCAGGGCGGTGATCATCAGCGCGAGAAGGACCACCAGGGCAAGCCCTGTCAGCAGGGACAGGAGGTTGGCGGGGCTCCTGCCCTCCTTGCGCACCATCGTCACGCCGTTGGAGATCAGGAACCACGACAGGATGGCGATGCCCACCGCCACGAGGAGGACGAGCACGATGCCGATCTCCCTGCCCGCGGCCGGTTGCGACCGGGCCGGCCCGGCGAGCCAGGCGGCCGCGGCGAAGGTGAGCGACAGTCCCAGGAGGACGGCGTTGCTGAAACGCCGGCGCTCGCGGAGCGTGCCGACACAGAAGGCGACGAAGATCAGGACTGCCGGAACGTAGGCCACCATGCGCACATGCTAGGCGGAGGGCCGCGGGCACCTCCGAGGAGGCCGGATCATGCCGCTCCCGCCGGGCGGAGGCGGCCCGGCTCGCGGCGGTACCTGGCGCAGGGGCGCGAGACGCGGCCATCCCGTGTGGCCCCGGCATGGAGTCGTACCCCTGAGCTCCGGCGCCGATACGTACGCCGTGGGCGGCATGATTCGTTACGGTGTGACGAGTTCACACGTCCTGCCAGCCTTCACGAAGCCTCTGGAAAGATTGCCAACCGGCTTGAAATGCCATAAGAGCACCATGACCGCGAGCCGCGAGCCGCGAGCCGCGAGCCGCGAGCCGCGAGCCGCGAGCCGCGAGCCGGTGACCGAGTGTCGTCCTGGGTTCGCTGAAGGCGGCGGCCTTGTTCGGTAGACAGCCACTTCGCGTGCCGGTCGGGCAGGACGCGCACCGCTGGAGCACATTCCACGGCGAACGGACCCTGGTCGTAGCCGCCCGTACGGTCACCTCGACCGTTCGCGTCCTCGAAACGCTTCCAGCGCTTCTTCGCGGCGACACCCGCGTGAGCGTGGTCTTCGCCTACGACCACACCTCCGCGTTCAACGCCGGCGTCCTCGACCTTCTCCACACTGCCGGATGCCGAGTCGCTCCCTGGGAGCAACTGGCGGAGATGACCCCCGATCTCATCCTCTCCGCCAGCGAGAACGTCGACGTACCGGAGGGCGACTGCCCGGTGCTGGTGCTGCCCCACGGCGTCGGCTTCCAGAAGTTCGTGCCCGATTCACGCAGTGCCCGCGAAAGGCTTTCCGGAGTCGTACCGGACTCCCTGCTGGAGAGCGGACGTGCCTGGCTCGCCGTCTCGCACCCCGCGCAGGAAGAGCAGTTGCTCGCCACCCACCCGAAGGCGTCCGGCCGCACACTGCTGGTCGGTGACCCCTGCTTCGACGAGTTGATCGGCAGCCGGGCGCGGAGAAAGGCGTACAGGGAGGCGCTGGGCGTCTCGGACCATCAGCGCCTGGTCATGGTCAGTTCCACCTGGGGGCCGACCTCCCTGCTGGGGAGTGAGCCGGACCTGCTCCCCCGCCTCCTGTCGCAACTGCCGTGCGACGAGGCACGCGTCGGCGCGATCGTCCATCCCAATGTGTGGGCGGCCCACGGAGCCTGGCAGCTCCGCACCGTGCAGGCCGCCGCTCTGGACGCGGGGCTGCTGCTCATGCCCGCCATCCACGCCTGGCGGCCCGCGCTCGTCGCCGCGGACGTCCTGGTGGGGGATCACGGTTCGGTAACGCTGTACGGGGCGGCGGCTGGTACACCGCTGCTGCTCGCCGCGTTCGGCGGCGACGCGGTGCCCGGAACGGCCGTCCACGACCTGGCGGCCGTCGCGCCCCGGCTCGATCCACGCGGGGACCTGCGCCAACAGGTGGAGGATGTCGTACGCGCGCACACGCCTGACCGGTACGCGGCAGTCGCGGCGCGGGCCTTCTCCGAGCCGGGACACGCCCTGGCCCGGCTCCGCACCGCCCTCTACCACCTGCTGAAGCTCCCGGAACCGTTTTCCCCGCCCCCGGCACCCCTGCTGCTGCCCGACCCGGATCCGCCCCTCGCCCCCATCACCTCGTGGCAGGTGACCACCGGCGTCACCGGGAACAGCGCGGCGCCGGCCATCAGCGTGCACCGCATCCCGGCGGCCGTCACCGCGTACGGCAGGACACCTCCGGACTCCGCCACCCTCTTCACGCATCTGGCCTGCGCGGACGACGAGCGCGACCCCCGGCTGGCCGAAAGCGCCTCGGTGATCGTCCGACGCCAGGCCGCCCCCACCCCGCTCGGGGCGCTGCGCTGGACCGAGGACACACTCGCTCAGCTGCCCGGGAGTCTTCTCGCCGCGTCCGCGATCCGCGGGGGCGGCTGTCTGGTCGGGCTCAGGGACGGCAGGTTCGTGGAGACGGCGTCCACCGGCCCGGCACCGGATCCGGGGCTGCACGCCGCAGTCGTGTACGCCTGTCTGCGCGCGGGGCTTCCGCTGGACGACGCCCGGGTAACGCTGCGGATCGGTGACATGCGGGACGAGGACGTCATCCTCCGCCTCCGCCCCGTTCTGCCGAACGCGTGACCGCACGGACGAACGGGTGACCGCACGGCCCGCGCCGAAACCCGGGGGTCAGCGGCTCAGTCGTCGAGACCGTTCAGCCGCTGCCGCAGTTCCTCCGCCAGGCGGTGGTTGCCGCGCGCCTCGTACATGCCTACGGCCCTGCTCAGGCACTCACGTACCAACTCCTCATGGCCACCGGCCTGTTCGGCGACGTCGGCGAGCTGAACCCGGGCCTGGGCCTCGTACTGCATGCCGTCCGCCATCCCGGCAAGCGCCCCGACCGCCTCCCGCAGGTCCTGGAGCGCTTGCGCGGTGTCACCGAGATGACCGTGCACGACACCGAGGGCGGCCTTCACCCGGGCCGCCATCCGCAGGTCGGGCTCCGCACGGTTCTGCAGTTCCTGCTGCGCCCGGCGCAACAGGACCATGGCCTCCGCGTGATCGCCCCGGACATCCAGCGCGCACCCCAGGAAGAACGTGGCGAGCGCGGCTCCGCGCGTCTCTCCGGCTCGCTCGTTCAGTTCGAGAGAGCGCCGATACACCGCCGCCGCTCCGGACGGGTCGACGACGTCCAGGTAACGGCCGAAGAATTCCTGTACGGACGCCCGCAGGGCAAGGCGCTCGGTCGTCTCGGCCAGGGCGACGGCCCGCTCCAGGTGCTCTCGCGCACGGTCGTTCTCACGGAGGTCGAGCAACGGGCGCGACAGCAGGCCGCGCAGTCGGGCCTCGCCCGCCGTGGCCTCCTCGATCTCCGCTGCTGTTTCCGCCGAGGAGGCCGCTGCCGCGGCAGCCTCGATGCCGAGCTCCAGCGTCTCTGTCCAGGCCCTGAGATAGCGGTGGTACAGGAACAGCACCGAGAACGTCTCGGCCAGCTGCCAGGCCAGGGTGTACAGCTCGTGCCGGACGGCCTGGCGCAGTACCGCGAGGATGGCGGAGCGCTCGGTGTCCAGCCATTCCAGCGGCGGTGGCCCGCCGGGCGCGGCAAAGGGGTCATCGGCGTTCCGCAGCAGGGCGGAGAGGTTCGCGATCCGCAGGCGCTCCCTGCGCAGTGCCCGGTCGGCGAACGCGGTCAGCACGAGATAGTGCGTGCCCACCCGCTCCGTCAGTGCCGCCTCCTCGGTCTCCGGCTCCTCCTCGACCGCACGCTCCCGGGCGTACAGACGGACCAGGTCGTGTACGCGGTAACGGCCGTCGCCGACGGCCTCCACCAGACTTGCCTTCGCCAGCACCCGCAGCAGGCGCTTCGCGCTGCCCGTGTCGATGTCCGCGGCGACCGCGGCCACGCCGGCATCGAAGGTGCCGAACGTCAGCCATCCGATCATCCGGAAGAGCCGAGCGGCATCCGACGGCAGCAGACGGTAGGAGGGACCCAGCGCAGCGGACACAGAAGACTCCTCGCCATCCAGTGACAGTCCGGCCAGACGACTGGCCTCGTCGTCCAGTTCGGCGGCCACTTCCGCCAGGTTCAGACCGCCTTCGGTGACCAGCGCGGCCACGACCTGCAGGGCCACGGGCAGCCCGCCGCACAGCTGGACCAGGCGCTCCGCGGCGCCCCTTTCGGCCTCGACCGCCTCCGCGCCACACCGGTCCTTGAGCAGTTCCAGCCCGCCGTGGGCGTCCAGCGGCTTGACCGGGATGAACCGGGCAGCGCCCTGGACCGCCAGCTCACCGATCCGGCCACTGCTCGTGGCCAGTACGGCGCTGCCCGGCCCCTTGGGAATGAGCGCACGGACCTGTGCGGCCTGGTTGACGCCGTCGAGAACGAGGAGGATACGCAGGCCGGCTGTCCGCGAGCGGAACAGATTGGTCCGCTCCGGGAGCGAGTCCGGGATGCCGATGCCGTCTTCTTCCGGCAGGGCCCTCAGGCACATGGCCAGGGCCTCCGACACGTCCCCGCCGGGGCCTGTCATCGGAGTGGCCTGGTCGCGCAGGGCCGCGAAGTCCACATACAACTGCCCGTCCGGAAAACGCGCCTTGGTCCTCTCCGCGCACCGCCAGGCCATGGCCTTCCTGCCCACTCCAGGAATCCCGAAGAGCACATCAACACTGACGGAGCGGGAATCCAGCGTGCCGAAACCCGCTTCCAGCGCAGCGAGTTCGGCTGTCCGATTGCTGAACGGTTCTGCGGAAGGCGGAACTTGATCGGGCTTGGCCCGACGCCCCGATGCGGACGGTGCCGGTGGAACGTGGAAATGGATCTCACCGTGGACAGGTGAATTCTGCAGAATCAGACCATGGTTCACCCCGCCGCTGACCAAGTTGACGAAGGCGCGCGACTCGTCCGGCGCAAGCACGGACAGCAGCCGGGCCAATTCCTCCGCGGCGCCCGGGTCCTCCTGGAAGATCGCCTCCAGCCGCTGTCTCAGACGCGCCTGGACCTGCGCCTGGGCATCGACGTCACCCGCCGCCCGTCCCCTGACCAATTCCTCACGCATCACCGGCAGTTCTTCTTCGGGAGCCCCGCCGGAACCGCGTCGCCGCAGAAACCCCGCCAGACCGCTCCGCGCCCGCTCTAACGCCTCCGATGCCAACACCTCGGCCACCATCGTCGCCGCCGACGCGGCAAGAACCGCCAATTCAACTCCCACGAAGCCCCCTCGGCCACCCAGCCCCACAAAGCGTTCGGGAACTACCGTAGAGAGATCTGGGACGCTTGGACAGCCAGGCTCACCGCGTATCCCCTGTCCGCTCCCGATCCCGCCTGAGCTGCGCGCTCCCGGATGGGAGACTCCTCCGCATGAAAGAAGTGCGCTGCGAGCGATGCGACAACATCATCGGCATGGGCTGCGCCTGCCCTCCTGATGGCAGCGTGCCCAAGGCACGCCCGGAGGAGAGGCGCGTCCGGCAGGAGTGGCGGCAGTTCCCCGGCAACGCCATCTTGATCAAGAAGAGTGGAAAAGCGCACATCCCGGGCGCTTGCGATCACATGACAGAAGACGAGGTGCGGCCCCCGAACTGGGGCTGGATTCTCGACCCGCCCGCCGGAGACTGGGGCCGTATCAGCGAAGGCAGCCCGGCCATCGCCACTGGGGGAAACGCGCGGCTGCGGGCGACGAGGCGGTGCATGACGTGCATGGCCGCCCTCGGCCGCTGGTGATCTGCGGGGCCTGCTGCTGATCTGCGGGCCTGCTGCGCTGCTCCCCGGCGAAACCGCTGGTAGCGGCAGACGAGTCGGGCTGTACGCCGGGTTCTGTCTCCCGGTCGCCTCGCGGCGGCCGGGGAGACGGCCATCCATCTAGGACCGGCATTGCTGCCGGTCTCGTGCGGTCTACCCGCGAACTCGGGCGGGCCGCCCTCGAACGTTCGCGCAGGGCCGTCTTGCGACGGCCCCTCTTGACCTTGCTCCGGGTGGGGTTTACCTAGCCGCCTGAGTCACCTCAGGCGCTGGTGGTCTCTTACACCACCGTTTCACCCTTACCGAGGACCGAAGTCCAAGGCGGTCTGTTTTCTGTGGCACTGTCCCGCGGGTCACCCCGGGTGGCCGTTAGCCATCACCCTGCCCTGTGGAGCCCGGACGTTCCTCGGGAGGATCCGAAGATCCTCACGCGGCCGCCCGCCCGGCTCGTCTGCCGTGGCGCCCATGCTACCTGTCCGGGACGGGCGGGCTGTTCAGAGGAACGCCTCGGTCTCCAGATCCAGCCCGAAGGGATCCGGAAGGCGGATGGCCTTGCCGAACGGGACGGTGCAGTGCTGCCGGTAGTCGTCCCCCTGCGGGTCGCTGAACAGCGTCACCGATGACTGTTCGCGATCGACCAGCAGGTAGAGGGGCACGGGCCCCCGGGCATAGCAGTGGCGCTTGCCGGTACGGTCGGCCGCCGGTTTGGACGAGGTGACCTCGACGACCAGCGCCACGCCCTCGCAGGGCATCCAGGGATCCGCCGTCCGTGAGATGGGGATGTTCCCCCGATCGTGGCACAGGACGTCGCGCCCGTGTCAGAGGCGGACCGAAGCGGCGAAGGCCGTGATCCCGGCCGTCCACGCCGCCTCGGCGTCGGAGCCCGTGGGGAAGCGGCCGTTCAGTTCCATCGCCACCATGCCGTGGGCGAAGGCCCAGGCCGCGCGGGCGCGGTCCGCGTCGTCCGCGAGGGCGCGGAACAGGGGGGCCGCGGCGCGTTCCTCCAGGTCCGGAGGGAGGGGGCGGCCGGTGGTGAGGCGGTAGAGGTGGGGGTGGGCGAGGGCGTGGGTGCGGTAGGCGGTGGCCAGCGCCGGGAAGGAGCCCGGCGCGGTGGACTCGGCCGATTCGAGGGCCTCTGCCGTCTCTCGCAACATCACGCCTGCCAGGGCGTTCACCACCGAGGACTTGTCCGGGAAGTGCTTGTAGAGCGAGGGCGCCGTGATGCCCACCCGGGCGGCGAGGCGGCGCATGGTGAGCGCCTCCGGGCCTTCCTGCTCCAGGAGCGTGCGCGCGGCGGTGACGATCTGGCCGGGGCGGTCGGTGGCGGGCGGGCCCTCGGGGTCGGTCACGCCGGTCCTTCGTTCGTGGGGCGGATTCGCGGAGGCGGATCCGTGGAGGCGGAGAGGTCGAAGGCGGAGAGGTCGAAGGCGCGATCGTACGAGACCGGGTTCGAGGCTCGCTCAGGCGGGTGCGAACAGCACCTTTGAAGTACCCGGGTCCGCCTGTGTGAGCCGTACCCGCAGCCGTTCCCCGAGAGGGAGGGCCGTGGTGCCGCCCTCGATCCGGCCGATGATGGCCGGGGCGTCGATGTGGATGGTGCCGGTGGTCGGTTCCTGCTCCTTCACGTCCACCACGTACCCGTCGAAGACCGCGCCGATCCGGTCCTTGAGCAGCGCGGCCTCGACCAGGTCCACGCACTCGCGTTCCACCGTGTTGGCCCGCCGGGTCCCCTCCGCCATCTCCTTCGGCAGGGCGGCCAGTACCCATTCGGGCGGCTCGCGGTCCCCGGCGGCGGCGACGCAGAGTTCGGCGGCGTACCGGTCGACGAGGCGGCGCAGTGGCGCGGTGCAGTGGGTGTAGAGGTCGGCGAGGGCGGCGTGGACTGCGGGGGTGGGCAGGTCGCCATGTTCGAAGACGGTGTATCCGGCGCCGCGCAGCAGGGTGGTGCAGTCCTGGAGGAAGGCTGCGTGGTCGGTCCTGCGTCGGTCCTGCGTGGGTCCAGCGAGCGGACGATCCGCGCGTACGGGACGTGGTGCGGCCAGTCGATGTGCAGGGCCTCGGCCGAGCGGCGGAGGCGGGCGACGGCGCCGTCCGGGGCGACCGGCAGCGTACGCAGGATGCCGGTTCCGGTCTCGGCCATCAGGTGGGCCGCGGCCGTGCCGGTGAGCAGGGAGATCTGGGCGTTCCAGCCGTCGGCGGGCAGCGGGGCGCGGTATTCGAGGCCGTAGCCGCCGTCCCGCTGGACGATCTCCTGCTCCGGCACGTGGAGGGAGATGCCGCCGCGGGCGACCTCCTGCTCCTCGCGGAGGGTGCCGATGTCCCTGAGCAGCGCGAGGGGCTCCTCCGCGGTGCCCGCGTCGATCCGCCGCTGCACGCCCGCGTAGTCGAGCTTGGCGCGGCTGCGTACGAGCGCCCGGCGCACCCGGGTGGCGACGGTGCGACCCTCGGCGTCGAGGTCGATCTCCCAGAGGACGGCGGGCCGGGTCCGGCCGGGGAGGAGGCTGGCGGCGCCCTCGGAGAGCGAGGTGGGGTGCAGCGGCACCTTGCCGTCGGGGAGGTAGAACGTCGTCACCCGGCGGTGGGCCTCGGCGTCGAGCGCGCCGCCGGGGCGGACGAAGGCGGCGACGTCGGCGATGGCGTAGTGCACGCGGTAGCCGTGGGCGCGGCGTTCGAGGTGCATCGCCTGGTCGAGGTCGGTGGAGGTGGGCGGGTCGATGGTGAGGAACGGCAGCTCCGTGGCGTCCTCGTGTCCGGCGACCGCCGGGTTTCCAGCGGCCTCGGCCGCTTCGGCGTGGACGTCGGGCGGGAAGTCGTCCGGGAGTCCGAGTTCGGTGCGCAGCCCGCTCAGGGCCGTCCGCAGCGGGGTGCCGGCTGCGCCGGTCAGGTGGAGGTGGCGGCGGGGCATGAGCCGAGCGTAGGACGGGGCGGGGCGGGGCGGGCGGCATCCCGGGCGAGGGAGGGCTCGGGAAGGGTGCGGGACGGGTCCGGGGAGGGCGTGCGAAGGGTCGCGTCCCGGGCGAGGGAAGGGCGTGGGCGGGACTGCCCGTACGCTGGCGCGAGGGGATCTCACGGACCCGGGCGACACCGCCGGGAGCCGTGGACCGGTCCGCACCGCCGGTCGCCGTCCCCCTTCCCGTTCGTACGAAGGAGAACCGCCGTGCTCGTGCTGTTGCCGCCCTCCGAAGGAAAGGCCCCCTCGGGGCGGGGAGCACCTCTGAAGCCGGAGTCGCTGTCGCTGCCGGGCCTGGCCGAGGCGCGGGCCGCGGTGCTGGATGCCCTCGTGGAGCTGTCCGTGGCGGACGAGGAGAAGGCCCGCGTGGTGCTGGGGCTGAGCGAGGGCCTGCGCGGCGAGATCGCGAAGAACGCCGAGCTGCGGACGGCCGGCACCCGCCCGGCCGGGGAGATCTACACCGGGGTGCTGTACGACGCGCTGGACCTGGCGTCCCTGGACACCGCCGCCCGCCGCCGGGCCGGGAAGTCGCTGCTGGTGTTCTCCGGGCTGTGGGGCGCGGTACGGGTGGGCGACCGGATTCCCCCGTACCGCTGCTCGATGGGGGTGAAGCTGCCGGGGCTCGGCGCGCTCGGGGCGTTCTGGCGCACGCCGATGGCGGAGGTCATGCCGGAGGCGGCCTGGGACGGCCTGGTGCTGGATCTGCGCTCGTCCGCGTACGCGGCGGCGTGGAAACCGAAGGGCGAGGTCGCGGAGCGCACGGCGAGTGTGCGGGTGCTGCACTCCCAGCTGGTCGACGGGGTGGAGAAGCGGTCGGTGGTCAGCCACTTCAACAAGGCCACGAAGGGCCGGATGGTCCGCGATCTCCTCCGGTCGGGCGCCGCGCCGAAGGGGCCCGCTGAGCTGGTGGGCGTCCTGCGTGATCTCGGCTACGTGGTGGAGGCCGAGGCGCCCGCGCGCGCCGGGCGGGCGTGGGAGCTCGATGTCGTGGTGACGGAGATCCACTGAGTCTGTGAACCCGCGAGCCTGCGGGCCCGCGCCCCGGCGAGCTCGTGGGCTCGTCGGGCTCGTCGGGCTCGCCGGGCTCGCCGGGCTCGCCGGGCTCGTTGCAACATACGCAACGCTCGTTGCGTGGAGTGCGGTCTTCGCGGCAGGATGAGGGCATGACCTCCTCCGTGCTGGACCTTGCCCCCGTCGTGCCCGTCGTCGTCCTGGAGGACGCCGCCGACGCGGTGCCGCTCGCCCGTGCCCTGGTCGCGGGTGGGCTCCCGGCGATCGAGGTGACGCTGCGGACCGCCGCCGCCCTGGACGCGATCAGGGCCATCGCGGCGGAGGTGCCGGACGCGGTGGTCGGCGCCGGCACGGTGATCTCGGCGCGGAACGTCTCCGACACCGTGGCCGCGGGCGCCCGGTTCCTGGTCAGCCCCGGCTGGACGGACGCCCTCCTGGACGCGATGAAGGCGTCGGGGGTGCCGTTCCTGCCGGGCGTCTCCACGACGTCCGAGGTGGTCGCGCTGCTGGAGCGCGGGGTCACCGAGATGAAGTTCTTCCCGGCGGAGGCCGCGGGCGGCACGGCCTATCTGAAGGCCCTCTCCGCCCCGCTCCCGCAGGCCCGGTTCTGCCCGACCGGCGGCATCTCGCTCGCCTCCGCACCGTCGTACCTCGCCCTGCCGAACGTCGGCTGCGTGGGCGGCAGCTGGATGGTGCCCGCCGACGCGGTGGCGGCCGGGGACTGGGCCCGGGTGGAGCGGCTCGCCGCGGAGGCGTCGGCGCTGCGCGGCTGACGGGCGAACGGCCGGGGGCAGGAGGCTGGAGGCGGGAAAAGGGCGGAACATTTGGCGCGATTTCGCGTGCATGCTCCCCGGCAGCCAGGGCACGAGACCTTCAGGGACACGTGACCCGGACTCCGGGTGACCCGGGTTCCGGCAGGCAATCCCCCAGCCCGCCGGAACCGCCTCGGCCCCACCGGCTTCCCCCCGCCGATGGGGCCGAGCGCTGTCCGGAAGGCCGAAGCCGTCCTGGTTGGTCCTAGGGCCTGTCTTCAAACTGCCGTCTGCCGGGCGACGACGGCAATTTGAAGACAGGCCCTAGTGGTCCTTACCGCAGGTGGGACGTGTCGTTCAGCAGCCGTACGGAGGCGTTGCCGTCCGCGTAGTACGCCACCGTCGACACGGACGCCGCCGAGAGCTCCATCCGGAACAGCGACTCGGGCGGGGCGCCGAGCGCCAGCCGGACCAGGGTCTTGATGGGCGTGACGTGCGTGACCGCGAGGACCGTGCGGCCGGCGTAGCGGCTGACGAGTCGGTCGCGGGTTGCGGCGACCCGGCGGGTGACCTCGGCGAAGCTCTCGCCGCCGCCGGTGGGGGCCGCCTTCGCGGAGGCCAGCCAGGCGTCCAGATCGGCGCCGTACCGCTCCTTGACCTCACCGAACGTCAGGCCCTCCCAGGCGCCGAAGTCCGTCTCGCGCAGCCCGTCCTCGATCCGGACCTCAAGGCCCAGCCGGGCCGCCACCGCTCCGGCTGTCTCGCGGCAGCGGCGCAGCGGGGAGCTGACGATCTCCTGCACGGTGCCTCGGGCGGCGAACGCCTCGGCCGCGTGCGCGGCCTGTTCGCGGCCGGTGGCGGAGAGCTCGGGGTCGGTGCCGCCGCTGCCGGAGAACCGCTTCTCGGGGGTGAGCGCGGTCTCGCCGTGCCGCAGCAGCACGAAGGTTGCGGGCGCGCCCAGGTCAGGGGCGCCCCAGCCGGTCTGCGGGGTGGCCGTTGCGGCGGGAGCGGGCCGGTTCAGCGCCGCCCTGGCCCTCGCCGCACCGGCCGCCGCGTCGCCCGGCGGACCGGAGACCGGCGGCAGGGTGGCGGCCGCCGAGGAGCGCGGGGTGTCGAGGGCGGCCGTCGAGGAGGACGGCTCCCACTGCCTGCCCCGCTTACCGGCGTCCATCGCCTCGTTCGCCAGCCGGTCCGCGTGCTTGTTCCGCTCGCGCGGGATCCACTCGTAGGTGACGGCGGACGCCGGGAGGATCCGGGCGGCCTCGGCCGCGAGGGGCTTCATGTCCGGGTGCTTGATCTTCCAGCGGCCCGACATCTGCTCCACGACCAGCTTGGAGTCCATCCGGACGTGCACCCGCACTCCGCCGCCGTCCGGCGCGTCCGGGCCCTCCGGGGCGTCCGGCACGAGGGCCTTCGCGGCCCGCAGACCGGCGATGAGGCCCTTGTACTCCGCGACGTTGTTCGTCGCGACGCCGATGTACTCGGCCGCCTCCGCGAGCGTCTCCCCCGTCACCGGGTCGATGACGACCGCGCCGTACCCGGCGGGCCCCGGGTTGCCCCGGGAGCCGCCGTCGGCCTCGATGACGAACTGGCGCGCAGGGGTCACTACAGACCCGAGTCCGCGGTGCGGACCAGGATGCGGTGGCAGTTCTCGCAGCGCAGCACCGTGTCGGGGGACGCGGCCTTCACGTCGTTGACCTCGGTGATGTTGAGCTCCAGGCGGCAGCCCTCGCAGCGGCGCTGGTAGAGGCGGGCGGCGCCCACCCCGCCCTGCTGGGCGCGGAGCTTGTCGTACAGCTTGAGCAGGTCCGCGGGGACGGAGGCGGCGACGAGCTCGCGCTCCTTGATGATCGTCGCGGTCTCCGCGTCGATCTCGTCCGTCGCGGCGTCCCGGCGGGCGGTCGCGTCATCGACCTTCGCCTGGACGGCGGCGACCCGGTCGGTCAGCTCCGCGACCCGCTCCTGGGCGGACTCCCGGCGCTCCATGACCTCAAGGACGACGTCCTCCAGGTCGCCCTGGCGCTTGGCCAGCGAGACGATCTCCCGCTGCAGGCTCTCCAGGTCCTTGGACGAGGTGACGCTGCCGGAGTCCATCCGCTGCTGGTCGCGGGCGGCGCGCTGGCGCACCTGGTCCACGTCCTGCTCGGCCTTGGTCTGCTCGCGGGCGGTGTCGCTCTCCTCGGTCGTGGAGGCGACGAGCAGGTCACGGAGTTGGGCGAGGTCGGTCGTGAGCGAATCGATCTCGGCGTGCTCGGGAAGGGTGTCGCGCTTGTGCGCGAGCTGGGAGAGGCGCTGGTCGAGGGCCTGGACGTCGAGGAGTCGGATCTGGTCGGCGGGCGCGGCGTTCAGTTGGGGGCTCCAGAAGAGTGGTGGGTGGTCCAGGGGTCGGTGACCTGCTTCGAGACATGGACCCGCAGGTCCCATCCGTGGCGGTCGGAAATCGCGTCGAGCTGTGCCGCGGCCTGTTCGCACCACGGCCATTCGGTGGCCCAGTGTGCGGCATCGACCAGGCCGAGTGACGAGTGCTGGACGGCCTCTGAGGCCGGGTGGTGGCGCAGGTCGGCGGTGAGGAAGGCGTCCACACCCGCCGCGCGCACCGCGTCGAAGAGGCTGTCGCCGGATCCGCCGCTCACCGCGACGGTGCGCACGAGGGCGTCCGGGTCGCCGGCCAGCCGGATGCCCTGCGCGGTGGCGGGCAGCCGGGCGGCGGCGCGGGCGGCGAACTCACCGAGGGTCTCGGGCCGGCCGAGCGTGCAGATCCGGCCGAGACCGCGACGGCCCGCGGCGTCGGTCGGGTCCGGTACGAGGGGCCGCTCGACGCGGAGGTCGAGGGCGCCGGCGAGGGCGTCGGAGACCCCGGGATCCGCGGAGTCGGCGTTGGTGTGGGCCACGTGCAACGCGATGTCGTGCTTGATCAGCGTGTGCACGACCCGGCCCTTGAAGGTGCCGGCCGCGACCGTCGTCGTTCCGCGCAGATAGAGCGGGTGGTGGGTGACGATCAGCTGGGCGCCGAGTTTCAGCGCCTCGTCCGCGATGTCCTGGACGGGGTCGACGGCGAAGAGCACCCGGTCGACCTCGGCGTCCGGATCGCCGCAGACGGTGCCGACCGCGTCCCATCCTTCGGCCCGCTCGGGCGGCCAGAGGGCGTCGAGCTCGGAGATGACTTCAGACAGACGGGGCACGGAGGAAAGGCTACCTGTCCGCCGTGCCCCGCAGTCCATGGCCGCCGCCCCCCGTACGGGCGGACCGGCGGCCGGTCATGAATCGTTACTTCACCAGGTCCGCGCGGAGGTCGTCGAGGACCAGGTTGGCGGCCGTGACGCCGAGGCCCAGGTACCAGGTCTCGTCGGAGACGTTCTTGGCCCGGCCCTCCTTGACCGCGGTGAGGTTCTTCCACAGCGGGTTGGACTGGGTGGTGTCGCGCCTGGTGGCCTTCGGAGAGCCGTACACACCGGTGAAGATCCAGTCGGCGTCGGCCTCGTCGATCTTCTCGGGGCTGATCTCCGCGGCCACCTCGTTGATCTGCTGGTTCTTGGGCCGCGGCAGGCCGGCGCCGTCGAGGATCGTGCCGATGAAGGAGGCCTTGGCGTAGAGGCGGATCTTGTCCGGCAGGTAGCGGACCATCGAGACGGTCGGCTTCTTCGGGCCGACGTCCTCGCCCAGCTTCTTCGCGTTGGCCTCGTAGGCGCCCAGCTCGGACTTGGCCTTGGCGGTCTTGTCCAGCGCCGCGGCGTTGAGGAGGTAGTTCTCCTTCCAGGTGAAGCCCGGACGGATGGAGAACACGGTCGGCGCGATCTTGGACAGCTCGTCGTACTTGTCGGCCGCGCACAACTGGCTGCCGAGGATCAGGTCGGGCTTGAGACCCGCGATCGCCTCAAGGTTGAGGTTGTTGATCGTGCCAACGTTCTTCGGGTTGCCCGCGTTCTTCTTCAGGTACGAGGGAGTGGCCGCGTCGCCCTCGGAGGGGGCGTAGCCGACCGGCTTCACGCCCAGCGAGACCACGTTGTCGAACTCGCCGACGTCGAGCACGACGACGCGCTTCGGGACGGCCTTCAGCTCGGTCTTGCCCATGGCGTGGGTGAGGGTGCGGGGGAACGTGCCCGCCGGGGCGTCGGTCCCGTACTCCGCCGTCTTCTTCGCCGCGTCCCCGAAGTCCTTGCCGCCCGTCGCGACCGCCGCCTTCTTCTCGCCACCGGCCTCGGACTTGCCGGAGCCGCCCGACGCGCCGTCGTCGCTTCCGTAGGCCCAGAGGGACAGGGCGGCGATACGACCAGACCGACAGCGACGGTGCCGCGGCGTCGGAGGGACATGACTTGCTCCAGTTGCGGGTTACACAGACAAGACTTAGGGCTGCCTGACCCTAGGCACGCCGTGACCGTGCAGCACATTTACTCCCTCCCTCTCAGGTGAATACGGGCATCGCCACCCATATGTGTGAAGTGGCAGGTCTCGTGTTGTTCGGCAGGAAGTGCGAAAACTAGCTTCGGTGGCCGGAGGTGACGAGTCGATGACTGCCTGTGCCATCGAGGACGGGACCGCGGCGGCGGTCGAAACCGGCGAATCGACGAAGACGGTGGAGACGGTGGAACCAGGGTCCGACGAACCGAACGGGGCCGCGGAGCCCCCGGATCCGGCGGCGGACGCGGCACTGAACGGTGCGGAGGGTGCCGCGGCGGAGGCGGCACCGAACGGTGCCCTGAGCGCTGCGGCGGACGCGGCGACGGAGGCGGCCTGCCCGCAAGTCGTGCCGGAGCGGCCGACTGCTGAAACGGTCCTGCCGACACCCGCGTTCACCATCACGGCGAACGGCGCGTACGCGGCGCGGCTCACGGCCGCTCGCCCCGCCCCCGGAAGCGAGGTCCCGGAAAGCGGCGACACGGCCTGGTTCCCGGAGCGCTGGACGCTGGACGGCCCCGAGCCGTACGCCGTGCCACTCCCCCTCAACCAGCCGGAGGACGCCGGCTCCCAGGTGCTGCCGCTGGCCGACGGGCGGGTGCTCCTCCGGCGCCGGGTCGCGGACGGGCACACCCTCTCGCTGCTCTACCCGACCGGCCCCGGTACCGGTGAACTGCTGCTGGGCGCGGTCGAGTGCGACGAGCTGACCCTGCTGCCGCCCTCACCGGACGGCTTCAGCGCGTACGCCCTGTCGACCGGCGAGTACTCCACCGGGCTCTGGCTGGTGGCGGGCGGTCCGAACGGGCCCGAGCAGATCGCGGAGCTGCCGGGGCGCTGCTCCGGCGGGGTCTGGCTGGACCGGGCGGGCAGGCTGCTGGCCCTGGACCGTGAACCGGCGGGGGGCGGTCCGGTGAAGGCGGTCGCGGTGGACCTGGGGCGGGGCGCCGAGATGACACCGCTGCTCCAGATCGCGCCGGACAGCGATGACCGGCTGCTGCTCGCGGACCCGGACAGCGGTCTCCTGCTGATCCGCTCGGACGCGCCGGGGCACGACCGGCTCGGCTGGGGGGTGCTGGGCAGCTGTCTGCCGGTGCGCTTCCCGGAGTGCCTGCGGCTGCCCGACGCCGCGGTGACGCCGTTCGCCGTGCAGCCGGGGCAGATGCTGATGCCGGAGAGCTGCGCGGTCGCCCTGCGGATCGACGGGGCGACGGGCAGCTGGCTGGGGGTCTGGCGGCCGGCCGGCCGTCGGCTGCACCAGCTCCCGGTGCCGGAGGGCTGGCTGGCGGGCAGCGGTGTCTGGTCCTGTGAGGGCGTACTCGCCCTTCCGTACGCCAACGCGGAGACGGCCTGCGCGGTGGCGCTCCTGACGGCACCGGCCGACGAGGAACCTGCTGCGGTACGGTCCCCTGCCGGATATCCGGAAAACGGTATGCAACCGTCCGGGGCCGTGGCGCCTCCTTCTGTGTGTAGGCCGGTTCCTCTGGGGCAGGCGCCACTCGTGGGGCGCACCAGCACTGGCTAGACCCACCGGTCTAAAGTTGGGCCGGGGGATCACGTATTCGCGCACCGCGGTTGCCGACGGTGACCGCTTCCCGGGTGGCGGTGGCGTGATGACCCCGGAGACAGAACGTAAGCGATCACAACGGGGTGACTTCCCACATGTCTGAAGCCCGAACCGACACGACCCAGACGCGTCCGCCGGGGGCGGGCGCGGGACGGGCCGAAGCCGGCGGCTCCGGAAAGCACCGAGGGGGTGTGGCGCCGGACGACTCGGCAGCACAGCCGCTCGGCCGCCACCGCCGCACCTCCGAAGGGGAGAGCAGGGCGGCCTGACCGCCGGAACACCAACGAGGGACACGGGAAACAGGAGAGCCCCCGCGGCCAACCGGTCAGCCGCGTTTCAGGCCGAGCACCTCCGCCGCCGCGAACGTCTCGTTCGGCGGGCGGTCCGCGTAGTACGGCGAGATCAGCTCGTCCAGCTCGTCGAAGGAGAACGTCTCCTTCGACGCGTCGAACTTCGCCGCCACCTTCGGCCGCTCCACGATCGCGACCATCCCGCCGTGCACCACCAGCAGCTGTCCGTTGACCTTGGCGGCCGCCGGGGAGGCCAGATAGCCGACGAGCGGCGAGACGTGCTCGGGGGCGAGCGCGTCCAGCCCGCCGTCCTGCGGTTCCTGGAAGCCCGCGAAGACGTCCTCGGTCATCCGGGTCCTGGCGCGCGGGCAGATGACGTTGGCGGTGACGCCGTACTTGGCCAGGGCCAGCGCGGTGGAGGTGGTCAGCCCGACGATGCCGCCCTTGGCCGCCGCGTAGTTGGGCTGGCCCGCCGAACCGGCCAGGAACGCCTCCGAGGAGGTGTTGACGATCCGGCCGTAGACCGGTCCGCCCGCCGCCTTGGACCGGGACCGCCAGTGCGCGGCGGCGAAATGCGTGGTGTTGAAGTGACCCTTGAGGTGGACCCGGATCACCGAGTCCCACTCGTCCTCACTCATCGAGAAGATCATCCGGTCGCGCAGGATGCCCGCGTTGTTGACCAGGATGTCGAGCTGCCCGTACGTCTCGACGGCCAGCTCGACCAGGGCGCGGGCCTGCTCGTGGCCGGACACGTCACCGAGGTGCGCGACCGCCCGCCCGCCGGCCGCCCGGATCTCCTGTGCCACCTGTTCCGCAGGGGCGGCGGACGCCTCGCCCGAGCCGTCGCGGCCCGGCTGCCCGTAGTCGTTGACGACGACGGCCGCGCCGAGCCGGGCCAGTTCCAGCGCTTCGGCGCGTCCGAGGCCTCGGCCGGCTCCGGTGACGATCGCGGACAGTCCGTCCAGGGGGAGTGACATCGGATCTCGGGGTCCTCTCGGGAGGGGGGCGGGGGCGGTACGTCGGTGGTCAGAGCTCGATGCAGGTACGCAGCGACTCGCCGGTCCGCATCTGGTCGAGGGCGTCGTTGATGCCGTCGAGCCGCACCCGGTGGGTGATCATCGATTCGAGGTCGATGCGGCCGGCCCGCCAGAGCGCGATGGCCCGCTCGTACGACCGGAGCACGTCCCCTCCCCCGTACATGGAGGGCAGGATGCGCTTCTCGTCGAAGAACAGCTCGAACATGTTGACCTGGAAGTTGTCGTCCATGGCGCCCGCGCCGACGACGCAGAGGGTGCCGCCGCGCCGGGTGTTCTCGTACGCGGTGCGGGCGGTGACCGACTTGCCGACGACCTCGAAGACGTAGTCGAAGCCCTCGCCCGCGGTGATCCGCTGCTTGGCGTCGCCGAACTCGTCGGGCGAGACCGCCTCCGTCGCGCCGAACCGCAGCGCGGCCTCGCGCCGGGAGGCCACCGGGTCCACGGCGACGATCTGGGCGGCGCCCTGCACCCTGGCGCCCTGGATCGCGGAGATGCCGACCCCGCCGCAGCCGATCACGGCCACCGACGAACCGGCTTCCACCTGGGCGGTGTTGATGGCGGCGCCGAGTCCGGTGGTGACGCCGCAGCCGATCAGGGCGGCGATCTCGAACGGCACGTCGTCGGGGATCGGGACCGCGCAGTCCGCGCCGACGACGGCCTCCTCGGTGAAGGTGCCGGTGCCCGCGAAGCCGAAGACGTCAACGCCGGGCCGTTTGAAGTTGGGGGTGCCCGCGTTCATGAATCCGGCCAGGCACAGGTGCGTCTGGCCGCGCTTGCAGGACGCGCAGGCGCCGCAGGCGGGCAGCCAGCAGACGAGTACCCGGTCCCCGGCGCTGAGCCCGGTCACCCCGTCACCGACGTCGAGCACCTCACCGGCGCCCTCGTGGCCTGGGACGAAGGGGGCGGGCTGCGGCAGCACCCCGTTCATCGCGGACAGGTCGGAGTGACACAGCCCGGTGGCCCGGATGCGGAGCCTGACCTTGCCGGGCCCGAAACCCACCGCCTCGACGTCGTCGAGGACTTCGAGTTTGTCCTGGCCGGTCTCGTGCAGTACGGCTGCGCGCATGGTGCGGCTCCCCTCGGGGTCGGTACGTGCGGGTACATAAAGGGTGCGTGTGGGCACATAAGGCGAGTGCGGGTTCGTGCGGGTTCGTGCTTCAGGAGTGTTCGACGAGCGTGTCCGCGAGGACGGGCGCGTCGTCGCGTTCGGCGGCGGTCACCTGGACCTGGACCCGGCCGTCACCGGCCCACATCCGGATGCGGAGGGTCTCGCCGGGGAAGACGATCCCGGCGAACCGGGTGCTGTACGAGGCGATGCGGGACACCTCGCCGTCCAGCAGGGTGTCGGCCACCGCCTTGAGCGTCATCCCGTAGGTGCAGAGCCCGTGCAGGATCGGCCGCTCGAAGCCGGCCAGCTTGGCGAACTCCGGGTCGGCGTGCAGCGGGTTCCAGTCACCGGAGAGCCGGTAGAGCAGCGCCTGGTCCGGCCTGACCGGCCGCTCCACCACCCGGTCCGGCTCGCGTTCCGGGAGGGCGAGCCGCTGCGAGGGGCCGCGCTCGCCGCCGAATCCGCCCTCGCCGCGCACGAAGATCTGTGCGTCGTTGGTCCACAGCGGGCCGTCGTCGTCGGCGGCCTCGGTACGCAGGACGAGGACGGCCGCCTTGCCCTTGTCGTACACGGCGGCAACCTTCGAGGTCTGAACGGCGTTGCCCCGCACCGGAATCGGCCGGTGCAGCCGTACGGACTGGCCGCCGTGCAGTACGGCGGCGAGGTCGACGTCGATCCCGGGCGCCGCGAGGCCGCCTGCCATCGCGAGACCGGCGCCCGCGACGGTGGCGAAGCTCGGCAGGACGTGCAGCCGGGACTCCAGCGTGTAACGCAGCTCGTCCGGATCGGTGGCGTCGTCCGGCCGGCCGGGGGCCGTACCCGCCCCGAGGCCCAGGTGGTAGAGCTGGACGTCCTTGCGGTCCCAGCTGATCGTGGTCGAGCGGGGTTCGGCGGCAACCGCCTCTGCGGCATCAATGGGCATGGGAGAGCTGCTCCTTGATGGTGGGAAGACCTCGGCGCGGCCTTCCGCACCGTCGGCCGCACCGAGGTCGTGCGGGACCGGAGGCCGCGCCCGTTCTAGAACGCGTTCTAGCCGGTGGCCCTATGTATAACGCAGCGCCCAGCAGTTGTGAAGACTGCTGACGCATCATCAGATCACCTTGTCCCGAAGCGATCCGGCCGGTCGCATCGCGGCCGTCCCGTCCCGTCCGTCCTGGCCGCCCCGTCCGTCCTGGCCGCCCTGTCCGTCCTGCCCGCCACGCCCGCCCGGCCGTTCGATGACATTTGTCCTCACGGAGTCCGTACATGCGCCTCTGCCGGGGCCGCACCCCGGCTCCGTAGCGTCATGTCCATGAAATCAACAACGGGGAACGGGACCGCGGTGGTGTTCACCGGGGCAGTCAAGACCTTCGGCCGGGGCGAGGCGCGCGTACGGGCCGTGGACGGCATCGGGCTGACCGTCGAGCGGGGCGAGACGGTCGCGCTGCTCGGCCGCAACGGCGCCGGGAAGTCCACCGCCATCAGCCTGCTGCTCGGCCTGGACGAGCCGGACTCCGGCAGCGTCCAGGTGCTGGGCCGCACCCCGGACCAGGCGGTCCGGGCCGGTCTGATCGGCGCGATGCTCCAGGAGGGGCAGCCCATCCCCCGGGTGACCGTCCGCGAGCTGATCGCCTTCGTCGCCTCCACCTACCCGCGCCCGATGCCGATCGGTGAGGCGCTGAACCTGGCGGGCGTCGCGGAGTACGCGAACCGGCGCATCGACAAGCTCTCCGGCGGCCAGCTCCAGCGCGTCCGGTTCGCCGTCGCACTGGCCGGCAACCCGGAACTCATCGTCCTTGACGAACCGACGGCGGCCCTGGACGTGGAGGCCCGGCGCGGCTTCTGGGACTCCATGCGCGCCTACGCCAGGCGCGGCAACACGGTGATCTTCTCCACCCACTACCTGGAGGAGGCCGACGAGAACGCCGACCGGATCGTCGTCATCGACCGGGGCAGGATCGTCGCGGACGGCACCGCCGACTCCATCAAGGCAGCGGCCGGCCTGCACCTGGTCTCGTTCGACCTGGCGGGCGGGCCCACCGAGGGCCTCGATCTGCTGCCCGGCGTGGCCACCGTCGAGGTGACCGGGGACCGGGCGCTGCTGCGCACGGCCGACTCGGACGCCACCGTCGTGGAGCTGGCCCGGCTCGGCCTGATCCGGAGCCTCCAGGTCTCCCCCGCCACGCTGGAGACCGCCTTCCTCTCCCTCACCGCACCGGCGGCCGCAGCCCGCCCGCAGGGCCACAACCGGAACCTGAGCCACAGCCAGAAGGAGACCGTCTGATGTTCCAGTACATTCTGCTCGAAATCCGCCGGACCCTGCGCGACGGCTTCTTCCTGCTCTTCGGTTCCGGAATGCCGGTGATGATGTACCTGCTCTTCACCAACATCGGCGGAGGAGGGGACGCCGGCGACTGGAAGACCGGCTCGATGGTCGGCATGGCCGCGTACGGGGCGCTCGGCTCCGCGATGGCGATCGGTACGGGGGTCTCGTCCGACAAGTCGCTCGGCTGGCTCCAGCAGTTGCGGGTCACTCCGCTCTCCCCGTCGCAGGCGGTCGTGGGCCGTGCGATCAGCGGCTCGGTGACGGTGCTCCCGACGATCCTGACGGTGCTGCTGGCGGGCGGGCTGGTCAACGGGGTCGAACTGGAGGCCTGGCAGTGGGCCGCGCTGGTCCTGCTGCTGTGGATCGGCGCGCTGCCCTTCACCCTGCTCGGCATCGGCAACGGCTACCGGCTGACCCCGCAGGGCACCGGCGTCGTCAACGTCGCCTGCCTGATGGGCTTCGCGATCGTCGGCGGGCTGTGGTTCCCGCTGGAGCTGCTCCCCGGCTGGCTGAGCTCCATCGGCGGGTTCACCCCCGCCAACCGGTTCGCCGAACTGGGCTGGGCCGCGACCGAGGGCCACGCGCCCGGCGCCGGGACCATCGGCGTACTCGCCGGTTGGCTGCTGCTGTTCGGTGGGTACGCCGTGGTCTCGTACCGTCGGTCCGCGAGGACCGTGTGACAGGATTGACATCCTCCCCAAGCTGGCGCAGGGGGATTCCTGGCTCAGGCCGCCTCCGGGAGCGGCGCTCCCAGAGGGCTTCCACCATCAGCACCAGCCGGGTTGAGACCAGCCCGGACGAGCATCACACGGGCGGAGTTCTTGTCCCTGGGGGACACGGCTCCGCACGCGGTGCACGCATACGTTCGTTCAGAGAGGGGAAGTGCGTGCTTGGTTCTCGCACCGCACTGCGCACAGTCCATCGTGGTGTGGGCCGGGTGCACGAGGTGCACGATGCGGCCGTGCTTGCGGGCCATCTCGGTCAGCGCGGTCCTGGTCGCGCTGACCGCGGCGTCGGCGGCCTTGCGGGCCATCGTGGACTTCGCGAGGAACTTCGGCTTGAAGTCCTCGACGGCGAGCTGGTCGAAGTCGCGCACGACCTTCTTGGCCCACTTGCGGCCGGTGTCCTGGCGCTGCCTGGCGACCTTTTTGTGGACCTTGGCCGCCGCGCGGGACGCCGTCCGGTAGCCCTTGGACGCGGCCTTCCCGCGTGCGGGCTTCCGCCTCGCCATTTGCTTCTGGTGCCGGGCCAGCTTCGCGGCGGCGGTGCGGCCGTGCTGCGCGTGGGGTAGGTCATGCGCGTCCGAGGTGGTGGTCGCGGTCTCCTTGACGCCCCAGTCGATACCGATCACCGTGCCGGTCGCGGGCAGCGGCTCGGCGGCCGTCTTCACGACGAACGAGGCGTACCAGTGGCCGAGGCTGTCCCGGTACACCCGGACCGACGTCGGGTCGGCCGGCAGGTCGCGGGACCACACCGCGGTCAGCGTGATGCCGCCCGCGAGGTACAGGCGGCCGTCTTTCAGCCGGAAGCCGCGCCGCGTGTAGTTCATCGACGGCAGCGCATCGCGCTTGCGCTTGATCCGGGGCATCCCGGCGCGCTGCCGCATCGGCAGCCCGGCTTTGACGTCCTTCAACGCTTTGGCGCGGGACTTGGCGAAGTCGCGGATGATTTGCTGCTGCGGCACCGAAGCGCCTTCGCGCAGCCATCCCATGGCGGCACGGGCCTCGGTCAGCATCTTGTCGAGCTGCGCCGGACCGCACGTCACCTTCTCGGTGGCGGTCTTGTTCAGACCATGAACCTTGCGGGACATGGCCACGCATTCATTCCAGATCCAACGGCAGCGTGCCCACTCGGCATCGAGCCCGGCGAGCGCGGTCGACGACACGCGGAGGCGGTAGGTGTACCGGGCATGTCCGGACTCCTCACCTGCCTGCTGCCGTGTCGTCATGCCACCACTTTACCACTAGGATTGGGGTATGGATCATGAAGAAACCCGCATCACGCTCCGACTGCCCACCGACCTCCATGCCTGGCTCACGGCACAGGCCAAGACGAACCGGCGGTCACTCAACTCCGAGATCCTCCACCGCATCGAGGGCGACTACCGCGCCGCCGCGGCAAACGCCGAATCGCCCTGACGGCGATTCGACTACCCCTGCCCTGCTCCACAGGAGTCCGATTCCTCCCCGACCTGAAAGCCGGGGCATCCTCGGAGGACTTCGGTGAACATGTTCGGGAGCGAATCGGAAGCGCGCGAGGCGCGGCGCACGCGGCGTGCGGAGCGACGGGCGTGGCGCAGGGAGCACCGCCGTCCGGGGCCTCCCGGACCCTATGTGCTGCTTCCCTGGCTGCTGCTCGGCCTCGGCGCCTTCTCCAATCTGTTCCAGGGCGAGAGCCCCAACCCCTGGGTCGGCGGCATCGGCCTCTTCGCCTTCAACTCCCTCTACATCTCGGTGGTGTTCCGGGGCTTCGACAAGAGGGCACGCGAGAGCCGCGTGACGTACGTGATGCTGGCCGCGCTGACAGCCATCACGCTGGGGCTCGCGATCGGGTACGGCGGAAGCTGGCTGCTGTTCTTCCCGCTGCTCTCCCTGGCCTGCGGGACCGTCCTGCGCAAGCAGTGGCTGGCGGGCGCTCTGCTCGTGCTCGCCGTGACCGCGTGCGTGGTCTCCGTGTGGCGCGAGGACAGCACGTCGACCCCGTGGACCCTTGCGTACGGCACCTTCATCTCCGGTGCGGTGACGGCCGCGCTGCTCACCCTGTCCGAGACCGTGATGGAGCTGCGCTCCACCCGGCAGGAACTGGCCCGCAGCGCTGTGGAGAGGGAGCGGCTGCGCTTCTCCCGCGATCTGCACGATCTGCTGGGCCACACGATCTCGGTGATCGTCGTCAAGTCGGAGGCCGCGCGCAGGCTCGCACCGCGCGACATGGACCAGGCGCTCCAGCAGGTCGCCGACATCGAGTCGGTGGGCAGGCAGGCGCTCACCGAGATCCGTGAGGCGGTCACCGGCTACCGCGAGGGCAGCCTGGCCACCGAGCTGGACCGGGCCAGGTCCGCGCTGATCGCCGCGGGCATCGAACCCACGGTCCGCCGCTCCGGCCCCCCGCTCCCGCCACAGGCCGAGGCGCTGCTGGGCTGGGTGACACGGGAGGCCGTCACCAACGTCCTGCGCCACTCCACCGCCACCACCTGCGCCTTCGTGATCGACGGCACCCCGGACCGGGTCCGCCTGACGGTCACCGACGACGGCCGCACCACGGCCGCGGCGCCCACCCCGGGCATCGGCGGCACCGGCCTGAAGGGCCTCACCGAACGCCTGGCGGCAGCGGGCGGCTCCCTTGAGGCGGGACCGGGTCCGGGGGGCGGCTTCGTGGTGACGGCGGAGCTTCCGGCGGACGAACCGGGCGGAGATGGCGAGGACGGCGGCACGGCTCCCGTCACGAAGGAGTAGGTCGTACGGCCGACGCGGGTCCCGGCGTAGCACCTGCGACGGACCCGGTCCGCACCTCACGTAGCTCCTGCGACGGCCCCCTGGCTCGTCGGCGCAGGTGACGACCCGGACCACCGGCGCCGCTTAGCGTGCTGAAGGTATTCGGAGCCCCCCGACGGCTTTCAGGGGCTCCGCTCGCCTCCCCTACGCGCCGAGCCGGAGCTTCGCCATGCCTAGAACGACACTCGCGGCCGGTCCGGCGGCCTTCAGCCTCTTACTCGGGCTGTGGGGGATCACCCGCGGGGACAGCATGTGGCGTGACGAAGCGGCGACGTGGCAGGTGGCGCACCGGAGCATCCCGGAGATGTGGCACCTGCTGGACACGGCCGAGGTCGTCCACGGCCTCTACTACCTGTTCGCGCACGGCATCTTCGCCGTCTTCGGGGACAGCCTCCTCGCCCTGCGGCTGCCCTCCGTCCTGGCCATGGCGGGCGCCGCCGCCGTGATCACCCTCCTGGCCGCCCGGCTGGCCGACCCGTACACGGGACTGGCTACGGGCCTGGCGTTCTCCTTGATCCCCGCGGTGCAGCAGTACGCGCAGGAGGGACGCTCGTACGCCCTGGTCACAGCCTGTGCGGCACTGGCCTGCCTGCTGCTGGTCGAGGCGATCGACGTGACCGACGCGAATGGTGCGGCCGGTGCGTCGGGTGCGACCGGTGCCTCCGGTGCGACTGGTGCGACCGACGGCAGGCGTGGGGCGGGACTCTGGGCGGCGTACGGCACGACTGTGCTACTGGCCGGGCTGCTCAACTGGTTCTCGCTCCTGCTGCTGCCCGCGCACGCCGTGACACTCGCCCTGACCCGCGCGCCCCGCGCGACCGTCCTGCGCTGGGGAGCCGCCTCCTGCGCCGCCGTGCTCGGCACGCTCCCCCTCATCGCGGCGAGCAAGTCCCAGACGGGGCAGGTCGCGTGGATACCCCCGGTCCGCCCGAGCACCCTGCTGGGCCTCCTACTGGCCCTCCTCGCGGGCGCCCTCTGCGCCTGGCTCGCCCGGCCGGGGAAGGCCCTCGGCGTGCCCCGCCGCGACCGGGCCGCGCTCACGACGGTGGCCGCACCTCTGCTCGCCGTGCCCCAACTCCTCCTGCTGGCAGCCTCGCTGGCTCAACCGGTCTACCTCACCCGCTATGTCCTGTTCAGCTACCTCGGGCTCGCCCTGCTCATCGGCGCGGCGTGCCGGGGCCTCGCGCTCCGCCTGCGCACACCGCCGCGTCGGCTGATCGTCGCGGTCATGGCCCTCGCCTTCCTCGGACTGCTCCCCGTCCAGCTGTCACTGCGCGCCCCGGCCGGCCGGATCGACGACGTACTCGCCACGGCCGAAGATGTCGCCACGGTTCGCGAGGCGGGCGACGGGGTGCTGTACATCCCTGCGGCACGCCGTGACACCGCCCTCGTCTCGCCCACGGCGTTCACCGGGCTCAGGGATCTGGCACTGGTCCGGGGCCCACTGGAATCCAGCACCATGAACGGCGCGGAGGGCACCCCGGCGCAGATAGCGGCAGCGATGCTGACGGTGGACCGCATCCTGGTCGTCAGCGACGACGGCACACCGTCCGCCCACACGGATCGCGACCGTACCAAATGGCGCGTCCTCAAGGAGCGCTTCATCCGCTGCTCCGAGGTCAGCGAACACGACCGCCGGGTCACGGTCTACCGGCCACGGCCGGTGCGGGGCCGCTGGCAACCCGGCTGGTCACAGCGCCGCCCCGCCGCGCGGGACACGATGGGGCGGCGCCGGATGGCCTGCTCAGACGGTCCCGAAGTCTCCGGCCTTGACGCCCGCCACGAAGGAGGTGAACGCGTGGGCGGGAACGTCTAGGACCGGGCCGCGCAGATCCTTGGAGTCACGGACGGGGACAACGCCGCGCGAGACGGCAAGGTTGGCCGCGACCTCGACGCACTGGCCACCGTTGCTGCTGTAGGAGGACTTGAACCAGCGGGGGGATTCTGTCGTCACGGGGTGCCCTTTCTTACCTTCTGGATCATGGCCACTGATGCCGCTTGGGACGGCGCTTCGGCCTGTAGCTGATGGTAGGCCGTCAACAAGGGCTGCACGAACCGCATATCGCGCTCCAGCTGACCTTGCTGAGCAGACTCCGCGTACGCCATGTGGGATCGGTCAGGCAGGGTGAGCAGCGTTACTGGAAGATCGAACGCCCGCCGCTCACCCAGGTCGAACGGAGCGACTTGCACGACAGTGGACGGCAGCTCCGCGAACGCGATAAGCCGGTCAAGTTGGTCCGCCATGACGCGGGGTCCGCCCACCA
Source organism: Streptomyces sp. ITFR-6 (assembly GCF_031844725.1). Lineage (NCBI taxonomy): Bacteria > Bacillati > Actinomycetota > Actinomycetes > Kitasatosporales > Streptomycetaceae > Streptomyces > Streptomyces sp. ITFR-6. Next base: position 6,142,883 of record NZ_CP134612.1, on the reverse strand, counting down.
CCCGCCGAATACAGCTCTCGTCGAGGACGACGTACACAAGCGGTGGGGGCGTCCGCTCCAGGGACGCCTGCCTCTTCGCGAGGAGCGTCAGCCGCTCCTCCGCCTGCTGCTCCGTGATGGCTCCACGCCGCACAGCTCCCGTAGCGATCGCTGCCGCGTACTCCGGAGTCTGGAGAAGACCCGGAACGATCCCGAGCTCGAACAGCCGGATCTCTGCGGCCCGCACCTCCTGGGTGACGAAGTCCGGGAATCCCTCCAGCAGCGAAGTGTTCTTGAGTGCGCGAGTCATCCGCTCGAACTTGTCTCCGGTGCCGAGTGCTCTGTCCGCACTACGCGCGAAGCGGATAGTTGGTGGGCGGCGGCCAGTTTCGACGGCGGAAATGTGCGATCCGGTCAGACCCATGCGTACGGCCAGTTCTTCCTGCGTCCACCCGCGCTCGTCCCTTGCTTGCCGTAAGCGCTGACCAAACGCCTGCGCCGGAGAAGTGTCGGGGTCCAATGCCTTCCGATTGACCATGTGAGTTCCTAACTCATCAAGCAAAACAGTCAAGTTGAGGACACTCCAACTGTAGGTCACCCTGGACGCCCTGAGTAGCGGAAGCGCTACGGAGAGGAGCGGCGATGAGTGCGCAAATCGTTCCCCCAGACGGGCAGGAACCGGCCCACGTTCCCGAACCCGGCACGCTCATGGTGGACATAGGCCGAGGCAATCAAGTGGGCGTGTTCCGGGGCCTCGCCGGCCCGTACTGGTCGCTGCGGCCGGTCTGCGGCGGACAGGAATGGGAAGCCGAGCCCAGACACGTACGCCCTGCGGACCCCATAGAGCGCCTCCGAGCCCAGAACGCGCGGTGCAACGCACGGAGCCGGGGTGAAGTGCTGTGAGAGCCCCGACGCACGACCTGCACTCCGAGTTGGACCGCATCACGTCGGACCCCGAGACCCGCGCACTGTTCCGCGCGGAGCTGGACCGTGCGATTTCCGAACACTGCTCGCAGGAAGCCGCGTTGACGGCGTTCACCGAAGCAGTGGCCGAATCGCTGCGGGCGTTGGCCCGGTTCGCGACCGGGGAGCGGGCCTCGTGAACGGCGTCCTGTACGCGGCGGAGGTCACCGCGACGACCGGCGGGAGGGCCATCTCGCTCGGCAGGGTCACCCTGCCGAACCGCCGGCTCGCGCTCCGGTGGCTGCGGCGCCAGGCGCATCGGCTCGCGGACGGGCTCGGCGCCCCCGAGCCCCGACCTTCGACCGGCGTCCGGAGCCCCGCCGTTCCGGACGGGCTACGGGCATGGGCGGAGGACCCGGCCCAGCAGGAGCACGCGATGGCGCGGCTGGCGGCCGGGGGCTCCGATGTACTCACCGTGCTCGACCCGGCGGCCGGACTGCTGGTGACGCTCGCCGGGTGGCCCGTCCGACAACGCCGCGCCGCAACCGGGTACGGCGCCCCCGAGCGCAGTCCCCACCCCCACCCGTGCGCTGCCGCGCGCCGCAAGGACCGGACCCCACATCCCCTCAGCCGGAGGCCATACGGTGATTCACTGCAATTCCCGCGTCTGTCCGCCCTGGTTCGAGATCGCGCAGGCTCATCGGCAGGCGGGTAGTCCAGGACTCCCCGACTCACTGGTCTGCGAACTGGCCCAAGGGCATTCCGACGAGCACGCCGGTCATCTGGAGGACATGGGGCGCGGCACCTTTGACGTATGGGTGCGCTGGAAGGGCGGCGACTTCACCTACGTCTGTGCCGCGCCGTGCGAGATGGTGGACCCTGTCCTCGCTCCCCACCTGCGACAGGCCTGCATGCTGTTCGTCGACCACGCGCCGGGACACTCCTGGGAGTTCGAGGACCTCCTGCACGATTGAAGCCCGCCACCCGGGAGCCCAGACATTCATGGACGCCCGTGCAACCGACTCGGTGCAGGAGCACCCATTGCCTCTGACAGTTCCCGGGGTCTGACCCAACCCTCCCGACGACGGGTCCCCCATGGCACAGGAAGCCGCATCGGTGCGTGGCCACTCGACCGACGTTCCGGATCACGCAAGCGTGGTTTGCTCCCGGCCAACATGCTCCAGTTCATCCCCCGCCCGAACAGTGAGGCCAACGGTGGCAACAGCGGCACGTGAAGCACTCGCGAAGAGTCGATCACCGATCGTCTTCGGCCGCAGACGCCGTCTACCGCGCTGCTGACGTGTCCACCCCTCCAGCATCGCCTCGACGACCGCGTCCTCGGCCGCAGAAGAGACACCCCCCGCAAGCAGTACCAGCCGCGCGGAAGCGTCCCCAGGGCAGCCTCCAAGCACCTCGAACGCAACCGCCGTCAAACGGAGTTACCCGGGAGTGCTGAATCCTGCTGCTGGAGACGAGCCGTGCCACCAGCGGATGCCGCAGGGTCCCCGGTGCAGTTCAGGGGTTTCGTTCGTGGGTCGAAGTGTCAGCCCGGTGGGTCAGACCGTGAGCCTCACGGCCTCGAACCAGTGGTCGTTTGCGGTGGTGCCGACGAACATGTACTCGGGGCGCTTGTTCTTGCAGACCTGTGGGCCCCAGCCACCACCGCCCATCTTGGCCGTGTGGCAGACGGAGCCGTTGCCGATGTTCATGGCGAAGCCCGTCAGGAACGGGGCGCCCTTCTTCGAGCTGCCGATGTAGTTGTTCTTGCCGTCCGCGACGACGGCCGTCCAGTTCGGGGCCCATTTGGAATTGCCGCCCGTCGAACCCGGGTCGTGCAGCAAGGCGTTGGCGGAGGAGCCTTGGACGTTCCACACCGCGATGTTGAGGGCCGTGATCTTCTTGCCCTGGTCCGTCGTGCCGGTGATGGTCCCGTCGCACACCGGCTGCTGCCAGCCGTTTCCTGCCACGAAGGCCCGGTAGCAGATGTGTCGCCCGCGGGGGTCGTTCTTCGCGAGGCTGTTCAAAGCGCTGGCGGCCGTCCCCGGCGGTGCTTTCGCCGTCACAGTGGCCGTGGGCCGGGTCGCGGGCGCCTTCGGCGGCGGTGGCGGGGCGATCGCCGCCTTGAGGGTCGGTGTGGTGGACGGCCTCACCGTCTCCTTCTCCTTCTCCTTCTTCTTCTCACTCGGCGTCACGGAGGGCTTCGGTGACTCGCTGGTGTAGGTCTCCGGGGACGCAGAGCGTTCGCTGTTCAGAACCGTGCCCGCCGCGTTCTGTGTCTGCTCCTTCTCGGGCTTGCGGTCGTCCTGGCCCGCCACGAGCAACGGCACCGAGATCAGTACCGCACCGGCGATCGCCGCCGCGGCCAGCATCGGCTTCTTCAGACGGCCGTTGGGCGGTACGTCGTCCGCGTGCGTACCCGCGCCGCCGCCGCTGTCTCCCGCCGCTGCCGCAGCGGCGGCGGGCGGGGTCCCCCCGACGGTGCGGGTGGTGGCGGGCGCTGCGGCCGGGTCAGGGCCCGGGTCCGGTTCAGGGGACGCGGACGATGCCGACGTCGCCGAAGTGGCCCCGGCCTGCGCGGAGGTGGTCGACGTGGCTTCGGAGGGATCCTCCGCCGCCGGCTCCGGAGTGCCGCCGGCCCGCGCGGCACCGACGGCCGAAGAGGCACCGGCGGCGCCCTCGCCACCCGCCTGATCCCCGGTCCCCTTCTGGCTGCCCGCGGCCTCGGGAGCCTCGTGGCCGGAGCCCTCGCTCTCCTCGTTCTCGCTCGAAGGGCTGCGCGCGCCCGCGTCCGGGCCGGCCGCAGGGGAGGAGGTGTCCTTGCCGTTGCGTGATCCGCCCGGCATCAGGGCGTCGCCGGGGTCTCCGGCCGTTCCTCGCATCGGAACCGCCCGGCGGACAGACACCGGTGAACTCGCGGACGGGTCAACTGCCCCGGAGACGCCTGCGGATGCGTCCGGCCGCGACGGTATGTGGCTGGAAGGATCATGCTCGCGTGCCATGCGGTTCCTTACTCACGTCTCGGTTGGGGTGCGTGTCACGACCCGGTACCCACGGCGCCCGCCCATGACTGGACTTCATCCGATCCAGCCGTTCCGGGGGAGCGAAGGGCCGGGCGGGGCAGACGACTTCGCAGGAGGCGAAACCCATCGACAGGCGATCGGCAGGGCAGTGCACCGGGCACGCGCCGGCGTGCGGTGGCGCGAGGCAAGCCCGAACGGCCCGGTTCCGGAACGACCGTACAGGAACTGCGTGGACCATGGTCGGCCGATCGGGCTCAAGGGCGTCAACGTCTTCGGTGTCGCCACAGCTTCACGCAAGTGACCTACAGGCGAAGGGACGTGGTGGCCGCAGCGGACTGCAGGACCTCGGCCGGCAGGGGCGGGGTGAGCCGGCGGCGCATGTCGACCGCCGTGGTGCACAGCAGCCGCGCCGGGCCGTCCTGAGTCGGCAGCAGGGTGCGCAGGCTGGTCAACAGGACGCCCGAGAACAGGGAATCGACCGACAGCGAGGCCTCCCTCGCGCGCCGCACCAGCCCCTCGCACCGGTCGCCGCCGAGATCGATCCCGGTGACGCGGAAGCGCATTCCCAGGCGAGAGGGGCGTTGATCTCCTCGTCGAAACCGGTGCCGCGCCCGAGAACCGGCCCTGCGGCCGCGTCCGCGATGAGGACCAACGGCTGGTTCCCCGGCCCCTGGGTGATCTTTCCGGTGAGCAGCGGCGTACTGGTTTGCAGGTGGGTCAGTGCCTGCGCGAGGACCGGGTCGTCCAGATCGCCCGTCACGTCGCAGGACAGGACAAGCCGCACACCGGCAGCGGTGATGGCCGCCTCGTGCGGCGCGAGCGAACGCTCCACCATGAACCCCTCTCGTAGGTCCGCTGCACCATCGCGCAACAGGGCACCGCTTCGGGGCCGAAGAGCCGGATGTCCCCTCAGGCGGATGAACGCGGCGGCCATCGCAGCGGGGGCACAAGGACGACCTTGCCGAGGTTGCGGCGCTGCTCGATGAGGGCGTGGGCTCGGGCCGCTTCGGCGAGGGGGATCTCCTCGTGCACTGCGGTGCGCAGGGTGCCCGACTCGTGCAGCTGCCAGAGTTCGCGCAGCCAGCGGTCGTACAGTTCGGGCTTGCCGACGGCGATGGCACGCATCTGGAAGCCGATCACCGAAGCACCTCGGACGAGGAGTTCGTACGCCTCCACCGTGCCCCCGCCGGAGCTGAAGGCCACCAGCCGGCCGCCTGCGGCCAGGGCTCGTACGGCGGGGCCGAGCAGGTCGCCGCCGACGCCATCGAGGATGGCGTCGTACGGGGCGCCCCAGTCGGCGTCCCCGTACAGAACCACCTCATCGGCGCCCAAGTTCCCCAGGAAGTCCACCTTGTCGGCACTGCTGACAGCGGCCACTACGCGTCCGGCCCCGGCGGCCTTCGCGTACTGGAGGGCGAGCGTGCCCACCGCACTCGCCGCCGCTGTCACCAGGACCGACTGGCCGGGCTCCACGTGCGCGGCCTCGTAGGCGCCGCGCGCCACCATCCCGCTGCGGACCAGCGCCACCGCCTCCACGTCACTCGCGCGGTCCGGGATCCGGGAGGCCATCGTGGTGTTCAGGACCGCGAACTCGGCGTAGGCGTCCGTGAAGCACAACCCGGTGACGCGGTCTCCGACGCCGAAGGCGGTGACCCCCTCACCGAGGGCGGTGATCTCCCCGGCGACTTCACCGGCGAGCGAGATCGGTTTCCCGGCGTCCCGGACCTTGCGCACGGAGGGCAGCGTCACCCCGACCGCCCGGGTCCGGATCAGCACCTCCCCGGCTCCCGGCTCGGGTCGGTCGGCCTCCTCCGCGACCAGCGCGGTGGGCCCTTTACCGACCTCATGGCGTATGCGCAGCACAAGGACCTCCCCGTCCATCCGTACATTTTCATTGGGTAGCCCAACGATAGCTTGAGGTCGTAGGGAGTTCCAACGAATTCCGGGATAGGCTGACCCCATGACCGCAGCCCTCCAGCTCATCCAGTCCCTGCCGAGCTGGCTCGTCGGCCGCGTCGCGGCGCGCGCTCGCGGCCTGGTCGCCGATGCGCTCGCCACGGAAGGGCTGAAGCTCATGCATCACGCGGTGCTGGCCGCGACCGCCGAGTACGGGCCCGTCGCCCAGGCCGAGCTGGGCCGGCGGCTCGCCGTCGACCCCAAGGACATGGTCGGCATCCTCAACGACCTCCAGCAGGCGGGACTCGTCCTGCGCACCCCGGACCCCGTCGACCGTCGCAAGAACGCCATCACGGTCACCGCAGCAGGCGCAGCCGCCCTCACCCGCTGCGCGGCCCTGGCCGAAGCAGCCAACGCCGAGCTGCTGGCGCCACTCACTCCGGACGAGCAGCACCAGCTGATGGCCCTGCTGTCCCGGGTGCACGAGGCGCCGTAACGGAAGCCGACGGTGCCGCAGCAGGTCCGTACGGCCGCAGCGAATCTCTCGAACAGCCAACAGCGGGTGCAGAATCGCCACCCGCTCCCAAGGGAGGGTCCTTCCAATGACCGCACAGCCCGCACGCCCTGAGCGCATCGGCCCCGAGACCGCCTCGGTCATGACCGTCTCGCCGTTCAAGCCCTCTCTCGTCAAAGCCGTTTTCAGGGACGTGACCCCGATGCACGTCTCCCGGTCGGCCACGTGGGCCGCCGCGTCGGTGACGCGGACCGTGCTCACGGAGATCATCGATGCCGCGAGGAGAGCCGCGGCGGAGGAGGACCGGAGGAAGCTGATACCCAGGGACCTCATCTCGGCGATCGACCGGAACGTCGAGCTTGAGGTGGGCGGCAAGTGGTACGAGCACAGCCCGACGTTCAAGGGCCTGACGGGTGTCATGTACGACGCCGAGGGTGACATCGTGCCCCCTCGTAAGCGCAGCGCGTCGCGCAGACCGAGTGCTGTGGCCGGCGCCCACCGGTTCGAGGCCGGGGTCAAGCAGCTGCTGCGGAACCAGGGGGGGACGGCCGTCCCGGCGATGGTCCGCGACCTGGACGGGATCGCGAGCGTGTTCCTGACGGACCTCGCCCGGGATGCGGCCATGGTCGTCCGCGAGGGCGGGGTCAAACGCTTCGGCACGGTCACCCTCGTGACATCGGGCGAACCGGACCCGTCCCCGTCCCCGTCCCTCCAGGATTCCCTCGGGGCCCTGGCCACCCGCCGAGGGGACGCGCGGACCATCGGCAGGGACGACGTTTTGGCCGCCACCACGATTCAGTTGTTCGGCGGTCAGCTCCGGCAGCGAGCCCTCGTCGAGGCACACGCGGCGACACAGTCGTACAGCCTCACGCACCTGGTCGCAGGACCGCCGACGGCGGGAGAAATCGTGGACCCCCCGCCAGTACGGGAAATCGACCGGCCGGGCTGATCCAGGCAACGGGCTTTCGGCCGGGCCTGCAACTCCGTTCAAGCAGAGGCCCCATGAAAAGGACGGATGCCGTATGGAACGGGCCGGGGCTTCGCGAGACCTCGTGGGCGGAGTGATCACCTCGGCGCCTGCTCCTACACCGTTCATGGGGCAGGCTGCCGCTTCGTCGGTGACAACGGTGCTGAGGTCTATGTGGACTTCGCGGCCGACGGGAGTGAAGTCTTCGACCTCTGGCGACTGCGCCGGTACGGGCTGAGCCTGCCGGATCCTGTTGACGTCACGGATGAGGACCTGCGGACCGCAGTGCTGTCGCTGCAACCGCTTCTGACCGAGGTGCGGCCGGGGTGGTTCAGCGTCTCCGGCTGAACTCTCAGTACCAGCGGGCGGGCCCGTGGAGGGCTTCAGGCACCCGTTTCCTGTAGCGCGGTAACGGCACGCGCGGCAACGGTGCCCGCACTTTCTGGGTTCTCTCCCGACTCGCACTCGATCCCTCGGTCCCTCGGTCCCTGAGTACAGCTTGGTGCTCGGCGATCCACTCTCGGAACGTTGGCGTGAAGTCGGTATCTGACACGTGGTCTGCAACCCTTCGATGTTCGGAGCGGGCGGGCACGAGCCAGGGCTCGCCTGTCGGCCATATGCGGCCGGGTCAGCCGGGTCGCCCAGGGGAGTTGAGCCATGCGGGAGGCTCAGACCGCCCTCACCCGGCGCAGCCAGTCGCCCACCAGCCGGTTCCAGTCGGTTCGGTCGAGATCGTGGTGCGCCACCACGATCCGTTCGGCCGGAGGCTTCTCGTCCCAGGACTGGATGCCGTGGCCGGAGCGTCGCAGCAGGACCTCGCAGCCGACCGCATTGGTGAGGAGGACGAGTTCGAGGTCCGTGCCGATCCCGTCCGTCGTGCGGTCCCGCACTTCGAGCAACTGGTAGAAGTCGAAGGCCTGGTCGACGTCCGGGATCCACTCCTCGACCAACCGCCCCGCCTCGCAGGTGTATCCGTGCCCGGCAAAGGCGTCGAGGACGACCTCGTGCAGGGGCAGCGGCGAGACGTGCAGCAGGTCCTCGTCCGAACCGGGCCTGAGCGCGCTGTCGTCCACGCGCGTCCGCAGTTCCAGAACGATCCCCAGGGCACGCCCCGCCACCTCGTTGAAGGGCGTCGCCCAGGGCAGCCGGACCGTGAACGGCACGACGACCTCCTCGCCCCTCGGGATCGGGAAGGTGCCGTACGCATAACCGCGGTTGACCTCGTCGTCCCCGGCACGGGCACCGGGGGCGGCGGGCCAGGTCGTCAGCACCTCGAAGGAGAAGCCCTGGATCTCCGTGCCGAGCAGGCCGCCCCGGACCACCACCTGGCCGGGGACCGTGTCTCCAGAACGCACGACGCCGGCGAGCACCTGCGCGTCGACGTCCACCGGGCCTCCGCCCGCCCGTGCGAGCATTCGAGTGAACATTCCCGCAGCATACGATCACCGGCGGCAGACGCGACGGGGATACTTTCGGCTGCTTGCTGTGTGGCCGGGCGGCGTTGCCCGGCCGCATGGCCGGGGCTACTTCACGTCCACGTAGTCCACCGCGGAGGTGACCGCCGGGGTCGTCGGGGTGCCGGCGAAGGAGTAGCGGAAGTAGCCGTCCGCCGTGGCCTTCGTCGTCGTCCGCAGGTTGCCTTTGCTGTCCGTCGTCACGGTCTTGAGGGTCTTGTAGATGCTCGTTCCCTTCTTCTTGAACTGGAGCTTCACCGGCTGCTTGGTGTAGCCCGCGTACTTGTAGGTCACCCAGCCGGCGCGGGTCAGGGCGCCCGTGACGGTGATCGTCCTGTTCTTCTTCACCGGCTCCGGCGAGGCGTTGACCGTCAGCCTGGAGTTGCGCAGGACCTTGGCCTTGGCGGCGGCATCCCTGCCGATGTAGTCACCGTCGTTGGCCATCGCGTAGGCGCCCACGGTCCAGGTCCCGGCCGTGCTGTTGTCCTGGGGTTCGATGCGCGGGTTGATCGTCATCGCGTAGGTGCAGGTGGTCGTGGTGAAGCTCTGGCGCACGCACTTGCCCAGGATGTTGTCGGGAAGCACGAGACCGTAGGCGTCGCCGTTCGGGAGGGGCGTGTGCCACATGGTCGGGAAGGTCTTCCCGACCTCGATGCCCGAGTCGTCCGTAGCGGTCACCGCGATGGTGAACCTCTTCACGTTCGTGGTCCCCAGGACGATGTTATTCCCGCCGTTGACGACCACCTTCGTGATCTTGATGTCGCCCGAGACCTCGTCCGCCTGGGCGACCCCCCAAAATCGCGAGCGCGGACAGGGCGAGTGCCCCGGCGAAGGCTGCCACGGTGGTGCGGTGACGCATGAAAGCGGTCCCCTGTGTTCCGGCGCCGCAGGAACCCCTGGGCGCAGCTGACCGAGCCCACCCGGTACGCGGATGGCAGGGGTATGACCACCGGTCCACGCGAATGGTTGTCCTCCGGGAGCCGGCGGTGAGCGCCGCGCTCTGGCCCGAAGGAACGCCGTCGATCGGGTCCGCACCCCTCCGGAGTGTGTTACACAGGGGATAATCAGAGGGGTACTTTGCAGCAGCTCAAGCTCGGAATCGTGTCGCAGGCCCGTAAAGAGAACGAACACCGTCTGCCGATCCACCCGGCGCACTTCGAACGCGTCGACGTCGACCTCCGCCCCAGCATCTTTCTGCAGACCGGATACGGAGAGCACTTCGGTGTCCCGGACTCCCAGATCGCACCGCACGTTGCCGGTTTCCGCTCGCGCGAGGAGCTGATCGCGGAGTGCGACGTCATCCTGCTGGCCAAACCGCTGCACGAGGATGTGGCGGAGCTGCGGGACGGGCAGGTGCTGTGGGGGTGGCCGCACTGCGTGCAGGACGAGAAGGTCACGCAGGCCGCCATCGACCGCAGGCTCACCCTGATCGCCTTCGAGGCGATGCACCACTGGACCCCGAAGGGCGGGTTCAACCTGCACGTCTTCCACAAGAACAACGAGCTGGCCGGCTACTCGTCGGTGCTGCACGCCATGCAGCTGACCGGGGCGACCGGTGACTACGGGCGTCGGCGGCGGGCGGCGGTGATCGGCTTCGGCGCCACCGCGCGCGGCGCGGTGACCGCGCTCAGCGCGCTGGGCGTGCACGACGTGGACGTGCTCACCGCCCGCGGCACCACCGCCGTCAGCTCACCGATCCACTCGGCACGGATCGTGCGCTTCGACCACGACGTGGCCGACGACACCCTCGACCCTCGGCGCAGCGTCGCGCTCACCGAGGACGGTCCGGAGCCGCTGGCCGAGTTCCTGGCCGGGCACGACATCATCGTCAACTGCGTGCTCCAGGACACCGCCGCGCCGCTGATGTTCCTGATAGAGGAGGATCTGCCGAAGCTCGCGCCCGGCACCCTCGTCATCGACGTCTCCTGCGACGAGGGCATGGGGTTCGCCTGGGCCCGGCCCACGACCTTCGACGAGCCGATGTTCACCGTCGGCGACAACGTCCACTACTACGCCGTGGACCACAGCCCCTCCTACCTGTGGGACGCGGCCACCTGGGAGAACAGCGAGGCGCTGATCCCGTTCCTGCGGACGGTCCTCGCGGGGCCGGACGGCTGGGACGGTGACCGCACCATCAGCCGGGCGATCGAGATCCGCGGCGGCACCGTGCAGAACCCGGCGGTCCTGGCCTTCCAGAACCGCGCCGGGCAGTACCCGCACGCGCTGCTCTGACCCGCGCGGCCCGGTCGGCGGCAGACCCGGAGTGGGTCTGCCGCCGACCGGGCCGGTTGACGCGTCCCAACGGCCCACCCCCCATACCCTGTTACCCGTGAACGAGATGCCGCAGGATCACCGGCCGGTCAAGTCCGTACGAGTGCTGCTCGCAGAGGACCAGGGGATGATGCGGGGCGCGCTCGCCCTGCTGCTCGGGCTGGAGCCGGACATCGAGGTGGTGGCCCAGGTGGGGGCGGGCGACGAGATCGTGGCCGCCGCAGTCGCCTCGCGGCCCGATGTGGCGTTGCTGGACATCGAACTGCCGGGGCGCAGCGGTCTGGACGCGGCCGCCGATCTCCGGGAGGAGGTGCCGGAGTGCCGGGTGCTGATCCTCACCACGTTCGGGCGGCCCGGGTATCTGCGGCGGGCGATGGAGGCGGGGGCGGCGGGGTTCCTGGTGAAGGACGGGCCGGTCGAGGATCTGGCGGAGGCGATCCGGCGGGTGCTGGCCGGGGAGACCGTCATCGATCCGGCGCTGGCCGCCGCCGCGCTGAGCGCGGGCCCCAGTCCGCTGACCGCCCGGGAGCGCGATGCGCTGATGGCCTCGGTGGACGGGGCGACGGTCGCGGACATCGCGGCGAAGCTGCACCTGTCGGAGTCGACGGTGCGCAACTACCTCTCGTCCGCGATCGGCAAGACCGCCACCCGCAACCGGATGGAGGCGGTCCGGGCCGCGCGGCAGCAGGGCTGGCTCTAGAAAGAAACGTGCTCAGCGCTGTACGAAAACGTGTTCAGCGCCGTACGGACACCGGGCCCCTTCAGCGCCGTACGGACGGCCGGTGGCGCGGGAGCCAGAAGGTCATCAGCAGCAGGCCGCCCAGCAGGACGGAGCCCGACGTCCGGAAGGCCAGGGCGTAACCCGCCGTGAGGTCCGCCGGGCCCGTTCCGCCGTCCGTGCGGGCGGCGGCGACGGTGGAGAGCACGGCCAGGCCGAGCGCGCCGCCCATCGTGCGGGAGGTGTTGACGAGTCCGGAGACCAGTCCGGCCTCGCCGGGCGCCGCGCCCGAGGTGGCGAGCGAGGCGAGCGGGGTGGCCGCCAGGCCGGTGCCGGCCATCATCAGCACGCCGGGCAGGCAGATAGAGGTGAGGTAGTCGCCGTCGGCGGTCATCGTGGACTGCCAGCCGAAGCCCGCGGCGGCGACCACCGTGCCGACGAGCGCCAGGTTCTTCGCTCCGACCCGGGCCATCAGCCGAGGGGCGCACTTGGAGCCGACGACGATGGCCACGGAGGTCGGCATCAGGGCGAGTCCGGCCTCCATCGCCGAGTAGCCCAGCACGTTCTGCGCGTACACGGTCATGAAGTACCACATGGAGAACGTGGCCGAGCCGATCAGGAACATCGCCACGTTGGCCGCGGCGACCGCCCGTGCGCCGAGCACCCGCAGCGGCATCAGCGGTTTCGCCGTACGGGATTCCACCAGGACGAACAGGGCGAGCAGCGCCACTCCGCCGAGCAGCGGCAGCAGCGTCGCGGACGCGGTCCAGCCCGACTCCTCCGTCTGCACGATGCCGTACGCGACGGAGGCCAGGCCCGCCGTGACGAGCAGTGCGCCCGGGAAGTCGATCCGGCTCCGCTCGCCGGTCCGGCCCTCGGCCAGGTAGACCGCGGCGCCGGCGATGACGAGCACGCCGACCGGCACGTTGATCAGCAGGACCCACCGCCAGGAGAGCGCGTCGGTGAGCACCCCGCCGATCAGTCCGCCGGCCGCGCCGCCGCCCGCCCCGACCGCCATCCAGGTGCCGATGGCCCTGGCCCGTGCGGGTCCTTCGGGGACGGCCGCGGTGAGCAGGGTGAGGGTCGCGGGGGCGAGTACGGCGGCGCCGAGGCCTTGCGCGGCGCGGGCGGCGAGCAGCTGCCAGCCCTCCTGGGCGAGTCCGCCGGCCAGCGAGGCGGCGGTGAAGAGGCCGAGGCCGACGAGGAACATCAGCTTGCGGCCGTACAGGTCGGCGGCCCGCCCGCCGAGCAGCATGAATCCGGCGAACGCGATCGAGTAGGCGTTGAGCACCCACTGCAGCCCCGCGGTGCTCAGGCCCAGGTCCGTGCGCATGGAGGGGAGGGCGACGTTGACGACGGACACGTCGAGGACGACGAGGAACTGGCCGACGCAGGCGGCGAGCACCACCGCCCAGGTGCGGGTACGGGTGCGGCCGGTACGGCGTGTGGGCGTCGAGACGTCAACCATGGCGTCATACTCGCAGCCGCCCAGCACCCCGTACATCGGTTTCCGGACCGTACCGGCCTCGGTCCAGCGGTGTAGGACCGGAGCCCGGACGGGCCACAGGGGTCAGCGGCGCAGGAGTGTCACCACGGCGGCGCCGCCGAGGCCGATGTTGTGGGCGAGCGCGGTGCGGGCGTCCGGCACCTGGCGGGGGCCGGCCTCGCCCCTGAGCTGCCAGGTGAGTTCGGCGGCCTGGGCGATTCCGGTGGCGCCGAGCGGGTGCCCCTTGGAGATCAGCCCGCCCGACGGGTTGACCACCCAGCGGCCGCCGTGGGTGGTGGCGCCGGACTCGACGAGCGGGCCGGACTCACCCTCGCCGCACAGCCCGAGCGCCTCGTAGGTGAGGAGTTCGTTGATGGAGAAGCAGTCGTGGAGTTCGATGACGTCGAGGTCCGCGGCGCCGATGCCCACGCTCTCGTAGACCTGGCGGGCCGCCTCCCGTGACATGGGCAGGCCGACCGCGTCGATGCAGGTCCCGGAGGCGAAGGAGGCCTCGGTGTCGGTCGTCATGGCCTGGGCGGCGATCTCGACGGCCCGGTCACCGAGGCCGCGCTCCTCGACGAAGCGTTCGGAGACGACGACGGCGGCGGCTGCCCCGTCGGAGGTCGGTGAGCACTGGAGCCGGGTCAGCGGGTGGTGGATCGGTTTGGCGGCGAGGACTTCACCGACCGTGTACGGGTCCTGGAACTGGGCGTACGGGTTGCCCGTCGAGTGGCGGTGGTTCTTCGCGGCGACGGCGGCGAGCTGCGCCTCGGTCGTGCCGTACCTCTTCATGTGCTCGCGGGCCGCGTTGCCGAAGATCTGGGCGGTGGGCGGGGTCATCTCGAAGCCGTGGGCGGCGGCCATGATCCCGTAGTGCCGGGCGACCGGGGACGTCCTGAAATCACCCGCGCCGCCGTCGGAACCGCCGCCGCCGAGCGATCCGCGCGCCATCTTCTCGAAGCCGAGCGCGAGGACGCAGTCGCTGCCGCCGCCCTCGACGAACTGGCGGGCCATCATCAGCGCGGTGGAGCCGGTGGCGCAGTTGTTGTTGACGTTGTAGACGGGTATCCCGGTCAGTCCGAGCCCGTACACGGCCCGCTGTCCGGCGGTGGAGGCCTGGAAGCAGTAGCCGACGGCAGCCTGCTGGATGTCCTCGTAGCCGATACCGGCGTCGGTGAGCGCCGCCGTGCCGGCCTCCTTCGCCATGTCCCAGTACTGCCAGTCGCGGCTCTCGGGCTTCTCGAACTTCGTCATGCCGACGCCGACGATGTATGACCTCATGATGGATTCCCTTCAGTCCCTGGGCAGGCCGAGGATGCGCTCGGCGACGACGTTGAGCTGAACCTGCGTGGTGCCGCCCGCGATGGTCAGGCAGCGGGACATCAGGAATCCGTGCACGGCCCGTTCACCGGCGCCCTCGGCCACCGCGCCCGCGGGGCCCAGCAGTTCGAGGGTGAGTTCGGCGACCTTCTGCTGGTGGGCGGTCTGGATGAGTTTGCGTACGGAGGCGCCCGCGCCCGGCTCAAGTCCTGAGACCTGTCGCAGCGTGGTGCGCAGTCCGATGCAGGCCAGTGCGTGGGCCTCGGCGGCGAGTGCGCCGATCCGGGCCCGGCAGGCGCCGTCGAGTCCGGCGGAGCGGTCGATCAGGGCTTCGAGTCCGGTGTCGAACGACATCTGGTCGGCCATGTGGACGCGTTCGTTGCCCAGGGTGTTGCGGGCGACCCGCCAGCCGCCGTCGGCCTCGCCCACCAGGGCGTCGGGGGGCAGGATCACATCGTCGAAGTAGACCTCGTTGAAGAGGGAGTCGCCGGTGATCTCCTTCAGCGGGCGGATGTCGATGCCCTCGGTGTGCTTCATGTCGACCAGGAAGTAGCCGAGTCCCCGGTGCTTGGGCGCGTCCGGGTCCGTCCTGGCGAGCAGGATGCCGTGGTCGGCCCACTGGGCGGCGCTCGTCCACACCTTCTGGCCGTTGATCCGCCAGCCCTCGGGGACGCGTTCGGCGCGGGTGCGCAGTGAGGCGAGGTCGGAGCCGGCACCGGGTTCGGAGAACAGCTGGCACCACTGGAGTTCGCCGCGCAGGGTGGGCAGGAGGTAGCGGTCCTGCTGCTCGGGCGTGCCGTGCGCGATGAGCGAGGGCACCACCCAGGTGGCGATGGAGAGGTCGCTGAGCTTCACTCCCTGTTCGCGCAACTCCTGTTGTACGGCGAGCTGTTGTACGGGTCCGGCGTCCAGTCCGTAGGGCGCGGGCAGGTGCGGGGCGGCGTAGCCGGTGGGTGCGAGGGCGCTGCGGGCGGCCCTGGGGTCCAGGCCCCGGACGGCGGCGACGGCCTCGCGGGCCGCCGCGCGGTGCGCATCGGCCTCCGGCGGCAGCTCCAGGGTGAGGCTGCGGCGGGCCCCGGCGGCGGCGAGCCGGACGGCGCGCCGGCGGTGGACGTCGCCGGAGCCGAGCAGCTGCCGGGCGACCAGGGCGCGGCGCAGGTAGAGGTGGGCGTCGTGCTCCCAGGTGAAGCCGATGCCGCCGAGGATCTGGATGGCGTCCTTGGCGCAGGTGTACGCGGCGTCCAGGGCGGTCGACGCGGCGAGGGCCGCGGCCATGGACCGTGTCTCCGGGGTCTCGGTGGCCGCGCGGGCGGCGTCCCAGGCCAGCGCGCGGGCCTGCTCGACCCGTACGAGCATGTCCGCGCAGAGGTGTTTGACGCCCTGGAACTGTCCGATGGGGCGGCCGAACTGCTCGCGGACCTTGGCGTGTTCGGCGGCGGTGTCCAGCGAACGGGCCGCGGTGCCGCACGCCTCCGCGGCCAGGAGCACGGCGGCGAGGTCGCGGACGAGCGCGGAGTCGGTGGGCAACAGCCGCCCGGCGGGCACCAGCACGCCCTCGGCCCTGACCTCCGCGGTGGGCCGGGTCGGATCGGCGCTGCGGTGCGGGCGGACGGTCAGCCCCCGGGCCGAGGTGTCGACGGCGAACCAGCGGGTGCCGGTGACCGAGGCGGCGGGGAGCAGCAGCAGGTCGGCCCCGTCGGCGGAGAGGACCGGCGGGAGTTCCCCGTCGAGCAGGTGCCCGTCCTCCTGCTCGACGGCGGTGAGGCTGCCGGGGCCGAGGGCGACGGCGCCGATGCGGCGGCCCGACGCGAGGTCCCGTATCAGTTCGTCTGTGCCGGGGGTGCGCGGGGCCGACGCGTGCAGTACGGCAGAGGCGAGAGTGCTCGCCAGGCAGGGACCGGGGAGGGCGGCGCGGCCCGCCTCTTCGAGGACGACGGCGAGATCGAGCAGTCCGCCGCCCTCTCCCCCGTACTCCTCGGGCAGATGGATGCCGAGGAGGCCCTGTTCCGCCAGTCCGTCCCAGTGTCCGGGGCGTGCGCCGGTGGCAGCGGGGGCGTCCGCGTCAAGAATTTTGCGGATTTCCCCGGGCGGTACGGCGCGGGCGAGCCATCCTCGTACAGCCCGCGCGAGCTCCCTGTGTTCTTCGGTGATTCCGATGCCCATGCGGATCCTCGCCGGTCGCAGCCACTGGAACGGCGCAAGAGTAGAACACGTCTCAATCTGACGGAAGGTCAGATCCCCATCTGTTTGCGGCCGGACGCCGGACCCCGGCCGCGACTGCGTGCTGTTCGCACCCCGTTCACCGGAATACCTCGGACATGCGGAAGGTTTCACCGTGCACACACTTGGCGGGCAGCGCTGCCCGCAGCACGGCCCGCACGATCCGCACGCCTTCCCCGTCCCCCCTCTTCCGCTGCCCGGAGGCCGCACGTATGCCACAGACGACGCACGAACAGCAGTCCGCGGAGCTTCCTGATCCGGGGACGTCGAAGACCGGCAAGGGGATCGTCCCCGTGCTCGCCTTCGCGGGTATCACCGTCGCGGTGATGCAGACCCTGCTCGTCCCCATCATCAAGGACCTGCCCGCCCTTCTCGACACCGACCCGTCCAACGCCACCTGGGTGATGACGGCGACGCTGCTCGCCGGCGCCGTCTCCACGCCGATCATGGGGCGGCTCGGGGACCTCAACGGCAAGCGGAAGATGCTGCTGGCGAGCCTCGCCGTCATGGTGATCGGCTCCCTGATATGCGCCTTCACCGATGACCTCGTGATCATGATCGTGGGCCGCGCGCTCCAGGGCTTCGCCATGGGCGCCATCCCGCTGGGCATCGGCATCATGCGCGACGAGCTGCCGCGCGAGAAGCTCGGCTCCGCGATGGCCCTGATGAGTTCCTCGATCGGGGTCGGGGGCGGACTCGCGCTGCCCGCCGCCGCCCTGGTCGCCCAGCACACCGACTGGCACACCCTCTTCTTCGGCTCGGCCGGTCTCGGTGTGCTCGCGATGGGGCTGACCGTGCTCGCGGTGCCGGAGCCCGTGCTGCGGGCCCCCGGCCGGTTCGACATGACCGGCGCGCTCGGCCTCTCGGCCGGACTGGTCCTCCTGCTGCTGCCCATCACCAAGGGCAGCGACTGGGGCTGGACCTCCCCCACCACCCTCGGGCTGGTCGCCGCCGGACTGGTGGTGCTGCTGGCGTGGGGCGTGTTCGAGCTGCGCAGCGAAGCTCCCCTGGTCGATCTGCGGACCACCGCACGCCGCGAGGTACTGCTCACCAACCTCGCCTCGATCATGGTCGGGGTCGCCTTCTACGCCGTCTCGCTGGTCCTGCCGCAACTGCTCCAGCTGC
The DNA here is from genome assembly GCF_031844725.1 of Streptomyces sp. ITFR-6. Taxonomy (NCBI): domain Bacteria; kingdom Bacillati; phylum Actinomycetota; class Actinomycetes; order Kitasatosporales; family Streptomycetaceae; genus Streptomyces; species Streptomyces sp. ITFR-6. The sequence continues at coordinate 6,125,010 of NZ_CP134612.1, read as the reverse complement.
CGCTGTCCACCGGCTACGGCCTCGGCCAGTCGATGGTGGTCGCCGGGCTGTGCGTGGCGCCGCTGGGCCTGACGATGATGCTCGTCGCCCCGCTGTACGCGCGGCTGTCCGCCCGGTACGGCCCCAAGGTGTCGCTGATGATCGGCATGGCGGTCATCGCCATCGGATACGGAGCCGGGCTCGGCCTGATGAGCGCCGCCTGGCAGACCGTCGTGATCGCGGTGGTCCTCGGCGCCGGCATCGGGCTCGCCTACTCCTCGCTGCCCGCACTGATCATCGGTGCCGTCGACGCCTCGGAGACGGGCGCGGCGACCGGGTTCAACACCCTGATGCGCTCCATCGGCACCTCGGTGTCGAGCGCGGTGATCGGCATGGTGCTGGCGCACACCTCGACCCAGATGGGCTCTGTCGCGGTGCCCACCATGCAGGGGTTCCGCACCTCGTTCATGATCGCGACGGGCGCGGTGCTGGCCGGACTGGTGCTGGCCGCCTTCCTGCCCTCGCAGCGGGCGGCCGCCGCGCCGGTCCTGCTGGCGAGCAGCGCGGGCGACGAGACGGCCCGGCTGTCCGGCCTCCCGCTCCCGCTGCCCGGCTCCGGCTTCCGCGGCCGGGTCACCGATACGGACGGGACGCCGGTGGCCGGTGCCAACGTCACCCTGATCGACCGGCAGGGCCGGCAGGCCGGGCTCACCACGACGGACGCGGAAGGCCGGTACGCGCTGGCCGCCCCGGCCGGCGGCAGCTTCGTGCTGGCCGGATCGGCCGCCGGATACGCGCCGCGCGCCTACCCGGCGGCGCATCCGGCGAGCGGCCGGCCCGCCGAGACCGATCTGGTGCTGACGCTCAGCGCACCGGCGCGTCGAACCTCGGTGCCGTCGTGAGCAGATGAGAGACGTCCGTCCCCGCCGGGAGCTCCTGCGGCTGCGCGCCGCGGGTGAACAGCCGGGCGGGGCGGGCGCCCTGGACCCGGGCCTGACACCCGTTGACCCGCAGCCATGAGCCCTCGCGCAGTCCGAGCACCGGGACGTCGTTCTCCTCCAGGAACTCGGTGAGCCGTTCCTCGCGGGTCTCGCCCTTGTGGGTGCTGTCCGGGTCCGGGTCCTGGTAGTGCGGATTGATCTGGAACGGGACGAGCCCGAGCGTCTCGAAGGACGGCGGCTGCACGATGGGCATGTCGTTGGTGGTGCGCAGGGTGGGCGAGGCCATGTTCGTCCCCGCGCTGGCCCCCATGTACGGCAGTCCCTCGCGCACCGCCCCCGTCACGGCGTCGCGCAGCCCGGTCCGGTAGAGCGCGCTGAGCAGCCGGAAGGAGTTGCCGCCGCCGATGAACACGGCGTCGGACGCGGCGAGTTCGGCGGCCGGGTCGGCGTTCTCGTGGACGCCGCGGACGGTGATGCCGGCCGGTTCCAGGGCGTCGCGGACCCGGGTGGTGTACGCCGCGTAGTCGGCGAGCGCGTACGGCACGAAGGCGAGCCGGGCCTCCGCGGGCAGGAACGCCCGCACCGTGTCGAGGGCGTGTTCCAGGTAACCGCAGCCGTACTGCGTGGAGTTGGAGAGCAGGAGCAGATTCACGGGGTTCCTCTTGGTTCTCTTGGGTCAGGTCGTGCGGGTGATACGGGTCCGGCCGCCGGTCGGGTGGTGCGGGGGCCGACGGCCGGTCCGGTCGTGCGTCAGGTAGTGCGGCGGGAGCGGGGTTTGGGGCGCTGCGGTGGATGGGTGAGGCGCTTCTCCAGCAGGTCGGCCGCCTTGCGCAGCGCGTCGAGCCGGTTCTCCGGCGCCCCCTCGAACCGTTCCTTCGCGCCGCCCAGACTGAGACTTCCGTACGGTTCGCGTCCGAGGAAGACCGGTACGGCAACGGTCGCGATGCCGGCGTCGTACTCACCGACCGTCCAGGCGTAGCCCTGGGCGCGCACCTTCAGCAGCTCCCCCTCCAGCAGATCCGGATCGGTCACCGTCCGGTCCGTGAACCGGGCCATCGGGCGGCCCCGGAAGAGCCGGTGGCGCTGCTCGTCCGGCAGGTAGGCGTAGTACGACTTGCTGGTCGCCCCGGCGTGCGCCGGATAGAGCTCACCGACCAGCGGGTAGTAGCGCAGCGGCCCCGTCTCGCCCTCCTCCGCGGCCACGCACCGCATGTGGAAGCTGTCCGGCAGGCAGAACAGCACGGTGTCGCCGGTGACCCGGCGCAGCTCCTCCAGGACGGGTCCGGCGAGCAGCTCCAGCGATCCGGAGCGCTCCCAGAGCCTGCCCAGGCGCAGCACGGCGGGGCCGATGCGGTAGCGGCGGGTGGCCGGGTCGGAGACCAGGAAGCCCCGGCCCGCGAGGGTGGCGAGCAGCCGCTGGGCCACCGAGGTGTCCCAGCCGAACTCCTCCGCGACCTCGGTGACACCCCAGTCAGGTCTGGTCCGCTCGAACGCGAGCAGCACGAGGAGCGCCCGGTCGACGGTTTGCAGGGCACCGGCCGGGGTCCGCCGGTCCAGATCGAAGTCCGCCATCGTCATTTCACCCATCTCACCATTCAGACCTGAATTGCAGATAACGGGAAACAGTTGCGTTCAACGCTATCCGATCCCGAATCTGCTCTCAGCACCCCGTCCGGCGTCCCACTCCCTGCCGGGCGCCGGACGGGTGTGATGGATGCGCGAGAAAGGCCCCCCATGTTGAAGTACGTACTGGACATCGTCGACCTCCTCGACGACCCGCAGGCCAATGGGAAGACGGTCGTCGAGTACCTCGACTCCGTGGCTGGGGCCGAGGGATCGTCCGCCGAGGTCACCACCGTGGCCGGTGAGCGCGGCTCGACGGACTTCGTGATGGTCCGCGTCCCCGGCTCCCGGGGACGCACCGCCGGCGGCACCGCCCGCACCCTCGGTGTGGTCGGCCGGCTCGGCGGCATCGGCGCCCGGCCCGAGATGACCGGCATGGTCTCCGACGCCGACGGAGCCGTCTCCGCCGTCGCCACCGCCGCGAAGCTGCTCGACATGCGCCGCCGGGGCGATGTGCTGCCCGGCGATGTGATCGTCGCCACCCACATCTGCCCGGACGCGCCGACCGAGCCGCACGACCCGGTGCCGTTCATGGGCTCGCCCGTGGACATCGCCACCATGAACCGCCACGAGGTGACCGACGCCATGGAGGCCGTGCTCTCCATCGACACCACCAAGGGCAACCGCATCATCAACCACAAGGGCCTCGCCCTGTCGCCCACCGTCAAGGAGGGCTGGGTGCTCCGGGTCAGCGAGCAGCTCGGCGAGCTGCTGGCCGTGGTGACCGGTGAGCCGTTGGTCACGTACCCCGTGACCACGCAGGACATCACCCCGTACGGTAATGGGGCACACCACATCAATTCGATCCTCCAGCCCGCCACCGCCACGGCCGCTCCCGTGGTCGGCCTCGCGGTCACCTCGGCCGCCGCGGTGCCGGGCTGCCAGACGGGCGCGAGTCACGAGGGCGACATCGCCTCCGCCGCCCGCTACGCCGTGGAGGTCGCCAAGGCCTACGGCGCGGGCCACCTGGACTTCCACGACGCGGTGGAGTTCGACAACCTCGTCAACCGCTACGGGTCGCTGTCCCACCTGCAGACCCTCGGCCGCACACCCCAGGAGTCCTGATGGCTGCCGCCCCTCCGGCCGACGCCGCGGTCAACGAGACCAAGAGCATCGGCAGCGACGACTACTCGCTCTCGCGCGTCCCGCGCGACAAGCGGTTCGGCTTCTGGTCCATGCTGCTCCAGTGGCTGGCCCAGTCCGGCTCGATCTCGCAGTTCACGCTCGGCGCCACCATCGGCGTCGGCATGACCTTCGGCAACGCCTTCCTCGCCTTCACGCTCGGCGCGGTGATCCTGGAGATCGTGATCTTCGCGATCGGCCTGGCCGGTATGCGCGAGGGCCTCGCGACCCCGATGCTGACCCGCTGGGTGGGCTTCGGCCGCAACGGCTCCGCGCTGGTCAGCTTCGTCATCGCGGTCAGCCTGGTCGGCTGGTTCGGCGTCCAGAACACGATCTTCGGTGACAGCGTCTCGGCGCTGGTCGGCGGACCGTCCTGGATGTGGTGCGTGCTGGCGGGCACCGCCATCACCGCCCTGGTGATCTTCGGCTTCAAGTACATGGCCAACTTCGCGAAGATCGTCACGCCGCTGTTCTTCGCGATGGTCGCCTTCTCCGTCATCCGGACCCTGAGCGACCACTCGTTCAGCGACCTGATCCACTCGCCGCCGCCCGGCGACACGATCCCCCTCGCCGTCGCCGCCACCGCCATCGCGGGCGGCTACATGACCGGCGCGATCGTCTCCCCCGAGATGACCCGCTACAACCGCAGGGGCTCGCACGTCTTCCTGCAGAGCGCCTCCTCGATGATCCTCTCCGAGTACATCGTCGGACTGACCGGTGTGCTGCTGGGTCACCTGGTGAAGAGCAACGAGGTCTCGCACATCGTGCTCTCCACCTCCGGCGCCTTCGGTGTGGTCGTGGTCCTGATGTCCACCGCCAAGATCAACGACTGGAACCTGTACGGCTCCTCGCTCGGCGTCGTCAACTTCTTCCAGGTCGTCTTCGGCAAGCGCGTCCACCGCGGCGCGGTCACCATCGTCCTCGGCATCGCCGGCACGCTCCTGTCCGCGGTCGGGATCATGACGCACTTCACCGAGTTCCTCACGATCCTCGGGGTCGCCATCCCGCCGATCGGCGGCATCATCGTGGCCGAGTACTGGGTCGTGAAGAGGATGCGCAAGCCGCTGGACGACACCCGGGAATCCGAGACGCTGCCGAAGACCTCGCCGACCTGGGTGCCGATGTCCATCGTCATCTGGATCGTGGCCTTCTGCGTCGGCAAGTTCTACGACGGCGGCATCCCGGCCCTGAACTCGCTGGCCACCGCCTTCGTCCTGTACTGCGTGCTCGGCCTGCTGGGCTGGGTGAAGCCGTACGGCACCTCCACCCTGGACGACGAGGGCGGCGCGGACGACGCGGCCCCCGACGCCCGCACCAGCACCCCCGTGGGAGCAGCATGAGCACCATCGAACCCACCGCACCCCTGGTCCCCGCCTCGGACGAGGCACAGGCCGAGGTCGTCGACCTCTGCGCCGAACTGATCAGGTTCGACACCTCCAACCCCACCAGCAACGAGCGCGCCAGTGCCGACTGGGTGGTGGGCCGCCTCGCGGAGGTGGGCATCGACTCGGAGCTCATCGAGTCCGCGCCGGGCCGGGCCAGCGTCATCGCCCGGATCGCCGGCCGCGACCCGGAGCGCGGCGCGCTGATGGTCCACGGCCATCTGGACGTGGTCCCCGCCGACGCCTCCGAATGGCAGGTGCCGCCGTTCTCCGGCGAGACCCGGGACGGCTACCTGTGGGGCCGGGGCGCGATCGACATGAAGGACACGGTGGCCGTCATGCTGGCCACCGCCCGGCACTTCGCCCGCACCGGCACCAAGCCCGCCCGCGATCTGGTCCTGGCCTTCCTCGCGGACGAGGAGGCGGGCGGCAAGTTCGGCGCCCACTGGCTCGTCGAGCACCGCCCGGAGCTGTTCGCCGGGGTCACGGAGGCGATCGGTGAGGGCGGCGGGTTCTCCTTCGCCCTCGACGACACCCGGCGCCTCTACCCGATCGAGAACGCCCAGCGCGGCATGGCCTGGATGGAGCTCACCGCCACCGGCCGGGCCGGCCACGGCTCCTCGCCCAACGACGAGAACGCGGTCACCGACCTCGCGGAGTCGCTGACCCGGATCGGCCGCGAGACCTTCCCGATCCGGCTGATCGAACCCGTCCGCGCGCTGCTCGAAGAGGCCGCCCGGCTCTACGGTGTCGAGTTCGACGAGAACGACATCGAGGGCAGCCTCGCGAAACTCGGCCCGGTCTCCGACTTCATGCAGGTGGTGCTCCGCAACTCCGCGAACCCCACCATGTTCAACGCCGGTTACCAGACCAACGTGATCCCCGGGAAGGCCACCGCGCGCGTCGACGGCCGCTTCCTGCCCGGCCACGAGCAGGAGCTGATCGACACCATCGACAGGCTGCTCCTCCCCTCGGTGAGCCGCGAGTGGGTCAACCACGACATCGCGATGGAGACCACCTTCGACGGCCCGCTCGTCGACGCCATGTGCGACGCGGTGCGCGCCGAGGACCCGGACGGCCACCCGGTGCCGTACTGCAACCCCGGCGGTACGGACGCCAAGGCCTTCACCCACCTGGGCATCCGCTGCTTCGGCTTCAAGGGTCTGAAGCTGCCGCACGACCTGGACTACGGCCGCCTCTTCCACGGCGTGGACGAGCGCGTCCCGCTGGAGGGACTGCGCTTCGGCGTCCGCGTCATGACCCGACTCTGGCAGAGCTGCTGACCGTTCATAGCCAGTTTGCACGAGTGAGTCCTGGACCCACTCGTGCGTTCTGGGCGCATCCCGAACGGTTTTGGGTGCGCTGGGTTGCCGCTTTCTCGTCCCGCTCGGTGGCACGTCTCCAGGGGCGGGGTCCGTTGCGGGTGGGCGGGTTCCCTCACGCCTTCGTGTACCTGGTTCGACCTGGACGGTCCGATGCCCCACAGCATCACTCCGGTGCTGTGGGGGCGGTGTCGTCCGACGCCGGATCGGGTGTCCGAGGGCGCGTCGCCCGATCGCGATACCGGCGGCATCGTGACGGGACATTCTGCGACGGGGAGTGGTCAGCGGTTTCTGCCAGTGCTGACCACCCCACATCGAGGTATAGGCCGGGTCGACCGCGACGATCGCCAGGCCATACTCGGCGGCCATGGAGACCAGCCGCGCTTTGAGATTCCCGGTAGGGATGCCGGAGATCAGCTGCCGGAAGCGTTTCCGGCGGCCGTGCTTCTCCCTCGTCTTGTCCGCGCTGAAGTCAAGGTCCTCGACCGCAATCGCGGTGACGTTTGTCTGTCTGGCCCAGTGCAGGAGCTGGGTGAGGGCGTGGCGGAGTTGCGCGTCACGGTGTGGTGCGGTGCCGGTCAGGTCGTAGCCGAAACGACGGGGCTCCCCGACAGGGTTACCGTGCGGGTCGAGCAGGTAGGCGGCGAAGTGATCGGCGTTGGTGTCGACACCGATCACACCCCCGGCCCTGGCCGCCTCCAGCGGGACGGTCTGCACAACCGGGCGTTGCCAGGACGCGGTCGGATACCAGCGGCCCCGGGCGGTGTCGTAGTGGATCCGGTAGGCAACAGCCCCGTTCGCTTCGATGCGGCCGGCCCACTCCACACCACGGTGCGCGAACGCCACCGAGCCGGTGAGGGTGTAGCGCCCGTGCTTGGCATTGGCCAGGTGAGCAAGCGGGGCCGGGAGCTTGATGCTGACCTCACCGGCCGGGGTGACGCGGATCGTCTCGTTCCCGTACCGCTTCCCCGACTCACCGTTCGCTGACAGGAACCAGCGCTCCGCCTCCCACCGCTCCCGCCACTGATCCTCGGTGAGCCAGGCCTCGGCGAGGTGATGGCGGGTGTTGAACAGCCGTTTGCCGCCTCGCACGACACGCACCCGTCCCGCCCGCCAGTCCGCAACCGCAGCAGCGTGCCGGGCCTCCAGGGCTCGGAGGCGGCGCGATTTGCGGAACCACTCGCTCTTGGACAGGTAGCCACCCGGCGCACGCTTCGTGCCCTTCGCCCCGATCGAGAGGGACAGCCGGTGCTTGAGTGTCTTGATCCCGGCTTCCAGAGACCGGATGTGGGCTGCCTGGCAGCGCCGGGCGAGCGCCCACTGGTCGTGGCTAGGGAGTGTCCAGTAAACGGCTGATCCAGTGTTGTTGGGGTCAGTAGGCAGCCGGGGTGAGCCGGCCTTCGAAGGCGATCTGGAAGGCGTTCAGGGGCGCCTTCCAGCGCATGGTCCAGCGCTTGCGGCCCTTGCCGGTCGGGTCCAGGGACATGAGCGCCATGTAGATGCACTTCATAGCCGCGGCCTCGTTGGGGAGGTGCCCGCGGGCCCGAACGGCCTTGCGGGTCCGCGCGTTCACGCTCTCGATCGCGTTGGCCGAGCAGATGACCTTGCGGATCTCGACGTCGAAGGAGAGGAAGGGGACGAACTCGGCCCAGGCGTTCTCCCGGAGCCGGATGACCGCCGGGTACTTCTTGCCCCAGGTTTCCTGGAACTCGCTGAACCGCTCGGTGGCCGCCGCTTCGTTCGGGGCCGTGTGGACGGGCCGGAGCGCCTTGGCGATCTTGTCCCAGTCCTGGCGGGCCGCGTGGCGGAAGCTGTTCCTCAGGAGATGAACTACGCAAGTCTGGACAATTGTCCGGGGCCAGACGGCTTCCACCGCTTCGGGCAGGCCCTTCAACCCGTCGCAGACCAGCATCAGGACGTCTTCCAGGCCCCGGTTCTTCAGGTCCGTGAACACGCTCAGCCAGTACTTCGCGCCCTCGCCGCCGTCACCGGCCCAGATCCCCAAGGTGTCGCGGTGGCCCTCGGCGGTCACGGCCATGACGACGTAGACCGGGCGATTGGCGACGTGCCCGTCCCTGATCTTGACGTTGATGGCGTCCACGAACAGGACCGGATAGACGCGGTCCAGCGGGCGGCTGGCCCATTCCGCCATCCCGTCCATCACGCTGTCGGTGATGGTAGAGATGGTCGCCTTGGACACGCTCGCGCCATAGACCTCGGCCAGGTGCGCGGAGATCTCACCGTGCGTGAGCCCCTTCGCCGACAGCGACAGCACCATCTCGTCCACCCCGGTCAGGCGCCGCTGCCGCTTCTTGACAATGGCTGGCTCGAACGTGCCGGTCACGTCCCGGGGGACCTTCACCTCGACCGGACCGACGTCGGTCAGCACCGTCTTCGCCCGGCTCCCGTTCCTGCTGTTACCACTGCCCCGGCCTTCGGCATCGTGCTTCTCGTAACCGAGGTGATCGGTGATCTCGCCCTCCAGCGCGGACTCCAGGACCCGCTTGGTCAGCTGCTGAAGCAGCCCGCCCTCCCCAGTCAGCTGCAGTCCTTCCGAACGGGCCCGGCTCACGAGCATCGCGACCAACTGCTCATCGCTCGCCGACGCGGCCTCCGCAACCCCCGGCTCGCCGCCCGCTCTCTGCTCGATGGTGGCATCGCTCATCTGGCGTCTCCTTGACCATCGGATCCGCCGTTCATTGAACACTCCCGCACCCGGACGCGATCCTGTCGAACGGCGACATGATCAACGACAACGGCGACGGCAAGGGCCCCGACCACCGCATCGTCTCCGACATCTTCCAGTCGAACCTGAAGCGCAAGGGCATGACCGGCACGAAGGTGCTGCTGTCCAACGGCAACCACGACGACAGCCTCGCCACGATCCGGGCCGGCTATCCGAAGGCCTGGTTCCCCGACTCCGGCGGCGGCTACTACGAGTCGGACGTCAAGGGCGTCCACCTGCACACGGTGAACACCGACACATACGACGGCGACGCCGCGCAGCGCGCCTGGCTGAAGAGCCGGCTGGCCGCGCTCACCACCGCCCCGGGAGCCTCCCGCAAGCCGGTCCTGGTCCAGGGCCACCGGCCGACGACGGGCACCACGATGGACGGCCAGCAGGCCGCCAACCCGGGGCTGGCGGCGGACCTGAGCGCCTTCCCGCAGGCGATCCTCTTCTCCGGCCACTCACACCTCAACACCAACGACGACCGGTCCATGTACCAGGGCGACTTCACCTCCGTCAACGACGGTTCGATGTCGTACGTGGAGGTCGACCACGGCTACCGGATGGTCACCGAGAACGGTCTCGCGGACCGCTTCGAGGCGCCCACCGCGCAGGCGCTGTTCGTCGAGGTCCACAAGGACCGCACCGAGATCGACCGGATCAACATGGCCGCCGACAAGCACGACATCTACACCGGCGGCCAGTGGTCGGCGAGCTGGCAGCCGCCGTACGCGAGCGCCGGCACGCTGAGCGGTCCCGGCTGGACGGTACGGCTGAAGGGCCGCACGAACCAGCAGATCAAGGACAACTTCCGCTACACCTCGGACCGGCGCAACACGGTGGCCCCGAAGTTCACCACCCGCAAGCCCCTGACTGCGGTACGCGGCGCCGGGGGCGGCACGGCGCTGCGGGTCGCGCAGGCGAAGGACGACCAGATGGTCCACCACTACACGGTCGACGTCACGGACACGACGACCGGCGCGAAGGCCGTCTCGTCCAAGGTGCTGTCCGACTTCTACTTCATGCCGCGCCCCAACTCCCTGGACATCCCGGTCACGGGCACGGTGGCCGGTCACCGCTACCGCGGGGGCGCCGCACACCCCCGCGGCCGGACGGACCCCGCGCGCACCTCCGGGCCGGGCGTACGGCACGATGGGGCGCCGTTGACCTGCCCCGTCCCCGTATCCCGCCCCAACTGGAGGAAGCCCGTGGCCGCCGAGCCCAAGCCGGAGATTCTCGCCGCGTTCCAGGCCGCCAAGGGCTTCATGCCGGTGGTGGAGGGGCTGGCCCTGTACGCGGCCGCCGCGGAGGCCGCCGCGCTCGGGCTGCCGCTGCTGGAGGTGGGCACGTACTGCGGGCGCTCCACCATCCTGCTCGCGGACGCCGCCCGCGCCGCGGGGTCCACGGCCCTCACCGTCGACCACCACCGGGGCAGCGAGGAGCAGCAGCCCGGCTGGGAGTACCACGACCCGACCGTGGTGGATCCGGAGGTCGGCCGGATGGACACGCTGCCCACCTTCCGCCGGACGCTGCACGCGGCCGGTCTGGAGGAGCACGTGGTGGCGCTGGTGGGCCGCTCCCCGCAGGTCGCGGCCGTCTGGGGCGGTCCGCTCGGCCTGGTCTTCATCGACGGCGGCCACACCGACGAGCACGCGAACGGCGACTACGAGGGCTGGGCCCCGCACGTCGCCGAGGGCGGGCTGCTGGTGATCCACGACGTGTTCCCGGATCCGGCGCACGGCGGGCAGGCCCCGTACCGGATCTATCTGCGGGCGCTGGCCTCCGGGGCGTTCACCGAGATCTCGGTCACGGACTCGCTGCGGGTCCTGCGGCGCACCGGGCCCGGGATCTGACAGCCGTCAGTGCCGGTCCTGAGGCCTCCGGGCGCCGGGCGGGGCGCCGGATAGCATCGCCGGGTGCGTGACGACAAGAGCGTTCCCCCCACCCCGCGCCGCCCTGCCCTGTTCGCCGCCGCGACGCTGACCGTGCTGTGTCTGAGCGCCACCGGCTGCGGCGGCGGTGACACCGCGCAGGCGAGGCCGGGCCCCGAAGCCGCCTCGCCGTCCTCCGCGACGGCCTCCTCACCGGCCCCGGCCTCCCCCTCTCCGGCGCGCGGCGGCCCGGCGTCCCCCACCGGGCGGAAGCCCGCCCCCTCCACGTCGGCGCCGGGCGCCCCGTCAGGGCCGCTGTCGGGGAAGACGGTCGTGATCGACCCCGGGCACAACCCGCGCAACCACCTGCACACCGCCGAGATCGCCCGCCAGGTCAGCATCGGCACCACGCACAAGGAGTGCGACACCACCGGCACCTCCACCAACGGTGGTTACGCGGAAGCCGAGTTCACCCTCGACGTGGCGCACCGGATGCGCACGCTGCTGAAGGCGCAGGGCGCGAAGGTGGTGCTGAGTCACGACAACGACCGGCCGTTCGGCCCGTGCGTGGACGAACGGGCCCGGATCGGCAACAAGGCCGGGGCCGACGCGGTCGTCTCGGTCCACGCGGACGGATCGGCGGCCGGCAACCGGGGCTTCCATGTGATCCTTCCCGCATCGGTGCGCGGCGGCGGCGCGGACACCTCGAAGATCGTCGGCCCTTCGCGCGATCTCGGTACGCGTATCGCCGGACTCTTCGTCCGGGCTACCGGAAGTGCGCCTTCCAATTACATCGGCGGCAATACCGGACTGGACACCCGCAAGGATCTGGGCGGACTGAATTTGTCCAGCGTGCCCAAAGTCTTCATCGAATGCGGCAATATGCGTGATCCGAAGGACGCGGCCCTGCTCACCAGCGCGAGTTGGCGCCAGAAGGCGGCCCAGGGCATCGCCGACGGCATCAGCAGCTACCTCAACGGGTAGTAAGGGGTGGTTCTGCGATGAATTCAGGGGGATGCCCGGCCAACGTCCGGACAGGGGGCACAACCCGACCGGGCAGACGATAGATTCATCCGTACGATGGGGAGCCGCCCCCGAGCTTCGCGCGATGCCCGCCGTACCGGTGGCAGCGACGACCGCCCCGAAAAGACGACCGACTAAGGACCTTCACGTGAATATCCGCTCCCTCACTCGAGGCGATGGCGTGGTGATCGGAGCAGCGGTCGTGCTGTTCATCGCCTCTTTCCTCGACTACTACTCCTATGGGAACTCCAGCATCGACGCGCCGAGTGCCTGGGATTGGCTGGGCATCGCGATCGGCGTCTACCTGGTCGGGGTGGCCGGCGCGGCACTGATCGTGCTCTCCCGCTCGCAGCCCCAGCCGCGCAAGGTCCTCGGACTGGACCTGGCCGCGTTCGGCGTGGCCGCCACGGTCATCACCGCCTGGCACCTCCTCTGGACGGTCCTCGACCTCGGTTCGTTCGACGCCGGCGCCGGTCTGATTCTCGGCATGATCGCCTCCCTGGTGCTGGCGGGTGCCGCTGTCGCGTCCCCGCTGGTTCCGGCGCTCAAGGCCCCGCTCGCGGGCGCCCCGGAGCCGCATGCCGTGCACCCGCCGTACGGCGGTCACCCGCAGCCCGGCCAGGGTTACGGTTACCCGGGCGCGCAGCAGCCGTCCTTCGGTGGTCAGCAGCCGGGCCAGCCGCAGCCGTACGGTGCCCAGCAGCCCGGCCAGCCCGGTCAGCCCGAGCCGCAGCAGGCGGCCGCGCCGGCCCAGCAGGCCCCGGCGGCCGACGCCGCTCCGGCCGGTGACTTCACCCCGTTCTGGTTCGCGGTTCCGGTGGCCCGTCCGCTGTACGGCGAGGACGGTTCGCCGGCCCCGATCGCCGAACTGGCACCGGGCACCTGGTACCTCGCGGTCGAGCAGCGCGGTGCCGCCCTCATCGCCCAGACCCAGGACGGCCGTCGCGGCGTGCTCCAGGACACCACGGGCATCCAGCGCGGCTGACACCCGGCGCACAGCACCAACGACAGCGGCCCCTTGCCCCTTCCGGGCGGGGGGCCGCTGTCGTACCCTCCGGCTATATCTGATGCGTCGTCAGGTCGTTGGGGATACTGGGAGGCAGCGAAATGCGGCTCGGACTCGCTCTCGGATACTGGGGCCGCGGCCCGGACCCGGCCCAGCTGGACCTCGCCCGCGAGGCCGAGAACCTGGGCTACACCTCGGTGTGGACGTCGGAGGCGTGGGGCTCCGACGCCTTCACCCCGCTGACCTGGATCGCCGCCCGCACCTCCCGCATCCGGCTGGGCACCGCCATCGCGCAGATGGCGGCCCGCACCCCGACCGCGACCGCCATGCACGCGCTGACCCTCGACCACCTCTCCGGCGGCCGGATGATGCTCGGCCTCGGACTCTCCGGACCGCAGGTCGTCGAGGGCTGGTACGGGCGGCCGTTCCCCCGCAGCCCGCTCACCGCGACCCGCGAATACGTCGACGTGGTGCGCCAGGTGCTCGCCCGCGAGGCACCGGTCGCACTGGACGGCCGGTTCCACTCCCACCCGTACAACGGGCCTGACGCCACCGGGCTCGGCAAACCGCTGAAGCCGATCACCCACCCGCTGCGGGCGGACCTCCCGGTGCTGCTCGGCGCGGAGGGGCCGAAGAACATCGCGCAGACCACCCGGATCGCGGACGGCTGGCTCCCCCTGTACTGGTCGCCGCTGCGCCCCGATGTGTACGAGACCTCGCTCACCGGCCTGCGCGACGGGTTCATGATCGCGCCGCTGGCCCGTGCGCAGGTCTGTGACGACGTCGCGGAAGGGCTGCTCCCGGTGAAGGCGATGCTCGGCTTCTACATCGGCGGCATGGGCGCCGCCGCCCGCAACTTCCACGCGGACCTGATGGCGCGGATGGGGTACGCCGAAGAGGCCCGGCGGATTCAGCGGCTCTTCATGGAGGGCCGCAAGCAGGAGGCCGTGCTGGCGGTCCCGGACGCGTTCGCGGACGAGATCTCGCTGATCGGCCCGCGCGAACGGATCGCGGAGCGGCTGGAGTTGTGGCGCGAGGGGCCGGTCACCGACCTGCTGGTGACCGCGCCGGACCCGCACACCCTGCGGGTCCTTGCGGAGCTCAACCAGTGAGCGCCGCTACCGCTTCGCGGCCACGAATCCCCACTGGTCGACCGGCTCACCGACGAGAGGCTCCTCGGGGCGCCACAGGCTGATCGAGCCGAAGCCGGGCTCCACCAGATCGAGTCCGTCCGCGAAGGTCGCCATGATCTCCTTGGGGCGCGAGATATACGGCATGGCGCCGCCAGTGGCGTACTCCTCGGATGCGGCCTCGCTCTCCGGCGTTCCGATGGTGTCGCACTGCATCAGACAGCTGCCGGCGGGCAGCTCGTCCAGGTAGCTGCGGAGCAGCGCCGCCGCCTCGCCCGAGTCCGCGACGTGCCCCAGCGTCGAGAGCAGCATCACGGCCACCGGCTGGTCGAGGTCGAGTGTCCGGGCGGCCTCGCGCAGCACCGTCTTCGCGTCGGTCAGGTCCGCGTGCACGTAGTCCGTCGCCCCTTCGGGCCTGCTGGTCAGCAGGGCACGTGCGTGAGCCAGGACGATCGGGTCGTTGTCGACGTACACGATGCGTGCCGTCGGCTCGACGCCCTGGGCGATCTCGTGCGTCGCGTTCGCCGTCGGCAGACCGGTGCCGAGATCGAGGAACTGCCGTATCCCCGCCTCCCTCGCCAGATAGCGCACCGCACGCGCCTGGAACGCCCGGGAGGCGCGCGCTATGTCGATGATCTGCGGGTACAGCTCCTCCATCGTCGCGCCGAGCCGGCGGTCCACGTCGTAGTTGTCCTTGCCGCCCAGCCAGTAGTTCCACACCCGCGCCGAATGCGGCGTGCCCGTGTCGATTCCGTCCACCGGCGTCCGGATGCCTTGCTCGTCAGTCATCGGCCCTCTTCATATCGCACATCGGCTGCGCGGATGACCCCCGTACCGCGCATGCCCATGCTTTCTCACCGGCAACGTCCGCACCAGCCCGGCAGGGAAGCAACTCCCTTACGCGGCATCGGCGTCCGAGGACCGCCCATGGCGGGGCGGCACCCCGCTCACTCCGGTTGCGGCCTCAGAGGTCCGCCCGCCGGAGGGCCGGCACCGGGAAGGTCACCCCGGTGAGCTCCTCGGAGACGGTCCACAGGCGCTGCTGGACGGCCCGGTCGTGGGAGCCGGGGCTGGAGGTGACCAGCTTCGGACAGCCGCGGATCTGCCCCCGGTTGCCGGGGCCGTAGTACTGGCCACCGCTGACGGCCGGGTCGGTGGCGGCGCGCAGGGTGGGCAGGGCGCCCATCTCGGCCTTCTGCGTGAGCAGCGGTGCGAGCCAGGTGACGGGCAGGCGAAGCGCGGCGGGTGTGTTGCGGACGAGCTCGGTGTTGGACACGCCGGGGTGGGCGGCCACCGCGACTGTCGTGCCGTGCGGCGCGAGCCGGCGCTGCAGTTCGTACGTGAACATCAGGTTGGCGAGTTTGGCCTGGCCGTAGGCGGCGATTCGGCTGTACGAGCGCTCCCACTGCAGGTCGTCGAAGTGGATGGCGGCCCGGATGCGGTGGCCGGTGCTGCTGACCGTGACGACGCGGGAGCCGGGGACGGGCAGGAGCCGGTCGAGCAGCAGGCCGGTCAGGGCGAAGTGGCCGAGGTGGTTGGTGCCGAACTGCAGCTCGAAGCCGTCGGCGGTGGTCTGCTTCGGGGTGTACATCACGCCCGCGTTGTTGATCAGCAGGTCGATGCGCGGGTGCGCGGCGCGCAGGTCGGCCGCCGCGGACCGGACCGATTCCAGGGAGGTCAGGTCCAGGGCCTGCACGGTGACGTCGCCGGTCATGCGCGCGGCCGCCCGCTCGCCCTTCTCGACGTCGCGGACCGCCAGGACCACCGCCGCGCCGCGCTCCGCGAGCATCCGGGCGGTCTCGAAGCCCAGCCCGGTGTTGGCGCCGGTCACGATCGCCACCCGTCCGTGCTGATCGGGTATGTACTGCTGGGTCCAGTTGCCGCTCATGACGCACCCCTAAAGAACCGTCGGTCTGTTACGCGGTCGAACTTAAGAGACCGCCGGTCCCTTGTCAAGGAACCGGCGGTCTCTAAGCTAGCCTGGAGGTGTGGCATTCCAACGGGCACGAAGCGAGGAGCAGCGGGAGATCCGCCGCCGGGCGATCCTGGACACGGCGGGGGCGATGCTGGCCGAGATGCCCGTGGCCGAGGTGAGCCTCAACGAGCTCAGCCGACGGGTGGGCCTGGCCAAGTCGAATGTCCTGCGCTACTTCGAGTCGCGCGAGGCGGTGCTGCTCGAACTGCTGGACGACTTCCTGGGGAGCTGGCTCGTCGACCTGGCGGACGAACTGACCGCCGGCGTCGAGGCGGACGCGGCACCGGAGGTGCGGGCGGACCAGCTGGCCGAGGTCCTCAGCCGGTCACTGGCAGACCGCACCGTGCTGTGCGACCTCTTCGGCGCGCAGGGCGGCGTCCTCGAACACAACGTCTCGGTCGAAGTGATCAAGCGGCACAAGCGTTCCGCCCTCACCCGGCTCACGGACATGACCGGGCTCGTGAGCCGCCACGTGCCCGAACTCGGCGACGGCGCGCAGTCGTTCTGCCTGATGTGCCTGATCTCGGCGGGCGCCCTGTCGGCGTACGTCCCGCCGCCACCCAGCGTCCTCGCCGCCTACGCGGACGAGCCTGCCCTCGGCGTGCTCAACCTGGAACTGCGTGACGCGCTGCGGGTCTCGTTCACCTCAGCACTCCTGGGCGTGCTGCCGCGCGCGTGAACCTTCCGCTCCCCAGCCGGCTCAGGATTCCGCCCGCGCACCGGCCGGGGCCCGGCCCCCGCCCGTCCAGGCCAGCAGTTCGTCCGCCGTCCACGTCGTGATTGTGCGCTCCGCCGGGACGCCGCACTCCTCCGCGCGGGCGCAGCCGTAGGCCTGCCAGTCCAGCTGTCCTGGCGCGTGCGCGTCGGTGTCGACGGCGAACAGGGTGCCCGCCTCGACGGCTTGGCGCAGCAGCCGCCTGGGCGGGTCGAGCCGCTCGGGTCTGCAGTTGATCTCCACCGCCGTGCCCGCCTCCGCGCAGGCGGCGAAGACCTCCTCCCCGTCGAACCGCGACTCCGGGCGGCCCCGGCCGGTGAGCAGCCGGCCGGTGCAGTGCCCGAGGACGTTCGCCCGGGGGTGACGGACGGCGGCGAGGAGGCGCCGGGTCATCGGTCCGGGGTCCATCCGCAGCTTGGAGTGGACGGAGACGACCACCAGATCCAGCCGGTCCAGCAGTTCGTCCTCCTGGTCGAGGGTGCCGTCCAGGTTGATATCGCACTCGATGCCGGTGAGCAGCCGGAACGGCGCCCAGCGCTCGTTGAGTTCGGCCACGACGTCGAGCTGTTCCCGCAGCCGCTCCGGCGAGAGCCCGTTGGCCACCGTCAGCCGGGGCGAGTGGTCGGTGAGCACCGCCCAGTCGTGGCCGAGCTCCGCCGCCGTACGGCCCATCTCCTCGATCGGGCTGCCGCCGTCCGACCAGTCGGAGTGCAGATGGCAGTCGCCGCGCAGCAGCCCGCGCAGCCGCTCGCCGCCCTCCGCGAGCGACCCGTGCTCCCCGGCCTCGGTCTCCAGCCCCTCCAGATAGCCGGGCACCTCCCCGGCGACCGCCTCCCGGATGACCTGCGCGGTCCTGGGGCCGATGCCCTTGACCCGCTCCAGCGTGCCGTTCGTCACCCGCTGGACGGCCTCCCCCTCGCCCATGGCGGCGACGGTGCGGGCGGCCGTGCGGAAGGCCTGTACGCGGTAGGTGCCGGCCCCGCCGCGTTCCAGCAGGAAGGCGATCCGCTCCAGGGCCCTGACCGGGTCCATCGGAACCTCCTCGCCGGACGGGGACGGGCTGCCGTTCCAGCTTGGCGCAGCGGCGCCCGCCCCGCACACCGGCCGTCAGCCGAAGGACGACCGCGCCAGCCAGAAGTCCAGCAGCTCCGCGTCTCCCAGGACCTCGACCCGGTCGCTGTCCGGGGCCAGCCGGCGGTTGAAGACCAGCATCACGTCGGTCAGCGGTCCCCGCAGGGCCACGGTCGCCTTCTCGTGCGCGCGGCGCCAGGTGAAGCCGTCCTCGCCGAACTCGATCAGCCATTCGGCACCGGGAACGTCGGTGGCGTGCAGATGGATGGAGCGCCCGCCGCCGCGCAGCTCCGCCGCCTGCGGGTCGTATCCGGAGCCCACGGCGAAGGCGACGCTGTCCAGCCACTCGTCGATGGTGTCCGCCGCCAGGTCCGGCGCCATCGCGTAGGGCACCTTCGCGGCCAGTGCCGCGTCCGCCTGGTGGACGACGGTCTCGATCGCCATGCGCCGGGCCCAGAATCCGGCGCTGCGGTCCCAGGACCAGGACCAGACCGGCAGCTCCGGCCCCGCCTCCCGCAGCGCTCCGGCGGTCCGCGCCGCCCCCTCTGCCAGCCAGGCGTCCAGCACGTCGGGGCCGTCGCCGTCCGGCGTGAAGTGCGGCACCCGCTCGTTCGGGACCTCCTCCGTGGCCCGGGTGCGCACGATCTCTCCGACCCAGCGGTGGGCGCCGCCGACGTGGACGGCGAGATCGCGCAGCGTCCATTCGGGGCAGGTCGGTACCGTCGCGTCGAGGTCGCCATCGGCCACCGCGGACCTCAACGCGTCGGTCCTCAAGACGATTTCGTCGCAGTAGCGCTCATGGGTGAGAGGGGTCACGACCGCAGCCTAAGTGCAGTCGGGGCAGCCGCCCCAGGAGTTATCCGCCGAGCTGCGAGGTGGACGGGACCTTGTCCTTCACCTCGGCGCCCGCGCTCTTGCCGGCGTCCTTGATGGAGCTGATGACGCTCTCGAAGGCGCCGATGTCGCCCGCTCCCGCCTCGCCCTTGCGGAGCTTGGTGGCCATGCCCTTGAGCGAGGCGATGCCCGCGGTCAGCGGTGCGACGGCCTTCGAGAGGAGCGGGTCGCCCTTGGCGTTCTCGGTGGCGGCCTTGAGCCGGTTGTAGGCGAAGCCGCCCGCGAGCCCGGCCTTGACGAGCGCGAAGGTGCGCCCGTCGGCGCCCTTCTTGAACTTGCCGGCCCGGTACGGCTTGACGACCCACTGGTAGGTGGCGCCCGCGGCCAGCCCGGCGTTGGCGACGAACCGCGTCTTGGCGAACTTCTGCGCCTCGGCCGACGAGGTCCCGGTGGGTGACGCCGAACTGCTGCTCGTCCCGCTGTCGCCGTCGTCGTCGCCGCACGCGGTGGTGCCCATCAGTACGGCGCAGGACAGCAGCAGCGCCATGAGCAGACGGCGGAGCGGAACGGTACGGGGCACGGCGGGCCTCCCTGGCCGGGCACATCACAGCAGGTGCCGGGGCCCGGCACTCCCCTGCAAGGCTGGTGGCGGGCCGGGCGGCCCGCCACCGGGGTAAGCCGTCCGGGTTTCACTCAACCGAAAGCGGCAATCCGCAGTCCATGTCGTACTCAAGAGGCAACGGAAGCAGCACCGCAGCACGTGTCATAGCCGTGGCGGCGGACATCATGGCTTTCATCATCATCCTCTGGATCCTGATGTACCTGCTCGACGCGAACCGGGGCAACGACCTGGTCGAGTTCGTGCGGCACAGCGCACGCTGGCTCGCCGGGTGGTCGTACGACCTGTTCACGTTCGACAAGGCGTGGGCCGACGTCGTCGCCGGTTACGGCCTCGCGGCCGTCGTGTACCTGTTCATCGGGCACGCCGTCGCGGGCCGCATCCGCCGCTGAGGCCGCCTGCCGCTCAGCCGCAGCAGTCCGGCTCCAGCCCCTTCGGCAGCCGCTCCCCGCTGAAGACCGCGGTGGTCGCCTCGTCCCCACCGAGCGCGGCCACCGCCAGCAGCAGCGAACCGGCGGTCCAGGCGGTGCGCTCCTCCGGCCAGAAGGCCCGGTTGCCCTCGAAGACGTACCCCGTCCAGTACATCCCGTCCCCGGCCCGCAGGTGCTGGATCGACTGGAGGATCTCCAGGGCCCGGTCGGACTCGCCCATCACCCAGAGCGCCAGGGCCAGTTCGCAGCTCTCGCCGCCCGTCACCCAGGGGTTGGGCAGCACGCAGCGCACCCCGAGGTCCGGGACGACGAAGCGGTCCCAGCCCTCCTCGATGCGCCGGGTGGCCGCCGGTCCTTCGAGCGCGCCGCCGAGGACCGGGTAGTACCAGTCCATCGAGTAGTGGCTCTTGTCCAGGAAGCGTTCCGGGTGGCTGCGGATCGCGTGGGCGAGCGCGCCGGTGGCCAGCTCCCAGTCGGGCTGCGGCTCCTCGCGGCGTTCCGCGATGGCGAGCGCGCAGCGCAGTGCCTGGTGGATGGAGGAGCAGCCGGTCAGCAGCGCGTCCGTCACCGGGGTGCCGTCGGCCTCCTGCTTCCAGCCGATCTGGCCGCCGGGCTGCTGGAGCCTCAGCACGAACTCGACGGCGGCGAAGACGGTCGGCCACATCCGGTCGACGAACGCGTCGTCGCCGGTGGCCAGGTAGTGGTGCCAGACGCCGACGGCCACGTACGCGCAGAAGTTGGTCTCCAGACCCCGGTCGGTCGGCCGCTGCGGGTCGCCGTCGTGGTAGGCGGCGTACCAGGAGCCGTCGCTGTTCTGGTGGCGGGCCAGCCACTCGTAGGCGCGTTCCGCGGCCTCGTGCTCGCCCGCGGCGTCCAGCGCCATGGCGGCCTCCGTGTGGTCCCACGGGTCGAGGTGGTGGCCCCGGAACCAGGGCAGCGCGCCGTCCTCGCGTTGCACGGCGAGCAGCGCGGCGACGGTCTCGGTGGCCTGCGTGGCGGTGAGCACTCCGGGCAGTACGAGGTGTTCGGTCCGCTCGGGAAGTGTCACGCCTCGGACCTGACGGAGTCGCCGGTCTTCGCCGTGGCGCCGGTGGCCTCGGCGGCGGGCAGGTGCGGCTTGGTCGCGTAGGCGACGAAGCTCTTGCCGACGACCGGGTTGAGCAGCTGCTCCGCGACCCGGGTCGCCATCGGCTTCTTCATGATGTCCCAGACGAGCAGCTTGTGGTACGCCCGTACCGGCAGCGCCTTGTCGTTGTCGACGCCGAAGGCGCACTTCAGCCACCAGTAGGGCGAGTGCAGCGCGTGCGCGTGGTGGGTGCCGTACGGCTTGAGGCCGGCGCCGCGCATCCGGGCGAGCAGCTCCTCTGCCTTGTAGATGCGGATGTGGCCGCCCTCGACCTCGTGGTAGGCGTCGGAGAGCGTCCAGCAGATCTTCTCGGGGCCGTAGCGCGGCACCGTGACGGCGATCCGGCCGCCGGGCCTGAGCACCCGGACCATCTCGGCGAGCACGCCCTTGTCGTCGGGGATGTGCTCCATCACCTCGGAGATGATCACGACGTCGAAGGACTCGTCGGGGAACGGCAGGTTGAGCGCGTCGCCCTCCATCGCGGTGGCGGTGGCGCCCTCGGGGGCCTCCCCCTCCTCCTTCATCGCGGCGAACCACTTCGCGACCTCGCGGATCTCCTCGCCGTTCCGGTCGAGAGCCACCACCTGGGCGCCGCGCCGATAGCACTCGAAGGCGTGGCGTCCGGCGCCGCAGCCCAGGTCGAGCACTCGGTCACCTGCGGCGAGCGGGAAGCGGGTGAAATCCACGGTCAGCACGAATGCCTGCTTTCGCGGTCGGGGTTCGAAGGGGGCGGGACGCCGGGGCGTCCGGGGGCGGTACGGAGTCAGCGGCGGCCGTCGGGCCGGGTGGCGGCACGGGCGGCGATGGCCTCCCGGTAGAGCGCGGCGGTACCGATCGCCGCCTGCTTCCAGGTGAACCGGGCGAGGACCCGGGCGCGGCCCGCCGCCCCGAGCCGCTCGCGCAGCGCGGGGTCGCGGAGCAGCCGGCCCAGCGCGTCGGCCAGCGCCCCGGCGTCGGCGGGCGGCACGGCCAGACAGGTCTCGCCGTCCGGGCCCGCGACCTCGGGGATCGCTCCGCCGGTCGTCGCGACGAGCGGGGTGCCGGTGGCCATGGCCTCGGCGGCGGGCAGCGAAAAGCCCTCGTACAGCGAGGGGACGCAGGCGATCTGGGCGCCGCGCACCAGGTCGACGAGTTCGGCGTCGCTGATGCCCTTGACGAACTCGACGGCGTCCCCGAGCCCGTGCCGCTCGACGGCCTGCGCGACCGGCCCGTCCTCGGCCCGGCGGCCGACGACCACGAGGTGCGCCGCGGGGTTCTCGGTACGGAGCTTGGCGAGCGCCTCGACCAGGTGGACGAGGCCCTTGAGGGGGACGTCGGCGCTGGAGGTGGTGACGATGCGGCCCTCGACCTCTGCGACGGCGGGGTCGGGCGACCACAGCTCCGTGTCGGCGCCGATGTGCACGACGTGGACGCGGCCGGGGTCCACCCCGAGGTGCTCGACGATCTCCTGCTTGGACGAGCCCGAGACGGTGAGCACGGACGGCAGCCGGCGCGCCACCCGCTTCTGCATCCGGGTGAAGGCGTACCAGCGGCGGACGGAGGCGCGGCGGCGGCGGTTCGGCGCGGCGGCCAGGTCGAGCTGCCGGTCGACGGTGATGGGGTGGTGGATGGTGGTGACGAGGGGGGCGCCGAGGTCCGGGAGGAGCCCGTAACCGAGCGTCTGGTTGTCGTGGATGACGTCGAACTCGCCCCGCCTGGCGGCGAGATGGCGTCTGGCCCGCAGGCTGAAGGTGAGCGGCTCGGGGAATCCGCCGGTCCACATGGTGGCGACCTCGGCGGCGTCGATCCAGTCCCGGTACTCGCCGCGCTTCGGGGTGCGGAAGGGGTCCGGCTGCCGGTAGAGGTCCAGGCTCGGCAGTTCGGTGAGCGGGACGCCCTCGTCGAGCACCGGGTAGGGCTGGGCGCCGATGACCTCGACGCTGTGGCCGAGCCGGGCGAGTTCGCGGGCGAGGTGGCGTACGTAGACGCCCTGGCCGCCGCAGAAGGGGTTGCCCTTGTAGGTGAGGAGTGCGATGCGCAGCGGCCGGTCGCCTTCGGAACCTGCCTCCGTGTCCGACGTACCGACGCCCGTACGGGGGCCCGACTCTATGGCCTCAGCGGTCACACTCGGCCCCCTTCTCACTGCGTGTTCGCCGGAGCGTAACCGCTCACGCTAATCTAGAACAAGTTATAGACCGGATCGTTCAATGAGCTACGAATCTACCGGCAGGTAGCGACGGTGCAACGGCCGGATCAGGTGATTCGCGCCACGGCACACACCCTGGCATGCTGTGCGCCGCCGGACCGGCCCTCGCGTCCTCGCGGTCGCGGACAGAAGCCACGGGGATGGGACACATGACAGCGGAAGCCAGACCGGCATCACCGCCCCTGACAGAACGCCAGGAGGCCCGCCGCCGCCGCATCCTGCACGCCAGTGCGCAGCTCGCCAGCAGGGGCGGTTTCGAGGCGGTCCAGATGCGCGAGGTGGCGGAGGCCGCCGGGGTCGCCCTGGGCACCCTGTACCGCTACTTCCCGTCCAAGGTCCACCTGCTGGTCGCCACCATGCAGGACCAGCTCCAGCACATGCACGGCACCCTGCGCAAACGTCCCCCCGCCGGGGCCGACGCGGCGGACCGGGTCGCCGACACCCTGATGCGGGCCTTCCGCGCGATGCAGCGGGAACCGCATCTGGCGGACGCGATGGTGCGCGCGCTGACCTTCGCGGACCGCAGCGTGAGCCCGGAGGTGGACACCGTCTCGCGGCTCACCACGGCGATCATCCTGGACGCGATGGGGCTTGAGCACCCGACGCCGGAGCAGCTCTCGGCCGTCCGGGTGATCGAGCACACCTGGCACTCGGCGCTGATCACCTGGCTGTCCGGCCGGGCGTCGATCGCGCAGGTGAAGATAGACATCGAGACGGTGTGCCGGCTGATCGACGTGACATCACCGGACCCGCCCCGCTGAGCGGCCCGGCCCGGCCTGTGCCCTGTTCCGTGCCGGCCGTCGGGCCGGAGTGCCGTCGGCGCGCGCGATCAAGCTTGAGGACATGGCTGAGTCGCTGCCCTCCATGGCCGTCGGCCGGTGGCGGCCCGGTGTCGGTCCCGCTGTCCGCGCCGGGCGTCGCACGCTCGTGGAATCCCTGTACCTCCTCACCGCGCCGCTGAGCGCGGCCGCCGGTCTGCTGCTCGTGGCCGGCGGCCTGTGTGCCGCAACGGCCGGCTCTCTGGTGCCGAGCGGGTCGCCCGTCGCGGCCCGAGCCCTGGCCGTGGCCCGGTGGCCCGGCGACCTGGAGTGGTGGCGGATCGGCGCGGTGCGCGCCCGGACCGGCGGGGCGGGCGGCGCGGGCCGGCGGCGCGGGCCGGCGGGGCGGGCGGCGCGGGCCGGCGGCGCGGGCCGGCGGGGCGGGCGGCGCGGGCCGGCGGGGCGGGCGGCGCGGGCCGGCGGCCGAGGTCGAAGGGGACGGACGGCGCCGCAGACCCGGAGCTGTGGCTCGACGTGGCGCACGCGGTGCTGGTGCTCCCCGTCGTCCTGGTCACCTCGGCGGTGACGGCGCTGTGGTGGTTCGTGGGGGTCGCGACCGTCACGTACCCCCTGCGCAACGAGGTCGCGCCCGGCTCGCTGCGGCCCATGACCCTGTACGCGGGCAGCGACCGGTCCCATGTCGCGCTGAGCCTGGGCCTGACGTCACCGTCCGGGCGGATCGCGTTCGCCCTCTCGGTCGGCGTGCTGATGCTGTCGTCCCTGCCGCTCGTGACCCGGGCGTGCACCGCCGTACAGTCCGGGCTCGGACAGGCGCTCCTTTCGAACATGTCGGCGCTGCACCGCAGGATCAGCGGACTGGAGCAGGAGCGCGACACCGCCCGCGCGCAGGCCGTCGCGGCGGTGACGGCGGAGACCGCCGCGCTGCGGCGGCTGGAGCGGGACATCCACGACGGGCCCCAGCAGCAGCTGGTCCGGCCGGCGATGGAACTGGGCCGTGCCCAGCACCACTTCGACCGCAGGCCGGAACTGGTCAGGGCCGCGCTCGCGGACGCGGTCCTGCGGACCCAGGAGGCGCTGGACGAACTGCGGGCGCTGTCACGGGGCATCGCCCCGCCGGTCCTCACCGACCGGGGGCTCAGGGAGGCGCTGCGCGCCCTGGCCGCGCGCAGCGTCGTGCCCGCCGAGCTCGACGCCCCCGCGCTGAGCGGCCGGCTGGAGCCCGGCATCGAGACGGCCGCGTACTTCGTGGTCGCCGAGGCCCTGACGAACGTGGCCAAGCACAGCCGGGCCCGCCGGTGCACGGTCGGGCTGCGCCGCACCGGGGGCGTCCTGCGGGTCCGGGTGACGGACGACGGGGTGGGCGGGGCCGCACCGGCCGAGGGACACGGGCTGCTGGGTCTGGCCGACCGGGCGCGGGCGGTCGGCGGCCGGCTGACGGTGGACAGTCCGGAGGGCGGCCCGACGACGGTCACTGCGGAGCTCCCATGCCACTGAACCGGGACGGCGCTGCGCCGGGAGCACCGGTGGTCCCCGCGCCGCGCGAGCCGCTGCGGATCGTCGTCGCCGATGACGCGGTGCTCCTGCGCGAGGGGCTGGTGCGGCTGCTCTCGGAGGACGGTCACGAGGTGGTGGCGGCGGTCGGCGACGGCCCCGCCCTGGTCGAGGCGGTGCTGACGTACCGCCCGGACGTGTCGGTGGTCGATGTGCGGATGCCGCCGACGCACACGGACGAGGGGCTGCGGGCGGCGGCCACCGCCCGCAGCCGGCTGCCCGGCGCCCCCGTGCTGGTGCTCAGCCAGTACGTGGAGGTGTCCTACGCCGCCGATCTGCTCGCGGACGGGGCGGGCGCGGTCGGCTATCTGCTCAAGGACCGGGTCGCCAGGATCGAGGAGTTCCTGGACGCACTGGTCCGGGTCGCCGGTGGCGCGACGGTGCTCGACCCGCAGGTCGTCGCCCAACTGCTGGCCCGGCAGCGCCGGGACGACCCGCTGGAGAAACTGACCGCGCGGGAACGGCAGTTGCTGGCGCTGATGGCCGAGGGCCATTCCAATACGGCCATCGCCCGGCGCCTGATGCTCTCCGGCAAGGCGGTGGAGAAGCACATCGGCAATGTCTTCGCGAAGCTCGGCCTGCCGCCCGACGACACCCGGCACCGCCGGGTGCTCGCCGTCCTGGCCCATCTCAACGCCTGAGGGCTGCTCGGCGCCTGAGGGCTGCTCGGCGCCTGAGGGCTCGGCGCCTGAGGGCTCGGCGCCTGAGGGAGCCTTTCACCAGCCGCCCTCGAAGAAGGCCAGGAGCGCCGGGGCGGGGTCCGCGGTGGTGGCAGTGTTCGCCGCGGCGATCACGGCGACGGCCGCCGTCAGCAGGGCCCAGAGCAGTCCGGACGACCGGTGCACGCGCCTGGTCCGCCGGTCGGACGCCGCCGCCCCGGCGAACCTCCGCCACGACACCGCGCTGATCGCGGCGGCGGAGAGCGCCACCGCCGTCGCGGCCACCGCGAGCACGGCGTGGTACCGCCCGAAGTCGCTGACCATCACCTCGACGGGAGGCGGGGTCCGGCCGCCGTCCGGGTAGGCGGCCAGTTGCCGTCTGATCTCGTCGAGCGTGCCGGCCGGGACTCCGTGAGGCGCGTGGAGCGGCAGCATCGACATCAGCGAGGAGAAGGGCGCCACCGCCCCCTGGACGTTCGCCATGACCATCGCCAGCGCGAACAGCCCGAGCGCCGCGACGGCCGCCCCGGCGGACGCGAGAGCGGCCCGCCTCCCCGCGGTGAGCCCGCCGGCCCGCAGGTACGCCTTCCGGAGCAGCACGCCGAGCGCGACGAGCACGGCCAGCAGGAGCGCCGCGGTCACGGCCTTGACCAGGTGGTAGCGGGACCAGTGGTCGACGAGGCCGCGCAGCCCCGGGGGAAAGCTCCGCTCACCGGCCGCCCAGTAGTCGACGAACGAGGCGGAGAGGCGGCCTTGGAGCTCGCGCCGGCTGCCGTAGCCACCGCCCGACAGGCTCCCGGCCACCGGTCCGGGGGCGAGTACGAAGGCGAGGACGAGAGCCGCCGCGAGAGCGGCGAGCACCGTGGCCGCCCGGACCGGGACACCCGCGGTGCGGGACGGGCCGGGCGCAGTGGTGGTTGGTGTCGTTGTGGACATGCTGGTGACTCTGTCGCGGCGCCCCCCGCCGGGTCACTGCGGTCCGCCATCCACCAGGGGTGTGGCAGGCCACACCCCTGGGCCCTGCGGAACGGCTCATTCCTCCGGCGGGAACACCACTTCCCCGGTGTCGGCCAGGGCGACCGTGATCGCCTCGACCGGGCATCCCTCGGCCGCGGCGAGCACCCGCTCGTTGGCGTCGGTCTCCGGGTCCACGGGAT
Source organism: Streptomyces sp. ITFR-6 (assembly GCF_031844725.1). Taxonomy (NCBI): domain Bacteria; kingdom Bacillati; phylum Actinomycetota; class Actinomycetes; order Kitasatosporales; family Streptomycetaceae; genus Streptomyces; species Streptomyces sp. ITFR-6. The sequence goes on along the minus strand of NZ_CP134612.1, from coordinate 6,097,781 downwards.
GCGACTGCCGGGCGGAGTCCAGCCGGAAGCCGTCCGGTGCGTGGTTGACGCACATCCCGGAGCCGATGCACACGCTCCGGTCGACCTCGACGCTCCAGCGGTCCCCCATCAGGACGCTCCCCCGTACCCGGCGGGCAGATGGATCATCTTGTGCTCGAAGTACTCCCCGTACCCCTCGGGCCCGAACTCCCTTCCCACGCCGGAGTTCTTGTAGCCGCCGAACGGCCCGAGCATGTCGAGACTGAAGGTGTTCACGCTGTACGTGCCGGTCCTGACCCGGCGGGCGATGTCGATGCCGCGTTCGGTGTCGGCGGTCCAGACGCTGCCGCTGAGCCCGTACTCGGAGTCGTTGGCGATCTTCACCGCCTCGTCCTCGTCGCCGTACGGCAGCAGGCAGATGACCGGGCCGAAGATCTCCTCGCGGGCGACGCGCATGGAGTTGTCGACGTCCCCGAAGAGCGTCGGCTCCACGTACCAGCCGCGCTCCTGCGAGGCCGGACGCCCGCCGCCGGTGAGGATCTTGGCGCCTTCCTCCTGGCCGATCCGGATGTAGTCGAGGGAGCGCTGCTGCTGGCGGCGCGCGACGAGCGGGCCGAGTTCGGTGGCCGGGTCGAGCGGGTCGCCGACCTTGAGCGCGCCGGCCGCGGCGGCGAACGCCTCTGCCGTCTCCTCGTACCGGGAACGCGGGACCAGGATCCGGGTCTGGGCCACGCAGGCCTGCCCGTTGATCATCCAGGCGAAGGGCACGATGCCCGCGACGGCGGTCTCCAGATCGGCGTCGGGGAGGACCACGGCGGCGGACTTCCCGCCCAGCTCCAGGGTGACACGGGTGAGATTGCGCGAGGCGACCTCCATGACGCGCCGTCCGGCGGCGACGGAACCGGTGAACGAGATCTTGTCGACGCAGGGGTGCCCGACCAGGTACTCGCTGACCTCGCGGTCGGCCGGCAGGATCGACAGCACGCCCTCGGGCAGCCCGGCCTCCGCGACGATCTCCGCCAGGATGTAGGCGTCCAGCGGCGATTCGGGCGACACCTTGAGGACGGCCGAGCACCCGGCGAGCAGCGCGGGCGCGAGTTTTGCGGCGGCGGTGAACTGCGGCACGTTCCACGGCACGACGGCCGCGACCACCCCGATCGGCTCACGGCGCACCAGCAACGGCCCGAGCGCCCCGTCCCGGCGCTCCTCGTAGGGGAAAGTGCGGGCGACGGTGATCGCCGCGTCCCACACCATCATCGCGGCGAGGGCCTGCACCATGACGCTGGAGCTGTACGGGGTGCCGTTCTCCGAGCTGATGACCCGGGCGATCTCCTCGTACCGCGCGGCGAACGCGTCCTTGATCCGGGTGACGACGGCGATCCGCTCGTCCAGTGTCATCCGGGGCCAGGGCCCCTCGTCGAAGGCCCGGCGGGCCGCGGCGACGGCCCGGTCCACATCCCCCTGTGCGGCATGCGGCACCCGGCCGATGACCTGCTCGGTGTGCGGGGAGATGACCTCGATGACTTCCCGCCCGAGCGGATCGACCAACTCCCCGCCGATGAACAGTCTTCCGTGTTCGACAAGCTCGCTCATGGCTGCTGCCTCCCGCGACGCGGCATGTGACCCGACTCGTTGACTCGCTGGACCGGTCCTGCATCTGACTGCGTGTCAGAACTGATACCAGTTCCAGTTCCAGGAGTCCACGGCTGGGACACGACCGGACGACCCGACCAGGTGGTCGACCGGGGCTACCACTGGAACAAGTTCTCGTTACAGTGGACGCGGCGCGCCGTGGCCGGTACCAGCACGCCGCCGAGACCGCGAGGAGATGGGGAGTCCATGACGCAGGTGATGAACCACGGTGGTGGCGTCCACAGCATCGAAGTCCCCATCCCTGACAACCCGTTGGGCCACACCCTGGTCCATGTCCTGGACACGGACCGGGGCCCGGTGCTGATCGACACGGGCTGGGACGACCCCGAGGCCTGGTCCACCCTGACGGCCGGGCTCACGGCGGTGGGCGTCGACATCACCGACATCCACGGCGTGGTCATCACCCACCACCACCCCGACCACCACGGCCTGTCCGGCCAGGTGCGCGAGGCGTCCGGGGCCTGGATCGCGATGCACGCCGCCGACACGGCGATCGTCCGCCGCACCCGGGAGTCGGAGCCGGGCACCTGGCTGTCGTACCTCGCGGCGAAGCTGGCCACGGTCGGCGCCCCGGAGGACCACATCGCCCCGCTGCTGGCCGCCCGCGAGAAGGGCGGCCGGATGCGCACCCTGCCCGGTCTGCGGGCCGCGCTCCCGGACCGCGAGATCGCGCCCGGCGAGCTCCTCGACCTGGCGGGCCGCGAGTTGCGCGCGATCTGGACCCCGGGCCACACCCCGGGCCACGTCTGCCTGCACCTGGAGGAGGACCACCCGGCCAACCTGCCCGGCCGCGGCCGCCTCTTCTCCGGCGACCACCTGCTCCCCGGAATCAGCCCGCACGTCGGCCTCTACGAGAACCCGGACGACGCGACGGAGACCGACCCGCTCGGGGACTACCTCGCCTCCCTGGAACGCATCGGCCGCCTCGGGGTGGCCGAGGTGCTGCCCGCCCACCAGCACGCCTTCGCGGACGCTGCGGGCCGCGTCCGCGAACTCCTCGACCACCACGAGGAACGCCTCACCGGCCTCCTCGGACTCCTGGCGGAACCGCTCACACCGTGGCAGCTGGCGGAGCGCATGGAGTGGAACCGCCCCTGGGAGCAGATCCCGTACGGATCGAGGAACATCGCCGTCTCGGAGGCCGAGGCGCATGTGCGCCGGCTGGTGAAGCTGGGGCGGGCCGAGGCGGTCACGGGGAGCGGCCCGGTGACGTTCGTCGCGGTGTGAACACGGTTCGCTCCCTTCGCGCCGTGGCTATCGTGAGCCTCACCTCGGACGGGGGACATGACGGTGGGAGGGGCTCGCGGTGCGGAACGGGTTGAGGTTGAGGTTGATGAGGACGAGCACGTCCGGGCGTGGGAGGGGCCTCGCGGCGGGCGCTCTCGTCGTCCTCGCCGCTCTTTCACTCGGCGGCTGCGGCACGGAGCACGCGACGACGGCAGGAGCCGCAGGCCGGACCGGCGGGACGGCCGGGGAGTCCGGCGGGACCGGTCGCGCGGGGAACACCGGAAGCACCGGGGGCACGGGGGGCACCACCCCCAGCCCCTCGCTGAGTTCCCCCTACGTCGAGCCGGGGGCCGGTGACGGCGCTCCGCACTACCGGGAGAACAACGGCTTCCGGATCGCCGGTGACATGTCAGAGGCCAGTGCCGGGGCGGCCCGGCGGGAGGCGGACCGCATCGAGCCGGAGCTCAAACGGCTCTGGAAGCAGGGGGTCTGGGACCCGGCCTCGGTCCGGGCCGCGATGATCAAGCTGGGTTACGAGGTGGAGGGCCCCGGTGACGAGGGGAGCACGTCCGGCAGGGCCCTGCGGGTCGAGCCGATGAGGGCGCGCTTCGAGACCGACCGGGAGGTCACGCCCGAGGGCGCCCGGGTGGCCCTGTTCGTCCGTCGCGACGCCTGCGTCACCGCGTTCACCCAGAAGACGAACTACCAGGTCTCGGTCAATGGCCCCTACCCGGAGACGGGGTGCTTCGAGCCGCCGTCCGGCCACTGAGGACCGGGGACGGCCCCCGCCCGGTCAGGGCTCCCGCAGTACCCGCCCGGTAGAGTGGGCGAGTCGTCATCATGCCCGTTCAGGGGGAAGCCGGTGGAAATCCGGCACTGACCCTTCCCCAAGCTCTCGACTCCGTTCGAGCAGGGGACACCCCATCTCGTGACCGCCCCGCCGGGCGGAAGCCGGAATGCCCTGTCCGTGTCGTGACCGGCTCCTGCCATCGGGACCCCGGTGGCCGGCACCGTCGAGGTATACGGAGCCGGAGCCCGGTGCCTGTGTGCGCCTGGGACCGGTTCCCGCAGGAGAGGCCCCGCCCGCCATGACCGTACGCCGCAGCGCAGCCGCGCTCGCCGCCACCGCTGCCGTGCTCTGCGCGGCCGCAGCCGCAGCGCCGGCCGCGATCGCCGCGCCGTCCCCCTCTCCCTCCCCGTCCGCGGCGCTGCCCCCGGGGCTGTACGGCACGACGGACCCGACGTACGACGGGGTGTGGCGGCAGTCGCTGGCCTTCGTCTCGCAGCGGGCCGTGGGCGTCATGCCCGCCGCAAAGGCCGTGGAATGGCTGGTCGGGCAGCAGTGCGACAGCGGGGCGTTCGCCGCGTACCGCCCCGACCCCTCCGTGCCGTGCGACGCCAAGACCACGATCGACACCAACGCGACGGCGGCCGCCGTGCAGGCGCTGCACGAGGTCGGCAAGCACGAGGAGCTCGTCGCCAACGGGATCGACTGGCTGAAGTCCGTCCAGAACGAGGACGGCGGCTGGGGGTACACCGCCGGCAGCCCGAGCGACGCGAACTCCACCTCGATCGTGATCGGCGCCCTCGCCCGCGCCGGGGAGCGGCTCGGGGACATCACGACGCACGGCGGCAAGACCCCGTACGACGCCCTGCTCACCTTCGCCATTCCCTGCGGCGGCAAGGACGGCGGCGCCTTCGCCTACCAGCCCGACAAGGCCGGCAAGCTCGCCGCCAACGGCGACGCCACCGCCGCCGGCGTGCTCGGCTCGCTCGGCAAGGGGCTCGTCGTCGGGGACACCGCCGCGGCCAAGGCCCCCACCTGCAGGACCAGCGACCCGCTCAGGCCGGAGCGGGCCGCCCAGAACGGCGCCCACTACCTGGCCGGGGCCCTCGCGAAGACCGGGCACCTCGACCAGCCGCCGATGCCGGGGGCCGAGGACAGCGCCCCGCAGCCCGACTTCGGCAACACCGCCGACGCGGTCGTCGCCCTGTCCGCCTCCGGACACAAGGACAAGGCCGCCGCCTCCGTGAACTGGCTGGCGAAGAACTCCGCCGGCTGGGCCGCGCAGAGCGGCCCCGCCGCCTACGCCCAGCTGGTCATGGCCGCCCACTCGACCGGCGCCGACGTGCACGACTTCGGCGGCGCCGACCTCGTCGCCCAGCTGAACGCGACCGGTCCCGCGCCCGCCTCCGTGTCGAAGCCGAAGCCGGTCGCCACAGAAAAGGAGAACAAGGACAGCGGCGACGGGGACGGGATCGGCGGTGTCTGGTGGTTCGTCGGGATCGGGCTCGCCGTCGGCGCCGGCGCCGGATTCCTGATCAGCGGCCGCCGCAAGAACCAGCAGCTGTGAGGGGCCGCGGACGGGCCGCCGCACTGCTGGTGGTCCTGGGCGCCGTCCTGTCCGTGCTCCTCGGCACCGGGACGGCCCAGGCGGCGGGTTACCGCTACTGGTCCTTCTGGGAGGGCTCCGGCAGCGGATGGGCGTACGCCACCCAGGGGCCGTCCATGGTCCGGCCGGACGACGGCTCCGTACAGGGCTTCCGGTTCGCCGTGAGCGCCGACTCCGAGGACGCGGCGAAACCACGCCGCTCCCCCGACTTCGCGAAGATCTGCGCGGACACCCCCGCCAAGGACGGCACCAAGCGGGTCGCGCTCGTCATCGACCCCGGCACCGCCGCCGACGCGCCGCAGGGCGAGACCCCGCCCCCGCCGCGTACCGCGTGCGCACAGGTCCCGAAGGACGCGAGCAGCGCGGAGGCGCTCGCCTCTGTGGCCAAGCCGCTGCGTTACGGGAGTGACGCGCTGCTCTGCGCGATCTCCGGCTACCCGGTCGCGGGGTGCGGTGAGCAGGTCTCGGGGACCACCGGTACCGAGAGCGGCCGGGCCACGGCGTCCGCGCCCACGTCCGCTTCCGACAGCGGTGGCTCCGGCGGCGGTCCGTCCGCCGGGGTGCTCTTCGGGGTCGGCGCCGTCCTTCTGCTCGGCATCGCCGCAGTCGCGCAGGCCCGCCGCCGCCGCGGATGAACGGCTCGACGGACGGTCCCGGGAACGCTCCGGTGGCCGTCGCCCCGGTCCCGGTCTGGCGCGCCCCCGCCGCGACCCGGAGCAACGCGCTGCCCGCCGGGGCGTGGTGGCTGTGGGCGCTCGGGCTCGCCACCGCCGCGTCCCGGACCACCAACCCGCTGCTGCTCGGCCTGCTGGTGGGCGTGGCGGGATATGTGGTGGCCGCGCGCCGGACGGACGCGCCGTGGGCCCGCTCGTACGGGGCGTTCATCAAGATCGGGCTGTTCGTCATCGGGGTGCGGCTGCTGTTCTCGGTGTTCCTCGGTTCGCCGATCCCGGGTACGCACGAGGTGTTCACCCTGCCCGAGGTGCCGCTGCCTGACTGGGCGAAGGGCGTCCGGATCGGCGGCCGGGTCACCGCGGAGCAGCTGCTCTTCGCGCTGTACGACGGGGCGAAGCTGGCCACCCTGCTGATCTGCGTCGGCGCGGCGAACTCGCTCGCCAACCCGGCCCGGCTGCTGAAGTCACTGCCCGGTGCGCTGTACGAGGCCGGGGTGGCCGTCGTCGTCGCGATGACGTTCGCACCGAACCTGGTCGCCGACGTGGTGCGGCTGCGCACCGCCCGGCGGCTGCGCGGCCGGCCGACCGGCGGCGTCGGGGCGGTGCTCCAGATCGGGCTGCCGGTCCTGGAGGGCGCGCTGGAGCGTTCGGTCGCGGTGGCGGCCTCGATGGACGCGCGCGGGTACGGGCGCACCGCCGAGGTGCCTGCCGCCGTCCGGCACACCACGAACGTCCTCACCCTGGGCGGGCTGCTCGGGGTCTGCGCCGGTACGTACGGGCTGCTGGCCGCGCAGGGCGCGGTGTACGGGCTGCCGCTGCTGATCGCCGGGCTGGTCGCGGCGATGGCCGGGCTGCGGCTGGGCGGGAGGCGTTCGGTGCGGACCCGCTACCGGCCCGACCGGTGGGGTGTACGGGCCTGGCTGGTCGCGGGCTCCGGCGCGGCGGTCGCGGTGGCGATGATCTGGGCGGGCGGCGCCGATCCGGAGGCGCTGCACCCCGGAGTCGTACCGCTGACCGCGCCGGTGCTGCCGCTGTGGCCCGCCGCCGCGGTGCTGATCGGTCTGCTGCCCGCGCTGGTCGCGCCCGTCCCGCCTTCCTTCACGGGCTTCGAGGAGCAGAAGTGATCCGGTTCGACGATGTTTCCGTGCGGTACGAGGGGGCCGGGCGGCCCGCCCTGTCGGGGGTCGATCTGACCGTTCCCGAGGGGGAGCTGGTGCTGCTCATCGGCCCATCGGGGGTCGGTAAGTCGACTTTGCTGGGCGCGGTGTCGGGGCTGGTGCCGCACTTCACCGGGGGGCGGCTGACCGGGCGGGTCACCGTCGGCGGGCGCGACACCCGCACGCACAAGCCGCGCGAGCTGGCGGATCTGGTCGGCACGGTGGGCCAGGACCCGCTCTCCCACTTCGTGACCGACACGGTCGAGGACGAGCTGGCCTACGGCATGGAGTCGCTGGGCCTGGCGCCGGACGTGATGCGGCGGCGGGTCGAGGAGACCCTCGATCTGCTGGGCCTGGCCGGGCTGCGGGACCGGCCGATCGCCACGCTCTCCGGCGGCCAGCAGCAACGCGTCGCGATCGGCTCCGTCCTCACCCCGCACCCCCGGGTCCTGGTGCTGGACGAGCCGACGTCCGCGCTGGACCCGGCGGCGGCGGAGGAGGTCCTCGCGGTCCTCCAGCGGCTCGTCCACGACCTGGGCACGACGGTCCTGATGGCCGAGCACCGGCTGGAGCGCGTCGTGCAGTACGCCGACCAGGTCGTCCTGCTGCCCGCGCCGGGCGCCGCCCCGGTGATGGGCGCCCCCGCCGATGTGATGGCCCTCTCCCCGGTGCACCCGCCGGTCGTGGCGCTCGGGCGGCTGGCGGGCTGGGACCCGCTGCCGCTCTCGGTGCGGGACGCCCGGCGGCGGGCCCCCGGGATGCGGGAGCGGCTGGCGGGTATGGAGCCGGTCCCGGTCGGCGGTGCTGCCGGGCCGTCGCTGCCGTCCGGGGTGACGGCCGCCGCTCCCCGCCCCGCCGCGCACCGGTCAGGCCTGGGCAGACTGCTCGGCCGGGTCCCCCGGGAGACCGCCGCGCCCGAGCCCGTCACCGACGCCACCACCCGGATCGAGCGCCTCGGGGTGCGGCGCGGCCGGGTCGAGGCGCTGCGCCGGGTCACCCTCACCGTCGCGCCCGGCGAGACCGTCGCGCTCATGGGACGTAACGGCGCGGGCAAGTCCACCCTGCTCGCCGCCCTCGTGGGCATGGTCGAGCCCACCTCCGGCAGCGTCCTGGTCGGCGGCCGGACCCCGCACCGCACGCCGCCGCGCGAGATGGTGCGCCGGGCCGGGCTCGTACCGCAGGAACCGCGCGACCTGCTGTACGCGGACACCGTCGCCGCCGAGTGCGCGGCGGCGGACGCCGACGCGGGCGCCGCACCGGGCAGCTGCCGGGCCCTGGTCTCCGAGCTGCTGCCGGACGTACCCGACACCACCCACCCCCGCGATCTCTCCGAGGGCCAGCGCCTCGCCCTGGCCCTCGCCCTCGTGCTCACCGCCCGGCCCCCGCTGCTGCTCCTGGACGAGCCGACCCGGGGGCTGGACTACGCGGCGAAGGCCCGGCTCGTCGGGGTGCTGCGCGCGCTGGCGGCCGAGGGCCACGCGATCGTGCTGGCCACGCATGATGTGGAGCTGGCCGCCGAGCTGGCGCACCGGGTGGTGATCCTGGCCGACGGGGAGGTGGTGGCGGACGGGCCGACGCCGCAGGTCGTGGTCTCCTCCCCGGCGTTCGCCCCGCAGATCGCGAAGATCCTGGCCCCGCAGGAGTGGCTCACCGTGACCCAGGTGCGCGCGGCGCTGGGGGGTGGCGCGTGAGCGGCGCGACGGGCCGGAGCGCCCGGCCGGTGCGGCTCGGGCCACGGGCCGTCGCCGCGCTGGTGCTGATCAGCGCGATCGGGGTGGTCGCCTTCGGCTGGCCGCTGCTGGCCGGGGCCGATTCGGGTCTCGCGCACGCGCAGGACGCGCCGTGGCTGTTCGCCGCGCTGCTGCCGCTGCTGGTCGGGGTGGTGGTCGCGATGATCGCGGACGCCGGGCTGGACGCGAAGGCGGTGGCGATGCTGGGGGTGCTGGCCGCCGTCGGCGCGGCGCTGCGGCCGCTGGGGGCGGGCACGGCGGGGCTGGAGCCGATGTTCTTCCTGATGGTGCTGAGCGGCCGGGTGCTGGGGCCGGGGTTCGGATTCGTGCTGGGCTCGGTGACGATGTTCGCCTCCGCGCTGCTGACCGGCGGGGTGGGCCCGTGGATGCCGTTCCAGATGCTGTCGATGGGCTGGTTCACGATGGGCGCGGGCCTGCTGCCCGCACCGGACCGGCTGCGCGGGCGCGCCGAGCTGCTGATGCTGGCGGCGTACGGGGCGGTCGCGGCGTTCGCGTACGGGACGGTCATGAATCTGTACGGCTGGACCATCGTGCCGGGCCTCGGCTCGGGGATCTCCTTCCATCCCGGTGACCCGCTCGGCGACAACCTGGTGCGCTTCCTCGCCTACTGCACGGCCACCTCGGTCGGCTGGGACCTGGGCCGGGCCGTGCTCACGGTCGTACTGACGCTGACCGTCGGGGCGGCGCTGCTGAAGGCGCTGCGCAGGGCCACCCGGCGTGCCGCCTTCGAGGCCCAGGTCACATTCGACGCCCCGGCGGAGTGAGGGCACCCACAGGACCTTGGTCCTGTACGAAGCGGAATAGGAGCCGCCGGGATCGTACGTAACCCCCCGTTCCGCCCCCTCCGAGCTGCTGTGAAGCGTTATGGGGCGGTTCGGGACCTTCGGTCCTGGGTGCGAAGCGGGGTCGTACCGGGGGTCATTGCGGTCGTTGAACGGCGCCGCTAACACTGGTTGACGTCGCCGAGCACCGCAGCGTCCACCGGATACGGACAGCGGTCAACGAGCACCGGGCCAGGCAGGATTCGGACCGGCGGGCGACCCAACCGTTCCCGACGTTAGGTTCCCTGTGTCGTTCGCCAGCACCCTTCTCGCCAAGCCCCGCAACGCCCGTCGCAAGACCGTCATGGCCGGTGCGGCCGTCCTCCTGAGCGTCGGCGGTGTGGCCGTGGGCGCTACCTCCGCCATGGCGGCCCCGTCCGCCGCGCCGACGTCCGCCGGCGGCAGTGCCCAGGACACGGCCAGGCAGATGATCGGTGACGAGGCGCAGTTCCAGTGCTTCAGCAACATCGTCAGCCACGAAAGCGGCTGGAACCCGAGCGCGACGAACGCCTCCTCCGGCGCCTACGGCCTGGTCCAGGCCCTGCCCGGTTCGAAGATGGCGTCCGCCGGCTCCGACTGGCAGACCAACGCCTCCACCCAGATCAAGTGGGGCATGGACTACATGAACTCCCGCTACGGCAGCCCGTGCGGCGCCTGGTCGTTCTGGCAGGCCAACAGCTGGTACTGAGCCGGCCCGGACTCCGTCCGCGCACGCCGACAACCCCGACCGCGACGCGGCCGGGGTTGTCGGCGTGCGGGCCGGGGATCAGCGCCGGGCCGATTCGGCGTCGAACCAGCGCACGATCTGCGGACCCGACTTCAGATAGGTCTCGTTGTGGGTGGTCGGTCCCTGGTCGATCACCGGCGCCCGCACACCCCGCCGCGCCAGATCGGCCGCGCAGTCGCGGGCGTTGGCGATGGGTACGTCGGTGTCGCCGGAGGAGGAGTAGAGCCGTACCGGTACGTCCGGCTTCCAGGCGCAGTTGCCGTCCTGGGCCCGGAGAACCTTGAGCAGGGCGCCGGTCGGGTGCTGGAGCCGCTGGTAGTAGTCGTCGGTGAGCAGCTCCCTCAGTGTCGCGGGGAGGGCCGGGATGATCTCCTCCTCGTAGTGGTTGGTGTCGAAGAGGCCGTCGACGATGCCGGCGTACGGCTCCCGGAACGCCTCGGAGGGGTCCTTCCAGAGCGGGTGGAGGCGGTTCTGCGCGGTGAGGAAGTAGGTCATGTAGAAGAGGGCGCTGGTGCTGTTGACCCTGCCGTCGAAGATGGCGGGCGTCTCCGCGTGCTCCAGGTCGTACGGTCCGGAGACGGGGGCCAGGGCCCGCAGGGTGAACCGCCGGTCCGCACCGCCCTCCAGGGCCTTGCCGAGTGCCATGGCGACCTGGCCGCCCTGCGAGAAGCCGCTCGCGTACACGTCGCCGGTGAGCGGGCGGCCCAGCCGCTGGGCGGCGGTGCGCGAGGCGCGGAGCATGTCGAGCGACGCGGTGACGGCGGAGCGGGTGTCCATGTATGGGTGGAAGCCGGGGCCCTTGCCCAGGCCGAGGTAGTCGGGGGCGGCGACCGCCCGGCCGGCCGAGGCGTGGAGGTAGGCGGCGTAGCGGCCGGAGTCCTCGGTGGCGGAGGGCGCGTAGTCGCGGTGGGCCATCGTGCCGTGGGTGTCGGAGACCAGGTCCAGCCGGTGGGCGCCGCCCTCGGGGAGCGCGAAGAGGCCGGTGGCGGTGGTGGGCGCGCCATGCGGGGTGACGGTGCGGTAGGTGAGGCGGTAGGCCCGTACGCCGTGTCTGACGGTCCCCGTGTCCATGCCGGCCGTGGCGAGGAAGTCCGCGACGCCGTCCCGGTCGTGGCGGGCGACGGGGGTGAGCGCGAAGAGTTCGCCTCGGGCGTCGTGCCGCTGGGCGGCGGGTGCGGACCCGGCCCCGCCGGGCGTCCGGTGCCCGGCCGCCGTGGCGGGAACCGTGCCAAGGGCGGCGAGGACCACGACGGTGGCGGCGAGGACGCGTCGAGTGGCTTTCTTCCGGGCGGAGTTGCTCGCGTTGATTTCCATGCCCATGACGCTGGGGCGTGTCGTCGCGGGGGCGGACATCCGCGTACGCCCCCGCCCGAGGGTGTATCCGACAGCACCATCGGGCCTGGGGGCATCCCCCGCAGGGGGCGTTACAGGCGTTGGATGATCGTTCCGGTCGCCAGCGCTCCGCCCGCGCACATGGTGATCAGCGCGAACTCCTTGTCCCTGCGCTCAAGTTCGTGCAGGGCCGTGGTGATCAGCCTGGCGCCGGTGGCGCCGACCGGGTGGCCGAGCGCGATCGCGCCGCCGTTCACGTTGACCTTCGCGAGCCCGGCGAGGTCCCGTTCGAAGACCTGGGCCCAGCTCAGCACGACCGAGGCGAAGGCCTCGTTGATCTCCACGATGTCGATGTCCTTGAGCGACATCCCGGCCTTGCCGAGCACCGCGCGGGTGGCGTCCACGGGGCCGTCGAGGTGGAAGTGCGGGTCGGAGCCGACGAGTGCCTGGGCCACGATCCGGGCCCTCGGCTTGAGCTTGAGGGCCCGCGCCATGCGCTTGGACGCCCACATGATCGCGCAGGCGCCGTCGGATATCTGCGAGGAGTTGCCCGCGGTGTGGATGGCGGTGGGCATCACGGGCTTGAGCCCGCCGAGCCCCTCCATCGAGGTGTCGCGCAGCCCCTCGTCGCGGTCGACCAGCCGCCACATGCCCTGTCCGGCGGCCTGCTCCTCCTCCGTGGTGGGCACCTGGACCGCGTAGGTCTCGCGTTTGAAGCGCTCCTCCGCCCAGGCGGCGGCCGCCCGCTCCTGGGAGAGGAGGCCGAGCGAGTCCACGTTGTCGCGGGTGAGGCCGCGCTTGCGGGCGATGCGCTCGGCGGCCTCGAACTGGTTGGGCAGGTCGACGTTCCACTCGTCGGGCCAGGGCTTGCCCGGTCCGTGCTTGGAGCCGCTGCCGAGCGGCACCCGCGACATCGCCTCGACCCCGCAGCTGATGCCGACGTCGATCACCCCGGCCGCGATCATGTTGGCGACCATGTGGGAGGCCTGCTGCGAGGAGCCGCACTGACAGTCCACGGTCGTCGCGGCGGTCTCGTACGGGAGCCCCACGGTGAGCCAGGCGTTGCGCGCGGGGTTCATGGACTGCTCGCCGGCGTGCGTGACGGTGCCGCCGACGATCTGTTCGACGCAGTCGGCGTGGATGCCGGTCCGGCCGAGAAGTTCGCGGTAGGTCTCACCCAGCAGATAGGCGGGGTGCAGATTGGCGAGCGCGCCTCCGCGCCTGCCGATGGGGGTGCGTACGGCTTCGACGATGACGGGTTCCGCGGCCATGAGCTCGTCCTCTCCTCGCACTTCCGCAGAGGCGTCCCGGCGCCCACGGAAGGAACTAGTACGCGTTCTAGTTCTTCGTGCAGTCTTATGAGGATTACCCTCGGTACGCAAGAGGCTTGCACGGACCTCGCCCTTGCTTCACCGTCGGCACCCACCACAAACCGGCCTGGCTCACGGATGCTTCACGCAACAGATCAGGCCATGCCTCTTGTCAGTTGTGGAACTCGTTACTACCTTTCGGGCAACTTCTGATGGGTCGTCAGACAAAGCTCGGGCGGCTCTCGGACCGACCTGGCGTTCTTGACCTGGAGCTGCCGATGCCCTGCCCCCATCTGCCCGAAGGGTTCGACTTCACCGATCCCGACCTGCTCCAATCACGCGTTCCGCACCCGGAGTTCGCCCTGATGCGGGAGACCGCGCCGGTCTGGTGGTGCACCCAGCCCGCCGGTATCTCCGGCTTCGACGACGAGGGTTACTGGGTCGTCACCCGGCACGCGGACGTCAAGTACGTATCGACCCATCCCGAGCTGTTCTCGTCGAACACCAACACCGCGGTGATCCGCTTCAACGAGACGATCAGCCGCGACCAGATCGATGTCCAGAAGCTGATCATGCTGAACATGGACCCGCCCGAGCACACCCGGGTCCGCCAGATCGTCCAGCGCGGTTTCACCCCGCGCGCCGTCCGCTCGCTCGAAAAGGCGCTGCGCAGCCGGGCGCGCTCGATCGTGGAGACGGCGCAGGCGGGCGCGGACGAGGACGGCTCCTTCGACTTCGTCAACAACATCGCCGTCGAACTGCCCCTCCAGGCCATCGCCGAGCTGATCGGCGTACCGCAGGAGGACCGGAGCAGGATCTTCGACTGGTCCAACAAGATGGCCTCGTACGACGATCCGGAGTACGCGATCACCGAGGAGATCGGCGCCGAGGCGGCCATGGAGCTGGTCTCGTACTCGATGAACCTCGCGGCGGCGCGCAAGGAGTGCCCGGCCAAGGACATCGTCTCCCAGCTGGTCGCCGCGGAGGGCGAGGGCAACCTGCTGTCCGACGAGTTCGGCTTCTTCGTCATCCTGCTCGCCGTGGCCGGAAACGAGACCACCCGCAACGCGATCAGCCACGGCATGCACGCCTTCCTCACCCACCCCGAGCAGTGGGAGCTGTACAAGCGCGAGCGGCCCGAGACGACCGCGGAGGAGATCGTCCGCTGGGCGACCCCCGTGGTCTCCTTCCAGCGGACCGCCACCCAGGACCTCGAACTGGGCGGGCAGCAGATCAAGAAGGGCGACCGGGTCGGGCTGTTCTACTCCTCGGCCAATAACGACCCCGAGGTCTTCGAGAGCCCGGAGAAGTTCGACATCACCCGCGACCCCAATCCGCACCTCGGCTTCGGCGGCGGCGGCCCGCACTTCTGCCTGGGCAAGTCCCTCGCCGTCATGGAGATCAACCTGATCTTCAACGCCATCGCGGACGTCCTGCCCGACCTGCGGCTGGTGAGCGACCCGCGCCGGCTGCGGTCCGCCTGGCTCAACGGCATCAAGCAGCTCCAGGTGAGCAGCACGAACGCCTGAGAGCAGCACGGAAGCGCTGAACAGCACGAAAGCCGCGTAGGCGTACCCCAGCTCGCCGCCTGCGCGGCTACGGCTTTCCGGCCACCGCCGCCTTCAGGGGGTTCCCGGCCCCGTCGCCGTCCCCGTCCTTGGCCGCCGGCTGCTGGAGCCGGCGCGGTCCCGACAGCGCGTAGGTCAGCCCGAAGCCGAGCGCGACCACCGCCGCCCCGCCCACCGCGTCGAGGACCCAGTGGTTGCCCGTCGCGATGATCGCGGAGACCGTGAACAGCGGGTGCAGCACCCCGAGGAGCTTCATCCAGACCTTCGGGGCGAGCATCACGATCACCACACCGCACCACAGCGACCAGCCGAAGTGCAGCGAGGGCATCGCGGCGTACTGGTTCGTCACGCCCGTCAGCGTGCCGTAGTCCGGCTTCGCGAAGTCCTGGACGCCGTGGACGGTGTCGATGAAGCCGAGCCCCGGCATCAGCCTCGGCGGGGCCAGCGGGTAGAGCCAGAACCCGACCAGGGCCAGGACCGTGGCGAATCCGATGGAGCTACGGACCCAGCGGTAGTCCGGGGGGCGGCGCACGTACAGCACCGCGAGGATCGCCAGCGGCACGATGAAGTGGAACGTCGAGTAGTAGTAGTCGAAGAAGTCCCGCAGCCAGCCGACCTTGACCACCGCGTGGTTGGCCCAGTGCTCCATGTCGATGTGCATCCACTGCTCGGCCGAGTGGATCTGCCGGCCGTGGTGCTCGGCGGTGGCACGGCCCGCCGTCGCGGCCAGCCTGACGTGCTGGTACGCCGAGTAGATGACCCGGATCAGCAGGAGTTCCAACAGCAGGTTGGGCCGGCTGAGCACCCGCCGCCAGAACGGCAGCAGCGGCACCCGGCCCCAGCGGGCCGGGACGGGGGCCGCGTAGTCGGTGGGGACCGGCTGCTGCCAGTAGGGCGAGGTACGCGGCAGGAACGGGGCGACGCAGGCGGCCCCGAGCGCGGCGATCAACAGCACGTTGTCGCGTACCGGGAACATCGACTCGATGTTCGGCAGCAGCATCTTGCCGGGCAGCGTGATCACCAGGACCACGACGGCCGGCCACACCATCCGGTCCGAGGCCCGGGTGCCGACCCGGCCGACCACCGCGAGCAGCACCCACAGCAGCTGGTGCTGCCAGGCGGTCGGTGAGACGGCGACGACGACACAGCCGGTGACGGCCACCGCGAGCAGCAGCTGACCGTCGCGCGCGTACCGTGCGGCGCGGCGCAGACCGAGGAAGCAGACCGCCGCCGCGAGCACCACGAAGAGCGCGATCTCCAGCGGGCCCGCCAGTCCGAACCGGAGCAGCGCGCCGTGCAGGGACTGGTTGGCGAGGCTGTCGGCCTGGTCGCCGAGGCCGGCCCCGGCGACGTGGTGCACCCAGTACGTCCACGAGTCGTGCGGCATCGCCGCCCAGGCCAGTGCCGTGCAGGCGGCGAACGCGGCGCCGCCGGTCAGCGCCGCCCGGCGTCTCCCGGTCAGCCAGAGCAGCGCGGCGAACAGCAGGACGGTGGGCTGGAGCGCGGCCGCGATGCCGATCAGGACGCCGGAGGCGCGCTCGCCTCTGACGACGAAGCAGCCGACGAGCACCAGGAGGACCGGCAGGATGCTGGTCTGGCCGAGGTAGAGGGTGTTGCGGACCGGCAGCGAGAGCATCAGCAGGGTGATCGCGACGGGTGCGGCGAACAGCGCGGTGCGTCTCTTGACCGGTCCGGGCAGGGCGCGCGCCGCGATGACGCCGAGCGCGGCGACGAGCAGCAGCGAGCCGAAGGTCCAGGCGACCCCGAGGCTCTGTTCCGCGGTCCGGGTCAGCGGTTTCAGCACCAGACCGGCGAAGGGGGTGCCGGCGAACCGGTCGGTGTCGTACAGCGAGCCCGTCACATGAAGCACACCGTTCTCACCGGTCCAGGTCTCCAGATCGGTGAGCCGTTCACCAGGCGGCTGCCGCAGCACCACCGCCATCTGCCGGACAGCCAACGCGGCCACAACCAGCCAGAGAACAGCTCGGGCCGCCCCGGTCCTCGTCCCTGCCGTCCCCTCTCCGCGCACACTGTGCTCCGCATTCGCCACGCTGCGCCGACCCTCCTGCCGTCTTGTGCCGACCCTCGATTCGGGCATGCTGTGAAACCTTCGCATTGCGCTATGAGGTAGACACAATCAACCCCCTCTTCGCCTGACTGTCATCCGGCTTTTGTCCGAAAGAATGTCCGGCGGCCCGGCCGGTCCGGGGCCGGATGGCCGGAACCGACGGGGCCGCCCCCCACGTCTGAGCCCGTGACCAGGGCCTGGGGCGGCCCTCAAGGGGGAGGAGCCGGGATGCGGTGGGCGGGGACGGATCAAGGGGTACGGGCCGGGACGCGGGCCTGGGCGGTCCGCGCGCTGTCCCTCGTCATGATGCTGGTGTCGTTGCAGATCGGCTCGTTGATCGCACCGGCGTACGCCTGCGGCTGCGGGGCGATGGTGGTGGACCGGAACAGCCAGGTCTCGGTGGACCGGGAGACCTCCGTGGTCAGCTGGTCGGGCGGCGCCGAGCAGATCGTTATGCAGCTCACCGTCCGGGGGAACGCGCCGGAGGCGGCGTGGATCATGCCGGTGCCGCACCGCGCCACGGTCGGGCTGGGTGACGCCTCACTCTTCTCCGAGCTCGAAACCCTCACCGCGCCGGTCCGCGAGACCAGGCACTACTTCTGGCCACACGCCGACGACTGGCCGTTCGGCGGTTCGGGCAGCACCTCGGGGGACTCCGCCGCCCCCTCGGCCGCCGCGCCGGTCGGGGTGGTGGGCCGGGAGCGGCTCGGGCCGTTCGACGTGGCCCGGCTGACCGCGACCGATCCGACGGCCCTGGCGGGCTGGCTGACGGAGAACGGCTTCGAGCTCCCTGACCGGCTGTCGACGGCGCTGCGGCCCTATGTCGAGCAGAAGTGGGAGTACGTGGCGATCCGCCTCGCCCCGCGCGAGAAGGGCGGTCCGCTGCTCGGCCGGCTCGATCCGCTGCGGCTGCGTTTCGCCAGCGAAGAGCCGGTCTACCCGATGCGGCTGTCCCGGCTCGCCACGACACCGCAGTCGCTGGGCCTGTACGTGCTGGCGGCGCACCGGATGGAGCCGCGCGGCCGGATCGGCGGGCGGGCGCCGGAGGTGACCTACGCGGAGCGGGTCGACACCGGGCGGGACGGCGGCGCGTACCCGGCGCTGGACGAGCTGACAGGCGGGAAGCCGGTGTTCCTCACGGCGATCAGCCAGTCGTTCTCGCGGCCGGAGCGGATCGACGGTGACCACGAGCTGCGGGCAACGGCCGCCGACACCCCGTACCGGACCACGTACTACCGGGACGAGCTGCTGACCGTGGGGCCCGTTCCGGCCTGGGTGCTGACGCTGCTCGGTGCCGTCGCGGCGGTGCTGCTGGTGGCGCGCTCCCGGCGGCGGCGACCGGTGACACCGCCGCCGCCGGTCATGGCGCCGCCACCGCTGCGGTGAGTGCCGGGCTCAGCCCTCCACCGGGGTGTCCGCCTGCCAGCCCGTGAAGAGCGGGACCTCACCGCTGCCGTCGAGGACCACGATCCCGAACGGGCGGTCGAAGGCGATGCGCAGGAAGCGCTTCGGCACGGGCACCGCGCCCCCGGGTGCGGCGATGACGGTCACCGCCGCGGCCTCCACGCCCTCCTCCGCGACCTTCACCACGGCCTCCTGCACCACCTGGGAGATCATCAGCGGCTCGGGCGAGATCCACGCGAAATCCGCGCGGGGAGTCGTGGCGACCCGGATCCCGAGCGCCGCCAGCTGCTCGGTCACCTGAACGTTCGTACGCAGGGTGAACCGAGGGACCGCGATACTCAGGACGTCCGTGTCCAGCGGGGTGCGCAGGGACTGCGGCGCCCAGGCCGCGGGCAGTACGTCGGCCGCCCCCGCGCCCGGCTCCCCCAGCACCAGCCGGACCCGGGCCGGGGCGCCGCCGGGGCGCTCGGTGCGGCAGCGCAGCTCGACGACCTGGGTGCCGCGCACCGTCCAGCCGTCCCACGGATCGCGCCCCGCGCACATGGTCGGCACCGCGCGGCTCACCCCGGCCGCGTCGGTGAACGGCAGCTCCCGGGTGTCCCCCGGATCGAACGGCTCGTCCCACCGCGCCTTCAGCGCCAGCACGTTGACGAGCACCAGGAGCATCTCCTCGCTGATGTCCAGCGGCAGCCGCTCGATCAGGCCGCCGGTGGCCTCCCGTACCCAGGCGTCGATCCCGGTGACGTCCATCGGCCCGAACGCGATGTCCGCCAGCGCCTCCCGGTACTCCCGGTAGACCGGCACCCGGGTCCACACCCGCGTCGCCACCCCCAGCGCGTCGGTGGCCGCGAGCTCGCGCACCCCGGCCGTCACCGCGTCCGCGGCCTGCCGTTCGGCCACCCCGAGCACCGTCCGCAGTTCGTCGGCGGTCTCCCCGCGCGCGCCCGCCGCGAGTACGGCCAGGGCCAGCCAGAGCCCGGCAGGCGAGCACACGAAGCTCGCGCCGCCGGGCGCCGCCAGCTCCCGTATCCACCGCTCACCGAGCCGCTGGACCGCCCCGGCCCCCGTCGTCGATACCGTCTCCCGCGTCACCGTTGCCCCCTGCACTCAAATCGCTTTCCGCGCAGTTGCGCGGAAGACAGAATGGCCCAATGCCGTGGACCGTGACGCCCGAACGCTTCGACTCCCCCGATGGCGCGCTGCTGCGCCGGGACTACTACGACGAGGTCGCGAGCCGCTACTGGGGGCGGCCGGCGACCGAGGAGGAGATCGACGAGGGGCTCACCGACGACGGTGCCGCGCTGCTGACCCCGCCGACCGGCGAGTTCGTCGTCGGCCGGTTCGACGGGAAGGCGGCGGGCTGTGCCGGGCTGATCGTGAAGGGGACGGCGGACGGGGCGTCCGGGCCCGGCGAGGTCGCGGAACTCACCCGGGTGTTCGTACGCCCGGAGGTGCGCGGCACGGGCGGCGGCGGGCTGCTGCTCGCGGCGATCGAGGACCGGGCGCGGGCCTGGGGTGTCCGGCTGATCCGGCTCGACACCCGTGACGACCTGGTCGAGGCGCGCGGGCTGTACGCGAAGCACGGCTACCGGGCGGTCCCGGCGTTCCACCGCCGCAGGTACGCGGACCACTGGTTCGCCAAGGAACTCAGCCCCGCCGTGTGACGGGTCCCCGCGCTCAGGCCTGGTGGTCCCGCTTCGGCTCCGGGCTGTGCGGCCGTTCCCTGCTCGATCCGCTCGTCTCGGCCGTCAGCTCCGAGATCAGGGCGACCAGGTCGGTCGGCCGGTCCGGCCCCCACCAGTCGCCCAGCAGCTCCGCCAGGGACTCCTCCCGGGCCTGCGAGAGCTTCACGACGGCCTCCGCGCCGGGTTCGGTGAGCACCAGCTGCATCCCCACCCGGCGGGCCAGCCCGCGTTCCTCCAGCTGCCGGCCCGCCTCGCTGATCACCCGCAGCGGCACCGGGGCGATCTCGGCGAGCCGGGCGGGCTCCACGGTGCCGTGCCGTTTGATGCGCAGCAGCATCCAGCTCGCGGCGGGCGGCAGGTCGAAGCCGGCCTTCTCGGTGATCTTCACGTAGACCTCGCGGCGCCCCTCCCTGGTGGCCAGTACCGAGAGGGCGCGGGCGCATTCGTCGTACGAGGACCGCTCGACCGGGTTCGACGCCAAGGTCTCGCTGGGGTCGGGGGCGGTCACCGAACCCCGCAGCTTGTCCTCCTTGAGCAGCCAGGCGAAGACGAAGGCGATCAGGACGACGGGGGCCGCGTACAGGAACACGTCGGTGATCGACGTCGAGTACGCGTGGATCACCGGGCCCCGGAGCGCGGGCGGCAGCTGGCCGAGGGCGCGCGGGTCGGCGGACAGACTGCCCGTGCTGACCCCGGGCGGCAGGGGCCGCCCGTCGAGCGCCGCACCGAGGTTGTCGGTGAGCCGGTTGGTGAAGATGGTGCCGAAGATGGCGACACCGAACGAGGCGCCGATGGAACGGAAGAAGGTCGCCCCGGAGGTGGCGACGCCGAGATCCTGGTAGCTCACGGCGTTCTGCACGATCAGGACGAGCACCTGCATCACCAGGCCGAGTCCCGCACCGAAGACGAAGAAGTAGAGGCTCATCTCCAGGGTGCTGCTGCTCTCCGTGAGCCGGTGCAGGAGCAGCAGGCCGATCGCCGTGATGCCGGTGCCGAGGATCGGGAAGATCTTCCAGCGGCCCGTCCGGCTGACGATCTGGCCGGACCCGGTCGAGGTGAGGAGCAGGCCGAACACCATCGGCAGCATGTGGACACCGGACATCGTCGGCGAGATGTCGTGCACCACCTGGAGGAAGGTCGGCAGGTAGGTCATCGCGCCGAACATCGCGAAGCCGATGACGAAGCTGATCACGGCGACGAGGCTGAAGGTCCTGATCCGGAACAGCTTCAGCGGCAGTACGGGTTCGGCGGCGCGCCGTTCCACGTACACGAAGGCGACCAGCAGCAGCACGCTGAGCACGGCCAGGCCGATGATCTGCGCCGAGCCCCAGGGCCAGGTGGTGCCGCCGAGCGAGGCGACCAGGACCAGACAGGTGGCGACCGAGGCGATGAGGAAGGTGCCCAGGTAGTCGATGGTGTGCTTCGTCCGGCGGACCGGGATGTGCAGCACGGCGGCGATCACGGCGAGGGCGATGACGCCGATGGGGAGGTTGATGTAGAAGACCCAGCGCCAGCTGAGCTGCTCGGTGAAGAAGCCGCCGAGCAGCGGCCCGAGCACGCTCGTCATGCCGAACACCGCTCCGAAGAGGCCCTGGTACTTGCCTCGTTCGCGCGGCGGGACGATGTCTCCGACGATCGCCATCGACAGCACGATCAGACCGCCACCGCCGAGCCCCTGGAGGGCGCGGAAGCCGATCAGCTGAGGCATGTTCTGGGCGATGCCGCAGAGCGCGGAGCCGATCAGGAAGATGACGATGGCGATCTGGAAGAGCCGTTTGCGCCCGTACTGGTCACCGAGCTTGCCCCAGAGCGGCGTGGCGGCGGTCGATGCCAGCAGATAGGCCGTGACCACCCATGACAGGTGTTCCAAGCCGCCGAGGTCGCTGACGATGGTCGGCAGCGCGGTGGAGACGATGGTCTGGTCGAGTGCGGCGAGCAGCATGCCGAGGAGCAGGGCGCCGATCGCCACCAGGACCGACCGGGTGGAGCGGTTCTCACCCAGGGCCGGGGCCGGAGGGCTCAACTGCTGGGCCATGTGACATCTCCTCGGATCCGCTGGACACCCATCCTGGCCGCTTTGTGCCGTTATGGCCTGCCGAGGGGCCGCACGATTGGGCTTCCCGGCGGCGGGCTGCATAATCGCAGGCAGTTCAAGGGGGAGGGGACCCACAATGACCGGACATATCTGCCCGGAGTGCGGTACGGACAGCAGACCCGGCACCGGACCCGGCTGCGGCTGCGCGCCCCGGGGCGGCGCCCGACAGCCGTGGGGCGGCGGGCAGCGGCACGTCACGCGGGAGCAGCGGGCGGCCGAACAGCACCGCGTCGTCCAGGAGCACCACGCCGGGCGGTCGGCCGAGTTCGCGGCGGCGGAGGACTTCGACCCGCTGCGCATCCGGCCGTACGTGACGCTGGGGGGCGAGGAGACGGTGGGGGCCGAGGAGACGACGGCCGGCCCGGACGGCTCGACGGCATACCCGGCAGAGGGCTCGACGGGGTACCCGGCAGAGGGCTCGACGGGGTACCCGGCAGAGGGCCATGCGGGGGACGCGGCCACCACGATGCCGCTGTTCCTGGACCCGGCGGGGCCCGGACCGTTGCACACTCCGGGCAGTCCGGACGACCACCCGGGCACCCCCGCCCCGACCGCAGACCCGGTGCGGCCGCGCCGCCGCAGCCCCTTCGCCGCGCTGGCCGCGGGGGCGGCCGTCGCAGCGGTGATGGGTACGGCGGCCTTCGTCGGCGGGCTGTTCAACGGGGACGGCAACGGGGACGCCGATCTGGACCCGGTCCTGCCCTCCACGGTGACCAGCCTCCCCGAGGAGAGCGCCGCGCCGTCACCCTCGACGACGGCGTCCGCCTCCGCGTCGCCGTCCCGGTCCGCCCCGGCGTCACCGTCCGCCTCCACCGGCGCGTCCGCGTCCGCCTCGGCATCCGGATCCGGGTCACCGTCGGCGAGCACCTCGGCGTCCGCGTCGGCGTCCACCGGCCCCTCGGCCCCGGCCACCGCCTCCTCCCCGGTGTCCACCGGGGACCCTGCGGGCACCGACGGCACCGAACCGGCGGCCCCGCCCGCACTGTCGGCGGAGGGCGGCACGCTGCGCCGAGGCGACCACGGCCCGGAGGTGGCCGAGTTGCAGCGCCGGCTCCAGGAGATCGGGCTGTTCATGAGCACGGCCGACGCCGACTACACGGACCGCGTGGAGGACGCCGTACACCGCTACCAGCGGTACATGTACATCCAGGGCGACGACGACGGGGTCTACGGGCCGAACACCCGACGGGCCCTGGAGGCGATCACGACGGGCCACGGACGCTACTGACCCGCCTGCGGACGCCAAGGGCTGTCCGCCTTCCGCACCCCGCCCCTACCCCTGCCCCGGTCCGGCCGCCCCTCGGTCCCGCTCCCGCCAGGGATTCGCTTTCCCCGGCAGGTTTTTGTATCGTGATGGAACAAAGTGGCCCCCAAACGCACTCCCTGACCGGCGGGCGGGGGCCGCTTGTTCTCTTTCCCGTGTCCTCTTCCCGGGGCCCACGTGTCCCCGCACCGCCACCCCGCCCTGGAGCCCGCCCATGCCGGCCACCGTTCTCACCGCCCGCGCCCTGCTGCTCGACATGGACGGCACCCTGGTGAACTCCGACGCCGTCGTGGAGCGCTGCTGGCGGCGCTGGGCACTGCGGCACGGACTGGATCCGGAGGCAGCGCTCAAGGTGGTCCACGGCCGGCAGGGGTACGCCACCATGGCGGTACTCCTCCCGGACCGCCCGGTGGAGCAGAACTACGCGGACAACCGGGTGATGCTCGCGGAGGAGACCGCCGACACCGAGGGCGTCGTCCCGGTCGGCGGCGCCGGCGTCTTCATGGACGCGATCGCCGCGCTCCCGCACGCCCTGGTCACCTCGGCCGACCAGGCGCTGGCCCAGGCCAGGATGACCGCGGCCGGGCTGCGGATGCCCGAGCTGAAGGTGACCGCCGAGAGCGTGGGTGCCAGCAAGCCGGACCCGGAGGGCTTCCTCAAGGGCGCTGCCGGGCTGGGCTTCGATCCGGCGGACTGCATCGTCTTCGAGGACTCGGAGGCGGGCATCGCGGCCGGCCGGGCGGCGGGCATGCGCGTCGTGGGCGTGGGCCCGCGCGCGGCGGCACTCTCCCCGGACGCGCACGTCGAGGACCTGACTCAGATCCGGGTCGAGGCGGCGGCCGACGGATCGATCCTGCTGCACATCAGCGGCGCCCGGTAGCCCGAAGGACCGGCCCTGCCGGGTTGCCCCTGCCGCACATCAGCGCCCGTTGGCCGACACCCCTGTCCCGTCACGGTGCAGCCGTCCCCGCGCCACCAGTTCCAGCACGGTCGCGACGGCCGCCGCCTGTACGGCCATCAGCGCCACCAGCACGAACAGTTGCACGGCGCCCGCCTGTACGGGTGAGGCGCCGCCCAGCAGCATGCCGACGAAGGCCCCGGGCAGCGTGACGAGCCCGACCGTCCAGGTCTGGTCGAGCCCCGGCAGCAACGCGTCCGACGCGGCGGGCCCGGCGATCTCCAGCCGCGCGTCGCGGTCCGGGAGGCCGAGCGCCATCGCCGCCTCCACCTCCCCGTGCCGGGCCGTCAGCTCATCGAGCGCCCGCCGCCCGCCGAGCACCGTCGCGGTCAGGGCGCCCCCGATCAGGATGCCGGTCACCGGGATCAGCGCGATGCCACGGACCGGCACGAGCCCGGTGAGCAGCAGCGCCACGACCACCGGCACGACCCCCGCCCCGATCGGCACGGCCACCCACTTCCAGCTGCGGTCTCCGGTGACGCGGCGACCCGCCGTCCACACCGCGACGCCGAACATCAACGCGATGAACGCGAACGTCGGCGCGAAGGCGTGCACCACCCAGCCGATGAGCGAGGAGACCGCCGCGAGCTGCACCGCCGCCCGCAGCCCGGCCAGGACGATCTGCCGCGACCGGCCGAGCGAGGCGTAACCGGCGATGCCGGCGGCCGCCGCGAGCAGCAGGGCGAGCACGACCCCGAGCGTGATGTCGACCGGTAGCAGCACGCCGCCACCCTAACGAGCCGGTGGACGCCGACGAACGCGATCCGGGCGCCCCGAGGGGCCGCCTCCCGGCACGGACCTGTCACCCCATCAGTTTCGTACGCCCGCGCACTCACTTGCGTACGCCCCCGCACCCCGACTCTCTTCGTCAGAACCCTTGATGTGACGTGCCCATGTCGCCACTCTGTTACCTGGCGCCCACCCCACGGAAACCTGGCGCCGCCACGATGGCCGGGCCGTTCCGCACGACCGGGCCAAGGTCCCCCCACATCAAGGGAGTTCGCATGTCAGGTGTCTACGCGCGTCGCATAGCCGTCCTCGCCGCATCCGCCGCCCTCGCCGCAACCACCGGGCTGCTCACCGCTCCCAGCGCCCAGGCCGCCATGCCCACACCGGTGGCCGCGTCCACCGCCCGCACCTATCTGAGCCAGCTGACCGTGCAGGCGGAAGGTTCCTCCAGCGGATACAGCAGGGACAAGTTCCCGCACTGGATCACCCAGTCCGGCGCCTGCAACACCCGCGAGGTGGTCCTGAAGCGGGACGGCACGAACGTCACACAGGACTCCAGCTGCGCCGCCGTCAGCGGCAGTTGGTACTCGGAGTACGACGGGGCCACCTGGACCGCCGCCGCCGATCTGGACATCGACCACATGGTCCCGCTGGCCGAGGCCTGGCGTTCCGGCGCCTCAAGCTGGACCACCGCCCAACGACAGGCGTACGCCAACGACCTGACGCGCCCTCAGCTCATCGCCGTCACCGACAACGTCAACCAGTCCAAGGGCGACAAGGACCCGGCCAAGTGGCTCCCTTCGCGTGCCGCGTACAAGTGCACGTACGCACGCGCCTGGGTGCACGTGAAGCACTACTACGACCTGACCGTCGACTCGGCCGAGAAGACCGCACTGCAGTCCGCGCTCAACGGCTGCTGAACGGTCACTGAACGGCGGCCGGCCCGCTGACCCGCGACTCCGGAACCGCCCCGCACTCCCCCGTCGTTCCGTACGGTACGAACCCGCCGTACGAACACCCCGTACGGAACCGTCCGTACGGAACGACGCGAGGAGCACCACATGACTGCCGGGCTGCGCCTGGGACCGCTACTGCGGTACGTCGACTGGGAGACCGCCACCACCGCCACCGTCTGGGTGGAGGCGGACCGGCCGTGCACGGCCGTGATCAGGTGCGCGGACGGGGCCTCCGGCTCGTCCCCGACCTTCGCGGTCTCCGGCCACCACTACGCCCTGGTGGTGGTGACCGGACTGACCCCCGGCTCCACCACGGCGTACGAGGTACTGCTGGACGACCACCGGGTGTGGCCACCGGAGAACCACCGCTTCCCGGCGAGCACGATCACCACCCCGCCGATATCCACCGGCGGCGAGGAAGCCGGTGAGGACGGCGAGGCCGGTGGGGGCGCCGGGACGCCGACGGTCCGGATCGCGTTCGGCTCCTGCCGCTGGGCGGCTCCCCCCGCCGGCGGACACACGTCGGTCCGGTCCGACCCCGTCGGGCCGGACGCCCTGGACACCCTCGCCGCCCGGCTCGCCGCAGACCCCGCCGCCGCACGCCCCGATGTCCTGCTGCTCCTGGGCGACCAGGTGTACGCGGACGAGACCTCGAAGGAGACCCGGCAGCGGCTCGCGGCGCGGCGCGATCTGGACGAGCCGCCGGGAGCGGAGGTCGCGGACTACGACGAGTACACCTGCCTGTACGACGAGTCGTGGCGCGACCCCGAGGTCCGCTGGCTGCTCTCCACGGTCCCCAGCTGCATGATCTTCGACGACCACGATGTCATCGACGACTGGAACACCAGCGCCGCCTGGCTCACCGAGATCCGCTCCACCCCCTGGTGGCACGAGCGGATCGTCAGCGGACTGATGTCGTACTGGGTCTATCAGCACCTGGGCAACCTCTCCCCCGCCGAGCTGGCGGCGGACCCGCTCTACGCGGCGGTGCACGCCACCCCGGACGGCACCGAGGAGGTCCGCCGGTTCGCGGCCGGGGCCGACGCGGACCCCACCCGTACCCGCTGGAGCTACCGACGCATTTTCGGCCGAGTACGGCTGCTCATGGTCGACAGCCGCGCGGCCCGGGTACTCGACGAATCGCAGCGGGCGATGATCCATCCCGAGGAGATGCGGTGGCTGCGCGAGGAGATGCTTTCGG
The DNA here is from genome assembly GCF_031844725.1 of Streptomyces sp. ITFR-6. Classification (NCBI taxonomy): domain Bacteria; kingdom Bacillati; phylum Actinomycetota; class Actinomycetes; order Kitasatosporales; family Streptomycetaceae; genus Streptomyces; species Streptomyces sp. ITFR-6. Next base: position 6,070,829 of record NZ_CP134612.1, on the reverse strand, counting down.
GGCCCGGTTCCTTCGACCATGTCCTGATCGGCACATCGCTCCCGTGGCTGCTGCCTCCATTGGTACACAACGCGGAGCAGTGGAGCTCGGCGCTGTGCCGGGGCGAGCGGGGCGGCCCCGACGGCCGTTGGGCGCGGGTCGGCGAATACCTGCGGCAACGCGCCGACCTGGAGCATTGGGCGGCCTTTCCCGATTCGTTCGGGCAGTTGACGGAGCTGATCCGGGAGGTGGGCAGCGGTCCGGAAGCCCCGGCGACGGTATGTGTGCTCTCGGGCGATGTGCACCATGCGTACATCGCGGAACCCGCCTGGCCCGCCGGGGTCCCTGACGGTGCGCCGACGGCCCGCGTCCTGCAACTGACCTGCTCTCCCGTGCACAACTCGATCCCGGGCCCGCTCAAGGGTGCCTTCCGATTCGGCTGGAGCCGGGCGGGGCGGCGGTTCGGCCGGCTGCTGGCCCGGCACGGGCGCACTGGTACAGCTCCGGTCCAGTGGCGCAAGACGGACGGGCCATGGTTCGGCAATCAGCTGATGACACTTACGTTGCATGGCCGGAAAGCTGCGCTGTCATTGGTTCAGGCCAAGTCGAAGAGGACAGGGCCCCAGCTCCAGACGGTATTCGATCGCTCGCTGACCAATGAGGGGTCATCGACTTTCAGCCAGTCAACTAAACGTTGAACTTGCAAGTAATGATGAGGTCTACCTAACCTGTGGTGCTCAGTCGGTTCACGTCCCCACTAGACCGAAGGAGCCTCCCCCCATGTACTCACGCCTGAATCAGGCCCAGCCCTACGCTCTCGCGCTCTTCCGAATCGTCGTAGGCCTGCTCTTCGCCTGCCACGGTGCCGCCTCGATCTTCGGCGTCCTGGGCGGCGCCATGGGTGGTGGATCCATACCCGCCGGCACCTGGCCAGGGTGGTACGCGGCGGTCATCCAGCTCGTCGGCGGCGGGCTCGTGGCACTGGGCCTCGGCACCCGCGTCGCGGCCCTGGTCTCGTCCGGCTCCATGGCGTACGCGTACTTCAGCGTCCACCAGTCAGGGGCGCTCTTCCCGCTGCAGAACGGCGGCGAGCCCTCCGCCGTCTACAGCTGGGTGTTCCTGCTGCTCGTCTTCACGGGTCCCGGCGCCCTGGCCCTGGACCGGCTGTTCACCGCCCGCTCCGCTCCCCTGCCCGCCGAGGAGCGCACACCCGAACCGGCCGCCCCGGTCGCCGTCTGACCCGGACGGTCCGCCGGACAGCCTCGGGTACGCCGGGAATGCCGCTTCCAGGCGTACCCGGGGCGCTCCGGCGGGACTCGCACCTCGATCGCGCGTCGAGGCACCTGCGAGTGATGGCCGAGGCTCATGCGACATACACGTGGGGTGCCCAACATCACGCATATATCTGGATCTCCAGGTGAACGGCAGGCGTACGCTGTACAGCTGGACCTGCCGCTCCTGCCGCTCCCCTGCGACGTCGCGGCGTTGTCACGAATCGGGGAGTAGAAGTGCTGGAGAGTGTGGGTGCGCTGACCGGCAGCCCATGGATCTACGTGGTGGTCGCCCTCTCGGTGCTTCTGGACGTCTTCCTTCCCGTGCTGCCCAGCGGTGTCCTCGTGATAACCGCCGCCACGGCCGCCGCGGGTACCAGCACGGTGGCCGCCGACGCCGCGGGCGCCGCCCGTCACGTCACCGAGGTTCCCTCGCTCCTGGCCCTGATCCTCTGTGCGGCCAGCGCCTCTGTGCTGGGTGACCTCGCCGCGTACCGGCTGGCCTGGCGCGGTGGCACCCGTCTGGACGCCGCCATCGCCCGCTCCCGACGTCTCACCTCCGCGCAGGAACGCCTCGGCGCCGCGCTCAACCGGGGCGGCGGCGTCCTCGTCGTCATCGCGCGCTTCGCCCCGGCCGGACGCTCGGTCGTCTCCCTGGGCGCGGGCGCCTCGCACCGCACGGCGAAGGAATTCCTGCCGTGGTCCGCGGTGGCGGGCGTCGCCTGGGCCGGCTACAGCGTGGGGCTCGGCTACTTCGGCGCGCAGTGGCTCGGCGCGAGCTGGCTGGGCACGGCGATCTCGGTCCTCGCGCTGTTCGTCGCGGGCGCGTTCGCCGCGCTGCTGATGCGGCGCCCCGCGGCGGCGGCCGCCGCGGCCGCTGCCGCCACCGTCCCGGGCTCGGTCCCTACGGCGTCCTGACACCTCCCCGCACTTCCAGACCGTCCAGCAGTCCGGCGGTCGACGCGGCGATCTCGTCGACGGCGCGGTCGAAGACTTCCCTGTTGTGCGCGGCCGGGGCGCGGAAACCGGAGACCTTGCGCACGAACTGCAGGGCGGCGGCGCGGATGTCCTCCTCCGTGGCCTCTTCGGGGAGGGACGGGGGGCGAAGGGTCTTGATACTGCGGCACATACATCAAGTGTGGACCGCCCCACTGACAACGTCCCGGCCGGACGTGAGAACGTCCCGGGCAGACGTGAGAACGTCCCGTCGCCCGGTGGGCCGGTCTTCGGGCCGGCCGGTCAGGGAGCGGGCACGGGGCCGCCGGGACGGAACGGCTCCACCCCCACGATGTGCCGCACCTTGACCGGGCGAACGATCACCGCGATCCGCCGCTCCCCCGGCATGGTCCACTCGAACCGCTCGCTGCCCAGGTACTTCCGGGCGAGCCGGTCCATCCGGTCGTGCGCCTCCTGGCCCTCCACGAAGCGGACCACCTCACCGCTGATCTGCACCCGGTCGAAGGGGTTCGCATGATCCGCGTGTAAGAGGTAGACGCGTGGGTCGCGGCGCAGGTTCTCCTCCTTCACCCGGCCCGCCGAGGTGTTGAACGTCAGCTCCCCGTCCCCCTCCAGGTCCATCCACATCGGGCTGACCTGCGGCGCTCCGTCGGCGAACACGGTGCCGACGTACCAGATGTTGGCGGCTCGCAGCCGGGCGCGGACGGCTTCTTCCAAGATCAATGTCATCGGTGGAGGCTACCAACCGAGCCCGGCGACTGTCAGATGACCGGCTTCGAGCGGTCCGTGCACAGGGCCCAGATCACGAAGGTGTCGATGGCGAGGGAGACCACGGCCCAGATCGGCTGGTAGGGCAGCCACATGAAGTTGGCGATCATGTTGAGCGCCGCGAGCCCAACACCGATCCCACGCGCCCAGCCGAAGCCCCGGAGGATGCCCCAGCCGACCAGGAAGAGGAGGATACCGAGAGCCAGGTGGATCCATCCCCAGCTCGTCACGTTGAACTTGAAGACGTAGTTGTTGACCCGCGTGTAGACGTCGTCGGTGGCGATTCCGGCTATGCCCTTGATCGCCTCCAGCACACCGTCGACTATCAGCAGGACTCCGGCGAACATGGTCCCGCCGGCCGCCCAGGGGCTGCCGCCCCCCGGTTCTGTGGCATGCGAACGGGACGTACCACCCGGTGTGGGCGCTGACTGTGCCATGGGAACTCCTCGGCCGGTGGAACTACACGTCGGACCGACCCTGGTCGGCACCTGAGGGGGCGGCCAGCCGGGCGCGACCGAACGGGTGAAGCGGCCGGCCGGGACCGGGTACCCCGGGGCGATGTCAGGAACTACGCTCGCGGACATGATCGAGACGGAGCGACTCGCCCTGCGCCCCCTTGCGACGTCGGACGCCGACGCCTTCGTCGAGCTCCACGCCGATCCCGAGGTCAACCGGTTCGTCGGCGCCTACTCCCGTCAGCAGGCGCTGGAGCGGCTCGCCGGCATCGAGCGGCAGTGGGCCGAGCGGGGTCATGGCCTGTGCGCGGTGGAGCTCCGGTCCAGCGGCGAGTTCATCGGCCGGAGCGGTCTGCAGTACTGGCAGCAGTTCGACGAAGTCGAGCTGGGCTGGACCTTCCGGGCGGAGCACTGGGGGTGCGGATACGCGACCGAGGCGGCTCGGGCGTGCCTGGACTGGGGCTTCGCCACGCTGAACGCCGACTACTTCACCGCCCTCATCCGGCCGGGCAACACGCCATCGGTGAAGGTGGCCGAGCGCCTCGGCTTCGCGCCGCGCCGGCAGGAGGAGCTGAACGGCAACCCCGTCACGGTCTACGCGCTGGACCGGCCCGCCGGCCGCCGCTGACGCCTGCGCCGCCCAGGCTCGCTCAGCCTTCGGAGACAGCGCTCTCGGCGAGGGCGCGCTCGGCGAGGGCACTTTCGTAGGCCAGGGTGAGCTCGGCCAGTACGCCGTCGGTGCGCCGCGGACGGCCTTCGAGGTGCGTGGCACGGAGCTCGTCCATGAACCTCTCGCCCATTTCGGGGCCGCCGCGAGCGAGGAGCTGGGCGCGGATCGACAGCTCGGGCACGGTCGGGAGCCAGCGGGAGCCCCAGTCGCCCAGTTGTGTCATGAGCGGAACGAGCTGGATCGACGCCTCGGTGAGCCGGTACTCGATCTTCTGCCGGTGGCTCGGATCGTCGTGCCGGGTGAGCAGACCGGCGCCCACGAGCTTCGACAGCCGGGCGGACAGGATGTTCGACGCGATGCCCTCGACCGAGTGGGCGAGGAGCTCCCGGAAGTGCCGGTGGCCGCCGAACATGACATCCCGCAGCACGACCAGGCTCCACCGGTCGCCCAGCAGCTCGACGGTCAGGTTGATCGGGCAGCCCGATTTTCCTGGCGGCACGGGCAGCAGGCCCGTCTCTACTGGTTGCGGCATGCTCCCAGCGTAGTACTGTGCAACCGGTTGCTCATCGCATCCGGTTGCAGTTTGCCGCCAGTCGGCGGACGCACCGCCTGTTGCTTGTCGGCGCCCAGCCTCTCGACGCCCGGCTCGTCGACGCCCGGAGGAGAACTCATGTCACAACAAATGTTGAGGATGCACTGCATCACCGTGTCGCGGGACGGATACGGCGCCGGTGAGGGCCAGAGCCTGGAGCGGCCCTTCGGTCATGCCGACCCCGCCACCCTGATGTCCTGGGTGGGCCCCACCGCGAGCTGGGTGAACCGCACGGAGCCCGGCGGCACGCGCGGCCTGGACGACTACTTCACCCGCGAACAGACCCGCAACGTGGGCGCGGAGATCATGGGACGCAATAAGTTCGGCCCCCAGCGCGGCCCTTGGGAGGACCACGAGTGGAAGGGCTGGTGGGGCGACACCCCGCCCTTCCACACACCGGTCTTCGTGCTCACCCATTACGAGCGTCCCTCCTTCACCCTGGCCGACACCACCTTCCACTTCCTCGACGCGACACCGGAGGAGGCACTGGCCCGCGCGAAGGAGGCCGCCGACGGCCAGGACGTACGCCTCGGCGGCGGCGTCGCCACCATCCGCGAATTCCTTGAGGCCGACCTCGTCGACACGATGCACATCGCCGTGGCGCCCATCGAACTGGGGCGTGGCGAACGGCTCTGGGAGAGCCACACCGAGCTGCTCGACCGGTACCACCTCGATACGGTGCCGAGCCCCAGCGGCGTCACCCACCTGCTGTTCTGGCGGCGCTGACCGCGGCGGCCGGGAACCGCCGGGCGCGCTCGCCCGGCGGTCCGCCGTAATTCGTACCCGCCGAGGCGGACCGGCGGACGGCCTTCCAGCACCGACCGACCCGCCGCCGGATCCGCGCACGCGAGCCGCTCCCGGCGTATCCGGCAGGGGCCCGCCCGCATCGCATCCGGCGGCAGATCCACGAAGGCCCGCGCTTCGTCACCGGCGACAGGTCGTTACGGGCGGTGGGCCCGGCCTCCACGATCCGCCGCCCTGATCCGGTACACATCGCGCACGCACGCGTTGGCCAGGGTCGCGGCGAGGATGACCGCCGCACACACCAGCAGGATGTGCTGACTGGTCCAGTGCTTCGAGGCAACCGCCACCAGCAGGTACGCGAGCGGGATGGCGGCGCGTTCACCCACGGCGTTGAACGCGCCGAGCCGCCCCAACTCCTGGTCCGGCACTTGCTGTTGCATGACCGTGGACCAGGAGACGATCGCCACGTCCAGCCCGATTCCGGCGACGACGGCGGCCAGGAGCACGCAGACGACGGGCAGTTCCAGCCCCAGGGCGGCCAGGGGCAGCAGGATGCCCGCGCCGGTCGCCACACAGACCAGCATCAGCCGTCGCGGCTTCCAGGCCAGGCAGAGGAACGTACCCGCGAGGAGCCCGGCGGCGAAGGCGCCCTGCACCAGCCCCCATGAGCGGGCGCCCGCGTAGCTGTCGGCCGCCACCAGTGGCCCGAGGAGCTGGAACCCGGCCAGCCAGGCCGCCACGACCGCGGTTCCGGCCACGGTGTAGCTCCACAGCCAGCTCCGCGAGCGGAACCCGGCCCAGCCGGCCCGCAGATCGCTCACCACACCGCCCCCGGACGGGACCCCACCCGAGAGCCGGAGCCCGAGCAGGAGAAGGGCCGCGACGGCGAACGTGCTCGCGTCCCACCCGAGCGCCCAGGCGGGGCCCGCCAGCGCCACGACGAATCCACCGACGACCGGACCGACGATCCTGACCGCGTTCCCGGGCACCCGGACCAGCGCGTTGGCCTGCTGGAGCTGCTCCTTCGCCACGAGCCGGGTCGCGATTCCCTGGGCGGCGGGCGCGATGAACGCGGCCGACGCCCCGGAGAGGCAGGCGCAGACACTGATCGCGAGCGTCGTCGCCGTACCGGTCGCCACCAGCACGCAGACCGCCGCCTGCGCCAGCCCGGCCCCGAGGTTCCCGAGGAAGAGGATGCGGCTGCGGGACATCCGGTCCGCGAGCACGCCGCCCAGGAGGAGCAGGACCAGGGTCGGCACGGTGTTCGCGGTGAGCACGATCCCGAGCGACTGTGCGCCGCCACCATGACCGATCACGGCGAACGCGAGCGCCACGGGCGCCATGGCCGACCCCGTCGCGGAGACGAGGTGGGCCAACAGGAAGCGGCGGAAGGCCGGTATCCGCAGGGGCGACGCGGCGTCCGGCCGGTACTCCTGACCGGCGGCGGCGAGGCACGCGGCAGGCCGCCCTTCGCCGTCCACTTCCAGCCCCTCGCCCAACGCCTGGTCCAGCCCTTCAGCACCGCGAACAGGCGGCCAGGCTACCCGGGTCCGCCCGGCCCTAATCCGGTGTCACGGCATAGCCGGGGACGGACGGCCACCGCACCGTCAGCACCACCGACTCCTCCTCCGCGAACCAGGAGTGGTCGACGCCCCGGCCCCAGACGACGTAGTCGCCCTGCTGCTCCAGGACCACGTCGCGTCCAGGAAGCCGGACATGGAAGCGACCGCTGATGAGCACCAGCAGAGCGGTCCGCTCCTCACCCCGCACCCACTGCGCCCGCTCGTCACCACGCGGGTGGACACCCCATTTGATCTCCAGGGCCTCGCTGTGACGAGGATCCCCGGCGTCCTTGAAGTGGCCGAGCAGCCACCCCCGGTCCAGTGCCGCGTCCTCGCCCGCGTTGCCCACGTACACGCTGTCGTTCATGATCCCGACGCTAACAGCCGCCCGTTGCGCGATCTGTCCCCGGCTGCCGCGTACCGGGGGAACTGTGGAAGAAGGCCCCTCCCCTCACCGGGGCGGGGCCTTTCCTGGGCTCGCGTCGTGACGAACGGAGCGTGCTGATCAGTCGCCGGACTTCACGGGCTCCAGTTTGATGCTGAAGTGTCGGAGGATCGGGGACTGGCCCGTAACCCGGTAGCCGCGGACCGATTCAGGATTCTTCGCGATGTCCGCCAGGGTGGCGGCGACGTGGTCGTAGTGGCTGCGGGTGTAGACCCGTCGGGGGAGAGCCAGCCGTACGAGTTCGTAGGGCGCCGTCTTGACAGGGTTGCCGTGCTCGTCCTCCTCACCGAGGTACAGCGACCCCAGCTCCGCCGAGCGGATGCCGCCGCGCAGGTAGAGCTCGCAGACGAGGGCCGTGCCGGGGTACTGGTGCGGCGGGATGTGGGGCAGCAGGCGCCCGGCGTTGACGTAGAGGGCGTGCAGACCGGCGGGTTCCACGATGTCGACGCCGGCCTCACGGATCCGTGCGGCGAGATGGGCGGCTATGTCGGCACGCTCCGCGAGGTAGGCCGGCTCGGTCACTTCGAGGAGGCCGCGGGCCATCATGTCGAGGTCACGTCCGGACAGACCGCCGTAGGTGGTGAACCCTTCGGTGGCGATGAGCAGGCCCCCGCACCGCTCGGCGAGTTCGGCGTCCTTCAGGCCGATGAAGCCGCCGATGTGGACGATCCCGTCCTTCTTCGCGCTCATGACGCAGCCGTCGGCGAGACGGAAGGCCTCCTCTGCGACCTGGCGCGGGGTGCGGTCGGCGTAGCCGGGCTCGCGCTGGGTCACCAGCCAGGCGTTCTCCGCGAACCGGGCCGCGTCGAGGATCATCGGCACACTGTGGCGGCGGCACAGTTCGGCGGTGCGGTGCAGATTTTCCATGCTGACCGGCTGGCCACCGCCACCGTTGTTGGTGATGGTCATCAGCACGGCCCCGACGGGCGTCCGGTCCGCGTTCTCCAGGGCCTGTTCGAGGGCGATCAGGTCGATGTTGCCCTTGAACGGAAAGTCGCTGTCGAGGTCCTTCGCCTCGGCGCAGGGCAGGTCGTACGCCGTGCAGCCAGTCAGTTCGACGTTGGCGCGGGTGGTGTCGAAGTGCGTGTTGGACAGCACACTCGTGCCGGGCCGCAGCAGCGAGGAGAAGAGGACGCGCTCGGCCGCGCGGCCTTGGTGGGCCGGCAGGATGTGGGGGTAGCCGGTGAGTTCGGAGACGACCTCGTGCCACCGGTAGAAGGAGCGGCTGCCGGCGTAGGACTCGTCGCCCTGCATTCCTGCGGCGAGCTGGTCCGCGGAGATGGCACCGGTCCCGGAGTCGCTCAACAGGTCGATGGTGACTTCGTCGGCCCGCAGATCGAAGGGGTTGTAGGCGACCCGCTTCAGCGCGGCCTCGCGCTGCTCCCGGGTGGTGAAAGCAAGAGGTTCTACGACCTTGATGCGGTAGGGCTCCATGTGACTTCCTTCTGTGCGGTGTGCGGGCTGACGTGGCCGACGGCCTGGGGCCCGAGGTCCAGGACGCTCCGGGTGTGCTGCGCGGGCATCCAGCTGCCCCGCGGGTACTGCTCCTGCGGCGGCCGGACGCGGTAGGCCTCGGAGCTCAGGTAGACGGTGAGCCGGGGCGGCCGGCCGCGCTCGTACACCAGGGCCAGGTAGGCGATCAGCCCCACGCCGTCGGCGAGGCTTCGCTCCGTGAGCGCTCCCAGACTCCGTTTCAGGACGGTGGGGTCCATGCCGGCCCGGGTCAGCAGGGCTGTGGCGCGGTCGAGGGCCTCTTCGTCATCGCGCACGTAGTCGCGGACGGGAATGTGGAGCGTGAAGCCGCTCGGGTTGCTGTCGCCTTCGGTGAAGGAGTGGCAGGTGATCGCCGGCCGCCGCACCGGTCGCAGGCTGTCGCTTCCGCCGCGCTCGGACGGCGCGAGGGAGCCCGCGGCCGCGTGGAAGAAGTAGCGGATGTCGGCCGCTGCGGCTCCGGAGGTGCGGCTGAGCGCACAGGCGTCATCGGCCGACATGCGCGGGTCTCGCACGTAGACCTTGACGCGGGGGGACGTCCAGGCGCCCAGGTCCAGAGCGAGGAACGGATAGCCGGCCGCCGGGGGCAGCCGCTCGAAGGCCTGGCCGTAGCCGAGCCGCCGCAGTGCCTCTCGCACGGTGCGGGCCGCGTTCTCGGGGCCGGAGGCGGAGGGGTTCAGGTAGACCTTGACGCCGGGGACCCCTCCGGCGCGCAGATCGAGCGCGTACCACAGGGCCAGGGGGCCCTGGGCCGCGGCGGGGAAGAACAGGTCCGCGACTGCGTCCAGTTGGTCGGTGGCGAAGCCCCAGCGGGCGCCCATCGCGCGGATGACCTCAAGCCCGGCGCGGCCGCTGTCGACCATGTCGCCGTGGGCCCACCCGGGGTCCACGAGCACGCGCAGGGCCGGGGCGGCGTCCGGGGCGCTGGCGAGGGAGAACTCGACGGGGCTGTGGTCGTCGGAGAGGAAGGTGGGCGAGGCCGGCGGCAGGGACAGCGGCCGGTGGGCGGTGTCCGCGAGGGACTCGATCAGGACCTGTCCGTACAGCTCGGTGTCCGCCTCGCTCAGGCCAACCCGGGCGCCCAGACGCCGCAGTTGACCGAGTACGTGGCCGCCGAGCGTCGTCTCACCGGGGCTGGTCGCCGGTATGCCGGGGTCCGGGCGGGAGGTCATCGTGCGCCTCGCACGTCGTGGCGCGTAACGCGTCGGGACGGTGCGGGAGTACGGGGACGCGCTCCGCCGGCAAGGGAGGAGACGAGGACCGGTCCGCTGCCGGGAGCAGCGGGTATTCGGTCCTGCGGCTGGTCGGGGTCGCCGCCCCCGTACGGGCTCCGTCTGCTGGGGGTGGTGCGCTGTGGGCCCGGTCGGGCGCTTGCGGATGGGGGCGCGGAGATGCTTGCGCGATCCATTGCCTCTCCTTCATCTTGTGTCACTCCAGACACTCCGCGCCGTCCTACCCAGGAAGTTGATCATTCATGCAGACCACATCAACTGCCTGTGTCACATGCATGACAGGGGGTGTGGGCTACTGGCCCGTCAGCCACTTCTTGAAGCTGCTCCACCGCCCCGCCTTGCCGACAGGCTGCGGCGCCGCGGGCCCGGGTACGGCGGCGGGGGGTGCCGGGTAGCGGGGCCCGTCCGTCGGCTCGGGTGCGGCCGCGGCGCGCGGGGTGACCGCGCTGAACCGGACCGGCAGGGAGGCCAGGGCCCGGTTGAAGGGGCCGGGCCGCCAGGCGAGGCTGTCCGCGGGGACGGCGAGTTCAACGTCGGGCAGGGCGTTGAACAGCGTCTCCAGGCCCGTCAGGGCGATCAGCCTGGCCGGCTCCTTCGACGGGCAGGCGTGCGGGCCCGCGCTCCAGGCGAGGTGACCGCGGGTGTCGGCACCGCGGTCCGCGAGCGCCGTGTTGGCGGCGCCGAAGGACACCAGCACCAGGTCACCGGCGCGCACCTTGTCGCCGGCCACGTCCGTGTCGACCACCGGGTAATGGGGCGCGTAGTTGGACATCGGCGCATTGCGCCACAGGGTGTCGTCCACAGCCTTGTCGAACTGCCCCAGGCGCGCGAACTCCTCGTTGGTCAGCATCGTGTAGAAGGCGTTGCCGATCAGGTTGCCCTCCGGCTCGCCGCCCGCACCGAGGAGCAACACCAGCGTGTGCGCCAGCTCCTCGTCGTTCAGCTGCGCCGGATGCTGCATCAGGTAGGAGGTGATGTCCTCCCCTGGCTGGGCGCGCTTGAGCGTCACCAGCTCGCTGACCGCTCCGAGCAGGACCTGGCTGGCCGCCTCGGCGTTGACTCCGTCGAACATGCCGGCGATGCCGAACAGCACCCGGTCGCCGATCTCTGCCGGGCAGCCGAACAGGTCGTTGAACACGTACAGCGGGAGCTGCTGGGCGTAGTCGCGGAGCAGGTCGGCGCTGCCGCGGGCGCTGAACTGGTTGATCAGGAACTGGGCCGCCTGGCTGACGATCCGGTTCAGCCGCTTGTTGCTGACGCGGGCGAAGGAGTCGGTGATGGCCTGCCGCAGCCGCACATGCTCGGCGCCGTCGGTGAACATCGCGTTCGGCCGGTAGGCCAGCAGCGGCAGCACCGGGCTGTCGGGGCGGATGCGGTCCTCGGCCAGGGCACGCCAGCGGCGTGAGTCCTTGCGGAAGGTCGTCGAATCCTGCAGCAGTTCCAGAGCCGCGTTGTAATCGGTCACCAGCGTCGCCTCCACGCCGGGGGCGATGGTGACCGGAGCGGTGGGGCCGAGCTCGCGCATGTAGCGGTAGTACGCGTGCGGATTGGCAGCGAACTCCGCGCTGTCCAGGGGTATTCGCTGCCCGCTGCCGTGTGCGGGGCAGCCGGGCGGAGGTACAGAGGGGGTTGTCATGCGTGCTCCAGGTCGGCGCGCTCGTGCAGATAGCGGACCAAGGTGATCAGGGCGTCGACGGACGACTTCTCGTCGCGTGCGTCGATGGTGACGACGGGGGTGTCGGGCAGCAGGTCGAGTGCCTCCCGGACTGCCTCCGGGGTGTGGACCGTGCTGCCCTCGAAGTGATTGATGGCCACGGCGAAATCGAGGCCGTAGCTCTCGACCAGATCCATGACGTCGAAGGAGTCGGCCAGGCGCTCGGGGTCCACCAGGACCAGGGCGCCCAGCGCTCCGCGGGCCGTGTCGTCCCACAGGCTCACGAAGCGCTGTTGTCCGGGGGAGCCGAACAGATACAGAACGATGCGCTCGCTCAGCGTCAGCCGGCCGAAGTCCAGGGCGACGGTGGTGGTGGTCTTCCCCTGAACCCCCTTGAGGTCGTCGACGCGCTCCGAGAGCGTCGTCATCCGCTCCTCTGTGGACAACGGCGTGATCTCGGAAAGTGAGCCGATCAGGGTGGTCTTGCCGACGGCGAAATGCCCGACGACCAGGATTTTCACCGCAGTCTGCTGTGCGCCGCTGGACACGTAGGCATCCTCAGACAGTGAGAGCCTTGAGGCCATCGAGCACCTCCTTAAGCAAGGCCTTGTTGGTGGGACGGGCCGAGGGCACCGGCGCCCGGGTCACGAGATAGCCCCCCTCGGCGAGGGAACTGAGCAGCACCTTGACCACCCCGAGCGGCAACTGGGAGTGCGCGGCGATCTCCGCGACCGAGAGGTAGCCACTGGAGCACATCTCCAGAATCTGCTGCTCCTCGGGCGAGAGCCGCTGGGGGCGCTGCTGCTCGTCGGTGGCCGTCGTAACGAGAGTGATGAGGGCGAACTCGTCCTCATCGGGCAGGTCACGGCCACGGGTGATGACATAGGGCCGGACCAGTTCTCCGGCCTCGGACACGAACTCGAGCTCGGAACGGCCGGGTTCTGTCATGAGGTGACCGTGTCGCCGCGGAGGCCGGTCGACATCGCCTTGCCCAGTCGGCTGACCAGCTGCTGCATCCGGTACGTGATGTCCTGCATGTCGACCTCGGCCGACGCCGCGACGGCGAGGTAGCTGCCGCCGCCCGCAGCGTTCAGGAACACCCAGCCCCCGTCGAACTCGATGAGGGTCTGGCGCCAGTTCGCTCCGTGCTCACCGCAGAAGAAGCTGACGGCCCGGCTGAGCGACTGCAGCCCGGAGACGGCGGCGGCCACCTTGTCGGCATCACCCCTGTCGATCTCCGCGGTACGGGACATCTGGAGGCCGTCGGCAGATATCAGAACCGCGTGGAGAGCATGCGGAATCTGCAGCGCGTCCTCAAGCATCCAGGACAGGTCATCGCTCACGGGGCATCGAATCCTTCGTGTGAATCGGCAGAGGTATCACCTTCGGCGGCCGGTACCCCCGCACCTCGGCCGCTGAGAGTGCCACGCTGAAACGCGCCCATGGCCGCCACCCGTGCCTCTGCTGACCGGGCCGGCGGCGCTTCATCAGACCTGCGGCCGCCGTCCGGCACGAGCGCCATGCCGCGCTTGTTCCGTCGACGGGGCAGCCCGCCCTCTGTCGCCGCAGGAGCCGAACCGCGGTTCGCGGCAGCGACATTGACTTCTTGGGTGGAACTGGGCGTCTGGGGCTCGGGCATCTCGGTCAACAACTCCTTCGGCACCATCACCACCGCGCGGACACCGCCGTAGGGAGAGGTGCTGTCGATGGCGACCGTGAACCCGAACCGCGCACACAGGGCACCGATCACCGCGAAACCGAACGCGGGAGGGTTGCCGAGCTCCGAAACGCTCACCGCGGTCCCGCTGGAAAGCAGAGCGGTGGCGTTCGTCCGTTCTTCCTCGCTCATGCCGACACCGGCGTCGTCGATCACGATGCAGATGCCCCGGGGCACCGTCCGCACCTCGACCTCGACCATGGTGGACGGCTCGGAATAGCTGGTCGCGTTGTCGAGCAGCTCGGCCACCGTCAGCGCGATCGGTTCGACGGCACGGCTGGTCACCGCGAAATCGACCCGTGAGGCGATTTCGATGCGCTGGTAGTGCCGGATACGGCCCTGCGCTCCGCGGATCACGTCATAGACCGACGCGGCCACCCGCTGCCGGCCGAGCCATCCACCGCACAGCACCGCGATGGACTGCGCACGCCGGTTGAATTGCGAGTTCATGTGGTCGATGTCCAACATGTCCCGCAAAACGGCCGAGTCGCCGTACTTCTTCTGCAGACCCGAAATGGCCCGCTGCTGCTCCGCGGCGAGACCCTGAAGGGTCCGCATGGCCGACTTCAGTACGGTGTTTGTGGCCTCCTCCGCCTCTTCCTTGGCCTGGCGGACCACCTCGTCGTAGCCGCTGCGCAGCTCGTCGACGGTGGACTCAAGGTCGGCCGCCCTGCCCTGCGAAGCGGTCAGATCACCTTGAAAGCCCTGCTTTTGACGACGTAGCGCCTTGATCGTTTTTCGCTGGCGAGTGATTACCGTGGCGGCGACAGCGACGCCGACGGCAAGCGCCCAGACTGTCGGATCCTGCCAAAAATTCGTCATGTGACTCTCTATTGAGCGGCTGGAGTCCAGCTCTCGAAATCTGTCCAAGCGGACCCTCGGCTGTGGGCAGACGTCACCGCCCGGAGAGCCCCCCTGGCTGTAGCCATGCCAAGGCGAAAGCTCACGTGGCATGTGCACGCGAGCGTATCACCGGACGATCATGAGACTCTGTCAAGTCCGCCACGTGGTTACCTCGTTAGCGAAAAATCACATGTTCATGTCAGTGGGGAAGGTGTGTCCGCGAGGTGAAGGCGCACCGTGGCGGAGCGCGCACCATGCCGCTCGACCGTGTGGCACCTGGGCTCTTGCCGCTCCGCAGCGCATCTCGCCCTGTCGCCGGCCCCGGCCCGCGCACGCATGGCCGCCACGGACTACGCCGCCACCGAAGACCACGTCGGCCGATTTCTCACCGGCGACGTCCTGGACGGCCGGCCCCAGGGCCTAAGGCTGACCGTCAGGGAGGAACGGCCGCGCCCCGCAGCCCAGTTGCGGCTCACGGATGCGCACCGCGCGCGGCGGACCTGTTGCGCCACCCACCCCTTCGAAGTTAGTGAAACGTTAGGGGAACGTGAGCGGGAAATGAAACGGTGGCACTCCCCCAGTGGGGGAAGACAGCCCCTTTCGATTATGGCACGGGCGCACTTTCGGGCGCGTCCGCAATCCTGGAAATGGAGTAGTCATGAAGAAGATCAAGGCGCTTGCACGGAAGTTCAAGAAGGACGAGGACCTCGCCAACCACGCGTGGGTCCTGCACGTCATCTAGTACAGCTACGCCGGCGGGGGAAGCGGCCACACCACTTCCCCCGCCGCCGTCCGAGCACTTCTCCGGCCCGTTCACGGGCCGGGATTCCCGCCCGCCGCGAGCAATCCATTTGATTGCCATTTCATGGAGGTGTGATTCTCGTGGAAGAAACGGCAGCGGCATCGGATCGCGGCCATTCCATTGTGTACGCCCCACGAATTCAGGACCTGCTGGCCAGAGAAGAGAAGGTCTTCCGGATCGACGCGACCACGGTCGGCGTCTCCCACCGGGACCTGATCAGTGAAGTCGTCGCGGCGCGTCCTGTCCTGTCGTCGGAGCGCTCGGTCTACAAGCCGGCGGCCGGAGCCGAGATCCCCCATGACAGTGCGACACGGACGATCCGCGCTCTGGGGCAGGACGTCATGGCGGGCATCCGCACCCCGCCGCCTCCGGCACGCGGGCTGAACAGCCCCTGGCTCTACGCCGCCACCTCCTACCTGCGCCAGTGGCTCTTCGCGTCCGACCCGCTGCCGGTCTCCCTGCTGTCGAAGCGCGGCATCACGCACTCCCCCGCGCTCTCCCGGATCGTCGACCGCGCCGTCACCGTATGGCCGGATCCCGGCGGTGACGGGCATGGACGTACCACGCTGGCCGAGCAGATCCGCAGCGCCTCCGACGCCCAGGAGCGCGGGCAGGCCATCGCCATGTACCGTCGCGCGACCGCCACCCTCTGCGACGGGGTGGCCGCGCTGACCGGCAACGCGCTGTGGCTCATGGGCCCGGCCGGGCGGGAGCAGGGTGCTGCGGCCCGCGCGGACCTCACCGCGATTCTGCGGGAGACGCTACGGCTGCTGCCGCCCGCGTGGATGCTGTACCGGACGGGCGGGGACGCGTACACCGGCCTGCACCCCGAGATCCGACGCGAGGACAACGTCGCACTGTTCCCGCTCCTGATGCACCGTCACCCGGACTACTGGCCGGAGCCGATGAGGTTCCGGCCCGAGCGGTGGGCCGGGGTGCCGGATCCCGAGAAGACGCCCGCGTACATGCCGTTCGGGTTCGACGGCGCCCGCTGCTGGGCCAAGCACCTGGTCGTCCCCCTGGCCGAACGTCTGCTGACCGTCGCTCTCGACAACCGGCTCGCCATCCGCGGCCCGAAGCAGGGGACGAACGTCCCGCTGCGCTCCCTGCTCTCGGTGCGGTTCAACGCGGAATCCGGGACGTGACGTCACCGCACCCTGACCGCCCTGACCGCCCTGACCCCACGGGAACGCCATGGAATCGCCCACGCTGGCCGACTGGGTCGGTGACGTCGAGAGTTTCAGCAGCCACCAGTGGCAGCACAAGCCCGCGGTCTTCACGCCGGAGACACTCGCCTCGCCGTTCGACCTCGATGAGTTGGACGCCGCCTTCGACTCCGGGCTGCTGCGGACCCCCTACCTGGAGATGGTCCGCTCCAACAAGGTCACCGTCCCGACCGAGGCGTACACGACGTCACGCGTGGTCAACGGCGCGACGCACCACGGCTTCGCCGACCGCGCGAAGGTCGTCGGCCTCCTGCGCGCCGGGGCGACGCTGCTCCTGCGCCACGTCGACCAGTGGCACCGCCCCACCGCGGACCTGGTGGCCCGGCTGTCCGGCGAACTGGACCGGCGCGTGGAGGCGTTCTTCTTCGTCACCCCCGCCGACGGCCAGGGCCTCGCGATCCACCGCAACGACGCCGACGTGTTCGCCCTTCAGGTGGCCGGACGCAAGACCTGGTACGTCCACGGCGCGCCGACGACCGCGGACTGGTCGCTGGGCGAACTCCCGGACGACGAGGACTCCCCCCAACTCCTGCGCGGCGTACCGAAACCCGGCAACGTGCTCTACATACCGCGCGGCTTCGCCCACCGCGCGGTGGGCGAAGCCGGACTCTCGGCCCACCCGTCCCTGACGATCCGCGACATCTGCCTGCGGGACCTGACGGCAGCCCTGCGACAGTGCCTGACCGAGGACCTGGACATCCCCGCGCGCCCACTGGGGGAAGCCGCGATCACAGACGCCTGCGCCACCCTGCTCAGCCACGCCCGTGCGAAGCTCGACACGATCGCCCCGCACGACCTGCGCCACTCCGCACGGGCGGCGCAGACGCAGACGCGGCAACCGGGCGGAGAAGCGCCCCCGCCGGAGACGTTCACGGCAACAGCCCGGAACTGGAGCTCCGACACACCCGGCGCCAAGCGCACCGGACTGGCCTCCGTCGTACGCGCCTGGCACCGCCTGCGCGGCACGAGACGCGGCACGGCCTGACGCGGAGCACCGACGTCCGGTGCTCTGTTCCCCTCGGTCACAGGCACCGGAATCCCGGCCAGGTCCCGGCCGGCCGGTGATGCCGCGTACTCCTGGTTCCCCCGCGTGGTTCCCCCGCGCCTGCGCGAACACACAGGCGCGCGCATCCCGGCCCCCGAAGGCAGAGCGGAGGTTGTCCCCCGCCCGATCCGGGGGGGCTGCACCAGTGCGTGCGGTGATTCCAGAGGGGAGAGTCAACGCATCTGCTTCCGAATCACCTTGAGGAGCCTTTGATGCCCATCCGCCGACGCCTCACCACCGCAGCGGCCTGCACTGTCCTGCTCATCGGCGCCGCGGCCGGAGCCACGGGTGCGACCGTTGCACCGGCCCACCTGCCCGTCGCGCACGCCCAGAACCAAGACGGCCGCGGCACCCTGGTCCACACCGAGCGGCTCTACACCCTGAAAACCCGCGAAGCCGTCACCGCCGAGCTGACGAGGTCGGGGTTCGACGCCTCACAGGCGCGGCACGGGGTGGACGCGTACCGCCTTACCTACCGGACGATCGACCCGCAGGGACAGCCCACGACGGCCAGCGGTCTGCTAGTCCTGCCACGCGGGCGGGAAAACCGCCTGCGTGCCGTTTCCTTCGCGCACGGCACCAGCAGCCAGCGCGGCGACGCACCCTCGGTGCAACGCGGCACTTTCCTGACCGGCCCACCCGTCGCCTACGCCTCGGCCGGGTTCGCCGCCGTGGCGCCCGACTACCTCGGCCTGGGCACGGGGCCGGGTCCGCATCCCTGGATGCACGTCCCGTCCGAGACGACCGCCTCCCTCGACCTGCTCCGGGCGGCCCGCGCCTTCCACCCCCTCGACCGGAAGGTCCTGGTCACCGGCTTCTCGCAGGGAGCATCCGCCGCCCTCGGGCTCGGCCGGGCCCTGCAGGTCGGCGACGACCGGTACTTCAGGCTCGGCGCGCTCGCGCCCATCAGCGGCGCGTACGACTTCGGAGGAGCAGAGCTCCCCGCGCTGCTCGCGGCGGAGCTGGACCGGAAGTCGAGCGTGATCTACGCGGCGTACACACTGGTCGCCTTCAACCGCGTCCATCGGGTGTACGACGACCCCCGCGAGGTCTTCGAGGACCCCACGGTCGAAGCGCTCTTCGACGGCGAGCACACCGGAGCCGATCTCTACCGGGGCACACCCGACTCACTGGAGGAACTGCTCACTTCGTACGGCCTGGACCTGTTGGCCCACCCCCGGGGCGGCCTCGCGGACGCCCTGCGGGAGACGGACAGCGTGTGCCGGGACTGGACGCCTCGGGTGCCGGTCCGGCTGTACATGGCGAGCGGCGACGAACAGGCGACCACCGCCAACACGGCGCACTGCGCGGAGTCGATGCGGAGCATGGGCGTGGAGCCGAAGGTGGTGGACCTGGGGGCGGTCGACTACACGGAGTCGCGGCATTTGGGGTCGAACGTGAAGGGGACAGAGGAAGTGCTGCGCTGGTTCCGGCAGTTGACCTGAGCGGTCGCGATCGTGTTCGTCGGCACGGAGCGTGTCGACGCTTCGGCCGAGACGTCCTCGCTGTTCCCTCACAGGAAAGCACCTGGTACTTTCCTGTGAGGAAAATGCATGTGCCGGGTGAGGGCGGGAAGCCGCATGACATTCCACGATGTGCGGGACGCGCTGGACGACATTCGACGCCGAGGCGGACAGGCCCACGCCGAGCACGTGCGATACGGAATGTCCTGGCTCTGCCTTCTCGCCGAGGCGCTGCTCGTGTTCGCGGCGTTCGCCTCCTACGACCTGCCGAACCCATGGGGCGGGGCGGTGCTTTTCCCCTCCCTGCTATGGGCAGCGGGCATGATCGCGGTCTACCTGCGCAACGCACCCGTCCGCATACCCCTCACCAGCAAGGACGCCCTCCACGGGGAAGCGGCCGGGCTAGGTGTTCTATCCATGGAGGTTGGTGACGGGTCCCACGGCTTGGGGATCTCGAACGAGTGAGGGCCTTCCGGGTTCGGTGTGGATTGTGGCATCTCCACGAACGACCAGAAGGCCCTCATGCCCCACCGTCATGCACCCCTGACCGAGACCGGACGTCTGCGTCTGGCACGCTGTGTGGTCGAGGACGGCTGGCCCCTGCGGCGGGCCGCCGAGCGCTTCCAGGTCTCGCCCACGACGGCTCAGCGGTGGGCGGCCCGCTACCGCGCACTGGGTGAGGCCGGGATGGCCGACCGCTCCTCCCGGCCCCACCGCGGCCCGCGCCGGACACCGACCCGCACCGAGTGGCGGATCATCAAGGTCCGGGTTCCGCGCCGCTGGGGACCGGCCCGCATCGCCTACCTGCCCGGGTTGAACCCGGCGACCGCGCACCGCGTCCTGACTCGCTACGAACTGGCCCGACTGGCCCACCTGGACCGAGTGACCGGCAGGGTGATCCGGCGCTACGGGCACGCCGCCCCCGGCGACCTGGTCCACGTCGACATCAAGAAGCTCGGCAACATCCCCGACGGCGGCGGCCACAAGGCCCTCGGCCGCCAAGCAGGCCGCAAGAACCGGGCGAAGGCCGGCATGAGCCTTCTGCACAACGCCGTCGACGACCACTCCCGACTCGCCTACAGCGAGATCCTCACCGATGAGAAGAAGGAAACCGCCGTCGGATTCTGGCAGCGTGCCCACGCCTACTTCACCGCAGCCGGGATCACCGTCCAGCGGGTCCTCACCGACAACGGCGCCTGCTACAAGTAGCACCTATGGCGCAACTCCCCTACAGAGCAAAGCATTTCACACCAACGCACCCGCCCCTACCGGCCCCGGACGAACGGAAAGGTCGAGCGGTTCAACCGGACCCTGCTGGAGGAATGGGCATACGCAAAGCTCTACCGAACCGAGGCCGAGCGACGGGACGCCTACCCGCAATGGCTGCACACCTACACTCACCACCGCGGACACACCGCGCTCAAGGGCCAACCACCCGCCAGCCGCGTCCCAACCTCACAGAGCAGTACACCTAGGGCTGGTGGGACTGTTCCGCGTGCTGTCGGACGTCGCGAGCGCTGTGGGCGTAAGGGCCCCGCACGTGGTGGCGGCCGTGCCTCTGTGCGTGGCGGGTGTACTGATCGCACACAAGTGGGGGGCCGTGGTCGTGGCACGCGCACAGCTTGGACGCGGCGGGGGCGAGCATCGCTGATGGACGATGGCTTCAACGAGTTCCTGCACGTCCCCGCGCGCCTCACGATCGTCGCGCTGCTGGCGCCGACGAGCTGGGCGGAGTTCGGGTTCCTGCGGGACGCGATCCCCACCAGCGACTCCGCGCTCTCCAAGCACCTTTCCTCACTCGCGGCCAGAGGCTACGTCGAGGTCCGCAAGGACAAGCGCGTCGGCGGGCGCCGCACCCTGGTACGGCTCACACCTGACGGCCGGAAGGAGTTCCGGCGCCACGCCGCGGCCCTGGAACGGATCGTCGCGACGGCTCGCACCCCGCAGACCAGCGAGCTGGACGACTGACCACCTCGAACGCGGACGATGACCACACGAGGCGGAGTTCATGAATGATGCGGTTGGGCCGAAGTTCGGCATGGTTGTACCGCGTAACGCTCATGCTGGCGGCGGTCCTGCTCGTGGACCAACTCACCAAGTTCTGAGCGGCCTCCGCGCTGTCCGGCGGCATGAGCGTCACCGTGATCCCCAGCCTGATCCATTTCCGGCTTCTGTACAACGTCGGCGCCGCTTTCTCCATCGGCTCCGGCGCCACATGGGTGTTCGCCCTGGCGGCGAACGTGGTGGTCGCCATCCTCTACGCCGCCCGCCTGGCCGGCCTGCCACGGGTGGGCCCTCGCGCTGGGCGCACTGCTCGGCGGCGCGGTGTCTTACCTCGGTGACGGGCTCTTCCGTCGGCCCGGATTCGGCCGCGGGCACATCGTGGACTTCATCGACTACGGCGCTTTCGTGGGCAACGTGGCCGACATCGCACTCGTCTGCGGATGCGCCGGGCTGGCGCTGCTCAGCCTGCGTGGTGTGCCGCTCACCAAGGCGTCGGGCGAAGAGCTCCCCAGCCGGGCGGGTCGATGACGCGGCCACTGGCGCGCTCAGCGAGGTAGCGGGCGGGTCAGGATCAGGCACACGGTGGCAACCGTCTTCTGCTCGTCGGCGTTGGTCCGGCCGACAGAGCCCGACGGTGCGTTTGGCAGGACTTCGGGCCGGACGGTACGACCACCAACTGACAATGTGCCGGAGATGCTCCCGGGGGGGGCGCTACTCGGTCACTGGCTCTGCCCCGTGGGCTGCGGCAATCCGGTCGATGCGCGCGGCCAGGTCGAAGTCCGCGTCGGTCAGCTTGTGGCCGGCATCGTGGGTGGTGATCCCGAACCGCACGCGACCCCACCGCAGGTCGATGTCTGCGTGGTGACCAACGAGCCGCTCAACATCAGCAACGTGCACGATCATCGCGACACCTCCGTGATACCGGATGCGGAACGATCGGGTGATCTCGTCGCCCACCCGCGACCACCCGCGCAACTCCAGCAGCCTCCCCTCAATCGCACTGTCCGTCAGCGGCACCGATCCCTTGGCCACGCTCAGCTCCCCACGGTCACAGGCTCCAGAATCTCGGCCAAGTCCCGGCCGACCGGGGCATCCTGCCACGGGCGCATCGCGCGCTCCAGGGTGACGAGTTCCCGCCGCATCCTCGCCGAGCGCGTCTCGACCGCGATCGTCGCCACCACTCGCGCGATCTCCACCGCCCGGTCCGGCTCCCGCGCGGCCGCGGCCGCTGTCGCCTGCCGGGCCATGTACACCCCGCGGTCCCGACGCGCCGTCTCGGGCACGATGGCCAGCACCTGCGTCCACAGGGCCCCGGCTTCTGCGCCGAGGCCGAGGCGCCCGTAGCAGGTGGCGCGCTGAACTTCGAGGTAGCCGGGCGTCCTGCGGCAGGCGTTGCCCCACGGCAGGTCATCGTCCACGCGTGGGAGCAACTGGCCGGCCTGGTCGATGAGCCGGTCGACGAGGATCCGTTCCCCGGTGAGGCTGACGCCGTGCGCCTGTTGTTGCATGGCCATGATCCGCACCTTGGGCACAAGGTGGTCGGCGTCATCGAGCGCGGCCTCACAGAGGTCGGCGACCGCACGCCCGTCGCCAAGGTCGGTCCGAACCTGCGCCTGATTCACCAGGGAGTACGCGATGAGGTGCGGATCCCGGGACCGCATGGCGATCTCCTGCGTCACCCCCCGCCAGAAGACGGCGGCGTCCATGTCGCCGGCGTCCTGGTACAGCCAGCCGACGAGCGCGGCGTAGGCCGCACCGACCCGGAGAAGACCGCGGCGCGTCTCCCCATTCGCTGACCGG
Organism: Streptomyces sp. ITFR-6; assembly: GCF_031844725.1. NCBI lineage: Bacteria > Bacillati > Actinomycetota > Actinomycetes > Kitasatosporales > Streptomycetaceae > Streptomyces > Streptomyces sp. ITFR-6. The sequence continues at coordinate 6,048,109 of NZ_CP134612.1, read as the reverse complement.
ACCAGCTTGTCGATCAGCTGGTACTGCGCGGACACGGTGCCGATCAGGTCGTGCGGTCCGAGGCACATGTCCGCCCGGTAGTGCCCTTCCAACTGCTGCTGGAAGTAGTCGATCAGGGCAGGGTCGACATGCTGCGGTGCGACGGGCCCCGCGACGAGCGCGGCAGCGGTGACGGAGACGAACGCCTGGCGGTGCACCTGTGCCTCTTCGCGGTGCTCGGGCCGGATCCAGCCCGGCGGTGTGGTGAACCCGAGTTCCTCGGGCCACCGGCCGAGCGCGTCGTGCAGAACGATCGCGGTCTCCTCGGCCGGCCATCCCGGACGGTCGCCCTCCCAGCGACGCCATGTCCGGGCTGACACGCTGAACTGGCTTTCGTCAAGGAGCTGTTGTCCGTGATCGGTGAGGGCTGCCGCAGCGGCCTCGATGGTCCGCCATCCGGCTCTGAGCCGTGCAGCTCTCAGTGCGTCGTTGCGGCTCATGTACCCAGTCCGGGGTGTCATCGTCTGCGCTTCCGGCCATGGCCGCTACGTGGCCACGCGTGGCCACGTAGCGGCCTATTCGCTGCTCACCGTGCACACACATCATCGGGGTGTGACCGCGGGCGCGTACAGCGAACTGCTGGATGCCCCTCAATCGACGTAGGCCGGGGATCGCCATGACCGTGAGGGCACTACCACCACCCAACGCGCTGACCGAGCAACAGCAGCGAGGCCGGCGCTGCGTCTGGTCCGGGCACCCTCTCGCGGCCGGCCTGGACGTCGGCCTGGGCGAGCAGCGCGCCCGGCCGCAGGGTGGGGCCGCATACAGCTGGTTCCCCCGCGCCTGCGCGGACACGAAGGCGTGCGCATCCCGAGCCGCGAAGGTGACGGGGTGAGCCCCCGGTCGGTGATGCGGTTCGTGGAGTGGACGATCGGCGCCCCCCGCGGTGAGGCGCCGAAAACCACCATCGTGATCCGCTGCCTCCACCCCGACTGCGCCGAGGAGGCCGAGCCGAGCACCTCACACATCGACCCCGACCACTGGGCGCTGACCCACGCCGGACGGACTGGCCACACCGAGTACGAAGAGCTGGCCCGCTGCCGCCTCGTCGCCACACCGAAGGAGGCTCGGTGATCTGCGATCGCTGCGACCAGTTGATGAGTCCGGACCGGTCCGAGGCCATCGCCATCCACACCGCCACAGGTCCCGGGACCACAATCTACGTGCACAGGGTGCTGTGCCCCAGGTCCCGGGCGCACCCGGAGCGCCCCGCCCGCCCCACCCACTGATCTTCCGCAGGCGGTTGTCATCCACTGCAACCACCAGGCGGACCCCATCCACGCGCCGGCGCGCGGATGGCAACGGGAGCCCCGGTCACTGCCGAGTTCGGCCGGGGCTCCCCTACTCCCGAACGAGTTCGGCAAGCGGCACACCGAGTGCGTCGGCCATGCGGATGAGGGAGTCTCTCAAGAAGGCATTGTGCCCCTGGTCGACTCCGTTGCACGCGGCCCGGTCGATGTCGATCCGCTCGGCAACCCGCTGCTGAGTGAGCTTCACGGTGAGGCCCGCGGCTCGGATGCGGTCTCCGACTGCCCGCGGCCTGGTGAGCACGGAGAATGTGGCCTCGTAGTGGACTTCGATCACGAGAAGACCCCCAGCCGCGATCGGCTGGGGGTCAAATGCAGGCTCTCACCTGCCACTTATCCCTGGTGGGCGCGGACGGTTTCGAACCGCCGACATCTGCTTTGTAAGAGCAGCGCTCTACCCCTGAGCTACGCACCCGTGGATGAGGGAACAGCGTACATGGACTACGGCCCCTGGTCACAAACGGTTGCCGGCGGCAGGAGTCCGGCGACCGTGGCAGTCGTGCGGACCGCCAAGGAGGCAAGAGGCGAGAGGGGGGATAGCCCCACCCCGCATACGGTGGCCGTCCTGATTCCCCGGGCTGCCGGTGCACACATACCGTGAGGCGGAACGCGGTAAGGCGAATCGGCCGGCGCACGACCTGGGGGAAGAACACCGTGGCACACCACACCCGCACCCGCACACTCATCGCGTCCGGTGGAGCGGTGGTCGCCGTCCTTGTGCTCGCCGGCTGCGGCAGCGCGGACACCGACGACGCGCCGGTCGAGCACAAGTCGTTCGCGTTCAGCGGGAAGACGCTGACCATCGACACGGCCAACACGACGCTGGAGCTCGTACCGGCGGACGTGAAGAAGGTCGAGGTGACCCGGCAGGTCGACGGGTGGGTGGTGCTGGGGAGCGGGCCCGATCCGCGCTGGGAGATGCGCGGCGGCACGTTGTCGCTGAAGGTGAAGTGCAAGGCCCTGATCAGCAACTGCGCGGCGAAGCAGCAGGTGAAGGTGCCGCGCGGGGTGGCGGTCACCGTGCGCGGGGACAATGGGAAGGTGACGGCGTCGGGCTTCGACACCGCCCTCGACCTGCGGTCCGACAACGGCGAGGTGGCCGTGCGCGATGCCGGCGGGCCGCTGAAGCTGAACAGCAACAACGGCGACATCGTCGCCGAGGGGATTTCCGGCCCGACCGTGAGGGCCGACTCGCCCAATGGCGCGGTACGGCTCGGGTTCGTGACCGTGCCGTCGCTGGTGGACACCAGCAGTGACAATGGCGAGGTCGTCATCGAGCTGCCGGGCGGCGGCACCTCGTACGCGGTGAACGCCGAAGCGTCCAACGGAAGCGTGTCGGTGGACGTGCCGCGCAGCGACAGCAGCTCCCACGTGGTGAGGGCCCGGAGCAACAACGGCGAAGTCACGGTGCGAACCGCGAACTAACCGGCCCGTGTGTTCGTCCTTACCTGGTGGGAGAATGTACCGGGCAGGGCGAATCGGCACGGGAGAGGGATGTGACGGCGACACACGCGAAGCCGCAGGCGAGAGCGGGTGCGAGTTCCGCCGTCAGAGATGTCCGTCGGGCCGGTGGGGTCCGCGATGTCCTCGTGTTGATGCTGCTGCCGGCACCCCTGCTCGCGGGCGCCCTGTCGGGCGCCTTCGCCGGTGGTGGCACGCGGCGCTGGTTCGGCGGCCGCGGGGAGGGGCAGCGGGCCGAGGCGCAGGCCGCGAAGGACGCCGCCGCCGAGGCCTTCGTCGAGCTGGACACCGCCCAGCGCGATCTGCAGATCTCGATCGAGACGATCACCGCGGTGGACAGCTCCCCGGCCGCGCGCAAGGCCGTGGACGACTTCGCCGCGCTCGGGCGGAGCATCGACGCGGTCAGCAGCGCCTACATCACCGCCGTCGACGCACACGATCTCGACCGGGACGATCTTGAACCGTCGGTCGCCGCGCGGGCCAAGGCCCAGCTGTCCTCCGCCAAGAACGACCTCGTCCGGGTCAAGAGCGAGCTGGACCGGTACGCGGCCGGTCTCGGGCCGCTGCTCGGCAGCGCCGAGACCCAGCTCGCGCGGCTCGCGCCGGCCGTGGAGCGGGCCCGGCAGGCGCTCCTGTCCGCGAGCAATGCTCTCGACGCGGTGCGGGAGTCCGGACTGCGAGCGGATGAGCTGGCCGCACGGCTCGCCGCCCTCGCCCCCGAGCTGACCAAGCTCAACCAGGGCGCCGGCCGGCACGGTGTGGCCGATACCCTCCAGCGGGCCGATCAGGTCCTGCGCGATGCCGAGGCGGTGCGGGCCGAGGCGGCTCAGCTGCCCGAGCGGGCCGCCGAGATCGATCGCCGGCTGGTGACGCTGCGTACGCGTGCCGAGGCCCTGACGACCCGGGCCTCTTCCGTCGAGCCCGTGCTCAGCGAGTTGCGGCGACGGTTCTCCGCCGCCTGCTGGCAGGACCTCCAGCCCGTTCCGGAGCAGGCCGCGGTCAACGTCCGCCAGGCCGAGGAGAAGCTCAAGGAGGCCGCCAAGGCGCGTAGCGAGCAGCGCTGGGCCGATGCGACCTCGCGGCTGAGTACGGTACGGGCCCTGCTCAACGCCACCGACGAGGCGGTGTCCGCGGCCGGTGACCGGCTGCACCGGCTGAACGAGGTGGCCAAGGACCCGCAGCAGGAGATCCAGCGCACCCGGTTCGCGATCCGGGACGCCCAGCGGCTGGCCATGGCCGGGCGCAACACCCCCGAGCCGCGCCACGCCCGTCCGCTGGACGACGCCGTGGCCCGGCTCGATCAGGCCGTCAGCGGTCTTGAGGGACGTCATCCCGACTACTGGCACTTCCTGACCGTCACGGAGGGCGTGCGCCGGACCGCCGCGCACGTCGTCTCCGAGATCCGCGAGGAGCGCGGGGCCGGTACCTGAGCCCTCCCGGCCGTCCGGTATGCCCGTCCGTGTGCCCCGTGTGCCCCGTGTGCCCCGTGTGCCCGTGTGCTGGTGGACGAGTGCCGGGGTGCGGCGTACCCCTCGCCGGGCGATCCTGGTAGTGGCCGAAGGAGGCTTCTCCATGGCGACCCACACGCCCCATGTACTGCGTCCTGCCCGGCAGCCCTCCGCTCACCGCAGGGCCACTCGACTCGATGAGCACCTCCCGGTCGACCACAGCCTCAGCCGCGTCTACCGGGTGGGGGCGGGGCTTATGGGTCTGGTGCTGCTCGCCTTCGGCATCCTGGGGCTGATCGACAAGATCGGCTTCTTCGACACCGGTGGTGACACCGTCGCCGGCCTGAGCACCAACGGCGCGCTCAGCGTGCTGTCGATCTGTGTCGGGCTGCTGCTGTTCATCGGGATGGTGATCCGCGGCAACTTCGCCTCGACCCTCAACATGGTCATCGGCATCGTGTTCATCCTCAGCGGCTTCGTGAATCTCGCACTGCTCGACACCGGGATGAACTTCCTCGCCTTCCGGATCCAGAACGTGCTGTTCAGCTTTTTCGTCGGGCTGCTGCTGATGATGTTCGGCATGTACGGGCGGGTCAGCGGCGGCCTCTCCCACGACAACCCGTACTGGCGGGCCCGGCACCCCGAGGAAGTCGCGAAGGAGGAGCGCCTCGCGCGGCGCAGGCAGGTCGAGGAGATGCCGGTTGTCGCCCCACCCTCCTCGGCGCGACGGGACTAGAGCCCGCGAGGAGGGGCTGCCTCTGCCTCTGCCTCTGCCTCTGCCTCTGCCTCTGCCTCTGCCTCTGCCTCTGCCCGGAATACGGTCCCTGCGGATAGCCTGAGCGCATGCCTCGTTACGAGTACCGCTGCCGCTCCTGCGGACACACGTTCGAACTCCGTCGTCCGATGGCCCAGTCCTCGGCCCCCGCTCCCTGCCCCGCCGGGCACGAGGACACCGTGAAGCTCCTCTCCACCGTCGCCGTCGCCGTCGGCGGGTCGGCCGGTTCCGCGCCCGCGCCCGCGCCCTCGGGCGACGGCGGTGGCGGCGGTTGCTGCGGCGGGGGCTGCTGCGGCTGACCCGGCCGCAGGAGCAAACAACGGCAAACAGCGACCACGGCTACGGCTACGGCACGGCTACCGCTTGCGCGACAGGGTCAGGCCGTCCGCCACCGTGAGCAGCACGCTGTCCATCCGCGCGTCGGCGGACACGTGGTCGTTGAACTCCTTGATGGCCGCCGCTCCGCCGGTCGCGTCCGGGTCTGTCACGCGGCCGTGGAAGAGCACGTTGTCCGTGGCGATGACGCCCCCCTCGCGCATCCGGGGCACCAGCTCCTCCTAGTACGGGATGTAGCTGCCCTTGTCCGCGTCGAGGTAGGCGAAGTCGATGTGCGGTTCGGTGGGCATCGCCCGCAGGGTGTCCAGGGCGGGGGCGATCCGCAGGTCGATCCTGTCGGCCACGCCCGCCTTCGCCCATGCCTCACGGCCGTACGCCGTCCACTCCTCCGAGACGTCGCAGGCGATCAGCAGTCCGTCGGCGGGCATGGCCTGGGCCATCGACAGGGCGGAGAAGCCGGTGAAGGTGCCGACCTCCACGATGTGACGGGCTCCGGTCAGCCGGACGAGGAAGGCCAGCAGCGGGCCCTGCTCCTCGGCCGACTGCATGCCCGCGTGGTCGGGGAGACGGGCGTACGTGGTCTCGACGAGCTCGCGCTGCACCGCGTCCAGCGGCGGGTTGTGCGCCAGCATGTACGCGTACAGCTCGTCCGTGATCTTGGTTTCGTTGCCCTTGGTCATCACAACTCCTTGGTCTGCCGCGTGCTCCCCCGACGGGCGGGAACGCGGCGACTGTAGCCGCCGGGCAGCGCCGGACACCGCCGGTTCCGCACGGATTCGGCGGCGCGCCGGCCGGTACGGGCCTCCGGGGGCAAGCGGCCCCGGCCGAGCTCGGGTCAAGCAGCCCCGACCGGGCTCGGGTCAGGCAGCCCCGACCGGGCTCGACGTCCGCAGGAGGAAGCGTCGCAGGATCTCCTCGCCCGCGGCCACACCCCGCTCCGCGGTCGCCGCCACGTGCGGGGCGCTCCAGTTCGCATCGGCCAGTTCTCCGTGGCCGGGGCGCCAGCCCTGGTCGGCGGCGAGCAGCAGGTCGGCGTCCAGGAGGGAGTCACCGGCGGCGAGCGTGAGCGTGGCGCCCGTGCGGCGGGCCACCTCGCGCATCGCCGCGCTCTTGGTGAGCGGCCTCGGCACGACGTAGATCTTGCGGCCCTGGAGCGAGACGGACCAGCCGCGCGGCTCCGCCCACTCGGCCAGCTCCTGCCTCCAGTCCGGGGGCAGTTGGGCCCGGTCGACCACGAGGTAGGCGAAGAGGTCCTCCGCGACCCGCTCCTTGAGCAGCCAGGCGGGATCGGCCGAGGATATGAGGTGGGCGCGGATCTCGGCGAGCGGGGCGCACTCGTCGGCCAGCCGACGGGCAACCGTCCGCTGCCAGTCCGGGTCGGACTCGCCGTCCACCAGGATGTGTCCGCCGTTGGCGCAGATCGCGAACCGGGGTGCGGGCCCCGGGAGATGGATGCGGTGGTACTGCTCGCGGGTACGGGTGGTGGTCGGTACGAAGACCGTGGAGGCGGCCAGTTCGACGAGGAGTTCCGCCGCCGTCTCCGTGACGTACGAGAGCGGCCTGTGGTCGTACACCTCGACGCAGAGCAGTCTGGGGGCCTCCGCGTCCGGCATCGGGAGCTGGAGTGCGGCCGCCGAGTAGATGAGGGTGCGGTCGAGGTCGCTGGCGACCAGCGTGACCGGGGAGGGCGCGTGGACGGTCACTTGGACTCCACCGCCTTGCCGTCCGCACCGGTCGCCCCGCGCGTGTACTTGGGGTGGATCAGCCCGACGCAGGTGTACGGAAGCCCGTCGACCTCCTCGACCGGGACGCCGCGCTGCTCGGCCAGCAGCCTGATGTGCTCCAGGTCCGCACCGGCGCCGCGCTTGGCTAGGATCTTCCAGGGGACCCGGCGCAGCAGGACCCGGGTCGTCTCCCCGACACCCGGCTTGACCAGGTTCACGTCGTGGATGCCGTACTCCTCGCTGATGCGCTCCACGGCGGCCCAGCCCTCCCAGGTGGGCGCCCGGTCCGCGGTGAGCAGCTCCTTGGCGTCGGCGTCGACCGCGTCCGCGACCTCATCGAACCGGTCCGCGACGGTGTCGAGGAAGTGGCCGGAGACATCCGATCCGGCGAGCTCGCGGTAGAACTTCGCGCCGTGGAAGTCGTCCGGTCCGACCAGGTCCGAGCGCAGGACGGTACGGGAAATCAGCCCGGACACCGTGGAGTTGAGGCAGGCCGAGGGGATCAGGAAGTCCTCGCGGGTGCCGTACGTGCGGACGCAGCCGCCGGGGTCGGCCAGGACCGCGATCTCCGGGTTGAAGCCCTCGGTTCCGTCGGCGTTCTCGAACTCCGCGATGGCCGAGGCCAGTTCGCGGGTGATGGCGCCCTTGCCCGTCCACCCGTCGACGAAGACGACATCGGCCGGGTTGTGGTGGGCGGCCAGCCAGCGCAGGGCGTTGGCGTCGATGCCCCGGCCGCGCACGATGGAGACGGCGTAGTGCGGCAGGTCGATGCCGTGGCGGTGGCGGGCCCAGCGGCGCATCAGTACGCCGACGGGCGTGCCGGCCCTGGCCAGCGAGACCAGTACGGGGCGGGGGCCGCGCTCGGCCAGGACCGTCTCGGTGACGGTGCCGACGGCACGGGCGATCCGGGCGGCCGACAGGTCCAGAGCCGCCTTGAACAGGTCCTGGTACTGGTCGGACGGCTGGTACTCGACGGGCAGCGACTCGGCGTAGTGCGCGCCGCCGCTCTGTATCGCCTCCTCGCGCTCCTCCGTGGGCGCCTCCAGCTCGGTGTCCGAGAAATCCTGGAGCAGCCAGCCGACCTCGTCGGGCGCGTAGGAGGAGAAGGCGGGGCCGCGGAGGGGCTCGGGCAGCATGCGGGGTTCTTCCTGGCGGTCGGGGACGGAGCGGTCGGGGGCCGACGACGGGACGGGGGCCTTGGAGGAGGCGGAGGCGGCGGGCGGGCCGGACACCCCGGGTATCGCGTCGGCCGGTATGTACGAGGGCACCACCGCGAGGAGGACCTGGGCCGTGTGCGGGGCGAGCCGCGCCAGCAGTCCGTCGGGGGCGTGCAGTTCGGACGTGTCGGCGGTGGAGTCGACGACGGCCACGATCGCGTCGAAACCGGCGCCCGCGACGTTGTACGCGTACCGGGCACCGGGGCCGTCGGCCGGGTCGTCGTGGGCCGGGAAGACCAGCCGGGTGCGTATCGCGTAGCCCGGGTCGTCCACCGCCAGGACCGGGGAGCGGGTCGTGGTGGAGTAGCGGACCTCGGCGTCGAGGCGGTCCTCCAGCGCGGTGCCCAGGCGCAGCGGCGCGTACATCAGCTCCTCGAAGCCGAGGATCAGTACGCGGCGCGCCGTGTCGTCCAGTGCGGCGGCGATGCGGTCCGCCATGGCGGGGAGGGCCGCTTCCAGCCGGGCGCGGTGCTCGGGGGTGAAGCCGTGCCTGCCGCCGTCGGGCACACCGGCGGGCCAGCGCAGGTCCACCCGGGTACAGGGGCGGGGAGCATCGGACGCGGGCCGCGGTGCCGCCGCTCCGGCGCACCGCGCCAGGTCCCGCGCAGTCTCCTGCGCCGCCTCCTCCGCCGCGACCAGCGCCTGGCCCGTCTCCAGGACGCCGTCCGGGAGGCGGACCGTGCCCGCGTTCCTCGCCACCAGGTCGACGCGGGCGCCGATCTCCGTCGCGAACTCGGCCAGCCGGCCGCGGTCGGCCGGTGAGCGCATGTCGGCCAGGGCCACAATCACGTAGCGGTTGCGGGGGTAGCGCTCGTGCAGGGCGCGGATGGTGTTGAGGACGGTGTTGCCGGTGGAGAACTCGTCGTCGACCAGCACGAGCACCGCGTCGGCGGAATCCGCACCAGCCAGGGCGGCCGCGCCAGCCAGGGCGGCCGCGCCAGCCGGGTCGGCCGCGCCAGCCGCACCAGCCGAGTCGGCCGGATGCGCAGCCGCCACGTCACCCGTCAGCAGGTCCGGGTCCTCCGGCAGCAGCAGGTGCGAGGTGGCGTGCGAGTGCGACTCCTCGAATCCGCCCGCCCGCGCCACGCCCGCCACGGGGCGACGCGTCGAGTGGAGATACGGTGCGGCGCCGAGCCCGTCGGCGACCGCGTGGCCGAGGCCGGTGGCCGTCTCCGCGTAGCCGAGCACGACCGCGTGCCGCGCCCCGGCCTCCCCGAGCATTTCCCGCACCCGGCGGCCGAGCTGGAATCCGGCGCCGTAGACCACCGAGGGGTACTGCGGCACATGCTTGCCGAGCACATGGGACACGAGCAGATGCGCCCGCTTGGGGTTGCGCCGCAGGGCGAGGCCCAGCAGCTCCCGCAGTTCGGGGTCGCCCACCAGCTCGACGCCCAGCCGCTCCGCGACCCAGCTACCCGACCACACCACGTTCGTCGTCTCTTTCCTCAGCCGTGCGCCCGCTCATCGGATCGCACTGGAAGCCACACCCATCCGCATCCGGGACCGTCGTGAAAACACCGTCACCGGACCAGCCTCACCCGAACAGGCTCATTCCGCGAGGCTCGCGGCCAGCAGTTCCACGAAACCGACGTCTTCCCTGGCCACCCCGAAGACCTCGGCCCGCTGCAGGGTGCGCTCGGCCCAGGCCCGGTGCGGCTTCACTTCGTTCATCTTGTTCGTGTACGCGGACCGCAGCACTCCGCCGCCTCCGCTCTCCGGCCGCAGGATGTCCTGGGCGTCGCTGAACTCTTCGTGGCTGACCACCGACAGTGCGTGCACGGGCGCGACGTGCGAGGGGTGGATGCAGGTCTTGCCGAGCAGGCCGTTGGCCCGGTCCAGCTCGATCTCCCGCAGCAGGCCGTCCAGGTCGTGCTCGATCAGCGCGGTGCGCAGCTCTTCCGCCCGGCCCTCCAGGAAGGGGCTACGGCGCAGCTGCGGCTTGAACATGCGCTCCTGGAGCCGGAAGTACTCCCAGACCGGTCCGGTGATCGTGAAGCCGGTGCCGTCCGCCCGGCCCAGCACGTTGACCACGTCCGCGATGACGTCACCGACGATCCGGACGTCGTACGCGGTCATATCGGGCGCCCTGCGCAGTCCGTACGCCGAGCAGAAGTCGGTGACGCCGAGCCGCAGCGCGAGCACCCGGTCCCGGTACGAGCCGACGGTGGCGGCGATCTCCTGGAGGACTTCCCGCCGGGTCTCCAGATGGAGCAGCTCGGGCGATTCGAGTACGGGCATGGCGAAGAGCCGTCGGCCGCCGGCGCTCTCGGCCTTGGCGAGCGCCTCCATGAAGGGCACGCCACGCTCCTGCGTGAACTTCGGAAGTACAAATCCGGACAACAGCCGGGCGGAATCGCCGAGCCTGCGCACCAGGTCCGTGATCTGGTGCGGTTCACGGACCCGGATGAAGAGGAGCGGCAGTTCACCGCCGCGCGCGTCGAGTTCCGCGAACTGGCCGACCAGGTTCTCCTCGGCTCCGGCCACCTCGGAGTCGTCGATCGAATCCTCCAGGCACAGCACCATGGAGACGACACCCCGGGCGGCCTGCTTGATCACGTCACCGGCGAGGGTGGGCCGGGTGGCGGGGCTGTAGAGGGTGGCGCCCAGCGCGGCCGCGAGGATCCGGGGCGATGCGTCGGCATCGAAGGAGCACGGCTCCTGGAAGAACAGGCCGTCCCTGACAGTCGGTGCGATATGCCCGAAATGATGCATCTGATTCCCCCCGTGCTACCTGCCCGATCGGACAACGTGTGGCCGGTAATAGTACGTACGGACGGGTGCCGGCAGTTCCCTGGCCACATGAATTCCGGGTAACTCGTCCATTTGACGATGGTCCGGCAGGGTGCGGACGCGGCGCTTCCGGCACTCCGCCGGGGCGCGACTCGCGACCCCCACGTTGTCCACAGGGGCCGCCAGCAGGCAGGATGACCGCCATGACGCACGCGATGGTGAAAGGCTCGAACGTCCCACTCGACGCCATGGCCGTACGGGCGGTGCTGCGCTGGACCCCGGGCCACGGGGTCCCCGACGTGGACGCCTCGGCCCTGCTGCTCGGCTCCGACGGCCGCGTGCGCTCGGACGAGGACTTCGTCTTCTACAACCAGCCCCGCCACCCCTCCGGCCTGGTACGACGACTGCCGAAGCGGAGCCTCGCCACCGGGCTGACGGACACCATCGAGGCCGATCTCACCGCACTCGACCCGTCGGTCGACCAGGTCGTCATCGCCGCGTCCTCGGACGGCGCCTCCTTCGAACAGGTGCGCGATCTCTCCATCATGCTCTTCGACGCGGCGGCGGCCGGCGGTGAGCCGCTCGCGGTGTTCGAGATCCGGCCGGAGACCGGCGCGGAGACCGCGATCATCTGCGGCGAGCTGTACCGGCGCGGAGATGGCTGGAAGTTCCGGGCGGTGGGGCAGGGCTACCCGACCGGCCTCGTCGGTCTCGCGACCGCGTTCGGCATCTCGGTCGACGAGACGGCGCCCTCGGCCGACCCCGAACCGACTCCGGCTCCAGCTCCGGCTCCGAGTCCGGCTCCCGCACCACTGCCCGTAACTCCCGCGCCGCCCGTCCCACCCGTACCGGCGTTCCCGCCCGCACCGGCGCCCGACCCCGACGCGCAGCTCACCGTGCAGCACCAGCAGCCCGCGTACGGCTACCCGCAGCCCGCCGCGGCCCCGCCCGTACCCGCGGCGCCGCAGCCCGCGTACGGCTACCCCCAGCCGGCCTCCGCGCAGCCCGCGTACGGCTACCCGCAGCCCGCGGCGGCGGCAGCACACGCCCCGGACCCGAATTTCGTCCTGCCGCCCCAGGGACCGCAGTTCATACGCCCCTGAACCCCCGCCATGGGCGGGCTACGTCCGGGACTTGTAGCCGCGGCCCCACTGCATTCCGTAGCCGTACAGCCGGTCCAGCTCCGACTGGAAGCCGTACACGAACTTCACCTCGCGCCGCACGATCAGTTCGTCCTTGACGTTCTCCACCGTGAACACGGCGCACGAGCGTGCCTGCGGGGCACGCTCGTCCAGCTCGATCTCGATGCGCGGCCCGTTGCCCGGGTAGAGCGTCACCTTGGCGTGCGTACGGTCGAAGGCCGGTGTCTGGTCGTAGATGTAGACGAAGAACAGCAGCCGCTTGATCTGGTCGCGCTGGTCGAGGTTGACGTAGACCGTCTCGCCGGACGGTGCGCCGAAGCGGTCGTCACCGCTGAGCCTGATGTAGGGCGGCGCGTTCAGGTCACCGATCAGGTTGCCGAGCGGCTGCACCACGCCCTTGGTGCCGTCCGCCAGCTCGTACATGCAGCCCAGGTCCAGGTCGACGTTGACCACGCCCTGGGTGTGCGCCTGGACCACGTCCGGCTTGAAGAGCTTCAGCGGCCTCAGCAGCCGGCCGCTCTGCCGCGACCGGCCCTCGATGTCCGAAGTGCGCATCCGCCAGGAGAGGTTGACCCGGAGGTTGCCGGTCAGCGCGCCCTGTTTGGTCAGCGAGACCGTGGCATGCCGCCGCGAGAGCACGATGGAGTTGGTGGCCGCGTTGCCCGACTCGAACTGCGCTTCCCGCCCCGGCCACAGGTTGTCCCAGAACGCCATCCCCAACCCCCACACATATCGGCCACGCCGGATACCCGGCCCCGCACCCGCCGCACGCGCAACACACGACGCACGCACCGCTGCGGGGCGGCTCCGGGCCGGGTCCGGGATCTTCCCGAGGACCTTCACCGTACGAGCCGCCCCGCAGAGAGCGTTCCTCATTCCCTACCGGGTCACACCCCGGCGGGCACTTCGGACGTGGAACCGCCGTCCCCGTCACCGTCTCCGCCGCCGCCTTCGGCCTCCAGAGCCTTGTTGCGCCGGACCGACGACCAGAACGACCAGGCGATCAGGATGACGCCGACGAGGCCGGTGATGAGCTCGTTGATCTCGTACTGGATCGTGACGAGCAGAATGATGGACAGCGCACCGATCGCGTAGTGCGCGCCGTGTTCCAGGTAGACGTAGTCGTCCAGGGTGCCCTGGCGGACCAGGTAGACCGTGAGCGAACGGACGTACATCGCACCGATACCGAGACCCAGCGCCATCAGCACGATCTCGTTGGTGATGGCGAACGCGCCGATCACGCCGTCGAACGAGAAGGACGCGTCGAGCACTTCCAGGTAGAGGAACATGAAGAACGCGGCCTTGCCGGAGAGTACGACCGCGGAGACGTTCTTGCCGGTCCGCTTGGCCTGTTCCTCCTCCTCGTGCTCGCGTTCCTCCGCCTCTTCGAGCTTGTTCTCGAAGAAGCCGGAGAGACCGCCGACGATGAGGTAGGTGATCAGACCCGCGATACCCGCGAGCAGAACCGTCTCCGCCTTGTCCGCGTGGCCGCCGCCGTGCTGGTGCGCGCTGCCCGCGAACGTCATGGCCGAGATCAGCAGGACGATCAGGGCGACGCAGACCGACAGCATGTCGACCTTGCCGAGCTTGGCGAGCGGGCGCTCGATCCAGCGCAGCCACTGGATGTCACGGTCCTCGAAAATGAAGTCGAGGAAGATCATCAAAAGGAACATCCCACCGAAGGCGGCAATCGCCGGATGGGCGTCCGTGACCAGTTCCTTGTAGCGGTCCGGGTCGTTGAAGGAAAGATCAACAGCCTCGATCGGACCCAGTTTGGCAGTGATGGCCACGATCACGACGGGGAACACCAGCCGCATACCGAAGACCGCGATGAGCACACCGACCGTGAGGAAGATCTTCTGCCAGAAGGCATTCATCTTCTTCAGGATTCCGGCGTTGATCACCGCGTTGTCGAAGGACAGCGAGATCTCCAGGACGGTGAGGATCGCCACGACGCCGAAGGCCTCCCACCCCCCGTAGAACCACGCTGCGACCAGGCCGATCGCGGTAATCGCGAACGACCAGCCGAAGGTTTTCAGAAGCACTGGCTACCCCATCATTTATGTAACGGGTCTCCCCCGGTGAGTACGGGGCTCCCCCGCGCCGAGCGCGGCTTTACGAAACGTTGACCCCGAAGTCTAGAGCGATGCCCCGCAGCCCCGACGCGTACCCCTGCCCCACTGCACGGAACTTCCACTCGCCGCCGTAGCGGTAGAGCTCACCGAAGATCATCGCGGTCTCCGTCGAGGCGTCCTCGCTCAGGTCGTAACGCGCGAGTTCCTGGCCGTCGGCCTGGTTCACCACCCGGATGAACGCGTTGCTGATCTGCCCGAAGGTCTGGCCGCGGGTATCGGCCTCATGGATCGAGACCGGGAAGACGATCTTGTCACAATGGGCCGGAACCTGTGTGAGGTTGACGATGACGGACTCGTCGTCGCCCTCGCCCTCACCCGTGAGGTTGTCACCGGTGTGTTCCACGGAGCCGTCGGGGCTCGTGAGGTTGTTGTAGAACACGAACCACTCGTCACCGAGCACCCGGCCCGACTGGCACAGCAGCGCGCTGGCGTCGAGGTCGAAGTCGGCCCCGGTGGTGGATCGTGCGTCCCAGCCGAGCCCGACCAGTACCTGGGTGAGATCGGGTGCGGCCTTGGAGAGGGAGACATTGCCTCCCTTGGCGAGTGTGACGCCCATGGTGTGTGTCCTCCCCGAGTGGATGAACCGTCTGCTGAGCGCGTCCGGCGCCGCACAGGGTGCGGCGCCGGACGGGGACGTGCTGGTGACCGGCGGATCCAGTCGCCGGTCGCGGTCCTAGACGTTGACGCCGAAGTCCTGCGCGATGCCGCGCAGGCCCGAGGCGTAGCCCTGACCGATGGCACGGAACTTCCACTCCGCGCCGTTGCGGTACAGCTCGCCGAAGACCATGGCGGTCTCCGTCGAGGCGTCCTCGCTCAGGTCGTAGCGGGCGAGCTCGCTGTTGTCGGCCTGGTTGACCACGCGGATGTACGCGTTGCGGACCTGGCCGAAGCTCTGCTGGCGCGACTCGGCCTCGTAGATCGAGACCGGGAAGACGATCTTGTCGACATCGGCCGGGACACCGGCCAGGTTGACCTTGATGACCTCGTCGTCGCCCTCGCCCTCACCGGTGAGGTTGTCACCGGTGTGCTCGACGGAACCGTCGGGGCTCTTGAGGTTGTTGAAGAAGACGAAATTGCCGTCGTTGCCGACCTTGCCCTCGGCGTTCGTCAGCAGGGCGCTGGCGTCGAGGTCGAAGTCTCCACCGGTGGTGGTACGAGCGTCCCAGCCCAGACCCACGATGACCGCGGTCAGGTTGGGCGCGGCCTTGGTCAGCGAGACGTTGCCGCCCTTGCTGAGGCTGACTCCCATGAGTCCTCCCATTGGTTTCATTGGGGGCCGGCCGGTGCCGGCGCCTCCACGTTGCGTTGGCATCGGATCAACGAGTGGATCCTAGTGACCGGTTCCCGGCCAAAACAGGCTTTTGGCCGGGGGTCGCGCCGAGATCCCCCGGATCACGGATCAGAGCGTGCCGAGCGCCTTGACGTAGTCGTTCAGGTCGCGCGCGTCGGGCAGGCCGTTGACGACCGTCCAGCGCACCACGCCCTCCTTGTCGATGATGAAGGTGCCACGCACCGCGCAGCCCTTCTCCTCGTCGAAGACGCCGTACGCCCGCGAGGTCTCACCGTGCGGCCAGAAGTCCGACAGCAGCGGGTACTCCAGGCCCTCCTGCTCGGCGAAGACGCGCAGGGTGTGGATGGAGTCGTTGGAGACGGCGAGCAGCTGCGTGTCGTCGTTCTCGAAGGTGGGCAGCTCGTCACGGAGAGCGCAGAGCTCACCCGTGCAGACGCCGGTGAAGGCGAACGGGTAGAACAGCAGCACCACGTTCTTGGCGCCGCGAAATTCGGAGAGCTTCACGGTCCGGCCGTGATTGTCCTTCAGCTCGAAATCCGGGGCCTTGGTGCCGACCTCGATCGCCATGAAACGCGTCCCTTCGCTACGTCGCCGGGCTGGGCTGTCCGGGTGACTCCCACCCTACGCAGATGCCCCCGGTGGCCGTGCGGCACCCGCAGAAGGGCACCCTGAGGGGTCCTGCGGGGGTCTCTGCGGGGGTCTCTGCAGGGGTCTCTGCGCCGCTGTGGCCGCCCCGGAGTGGGGCCACCGGGTATACGAAGGCCCCCGGGCGGCTTGCTGCCGTCGGGGGCCTTCAGTGGCGATATGCGGTTCAGCGCCTGGGCTTGGCCGCCACCTTCGGTGTGGCCAGACGGCTTCCCGTCCAGTCCTTGCCCGCGCTGATGCTCTTGGTCTGGGCGAGTCCGGCTGTCTGGGCAGCCTCGTTGATGTCGCTCGGCTCGACGTAACCGTCACGGCCGGTCTTCGGCGTCATCAGCCAGACAGTGCCGCCTTCCTCAAGCAGACCAATGGCATCCACCAGCGCGTCCGTAAGGTCGCCGTCCTCGTCGCGGAACCAGAGCAGGACGACGTCTGCGACGTCGTCGTAGTCCTCATCGACGAGATCCTGGCCGATAGTGGCCTCAATGCCCTCACGGAGCTCCAGCTCGACGTCGTCGTCGTAGCCGATCTCCTGGACCACCTGTCCGGGCTCGAACCCCAGGCGTGCTGCCGGGTTGGTCCGCTCCTCCGCGTGGTCCGCGGTCGCGCTCACGGGTTGCCTCCTGATCATGTTTCGGAAAATGCTGCAGCCACGCGCGTACGCGGGGCGTTGGCCGTAGTCCACACGGGAGCGGCGGATCGCGCAAGTACCCAGCGCACGAGACCGCCTAAACGGTGACGATTCGTGCCACGTCGCCGCACTGTTGGCGGCCCCTTGCCGGAGCCCGCGCTACCGTCCACACCCTTTACGTCCTTGAACAGCTTATGCCGTTTCGGTCCGGCAATCGGAGTCGAGCAGTGTTTGGGAACACTTGCACGCCTTGGGCGTATGGTTGCGGTTTCGCCCGACCCATCCTGCCCGACCTGCCCAAAACGCGCCTCCTGCCTCCCGGATACCCGCTCCGGCCCGGCCCATCCGGGGCTTGGACCGTCCGGTGACACGGTGTTCCGGAAGGCCCCTGGTTACCCTTTGGTAGAGGTGACGTTTGCGCCCTCGCGGTACACGATGGGATGGCGTACGTGTACACATCCCGGGGGCGTGAATCCCTCCACCAGGCCCCGTAGCGCAGCACCGAACAGCGAAGGAACAGCGTGGCTTCCGGATCCGATCGCAACCCGATCATCATTGGCGGCCTTCCGAGTCAGGTCCCGGATTTCGATCCAGAAGAGACCCAGGAATGGCTCGACTCACTCGACGCCGCCGTCGACGAGCGGGGCCGCGAGCGGGCCCGCTACCTCATGCTCCGGCTCATCGAGCGCGCACGCGAGAAGCGTGTCGCGGTGCCGGAGATGCGCAGCACGGACTACGTGAACACCATCGCCACGAAGGACGAGCCGTTCTTCCCCGGCGACGAGGACGTCGAGCGCAAGGTCCTCAACGCGACCCGCTGGAACGCGGCCGTGATGGTGTCGCGGGCGCAGCGTCCGGGGATCGGCGTCGGTGGTCACATCGCCACGTTCGCCTCCTCCGCCTCGCTGTACGACGTGGGTTTCAACCACTTCTTCCGCGGCAAGGACGACGGCAAGGGCGGCGACCAGATCTTCTTCCAGGGGCACGCCTCCCCCGGGATCTACGCCCGCGCCTTCCTGCTGGACCGGCTGAGCGAGGCGCAGCTCGACGCCTTCCGGCAGGAGAAGTCGAAGGCGCCGAACGGCCTGTCCAGCTACCCGCACCCCCGGCTGATGCCAGACTTCTGGGAGTTCCCGACCGTCTCGATGGGCCTGGGCCCGCTGGGCGCGATCTACCAGGCGCGGATGAACCGGTACATGGAGGCGCGCGGTATCGCGGACACCTCCGATTCGCACGTCTGGGCGTATCTCGGGGACGGCGAGATGGACGAGCCGGAGTCGCTCGGCCAGCTCTCCATCGCCGCCCGTGAGGGCCTGGACAACCTGACCTTCGTCGTCAACTGCAACCTGCAGCGGCTCGACGGCCCGGTGCGCGGCAACGGAAAGATCATCCAGGAGCTGGAGTCGCAGTTCCGCGGGGCCGGCTGGAACGTCATCAAGCTCGTCTGGGACCGCTCCTGGGACCCGCTGCTCGCGCAGGACCGCACGGGCATCCTGGTCAACAAGCTGAACACGACGCCGGACGGCCAGTTCCAGACGTACGCCACCGAGACGGGCGCGTACATCCGTGATCACTTCTTCGGTGACGACGCCCGGCTGCGGGACATGGTCAAGGACATGTCCGACCAGCAGATCCTGCACCTGGGCCGCGGCGGTCACGACCACCGCAAGGTCTACGCGGCGTACGCGGCGGCCAAGGCCCACAAGGGCCAGCCGACGGTGATCCTGGCGCAGACGGTCAAGGGCTGGACGCTGGGGCCGAACTTCGAGGGCCGCAACGCGACCCACCAGATGAAGAAGCTCACCGCGGAGGACCTCAAGCGCTTCCGGGACCGGCTGCACATCCCGATCGCGGACTCCCATCTGGAGGACGGCAACCCGCCGTACTACCACCCGGGCCGCGACTCGGAGGAGATCCAGTACATGCACGACCGCCGCAAGGGTCTGGGCGGTTACGTCCCGACCCGGGTGGTGCGGTCGAAGCCGCTGGCGCTGCCCGACGAGAAGGCGTACGCGACCGCGAAGAAGGGCTCGGGTCAGCAGTCGATCGCCACCACCATGGCGTTCGTCCGCATCCTGAAGGACCTCATGCGGGACAAGGAGATCGGCAAGCGTTTCGTGCTGATCGCGCCCGATGAGTACCGGACCTTCGGTATGGACGCGTTCTTCCCGAGTGCGAAGATCTACAACCCGCTGGGTCAGCAGTACGAGTCGGTGGACCGCGATCTGCTGCTCGCGTACAAGGAGTCCCCGACCGGTCAGCTGCTGCACGACGGCATCTCGGAGGCGGGCTGCACCGCCTCGCTGATCGCCGCCGGATCGGCGTACGCCACACACGGCGAACCGCTGATCCCGGTGTACGTCTTCTACTCGATGTTCGGTTTCCAGCGGACCGGCGACCAGTTCTGGCAGATGGCCGACCAGCTCGCGCGGGGCTTCGTGCTGGGCGCCACCGCCGGCCGTACGACGCTGACCGGTGAGGGCCTCCAGCACGCGGACGGCCACTCGCAGCTGCTCGCCTCGACCAACCCGGGCTGTGTCGCCTACGACCCGGCGTTCGGGTACGAGATCGCGCACATCGTCAAGGACGGTCTGCGCCGGATGTACGGGGGGACGCCCGAGGAGAACGAGGACGTCTTCTACTACCTGACCGTGTACAACGAGCCGATCCAGCACCCGGCCGAGCCCGCCGATGTGGACGTCGAGGGCATCCTGAAGGGCGTCTACCGCTACAGCGGCGGCGAGAAGGGCGAGATCCCCGCCCAGATCATGGCGTCCGGTGTGGCGGTCCCGTGGGCGGTCGAGGCGCAGCGCATCCTCGCGGACGAGTGGAACGTGAAGGCGGACGTCTGGTCGGCGACCTCCTGGAACGAGCTGCGGCGCGAGGCCGTGGACGTGGAGCGGTACAACCTGCTGCACCCGGAGGAGGAGCAGCGCGTCCCGTACGTGACGCGCAAGCTGTCCGGCGCGCAGGGCCCGTTCGTCGCGGTCTCGGACTGGATGCGGTCGGTACCGGACCAGATCGCGCGCTGGGTGCCCGGTGCGTACCAGTCGCTGGGCGCGGACGGCTTCGGCTTCGCGGACACGCGGGGCGCGGCGCGCCGGTTCTTCCACATCGACGCGCAGTCGATCGTCCTGGCGGTCCTCACCGAGCTGGCGAAGGACGGGAAGGTCGACCGTTCGGCGCTGAAGACCGCGGTCGACCGCTATGACCTGCTGGATGTGGCCTCGGCCGATCCGGGGGTCGCGGGCGGCGACGCGTAACCGGCACGCACAGCGGTACGGGCGGGGCGGTGGGACCGGAAGGGTCCCGCCGCCCCGCGGCGTTTTCCCCGGGTCAGTTCTCCCAGACCTTGAAGGCGCGGACCTGGTACGGGGACCGCGGCACCCAGGTGCCGCCGCCCGGATAGGTCTCGAACTCCCCGGTCTCGCCGCACTCGGCGGACTGGTAGGTGGTGACCGGGCGGCCGGTGCGGTTGGCGAGCGCCTGCCCGGTGGAGCCCGCCGGCAGCGGCACGCAGCTGTCGATGTCGATGGTGGACAGCTCGTGGACCTGGCGGCCCCCGGCGAACTCCGGCTTCGCCCAGAGGCAGAGCTGACCGCTCGCGCAGGCACCGAGCCGGACGGGCGCGGCCTCGGCCCGAGGCGCCGGGCCGGCGGGCAGAACGGTGACGGCCAGGGCGGTGGCGGCCAGGACGGCGCCGACAACGGTTGTACGCATATGAGTGAACCCCCCGTGCTGATGTGGATCTTCTGCACCCAGCCTGAGCTGCGGAGCGGGCGTCCGGGAAGGGGCCGGGGGCCATGCCACCCTGATAGGCGACAGCCCCGCCGGAACGTTCCGGCGGGGCTGTCGCGTGCACGGTGTTGACGTCTGGACGGCACCGGGACGGCGCCTGGACGTGGCCCGGACGGGGCGGTCGGATCAGATGTGACCGGCGCCCGCTCCCGCCTCCGCGTTCTCACCGCGCTTGGTGAGGGTAGCGACCAGGGCCGCGATCACCGCGACGATGCCCGCGACCATGAACGCCGTGCTCATGCCGGACACGAACGTGTCATGGGCGACGTTCACGATCTTGCCGGTGACCTCGGGCGGGGTGCCCGGGGCGACCGGCGGGATGCCGACCTTGACGGCCTGGGACGCCTGGTCCAGCTGCTCGCCCGACAACGGGGGCAGCTGTGCGTCCTTCCAGTTGTCGGCGAGCTCGGCGTCGACCCGGGCGGCCATGATGGCGCCGAGGACGGCCGTACCGAGGCTGCCGCCGACCTGCATGGCGGCCTGCTGGAGGCCTCCCGCGACACCCGAGAGCTCCATCGGGGCGTTGCCGACGATGACCTCGGTGGCGCCGACCATGACCGGCGCGAGGCCGAGGCCGAGCAGGGCGAACCAGATCGACATGGTGACGGTGCCGGTGCCGACGGTCAGCTGGGACATGCCGAAGCACGCGATCGCGGTGCACACCATGCCGCCGACCAGCGGGACCCGCGGGCCGAACTTCGTGATCAGGAAGCCCGCCAGCGGAGAGGCGACGATCATCATCGCGGTCAGCGGCAGCAGGTGGAGACCGGCGTCGACGGCCTTCATGCCGTGCACGTTCTGGAGATAGAAGGTGACGAAGAACAGGCCGCCCATGAAGGCGAAGGCCATCAGCACCATCAGGACCGTACCGGCGGAGAGCGGCACGGAGCGGAACATCGCCAGCGGGATCAGCGGTTCCCTGACGCGCTGCTGGACGAGGGCGAAGCCGACGAACAGGGCGACGGCGGCGATCAGGAAGCCGATCGTCTTGGGGTCGCCCCAGCCCCACTCCGAACCCTTGATGAGAACCCAGATCAGGCAGAACATCGCGCCGGACAGCAGCACGATGCCGGCGAAGTCGAAGGAGCGCGGCGCGTTCTCCGCGCGGTGGTCCTTGAGGATCAGCACGCCGAGCACGAGCGCGACCACGCCGACCGGCACGTTGATGAAGAAGACGGACTGCCAGCTGACGTGCTCGACGAGCACGCCGCCCAGGATCGGGCCACCGGCGGTCGAGGCGCCGATCACCATGCCCCAGATGCCGATCGCCATGTTCAGCTTCTCGGCCGGGAAGGTGGCGCGGAGCAGGCCGAGCGCGGCCGGCATCAGCAGGGCGCCGAAGAGACCCTGGAGCACCCGGAAGGTGATGACCAGGACGACGCTGCTGGAGAGGCCGATGGCCCCGGACGCCGCGGCGAAGCCCACGACGCCTATCAGGAAGGTCTGGCGGTGTCCGAACCGGTCACCGAGCTTGCCCGCGGTGATCAGGGACACCGCGAGGGCGAGCATGTAGCCGTTGGTGATCCACTGGACGTCCGCGAGCGAGGCGCCGAGGTCCTTCTGGATCGCGGGGTTGGCGATCGCGACGATCGTGCCGTCGAGCGCGACCATCATCACGCCGATGGCCACGGAGAACAGCGTCAGCCAGGGGTGGCCGCGCAGCCCCTTGGCGGGTGCGGGAACAGGGGCATCCCGGGGCTCCCGCGGTGCCTTTTCGACGGTGGTCTGACTAGTCATACCCGGAGATTAGTGTCAGCCGCTGACAGTTGACAAACCATTTCACAAGTCGGTAACTGTCACGTAGCTCACAGGTAAGCTGAGCTGGACAAAGCAGGGAAAAGAGGACCAGCTCAGTGACCGACGGGCAACAAGCCGCCGAGCATCCGGCCGGGCTGCGCGAGCGCAAGAAGCGCCGCACCCGGGACGCGCTGCTCCATGCCGCCCTCGATCTTTTCACCACCCAGGGGTACGAGGAGACCACCGTCGACGAGATCGTCGACGCGGTGGAGGTCTCCCAGCGCACCTTCTTCCGCTACTTCGCCGGCAAGGAGTCGGCCGCCTTCGCCGTCCAGGAGATGGTGGAGTCGCGATTCATCGCCGAACTGCGCCAACGGCCCGCGTCGGAAGCCCCCTTCGAGGCGATGCGCCGCGCGGTCCTCTGCGCCTGGAACAGTATCGGGGAAGCCATCGAGGCCATCGTTCCGGTCGAACTCCACATGCGTACGTACCAGATGATCGAATCGACGCCCTCGCTGCTCGCCGCCCACCTGCGGCGCAGCAGTGAGCTGGAGAACCAGATAGCCCTGCTGATCGCGCAGCGCGAGGGCCTGGACGTGGAACGGGACCCGCGCCCGCGCGTCGCCGTCGCCGCGTTCTGCGGGGTGATGAGGGTGACCGGCCAGCTGTGGGGGCACGGCCGGGAGACCAGCATGGACTCGCTGCGGACGCTGACCGAGGTGTATCTCGACCAGTTGGGGCCGGCCCTGGCCGGGGACTGGCGCACGCCCGCCCGGGGCCGTGTGCCGCATGTCTCGGACCCGGCGTATGGCCAAGGTCACAACACGCCGACCACGCAGAGCGGATGCGACATCTGCGGGGTGCCGAGCTCGGCGGAGCGTGCGGGTGGCCCGTACGGAGCGTGAAGGAAGAGGCGTTCCATTCCCGACAGTCGGGTGATGTGTGTCACCCGCTTAACGGCGTGCGGCGCGCGTCTCCTAATGTGGGCCGCAGTGACTTCCTTCGATTCCTCCCCGACGCTCACCGCATGGCGCACTCTGCTCGCCATCGCGGTTGTGTTCGTGATGCTGGCGACCACTGGCTGGACGGCCGTGCGTCATCAACGCTCCGACGAGCCACGCACTGTCGCACTCGCCTCCTGGGCCAAGGGGTCGATAGGAGGCCGAGCGCTTCCCCCCGCCGACGCCCAGCCGCACAGACTGGCGCACTTCTTCGCCACGCTCACGGCCGCGCAGCGGGTCCGGCTGGCGGACAAGTACCCGCTGGTGGTGGGGAATCTGAACGGCGCGCCGGTCACCCTGCGCTACCGGGCCAACCGGCTCGCGCTCGTCCAGGCGGGCACGGTCGAAGAGCGGCGGGCGCACGACAGCCGGCTCTCCCCCGAGGGCCGCGCGGAGGCGGTCCGCCGGCTGGACCGCTTCCGCTCGATGCTCGACCGGAACCGGCACTTCCTCGCGTTCGACCCGTCGGGCCGGGGCCACGCCGCCGAGGTCTTCGGTGATCTCGACCGGGCCGAGCGGGTCTCGGTGGTCGTACCGGGCGTCGACACCAATCTGCTGACGCTGGAGCGGACCGGGGCCAAGACCAACGCCGCGCCGGTCGGCATGGCCAAGTCCCTGTACGCCGCCGAGCGGACCGCGGGCCCCGGCGTACGCACCGCCGTGATCGCCTGGGCCGACTACACCGCGCCCGCGGGCATCGGCATGGACGCCGCCCTCGGGAACCTCGCCCAGCGCGGGGCGGTCCGGCTCGGCGCGCTCGTCGGCGCGCTCCCCGGCCGGACACCCGTATCGCTGTTCTGCCACAGCTACGGCTCGGTCCTGTGCGGCGTGGCGGCGAGCGGACTGCCCGCCCGGGTGACCGACATCGCGGTCGCGGGCAGTCCCGGCATGCGCGCCGACAACGCCGGCGCGCTGCGCACCCGGGCCAATGTGTGGGCGATGCGGGACCGCGACGACTGGATCGCGGACGTACCGAACCTTGAGGTCGCCGGGCTCGGCCACGGGGCGGATCCGGTCGATCCGGACTTCGGTGCCCGGATCGT
Source organism: Streptomyces sp. ITFR-6 (assembly GCF_031844725.1). Taxonomy (NCBI): domain Bacteria; kingdom Bacillati; phylum Actinomycetota; class Actinomycetes; order Kitasatosporales; family Streptomycetaceae; genus Streptomyces; species Streptomyces sp. ITFR-6. The sequence goes on along the minus strand of NZ_CP134612.1, from coordinate 6,023,655 downwards.
GGCGGCGGGCGACGCGATCGGCCACAGCGGCTATTTCGAGCCGGGAACCGAGAGCCTCGGCAACTTCGCCGCGATCGGTGTCGGCAGCTACGGTTCGGTCACCTGTGCGCAGGCCGACAGCGCCTGCCACGAACGAATTTCCGGCAACGAGACCGTCTGACGCGCGTAGAGAGCGGTGCCGGTCGCGGATTGCCGTCGACTCGGAGGGGGGACGTGCGGGCAAGTGCCGCATACGATGAGGCACATGGGTGATGTGCTGGCCGGAATTCAAGCCACCTGGGAGTTCGACACCGACTCCGTGCTCATCCGCTTCGAACGGGGTATCCGCACGCCGAGGCTCTTCCAGAGCCTCCGTGAGCGCCGCGTCCCGCACGCGGCGCTGTCGTCGGTGACGCTGACTCCGGGCAAGCGGGGCACGGTGGTGCTGCGTGCCGTACCGAGACCCGGCGCCGACCCGCTGCTGGAGGCCGCGGCCGGACAGCTGAAGGACGGCTGCGACCCGTACCGCCTGGTGCTTCCGGCCGAGCGCGAGACGCTCGCCGAGTACTACGCGGACGAGCTGCGGGCCCGGCTGGGCCCCGACGCCGGTGAACCCGCCGAACGCTTCCTGGTCGCGGCACCCGAGGCACCGATGCGCTTCAAGGCGTACGACGGCCGGGCCAGCTTCGACGGGGACCGGATCTCCTTCCGGTGGTTCTGGACGGGCGCCTCCTCCGAGAAGTGGAAGGCGGGCGACCAGACGTTCCCGGTCACCGAGCTGAGCGGTGTCGAGTGGCGCTCCCCCGAGGTCTTCGAGGGCTATCTGCGGCTGGTGCCGAAAGGGCTGGAGGGCGCGGGACCGGCCATGGCGGAGGGCTCGGGGCTCGGCGGCGGTCCCGGCGCGGCGCTGTGCACGGGCACCGACCGGAGTGCGCAGTCCGTGGCCGCTCGCCCCACCCGGGCCGACGAGGACCCGGCCGCGGTGATCTTCGGCCTCGGCTACGGCCCAGTGCACGAGTCGCTGCCGTTCGCCGCGGCCGTGCTGGAATCCGTCCGCAGGAGGCAGTCCGCGCCCGCCGCCACGGCGACGGCCCTGGCATCCGCCGGGCGGCGCGACCCTGCGGACATCGCGGAGCGGATCCACCACCTCGGCGAACTGCACCTGGCGGGTCTGGTGACGGACGACGAGTTCAGCGCGAAGAAGGCCCAGCTGCTCGCCGAGCTGTAGCGGCGGCCTGTCCCGTACGAGCCCGGGGCGGGTCATACCCCGGTACGGGGCAGGCGCCCGCACAACCGGAACCCCGGTATGACGCCAGGGGGCGGCTCCGCTGCCTACGCTGGGCAGCCCATGCCCACTTACTCCACGCCCCCGCCCCCGTCGCCCCCGCCCGCGACGGACGGTCTGCTGAGCGCCGCCCGCCGCCATCTGGGCCCGATGGCGTACGGACTGTCCCATCCCTCGCATCCGCCGACCCCGCTCCTGGCCGATGCCCCGAAACGCTGGCAGCGGCTCCTGCCGTACGTCGTCGTCGGCGCGCTCGCCGTGATCTTCATCCCGGTCACGATCACGGTCCTGTCCGACCAGTACGGCCTGAACGGCGGTCTGGCGGGCCTCCTCGCCGTCGCCCAGGCCGCGCCGCTGCTGATGCTGGCGCACCGGCCGTTGCAGGCCTGGTGGATCATCTTCACCGCCGATGTCCTGGGCGCGGTCCTGATGCTCGGGCAGGACACCGGGCAGCGCGACGCCTGGCCGTGGACGGCACCCGGCCAGATCGGCTACCTCTTCGTGCTCCTGGCGCTGGGCCTGCGCGAGCGGCGGCAGACGCTGGCCGGCGTCTGGCTGGCGACCGGCGCCGCGGGACTCGTCCTGTATCTGGTCTCCTCCGACCACCGCACCGACAACTCGCTGCTGCTGTTCATCCTCAGTGCCGTGGTGCTGATGATCGGCGCGGCGGTACGGGAACGGGGCGTCGCACAGCGCCGGCTGGCCGAGCAGGAGACCATCAGCGAGGCCGAGCGGGCGCGGCGCACGCTGCTGGAGGAGCGCACCAGGATCGCCCGTGAACTGCATGACGTGGTCGCGCACCACATGTCCGTGATCACGGTCCAGGCGGACTCCGCCTCGTACCGGCTGGGCGGCCTTCCGGACGGTGTCCGCGAGGAGTTCGAGTCGATCGCCGCGAGCGCGCGGGAGTCCCTCGGGGAGATGCGGCGGCTGCTGCAGGTGCTGCGCAGCGAGGGCACGGAGGGCGAGCGGGCGCCGCAGCCGGGCCTGGACCGGCTGCAGCAGCTGGTGGAGGCGACGGTACGGGCGGGGCTCCCCGCCGAGCTGTCGCTGCCCGCCGGGCTGACGGGCCTGCCGCAGGCGGTCGACCTGTCCGCGTACCGGATCGTGCAGGAGGCCCTGGCCAACGTGGTCCGGCACGCGCCGGGTGCCCGGACCCGGGTGTCGGTCAGCTCCGACGGCGCGCATCTGACGGTGCTGGTCGTCAACGGACCGCCGGGGCGCACGGATTCGCCGCGCGAGCCGCTGGAGACGACGGGGACGGGACACGGGCTGGTCGGGATGCGCGAGCGCGTACGGTTGACCGGCGGCACGCTGGACACCGGGCCGCTGCCGGACGGGGGTTTCCGGGTGGCCGCGCGGCTGCCGCTGACCCCCGACCGCGCCGCCGCCGGGTGACCGTTCCGCTCTGCCGCCCGCTTCCGTCCCGCTTCCGTCCCGCCTCCGGAGGACTCTTGACCATCCGTGTGATCATCGTCGACGACCAGGCCATGGTGCGGGCGGGGTTCGCGGCGCTGCTCGCGGCGCAGGCCGATATCGATGTGGTCGGTGAGGCGCCGGACGGGCGCCAGGGCATCGACGTCAGCCGCCGGGTCCATCCGGACGTGGTGCTGATGGACGTCCGGATGCCCGAGATGGACGGACTGGCGGCGGCACGCGAGCTGCTGAACCCTCCGGTGGGCGTGGCGCATGTGCCGAGGGTACTGATGCTGACCACGTTCGACGTGGACGACTACGTGTACGAGGCGCTGCGCGCCGGGGCGTCCGGTTTCCTGCTGAAGGACGCGCCCCCGGCGGACCTGATCTCGGCGGTACGGGTGGTGGCGGCGGGTGACGCGCTGCTCGCCCCGTCGGTGACCCGGCGCCTGATCGCGGACTTCGCCCGCCAACGGCCGTCCGGAGCGGGGAGCGGCGGGGCGGCGCTGCGGCTGAACGGGCTGACTCCGCGTGAGACGGAGGTGCTGGGGCTGATCGCCCGGGGGCTGTCGAACCAGGAGATCGCGGGGCAGCTGGTACTGGCGGAGCAGACGGTGAAGACGCACATCGGGCGGATACTCGCGAAGCTGGATCTGCGCGACCGGGCCCAGGCGGTGATCTTCGCGTACGAGGCGGGCGTGGTGGTACCGGGCGAGAGCCCCTGACACCCGGGTGCGCCGGGGCCTGCACACGCCCGGGTGCGCCTGGGCCGGTCCATTCCCGGGTGCGCCTGGGCCGGTACACCCCCTACCCCGGTATCACTCCCCGGTTGGCCCCTCGGTGTGACGCCCCGGCACCCGTCCTCTTCCTACCTTCCTCCCGTCGCGCCGCACGGTGTGACGGGATCCGGCTCGGCCGGAGGGGGAGGGCCCGATGCGCCGTTACGCGAGGACCTTGGTGGCGGTCGCCCTGGCGACCACGGTGGCGGCCGGGACGACGGGCTGGGCTTCCGGCAACGCCCAGCAGGCGCTGACCGGGCCGCCGCCCGGCACCGCCGCCTGGCGGGCGGACCAGGTGCTGGGCCGGGAGCTGCCCGACCCGGAGCGGCACACACCCGCCGAAGTCAGCGCGTTCTTCCGGGGGTTGAGCGATCAGGACCGGCAGACGCTGATCGCCCGGCACCCGCTCGTCGTCGGGAACCTCGACGGCGTACCGGCCGAGCTGCGCTACCGTGCCAACGCCCGTGCGCTCAGGAGCAGTCACGACCCCCGGTACGCACATCTCGCCGAGGACCCGCACCGGCAGATCCTCGCGTTCGACCCGCGCGGCCGGGGTCAGGTGGCCGAGGTCTTCGGTGACCTGAGGGCCGCGCGGCAGGTGTCCGTGGTGGTGCCGGGCTCCGACATCGACGCCGGGACCTTCGACCGCCGCACCGATGTGTACGGCACCCCGGCGGGCATGGCCAAGTCCCTCTACGCGCGGACCGGCCGGGGCAGCGCCGTGATCGCCTGGGCCGGGTACACCACCCCCGTCGGCCTCGGCGTGGACGCGGCGACCGGTTCGCTCGCGGAGGCCGGGGCCGACCGGCTGACCCGGTTCGACGACGGGCTGGCCGCCGACGGTGTGCCCACGCCCGCCGTGTTCTGCCACAGCTACGGCTCCGTCGTCTGCGGACTCGCCGCGCCCCGGCTGCGCGCCACGGATCTGGTCGTCCTCGGATCGCCGGGGATGCGCGCGGACAACGTCCGCGATCTGCACACCGATGCCCGGGTGTGGGCCGCCAAGGACCCCAGTGACTGGATCGACAAGGTGCCCCACGTCGAGTTCGCCGGGCTGGGCCATGGCGCCGATCCGGCCTCCGCCGCGTTCGGCGCCCGCCGGGTGCCCGCAGCGGACGCTCACGGACACACCGGGTACTTCGCTCCCGGAACGGAGTCGCTGCGCGCGTTCGCGGAGATCGCCGAAGGCACGCATGCCGGACTGGACAAGCGACCGGTGCTCCCCGCACGATGAGCGCTCACGATTGCAACTGTGCGGGGGCAAACGGCCGTTACGGCAGATCCGGCCCACCGCTCAGGCGCTCCGCACCTCTTACCGGCACGGGAGAAACCTCGCCATGAGCTACGGCGATCCGAACAACCCCTACAGTCAGCAGCTGTACGACGCTCCCTCGCAGTACGGCTACCAGCAGCAGCCGCCGTACGGGATGTACCCGGCGGCCGGGATGCCGGGCATGCCGGGGATGGGGATGCCGCCGCCGGCCCACTGGGGAGAGCGGGTGGGGGCGTGGATGCTCGACCTGATGATCATCGTCGCGCCGATGTACGCGCTGGGGTTCGTCGACATCGTGAGGAGCGACGACCCGGCGAACGCGGACCCCGGGCCCTTCTTCGCGGTCGGCGTGGCCTACTTCCTCTTCATGGGCTTCTACCAGCTCTACCGGGAGGGCAGGTACGGCCAGACGACCGGCAAGAAGGTCCTCCGGATCAGCGTGCACCGCCAGGCCGACGGGGCGACGCTCGGTTTCGGCATGGCGTTCGTGCGCAAGCTGGCGCACATAGTGGACAGCCTGCCCTGCTACCTCGGCTGGCTCTGGCCGCTGTGGGACGTCCGGAGGCAGACGTTCGCCGACAAGATGTGCTCCACCGTGGTCATCAAGGTGGCCAAGGACTGATCGCGCCTGGGGCCTGTCCGCCGGGCGCGATCAGCCGTCGCCGCTATTCGCGGGCGGTGGCTGTCGAGCTCATGTCCGGGTAGCGGTCCCCCGCGACCCGCCCGGCGATCGGCTCCAGCAGGTCCAGCTCCTCCGACGTCAGCGTGATCCGGGTGGCGCCGACGTTCTCCAGCAGGCGGCTGCTCTTCCGGGTGCCCGGGATCGGCACCACGGCCAGCCCGTGCACCTGGGCGCGCTGCTGCACCCAGGCCAGCGCCACCTGGGCGGCGGTCGCCCCGTGCGCGGCGGCGATCTTGCGGACGGGCTCCAGCAGCGCGGCGTTCGTCTTGGCGTTGTCGCCGGTGAAACGCGGCTGGAACTGCCGGAAGTCGTTCTTCGCCAGGTCCTTGCCCGCGTCCGCGAAAGCCCCGGTCAGGAAGCCTCGGCCGAGCGGCGAGTACGGCACGACGGTCACGCCGAGCTCCACGGCGGCGGGTACCGCGCTGCGCTCGCTGTCCCGGCTGAACAGCGACCACTCGGACTGGAGGGCGGCGATCGGGTGCACGGCGTGCGCCTCGCGCAGCTCCGTGCCCGTCACCTCGCTGAGCCCGAGCTGCTTCACCTTGCCCTGCTGAACCAGCTCGGCCATGGCGCCCACGGACTCGGCCAGCGGCACGGCCGGGTCGCGGCGGTGCATGTAGTAGAGGTCGATCACGTCGGTGCCGAGCCGCCGCAGGCTGTTCTCGACGGCCTGCCGGATGTACGCGGGGTCGTTGCGGATGCCCCGGTAGTGCGGGTCGTCGTCCCGGCGCTCGATGGCGAACTTGGTGGCGAGGGTGATCTCGTCCCGGTGCGCGCCGACGAACGGCGCGATGAACGTCTCATTGGCGCCGCTGCCGTAGATGTCCGCGGTGTCGAAGAGCGTGACACCGGCCGCCAGGGCGGTCTCCAGCGTCTCGCGTGCGGAGGCCTCATCGGTGTCCCCGTAGAACTCGCTCATGCCCATGCAGCCGAGCCCCTGGACGCCGGCCTGCGGGCCGCCCCTGCCGAGCTCCACGGTGGCGATCTTGTTGTCAGTCATCAGGTACGTGACCTCTCCGGCGCCCGTCGGGCGCCCGCGTAAAAATCGATCTTGTGGTCGAGTACGGCGAGGGTGTCCTGGAGCTCCGCGATCCGCGTCCTCACGTCGCGGCGGGTCGCCTCCAGCAGTTCCTGCCGTTCCTCGAAGGTGTGGTCGCCCTCGCGCAGCAGCTCCGCGTAACGGACCATGTGGGCGACCGGCATCCCGGTCAGCCGCAGCTTGCCGACGAAGGTCAGCCAGTCCAGGTCGCGGTTGGTGAAACGGCGCTGCCCGGTGTGTGACCGGTCGACGTGCGGCATCAGCCCGATCCGCTCGTACCAGCGCAGCGTGTGTGCGGTGAGCCCGGTGAAGGCGACCACCTCACTGATCGTGTACTGGTCCTGCCCTTCGGGGCGCGGGTGCGCCTTGGCGGGCGACGCGCAGATATCGGTCCTCGTCGCGGTCGTCGTGGTCTCCATCACCGTCATGCCTCCACGCTAGAACCTTGGAGTGCACTCGAAGCAAGCGCAACCCGAGCCGGGTTTCGGCCGAAGCCGGCATTAGTCTCGTACGCATGCAGAGCCTGGCGATGATCGAGAACTGGCCCGTGCCCACCGCGGCGGCGGCCGTCGTACGAGCGGACGGCACCGTCCTCGGCCGGCACGGTCCGGGCGGCCACCGCTTCCCGCTCGCCTCCGTCACCAAGCCGCTCGCCGCCTACGCGGCGCTGGTGGCGTACGAGGAGGGCGCGGTCGAGCTCGACGAGCCTGCGGGCCCCGAGGGCTCCACGGTCCGCCACCTGCTCGCCCACACCAGCGGCCTCGCCTTCGACGAGCACCGGGTGACGGCCCCGCCCGGCACCCGGCGGCTGTACTCCAACGCGGGCTTCGAGGTGCTCGGTGACCATATCGCCAAGGCCACCGGCATCCCGTTCCCGGAATACGCCCGCCAGGCGGTCCTGGAACCCCTGCACATGACCGCGACCACCCTGGACGGCTCCCCCGCCCGCGACGGCGTCTCCACCGTCGAGGACCTGGTCAGGTTCGCGGCCGAGGTACAGGCCCCCCGCCTCCTCGACCCGCGCACGGTCCTGGAGGCGCAGAGCGTCGTGCACCCCGGGCTCAAGGGCGTCCTGCCCGGCTACGGCCACCAGAACCCCAACGACTGGGGCCTCGGCTTCGAGATCCGGGACTCCAAGTCCCCGCACTGGACCGGCGCGCACTCCTCCCCCGCGACCTTCGGGCACTTCGGCCAGTCCGGCACGTTCCTGTGGATCGACCCGGTCGCGGGGGCGGCCTGCGTGGCGCTCACCGACCGGCCCTTCGGCCCGTGGGCGGCCGAGGTGTGGACGCCGTTCACGGACGCGGTGCTGGCCGAACTGTCGGCGTAGCCGAACCGACACCGGACGCGGCGGCCCGGCACTCGAACCACACCGTCTTGCCGCCGCCGTCCCGCCGCACCTCCACGCCCCACTTGTCCGTGACGGCATCCACCAGGACCAGCCCCCGCCCGCCCTCGTCGAGCACCCCGCCCTCGACCGCGCGCGGCACCTCCGGGCAGCCGTCCGCCACCTCGACGCGGACACCGACGCCGCCCGGGAGCCGGAAGATGAACGTCTGGCAGCGGCGGCCCGGCACGTGCCGGACCACATTGGCGATGAGCTCGGTGAACGCGAGCTCCGCCGCGTCGGCCACGGCCATCAGCCCCCACCCCTTGAGGTAGAGCCGCAGGATGCGCCGCAGATGCCGGGCCGAGTGCTCACCCATGGCGAAGTCGGATCGGTAGACCGGCTCTTCGGCCTCGGTCCAGGGGGTAATCACGTGATTCATGTCACCATCGTGCGAGCAAGTGACTACGCTCGGCTACCAAAGGAACCGAACGCCGCGAGGCGTTGCGCATCGCGCCTGCACACCGGAGGTCCCCCGCTGTGGCCAACATCCAGTCACTCGACCCCTGCGCGTCCCCCCTCGACTACTACGGCTGGGAATTACGCCGCCAGCGCGAGGCCGCCGGCCTCAGGCAGCAGCAGTTGGGCGACATCATCTTCTGCACGGGCTCGCTGATCGGCCAGGTCGAGACGACGAAGAAGATCCCCACCCGCGACTTCTCCGAGCGGGTGGACGCCGCCCTCGGCACGGACGGCGTGTTCTCCCGCCTGGTGGGCCTGGTCCTGCGCAGCCAGCTGCCGACGTGGTTCCAGGCGTACGCGGAGATGGAGGCCCGCGCCGAGTACATCTCCACGTATCAGACGCAGTTGGTGTACGGGCTGTTGCAGACGGAGAGCTACGCGCGGGCACTCGTCGGCGTCGACCACCCGAACAAGATCGACGAGATGACGGCGGCCAGGCTGGACCGGCAGCGAGTCCTGGGACGAGAGAATCCGCCCGCGCTGTGGATCGTCCTGAGTGAGGCCGCGTTGCTCCAGGAAGTCGGTGGGCGGGACGTCATGCGCGAGCAACTTGGACGTCTGTTGGACTTTCGGAACGACCCCTGGGTGCAGATCCAGGTACTGCCGTTCAATGCCGGCCAGCACACGGGAATGATGGGGTCGTTCACTCTGTTGCGGTTCGACGACGACCCGGATTTGTTCTATGTGGAGAGCTACGACCAGGGCCACATGACTGCCAACCCGTCAGTGATCAAAGAGCGTTCGGTCGGCTACGCTCGACTGCAAGCCACAGCCCTCTCCCCAGAGGACTCGGCGACGCTGATCGCTCATGTGATGGAGGAACGCTATGGGGACCAGTCATGAGCCGGTAGGAGCGCACTGGCGAAAGTCGTCGTACAGCGGCAACACCGGCGGCGAGTGCGTCGAGTGCACCGTGACCGGCGGCGCAGTCTGGCGGACGTCGTCATACAGCGGGACCAATGGCGGCGAGTGCGTCGAGGTGGCGACCGGCTGCGCCGCCTCCGTCCCGGTCCGCGACAGCAAGGTCCAGGACGGGCCCGTCATCGTCGTCGCGGCCGACGCCTGGCGCGGCTTCGTCGCCGGACTCTGAGGCTCGTACGACGAAGGGGCCCGGGACGCCGTCCCGGGCCCCTTCCGGCTGCTCAGACCGTCGACACGCGCCCGGCGTACCGCTGTGTCCAGCCGGTCCCGGTGTCGGCGGTGAGCACCACGTCGTAGTAGCCGTCCTCGGTGGGCCAGTGGACGACCGTTGAGTGGCCGCCGGGGACGGTGTACTTCCGGGTGCCGCCGACGTAGTCGTTGGCCTTGAGGGTGTAACGGACGGGATGTCTGCCGTCGTTGCGCAGCTTCAGTCTGACGACGGCGTGCCTGCCTCCGTCCAACTCCGCCTCGACGCGCGGAATGCCGGTGTTCTTCTGGCCCGCAGGGGTCAGTTGCCCGGCGAAGGAGCGCAGGAAGCCGTCGGGTCCGTAGACGGAGAAGGCGTACTTGCCGTCGGTCTTCGTCGCGTCCCAGGTGTACGAACGGGGGGCCGCCCCGGTCACCGTGTACGGCGTGTTGTCGAAGGCGAGGTAGCGGTCGGGGAAGACCTGGAGGCTCACCGCCTTGCCCGCCGGGCCCCCCGCCAGCGTCATGGACGCGGTCACCTTGCCCGCCGAGCGGTCCTCGGTGAGCGTGGTGTGCGGGTGGAAGGAGAGGGCCCTCGGCTTCATCCTGTTCCGCGACGGCTTCGGAGGGGTTCCGGCGACCGGGTCCGCGATGACGACCGGCCCGGGGCGCGGGTGCGCGAAGTCGATCGCGCTGGTGAGGTCGCCCGCGACGGAGCGCCGCCATTCGGTGATGTTCGGGCAGGTGAACGGCTTGCCCAGGGCGGCGGCCCAGGTCTCCAGGAACTTCACGGTCGAGGTGTGGTCGAACACCTCGGAGGCGACGTAGCCGCCCCGCGTCCACGGCGAGACCAGCACCATCGGCACCCGGGGTCCGAACCCGTACGGAGTGGTGCCGGAGAACTCGCCTTCCGTGCCCGGCTCCGGGCGCGGGGGCAGCACGTGGTCGAACTTCCCGTCGTTCTCGTCGTAGGTGATGATCACCAGGGTGTGGTTCCAGATGTCCTCGTTGCTCTGGAGCGTCTTGAGGACCTTGTTCATGTAGCGCTCGCCGTGCACGGTGTCGAAGCCCGGGTGCTCGCTCCACGCGGCGGGCATCACCACCCAGGAGACCTCGGGAAGCGGGTGCTCCGCGCCCGGCTCGCAGGCGGCGATCAGATCGCGGAGCACCGCGTCGAGGTTGGCCTCCGAGTCGTCGTTGGGCGTGGTGGCGCCCTCGTAGACGAAGGAGTTGGCCTTCCAGATCCTGCCGGTGCCCGGTTCGAGGTCGGCCGGCTGCGCCGTGCGGGGGTCGAAGGACTTGAAACTGTTGGTGACGTTGCAGCCGTACTCACCGACGAAGCCGCTCTGGAGGCTGCCGGTGACGCCGTTGCCGCTGTTGTCGGAGTAGACCCGCCAGTCGATCCCGGCCTGCTGGAGCTGCTCGGGGACCGTGGTCCAGGCGCGGCTGTAGTCGTTCTGCCTGGCGTTGGTGGTCTCGCCGCCCGCCGCACCGGTCATCAGGTAGTAGCGGTTCGGGATGGTCGGGCCGTGCAGCGAGCAGAAGTTCATGTCGCAGACGGTGTACTGGGAGGCGAGCGAGTACATCCACGGCATGTAGTCGGGGGTGTAGTACCACATGCAGTGGTCGCCCTTGTCCTTCACCCAGGTGTTCCAGCGCCCTTCGTTGGCGCCGTAGAAGTTGTGGTTGTCGCTCCAGGTGGCGGTCGACGGGGCGGGCGGCACGATGGTGCCGGTCGCGTCGCGCTGCTGGAAGACGTCGGTGCCGTCCTGGAATCTCAGGACCTGCTTGTCGTGGTGTCCGCGTACACCCGGCAGCTGGCCGAGGTAGTGGTCGAAGGATCGGTTCTCCTGCATCAGGATCACCACGTGCTTCAGGTCGGAGATGTCGCCGTTGAAGCCCTTGGGCAGGTGGTATTCGGCGGCACCGGCCTGGGTGGTCCCGGCGACCGCTTCCGCGACCGGACCGGCGGCCACCGCACCGAGGGCGACGGCGGCCGTCTGGAGCATCCGGCGCCGGGTGATCCGGGATTCCTGGGCGGGGCTCACGGTGTCTTCTGTGGTGAGAGTCATCAGGGGGACCTCTGGGGGGAGAGTGGTTCAGGGGGCGGACGGGGGCGCGTGCCTGCGAAATCTAGGCCGCCGGGGCGAACGAGAGGCGAACCCAGGCCGTACTTCTCACTCCTGAGAGACCGGCAGATGATCTATCGCCACTCCACCGGCCGGGACTTACCGGGGCCAAGATTCCAACAGGCCGCGCCCAACCGGTAGTACGAGATGACGATTGGCCGATACCCTCCCCCGCCATGACCGACATCGTGCGGGCCGCCGCCTCCGACGTCCCGGCGCTCGCCGCCGTACTCGCCAGCGCCTACGCCGAGGACCCCGTCTGGTCCTGGCTGATGCCGCACGACCGGGACCGGCGGCTGCGGCTGCTGTTCACCGCGCACCTGGCCCAGCAGGTCCCGGCGGGCCGGGTGTGGACCGACCAGGACCGCACGGTGGCGGCGGTGTGGGCGGAGCCCGGCCGGTGGAAGCTCCCGGCGAGCTACCTGCTGCGCAACGCGGGCACCCTGCTGCGCGCCGGGCGGGCCCAACTGCCCAGGACCGGGCTGCGGTTGCTGGCCCTGGAGCACCGCCATCCGGCGACGCCCGCGCACTGGTACGTCGAGTACATCGGCACCCACGCAGAGGCACGCGGCACCGGGCGCGGATCACGGGTGCTGGGCGGGCTGCTGGAACGGGCGGACGTTGACGGGCGGCCGGTGTTCCTGGAGTCGAGCAACCGGCGCAACCTGACGTTCTACGAACGGCACGGATTCACCGTGCACGAGGAGATGACGTTCCTGGCCGGGCCGCCGATGTGGTCGATGTGGCGCCGGGACACCACCGGGACGGGGGCCGGCGCCCCTCCCGGCACCGGCCCGTGACGGGGGGGGCTCCGCCGGGGCCCGGATCAGTCCGGCAGCTCCCAGACCAGCACCTCCGCCGGCCCGCCCGCAACCAGTTCGAGCCCCGTCTCCCCGGCGATCCGCGCCGAATCGCCCGGCGACAGCGCCTCGTCGCCGATCCGCACCTCTCCGGCGACCACGTGCACGTACACCCGGGGCGAGTCCGGCAGCGCCGTGCGCTCGCCCTCCCCCAGCCGCCGGACATGCAGCATCGCGCCCGCCTCCGGGAGCGCGTACGGGGTGGAGTCCGCGATGCCGGCGACGGTCGTGTAGGAGGGCTCACCGCCCGGCTCCAGCGGTGCCAGCCACATCTGGAGGAAGGTCAGCGGGGTGTCCCCGTCGTTGCGTTCCACGTGCCGGACCCCGCCCGCCGCGCTGAGGTGCTGGACGTCCCCGGCCCGTACGACCGTGGCGTGCCCTGCGGAGTCGCGGTGGGTCAGCTCCCCCTCCACCACCCAGGTCACGATCTCCGTGTGGCTGTGCGGGTGCTCGTCGAAGCCCGCGCCGGGGGCGAGGCGTTCCTCGTTGCAGGCGAGGACCGGGCCGAAGCGGAGGTTGTCCGGGTCGTAGAAGGAGCCGAAGGAGAAGGAGTGCCGGGACTCGATGCCGGCCGCCTCGTCCCCGCCCCTGAAGCGGTCGCCCGAGCGACGTACGGAAATCACCCGCCCCACGGTAGCCCGCGCGGCAGGCGGGCGGTCCTACGGATTTCACCCAAAGTGACGTGATCCTGCCCGACCGGCCCCGCCCCTCCGGGCAGCTGTCCGGATAAGGCAGTCTTGTGTCCGTGCCCCGACCCGATCCTGAGCAGCCCGCTGCGAACGACGCCCATCTCCATGCCGCGACGCTGAAGCGTCTGCAGCAGTCCTCCGGCCGGCTGGCCGCGAACGCGATCGCCCGCATGGACGAGTCACTGCCCTGGTACCGGGCCATGCCACCGGAGAACCGGTCCTGGATCGGCCTGGTCGCCCAGGCCGGAATCGCCGCGTTCACCGAGTGGTTCCGGCATCCGGAGACCCCGCAGGCCATCTCCACCGATGTCTTCGGCACGGCTCCGCGCGAGCTGACCCGGGCCATCACGCTGCGCCAGACCGTCGAGATGGTGCGTACGACGATCGAGGTCATGGAGGCCGCGATCGACGAAGTCGCCGCGCCCGGCGACGAGTCGGTGCTGCGTGAGGCACTGCTCGTCTACGCCCGCGAGATCGCCTTCGCGACCGCCCAGGTGTACGCCCAGGCCGCCGAGGCCCGGGGGGCCTGGGACGCCCGGCTCGAATCGCTCGTGGTGAACGCGGTGCTGTCCGGGGAGGCCGACGAGGGCGCCGTCTCCCGGGCCGCCGCGCTCGGCTGGAACTCCCCCGAACACGTCTGCGTACTGCTCGGAACGGCGCCCGACGGCGACAGCGAGCTGACCGTGGAGGCCATCAGGCGGGCCGCCCGGCACGCCAAGCTCCAGGTGCTGACCGGGGTGCTCGGCAGCCGTCTCGTGGTCATCGCGGGCGGCAGCGACAATCCGCTCCAGGTCGCGAAGGCGCTGATCGGGCCGTACGCGGCGGGCCCCGTCGTCGCCGGACCCGTGGTGCCCGACCTGCTGGCGGCCACCCGGTCCGCGCAGGCGGCGGCCGCCGGGCTCAAGGCGTGCGGCGCCTGGCAGGACGCCCCCCGGCCGGTGCTGGCGGACGATCTGCTGCCGGAGCGCGCGATGGCGGGGGACCCGGCCGCGCGGGACCAGTTGGTAGAGGAGATCTACAGACCGCTCGAAGAAGCGGGTTCCGCCCTCCTGGAGACGCTGAGTGTGTATCTGGAACAGGCGAGCAGTCTCGAAGGGGCCGCCAGGATGCTCTTCGTCCACCCCAACACCGTGCGCTACCGGCTGCGACGTGTGACAGACGTCACCGGCTGGTCGCCGTCCGATGTCCGCTCGGCGTTCACACTCCGGATCGCCCTCATCCTGGGGCGTCTGGCCGACAGGGATCTCCAGTCCTAGACTTTTGTCGGACATCAACAATTCCCCATACGGTTCTTCGTCCCTGTCCCCACGGGTGTTCCGGACCGTTCACAAGAGAGAGTGTGAGGGTGCTCGTACTCGTCGCTCCCGGCCAAGGCGCTCAGACGCCCGGCTTCCTGACTCCCTGGCTCGACCTCCCCGGTGCCACCGACCGCATCGCGGCCTGGTCCGACGCCATCGGGCTCGACCTTGCCCACTACGGCACCAAGGCTGACGCGGAGGAGATCCGCGACACCGCGGTGGCCCAGCCGCTGCTGGTCGCCGCCGGTCTGCTGTCCGCTGCCGCACTCGACGCGTCACCGAGTGTCGTCGCAGGGCACAGCGTTGGTGAAATCACCGCAGCCGCCTTCGCCGGAGTCATCGGCGAGGACGCCGCCCTCCGTCTCGTACGCACCCGTGGGCTCGGCATGGCCGAGGCCGCCGCGGTGACCGAGACCGGCATGGCGGCGCTGCTCGGCGGAGATCCCGAGGTCACCATCGCGCACCTGGAGAAGCTCGGACTGACCCCGGCGAACGTCAACGGGGCCGGTCAGATCGTCGCCGCCGGCACCGCGGAGCAGATCGCCGCGCTCACCGAGGACAAGCCGGAGGGAGTGCGCCGCGTGGTGCCCCTGAAGGTCGCCGGCGCGTTCCACACGCACCACATGGCTCCCGCCGTCGAGCGGCTCCGCGAGGCCGCCGGGGCCCTGGAGGTCTCCGACCCGGCCGTGACATATGTCTCGAACGCCGACGGGAAGGCGGTCGCCACCGGCACGGAGGTCATCTCGCGCCTGGTCGGCCAGGTCGCCAACCCGGTGCGCTGGGACCTGTGCATGGAGACCTTCAAGGAACTGGGCGTCACCGCGCTGATCGAGGCCTGCCCCGGCGGCACGCTCACCGGTCTCGCCAAGCGCGCGCTGCCAGGTGTGAAGACGCTCGCGCTCAAGACCCCCGACGACCTCGACGCCGCCCGCGCGCTCATCGCTGAGCACGCGGGTGCCTAAGGAGCCCGAGAGCATGTCGAAGATCAAGCCCAGCAAGGGCGCCCCGTACGCACGGATCATGGGTGTCGGCGGCTACCGCCCGACCCGTGTCGTGCCGAACGAGGTGATCCTCGAAACGATCGACTCGTCCGACGAGTGGATCCGCTCCCGGTCCGGCATCGCCACCCGCCACTGGGCCTCCGAGGAGGAGACCGTGGCCGCGATGTCCGTCGAGGCGTCCGGCAAGGCCATCGCAGACGCCGGGATCGACCCGTCGCAGATCGGCGCGGTCGTCGTCTCCACCGTGTCGCACTTCAAGCAGACCCCGGCCATCGCCACCGAGATCGCCCACAAGATCGGCGCGGGCAAGCCCGCCGCCTTTGACATCTCGGCCGGCTGCGCGGGCTTCGGCTACGGCCTGACGCTCGCCAAGGGCATGATCGTCGAGGGCTCGGCCCGGTACGTGCTCGTGATCGGCGTGGAGCGGCTGAGCGACCTCACCGACCTGAACGACCGCGCGACGGCGTTCCTGTTCGGTGACGGCGCCGGTGCCGTGATCGTCGGCCCGTCCGAGGTGCCCGCGATCGGCCCCACGGTGTGGGGCTCCGAGGGCGACAAGTCGGACACGATCAAGCAGACCGTGGCGTGGGACACCTTCCACGCCGACCGTCCGGAGAAGTTCCCGGCCATCACGCAGGAGGGCCAGGCGGTCTTCCGCTGGGCCGTCTTCGAGATGGCGAAGGTCGCCCAGCAGGCGCTGGACGCGGCCGGGATCGCTCCGGAAGACCTGGACGTCTTCATTCCGCACCAGGCGAACATGCGGATCATCGACTCGATGGTGAAGACACTGAAGCTGCCGGACCACGTCACGGTCGCCCGTGACGTGGAGACCACCGGCAACACCTCCGCCGCCTCGATTCCGCTCGCTATGGAGCGGCTTCTGGCGACCGGTCAGGCGAAGAGCGGCGACACCGCGCTCGTCATCGGCTTCGGGGCGGGTCTCGTCTACGCCGCGACGGTCGTTACCCTCCCCTAGGCACACCGGGTCTTTTCGCCCGGACACCCGAACCCAGCAGATATACACCGAAGGAGCACCAACATGGCCGCCACGCAGAAGGAGATCCTCGACGGTCTCGCCGAGATCGTCAACGAGATCGCCGGTATCCCGGCCGAGGACGTCGAGCTGGAGAAGTCCTTCACCGACGACCTGGACGTCGACTCGCTGTCCATGGTCGAGGTCGTCGTCGCCGCCGAGGAGCGCTTCGACGTCAAGATCCCCGACGAGGACGTCAAGAACCTCAAGACGGTGGGCGACGCCGCCGACTACATCCTCAAGCACCAGGCCTGATCCAGCCGGTTCGTGTGTCGCCACCCGGCGGTGGCGCCGCTGATTCACGACCCTCTACACGTGGAGAAGATTTTCCAGTGAACTCGACCAATCGCACCGTGGTCGTCACCGGTATCGGCGCAACCACTCCGCTGGGTGGCGATTCCGCATCGACCTGGGAAGGTCTGATGGCCGGCCGGTCCGGCGTCAAGCCTCTTGAGGGCGAACGTTTCGCCGAACTGCCCGTCCGGATCGCGGCTCTCGCGGCCGTCGACCCGGGCGACGTCCTGCCCCGCCCGCTCGCCCGCAAGCTGGACCGCTCGGCGCAGTTCGCGCTGATCGCGGCCCGCGAGGCGTGGGCGGACGCGGGCTTCACCGGCAAGGCCGGTGAGGACGCCAAGATCCAGCCCGAGCGGCTGGGCTCGGTCATCGCCTCCGGTATCGGCGGCGTGATCACCCTGCTCGACCAGTACGACGTGCTGAAGGAGAAGGGCGTACGCCGCGTCTCCCCGCACACCGTTCCCATGCTCATGCCCAACGGTCCGGCCGCCAACGTCGGTATCGAGGTGAACGCCCAGGCGGGCGTCCACACCCCGGTCTCCGCCTGTGCGTCGGGCGCGGAGGCGATCGGGTACGCCGTCGAGATGATCCGCACCGGCCGTGCCGATGTGGTGCTGGCCGGTGGCACGGAGGCGGCCATCCACCCGCTGCCGATCGCCGCGTTCGCCAACATGATGGCGATGTCCAAGAGCAACGACGAGCCCGAGAAGGCCTCGCGTCCGTACGACACGGCCCGTGACGGCTTCGTCCTCGGCGAGGGCGCCGGCGTCGTCGTCCTGGAGTCCGCGGAGCACGCCGCCGCGCGTGGCGCCCGGGTCTACGCCGAGGTGCTGGGCCAGGGGCTGTCCGCGGACGCCCACCACATCGCGCAGCCCGAGCCGACCGGGCGGGGTATCGCCGCGGCGATGCAGAACCTGCTGGACCAGACGGACCTCAAGCCGTCCGAGGTCGTGCACCTCAACGCGCACGCGACGTCCACGCCGCAGGGCGATGTGGCGGAGCTGAAGGCGCTGCGCAAGATCCTGGGCGACGACCTGGACCATGTCGCGATCTCCGCGACGAAGTCGATGACGGGTCACCTGCTCGGCGGCGCGGGCGGCATCGAGACCGTGGCGACGGTTCTGGCGCTGCACCACCGGATGGCTCCCCCGACCATCAACGTCGAGAACCTCGACGACGCGGTCGAGGCGGACATCGTGCGGGACGCGCCCCGGCCGCTGCCGGAGGGGCCGATCGCGGCGATCAACAACTCGTTCGGGTTCGGCGGGCACAACGTGGTGCTGGCGTTCCGTAGCGTGTGATCTTTTCCCGCCTGTACGCGTGAAGCCCGCTTCCCCGGTGAAGGGAGGCGGGCTTCACGCTTGGCGCGGGCCTGTTCGGGGGCGCTGCCCCCGGACCCCCGCTCCTCAATCGCCGGAGGGGCTTGAAACGGCCGCCGGTCACACCACCTGGTGGAGCCAGCGCACAGGCGCGCCCTCGCCCGCGTGGCGGAAGGACTCCAGTTCGTCGTCCCACGGCTTGCCGAGGAGCTTGGCGATCTCCGCCTCAAGGTCCGTCTCCCCCTGGACGGACCGCGCCAGCGCGGCCCGCAGCCGGTCCTCCGGGACCAGGATGTCGCCGTGCATGCCGGTGACCGCGTGGAAGATGCCCAGCTCGGGCGTGGAGCTGTAGCGCTCGCCCTCCGCGGTGGGCGACGGCTCCGCCGTCACCTCGAAGCGCAGCAGGTCCCAGCCCCGCAGGGCCGAGGCGAGCTTCGAAGCCGTGCCGGGGCGGGCCTGCCAGGAGAACTCGGACCGCCAGGTGCCGGGCGCGGCCGGCTGTCTGATCCAGTCGAGCTGGACCCGCACACCAAGGACACCCGCCACCGCCCATTCGACATGTGGGCAGAGCGCGCGCGGTGCGGAGTGAACGTACAGGACTCCACGTGTCGTCACCGGGACCTCCAGTGTGGGACGAGGTTCGCCTTCCCCAGCGGCCTCGCGCCCGTACCGCATCTTTCCAGCCGCTTCCCGAGGTTGTCATCAGTAAACAGCATCGGGAGTTAATCTCCGGAAAGGGGACAGTATGTGACGTGATGTGATGTTCGGAAGCCACCCGAGTGGAGCCGGACAGCCGAAGGAACCACTGGTTCGACGGGGAAAAGCTACCGTGCGGCGGCGTCCGAGGTGTGACGTACCGTCGGTCCTGGGCCCACGATTCGCTCAGCATTCACCCGGCGGAGCGCGCGGGCCCGCCGACCGGTGCCAAGAGGGTTTGCCGGGGGCATGGACAGGAGGGGACCAGGGAATGCCGGATCGCTCCGTACGGCGCCGATCGCGCGGCGCGCTGGCCGCGCTGGCCGCGTTGTCGTGTCTCGGCACGGCGGTACTGGCCGGCTGCGACTCCGGCTCGGACAGCACGACGAAGGGCGCGTCCGCCGGGCACCCCTCGGCTGCGGCCGCACCGGTCTGGGACCGCAGCCCGGGATCCGTCGCGGCGGTCGGGGACTCCATCACCCGCGGGTTCGACGCCTGCTCGGTGCTGGCGGACTGCCCCGAGGTCTCGTGGTCCACCGGCACGGACAGCGCGGTGAACAGCCTCGCCGTACGGCTGCTCGGCGCGTCCGGCGCGGCGGACCACAGCTGGAACCACGCGGCGACGGGGGCCCGGATCGCCCAGCTGCCGGAGCAGATGGCGCTGGCCGCGAAGGAGGACCCCGCGCTCGTGACGGTGATGATCGGCGCCAACGACGCCTGCCGGGACTCGGTGCGGGCCATGACCCCGGTGGCTGATTTCCGTAGGTCGTTCGAGGCGTCGATGCGTCAGCTGCGCGACACCGCGCCGAAGGCCCAGGTGTACGTGTCGAGCGTGCCGGACCTGAAGCGGCTCTGGTCGACGGGGCGCGGCAACCAGCTGGGCAAGCAGATCTGGAAGCTCGGCATCTGCAAGTCGATGCTGGCCGACGC
The DNA here is from genome assembly GCF_031844725.1 of Streptomyces sp. ITFR-6. Taxonomy (NCBI): domain Bacteria; kingdom Bacillati; phylum Actinomycetota; class Actinomycetes; order Kitasatosporales; family Streptomycetaceae; genus Streptomyces; species Streptomyces sp. ITFR-6. The sequence goes on along the minus strand of NZ_CP134612.1, from coordinate 6,003,997 downwards.
GGACGACATGAGCGCCTCCGCGGTGACGCGGCGCTCGGAGGTCCAGGACCGCGTGGTGGCGTACAACGGGGTGCTGCGCGAGGTGTGCGCGAAGGATGTGCGCTGCCGTTACGACGGCGGAGCGGTCTTCGACTACCGGTTCACCGGCAAGCAGCTCAGCCAGTGGGACTGGTTCCACCCGGGGCGCAACGGGCAGGCCCGGCTGGCGGAGATCGCGTACCGCAATGTCACGGCGGCCCGGCCTCCCGCGTAGGGACGGCCCGGTCTAGAGTCCGTGATCATGGACACGGGTTCGAACACGCTGACGCGCGCGGAAGACTTCGGCACCCTCGGGGACGGCACGGCCGTGCACCGCTGGACGCTGGAGCGGGACGGCACGCGGGTGCGGGTGCTGACGTACGGCGGCATCGTGCAGTCGGTGGAGGTGCCCGACCGGGACGGGGTACGGGCCGGTGTGGCGCTCGGGCTGCCGGACCTCGCCTCGTACCTGAAGTACACCGGGCCCTACTTCGGCGCGCTGGTCGGGCGGTACGCGAACCGGATCGGCGGCGCGGCCTTCGAGCTGGACGGGCGGACCCGGCACCTCACGCGCAACGAGGGGCGCAACCATGTGCACGGCGGGGCCCTCGGCTTCGACAAGCGCGTGTGGGACGCCCGGGAGACCGCGGACGGGGTGGAGCTGTCCCTCGTCTCCGCGGACGGCGAGGAGGGCTTCCCGGGGCGGCTGGAGCTCTCGGTGGCGTACACGCTGGACGCGGGCGGTGCGCTGCGGATCGCGTACCGGGCGACGACGGACGCGCCGACCGTGCTGAACCTGACCAATCACACGTACTGGAACCTGGCGGGCGACGGCAGCGGCAGCGCGCTCGGCCAGCGGCTGCGGATCGCGGCCGGGCGGATCACTCCGGCGGACGCGGAGTCGCTGCCGACGGGCGAGTTCCGGCCGGTGGAGGGGACCCGGTTCGACTTCCGGGAGCCCCGTCCGGTGGGCGGGGGGTACGACCACAACTACGTGCTGGACGAGGGCGTGGCGGGTCCGGCGGCCGAGCTGTACGACGAGGTGTCCGGGCGTGTGCTGACCGTCGCGACCACGGAGCCCGGTCTCCAGCTCTACACGGCGGACCATTTCGACGGGGAGCCGTTCGGGCCGTGCGCCGGCATCGCGCTGGAGACCCAGCACTTCCCCGACTCCCCGAACCGGCCGGAGTTCCCGAGCACGGTGCTGCGGCCGGGCGAGGAGTACGTGTCGAGGACGGTGTACGGCTTCTCGGTGCGCTGAGCCGACGCTCAGTCCCCGAGGGTGCGCGGCGGGGAGAGTGCTGCCGGTGTACCGCCGCCCGCGCTCGCCCCGTCGTCCGCTCCGTCGCCCGGATCTCCGTCCGGTCCGGCGTTGTCCCCGACCAGTTCGCGCGCCAGCAGGGTCGCGCCCGCGACCGCCCCCGGCATCAGGAAGACGGCGACGAACGGGACCAGGAAGGCGAGGCCCAGTGGTACGCCGAAGCCGAGGATCAGCAGCTTGCGGCCGCGCAGCAGGATCAGCCGGTCCTTCAGCACCATGCCGCGCCGCTGGAGCGCGACGGCGGTGAGTTCCTCGGCCAGGAAGTAGCCGGTGACGCAGAAGCCGATCAGCGGAACGACGGTCTGTCCGGCGACCGGGACGAATCCGAAAGCGAAGAGCAGCACCCCGTACAGCGCGACCCGCACCAGGATGCGCACGCTGTCGCGGGCGGAGATCCACAGTTCCCGCCACAGCGGCAGCCCCGACTCGGGCGCCTCGCCGCCCTCGGCCCGGTCGACCTCCTCGGACAGCGCCTCGTAGAAGGGCTGCCCGACCAGCAGCGTCACGGCGGTGAAGGTGATCACCGCCAGGAACAGGCCGAACGCGAAGACGAGCACGGTCAGGGTGGTGCGGAGCAGCCCCAGCCAGGGTGCGGACCAGTCGTCGGCGAAGGGGGTGGCCCAGGCCGCCAGGTCGTCGGCCCCGTAGCCGAGGCCGATGAGCGCGCCCGCGTACACCACCAGGGTGATGAGACCGGGGATCAGTCCGATGCCGAGCCACCTGCCGTGCCGGACGACCCAGCGTTGACCGTTGATCAAATAACCGAAACCCGCCCCGAGATCACGCATGGCGTCAGCGTAGCGGGGAGCCGTAGCGCGAACGGCCGAGGGCCGCGCCCCTGGTGGGGTGCGGCCCTCGGCCTCGTACGGGGGTGCCGCCGGGTCAGGCGACCGCCAGCTCGACCTTGATGTTGCCGCGCGTCGCGTTCGAGTACGGGCACACCTGGTGGGCCTTCTCGATGAGCGCCTGCGCGGTCGCGGTGTCGACGTTCGGGATGGTCGCGGAGATCGCGACCTCCAGGCCGAAGCCACCGGCCTCGGTCTTGCCGATGGAGACCGCGGCGGTCACCGTGGAGCCGGAGATGTCGGCCTTCTCCTGGCGGGCCACGACGCCCAGCGCGCTCTGGAAGCAGGCGCTGTAGCCGGCCGCGAAGAGCTGCTCCGGGTTGGTGCCCGCGCCGCTTCCGCCCATCTGCTTCGGCGGGTTGACGACCACGTCGAGCTTGCCGTCGTCCGAGGAGACCCGGCCGTCACGGCCGTTCTCCGCGGTGGCGACGGCGGTGTACGCGACGGCGATGTCCTGAATGGTCATAGTGAATCCTCCTGCTGATGCGCCGCGACTCGCGCCCACGATCGCGACGGCCTGGGATGAGCCTAACGGGTGCCCCTGCGGCGGTGTCAGCCGAGGGAAACGATCATCTTTCCGGTGTTCTCGCCGCGGAGCAGACCGAGGAAGGCCTCGAAGCCGTTCTCGATGCCCTCGACGACGGTCTCGCGGTACTTCAGCTCGCCCGCGGCCAGCCAGCCGGCCACCTCCTGGACGAACTGTCCCTGGAGGCCGGCGTGATCGCCGACGAGCATGCCCTGGAGGCGCAGCCGCTTGCCGATGACGAGCGCGAGGTTGCGCGGGGCCGGGGTGGGCTCGGTAGCATTGTACTGCGCGATCATGCCGCAGATGGTCGCGCGGCCGTGCACGTTGAGCGAGGAGATCGCGGCTTCGAGGTGCTCGCCGCCGACGTTGTCGAAGTAGACGTCGATGCCGTCGGGGGCGGCCTTGCGCAGCTGCTCCGCGACGGACCCGTCCTTGTAGTTGAACGCGGCGTCGAAGCCGTACTCCTCGACCAGCAGCTTGACCTTCTCGTCGGAGCCGGCGGAGCCGATGACCCGCGAGGCGCCCTTGAGCTTCGCCAGCTGGCCGACCTGGCTGCCGACCGCACCGGCCGCGCCGGAGACGAAGACCGCGTCGCCCTCCTTGAAGGAGGCGACCTCGAAGAGGCCCGCGTAGGCGGTGAGCCCGGTCATGCCGAGCACGCCGAGGTAGGCGGAGAGCGGGGCGAGGGAGGCGTCGACCTTCACGGCTTGCTTGGCCGGGACGTCGGCGTACTCGCGCCAGCCGAGGCCGTGCAGGACGTGGTCGCCGACCGCGAACCCGTCGGCGTCGGACGCGACGACCTCGCCGACCGCGCCGCCGTCCATGGGGTGGTCCAGCTTGAACGGCGGGGTGTAGGACTTCACGTCGTTCATCCGGCCGCGCATGTACGGGTCGACCGAGAAGTGCAGGTTGCGTACGAGGATCCGACCCTCGGCGGGAGCGGTGACCGGTGCCTCACGCAGCGCGAAATCCTCGGCCTTCGGCCAGCCGTGCGGACGGGCTACGAGGTGCCACTCACGGCTGGACGTGGGAAGAGCTGCAGACATGGGCTCGGTGTCTCCTCAGTTTCTCGGGGGTCAGAAAGCTTCACTATGTGAAACACCATGCTCCTAGATATTTCATGTTGTCAAGTAACCGGCTATCCTGAGCCTCATGGCCACTCGTACAGACCCACTGACCCTCGAAGTCGTCGAGCTCATCGGCACCGTCGTGGCGCGCTACTACGAGGAGTACGAGCAGGCCGCGGCCGCACACAGCCTCACCGGTGCGCAGGCCCGGGTCCTCGGACTGCTCTCCCTGGAGCCGATGCCGATGCGCAGGATCGCGCAGAAGCTGAAGTGCGAGCCGTCCAACGTCACCGGCATTGTGGACCGGCTGGAGGCGCGCGGCCTGGTGGAGCGCCGCCCCGATCCGGCCGACCGGCGGGTGAAGCTGGCCGCGCCCACCGAGAAGGGCACCCGGACGGCGCGGCAGCTGCGCGAATCGCTCGACTTCGCCCGCGAGCCGCTGGCCGGCCTCTCCGACACGGACCGCGCGGTGCTGCGGGACCTGCTGCGCCGGATGCTGGGCATGGAACCACCGGCCTGAGCCCTGCCCGGGGACCCCGTGTGGAAGCGTTGCCCCCATGACCGCTGCCACGCCCTTCGGCCCCCGAGAATTCCAGCTCGTCCTGTTGCGCCGGATGGCCGACCACCAGCCGGACCTGGTCGAGGACGCCCGGCACGAGCTGAGCGCCACGCTCGCGGAGATGCGCGAGGCCAACCGCCGCTGGCAGGCCATGGTGCGGGCGCCACGGGGGCGCGGGTCGCTGCGGCGCTACCGTTCCGTGCTCGGTGAGCCGGAGACCTCGCTGCGCCGGACGGTCGGTGACCTGGAGTGCGACGCGCTGCTGTGGCCGGTGCCGCTCTGGCCCGAGCTGCGGTTCGAGGTGATGGCGGGGCCCGGCGGGACCGTGTGGAACGAGTGGCTGGTGCGGGCCCCCGGCGCGGCCGCCCCCGCCCTGCGCACCGTCGGGGATGTGCGCCCCTGGTCGTGCACCGTGGACGAGGTGGCGCGGGCCTTCGCACCGGCCCGCCCGATGGAGGGCAGCGCGCCGACCCGCTGGGCGCTCGCGATCACCGCTCCGGCCACGGCTCAGGACTCCGGTCAGGCGACCGCTCAGGCCGCCGGCGCACCGTATGTCGCGGAGTTCACCTGGGGGCTGTTCCAGCGGCTGCTGCCGCGCTGACGGAACGGGCGGGCCCCGGCCGACGAGCCGTCAGCTCCGTACCCCCTACGGCGCATCCCAGCGCGCACAACACCTCCCGGCGGCGCACGATACGAGGACAGCCGACTGCCCGTCGGTACCCCCATCAGCGCTCTCGGGAGACCCGCCGTGACCGTCAGCCTCGATCAGTTGCGCCGTTGCCATGTCGCCGTCGACCTCGGGGCCGCCCGGACCCGGGTGTACGTCAAGGGGCTCGGTCTCGTCGTCGACGAGCCGAGCGCCGCCGCCGTGAACACCCGTACCGGGTCGCTCATCGCCGTCGGCGCGCTCGCCGAGCAGATGACGGGACGCACCCCCGAGTACATCCGGGTGGTCCGTCCGGTCTCCGGCGGAACCGTCGTGGACATCGAGATGGCCCAGCGCATGCTGCGCCAGCTGCTGGGCGACAAGCTCCGCCGTCAGCTGCGCCGCAAGCCCCGGCTGCGCGCCGCCGCCTGCACCCCGCACGACAGCGATCCGCTCGCCCAGCGGGCCGCCGTGGAGACCCTGGTCGGGCTCGGCGCCCGCCGCGTGGAGCTGGTCGACACGCTGATCGCGGCGGCCGTGGGCTGCGGGCTGCCGGTCGAACAGCCGACCGCCACCATGATCATGGTGTGCGGGGCCGCGACCACCCAGATCGCGGTGCTCTCGCTCGGCTCGATCGTGACCGCCGTACGCATCCCGATCGGCGGCGACGCGATCGACCACGCGGTCATCCAGCACCTGCGCCAGTACCACGAGCTGATGCTGCCGAGCCAGTCCGTGCGCCCCCTGCAACTGGCGCTCAGCGGCAACGGCCTGACCCCGCACGGGCCCGCCGTGACCGAGATCCACGGCCGGGACGTGGCCACCGGCCTGGCCCGCTCCGTCCAGGTCGACACCGCCGCCGTGCGGCAGGCGATCCACCGCCCGCTGACCTCGGTCCTGGACGGACTGGGCAAGGTGCTGCGGGACTGCCCGCCCGACCTGGTGGCCGACCTCGCGGACCGAGGGATCATGATGGTCGGCGGCAGCGCGCTGCTCCCCGGCCTCGACCAGATGCTCCGCGACGCGACCGGCATGCCGGTGCGGATCGCCGAGCGGCCCGACGTCTGCTCGGTCCTGGGGCTCGGCGCCATGCTGGACGGCAAGATCCGCCCGATGGTCCTCGACCCGCTCTCCTGCTGAGCACCCCGGGTCGTACGGCGGATGACCGACGAACCACGCGACGGGGCACCCCGCGGTGAAGTCCCGCAGGCGCCCCGGCTGCCGATGCTCCTGGAGGCGGTGCTGAGCGTCGGAACCGATCTCGGGCTGCGGGCCACCCTCCAGCAGATCATCGACACCGCCACCGCCCTCACCGGGGCCCGATACGGCGCGCTGGGCGTGCTGGACCCCGAGCGCGGCACCATCCACGAACTGTTCGTCCACGGACTGACCGACGCGGAACGGGAGGCCATCGGGGACCTTCCCGACGGCCACACCGGGATGCTCGGGGCGCTCATCGAGGAGTCGCGGCCGCTGCGCTCCGACGACCTCACCGCCGACCCGCGCTCCACCGGCATGCCCCCCGGCCACCCCCCGATGCACTCGTTCCTCGGCGCCCCGATCCTGGTCCACAACGAGGTCTTCGGGAACATCTACCTCACCGAGAACAGCACCGCGCACTTCACGGACACCGACGCGGCGCTGCTGCGGGTCCTCGCCTCGCAGGCCGGGATCGCGATCGGGAACGCCCGGCTCTACGAGACGGTCCGCCAGCGCGAACGCTGGATCGAGGGCGCGGCCGCGGTCACCACCACCCTGCTGACCGGGGAGAACGCGGCCGACGCCCTGATGACCGTGGCGGAACGGGCCAGGATCCTCAGCGACGCGGCGGCCGGGGTGATCCTCCAGCCGACCGAGGAGGGCGGGATGGAGATTGTCGTCGCGTCCACGCTCGACGACCCGGCCGGACTGGTGGGCACCGCCATCGAGCCCGGCTCCCCCGTCCTGACGCAGCTGCTGGGCGGTGAGCCGGTCTTCCTGGAGGACTCCGCGACCGATCCCCGGATGACCACCCACGTACGGTCCCGGTTCGGACCCAGCATGATGCTGCCGCTGCAGAGCGGCGGCCGGCTCATCGGCACCCTCGCCCTGCCCCGGCGGCGCGGCGGCCGCCCGTACACGGCCGTGGACCGGCTGCTGGCCTCGCAGTTCGCCTCGCAGGCCGCCCTCGCGCTGGTCCTGGCGGACGCCCAGCACGACCGGGAGCAGCTGGCGGTGTACGAGGACCGGGACCGGATCGCCCGCGATCTGCACGACCTCGTCGTCCAGCGGCTGTTCGCCACCGAGATGATGCTGGAGTCGACCCGCCGCCGGGCCGCCACCGGGCAGACCGCCGAGCTGCTCGGCAGGGCCGTCGACGAGCTGGACTCCACGATCCAGGAGGTCCGGACGACCATCTTCGCCCTCCAGCAGCCGCCCGCACAGGCCCCCACCACCTTCCGAGGCCAGGTGCTGCGGGAGACCCGGGGCGCGGCCGCCGTGCTCGGTTTCCCGCCGTCGGTGCACTTCACCGGGGCGGTGGACGCCCTGGTGCGGGACCCGGCGGCCGGGCAGCTGCTGGCCGCGCTGCGCGGGGCGCTGGCGGCCGCGCACCGGCGGGCCGGGGTCTCGGAGATCGAGGTGGTGGTCGACGCGACGGCGGTACTGCCGGACGGTCGGGCCGCCGTCCGGCTGACGGTCCGGGACGACGGGCGGGAGGAGGACGGCACGCGCCCTCCGGCCGTCAGCTGGCAGGCGCCCCTCTGAGCGCGACCCTGGTGTTGGAGTGGGCGACGCCCGCCTCCCGCCTCAGCCTGCGCAGCAGTGCGTCGAGCGCCGCGGTGTCGGCGGCGATGGCGCGTACCAGGTAGTCGTGGCCGCCCGTCACGTGCACCACCTCGGTGATGCCGGGCAGGGTCAGCACGGCCCGCTCGAAGACCTCGTTGGTGGTGTCCACCCGCAGGGTCACGTCGATGAAGACGACGAGGCCGGTCCGGGTGTCGGCGGCGGGGTCGATGATCACGGTGAAGCCGCGGATGACCCCGTCCCGGCGCAGCCGGCGCACCCGGTCGGCCACCGCGTCGGCGCTGAGCCCGGCCCGTTCCCCGAGATCGCGGTACGAGATCCGCGCGTCCTCCTGGAGTACGCCGAGGATTTCCCTGTCCAGACGGTCCATACCGCGATTGTCCCAGCTTTCGGACATTTGCGACTTCGGGCGGTCCTTTTCCGGCCCCGGATGGAGCACGCCTACGGGCCCGGGGCTCTCCCCGACCTTGACTGACTGTGTGGAAACAGCCGTCAAGCAGTCACCCGCTCCGGCCGCCTCCGGCGCCGCCTACCGCAACCTCGTGATGGCGACGATCGGCTTCGCGCTCACCTTCTGGGCCTGGAATCTGATCGCGCCCATGTCCGACGCGTACAAGGAGCGGCTCGGTCTGAGTTCGTTCCAGCAGTCGCTGCTGGTCGCCGTGCCGGTGCTGGTCGGCTCACTGGGGCGGATTCCGGTGGGCGCGCTCACCGACAAGTTCGGTGCGCGGCTGATGTTCCCGATGGTCTCCGCGCTCACCATCGTGCCGGTGCTGCTGCTGATCCCGGCGAAGGACTCCTACGGCGCGATGCCGGCCGTGGGCTTCCTGCTGGGGCTGGGCGGTACGACGTTCGCGATCGGCATCCCGCTGGTCAACTCGTGGTTCCCGCCTGCCGAACGGGGCCTGGCCCTCGGTGTGTTCGGCATGGGCATGGGCGGTGTGGCGCTGGCCGGGTACTTCACGCGATCGGCTTCGGCGGCATCGTGGCGTTCGGCATCTACCTGCCGACGTACCTGAAGACCTGGTACGACCTCTCGCCGACCGACGCAGGCACGAAGGCGGCCGGGTTCGCCCTGGTCGCGGTGGTCTTCCGGCCGATCGGCGGCTGGCTCTCGGACCGGATGCACCCGGCGCTGGTCTCCTCCGCCGCGCTCGGCACGGCCGCCCTGATGGCCATCGTCCAGGCCTTCGACCCGAAGCTGATGCCCGGCGGCACGATCGCGCTGCTGATCATGGCGGCCGGTCTCGGTACCGCGAGCGGCAGCGTCTTCGCCCTGGTCTCGCAGGTGACCCCGCAGACGAAGGTGGGCAGCGTGACCGGGATCGTCGGCGCTATGGGCGGGCTCGGCTGCTTCGTACCGCCGCTGGTGATGGGCGCGATCTACAGCTTGAAGGGCTCCTACTCGATCGGCTTCATGCTGCTGTCCGATCTGGCGCTGGCCGGCTGTGTGTACGCGTACGGGCGGATGCGGATTATCCAGCGGGACGAAGCCTGAAGGCCCGCACAGAAAGAGAACGGCAGCGTCAAAAGAACGGCAGTGTCCCCGCCGGGACGCTGCCGTTCGTCGTGGGGCGGCTCAGTCCGCGGACCGGGCCTCTTCACGCTGCTGCTCGAACCGGTCGGCCCAGTACGCCGTCCGGTCCAGGTAGGCCGTCTCCGCGGCGGCCCCGGTCTTCCCGTACGCCCCTTCGTAACTCTGGTAGCCGTGTCCGGCGGGCGGGTTGCCCGACGCGGGTTCGATCGGGCTGCCCTCGTGCCATTCGTTGAAGGAGGTGACGGAGACCCAGGAGGGTGATCCGCCGATGGCCGGGTCGAGGGCGTTGCTCCACTCCAGGTCGTAGGAGGCGCCGTCCTCGCGTCCCAGGGTGGGGGTGGTGTTGCCGGGCACGGCCCGGTCGTCGATGTAGCCGGGGGCCACCGAGGGCGCCCAGACCAGGTTGTTGGCCTTCGCGTACTCCCCCGCCTGCTTCCAGCCGGGGGCGGTGGCACCGGCGATGCCGTCGTAGGTGTAGATCCCGCCGAAGTGCGCGACCTTGGTGGTGTCGGTGGTCTGGGCGAGGACGATGGCGCTGTCGCTCACCGCGTCCAGGGCCGACCAGTCCTGGATCTTCAGGCTCTCGAAGATGTAGAACGCCGGGCGGTTGCCGTGCTCGGCGTCCCGGTAGTAGGCGGGGCTGTCGCCGTACGTGTCGTTCAGATAGGCGATGTCGTCGACCACGGAGGCCGCCGTCCGGTCGCCGTACGGTTCGATGTGCCAGGCGACCTTGATGCCGTGCCGGGCGGCGGCGTTTAGGACGGCCGGGGCGAGCTTGTCCTCGTAGCCGCCCTGTCCCCACCAGCTGTAGACGATGACTCCGGCGCCCGACTGCTCGATCCACTTCATGTGCTGCTCGACGGCCCCGGCGGCGTCACCGGAGTCGTACGGGCCGAGCTTCGGGTAGAGGTCGGCGCCGATGTCGTCGGGCGGGGTGTGGCCGCCCTGCTCCCAGTGGCGCCAGCTGCCGTTGGTCTCCGGGGTGCCGTACCAGGGGTAGTAGAAGAGGTGCACGTCGGAGGAGCCGGCGGCCTTGGTGTCCTGCTCCCTGGCCAGGGTGAAGCTGTCGATGTCGAAGAGGGAGCCCGCTCCCCCGGTGAACCGGAGGAACAGCGGGCCGGAACCGGCGCCGGTCAGGGTGCCGGTCACCTCCGTGAAGGTCTCCCAGCCGCCGGTCGGGGCGACGTCCACGGAGCCGAGCAGCGGACCGGTGGCCGAGCCGGAGTGCACCTCGATGGTGCCGCCGGCCCCGGCGGAGGAGACCTTCGCGGTGAAGGAGGTGGCCCCGGCGGTGTCGACGGAGGCGTACCCCGTCCAGTCGCCGTTGTCGATGTAGCCGAGCGTGGCCCCGCCGCCCGCCCCGGTGTGCGCGGCGCTCTGCACCCCGGAGGAGGAGGTGTACGACTCCGCCTCCACGGACTCGTCACCGGGCTCTGTGGTTCCGGAGCCGCAGTCGGCGGAGACCGTGCCGGCCGCGTACTGGATGCCGCCGAGCAGCAGTTGGCGGAAGTCCGGATCGCTGTACGACTCGATGGTGTGGCCGAGTCCGGTGTAGAACGACCGCCCCTCCTGCTGCGGGTGGCACCAGGTGATCGGGTGGTCGTCGCCCATCTCGCCGCCGGTGTAGCTGCTTTCGTCCAGGGTCTGGAGGACGTGGACGTCGGGGCGCGGGTTGGTGCGGTAGTTGTACAGCTCGTCGGTCCGGACCCACTCGTCGTCGAGGTGCGAGGTCGCCGGGTGGGCGTGGTCCTCCGTGACGACCTTGGCCTCCTGGATCGCCGGGTGGCTCTTGAACCAGGCGCCGACGAGGTGCTCGTAGGACGGCCAGTCGTACTCGGTGTCGGCGGCCGCGTGGACGCCGACGAATCCGCCGCCGCCGTCCACGTACGCGGACAGGGCGTCCTGCTGCGCGTCGTTCAGGACGTCACCGGTGGTGCTGAGGAAGACCACCGCCTCGTACCCCGCGAGGTTCGCGGGGGTGAAGGCGGCGGCGTCCTCGGTGGCCGTGACGTCGAAGCCGTCCGCCGCGCCCAGTTCCTGGATCGCGGTGATGCCGGCCGGGATGGAGTCGTGCCGGAATCCGGCGGTCTTGGAGAAGACCAGCACCTCGTACGGGTCAGCCGCCGCGGCGGCTCCCGCCGGGGCGGGCGCCAGGAAGGCGGCGCCGAGGGCCAGGGCGGCGGCGCACGCGATATGGCGTGCGCGCCGGGCCAGTTGGCGTCTCATGTGCCGTCACTCCCCCGTCTCGAAGGTGAAGGCGTCCAGGTCGAACAGGTTCCCCTGGCCCGTGGGCCCCTTGAAGACGAGGAAGAGTTCGGTGGTGCCCGCGGGCGCGTCGCTCACGTCCGCCGAGACGTCGGTGAAGGTCTCCCAGTCTCCGGTGGGCGCTACGGTCAGCGTGGAGAGCAGGGTGCCGGTGGGGGAACCCGCGCGGACCTCCAGCGTGCCGCCGGGACCGGCGGAGGAGACCCGGGCCGAGACTCCGGTGGCGTTGGCCAGGGAGTACGGCTCGAAGGAGATCCAGTCGCCGTTGTCGGTGAAGCCGACGGTGGCGCCGCCCTCCGCCGATCCGTGCTGGGCCGCCTCGATGCCGGACTGGGCGGCGAAGTGCTCGGCCTGCCGGTGCCGGGGCTGGAGGATGTTGACACCGTGGCCGGTGAGCCCGCCCGCGTCGGTGTACTCGGCGTCGAAGACCCCGTAGATGTTGGCGGCGCTGTCGTGCTCGCCGTCGACCGGGACGTCGATGGTGCCGGTGCAGCCGCCCTTCGAGGTGATCTGGTGGCGGTGGCTGTCGTGGCCCAGCAGGTAGGTCACCTTGACCTTCGAGCAGTCGACGGTGCCGTCCTCCGGGTCGGTGACCGTGACGGTGAAGGGCACGGAGTCACCGAAGGAGAAGAGTCCGCCGTTGGCCGGTGTGGTCAGGGTGACCGTGGGGGCGGTGTTGCCCGCCGTCACCACGAGGCTGGCGGTGCCGGTGAGTCCCTCGGGGTCGGTGACCGTGAGGGTCGGGTTGAAGGTCCCGGCGGTGGTGTAGGTGTGCTGCGGATTCGCCTCTGTGGAGGTGGCGCCGTCACCGAAGTCCCAGGCGTAGCTGATCGCCCCGCCCTCGGGGTCGGCGCTGCCGTCCGCCGAGAAGGAGACGTCGAGCGGGGTGGGTCCGGAGGTGCGGTCCGCGGCGGCCCTGGCGACCGGGGAGCGGTTGCTGCCGGCCAGGTACTCGACGCGGTACAGCGCCTGGTTGCCGGAGCCGGTGCCGTAGTCCAGGACGTACAGCGCGCCGTCCGGGCCGAACGCGGAGTCCATCACCTGGGTCCCGGTCCACGGGAAGGAGTCGATGGTCCCGGGTGATCCGTCGGCCTTCACCTCGATCGGCTTGATCCACTTGCGGCCGTACTCGGCTGCGAAGAAGCGGCCGTCGAGCGATTCGGGGAACTTCACGGCCGAGTCGAGATCCGCATCGTAGTGGTAGACGGGGCCGCCCATCGGCGATTCGGAACCGCCCCCGAACTCGGGCGGGGAGCCCGCGTCGCCGCCGTACTTGATCCAGGCGGGCTGCACGGCGGGCAGCGTCGACCGGCCGGTGTTGCGGAAGGAGTTGTTGGCCGGGCCGCCCGCGCAGTCGTACTTCGCGCCGGAGGGGCCGTCCGGGAAGGTGTACTCGTTGTACGTCTCGGAGGCGGTGTCGGTGCCGGTGCAGTAGGGCCAGCCGAAGTTGCCGGGGGCGGTGACCCGGTCGAACTCGACCTGGCCGCTGGGCCCGCGGTTGGCGTCGGTGGTTCCGGCGTCGGGCCCGTAGTCCCCGATGTATACCGTTCCACTCTCCTTGTCGACGGACATCCGGAACGGGTTGCGGAAGCCCATCGCGTAGATCTCCGGCCGGGTCTTCTCCGTACCGGGGGCGAAGAGGTTGCCGGCCGGGACGGTGTAGCCGCCGTCGGCCGTCGGCTTGATCCGGAGCAGCTTGCCGCGCAGGTCGTTGGTGTTCCCGGAGGAGCGCTGGGCGTCGAACTGCGGGTTGCGCTCGGTGCGTTCGTCGATCGGCGCGTAACCGGCCGACTCGAAGGGGTTGGTGTCGTCGCCGGTGGTCAGGTAGAGGTTCCCGGCGGCGTCGAAGTCGATGTCACCGCCGACGTGGCAGCACTGGCCCCGGTCGTTGGGGACTTCGAGGACGACCTTCTCGCTCGCGGTGTCGAGGGTGCCGTCGGCCTTCATCGTGAACCGGGAGAGGTTGAGGTGGCCCTTCCAGGCCTCGAAGTCGGCGGCGGTGCCGGTGACCGGGGCGTCGCCGGCCGGGGTGTCCAGTACGGGTGAGTAATAGAGGTAGAGGTAGCGGTTGGTGGCGAAGTCCGGGTCGGCCGCGACGCCCTGCAGCCCCTCCTCGTCATGCGTGTAGACATTCAGCTTGGCGGCCGTCTTCGTCGTCCCGGCCGCGTCGGTCAGCCGGACCGTGCCGTCGCGGGCGGTGTGGACGACGGACTTGTCCGGGAGCACGGCGAGGGACATGGCCTCGCCCAGCTCGTCGGGTCCCAGGGCCAGTTGGACCTGCTGGTAGTCGGCGGCCGGTATGTCGGCCTGTACGTGGTGCGCGGTGGGGGCCACGGGCGCGGCCGCCGCGGTGCCGGCGGCGAGACCGCCGCCGGCCACCAGGGTGAGGGCCGTGAGAACCCTGGACCACAGGGGTGGGGACAGAGGCATGAACGCTTCCTTCCTGACGGTGCGTGGGGTTGTCAGGCAAGGCGCTGTGTCGCGCTTTGCGACGTGCGTGTGCTGCCGGAGGGGCGGCGATGCGGCCTGCTTTCTTGCTGCCTGTCGCGCCGAGGTGCCCTGCCGGAGTTAACTTTTTGCATGCTGGCAACGCAAAATTAATTTGTCAAGGTCGTATCCAAATCCCCGCCGGATGCCCCGTACAGCGATCCGGCGCGGGTTCCGGGCCACATTCCGAGGACGGAAGCGCTTCACCTATCTAGGGTTCGCAGAGTGATGCCACTCTTGCCTGCACTCCAGGACCCCGCCGGTGCGCCGGCCGCAGCCGAAGCCGTCCGGTTCGGTGAACAGTCCCTCAGTTACGAGCGGTTGGCCGCCGCGGCGGACGCACTCGCCTCCCGGATCGCGGAGGCCGGGCGGGTAGCCGTCTGGGCCAACGCGACCCCGGAGACCGTGGTCGCGGTGGTCGCCGCGCTGCGGGCCGGCGTGCCCGCCGTGCCGCTCAACCCGAAGACGGGCGAACGGGAGCTGGCCCACATCGTCTCCGACAGCGCGCCCTCCACGGTGCTGGCGGCGGCCGGTGACGTGCTGCCTCCCGCACTGGCCGCGCTGGTCCGGGTGGACGTGGACACGAACGCCGCACCGAGGACACGCTCCACCGGCTTCCCCGAACCCTCCCCCGAGTCCCCCGCGCTGATCGTGTACACCTCGGGCACCACAGGCCCGCCCAAGGGCGCGGTCCTGCCGCGCCGGGCCGTCGCCGCCACCCTGGACGCGCTGGAGGACGCCTGGCAGTGGACCGGCGACGACGTCCTCGTCCACGCGCTTCCGCTGTTCCACGTGCACGGCCTGATCCTCGGCGTCCTGGGCCCGTTGCGGCGGGGCGGCTCGGTGCGCCATCTCGGCCGGTTCTCCACCGAGGGTGTGGCCCGGGAGCTGGAGTCGGGCGGCACCATGCTGTTCGGTGTGCCGACGATGTACCACCGCATCGCGGAAGCGCTTGACGGGCCGGCCGCGTCCGCCGGGCTCGCGAAGGCCCTCGCGGGCGCCCGGCTGCTGGTCTCCGGCTCCGCGGCCCTGCCGGTCCACGACCACGAGCGGATCGCGGCGGCGACCGGCCGCCGGGTCATCGAGCGGTACGGCATGACGGAGACGCTCATGAACACGGGCGTACGGGCCGACGGCGAGGCCCGCCCCGGCACCGTCGGCGCCCCGCTGCGCGGCGTCGAACTCCGCCTGGTCGAGGAGGACGGCAGCGCACTCGCGGACCCCGCGGCCATCGGTGAGATCCAGGTGCGCGGCCCGAACCTGTTCACCGGCTACCTCAACCGCCCCGAAGCGACGGCCGCCGCGCTCACCACCGACGGCTGGTTCCGCACCGGGGACATGGCCACCCTCGACCCCGACGGTTACGTACGGATCGTCGGCCGCAAGGCCACCGACCTGATCAAGAGCGGCGGCTACAAGATCGGCGCGGGCGAGATCGAGAACGCCCTGCTGGACCACCCGGGCGTCCGCGAGGCCGCCGTCACCGGCGAACCCGACCCCGACCTGGGCGAGCGGATCGTCGCCTGGGTGGTGCCGACGGACCCCGCCTCCCCGCCCCCGGCGGACGAACTCGCGAGCCATGTCGCGGCCCAGCTCTCCCCGCACAAGCGGCCGCGCACCGTCCGCTACCTGGACGCGTTGCCACGCAACGACCTGGGAAAGATCATGAAGCGGTCGCTCCATGGCTGACCGGCTCTCCGCCCGCGCGGCGATCGCCGCCGTCACCGCCGACTTCACCGAGTCCACCGCACCGCGCGAGGACACCTCGGCCGACGGCCCCCTCGGCTGGACGGGATACGCGGACTCCCGGGCACGGGCCACCGCCCGTACCGGCGAGCGGGAGTCCGTCGTGCACGGCCTCGCCACCGTCGGGGGCCACCGCTGCGTGCTGGTCTCGTTCGAGTTCGGCTTCCTCGGCGGCTCGCTCGGGCAGCGCACCGGGGACCGGCTGGAGGCGGCGTACGAGGAGGCCGTGACCCGGCGGCTCCCCCTCGTCTCGCTGATCGCCACGGGCGGCAGCCGGATGCAGGAGGGCATGATCGCGCTCACCCAGCTGCACCGGGTGGCCGCCGCCTCCGCCCGGCTGCGCGCGGCCGGTCCGGCGCAGCTCGCGGTCCTGCGCGACCCGACGACCGGCGGCGGCTGGGCGACCCTCGGCGCGGGCGCCGACGTCATCCTGGCGCTGCCCGGGGCGCAGGTCGGCTTCGCGGGCTCCCGGGTACGGCCGCCCGGCGCGGACCCGGCCGCCTACACCGCGGAGGGCCAGCTCGCGGCCGGCCAGCTGGACGCGATCGTCCCGCCGGAGGAGCTGGCCGCGACCTTGGGCCACTGGCTGGGGGCGCTGGCGTACCGGGAGGCGGGAGCGGGGGCCACGGCGCAGGCGGCTCCCCCGCCTGCCCCTGTGCCGGACGCCCTCTCCGCGACCGGGCTGCCCCGGACCGGCTGGGACGCGGTGCTCCGGGCCCGGTCCGCGTCGCGGCCGCGCGCCGAGGCCTATCTGGACGCCTACTTCGGGATCCGGCTCCCGCTGCACGGCGACCGCTGCGGGGGCACCGACCCCGGGCTGCTCTGCGGCTTCGGGCTGCGCGAGGGACGGCCCATCGCGTACGTCGCCCAGTGCGGCACCCCGACCCGCCCGGCCGGCTACCGCACGGCGGCCCGGGTGATCAGGCTGGCCGACCGGCTCGGCGTCCCGGTCCTCACCCTGGTCGACACCCCGGGCGCCGCCAACGACGCCGAGGCGGAACGGGCCGGTGCGGGCGCGGCCATCGCCGACGCCTTCGCGGCGATCGCGGCCGCCCGGGTCCCCGTCACGACCCTGGTGGTCGGCGAGGGCGGCTCGGGCGGCGCGCTGGCCCTGGCCGCTCCCGGCCACACCCATGTCACCGCCGACAGCTACTTCTCGGTCATCGCCCCCGAGCTCGCGGCGGCGATCCTGAAGCGCTCCCCGGACCGGACGCGCGCCACGGCGGACCAGTTGCGGCTGCGCCCGCAGGACCTGGTGGACCTGGGCGTCGCCCGCTCGGTCGTAGGGCCCGGCTCGGTGCGCACGGGAAGCAACGGGTCGATAGCGTAATAAAGGGGGCAGAACCACAGGAACACAGCTTCGAGTGAAGAGAGAGGCCAGGTCATGGCCGCAGATTCAGAGGGCACTCCGTGCTGGGCCGACGCGACGTTCGGTGACATCGAGGGTGCGAAGAGCTTCTACGGTGAGCTGCTGGGCTGGACCTAGCGACTCGCTGGCCGAGTACGGCAACTACACCCAGGCGTACGTGGACGGGCAGGCGGTCGCCGCCCTGATGCCTCCCCTTCCCGGCCAGGAGGTACCGGCCGCCTGGACGCTGTACCTCGTCTCGCCGGACGCGGCGGCCACCGCCGCGAAGATCCGCGAGAACAACGGCGAGCTGCTGGTGGAGCCCATGCGGGTCGGGGAGTTCGGCACGATGGTGCTGGCCCGCGACCCGGGCGGGACGGCGTTCGGCGTGTGGCAGTCCGGCAGCCACGAGGGGTTCGGCGCGCGCAACGTCCCCGGCGCCTACAGCTGGGCCGAGGTCTTCACCCGGGAGCCGGAGAAGGCGGACCCCTTCTTCCGTGCCGTGTTCGGGTACGGGCTCAAGCGCATGGAGGACGACGCGGTCGACTTCGCGCTCTACGACCTGGGCGCGGACCCGGTGCTCGGCCGGATGAAGATGACGGAGGACTTCCCGCCGGAGGTGCCGCCGTACATGAACGTGTACTTCACCGCCGCGGACTGCGACGCGGCCGTGGCGAAGGCCGAGGCGCTCGGGGCGCAGCTCCGGTTCGGCCCGCTCACCATCCCGTTCGGCCGGTTCGCCGCGCTGACCGATCCGCAGGGCGCACCGTTCTCGCTGATCGACGGCACGACGGCGGGCGGCGAGCCGCCGAAGCTCGCGGACGTCGCCTGAGCCCTGTCACCTTCTCCGGGCTCTCAGGCCTCGGGGTCGCGTGCGTCGTACCGCGCGAACCGGGGCCACCGCAGGGCCAGCAGCAGCACGGCGGCCACGCACACGATCCCGCCCCCGGTCACGGCCGCGGTGGGCGAGGCGAGGTCGGCGACCGATCCGGCCAGGAAGTCCCCGAGCCGGGGGCCGCCCGCGACGACGACGATGAACACGCCCTGGAGCCGCCCGCGCATCTCGTCCGGCACGGCGGCCTGGAGCATCGTGTTGCGGAAGACCATCGAGGTGGTGTCGGCGGCCCCCGCGAGCGCCAGGAAGACGAGCCCGAGCCAGAGCTGCCGGGTCAGCCCGAACACCGCGACGGCGGTGCCCCAGCTCGCGACCGCGAGGAGCACGGCCAGCCCGTGCCGCCGGATCCGCCCCAGCCAGCCGGAGAACACCCCGCCCAGCAGCGCGCCCAGGGCCGGGGCCGCGACCAGCAGTCCGGTGGTCTTCGCGTCGCCCCCGTACCAGAGGACGGCCACGACGGGGAACAGTGCGCGGGGGTTGGCCAGCACCATGGCGCACATGTCGGTGAAGAAGGTCATCCGGAGGTTGGGCCGGGTCCCCAGGAACCGCAGCCCGTCCATGACGGACGCCCGCTTCGCGGCCCCGGCGGCGCTCTCGCCCCGGTCCGGCAGCATGGCGGGCAGCCGCCACATCGCGTACAGCGAGGCGGTGAAGGTGACGGCGTCGACGCCGTACGCGGCCCGGTAGCCCCACCAGCCGACGATGAGCCCGCCGAGCATCGGCCCGACGAGCCCGCCCGTGGTGCTGGTCATGGAGTTCAGCGCGTTGGCGGCGGGCAGCTGTTCGGTCGGCAGGAGCCGGGCGATCATCGAGCTGCGGGCCGGGGAGTTGAGCGCGAAGCAGACGGCCTGGAGCGCGACGACCCCGTACAGCAGCCCGACCCGCTCCACTCCGGCGACGGTGATCGCGACCAGGGCGACGGAGAGCGCGAACGAGCCGAAGGCGCTGACCAGTCCCAGCTTCCGCCGGTCCACGGTGTCCGCGATGGCACCGCCGTACAGGCCGAAGACGACCAGCGGGACGAACGAGCAGGCCCCGATCAGTCCGACGGAGAACGCGGACCCGGTGAGGTCGTACACCTGGAGCGAGACGGCGAGTGCCGTCATCCCCTGCCCGACCCAGGAGACCGTGTTCCCGAACCAGAGCCGCCGGTAGTCGGGGGAGGTCCGCAGCGGGGTCAGGTCGGCGAATATTCGGGTGCGGGGTACATCGGGTTCGGTCGTTTCGGTCACAGCGGATGGTAGCCAGTCGGTGGGTGAGCCGGTCCGGGGGCCCTGCTGATCAGGCCTTTCCCGCCTGGTCGAGCAGTTCCTGGAGACGCAGGCCCCGGGCCGCGTCGATGCCGGTCCCGGTCCCGGTACGGACGGCGGTGGCGAACTCGCGCCGGAGCACCGGCCAGCATTCCTCGTGGTCGAGGTCCGCCGTGTCGTAGACGAGTTCCTCGCCGGGGCCGAAGAGCTCGACGCGGGTGCGGCCGCGCGGAAGGCTGACGCTGCCGGAGAGGGACGCCTGACTGACCGCGCCGTTCTCGTGCTCGCAGGTCAGCTCGATCCAGCGGCGCGGGTCGCCGGTGCCGCGTACCGAGACGATCGGGGCGACGGCGCTGTCCAGCAGGTCCAGCAGATGGGGGCCGAGGTCGAGCAGCGCACCGTGCTCCAGCCGCCAGCCCGTCGCGAACTCGCCGCCGAGGAAGGCGCCGTGCAGATAGCAGGACCGGGCCCCGAAGACCTGACGGGTGGCCGCCTCGGCCAGAAAGGCCCGGGTGGCCGGGTGGTAGCGCTTGGTGAGGACGAGCTGCGAGACGACGCCGTGTTCGGCGACGGCGTCCGCGACGGCGCGGGCCGCCGCGAGGTCGGCGCCCAGCGGCTTCTCCAGCAGCAGCGCCCGGCCGGCAGCGGCCGCCCGCACAGCCAGCCCGGCCTGGACGGCGGGCGGCACGGCGAAGGCGACCGCCTCGCAGTGGTCGAGAAGTTCCTCGAACGAACCTGCGGCCCGTGCGCCGTGGGCCCGCGCGAGCTCGGCGGCCGCCTCAGGGCGTCGGGCCCAGACCGCGGTCAGAGCCGTCTCGGGCCCTGCGGCCAGCATCCGGGCGTGCATGGCACGGGCCCAGGGACCGGCGCCGACCAGCCCGACGCGGACCGGCGGATGGGACGGAGCGGTCCGGGCGGGCTCGGTCGTCCGCTCACGGGTCGCGGACGGGGCGGTGGTCATGCCGACTCCTCCTGAACCTTCTTGCCGAAGAACTTGAAGTAGATGCCCAGCAGTGCCATGAGGACGACGGCGAGGACCAGGGCCTGCGCGGACGCCGCTCCGACGTCGAAGCGGGAGGTGAGGAAGTCGTAGACGCGGACGGCGACGACGTCCGTACCCGATCCGCCGCCGGTGAGCAGGTAGATGTCGTCGAACTTGTTGAACGTCATGATGAATCGCAGGACGGACAGCAGGGCGATGACGGGCATCATCTGCGGCAGCAGGATGTGCCGGAAACGCTGGGAGATGGTGGCTCCGTCGACCTCTGCGGCCTCTTCCAGGCTGCCGGGGACGGCCTGGAGACGGGCCAGCATGAAGAGGAACGCGAACGGGAAGTAGCGCCAGGTCTCGAAGGCGATGACGGTCAGCAGCGCCAGCGGGATGTCGAAGTGGAGCCTGAAGAGGCCGACTTCGTAGGAGCGGGTGGACAGGAAGGCGATCGGGTCGTCCCAGCCGAAGAGCTTCTGGCCCCATTCGTTGACGATCCCGTACTGCGGGCTGAGCGCGACCTCCCAGACGAAGGAGACGGCCACGACGGGCGCGACGTACGGGAGGAGCATCGCGGCCCGCAGGACGCCCCGGCCGCGGAAGGGCTTGCGCAGCGCGAGGGCGGCGATCAGCCCGAGGATCACGGAGCCCGCGGTGGCGCCGATCGTGTAGAGCAGCGTGGTGCCGAGGCTGCTCCAGAATCCGGGCGAGCCGAAGACCTGCCCGAAGTTGTCCAGGGTCCAGCGGCCGAAGAGGCCGTTCTCCTGGATGTCGACGAGCTTGGCGTTCTGGAAGGCGAGCAGGACGGTCCACAGGATCGGCAGGATCACCACGACCAGGACGACCCGGAAGGTGGGGGTCACGAAGGCGAGGCCCGCGCGGTTCTCCCGCCTGCTGGCGGTCTGTGGCCGGCTGCGGCGCTTCGTCGCGCCGCTCTGGACTGTGCTCATGGGATCGGTTACCTCGGTGACGGATCGGCCGGTGCGGCTACTGGAGGGACTTCTGGAGGGCGGCCACTTCGTCGTTGGCCTCCTTGGCGGCCTCGTCCGGTGAGAGCTGTCCGCTCGTCATCGCCCCGATGGCCTTGGCTACGGGCAGTTCGCCGTCGGTGGCGCCGACGAGGGCGCCCTGACCCTGGGTCAGTCCCCATCGCTTCATGTCGCTGACGCCCTTGACGAGCTGGTCGAGGAGCGCGGACGGGTAGGCCTTCTGCAGGGACTCGCGGTGGTCGACGCCCATGACGCCGGCCCGCCAGGCCCGCTGGAAGGAGCCGGGGGCCTGCGGGGTGCCGGTGCGGACCGGGATCTTGCCCTCGGGGGCCATGCCGAACCAGTCCTGGTAGTCCTTGCCCATCATGTACTCGATGAACTTCCGGGAGGCTCCGGTCTCTGCGGTCCTGGTGACGACCCAGGAGGTGATCTCGCCGAACTGGGCGGGTTCCTTGCCGTCGGGTCCTTGCAGGGAGGTGACGACGCCGGTGTTGCGGGCGAGGAACTTCGGGTCCTTCTTGCACTCCGGGCAGCTCGGCAGCGCGTCGGAGCGCAGCCCGGCCAGCTCGTCGAGGAGGAAGGCGGACCAGACCATCATCGAGGACTTCCCCGAGAAGTAGGTGGCCCGGGTGGTATCGACGCTCTGGGTGCCCGGGGCCCCGTGCTTGCGCGCCAGGTCGTCGTAGGCGGTGAAGGCCACCTCGCCGTCGAGTGCCGGCTGACCGGCGACCCCGTCGCGGCCGTCCGCTCCATCCCCGCGTTCCTGCGGAGGTCCGGCGCATGACCTCGCTGCTCGAAACCCCCGTGCCCGCCGCCGCCGACGCCCTGACCCTTCGGCGCGGCGCGGCACGGGTCCTGCTGGCGAACTGGACGGGGGGCTCGACGGTCCCGTCCCGCGGCCTGTACCCGCACCAGTGGAGCTGTGACTCCGCGTTCATCGCCATCGGCCTGCGCCACCTCTCGGTGCGGCGGGCCCAGCGCGAACTGGAGTCCCTGCTCGGCGCCCAGTGGTCCGACAGGCGCGTCCCGCACATCGTCTTCAGTCCGGCGGTCTCCCTCGACGCCTACTTCCCCAGCCCCGACTTCTGGCGCTCCTCCCGCGCCGGCGCGGCGGCCGGCGCCCCGGCGGGCACCGAGACCTCCGGGATCGTGCAGCCGCCGGTGCACGCGCTCGCCGCGTGGCTGGTGCACTGCGCCGACCCCGAGACCTCGCGCCGCCGCGGCTTCCTCCCCCGCGTGTACGGCCGCCTCGCCGCCTGGCACGACTACCTCACCGGCCCGCGCGACCTGGGCGGCGGCCTCGCGGCGATGGTGCACCCGTGGGAACCGGGGATGGACAACAGCCCGTGCTGGGACGGCCCCCTGGAGCGCGTCGAGCCGGCCGCGCCCGGCTCCTACCGGCGCGCCGACCTCGATCACGGGCAGCCGGCCGAACGCCCCACGGACCTGGACTACGGTCGCTACGTCCGCCTCGCCGCCGACTACCGCGACGGCGGGTACGCGGACGCGGGCGGCGGCCACGCCTTCGCCGTCGAGGATGCCTGCGTCAACGCCCTGCTCATCGCCTCGGAACACGCGCTCGCCCGGATCGCCGCAGAGACCGGAGGTGATCCCGCACCGCACGAGGAGCGGGCCGCACGCCTGACCGGGGCGCTCGTGGAGCGGCTGTGGTCGCCCGCGGAGGGAATGTTCCTCAGCCGCGACCTGGTCGGCGGCCACCTCATCGCCGAACGCAGTGTCGCCGGGATCATCCCGCTCATCGTTCCCGGGCTCCCCCCGGAGATCGTCGAAGCGCTGATCGCCACGACCGCGGGCGACGCCTTCCGGCTCGGCAGCATCCCGATGGCGCCCTCGTACGACGTCACCGGCCATGCCTTCGATCCTTCCCGCTACTGGCGCGGACCGGCCTGGTTCAACACCAACCGACTGCTGGAGCGCGGACTGCGGCAGTACGGCCGGACGGCCACGGCGGACAGTCTGCGCACCTCGATGCTGGCGGCCGCACAGGCAGGCGACTTCGCCGAGTACATGGACCCGTTCAACGAGCAGGCCCGGGGCGCCCGGGACTTCGGGTGGACGGCTGCCCTCACCCTCGACCTGCTGGCCGCCGGCCGGCCGGAGGAGGACCCCGCCCGCACCGACGGCCCTTCGAACGGGGTAAAGGCATGATCGGCACGGCAGGCACCACGCTGGTCCGTGGCGGCATGTTCGCCGTCGTCGCCGCCGACGGCGGCATCACCGGCAGCCACGCACCTCTCCCGACGGACTGTTCCTGCGGGACGCCCGCCATCTGAGCCTGTGGTCCCTGACCGTCGGCGGTGCGGCACCCGGCGTGCTCGTCCCGGCGGGCGGCGAGGACTCCGCGCGCTGCGTGCTGACCCCGCCGGGCACCCGCGACGAGCCCCCCGCGTACACCGTCTTCCGCGAGCAGGCGCTCGTCCCCGGCGGACTCACGGAGCGGCTTCCGCTGGTCAGCAACCGTTCCGAGGCCACCACCGCACACGTCGCGCTGAGCGTGGACTGCGACTTCGCCGACCAGTTCGAACTGCGCTCCGACGGACGGCGCTACGACAAGGACGGCGCCCGCCGCACCGCCCTGCTCCGGGCCGACGGAGTCGACTTCGGCTACGCGCGGGGCGACTGGCTCTCCCGTACGACGGTCTCCGCGGTGCCGCCCCCCTCTGCGGCCGGGCCGGTCGAGGCTCAGCAAACGGCGCACCGGCTGGAATGGCGGCTGGAACTGCCCGCGCACGGCACGGCGGAACTCCTGCTCACGGTCACGGCGCATCCGCACGGAACGCCCATCGCCCCGGCACCCGCTGTGGTGCCCGCGCAGGCCGCCGCGGACCGTGCCGCCGACATCGCGGACTTCGTCGGTGCCGAACCCCTGCCCGTGCCGGCGGACGCGCCCGAGGGACTGGCCGCCGCGTGCGCCCGGGGGCTGAGCGACCTCGCGGCGCTGCGGGTACCCGCCGTCGGGCCGGACGGCGAGGAGCTGACGGTCCCGGGCGCCGGAGTGCCGTGGTTCCTCACGCTCTTCGGCCGCGACTCCCTGCTCACCTCCCTCTTCTCGCTGCCCTACCGGCCCGAGCTCGCGGCCGGCACGCTCGGCGCCCTCGCGGCGACGCAGGGCAGCCGGTACGACGCGTACAGCGGTGAGCAGCCGGGCCGTATCGTCCACGAGATCCGGCACGGCGAACTGGCCCACTTCCGCCAGGTCCCGTACGGCCGTTACTACGGGTCCGTGGACTCGACCCCCCTCTTCCTGGTGCTCCTGGACAGCTGCACCCGCACCACCGGGGACCCCGCCCTCGCCGAGGGGCTGGAACCGCAGGCGCGTGCGGCCGTGGCGTGGATGTTCCGGGACGGCGGCCTCGGCGACGGCGGGTACCTGGTCTACTCACCCGACGCCGAAGGGCTGGTCAACCAGAACTGGAAGGACTCCGCCGGAGCGATCTGCTTCCTCGACGGTACCCAGGCCGAAGGACCGATCGCGGTGGCCGAGGCGCAGGGGTACGCCTACGACGCACTGGTGCGCACCGCACGGCTGGCCCGCACGGTCTGGGACGACACCGACTGGGCCGAGGAGCTGGACACGGCCACAGGGTGGGCCGGCGCCTGCTCGAACCGGACTTCTTCTCCGGCTGGGCCATCCGCACCCTGGCCTCCGGGCAGCCGGGCTATCACCCGCTCTCGTACCACCGCGGCAGTTGCTGGCCGCACGACAACGCCGTGGTCGTCCTGGGTCTCGCCCGCTGCGGACTGACGGACGAGGCCCGCACGGTCGCCCGGGGCCTGCTGGACGCGGCAGCGCACCACGGCGACCGGCTGCCGGAGGTGATGGCGGGGTACGACCGCGCCGACCACCCGCGCCCGGTGCCCTATCCCCACTCCTGTTCCCCGCAGGCGTGGGCGGCGGCGACGCCCCTGGCCATACTGACGGCGCTGGGGAGGGGCCCGCTGGACGGCTGAGAGGGGCCTCGCGGCTTGAACGCACGTCACCCACACAGGACCCTCACGGCATCGGCAGCTGAAGGACCTTGCCCCAACTGGGCTTTTTGGCGGCCCAGTTGGCTTCAGGAAGTGAACGTTGTAGGCACCTTGACGGGGTCAACCGCCGTGCCCGACAGTCGTGGGCACGGCGGTTGAGAGCGCTCTCAACCGCGTCTCCCCCCACCCCAGGAAAGCAGCCCGCAATGAAGAGGATCGCCCTGCTCGGCGGATCTCCAGGCGTCTCCCCCGGCGCCGGAAACCGCACACGACGGCGGCTGCCGGTCGCCCTCGCCGCGCTCGCTCTCTGCCTGCCACTGGCCGGCCTCATGGGTCCGGCGGGCCCCGCCGGGCTCTCCGGCACCGCCGCGGCCGCCGAACCGGACGCGACCGCCCGTACGGCCGACGCCGACTGGACCACCATGTTCAGGGACGACTTCGACGGCGCGAGCGGAACAGGCCTCAACACCGCCGACTGGCTCTACGACATCGGCACCAGCTACCCCGGCGGCGCCGCCAACTGGGGCACCGGCGAGATCGAGACGTCCACGGACTCGACGGAGAACGTCTACCAGGACGGCTCTGGCCACCTGGTGATCAAGCCGATACGGGACGCCTCCGGGCACTGGACGTCCGGCCGGGTGGAGACCCGGCGCACCGACTTCGCCGCGCCGGCCGGCGGACAGATGCAGCTCAGCGCCTCCCTGAAACAGCCCGACCCGGCGAGCGGGCTCGGCTACTGGCCGGCCTTCTGGGCGATGGGCGCCGACGCCCGCCCGGCCGGGGCGACCAACTGGCCCAGCATCGGCGAGCTGGACATCATGGAGGACGTCAACGCCCTCAGCCAGCACTCCACCACCTTCCATTGCGGCCAGTGGGCCGGTGAGTGCCACGATCCCGACGGGATCAGCAGCGGGCTGCAGGCCTGCGACGGCTGCCAGTCCGGCTACCACACGTACTCGGTGACCGTCGACCGCCGGGACCCGGCGGCCGAGCAGCTGCGTTTCTACCTGGACGGCGTCCAGACCTTCGCGGTGGACCAGAACGAGGTGTCCGACGCGACCTGGAAGGCCGCCGTCGACCACGGGTTCTTCGCCATCTTCGATGTGGCGATCGGCGGTTCGTATCCGGACAAGGTCTGCGGCTGCACCTCCCCGGCGGCCGACATCAGCTCCGGCGCGGGGATGAGCGTGGACTGGTTCTCGGCCGAGGTGAGTCAGTCATGAGCCGCTGAGCGCCCGTGGCCCCACGCACCCGCGGCATCCGCGCGCCGGGCACGGCCGACGGCGATCGACCGAAGCGGTGCGGAGCCCGGACCGGATCGCGGACTTCTTCCACGGCCTGGAGATCCTCGAACCCGGCGTCGTCAGAACATCGGCCTGGCGCCCGGACCCCGGCGCCGGAGATCCGGACATCCTGCGGGGCCACGCGGTCTGCGGAGTCGGCCGCAAGCCCTGAGGCGGCAGCCGGGGGCGGCCGCTACCGCCCCGGGCGCTCTCCGCTGCTACGCACCACGGTGAAGTGCCGCTCCCCACGCGGGCGTTCGATCTCGTCGAGCGCGGCCACGGCGAGATCCTCCGCGCTGATGCGCGAGGTGCCGTCGTCCTCCGTGAGCAGCGTGGTCGTGCCTCGGCGGTAGGTGCCGGTGCGGGCGCCGGGTTCGAGGAGGGCCGGCGGGCTGAGGTAGGTCCAGTCGCCGTATCCGTGCTCGTGGCAGGTCCGCAGCTGGGTCGAACTGGCCTCGGCGGCGGGGACGTGGTCCGGGTCGTCGATCACCAGCAGCCCGGGATCGCGTGGTGACCGCAGGGGGCCCGCCCCGCCGACGACCAGCAGCCGGACGCCCGCCCGGCCGGCCGCGTCCAGCACCGCCGAGGTGAGCGGCGCGATCGAGTCCTCCTGGCCCGGGGCGGGCCGGATGGCGAGGAGGGCGGCACCGGCCGTGCCGAGCGCCTCGTCGAGAGCCGCGTCGCGCCGGTCCGCCGGGGCGCCCGCGTCAACGGTCACGGGTATGACGGCGGCGGACCGGGCCGCGTGCGGGTGTCTGGACGCGGCGGTCACCCGGTGGCCGCGCGAGACGGCTTCGGTGACGAGCCATGAGCCGACCATTCCGGTGGCGCCGAAGACGGTGATGTTCATGAGGCGGGCCCTTTCCGGGTGCCGGGTGCGGGAGTGAACTGCCCGGCCGCCAGTGCCGCGAGGGCGAGGGCGAAGCCGAGGAGCTGGAGTGCGCCGAGGCTTTCGCCGGCGAGCAGCACGCCGAGGGCGGCGGCGACCAGCGGCGAGAGCAGCCCGAGGAGGGCCGTCGCGGTGACCGGGAGGGCGCGCAGGCCCCTGAACCAGAGGGTGTACGCGATCAGCCCGCCGAACGTGCCCAGCCAGAGGTATCCGGCCACGGCCCGGCCGTCCACCCCGCCGGGCACGCCCTCGACGATCAGTGCGGGGGCCAGCAGCACCAGTCCGCCCGCGGTGAGCTGCCAGCCGGCGAACCCGACCGCGCTGACGCCTTCGGGCCGGCCCCAGCGTTTGGTCAGCACGACGCCTCCGGCCATGGCAGCGGCTCCGGCGAGCCCGGCGAGGATCCCGAGGGGGTCGAAGGCGGCGCCGGGGCCGAGCACGACGAGCCCGACGCCCGCGACGCCGACGACGCCCCAGACCAGGCGCCACGGGGACGGCCGTTCGGAGAGGACCGGGAGGGCGAGGACGGCCACCAGGACCGGCTGACTGGCCCCGAGGGTCGCCGCCACCCCGCCGGGGAGCCGTTCGGCGGCGATGAACAGCAGCGGGAAGAAGGCCCCGATGTTCAGGGTGCCCAGGAGCGCGGCCTTCCACCACCACACCCCGCGCGGCAGGGTGCGCGCGATGAGGAGCCCGAGCAGTCCGGCCGGGAGTGCGCGCATCAGCGCGGCGAAGAGCGGCGAGCCGGGCGGCAGCAGCCGGGTCGTGACGATGTACGTCGTACCCCACACCGCCGGGGCGAACGCCGTGACGATCGTGAGCCCGGCCCGGCGGACCGGTGGCACGGGCGCCGTAAGCGCGAGAGCTGTCGTTGTGGTCACTCCACCACTCTCGACCCCGGATCATCCATGAGTCCAACACATGGTTTTCATCGCAACGATCGTGGGAGAAGATCGATGGATGGAACTGCGTCAACTGCGATATGTGCTGGCCGTGGCGGAGACCCGGAACTTCACGCGCGCCGCCGAGCGGTGCTACGTGGTCCAGTCGGCACTGAGCCACCAGATCAAGGCCCTGGAGGACGAACTCGGGGTGCGCCTGTTCGCGCGTACCAGCAGACGGGTCGAGCTGACTCCGGCGGGCGAGGCGTTCCTGCCTTCCGCCCGGGTGAGCGTGGAGGCCGCCGGGCGTGCGGCCGCCGACGCGACGGCGGCCGTCGGGGAGCTGCGCGGCCCGGTCGCCCTCGGCGTCATCCCGACCGTCACCGCCCTCGACATCCCACGGGCGCTGCGGACCTTCCACCACGCCCACCCCGCCGTGCGCGTCACCCTGCGCACCGCGGGCAGCGACGAACTGATCTCCGCCGTCGAAGCGGGCACGGTGGACGTCGCCGTGCTGGGCCTGCCTGCGGAGAGCGCCGCCCCCGCCGGTATCCGGACGCTCGAACTGGCCAGGGAACGGCTGGTCGCGGTCGTCCCCGCCGGACACCGCCTGGCCGGGCGGCGGCGGCTGCGGCTGGCCGATCTGGCAGCCGAGACGTTCGTCGACTTTCCGGCCGGCACTCCCGGGCGCGCGCAGAGCGACCTCGCGTTCGAGGCGGCGGGCATCCGGCGCGACGTGACCTTCGAGTCGATGTCCGCCGGCCTGATCCTGGACCTCGTCGGGCAGCACCTCGCGGTCGCCCTGCTGCCGCCCGCGATCCTGGCCCCGGACGCGTCCGCGGTGGCCGTCCCCGTGACGGACGGACCGGTCCGGATCGAGTACCTGGCCTGGAGCGCGTTCAACCCCGCACCCGCCGCGACCGCGCTGCTGACGGTGCTGCGCCCCGGCCCGGCCTCCGACGGTGCCGCCGGAGACCGGGGCAGGGCTTAGGGCCTCCCGGCCTGATCAGGCGAACCTGGCGGACACGCCTCCGTCCACGGCCCAGTCCGCGCCGGTGACGAATCCCGCGGCGTCGGACAGCAGGAAGGCGACCACGGAGGCGACCTGCTCCGGGGTGCCGAGGCGGCCGAGGATGTGTTTGGACTCCGCTTCCCGGCGGACGTCGGGCTGCTCCTGCTCGAAGTACTCGGCCAGCAGGTCGGTCTCGATGTAGCCGGGGCTGACCGCGTTGACCCGGACGCCCCTGGGCCCCACCTCAAGGGCCATGCTGCGGGTCAGCCCCACCAGCCCGGCCTTGGCCGAGGCGTAGGGGAACATGCCGGGGCAGGTCATCGTGGCGTGCATGGAGGCGATGTTGACGATCGCGCCGCGCCCCGGTCCGTCATGCCGGGCAGGACGGCCCGCGCCAGGAGCCAGGCTCCCTTCAGGTCGACGCCGAACACCTCGTCCCACTGCTGGGTGGTCATGGTGACCACGTCGGCGTAGGAATTGCGTCCCGCGTTGTTGACCAGGCCCGTCACCGGGCCGAGTTCCGCGCTCAGGGCGGTCACCGCGTCATGGACCTGGTCCTCGCTGGTGATGTCGCACTCCGCCCAGCTCGCGGCCTCACCGATGAGGTGCGCGGTCCGCCGCGCACCGTCACCGTCGATGTCCAGCAGACCCACCCGGGCACCGGCCGCCGCCGCCGCTGTGGCGGCGGCGGCACCGATGCCTCGCGCCGCGCCGGTGACCAGCACCACGTCGTCGGTCAGGTCGATCATGTCGGTCCTCTCGTTCGATTCAGGTAACGAAACCAGACCTGCCGGTGACGCGGCGCGGCCGGGTGTGTCAGGGCAGCAGTCGCACCCGCGCCGTGCCGCTCCAGCCGGCCGGCAGCGTGATCGCGGGGTCGATGTAGTTGCCCCAGGCCAGGTCGGGGTAGTTGAGGCGGGCGCTGACGATCAGGCCGACGCCGGGAGCCCGGGACGGGAACGGGTCGCTCGTCAGCGCCTCGAACGCGTCGAGCACCACATGGGCGGCGGACGCGGACGCGTTCTTGCGGCCGGTAACGCGCACGGTGACGGTGTGCTCGCCCTCTGCCAGCCCGGTCCGTTCGAACGCGCGCTGCTGGAACACCTTGCCCGCGGCGTAGAGGTCCACCTCGGTGGCGGCGCCGCCGTCGACGGAGATCTCGGCGATCCCCTGGTTCGGGCCCTTGGGGCAGATGAAGCGGACGCCGGTGCCCCAGAACGTGACCGTCGCGGTGTCGCCCTCGGTGCTGCCCGCCGGGAGCGGAACGGCCGTGGTGCGCGGCAGCCTCGCCCCGGACGGCGCCGTCATCAAGCAGTCGGCCGCCGCACCGCACCTGCTGGACCACACAGGCCCCGCCCTCGTCTTCGACGCCCTTGAGGACTACCTCGCCGTCGTCGAGGACCCCGCGCTCGACGTCAGCGCCGAGACGGTCCTGATCGTGCGCAACACCGGGCCGCGCGGCTATCCGGGCATGCCGGAGGTCGGCAACCTGCCCCTCCCGAAGAAGCTGCTCGACGCCGGAGTCAGGGACATGGTGCGGGTGTCCGACGCACGCATGTCCGGCACCGCCTTCGGCACCTGTGTGCTGCACGTGGCGCCGGAAGCGGCTGCGGGCGGCCCACTGGCGTTCGTCCGTACCGGAGACCGGGTCAGGCTCGACGTACCCGGCCGACGGCTCGACGTATTGGTCGACGAGCCGGAGATGGAGCGGCGCCGCTCCGCGTGGCAGCCGCCGCGGCCGCCGGCCACCCGGGGCTGGACCCGTCTCTACACCGAACACGTCACACAGGCCGACACCGGCGCCGACCTCGACTTCCTGGTCGGCTCGACCGACTCGACCCCGCCCCGCCAGGCCTTCTGAGGAGCCGGCATGGCCGCACACCCGAACAAGCCCGTCGACACACTGGTCCGCGGCGTCTCGCCCGTACTGGAGGTGCCCTTCCACAGGGACGGGGCACTCGACCCGGAGGGGTTCACCACCGTGGTGGACCGGGTCCTCGCGACCGGGGTCGGCTCGGGGGTTGAGGAACATCGGAACGAAAGCCGGCGCTAAGCCTCGATCGGCCCTGGTGGGCGGCTGACGGATCGTCGGCGGCCGGACCCGTCTGAAGTCTTCCCGCAGATATCGCCCTATTATCTGCGGCACAACCGATTCATGACCTGCGGTGACGTTCTCGGGGCTGTGCGCGAAGCGGCCCCGTTATCTGCGGCAAGGGGGAAGCGGTGCCGACCGTCGTACGACTGCCCGCCGGGAAGGCGTTGACCGTACGGAGCGCGGCGGACGCGTTCCTCGACTCGCTCGACAACGCAAACACCCTCCAGTCGTACGGAATCGGCGTCGGCAAGACCGCCGAGCACCTCGGCGAGGTCCGGCCGCTCGCCTCGGTCGCGGACGACGAGATCGGCGGCGCCCTCGAACAGCTGTGGGGCGAGGCGGCGGTCAACACCTGGAACGCCCGCCGGGCGTCGGTGCTGTCGTGGCTGGGCTGGTGTGCCGAGCGCGGGTACGACGGCCCGGCGGTCCCGGCCTGGGTGAAGCGGATGACCCCGCCGGACTCCGAGACCCCGGCCCGCTCGAAGATGGCGGTCGACCGGCTGATCGCCCGCCGCGAGGTCCACCTGAGGGAGAAGACGCTGTGGCGGATGCTCTACGAAACCGTCGCCCGGTCGGAGGAGATCCTCGGCGTCAACATCGAGGAGCTGGACCTCGCCGCCCGCAGGGCCCCGGTGAAGGCCAAGGGCGCGAAGCCGCGTACCCGCCGCCGCGACGCCCCGCGCGAGGACTACGTCATAGAGCCCGTGTACTGGGACGCCGGCACCGCCCGTCTGCTGCACCGGCTGATCAAGGGCCGTACGCGGGGGCCGGTGTTCGTCACCCACCGCAAGCCGGGCCCCGGCAAGGTCCTCGCGCCGCGTGACGTGTGCCCGAACACCGGGCTGGTCCGGCTGTCGTACGGCCAGGCCCGCGCCCTGCTGGATGCGCACACGGCCGTCGGCGGAGTGCCGGGCACCGGGTGGGACCTGCACGAATACCGGCATTCCGGGCTCACGCACCTCGGCGAGGCCGGGGCCAGCCTGCCGATGCTCATGGCGAAGTCGCGGCACAAGAAGCCGGAGAACGTTCGGCGCTATTTCCACCCCTCGGCGTAGGCGATCGCCGAAGTCACCAGTCTGCTCGCGCCCGGCGACAGCAGACGGTGAACCCAACACCGCCGGCCGATGGGATCGTTGGTCGGGCCGGGATGGAGGACAGATCGATCCGTGACGTCGGCACCCCTCCCCACCTGCTCACTCATCCCGGCCGACTATCGGCGCCGCTCCCTGCTCCCGTGTCCCCTGACCCTCACAGGGGATTGCAGGTGGAGGACTCGCGGGCGGGACGCTTGTCGGGTGCAGGTTGGAGAGGAGTCCGACTGCCGCCGCGTCGTCCTGCGCGTTTGGGCCGTCCCAGGACGACTCCGGTCAGGACGAGCGCGAGCCCGCACAGCTGCTGGGCTGTCAGCACCTCTCCGGCGACCGCCGTGCCGAGCAGGACACCTGTGACGGGGTTGAGGAGCCCGACAAGGCCCACGGTCCCTGCGGGCAGGTGCCGTAGCCCGGTGAACCAGGCGGCGAAGGCCAGCGCGGTGGCGACGAGGGTGACGTAGCCGAACGCGAGGAGCGCCGGTGTGGAGAGTGCGGGCGGAGGGCCCTCCACGGCTGCGGCGACCGGCAGCAGGAACAGTCCTCCGGCGGTGAGCTGCCAGGCGGTCGAGGCGAGCACATCGGTACCGGCGTTCCACCGCTTGGTCAGGATGTGACCAAAGGACGACACGAGCATGGCCGCGGCCGAGGCGAGGACTCCCGGCACGCTCACTCCTCCCGTTCCCGTGAGCAGCATGAGGCAGACCCCGCCGAGCCCGATCGCGGCGCCGGCCAGGTGTGCGATGCCGGGCCGCTCGGAGACGAGTGCCCAGGCGATGAGCATCATCGCCAGCGGGGACACCGCCATGACGGTTGAGGCGATGCTCGTCGGCAGTAGCTGGGAGGCGGCGTAGACGAGCACGAAGAACACGCTTACGTTGAGCAGCCCGAGCACCGCGGACCGCCACCACCACGCACCGCGCGGTCGCTGCCTGCACAGCCCCAGCAGGACGAGACCGGCGGGCAGCGCTCGCAGAGCCGCCCCGTAGAGGGGGCTGTCGGGCGGCAGGAATTCATGGGTGACGTAATAGTTGGCGCCCCAGGCCACCGGTGCGACAGCGGTCAGGGCCACCCACCGTAGATTAGCTTCCATGGAAGACAATATATCTTCCCGGGAAGGTATTGTGGTATGCATGGACGACCCGCAACCGCTGGACCGCGTGGCCCGCATCCAGACCGACTGGCGCCGCGAGCGGCCCGACCTCGACATCTCCCCGCAGGGCGTGATCGGCCGGCTGCACCGCCTGGCCGACCATCTCACCGAGGAACTCTGCCTCGTCTACGGGCGCTACGGACTCAGCGAGGGAGAGTTCGACGTCCTGTGCGCGCTGCGCCGCGCCGGTGAGCCCTATGAGCGCGCGCCCGGCGAACTCGCCGCACACACCATGGTCACCACCGGCGCGATGACGAAGCGAATCGACCGCCTGGAGCGGGCAG
The DNA here is from genome assembly GCF_031844725.1 of Streptomyces sp. ITFR-6. NCBI lineage: Bacteria > Bacillati > Actinomycetota > Actinomycetes > Kitasatosporales > Streptomycetaceae > Streptomyces > Streptomyces sp. ITFR-6. Next base: position 5,970,048 of record NZ_CP134612.1, on the reverse strand, counting down.
GACTCGTCACCCGCCGCCGTTCCGACGACGACCAGCGTGGCCGGATCGTGGCCCTCACCCAGCCCGGTCGCGAACTGATAGACCAGGCATTCACCGACCACATGCGCAACGAACGCCGCCTGCTGAGCCTGCTGACGCCCGCCGAGACCAAGGCACTCGAAGGACTGCTCACCACCTGGATCTCACACGTGGAAAATCCGCGTCCGTCCGACAGCAAGTGACCCGCCCGGCGCCGGGAGGCCGAGCGGGTACGGGAGCTGTCACACCTCCAGGCGGTGTGACAGCTCCCGTACCCGCCTGCGGGGCTCTGGCCGGCGCGGTCGCCTTAACCGCGGTGGTGGCGGCCACGACAAGCCGTCGTGCGACGTCACTCGTCGTCGGTGGCGTCCTTGTCGCGCAGCGGGCGCATCCCGCCGAGCAGTTCGGGCAGCTTGAACGAGTACCGGCCGAGCATGTTGATGTGCTGCCGGACGAACGGCGAGAGGCGGGCGACGTCCTTGTCGCGGACGTCGAACCCGTCCGCCCGCAGCTGGTTCACCGCGGCGTCCATGTACCTCGTGTTGAAGAGCACCACGGCGTTGAGGACCAGGCCGAGGGCGCCGATCTGGTCCTCCATGCCGTCCTGGTAGCGCTGGTAGAGCTGTCCCAAGCGGCCGTGGAAGATCTTCCGGGCGAGGGCGTGGCGGCCCTCTTGGAGGTTGGCCTGCGCCTTGATCTGGCGGCGGTAGCCGGGCTCGTCGGCCAGGCGCAGGATGTGCAGGGACTTGGCGATCCGCCCGTAGTGCGCGATCGCATCCCGCAGCGGGGTCGGCCGCCCGTCCCTCGACAGCATCCGGATCACGTCGTACGCGCGCACGGCGCCGGTGTGGATGGAGCCGATGATCCGCAGGATGTCCTCCCACTGACGCTCGATGCGGGCGAGGTCGCCCCGGCCGCGGGCCGCTTCCTGGAAGGCTCCGTAGTGGGCGATGCGGCCGATGCGCCACATCTTCTGGTCCGGCAGATCCGCGAGCTGCGGCACGTACGCGAACCCGGCCAGGGTGAGGAGTCCAAAGACGATGTCGCTGTACGAGGCGGTGTCCGTGACGATGGTCTCCGGGCGCTTGCCGCCGTCCCGGTCGTAGAGGACATCGAGCACGTACAGCGAGTCGCGCGGGGTGCCGGCCACCACCTTCCCGCCCAGCCCCGCCGCCTGGTCGTTGATCATGTTCAGCCAGGTAGCGCCGCCCCGGCGCCCGAAGTACTTGGGGTTGGGGCGGGCATAGACCGACGGGACGGGGACAACGAACCGCATACCGTCCACGGACGCGACCAGCCCGCCGCCCCACACCTGCGCGAGGCCGATGGACGCCTGGTGCTCGATGAGGGTGGCGTTGGCAGCCCGGTAGGTGGCCAGCCGCAGATACGTCTGATCGACGTGGGACAACCTGCCGTACTTCAGCTCGTCGATCCCGCCGATGACCGGCGTGTACCCGACGTTGCAGCCGTGCGCGACCAGCAGCGCGGCGACCGTCACGTGCAGGTCCTTGAGCCGGGTTTCGCCGCCGGTGATCGAGGTGAACGCCTGGTCGGCGCCGGTCCACGAGAACACCTCCAGCAGCACCTCCGGCAGGTCGACGCGGGGCATCATCGCCTCCACCGCTTTCCGCAGGTCCTGGAGGGAGGCGGGTTCGGGCTCCGGCTCCAGGGCGGCGAAGTGCAGCCGTCCATCGTCGTCGAACTCGATCTGGGAGTTCGCAGGCACCCGCGCGGCGACCTCCCGGTAGGTGCCGTCCAGCAGAGCGGCCCGCGCCGCCAGGTGCTCACCCGCCTCGCCGGGCAGGTTCAGGGAGGCCAGCACGGTCGGGCGGACCTGCTCCCACGCCTCGCCGTCCAGGCCTTGAGGACCGGCAGGCCCTCCGGGGTGGCGCCGAAGTCGACGACCTGGACAAGGAGAGCCAGGAACGGCCGTACGGTGGGGAACCGGGTGACCAGCATCGTCCGCCATGCCTCGTCCGCGTCCGAGTCGATCGGCGGCGCCAGCTCGAACAACGCGGCGATCGCGGCGGCCAGCTCCTCGCGCGGCACCACCTCCTCGATCCGCTCCCACATCGCCGTCAGAGTCGCTACCTCCGGCGGACTGATCTTCCCCGACTCGGTGTCGACCTGCTCGCTCGTGGTGTCGAACACGACCCGGAACGCGGTCGCCAGCCTGATCCCGGCCCGCTCCATCCTCGGCAGCGTCTTCAGCTTCTGCTTCGCAGTCTCCCGCTCCGCCCGCGCGAGCAGCTTCGTCGCGATCAGCACCTCCAGCAGGTCCAGCGCGTCGTCGACCGCCCTGCTCGTCAGTTAGACCGCGGTGGCCAGCAGGGTGGCCAGGCGCCTGGAGTCGCCGTGGTGTCGCAGCAGGGACGCCTTGCCGTCCACGCCGTACCGCGACAGCTCCGCCAGTCGCCGCGGCGGTATCCCGGACACGTCCAACTCGCCCATCCCGAACGCGTCGATCTCCGCCGCCCGCTCAAGCGCCCACTTCATCTGGGGCCCGGAGATCCGCACCGGGCCGCGCCGCAGCCGGTCCAGCTCCGACACCCGCGCACCGGGCGGCACGGCCAGCAGGGAGTCGAGCACCGCCCGCTGACCGATGCTCAGCAGCCCGTGGAGGCTGTCCCACAGCCGCTGGTTCGCCGCCTCCCGCACCGAGGCCACCAGCCGGGCGAGCGTCGTTACGCCGGGCAGCAGCACCCGCCGCTCGCGCAGCCACCCCACCGACGCGTCGAACAGAGCCTTCGGGCCCTCCCCGGTAGTCCAGGCCCGCGCATCCACCCACACCCGCAACTCGGCTTCCGCCTCGGCGAACTCCGTGTACTCCAGGACCTTCCGCAGCTCACGGACGTGGGCCAGCCGGGTGTTCTCCCGTTCCCCGTACGCCTTCAGTGCCGACGCGTCCGCGATGCCGAGCTGCTCGGCGAGGTAGTCGACGACCTCCGGCGGAACGTCGGTCAGGTCGTCCAGAAACACCCCGAGGTAGCGCGCGGTCGTGAGCTGGGCCGCGAAGCCCAGCCGGTTGTGGGACCGCCGCTTGCCCTCGATCAGCTCCGGGTCCGCGTCGTCCAGGAAGAAGAACCGCTCCAACTCCGTACGGGACGGCGCCCCGTCGTACGCCGCGTACGCGGCGGCTTGTGCATCCGTCAGAAACTCGACCGGCACCCCGGACCTCCACACAGTCAATGATCAACACGACTGCTGAAGGCTCCGCCCTCGAAGAAGTCCAGGTCAAAGCGCTCTCAGGTGCCATCGAGGCTTAGCGCCGGTTTTCGTTCCGATGTTCCTCAACCCCCGGCTCGCTGATGTTCCCGGGCTTCGCGAGCGAGTTCCACAAGCTCGAACCCGACGAGAGGGAGCTGCTCACCGGACTGCTCCTCGACCGGACCCGCCCCCGTCACGATGTCGCGTCCATCGTCTCCGTGCCCGACCACGCCACCCGCTCCGCGGTCCGCCAGGCGCTGCGGGCCGCCGAACTCGGGGCCGACGCCGTCAACCTGCTCCCGCCGCACTTCCTCACGCCCTCCAGGGACGCCGTCTCGGCCCATCTGCACGAGGTGCTCGCCGCCGTCGACCCGCTGCCCGTCGTGGTGCAGTACGCCCCGGCGCAGACCGGAACGGCGCTGGACGCACCCGCGCTGCACCGGCTGGCCGAAGACCACCCCAACCTGCGCTGGGTCAAGGTGGAGTCCGCCCCGCCGGGCCGGCTCATCGCGGCACTGGCCGCCGGGCCGCGTCCGCTGCCCTCACTGGTCGGCTACGCCGGTCTGCAACTCCCCGACGCCCTGCGGCGAGGAGCGGTCGGCGTGCAGCCGGGCTGCTCCTCCACCGAGCTGTACACCGGGATCTGGGAGCTGTGGGAGCGCGGTGACGAGGCCGGGGCCGTCGCCCTGCACACCCGGATGCTGCCCTACCTCTCGTACTGGATGCAGAACGTGGAGCTCATCATCGCCGTGGAGAAGGAGATCTCCGTACGCCGAGGCTGGTTCGCCTCCGCGCACTGCCGGGCGCCGGGTTACCGGCTGGACGGCGAGGAGCTCGGCATGATCGACCGCTTCTGCGCGGAGTTCGCGCCCCTGATACCGGAACTGGCCCGATGAGCGCCGAAGCCGTCGTCTGCGGCGAGGCCATGCTCCTCATGCTGGCCGAGCCCGGAGTGCCGCTGGAACACGCGCTCTCGTTCCGCCGCTCCATCGCGGGCGCCGAGAGCAATGTGGCCGCGGGCCTCGCCCGGCTCGGGCACTCCGTCCGCTGGCTCGGCCGCGTCGGCGACGATCCGGCGGGCCGGTCCGTGCTTGCCCAGCTCCGCGCCCAGGGCGTGGACACCGGGTACGCGGAGACGGACCCGCACGCCCCGACCGGGGTCCTCATCCGGGACAGCCACCCGGCGCGCGCGATCGACGTGCAGTATCTGCGTGCGGGTTCGGCCGCCTCCCGGCTGTCGGCGGAGCAGCTGGATCCCGGCATGTTCGAGGGGGCGCGCCTCGTCCACGTCACCGGGATCACCCCGATGCTGTCGGAGTCCGCGCGCCGCGCGACGTGGCGCCTGGCCGAACTGGCGCGGGAGGCCGGCGCGGTGCTCTCGTTCGATCCGAACATCCGCCACAAGCTCGGCCCGCCGGACCGCTGGCGCGAGATCGCCGGCCCGCTGCTGGCCCGTGCGGACGTGGTGCTGGCGGGCGAGGACGAGCTGGAGGTGCTCGGCGTTCCGGACCCGGCCGCCCTGCTGGGGTCGGGCCCCGGCACGCTCGTCGTGAAGCACCGCGACAAGTCCGCCACGTGCCTCACCCGCGAGGGCGGCGCGCACCACCGTCCCCCCTTCGACGTGCCGGTCACCGACCCCGTGGGCGCGGGGGACGCCTTCGCCGCGGGGTTCCTCTTTGGTCTGCTGCACGGCTTCGATCCCGGCCGTTGCCTCGACCGTGCCCTGGCCGCGTTCACCGGGCCGGACGCCGAGACCGTCATCCGCTGACGCCGCAGCACTCACGAAGCAGCACTCAGAAGCACAACTCAGAAGCACGACTCAGAGGCAGAACTCACAAGCAGGTGAGTACGAGCGCCATGTACCGCAACGCCACGTACCGCTGGGAGACCGTCCAGGCCGTCACCGCGCAGCGCGTGTTCGGCATCATCCGCACGACAGGTCCGGACGAGGCGGTCGCCGCTGCGGAGGCCGTGCTGAACGCCGTCGAGATAGCCCTCACCACCCCGCGCGCCCTCACCGCCCTCACCCGCCTCACCGAGACCCGGCAGGACGCCTGATCGGCGCGGGCACCGTCATCGACGCGACCGCGGCACGTGCGGCCGTGGAAGCGGGCGCCCGCTTCCTGGTGTCACCGAGCCTCCACCCGGAGGTGATCCGCACCGGCCACCGCTACGGGGTCCCGGTCTTTCCCGGCGTCACCACTCCGACCGAGATGGTGCACGCCCTGGAGGAAGGTGCCGACGCGCTGAAGCTCTTCCCCGCGTCGGCCTTCTCGCCCAGTTGGCTGCGCGACGTACGCGCGGCACTCCCCCAGGCCCCCGTGCTGCCCACCGGAGGTGTGACAATCGACAACGCGCCGGAATGGGTCGCCGCGGGCGCGGTGGCCTGCGGCATGGGATCGGCACTGACTTCGGGCGGCGCCCGCGCCGCGGGTGAACGGGTGAGCACCCTCCTGCGGACCCTCGCCGGGGCCCGTTGACGTCTCCGGACGGCGGAATCGGCGGGTGCCGGGCGTTTCGAGAACGAGCGACAGGGAGTGGCGTGGAACTTCACGGACTGCACGGCCAGGTGGTCAACCGGATCGGGGAGTCCCTCGCGGCGGAGGAGATCCGGGCGGGCGACGTGCTCCGCCTGGAGGACGTACAGGACCAGTACGGAGTCTCCCGCACCGTGGCCCGCGAGGCGGTCCGGGTCCTGGAGTCGAAACGCGTCGTCACCAGCCGCCCCCGCATCGGCATCACCGTGCGACCGATGACCGAGTGGAACCTCTACGACCCCCAGGTGATCCGCTGGCGGCTGGCCTCCCCGTTCCGCAGCGCCCAACTGCGCGAACTCACCGAGCTGCGAGCCGCGGTGGAACCCTCCGCCGCGGCCCTCGCGGCGGTGAGCGCCTCACCCGAAACCCGCGACGCGCTTGTCGCACTCGCACAGGCCATGGAGACGGTCGCCCGCGCGGACGACACCCCCGGCTTCATAGCGGCGGACCTGGCCTTCCACCGCGCCCTGCTGAACGCCTCGGGCAACGGCATGTTCGGCCAGCTCTCCGAGGTCACCGAAGAACTCCTCGTCGCCCGCCGCGACCTGCCCCTGATGCCCGACCACGTCGACACGGACGCGGTCCGCCGCCACATGGAGGTGGCCGAGGCCATCGCCGCCGGCCACCCGGAGGCCGCGTCACGCTGCGTCCGCGCGATCGTCGACTCCGCCCACCGCGAGGTCGAACAACTGCTGGAGGGCGGCACCCACTGCGCGCTCAGCAGCGGCCACGAGGCGCCGTAGCCGGGGGGCGCCGCCCTGGAGGGGTGCCCCCCGTGCTCACGTTCTCGCAGGTAGAAACGGTTCTCCTGGAGGAACTTCTGTGGGGCGGGTGGGACTCGAACCCACGGCCGACGGATTATGAGTCCGCTGCTCTAACCGGCTGAGCTACCGCCCCTTTTCGGCGTGGCGCGTACATGTGTACGCGCCGTCTGCCGCAGCATAGCCGGTCATACGATCTCTCGCTCCGGGTGCCCGGGTACTCGTGACCATGAAGACCGCGCTGCTCGCTGCCCGGTTCCGGGTGACGCGAAGTTGACGCGAAAGAGTCACGCCGGCCCCACGTGCACCACCGGTCCGGACCGCCGGGGGACCGGATTCGGGCACACGAAAAAGGACCCCGCAGGGCCCTCTTCCGTTCCGCTCCCCCGACTGGACTCGAACCAGTAACCCTCCGGTTAACAGCCGAATGCTCTGCCAATTGAGCTACAGGGGATCGCGCTCCCCCGACTGGACTCGAACCAGTAACCTGCCGGTTAACAGCCGGCTGCTCTGCCAATTGAGCTACAGGGGATTGCTGCGTTGCCTCGGACGGCACCTGCCTGGCGGATGCCGGGCGGCGGACGTTCGCTGCGACACATACATTAGCGCAAGCAGGGGGGTGCTTTGCCAATCGGTATCGGCCGGGGTGATCTCCGACGCCCGCGGGTAGGCGAGCAGCACACGTCGCACGGAGTGAAGGAAGGGTGGCAGCCATGCGGTACCGGATCACGTTCATCGCCGGAGTGGCCCTCGGTTACGTGCTGGGCACGCGCGCCGGGCGGGAGCGTTACGAGCAGCTGAAGAAGTCCGCACGCCAGTTCGCCCAGAACCCGGCCGTGCGCAACACCTGCGAATCGGCGGCCCAGAGCGGCCGTGAGTTCGCCGGTAAGGCGGCCCACGCGGTGGGCGAGAAGGTCGGCGACAAGGTGCCGGCCTCGGTGACGGACCGGGTGCGTTCGCTGCGCGGGCGCGGGGCGAACGGTGAGGACGACTGGGGTACGACCAACACCTGAGGCCGGCACCCGGGGCTGGCACCTGAGGCCTCGTCTCTCACATCTGCCGCACCGTCGTGCAGGAATGCTCCGGCGGTGCGGCAGAATCTGTGTATGGGCATAGTCGCCGGCTTGGACAGTTCTTCCGCCTTCACGCACATCGTGGTCTGCGATACGGACACGGGTGCCGTACTGCGCCAGGGGTACGCCGCACACCCCGTGGAGGCGAAGGCCACAGAGGTCGACCCGCAGGCGTGGCTGCTCTCACTCGGTGAGGCGGCCGGCGGCGGGCTGCTCGAAGGTGTGCAGGCCATCGGTGTGTCCGCGCAGCAGAACGGGCTCGTACCGCTGGACCACCAGGGCAATCTGGTACGTCCCGCGCTGCTCGGCAACGACAAGCGGGCGCAGGTCGCCGCGGCCGATCTGGTCGACGGGCTGGGCGGGCGGCAGGCCTGGGCCGAGGCGGTCGGGGCGGTGCCGCAGGCCGCGCAGCCGGTGTCGAAGCTGCGCTGGCTGGCGCGGACCGAGCCGGAGATGGCGCAGCGGGTCGCCGCCGTGCTCCAGCCGCACGACTGGCTGGTGTGGCAGCTGCTGGGTCGCCCGGCGCGGCGCACCACCGACCGGGGCGCGGCTTCCGGGACCGGTTACTGGTCGGCGGGCAGCGAGTCCTACCGGCCGGATCTGGTCGAGCTGGCCCTTGGCCGGCAGGCGGCGCTGCCCGAGGTGCTCGGGCCGTGCGATGCGGCCGGGACGACGCCGGAGGGGCTGCTGATCTCGGCGGGCACCGGCGAGACGATGGCGGCGGCGTTCGGGCTGGGGGTCGGGGTCGGTGACGCCGTGGTGTCACTGGGGGCCTCGGGCTCCGTGATGGCGGTGCACCACGAGGCGCTGGCCGATCCGACCGGGATGATCACCTCGTTCGCGGATGCCACCGGGATGCACCTGCCGGTGGTGCACACGTCCAACGCGGTACGCGCGCTGCGCGGGACCGCCGAGATGCTGGACGTGGAGGGGCTGGAGGAGCTGTCCGCGCTGGCGCTCAAGTCGACGCCGGGCGCCTCCGGGCTGGTGCTCCTGCCGTATCTGGAGGGGGAGCGGACTCCTCACCTGCCGCACACCGCGGGGACGCTGAGCGGGCTGCGGCGCGAGTCGATGAAGCCGGAGCACCTCGCGCGGGCCGCGTTCGAGGGGATGCTCTGCTCGCTGGCCGACGCGCTGAACGTGCTGCGCGACCGCGGGGTCGAGGTGCGGCGGGTGTTCCTGCTGGGCGCCGCGGCCGAGCTGCCGGCCGTGCGGGCGCTCGCGCCGATGCTGCTGGGGACGCAGGTGATCGTGCCGGAGCCGGCGCAGTACGCGGCGCTGGGTGCGGCCCGGCAGGCGGCCTGGGCGCTCGGGGTCTCGCAGGGGGCGCTCGATCCGCGCACTCCCCCGGTCTGGCAGGACGCGGCGGCGCAGGTGCTGGATCCCGGTGAGGAGCTGCCGGTCGGCCAGGCGGTGCGCCAGCAGTACGCGGCGACGCGGGACCAGATCCACCCCGGGGCGTTCGACGCCGCGCGCTGAGGGGACCGCCTCCACGGAGAAATTATGGACCGGGTCTGTTTTTTGACCTGGACTTGAATAAAAACGTTCGCGGTCGCGGTGCGCGGTGCCGGAAAATGGGTCGACTCCCGACCTACGCCGACTCCGAGAGACACGCGTGCTCATAAAACTCCTGCGGACCTATCTCGGTCCGTACAAGAAGCCGATCGCGCTGCTGGTCGTCTTCCAGCTGCTCCAGACCTCCGCCGCCCTCTATCTGCCCACCCTGAACGCCGACATCATTGACAACGGTGTCGTCGAGGGCGACACGGGCTACATCCTTCAGTACGGCGGCGCCATGCTCGTCGTCAGCATCGCCCAGGTGGTCTGCAACATCGGGGCCGTCTACATCGGCGCCCGTACCGCTTCCGCGCTCGGCCGCGATGTCCGGGCGTCGGTCTTCGACCGGGTGCAGTCGTTCTCCGCGCGTGAGCTCGGCCGGTTCGGCGCGCCGTCGCTGATCACCCGTACGACCAATGACGTCCAGCAGATCCAGATGCTGGTCCTGATGACGTTCACGCTGATGGTCTCGGCACCGATCATGTGCGTCGGCGGCATCATCATGGCGCTCGGCCAGGACGTCCCGCTGTCCGCGGTGCTCCTCGCGGTGGTGCCGGTCCTCGGAATCTCGGTGAGCCTGATCGTGAAGCGGATGCGTCCGCTGTTCCGGACGATGCAGGAGCGGCTCGACACGGTGAACCGGGTGCTGCGCGAGCAGATCACCGGCAACCGGGTCATCCGCGCCTTCGTCCGCGACGGCTACGAGGAGAAGCGTTTCCGGGGCGCCAACACCGAGCTGACCGATGTGGCGCTGTCCACGGGCCGGCTGATGGCACTGATGTTCCCGACCGTGATGACGGTCGTGAACGTGTCGTCGATCGCCGTCGTCTGGTTCGGTGCGCACCGGATCGACAGCGGCGGAATGCAGATCGGGGCGCTGACCGCGTTCCTCTCGTATCTGATGCAGATCGTCATGTCGGTGATGATGGCCACCTTCATGTTCATGATGGTGCCGCGCGCCGAGGTGTGCGCCGAGCGCATCCAGGAGGTCCTGGAGACCGATTCCAGCGTGGTGCCGCCGGTCGATCCGGTGACCGAACTGCGCGCCCACGGGCATCTGGAGATCCGGGGCGCCGACTTCCGCTACCCCGGTGCCGAGGCGTCGGTGCTGCGCTCTGTGGATCTGGTGGCCCGGCCCGGCGAGACGACCGCGATCATCGGGTCCACGGGCAGCGGCAAGTCCACGCTGCTCGGACTCGTACCCCGGCTGTTCGATGTGACGGACGGCCAGGTGCTGGTCGACGGGACGGACGTACGGACGCTGGCTCCGGCACTGCTGGCGAAGACCGTGAGCCTGGTCCCACAGAAGCCGTACCTGTTCTCCGGAACGGTCGCGACCAACCTGCGGTACGGGAACCCGGACGCGACCGACGAGGAGCTGTGGCACGCGCTGGAGGTCGCCCAGGCCAAGGAGTTCGTCGAGGGTCTGGAACACGGTCTGGACGCGCCGATCGCGCAGGGCGGCACCAATGTCTCCGGCGGGCAGCGGCAGCGCCTCTCGATCGCCCGGACGCTGGTCCAGCAGCCGGAGATCTACCTCTTCGACGACTCGTTCTCCGCGCTGGACTACACCACGGACGCCGCGCTGCGCGCGGCGCTGCTGCGGGAGACCGCGGCCGCGACCGTGGTGATCGTCGCGCAGCGGGTGTCCACCATCCGCGACGCCGACCGGATCCTGGTGATGGACGAGGGCCGGGTGGTCGGCTCCGGCAGCCACCACGAGCTGATGGAAGGCAATGAAACATACCGGGAGATCGTTCTCTCCCAGCTGACGGAAGCGGAGGCCGCGTAATGGCTGGGCCTGGCGGACGCATGATGGCGGGCGGGGCGCCGACCGAGCGGTCCATGGACTTCAAGGGCTCCACGAAGCGGCTGCTGAAGCGCTTCGCCAAGGAGCGGACCACGCTGTACGTGATGCTGGTGGCCGGCGCCCTGAGCGTGGCGCTCTCGGTGGTCGGCCCGAAGATCCTCGGCAAGGCCACCGACCTGGTGTTCGCCGGGGTCATCGGCCGGCAGATGCCGGAGGGGACGAGCAAGGAACAGGCCCTCGCGGGCCTGCACAAGACCAACAGCGGCCTGGCCGACATGCTCTCCAAGGTGGACTTCACCCCCGGCAAGGGCATGGACTTCGACGCGATCGGCCATGTGCTGCTGGCCGCGCTGATCACGTACGTCGGTGCCGGGCTGCTGATGCTGGTGTCGACGCGGCTGTCGATCCGGGTGATCAACCGGGTCGTGTTCCAGCTGCGCGAGGACATCCAGACGAAGCTGTCGCGGCTCCCGCTGTCGTACTTCGACCGCGCCAAGCGCGGTGAGGTGCTCAGCCGGGCGACGAACGACATCGACAACATCTCGCAGACGATGCAGCAGACGATGGGCCAGCTCATCAACTCGGTGCTGACCATCATCGGCGTCCTGATCATGATGTTCTGGATCTCGCCGCTGCTGGCGCTCGTCGCGCTGGTGACGGTGCCGCTGTCGGTGTTCGTGGCGACCAAGGTGGGCAAGCGCTCGCAGCCGCAGTTCGTCCAGCAGTGGAAGGTCACGGGCAAGCTCAACGCCCACATCGAGGAGATGTATACCGGCCACAACCTGGTGAAGGTCTTCGGCCGGCAGGAGGAGTCCGCGCGGGACTTCGCCGAGCAGAACGAGGCGCTGTACGAGGCCGGGTTCAAGGCGCAGTTCAACAGCGGGATCATGCAGCCGCTGATGATGTTCGTGTCGAACCTGAACTACGTGCTGATCGCCGTCATCGGCGGGCTGCGGGTGGCCTCCGGCGCGCTGTCGATCGGTGACGTACAGGCCTTCATCCAGTACTCCCGGCAGTTCTCCATGCCGCTGACCCAGGTCGCCTCGATGGCGAACCTGGTCCAGTCCGGGGTGGCGTCGGCCGAGCGGATCTTCGAGCTGCTGGACGCCGAGGAGCAGGACGCCGACCCGGCGAAGGGCGAGGGCGCGCACCCCGGGATCCTGCATGGCAACGTCTCGCTGGAGAACGTCTCGTTCCGCTACGACGCGGAGAAGCCGCTCATCGAGGACCTGTCGCTGAGTGTCGAGCCGGGTCACACGGTCGCGATCGTCGGCCCGACCGGTGCGGGCAAGACGACACTGGTCAACCTGCTGATGCGGTTCTACGAGGTGACGGGCGGCCGGATCGCCCTGGACGGGGTGGACATCGCGACGATGTCCCGCGCCGACCTTCGGTCCGGAATCGGCATGGTCCTCCAGGACACCTGGCTGTTCGGCGGGACCATCGCGGAGAACATCGCGTACGGCGCCTCGGGCGAGGTCGGCCGGGAGCAGATCGAGGAGGCGGCGCGGGCGGCCCACGCCGACCGCTTCATCCGCACCCTGCCGGACGGCTACGACACGGTGATCGACGACGAGGGCACCGGCGTCAGCGCGGGTGAGAAGCAGCTGATCACCATCGCGCGGGCGTTCCTGTCCGACCCGGTGATACTCGTGCTGGACGAGGCGACCAGCTCCGTCGACACCCGTACAGAGGTGCTGATCCAGAAGGCGATGGCGCAGCTCGCGCACGGCCGTACGAGCTTCGTGATCGCGCACCGGCTCTCCACCATCCGGGACGCCGACGTGATCCTGGTGATGGAGAACGGCTCGATCGTCGAGCAGGGCACGCACGACGAGCTGCTGGCGGCGGAAGGCGCGTACGCGCGGCTGTACGCGGCCCAGTTCGCGCAGGCGGTCGCCGAGGTCGACTAGTCGGCCGAGCCGCTCTGCGGCTGCCCCGGCCCGTACGCGCGTGTGCGCGTCAGTCGAGGTAGCCGCGGAGCTGGTCGGCGAAGGCGTGGTCCCGGAGCTTGTTGAGGGTCTTGGACTCGATCTGGCGGATGCGTTCGCGGGTCACGCCGAAGATCCGGCCGATCTCCTCAAGCGTGCGGGGCCGGCCGTCGGCCAGCCCGTACCGCAGCTGGACCACCTTCCGCTCGCGCTCGTTGAGCGTGGAGAGCACCACTTCCAGGTGTTCGCGCAGCAGCAGGAACGCGGCGGACTCGACGGGGGACGCGGCGTCGCCGTCCTCGATCAGATCGCCCAGCGAGACGTCGTCCTCCTCCCCGACCGGGGCATGCAGGGAGACAGGCTCCTGCGCCAGCCGCAGCGCCTCGCCCACCCGCTCCGGGGTCAGGTCGAGCTGGGCGGCGACCTCCTCGTGCGTCGGTTCGTAGCCCCGTTCCTGGAGCATCCGGCGCTGGACCCGTACGACGCGGTTGATCAGTTCGACGACATGGACCGGGACCCTTATGGTCCGCGCCTGGTCGGCCAGCGCGCGGGACATGGCCTGCCGGATCCACCAGGTCGCGTACGTCGAGAACTTGTAGCCTCGGGCGTAGTCGAACTTCTCGACGGCCCGGATCAGTCCGAGGTTTCCCTCCTGGACCAGGTCGAGCATGGTCAGTCCGCGCCCGACGAAGCGCTTGGCCACGGAGACGACCAGGCGCAGGTTGGCCTCTATGAGGCGGCGTTTGGCCATCCGCCCCATGACGACGAGACGGTCCAGGTCAACGGCGAGGCGGGTGTCGGGGTCCGGGGTGCGGGCGAGGCGCTCCTCCGCGAACAGCCCGGCCTCGACGCTGCGGGCGAGCTCCACCTCGTCGGCGGCGGTGAGCAGCGGGATGCGGCCGATCTCGCGCAGGTACTGGCGGAACAGGTCGGAGGACGGCCCTCCCGGGTCCGGCCGGCCGCGCGGCGGCGGGGGCTCGGGCAGCTCCGCCGACTCCTCCATGACCGCCTCGGACGGCTCGGACGGCGGCGGGTCCGCCGCGGCCTCCGGATGACGTACGGCCCGGTGCTGCGCGGGGACAGCCGCGACATGCTCGGTCTTGCTCACGGTCCGGGTCTGCACGGGGGCGACCTCCAGGTGATCGCTGCCGGACCGCGGGGATGTAGGACCACCGGTCGGTGGGCCGGTCGCGCTCCGATGACTCAGGCACCGCCACCCAGTGTGGGGTACGACACACAGCTGCCACGAGGGGCGTGCGGGGACTTTCTGAGACCGGGCGGTTACCGAGGGGTTACCCGGGACGACCGCGGCGCGGTCAGAGCGCGTCGGCTCCGTTGTTTCGCAGGGACTGGGCGTACTGCTGGAGGACCCAGACCTCGTTCTGCGCGGCGGCCAGGTGGTCCGGGGCGACATTGCTGCCGAGCCGGGCCAGGCTGCCCTGGACGTCGTCGATCCGGCGGTCGACGGCCCGCAGCCGGACCTTGACCAGGTGTTCGCCCGCGTAGGCCTCGTCGATGGACTTGCCGTGGAAGACCTCGACCGCCAGCTCGGTGACCAGCTTGCGCACCGATTCGTTGGGCGTCGCGTCGAGCACCTGGACGAGGTACTCGCGGGTCTCGGGGACGCCGAGCTCGGCGCCGCCCGCCTCCGCGATGCACTGGCGGACCGCGGCGTACGGCGGGGCGGTGAACTCGTCCACCCCGTAGGCGTCGAAGGCCGGGGAGACCAGGGCGGGCTTCTGCAGGGCGAGCTTGAGCAGCTCGCGCTCGGTGCGGTGGGCCGGGCTGCGGAGGTTGAGCGCGGGGCCGGAGGGTCCGGAGGGGCCCGAGGGGCCGGCGGGGGGCTGGGGCTGCTGGTGCTGCGCTCGGGAGGAGGGGCGCGCGGGTCCGCGCTGGTCGCCGCCCCGGCTCCGGGCCCACTGGGCGAGCTGGTTGACCCGGTGCACGACGTACTCCTGGTCCAGGATGCCGACGAAGCCGGCCAGCTGGACGGCGACCTCGCGCTGCACGCTGCCCGTCTTGATCTTGGCGACGACGGGGGCGGCCTCGTCGAGCGCGGCAGCGCGGCCGGCCGGGGTCTCCAGGTCGTAGCGGCCGACGATCTGGCGGAGCGCGAACTCGAAGAGCGGAGTGCGGGGTTCCACCAGATCGCGGACGGCCTCGTCACCCTTGGCGAGGCGCAGATCGCAGGGGTCCATGTTGTCCGGGGCGATCGCGATGTACGTCTCGGCGGCGAACTTCTGGTCGTCCTCGAAAGCGCGCAGGGCGGCCTTCTGGCCTGCCGCGTCCCCGTCGAAGGTGAAGATCACCCGGGCGCTGCCGTTGTCCATCAGGAGGCGGCGCAGGATCTTGATGTGGTCGCCGCCGAACGCGGTGCCGCAGGTGGCGATGGCGGTGGTGATCCCGGCGAGGTGGCAGGCCATCACGTCGGTGTAGCCCTCGACGACGACGGCCCGGCTGGCCTTCGCGATGTCCTTCTTGGCCAGGTCGATGCCGTACAGCACCTGTGACTTCTTGTAGATCGCGGTCTCTGGGGTGTTGAGGTACTTCGGGCCGTTGTCGTCGTCGCGCAGTTTGCGGGCGCCGAAGCCGACGATGTCCCCGGCGGTGTCGCTGATCGGCCACATCAGCCGACCCCGGAAGCGGTCGATGGGGCCGCGCCTGCCGTCCTGGGAGATGCCGGAGGCGATCAGCTCCTTGTCGCTGAAGCCCTTACCGCGCAGGTAGCGGGTGAGGTGGTCCCAGCCGGCCGGGCTGTAGCCGACGCCGAAGTGGGCGGCGGCGGCCTGGTCGAAGCCGCGCTCCGCGAGGAACCTGCGGCCGATCTCCGCCTCGGGGCCGTCGAGCTGCTCGACGTAGAACTGGGCGGCCGCCTTGTGCGCCTCGACCAGCCTGATCCGCTCGCCGCGCTGGTGGGAGGGGTTGTACCCGCCCTCCTCGTACCGCAGGGTGATGCCGGCCTTGGCGGCGAGCCGCTCGACCACCTCGGCGAAGGTCAGGTGGTCGATCTTCTGCACGAAGGCGATCGTGTCGCCGCCCTCCTGGCAGCCGAAGCAGTGGAAGAGACCCTTGCTCGGACTGACCTGGAAGGAGGGCGACTTCTCGTCGTGGAAGGGGCACAGGCCCTTGAGGTTTCCCCCGCCCGCGTTCCGCAGCTGGAGGTACTCGGAAACGACGGCGTCGATCGGGACCGCGTCCCGTACCGCCTTCACGTCGTCGTCATTGATCCTGCCTGCCACGAGTGAAGTCTACGGGTGAGCTACGACAGCCCCGCGCCCCGGAGCGTTCGCTCCGGTCCGGGGCGCGGGGTATTACGCCATTTTTCTGCGGGGACTCCCCTGCACGACCCCACCCGCTCTCACGTGCCTCTGAACACCGGCCGTACGACCGTCGCAGGGGCCCCGCTCAGATCAGGGACTCCAGCGGCACCGACGGGTCGGCCAGCGCGTCCGGGTCGACCGGCTGACCGGCCTTGATCAGCTCCTGCACGGTGTCGGTGACATCCCACACGTTCACGTTCATCCCGGCGAGCACCTTGCCGTCCTTCAGCCAGAACGCGATGAACTCGCGCTTGCCGGCGTCGCCTCGGACCACCACCTGGTCGTAGCTGCCGGGCGGGGCCCAGCCCGAGTACTCCAGGCCGAGGTCGTACTGGTCGGAGAAGAAGTACGGCACCCGGTCGTAGGAGACCTCCTGGCCGAGCATGGCGCGGGCCGCCGCCGGACCGCTGTTCAGCGCGTTGGCCCAGTGCTCCACCCGCAGCCGGGCTCCGAGCCCCGGGTGGGCGACGTTGGCGACGTCACCCGCGGCGTAGATGTGCGGGTCGCTGGTGCGCAGCGAGGCGTCCACGGCGATGCCGCCGCCCTGGTCGCGCGGGGCGATGTCGAGTCCGGCGGCCTCCGCGAGGGCGGCGCGCGGGGCGGCCCCGATCGCGGCGAGGACGTCGTGGGCGGGGTGCTCCTCGCCGTCGTCGGTGCGGACCGCGAGCACCATGCCGTCCTGGCCGACGATCTCGGTGAGCCGGCCGCCGAAGTGGAAGCGGACGCCGTGGTCGCTGTGCAGGTCGGTGAAGAGCTGGCCCAGCTCGGGGCCGATGACCTTCAGCAGCGGGGTCGCCTCCGGTTCGACGACGGTGACCTCCGCGCCGTATCCGCGGGCCGCCGCCGCGACCTCCAGGCCGATCCAGCCGGCCCCGGCGATCACCAGATGGCCGTTGTCGCGGCCGAGCGCGGCCAGTACGTTGCGCAGCCGGTCGGAGTGGGCGAGGCGGCGCAGGTGGTGGACGCCCGCCAGGTCCGTGCCGGGGACGTCGAGGCGGCGCGGCTCGGCGCCGGTGGCCAGGAGCAGCTTGTCGTAGTGGATGACGGTGCCGTCACCGAGCTCCACGGAGCGGGCGTCCCGGTTCAGCACGGTGACGGGCTGGCCGAGGTGGAGTTCGATGTCGGCCCCCGCGTACCAGGCGGTCTCGTGGACGAAGACGCTGTCGCGTTCCTCCTTGCCGGCCAGGTACCCCTTGGAGAGCGGCGGGCGTTCGTAGGGATGGTCGCGCTCATCGCCGATCAGGATGACCCGGCCGCTGAATCCCGCCGAGCGGAGCGTCTCCGCCGCCTTCGCTCCGGCCAGTCCTCCGCCGACAATGACGAACGTCCGATGTGCGTCGACCACTTGATGCCTCCTCGGTGCTTGCTGCGCGGCGCCAACTGCGAGCGTCCCGCACGCAGCGTGATGGCGAAAGAGGGTGTGACCCGATCAGGTCACACCCAGTGGTCATGGGCCGGTCCGGGGACCGCTGTCAGCACACCATCTGTCACATCGTCGGCGGCGCAGCCGCGCGGGACGGGTGTGCGGGGTCATAGGCCGGGCCCGCCGAGCGACCGGTGCAGGGTACGGGCCGACGCGTCGGTCAGGGCGGCGATCTGGTCGACCAGGACGCGCTTGCGGGCGCGGTCGTCGGGCGCGGCCTCGTACAGCGCGCGCAGCTGCGGCTCAAGGCCCTCGGGGGCGCGGGCGGTCAGGGCCGCGGCCAGTTCCGCGATGACGATCCGCTGCTCGGCGCGGATCGCCCCCTGTTCGGCGCGCTGCATGACGTAGCGGTCGGCGACCGCCTTGAGCACCGCGCATTCGTTGCGGGCCTCGCGGGGCACGACGAGCTCGGCCCCGTATCTGCCGAGCCGGCCGGTGCCGTACGCCTTGCGGGTGCCGGTCTCCGCGGCGAGGCAGAACCGGCCGATCAGCTGGCTCGTGGCGTCCTTCAGCCGGGCCTGGGCGACGGCGGAGCCGTCGTAGCCGTGCGGCCACCAGTCCTGGCCCATGAGCCGGTCCAGCGCGTCGGACAGTTCCTGCGGGTCGGTGTCCGCCGGGACGTAGCGGCCGATGGCGACCTGCCAGATCTCCTGGCGTTCCGGCTCGGCGTCCAGGCAGTTGGGGTCGATGTGCCCGGCGTGCAGGCCGTCCTCGAAGTCGTGGACGGAGTACGCCACGTCGTCGGACCAGTCCATCACCTGGGCCTCGAAGCACTTGCGGTCCTGCGGGGCGTTCTTGCGGAACCAGTCGAAGACCGGCAGGTCGTCCTCGTACACGCCGAACTTCGGTGAGCCGGGGTCCGTGGGGTGGGCGCCCCGGGGCCAGGGGTATTTGGTGGCGGCGTCGAGGGCGGCGCGGGTCAGGTTGAGCCCGACGCTGGCCAGCTCGCCGGTGCGCGGGTCGGGGACGAACCGCTTCGGTTCGAGCCGGGTCAGCAGCCGCAGCGACTGGGCGTTCCCCTCGAATCCGCCGCAGTCGGAGGCGAAGTCGTTGAGCGCCTGTTCGCCGTTGTGGCCGAAGGGCGGGTGGCCCATGTCGTGGGAGAGGCAGGCCGTCTCGACCAGGTCCGGGTCGCAGCCGAGTGCGGCGCCGAGTTCCCGGCCGACCTGGGCGCACTCCAGGGAGTGGGTGAGCCGGGTGCGGGGGCTGGCGTCCCAGGCGAAGCTGCGGGTGCCGGGGGTGACCACCTGGGTCTTCCCGGCGAGCCTGCGCAGCGCGGCGGAGTGGAGTACCCGGGCGCGGTCGCGCTGGAAGGCGGTGCGGCCGGGCCTCTTGTCCTCCTCGGTGTCCCAGCGCTCGGCGTCGGCGGCGCCGTAGGGCGCCGTGTCCGATGTGTGCGTGCCGTGCGCGTGGGTCGTGCCGTGCGTGCCGTGCGTGCCGTGCGTGCCGTGCGTGCCGTGCGTGCCGTGCGTGCCGTGCGTGCCGTCCATGGCAATGACACTAATCGGCCGGGCCGGTAGGAGGGCTCAGGCGGATGCCAGGAAATGTGTGTTCATCGGATTTTTCTGTGCCAGGACTCCGGCGGCCCGTGCCTGGTCATAGCGGTGCAGCAGCCGGGCCATCGCCGGGTGCGCGCCGAGCGGGGCGGCGGCGGGGACCACCGCACTGCCGCGGTCCCCGTCGTCCTCGGGCCGCCACCCCGCCTCGGCGAGCCGGCCGTGCAGCGCCTCGACCAGCAGCGGGTGCGGGCCGAGCGGCGCGGCGGTCCGGGTGCGCAGGGCCGGGGCGCCGGCGACGGCTTCCGGGATGTCCTGCTTGACGTGGTACCCGCGCCCCAGCAGCAGCGGCACCAGGACCGCCTCGCCGTCGCCCAGGGCCTCCAGGGTCTCCGGCAGGAGGGGTGCGTTGAGCTCGATGTGCCCGAGCCGGACGTCGAGCCCCGGCCGCAGCTCCCGCACCCGGTCGAGCAGCCGGGTCACCGTGTGCAGCGCCCGCGGGTCCCGGCTGCCGTGCGCGACGGCGACCAGGGCGGGGCGGCGGGTGCCAGCGGGCTCGCGGCACCCGGTGCGGGCTGGTGCCGGGTGCGGTGCATGGGCCGTCGGGTTCCGTTCAGGGAGACAAGGCTGAGCTGGGTGTCGAGCTGTGCGGTGATGCGGCTCAGCAGTTGCGCCGTGCTGTCGAGGGGCAGGGATTCCTGCGGGCGTTGCGGTGCCGGCTCCGTCATGAGCCGATGGTGCCGGGCGCAGGTTGCCGCGTCGTTGCGCGCCGGTCACGGGTGTTTTCCGGCGCCTCACCGCACGGCCGGGGCCGCTGTCAGACGGCGTCGGCCGCGATGTCGGCCTCAGCCGCTCCGTGGAGGGCGTCGGTCGCGGCCTCGGCCAGCAGCCGTTCGATGACGTGGGCGACGCCGTCCTCCTGGTTGCTGACGGTGTGCGCCGGGACGGCGGCCAGCACGGCCGGGTGGGCGTTGGCCATGGCGTAGCCGGTGCCGGCCCAGTCGAGGACGGTGAGGTCGTTGGGCATGTCCCCGAAGGCGATGACCTCGGCCGCTTCGATGCCCCGCCCGGCGCACAGCATCGCGAGGGTGCCGGCCTTGGTGACGCCCTGCGCGCTGATCTCCAGCAGCCCGTGCCCGCCCGAGTGGGTCAGCTGTACGTCGCTGCCCGCGCCCGGCCGGGCCGCCGCCATCAGGGTGTCCGCGTCGAGCCGGTCCGACCAGGCGAGCAGCTTGGTGATGGGGGCCTCGGTGCGCCACAGGTCGGCGAGGGAGGGTACGGGGATCTCGGCGCCGTCCTCGGCGAACCGCATCCGGAAGGCCGGTTCGTACAGCACCTGGTTGCCGGTCTCCAGGGCGAAGCCCACCCCGGGCAGGGCGGCGGCCAGCGCGGTGACCACCCGCCTGGCGGTGACCGGGGAGAGGAGGCGGGAGGAGACGACGGTGCGGGTGGCGATGTCGTACACCATGGCGCCGTTGCTGCACACCGCCGTACCGATGAGGCCGGTGGCCTCCGCGAGCCGGTCGACGAACCGGGGCGGGCGGGCGGTGACGATGACGATCTCCGCCCCGGCGGCCTCGGCCGCGCGCAGGGCGCGCAGGGTGCGGGGCGAGAGCGTGCCGTCGTCGCGCAGCAGTGTGCCGTCGAGATCCGAGGCGATCAGTCGTGGGAGCAGCATCGGCCGATGCTACCGACGGCCTTTCGCGGCGAACCCTTTGGGCCGTCCTGTCGTCAATCCACAGAGGAACGGTTCGACACGGCACGGCACGTCTCGGCACATGACGGACAGCCAGACAGAACGGGGGCGCTTCCATGCGGCTGAAGAGACGGGGAGCAGCGGCGGACGGCCGGGGCGGGCTCGCGGGAACGGCCGCCCGGCCGCGGTCCTGGCTGCCGCGGACCCGGCGCGGGCGGCGTCGGGCCGTACAGGGGCTGATGGTCGCCTGTGTGCTGGGCCTGGCGCCCGCCACCTGGATGTACTCGGTCGCGGACGCCCGGGTCAGGACGGCGGCGGACGCGCCCGCGCGGCAGGTCGCCGTGGTGTTCGGGGCGGGGCTGTGGGACGGGAAGCCGTCCCCGTACCTGGCGAACCGGCTGCGGGCCGCGGCGGAGCTGTACCGGGACCAGAAGGTGAAGGTCGTGCTGGTGACCGGTGACAACAGCCGGGTGGAGTACGACGAGCCGGACGCGATGCGTACGTTCCTGGTCCGGCACGGGGTGCCGGACAGCAGGATCGTCAGCGACTTCGCGGGCTTCGACACCTGGGACTCGTGCGTCCGGGCCAAGAAGATCTTCGGGGTGGACAGGGCCCTGCTGGTCACCCAGGGCTTCCATGTCCGGCGGGCGATCGCGCTGTGCCGGGCGGCGGGCATCGACGCGTACGGCGTCGGGGTCGACGCCGTACACGACGCGACCTGGTACTACGGCGGGACGCGGGAGATCGCCGCGGCGGGGAAAGCGGCCCTGGACGCGCTGTTCAAGCCCGACCCGCACTTCCTGGGCCCCCGGGAGCCGGGAGTGGAAACGGCCCTCGCGGCGGAGGCGCGGTGAACGCGGGGTCGCGGGAGGCACGGGGCCGTCAGCTCCGCCCCGGGGCGTCCGGCCTCTCCGAGGTGCCCGGGGAGGACGAGGTGACCGGGGCGGTCTCCGCCGAGACCCAGCCGAGGTAGCCGGCGCTGCCCCGCACCACCGGGATCGCGATGATCTCCGGGGTGTCGTAGTCGTGCGCCTCCTGGAGATGGGCCTCCAGTTCCTCGTACCGCTCGGCCGTCGTCTTGAGGAGCAGCTGCCATTCCTGCGTGGTCTCGACGGCGTTCTCCCACCGGTAGACGGAGATGACGGGCGCGGAGATCTGCACGCAGGCGGCGAGCCGCGCCTCCACCACGCCCCGCGCCAGCAGCCGGGCCTTCTCCTCGCTGTCCGTCGTGGTCAGAACGGTCAGCCATGCGGGCGAAGTCACCTTCGGTCTCCTCGGGTTCGGCAGCACTCCTGCTCCGATTGTCGGGTACCGGCCCGGCCGGTGCCCGGTCACCTGCCGTACGGCCGTACCTTCTTCGCCTCCCGCAGGCCCCGGCCCCACCACACCAGCTGGTCGAGCAGCGACTTCGCGGCGGCGTCGGCACCGTCCGGGTCCTTGTGCCTGCCCTCGTCGTCGAACAGCGCGCCGGCGTTGTGGAAGGAGACGGTGTCGCGGATCGAGACGCTGTGCAGCTCGGCGAAGACCTGCCGCAGGTGCTCGACCGCGCGCAGCCCGCCGGAGACCCCGCCGTAGGAGACGAAGGCGACGGGCTTGGCCTGCCACTCGGCGTGGTGCCAGTCGATGAGGTTCTTGAGCGGGGCCGGGTAGGAGTGGTTGTACTCGGGGGTGACGACGACAAAGGCGTCGGCGTCCGCCAGCCGGGCCGAGACATCGGCCAACAGGGCTCGTTCCTCGGGCCCGGGGCGGTACGAGAGGGCGGTCGGCAGGTCGAGTGCGGCGACGTCGACCAGGTCGGTCGCGATGCCCGGGTGGCCGTCGGTGTGGGAGTGCAACCAGCGGGCGACGACGGGTGCGAAGCGGCCCTCGCGGTTGCTGGCGAGGATGACCGCGACCTTCAGCGGGGCATCGGACGCGGCTCCATCGGTGGCGCGGTCCGCGCCGACGGCTGTGGTGAGGTCCATGGGTCGAGACTCACACCTCAATCATGGTTGAGGTCAAGCGCCGGGCAGCCGCCCCGTCCGCCCGGCGCGTCGGCATACGGTGGCGGGCATGACGACGCCAGCAGCCGCACCGGTTCCGTACGCCGAGTTCGACGGGCATCCGGCCACCGAGAACGATCTGCGGACAGCCGCCCTCTTCACCTACGGCCACTTCACCGCCATGCAGGTCAGGGCGGGCCGGGTACGCGGACTCGGGCTGCACCTGGACCGGCTGGACAGCGCGAACCGGGCGCTCTTCGAACTCCCGCTGGACGGCGGGCGGGTACGTGAGCTCATCCGGCACGCGCTGCGGGGCGCGGGGGTCGCGGACGGCTCGGTGCGGGTGCACGGATTCCTGCCGCCGGGCGCGGCCGCGACGACCGTCATGGTCACGGTGCGCGGACCGGCGGGGATGCCCGCAGAACCGAGGAGCATGATGTCGGTGCCGTACGCCCGTGCCGTGCCGCACCTCAAGCGGCCCGGCGAGTTCGGCCAGACGTACTACGGGAATCTCGCCTCCCGCGCGGGCTTCGACGATGCGCTGCTGACCCTGCCGGACGGCTCGGTGACCGAGGGGGCGTTCACCAACATCGGTTTCTGGGACGGCGATTCGGTGGTCTGGCCGCAGGCTCCCGCGCTGCTCGGCACCACCATGGCGCTGCTGGAGCGGGAGTTCCCCGGCGCCGGGATCCGGTCGCGGCGGAGCCCGGTGACGCTGGACGGGCCGGCGGCCTACCGGTCGGCGTTCGTCACCAACTCGCAGGGCATCGCGCCGGTCCGGCGGATCGATGACACCGAGTTCGCGGTGGACGAGCGGCTGATGACGCGGCTGGCGGCGGCCTACGACAGGGCGCCCTGGGACACCGTCTGAGCCGTGCGGCTCGGACCGGGGGCGGGGGCGGGGTGCCGAGAGGGGACCATGGGACACATGGAGATCCCCACCGAAGGCCCGCAGTCGCCCACGCAGATCCATATCGAGGGCGCACGCCTGCCCGGCCGCGCCTGCGGGCCCGGCGGCGACTTCGACGGGTACGAGAACATCCACGTGGGCGTCCAGCGCAAGGACCGGCCCGGCGAGCACCTCGGGCTGCTGCCGGGCGACGCCCCGTCGGCCTCCTGGACCCTGGACTGCACGGCCGCCGCCGCCCCGGACGGGGTCGAGATCAGCGGGCCGTACGTGCAGAACAGGCTCGGCGGGCGGTTCGTCTACCTGTCGTGGGGCACGGTCGACGAGAACGGCCTCTTCTCGATGTTCCGGCGGGCCAAGCTGATGTTCTCCGACATCGACGCGGACATCCTGCGGGCAGCCGCGCGCTCCGGGCACCTCACCGCCCGTCTGCCGCTCTCCGACGCCAAGGGCCGGCCGCTCTGCGGCCGGGTCAGGCCCCCGGTCATCGAGTGGTCCGCCACCGCGCCGGAGTGAGCGCCTCGGCCTTGGCGCGGGGCACCGGACAAGGAGCCGCCCCCGTCGGGCCCAGGGGGGGCGGGCCCGACGGGGGCGACGGCCGGGGGCGGCGAGGGGACGCCGTCCCGTGGGGGGTGTGATGCGTGTGCCCCTCGACCACGGGGTCATGCATGTGATGTGCGCCACATCCGCTACGGGTGCCGTCACCCGATCGGCACCGGTCGTGGAAGGAGGCCGCACCTCCCCCGCCACGACCGCCCTGACCTGCACGCATACCGCGCGGCAAGGAGGCTGCGCCGGTCCGGACGGGTGACAGCTGACTCGGTGTCAGCAGGCGTGGGCGGCCACCCGGCCGTTAGCTCGGAGCCAGGACACACCCGCCAGCGCCCCTTGCTCGGAGGAAACCCCCATGCGCAGTCCTGCTCGCCTCGTGACCGGCACCGCCGCCTCGGCCCTCGCCGCCGCAGCGCTCGGACTCTGCACCGCCGCCCCGTCGGCGTACGCGGACGGACCGGGCCCGCTGGAGATCACCCCGGCGAGCGCGGCCCCGGGCGCCACGGTCACCGTGAACACCAAGGCCTGCGGGAGCGACACCGGAGCGACGGGCGACGCCGGGTCCCTGGAGGCCTCGCGTTTCGCGCTGGCACCGGCCACCCTCAAGGAGGTCCTGGCCGGTTCGTTCCGGGTACCGGGCAATGTCGAGCCCGGCCCGTACAGCATCGATGTGGCCTGCGAGAACGGCAGGAAGGCCACCGGCGAGATCGAGGTGGAGGCCGCCGGCACCACGGGCAAGGACGGCGCCGCCTCCCGGACGGCCCCGGCCCCGGACGGCTCCGACGACCGCTCCCCCGCGGACACCGGCGACTCCTCGGCGTACGACTCCCCGGCCGATTCCTCAGCCGATTCCCCGGCAGCCGATGCGGGCAGCGACCCCTCGGCCTACGACTCGACCGGGCTCGACGAGGCCGAGGCGGCCGGTTCGGCCCTCGTGCCGGACTCCCCCACGGCTCCGGGCCGGGGCACCTCCAGCGAGCGGCCGAGCCCGTCCGGGCACGAGAGCTCCGGCACGCACGACAGCTCCGCGTCCCACGACAGCTCCACCGGGCGCGACGACAGCTCCTCGGACCACGAGACCCCCTCCGGCCACCGCGCCTCGGCCGCCCCCACCGCCCCCACGGGGCACGTCAAGACCGGCATCGGCGGCAGCGTCGGACCGGACACCACCCAGATCGCGGCGGGCGCCGGCGTTCTCGCCGCGACCGCCGTCGGCGGAGCCTGGCTCCTGCGTCGCCGGGCGAGCGGCACGCGGGACGACAGCTGACGGAGACTTCCACCTCTCCGTACCGCCTGGTCCCGTCCCGGTGGCCCAGCGCCACCGGGACGGGACCGCACTTGCACCTCGTCACCCGGAGGACGACCGTGTCCCAGAAGGCCAAGGGCTGGCTGCTCGTCGTCGCGGCGCTGGCCGGTGTCTGGCTGATCCGGAACGGCGCCGACACCCGGCTGACCCCACCCGGCCCGGCCTCCGCCGAGGCCTTCGCCGCCGGACCCGATCTGCTGCCGGGATCGCCGGTCGCCGAACCCCTGCGCCCCTCGGCCCCCGTCCGCATCCGGATTCCGGCCATCCGGGTGGACGCCCCGATGATGCGGCTCGGGCTCGGGGCGGACGGCAGCCTCGATGTGCCTCCGGCCGGGAACACCGACATCGTCGGCTGGTACAAGGACGGCACCCCGCCGGGCGCCAAGGGCAGTGCGATCGTGGCCGGCCATGTCGACAACGCGCAGGGCCCTTCCGTCTTCTACGACCTCGGCTCACTGAAGAAGGGCAGCACCGTCGAGGTGGACCGGCAGGACGGCCGCACCGCCGTCTTCGCACTCGACGCCATCGAGGTCTACGACAGCAAGGACTTCCCCGACACGCGGGTGTACGGCTCCTCAGAACACGCCTCGCTGCGGCTGATCACCTGCGGCGGCGGGTTCTCCGAGTCGACGGGTTACCAGGGCAACGTGGTGGCGTACGCGCACCTCACCTCGGTCCGCTGACGCCCGGCCGCGCTCCGCCGCTCAGGCGTTCCACTGGTCGAAGGCGAGCTTCGCGACCAGCGAGAACACCACGACCAGCAGCACCCCTCGGACGAACTCGCTGCCCCTGCTCAGCGCCATCCGCGCCCCCATCAGGCCGCCCGCCAGGTTGAACACCGCCATCAGACCGGCCAGCTGCCACATCACGTTGCCCTGGTAGGCGAACATCGCCAGCGCACCGGCGTTGGTGCAGACGTTGACGATCTTCGCGGTGGCCGAGGCCGTCACCAGATCCAGGTGGAGCACCGCGGTCAGCGCCAGCACCAGGAAGGTGCCGGTGCCCGGCCCGAACAACCCGTCGTACAGGCCGATGCCGCCGCCGACCAGGACGATCGCGGTCACCGTGCGGGCCCGGGTGACCTGCGGAGCCGTACCGTCCTCCGCCGCCCTGCCGAACCGGGGCCGCAGCATCACGAACGCCGCGACCGCCAGCAGCACCACCATGATCACCGGACGGAGCACCTCGCTGCTGATCCCGGCGGCGAAGAAGGCACCGGTCATCGATCCCGCCAGGGCCGCGAGGCCGATCCGCAACGCCGTGCCGACCTTCACCGGCGCCTTGCGGGCGTAGGCGACGGCGGCGCCCGACGTGCCGACGATGGCGACCGCCTTGTTGGTGCCGAGGATGTGCGTGGCGGGTACGTGCGGCAGTCCCAGCAGTAGTGCGGGCAGCAGGAGCAGTCCGCCACCGCCGACCACCGCGTCGATCCAGCCGGCCGCGCCCGCGGCGAGGCACAGCACGACGAGGGTGGTCACGGTTATGTCAGGCATGATCGCGACCTTAAGGAAACGCCACGTGTCGCGTCCAACCCGTTCCCGCCTCACAAGCCCCTCACAGGCCGCCGCCACCGGCGCTGAGCGCAAGGTTCCCGCCGGGAAACAGCGGAGAACCGGACGGGTAACACCCACCGGACACGCTTCCCTCATGAGCAGACAGGCCGGGCTCCCCCGCTCCGGCGGCTCCACCCGCTCACCAACGACGGGGGCTCCCGAGATGCCGGTGTCCACTTGCCCGACCGCCCGCGCCTCCCGCTCCCCTGCCGTGCCGACCCTCGTGGTCGTCGGGCACGGGATGGTCGGCCAGCGGTTCCTGGAGGCCCTCGCCGAGCGCGGGCTGACCGGCCCGGCCGGCACCGCCAGGGTCGTCGTCCTCTGCGAGGAGCCGCGCGCCGCCTACGACCGGGTCCAGCTGTCCTCGTACTTCTCCGGGCGCACCCCGGACGAACTGGCGCTGGCCGAGCCCGGCTTCATGGAGCGGCACGGCTTCGAGCTGCGCCTCGGTGACCCGGCCGAGTCCGTGGACCGGGCGGCGCGTACCGTCACCGCGCGCTCCGGCGAGACCTTCGGCTACGACACGCTGGTCCTGGCCACCGGCTCCTACCCGTTCGTCCCGCCGGTCCCCGGCAAGGACACCGAGGGCTGTTTCGTCTACCGCACCATCGAGGACCTGCTCGCGATCGAGGAGTACGCGAGGACGGCGACGAGCGGCGCGGTCGTCGGCGGCGGACTGCTCGGCCTGGAGGCCGCGGGCGCGCTGAAAGGGCTCGGCCTCGATACGCACGTGGTGGAGTTCGCGCCCCGGCTGATGCCGGTGCAGGTGGACGAGGGCGGGGGCGCGGCGCTGCTGCGCACCGTCGAGAACATGGGCCTCACCGTGCACACGGGGGTCGGCACCCAGGAGGTGACGGCGGGCGAGGACGGTTCGGTGAACGGGATGTCGCTCTCCGACGGCTCCTCGCTGGCCACGGACCTGGTGGTCTTCTCGGCCGGGGTACGGCCCCGCGACCAGCTGGCCCGGGAGTGCGGTCTGGCGGTCGGGCAGCGCGGCGGCATCATCGTGGACGAGGAGTGCCGCACCTCGGACCCGGCGGTCTTCGCGATCGGTGAGTGCGCGCTCGCCCCGGACGGCCGGGTGTACGGGCTGGTGGCGCCCGGCTACGAGATGGCGCAGACCACGGCCGAGGTGGTCGCGGGCGGGCAGGCCTCGTTCACGGGTGCCGATATGTCGACGAAACTGAAGCTCCTCGGGGTGGACGTCGCGTCCTTCGGTGACGCGCACGGCACCTCGGAGGGCTGCCTCGACGTGGTGTACGCGGACGCCCGCTCCGGGGTCTACAAGAAGCTGGTGATCGGGCGGGACGGCACGCTGCTCGGCGGGGTGCTCATCGGGGACGCGGACCGGTACGGCATGCTGCGGCCGATGGCGGGCGCCGTTCTGCCGGTCGCCCCCGAGCAGCTGGTACTCCCGGCCGGTACGGGCGGTCCGGCCGTCCTCGGCCCGTCCGCGCTGCCCGACGACGCGGTGATCTGCTCCTGCCACAACGTCACCAAGGGCGCGGTCCGCGAGCACACCACGCTGCCCGAGGTGAAGAAGTGCACCAAGGCCGGTACCGGCTGCGGCAGTTGCGTCAAGGTCATCGGGCAGCTGCTCCCGCAGAGCCAGGACAAGGGCCTGTGCGGCTGTTTCCCGTACACCCGTGGCGAGCTGTACGAGATCGTCCGCACCCTGGAGATCACCTCGTACGCCGAGCTGCTCGACTCGCACGGCCGGGAGGCGGCCCGGGGCGGCGAAGGCTGCGAGGTCTGCAAGCCCACGGTGGGCTCCGTCATCGCCTCGCCGACGCCCACGGTCGGCGCGAGCGGCTATGTGCTGGACGGCGAGCAGGCCGCGCTCCAGGACACCAACGACCACTTCCTCGCCAACCTCCAGCGCAACGGCTCGTACTCGATCGTGCCGCGCATCCCCGGCGGCGAGATCACTCCGGAGAAGCTGATCGTGATCGGCGAGGTGGCCCGGGACTTCGGCCTCTACACCAAGATCACCGGTGGCCAGCGCATCGACCTGTTCGGCGCCCGCGTCGAGCAGCTGCCGCTGATCTGGACCCGGCTGGTCGACGCGGGGTTCGAGTCGGGGCACGCGTACGGAAAGTCGCTGCGGACGGTCAAGTCCTGTGTGGGGCAGACCTGGTGCCGCTACGGCGTGCAGGACTCGGTGAAGATGGCGATCGACCTGGAGCTGCGCTACCGGGGCCTGCGCTCCCCGCACAAGCTGAAGTCGGCGGTCTCGGGCTGCGCCCGGGAGTGCGCGGAGGCCCGCGGCAAGGACTTCGGGATCATCGCCACCGCCGGCGGCTGGAACCTGTACGTGGGCGGCAACGGCGGAGCCACCCCGCGCCACGCCGACCTGCTCGCCCAGGACCTGTCCGACGCCGAACTGGTGCGCCTGATCGACCGGTTCCTGATGTTCTACATCCGCACCGCGGCCGGCTGGAGCGCACCTCCACCTGGCTGGACCGCATCGAGGGCGGGCTGGACCACGTACGCGACGTCGTCGTGCACGACTCGCTCGGGCTCTGCGACGAGCTGGAGCGGCTGATGGCCGACCACGTCCGCGGCTACCGCGACGAGTGGGCCGAGACCATCAACGACCCGGAGCGGCTGCGCCGCTTCGTCACCTTCGTCAACGCACCCGACGCACCCGACCCGTCGGTGAGGTTCGTCCCGGAGCGCGACCAGGTCAAGCCTGACCTGGACATCCTCGCCGGCCCGGTCCTCGCCGTCCGCACGCTCGAAGGGACCGCCTCATGACCGCCCGGACGATGACCGAGACGACGGCCGAGACGCCCACGGAGACGACCGCCGAGACGACGGAGACCGCGCGGGACACCCGGGTCGTGCGGCTCGCCGCCGGGGGCGACTGGCTTGCCGTCTGCGACCGTTCGCTGCTCGCCCCCGGCCGGGGGGTCGCAGCCCTGCTCCCGGACGGCAGCCAGGTCGCGGTGTTCCTGGACCGTGCGGGACGTACGTACGCGATCGACAACCGCGACCCGTTCACCGGGGCCTACGTCCTGTCACGGGGTCTGGTCGGATCGGACGGCGGGCAGCCGTTCGTCGCCTCCCCGCTGCTGAAACAGCGCTTCGACCTGGCGACGGGTGCCTGCCTGGACGACGACGAGGTCACCGTCGCGGTCTTCGAGGTCCGCGCGGACTGAACCGACCGAGCGGGCGGGCTTGGCTGGGCGTGCGGGCGGAACGGCCGCTTCCGGCTGTCGGACCGTCCGGTCGTACGCTTGATCCATGACCCAGCGCCGGTACGTGAACGACATTCCCGACCAGAGCGGCCGCACCGCCGTGGTGACGGGAGCCAACAGCGGTATCGGGCTGATCACCGCACGGGAGCTGGCACGGCACGGCGCCCGGGTGCTGCTCGCCTGTCGTGACGAGCGGCGCGGCAAGGAGGCGGCGGCCCGCATCCGGGGCGCGGTGCCGGACGCGGACGTGGAGTTCGCCGCGCTGGATCTGGCCGATCTCTCGTCGGTACGGGAGTTCGCCGCGGCGTACACCCCGGACCGGCTCGATCTGCTGATCAACAACGCCGGGGTGATGGCCCTCCCGTACCGGAGGACCGCCGACGGTTTCGAGACCCAGTTCGGCGTGAACCACCTCGGGCACTTCGCCCTCACCGGGCTGCTGCTGCCGAAGCTGCTCGCCACCCCGGGCGCACGGGTGGTGAGCGTGTCCAGCGGTCTGCACGCGCTGTCCAACATCGACATGGGCGACCTCAACAGCGAGCGGAACTACCGCCGCTGGATCGCCTACGGCCGTTCGAAGACGGCCAACCTGCTGTTCGTCCACGAGCTGGCCCGGCGGACCGCCGCCATCGGCAGCGGACTGGTCGCCGCCGCCGCGCACCCGGGCTACGCCTCGACCAACCTGCAGACGGCGGGCGTCCGGATGGAGAACCGCAGGGCGGCGGAGCGCGTCATCGAATTCGGCAACCGGATCATCGCCCAGCCGGCGGCCGCGGGCGCCCTGCCCACCCTGTACGCGGCCACCGCGCCGGGCGTCCGGCCCGACTCGTTCACCGGTCCGAGGGTGCTGGGGTGGCGCGGCGAACCCGCTCCGTCCTGGCGTGCGGGCTGGACGCTCAACGACGTGGCGAGCGAGCGGCTGTGGGTGGCGTCGGAACAGCTGACCGGCGTCACCTTCGCGGGCCTCGGGGTCTGATTCTCCCGAGGCCGCGGCCCGGCGGGCTCAGCCCTGGCCCTTGACAGCGGACGGGTCCATCCACACGACCTCCCAGTTGTGGTGGTCGGGGTCCTGGAAGGACCGGCCGTACATGAAGCCGAGGTCCTGCGTCTCACCGGAGGGGTGTCCGCCGGAGGCGAGGGCGGTTTCGACCAGCTCGTCCACCTTCTCCCGGCTGTCGGCGCTGAGCGCGAGGATCACCTCGGTGGTCGTCGAGGCGTCCGCGATCTCCTTCTTGGTGAAGTCCTTGAAGCGCGGCTCCTCCAGCAGCATGGCGAAGATCGTGTCGCTGATGACGAGACAGGCGGTGTGGTCGTCGCTGAACTGAGGATTGAACGAGTAGCCCAGTTTCCCGAAGAACCCCTTGGTCGTCTCCAGGTCCTTGACCGGCAGGTTCACGAAGATCATCTGAGGCATGGCCGTCTCACTCTCTCGGTGGGTCGATCCTGTGCGCGTGGCGTGAACGCGTTACGACAGTTAGACGCCGGGGCCGCCGGAAACTCATCGGTGCCGGAGAAGGATCCTGACCGGACCCGGCGCGCGCCCGCTCACTGCAGGGCGAGCGGCGCGCCGCCCCGGAGCAGCGAGCCGCCCAGCGGGGTCACCGTGTGCAGGACCGAGCTGCCGTGGCGCAGGGTGTGCACCAGGCCCGCCTCGCGCAGCACACAGGCGTGCTGGCTCGCCGACGCCAGGGAGACCCCGGCCCGGCGGGCGAGCTCGCTGGTGGTGCAGCCGTCACCGATGGTCCGCAGGACCGTCGAGCGGGTGTGGCCGAGGAGCCGGCCGAGCCAGGGGCCGGGTTCCGCGAAGACCGGGGCGGCGGCGTGGCCGACCGGGTAGACGAGCACCGGCGGCAGCAGCGGATCGCGCAGGACGACGGGGGCGCCGCGGCAGAAGAACGACGGCTGGAGGAGCAGCCCCCGGCCGTCCAGCCGCAGTTCGCGGTCGACCGGATAGTCGGCCTCCAGCACCGGTGCCCGCCAGCGGATCACCGGCGGGAGCGAGGCGAGCAGCTCTTCCGGGCCGCCGTCCAGCAGGGCGCGTCCCCGGACCGCGCGGTCGGCCTCGACGCTCGCCTGGATATGCGGCCAGTACGGTTCGACCGCGGCGCGGTGGTAGCCGCGCAGGGCCCCGATGAGGCGGCCCAGGGGCTCGGAGCGCCCTTCCCACAGCGCGTCCAGCCGCACCGGCCGGACCGCCCGCCGGGCCGTGCCGGTACGGCTGTCGGTGTCTCCCTCGGCGCCGAGCATCGACAGTTCGGCGCGCAGGCGCTCGGCCGGGGTGTCGCGCAGCACCTCCGTTCCGGTGCCGAAGTCCAGCGGTTCCGAACCTTCCTGAGAAGGCGTCAGGAAGTCCGGGAAATAGCCGCGCGGTGGAACCACGGCGGACAGCAGACGTACTTCACCATTCAACCGGGGGCGGGTTTCCGTGCGCCATTTCCCGAACACCGTTGAAGCACGCCGGTCCCTCAGTCGGTGAAAACTGAGAATGGTCTCCCACAATGCGTCCGGCCCGGTGGCCATCCGCACTCTGGAAAGGTCCCACCCGGATATATGGATACGCAGCACCGAACCCCCACCCACTTGCACCTGCAATTGCCCCCGCGCAAGAGTATGCGAACAGTCACACCACGTCACCACGGGGTTTCGGCCAGAGGTGAAACGTCTCGCCCCGACCTGGTGTCACCCGAAAAGCTGTACGACGTCGGGTTGCGATTCCAGAGCCACCGGAAGAGCGAGTGAAGGCCGTGGGGGGTTTCGCTCGTTCGGCGGCGGTCGGCAATGGTGCGGCTCCGTACCCGACGGGGGTAAGCGGGGTGCGGTTCATGGATGGGGATCCATGAACCGCACCCCGGTCCGTTCCGGACTATCTCTTTGCGCATTGAACGAAGCAATGGGTGGCGGACATGACGAGGCGGCGGCACCCCCGCACAGGGTGCCGCCGTCTCCGGGGAATTCCGCGCCGGCCGCCGGTCCGGTGAGGGTCGCCCCGACCGGCGGCCCCCGCGGAATCAGTGGTTCAGGTGGCTCAGGTGGTTCAGCGGCTGTCGCTGCCGCGCGACGCCGCCGCCGCCCGGCCCGCCTCAAGGCGGGCCACCGGAATGCGGAAGGGCGAGCAGGAGACGTAGTCCAGGCCCACCTCGTGGAAGAAGTGCACCGATTCCGGGTCGCCGCCGTGCTCGCCGCAGATGCCGAGCTTCAGCTCGGGCCGGGTGGCCCGGCCGGCCGCGACGGCGCTGCGTACCAGCGAGCCGACGCCGTCCTTGTCGATCGTCTCGAACGGCGACACCCCGAAGATGCCCTTCTCCAGGTACGCGGTGAAGAACGAGGCCTCCACGTCGTCACGGGAGAAGCCCCACACCGTCTGGGTCAGGTCGTTGGTGCCGAAGGAGAAGAACTCCGCCGCCTCCGCGATCTGACCGGCGGTCAGCGCGGCGCGCGGCAGCTCGATCATCGTGCCGATCTTCAGCTTGAGGTTCGTGCCGGTGGCGGCCTGGACCTCCGCGATGACCCGGTCCGCCTCCTCGCGGACGATCTCCAGCTCCTGGACCGTGCCGACGAGCGGGATCATGATCTCGGCGCGCGGATCGCCCTTGGCGTTCCTGCGCTCGGCTGCGGCCTCCGCGATCGCCCGTACCTGCATGGCGAACAGGCCCGGGATGACCAGACCGAGCCGGACCCCGCGCAGACCGAGCATCGGGTTCTGCTCGTGCAGCTTGTGCACGGCCTGGAGGAGGCGGAGGTCGTTCTCGTTGGCGTCCTTGCGGGACTCCGCGAGCGCCACCCGGACCGACAGTTCGGTGATGTCGGGCAGGAACTCGTGCAGCGGCGGGTCGAGCAGCCGTACGGTGACGGGCAGTCCGTCCATCGCCTCGAACAGCTCGATGAAGTCGGCCTTCTGGAGCGGCAGCAACTGCTCAAGGGCCGTCTCGCGCTCCTGGTCCGTGTCGGCCAGGATCAGCTTCTCGACCATCTCGCGGCGCTCACCGAGGAACATGTGCTCGGTGCGGCAAAGCCCGATGCCCTGGGCGCCGAAGCGGCGGGCCCGCAGGGCGTCCTCGGCGTTGTCCGCGTTGGCCCGTACCCGCAGCCGGCGCACCCGGTCCGCGTACGCCATGATCCGGTGCACGGCGGCGACCAGCTCGTCGGCGTCGTCGGCGCCCGCGTGCATCCGGCCCTCGAAGTACTCGACGACCGGTGACGGCACGACGGGCACCTCACCGAGGTAGACCTTGCCGGTCGAACCGTCGACGGAGACGAGGTCACCCTCCTCCACGACCGTGGTCCCGGCCGTCAGCCGGCGCCGCTTGGTGTCGACCTCGATCTCCTCCGCGCCGCAGACACAGGTCTTGCCCATGCCCCGGGCGACGACGGCGGCGTGCGAGGTCTTGCCGCCGCGCGAGGTCAGGATGCCCTCGGCGGCGATCATGCCGTCCAGGTCGTCGGGGTTGGTCTCACGGCGGATCAGGATGACCTTCTCGCCGGAACGGGACCACTTGATCGCGGTGTACGAGTCGAAGACGGCCTTGCCGACCGCCGCGCCCGGCGACGCGGCGATGCCCCGGCCGAGCAGCCGTACCTCGGCCTCGTCGTCGAAGCGCGGGAACATCAGCTGCGCCAGCTGCGCGCCGTTGACGCGCTGGAGGGCCTCGGCCTCGTCGATGAGGCCCTGGTCGACGAGCTGGGTGGCGATCCGGAAGGCGGCACCGGCGGTGCGCTTGCCGACCCGTGTCTGGAGCATCCACAGCCGGCCGCGCTCAATGGTGAACTCGATGTCGCAGAGATCCTTGTAGTGGGTCTCCAGCGTCTCCATGATCGCGATCAGCTCGTCGTACGACTTCTTGTCGATGGACTCCAGATCGGCGAGCGCCACGGTGTTGCGGATACCGGCGACGACGTCCTCGCCCTGGGCGTTCTGCAGGTAGTCGCCGTAGACGCCCTGGTGGCCGCTGGCCGGGTCGCGGGTGAACGCGACGCCCGTACCGGAGTCGGGGCCGAGGTTGCCGAAGACCATGGAGCAGACGTTGACCGCGGTGCCTAGGTCGCCGGGGATGCGCTCCTGGCGGCGGTAGAGCTTGGCGCGGTCGGTGTTCCACGAGTCGAAGACGGCCTTTATGGCCAGGTCCATCTGCTCGCGCGGGTCCTGCGGGAATTCGCGTCCGGCGTCCCGGGTGACGATCTTCTTGAACTGCTTGACCAGCTTCTTGAGGTCGGCCGCGTCGAGGTCCACGTCGACGCTGACGCCCTTGGCCTCCTTGGCGGCCTCCAGCGCCTCCTCGAAGAGGTCGCCGTCGACACCGAGGACGGTCTTGCCGAACATCTGGATGAGGCGGCGGTAGGAGTCCCAGGCGAACCGCTCGTCGCCGGACTGGGCGACGAGGCCGAGGACGGAGGCGTCGGAGAGGCCGATGTTGAGGACCGTGTCCATCATGCCCGGCATCGAGAACTTGGCGCCGGAGCGGACGGAGACCAGCAGCGGGTCGTCCGACTGGCCGAGCTTCTTGGCCATCCGCGTCTCAAGGGCGTCGAGGTGCGCACTCACCTCGTCGCGCAGGGCGGCCGGCTCCTCGCCGCTGCCGAGGTAGACCTTGCAGGCCTCGGTCGTGATCGTGAAGCCCGGAGGGACGGGAAGCCCGAGGTTGGTCATCTCGGCGAGGTTGGCACCCTTCCCGCCGAGCAGGTCCTTCAGATCCTTGTTGCCCTCGGTGAAGTCGTAGACGAACTTCTGCGGGTCTTCGTTTTCCGACACGGGTCTCGACTCCTCGACGACGCGGTGGACTGCCCTGACGGCGAGGAACATACCCAGATCTAAGGTGTCTGGGTACGTCCACTCGGCCGTCATGCGACCGCAACCACCTGTCCGCCAGCAGATCCAAAGAATCACTCCGACGATCAAGCCGAGGCTCTTCGTTCAGCTCTTTAAGGCGACATGGTCATTTCTTGAGGACTTCCACCCATCTGAGCGGCCATCTGCGCACCTGAGTACACTCCCTGAAGGCTGATACATGGCACTGAGTGCCAGACCTTCCAGAAATGCAGCCACCGCCAATACGCTCGTTTGAGCGGAAGCCCCATCAAAGGTGGCGTGAATCACGCTGATTCCGGACCCTGGATTTCAGGATTCGGACGCCTCAGGCAGTCACTCAGCACCCCGAGGTCCACTTCGTCCAGGCTACGGGCGAACGTCCGCCCCCGCCCGGGGGCCACGGCCAGCAGCGAGGGGACCACCAGCACCGCGCACCCCGCCGCGTCGGCCGACGCGGTGCCGTCCGGAGAGTCCTCCACCGCCACACACGCCGAGGGCGCGGCCGCGAACCGCTCGGCCGCCGCCCGGTACGGGTCCGGGTGGGGCTTGGTCCGTACGGTGTCGTCGGCCGACAGCGTGAACGCGAAGTCCACCCCGGCCAGCGACCCGGCCACCACCGCGTCCACCACACTCCTGGGGGAGGCGCTGACCAGGGCGAACGGCACTCCGGCCACTTCCAGCGAGGCCAGCAGCGCGGCGGCTCCGGGGCGCAGCGGCGCACCCGCGTCGACCTTCCGGAAGAACGAGCCGGTCAGCTCCGTGATGGTGCGGTCCAGCGCGGCGGCGCTCCCGCCGGTGACCCCGATCAGATGAGCGGCGGTGTCCGCGACGGCCCGGCCGACGACCTCCGGCGCGTCGGCGTCGGTCAGCCGGTGGCCGAGCCCGGCGGCGACCTCGCGGACCGTCTCCCACCACAGCACCTCGGTGTCGACCAGGGTGCCGTCCATGTCGAAGAGGACGGCCGCGGGCGCCTTCACGCGTCCGCCCGGCCGTCGCGGGCCACGGCTCCGGGCGCCGTGCTCCCCGTCGCGGGCACGACGAGCACCGGGCGCCGGACCGGGGTCACGCTCGCTCGTACCCCGGGGGTCAGCTCGGTGGCGTCCCGCGAGGGGAGGTCGGCCTTGACGGCGACGCCGTCCGGGAGGTCGAGCAGGACCCGGGTGACCGAGCCGAGGAAGGAGGCGGAGACGACCGTGGCCGTGCCGTCCGGGTCGGCCGTGGCGCCGATGTTCTCGGGACGGATCAGCACGTCGGCCGCTCCCCCGCCGGCCGGGACCTCGCCGTCGACCGGGAGCGTGGTGCCCGCGACCTCCACGCGGCCGTCGCCGGTCAGCCGGCCGGGCAGCCGGTTCATGGTGCCGACGAACTCGGCGACGAACGCGGTGGCGGGCCGTTCGTACAGCTCGGCCGGGGGCGCGCACTGCTCCAGGCGGCCCTCGTTGAGGACGGCGACCCGGTCGGCCATGGAGAGGGCCTCCTCCTGGTCGTGGGTGACGAAGATGGTGGTGATGCCGAGCGACAGCTGGAGGCGGCGGATCTCCTCGCGCAGGGTGAGCCGGACCTTGGCATCGAGTGCCGAGAGCGGTTCGTCGAGCAGCAGCACCCGGGGGCGCAGGGCGAGCGCGCGGGCGAGCGCCACGCGCTGCTGCTGGCCGCCGGACATCTGGTGCGGGAAGCGGCCGGCGTGGTCGGGCAGGCCGACGAGTTCGAGGAGTTCGTGGGCGGTGGCGTGCCGTTCGGCGGTGGAGACGCCCCGCATCCGGGGGCCGAAGGCCACGTTGTCGCGGGCGTTGAGGTGCGGGAAGAGGCTGTAGGACTGGAAGACCATGCCTGCGTCGCGGCGGTTGGCGGGGACCGGGGTGATGTCCTCGCCGTCGACCAGGACCTCGCCGGAGTCCGGCTGCTCGAACCCGGCGAGGACCCGCAGCGCGGTGGTCTTGCCGCAGCCGGAGGGGCCGAGCAGGGCGAGCAGTTCGCCGGGTTCGGCGGTGAGGTCGAGTCCGTCGAGGGCCACGGTGGGGCCGAACGCCCGGCGCAGGGAGCGGAATTCCACCCGGGCTCCGGTGCCGGCCCGCCCTTGCGGCGTGGCGGTCCTGACCGGTTCGGGACGTCCGGCGGTGGCGGTGGGCAGGGCTGACATGGGTGGCTACTCCTTGCCGGGGTCGGGGGCGGGGACGGTGCCGGCGGCGGCCGGGACGGAGGGGGCGGAGCCGGTTCCGGCGCGCGAGAGGACGAGCAGCAGGACCCAGGTGATGAGCAGGGAGAGCAGCGAGACGGCGACCGACATCCGGGCCTCTGCACCGGAGACGGTGACGATCCACACCGCGAACGGCCGGAAGCCCAGCAGCGAGGCGATGGTGTATTCGCCGAGCACCAGCGCCAGGGTCAGGAAGGAGGCCCCGGCGAGCGAGGAGCGCAGGTTGGGCAGGATGACGCGCAGGAGCACCTGTGTCCGGCTCGCCCCGCAGTTGCGGGCCGCCTCCACGAGGGTGGGTACGTCGACGGCGCGCAGTCCGGCGTCCAGCGAGCGGTGCACGAACGGCAGCGCGAGCACGGTGTAGGCAAGCACCAGCACCACCGGGAACGACTCGTTCTGCACCGCGAGGAACGTCTGGTAGAGCGGGGTGCGCGAAAGATGGTCGGGCCCCCAGCGCAGCACGGTGGTGATGCCCGTGACCAGGGCGATCGGCGGCACCACCAGCGGCAGCACGCAGACGACCTCGACGACGGCCCGCAGCCGGGGCGGCCCGAGCCGCACCGCGACGAGCGCGGGGACGACGAGCAGCAGGGCCAGCGCGATCGTGGCGGCGGCGAGGGAGAGCGAGAGGAACAGGCTGTCGGTGAATCCGTCGGCCGACAGGATGCCGCTGTACGCCTCGAAGGTGAGGCCCTGGCCCGGCACATGGACCGTGAAGACGAACGAGGAGAGCAGCGGGGTGACGAAGTACAGCGCGGCGAGGGCCAGTACGGCACCGCGCCAGTAGCGGGGGCGCGTGCGGCGGGCCTTCACCGGCACCGGGGCCTCGGTCGCGGGGGCGGCGGTGGTCAGTGCAGCCATCGGGAGCTCCGTCGCTGGAGGGGCAGATAGACCGCCATCACCAGTCCGGCGATCACGATCATGTCGAGGCTGAGCGCCAGCGCCACGTTCTCCTGGCCGACCAGGACGTTCCCGGAGAGCGCGTCGGCGATCTTCAGGGTGACCAGCGGTACGGAGCCGCCGACCAGGGCGGCGGCGGTGGCGTGCGCGGCGAAGGCGCTGCCGAAGAGCAGGACGGACCCGCCGAGCAGGGAGGGCGCGAGCACCGGCAGTCCGACGTGGCGCCAGAACTGCCAGGTGGTGGCGCCGGTGTTGCGGGCGGCCTCGCGCCACTGCGGGCGCAGCCCGTCCAGCGCGGGGACGACGACCAGCACCATGAGCGGGATCAGGAAGTAGAGGTAGATGACGGTGAGTCCGGTGAACGAGTAGAGGTTCCAGCCGAGCGTGTCCAGGTGCCCGAGCCGGGTGACCACACCGGAGATGCCGAGGGTGGCGACGAAGGCGAAGGCCAGCGGGATCCCGCCGAAGTTGGCGAGCACCCCGGAGGCCGTGAGGACGGCCCCGCGCAGGGTGCCGCGCCGGGAGGTGACTACGGCCTGGGCGATCAGCACGCCGAGGACGGCGGCGAGGGCGGCGGTCAGCGCGGACAGCTCGACGCTGCCGGTGAGCGAGGTGAGGTAGGGCCCCTGGAGCGAGCGCCGGAGGTTCTCCCCGGTGGCCTCGGTGGCGCCGGAGGCCGGGTCGGTGCGGGTGAGTGCCCCGTACAGCAGGGCGCCGGCGGGCAGTCCGAAGCAGAGCCCGGCGAAGACGAGCAGCGGGAGCGCGCCGAGCCAGGCGCGGGCCGGCCGGCGCCCACGGGCGCGGCCGGTGGTCTTCGGGGCGGCCGCCCCGGGGCCCGGGGCGGCGGACGGGTGGGCGGAGGTCATCAGGAGACGGCCTTGTCCCAGTTCTCGGAGAGCGTGGCGTTGGCCTTGTCCAGCTCGTCGGAGGACGGGAAGGAGGGGGTGCCGGCGACCTCGGGGAGCTTGGTGACGAAGGTCTTGTCGGCGGTGCCGTCCTCGGTCATGGCGGGCAGCAGCACGGGGCGGGCGTACCCCTTGAGCCAGAGGTTCTGGCCCTCGGTGCTGTACAGGTACTCCATCCAGAGGCGGGCGGCCGCCGGGTGCGGGGCCTCCTTGTTGACGGCCTGGGAGTAGTACTGGGCGTACACGCCGTCGGAGGGCACGGAGACCTTCCAGTCGACGCCCTTGCCCTTGAACTGGTCGGCGTACCCGGCGTTCAGGTAGTCCCAGTCGATGCTGATCGGCGTCTCGCCCTTCTCGACGGTCGCCGGGGTGGACTCGACGGGGATGAAGTTGCCGCTCTTCTTCAGCCTGCCGAAGAAGTCGATGCCGGGCTGGATGTCGCCGAACGAGCCCTTGTCGGCCAGGGACGCCGCGTACACGCCGCCGAACGCGGAGCCGGACTTGGTGGGGTTGCCGTTGAGGGCGACCTTGCCCTTGTACTCGGGCTTCAGCAGGTCGGCGAAGGTCTCGGGGCAGTTCTTGATCCGGGCGGCGTCGCAGCCGATCGAGACGTAGCCGCCGTAGTCGTTGAACCAGCGGCCGTCCGCGTCCTTCTGGCTGTCGGGGATCTTGTCCCAGCCGGCGACCTTGTACGGGGCGAAGAGGTTCCCGGCCGCGCCGCTGCGGGCGAAGGCGATCCCGAGGTCGAGGACGTCGGGGGCGCGCTTCTGTCCCTTGCGGGACTTGACGGCGGCTATCTCGTCGGCGCTGGCGCCGTCCGGGTTCTCGCTCTTGATCCTGACCTTGTACTTGGCCTGGAAGGCCTTGATCAGCTCGCCGTAGTTGGCCCAGTCCGGCGGCAGGGCGATCACGTTGAGCTCGCCCTCCTTCTCCGCGGCGGCGACCAGCTTGTCCAGCCCGCCGAAGTCCTTGACCGAGGTGGCCTCTGCGGGCTGCACGCCCTCCGCCCCGGTGTCCGTCTTCTCCTCGGGTGCGGCGCCACAGGCGGTGAGTACGGCCAGGGCCGCCGCGCCGAGGGCTATGCCGGCGGCCGCACGGCTGTTGGCGCGGATGCGAGGGCGGGGACGAGATCTGCGCACGGTGAATCTCCTGGAAGCGAAGGGAGTGCCACTTGTTCATACAAGCTGGCATCAGTTCGCCCGGTCCAGGTGTCCGGAGCATTAACGTCCGGTGTCCGGTGCGGCAAGAGGCGAGGAAGAGGAAAGCCGACTATTCAGGGGCTGTGGTAGATAACGACCCTGCATCGAAACGCCGCTCACCGGCATTAGAGTGAGCGACAGGACCGCGATCGACGAGCGGACCTGTACACAGTCCATGATCTGTAGAGATCCATGATCCGCAGCGGGTCCAGGCCCTTGGACCCGCTGGCCGAGGGGGGGCGCGTGAGCCATTCACGCTATCGGGAGATCGCGGAGTCGCTGCGGCACTCCATCCGCAGTGGCACCTATCCGCTCGGCTCCCGGCTGCCGTCGGAGAGTGATCTCGCCGCCCACTGGTCCGTCTCGCGCGGCACGGTCCGCCAGGCGGTGGCGCTGCTCGCCTCGGAAGGGCTGATCGGCTCCCGGCAAGGGGCGCGGCGGGTCGTCCTGCGCAGCGAGCGCCGCCAGAGCTTCCAGCAGCTCAACAGCTTCGCGCAGTGGGCCCAGGCGATGGGGTGCGAGGTCTCCAGCCGCATCCTGACCCGCGTCACCCGCACCGCGACCGCCGAGGAGGCCGAACGCCTGGACGTGGAGCCGGGCAGCGAGGTGCTGTACGTGCTGCGGCTGCGGTGGCTCGACGGGGAGCCGGTGATGGTCGAGCGGACCGTATACGCGCACTGGGTGGCGCCGGCCGTCCTGGCGTTGCCGGAGGACTGCGTCTCGATCATGAACAGCATCGCGGAGGGTGCGGACATCGTCGCGCAGTACGGCGAGCATCTGATCGACGCGGTCGCGGCGGGCAGCGAGGACGCCCGGCTGCTGCGGGTGCGCCGGGCGAGTCCGCTGCTGCGGCAGCGGCACCTGACGTACACGGCGGCGGGCCGGGCCATCGAGTGGACGGACGACCGCTACCGGGCGGGGAGCATGGTCTTCAACGTGATGAACTCCGCGACGGCGGCCCCGCTGGAGCGGCGGGCCGGGCCGGGCGTCGGCGGCTGAGGCCTCTTCCCGTACCGCCCGCCCGTCTCAGCCCACCCGTATCAGCCGCCCGACGTGTCCAGTTCCGCGTCCGC
Organism: Streptomyces sp. ITFR-6; assembly: GCF_031844725.1. Taxonomy (NCBI): domain Bacteria; kingdom Bacillati; phylum Actinomycetota; class Actinomycetes; order Kitasatosporales; family Streptomycetaceae; genus Streptomyces; species Streptomyces sp. ITFR-6. Next base: position 5,927,642 of record NZ_CP134612.1, on the reverse strand, counting down.
GCTGACGCCCGCGCAGTCGTAGGGGTCCTTCAGCCAGCCGTCCGGGAGCACCACCCGGTTGTTGCCCGAGGTGCGGCCGCGCGGGCCGTCGGCGCCGTCCGGCCACGGCTGGTCCAGCCGCAGCTCGTTCAGCTGCGAGCCCAGCTCCTCCAGCGAGGAGGTGACCGCGAGGTTCCTGCGCATCTCGGAGCCGACCGCGAAGCCCTTGAGGTACCAGGCCACGTGCTTACGGAAGTCGATCACGCCCCGGGTCCCGTCACCGATCCACTCCCCGAGCAGCGTCGCGTGCCGCAGCATGACGTCCGCGACGGTGCGCAGGGAGGGCGTCTGCCGCGTCTCCGTACCCTCGAACGCGCTCACCAGGTCACCGAAGAGCCAGGGGCGGCCCAGGCAGCCGCGCCCCACGACCACGCCGTCGCAGCCGGTCTCGCGCATCATCCGCAGGGCGTCGTCCGCACACCAGATGTCGCCGTTGCCGAGGACGGGGATCTCCGGGACGTGCTCCTTGAGGCGGGCGATGGCGTCCCAGTCGGCGGTGCCGCCGTAGTGCTGGGCGGCGGTCCTGCCGTGCAGGGCCATCGCCGTGACACCCTCCTCCACCGCGATCCGGCCGGCGTCGAGGTAGGTGAGGTGGTCGTCGTCGATGCCCTTGCGCATCTTGATGGTGACCGGCAGACCGCCCGCGTTGGAGACGGCCTGGTTCAGGATCGCGCGCAGCAGCGGCCGCTTGTACGGGAGCGCGGAGCCGCCGCCCTTGCGGGTGACCTTGGGGACCGGGCAGCCGAAGTTCAGGTCGATGTGGTCGGCGAGGTTCTCGTCGACGATCATGCGGACGGCCTTGCCGACCGTGACCGGGTCCACTCCGTACAGCTGGATGGAGCGCGGGGTCTCGCTCGCGTCGAACCGGATGAGCTGCATGGTCTTCTCGTTGCGCTCGACCAGCGCCCGGGTCGTGATCATCTCGCTGACGAACAGCCCCTTGCCGCCGGAGAACTCCCGGCACAGTGTCCGGAAGGGCGCGTTGGTGATGCCCGCCATGGGGGCGAGGACCACCGGCGGCTGCACGGTGTGCGGGCCGATGCGGAGCAGCTGGGGCGCGGGGGCGAGCGTGGTCATTCCCCCATTGTCGCGTACGCCGGGAACTGCTCGGGGGCGGGCGTCCGGCCCGCCCCCGCTTCGTGTGCTCCGAGGCGGCCGCTGGGGCGGCCATGCCAGCGGGAGTCGTTAGTTAGCCGTACTATCCATGCATGCCCGAGCTCAGCCACCGGAGACGGATGCTGGTGCTGGCGATCTGCTGCATGAGTCTGCTGATCGTCAGCCTGGACAGCACCGTCCTGAACGTCGCCCTCCCGTCCATGCGTCAGGACCTGCACGCGAGCGTCGCGGGGATGCAGTGGACGATCGACGCGTACACACTCGTCCTCGCCTCCCTGCTCATGCTGGCGGGCTCCACCGCCGACCGGATCGGCCGACGCCAAGTCTTCATGGCCGGACTCGTCCTCTTCACCCTGGGCTCGGCGCTCTGCTCGATCGCGCCCAGCCTGGAGACGCTGATCGTGTTCCGGATGGTGCAGGCCGTCGGCGGCTCCATGCTGAACCCGGTCGCGATGTCGATCATCACCAACACCTTCACAGAGCCGCGCGAACGCGCGCGGGCGATCGGCGTCTGGGGCGGTGTCGTCGGCATCTCGATGGCCGCCGGACCGGTGGTCGGCGGCGCCCTGGTCGATTCGGTCGGCTGGCGGTCGATCTTCTGGATCAACCTGCCGGTCGGTATCGCCGCGCTGCTGCTGACCTTGAGGTACGTCCCCGAGTCGCGCGCCGCGAAGGCCCGCCGCCCCGACCCGGTCGGCCAGCTGCTGGTGATCGCGCTGCTGGGCTCGCTGACGTACGCGATCATCGAGGCGCCGCAGAAGGGGTGGACCTCCACCGAGATCCTGCTGTTCGCCGCGGTCGCGGCGGCCTCGCTGATCGGCCTGCTGGTGTACGAGCCCCGGCGCACCGATCCCCTGATCGATCTGCGGTTCTTCCACAGCGCCCCGTTCAGCGGAGCCACCGTCATCGCGGTCAGCGCCTTCGCCGCGCTCGGCGGCTTCCTCTTCGTCAACACGCTCTACCTCCAGGACGTACGGGGGATGAGCGCGCTGGGCGCCGGTCTGTACATGCTCCCGATGGCGGCGGTGGTCTGCGTTCTGCCGCCGATCTCGGGGCGCGTGGTCGCCACCCGGGGGCCGCGTATCCCGCTCCTGGCCGCCGGAGTCGCGATGGCGGCGAGCGGTCTGATGTTCGCGCTGTTCGACGCGGAGACCGACAACGCGCTGATGTTCACCGGCTATGTGCTGTTCGGGCTGGGCTTCGGCGCGGTGAACGCGCCCATCACCAACACCGCGGTCTCCGGTATGCCCCGCTCCCAGGCGGGCGTGGCCGCGGCGGTCGCCTCGACCAGCCGCCAGATCGGGCAGACGCTGGGCGTCGCCGTGATCGGCGCGGTGCTGGCGGCCGGGGTGTCCGGCGCCGGCTCCTCGGGCGGCGTCGGCCCCGCCGGTGACTTCGTGGCGGCGAGCAAGCCCGCCTGGTGGATCATCACCGGCTGCGGGCTGTGCGTCCTGCTGGTCGGGGCGCTGACCAGCGGGCGCTGGGCACGGGGCACCGCACGCCGGACCGCGGAACTGCTGGAGGGGGCGGCCCCGGCGGGACACGGTCCGGGCGGCGGGCGGCCCGGGGGCCACGCCGGGGCCGCGTCGGGCGAAGGGTCCGGGGGTCAGTCCTCGTCCGCGAGCACCAGGTCCTGAAGCCGCTGGAGCCGTTCCCGGGTCTTTTCGTCGCGCGGTACGTAGGTGACCAGCCGCGGACCGGCCGACGGGCCCAGCCACAGATCCGAGGTCTCCACCCGCAACAGCCCCACATGCGCGTTCCGGAAGATCTTGGACCGGCCGCCGGAGCTGACGACCTCATGCCTCGCCCAGGTCTCCCGGAACTCCGGCGACGCCGCCTCCAGCCGCTTGAGCAGGGCCTTCCATGAGGGCTCCGCCAGGTGCTCGGCCATCGCGGCACGGAACTTCGCCGTCAGGAAGCGGGTCACCTCCGCGATGTCCATGACGGTGGAACGCCACTGCTCGTTCGTATAGGCCAGCAGCATGATGTTGCGGTCCTGCGGCGCCACCGCGTCCAGCTCGCAGAGCAGCCTGCCGTACGTCCGGTTGTGGGCGAGCACGTCGTAGCGGCTGTTCTGGACGCAGGCGGGGATCGGCTCCAGCTGCCGCAGCATCGCGCGCAGCGCCGGGGTGATGCTCGGGCACTCCGTACCGGGGGCCGGATCGATGGCCCCGGCGAGGGAGAAGAGGTGGCTGCGCTCGCTGCGGTCGAGCAGCAGCGCGCGGGCCAGCGCGTCCAGGACCTGGGGCGAGACCTGGATGTCACGGGCCTGTTCGAGCCAGGTGTACCAGGTGACGCCGACGGCGGAGAGCTGGGCCACCTCCTCACGTCGCAGCCCCGGCGTGCGCCTGCGACGGCCCCGGACCAGGCCCACCTGCTCCGGGGTGATCCGCTCCCGGCGGCTGCGCAGGAAGTCCGCGAGCTCGTGCCGCCGGATCCGGGTATCGGGGACCGCCGGTGCTGCGGTGGCCTCTGGGGATGCTGAAGCCGTCGGGGCTGCGACGCCCGTCCGGGCCGGGGTCGCCATCGTCGTCATTCCTCCAGAGTGCGGGACGGCCCGGCACCATGCCGGGTGCTATTTGTACCAGGATAAAGACACTCTGGTACCAGGCTTCGAGAAGAGCGATCGTCGATGCCGTGAGTGATTTCTCTGTACGGCCGAATGTCCGGCCGAAGACATCCGCCACCACCGCCGCATCCGTGGTGCGGCACGACCACCCCACGCCGGTGCTCGGCGCACTGGGGCTGTTCACCGTGCTGCTGGGCGCGGCCCTCCCTCTGATCGACTTCTTCATCGTGAACGTCGCCCTGCCCACCATCGACCACGACCTGGACGCGGGCCCGGCCCTGCTGGAACTGGTCGTCGCGGGCTACGGACTCGCCTATGCCGTCCTGCTCGTACTCGGTGGCCGGCTCGGTGACATGGCCGGCCGGCGCAGGCTCTTCCTGCTCGGCATCGCGGCCTTCGGGATCACCTCGCCGGCCTGCGGCCTCGCCCCGGACGCCTGGACGCTGGTCGGCGCCCGGGTGGCCCAGGGCGCCGCGGCGGCGCTGATGCTGCCGCAGGTCCTCGCCACCATCCAGGCGGCCACCTCGGGCACCGCCGGGCCAGGGCGATGAGCCTCTACGGGGCGACGGCCGGGCTCTCGATGGTCGCCGGGCAGATCCTGGGCGGCGTGCTGGTCGCCGCCGCGCCGCTCTCGTCGGTGTTCGGCGAGAGCGCGGGATGGCGGTCCGTGTTCCTGGTCAACGTTCCGGTGGCGGCGGTGGGGCTGGTGCTGGCGGCCCGCTCGGTGCCCGAGACGCGTTCGGAGCGGCCCGCGCCGATCTACGTGCCGGGCACGCTGCTGCTGGCGGCGTCACTGGTCACACTGCTGGCCCCGCTGACCGAGGGGCGGGCGGCCGGCTGGCCGCTGTGGACCTGGGTCTCGCTGGCACTGTTCCCGTTCGCCGCGGCCGCCTTCTGCCGGGTGGAGCGGCGGGCCGACCGGAACGGCCTGATCCCGCTGGTCCCGCCGAGCCTGCTGCGGCTCGACTCGCTGCGGCGCGGGCTGTCGCTGGTGCTGCCGTTCTCGGTCGGCTTCGGCGGCTTCATGTTCGTCATCGCGGTGGCGCTCCAGCAGGGCCTGAAGCTCGGCCCGGCGGCGTCCGGCCTGTCGATGGCCCCGATGGCGGCGGCCTTCTTCGCCGCCTCGCTGGCGGGGCCGGGGCTGGTTCGGCGGTACGGCAGCCGGGTCGTGACGGTCGGCGGGATCATCCAGGCGCTCGGCGTGGTGGTGCTGGTGATCACCGTGTGGCGCGACTGGTCCGGGCTGGGGATGCTCGGGCTGCTGCCCGGGATGGCGATCGCCGGTCTCGGCCAGGGGCTCCAGCTGCCCGTCCTGTTCCGCATCGTGCTCTCCGACGTACCGCCGGAGCGGGCCGGGGTCGGCGGCGGGGTCATGACGACGACTCAGCAGGCGGCGCTGGCACTGGGTGTGGCGACGCTCGGTTCGCTGTTCCTGTCGCTGGCCCCGGGCTCGGGGATGCGGGAGGCGCTGGCCGTGACACTGCTGGTGCAGCTGGGTGCGGTGGTACTGACGACACTGCTGAGCCTGCGGCTGCCGCGCGCCGTGGGGTGAGGACGGGGCTCCGTCACAGCCGTGGGCCCGGGACACCTGAGGTGTTCCGGGCCCACGGTCGTACGAGTGGTGCGGTCCGCGCTCGGCGGGAGGGCGTCAGCTCTTCGCCGGGCCGTCCTGCTCCGAGGCGGCCTGCTCCGGAGCGTCCTGCCCGGCTGCCGCGTCGTCCGACGGCGCGGGGTGGCCGGCGCGCTCCCGCATCTTGCGCAGCAGCTCCTGCTTCTGCTCGACCGCCGTCTTCCGGTCGGCGTTGCGCTCGGGGCCTGCCCCCTGCTGCTCGGCGCGGGACAGCTTCTTCCGCTGTCCGCCGACGCCGAGGAGGTTATTACGACTCTTGGCCACGGGGTTCTCCCATTCGTGGTGAAAGTGAGGTCTGAAACGACCCTGGATCGATCCGGTGGGCGGCGGGTGCTCGTACCCGCCGCGCACTCACTCGTAGATCTGGAAGAACGAAGACATGCCGGAACGGTACCCCGCCCCTCACGGCTCCGGCACCGGATTTTCGTCCGACCGAGACCGCCCCACCGACCGGAATCACGCCACCGGCCGGGATCACCCCACCGAGGGAACATGGGCTGACAGATATTGAAATCTGTCAGCCCATATGTCATGGTCGATATGTACGCACGACATCCGACTCCTCTCCCTCCACCCACTCTCCGTCTTCCGCCCGCCTCCGCCCACCCGGGAGTTCCTCATGACCGCCCTCCGCCCCCGCACCCTCGGCTCCACCGGCCCGCAGGTCTCCATGCTCGGCCTCGGCTGCATGGGCATGTCCGCGCTGTACGGCGAGACCGACCGCTCCGAGTCGGTCGCCACCATCCACGCCGCGCTCGACACCGGCATCAACCTGCTCGACACCGGCGACTTCTACGGCATGGGACACAACGAACTACTGATCAACGAGGCCCTGCGCACCGCCCCCGCGGCCGCTCGCGAACAGGCCCTGACCAGCGTGAAGTTCGGTGCCCTGCGGACCGTCGAGGGCGGCTTCAGCGGCTACGACGGCCGGCCGGCGGCGGTCAAGAACTTCGCGGCCTACTCACTCCAGCGGCTCGGCCTCGACCACATCGACGTCTACCGGATCGCCCGGCTCGACCCCGACGTGCCCATCGAGGAGACGGTCGGCGCCATCGCCGAGCTCGTCGAGGCCGGCCACGTCCGCCACATCGGCCTCTCCGAAGTCGGCGCGCAGACCATCCGGCGGGCGGCGTCCGTCGCCCCGATCTCCGATCTGCAGATCGAGTACTCACTGATCTCCCGCTCCATCGAGGCGGAGATCCTGCCGGTCTGCCGCGAGCTGGGCATCGGCGTCACGGCGTACGGGGTGCTCTCCCGGGGGCTGATCAGCGGCCACTTCACCCATGACCGCCAGCTGGCCGCCGGTGACTTCCGGACGATGAGCCCGCGCTTCCAGGACGAGAACCTCCGGCACAACCTCGACCTGGTCGAGGCGCTCCGCGAGATCGCCGGGCGGAAGGGCGTCACGGTCGCGCAGATCGCCATCGCCTGGGTCCTCGCCCAGGGTGCGGACATCGTGCCGCTGGTCGGCGCCCGCAGGCGCGACCGGCTGACCGAGGCCCTCGGCTCCCTGGACGTCGAGCTGACCCCGGCCGACCTCGCCGCGATCGAGGAGGCGGTCCCGGCCGGCGCGGCGGCGGGCGCCCGCTACCCCGACAGCCAGATGGCACACCTGGACAGCGAGCGCTGACGTCCGGGTACGGTCGGAGCCGGGCGAAGGCGCCCTGATCCGCCCGACGCCCCCGCCCCGAAAGGCAGCACACCCACCATGACGCCGCCGTCCGACCCGCTGACCCCCGAGCGCATCCTCGAAGCCACCGAGGACGTGCTGCGCCGCTACGGCCCCGCCAAGGCGACCGTGGTCGACGTGGCCCGAGCGCTCGGCGTCAGCCACGGCAGCGTGTACCGCCACTTCCGCACGAAGGCCGCCCTGCGCGAGGCCGTGACCGGCCGCTGGCTGACCCGCACGGAGCTGGCGCTCACCGAGATCCTGCGCGCCCCGGCCCAGCCCGCCCCGGCGAAGCTGCGGCAGTGGCTGGAGACGCTGTTCGAGGCCAAGCGGCACAAGGCGGGCGATGATCCGGAGCTGTTCGCCACCTATGAGGTGCTCATGGGCGAGAGCACCGTGGTCGAGGAACACATCCGCGAACTGGTGGGCCAGCTCCGGGAGATGATCGAGGAGGGGGCGGCCGACGGAGAGTTCGCGGTGGCCGACCCCGCGGCGGCCGCCCAGGCGGTCTTCGACGCGACGGCCCGCTTCCACGACCCGGCGTATGCCGCCGAGTGGCGGAAACCCGCCATCGCCGCCGAGTTCACCGCCGTCACCGACCTGCTGCTGCGCGGCCTGCGGACCTGACGACGGCCACGGGGGCTATGTCGCCGTCGGGTCGACCGTCGCCTGGTGGGCCTGCGCGAGGTGCTCCTCCGCCTTGAGCCAGGGCAGGAACTGCACGCCCTTGCGCCAGTCGCAGGTGTCGCAGCTCAACGCCCGCTGCATCCCCGACTTCCTTACGTGGACTATGTGTTCACGGCCGTGCTGGTCCCATCTGCTGACCTTGCTCGTGGTCATGGACGGCATCCGAGCCTCCTGTGGACGATTGTGCCCAGTGTGCACGAAGCCCCCGGTTCCGTTCGGGGAACCGGGGGCTTCGTGCAGCGGATGCGAGGCGTCAGCAGCCGAGCAGCCGCGCGCCCAGGTACGCCTGGATCTGGTCCAGGGAGACGCGCTCCTGCTTCATGGTGTCGCGCTCGCGCACCGTCACCGCGTTGTCGTCGAGGGTGTCGAAGTCGACGGTGACGCAGAACGGCGTACCGATCTCGTCCTGACGACGGTAGCGGCGGCCGATGGCGCCCGCGTCGTCGAACTCGATGTTCCAGTTCTGCCGGAGGTCGGCCGCGAGACCCTTGGCCTTCGGCGAGAGCTGCGGGTTGCGGGACAGCGGCAGGACCGCGACCTTGACCGGCGCCAGGCGCGGGTCGAGACGCATCACGGTGCGCTTCTCCATGACGCCCTTGGCGTTGGGAGCCTCGTCCTCGATGTAGGCGTCCAGCAGGAAGGCCAGGACCGAGCGGCCCACACCGGCCGCCGGCTCGATGACGTAGGGGGTCCAGCGCTCGCCGGCCTCCTGGTCGAAGAAGGACAGATCCGTGCCCGAGGCCTTGGAGTGCGCCTTCAGGTCGTAGTCCGTGCGGTTGGCGACGCCCTCCAGCTCGCCCCACTCGCTGCCGCCGAAGCGGAAGCGGTACTCGATGTCAGCGGTGCGCTTGGAGTAGTGGGAGAGCTTCTCCGCCGGGTGCTCGAACCACCGCATGTTCTCCTCGCGCAGGCCGAGGCCGGTGTACCAGTTCCAGCGCTGCTCCATCCAGTACTCCTGCCACTGCTCGTCCTCGCCCGGCTTGACGAAGAACTCCATCTCCATCTGCTCGAACTCGCGGGTGCGGAAGATGAAGTTGCCCGGAGTGATCTCGTTCCGGAAGGACTTGCCCATCTGCGCGATGCCGAACGGCGGCTTCTTGCGCGAGGTCTGCTGCACCTGGCCGAAGTTGGTGAAGATGCCCTGGGCGGTCTCGGGGCGCAGATAGGCGACCGAGCCGGAGTCCTGGGTCGGACCGAGGTGCGTGGAGAGCAGGCCGGAGAACTGCTTGGGCTCGGTGAACGTGCCCTTGTTGCCGCAGTTGGGGCAGTTGAGGTCGGCGAGGCCGTTGACCGGCGGCTTGCCGTGCTTCTCCTCGTACGCCTCCTCCAGGTGGTCCGCGCGGTAGCGCTTGTGGCAGGAGGTGCACTCGGTCAGCGGGTCGGAGAACGTGGCGACGTGGCCGGAGGCCACCCACACCTCGGGGGCCAGGATGACCGACGAGTCGAGCCCGACCACGTCCTCGCGCGAAGTGACCATGTAGCGCCACCACTGGCGCTTGAGGTTCTCCTTGAGCTCAACGCCCAGCGGCCCGTAGTCCCAGGCGGCGCGCTGACCACCGTAGATCTCACTGCAGGGGAAAACGAAGCCACGGCGCTTGCTCAGGCTGACGATGGAGTCGATCTTGTCGGCGGCCACGGTGCTCTCTTCATTACGACGGCGACGAACGGAGAAGACCTCAGATTACCGGCGGGCACGCCCCTTCGATCAAATCGGTATCGGGACAGTCGCTTCCGGAGGCATCCCATCAGCCTTGTTGACAATCGTTTCCATTTTTGTTGAAAATGACTGTCATGAACGAACGCCGCCTCATACCCACCGCCGCCGTCGCCGGAGCAGTCGTCCTCGGCCTCACCACGCTCACCGCCTGCTCGTCATCCGATGCCGCCGGCCACAAGAGCGGTAACAGGCTCAACGTGGTGGCGTCGTTCTACCCGATGCAGTTCCTGGCAGAGCGAATAGGCGGCGGCCACGTCTCCGTCTCCACCCTTACCAAGCCGGGCGTGGAGCCGCACGACCTGGAGCTCAGCCCCCGGCAGATCGGCGGCCTCAGCGACGCCGACTACATCCTCTACCTCAAGGGCATCCAGCCCGCCGTGGACGACGCGATCAAGCTCTCCGAGTCCACGCACACGGTCGACGCCGCGAGCCTGACCACGCTGGAGGACCACGGCGCCGAGGTCGGCGGCGAGGAGCACGGCCACGAGCACGAGGGCGAGGAAGCCGGCGCCGACCCGCACATCTGGCTCGACCCGGTGAAGTACGCCGAGGTCGCCAAGGGGGTCGGGAAGTCCCTGGAGAAGACCGACCCGGACCACGCCGCGGACTACCGCAAGAACACGGACACCCTGGTCAAGGAGCTCGGCGCACTCAGCACCGAGTACGAGAAGGGGCTGGCGAACACCGCCACCAAGACCTTCATCACCACCCACTCCGCCTTCGGATACCTGGCCGAGCGCTACGGCCTCACCCAGGAGGGCATCGCCGGCATCGACCCCGAGGCCGAGCCCAGCCCCGCCCGGATCAGCGCCCTGCACTCCATCGCGGAGAAGAAGAAGGTCACCACGGTCTTCTTCGAGACGCTGGCCAGCGACAAGACGGCCAGGACCGTCGCCCGGGACACCGGCCTGAAGACCGACGTCCTGGACCCGCTGGAGGGAATCACGGACAAGTCCAAGGGCGATGACTACATGGAGGTCATGAAGTCCAACCTCGCCGCGCTGCAGAAGGCGCTCGGCGCGAAGTGAGCGACGACCCCATGAAACCGGCCGGCCCGAACCCTGCAGCACCGGAGGCGCTCATGCCCGAGCCCGCGAGCCCCACCCCAGAACCCGTGATCGTCCTGCGCGACGCCACGGCCACCCTCGGGGCACGTCCCGTACTGCGCGGCGTCGGCCTGACCGTGCACCGCGGCGAGGTCGTCGCGCTGCTCGGCGCCAACGGCTCCGGAAAGTCGACCGCCGTACGCTCCGCCATCGGCCAGGTCCCGCTCACCGGCGGCGCCGTCGAACTCTTCGGCACCCCGCTGCGCCGGTTCCGCGACTGGGCCCGGGTCGGCTATGTACCGCAGCGCACCACGGCGGCCGGCGGCGTACCGGCCACCATCCGCGAGGTCGTCTCCTCCGGGCGGCTCTCCCGCACCAAGCTGGGCCTGCCCCGCAAGGCCGACCGCGCCGCCGTCGACCGGGCCATCGAGCTCGTCGGCCTCACCGACCGCGCCAAGGACTCGGTGAACGCCCTCTCCGGCGGCCAGCACCAGCGCGTCCTGATCGCCCGCGCGCTCGCCGCAGAACCCGAACTGCTGATCATGGACGAGCCGATGGCCGGCGTCGACCTGGCCAGCCAGGAGATCCTCGCCGCGACCCTGCGCGACCAGGTCGCGGCCGGCACCACCGTGCTGCTCGTCCTGCACGAGCTGGGCCCGCTGGAGCCGCTGATCGACCGCGCGGTCGTCCTGCGCGACGGCTGCGTGATGCACGACGGACCGCCCCCGAAGGCCCTCGGGCAGCACGCCCTGCCCGGCCACGACCACGTACACCCCCACGCGGCTTCCGAGCCCGTCCGGACGGGACTGCTGAGCTGACCATGGACTTCCTCACCCCTCCCTTCATGCAGCGGGCGCTGATCGCCGCCGTGCTGGTCGGCGTCATCGCCCCCGCCGTCGGCATCTACCTGGTGCAGCGCCGGCAGGCCCTGATGGGCGACGGCATCGGCCACATCGCGATGACCGGAGTCGGCCTCGGCTTCCTGCTCTCCACCAGCCCGGTCTGGATGGCCACCGCGGTCGCCGTCGTCGGCGCGGTCGTCATGGAACTGATCCGCTGGTACGGACGCACCCGGGGCGACATCGCGCTGGCGATGCTCTTCTACGGCGGCATGGCGGGCGGTGTCCTGCTGATCAACCTCTCCGACACCGGCTCCAACGCCAACCTCACCTCGTACCTCTTCGGCTCCCTCTCCACGGTCTCCTCCGAGGACATCACCGCGATCGGCCTGCTGGCGGCGTTCGTGCTGCTGGTGACGGTGGGGCTGCGCAGGCAGCTGTTCGCGGTCAGCCAGGACGAGGAGTTCGCCCGGGTCACCGGGCTGCCGGTGCGGGTGCTGAACCTGCTGATCGCGGTCACCGCGGCGGTCACCGTCACCGTGGCGATGCGGGTCGTCGGGCTGCTGCTGGTCAGCGCCCTGATGGTGGTCCCGGTCGCCGCCGCGCAGCAGATCAGCCGGTCCTTCAAGGTGACCTTCGTGCTCTCGGTCGTCATCGGGGTGGCGGTGACGCTGGCCGGCACCGTGACCTCGTACTACCAGGACGTACCGCCCGGGGCGACGATCGTGCTGCTGGCCATCGGCGTCTTCATCGCGCTGACCCTGCTCGCCGCCCCGCTGGGAAGAAGGCGCGCGCGCATCGGCGAATCGGCCGCGGAACGGTGCACTCTGGAGGTACCGGCCACCCGCCGGGCCACGGACGACGTCCGCGTCTGACGCCGCGGCCGGGCCGGACTGGCACAATGGCCCGACAAACGTACGGGCGACACGAGGAGGCTCCTGTGGCGACGGCGCCGAGCAGGGACACGAACGCGGCCCCGGTACGCGGCCGCTCGACCCGGCAGCGGACCGCGGTGGCCGCGGCGCTCGACGAGGTGGACGAGTTCCGCAGTGCGCAGGAGCTGCACGATGTGCTCAAGCACCGCGGCGACTCGGTCGGGCTGACCACGGTCTACCGCACCCTGCAGTCCCTCGCGGACGCGGGCGAGGTCGACGTACTGCGCACCACCGACGGCGAGTCCGTCTACCGGCGGTGCTCGACCGGTGACCACCACCACCATCTGGTCTGCCGGGTGTGCGGCAAGGCCGTCGAGGTGGAGGGCCCGGCCGTGGAGCAGTGGGCGGAGACGATCGCGGCGCAGCACGGCTACGTCAACGTGGCGCACACGGTCGAGGTCTTCGGCACCTGCGCGGACTGCGCGAGCACGCAGGAGTGATCCGGCGCGCGAGCGCTCAGGAGTGATCCGGGTCCGCGGGGGCGCCGCCCCCGCGGACCCGCGCGCTCAGCTGCCGGTTTCCGCCGCCTCCACCGCACCGCCGAAGCGCCGGTCGCGCTGGGCGAATTCGAGGCAGGCCCGCCACAGGTCGCGGCGGTCGAAGTCCGGCCACAGCACGTCCTGGAAGACCATCTCGGCGTAGGCGCTCTGCCAGATCAGGTAGTTGGACGTGCGCTGCTCGCCGCTCGGGCGGACGAAGAGGTCGACGTCCGGCATGTCCGGGTAGTAGGTGTACTTCGCGAAGGTCTTCTCGTTGACCTTCGACGGGTCGAGCTTCCCGGCCGCGACATCCTGGGCGATCCGCTGCGCGGCGTCGGCGATCTCGGCCCGGCCGCCGTAGTTGACGCAGAAGTACAGCGTCATCTTGTCGTTGTCCTGGGTCTGCTCCTGGGCGACCTGGAGCTCCTGGACGACGGACTTCCACAGCTTCGGCATGCGGCCGACCCAGCGGATCCGGATGCCGAGCTCGTCCATCTCGTCGCGGCGGCGGCGGATGACGTCCCGGTTGAAGTTCATCAGGAACTTCACCTCCTCCGGGGACCGCTTCCAGTTCTCGGTGGAGAAGGCGTACAGCGAGAGGTTCTTGACGCCCATCTCGATGCAGCCCTTGAGCACGTCCATGACGACGCCCTCGCCGACCTTGTGGCCCTCGGTGCGCGGCAGCCCGCGCTCCTTGGCCCAGCGGCCGTTGCCGTCCATCACCACGGCGACGTGCTTGGGCACCAGCTCACCGGGGATCTTCGGCGGCACGGCACCGGACGGGTGCGGCTCCGGGGTCTTGTGGTCGCGCCGGTTACGGCCGCCGAGGATTCCGCGTACTGCCATGAGCTTCTCAGTCTCCCTGTGTCACTTTTCCACGTACCGCAGCGAGCGCAGCCCGCGCTCCAGATGCCAGTGCAGATAGGCGGACACCAGCCCGCTCCCCTCCCTGACGTGACGCGCCTCGCACGCGTCCGCCGTCTCCCAGTCGCCGGTGAGCAGTGCGCTCAGCAGGGTGACGGCCTCCGCCGAGGGTACGACGCTGCCCGGTACCCGGCAGTCGCCGCATATGACGCCGCCCGCCGCGACGGAGAAGAACCGGTTCGGTCCGGGCATTCCGCACCGGGCGCAGCCGTCGAAGCTGGGGGCGTAGCCGTTGACGGCCAGCGAGCGCAGCAGGAAGGCGTCGAGGATGAGGTGGGGGTCGTGCTCGCCGCGGGACAGGGTGCGCAGTCCGCCCACCAGGAGCAGGTACTGCTGGACGGCGGGTTCGCCCTCGTGGTCGGTGAACCGCTCCGCGGTCTCCAGCATCGCGGTGCCGGCGGTGTAGCGCCCGTAGTCGGTGACGATCCCGCCGCCGTAGGGGGCGATGGTCTCGCTCTGGGTGCAGAGCGGCAGTCCGCGTCCGACCAGCTCGCTGCCCCGGGCGAAGAACTGCACGTCGACGTGGGAGAACGGCTCCAGCCTGGCCCCGAACTTCGACTTCGTGCGCCGCACGCCGCGTGCGACGGCCCGTACCCGGCCGTGGCCGCGGGTCAGGATCGTGATGATCCGGTCGGCCTCGCCCAGCTTCTGCGTGCGGAGCACCACGCCGTCGTCCCGGAACAAGCTCATGGCTCCATTGTCCGGTACGCGGCCGGCCCGGCGGGTCCGCCCCCTCGACCGGGCCGCTCAGTAGGAGCACCAGGAGCGCGGGAAGCAGCGTCAGCATGGCCAGGAGCGCGCACAGCACGCCGACGGCGGCGATGGGTCCCATTCCCCGGCTACGGGTGAGATCGGCCGCCAGAAGGCACGGGAGGCCCGCGGCGACGGTGGCGGAGGCCACGACGGCGGGGCCGCAGCCGCGCAGCGCTGCCGCCACCGCGCCCTGCGGCCGGGCGTGGCAGGTGAGCCCCTCCCGGTAGCGGAGAGGGACGGCGGGCCGGGGCCGGTCAGGACGGCGTGCGCGCCGCCGCGGCGAGCAGCCGGGCCGTGTCCTGTGGGCAGAGCTGGAGCGCGCCGCCGACGGTGGTCAGCACCTCGCGTTCGGCCTGGCTGTACGGGCCGTCGGCGAGCGCGATCCTGGCGCCCTGGAGCAGAATCGATTCGCGGCCGGTCTGGGCCAGGTGCGGGGCGAGGGGCTCCAGCGCCTCGTGGAGCTCGATGGCGAGGGCCGCGCCGCAGGCCTCCGCGGCCGGGTCGAAGGCCGAGCCGTGGCCGATGTCGACGGAGAGGACCTCGACGACGGTGGCGAGCTGCTCCTGCGTGCAGCCGTCGAAACCGGCGCCGCGCACGGTGGCGACCGCGGTCTCCAGGACCGTGCGGGAGGTGGTCCCGCCGGCCGCGAGGACGCCGAGCGCGACGGTGTGGACGCCGTCCTTGAGCATCGCGGAGAACCGGGTGGTGGTGGGGTGGTCGAGGGTGTCGGTGCCGAAGTGCTCGTGGCACGCGGCGCATTCGACGACCGGGCCCACGGTGCCGCGCCGCAGCAGCGGTACGCCGAGGAAGGTGAACCGGCGATGTCCGGCGAGGCGGCGGTAGTTGCGGTCGCCTCCGCAGCCGGTGCAGAAGAACTCGCCGTCCCCGACGGTGTCCCACATCGTACGGATGCCGCAGATACGCAGCTTCATGGCGCGTTGTCCCAGGGCTGACCGCACGTCGCACACCTCCGTAACTCCCCCGTAGCCCTGCGGACACGGGAGGTACCAACACGGCAACATTGCCGTGTTGGACGTGATGTTAACCACATCCGTGAAGCGGCGTCAGCACCTCGCCCGTCACAACCACCCCGAGATGGCCGAACCCCGCCTCCCGGGTGCGGGCGACGGGGTTCACGGACCGTACCGATTCATGCCCTTTCGGGCGGGCGGGTCAGCGGGTGGCGCGGTTGACCGCCGAGACGACCGCCTTCAGCGAGGCCCGGGTGGTGTTGGCGTCGATACCGATGCCCCACAGGACCTTTCCGTCGATCGCGCACTCGATGTACGAGGCGGCCTGGGCGCTCGCGCCCTCGCTCATCGTGTGCTCGGTGTAGTCCAGCAGCCGGGCATCGATGCCGATGGCCTGCAGCGCCTCGAAGAACGCCGAGATCGGGCCGTTCCCGGTGCCGGTGAGCACGGTGTCCGCGCCGTCCACGGTCGCCTCGACGGTGATCGTGTCCTGGCCGTCGGACCCGATGGTGCTCTGGCCGGAGCGGATCTGGACGCGCCCCCAGGCGTTGTCCGGGTTGGGCAGGTACTCGTCCTGGAACGTGGTCCAGATCTGCGTCGGAGTGACCTCGCCGCCCTCGGCGTCGGTCTTGGCCTGAATGATCCGGGAGTACTCGATCTGCATCCGGCGCGGCAGGTCCAGCTTGTGGTCGTTCTTCAGGACGTAGGCGATTCCGCCCTTGCCGGACTGCGAGTTGACCCGGATGACGGCCTCGTAGGAGCGGCCCACGTCCTTCGGGTCGATCGGCAGGTACGGCACCGCCCACTCGATCTCGTCCACCGTCTTGCCCTGGGCGGCCGCGTCGGCCTCCATGGCGTCGAAGCCCTTCTTGATGGCGTCCTGGTGGGAGCCGGAGAAGGCGGTGTAGACCAGGTCGCCCGCGTAGGGGTGGCGCGGGTGGACCTCCATCTGGTTGCAGTACTCGCTGGTGCGGCGGATCTCGTCGATCTGCGAGAAGTCGATCTGCGGGTCGACGCCCTGCGAGAAGAGGTTCATGCCCAGCGTGACCAGGTCGACGTTGCCGGTGCGCTCGCCCTGGCCGAACAGGCAGCCCTCGATCCGGTCGGCCCCGGCCATCAGCGCCAGTTCGGCGGCGGCCACGGCGGTGCCGCGGTCGTTGTGCGGGTGGACGGACAGGCAGACGAACTCGCGGCGCGACAGGTTGCGCGACATCCACTCGAACCGGTCGGCGTGCGTGGACGGCGTCGAACGCTCCACGGTGGCGGGCAGGTTGAGGATGATCTCGCGGCCGGCCTCGGGCTGCCACACGTCACACACCGCCTCGCAGACCTCCAGGGCGAAGTCCAGCTCGGTGTCGGTGAAGATCTCCGGGCTGTACTGGTAGCCGAAGATCGTCTCCTCGCCCAGGATCTTCTCCGCGTACTCCATGACCAGCCGGGTGCCGTCCACCGCGATCTGCTTGACCTGCTCCTTGGAGCCGCGGAAGACCACGCGGCGGAAGGTGGGGGCGGTCGCGTTGTACAGGTGGACGGTGGCGCGGTGGGCGCCGCGCAGTGATTCGACGGTGCGCTCGATCAGTTCCTCGCGGGCCTGCGTCAGGACGGAGATCGTCACGTCCTCGGGGATCGCGCCCTCTTCGATGATGGAGCGGACGAACGCGAAGTCGGTCTCGCCGGAGGACGGGAAGCCGACCTCGATCTCCTTGTAGCCCATGCGTACGAGCAGGTCGAACATCTCGCGCTTGCGGGCCGGCGACATCGGGTCGATCAGCGCCTGGTTGCCGTCGCGCAGGTCCGTGGAGAGCCAGCGGGGTGCGACCGTGATCCGCTTGTCCGGCCAGGTGCGGTCGGGGATCTCGACGGCCTCGTACTGCCCGTACTTGCCGATCGGCATCCCGGAGGGCTTCTGGAGCCCGGTGGCGTTGGTGATCGGCGTGGGGCGGCCGACGGCGTTCGCGACGGGGTTCTGAGCGGGATTCACTGCGGTCATGGCGTGGGGCTCCTCGGAGTCCGGCAAGAAGGGTTCCCCTGCCCATCGAGAGCTGGGGGAAGGCCGACTGTGTCGCTGCAACACAAGACTCCGCGGGGAGGGGGTCGGCCTACGACTACAGACCCTCGCCGCGGCAGCTAAGAAGAAGCAGCCCGAAACGCATGATGCGAAGAGACTAGCCGAGCGACGCCCGAGACGTCTGTGCCGTATCAGTATGCGGGACCGGAGGCCGGTAACGGTTAAACAGTGACCGATCACTCTAATTCGTCAATCCTGGTGGCAACCAGTGACATTGCGATCACACGCTGCCACAGTCGAGTGCATGCAGCCTCGAACTCAGCACACGCACCGGCCCGTCTTCTGCACCATCGTGCCGCCCCACGTACTCGACAAGCTGTCCCAGTCCGACGATCCCGTCCTGGCGGACCCGGCCCGCCGCACCCTGGAGGCCGACGCCGCCCGGCGCACCCGCCGCCAGGTGACGACCCCCGTCCCGGCCCGCGTCGCCCCCGCCCCGGAGGACGAGCGCTCCGGCAAGCCCGACCGCACCCTCTACGACTGCCGGCACGGCACCGAGCTGCCCGGCACCAAGGTCCGCGCCGAGGGCGAGGACCCGACGTCCGACGCCAGCGTCAACCGCGCGTACGCGGGCCTCGGCGCCACCTTCGAACTGCTGCTCAAGGCCTATGGGCGGCGTTCGATCGACGGCAAGGGGCTGCCGCTGACCGGCTCCGTGCACTACGACGAGAAGTACAACAACGCCTTCTTCGACGGCGAGCAGATGGTGTTCGGTGACGGGGACGGGGAGATCTTCCTGGACTTCACCGTCGCCATCGACGTCATCGCCCACGAACTGGCGCACGGCCTGACCCAGTACACGGCCAACCTGAGCTACTACGGCCAGTCCGGCGCGCTCAACGAGTCCGTCTCCGACGTGTTCGGCTCCCTGGTCAAGCAGTACTCGCTGGGCCAGACCGCGGAGCAGGCCGACTGGCTGATCGGCGCGGGCCTGCTGGCGCCGCGCGTCCAGGGGGTGGCGCTGCGCTCGATGAAGGCGCCCGGCACCGCGTACGACGACGATGTGCTCGGCAAGGACCCGCAGCCCGCGTCGATGGACGACTACATCCGCACCGGCGACGACAACGGCGGTGTCCACCTCAACTCCGGCATCCCCAACCGGGCGTTCTACCTGCTGGCGACCGCGCTCGGCGGCAGTTCCTGGGAGAAGGCCGGGCAGCTCTGGTTCGATGTGCTCACCGGTGGTGAACTGGCGGTGGACGCCGACTTCGCGGCCTTCGCCCGGCTGACCGTCGCGGCGGCACGCAGCCGCTTCGGTGCGGGCGACGAGGTGGAGGCGGTTCTCAAGGCCTGGTCGGAGGTGGGCGTACCGACCGCGTAGGCAGCACCCAGGGCGCGTCCGCAGGGGAAGGACACCGTATGCGGATCAAGGTGAGCAGGACCGGCGGCTTCGCCGGTATCGCACGCCACCGCGAGATCGACACCTCCGACCGGGCCGACGCCCGTGAATGGGAGGCCCTGGCCGAATCGGCGCTCGCCGGCGGCCGGGACACCCCGCCGGCCGGCGTACCGGACGGCTTCGGCTACCGGATCACGGTCGGAGACCGGACGGTGCACTGCGCGGACCCCCGGCTGACCGACGCCCAGCGCGCACTGGTCTCACGCGTCCTGAAGGAGGGCGCGTGAGACCGGCGGCGTGCTACTGCTGAGTGGACTGTCCGGGCTCAGAACCCCAGCTTCCGCAGCTGCTTCGGGTCGCGCTGCCAGTCCTTGGCGACCTTCACGTGGAGGTCCAGGAAGACCGGCGTGCCGAGGAGGGCCTCGATGTGCTTGCGGGACTTGGTGCCCACGTCCTTGAGGCGCCGGCCCTTCGGGCCGATGATGATGCCCTTCTGGCTGGGCCGCTCGATGTAGACGTTGGCGTGGATGTCGAGCAGCGGCTTGTCCGCCGGCCGGTCCTCGCGCGGCAGCATCTCCTCGACGACGACCGCGATGGAGTGCGGCAGCTCGTCGCGTACGCCTTCGAGCGCGGCCTCCCGGATCAGCTCCGCGACCATGACCATCTCGGGCTCGTCCGTGAGGTCGCCCTCCGGGTAGAGCGGCGGGCTCTCGGGGAGCAGCGGGGCGATCAGGTCGGCCAGCAGGCCGACCTGGTCGTCCTTGACGGCCGAGACCGGGATGATCTCCGCCCACTCGAAGCCGAGCTCCTCGCCGAGTCGGGAGACGGCCAGCAGCTGTTCGGCCAGCTGCTTGGACTCGACCAGGTCGGACTTGGTGATGATGGCGATCTTGGGCGTCTTCTTGATGCCCGCGAGTTCCTTGACGATGTACTTGTCGCCGGGGCCGAGCTTCTGGTCGGCGGGCAGGCAGAAGCCGATGACGTCGACCTCGGCCCAGGTGGTGCGTACGACGTCGTTGAGACGCTCGCCCAGCAGGGTGCGCGGCTTGTGGAGGCCGGGGGTGTCGACCAGGATCAGCTGCGCGTCCGGCCGGTGCACGATGCCTCGGACCGTGTGCCTGGTGGTCTGTGGCCGGTTGGACGTGATCGCCACCTTCTGGCCGACCAGAGCGTTCGTAAGGGTGGACTTGCCCGCGTTGGGACGGCCCACGAAGCAGGCGAAGCCGGCCCGGTGCGGGGCGGTGTTCTCAGCCTGCTGCGCAGCAGCTTCTGGGTTAGGTCGAGCGCTCATGGCGCCCATTGTCCCCGATCCCGGCGGCACTGCCGCACCAAGGCGGCCGACGGCGCCGCCGGGTCGCTCGTCTCAGGCCGTACGGGGACGGCTCCGGCGTGCCCGTATCCACAGCCCCGCGCCCCCGGCGAGCAGCACCAGGAGCACCCCGGCGACCAGCCAGGGCAGCGCGAAGTACCCGGCGGCGGCGGACTCGCGGGTGTCGCGGGCGCTGGCGGTCAGCTTGACCTCGCCCCACTCCAGCTGCGGCGCGCCCTTCCACTCCTCGGTGAGCCGGACCTCCTGGCGGGGCAGCAGCTCGGACGGGATCCGTTTGAGGTCGCGGGCGAGCAGGGTGCGGCCGAAGAGCCCCTCCGCTTTGAGCGCGACCTTGGGGCTGAGGGTGACGTTGCCCCGGTTGTGGAGCGTGTACGAGATGACGGCGCGGGACTTTCCGGTGCCGGGGACGAGTGGCTGGGTGTGCTCGATCCTGACGTCGTCCACGGAGAGCGCGGGCATCGTCGGGCCGTTGACCCGCAGATAGATCCGGGCGCCGACGGCCTGCTGGATGCCGACGGCCACCGCGCCCGCGTCGGCGGGGTCGGTGCGCTCGTCCAGCGCGACGAGGGCGCCGGGGTGGTCGCCCGGTTCGGCGTCCTCGGGGACCTTGATCGTGACGGGCACGGTGACAGAGCCGTGCGGTTTCACGGTGATCCGGTCGCGGCCGGTGGTGGCCCAGGCGCCGACGGAGCGCTGCTTCTCGTTCCGGGCGCGGACCGCGAATCCGCCGTCTCGTTCGGTGTTGTAGGCGTCGGCCGCGTACAGCCGGAAGGTCAGCGGGGCGGCGGTCTTGTTCTTGACGGTCACCTTGTCGGTGAGGGTGGCTCCGGGGTCGGCCGAGAGGTAGAAGTACGGCCGGGTGCCGGTGGCGGTGGTGGCCGGGAAGACCGACCAGCTGCCGTTGTCGGCGGCGCCCGCCGCGGGGGCGCCCAGCAGGAGCAGTGCTGCGGACAGCAGGGACAGCAGGAGTACGGACAGCTTGCGCACGGTGCGGGCCCCCAGGGTGCACGCGTTGGCGGGGTGGGTGGACCGGCCGGGTGCGCGCCCGGCCCACCGGTTGATCAGCGCTCTCGGCTCACGTCAGGGTGAGGGTGAAAACTCCGGAGTAGGTGCCGGCGGCCGCGTACTCCGGCACGTCCAGCGACAGCCCGGCGTCGACGGTGAACTCGCCTCCGGTGAAGGCGCCGTTCGGCGTGGAGGCCAGGGTGGCTCCCGCGCTGCCGACCGAACCCTTCGAACCCGCGGCGCAGGTGCTCGGGCTGCCGGCCTTCGTCGCACAGGCCGGGCTCCAGCCGAGCGCGGAGGCGCCGATCGTGGCACCGGCCGGGCCCTTGAAGTCGGTGACCTTGCCGGTCAGCGACCAGCCCGCGGGGCCGCCGCGGAAGTCCTTGACCGTCACCGTCCGCAGGGCGCCGGTGGAGGCGCCGCCCTTGCCGAAGTCGACCGCAGACAGTTCGACGGAGTCCCCGGCCTGCGACATGGAGAGCGTGCCCGCCTTGACGGTCGAGGTCAGCTTCTGGCTGCCGTCCGGTGTCTCCCCGCCACCGGTGACGGTGTAGGCCTGGGGGCCCGCACCCTTGGCGGCGTCCCAGGCGGCGCCCTCGTAGGCGACGATTCCGGTGGTCGCCGGGTCGTTGACGGTGAGCTGCCCGGTGAAGCCGCCCGAACCGTCCGCGGTGGCCGTCGCGGTGTCACCGGTCTGGGCGTCCCCGGCCCGGCCGGCGAGGGTGACGGACGCGCCCGCGGTGAACTTCGAACCGGTCACGGTGACCTGGTCACCGGCCGCGCCGGAGGCCGCACCGAGCTGGATGGCCCGTTCGTTGACCTGGCCGCCGCCGTCCGTCGCGATGACCGTCTGGGAGACGGGCGCGGGCGGATCGGTGACCGTGCAGGGGGTGTCCAGCTCCATGATGTAGCTGGTGTGAATGTTGTAGTCGCCGGGCGAGAGGGTGATCTCGCCCGGCGCGGTGACCGTGAACGTGCCGGTAATGGAGAACGACGGGAACTCGCCCTTGCCGGGCACCGGATCGTTCTTCTTCGGTCCCGCCACCGTGATGTCGGCGGACTGCGCCCCGGCGACGGTGACCTTGCCGGTCGGCGTCATGATGTCGGCGGGCAGCGCCAGATCGACCGGGTTGCTCGCGGCCGGTTTGACGACGGTGTACGTCACGGTGACCGTGTCGCCGACCTTCGGGGCCGCGTTGTCGACGCTGATCTGTGCGGAGGTCGTCCCGTCGATCGGCGGGATGCCGGCGATCGCGGGCGGGATGCAGTGGGTCGGGAAGTCCACCGCCACGGATGCCGCCGCCATGGCCTGGGCGGGTCCGGCGAGCAGCCCTCCCCCGGTGACCACGAGGGCGCCCACCCCCAGCGCGGCGGCCCGGCGGCGGCTTCGACGCCGCGTTCCCGGGCTGTCGGATCTTCGAATGGCTGGACTCATGGAGCCCCCTCCTGCGGAATGTGCGGCGCGGCGGCTCTTCCGCGCCGGCAGGGGGCCATTGATGACTCCGGCCGAAAAGAAGTCAATGGAAGCGAAATGCGCTGACTGATGGACCATCAGATACTGTCAAGATCCATGCTTCCGGCACATCGTGTGCGAACGCCCGGCACCGATGGGGCGCCGGGCGTTCGCACCCGATGTGCCGGTCCTGCGAAGGTCAGCCCGCCGTCACGGTGAGCCGCAGCACCCCGTCCGGCCCGGCGAGCAGCACCGGGGTGTCCGCCCCTCCCAGGTCCCGTACGGCGGCCCGGTCCTCCGGTGAGGGCGCCTCGGCCTCCGAGACGACCGCGGCCGCCTCCAGCGAGGTGGCGCCGCTCGCCACGGCCATGGCGACGGCCGTCCGCAGCGCGCTCAGGCGCAGCGACTCCAGCTCCACCGTGCCCGCCACATACGTACGTCCGGTCTCGTCCCGTACGGCCGCGCCCTCCGGCACACCGTTGCGGGCGCGGGCGCTGCGCGCCAGCGTGACGATCTTGCGGTCCTCGGCGCCGAGGTCGGTGCTATCGCTCATGTGCCGAGCATACGAACCGTACGGACCCGCGCGGCATCCGGGCGCCCGGCCGTCTCATCCCTGGACCTGGCGCATCATGCCCCGGCGCCCCTCCGGGGAGGCCAGCAGGCGGAACTTCTCCTCGGTT
This sequence comes from Streptomyces sp. ITFR-6, assembly GCF_031844725.1. Classification (NCBI taxonomy): domain Bacteria; kingdom Bacillati; phylum Actinomycetota; class Actinomycetes; order Kitasatosporales; family Streptomycetaceae; genus Streptomyces; species Streptomyces sp. ITFR-6. Next base: position 5,904,390 of record NZ_CP134612.1, on the reverse strand, counting down.
CCGGTGCCCGGCCACGGGTTGTGCAGCACGATCACCAGGTCCGGGCGGGCCGGGACGCGCAGCTGGGTGGCCTCCACGACCAGGGCGCCCACCACCGGGTGGTTCAGCTCCTTGCGCATCTGGCCGCCGGGCGCGATGTCCCGCCGCTCCCAGAGCTCGGCGAACTCGGGGCTGCGCTCCTTCGCCTCCGCCACGATCGCCCGGAAGCCCTCGTCGTCGGGGCATTCCGAGCAGGCGGCCCGGAACTGGGCGACGACCTGGGCCGCGATCTCCTGCCAGTCCTTGCGCCGGGCGCGGTGGACCGGGTCCGTGAAGAAGTCGATCACGCAGTTCTGCGTCCGGCCCGGCCCCATCCCCATCACCGTCGCGGCCGCGTCGTTGTACAGGATGACGTTCCAGTACGCGTCCATGATGTGGGCCGGGAACGGCATCCAGCGGTCCAGCAGCCGCTGCAGGCCGTCGCACATGTCCGCGTGGGCCGGATCGACCTCGGCGGCGGGCGGGTTGAGCCCGGCGAGCACGTAGAGGTGGCGGCGTTCGGCGCTGCTGAGCCGCAGCACCCGGGCCACCGCGTCCAGCACCTGCGGCGACACGGTGATGTCCCGGCCCTGCTCCAGCCACTGGTACCAGGAGACGCCCACCCCGGCGAGGACGGCGACCTCCTCGCGGCGCAGCCCCGGGGTACGGCGCCGGGCACCGCCGTCCGGGAGACCGGCCTCCGACGGGCTGACCCGCGCCCGCCTGCTCATCAGGAATTCCCGCAGCTCGCCGAGACGGTGCGCCTTGCCCTCGTCCGCCGTGATCCGGGCCGGTGTGCCCACGTACTCCCCCTGGTGTCCGGGCCCGCGCCTGCCTGGTGGTGCGGCCAACAGGATAAGTTCCCGCTCCCCACGGATATTCCGGCGGCCGCAGGCTCATGGGCATGGCGATCCATCCCCCGGCTCAAGAAGCTGTCATTCCCCCCGCACCCCCTGCCCCGGACCGGTTCTCCGGCCGGGCCCGGCTGGTGCTCCTCGTCCTGTGCGCCGCCCAGTTCATGGTGTCCCTCGACTTCTCGGTACTGAACGTGGCGCTGCCCGTCCTCGGTGACGACCTCGGCCTCAGCCGGTCCGGTCTGCAGTGGGCGATCACGGCGTTCGCGCTGCCGTCCGGCGGATTCCTGCTCCTCTTCGGCCGGATCGCGGACCTCTACGGGCGCCGCCGGATGTTCCTCGCCGGCCTCGCCGTCTTCGGGGCCGCGTCACTGCTGGCCACCCTCGCCTGGAACCCGGCCGCGTTCCTCACCGGGCGGGCGCTCCAGGGGCTCGGCGCCGCGGTGATCGTGCCGACCGGGATGTCCCTGCTCACCACGACGTTCCCGGAGGGCCCGCTGCGCGACCGCGCGCTCGGCATCAGCGGCACGCTGCTCTCCCTCGGCTTCACCGTCGGCATGGTGGCCGGCGGCACACTGACCGACACCCTGGGCTGGCGCTCCACGATGGGGCTGCTGACGGTGGCCGCGGTGGCGGTGCTCGCGACGGCCCCCGCACTGCTCACGGAGTCCCGCACGCCGGACCGGCCGCGGCTCGACATCCCCGGCGTGGCCACGGTCACCGGCGGGCTCCTCGCCCTGATCTACGCCCTCTCCACGGCGGCCGAGCACGGCTTCGGGCGCGGGGACGTACAGATCGCCCTCGTCCTCGGGGTCGCGCTGCTCATCGCCTTCGCCGTCGTCGAATCGCGCGCGACGACCCCGCTGGTCTCGCTGCCGATGCTGCGCCGCCGCACGGTGGCCTTCGGCAACCTGGGCGGGCTGCTCACCTTCTCGATGATGACCACCGTCGTCTTCGTCCTGACCCTGTATCTCCAGGAGGTACTGGACCTCTCCGCGTTCGGGACCGGGCTGGTCTTCGGGGTGCAGGGCCTCGCCTCCGTGGTGGCCGGGGTCTACGCCCCGAAGGTGATCGGCCGGATCGGCGCCCGGCGGACCCTGTCCTTCTCGCTGCTCGGCCAGGGACTGTTCGTCGCGGCGCTGCTGGGCCTCGGCACGGACTCGGGCGTCTGGCTGGCGACCGCCGCGGTCTCGCTGGCCAGCGTCTGCCACCTCGGCGCGATCATCGCGTACGGGCTGACCGTCACCTCTGGTGTGCCGAACGAGGAACAGGGCCTGGCGACGGGCCTCGTCACCACCACCCAGCAGGTGGGCCTCACGGTCGGCATCCCGCTGCTCGGCGTGATCGCGACGGCCGACAGCTCGCTGTTCGACGGAGCCCGGACAGCGGTGGCGGTGGCTGCGGGCCTGCTGATCATCGGGGCGGGAGTGGTGGCGACGGGCCTGAGAACCGTCTCAAGCCCGGCCGCGGCAGAATCAAGCCCGGCCGCGGCACATTCAAGCCCCTCCGGCGATTGAGGAGCGGGGGCCCGGGAGCGGAGCCCCCGAAACCACCCGCCTACCCCCGGTCCAGCCTCAACCGCTCCGCCCGCGGCAGCCCCGCCACCACCAGGTCGTAACTGTCCTCGATCAGCTCACGCAGCTTCGCCGCCGGCAGCCCCGACACCGTCACGGTGTTCCAGTGCCGCTTGTTCATGTGCCACCCCGGCGCCACGGCCTCGTACTCCTCCCGGAGCCGCACCGCGTCGTCGGGGTCGCACTTGAGGTTCACCGTCAGCGGCCGCCTGTCCAGCGCGCTCAGCGCGAACATCTTGCCGAGCACCTTGAAGACGGACGCCTCCGGCCCGAACGGGAACTCCTCGGTGCTCGCGTTGAACTCCAGGCAGAACGCCCTCAGCTCCTGGGGAGTCATGCGGCCGCCTCCTCCTCGGGCGGGGCCAGCGGCTCCACCAGCACCGTGACGATCTTGTTCCGGCGGCCCGCCGGGGATTCGGCGGTGAGCCGCAACCGGCGCCCGTCGGGCAGCTCCACCTCCGAGGACGCACCCGCGATCGGGACCCGGCCCAGCGCCTTCGCTAGCAGCCCGCCGACCGTCTCCACGTCCTCGTCGTCGTACTCGTCGAGGCCGAACAGCTCACCGAGATCCCCGATGTCGAGGCGTGCGGTGACCCGGAAGCAGCCGTTCTCCAGCTCCTGGACCGGCGGGAGTTCGCGGTCGTACTCGTCGGTGATCTCGCCGACGATCTCCTCAAGGATGTCCTCGATGGTGACGATGCCCGCCGTGCCGCCGTACTCGTCGATCACGACGGCGACGTGGCTGCGGTCCTGCTGCATCTCGCGCAGCAGGTCCCCGGCGTTCTTCGTGTCGGGCACGAACGCCGCGGGGCGCATCGCGGTGGAGACGAGATCGGCCTCCGACTCCCGGTTGATGTGCGTCTTGCGGACCAGGTCCTTGAGATAGACGATCCCGACGATGTCGTCCTCGTTCTCCCCGGTGACCGGGATCCGCGAGAAGCCGGAGCGCAGCGCGAGGGTGAGCGCCTGCCGGATCGTCTTGTAGCGCTCGATGCAGACCAGGTCGGTGCGCGGCACCATCACCTCGCGCACGAGCGTGTCACCGAGCTCGAAGACGGAGTGCACCATGCGGCGCTCCTCGTCCTCGATCAGCGACTCCTGCTCCGCGAGGTCGACCATGGCCCGCAGTTCCGCCTCACTGGCGAACGGGCCCTTGCGGAACCCCTTGCCCGGCGTCAGCGCGTTGCCGAGGAGGATCAGCAACTGCGGGATCGGGCCCATGATCCTGGCCAGCGGCAGCAGTACGTACGCGGCCGCCGTGGCGGTGTTCAGCGGGTGCTGGCGGCCGATGGTGCGCGGCGAGACCCCGATGGCGACGTAGGAGACGAGGACCATCACCCCCATGGCGACGGCCAGCGCCTCCCAGGTCTCCGGGAGTTCCTGGAGACTGGCGTAGGTGACCAGCACCCCGGCGGCCATCTCGCAGGCGACCCGCACCAGCAGGGCGACGTTGAGATAGCGGGTGGGGTCGGCCGCGACCTGTTCCAGCTTGTCGCCGCCGCGCCGGCCCGAGCGGACCGCCTCGGCCGCCCGGAAGCTGGACGTACGCGCGATACCGGCCTCGGCACACGCCGCGAGCCAGCCGACGACGACCAGCAGGACGACGCCGAAGACGAGCGGCAGGCTCACGAGACGGTGGGGGCGGGCGACGGGCCGGTCATACCGCGCTCACCGCGCCAGCCGTCCACGATCGCCGCCTGGAGGCCGAACATCTCGGCCTTCTCGTCCGGCTCCTCGTGGTCGTAACCGAGCAGGTGCAGCACCCCGTGGACGGTGAGGAGCTGGAGCTCCTCGTCCATGGAGTGCCGCGTCTCGGCGTCCTCGCCCTGCTTCTTGGCGACCTCCGGGCAGAGCACGATGTCACCGAGGAGCCCCTGCGGGGGCTCCTCCTCGTCCTTGGCCGGCGGACGCAGCTCGTCCATCGGGAAGGACATGACATCGGTCGGACCCGTCAGGTCCATCCACTGGATGTGGAGCTGTTCCATGGCGTCGGTGTCCACCACGATCACCGAGAGCTCGGAGAGCGGGTGGATCCGCATCCGGGCGAGTGCGTAGCGGGCGATGTCGAGGATCGCCTGCTCGTCGACCTCGGTTCCGGACTCGTTGTTGACGTCGATCGACATGGTGCGCTGCTACTGCTTCCCGTTGTGACGGCCCTGGCCCTTGCCGGCCTGGCCGTGCTGCTCGCCTTGGCTGTCGTACTTCTCGTACGCGTCGACGATACGGCCGACCAGCTTGTGCCGGACGACATCCTGGGACGTGAGCCGGGAGAAGTGCACGTCGTCGATGCCCTCCAGAATGTCCTGCACCTGACGCAGCCCGCTCTTGGTCCCGTTCGGCAGGTCGACCTGGGTGACGTCACCGGTGACGACGATCTTCGAGTCGAAGCCGAGCCGGGTGAGGAACATCTTCATCTGCTCGGCGCTGGTGTTCTGCGCCTCGTCCAGGATGATGAAGGCGTCGTTGAGGGTGTTGTGCGTCAGCAGGTAGTCCTGGGTCACGTACAGCGAGTCCTCGGCCGCGACCTGGATGCACACGGCTTCCTCGCGGCCGGCCGGTTCGATGCTGTCGATGAAACGCATGGGGCGTCCGCCGCCGCCGGCCGCACGGTACTTCTCGGCCTTACGGGCCAGGCGGAAGGGCTCGATGCCCTCGGGGAGCCGGATGTCGACGATGTGCGCGTCGTAGCGGTGATGGACCTCGCGGCCCCGCGCGAGTCCTGGTGCACACCCTTCAGCGGCCCTCCGGCGGGTGTGCGCGACCCCACCCAGGGACTGCACGAGGGCGATCACGTCGTCGCGCAGCATGATCGATGCTGTTGAGTACTGGACGCGGCATGTTCGGTCCGTCTGAGTGACGGGCCCCCCGTCCGCGTCCAGCAGTCCTTGAAGAACGGCAAGACGGACGTCGGCGGAGTTGAAGAGGTATGCGTCCGGTACGAACTTGGAGTGCGAGCGCGTGCCCACCAGGTCGAGTTCACGCAGCGAACGAGTGACTGGGTTCTCCAGCGTGACCACGTCGCCCGGAGCCTTCACCCGGTTCAGAACGTAGTCGGGCCCGCCCTTGTGCCGTACGGAAACGCCCGGGAGGGCGCTTTCCAGCGCATCGGCGAGCTCAGGATCCTCGGTGGCGAACGAAGGGGTCGTCGACCCGGTCAGGCAGCCGTCGCCCAGCAACAGACCCAACGCGTACGGGTCCATCGGAACCTCGCGCTCGGGGAAGCTTACCGGAGCGGTGAGCATGGGAAGCTCGTAGCGCCGGGCGTGCGCCGCGCGAAGGTCGCCGATCATCTCCTTGGTCTCCAGGACCCGCCACGGCTTGTCCCGCCGCTTGTCCGCCGCCGTACGGACCGTCCACAGGTGCTCACCGCAGCACAGGGTCCAGGAGCCGTCCTGGGCGCTGACGCGGTAGATGTCTTTCTCGCCTTGCGGGTACACCCCGAGCACGGGCGTGGGCGCGCCATCGGAGCCGATGACGAGGTCGCCGACCTCCAGTGTGCCGATCGGACGCCAGCCGTCCGGCGTCAGGACGTTGGTAAAGACGGGCTGGGCACGCCCACGCATGTACGCCAGCGGCGCGACCTCGATAGTGCCCGCCGCCATCAGCCGGGGGATCGAGTCGGGGTCGAGCATGTCGTGCAGCGCGTCGTAGAGCGGGCGCAGGTACGGGTCGATCTTGTCGAAGAGCGTGCCGGGCAGGAAGCCGAGCCGCTCCCCCGCCTCGACCGCGGGCCGGGTCAGGATGATCCGGCTGACCTGTTTGGACTGCAGGGCCTGTACCGCCTTGGCCATGGCGAGGTAGGTCTTGCCGGTACCGGCGGGGCCGATGCCGAACACGATCGTGTGCTTGTCGATCGCGTCGACGTAGCGCTTCTGGTTGAGGGTCTTCGGGCGGATCGTGCGGCCGCGGCTGGAGAGGATGTTCTGGGTGAGCACCTCGGCCGGGGTCTCCGCGCCGTCCGCCTGGCCGTTGTCGGTGGCCCTGAGCATCGCGATCGAACGTTCCACAGCGTCCTCCGTCATCGGCTGACCGGTGCGGAGCACCAGCACCATCTCGTCGAACAGGCGCTGGATCAGGGCGATTTCCGCCGTGTTCCCCGTCGCGCTTATCTCATTGCCCCGGACGTGGATGTCGGCTTCCGGGAACGCCGCTTCGATCACGCGCAGCAGCGAGTCGCCCGAACCCAGGAGCATCACCATGGGGTGTGCGGCCGGGATCCTGATGTGGGCACGCGCCTGCGGCTGTGTTGGTGTCTGAGTCATGGGCCGGCCCTCGGGCCTGCGCATACCTCCCGTTGCAGGGTTCTCGCTGCTCGACAACCTCTGGAGTACCAAGCCTACGACTCCGCACTGACAACACCGAGAGGTTTTCCCGGGCGGGGCGCGGCCCGCCCGGTCACGGCCGGAAGCCGATCGTCGGGACGGCCCTGCGCAGCGGCCAGTGCCGGGCCGCTGCCGGAAGCAGGTCCTGGAGGAACGCGTACCGCTGGAGCGCCGCCGGGTCCTGGGCGGCGCAGGTGCGGACCTGCTGCCACCAGGCGGCGATCTCCGCCCAGCCGGGGGCCGAGAGCGAGCCGCCGAACTCCTGGACGGAGAGGGCGGCGGTGAGTCCGGCGAAGGCGAGCCGGTCCGCGAGCGGCCAGTTGGCCAGGGTGCCGGTGACGAACCCGGCGACGAAGACGTCTCCCGCGCCGGTCGGGTCGAGCGCCTCGACCGCGATCGCGGGGACCTCTGCGGCGGTACCGGTGGCCGAGTCGACCGCGTAGGCGCCCTCCGCACCGAGGGTGACGACGGCGAGCGGTACGTGCTCGGCGAGCGCGTGCGCGGCTGCGCGGGGGCAGTCGGTGCGGGTGTAGCGCATGGCCTCCTGCGCGTTGGGGAGGAACGCCTGGCAGTGCGCCAGGTCGGTCAGCCCGGCCAGGTCCCAGCGGCCGGTCTCGTCCCAGCCGACGTCCGCGAAGACCATGGCGCCGCTGCGGGCCGCCGAGGCCACCCACGGCTCGCTGCGGCCCGGGACGAGCGAGGCGACGGCGGCGCGGGCCCGGGGCGGGCACTGGGGGAAGGCGGCGGCGGCCGGGCCGGGTTCGGCGGGCGGCGGGGCCTCGTGGCCGTGCGAGACCATCGTCCGCTCGCCCTCGTACGCCATGGAGACGGTCACCGGGGAGTGCCAGCCGCGCACGGTGTGCGACATCGAGAGGTCGATGCCCTCACCCTGCTCCAGGGCGTCCCAGCAGTACTCGCCGTAGTGGTCGTCGCCGAAGGCCGCGGCCAGTGAGGTGTGCAGGCCGAGCCGGGCCAGGGCGGTGGCCATGTTGGCGACCCCGCCGGGGCTGGAGCCCATGCCGCGCGCCCAGGACTCGGTGCCGCGCACGGGGGCGCTGTCCAGTCCGGTGAAGATGATGTCGAGGAAGACCGTGCCGGTGAGGAAGACGTCGCAGTCCGGGTCCTGCGGCGCGCGCAGTCCGTCCAGTGGGTCGATTCCTGGCATCCCAGTGCTCACCTTGCACTCCCCGGTCGTGGCAGTTCCGGCCAGTGTGCCCGATTCACTCCGCCGTTCGGGGGGTCCACGCCGAGTCCGTTCACACAGAGCCTGACCTGCGTAAACATGCGTTGTTACCCGCATATCAACGCGACAAACACATAAGTGGCTCAGATCACAGCGAGGCGACTTTCGGTCGGGCGGGGCGCTTGATACAAATTGGCCCGCGAGCACCGTTGGAGGCGTTTTCCGACGAGTGTGTCGACTTCTTCGCATTTCCTTCGTTCTCTGCTTTTTCGCCTTACCCCCCTCTGTCTTCTCCCGCCTCTTCCGGCATGTCTTCAGGAACGCCCATGTCCTCGCGCCCTCGCGCCGCGTGGCCGCTGGTCACCGTGTTCACCGCCGGCTACCTCGCCTCATATCTGCTCCCCACCATCGTGGGGAGGCTCTCCGTCTATCTGGGCCTCAGCCCGGCCCAGGGCGGTCTGGTCGGCAGTGCCCTGCTGCTGAGTTCGGCCTGTGCCGGGGTCTGCCTGGCGGGCCGGGTCGAGACGTACGGGCCGCGCAGACCCGCGCGGATCGGACTGACGCTGGCCGCGCTCGGCTACGGCTGCGCGGCGCTGGCCGGTTCCGTACCGCTGGTGGTCATGGGTGTGGTCGTCGGCGGCTTCGGCTCCGGCACGGCGACCGCGGTCGCCGCGGCGGGCATCGCCGCCCAGCGCGATCCGCACCGGACCTCGTCCCTGGGGCTGCTCAGCGTCTCCGCGACCGCCGGCGTCCTCTACCTGACGATCCCTCATCTGGGCGGCGGGCACCGGCTGCCGTTCGCCTCGATCGCCCTGGTCGCGCTTCTCGTCTGGCCCGCCACGTCCCGGCTGGGCGGCGCGGTGCCCGCGGGCCCCGCCGTCCCCGCCGCCGGCCGGCTGCCGCACCGCCGCTCCGGACTGGTGCTCGCGGGCGGCATGCTCATCTGGTCGATGGCGCAGAACGCGCTGTGGGGCGTCAGCAGCCGCATCGGGATAGTGCAGGTGGGGCTCTCCGAAGTCTCCATAGGAGCGGTCTTCGCCGCCGCGCTCGGCGCCGGGCTGCTCGGTGTGATGGGCGCCGGGCTACTGGGCGCACGGCTCGGACGCGCGGTCCCGATCGGGCTGGGCACCGTGATCATCGCGGCGATGATCGTGCTCAGCTCCTCCGCGAGCGGCCTCCGCTCGTTCGCGACCGGCGAGATCGTGTGGAACACCTTCTACCCGGTGGTCCTGTCCTACCTGATCGGTCTGGCCGCCTCACTGGACGTACGCGGCCGCTGGGCGGTCCTCGCCGGCTCGGCCTCCTCGGTGGGCGTGGCCTGCGGGCCGGTGCTGGGCAGCGTGCTGTCCGAGGCGTCCGGCTATCCGGTGATGGGGCTGATCCTGGGCGCCGTGACGCTGCTGGTCGCGGTCCCCGTGACGGCCGTCGCCCTGCACACCGGTGGCCGTCCGCTGGTGCCGGGGTCGGTGCGCCGCAGGGGCGGTGCTCCGGCGGCCCTGCTCGCCGTCACCACCGGCGCGGTGCCCGGCGCCGTGCCCAGGCTCGGCGCGCCCGAGCAGGCCGTCACGGAACTCAGCCTGCCCGAGCTGCGCCGCAGGCGACTGGTCAGGAGTGCGTTCCGGACAGCCGCCCCGGCCGGGGCGGACGGTCAGTCGAACGCGTACGCCTCGACCTCGGACAGGTAGCGCGCCCTGCGCTCCTCGTCGTGGTCGAGGAAGGCCGCCTCGAAGGAGTTGCGGGCCAGGGTGCGCAGCTGTTCGCGCTCCAGGCCCAGCGCCTCGTGGACGGCGTGGAAGGTGTCTCCGACGTATCCGCCGAAGTAGGCGGGGTCGTCGGAGTTCACCGTGCAGAGCAGCCCCGTGTCCATCATGGCCCGCAGCGGGTGCTCCTCCAGGGTGTCGATGGCCCGCAGCCGTACGTTGGACAGCGGGCAGAGGGTGAGCGGCACCCGGTCCGCGACCAGCCGCTCCACCAGCTCCGGGTCCTCCATGCAGCGCAGCCCGTGGTCGATGCGCTCCACGCCGAGGACGTCGAGCGCCTCCCGGATGTACTCCGGCGGCCCCTCCTCGCCTGCGTGCGCGACCTTGCGCAGCCCGAGCGCCTCCGCGGCGGCGTACACCTCACGGAACTTGGCGGGCGGGTGGCCGACCTCCGCGGAGTCCAGGCCGATCGCGCTGATGCGGTGCAGGTGCGGCTTCGCGGCCTCCAGGGTCTCCAGCGCGGATTCGGCGGAGCGGTCGCGCAGGAAGCACATGATCAGCTGGGTGGAGATGCCGTGCTTCTCCTCGCCGCGCTCCAGCGCCCGGCCGAGCCCTTCGACGACCGCGCCGATCGGGACGCCTCTGGCGGTGTGCGCCTGCGGGTCGAAGAAGATCTCCGCGTGCCGCACACCCTGGGCCGCGGCGCGGGCGAGATAGGCGTCGGCGAGCTCGGTGAAGTCGTCCTCGGTCCGCAGCACCGCCATCAGCGCGTAGTACAGATCGAGGAAGCTCTGCAGATCGTCGAAGAGGTAGGCGGTGCGCAGCGCTTCGGTGTCCGCGTACGGGAGGTGCACGCCGTTGCGGGCGGCGAGCTCGAAGGCCAGCTCGGGTTCGAGGGTTCCTTCGATGTGGAGGTGGAGTTCTGCTTTGGGGAGGTGCACGGTTTCTCGCTAACGCAGGTGGTACTGGTGTTGTTACTGGTGACGCGTGGGGACCGGGATCGTGATCAGGTCCCGGGCGACGGTGAGTTCGCCCTCGAATCCGGTGGCGCGGGCCTGGGTCTCGAAGACCCCTGGGTCCGGGTAGCGCTGCGAGAAGTGGGTGAGCACGAGGTGCCGTACGCCCGCTTCCCGCGCCACCCGGGCCGCCTGTCCGGCGGTGAGGTGGCCGTGGTCGGTGGCCAGCCGTTCGTCCTCGTCGAGGAAGGTCGACTCGATGACCAGCATGTCGCATCCCTCGGCGAGCGCGTACACGCCGTCGCAGAGCCTGGTGTCCATGATGAACGCGAACCGCTGTCCGCGCCTGTGCTCGGAGACGTCGTCGAGGGTGACTCCGCCGAGGGCGCCCTCGCGCTGGATCCGGCCGATGTCGGGTCCGGCGATGGAGTGTTCCGCGAGCCGGGCGGGCAGCATGCGGCGCCTGTCGGGCTCGACGAGGCGGTAGCCGTACGACTCGACGGGGTGGGACAGCTTGTGGGCGCTGAGTGTGTACGCGTCCGTGGTGGCCAGCGGCCCGTCGGCGGCGACCGGGGCCTGGTCCAGCTCGACGGACTCGCGGTAGGCGGTCGCGTACCGCAGCCGGTCGAAGAAGTGCTGTCCGCTCGCCGGGTAGTGCGCGGCGACGGGGTGCGGGACCTGGTCGAGGTTGATCCGCTGGATCACCCCGGCCAGGCCGAGCGAGTGGTCGCCGTGGAAGTGCGTGACGCAGATCCGGTTGATGTCGTGCGCGGCGACACCGGCCCGCAGCATCTGGCGCTGGGTGCCCTCGCCGGGGTCGAAGAGGAGGCCCTCGCCGTCCCAGCGCAGCAGGTAGCCGTTGTGGTTGCGGTGCCGGGTCGGGACCTGGCTGGCGGTACCCAGGACGACGAGTTCACGTGCGGACACGGTGTGCGGTGGCCCGGCCCTAGCCGGGGGGCCACTGGAGGCCGCGGCCGCCCAGGACGTGGGCGTGCGCGTGGAAGACGGTCTGCCCGGCGCCCGCACCGGTGTTGAACACGATCCGGTAGCCGCTGTCCGCGATCTTCTCGTCGGCGGCGACCTGCCCGGCCTCGCGCACCACGTCCGCGAGGACCTGCGGTTCGGCGGCGGCCAGGGAGGCGGCGTCGGGGTGGTGGAGGCGCGGGATGACGAGCACGTGCGTGGGTGCCTGGGGGTTGATGTCGCGGAAGGCGACGGTGGTGTCGGTCTCCCGGATGATGGTGGCCGGGATCTCACCCGAGACGATCTTGCAGAACAGGCAGTCGGGCTGCGGTTCTCCTGCCACGGGGGTACTCCTTCTGTCTCGGTGATCGGTTACGGGGCAGCCTAGCGGGGCGCTGTCCCCGGACCCCCCGCTCGATGTGCGGGGGGTCCGGGGCGGAGCCGCTTACGGCAGCGTCGGCGCCGTCTTCGCGGGGGTCCTGGTCAGCGACTCCAGCGCGATCCGGATCGCCTCGTCCAGCTGCGGATCCCGCCCCGCCGCCCGGTCCTGCGGCGTCATGACGACCTCGACGTCCGGATCGACGCCGTGGTTCTCGACGCCCCAGCCGTACCCCTCCATCCAGAAGGCGTACTTGGGCTGGGTGACCAGCGTGCCGTCCACCAGCCGGTACCGGCTGTCGATGCCCACGACGCCGCCCCAGGTGCGGGTGCCGACCACCGGGCCGATGCCCATCAGCTTGATCGCCGCGTTCACGATGTCGCCGTCGGAACCGGAGAACTCGTCCGCCACCGCGACGACCGGCCCGCGCGGCGCGTCGCCCGGGTAACTGTGGGCCTGCCTGCCGCGGGGCAGGTCCCAGCCGACGATGCGGCGGCCCAGCTTCTCCACGATCAGCTGCGAGATGTGGCCGCCCCGGTTCTCCCGGACGTCCACCACCAGCCCTTCGCGGGCGACCTCGGTGCGCAGGTCGCGGTGGATCTGGGCCCAGCCGGGGCCGGCCATGTCGGGGACGTGGACGTAGCCGAGGCGCCCGCCGGAGTGCTCGTGGACGTAAGCGCGCCGGTCGGCGACCCACGCGTGGTAGCGCAGCGGCTCCTCGTCCGCGATCGGTACGACGACGACATGGCGCGGGTCGCCGCCGTCGGCCGGTGCGACGGTGAGCTCGACCGGGTGGCCGGCCGAGCCGGTGAGCAGCGGTCCGGGGCCGGTGACGCGGTCCACGGGGTGGCCGTCGACCGCGAGGATCGCGTCCCCCGCACGGACGGCGACGCCCGGGGCGGCGAGCGGTGCGCGGGCGGCCGGGTCGGAGGTCTCGGAGGGCAGGATCCGGTCGATGCGCCAGCTCCCGTCCTCGGCGCGGGAGAGGTCGGCGCCGAGCAGGCCCTGGCGGGCCGAGTCGTCGTGCCAGCCGCCGGCCGGGTGCACATAGGCGTGGGAGGTGCCGAGTTCGCCCTGTACCTCCCACAGCAGGTCGATGAGGTCGTCGTGGGTGGCGACGCGCTCCAGCACCGGCCGGTAGCGGTCCAGAACTCCCGCCCAGTCGACGCCGCCCATGTCGGGGCGCCAGAAATTGTCCCGCATGATGCGGCCGGCCTCTTCGTACATCTGCCGCCACTCGGCGGCCGGGTCCAGGGTGCGGCGGATCCGGGAGAGGCCGACGGTGACGCTGCCGTCGCCGTCGTGGTCGTCGTCGGAGCCCGCCGCGACGCGACTGTCGGACGGTACGACGCGCAGGGCGCCCCGGCTGTGCAGCACCAGCCGCCTGCCGTCGCCGCTGACCGCGAACCGGGCGACGTCGGAGGCGAGTTCCTCGCAGCGCAGCTTCTCCAGGTCGTACCGCTCCAGCACGGTCTCGGGGCGGCGGGCGTCGGGCGTGGCGGCGCTCGTGCCGAGGACCCCGACGACCGGGTGGCGCAGCCAGAGGAGTCCGTCCTTCGCGGCCCGCAGCGAGGAGTAGCTGCCCGCCTCTACGGGCAGGGCGACGATCCGGTCCGCGAGGCCGTCCAGGTCGATGCGGGTGACCGGGAGCGCGGTGGGGTTGTCATCGCCCTCGCCGCTCTTCTCCCGCTCGGTCGGGCGGCCGTGCAGCTGCGGCCCGAACGGGGAGGGGGTGGTCGCGGCGAGCGTCAGCAGGTGCGGCCGGCAGCCGCCGATGAAGGCCAGGTCGAAGACGTGTGAGTCGTAGACCGGGTCGAAGGCGCGCTCGGAGAGGAAGGCCAGGTGCTTTCCGTCCGGGGTGAAGGCGGGTGCGAAGTCCCGGAACCGCAGCGGGGTCGCCTCCGCGACCGTCAGGTCTGCCAGCTGGGCGAGCTTGAGCTGGCTCAGCGGCTCGGGGCCGGGGTGCGACCAGGCGAGCCAGGAGGAGTCGGGCGAGAAGACGAGACCGGAGGCGTCGCCGTGCTCGCTGCGGTCCACCTCGTGGACCTCGCCGCTCTCCCGCTCGACGATCAGTACCCGTCCGTCGTGGGCGGCGACGGCGAACCGGCTGCCGTCGGGGGCGGGCGCCAGGTCGAGGACCCGGCCGATCCGTCCCGCGGCGAGGCGGTGCGGCACGGCGTCGGGCGAGGTGCCGGTGGCGGGGGCGCACTCCAGCGCGTCGTCGCCCTCGGCGTCGGTGACCCAGACGACGTGCTGGTCGCCGTCGGCCTGGAAGGTGCGGGGCAGCCTGGCCCGTACGCCGGGTTCGACGGCGAGTGCGCGGGCCGGGCCCTCGCGGTGGGTGACCCAGTGAACGGCTCCGCGGGACCCGACCGCGCTGCCCCGGCCTGTACGGTCCGGGGACGCGGCGCTCAGGTGGCTGCCGGCGTGCACGGGGTGCGGCTGGAGGTCGGCGCGCTGCCCGCCCAGCCGGATGTCGAGGCGGCGGGGGCCGTCGCTCTCCAGGCTCTCCAGGAGCCACAGTTGACCGGCGGAGGCGTAGACGACGCGGGTGCCGTCGGTGGCGGCGTGCCGGGCGTAGAAGCTCTCGACGCCGGTGTGCCGGCGCAGCTCGGTGCCGTCGGGGAGCGAGGAGTAGAGCGCGCCGACGCCTTCGTGGTCGGAGAGGAAGGCGATGCGCCCGCCCACCCACATCGGGCATTCGATGTTGCCGTCGAGCTCCTCGTGGACCCGGACGAACTCCGCCGGGTCCCCCTCGGCCGCGATCCAGAGCTTTCCGGCCGTGCCGCCCCGGTAGCGCTTCCACTTGGCGGCCTCGCGCCCCATGGTGGCCGAAAGCAGCAGGATCCGTACGCCGGGCCCGTACGCGAGGGAGCCGACCGGCCCGTACGGCAGGGTCCGGGCGGGCCCCCCGTCGACCGGTACGGCGCGGGCCCAGGTGCGGCGCAGCGAGACCTGGCCCTGGGTGCTGAGGACCAGTACCTCGCTCTCCGGAGTCCAGCCGTGCACGGCTGTCTGCGCGTCGCCCCAGTAGGTCAGCCGCTTGGAGGGGCCACCGTCGACGGGGGCCAGGTGCACCTCCGGCGCCCCGTCCCGGGTGGACGTCCAGGCGACGAGAGTGCCGTCGGGAGATATCCGCGGCTGGGCCACGGGGCGGTTGTCCGCGCTGACACGCCAGGCGCGGCCGCCGTCGAGCGGCGCGAGCCAGACGTCGTCCTCGGCGGTGAAGGCGATCAGGTCGCCCTGGACATGGGGATACCGGAGGTAGGAAGGCTGTGTCACAGCGATCACCCTAGGCCGAGGCCGCAGCCGTGGAAACGGAGTTGGCCGGAGTCCGACTCCTTCGGTGTCCCGTGCACTCACTTGCCCTGCGGCGATTCGGTGACCGTCACCGTGACCGTCACGGTCGGCCGGGCGCCTCCCCCGCTGCCGCCCGCCGGGGGCCGTGGCGGGGCGGACGAGGAGGGCGCGGCATCGCAGTTGCCGAGCATCGTGGCGCGGAAGACGGTCTTCCCGGCCGCCTTCGCGGTCATGTCACCGCTGACGCACCGGCCTTCGACCTCCCGGTCGACCTTGCCGTCGAGGCTGATGTCCTTGCCCTCCTTGGTGCGCCCGTTGCAGTCCACGTCCGCGATCCGGCTGGTAACGGGGGTGGACGAACCCGTCCGGGAGCCGGGGCTCGCGCCGCCGCCGGTCCGTGCCGTGCAGCTCAGCCAGTCCACGTGCACGCCTTCGTGCTCCAGCGCGCGGGTGGCTGTCTGATCGGTCGTCACCGCGATGGACGCGGAGTTCAGTCCGTTGACCGGGTCGCAGGCCGAGAGTCCGGCGACGACCGTGCCGGTGAGGCAGACCACGGCCGGAAAGCGTCGGATCCTTCGATTGCGCCATGCCCTTGATGTCCCCATACGGGCAGCTTCCCACCGCTCCTGACGGTGCGGTAGACCGCTTGCGGCCAGAACCGGCCAAGGTTCGGGGAAACGGCCCGATTCAGGACCAGCGGCCGGTGCGGCCGAGCAGCAGGGCCGTCGCCGCCGTGCCCGCCGTGGACGTACGCAGTACGGTCGGCCCGAGCCGGCAGGTCCGGGCCCCGGCGGCGGCGAACGCGGCCAGCTCCTCGGGCGATACGCCGCCCTCCGGGCCGACGACGAGCACGATCTCGCCCGCTTCCGGCAGCTCCGCGGTGGCCAGCGGTTCGCCGGGGTAGCCGCGGTCCTCGTGCAGTACGGCCGCGAAGTCGGCGGTGGCCAGAAACGCGGCGACCTGCTTGGTCGTCATCGCGTCCGCCACCTCGGGGAACCGCACCCGGCGCGACTGCTTGCCGGCCTCGCGGGCCGTGCCGCGCCACTTCGCCAGCGCCTTGAGGCCCCGGTCGCCCCTCCACTGGGTGATGCAGCGCCCGGCCTGCCAGGGGACGATCGCGTCGACGCCGGTCTCCGTCATCGTCTCGACGGCGAGCTCGCCCCGGTCACCCTTGGGGAGGGCCTGGACGACGGTGATGCGGAGGCCGGGGCGGGGTTCCTCGTGGACCGGTTCCAGGCCGCCGAGCACCAGCCGGTCCTTGCCCTCGGCGGCGGACACCACGCCTTGTGCCCAGCGGCCCCGGCCGTCCGTCAGGACGACCTCCTCCCCGGCGTGCAGGCGCCGGACCGAGACGGCGTGCCGCCCCTCCGGGCCGTCCAGGACGAATCCGGGCCCCGTGGGCATCTCCTCGACGACGAAGACGGGTGCCGTCACTGCGTACTCCTTGTGCTCACTGCCGCCCGTGCGGCGTCCAGTTCCTCGACGAGCAGGGCGACGAGCCGGCCGGCCGTCAGCTCGCGTGCCAGCCGGTGCCCCTGGCCTGCCCACAGCGCCATGCCCTGCGCGTCCCCGGCCTTGGCCGCCGCCTTGCGCAGCGGTGCGGTCAGCTGGTGGATCTGCGGGTAGGCGGCCGGGGCGTACGGCCCGTGCTCGCGGACGAAGCGGTTGACCAGAGCGCGGGCCGGGCGCCCGGAGAAGGCCCGGGTCAGGGTGGTGCGGACGAACAGCGGGTTGGTCAGGGCCTGCTTGTGCAGCAGGTGGGCGCCGGACTCCGGGCAGATCAGGAAGGCCGTGCCGAGCTGCGCGGCATCGGCCCCGGCCGCGAGCACCGCCGCGATCTGGGAGCCGCGCATCAGCCCGCCGGCGGCGATGACCGGGATCTGCACGGTCTCGCGGACCTGGGCCACCAGGCTGAGGAGCCCGGTGCCGATCCCCTCGGCCTGCGGGTCGTCGCGGTGGGTGGACTGGTGGCCGCCCGCCTCGACGCCCTGGGCGCAGACCGCGTCGGCACCGGCCCACTGGGCGGCCTGGGCCTCCTCGGGCGTGGTGACCGTCACGACGGTGTACGTGCCCACGGCGGCGAACGCGTCGAGGGTGTCGCGGGTCGGGCAGCCGAAGGTGAAGGAGACGACCGGGACCGGGTCCTCCAGCAGGATGGCGAGCTTGGCCTCGTAGCCGTCGTCCCCGTCGGACTCGGTCTCGCCGAGCGGGGTCTCGTACCAGGTGGCCTCGCCCGCGAGCTGGTGCCGGTAGACGTCGACGGCGCTCGGGTCGGCGAGGTTGGGCTGCGGCATGAAGAGGTTGACGCCGAAGGGCTGGCCGGTCAGTCCGCGGACCTGCTTGACGTCGTTGTACATACCGTCCGCCGTCTTGTACCCGGCGGCCAGGAAGCCGAGCCCGCCGGCCTCGGCCACGGCTCCGACGAGCTGCGGGCAGGAGACTCCGCCCGCCATCGGGGCCTGCACGATCGGATACCGGCAGAGATCGGTCAACGCGGATGGCATGACGGCATCGTGTCATGCCCGTCCTGTCCCGTGATGCGCACCCCGTGACCGCGATATGTCCGCAATGCCGTACGGGCCCGGAAATCCAGGCCCGTACGGTGGTGACGCGTGGGATCAGCGCCCGTTGAAGGCGTCCTTCAGACGGGAGAACAGGCCCTGCTGGCCGGGCTGGAACTGGCCGGTGGGCCGCTCCTCGCCGCGCAGTTTCGCCAGCTCCCGCAGGAGGCGTTCCTGCTCGGGGTCCATCTTCGTCGGGGTCATCACCTCGACGTGCACGATCAGGTCGCCGCGACCGCCGCCCCGCAGGTGCGTGATGCCGCGCCCGTGCAGCGGGACCGACTGGCCGGACTGGGTGCCCGGCCTGATGTCGACCTCCTCCAGTCCGTCGAGCGTCTCCAGCGGCACCTTGGTGCCGATGGCCGCCGCCGTCATGGGGATGGTGACCGTGCAGTGCAGATCGTCGCCGCGCCGCTGGAACACCGCGTGCGGCAGCTCGTGGATCTCGACGTAGAGGTCACCGGCCGGGCCGCCGCCGGGGCCGACCTCGCCCTCGCCCGCGAGCTGGATGCGGGTGCCGTTGTCGACGCCCGCGGGGATCTTCACGGTGAGGGTGCGCCGCGAGCGGATGCGGCCGTCTCCGGCGCACTCCGGGCAGGGCGTCGGCACGACCGTGCCGAAGCCCTGGCACTGCGGGCAGGGCCGCGAGGTCATGACCTGGCCGAGGAACGACCGGGTGACCTGGGAGACCTCGCCGCGGCCCCGGCACATGTCACAGGTCTGGGCCGAGGTGCCGGGTGCGGCACCCTCTCCGCTACAGGTCGTACAGACGACGGCCGTGTCGACCTGGATGTCCTTGGTGGTGCCGAAGGCCGCCTCCGCGAGGTCGATCTCCAGCCGGATCATGGCGTCCTGGCCGCGCCGGGTGCGCGAACGGGGTCCGCGCTGCGACGCCGTGCCGAAGAACGCGTCCATGATGTCGGAGAAGTTGCCGAAGCCGCCCTGTCCGAATCCGCCCGCGCCACCTCCGCCCGAGGCGGACAGCGGGTCGCCGCCGAGGTCGTACACCTGCTTCTTCTGCGCGTCCGAGAGGACCTCGTAAGCGGCGTTGATCTCCTTGAACCGCTCCTGGGTCTTCGGATCGGGGTTCACATCCGGGTGCAGCTCGCGTGCGAGCCGCCGGAATGCCTTCTTGATCTCGTCCTGCGAAGCGTCGCGGCGCACGCCGAGTACGGCGTAGTAGTCCGTGGCCACTTACGACTCCGCCAGGATCTGTCCGACGTAACGTGCCACTGCGCGTACCGCTCCCATCGTTCCGGGGTAGTCCATGCGGGTCGGTCCGACCACGCCGAGTTTGGCGACTGCCTCGTCGCCCGAACCGTAGCCGACCGCGACGACGGACGTGGAGTTGAGTCCCTCGTGGGCGTTCTCATGCCCGATTCGTACGGTCATGCCCGAGTCCTTGGCCTCGCCGAGCAGCTTCAGCAGCACGACCTGCTCCTCCAATGCCTCCAGCACCGGCCGGATCATCACGGGGAAGTCGTGCCCGAAGCGGGTGAGGTTGGAGGTGCCGCCGATCATCAGCCGCTCCTCCGTCTCCTCGACGAGGGTTTCGAGCAGGATCGAGAGCACGGTGGACACGGTCGCCCGGTCCTCGCTCTCGAAGGATTCCGGCAGGTCCTGCACCAGCTGCGGGACGTCCGCGAAGCGGCGTCCCACCACCCGGCTGTTGAGCCGGGCCCGCAGATCGGCGAGAGAGGTCTCACCGAACGGCGTCTGGCAGTCGACCAGCCGCTGTTCGACCCGGCCGGTGTCCGTGATCAGCACGAGCATCAGCCGGGCGGGGGCCAGGAGCAGCAGTTCCACATGCCGCACCGTCGAGCGGGTCAGCGAGGGGTACTGCACGACGGCGACCTGCCGGGTCAGCTGCGCGAGCAGCCGTACGGTACGTCCCACGACATCGTCGAGGTCGACCGCGCCGTCGAGGAAATTCTGAATGGCCCTGCGCTCCGGCGACGACAGGGGCTTGACGCCCGCGAGCCGGTCGACGAAGAGCCGGTAACCCTTGTCCGTCGGGATGCGCCCCGCGCTGGTGTGGGGCTGGGCGATGAAGCCCTCGTCCTCCAGCACCGCCATGTCGTTGCGGACGGTGGCCGGGGAGACCCCCAGCTTGTGCCGCTCCGTGAGCGCCTTGGAACCGACGGGCTCCTCGGTGCCGACATAGTCCTGGACGATGGCGCGCAGCACTTCGAGTCTGCGTTCGCTGAGCATCGCGCACACCTCCAGCTGTCTGCATCGGTCGATCTCGGGTCGTTCCCGGGACTCCTCCTGGCACTCTGTCCTTTCGAGTGCCAGCAGTCTCCCCGGTCAGTGTACGGCGACGGGGTGGGCCCCAAGCAAGGGCGACCGGCCACGCTACCGCGAGACCGCGCAGGTCGTTGCCGATAGCGTCGCCGCATGGACGTCGCTTGGGAAGAGTTCGGCTGGGAGCGGTTGGGTGGCGGAACGGGCCGGCGACGGCTGCCGGGCTGGGACGCGACGGCCGCGCTGGTGGCCGGAGCGGACGGGGTGCTGCTCTGCGACACCGGCTCGACGCTCCGGGAGGGCGCCGAGCTGCGTGACCAGATCGACCGGCTGACCGGCCGGAGCGTGACACATGTCGCACTGAGCCATCCGCATTTCGACCATGTACTGGGCACGGCCGCCTTCGCCGGGGCGCGGGTGTACGGGGCGGCCGGACTGCCGGAGCTGCTGCGGACGGAGGCGGAAGAGCTGCGCCGCTCGGCGGTCACGCACGGGGTGCCGGAGCGGGAGGCGGCACAGGCGGTGGCGGCACTGGTGGTCCCGCGGCACCAGGTGCGCGGGGAGCTGACGCTCGACCTCGGCGGCGGCCGCCGGGTGGTGCTGGCCGAGATGGGCGCCGCGCACAGCGGGCACGATCTGGCGGTGCTGGTGCCCGGCTCGCCCCCGGTCGTCCTCTGCGGCGACCTGGTCGAGGAGTCCGGCGAGCCGCAGGCCGGTCCGGACGCGGTGGTCTCCCGCTGGCCGACCGCGCTGGACCGGCTGCTGGCGCTGGGCGGCGAGGACGCGCTGTACGTGCCGGGTCACGGAGCGGTGGTGGACGCCGCGTTCGTCCGGTCACAGCGCGACGCGTTGGCGCACCGCTTCGGCGTGTCGTGAGGCCGTCGCGTCCTATCGTCGTGCGATGCGCAGCTATCAGCCGGACCTGACCCCGCCGTGGAAGAAGTCCGCCCCCGCCCCCGAGGTGCCCGCAGAACCGGATCTGGTCGTGGAGGAGGCCGTCACCGGCTTCTGCGGTGCGGTGATCCGCTGCGAGAAGACGGCCGAGGGGCCGACGGTGACCCTGGAGGACCGGTTCGGCAAGCACCGGGTCTTCCCGATGACGCCGCGCGGCTTCCTGCTGGAGGGCCGGGTGGTGACGCTCGTACGTCCGTCGGCCGGCGGTCCCGTCCGCCCCGCCCGTACGGCTTCCGGCTCGGTGGCGGTCCCCGGGGCGCGGGCGCGGGTGGCGCGGGCCGGGCGGATCTACGTGGAGGGGCGGCACGACGCGGAGCTGGCCGAGCGGGTCTGGGGCGACGACCTGCGGATCGAGGGCGTGGTCGTCGAGTACCTGGAGGGCATCGACGACCTTCCGGCGATCGTGCGCGAGTTCTCCCCGGGGCCGGACGCGCGGCTCGGCGTGCTGGTCGACCATCTGGTGCCGGGCTCCAAGGAGTCCCGCATCGCGGCACAGGTGACGGACGGGAACGTCCTGGTGGTCGGTCATCCGTACATCGACGTGTGGGAGGCGGTGAAGCCGTCGTCCGTGGGGATCGGCGGCTGGCCGGTGGTGCCGCGCGGACAGGACTGGAAGACCGGTGTGTGCCGTTCGCTGGGATGGCCGGAAAACACCGGTGCGGCCTGGCAGCGAATCCTGTCCTCGGTCCGCTCCTACCGGGATCTGGAGCCCGAACTCCTGGGCCGGGTCGAGGAATTGATTGATTTCGTCACGCTTCCCGCCTGATGTCCGGCGGGTCTTCCCGCCAATCCCGGGCTGATCCCTACAATTCCCTGCGCCTCGAACGCATCATCGGTTATTGAGTGTTTCCTGGCTCTTTTCGCGAGGGAAGGCACGGGGGCGATGGCGCGCGAGGTATGGCGGGACAGTGCGGACAACGAGGCGGCCTCGGCCGTCTTCCACTTCGTGCAGCAGCTGATCGACCGCTACCGGGACAACCGGCCGGTGATGCCGTTGGTGGTCCTCCAGGCCGCCGACGCCGACGTCCCGTCCGCCGTGGATGCCAGGGTCGAGCAGATCGTGCGCCAGATCCACCACGCGAACCAGCTGCGCCGGGTGCCGCTGAAACTGCTCGACGGCCGTGGCGGGACACCGTACGAGGCGGCCCTCGACATGGTCCGCACGCTGACCGAGAAGCCGTGGGAGACCCGGAGCAGCTCGCAGTACAAGCCCTTCGCCTTTCCCCGCTCGCGGCTGCTCGGCGCCATCGAGCAGGCCACCGCCGCCGTGGTGCGGGAGCCGGACGGGGGCGGCTCGCCCGAGGAGCGCGACGAACGGATCCTGGAGCAGCTGAGCACCCTGCGCTGGCGGGTCGGCCGGCACGGTCCGCGCAACTGGCTGGGCACGTTCCGGGAGTCGGTGCGGCCGGAGACGTTCCTCGGGGCCGTCGTCATCGCGGTGCTCGGTGTGCTGCTCGGCGAGATCGGCTGGGTGCCCACCGCCCTGGTGGCCGTGGGCGCGGTGCTGGGGCTCGCCGTCGTGCGGCTGGTGACGACGTCGGCGCCGCCGCTGCTGTGGCTGCGGCGGGCCAGCAGATGGTTCGCCACCACCTCCTCGCTGGCCGCCGCCAGTACCGGGTACCCGTCCGACGGCTGGTCCCGGTTCTCGCCCAGCGGATCGTGGCGGGTCATCCGGGTCCGGGCCGCTGTGGTCGCGGGGCGGGTGGCCGACGCGGCGGCGGGCGACGAGCAGTCCCGCCAGTTCCACCTGGAGCTGCGGGTCCAGGCACTGCTGGAGGATCTGCGGAACAACTACCGCCCCACGCGCTGGACTGGCGGGCCGGCAAGCGCACCGTGCCTCCGGTGGTGTTCCTGCCCACCGCCTGTCAGAGCAACGGCGGCGTCCAGCTGATCAACGCCATCAACAACGTCCGCTCCCGGCGCAGCGAGGTGGACCCGCTGCTGCTCCTGGCCTCGCTGCCGGCCGCCGAGATACTGCGGCACACCCCGCCGCTGCCCGCGGAGCCGCTGCCCACGCACACCGGTGCGGCGCGGGCCCGTTACGACGACTGGATCAGCCATCTCAGCATCGGGCAGTCCCCGACGGCCGCCGCCACCCTCGCCTGGGTGCTGCGGCTGCCGCTCTCGACCGAGCAGCTGACCCATGAGCACGCGCACGCGCAGCTGGTCACGGAGCAGGTGCGCCGGACGTGGGTCTGGTGGGTGATGTCGCGTACGACCCTGGCGTGCCTCCTGGTCGGTGCCCTGCCGGCCACTTTCCTGGTGAGCAGTGAGCTGGCGGACCGGTACTGCCACGGTCCGCTCACCGACGTGAACACGGACTCGGTGAAGCTCGCGGGGCCCGGCGGCGGGGCGAAGGAGTGCATAGGCGTCTCGACGACGACGCGGGTGCGTTTCGCGGCGGGCAACGATCTGTCGCTGGACGGCTCCGGCAAGGGCGTCACGTTCGACCGGATCGAGCGGGCGGTGGCAGAGGAGAACGCCGCCATCGTGCCCGGGGACGACTACGTCACCGTCATCTACGCGGGCCCGTTCACCGCCACCTCCCCGGAGGGCACCCGTAAGGCCCTGGAGGAGCTGACGGGTGTGTATCTCTACCAGCACCACACCAACAAGCTGGACTTCTCCGTCAAGCTCAAGGTGCTGACCGCCAACGGCGGGCAGGACATGCTCCAGCAGATACCGGCGGTGAAGAAGATCATCGAGGTGGCCGCGGAGGACCCCAGCGTCGTCGGTGTGGTCGGGCTCGGGCGCGATACGACCGACAGCCCCGAGGCCACCGAGCTGCTCCAGGAGGCCGGTCTCCCGGTGGTGGACACGACCAACTCCGGCGGCTATCTGGCCAAGGGCTACTCGAACTACTTCGGCATCGCGGCGACCGACGAGGAGCAGGCCGACGCGATGGCCCTGGTGGCCCGGCAGGTGGCCGGGAAGTCCGCGCACCCGCGGGCCCTCGTGCTCTCCCGGCGCCTCGGCAACAACGACAAGGACCGCTACACGGTCGAGCAGCGCAAGGTGGGCGGCGCGATGCTGAAGGAGGCCGGGTTCAAGCTGTCGGAGCTGGCGGAGTACAGCCTCGGCCGCCGCAACAGCGCCGATCTCGACAAGCCGGTCCAGAAGATCTGCGAGGCGGACCCGGCACCGGACGCCCTGTACTTCGCCGGCCGGGTCGAGGACGTCAACAATCTGATGGGCCGGCTCGCCCAGGGCTGCGCGGGAAAGCCGATCACGGTCTTCACCGGCGACGACCTGACCAAGGCCCGGTTCGCGGACAGCACGGATCTCGCGGAGGACGCCACGCTCTACCACACGGCGCTCGCCCCGATGGGGCGCGGCCGGGCCGACGGCTTCTACCCGGAGGCGCACCGGACCCTGGAGGGCCTGCTGCCCGAGGGCGGCACCCTGCCGAAGCTGCCCGCCACCAAGGCCTACCAGGACGGCCTGTTCGCCAGCGGCCAGTCGGTCATCTCGTACAGCGCGACGGCCGCCCTCTACGAGGCCGCCAGCCACGGCGACACGATGAGCAGCGCCGCAGAGACGTGGGCGAACCTGTACGCGGTGAACCTCCGGTCGATGCCCACCGGCACCGTCACGTTCCGCGGCTTCATCCCGTACGAGGCGCAGGCGGGCCACGGTCTCGACGTCGTCGAGATCACCTATCCGGACGGCCGGATCCACAGCAGGGTGATCTGCGGCCGGCCCGCCGGGGCCGACAGGCTCACCCCGCCCGGCTGCCCGGTGGGGTGAGCGGGCCGGGGTGAGCCTGTTCGGGGTGAGCCTGTCGGCCCCGCTCGGTCCACCAGGCCCCGATGGGGTGGGCCCGCTCAGTCCACCAGGTCCCGCACCACCGCGTCGGCCAGCAGCCGCCCGCGCAGCGTCAGCACGGCCAGGCCGTCCGCGAACGGGCCGGGCTCCAGCAGACCGTCGTCCACGGCGCGCCGCGCCGCCGCGAGCCCGGCCGGGGCGAGCAGGGACAGCGGGCAGCCGTCGGAGAGCCGCAGCTCCAGCAGGATGCGCTCGACGCGGCGGTCCTCCGCGGAGAGGATCTCGCGTCCAGCCCCGGGCGAGCGGCCCTCGGCCAGCGCCTGCGCGTACGCCCCCGGGTGCTTCACGTTCCACCAGCGCACGCCGCCGACGTGGCTGTGCGCCCCGGGTCCGGCGCCCCACCAGTCGGCGCCGCGCCAGTACAGCTCGTTGTGCAGGCAGCGGCCCTCGGGCGTCCGGGACCAGTTCGACACCTCGTACCAGGAGAAGCCGGCCGCGGCCATCGCCTCGTCCGCGATGAGATAGCGGTCGGCGTGCGCGTCGTCGTCCGTCATCGGGATCTCGCCCCGCTTGATCCGGCGGGCCAGCTGGGTGCCCTCCTCGACGATCAGGGCGTACGCGGAGACGTGGTCGGGCCCGGCGCCGATCGCCGCGTCCAGCGAGGCCCGCCAGTCGTCGTCGGACTCGCCGGGGGTGCCGTAGATCAGGTCGAGGTTGACGTGCTCGAAGCCGGCCGCCCGCGCCTCCGCGACACAGGCCTCCGGGCGGCCCGGGGTGTGCGTGCGGTCGAGGATCTTCAGTACGTGCTGCCGGGCGCTCTGCATCCCGAAGGAGATCCGGTTGAAACCGCCCTCGCGCAGCTCGGCCAGGTAGGCCGGGCCGACCGACTCCGGGTTGGCCTCCGTGGTGATCTCCGCGTCGTCCGCGAGGCCGAACTCCTCCCGGATCGCGCCCAGCATGGAGACGAGATCGGCGGCGGCCAGCAGGGTCGGCGTACCGCCTCCGACGAAGACCGTACGGACCGGCCGAGGGTCGTCACCGAGGACCTTGCGGGCCTGGCGGACCTCACCGGTCAGGTGGGAGGCGTAGTTGTCCCGGGAGGCCAGGGCGCCGCCGGAGCCGCGCAGCTCGGTGGCGGTGTAGGTGTTGAAGTCGCAGTAGCCGCAGCGGGTCGCGCAGTACGGCACATGCAGGTAGAAGCCGAGCGGCCGGTCCGCGGCGCCTTCCAGGGCATGGCGGGGCAGCGCCCCGTCGTCGGGCACGGGCTCACCATCGGGCAGTACGGAAGGCATACCGTCCATTGTCGCGCGCCGCCCGGCGACCGGACGCCACCCCGGCTGACGGGCCCTAGAGGGCCTGGAGGACCAGCAGCGCCAGGTCGTCGTCCGGCGGGCGCTCCGCGAAGGAGTGCACCGCCTGGTTGATGCGGTCCGCGATCCCCTCGGCGCTCAGCCCCGTGCAGTCGGCCAGGGCCTGTGCCAGCCCGTCGCCGTCGTCGAACATCACCGGTCCCGAGCGCCGCTCCGTCACCCCGTCGGTGACGCACAGCAGGCTGTCGCCGGGGGCCAGGTCGAAGCTCTGGCTCTCGTACGTCGCGTCGTCGACGACACCGAGCAGCAGCTGCGGCTCCGCGGCGATCCGCACCGTGCCGTCGGGGCGCAGCAGCAGCGGCAGCGGGTGGCCCGCGCTCGCCAGGGTGCAGCGCGCGCCCCCGTCCGGCAGCGGCACGAGTTCCCCGTACAGCAGGGAGAGGAACCGGGGCCCGCTCTCCGCCGACTGCTGGCCGCCCGCGGCGGCGACCATCAGCGCGGCCGCCTCCGCGGCCTCCATGGCGTCGTCGAGGAGCAGCCGGTTGAGCCGGACCAGCACCTCACCGACCTGGAAGCCCTCACGGGCCAGCAGCCGCAGCCAGGGACGGGCGAGGCCGGTGACGACGGCGGCCTCAGGACCGCTGCCCTGGACATCGCCCAGGACGAAGCACCAGCGGTCGCCGGGGCACGGGAAGATGTCGTAGAAGTCACCGCCGACCACCCCGTCGTCGCTGGGTTCGTACACCAGCGAACTGGCCACGCCCGGTATGTCGGCGACCTTGCTGGGCAGCAGTCCGCGCTGCAGGATGCGGCTGATGGTGGCCTGCCGGGTGTAGGCGCGGGCCGCGCCGACGGCGAGTCCGACCCGGCGGACGAAGTCCTCTATCAGGGCGGTCACCTCGTCGGGGACCCGGGCGATGCCCTCGCGGCCGACGAGCACGGCGCCCAGGGTGCGGCCGCCGGAGGTGATCCGGTACGCGAGGGCGACGCCGTCGCTCCCGTCGGCCGGGTCCGCGTCCTCCGCGCTGCCGGGCCACGGGATCGAGACGGGGCCGGTGCCGACCCGCTCGGGGAGCCGGAGCGGGTCGCCCTCCAGCACCTCGCGCAACGGGTCGGTGCGGTTCTCGTCGATGTGCCAGACCTTGGCGAGCCGGGGGACGGCCGCCCGGCCGCCGCTCTCCGGCTCCAGCCAGATCGCACACCAGTCGGCGAGCCTGGGAACCAGTAACTGTCCGGCGAGCGCGGCCACGATGTCCTCGTCGAGCTGCCCGGCGAGCAGGTCGGAGGCCTCCGCGAGGAACGAGAGCGCGCCGCGTCCGGCCCAGTCCGCGTCGTCCCGCAGGGCGCGCCGGGCGGTGGGGGCGAGGAGTTCGGCGGCGCGCAGGCCCTGCTGGAAGCCCGGCTCCGTGCGGGCGTCCGCGAAGGGGTTCCAGTCGTCGACCGGGAACCGGGCCCAGACGGTCTTGAGGCCGGTGCGGTAGGTGATGCCCCAGCGCTCCGAGAGGGTGGCGACGAGTTCCAGCCCGCGCCCGTACTCGGCGGGCTCCCCCGGTCCGGCCGCGCCGTCGGATCCGGCGCCGTTCTCGCTGCCGTCGCTGCGCACGGCACGGGCCGGGTGGTGGTCGGAGACCTCCAGCACCAGCGCGGACGCCTCTTCCTCCGTCGCCTCCTCCAGCCGGAAGAGCAGTTCGACGTTGGTCCCGGCGTGCACGACGGCGTTGGTGACCAGTTCGCTGACGATCACCGCCGCGTCGTCGGACAGCCGGTCGCTGAACCCCACCGCGGCCGGCAGGCCGAGCCCGCTCCACTCGGCGAGCGCCGCCGCGACGAACCGCCGGGCCGCGGCGGGCGCGAGCAGGTTCCCGGGCAGACTCGTACGGGCGACCGGCTGGGTGCCCGTGGACTCGGCGCTGGTTCCGGGACGTTGCACGATGTCCCGCTGCAAGGGAATGGACCCCACCGGGCGGCTCCTGACCTGTTCTGGCTCTGCCTGTTCTCGCTCTTGCGCCGCTGACGACAGGGACAGAGTGACAGATCGGCCAACCCCGCACGCGCCGAGTTACCGAAGTGAGCGAAGAAGCGAGCGCCGGAGCGCACGCCGGGGCGGGCACGGGGGTCGCGTCCGGCCCCCGCGCCGGAGCGCGGGGGCCGGACAGCCGGAACCGGGGTAGCCGGCCGCCCTCACGCCTCGCGGGAGCCCGCGTACATGTCCTCGATCAGATCCTTGTAGGCGCGCTCGACGACGGGCCGCTTCAGCTTGAGGCTGGGCGTCACCTCACCGTGCTCGATGTCCAGGTCACGCGGGAGCAGCCGGAACTTCTTGATGGTCTGCCAGCGCTGGAGGCCCTCGTTGAGGCGCTTCACGTAGCCGTCGATCAGCTCGACGGTCCGCGGGGCCGCCACGACGTCCGCGTACGACTTCCCCTCCATGCCGTTCTCCGCGGCCCAGCCGAGGATGGTCGGCTCGTCGAGGGCGATCAGCGCGGTGCAGAAGTTACGGTCCGCGCCGTGCACCAGGATGTTGGAGACGAACGGGCACACCGCCTTGAACTGGCCCTCGACCTCGGCCGGGGCGATGTACTTGCCGCCGGACGTCTTGATCAGGTCCTTCTTGCGGTCGGTGATCCGGAGGTAGCCGTCCACGGACAGCTCACCGATGTCCCCGGTGTGGAACCAGCCATCGGCCTCCAGCACCTCCGCGGTCTTGTCCGGCAGCCCCTGGTAGCCCTGCATCAGACCGGGGCCGCGCAGCATGATCTCGCCGTCGTCCGCGATCCGCACCTCGGTGCCGGGGAGCGGCTTGCCGACCGTGCCGGTGCGGTAGGCCTCGCCCGGGTTGACGAAGGAGGCGGCGCTGGACTCGGTGAGGCCGTAGCCCTCCAGGATGTGGATCCCGGCGCCCGCGAAGAAGAAGCCGATGTCGGGCGCGAGGGCCGCGGAACCGGAGACGCAAGCGCGGAGCCGGCCGCCGAAGGCCTCGCGGATCTTCGCGAAGACCAGGGTGTCCGCGACCTTGTGCTTGGCGCCGAGCGCGAAGGGCACGGAGGCGGTGCCGGTGCGCCGGAAGTTGTCCTGGGAGACCTTCGCGTACTCACGGGCGACCCCGGCCGCCCACTGGAAGATCTTGTACTTGGCGGCGCCACCGGCACGGGCCTTGGCCGCGACGCCGTTGTAGACCTTCTCGAAGATCCGGGGGACGGCGGCCATGTACGTCGGCTGGACGACCGGCAGGTTCTCGATGATCTTGTCGACCCGGCCGTCGACGGCGGTGACGTGTCCCACCTCGATCTGGCCGGAGGTGAGGACCTTGCCGAAGACGTGTGCGAGCGGCAGCCAGAGGTACTGGACGTCGTCCTTGGTGATCAGGCCGGTGGAGACGGTGGCCTTGGCCATGTACGACCAGTTGTCGTGCGGGAGCCGCACGCCCTTGGGGCGGCCGGTGGTGCCGGAGGTGTAGATGAGGGTCGCGAGCTGCTCGGGGGTGATCGCGTCGACCCGTTCGGTGATCGCGGCGGGGTTCTTCGCCAGGTGCTCGGCGCCCCGCGCCTCCAGATCGGCCAGCGTGAGCACCCAGCCCTCCGGGTCGCCCTCGGCCGGTCCGGCGCCCTCGGGGTCGATGACGACGACATGGGCGAGGTCCGGCAGCTCGGCACGGCGCTCACGGGCCTTGGCCAGCTGTACGGCGTCCTCCGCGATCAGTACCCGGCTCTGGGAGTCGGAGAGGATGAACGCCGACTCCTCGGTGTTGGTGGAGGGGTAGATCGTGGTGGTCGCGGCGCCCGCGCACATGACGCCGAGGTCGACGAGGATCCACTCGACCCGGGTGGACGCGGCGAGCGCGACGCGCTCCTCGGGCAGTACCCCCAGCGAGATAAGCCCGGCCCCGATGGCGTACACCCGCTCGGCGGCCTGCGCCCAGCTGAGTGACTTCCACTCGTCGGCGCCCCGGCCGTCGGCCGCGGGGACGGGGTAGCGGTACGCCTCGGCGTCCGGGGTGGCGGCCACCCGGTCGATGAAGAGGGTCGCCACGGACGGCGGACGGTTCTCGATCATGGTCTGTGCGTCGCTCACGACATCCTCCGGGCCTACGGCAGTGCTTCACGACCGGCTGCTGGTTCGCGGTTTGCTCTCCGCGCGTGTCTGGTGCTTGGTCCTACTGGTGCTTGGTCCTGCTGATGCTCTGTCCTGCTGGTGCTCTGTCCTGCTGGTGCTCTGTCCTGCTTGCTGATCCGCTTGTTTAACTCATGAGTAACTACGAAGTCGTGATCAGGGTAGAGCGCTCGCGTCCGCCGCGTAAGGGGCAATCGAACCCCGCTTCATAACGAACGAGCCCCCGCGCCGCAGCGTTCTGCGATGCGGGGGCCCAAGGGTCTACCGATCAGTAGGCTCCGCGGACGGGCACAAGGGTCACTTCTTGGCCTTGCCGTCCCCTGCGGACTCGTCGGTCGACAGTACGGAGATGAACGCGTCCTGCGGCACCTCCACGTTGCCGACCATCTTCATCCGCTTCTTGCCTTCCTTCTGCTTCTCCAGCAGCTTCCGCTTACGGGAGATGTCACCGCCGTAGCACTTGGCGAGGACGTCCTTGCGGATGGCGCGGACGGTCTCACGGGCGATGACCCGGGAGCCGATGGCCGCCTGGATCGGCACCTCGAAGTTCTGCCGGGGGATGAGCTTCTGCAGCTTGGCGACGAGCCGGACGCCGTAGGCGTACGCCTTGTCCTTGTGCGTGACCGCGGAGAACGCGTCGACCTTGTCGCCGTGCAGCAGGATGTCGACCTTGACGAGGTCCGCGGACTGCTCGCCGGTGGGCTCGTAGTCGAGCGAGGCGTAGCCGCGGGTCTTGGACTTCAGCTGGTCGAAGAAGTCGAAGACGATCTCCGCGAGCGGCAGGGTGTAGCGGATCTCGACCCGGTCCTCGGAGAGGTAGTCCATGCCGAGGAGGGTGCCGCGGCGCTGCTGGCACAGCTCCATGATCGCGCCGATGAACTCGCTGGGCGCCAGGACCGTGGCCCGGACGACCGGCTCGTGCACCTTGTCGATCTTGCCCTCGGGGAATTCACTCGGGTTGGTGACGGTGTGCTCGCTGCCGTCCTCCATCTCGACCCGGTAGACCACGTTGGGCGCGGTGGCGATGAGGTCGAGGCCGAACTCCCGCTCCAGCCGCTCCCGGACCACGTCGAGGTGGAGCAGCCCGAGGAAGCCGACGCGGAAGCCGAAGCCGAGCGCCGCGGAGGTCTCCGGCTCGTACACCAGGGCGGCGTCGTTGAGCTGGAGCCTGTCGAGGGCCTCGCGCAGATCCGGGTAGTCCGATCCGTCCAGCGGATACAGACCGGAGAACACCATCGGCTTGGGGTCCTTGTAGCCGCCCAGCGCCTCGGTCGCCCCCTTGTTCAGGGAGGTGATCGTGTCACCGACCTTGGACTGCCGGACGTCCTTCACGCCGGTGATGATGTAGCCGACCTCACCCACGCCGATGCCGTCGGACGGCGTCATCTCCGGGGAGGAGACGCCGATCTCCAGCAGCTCGTGGGTGGCGCCGGTGGACATCATCCGGATGCGCTCGCGCTTGTTCAGCGAACCGTCGACGACACGGACGTACGTCACGACACCGCGGTACGAGTCGTAGACCGAGTCGAAGATCATCGCGCGGGCCGGGGCGTCGGCCTTGCCGACCGGCGCCGGGACGTCCCTGACCACCCGGTCCAGCAGCGCGTCGACCCCGATACCGGTCTTGGCGGAGACCTTCAGCACATCCTCCGGCTGGCAGCCGATGAGGTTGGCCAGTTCCTCGGAGAACTTCTCGGGCTGGGCGGCCGGAAGGTCGATCTTGTTGAGCACCGGGACGATGGTGAGGTCGTTCTCCATCGCCAGGTAGAGGTTGGCCAGGGTCTGGGCCTCGATGCCCTGCGCGGCGTCGACCAGCAGGATCGTGCCCTCACAGGCCGCGAGCGAGCGGGAGACCTCGTAGGTGAAGTCGACGTGCCCCGGGGTGTCGATCATGTTGAGGACGTGGGTGCGGCCCTGGTCCTCGCCGACGGTGGGCGCCCAGGGCAGCCGTACCGCCTGGGACTTGATGGTGATGCCACGCTCGCGCTCGATGTCCATCCGGTCGAGGTACTGAGCGCGCATCTGCCGCTGGTCGACCACACCGGTCAGCTGGAGCATCCGGTCGGCAAGGGTCGACTTGCCGTGGTCGATGTGCGCGATGATGCAGAAATTGCGGATCAGCGCCGGGTCGGTACGGCTCGGCTCGGGCACGTGGAGAGGAGTCGCGGGCACGCAGGGTCCTGATTCTTGAGACGCCGAACGCCGTGTCTCGGGTCGATGTCGGGTCGGTCGGATCTGTACTCGGATCTGTACGTAGCTCCCATCGTCCCACGCCCGCGGAGCGGAGACCGGTTTGGGCCGGTCGGAGCGCGGCTGCTACCGTGGACACCTGTGCCTCGTGGCATTCCTGCCGCAGGGCGCACATCGAAGATCCAACGAACCTGAAAAGGCTCTTTCGTGGCGAACATCAAGTCCCAGATCAAGCGGAACAAGACCAACGAGAAGGCGCGCCTGCGCAACAAGGCCGTCAAGTCGTCGCTCAAGACCGCGATCCGCAAGGCCCGCGAGGCCGTCGTCGCGGGTGACGTCGAGAAGGCCACTGTGGCCGTCCGCGACGCCTCCCGTGCGCTCGACAAGGCTGTCTCGAAGGGTGTCATCCACAAGAACGCCGCCGCCAACAAGAAGTCGGCGCTGGCCACCAAGGTTGCCACCCTCCAGGGCTGAGCATTCCCGATGTGATCGCCGGAACGGACCCAGCGGGCCCTCTCTCCCGCTCCTGACCGGCACCCCGCGCCGCACACCGAACCTGCGTTCGCCACGCGGGTGCGGCGCACCAAGCACAGACCGAAGGCCCCGCTCGTTCCCCTCCCCAGGGAAACACCGGGGCCTTCGTCATGCGCACACGCACCGGTCCGCAGGCCAAACCCAGCCCGTCCGGCGCTTGACGACGACACGCACCGCCCCGCAGATCAAAGCCGACTCCGGCAAATTCAGCCCGTCCGGCGCTTGAGGACGCCCGAACGGCAAGTTCAAGCCCGTCCGGCGATTGAGGACACCGCGGCCGGCCCACCGAACGGCGGCGCCGCCGCCCCCGCTACCGCCCCGCCCGAGCCGCCCGCGCCACAGCCACCACCGCCTTCTCCAGCGCGTACGCCGGATCGTCCCCGCCCCCCTTGACCCCCGCATCCGCATCCGCGACCGCCCGCAGCGCCACCGCGACCCCGTCAGGCGTCCACCCGCGCATCTGCTGCCGCACCCGGTCGATCTTCCACGGCGGCATGCCCAGCTCACGGGCGAGATCCGCGGGCCGCCCCCCGCGCGCCGACGACAGCTTGCCGATCGCCCGCACACCCTGAGCGAGCGCGCTGGTGATCAGGACGGCCGCGACCCCCGTCGACAGTGACCAGCGCAGCGCCTCCAGCGCCTCCGCCGCCCGCCCCTCGACCGCCCGGTCGGCGACCGTGAAGCTCGATGCCTCCGCACGCCCCGTGTAGTAGCGCGCGACGACCGCCTCGTCGATCGTGCCCTCCACGTCCGCGACGAGCTGCGTCACCGCACTCGCCAGCTCCCGCAGATCGCTGCCGATCGAATCGACCAGCGACTGGCACGCCTCCGGCGTGGCCGAGCGCCCCAGCGCCCGGAACTCACCCCGTACGAAGGAGAGCCGCTCGGCCGGCTTGGTGGTCTTCGGGCAGGCGACCTCCCGCGCACCCGCCTTGCGGGCCGCCTCCAGCAGCCCCTTGCCCTTGGCGCCACCCGCGTGCAACAGCACGAGCGTGATCTCCTCGACCGGATCGTCCAGGTACTTCTTGACGTCCTTGACCGTGTCGGCGGGGAGATCCTGCGCGTTGCGCACGATCACCACCTTGCGCTCCGCGAAGAGCGAGGGGCTCGTCAGCTCGGCGAGCGTGCCCGGCTGGAGCTGGTCGGAGGAGAGGTCCCGGACGTCCGTATCGGCGTCGGACGCACGGGCCGCCGCCACCACCTGCTGCACGGCGCGGTCCAGGAGCAGGTCCTCCTGGCCCACGGCGAGCGTGAGCGGGGCGAGCGGGTCGTCGGTGGAATTCCTTCTGGTGGCCATCGCCGTCCAGCATCCCACGCGCCACTGACAGCCCGGCCGGCCACTGTCCGGGCCGCCCGCTGTCGGGACCTCCCCCACCCGTACCGGAGAATGGGCGGGTGAGCGATGTGAGACACGTACTGGTGCTGCCCGACCGCGATACGGCGCAGGAGGTGGCGGACGAGCTCTCCGGCCGGTTCGGGGTCACCGAGGAGCCGCAGCTCGTACGCGACGCCCTGGCCGGCGAGGACGACGCGGAGGACGCCCAGTGGCTGGTGGTCGTGGAGGACCCGGACCGACGGCTGGACGCCTCGGCCCTCGACGGGTTCGCCGCGGAGTACGAGGGGTGGCTGGAGACCCCTTAGGGAGCGTTCGGGCGGGCTCAGCCCTTCGGGACGATCTGGATGTCCATGTCTATGGAGATGCTGGAGCCGACAGCGGCGATCCCACGGGCCAGCATCGTCTGCCAGGTGAGGGTGAAGTCCTCGCGGTGCAGCTCGGTGGTGGCCCGGCAGGCGGCCCGCGTCTCGCCCTCCAGGCCGTTGCCGACGCCGAGGTAGTGGGTGTCCAGCGTGACCGTACGGCTCACGCCGTGCAGGGTGAGCGCGCCGCTCACCCCCCAGCGGGTGCCCCCGCGGTGGACGAACCGGTCGCTGTAGAACTCCAGCGTCGGATAGTGGCCGACGTCGAGGAAGTCGCCGGAGCGCAGATGGTCGTCGCGCATCTGAACGTTCGTGTCGATCGAGGCGGCGTCGATGATCACGTGCATGGCCGAGTTCTCCATGCGGTCGGCGATCCGGACCGCGCCCGCGAAGGTGTTGAACCGGCCGTGGATACGGGCCATCCCGATGTGCCGGGCCGTGAAGCCGATCTGCGAGTGCATCGGCTCGATCTCCCAGTCACCCGGCTCGGGCAGCTGCGGGGGCGCGGACACCTGAAGGGTCACATCGCCCAGACCCGCGTTCTCGCCCTCGGCAACCGAGGCCGAGCCGTGGAACGGGGTGAAGCCTTCAGCCGTGACGGCAAGCCGGTACTCCCCCGCCGGAACGGTGGCGAGGACGTTGCCGTACGGGTCCGTCTCACCGGCAACGACCTTGCGCCCCGTGGCGTCCGTGACCACGAAGTCGGCCTGCCGGACGGCCTCGTTGACCGGGTCGAGCACTCGGCAGCTGAGGACTCCCGCCGAGTCCGGTACGGCGAGTCCCGCGAGGGCGCTGCCGCGCACGGCACCCGTCGCTCCCTTGTTTCCGAGCCAACGGCCGAACATCTTCACGTACTCCCCGGGGGCGTCTTCACCTTGGGGCCGGATGGCTGGACTTCGTTGTCGGAGCAGCGGCCCGCCGACGAATACGCATTCGATCACCCTTGTGGTGTTCGAGGCAAACAGAGCATCTCGACAGTTCTTGGGTTGAGGTGTTACCGAAGGTCCGAATTTGTCACTCCGTTTGTGTGTGTCACCCATTCGGGGCAGACGGACCGTCCGTGCGGGCGCGGGGCAGCCGGTCGAGGTCGAGTCCGAAGTGCTCGCGGTACGCGGCGAGCACCTCCTCATCGCCCGCCAGCGGGGTCTCGTGCCGCTCGCCGCCGACCGTCGTGACGAGCTTGCGGCCGCTGAGCGTGATCCGGCCGGTGGCGGTGAAACGGGAGCAGACCGTGGACCGGGTGAAGCCGGAGTCGGGTGAGGTGCGGTGGTACCAGGCACCGGCCCGGAAGTCCGCCAGCACCCGGGGCCGCAGGTCCAGCAGGAACTGCGGCGCACCGTCACGCAGCACCTCGACGTCCCCGTAGCGCTCTCCGCCCTCCCCGGCGGCCCGCCTGATCCGGAAGGTGCCGCGTGGGTCCTCCTGTTCGGTGCGGTCGTCGAGTACGAGCGGCCGCTCGGCGTGGTCACCGAAGCCGACGTCCGCGAGCCACGGGCCGGTGCCGTCGTCCGTCTCCACGCGGAGCGCCAGGTGGTCGTACAAAATTCCGGGCTTCCCGTCCTTGCCGTGGACCCGGGCCTGGAGCAGCGTGACGTCGAAGCCGAGCTCCCGCAGCAGCGCGGCGAAGGCCCCGTTGAGTTCGTAGCAGAACCCGCCGCGGCGGCCGGCCACGATCTTGTCGAGGAGCGCCTGCTCCTCCAGCACGATGTCCTCGCCGAGATGGATCGAGAGGTTCTCGAAGGGCACGGCGACGAGGTGGCGCAGTTGCAGCTCGCGCAGTGCCGCCGCGTCGGCGCGGGCCGGCCGGGTGGCGCCGATGCGTGCCAGGTAGGAGTCGACGGTGTGCGGCAGGTGCGGGTCCATCCCGGCAGTCTGTCCGGGTCCGCGGTGGCCCGCCATGAGGCGGTGGTCCTAGGACCGGCGGCGGAGGCGCGGTGCGGGGTGCGCTGGTTAGCGTGCGGGACATGACGGAGTACGAGCCGGCTCGCAGCCGGGAACAGCGCAAGCAGGACGCGCTCGATCGCCTGGAGCAGGACGAGGACGCGTGGGTGTCCACCGCCTCGTCGGACGGCGTACCGACCCTGGTGCCACTGTGGTTCGTGTGGGACCGGGGGACGCTGCTGATGGCCACCCGGCGCACCAACCCCACCGCGGTCAACGTGACTCCGGCCGGGCAGGCCCGGATTGCGGTGGGCCACACCCGCGACGTGGTGCTCATCGAGGCGACGGCCGAGGTGGTCGAAGGGGCGGACCTTGCCCCGGAGTCGGGCGACGCCTTCGCCGCCAAGTTCGACTGGGACCCGCGGAACAGCCCCGCCTGGGTGTACCTGCGCTTCACTCCGACCGCGATCAGGGCGTGGCGCGAGGTGAACGAGCAGGCCGGCCGTGAACTGATGGCCGACGGCCGGTGGCTGGACTGAGCCCAGCACGGTGCTCCGGCGCCCGGCAGAAGGTGGCTGGACCGAGGGTCGGGTCATGACCGGCCCACCGCCCGCAGCCCCGGCCCGGCGCCCGTCACCGCGATCGCACCGTCCCTGTCGGTGCGGAGCACGACCGCTCCCCCGGCCCTGAGCGTCTCGACCGTACCGGCGGCCGGATGCCCATACGGATTGTCCCGGCCCACACTGACCAGGGCGAACCTCGGACGCACGGCCCGGAGCAGGGCGGCGTCCTGGTACGCCGAGCCGTGGTGGGCGACCTTGAGCACATCCACCCGAGGGGGAGCCGGGTAGCTGCGCAACAGCCGCTGCTGGGCCGGTGGTTCGAGGTCACCGGGGAGCAGCAGCGTGAGCCCACCGGCCCGGACGAACAGGGCGACACTGGCATCGTTCGGCCCCTGCGGCAGGGGCCCCGCCACCCGACCCCCCGGCCCCGCCTGACCCGCCGGCCCGGCCTGACCCGCCGGCCCCCCGGCCGCACCGCCCACCGGCCACAGCACCTGCCAGTCGAGCGCGCCGATCCGGCGGCGCTCACCGGGAACGGCGCGCACCACGGAGACCCGGGCCGCCGCTGCCGTTCTCGTCACGAACGCGGCCTGCTCCGGCGGTTCGTCCAGGCTCGTCGTCTGGATCGCGCCCACCGCTCTGCCCCGCAGCACACCGGGCAGACCCCGGACGTGGTCCGCGTGAAAATGGGTCAGCAGCAACAACGGGACGCGGGTGACCCCCAGGTCACGCAGGCACCGGTCCGCGAGCCGGGGATCCGGTCCGGTGTCGACGACCACACCCGAGCCGGGCCCCGCCGCGAGCACCAGGGCATCGCCCTGACCCACGTCGCACATCGCGAACGCCCAGCCGGGCGGCGGCCATCCGGTCAGCGCCCGGGTCAGCGGCACCGGGCGCACCACCGCGAGCACCAGGAGCAGCGCCGCGGCGCAGCACACCCAGGGATGCCGTCCGACGCGCCGGGCGCACAGCACCACCAGCCCCGTCAGCACGGCCAGCAGCAGCGCGCCCGCCCTCCCGTCAGGCCAGTCGATCTCCGCCCCGGGCAGCGCCGCACCGGTCCGGGCCACCGAGGCGATCCATCCGGCCGGCCACCCCGCCACCCGGGCGAGCAGCTCGGCCACCGGCATGGCCACCGGAGCCAGTCCCAGCGCGGCGAACCCGAGCACCGTGGCGGGCGCCACCGCGAACTCGGCCAGCAGGTTGCACGGGATCGCGACCAGACTCACCCGGGAGGCGAGCAGCACCACGACGGGCGAGCACACCGCCTGCGCCGCCGCCGCGGCAGCCAGCGCCTCTGCCAACCGGGGCGGCACCCGGCGCCGTTGCAGCGCGCCGCTCCACCGCGGGGCGATGGTCAGGAGCGCGCCGGTGGCCAGGACCGACAGGACGAATCCGTAACCGCGCGCCAGCCAGGGGTCGTAGAGCACCAGCAGCAGAACGGCGGCGGCCAGCGCGGGGATCAGGGTCCTGCGCCGCCCGGTGCCGATGGCGAGCAGCGTGATCAGGCCGCAGGCCGCGGCCCGCAGCACACTGGGTTCGGGCCGGCAGACGAGGACGAACGCGAGCGTCAGTCCGCCGCCGAGCAGGGCGGTCATCCGCAACGAGATCCCCAGCAAGGGTGCCAGTCCACGGCGTTCGGCCCGCAGGGCGCCGCCGGGCGGTCCGATGAGCAGGACCAGCAGGATCGCCAGGTTGGCACCCGAGACAGCCATCAGATGGGTGAGGTCGGTCGCCCTGAACGCCTCGTGCAGTTCCGGCGTGACCCGGGTGGTGTCACCGACGACCAGTCCGGGCAGGAGCGCCCGCGCATCGGGGCGGAGTCCCTCGGTGGCGGTGCGCAGCCCGGCTCGCAGGCTGCCTGCCGTGCGCTGGACGAGCGTGGGCGGGCCGGTGACGCGGGGCGGGCCCTTGCCGTCGGGGCGGAGAACCGCGACGGTCCGCTCCCCGCCGTGCAGCGGTGGCGCCAGCCGGCCGCTGATCCGTAACCGGGTGGAGGGCAGCAGCCGCTGCCACCGCTCCGCCGCACCGCCGGGTGTGACGATGACCAGCACCGGCGTGCGCAGCCGGGCCACCGTGCCGCCGGGCCCCGTCCGCAGCCGGGTGATCTCGGCGTCCAGGAGCAGGGCGGCGGGGGTGCTGTGGTCACCGCGTACCCGGGGGAAGGTCTGGCGGGCATCGGAGGTGAGGGTGATCTCCGCCTCGATCCTCGCGAATTGCCGGGCCAGCGCGGGTACCGGCCCCTGTCGCGCGTCTGCGCTGTGCAACCCGGCCGAGGCCGCCCCTGCGGCCGCACAGAGGAGCACCGCCGCAGCAGTCGTCGCGTGCGGCCGCCACCGCCTGTCGCTCATGCGCCGGGATCCGGCCACGGCCAGGAGGACCATCGCCGCTCCGAGGCAGAGCACCACCCCTGCCGCCGCCCACCGGCCCGGAGCTCCCACCGTCAGCGCGGCCGAGGCCCAGACCGCCAGCGCCGGAGCGACCAGTCGCAGATCGGCCGGGCCCTCCTGCCTGGGATCGGCGTCCCCGAGCCGCCGGCCCGACGCCGTGTGGACGTCCACGGCGCTCATGGCCGCACCAGGGGCTGGAGGTCGGCGAACCTGCGGTCACCGATCCCCGTGACCTCGTGGAGTTCGTCGACGGACCGGAAACCGCCGTGCTGGGTGCGGTAGTCGACGATGTGCTGGGCGAGGACGGGCCCCACTCCGGGCAGGGTTTCGAGCTGATCGGTGGTCGCGCCACTGAGGCTCACCGGTCCGGTGGCGGGCCCCGTGGCCGTCGGACCCGCACCGCCGCCACCCACACCACCCGCAGCACCCGTGCCGGGCGGTGCGCCCACCAGGATCTGTTCCCCGTCCACGAGCACCCGGGCCCGGTTGAGGCCGTCGAGATCCACGCCGGGCCGGACCCCACCCGCCGCCTCAAGCGCGTCGGCGACCCGGGCGCCGGACGGCAGCCGGTGAATCCCGGGCCGCCGCACCTTCCCGCTCACATCCACCACGATCCGCCCGCCGGTGCCCCCGGTCCCCCCGGCGGCGGGTGGTGGCCCGGGGGACGGCTCGGGCGCGCCCGCCCCGCCGGACGCCGGGTCCACCTCGGCGCGCGGCACAGCGGTGTGCCCGGCCTCGCTGACGGAATCCGGGGCACGTACGCCTTCGGGGCGCGCGGACCAGAAATGCGTCCCGGCGAAGACGGCCGCCGCCACCAGGACAACGGCGAGCGCGGCAAGGGCCTTTGGCTCCAGACCGCATCTGAGCTGCACCCACATCGGCAGCCGGTCCCGCAGCGCGGGAACCGACCGCGCCCACCACCCCTCCCGTTCCGCCCTGGGCGCCGGCCCGGCCGGCGGCTCCCGGGTCGCCGCTTCCCCCACTTCCGCTTCCGCAGCGGAAGCCACGGAAGCCACGTCCACTGCGGAAGCCGTGTACGCCACGCCCACCGCATCCACCGCCGCGCCCGGACCCGGCCCAGGACCCGGCCCCGGGTCCGCGCCCGCCGCATGCCGGGCCACTCGCCGCTCGTACCCGCCCGCCATGAGCGCGTCCGCACGGGAGCGCGAGGCCACAGCGGCGGCGGCGCGGTCCGGTGTGCGCCGCCGGCCGGGCCCGTAGCCCGCCCCGCTCCGGGCCGCACGCCCGTCCGAGCCGGGAGCGCGGCCGGGCCCGCTGCCAGGTCCGCCGGCCCTGCCGAAGGGGCCAGTCCTGCCGAAGGGGCCAGTCCTGCCGAAGGAGCCAGTCCTGCCGAAGGAGCCGGTACGGCGGAGTCCGCCGCCGGGTCCGCTGTTTGCACGATGTGATCGGGAAGCCATGCCTCACGACGTTAGGCACTTCCGCCGGAACCCGCAGAGTCCACCCAATTACGGTGGAAAACTCTCCCGTTGTGGATAACTCCACCACTCCGGGCGGTGACATCAGCGCGGCGAGATCACAGCTCCCAGCAGCCCCGGGCCGGTGTGCGCGCCGATCACCGCGCCCACCTCGCTGACGTGGAGATCGACCAGCCCGGGAACGCGCTCGGCCAGCCGCTCGGCCAGCCGCTCGGCCCGTTCCGGCGCCGCCAGGTGATGCACCGCGATGTCCACCCGCCCACTGCCCGCCCGCTCGGCGAGGATCTCCTCCAGCCGGGCGATGGCCTTCGAGGCCGTTCGCACCTTCTCCAGCAGTTCGATGCGTCCGCCGTCCAACTGGAGCAGCGGCTTCACGGCGAGGGCCGAGCCGAGCAGTGCCTGTGCGGCACCGATCCTGCCACCGCGGCGCAGATAGTCCAGGGTGTCGACGTAGAAGTACGCGGACGTGCCCGCCGCACGCTTCTCGGCGGCCGCCACCGCATCGTCCAGGGTGCCGCCCCCGTCCGCGGCCTCCGCCGCCGCCAGGGCACAGAAGCCGAGGGCCATGGCCACCATCCCGGTGTCCACCACCCGCACCGGAACCGGCGCGTCCTTCGCCGCGAGCACGGCGGCGTCGTACGTGCCGGAGAACTCCCCGGACAGGTGCAGCGAGACGACGCCGCTCGCACCGGCCTCGGCTGCCGCACGGTAGGTGGCGGCGAACACCTCGGGGCTGGGCCGGGACGTCGTCACCGGGCGGCGCTTCTGGAGTGCCAGCGCGAGGGAGCGGGCCGAGATCTCGGTGCCCTCCTGGAGCGCCTGGTCACCGAGGACGACGGTCAGCGGCACCGCGGTGATGCCATGCCGTTCCATCGCCTCGGGCGGCAGGTAGGCCGTTGAATCGGTGACGATCGCGACATGGCGGGACATGAGCGGGAGGTTACCTTCCGGCGTGGTGGCTCGGCAGTCCGACCCTGCCCGAATGATCAGTTCCGGTCGCTTCGAGCCGCATCCTGCCATGCCCGGTACCGTTCGGCGCGCCGGTCAGCCCGGTGTCCCCGGCACCGCGCCCGGGTGCCGCCGCACGGGACGTCCGTTGCTTCAGTTCGTGGTCTCGGGCCGCGCCGTCTTCTGCCACGGATACGTGGTCTGCTGTCTCGGGTCCGCAGCCGTGATGGCCTCCGCGATCCCAGCGTCTCCCGGCCGCCCGTTGCCCTGCCCATGGGCGTTCCCAGGGGCTCCGGCCCGCTCCTGCCCTCCCGGAACCGGCTCCTCCGTCGTCCAGTGCCGCAGCGCACCGGCCTCCACGTCGATCTGCTCGTTCAGCGTGGCCAGGTCGTCGTCGGCGAACTGGCGGGCCCGGTCGCGCGCGGCCCAGCGCAGCGAGTCCGCGGAGCGCGTGATCTCACCGGTGCGCTTCTTGAGGCCGGGCAGCAACGAGGCCACCGTCTTCTTGTCGGGCTCCCGCTCCAGCCTCTTCAGCTCGTCGTCCAGCTCACGGCCGTGCACACTCAGCCGCTGGAAGAGACCCAGCGACTCGGACAGCGAGGCGTCCTCGGTCACGCCCGTCTGGAGGGCCTCCTGGGTGGCCCGCATCGAGGTGCGCAGCGAGAGACGCAGTTGTGCCAGCTCTCCGACGACGCCCACCTGTCCGTAGCTCTTCGCCCGCAGCGTGGTGTCCTCCACGGCGCGGCGTGCCTGCGTGATCGTGCGGTCCACCCCGCGGCTGGCCGCCCGGATGATCTTGACGCTCACATAGATGCCCAGGGCCACGAACGCGACGACGAGCAGCCCCAGGATCAGGATCACGGCTTCCATGAGCGCCCCTCGGATGGTGTGACGGCTGCCGACACGTGTGCACCGGCCCCTCCACCGTAAACGGAACGGGCAGGCGGAGGGTTCCATCGGAACCCCCAACCTGCCCGTAGGGGAAAGCCCTCACACCGTCACAAG
Source organism: Streptomyces sp. ITFR-6 (assembly GCF_031844725.1). Classification (NCBI taxonomy): domain Bacteria; kingdom Bacillati; phylum Actinomycetota; class Actinomycetes; order Kitasatosporales; family Streptomycetaceae; genus Streptomyces; species Streptomyces sp. ITFR-6. The sequence goes on along the minus strand of NZ_CP134612.1, from coordinate 5,861,552 downwards.
GACGGCCGGCGGCTACGCGGGAACGATGTTCACCAGCTTCGGCGCCCGGACGATCACCTTGCGGATGCCCGCCCCGCCCAGCGCGGCGACGACGGCCGGGTCGGCCAGTGCCAGGGTCTCCAGCTCCGCGTCCGTGATCGACGGGGAGATCTCCAGGCGCGCCTTGACCTTGCCCTTGATCTGCACCACGCAGGTGACGGTCTCGTCGATGACGTACGCCGGGTCGGCCACCGGGAAGTCCTGGTGCACGACCGAGTCGGTGTGGCCCAGCCTGCGCCACAGCTCCTCGGCGATGTGCGGTGCCAGCGGCGCCACCAGCAGCACCAGCGGCTCCGCGACGGAGCGCGGCAGCGGGCCGCCCGCCTTGGTCAGGTGGTTGTTCAGCTCGGTGACCTTGGCGATGGCCGTGTTGAAGCGCATCCCGGCCATGTCCCCGCCGACACCGTCGATCGCCTTGTGCAAGGCGCGCAGCGTGTCCTCGCCGGGCTCGCCGTCGACGACGGTGACCTCACCGCTCTCCTCGTCCACGATGTTGCGCCACAGCCGCTGCAGCAGCCGGTACTGGCCGACGACCGCACGCGTGTCCCAGGGGCGCGAGACGTCCAGCGGGCCCATGGCCATCTCGTACAGGCGCAGGGTGTCCGCGCCGTACTCGCCGCAGATCTCGTCGGGCGTCACGGCGTTCTTCAGGGACTTGCCCATCTTGCCCAGAACGCGGGAGACCTTCTCGCCCTGGTAGTAGTACGCCCCGTCGCGCTCCTCGACCTCGGCCGCCGGGACCGCGATGCCGCGGCTGTCCCGGTAGACGAACGCCTGGATCATGCCCTGGTTGTACAGCTTGTGGAACGGCTCGGCGGAGGAGATGTGTCCCAGGTCGTGCAGCACCTTGGACCAGAAGCGCGCGTACAGCAGGTGCAGTACGGCGTGCTCCGCGCCGCCCACGTACAGGTCGACACCGCCGGTCGGCTGCCCCTCGCGCGGGCCCATCCAGTACTGCTCGATCGCCGGGTCGACCAGCTTGTCGCTGTTGTTCGGGTCCAGGTAGCGCAGCTCGTACCAGCAGGAACCGGCCCAGTTGGGCATGGTGTTGGTCTCGCGGCGGTACTTCTTCGGTCCGGCGCCGTCGCCCAGGTCCAGCGTGACGTTGACCCAGTCGGCGTTGCGGGACAGCGGGGTCTCGGGCTGGGTGTCTGCGTCGTCCGGGTCGAAGGTGCGCGGCGAGTAGTCGTCGACCTCCGGCAGCTCCAGGGGCAGCATCGACTCGGGCAGCGGATGGGCGATGCCGTCCTCGTCGTACACGATCGGGAAGGGCTCGCCCCAGTAACGCTGGCGGCTGAACAGCCAGTCGCGCAGCCGGAAGTTGACGGTGCCCTCACCGACGCCGTGCTCCTCCAGCCACTCGGTGATCCGGATCTTGGCATCGACGACGCCCAGTCCGTCGAGCGAGATCTCGTCGTTCGCGGAGTTGACCAGCTTCGCGTCGTACGAGCCGAAGGCGTCCTCCCACGTGGAGGCGTCCGTGCCTCGGTCGTCCGAGGGCTCGACGACGCAGCGCATCGGCAGCTCGAAGGCGCGCGCGAAGGCGAAGTCGCGCGCGTCGTGCGCCGGTACGGCCATGATCGCGCCGGTGCCGTAGCCCATCAGCACGTAGTCGGCGATGAAGACGGGGACCTGCTGCCCGCTGACCGGGTTGGTCGCGTAAGCGCCGGTGAAGACGCCGGTCTTGTCCTTGGCCTCGGCCTGCCGCTCCACGTCGGACTTGGCGGCGGCCTGCTTGCGGTACGCGGTGACGGCCTCGGCCGGGGAGGCGTGCCCGCCGGTCCAGACCGGGTGGGTGCCCTCGGGCCAGGCGGCCGGAATGATCCGCTCGACCAGCTCGTGCTCGGGCGCCAGCACCATGTAGGTGGCACCGAACAGGGTGTCCTGGCGGGTGGTGAAGACGGTGATGCTGCCTGCGCCGTCGACCGGGAAGTCGACGCGCGCACCCTCGGAGCGGCCGATCCAGTTGCGCTGCTGCAGCTTGATGGCCTCGGGCCAGTCCAGCCCGTCCAGGTCGTTCAGCAGCCGGTCGGCGTAGGCGGTGATGCGCATGTTCCACTGGCGCAGCTTGGCCTTGAAGACGGGGAAGTTGCCGCGCTCGGAGCGGCCGTCGGCGGTGACCTCCTCGTTGGCCAGCACGGTGCCCAGGCCAGGGGACCAGTTGACGGGCGCGTCGGAGGCGTAGGCCAGGCGGTGGCCGCTCAGCACGTCGGCACGCTCGGCCGCGCTCAGCGCGCTCCAGTCGCGGCCGTCCGGGGTGGGGCGCTCACCGCTCTCGAACTGGGCGACCAGCTCGGCGATCGGCCGGGCGCGGTCGGCCTCCGCGTCGTACCAGGAGTTGAAGATCTGCAGGAAGATCCACTGGGTCCACTTGTAGTACTCGGACTCGATCGTGGCGAACGAGCGGCGCTTGTCGTGGCCCAGGCCCAGCCGGCGCAGCTGCGCCGTCATGTTCTCGATATTGGATTCGGTGGACAGCCGCGGGTGCGTGCCGGTCTGTACGGCGTACTGCTCCGCGGGCAGGCCGAAGGCGTCGAAGCCCAGGGTGTGCAGGACGTTGTGGCCGGTCATCCGCTGGTGGCGGGCGAAGACATCGGTGGCGATGTAGCCCAGCGGGTGGCCCACGTGCAGGCCCGCACCCGAGGGGTACGGGAACATGTCCATGATGAATTTCTTCGGCTTGGCGGCCAGCTCCGGATTGTCCGCCAGGTCGCCGGACGGGTTGGGTGCCTCGTACGTGCCCTCGGCGTCCCAGAAGTCCTGCCAGCGTGCCTCGATGTCGGCGGCCATCGCTGCCGTGTAGCGGTGCGGCGCAGCAGCGTCGGCTGCGGAATTCGTCTCGCTCATGATCCTCAAAGCTCCATCGATCGTCATCTGCCGGCGCCCACGTCTACGGACACGCGTCTACGGAAACGAAAAATCCCCTCGCACAGGAGGGGACGCCGCGCCGATGCCGACCAGGCATTCTCACCGGTCGGGAGTGATCAGCGCGGCTCGCTAAGCAGAAGGCGTACGGCACGCATGGCGTCAGGGTACCGCAATGGCCCGGCCGCGGTGGGCCGGGGCCCACTCCCCGGCGTGACCCAGCACATACGAACAGCGGGCCATCCGAATCTTCCGAATCGGACGGCCCGCTGCTCGATCTTCACTGTGGAGCTAAGGAGAATTGAACTCCTGACCTCCTGCATGCCATGCAGGCGCTCTACCAACTGAGCTATAGCCCCGTGCCGCGCCGCCCAGTCTCCCCTGGCGACATCGAGAACATTACCGGTCACCCCGGCCGTCCACCAAATCGATTCCGGTCCGCCCGGTTCCGGCTCGTCGGCGGGGCCCGGTCAGGCGGTGGCGAAGGAGTAGAAGCGCTTGAGCGTGCAGTGCTCCTCCAGCAGACGGCCGTAGATCGGCTCGCCCTCCAGCTCCCGGTAGGTCTCGATGGGGTCGCCCTTTATGACCAGTGCCCGCGCGCACTCCTCGCACCAGTACTGGTAGTCCGGGTTGACCGGATCCATGTCCCTGACGATGGGCGTACCGCTGCCGCACCAGTCGCACTTCCGCCTGTGGGCACCCATGGGTCAGCTCCGGACCGTGGGGGGCGAACCGCCGGCGGGACGGCCGGCGCGTACGCGGGCCTCGGGAACAGGGGGCAGGTCCGGGACCTCGTGGCGACTCGCAGACATCGCGCACTCCCTCCCGTTCGGTCCGTCGCCCCCTCCGGCGGTCCGATTCTGCCATGACCCCGCAAGGGGGTCAGCCCTGCCGGGAACCCGTCGCCCGCCGACGCCGTACGAGACCAGCGAGCACACCCGCGACGGCGGCCGCCGACAGTGCGAGAGCACATACCCACAGCGCCTCTCCCGAACCCCTCGCCCCCGGCGTATGAAGGCGGTTGAGGTAGAGCGTGCCGAACCCCGCGACTCCGATCAGCTGGCCGAGCTGGGTGACGGTGACGAGCACGCCGCTCGCATCGGCGGCGTCCTCCGGCCGTACGTTCGCCAGGGCACCCGTAAGAGTGGGACTGAAGCCCAGCGCCAGGCCCGCGCCGAAGACGACGAAGGCCGCATACAGCCCCGCACCACCGTCGCCGCCGTCGCGTAGCAAGACGCCGAGCAGCACCGAAGCGACGGCCACGAGCACGAATCCGGCCGGGGCCAGGACCCCCTGGAGCCGGGCCGGCCAGCGCCTCCAGGTCAGTCCGACCGCACCGAAGGTCACCGCCGTCGGCACGAACATCAGTCCGCTGCGCAGCGCCGAATACCCCAGACCCCCCTGGACGTGCAGCGTCATCACAAAGAGGAAGCCCGCGTTGACGCCCATCACCAACAGGACGCGCAGCGCCGCCCGCGCGATGCCGGGGATACGGAGCACCTTGGGTGCGATGAGCGGGGCGCCGCCGCGTGCGGCCAGCCGCGTCTCGTACGCCGCGAACCCGGCGAAGAACACCGTGGAGGCGAGCAGGCAGCTCCAGGTCCAGGCGGGCCAGCCGAGCTCCTGCCCGAGCACCAGCGGGACGGTCAACAGCACGACGGCGGAGGCGAGCATCAGCAGCCCCGCCAGGTCGAGTCCACGGGCCCGAGCCGCACGCCGGGCCCGCCCGGCACGCGGCTCGACCGGCAGCACCCGGACGCCGAGCACCAGCAGAGCCAGCCCGATCGGCACATTGACCAGGAAGACCGGCCGCCAGCCCAGGCCGAACAGATCGGCGCTGACCAGCAGTCCGCCCACCACCTGTCCGGCGGCGGCTCCGGTGGCCAGCACCGCCGCGTAGGCGCCCAGCGCGCGCACCCGGGCCTCGCCGCCGAAGTGCTGCTGGATCAGGCTGAGCACCTGCGGGATCATCACCGCCGCGCCGACCCCCTGGATCACCCTGAAGGTGATCAACTGGCCCGTCCCGGCGGCGAGTCCGCAGGCGAGCGAGGCGGCGGTGAACACGGCGAGCCCCGCCAGGTGGGCGCGGCCGTGCCCGAAGAGGCTGCCGAGCCGGGCACCGGTGATGAGCAGGACGGCGTAGGAGATGGTGTACCCGGCCACCACGAGCTGCAACCCGGCCCCTGAAGCGCCGAGTTCGGTGCGGATCGTCGGGGCGGCGACGTTGACGATGAAGATGTCGAGCAGCGCCATGAACTGGGCCGCCAGCACCAGGGCGAGCAGTCGCCCTGGGCGGCTGTCAGTGGCGGGGTCTTTACTGGGCAGGGAACGTGGAGTTGTCTCGGAGGTCGTGTCCGTGGTCGCGGTCGTGGTCATGCCCTCAAGGCTGGTCCCAGTCGCATACGGGTAACGAGAGCCCGCTGATGCTGGTACTGGCAGCACCTGGCAACACCCGGCGGGAACACCGACGATGGGCAGGAACACCGACGACGGGGGTGTGACGACGGTGACGGCACAACATTGGGCAGTACAGGAACGACACGGCCGGCGGCCCGAGCTCGCCGAATTCCTGCGCAGCCGCCGGGCCAGGGTGACCCCGGCCGACGTGGGCATGGCCCCGGGTTTCCGGCGCCGCACCCCGGGCCTGCGCCGCGAGGAGGTCGCCCAGCTCTCCGGCGTCGGCGTCACCTGGTACACCTGGCTGGAGCAGGGCCGCCCGATCAACGCCTCCGCGCAGGTCCTGGACGCGGTGGCGCGCACCCTCCGGCTCGACGCGCCGGAGCGCGAGCACCTCTACCACCTGGCGGAGGTCGCGTGCATACCGGGCAGGCAGGGCGACACGATAGAGGTCGGCCAGGAGGTCCAGGGCATCATCGACGCGCTCGACCCGCACCCGGCGGTCGTCTACAACACGCGGTACGACGTGCTGGCCACCAACCCCGCCTACCGGGATCTCTTCGGCGTACCCGAAATGATGGACACCGGGATCCGCAACGTGCTGTGGGCGCTGTTCACCGTGCCCGCGAAGGACTGCCCGATCGTCCACCGCACCCAGGAACTGCCGCTCATGGTGGCGACCCTGCGGAGCGGCTACGGACGCCATACGGGCGAGCCCGCCTGGGAGACGTTCGTCGCGGACCTCTCGGCGGCGAGCCCGTACTTCGCGGAGCTGTGGCGCAGCGGGGACGTCGCCCCGCCCGGCCCCCGGGTGAAGACCTTCCGGCACCACGCGGCGTCCGCCGAGATACGGATGACGTCGGTGTCGCTCTCCGTCAACGGGCTGCCGGAGTGCCGGATCGTCGCCTACACCCCGGCCGACCGGGAGAGCGAACGGCAGATGACGATGTTGCGTGGCCGCCAACAAGAAGATCCCGCCCCCTGACGGGGACGGGATCTTGATTGTGGAGCTAAGGAGAATTGAACTCCTGACCTCCTGCATGCCATGCAGGCGCTCTACCAACTGAGCTATAGCCCCGCTGTCCGCTGTGTTTCCCTGCGTTTCCGCGCTGCGAACAAGAAGAACTTTAGCCTGTGACCAGCCGGAAAGTGAAATCCGGCCGATGCCGCCCGAAGGAGGCGTCCGGGCGCCGCGTGGGCGCCCGGTCAGTCGTCGTCGCCGAGCACCGGCTCGGGCAGCGTGCCCGCGTTGTGCTCCAGCAGACGCCAGCCGCGCGCGCCCTCGCCCAGCACCGACCAACAGCAGTTGGTCAGCCCGCCGAGCCCTTCCCAGTGGTGCGACTCCAGGCCCAGCAGCCGGCCGATGGTGGTCCGGATGGTGCCACCGTGGCTGACGACGACGAGCGTGCCGTCGTCCGGCAGTTTGTCGGCGTGCGCGAGCACCACGGGAGCGGCCCGGTCGGCGACCTCGGTCTCCAGCTCACCGCCGCCGCGCCGCACCGGCTCACCGCGCTTCCAGGCCGCGTACTGCTCGCCGAACCGCCCCACGATCTCCTCGTGGGTGAGGCCCTGCCACGCGCCCGCGTAGGTCTCACGCAGACCGGGGTCGTGCGCGATACCGAGGCCGGTGATCGCGGCGAGCTCGGCAGCCGTGGCCGCCGCCCTGCGCAGATCGGAGGCGACGATCGCGTCCGGCTTCAGCGAGGCGAGCAGCCGGGCGGCCCGACGGGCCTGCCCGACGCCCGTCTCGGTCAGCTCGATGTCCGTGGAGCCCTGGAACTTGCGCTCCAGGTTCCACGCCGTCTGGCCGTGCCGCCAGAGGACGATCCTGCGGCCCCTGCCGCTTCCGCTGCCGTTCAGCTCTGGTCACCTTCCGTGCCGCCGGTGAGCTGTGCGTGCTCCTCGGCCTTGCCGCGGGTCTTCACGGCGTCCTCGGGCAGAGCGATCTCGGGGCAGTCCTTCCAGAGGCGCTCCAGCGCGTAGAAGACGCGCTCCTCGCTGTGCTGGACGTGGATGACGATGTCGACGTAGTCGAGGAGGATCCAGCGGGCGTCGCGGTCACCCTCGCGGCGGACCGGCTTGGCGCCCAGCTTCTTCTGGAGCTGCTCCTCGATCTCGTCGACGATCGACTTGACCTGGCGGTCGTTGGGGGCCGAGGCCAGCAGGAAGGCGTCCGTGATCGACAGCACATCGCTGACGTCGTACGCAATGATGTCGTGCGCGAGCCGGTCGGCGGCCGCCTGAGCGGCGGCGTTGATGAGCTCGATGGAGCGGTCCGTGGCGGTCACAAGCAGGCTTTCGTCGGCGGGCAGATCAACCTCTAGGGTCTCACGGACCGCCGACAGCCCACGCAGCCATTTTTCCGGAGATCATCCGGGCGCCGTGGCGGCGGTCCCGGAACCACCGCGTGGCGGTTCCGGGACCGGTGCCGAAGGCGCCCGGCCGGGCTGGGACCAGGTCGGCTAGTCGACCTTGTAGTCCTGTCCGAGGACCACGGACACGTCCGCGTTCCCGGTCGGCTTGCCCTGCTTCACCGCGCTCGCCGGCAGATCGAGGGTCTTGGCGACCTGGGCCGCCTTCTCCTTGGCCGCGGCGTCCTTGTAGACGACCTCGGAGGAGGCCTCGGCGCCGGACTTTCCGCCGTTGACGAAGACGTAGCCACCGTTGACCAGCTTGATCCGGGCGGACTCCGTGCCGCGGTCGCTGCCGGTCGCGTTCTTGATCGCGACCCGGACCGCCGCGTCCGCCGACGGCGCCTTGACCGTGCCGCCCAGGATGTCCTTGACCACGCTGTCCGTGGCCGAGTCGGTGAGGCCGCCGTCCTCCTGGACCGGCAGCAGCGCCGTCTTGTAGTCGCCGACCTTGGCGTGCTCCGCGAGCTTGGCCAGGGAGGCGCCGAGGTCCTTCTCGGGAAGTGAGGGGTCGAGGATCTGGGCCAGTGTCTGCACGGTGACGGTGGCGGCCTTCGGATCGTCCGAGATCTTCCGCAGCACTCCGCGCATGACCTGCCCGAACCGCATCAGCTGCTTGGCCTCTGCCTCGTCGGGGCCCCGGTAGGTGGCGTACGCGACGGCCATCGGGCCGCTGAGCGTCTGCGCCTTGCCCTTCTTCACCAGGGGCGAGGCCCCCTTCTTGGCGTCGGGTACATCGGTGTCGGTGTCGACGTCGATGTTCCCGACCAGGTCGACGAGGTTCTCCAGATACGGGGTGTCGAGCCGCCAGGTGCCGCTGATCTCGGTGCCGAGCAGCGTGTCGATGGACTCACGGGTGCCGGTGGTGCCGTCGTCCTCGACCGACTTGCCGAGCGTGCTCGTGTTGCCGTCCTCGTCGGAGAGGGCGAGGGAGTTGGGGAGCAGGACCGTGGCTCCCTGTTTGGTGGTGACGTTGTCGACGAGCAGCGCCGTGGACGTGCCGCCGCCCTTGGTGTTGTGGAGATGGACCACGATGACGTCGCGCCGCTGCGGGCCGGTCGTCGCCGTGTCCTCCTTCTCCGATCCGGAGAAACCGGGCAGCTTGTCCTCAGCCCACAGGTAGCCGACGCCGCCGATCACGACGAGGGCCACCACGACTATCAGCGCGACCATCCGGTTGTGGCCGCGCCGCCGCGCTTCCTCCCGGCGCTCGCTGCGGCTCTCGGTGAACTTGAGCCAGTCGATGACGTCTTCGGAGTCCTCGTCGGGCTCCTCGATGAAGGAGAACTGCTCGGTGCGGTAGTCGCGGTCGCCGCGGCGCTGCCCCGGAACGGCCGCCTCCGGCTCCGGGTCCGGTGCCGGGTCGGGTTCCCGGGGCGGTGGGACAGGAGTGGCGGCGGGGGCGGGCGGCGCGCTCTGCTGCGGGACGCTCCACTGGGTGGTGTCGACCGCGGCCGGCTGCTGCCCGGTGTCATAGCCGTAGCCGTCGTACCCGTACCCCTGCTGGGGGTGGGACTGCTGGGCGGCGTACGGGTCGTACTGCTGCTGCGGCGGGCCCGGCTGCTGAGCCTGCTGTTGCTGTTGCTGCTGGGCATACGGGTCGTAGCCGTAGCCCTGATCCGTCCGGGGCGCCTGCGGGGGCTGTTGAGCCTGCTGTTGCTGCTGGCCGTACGGGTCGTACTGCTGCTGGTCGGGCTGCTGCTGTACGGGCTGCTGATACACCGGCTGCCCGTACTCGTCGTAGCCGACGATCTGCGGCTGCTGGTAGTACGGGTCGTACGGGTTCTGTCGGTCGTTCACCGGTGCCCCTCTCCGTGGCTCACTCGCCGCGGTAAAGCTGCCGCTTGTCGATGTAGCGGACCACGCCGTCCGGCACCAGGTACCAGACCGGATCGCCCGCGGCGACCCTCCCACGGCAGTCTGTGGAGGAGATGGCCAGCGCGGGAACCTCCACGAGGGAGACGCCGCCCTCCGGCAGACCGTCGTCCGTGAGCACATGCCCCGGCCGTGTCACGCCGATGAAGTGGGACAACGAGAACAGCTCGTCGGCGTCCCGCCAGGTGAGGATCTGGGACAGCGCGTCGGCGCCGGTGATGAAGAAAAGGTCCGCGTCCCCGTGGACCGCCCGCAGGTCCCGCAGGGTGTCGATCGTGTATGTGGGGCCCTTGCGGTCGATATCGCTGCGGCTGACCGAGAACTGCGGGTTCGATGCCGTCGCGATGACCGTCATCAGATACCGGTCCTCGGCCGCGGACACCTGCTTGTGGCTCTTCTGCCACGGCTGCCCGGTCGGGACGAAGACCACCTCGTCGAGGTGGAACTGGGCGGCCACTTCACTGGCCGCCACCAGGTGTCCATGATGAATCGGGTCAAACGTCCCGCCCATCACGCCGATTCGGCGCTTTCCGGGGCCGGTAGGCACTTCCTGCTCTCCCATGCGTGCAGAGCCTACTGGCACAGCTGTACGCCTCGGCCTCAGCGGTCGCGGTTGAAGCGCGTGGTGATCCACAGAAGGAGGAGAAGCGCGACAAACGCGCCGCCACCGGTGAGGTACGGGCTGAGGCTTTCGTGATTGCCGCCGTGCTCGGCGCCCTCGGCGGCGACGGTGACCAGCTGATGTGCGGTGCTCGTGAGGCTCATCTTCTGCAGGACCTATCGATCGGGAGTCGGAGGGAAGACGTCGCGGACATCGTATGCGGCAGGCCTGGGCACGCTCACGCCGACTCAGTCGTTGTTGTCTTTGTTGTCGTCGTTGCGGTATCCGCGCAGCAGGAACCAGGCCAGCAGCGCTGCTCCGACCAGCGAGACGAGCAGCACGATGCGGAGTGTGTTGCCCGGTCCCTGCTCTTCGGATGCGGCGGCGAGCAGAGCAACGGTATGCGGCATGTCGGGCGTCTCCTCAGTTATCCACAGCCCCCCGCACACCGTAGCGCCAGCACCTAGGCTGGGATTTGTCAGGGGGCGAGCAACGTCTCGTACGAACAGGGGGCCTATTCATGACCGAAAGCAGTCACGAGAGTCACGAGAACGTGCCGAGCAGGCAGCGCAGGCGTTTCCCGGGAATCTCGTCCCGGGCGTACGAGCACCCGGCGGACCGTTCGGCCCTGGTCGCCCTGCGCAAGCTGACCGGTTTCGACACCGTCTTCAAGGCTCTGAGCGGGCTGCTGCCCGAGCGCAGTCTCCGACTGCTCTTCCTGTCGGACTCCGTCCGGGTGAGCGACGCCCAGTTCACCCATCTCAACAGCATGCTTCGGGACGCGTGTTACATCCTGGACCTGGAGAAGGTCCCGCCGATGTACGTGAACCAGGACCCCCAGCCCAACGCCATGTGCATCGGCCTCGACGAGCCGATCATCGTGGTGACGACGGGTCTGGTGGAGCTCCTCGACGAGGAGGAGATGCGGGCGGTCGTCGGCCACGAGGTGGGGCACGCCCTCTCCGGTCACGCCGTGTACCGCACGATCCTGCTCTTCCTCACCAACCTCGCCCTGAAGGTCGCCTGGATCCCGCTCGGCAACGTCGCGATCATGGCGATCGTGACGGCGCTGCGCGAGTGGTTCCGCAAGTCGGAGCTGTCCGCCGACCGGGCCGGGCTGCTGGTCGGCCAGGATCTGCGGGCCTCGATGCGCGGGCTCATGAAGATCGCCGGAGGCAACCACCTCCACGAGATGAACGTGGACGCGTTCCTCGCCCAGGCCGACGAGTACGAGAAGGGCGGCGACCTGCGCGATTCCGTGCTCAAGATCCTCAATGTGCTGCCCCGGTCGCACCCGTTCACCACGGTCCGGGCGGCCGAGCTGAAGAAGTGGTCGGAGACCCGCGACCACCAGCGGATCATGGACGGGCACTACCCGCGCCGGGACGAGGACAAGGACACCTCGGTCACGGACGCCTTCAAGGAGTCCGCCTCGCACTACGCCGATTCGGTGCGCGGCAGCAAGGATCCGCTGATGAAGCTGGTCGGCGACATAGCGGGCGGCGCCGGCGATCTGGGCGGCAAGCTGCGTGACAAGTTCACCGGCCAGGGAGGCGGTGGGGGCGGCACCGGCAAGGGCGGGGCTACGGACGGCTCGCAGGAGTCGACGAGCCCCGAGGACCCTGAGCAGGGGCCCCAGGAGCCCGGCTCTGCGGGGAGCTGACCTCCAGCGTCCCGCACAGCCCCGCGGCGGGCCGGCCCGTGTCGTACGGGTCGGTGCCCGCCGGGCCCCGGGAGACCGCTCGCCGGCCGGCCAGCAGCGGCCGCAGCGCACCGCTGGTGTCGGCCGCGCAGGACTGCGGTCCGGCCTGGACGTAGCTGGTCCGCACCTCCAGCCGGCCCAGCCGCAGGTCCTCCCGGTCGAGCCGGAAGCGCAGCTCCCGCCGCACGGTGAACAGCGACGCGCCGGCGGTCTGCTGGGGCCCCGACACGGTCGGGCGGAGCGCGTAGGTGAAGGTGTGGTCGGACGCCACCTCCAGTGCGTCCGTCCCCACCTCGGCGTACCGCAGCGTGCCCCGGACGCGGACCTCGGGGTCGGGGGTGACCTCGGCGGGGTCGAACCGCACGAGCCAGCCCGTCGCGGCGTGCTGCCCGTCGTCGTACGGCTCGGTCATGCTCCGCTCGAACTGGGCCATCTGGTCCGGGTCGAGCAGTGATTCCACCGGCCGGACCGTGTTCCCGCCGAGGACGTCCGGGTCGAGCGAGGAGGCGACCAGGTAGTTCTTGACGGTGGCCAGGGCGGCGACCACCTGGCTCTCCGAGAAGTTGTCCGTCCGCCGTGCCACCGGCGGACTGATGCCCTGGGCGCCCTTCGGGTGGTCGGCTGCGGGGCTGCTCTCGAACAGGGCGGCCGGTGTGCCCGGGGGCACGGCGCCGCGCGGTGCCAACGGGACGAAGATCATCCGCAGCGGCTCCGCCCGTCTGCCGAGGGGAGCCTGGTAGGGGTGGCGGAAGCCCATGAAGACGGCGGTGCCGAAGGCCAGGGCTATCAGGATGACCAGGGCGAGCGCCGCCCGGGAGCCGGTGCGCACGGCCCGGCCGGGCAGGCTCCGCACGGCACGGGCGTGCTCCCCCATCCGCTCCTGCGCGGAGAACTCCTGGAGCCGGGCGGCCCGGACGAAGGACTCGTCGAAGACGAGCGACCGGTACTCGTCCTCGCCGCCGCTCGCGCTGTTCTCCGCCGGGCCTTCGGGGGGATCTCCGTGGTCTGCCATGCCGTCTCCCGACTCCCACGTCACCGACCGGAGGCCGGTGCGGTGCGCCCCCGCCCCGGCCGGACGGCCTGGGCGGGTCCTGTCCGTGATGCGGGAGCATGCGCGGGCAGGTGAGGAGCCCCCTTTTCGAGCAGGTGAGGGGTCATACCTTGAGAGTAGGTCGATTCCGGCGAACGTAAACGCGGAGGCGGGCGGAGAACCGCCGCGGGGACACCCGGGCAGGCGGGACGGGCCGGGCTGCGCAAAGGCGCGTCAGGGGGTGCGACAGCGGTGCGTCAGGGGGTGCGACAGCGGTGCGTCAGGGCGTGCGCGGGGCCAGGGAGACCACCGGGCGGAGGTAGCCGCCCGGGGCCGACGGGATCATGGACGGAACCACCGAGGGGACCGCTGAGGGCGCCGGGGCGCTGTCCACCCCGGTGGTGGCCGGTGGCGGGACCTGGTCCTGCCGGTCGCCCGAGGTGCTGCGGTAGACGGCGCTGAAGGCCAGCGCCACCATGCCGATGCCCATCACCAGCGCGAGCAGCCAGGCCACCGGCCGGTGCCAGCGGGCCGCTCCCCGGTAGGGACGCAGAGCACCGCCGTGGCGCCCGTAGGGGCCGCTGTCGTAGTAGTCGTCGCCGTCCACGCCGGGACGGTCGTCGTAGGCGCCGCCCCGGCCGTAACCGGCGCCCGGCCCGTAGCCGTCGTCGTACAGCTCGTCGTCCAGCGGTCCGCCGCCGGAGCGGGCCCGGAAGGCCTCCGCGTCGGCGCGCGCCTCCGCGGCGGCGGAGAGCCGCTCGACAGCGGTCGGTTCATGGAACGCGGCGGCCTGTACGAAGTCCTCGTCGAACACCACGGAGGCGAAGTTCTCGTCCGCGCCCCCGCGGTCGTCGTCGGGCTCCCAGCCGTTCGGGAACGGCCTGCCCCCCACGTCGTCCGGCACGGTTTCAGCCTAGCCCCGGTGGGTCGTTCTGTGCAGGGAGACCGCACATCCGGCCCTTACCGAGCTCACCTCACGTGGCCGTCGCCGGTCACGATGTACTTCGTGGAGGTCAGCTCCGGCAGCCCCATCGGGCCCCTGGCGTGCAGCTTCTGGGTGGAGATTCCGATCTCGGCGCCGAAGCCGAACTGGCCGCCGTCGGTGAAACGCGTCGAGGCGTTCACGGTCACCGTCGTCGAATCGACCAACTGGGTGAAACGGCGGGCCGCGGCCTGCGAGGTGGTCACGATCGCCTCGGTGTGGCCGGACGACCAGAGCCGGATGTGCGCCACGGCCGCGTCCAGCGACTCCACGACGGCGGCCGCGATGTCGTACGAGAGGTACTCGGTCTCCCAGTCCTCCGGCGTCGCCGCCACCATGGTGGCCTTGGACCCCTCGGCGTACTCCATGACCCGCTCGTCGCCGTGCACGGTCACACCGGCCTCGGCCAGGGCGTCCAGGGCCCTCGGCAGGAAGGCCTCCGCGATGTCCTTGTGGACCAGGAGCGTCTCGGCGGCGTTGCAGACGCTCGGGCGCTGCGCCTTGGAGTTGACCAGGATGTCGACGGCCATGTCGAGGTCGGTCCGCGCGTCCACGTACACATGGCAGTTGCCGGTACCGGTCTCGATCACCGGGACGGTGGACTCCTCGACGACGGTGCGGATCAGGGAGGCGCCGCCGCGCGGGATGAGCACGTCGACCAGGCCGCGCGCCCGCATCAGCTCGCGTACCGAGTCGCGGTTCTCGCCCGGCACCAGCTGGACGGCGTCGGCCGGCAGTCCGGAGCCGCCGACCGCGTCGCGCAGGACCCGGACCAGCGCCTTGTTGGACGCCTGGGCGGAGGACGAGCCGCGCAGCAGGACCGCGTTGCCCGACTTCAGGCAGAGCGCCGCCGCGTCCACCGTCACATTGGGCCGGGCCTCGTAGATGATCCCGACGACGCCGAGCGGCACCCGGACCTGGCGCAGGTCGATGCCGTTGGGCAGCGTCGAGCCGCGCACCACCTCACCGACCGGATCGGGCAGCGCCGCCACGTCCCGCACGTCGGCGGCGATGGCGCGGATCCGCTCGGGGGTGAGGGTGAGCCGGTCGACGACCGACTCACTGGTGCCGGCCTCACGGGCGCGTGCCACGTCCTCGGCGTTGGCCGCGATGATGTCGCTCGTCCGTACCTCAAGCGCGTCCGCGATCGCCAGCAGCGCGTCGTCCTTCGCCGCGCGCGGAAGCGGCGCGATGTCGGCGGCCGCGGCGCGTGCGCGGTAGGCGGCCTGGGCGACCGGGGACATGTTGTCGTACGGCGAAAGCGTGGTCATGCCCGCAGAGTAGTGCGCACACTGCGGGCATCTGTCACGTATCCCGTGATGCGAGACAGCCGCCGCCCGCCGCGGCCGCCGGGTCAGTAGGGGTGCACACCGACCGGGGCCGCCGGGGGCGGCCCGTATCCCTCGGCGATGCGCTGGTGGTACGTCTCGCGGTCGATGACCTCCAGGCCGACGATCTCCCACGGAGGCAGTCCGGCGCTGGAACGGTGCTCACCCCACAGTCTCAGGGCGACCGCCGCCGCGTCGTGCAGATCGCGCGCCTCTTCCCAGTACCGGATCTCCGCGTGGTCGTTGGCGTATCTGCTCGTCAGCAGGAAGGGGTGGTCGTGCGCGAGCTGTTCGAGGCCGCGTCTGACCTCCTTCAGCGGAATCTCAGTACCTGAGACGCAGAGCGTGATGTGCCACAGCTTCGACTGGATGAGCTCCTGGCCCACCGCCGTCTGTTCGGCCCCTGCCGGCCGCTCCTCCCTCCGCTCCGCAGACCTTCTCCCCTCGAAGTCGGCACCTGCTCCGACGCTGGTCAGGGCGCGGCCACCCGTTCCTCGGGGCGGCGCCCCCGGGCGCGCTCGTCTCACCGGCGGCCTCCTGTGAATGTGTTGCTGAGCGGTGTACCCCGCAGTGTCCCTGCTACAAAGTGGACCAGTCCTCGGCCCGGCGTGGGGCGGTTTTCGTGAAGGTCTCTGCCCGAAGGCTGGACTTTCAGCCGTTTCAGGTGCCTGTCAGCCGTGCAGGACTACAAGATCGTCCCTGTGTACGACCTCGCGCTCGTAGGCGGGCCCCAGTTCGCGTGCCAGATCGCGGGTGGAGCGGCCGAGGAGCTGCGGGATCTCCTTCGCGTCGAAGTTGACGAGCCCCCGGGCCACCGGCCGGCCGCGCAGATCGCGCAGCTCCACCGGGTCGCCCGCGGCGAACTCGCCCTCGACCGAGGCGATCCCGGCGGGCAGCAGCGAGCTGTGGCGCTCGACGACCGCCTGCACGGCGCCGTCGTCCAGGGTCAGCGCGCCCTGCGGGGTGGAGGCGTGGGCCAGCCACAGCAGCCGGTCCGCGCTGCGGCGTCCGGTGCGGTGGAAGTAGGTACCGGTGTCGCGGCCGGCCAGCGCGTCCGCGGCGTGGCTGGCCGAGGTCAGCACGACCGGGATGCCCGCGGCGGCGGCGATCCTGGCCGCCTCGACCTTGGTGACCATGCCGCCGGTCCCGACGCCCGCCCGGCCCGCGCTGCCGATGCTGACCCCGGCCAGATCGGCGGGGCCGGTGATCTCCGCGATGCGGGTGGTGCCGGGGATGCTCGGGTCGCCGTCGTAGAGGCCGTCCACGTCCGAGAGGAGGATCAGCAGATCGGCGCGGACGAGGTGGGCGACGAGCGCCGCGAGCCGGTCGTTGTCGCCGAACCGGATCTCGTCGGTGGCGACGGTGTCGTTCTCGTTGACGATCGGCAGCGCGCCCATGTCCAGGAGCTGGTCCAGGGTGCGATAGGCGTTGCGGTAGTGGGCGCGGCGGCTGGTGTCGTTGCTGGTGAGCAGGACCTGGCCGACGCGTACGCCGTAACGGGCGAAGGAGGCGGTGTAGCGGGCGACGAGCAGCCCCTGGCCGACGCTGGCGGCGGCCTGCTGCCTGGCCAGGTCCTTGGGCCTGCGGTGCAGGCCGAGCGGGGCGAGTCCGGCCGCGATGGCGCCGCTGGAGACCAGCACGACCTCCCGCTCACCGCCGTCACGCACCTTGGCGAGCACATCGACGAGCGCGTCGACGCGGTCCGCGTCGAGGCCGCCGGCGGCGGTGGTGAGGGAGGAGGAACCGACCTTGACGACGATCCTGCGGGCCTCCGTGACGCCCTGCCTTGCCCCTGACACGCGTATCCCCCGTGGTTCGCCCTCGATCGGAATCCGCAATCTACGCGAGCGCCGGAATCGGTGCCCGGGAGTTCCGCCCCGTGGACCCCGGTTCATCCTGGTCCGCGCCACTCCGTGTCCGGAATGCCCTTTTTCTCGTTGGAGTGGTCGTCGGCGGTACCGCGATGCCGACGGATTCGGAAAACCCCCCGCAGCTCCCGCAACTTCAGCAGCTCCCGCAACTTCAGGACAAGGACGTGATCGCATGCGCCAGCTCTCCATTCCAGGGGCCTGGGTGCACGAGCCCGAGGTCCTCACGGACGGCCGAGGCAGCTTCCACGAGTGGTTCAGGGCCTCGGATCTCGATGCGGCACAGGGGCACACGCTGGGGCTCGCGCAGGCCAACTTCTCCAGTTCCGCCCGGGGCACGCTGCGCGGGATCCACTTCGCCGATGTGCCGCCGGGCCAGGCGAAGTACGTGAAGTGCGTGCGCGGCGCGGTGCTCGACGTGATCGTGGACATCCGGGCCGGCTCGCCCACGTACAAGCGGTGGGAGGGGGTGCGGCTCGACGACAGCGGTCACCGGGCGGTCTACCTCGCGGAGGGGCTCGGCCACGCCTTCATGGCGCTGACGGACGACGCGTGCGTCCTGTACCTCTGCTCGGAGGGTTACGCGCCGGCGCGTGAGCACGGCATCGATCCGCTCGATCCGGAACTGGCCATCGACTGGCCGCTGGACGTCGCCCCGTTGCTGTCCGGGAAGGACGCGGCGGCCCCCTCGCTGGCGGAGGCCGAGGAGCAGGGCCTGCTTCCCTCGTACGCGGAGTGCGAGGCGTACTACGCGCGGCTGCGGACGGCCGGTCCGCCGCCCGCCGGGCTGCGGGCGGGCGGCGGACCGGTACTCAGCAGGGCCGGGGGCTGACCGGCGGCGGGGCCGGTCAGGGCCCGGCCGCTGCTCAGCTGACCGGCCTCACGGGCGTTCCGCGGCGAGCAGCGCCGGGAACGCCTCGCCCAGGGCGGTGCGCCAGTCCCGGATCGGCTCGATGCCGGCCGCCTCGAAGCGGCTCTGCGCGAGGACGCTGAACGCGGGGCGGGGGGCGGGGCGGACGAAGGCCTCGCTGGTGGCGGGGCGGACTCGGGCCGGGTCGGCGCCGAGCAGCCGGAAGATCTCCTGGGTGAAGCCGAACCAGGTCGTCTCGCCGCCGCTGGTGCCGTGGTAGACGCCCGCCGGGGCGGTGCCCGCCAGCGCGGCCCGGCCGAGCCGGACCAGCCGGGCCGCCAGGTCGACGGTCCAGGTGGGCTGGCCACGCTGGTCGTCCACCACGTCGAGGGTCTCCCTGGCACCCTCCAGCCTGATCATCGTCCGGACGAAGTTGCCGCCGCCGGCCCCGTAGAGCCAGGCGGTGCGGACCACGTAACCGGTCTCGGGGAGGGTCTCCAGGACGGCGCGTTCGCCCGCGAGTTTGGTGCGTCCGTAGGCGCTGCGCGGGCCGGTGGGGGCGTCCTCCCCGTACGGCCGGGCACCGTCCCCGGCGAACACGTAGTCGGTGGAGACGTGGAGCAGGACGGCGCCGTGCTCGCGGCAGGCCCGCGCGAGGACCGCCGGTCCGGTGCCGTTGACCCGCAGCGCGGCGTCCTCCTGGCTCTCGGCGTCGTCGACGGCGGTCCAGGCGGCGCAGTTCACCACGACCGAGGGGCGGTGGGCGGCGAACGCCTCGCGGACGCGGTCGGGGTCCGCGATGTCCAGGGCCTCGCGGTCCGTCGCGACGGCGGTGACGTCCTCGTCGGCGAGGGCCGCCAGCAGGTCCTGCGCCAGCATTCCGGCCGCTCCGGTGACCAGCCAGACCGGGCTCACAGCGCCGCCCTCTCCTTGAGCGGCTCCCACCAGGCGCTGTTCTCGCGGTACCAGCGCACGGTCTCCGCGAGGCCTCTGCGGAAGTCCTTGACCGGTTCGTATCCCAGCTCCTCGCGGATCTTGGCGCAGTCCACCGAGTAGCGCCGGTCATGGCCCTTGCGGTCCTCGACGTAGGTGACGTCCGTGTCCCAGTCGGCGCCGCAGGCCTCCAGCAGCAGTCCGGTGAGCTCCTTGTTGGACAGCTCGGTGCCGCCGCCGATGTTGTAGACCTCGCCCGCCCGGCCGCGGGTGCGGACGAGTTCGATGCCCTGGACGTGGTCGTCGATGTGCAGCCAGTCGCGGACGTGGGCGCCGTCGCCGTACAGCGGTACCGGGCGGCCCTCCAGGAGGTTGGTGACGAAGAGCGGAATGACCTTCTCGGGGAAGTGGTGGTGCCCGTAGTTGTTGGAGCAGCGGGTCACCCGCACATCGAGCCCGTGAGTGCGGTGGTACGAGAGCGCGATCAGGTCGCTCGACGCCTTGGAGGCGGAGTACGGGGAGTTGGGGGCGAGGGGCTGGCTCTCCGTCCAGGAACCCTCGTCGATCGATCCGTAGACCTCGTCGGTGGAGATGTGCACGAAGGTCGAGACGCCCGCCAGATGCGCGGCGTGGACGACGGTGTGGGTTCCCACGACGTTGGTACGGACGAAGGCGGCGCCGCCGTCGATGGAGCGGTCCACATGCGATTCGGCGGCGAAGTGCACCACCTGGTCGTGCCCGGCCATCAGGCCGCCGACCAGCTCCGCGTCGCAGATGTCGCCCCGCACGAACGAGAAGCCGGGATGGTCGCGGACGTCGTCGAGGTTGGCCGGGTTGCCCGCGTAGGTGAGCTTGTCGAGCACCGTGACGGCCACGTCACCGGGCCCGTCCGGGCCCAGAAGTGTGCGGACGTAGTGCGAGCCGATGAAGCCGGCGCCGCCGGTCACCAGGATGTGGGTCGTCATGAGGAGATCTGCACCTTGCTGTGGTCGCCGAGGACGAGACGGTGGGCGGAGGGGCTCCGGGGGGCGGGGGTCACCTCGACCTCGTGGCCGATGAGGGAGGCCTCCACGCGGCGGACGCCGTCGATCGAGGCGCCCCGCAGGACAATGGAGTACTCGATCTCGCTGTCCTCGATCCGGCACTCCTGGGCGACCGAGGTGAACGGTCCGACGTAGGCGTCGCTGATCACCGAGCGGGCGCCGATGATGGCGGGCCCGACGATCCGGCTGCGGGTGACCCGGGCGCCCGGCTCGATCCGCACCCGGCCGATGATCTCGCTCTCATCGTCCACGTGGGCGCCCTCCGTGGACGGTTCGACGCTCTCCAGTACGGTCCGGTTGACCTCCAGCATGTCGGTGACGTTGCCGGTGTCCTTCCAGTACCCGCGGATCATGGTGGAGCGGACGTCGCGCTCCTGGTCGATCAGCCACTGGATGGCGTGGGTGATCTCCAGTTCGCCGCGCCAGGACGGGCGGATGGAGCGGACCGCCTCGTGGATGGCCCGGGTGAAGAGGTAGACGCCGACGAGCGCCAGATCGCTCTTGGGCTCCCTGGGCTTCTCCTCCAGGGCCACCACCCTGCCGTCCCCGTCCAGCTCAGCGACGCCGAACGAGGTCGGGTCGGGCACCTGGGTCAGCAGGATCTGGGCGTCGGGCCGGTCCGCCCGGAAACCCTCGACCAGGCCGGTGATCCCGCCGATGATGAAGTTGTCCCCGAGGTACATGACGAAGTCCTCGTCACCGAGGAAACGCTGCGCGATCAGGACGGCGTGGGCGAGGCCGAGCGGTTCCGACTGCGGGATGTAGGTGACGTCGATACCGAACCGGGAGCCGTCCCCGACCGCCGCGCGGATCTCCTCCTCGGTGTCCCCCACGATGATGCCGACCTCGGTGATGCCCGCTTCCGCGATGGCCTCCAGGCCGTAGAACAGCACAGGTTTGTTCGCCACCGGGACCAGCTGTTTGGCCGAGGTGTGGGTGATGGGACGGAGCCGGGTGCCTGCCCCACCGGAAAGTACGAGAGCCTTCACTGATTCTGCCCCCACGATGAGATGGCGGTCCTGTCGCGGCTGCGACCTGTCGGGCGACCTTACTTAGATTCGCCGTCTCATCTATGGCAAAACAGCCCTCGCGGCCCATTACCGACACATCCGGACGAAAAGCAGTGGAAACCCGTAACCGGGGGTCGCTTTTCCACGTCCGCCCGGCTCCCGGGCCGCTGCCCGCACCGGAGAGGCGGACAGGCCCGCCACCGTGGACCCGGCCTACGGGTGGCGCAGCCGCCAGCCCTGCCAGGCGGAGTCGATCATCTCGTCCACGCCGTACCGGGCCGACCAGCCCAGCTCCGCCCGGATCCGGTCTGCGGCCGCGACCACCCGGGCCGGGTCGCCGGGCCGGCGGGCGGTCACCTCGGGGGCGATGTCCCCGTTGTCCGTCACCTTGAGGATCCGGTCGACCATCTCCCGTACGGAACTGCCCTCACCGCGTCCGATGTTGAGCGTGAGATCCGTACCGCGCTCCGCCTCTTCGAGCCGGAGCGCGGCCGCGAGGTGGGCGGAGGCGATGTCCTCGACGTGGATGTAGTCGCGTACGCACGTGCCGTCCGGCGTCGCGTAGTCGTCGCCGAAGATCCGCGGGCCCTCACCGGCCTCCAGGCGCTCGAAGACCATCGGGATCAGGTTGAACACCCCCGCGTCGGCCAGCTCCGGCGACGCCGCACCGGCCACGTTGAAGTAGCGGAGCGAGGCGCAGCGCAGCCCGTGGGCGCGGGCGGCCGCGTGGATCAGCCACTCCCCGACGAGCTTGGTCTCGCCGTACGGGCTCATCGGCGCGCACGGGGTCTCCTCGGTGACGAGGGTGACGTCGGGCATGCCGTAGACGGCGGCGGAGGAGGAGAACACCAGCCGGTCGACGCCCGCTTCGACCATGCTCTCCAGCAGCACCTCCAGGCCCGTCACGTTCTCGCGGTAGTAGTACAGGGGCCGCTCTACGGACTCGCCCACCTGCTTCTTGCCCGCGATGTGCACCACCCCGGTGACCCCGTGGTCGCGGATCGCAGCGTCCAGGGCCGGCCGGTCCAGGACGCTGCCGGTCACCAGGGGCACCCCGCCGGGCACCTTCTCGGCGCTCCCCGTCGACAGATCGTCGAACACGACGACCCGCTGGCCGCCCGCGAGCATCGCACGCACGACGTGTGCGCCGATATATCCCGCTCCGCCCGTAACCATCCAGGTCATGTCGCGCGTCTCCTGTCCGAGGCCATACCCGTCCCGTTCACCCTACGTGCCCGGAAAGCAGGACCGGCGGACCCGACCCTGCCGCTCAGAGACGGCCGACGGCAATCAATTACGCTGTCCGGGTGCTGGACTCCGCCGCACCGTTCGGCGGTGCGCACCGCGCGCCTCGCACACGCCCTCGGACAGCTCTCTGGACTGGTGGACGATGCCTCGACTGACACTCATCGTGCCTGCGTACAACGTGCAGGGGTACATCGGGGAGTGTCTCGACTCCGTGCTCCAGCAGGACTTCACCGACTTCGAGATCATCGGCGTCGACGACTGCTCGCCGGACGGATCCGGCGCGATCCTCGACACATACGCCGAACGCGACGCCCGCGTCCGGGTGCTCCACCTCACCGAGAACGTGGGTCTGGGACACGCCCGCAACGCGGGGATGGACGAGGCGACCGGTGACTATCTGCTGTTCCTCGACAGCGACGACACCCTGGCCCCGGGTTCACTGGCGGCCATCGCGGCGCGCCTCGACGCGACGGACGACCCCGACGTCCTGGTCTTCGACTACACCCGCACCTACTGGGACGGGCGGCTGCTGCGCAACAAGCGCGCGGAGCTGCTGGACGAGAGCGGTCCCGCCGTCTTCGCGCTGGCGGACCGGCCGCAGCTGCTGGATCTGCTGCAGATCGTGTGGAACAAGGCCTACCGCCGCGCATTCGTCACCGAGCACGGATTCCGCTTCCCGCCCGGCTACTACGAGGACGCGCCGTGGACGTTCTCCTCGCTGATCTCGGCGGGGACCATCGCCGTCCTGGACCGCTCCTGCGTGCTGTACCGGCAGCGGCGCGAGGGCGGGAACATCCTCCGCACGGTCAGCCGCAAGCACTTCGACGTCTTCGACCAGTACGACCGCGTCTTCGCCTATCTGGACGCGCGGCCGGAGCTCAATTCCTGGCGCCCCGCGCTCTTCGGGAAGATGACCGACCACTTCCTGACCGTCCTGGAAAAGCCCGGCCGGCTGCCGCAGAACGCCCGCGCCGAGTTCTTCCACCGCGCGGCCAAGGACTACCGCGCCCGCCTCCCGGAGAACTTCCGGCGGCCGCCGGGCGGCAAGGGCTACAAGTACGCCCTGCTCGGCCTCGGCTCCTACCCGGCACTGGTCGGCGTCACCCGGGTCAACAACGTACGCAACCGGGCCAAGCTGGGCGGCCGGGCCCGCGTCGGCCGGGCCAAGCGCGCCGCGCTCGGCCTGTTCTACAAGTCCCAGCTGCGAATGCCGCTGGACGACAAGCTCGCGGTGTTCTCCGCGTACTGGGGCCGCGGCTACTCCTGCAACCCCGCCGCCATCGAGGCGGAGCTCGGCCGGCTGGCCCCGGACATGCGCCGGGTCTGGGCGGTCAGGTCCGAGCACCGCGACCGGGTACCCAAGGGCGTCGAGGCGGTGGTGGTCGGGTCCCGCGAGTACTGGTCGGTGATGGCCCGCGCGAAGTACCTCACGAACAACGTGAACTTCGGCGACACCATCATCAAGCGCGACGGCCAGATCCATCTGCAGACCCACCACGGCACCCCGCTGAAAACGATGGGCCTCGACCAGGCCCAGTACCCCGCGTCCACCAGCATGGACATGGAGAAGCTGCTCCGCCGGTGCGACCGCTGGGACTACAGCCTGTCCGCCAACCGCTTCTCCACCACCGTGTGGGAGCGGGTGTACCCCTGCCGGTACACCTCCCTGGAGACGGGCTACCCGCGCAACGACGTACTCCTCAACGCCACCGCGGCGGACGTCTCACATGCCCGGAGCGAACTCGGCCTGGCGGACGGCTCGACGGCCTTCCTCTACGCGCCGACCCACCGCGAGTACGAGAAGTCCTGCGCCCCGCGGCTCGACCTGGCGAGGCTGGCGGAGGAACTGGGCCCCGACGTGACCCTGCTGGTGCGCGGCCACTACTTCTACAGGCCGACCGGCCGGCTCGCCGACCTCCAGACCAGCGGCCGGATCATCGACGTCTCGGCGCACGGGAACGTCGAGCGGCTCTACCTCGCGGCGGACGCCCTGATCACGGACTACTCCTCGGCGATGTTCGACTACGCCAACCTGGACCGGCCGATCGTGATCTACGCCGACGACTGGGACACCTACCGGGCCGTGCGCGGCACCTACTTCGATCTGATGGCCGAGCCCCCGGGCCCGGTGGCGACCAGCCAGGCGCAGCTCGCCTCCGTACTGGGCTCCCAGGAGTGGCGGAGCGAGAAGTCGGCCGGGCTGCGCCAGGCGTTCCGGGAGCGCTTCTGCGACTACGACGACGGCCGCGCGGCCGAACGCGTCGTGCGCCGGGTGTTCCTGGGCGAGGAGACGATGCTGCCGTATCTCCCGCTCGACGAGCGCACCCCGGCGCCCTCCCCCGCCGAGGCCCTGGAGCAGGCCGCCCGGTCCTGACGGCCCCGGCCTCCCGGAAAGCACGCGGTCCCGGCTCCCCCGAAGGGGAACCGGGACCGGCGGAGGCCTCCCGTCGCGCTTACGCGAACGGGTCGAACTCCTGGTACTCCTTGCTGATGTCGTCGCGCTCGTCCTCGCGGTCGCGGCGGCGCTGCGCGGCCGGACGCGGCTCCTCCAGGCGGTGGTCCTCGCCGCGGCGGCCGAGCATCTCGGCGCCGGCCGTCACGGTCGGCTCCCAGTCGAAGACGACGGCGTTGTCCTCGGCGCCGATGGCCACACCGTCGCCCGCGCGGGCGCCCGCCTTGCGCAGCGCGTCCTCCACACCGAGCCGGTTCAGCCGGTCCGCGAGGTAGCCGACGGCCTCGTCGTTGTTGAAGTCGGTCTGGCGAACCCAGCGCTCCGGCTTCTCGCCGCGCACCCGGTAGATGCCGTCGTCCTCCAGCTTGACGGTGAAACCGGCATCGTCCACGGCCTTGGGCCGGATGACGATGCGGGTCGCCTCCTCCACCGGCTTCGCGGCGCGCGCCTCCGCGATGACACCGGCCAGCGCGAAGGAGAGCTCCTTGAGCCCGGTGCGGGCGACGGCGGACACCTCGAAGACGCGGTAGCCGCGGGCCTCCAGGTCCGGGCGGATCATCTCCGCGAGGTCCTGGCCGTCCGGGATGTCGATCTTGTTGAGGACGACGATGCGGGGCCGGTCCTCCAGCCCGCCGTACAGCTTCAGCTCCTCCTCGATCATGTCGAGGTCGGAGAGCGGGTCGCGGTCGGACTCCAGCGTCGCCGTGTCCAGTACGTGCACGAGGACCGAGCAGCGCTCGACGTGGCGCAGGAACTCCAGGCCGAGGCCCTTGCCCTGGCTGGCTCCCGGGATCAGGCCGGGGACGTCCGCGATGGTGTAGACGGTGGAGCCCGCGGTGACGACGCCGAGGTTCGGGACCAGGGTCGTGAACGGGTAGTCCGCGATCTTCGGCTTGGCGGCGGACAGCACCGAGATCAGCGAGGACTTGCCGGCGCTCGGGTAGCCCACCAGGGCCACGTCGGCGACGGTCTTGAGCTCCAGGACGATGTCCCGGCTCTCGCCGGGCTCACCGAGCAGCGCGAAGCCGGGGGCCTTGCGCCGGGCGGAGGCCAGCGCGCCGTTGCCGAGGCCGCCCCGGCCGCCCTGGCCGGCGACGAACATGGTGCCCTGGCCGACCAGGTCCGCGAGGACGTTGCCGTCCTTGTCGAGCACGACGGTGCCGTCCGGCACGGGCAGGATCAGGTCCTGGCCCTCCTTGCCGGTGCGGTTGTCACCGGCACCGGGCTGGCCGTTGGTGGCCTTGCGGTGGGGGTGGTGGTGGTAGTCGAGGAGGGTGGTGACGGCCTGGTCGACGATCAGGGTCACATCGCCGCCGCGGCCGCCGTTGCCGCCGTCCGGGCCGCCGAGCGGCTTGAACTTCTCACGGTGAACGGAGGCGCAGCCGTGGCCCCCGTTACCCGCGGCGGCATGCAGCTCGACGCGGTCCACGAAGGTGGTCATGGTTGGAACCTCCAGTTACATACGTGCAGAAAAGTCTCGCTCGTGCCCCCTCAGGAGCAACACGCGAAAGGCGGACCCACTTCCCGGAACAGGAAGTGAGGTCCGCCTCCACGTCAAACCGCTCGACGAGCGCCGAAAATCAGCCGGCGATCGGAACGATGTTCACGACCTTGCGGCCACGGTGCGTGCCGAACTCGACCGCACCGGCGGCGAGGGCGAACAGCGTGTCGTCGCCGCCACGGCCGACGCCCGTGCCCGGGTGGAAGTGGGTGCCGCGCTGGCGGACCAGGATCTCACCGGCGTTGACGGCCTGACCGCCGAAGCGCTTCACGCCGAGCCGCTGAGCATTGGAATCGCGCCCGTTCCGAGTGGACGATGCGCCCTTCTTATGTGCCATGTCTCCTCAGTCCCTTACTTCGCAGCCGCGGGGATACCGGTGACCTTGATCGCCGTGTACTGCTGGCGGTGACCCTGGCGACGGCGGTAGCCGGTCTTGTTCTTGTAGCGAAGGATGTCGATCTTCGCGCCCTTGTGGTGGTCCACGATCTCGGCCTGGACCTTGATGCCGTCAAGCACCCACGGGTCGCTGGTCACGGCGTCGCCGTCGACAACGAGCAGGGTAGAGAGCTCTACCGTGTCGCCAACCTTGGCGGTGGGAATCTTGTCAACCTCAACGATGTCGCCGACAGCAACCTTGTGCTGGCGACCACCGCTGCGCACGATGGCGTACACGCGGATCTCACTCTCACTCGAAGACGAAACCCCTGAAGCCAGCCGCTCACACGGGTCCGAAGACCCGAGACGATCCGGATTGGACGAGCGGCCTCTCCCGTACGAGCGGGAGGTCAGTGCTCAGAGGTGTGGCGAAACAAACGCCGAGGGTCAAGATTACGGGGCCCGGGACACCCCGGTCAAACCGGGCCCCGTTTCAGGCCCCGGCCGCCCCGAGGTAGCCGGCGTAGGCCTCCCTGATCCCGTCCGGGGACAGGTTCAGGTGTTCCAGGATCGTGTACCGGCCCGGCCTGGTCCGGGGCGCGAACTCGACCACGGAGACGAACTCGTCCACGCTGAACCCGATCTCCCGCGCGGTGACCGGCAGACCGTGGCGCCGCAGCGTCGCCGCCATCCGCGCGGACTCCTGGTGGGCGCCGCGCAGATACATGGCGAAGGCCGCGCCCAGTCCGCACTGCTCCCCGTGGCTGGCCGCCCGACGGGGGAACAGCAGGTCGAAGGCGTGGTTGATCTCGTGGCAGGCACCGGAGGCGGGCCGGCTGTCGCCCGCGACCGACATCGAGATCCCGGTGAGCACCAGCCCCTCCGCCAGCACCTGGAGGAACCGGTCCTCGTCCAGGGACCCGGGGTGGCGCAGCACGGCCTCGCCGGCCTGCCGGGCCATCGCCGCGGCCAGTCCGTCGATGTCCTCGCCGTTGACCCGGTGGGCGAGCTCCCAGTCCGCCACCGCGGAGATGTTCGAGAGCGCGTCCCCGATCCCGGACCGCACGAAGCGGACCGGGGCCTCACGGATGATGTCGAGGTCGATGACGACGGCGATCGGGTTCGGGACCCCGTACGAGCCCCGGCCCGCGTCGTTGTCCAGCGTGGCCACCGGGGAGCACAGACCGTCGTGCGACAGGTTCGTCGCCACGGCGACCAGCGGCAGCCCGATGCGGGCCGCGGCGAACTTGGCACAGTCGATGATCTTGCCGCCGCCGAGGCCGACCACGGCGTCGTACCGCCCGGACTTCATCTCCTCCGCCAGCTTGACGGCGTCGTTCAGCGTGCCGCCACCGACCTCGAACCAGGAGGCACCGGGCAGGCTGTCCGAGAGCCGCTCCCGCAGCGCCCGGCCGGAACCCCCGCTGATCGCCATCGCCAGCTTCCCGGAGCCGGAGATGCGCTGATCGGCCAGGACACCCGCCAGATCCGCCAGCGCGCCGGCCCGGATGTCGACGACGACCGGCGCGGGGATCAGCCGGGTCAGTACTGGCACGCGATGGTCCTCCCCTTGGCCAGGTCCTCGTGGTTGTCGATCTCCACCCACTTGATGTCGCCGATCGGCTCCACGTCGACCTTGAAGCCGCGGTTGACGAGCTCCTGGTAGCCGTCCTCGTAGTAGAGGTCCGGGTCCCGCTCGAAGGTGGTCTTCAGCGCGTCGGCCAGCTCCGCGGCCGCCTCGCCCTCGATGAGGGTGACACCGATGTACTCGCCGGTGGCCTCCGCCGGGTCCATCAGCTTGGTGATCCGCTGAACCCCCTTGCCCTCCTCGACGACGACCTTCATCTCCTCGTCGGCGAGCTTCTTCACCGTGTCGAGGGCGAGGATGATCTTCTTGCCGTCGCCGCGCGCGGCCAGCAGCGTCTTCTCCACGGAGACGGGGTGCACGGTGTCGCCGTTGGCGAGGATCACGCCGTCCTTGAGGGCGTCACGGCCGCACCAGAGGGAGTAGGCGTTGTTCCACTCCTCGGCCTTGTCGTTGTCGATCAGCGTGAGGGTGACGCCGTACTTGGCCTCCAGGGCGGCCTTGCGCTCGTACAGGGCCTCCTTGCGGTAGCCCACGATGATCGCGACCTCGGTCAGCCCGACCTCGGCGAAGTTGCCCAGGGTCAGGTCGACGACGGTCAGGCTCTCCTCGTTCCCCTCGGGGCCGACCGGCACCAGGGCCTTGGGCAGCGTGTCGGTGTAGGGGCGCAGACGACGGCCTGCGCCGGCCGCCAGAATCATGCCGATCATGAGGGTTCTCCTTGTTCCTTGGTGGGCCTTGATGCGTGTGTCCCGGTTGGTGGGTCCGGGTGCTGTACGGGGACGGCCCCGACAGCCTCTCAGAGCTCGGCCGCCACGTAACCGCGCAGCCAGCTGCGGAAGTCGGGGCCCAGGTCCTCGCGTTCGCAGGCGAGTCTGACGATGGCCCGCAGATAGTCGCCCCGGTCGCCGGTGTCGTAGCGGCGGCCGCGGAAGACGACGCCGTGGACCGGGCCGCCGAGTCTCTCGTCGACGGCCAGCTGCTGGAGGGCGTCCGTCAGCTGGATCTCGCCGCCCCGGCCCGGCTCCGTCTCGCGCAGCACGCCGAAGACCGCGGGGTCCAGGACGTAGCGCCCGATGACGGCGAGGTTGCTGGGCGCCTCGCCCGGATCCGGCTTCTCGACCAGCCCGGTGACCCTCACCACGTCGTCCTGCGCGGTGGCTTCGACCGCGGCGCAGCCGTACAGGTGGACCTGCTCGGGCGCCACCTCCATCAGCGCGACAACGCTGCCGCCCTCGCGCTCCTGGATCTCGGTCATCCGCGCCAGCAGCGGGTCGCGCGGGTCGATCAGGTCGTCACCCAGAAGCACCGCGAACGGCTCGTCGCCCACATGGGGCTCCGCGCACAGGACGGCGTGGCCGAGGCCGCGCGGGTCGCCCTGGCGGACGTAGTGCATGGTCGCCAGCTCGCTGGACTCCTGGACCCGGACCAGCCGCTCGTCGTCGCCCTTGCGGGTCAGCGCCGACTCCAGCTCGTAGTTCCGGTCGAAGTGGTCCTCCAGGGCGCGCTTGTTGCGCCCGGTGATCATGAGCACGTCGCTCAGTCCCGCGGCGGCGGCCTCCTCCACGACGTACTGGATGGCCGGCTTGTCGACCACCGGCAGCATCTCCTTGGGAGTCGCCTTCGTCGCCGGAAGGAACCGGGTACCCAGCCCCGCTGCCGGTATGACGGCCTTCTGGATCTTGCGCATGTACTCAGACTTCCGTGTCCACGGGGACGGTTGTGGTGCGCCGGGAGCGGCAATACGCAGCCGGCCCGGTTCCTGTGGGGGAACCGGTCCGGCTGCGTACGGGCACACGGTGCGAGGTCGGTCAGACCTCGTCCGCCGAAGCCGTCACGGAGGACGGCGCCTGCTGCTCCGCCGCCACCGTCTTCTTCGCTGCCGCCTTCTTGGCCGTCGTCTTCTTCGCGGCGGTCTTCTTGGCGGCCGTCTTCGTGGTGGTGGCCTTCTTCGTGGCCGCCTTCTTGGCCGTGGCCTTCTTGGCGGTCTTGCGGGCCGCCTTCTTGGCCGGTGCGGCGTCGGACTCGCTCGCGGGCGCCGGCTCGGCCTCGGGCTCGGCCGCCGTGGAAGCCGTCACCACGACGGTCGCGGCCTCTTCGGTGCCTGCCGGAGAGCCCGCGGGCGCGGTGGCCTTGCGGGTCGCCCGGCGACGGGCACGCGGCGGTGCGGCCGGCTCCTGGGCCGGGACCTCCACGTGCGGAGCCTCGGCGACCGGGTCCTCCGCGGCGACCGGGTCGGCGTCGGAGACCGGCGCCTGGACGGCCGGGGCGGGCTCTGCCGGGGCGGGCTCTGCCGTCACCGGCTCGGCCTGGGCCGGCGAACCCGCCGGGGCGGTCGCCTTACGGGTCGCCCGGCGGCGCGGACGGCCCTGGGGCGCCTCGGCGGCGGGCGCCTCGGCGGCCGGGGCCTCTGCGACCGGCTCCGGGTCGGCCTCTGGCTGCGGCTCGGGCGCCACGACGGGCTCCGGCTCGACGACCGGCTCGGCCGCCGCCGGAGCGGGCGCGGACGCCTGCTTCGGAGCACCTGCCGGGGCAGTCGCCTTACGGGTCGCCCGGCGACGGCCACGGCCGCGCCCCGCTGCCGCCTCGGCCTCTGCCGGACTGCTGTACAGCTCCTCGTCCGCGACGAACTCCGGCTCGGGCAGCGCCAGCGGAGCGGCGACCTCGGCCGCCACCTCGGCCTCGGTCTCGGCCTCGTTGTCGTGATCGTGCTCGTGCTCGTGCTCGTGGCCGTGCTCATGCTCGTGGTCCTGGCCGGAACCGCCGCGGCGCTTCTTGGACCGCTTGCCGTTGCCGCCGCCACCGCCCGCGGTGGTGGGCTGCTCCATGTGCACGATCACGCCGCGCCCGTTGCAGTGGACGCAGGTCTCGGAGAAGGACTCCAGCAGGCCCTGTCCGACCCGCTTACGGGTCATCTGGACCAGGCCCAGCGAGGTGACCTCCGCGACCTGGTGCTTCGTACGGTCGCGTCCCAGGCACTCCAGGAGGCGCCGCAGCACCAGGTCCCGGTTGGACTCCAGCACCATGTCGATGAAGTCGACGACGACGATGCCGCCGAGGTCGCGCAGCCGCAGCTGACGCACGATCTCCTCGGCCGCCTCCAGGTTGTTCTTGGTGACGGTCTCCTCAAGGTTGCCGCCCTGACCGGTGAACTTGCCGGTGTTGACGTCGACGACGACCATCGCCTCGGTCTTGTCGATCACCAGCGAGCCACCGCTCGGCAGGTAGACCTTGCGGTCCAGCGCCTTCATGAGCTGCTCGTCGATCCGGTAGGTCGCGAAGATGTCGACCTCAGAGGTCCACCGCGACAGCCGGTCCGTCAGGTCGGGCGCCACGTGCGAGACGTAGCCGTGGATGGTGTCCCACGCCTCGTTGCCGCTGACGATGACCTTGGAGAAGTCCTCGTTGAAGATGTCGCGGACGACCCGGACGGTCATGTCCGGCTCGCCGTAGAGCAGCGTCGGCGCGTTGGAGCTGCCGCTGCTCTTCGACTTCTTCTGGATGTCCTCCCACTGTCCCTGGAGCCGCTCGACGTCGCGGCGCAGCTCGTCCTCGCTGGCGCCCTCCGCGGCGGTGCGGACGATGACGCCCGCGTCCTCGGGGACGATCTTCTTGAGGATGGTCTTGAGCCGGGCACGCTCGGTGTCGGGCAGCTTGCGGCTGATCCCGGTCATCGAGCCCTCGGGCACGTAGACCAGGTAGCGGCCGGGCAGCGAGACCTGGCTGGTGAGCCGGGCACCCTTGTGGCCGATCGGGTCCTTCGTCACCTGGACGAGGACGGACTGGCCGGACTTGAGCGCGGTCTCGATACGGCGCGGCCCGTGGGCCATGCCGAGCGCCTCGAAGTTGACCTCACCGGCGTACAGGACGGCGTTGCGGCCCTTGCCGATGTCGACGAAGGCGGCCTCCATGGACGGCAGGACGTTCTGGACCTTGCCCAGGTAGACGTTGCCGACGTAGCTGGTGGCCTGCTCCTTGTTGACGTAGTGCTCGACGAGCACGTTGTCCTCAAGGACGCCGATCTGGGTGCGCTCGCCGCTCTGGCGGACGACCATGACGCGCTCGACGGCCTCGCGGCGGGCCAGGAACTCCGCCTCGGTGATGATCGGGACCCGGCGGCGGCCCTGCTCGCGGCCCTCGCGGCGGCGCTGCTTCTTGGCCTCCATGCGGGTCGAGCCCTTGATGGACTGGACCTCGTCGAAGCCGGTGCCGGGCTCGCGCTCGGCCTCCTTCTTACGGGGCTCGCGGACCTTGACGACCGTGCGCTCCGGGTCGTCCGTGCCGTTCTCGGCGTCGGACGAGGAGTCACCGCTGCGACGGCGGCGGCGCCGGCGGCGACGGCTGCTGCTCGAACCGGCGGCGCCGGAGTCGTTGTCGTCGTCGTCGCTGTCGTCGTCGTGGTCGCCCTCGTCCTCGGACTCGTGGGCGCGCTCCTGCTCGTCCTCCGAGTGGTCCGAGCGGTGGTCCGGGGTGAAGGTGTCTTCGGTGGGCTGCTGCTCCGTGTTCTCGTCCTCCGCGGACTCGCCGCGGCGGCGGCGACGGCCACCGCGACGGCGGCGGCGCGAGGGCCGGTCACCGTACTCGTCGGTGTCCTCCCCGTCGTGCTCCGCCTCGTGCTCGCCCGAAGGCTCGTCCTCCTGCGCGGACTGCTCCTCCACCGGGGCGGCGGCCGGAGCGGGTGCGGCGGCGGGCTCGTCCTCCGCGGCCTCACCACGACGGCGGCGACGGCGGCGCGAACCGCCCTGCGGGGCCTCCGCGGGGGCGGGCGCCTCGGCGACCGGGGTCTGCTCCTCGGTCGTCCCGATCTCTTCCTCGGGCTCCTCGTCGTGCCTGCCGGTCCCCGCGGCGGCGGCTGCGGCAGCGGTCTCCGGGGTCTGGAACATCGGCTCGGAGAAGACCGGGGCCTGGAACACGGCGACGGCGGGGCGGGCGGCGCCACGGCTCCTGCGCACAGGCTCCTCGACCTTGCCGGTGAACTCGGGGCGGCCCGCGGCGGCGGTGGCGCGGCGGCGCTGGCGGCCGCGCGGGGCGGCCTCCTCGACCTCCGCGGTCTCGGCGGCCAGCTCCTCGACGGCGGTCTCGGGCAGGCTCTCGCCGGTCTGGACCTCGGGCTGGACCTCAGCGCGCTCCTCGGCGGCCTGCGGGGCACCGGCCGGGGAGGTGGCCTTGCGGACGGCACGGCGCCGACCTCGCGGGGCCTCGACCGGCTCGGCAGCCGGGGCGGCCTCCTCGGGCTCGGCAGCGGCGACGGGCTCGGCGGATTCGGTCCGGGTGGCCTGCGGCGCACCGGCCGGGGCGGAGGCCCTGCGGCGGGTACGGCCGCGCGGCGCCTCAGCGACGGGCTCGGGGCTCGCCTCGGCGGCGGGCTCCTCGACGATCTCCACGACCTCCGCTGCCTGCGGAGCGCCCGCCGGAGCGGTGGCCTTGCGGGACGCACGACGACGCGCACGCGGCGCCTCGACCGGCTCGGCCGCCTCGGCCGCTACGGGCTCCGCGCTCACGGCGGGCTCCACGACCTCCGCTGCCTGCGGGGCGCCTGCCGGGGCGGTCGCCTTGCGGACCGCGCGGCGGCGGGCCCGGACGGGCGGGGCGGCCTCGGTCTCGTTGGTGTTCCCGTTGCCGGGGTCCGACTCTCCGGCGTCAACGGCCGGTATGGCCGGCGCGTCGGCCGCACCCGGTGCGCCGCCCGAGGGCGGGCCGGCCGGGCGGGACGCCGCACGGCGCCTGCGGCGCGGCGGCAGCTTGTCCCCGGGGGTGTTGCTGTCTTCTGCGTACCCGGCCGTGCCGGGTTCTGTGGGCTCTTGCATGCGGGCGGTTCTCCCGTCGCGCTCCCGGGCGCCGCGTCTGATTCCGGTCCGGCACGGTCCGCGTATCTACGCGGTACCGCCGTCCGGGGCGCGGGCGCCGCACGGGGGCTGAATGTCTGGCTCGCCGGTTCCGTACACGGTGTGCGCACGGCCTGGCGAAAGTCTTATGGGTCTGCGCGCGGCCCGGACCAGGTGGCTCCCGAGTCCGAGCGCTGCGCTACAACGACCGCCTTACGCGGTGCCCGCACCTTCCGGCGCCGTCGCGACGGCGGTCCCGGTGGCCGTGGGTAGAACGGCCGGGGCTGCCTCGCGGTCAGGCGCGAGCGGGTCGGTCACCGTGCCGGACTCCTCGTCGAAGAGCCCCTGCGCCAGCCTGGTCACCGCAGCGGGGACAGGCGGCGCCAGGTCGGCCACAACGCGAAGACCGGACAGGACGTCGTCAGGCCGTACGGCAGGTGTCACGTGCCGAACAACCAGCCGCAGTATCGCACAGGCCTTGACCTCGGGCCTATCAGGCTGTTGGTCAAGGGCCCGCAGCTCCACCACGGCGGAACGGGCGTCGAAGCTGCGCACGCCGTTCTTCGTACGGCGCTGGACCTCGACGGTCTCGGCCCCGTTGAAGGCGGCCACGGCCTTCTCCGCCTCCTCCGCCGAGACCCCGTCCAGCCGCATCTCCCAGACGGAGGCGGTCAGCCGGTCGGCGAGGCCCGAGGTGCGGGCCTCCACGGCGTCCGTGATGTCGAGCCCGTCCGGCAGTGAGTCGTTCAGCAGCTCGCGCAGGACATCGGGGTCACGCGCCTCGGTGAGGGCGATCTCCAGGAACTCGGCCTCGCTGCCCGTGCCGGTGGGGGCGGCATTGGCGTAGGACACCTTGGGATGCGGGGTGAAGCCCGCCGAGTACGCCATGGGCACCTCGGAGCGGCGCAGCGCCCGCTCGAAGGCACGCTGGAAGTCACGGTGACTGGTGAACCGGAGGCGGCCGCGCTTGGTGTAGCGCAGACGAATGCGCTGCACTGCCGGTGCGGGCGGCGGGCCTTCGGGCTGTCGCTTGCCCAGTGGTTCTTCTCCTCGGTGCGGGGCGGACGCGGTGGCGCACCGCCCTCGAAATACGGGTGGCCCGGGGTGTCCGCTCCGGCTCACCCCCGCTGGGCGGCTTTCCCGCCGTGCAGGGAGATCTCTGGTTCGGGCGCCACGCTGGGCACAGTCGTTGTACTACCCAGAGTACGCGCAACACGCCTGTCCGGTTCCCGGGGCGGTCCGCCGACCAGCGCCCGCCACGCGTCGCGGCGCGCCTGCCGGACGGTTTCGCGGGCGGTGCGCAGCGTGTCCCGGGCCGTCCGGGCCGCCGCGACGGCTGCCCGCCGCACCGGGGCCCACACGGCTCCGCGCACGAAACGCCCGACGGGGGCGCACACCGTGCGGTAGGCCCAGGCCACCGGCGCCCCGACCAGGTACCACGCCAGCCGGGCCAGCGCCCGGCCGACGGCCCGCGAGACGAACCCGGCGGCGCGCCAGGCGAACCGGAACGCGGCCGCGACCTCCCGGCCCACGGGGGCGAGCACCCGCTGGTACCCCCAGACGAGCGGAGTGACGAGAAGCACCAGCACCAGCAGCCGGAGGCCGGCCCACAGCCCCCGGAATCCGGCGGCGACGCCACGGGCCAGCAGATCGAGGAGCCGAGCCGTGCCGTGGCCCAGCGGGGTGAGCAGCTCCCGGTGGACCCACCGGGCGGGCACGACGACCAGGTGGCGGACCATCCAGGCGGCGGCCGTGCCCAGGGGTACCAGGACGTGTCGCCACGCGCCCACGGCAGGCAGGACGAGTACGGCCCTGAGCAGCCATCCGATCCCCACGAGGACGCCGCGTCCGGCGGGAGCGAGCAGCTCCAGGCACACCCAGCGCAGCCCGTGTCCGAGCGGGGTGAGGACCGCCGTGTACAGCCGGCCGAGCGGGACGACGATCCCGTACCGCACGCCGGGCACCACGACGTACCGCCACAGCGCCGTCCACGGCCACACGAACACCGCCCGTGCCAGCCACCGGAGCCCGTGGCCCAGTGGCGTCAGCACCCACTCCCACAGCCATCCGGCCGGAACGGCCACCAGGACGTGGAACAGCCCGGACAGCGCCCGTCCCAGCGGCCGGAGCAGGGTCCGCTCCACGGCTCGGGCGCAGGCGACGAGCGCGTCCCACACCATCCGGACCGGCAGGACCAGCACGAGGACCACGATCCGCACCGGAATCCGGATGAGGGTGGTCAGACAGCCGTCGCCGCTCTCGTACCGCGCGGGGGCCCGGTGCTCTCCGTAGTCCATGCACCCCATGACGCGAAGGCCCGGCCCCGGGGTTTCCCGGGCCGGGCCTTCGTCATCGAGCTGTCACCCGGCCGGAGCCGGACGGTGTCACTCCAGAACGCCGTCGCTCAGGACACCGTCGCTCAGGACACCGTCACTTCACGACCGTCAGCGGGAGGAGCTTCTTGCCCGTCGGGCCGATCTGGATGTCGAGGTCCAGCTGCGGGCACACCCCGCAGTCGAAGCAGGGGGTCCAGCGGCAGTCCTCGACCTCGGTCTCGTCGAGCGAGTCCTGCCAGTCCTCCCAGAGCCAGTCCTTGTCGAGGCCGGAGTCCAGGTGGTCCCAGGGCAGGACCTCCTCGTACGTCCGCTCGCGGGTGGTGTACCAGTCGACGTCGACGCCAAAGCCGGGCAGTGTCTTCTCCGCGCTCTTCATCCACAGGTCGTAGCTGAAGTGCTCGCGCCAGCCGTCGAAGCGGCCGCCCGCCTCGTAGACGGCGCGGATGACGGAACCGACCCGGCGGTCGCCGCGGGAGAGCAGGCCCTCGACGATGCCGGGCTTGCCGTCGTGGTAGCGGAAGCCGATCGAGCGGCCGTACTTCTTGTCGCCGCGGATCTTGTCCCGGAGCTTGGCCAGCCGGGCGTCGGTCTCCTCGACGCCCAGCTGCGGGGCCCACTGGAACGGGGTGTGCGGCTTGGGCACGAAGCCGCCGATGGAGACGGTGCAGCGGATGTCGTTCTGCCCGGAGACCTCGCGGCCCTTGGCGATGACGTTGACCGCCATGTCACCGATCTGCAGGACGTCCTCGTCGGTCTCGGTGGGCAGACCGCACATGAAGTACAGCTTCACCTGCCGCCAGCCGTTGCCGTACGCGGTGGCGACGGTCCGGATGAGGTCCTCCTCCGAGACCATCTTGTTGATGACCTTGCGCATCCGCTCGGAGCCGCCCTCGGGGGCGAAGGTGAGACCGGAGCGGCGGCCGTTGCGGGTCAGCTCGTTGGCCAGGTCCACGTTGAACGCGTCGACGCGGGTGGAGGGCAGCGAGAGGCCGATCTTGTCGTCCGTGTAGCGGTCGGCCAGGCCCTTGGCGATGTCACCGATCTCGCTGT
The DNA here is from genome assembly GCF_031844725.1 of Streptomyces sp. ITFR-6. NCBI lineage: Bacteria > Bacillati > Actinomycetota > Actinomycetes > Kitasatosporales > Streptomycetaceae > Streptomyces > Streptomyces sp. ITFR-6. The sequence goes on along the minus strand of NZ_CP134612.1, from coordinate 5,824,246 downwards.
GGTCCGCGGAGGAGAGCGAGAGCAGGCCGACCTCCTCGAAGCCGGTCGCCTTGAGACCCTTCTCCACCATCTCGCCGATGCCGGTGATGCTTCGCTCCCGCACGGGGCGCGTGATCATGCCGGCCTGGCAGAAACGGCAGCCGCGGGTGCAGCCTCGGAAGATCTCCACGGACATCCGCTCGTGGACGGTCTCCGCGAGCGGGACGAGCGGCTGCTTGGGGTAGGGCCACTCGTCGAGGTCCATGACCGTGTGCTTGGACACCCGCCACGGCACGCCCGACTTGTTCGGCACGACGCGGCCGATGCGGCCGTCCGGGAGGTACTCCACGTCGTAGAAGCCGGGGACGTACACGCCACCGGTCCTCGCGAGGCGGAAGAGCACCTCCTCGCGGCCGCCGGGGCGGCCCTCGGCCTTCCAGGCGCGGATGATCTCGGTGATCTCCAGGACGGCCTGCTCGCCGTCACCGATGACCGCGCAGTCGATGAACTCCGCGATCGGCTCGGGGTTGAACGCGGCGTGGCCGCCCGCGAGCACGATCGGGTCGTCCAGGCCTCGGTCCTTGGCGGCCAGCGGGATGCCGGCCAGGTCCAGGGCGGTGAGCATGTTGGTGTAGCCGAGCTCGGTGGAGAAGCTCAGCCCGAAGACGTCGAACGCCTTGACCGGGCGGTGTCCGTCCACCGTGAACTGGGGCACCTTGTGCTCGCGCATCAGCTCCTCCAGGTCCGGCCAGACGCTGTAGGTGCGCTCCGCGAGGACGCCCTGGCGCTCGTTGAGCACCTCGTAGAGGATCATGACGCCCTGGTTGGGGAGCCCGACCTCGTAGGCGTCCGGGTACATCAGCGCCCAGCGGACGTCGCACTCCTCCCACGGCTTGACGGTGGAGTTGAGCTCACCGCCGACGTACTGGATGGGCTTCTGCACATGCGGGAGCAGAGCTTCGAGCTGTGGGAAGACCGAATCGACAGACATCGCGAACTTTCGAGAGCCGGCAAGGATGACCATCCAGCGTACCGCGACGCTCAGCTTTCCCGTGCCGCCCGGATTCCGGCCCTGGACGCCCTGGCCCACACCCCCGGCAGCTCCCGTTCGCGTGCCGCCGCCGTCCGCTCCTCCTGCCCGTACAGCAGTCCCCAGGTGAACGACGGCTCGCCGGACAGCTGTGCCTGGACGGCGAGGGCGCGCAGGGCAGCGCGGGCCACCACGCTGTCCTGGTGGTCGCCCAGGACGCCCTGGACGGCCTTCAGCCGCTTGGCGGACTTCCTGGCGGGTTTCCCGAGCGCGGGGCGGGCGGCCTCGGCCGCGTAGCGGGCGCGTTTCGCCGCCTTGCGCGCGTCGTGCAGGGCGACGTCCCGGTCCGGTCCCGGTGGCAGCTCCTGGGCGTGGGCGATGCGGTGCGCGAGGCGCCGCTGGTCCTTGTACACGGCGCGTGGCAGCGCCTTGCCGGGCGGCTTCGCCGCGGCGGGCAGCAGGGGCGGGTCCGCCAGGAGCGCGTCCAGGGCCTCCAGCAGCGTCAGGTAGCGGCTGCCGTCGAGTTTGGCGACGGTGCGGCGGCGGGAGCCGGTGCGGCGGGCCACCGACCAGATCCGCAGCCGGCCCCGGACCGGCCCGAGGACCAGGGTGCGGGGCAGCCCGTCGAGCCGGGCGCGCAGCCGTTCGTCCAGGACCTCCTGGTCGCGGTCGATGCCGAGCTCCGCCGCGAGCCACTTCAGCTCCTCGGCCACCGGGCCGGTGACGGTCCGGTCGAGGATCTTGCGGTACGTCCTGAAGGCGCTGCGCAGTCTGCGGGTGGCGACCCGCATCCGGTGCACCGAGTCGGGCAGTCCTCGGCGGACGGCCGGGTCGAGGGCGATGATCGCGGTGATCTGGTGGCGTACGTAGGCGAGGACGTGGTCTCCCGCGGTGCGCGGCCGGGGCCGTTCGCCGGCCGGTTTCCGCTTCGGGCCGGTCTCGGCCAGTGCCCGTGCCAGCTTGGACGGCGAGGCGGAGGGCCGCACCCCGGCCTTGCGGAGCCGCCGTTCGAGGGCGTCGAGGAACGCCGGGTCGCCGTCGTCGGCGAGTTCGGTCTCGATCTCGGTCCAGGCGGTGCGAGGGGTGCGGGCGGTGCCGCCGTGCAGCCGTTCGGCCCGGACCCGGTCCACGCTGACCTCTGCGAGCAGCCCGCCGTCGGGGCCGGTCAGGTGGTGGACGTCGCGCGCGGAGCGGAGCCGGACCACGGGGACGACCGGGGCGTCACGGACCCGGGAGCGGATCAGCGCGGCGAGCTCGGGCGGCAGGGTGTCGGAGAGCGGGGCCCTGATCTCGTCGCGGATGCCGGTGGCGACCGGGAGTTTGAGGTGCCAGCCCGCGTCGTCCCCGCCGGTACGGCGGCGCAGGGTGAGGGAGGCCGCCGCGAGCCGCAGATCCTCGGTGTCGTAGTAGACGGCGTCGAGTTCGCTGACGCCCAGGTGGCCGACGGCCGAGACGCCGGCCACCCGGCTCAGGTCGGGCAGCCGGGTGGCGTCGGTGGCTTCGTACTTCCGCTCGATCTCACGCTTCGAGTCCGCCATGAGTCGAATCTAGACGTGATGTCCCCACTTGGGCAGGGGCCCCGCAACGGCTCAGGCCGTTATCGGCCGCTGCACCCTGATCGACTGGAGCAGTCCGATGGCCACCCAGATGGCGAACATCGAGGACCCTCCGTAGGAGACGAACGGCAGTGGCAGTCCGGCGACCGGCATGATGCCGAGCGTCATGCCGATGTTCTCGAAGGACTGGAAGGCGAACCAGGCGATGATTCCGGCGGCCACGATCGTGCCGTACAGCTCGGTGGTCTCCCGGGCGATGCGGCAGGCGCGCCACAGGATGACGCCGAGCAGGACCAGGATCAGTCCGGCGCCGAGGAAGCCGAGCTCCTCGCCCGCGACGGTGAAGACGAAGTCGGTCTGCTGCTCGGGGACGAACTGGCCGGTGGTCTGGGTGCCCTGGAAGAGTCCGGTGCCGAAGAGGCCGCCGGAGCCGATCGCGATCCGGGCCTGGTTGGTGTTGTAGCCCACGCCGGCCGGGTCGAGCGCCGGGTTGGCGAAGGCCGCGAACCGGGCGATCTGGTAGTCGTCGAGGAGCCCGAGCTGCCAGATGGCGACGGCGCCCGCGGTGCCCGCGCCGAGGAGTCCGAAGATCCAGCGGTTCGACGCCCCGGAGGCCAGCAGCACGCCGAGCACGATGACGACCATGACCATCACGGAACCGAGGTCCGGCATGCCCATCACGACGATCATCGGGAGCGCCGCCAGGCCGAGGGCCTTGGCGACGGTCCGGTGGTCGGGGTGCGGCTGGTCGCCCGCGTCGACCCGGGCGGCGAGCAGCATCGCCATGCCGAGAATGATCGTGATCTTGGTGAACTCGGAGGGCTGGAGCGAGAAGCCGCCGGGCAGCAGGATCCAGGCGTGCGCGCCGTTGACGGTGGCGCCGAGCGGGGTGAGGACCGCCATCACGAGGAGTACGGACAGGCCGTACAGGACCGGCACCGCGCCGCGCAGGGTGCGGTGGCCGAGCCAGATCGTGCCGACCATCAGGGCGAAGCCGATGCCGGTGTTGAGGGCGTGCCGGAAGAGGAAGTAGTACGGGTCGCCGTGGGTGAGCGAATCCCGCCCTCTGGTGGCGGAGTAGACCAGTATCGAGCCGATGAGCGAGAGCGCGATCGCGGATCCGAGCAGCGGCCAGTCGAGCCGGCGGACCACGGAGTCCCGGGCGGTCAACCGGCCCCAGGCCGAGCGCTCGGGGGCGTACCGCTGGACGGAGAAACCGGCCATCAGTCGCGCCTCCCCACGATCGCCGCGAGCGTCTGCTCGGCCGGCGGCTTGCCGGAGTCCGGGTCGTACGGCTTGATCTTCGGGGTCTCGATGGTGCCGTCCTGCTGGATCTTCGGAAGGGACTTCTGCGGGGTCGGCAGCAGGGCCTTCTTGAGGTCCTGCTTGCCCGTGGCGTCGAGACCGTAGATCGCGTTGTAGATGTTGCGCACGGCGGGCCCGGAGGCGCCGGAGCCCGTACCGCCCTGGGAGATCGTCATGACGACCGTGTAGTCCTTGGTGTAGGTGGCGAACCACGAGGTCGTCTGCTTGCCGTAGACCTCGGCCGTACCCGTCTTGGCGTGCATCGGGATCTTGTCCTGCGGCCAGCCGCCGAACCGCCAGGCGGCGGAGCCGCGGGTGGCGACACCCGCGAGGGCCCCGTCGATCTCGTTGCGGGTCTTCTGGGTGAAGGGCAGCTTGCCATGGGACTTGGGCTTGATCTCCTGGACGCTCTTGCCGTCGCCGCTGACGATCGCCTTGCCGACGGTGGGGTTGTAGAGGGTGCCGCCGTTGGAGATGGCGGAGTAGATGGTCGCCATCTGGATCGGGGTGACGAGGGTGTCGCCCTGGCCGATCGAGTAGTTGACGGAGTCACCGGCACGCATCTTGTCGCCTTCGAGGCAGTTCTCGTAGGCGATCTTCTCGACGTACGTGCCGTCCTTCTTGCCCTGCTTGCACCAGGAGTCGTGGTTGGCCTTGGCGAAGTTCTTCTTCCACTCGCGGTCCGGGACCCGGCCGCTGACCTCGTTGGGGAGGTCGATGCCGGTCTCCTTGCCGAGGCCGAACTGGTGCGCGGTCTTGTAGAACCAGTCGTTGGGCTTCTTCTTGGGGTTGTTCCCGCCGTCCTTCGCCCACTCCTTGTGCGCGATGCCGTAGTACACGGTGTCGCAGGAGACTTCGAGGGCGCGGCCGATGGTGATGTCGCCGTAGCCCTGGGACTCGAAGTTCTTGAACGTCTGGCCGCCGATGGAGTACGAGCTGGGGCAGGGGTAGTTGCCGCTGAAGGGGTATCCGGCGTTGACCGCGGCGGTCGAGGAGATCACCTTGAAGATGGAGCCGGGGGCGGCCTGGCCCTGGATGGCCCGGTTCAGCAGCGGGAAGTTGGAGTTCTTGCCGGTGAGCTTGGCGTAGTCCTTGCCGGAGATGCCGCCGACCCAGGCGTTGGGGTCGTAATTGGGCAGCGAGGCCATCGAGACGACCCGGCCGGTCTTGGCCTCCATGACGACGACGGCGCCGGAGTCGGCCTTGTAGTTCTCGCCGGTGTTGGTGTCGAACTCGGTGCGGGCCGTCTTCATGGCCTGGTTGAGCTCGTACTCCGCGACGGCCTGGACCCGGGCGTCGATCGAGGTGACGACGCTGGAGCCTGCCTCCGCCTTGTCGTTCTTCGCCTGGCCGATGACCCGGCCGAGGTTGTCGACCTCGTAGCGGGTGACGCCCGCCTTGCCGCGCAGCTCCTTGTCGTATGTGCGCTCCAGGCCGGAGCGGCCGACCTGGTCGGAGCGCAGGTAGGGCGAGTCGCTGTCCTGGGCCTTGGTGATCTCCTGGTCGGTGACGGGCGAGAGGTAGCCGAGGACCTGTGCGGTGTTGGCCTTGCCGGGTGCGGCGTAGCGGCGTACGGCGGTGGGCTCCGCGGTGATGCCGGGGAAGTCCTCCGCGCGCTCTCGGATCGTCAGGGCCTGCTGGGTGGTGGCCTCGTCGGTGACCGGGATCGGCTGGTAGGGCGAACCGTTCCAGCAGGGCTGCGGGGTCTTCGCGTCGCAGAGCCGGACCTTGTCGATGACGTCCTTGGGCTTCATGTCCAGGACGCCGGCCAGCCGGGTCAGCACGCCCTTGCCGTCGTCGTCCGTCTTCAGCAGCTCGGTGCGGCTGGCGGAGACGACGAGCCGGGTCTCGTTGTCGGCCAGCGGCACGCCGCGGGCGTCGAGGATGGAGCCGCGGGCGGCTGGCTGGACGACCTGCTGGACGTGGTTGTTCTTCGCCTCGTCGGAGTACTCCTGGCCGTTGCGGATCTGGAGGTACCAGAGTCGGCCGCCGAGGGTGAGCAGCAGGGAGAAGACGAGGACCTGGATGACGACGAGGCGGATCTGGACCCGCTGGGTCCGGCCCGTCTCCGGGATGTTGGTCACGGGGCGCCCCCGGTGGTGGTCGGGCGGGGGGCGCGGTGGGCGGTCCCCGGGGATTGCGGGCTCACAGTCGCTTGACTCCCTTGATCCGTCCGGCGCGAGCCGCCCGGTTCCGGGCGGCCTTGACGCGCAGTCCGCCGCGCTGGCTGCCGATGCGCAGGCCGGTGCCCGCCGCGAGCCAGCCCGCCGTGGCGTCCTTGCCGCCGGAGGAGGACTCGGTGAGCGGGTCGTTCACCGTGCGTCTGGCCATCGCCATGATCAGGGGCACCGTGAACGGTGCGAGCAGCAGGTCGTAGACGGCCGCGGTGAACAGCAGGCTGCCGAGCCCCACGTGGCGAGCGGCCGTGTCCCCGACGAGCGCGCCGACCCCCGCGTACAGCAGGGTCGATCCGATCGCCGCCGCGACGACCACGGCCATCGGCATGACGGCCGACTTGAGCTGGCCGTTCTCCGGCTTGACCAGTCCGGCGAGGTAGCCGATGACGCAGAGGACCAGGGCGTACCGGCCGGCCGCGTGGTCGGCCGGCGGCGCCAGGTCGGCGAGCAGCCCCGCACCGAAGCCGATGAGGGCGCCGCTGACGTGGCCGTAGACGAAGGCCAGTCCGAGAACGACCATGAGGAGCAGATCGGGCACCGCGCCGGGCAGTTGGAGCCGGGCGAGTACGGAGACCTGGACGACGAGCGCGAGCACGACCAGGGCGATGGAGAGCAGAGTCCGGTTGACGTGCATGGGGATCAGCTCTACCTCTGTTCGTTTACCGCGTTGTCGGCGTTCGGTGTGGCGTTCCCGCTGGGATTGGGGTCCGGGCTGCCGCTGGGGTCCGCGCTCTCGTGGATGTTCCCGACGACGTTGCCGTTTGTGTCCACGAGGTCGCCGTTGGGCGAGATGGTGACGGTGACGGTCGGGGTGGGCTTCGGCTTGGCGGGCTTGGCCGGCTTCTTCGGCAGGACCGCGTCGCGGGGGTCCTCGCGCGGGGCCTGGACGACGATGCCGACGATGTCGAGCTTGGTGAAGCCGACGTACGGACGGACGTAGACCGTGCGGGTCAGGTCGCCGCCGGACGGGTCGACCCGGACGACCTCGCCCACGGGTACGCCGGGCACGAACGGCTTGTCCTTGCTGGACCCGAACGTGACGAGCCGGTCGCCCTTCTTGACCTTCGCCTTGCCGTTCAGGAACTGGACGGCCATCGGGCGCGAGCCCTGGCCGGTGGCGAAGCCGAGTTCGTCGGTGGCCTCCATCCGGGTGCCGACGGTGAAGTCGGGGTCGTTGGCGAGGAGCACCGTCGCGGTGTCCGGGCCGACGGTGGTGACCCTGCCGACGAGTCCGTCGCCGTTGAGGACGGTCATGTCGCGCTTGAGACCGTCCTTGGAGCCGGCGTCGATGGTGACCGTCCAGGAGAAGCCCTGGGCCGCTCCTATGGCGATGACCTCGGCGGCCTTGATGCCGTACTGTCCGGCGCCCGACTTCTTGAGCATCTTGTCGAGCTCGCGGACCCTGCTGCGGTTCTGGTCGTCGCTGCCGAGCTTGGCCTTCAGCGCGGCGTTCTGCTGCTCCAGTGCGGCGATCTTGTCGTGCCGGGCGCCGGAGGCGCGTACCGCCCCTATGGCGTTGCCCACCGGGTCGACCGCTGAGGCGACCCCGTTCTCGACCGGTCCGAAGACCGTGGAGGCGGCCTGCCGGGCGCCGTCCACCGGCGACGCCTCGCCGCCGCGGATGTCCACCGTGATCAGTGCGAACGCGATGACGATCAGCAGCACCAGGAGCAGCCGGCTCTCTCGTGTGTCCCTCACGTGCGGCGGCCGTGCCTTCCTCGTAGGAATGTTCGTGCCTGTATATCAACGATCCCCCGCGCGGAACGGCAGCGTCCGCGCGGAGGGCCAGTTGAGTTTCTACCGTCGGGGCTGGGCGTCCAGCACTTGCTGGAGCGCCTCGAACTCCTCGACGCACTTGCCGGATCCGAGCGCGACGGAGTCCAGCGGGTCTTCCGCGATGTGGATCGGCATGCCCGTCTCGTGCCGGAGCCGCTCGTCGAGGCCGCGCAGCAGCGCGCCGCCGCCGGTGAGGACGATGCCCCGGTCCATGACGTCGCCGGAGAGCTCCGGCGGGCACTTGTCGAGCGTGGTCTTGACCGCGTCGACGATCGCGTTGACCGGCTCCTCGATGGCCTTGCGGACCTCGGTCGCGGAGATGACCACGGTCTTGGGCAGACCCGAGACGAGGTCGCGTCCGCGGATCTCGGTGTGCTCGTCCTTCTCCAGCTCGAACGCCGAACCGATGGTGATCTTGATCTGTTCGGCGGTGCGCTCACCGAGGAGGAGCGAGTACTCCTTCTTGATGTGCTGGATGATCGCGTTGTCCAGCTCGTCACCGGCGACCCGGATCGACTGGGCGGTGACGATCCCGCCGAGCGAGATGACCGCGACCTCAGTGGTGCCGCCACCGATGTCGACGACCATGTTGCCGGTGGCCTCGTGGACCGGCAGCCCGGAGCCGATGGCCGCCGCCATGGGCTCCTCGATGATGTGCACCTGGCGGGCGCCGGCCTGCGTCGACGCCTCGATGACGGCGCGTCGCTCGACCCCTGTGATGCCGGAGGGCACACAGACGACGACCCTCGGGCGGGCCAGGTAGCGGCGCTTGTGGATCTTCAGGATGAAGTAGCGGAGCATCCGCTCCGTGATCTCGAAGTCGGCGATCACGCCGTCCTTCAGTGGCCGTACGGCAACGATGTTGCCCGGTGTACGGCCGATCATCTTCTTGGCCTCGGCGCCGACCGCCAGGATGCCGCCGGTGTTGGTGTTGATGGCCACGACGGACGGCTCGTTCAGAACGATGCCGCGCCCCCTGACGTACACCAGCGTGTTGGCAGTCCCGAGGTCGATAGCCATGTCACGGCCGATGAACGACATTGAGTTCCCCTTGTTCCCCATGAGGATGCGTCGGGCCTTCCCAAGTGAAAGCGGTGATGGCTTGTTTTGGTAGGCGAGATGAGCGCTGCGGGCGTGGAAGCTTCCATCGTAGTGCCGGATACACCGACACAGCGCGAGGGTCCTTCGCCTTGTTGAGCAGAACGGGTGGCCGTCCCACTCATGGTGACGTTACGTCGGGGGGATGCGTTCCCGCGATCGGTGGCCCTATGCCGAAGGGCGACCGAATTACTTCGGTCGCCCCAGGTCATGAGCGCTGTTTGGCGGAGCGAAGGTCAGGAAAGTCCCGGAAAGAACAGCTTCATTTCTCGCTCTGCGGACTCCTCCGAGTCCGAGGCGTGGATGAGGTTCTCCCGGGTGATCGTGCCGAAGTCGCCACGGATCGAGCCGGGCGCGGCGGCGATCGGGTCGGTCGGACCGGCCAGCGCGCGGACGCCCTCGATCACCCGCTCGCCTTCGGCCACCAGAGCGACGACCGGCCCGGACTGCATGAACTCGACGAGCGGCTCGTAGAACGGGCGGCCGACGTGCTCGGCGTAGTGCTGCTCCAGCGTGGCCCGGTCGAGGGTACGCAGCTCCAGCGCGGTGATCTTCCAGCCGGCCTTGCGCTCGATGCGGCCGACGATCTCGCCGACCAGACCGCGACGGACGGCGTCGGGCTTGAGAAGAACGAGGGTGCGCTGGGTCATGTGCGGCTCCTTGCAGAAATACGGTCAGGCATACGGGTCAGGCGTACCGGTCAGGCATACGGGTGCGGTGAAGCGAGATTACAGGGGCACGGTGAGGACCCCGCCGCCGGGTTTGACCGCGGGACGACAGCCACTGGGCTCAGGTGCCGGCCGGGGCCTGCGCCGCCTCCTGCGCGGCCCACCGCGCCTTCACCTCGTCGATCTTGCGGCCGTAGTGCACCGAGGCCCACCACAGGCCGCCGAAGACCACTCCCAGGATGAACATCATCGGCACCACGAAGCCGCTGGCGACCAGCGCGATCTGGAGCGCCCAGCCGAGCTGCACCCCACCGGGACGGGTGATCACCCCGCAGAGCAGCACGGAGAGCAGCATGCCGATACAGCAGACCGTCCACACCGTCGCGGACGACAGGTCGTCGGACTTCATCGCGACGAGTCCGGCGAAGCCGATCACGAAGAACTCACCGAGCAGCGTCGATGCACAGAGCGTACGCACGTGGGTCAGTGCCTTCCCAGAAGCAGCCGGGCCTCGCCGACCGTGATCACGGATCCGGTCACCAGCACCCCGGCGCCCGCGTACTCGTCCTCTTCCTCGGCGAGGGTGATCGCCGCCTCCAGCGCGTCGTCGAGCCGGGGTTCGACCTGGACCCGCTCGTTGCCGAAGACCTCGACGGCGACGGCGGCCAGCTCGTCGGCGTCCATCGCGCGGCCGCTGGAGTTCTGAGTGATGACGACCTCCGCGAAGATCGGCTCGAAGGCCTCCAGGAGCCCCCGGACGTCCTTGTCGCCGCTGGCCCCGACCACCCCGATCAGCCGGGAGAAGCCGAACGCCTCGGAGATCCCCGCCGCGGCGGCGAGGGCGCCGGCCGGGTTGTGGGCGGCGTCCAGGATGACGGTCGGGCTGGAGCGCACGACTTCGAGACGGCCGGGCGAGATCACCGCGGCGAAGGCCTTGCGGACGATGTCGGCGTCGAGCGATCCGGGCTGCTCCGCGCCGATCCCGAAGAACGCCTCGACGGCGCAGAGCGCCACCACGGCGTTGTGCGCCTGGTGGGCGCCGTACAGCGGAAGGAAGATGTTGTCGTACTCACCGCCCAGTCCGCGCAGCGTCAGCAGCTGCCCGCCGACCGCGACCTCCCGCGAGACGACGCCGAACTCCATGCCCTCGCGGGCCACCGTGGCATCGGCCGCGACTGCCTTCTTCAGCATCACCTGGGCGGCGTCGACCGGCTGCTGGGCCAGGATGACCGTCGCACCCTGCTTGATGATCCCGGCCTTCTCCACCGCGATCTCGCCGGGCGTGGAGCCCAGCCGGTCGGTGTGGTCCAGGGAGATCGGGGTGACGACCGCGACCGTGGAGTCGATCACGTTGGTCGCGTCCCAGCTGCCGCCCATGCCGACCTCGACGACGGCGACATCGACCGGCGCGTCGGCGAACGCCGCGTACGCCATGCCGGTGAGCACCTCGAAGAAGGAGAGCCGGTAGGGCTGCTGGGCGTCGACCATCTCGACGTACGGCTTGATGTCCTGGTACGTCTCGACGAACCGCTCGGCGTCCATCGGGGCGCCGTCCAGGCTGATCCGCTCGGTGATCGACTGGACGTGCGGCGATGTGTAGCGCCCGGTGCGCAGCTCGAAGGCGCCGAGCAGGCCCTCGATCATGCGGGCCGTGCTCGTCTTGCCGTTGGTACCGGTGATGTGGATGGAGGGGTACGCGCGCTGCGGGTCACCGAGGATGTCCATCAGCGCGGCGATACGCGCCACGGACGGTTCGAGCTTGGTCTCGCCCCAGCGCCCGGCGAGCTCCTGCTCCACCGCGCGCAGCGCCTTGTCCACCTCCGGATCGGTGGGGCGGGCGGGGACCTCGTCGCCCTGTGGCGGGCCGGAGGCGGCGCGCAGCGTCCGGCTCCCGGCCTCGATCACCGCCAGGTCGGGGTCGCGCTGGGTCTCTTCGTCGACGATCTCCGCGAAGGTGTCGTCGGAGTCGGACGCGTCGTGCCGGTCGGAAGGGCGGGGCTCACTCACAGGACCAGTCTACGGATGGCCACCGACATCGCGCGCAGCGCCCGGCGGCGCGGGTACGGCGGAGCCCCCGCGCTCCCGGGCGGGCCGGGTGCGCGGGGGCTCCGTACGCGAGCCGTCAGCCGGTGGGCAGGGTCGCGAGCTGGCTGCTGATCCGCTCGATGTCGGTCTCGGCCTTGGTGAGCCGGCCGCGGATCTTGTCGACCACGTTGTCCGGGGCCTTGGCCAGGAACGCCGCGTTGCCGAGCTTCCCGGTGGCCTGCGCCTTCTCCTTGCGGGCCGCCTCCAGGTCCTTCGTCAGCCGCTTGCGCTCGGCCTCGACGTCGATCGTGCCGGACAGGTCGAGCGCGACGGTGGCGCCCGCGACGGGCAGCGACGCGGTGGCCTGGAACTCGTCCCCGGCGGGCTGGAGGCGCAGCAGCTGCCGGATGGCCGCCTCGTGCGCGGCGAGCGGGGTGCCGGCCAGGTTCAGCTCGGCCGGGACCTTCTGGCCGGGCTGGAGCCCCTGGTCGGAGCGGAACCGGCGGACCTCGGTGACGACCTGCTGGACGAGCTCGATCTCCTGCTCCGCGGCGTCGTCACGGAAGCCGCTGTCCGCGGGCCAGTTAGCGATGACGACGGACTCGCGGCCGGTGAGCGCGGTCCAGAGCGTCTCCGTGACGAACGGGACGACCGGGTGCAGCAGGCGCAGCATCACATCGAGGACCTCGCCCAGGACCCGGCCCGAGACCTCGGCCGCCCGGCCGCCGCCGAAGAACGTGGTCTTGGACAGCTCGACGTACCAGTCGAAGACCTCGTCCCAGGCGAAGTGCCGGAGCGCCTCGCTGAGCTTGGAGAACTGGAAGTCGTCGTAGTACGCGTCGACTTCCGCGACGGTCTTGTTGAGGCGGGACAGGATCCAGCGGTCGGTCACCGACATCTCGGCGGCGTCCGGCAGCTCGCCCTCGATGGTCGCGCCGTTCATCAGGGCGAAGCGGGTGGCGTTCCAGATCTTGTTGGAGAACTTGGCGGAGCCCTGGACCCACTCCTCACCGATCGGGACGTCGGTACCGGGGTTGGCGCCGCGCGCCAGGGTGAAACGGAGCGCGTCGGAGCCGTACTTGTCCATCCAGTCCAGCGGGTTGACCACGTTGCCGAAGGACTTCGACATCTTCTTGCCGTGCTCGTCGCGGACCATGCCGTGCAGCACGATCGTCCCGAACGGCGGGACGCCGTCGTTGACGTAAAGGCCGAACATCATCATCCGGGCGACCCAGAAGAAGAGGATGTCGTAGCCGGTGACCAGGACGGAGTTCGGGTAGAACTTCGCGAGGCTGTCGGTCTGTTCGGGCCAGCCGAGCGTGGAGAAGGGCCACAGGCCGGAGGAGAACCAGGTGTCCAGGACATCGCTGTCCTGCGTCCAGCCCTCACCCGTCGGGGCCTCGTCGTCCGGTCCGACGCAGACGACCTCGCCGTTCGGGCCGTACCAGACGGGGATGCGGTGGCCCCACCAGAGCTGGCGCGAGATCGTCCAGTCGTGGAGGTTGTCGACCCAGTCGAAGTACCGCTTCTCCATCTCCTGCGGGTGGATCTTGACCTTGCCGTCGCGGACGGCGTCACCGGCCGCCTTGGCGAGCGGCTCGACCTTGACCCACCACTGGAGGGACAGTCGCGGCTCGATGGTCGTCTTGCAGCGCGAGCAGTGCCCGACGGAGTGGACGTAGGGGCGCTTCTCGGCCACGATCCGGCCCTCGGCGCGCAGGGCGGCGACGATCGCGGAGCGGGCCTCCAGCCGGTCCAGTCCCTGGAAGGGGCCGGGGACGGTGATGACGGCGCGCTCGTCCAGGACGGTGAGGAACGGCAGGTCGTGGCGCTTGCCGATCTCGAAGTCGTTCGGGTCGTGCGCCGGGGTCACCTTGACGGCACCGGTGCCGAACTCGGGGTCGACGTGGTGGTCGGCGACGACCGGGATGGTGCGGTCGGTCAGCGGCAGCTTGATCTGCCTGCCGACCAGGTGCTTATAACGCTCGTCGTCGGGGTGGACGGCGACGGCGGTGTCCCCGAGCATCGTCTCGGCGCGGGTGGTGGCGACGACGATGGTCTCGTCGCCCTCGCCGTACTTCATGGAGACGAGCTCGCCGTCGTCCTCCTGGTACTCGACCTCGATGTCCGAGATCGCGGTGAGACAGCGCGGGCACCAGTTGATGATGCGCTCGGCGCGGTAGATCAGCCCGTCGTCGTACATCCGCTTGAAGACGGTCTGGACGGCCTTGGACAGGCCCTCGTCCATGGTGAACCGCTCACGGGACCAGGCGACGCCCTCGCCCAGGCGGCGCATCTGGCCGGAGATCTGGCCACCGGACTCGTTCTTCCACTTCCAGACGCGCTCGACGAACGCCTCACGGCCCAGGTCGTGGCGGGACTTGCCCTCCTTGGCGAGCTCGCGCTCGACGACGTTCTGGGTGGCGATGCCCGCATGGTCCATACCTGGCTGGTAGAGCGCCTCGAAGCCCTGCATCCGCTTGCGCCGGACCAGCGCGTCGATCAGCGTGTGCTCGAAGGCGTGGCCCAGGTGCAGGGAGCCGGTGACGTTGGGCGGCGGGATGACGATGGAGTACGGCGGCTTCTCGCTGTGCTCGTCGGCCTCGAAGTAGCCGCGCTCCACCCAGCGCTCGTACAGCTTCCCCTCTACCTCGGCCGGCGTGTACTGGGTCGGCAGTTCGGGGTGGCTGGCTGGCTGCTGCGCTGCGTTCTCGGTCACGCGACACAGTTTAGGGCCGTCACAGTCATGCGCCGAAACCGGTTTGTTCGGTAACGGTGTGCCTCCCGGTGCCCCACGTACGTGGGACGTCCGTCAGGATGTTCGGAACACATAAGAACGCTTGAGCTTCACGAACAGGGGAATCCGCAGATGAGCTTCAACCAGCCGGGCCCGTACGACGGGCAGCAGCCCCAGGGCCAGCCCGGACCGTAGGGCCAGCAGCCCCCCACTCCCCCGTACGGCGGCCAGCCGGTCTACGGCCAGCAGCCCGGCTTCCCCCCGGCCCAGCCGCCGAAGAAGAAGACCGGCCTGATCATCGGCGGCGTGATCGTGGCGCTCGCGGTCATCGGCGGCGGCGTGTACTTCCTGACGTCGGGCGGCGGCGCCAGCAACAGCGACGTGGCGGACTCCACGAAGGGGTACAAGCTGACGCCGGCGGCCTCGGTGGACGACTACAAGAAGAACGACGCCGCATCCTCGGATGAGATGACGAGCAAGGACAAGTCCGACGCCGAAGCTCGGGGCATCAAGGACGTCCACCAGGCTCAGGCCCAGTACGCGAGCGGCGATGTCGGGAAGAACCCGCTCACGAGCAAGATGCTCATGGTGTACGGAAATTGGGGTGAGGTAGCCGACCCTGCGAAGGCCCTCGACGGCATGTTCGCGCAGGCCAAGAAGGGGATGTCCGAGGACGACGAAGCCAAGACCTCCCTCGTCGGCAGCCCCGAGAGCGTCACTCCGTCCGGCTTCAAGGACGCGCTCATGAAGTACCAGAACATGGAGGTCGCCAACGACAAGGCCGACGGCACCGCGGCGGGCGGCCCCAAGGAAATGGTCATGCCCGTCTGCATCTGGGCCGATGACAGCACCGTCGGTGCTGTCATCGGTTTCGACGTCGGTGGGGCCATGACCAACAAGCCCATGTCTCAGGACGAGGTGGCGGGCCTCACCGCCAAGCTCTACAACACCTCCCGCACCAAGGTCTGATCCCGGCACCGCGAAGCGGCGCCCAGCCGGTTCGTTCCGGCCGGGCGCCCCTTCGCGTGCGTCTCTACGCCACCGCTACGCCGACTTCTCGTGCCTGCCGTCGTCGTTCTTCCCGATCGTCCGCGGCTCGCGCGGGACCAGGGTCGGGTTGACGTTGTTGCGGACCACGCCAGCCGTGATGACGACCCGGGCGACGTCCTTGCGGGACGGCACCTCGTACATCACCGACTGGAGGACCTCCTCCATGATCGCGCGCAGACCGCGTGCGCCGGTCTGGCGCAGGATCGCCTGGTCCGCGATGGCCTCCAGCGCCTCGCGCTCGAAGTCCAGCTCCACACCGTCGAGTTCGAACAGCCGCTGGTACTGCTTCACCAGGGCGTTGCGCGGCTCGATGAGGATCTGGAGCAGGGCCTCGCGGTCCAGGTTGTGGACCGAGGTCAGGACCGGGAGGCGGCCGATGAACTCGGGGATCATCCCGAACTTCACCAGATCCTCCGGCATGACCTCCTGGAACTGGTCGCTCGCCTGGATCTCCAGCTTGGAGCGGATCGTGGCGCCGAAACCGATGCCCTTGGCGCCGGCCCTGGACTCGATGATCTTCTCCAGGCCGGAGAACGCGCCGCCCACGATGAACAGCACGTTCGTCGTGTCGATCTGGATGAACTCCTGGTGCGGGTGCTTCCGGCCGCCCTGCGGCGGTACGGAGGCGGTGGTGCCCTCCAGGATCTTCAGCAGAGCCTGCTGGACGCCCTCGCCGGAGACATCGCGGGTGATCGACGGGTTCTCGCTCTTGCGGGCGACCTTGTCGATCTCGTCGATGTAGATGATCCCGGTCTCGGCCTTCTTGACGTCGTAGTCGGCCGCCTGGATCAGCTTCAGCAGGATGTTCTCGACGTCCTCACCGACATAGCCGGCCTCCGTCAGCGCCGTCGCGTCCGCGATGGCGAACGGGACGTTGAGCATCCGGGCCAGTGTCTGCGCGAGGAGGGTCTTGCCCGAGCCCGTGGGGCCCAGCAGCAGGATGTTGGACTTGGCGAGTTCGATCGCGTCGTCACGGCTCGCCCCGCCGCCGTTCTCGCCCGCCTGAACCCGCTTGTAGTGGTTGTACACAGCGACCGAGAGAGCCTTCTTCGCGGGCTCCTGGCCTACGACGTACCCCTCAAGGAACTCGTAGATCTCGCGCGGCTTGGGAAGTTCCTCCCACCGCACCTCGGAGGTCTCCGCGAGCTCCTCCTCGATGATCTCGTTGCAGAGATCAATGCACTCGTCGCAGATGTACACACCGGGTCCCGCGATGAGCTTCTTCACCTGCTTCTGGCTCTTTCCGCAGAACGAGCACTTGAGCAGGTCGCCGCCATCACCGATGCGTGCCACGAGGTGCTTCCCCTTCGCCTGGGAGACGCCTGGTTCAGCGCCTCCTGGTGCCTCTATCCGACGGTACCTTGCCTGGGCCCCCGTTCGGGCCCCCCTTGGCACGGTTCACACGGCCGGGGCCGGGTGACCCTGCCGTACCAAGGGGTAAAGGCCGACGTCAGGCGGCCGCTCCGGCCGCGCTCTTGCGGGTCGCGACGATCTGGTCGACCAGGCCGTAGGCCAGGGCGTCATCGGCGGTCAGGATCTTGTCCCGCTCGATGTCGTCGCGGATCTTCTCGATCGGCGTGGTGGAGTGCTTGGCCAGCAGCTCCTCCAGCTGGGTCCGCATCCGCAGGATCTCGTTGGCCGCGATCTCCAGGTCGGAGAGCTGCTCACGGCCGGTCTGCGAGGACGGCTGGTGGATCAGAATACGCGCGTTCGGCAGAGCCAGGCGCTTGCCCGGGGTACCGGCGGCGAGCAGCACGGCCGCGGCGGAGGCCGCCTGGCCCATGCAGACCGTCTGGATGTCCGGCTTCACGAACTGCATCGTGTCGTAGATCGCGGTGAGCGCGGTGAACGAGCCGCCGGGGCTGTTGATGTAGATCGAGATGTCCCGGTCGGGGTCCATCGACTCCAGGCACAGCAGCTGCGCCATGACGTCGTTGGCGGAGGCGTCGTCGATCTGCACCCCGAGGAAGATCACGCGCTCCTCGAAGAGCTTCGCGTACGGGTCGTACTCACGCACGCCCTGCGAGGTGCGCTCCACGAAGCGCGGGACGATGTAGCGGTTGTCCACCTGCGGGCCGGTGTAGAGGCCGCTCGCGGAGGCGCCGGAGAAGTTGTTCATGTGGGTGTTCACCATCCTGGTGGCGTTCTGTGGCTGGGTGTCTCGGCGTACGAGAGAAAAGCGGTGCGCTGCGGTGCGGTCCGGCGTCGGCCGGATCAGGCGCCGGTGCCGCCGCCGCCCGGAACGCCCGACGCGATCGTGATGATCTCGTCGATGAGGCCGTAGTCCTTGGCCTCCTCCGCGGTGTACCAGCGGTCGCGGTCGCCGTCGCGGATGATCGTCTCCACGGTCTGGCCGGAGTGGCGGGCGGTGATCTCCGCCATCCGCTGCTTGGTGCGCAGCAGGTACTGGGCCTGGATCTTGATGTCCGAGGCCGTACCGCCGATGCCGGCCGAACCCTGGTGCATGAGGATGTCGGTGTTCGGGAGCGCGAAGCGCTTGCCGGCGGTGCCGCCGGTGAGCAGGAACTGGCCCATCGAGGCCGCCATGCCCATACCGATGGTGACCACGTCGTTGGGGATGTACTGCATGGTGTCGTACACCGCCATACCGGCCGTCACCGAACCGCCGGGGCTGTTGATGTAGAGGTAGATGTCCTTGTCCGGGTCCGCGGCAAGGAGGAGCAGCTGCGCGGTGATCTTGTTGGCGATGTCATCGTCGACCTGCTGACCGAGGAAGATGATGCGCTCGCCGAGCAGTCGGCTGTAGACCTGGTCACCGAGGCCTCCACCGAGGGACGGCTCTCCGGCGGCGTAGGGCATCAGATTCGTCACGTATCCACCTGCTCGTCTCTGACGGCTCCGGCCGTCTCAGCGTCTTCGTACCGGGTGGGCCGGGACTCCCCGACCCTTCCTATTCATGGACCCTAACGCGCAGGTGGGACAACGCCATCCCGCTTCCGCAACTGTTCGCTGGGAGCGCAAGGTCCGCAGTGCGCACACGGGTTGTAGGGCCGTGCGCCGATACGACGACGGGCTCCGGACGCGACTGCGTCCGGAGCCCGTCGTACGGGTTCAGCGCGAGGCTCAGGCCTCGGTCTTCGCCTCGTCGGCGTCGGTGGTGCCCTCGGCGGCCTCGGTCGCCTCGGTGGCCTCCTCCGTCACGTCCTCGTCGTCCTCAAGGTCGACGGGCTCACCGTTGGTGTCGACGACCTTGGCGGCCTCGACGACCACGGCCAGCGCCTTGCCCCGGGCGACCTCGCCGACGAGCATCGGCACCTGGCCGCCCTCGACGACGGCCTGGGCGAACTGGTCGGGGCTCATGCCGGAGGACTGCGCGCGCCGCATGAGGTGCTCGGTGAGCTCCTCCTGGTTCACGTTCAGCTTCTCCTTGTTGACGAGCTCGTCAAGGATGAACTGGGTCTTGATGCCCTTGACTGCCTGCTCCGAGGTCTCCGCCTCGAACTCCTCAAGGGTCTTGCCCTGGATCTCCAGGTACTTCTCCAGGTCGAGACCCATCTGGCCGAGCTGGTGGTGCTCCAGGTTGTGCTTGCGGGTCTGGACCTCGTCCGCGAGCAGCTTCTCGGGGATCGGGACCTCGGCGAGCTTCAGGAGCTCCTCCAGGACCCGCTCCTGGGCCTGGGTGGCCTGGTCGTACTGCTTGGTGCTCTCCAGCCGCTTGCGGCTGTCGGCCTTGAGCTCGTCGAGGGTGTCGAACTCGCTCGCCATCTGGGCGAACTCGTCGTCCAGCTCGGGAAGCTCACGGGCGGCGACCGCGGTGACCTTGACGGTGACCTCGGCCTCCTTGCCCTCGGCGGAGCCGCCCTTCAGCTCGGAGGTGAAGGTGGCCTCGCCACCCGCCTCCAGGCCGGTCACGGCGCCGTCGATGCCTTCGAGGAGCTCGCCGGAACCGATGGTGTACGAGACACCCTCGGCCACGCCGTCCTCCAGGACCTCGCCCTCGACCTTGGCGGTCAGGTCGATGGTCACGACGTCGCCGTCGGCGGCGGCGCGCTCGACGGGGCTGGTCGAGGCGAAGCGCTCGCGGAGCTGCTCCACGGCCTTCTCGATGTCCTCGTCGCTGATCTCAAGGGCGTCGACGGTGACCTCGATGCCGGAGTAGTCCGGAATCTCGATCTCGGGGCGTACGTCAACCTCGGCGGTGAAGGCCAGCAGTTCGCCGTCCTTCAGCTCCGTGATGTCGACCTCCGGCTGGCCGAGGACGTTGAGCTCTCCCTCGTTGACGGCCTCGGTGTAGAACTTCGGAAGGGCGTCGTTGACGGCCTCCTCCAGCACAGCACCACGGCCGAACCGCTGGTCGATGACCCGGTTGGGGATCTTGCCCTTGCGGAACCCCTTCACCGTGACCTGCTGGTTGATCTTCTTGTACGCCGCGTCGAGGCTGTCCTTGAGCTCCTCGAAGGGCACCTCAATGCTGAGCCGAACCCGGGTCGGGTTCAGGGTCTCCACGGCGCTCTTCACGGTTCGGTCTCCTTGTGGCTGACTTCTTGGGGTTCTGCTCCACCGCACACGAGGCGGCTTCGCGGACCGAGCCCGGTACATCAGACACACGGGCACGCATTTTGCATAGTAACGGCAAGGTGGAGAACTCCCACAATGCGATCTTGCCGGTGGTCGGGGTGGCCGGATTCGAACCGACGACCTTCCGCTCCCAAAGCGGACGCGCTACCAAGCTGCGCCACACCCCGTCGGTGCGACACGTAGGGTACATGGAGACCGGCAGTGCATCGGCCGCTTTTCCGGAGGCGTCGCCCGACGCGACACCGGGTGCGGGATCGGGTGTGCGGGCAGCGCCCTCGACCCGCTACGATGCTTCTCGTGCCGCGGTCCCGGTGACCTGCGGTGCGGTGCATGCGGGCGTAGCTCAATGGTAGAGCCCTAGTCTTCCAAACTAGCTACGCGGGTTCGATTCCCGTCGCCCGCTCCATGGCTCGGGCCCGGCCCGGCGTCATCCTCTCGGATGGCCGCCGGACCGGGCCCTTCGCGTTCCCCCTGCGCGTTCATCGCGCACCTTCCCCGCGCGCGTCCCGGGCCGGGGTAGGGCCCGGGACGCGCGTCCGGGGTCAGAAGCTGATCTGGTTGATGCTCTGCGCTATCGAGTCCATGAACTTCTGGATCGACGGCGCCATGCCGGTCGATGCCAGGAAGAAGCCGAAGAGCACCGCGACGACCGCGGGTCCGGCCTTGATGGACCCGCCTCGGATCAGGACCACCAGGATGATCGCCAAAAGAAGCACCACAGACAGTGAAATGGCCACGACTGATCACACCCTCGGTCGGTCCGCCTTGCCGGCCCGGAAGCGTGCGGCCGTGCACGCCTCCGTTTGCGTCCATCGTGCCACCAACTCCCCTGTGGTCGCCGCCGTCTGACGTAGCGACCAGTCGGTATCGCGCCATCTTGCGCCGGTTGCACACCCGTTCACAGCCTCCGCACCCGGCCGCCGGTCCAGTGGTGGCACGGCAGAGGCGGAGGGTGCGCGTGATAATGATCCGATGAACGGAAATGATCTGCGACGGCGATCGTTTCCTTATCCACACACTTCATCCACATGCAATTCCCGGCGCCGAATGCGACGTAATTCACCGCGCCCAACTGCCCACCCGTATGCACCATTTAAGGAGGATTAACCAGCCCATAACGGGCAAAAAACAGGGGTTTGCCTTTTGGTCGACTGGGCACACGCGATATCCGATGGCAGTTTTACGAAATGCAATCGAGACGTCTAGGGTGTTTGAGATGTTCCACGCTCCGAACGTATTCCAGAGGGCCCCGCTCCCCCCGGCGACCCGGGAGTCGGAGCCCAGACGCCGAGCGCCGGGCCAGGCTCCGGACGCACCCACCGCGGTGGCCGTGGCGGAACGGCCCGCGCAGGCCCCGCCCGCGAAGAAGCGTGACGCCTACTTCGACAACGCCAAGTACCTCGCCATCGTGCTGGTCGCGGTGGCGCACTCATGGGTACCGGTCATGGAGGGCAGCCGGGCGGCCCGCGCGGCGTACATGGTCACGTACACCTTCCACATGCCGGCCTTCATCATCATTTCCGGCTACTTCTCACGTTCGTTCAGCCTGACCCCCGCCAAGGTGAAACGCCTGGTGACGGGGGTCGCCGTGCCGTACATCGTGTTCGAGACGGCGTACTCGCTGTTCCGGCGGTACGCGAGCGGCTCGTCAGACGGGGCGATCAGCCTGCTGGAGCCCTGGTACCTCACCTGGTTCCTGGTCGCGCTGTTCATCTGGCGGCTCACCACGCCGATCTGGCAGAACCTGCGCCACCCGCTGGCCGTGTCGCTCGTGATCGCGGTCCTCGCCTCGCTCGCCCCCAGCATCGGCGACGACCTCGACCTGCCGCGCGTCCTGCAGTTCCTGCCGTTCTTCGTGCTCGGGCTCCAGCTCAAGCCCGAGCACTTCCGGCTGATCAAGCGCCGCGAGGTGCGGCTGCTGGCCCTGCCGCTGTTCGCCGGTGCGGCGGTCTTCGCCTACTGGGCGGCGCCCCGGATGCAGCTGGGCTGGTTCCTGCGCGACTCCAGCGCCCAGGAGATGGACGCGCCGTGGTGGTCGGGCGCGGTGATGACCCTCGCCCTGTTCGGCTGCGCGACGCTGCTCACCGTCGGGTTCCTGGCGTGGGTGCCGCGCCGCCACATGTGGTTCACGGTCCTGGGTGCCGGCACGATCTGCGGCTATCTGCTGCACGGGTTCCTGGTGAAGGGCGCCGACTACTCGGGCCTCTTCGACCACAACGACTGGCTGATCTCGCCCACCGGGCTGGTGCTCGTCACCGTGGCCGCCTCGGTCGGGGTGACGCTGCTGTGCACGCCTCCGGTGCGACGGGTCATGCGCTGTGTGACCGAACCGGACATGAACTGGGCGTTCCGGCGGGACGCCGCCAAGATCTGAGACGTCGGGATTGAGCCAACACGGCGGAGCCGGACCCGGGCGGGTCCGGCTCCGCCGTGTTGGCTCAATCCCGACGTTCGGTGGGTGATTCCGGGGCGGTGAGTCCGAGCAGGCTCCGCACCTGCGCATACTTCGCGGCCAGCCGGGTACGGGTCGCCGGGTCCAGGACCGCGAGGCGGGCCGGGTCCGCGTTGTGCGCGAGGTCGGACTCCTTGACCAGCAGTGCGCCCGGGGTCTCCCGGATGCGGCGGGCGTACGCCGGAAGCTCCTCGCCCGCCCGCTTGCTGACCGCCAGGACCATGTCCTTGACCTGCTGCGGCAGCGCGGCATCCGCCAGCCAGCGCTCGGACAGCGCGTCGTCCTCGACCGCGTCGTGCAGCCAGGCGGCGGCGATCTGCTCGTCACTGCCGCCCCCGGCCCGTACACCCGCCGCGACGGCCGCGAGGTGTTCGGCGTACGGGCGTCCCGCCTTGTCCCGCTGGCCCTCGTGGGCCGCACGGGCGATGCGCTCGACTTCGGCCAGGGTCAGGTGTGCGCGGGGTGCCGTCATGGCCCGACTCTACGGCCGGGCCGCGGCCCTGCTCAGGGCGGCGCGGGCGGGCACCAGTGCGGCGGCGAGGCCGAGGCCGACCGTGGCGGCCAGGAACGATCCGTACAACGCGGGCGGGATGTACGGGGATTCGCCGGTCAGGCCCCGCATCATCGGGATGAGCGTGGCCAGCGCGATGGCCGTGCCGAGCGCGGCCCCGGCCACGGTGACCAGCAGGGCCTCCCAGCGGATCATGCCCATGATCTGGCGGCGGGTGGAGCCGACGAGCCGGAGCATGGTCAGCTCCCTGCGGCGGTCCAGGACGGTCATCACCAGCGTGTTGACCGCCGCGACGGCGGCGAACCCGCCGAGGACCGCGGCCATCACGGTGTTGGCCCAGGCGTTCAGCTCGCGGTCCCGGCTCCGCGCGGTGGCGTAGCCGGAGGGGTCTGTGACGGTGCCGAGTGCGGCGAGCCGCTCCGCGCCCGCCGGGGTCGCCCGTACGAATACGTCGGAGGCGTACGGCGAGGTGACGTGGGTCCGCAGATCGGCGGAGGGGAGGGTGACGAGGGCGGCGCCCAGGCCTCTTCCGTAGACCGCGACGATCTTCGGCGAGGCCTTGGTGCCGTCCGGCAGGCGCAGCGCGAGGCGGTCGCCGGTGTGCGCCTTCGCCGAACTGGCGAGCGTGGTGTCGATGGCTACGGTGCCAGGGGCCAGGGCGTCGAGTGATCCGGTGCGGACGTCGAGGTCCTGGACGGCGGCGAGTTCGCGGCCGGAGCCGATGACTCCCTGCGCCGGGGCGTTCTCCAGCCAGGTGTCCCCGCCCGATCCTCCGGGGACCAGCACGGAGGTGCGGAGCAGTCCGACGGCGGTGGAGACGCCGGGGGTGGCGGCGGCGCGCTCGGTGGCGTCGGAGGCGAGGCCGGCCGGCGCGGAGACGATGTGGTCCGCGGTGAAGGCGTCGCGCTGCTGGTGCTCGGTCGCCCGGTCCTCGCTGGTGTGCATGAAGACGAGCGTCGAGGAGAAGGCCATGGCGAGCACGATCGGAGT
This sequence comes from Streptomyces sp. ITFR-6, assembly GCF_031844725.1. NCBI lineage: Bacteria > Bacillati > Actinomycetota > Actinomycetes > Kitasatosporales > Streptomycetaceae > Streptomyces > Streptomyces sp. ITFR-6. The sequence continues at coordinate 5,800,353 of NZ_CP134612.1, read as the reverse complement.
GATCGCGGAGGCCATCCGCCGTGAGTTGGCATGGGAGTTGGCCGCGGCCAGGGAGGCGGAGGCGCCGCCGGCCCGCAGCGGGAGGCCGAGGACCGAGGCGCAGATCCGGGCGATCAGCGGGCCGAGCAGTCCGACCGCGAGCATGAAGAGCATGACCACACCGAGTGCGGCGTTGGCCGCGTCGTCGCCGGTCTGTGAGGCGGCGATGCCCGCGAAGACGCCGCCACCGGCCAGCGCGGCGATCCCCAGGGGCGTGCGGATCCAGCCGAACGGCGGGCGTTCCACGGCGGACTGGGCGAGCGCGAGGCCCGGCTTCGTCTTCGACGGGCGGCGCGCGGCGGCGTATCCGGCGCTCAGCGCGGTGAACATCGCGGCGGCGACGGCGATCGTCAGCGGCAGCCAGGAGATCCGCAGCCCGACGGCGTCCGGGACGGCGCCCTTCGCCTTGAGCTGCCCGAACCACCAGGCGGCCAGGGCGATTCCGGGCAGCCAGCCGAGCGCACCGGCGAGCGGTGCGACGAGCAGGGATTCGGTGGCGATGCTGCGGCGCAGCTGGCGCGGGGTGGCCCCGATCGCGCGCAGCAGGGCGAATTCGCGGCTGCGCTGGCCGACGGAGAGGGCGACCGTACCGGCTGCGGTGAAGACGGCGACCATGGTGGCGACGCCGCCGAAGGAGCCGCCGAGCCCGATGAGGAGCTCCCTGGCGTCCGCGAGGCCCGGGTCCTCGACCGCGCCCCGGTCGTCGCCGGTGCTGACCTTGACGCCCTTCGGGTGGCCGAGGGCGTCGGAGACCTGGCGGGCGAGGGCGGCCGGGTCGGCGGCGAGTACGGCGATGGCGTCGACCCGGCCGGGGTGGCCGGAGAGCGCCACGGCCTCGCGGTCCGTGAACCAGACGGTGGCGTCGGCGTCGGTGGTGCCGGAGACCCGGAACTCCTTCGGGCCCGCCGGGGTGTCCAGCGTGACGCGGTCACCGGTCCGGGCCCCGGCGTGGCCGGCCGGGACGACGACCTCGCCGGTACGCGGCGCGTCACCGGACGCGAGCCGGGTGCCGGTGAGCGCGGCGGATCCCCAGCCGTGCGCGGTGAGGGGCGCGGAGCCTTGGCGCACCGGGGAGCCGACGCCGTGGGTCGCGGAGCGAACGCCGTGGGGCGTCGAGCCGGACCCGTCGGGCGTCGAGCCGGTCCCGTCGGTCACGGAGCCGGCCCCGTCGGGCGTCGAACCGGTCCCATCGGCCGCGGAGCCAACACCGTCGGGCGTCGAGCCGGACCCGTGGACCGCGGAGCCAACGCCGTCGGGCGTCGAACCGGCCCGGTCGGCCTCGGAGCCGTCGGTCGTCGAGCCAACGCCGTCGGCCGCGGAGCCGGGCCCCTCGTGCGCGGCGCCCAGGCGCACCGGGTAGCCGACGTCACCGATCGCGGCCGTGGCGCCGGGGGCGGCGGCGGCCCTGGCGACCAGGGTGTCGGACAGCCGGGCGGTGTCCGGCAGCGCGCTGGACTCCTCGTGCCGGTCGTCCCCGCTGCCGACGGTCAGCCGGGCCTGCTGGTCCGCGGCGACGATCACCGGCGCCTTCGCGTAGCGGTCGGGCGGTACGGACGCGCGCAGGCCGGTCTCCAGCAGGATGCCGCAGGCGGAGACGATGGCCGCGGCCAGCAGGAGGGCGACGAAGGTGCCCGCGAAGGACGCGGGTTTGAAGCGTACGGCCGCGCGGGCAAGGCCGTTAGGGACGAACATCAGACGGCGGCCCTTGCGTAGTCGGGGGCGGTCAGTGCGGTCATCCGGGCGGCGATCCGGGCGGCGCCCGCGCGGGGCAGCCGGTCCGCGATCTCACCGTCGGCGAGGAAGAGCACGTGGTCCGCGTAGGCGGCGGCCGCCGGGTCGTGGGTGACCATCACGACGGTCGCGCCGAGGGTGTCGACCGCGTGCCGCAGCAGCTGGAGGATCTCGGCGGCTGCGGCGCAGTTCGGTGAGCTTGTTCTCGCTCATGCCGGTGATCTCCGTGCCGCCGAGGCTGACCGATCCCGCGGTGGGCCGGTCGAGCCCGGCCGCGCACTGGAGGAACGTCGACTTGCCGGAGCCGGAGGGGCCCATCACCGCGGTGAAGCTGCCCCTCGGCAGGGCGAGGTCGATGCCGCGCAGGGCGTGGACGGCCGATCCGCCCCTGCCGTACTGCCTGCGGACACCGCGCAGTTCGACGGCCGGGTCCGCGGGGACGGGCCCCGCGTAGGTGTGCGCCGTGCGGGCCTCACGTGCCGCCCGCCCGCTCTCCTGCGCTCCCCGCCTGGTGCGCCGAAGCCCCATGGTGTCAGCCTTCCGTAGCCATCCGTGATCGATACCTCGAACGTACGGATCCGTACGGGCCCGGACCATGACGGCGGCTGGCGGATCGGGGGTGGGGAAAACCCCAGGGCGCTCGGTCGGGAGAGCGGGTCGGAGGCCCGGTGGACGCCCGTCGGGAGGCCTGTCGGGACGCCCGTCGGGACGCCCGGTGAGGGTGGTCATACTTGCAACGTCAATCATTCGGTAAACTAATTACTGACGATTCCTTGACGTTCTCTTGACCAAGCGAAGGACTGGGCTCATCGGACACGCAGACACGCTCATCGCCATGGGCGGCGCCTTCCTCGCCGCCGCCGTTCTCGCCCGCGTCGGCAGCCGCATCGGGCTGCCGACCATCCCCCTGTTCATCCTGGCCGGGATCCTGCTCGGCCCGCACACCCCCGGCATCGTCCTGGTCGCGGACCCGCACGATCTGGAGATGCTCTCCGCGCTCGGCCTGGTGCTGCTGCTCTTCTACCTCGGCCTGGAGTTCCACCTCGACGACCTCAAGGCGGGCGGGCGCCGGATGGCGCTCGCGGGCGGCGCCTATCTCGCCCTGAACGTCGGCGCCGGGCTCGGCTTCGGCTTCGCGCTGGGCTGGGGCACGTCGGAGGCGCTGGTGCTGGCCGGGGTGCTCGGCATCTCGTCGTCGGCCATCGTCACCAAGGTCCTGGTCGACCTGGGCCGGATCGGCAATCCGGAGACCAAGCCGATCCTCGGCATCATCGTCGTGGAGGACGTGTTCCTCGCGCTGTACCTGGCCGCCCTCCAGCCCATCCTCTCGGGCGCCGACAGCCTCGCGGCGGCGGCGGTCGACGGCGGAAAGGCCTTCGGCTTCCTGCTCGCGCTGGCCCTGGCCGCCCGGTTCGGCACCAGGCTCATCAGCAAGCTGATCAACACCAGGGACGACGAACTCCTCGTCATCTCCTTCCTCGGCGCGGCGGTCCTGGTGGCCGGCATCTCGGAGTGGTTCGGGGTCGCGGACGCCATCGGCGCCTTCATGGTGGGCCTGATGCTCGGCAGCACGTCCTCCGGCGAGCGCATCCTCAGACTGGTCCACCCGCTGCGGGACGCCTTCGGTGCGATCTTCTTCTTCGCCTTCGGTCTCTCCATCAACCCCGGTGATCTGCCGGTCGTGCTGTGGGCGGTGCTGGCCGCCGTCGCGGTGACCCTCGCCATGAACGTCCTCGCGGGGATCGCCACCGCCAAGCTGTACGGGTTCGGCCCGCAGGCCACGGCGAACATCTCCACCACCCTCGTGGCGCGCGGCGAGTTCGCGCTGATCCTCGCCACGATGGCGGCGGGCGCCGGACTCGACGAGCGGCTCGCGCCGTTCATCGCCGGATACGTGCTCGTCCTCGCGGTGCTGGCGCCGCTGGTGGCCGGACGTTCGCACTGGCTGGCCGGAATCCTTCCGGGCGGGCGCGACAGCGCACTCGCCCCGATCCGGTGACGAGCCGGAAGCCGTTGACGTACGCCCGGTTCAGGCCGGTTGCATACGGTTCAGGACTTGCGTGACAGCAGGAGCAGTGCCCGGTCGTCGTTGACGTCCTTGGCACACGCCTCGATGAGGTGCCAGGCGGCACCCTCGAAGCCCGTCGAGACATAGCGGTCGGCCTCGCCGGTCAGCCGGTCGATGCCCTCCGCCATGTCCCGTTCGGACGTCTCCACCAGTCCGTCGGTGAACAGCATCAGTACGTCCCCGGGGGCCAGCGAGCCCTTCACGGCGTCGAACTGCGCCCCGTCGTACACCCCGAGCAGGGGTCCCTCCGCGGCCATCTCCTCCCACCGGCCGCTGCCCGCGTGCAACTGGAGGGCGGGCGGATGGCCGGCCGAGAGGAGTTCGTAGTCGCCGGATTCGAGGTCCAGGACCAGATGGATCGAGGTCGCGAAACCCTCGTCCCAGTCCTGGCGCAGCAGATAGCCGTTGGCCGCGGGCAGGAAGCCGTGCGGCGGCAGCGATCCGAGGAGCCCGCCGAACGCGCCGGACAGCAGCAGAGCGCGGGAGCCCGCGTCCATGCCCTTGCCGGAGACGTCGGTGAGTACGGCCTCCAGGGTGCGGCCGCCGTTGGTACGGGCCGCGACGACGAAGTCACCGGAGAAGGACTGCCCGCCCGCCGGGCGCAGCGACATCTCCCGGTGCCAGCCCTGCGGGAGCCGGGGCAGCGCGCTCTGCACCCGGATGCGTTCGCGCAGGTCGAAGAGCATGGTGCCGCCGCGCCGCCACGGCACGCCGACCCTGGCCCTGAACTGGGCGAGCACCAGCCCGAAGAAGCCGCAGGCCGCGACCGTCAGCACGGTTCCCGGGGTGACCCCGACCGCGCCGTCCGTGAACGGGCCGAGCCGCACCGACTCGACGATCAGGGCAGCGGCGGCCGCCGCGTACAGGCCGAGCAGGCTGGCGGGGCGCAGCACCAGGCCGCCCGCGACGATCGGCAGGACGAGCGCGGTCGGTGAACACCACACCGGGTTCAGCAGGGTGCCGCAGGTGATGGCGGGGATGACCAGCAACAGGGCGGCCAAGGCGATCCAGTCGGAGCCGTCGCCGCGGAAGTAGTCGACGCCGGATCTGCGCAGCGTGCTGCGCACCCGGTGCACCGATTTCCGCAATCGGGCCGGGTAGGTCTCTGCTCCTGCGCGTCGGGCCATTGCGGGGACTTTATCCACCCGGCGGCCTCCGGTGCAGGGGGACCCCTGTGACAATGCGTTCGGAATCGGGTCGCCTGTCCGCCGAGCCCCTGGTAGGCATGCCATATGACTACAGAGCTTCGCGTGTTGCGGCCGTCCGAATGGAACGAATGGTTCGAGTCCCTGGAGCTCGCCTTCGGAGGGGTCGCCGAACCGCCGGAGGAGCGTGAGCTCTACGAGTCGCTGACCGAGCACGAGCGCTCGCTCGGGGTCTGGGACGGCCCCGATGTCGTCGCCACGTCCGGGGCGTTCAGCTTCCGGCTGGCCGTTCCGGGCGGCGCGCTGGTGCCGGCCGCGGGCGTGACGATGGTCAGCGTCGCGGCCACCCATCGCAGGCGCGGACTGCTGACCTCGATGATGCGCCGTCAGCTCGACGACGTGCGGGCACTGGGTGAGCCGCTCGCCGTGCTCACGGCGTCGGAGCCGGCGATCTACGGCCGGTACGGGTACGGGGCGGCGACCCGCCGGATGTCCCTGACGATCGACACGGACCGGGTGCGGCTGAACGTCCCCGAGGGCACGGACGGGGTGCGGCTGCGGCACGCGAAGAAGGACGAGGCGGTCGGGGCCTGCGAGAGCGTGTACGCGCGTCTGGTGCCGGGCCGCCCCGGCACCCCGGCCCACGCTCCGGGCTGGGAGCGCAAGTCGCTCGTCGATCCGGCGAGTTCGCGGGAGGGCGGCTCCGCCCTGCAGTGCGTGCTGGCCGAGCGGGACGGCGAGGTGGTGGGTTACACCACGTACCACATCAAACCGGACTGGGACACGGCCGGGCCCAAGGGCCGGATCGTCGTGAGCGACCTGGCGGCGCTGGATCCGGCGGGGTACGCGGCGCTGTGGCGGTTCCTCTTCGGGATCGACCTGACGTCGACCGTCGAGGCGCGGAACCGGCCGGTGGACGACGCGGTGCTGCACCTGGTCTCTGACGTGCGGCGGTGCGGGATCCAGGTCCGGGACTCGCTCCATGTGCGGCTGGTGAACGTGGGCGCGGCGCTGGAGGCCCGGAGCTACCGGTCGCCGGTGGACGTGGTGTTCGAGGTCGAGGACGCGTTCTGCCCCTGGAACGCGGGGCGTTGGCGGCTGACGGCCGACGCGAAGGGCGGCGCGTCGTGCAAGCGCACGGAGGAGGCGGCGGATCTGGCACTGTCCGTACGGGAGTTGGGGACGGCGTACCTGGGCGGCGAATCGCTGGGCGCGCTGGCCCTGGCCGGGCGGGTGCGGGAGGTGCGGGCGGGAGCGTTGGCGGAGGCGTCCTCCGCGTTCCTGTCCGACGTGGCGCCGTGGCTGCCCCGGGGGTTCTAGCCTGCCGGGCGCGTCCGGCGGCACGCGTTCAGCGGAGCTGGCAGGTCGGGCACCAGAACAGGTTCCGGGCCGACAGCTCCGCCGCCCGGATCTCCGTGCCGCAGACGTGGCAGGACTGGCGCGCCCGCCGGTAGACGTACACCTCGCCGCCGTGGTCGTCCACCCTCGGCGCCCGGCCCATCGCCTCCGGCAGGTGCTCGGGACGGACCGTGTCGATGCGGTTGTTGCGCACGCCCTCGCGCATCAGCTCACCCAGGTCCGTCCAGATCGCGTCCCACTCGCGGCGGGTGAGGTCCCGGCCGGCACGGTACGGGTCGATGCCGTGCCGGAACAGCACCTCCGCGCGGTACACGTTGCCGACGCCCGCGATGACCTTCTGGTCCATCAGCAGGGCGGCCACGGTGATCCGGCTCCGGGAGATCCGCTGCCAGGCGCGCTCGCCGTCCTCGTCGGAGCGCAGCGGGTCGGGGCCGAGCCGGTCGTGTATCGACTGCTTCTCGGCGTCGGTGATCAGCGCACACGTGGTGGGGCCGCGCAGGTCCGCGTGGTGCTCGTCGTTCAGGAGGCGGAGCCGGACCGTGTCCGTGGGCGGCGGGGCCGGCGCCGTGCCGAATCCGAGCTTGCCGAACAGGCCGAGGTGGATGTGGACCCAGCCGGTTCCCTCGAAGCCGAGGAAGAGGTGCTTGCCGTGCGCGTCCGTGCCTTCGAGCACCCGGCCGTCGAGCAGCGCGGCGCTGTCGGAGAACTTGCCCTGCGGGCTGCTCACCCGCACCGGCCGGCCGGCGAACCTGTCCCGATGGTCGTCCGCGAGGCGGTGGATCGTGTGGCCCTCGGGCACGGCGGCGGCGCTCCTGGGTGAGGCGGTGGTACGGACATGGCTGTGCCGCCGGGGCTCCGGCGGCACAGCGGGAGGCGTGCGGCGGTCAGCCCTGCTGCGGGTGGTGGGCCGGGACCGGGGGGAGCTCGCCGGTGTTCTCGTACGCCGTGAGCATCGCGATGCGGCGGCTGTGCCGCTCCTCGCCGGAGTACGGAGTGGCGAGGAAGATCTCGACGAACTTCGTGCACTCCTCCTCGGTGTGCATCCGGCCGCCGATGGAGATCACGTTGGCGTCGTTGTGCTCGCGGCCCAGCGCGGCGGTCTGCTCGCTCCAGGCGAGTGCGGCGCGGACGCCCTTGACCTTGTTCGCGGCCATCTGCTCGCCGTTGCCGGAGCCGCCGATGACGATCCCGAGGCTGTCGGGGTCGGCGGCCGTCTTCTCGGCGGCACGCAGGCAGAACGGCGGATAGTCGTCCTGGGCGTCGTAGATGTGGGGACCGCAGTCGACGGCCTCGTGGCCCTGGGCCTTGAGCCACTCGACGAGGTGGTTCTTGAGTTCGTAACCGGCATGGTCGGATCCGAGGTACACGCGCATGGGAGGAGTGTGGCACGAGCTTCGCCGGGTAACCGACGACGGGGTGCGGTGTGGCCCTGATGTGCGGACCCTGTGCGTGCGAAGCCGCTGAAGCGATGATCGTGTCAACGATGCGGATGCGGGGGTTCCGATTTCGGGGTTCGCCGGGCTTCAATGCAACGCTCGCCGCTCACCACCGTGCCGCGGCGGGCATGCACCGAGTGATCCGAAAACGTGAGGATTCGATCCATGACGTCGCAGACGACTCTGGCCGGACCGGGCCAACAGCCCGAGGGGCCGGACCGGGCGGGCCCCGGGGACGGGCTACAGGCCGGCCTCAAGAACCGGCACCTCTCGATGATCGCCATCGGCGGCGTGATCGGCGCGGGCCTCTTCGTGGGGTCGGGCGCGGGCATCGCCGCCGCCGGACCCGCCATCCTGCTGTCGTACGCGCTGGTCGGCCTGATGGTCGTCTTCGTGATGCGGATGCTCGGGGAGATGGCCGCCGCCCGTCCCGCGTCGGGCTCCTTCTCCGCCTACGCCGACCAGGCCCTGGGCCGCTGGGCCGGTTTCTCGATCGGCTGGCTCTACTGGTTCTTCTGGGTCGTGGTGCTCGCCGTCGAGGCCACGGCGGGTGCCAAGATCCTGGAGAACTGGGTGCCGGGCGTCCCGCAGTGGGCCTGGGCGCTGATCGTGATGCTGGTGCTGACCGCGACGAACCTGGTCTCGGTCGGCTCGTACGGAGAGTTCGAGTTCTGGTTCGCCGGGATCAAGGTCGTCGCGATCGGCGCCTTCGTGATCGTCGGGCTGCTCGCCGTCTTCGGCGTACTGCCGGGTTCGGACAACGCCGGCTCGGGGCTGGTCCATCTCACCGACACCGGCGGCTTCTTCCCCAAGGGGCCCGGCGCCATCCTCACCGGGGTGCTGATGGTGGTCTTCTCCTTCATGGGCAGCGAGATCGTGACGCTGGCGGCCGGTGAGTCGGAGAACCCGCAGCGCGCCGTCCAGAAGGCCACCAACAGCGTGATCTGGCGGATCGCCGTCTTCTACCTGGGCTCGATCTTCGTCGTGCTGACCCTGCTGCCGTGGAACGACGCCTCGATCATGGAGAAGGGCAGCTACGTCGCCGCACTCGACTCGATCGGCATCCCGCACGCCGGACAGGTGATGGACGTCATCGTGCTGACGGCCGTGCTGTCCTGCCTCAACTCCGGCCTCTACACGGCCTCCCGGATGGCCTTCTCGCTCGGCGGCCGCGGTGACGCCCCGAAGGCGTTCGCCCGGACCAACAAGCGGGGCGTGCCGCAGGCGGCCATCCTGTCCTCCGTCGTGTTCGGCTTCGTCGCCGTCTTCTTCAACTACCAGTGGCCGGATACCGTCTTCGCGTTCCTGCTGAACTCCTCGGGCGCGGTCGCCCTGTTCGTCTGGCTGGTCATCTGCTTCACCCAGCTGCGGATGCGCGGCATCATCCTGCGCGAGTCGCCCGAGAAGCTGGTCGTACGGATGTGGCTCTTCCCGTACCTGACCTGGGCGACCATCGCGATGATCTCGTTCGTGCTGGTCTACATGCTGACCGATGACGCGGGACGCGAGCAGGTGCTGCTCTCGCTGCTGGTCGCGGTCCTGGTGGTGGCGTTCTCGCTGGTACGCGAGGCGCTCGGGCGCCGCAACGGCACCCCGGCCGGGAAGTCCGCCGAATGAGCCCCGTACGCATGCCTATACCTGACGGAAACTGTCAGGTATAGCGGGGAGGCTCTCCTTCGTAAGCATCGAGTGCGCAAGCCATCGAGCGAGCGAGTGGAGAGCCTCCGCCATGACTGCCGTCCCGTCCGGTTTCCAGACCGGTTTCCCCGTCCGCCCGGACCTCGTCGTCGAGGCCGCCGGGGCGGATGACGTACGTGACGCCGTGGCCCGCGCCGCCTCCGGCGGGCTCCGGGTCGCCGTCCACGCCACCGGGCACGGACTGGCGGGCCCGGTGGAGGGCGGGGTCCTGATCGACACCCGCCGGATGGACTCCGTAACGATCGACCCGGTGCGCCGCACCGCCGCCATCGGGGCCGGCACCACCTGGGGGCAGGTGGTCGAGGCGGCCGCACCGCACGGGCTGGCCCCGCTGAACGGCTCCGCGCCCGGCGTGGGCGCCGTCTCCTACACGCTGGGCGGCGGGCTGGGCATCCTGGGCCGGGAGTTCGGGTACGCCGCCGACCAGGTGCGCTCACTCGACGTGGTGACGGGCGACGGAGTGCTCCGCCATGTCACCGCGGCGGACGAGCCGGAACTGTTCTGGGGGCTGCGCGGCGGCGGGCACCGGCTGGGCGTGGTGACGGGCCTGGAGACCGGGCTCGTCCCGGTGGACCGGCTGTACGGCGGCTCGATCGCCTTCGACGGGGACGGCGGGGCGGGCGCCGAGGTGCTCCGGCGCTATCCGGAGTGGACCCGGACCCTGCCCGACGCGCTGACGTCGTCGGTGGCCGCACTCGTGTACCCCGATGTGCCGCAGGTGCCGGAGGCGTTGCGGGGCCGGTACGTCGTCTCCGTACGCGTGGCGTACACCGGGAGCGCGGCCGGGGGTGAGCGCCTCGTCGCGCCGCTGCGGGCGATCGGGCCCGTGCTCACGGACTCGCTGCGGGAGATGCCGTACACCGACAGCCCCAGCATTCACAACGATCCGCCGTTCCCGCACGCGTACTACGGGGACGGGCTGATGCTGAGCGGACTGGATCCGGAGCGCGCGGCGCGGGTGCTGGAGCTGACCGGCCGCGAGGCCCCGATGATGACCGTGGTCCAGCTCAACCACCTGGGCGGCGCCCTGGCCACCGCCCCGGCGGCGGGGAACGCGGTGCCGTACCGGGAGGCCGGGTTCCTGCTCCGGCTGCTGTCACCGCTGGACGGTACGGACGTGGCCGCCGTCCGGGCCCTGTACGAGGAGGTGGCCGGGGTCCTCGCACCGCTCGTCGTGGGCCGGTCGCTGAACTTCTCCTTCGGCGGCGGGGACCGTACGGACGGGTTCCACGAACCCCGGACACGCGAGAGGCTCGCCGGTCTGGTGTCGCGTCACGACCCGGCGAGCCTCTTCGGTGGGGCGTACGGCGTCAGCCGCGACGGCCGATGAGCTTCCAGGACGCGGGCAGCGCGCCCATCGCGAGCGCCGCCTTCAGCGCGTCGCCGAGCAGGAACGGCGTCAGGCCGGCCGCGATCGCGGCACTCGCCGACATGCCGGTGGACAGCGCCAGGTAGGGCACGCCGACCGAGTAGATGATGGCCGAGCCGAGCACCATGGTGCCCGCCGTGCGCAGCACCGAGCGGTCGCCGCCGCGGCGGGCCAGGCCGCCCACCACGGTCGCGGCGAGCAGCATGCCGAGCACGTAGCCGAAGGAGGCGCCGCCGGGGCCGGAGCTGCCGGCCGAGAACCACGGCATGCCCGCCATGCCGACGAGCGCGTACACGGCGAGCGCGAGGAAGCCGCGGCGGGCCCCGAGCGCGGTGCCGACCAGGAGCGCGGCGAAGGTCTGGCCGGTGACCGGGACCGGCGAGCCGGGGACCGGCACGGCGATCTGCGCGGCTATGCCGGTGAGCGCGGCGCCGCCGAGCACCAGGGCGGTGTCCACGGCGTAGCGGTGCCGGGCGGCGGGCAGCAGGTCGGCGAGGACCGCTCCGGTACGGACGGGGGCGGCGGCAGCAGTACTCATCGGGACTCCGCGTGGTGAGGGCAGGTGGGTGGAGGGCTGAAGCCTGACGCTATCCGACGGAGCAACGCTCGATCACCATCAGCGGCCCACAAAGCGGCGGTTGAGGCCTTGGTGGGATTCACACAAAGCGCGGCACACAATCACCCCTGGACGTGATGCTCATCACGGAGGTCGGAGCGGATCAACTGCTCACCGGCGGGGAGGTGCGAGGGGAGCCGACTGTCGACTCCCTCTAAACAGCGGACCCGTGACGGAGCCTCGGCACCGGGCCGCTCCCCGCTGCGCGGTGCACGCCCTGTGTGAGCATGGTGCCCGTATAGCGGACGTCCGTTCCGCCTGAGCGGGGCACACGTCCAGACTGGTCACCCGTCCCCTGTCTCACCGACCGAACAGAGTTCGTCCATGCCCCGGACCACCGTGCCTCCCCCCACCGGCACCCCGGCCGCCCCTTCCGGCCACGGAACCGACTCGGCCCTCACCCACGGGCTCAAGCAGCGCCATCTGTCGATGATCGCCCTCGGCGGCGTCATCGGCGCCGGACTGTTCGTCGGCTCCGGCGCGGGTATCGCCGCGGCCGGCCCCTCGATCGTCATCGCCTACGCCTGCTCCGGGCTGCTGGTCATGCTCGTGATGCGGATGCTCGGCGAGATGTCGGCGGCCAATCCGGCGTCCGGCTCCTTCTCCGTGCACGCCGAGCGGGCGATCGGCCCGTGGGCGGGGTTCACGGCGGGCTGGGCGTTCTGGGTGCTGCTCTGCGTCGCCGTCGGCCTCGAAGGGATCGGTGCGGCGAAGATCGTCACCGGCTGGCTGCCCGGAACGCCGGAGTGGGCCTGGGTGGCCCTGTTCATGGTGGTGTTCCTGGGGACGAACCTGGCCTCTGTGACGAAGTTCGGCGAGTTCGAGTTCTGGTTCGCCGCGCTCAAGGTCGTCGCGATCACGCTGTTCCTGGTGCTGGGCGTGCTGGCGATCCTGGGCGTGCTCCCGGACACGGACGCGCCGGGCACCGCCAACCTCAGCGGCGAGGGCGGCTTCCTGCCGAACGGCTCAGAGGGGCTGGTCATCGGGCTGCTCGCCTCCGTCTTCGCGTACGGCGGTCTGGAGACCGTCACGATCGCCGCGGCCGAGTCGGAGAACCCGGTGCGGGGCGTCGCGAAGGCCGCGCGGACGGCGATGTGGCGGATCGCGCTCTTCTACGTCGGCTCGATGGCGGTCATCGTCACGCTGGTCCCGTGGGACGACCCGAAGGTCGTCTCGGTCGGCCCCTTCTACGCGGCTCTGGACCACCTCGGCATCAGCGGTGCCGCGGAGATCATGAACGTGGTCATCCTGGTGGCGCTGCTCTCCGCGATGAACGCCAACATCTACGGCGCCTCGCGCATGGCCTGCTCGCTGGTGGCCCGGGGGCAGGGCCCGAAGCGGCTCGGCCGGATCTCGTCCGGTGTGCCGCGCGGCGCGGTGCTGGTCTCCTCCGTGTTCGGCTTCCTGTGCGTGCTGCTGAGCTACTGGCGGCCCGACGACGTCTTCCCCTGGCTGCTCAATATGACCGGGGCGGTGATCCTGGTCGTCTGGATCTTCATCGCCGTCTCGCAGCTGATCCTGCGGGCCCGGCTGGAGCGCGAGGAGCCGCAGAAGCTGGTGGTCCGGATGTGGCTGTTCCCGGGTCTCACGGTCGCGGCCCTGCTCGCCATGGCCGGCATCTTCGTCCTGATGCTCCGCCAGCCCGACACGCGGGACCAGCTGCTGGCGACGGGCGCGCTGACGGCGGTCCTGATCGTCATCGGCTTCGTACGCCAGCGCCGCGCGGCGGCCTCGCCCCCGACGGCGGACGCGTAGCCCGACGCGCGACCCGGTACACGATGCGCCGGGCGGGCCGGATCACTCCGGCCCGCCCGGCGCTTCCGTATGCCCGGAAGGGTCCGCGGGCGACCTGAGTCCTACGCCGAAGGGCTGATCATCCCTCAGCCACTCCTGCTGTTAGCCTGCTCTTGCATATAGATTGCAATAACAACAGGACAGCAGCTGGAGGGTTCGCACCATGGCCACGTACACGCTCCCGGAACTCCCGTACGACTACGCGGCGCTCGAACCGGTCATCAATCCGCAGATCATCGAGCTCCACCACGACAAGCACCACGCCGCGTACGTGAAGGGCGCGAACGACACCCTGGAGCAGTTGGAGGAGGCACGCGACAAGGAGGCCTGGGGAGCGATCAACGGGCTCCAGAAGAACCTCGCGTTCCACCTCTCCGGCCACATCCTGCACTCGATCTACTGGCACAACATGACCGGCGACGGCGGCGGCGAGCCCCTCGCGGCGGACGGTGTCGGCGGCCTCGCGGACGCGATCACCGAGTCATTCGGCTCCTTCGCGGGCTTCAAGTCCCAGCTGACGAAGGCCGCGGCCACCACGCAGGGCTCCGGCTGGGGCGTCCTCGCGTACGAGCCGGTCAGCGGCAAGCTGATCGTCGAGCAGGTCTACGACCACCAGGGCAACGTGGGCCAGGGCTCGGTGCCGGTCCTCGTCTTCGACGCCTGGGAGCACGCCTTCTACCTTCAGTACAAGAACCAGAAGGTCGACTTCATCGAGGCGATGTGGCGCGTCGTCAACTGGCAGGACGTGGCGAAGCGGTACGCGGCCGCCAAGGAGCGCGCGGACGTACTGCTGCTCGCCCCCTGACCCCAGCACCCCCGACGTCCTGCCTCGTGATCGTCTTCTCAACCTTCACCCGGCAGGCGGATGAACGAAGGGCCCCCGCGAGGACATGACTCGCGGGGGCCCTTCCATGTCCGCGCGGCCGCGGCCGGCGGCTACTCGGTGACCAGGGCCATCAGCAGCCCGTCGTACCCCCTTGGTGCCGACGGTCTGGAGCGCGGTCGCGGTCAGGGTCGGCTCGGCCGCGACGAGTTCGGTGAACCGGTGCACGCCCAGCACCTTCGGGTCCTCGCTCCCGGCGTCGGCCACCTCTCCGTCGCGCACGACGTTGTCGGCGACGATCAGGCTGCCGGGCCGGGTCAGCTTCAGCGACCAGGCCAGGTAGTCGGGGCTGCTCGGCTTGTCGGCGTCGATGAACACGACGTCGAACGGCCCGTACCCCTGGTCCGCGAGGAGCGGCAGCGTGTCGAGGGCCGGTCCCACCCGGACCTCCACGACCTCCGCCAGACCGGCGTGCTCGATGTTCCGGCGCGCCACCTCGGCGCACTCCGGATCGGCTTCGAGCGTGACGACGCGGCCTCCCTCGGGGAGCGCACGCGCCAGCCAGATGGTGCTGTACCCGCCCAGGGTGCCGATCTCCAGCACCGTGCGCGCCCCCTGGAGCCGGGCCAGCAGGTTCAGCAGCTTGCCCTGGTCGGCCGCGACCTGGATCGCCGGCAGCCCGGCCCTCTCGCTGGCCTCGACGGCCGCGTCGAGCGCCTCCGTCCGGGCCCAGCAGCAGAGCGTTGAAGTAGTCGTCGACCTCGGACCAGCGCGCCTGCGTCATGACACGTACCGCTCTCGGCACCGCTCCCGGCACCATGCAAGTTCCCAAAAGGAACTTACATCATGCCGGGTGAATGGGATGATGGTGGCCTCAGCGTTTCCCTGGAGAGGACGTCATGACGATCACCGTGCGAGAGCTGGTGCACTACCCGGTCAAGGGCTGCGCGGGGACCGCCACCGGCTCCGTGCGGGTCGTCGGGACGGGCCTCGAACACGACCGGACCTTCATGGTGGTGGACGCGGAAGAGGGCGCGTTCCGCAGCCAGCGCACGCACCCGGCGATGGCCGCGATCAAGGTCGCCGTCCTGCGGTCCGGGGCGGCGCTCACCCTCTCCGCGGAAGGCGTCGAGCCCCTGCTGCTGGAGGTCGACGTGGACGGCCCGCGCCGCGACGTCAGCATGTTCGACCGCCCCCTGGGCGCGGCCGTCGACCAGGGCGACACGGTCGCGGAATGGTTCTCCGAGGTGCTGGGAGCCAAGTCGCGCCTGGTGCGGGCGGCCCCCGGCTTCGACCGGGACGGCTGGGGCGAAACCCCCGGCAAGCTCAACTTCGCGGACGCGCACGCGGTGCTGGTCACCTCGACCGCCTCGCTGGACGACCTGAACGCCCGGATCGCCGCACGGGGCGACGCCGACGCCGTGCCGATGGACCGGTTCCGCCCCAACATCGTCCTGACCGGCAAGGACGAACCGCACTTCGAGGACCGGGTGCGCCGGATGACCCTGGGCTCCGTCGAACTCGCCCACTCGGTACGGGCGACGCGCTGCAACGTCCCCCTCGTCGACCAGGTCACCGGCCTGCGCAAGGGCCCGGAACCGGTCCGGACCCTGGCGACGTACCGGCGCGAGGCGCAGTACGGGAACCGGGTCAGCTTCGGCGTGAAGAACGCGGTGGTCTGCGAGGGCGTGGTGAGCGTGGGCGACCCGGTCACCGTCCACAGCCTGGTCACTCCGTAGAACCGGCGGATATCCGAGATCGGCTACGGCGCCTGGGGCATCGGTGAGTCCAGCTGGGCGGGCGCGACGACACCGTGCTGAGCGACGGGCGCCCGCTCACCGGGGACCAGCTCGCCGTGCCGGCCGAGCACCGGTGGCAGCGGGACTTCTACGCCTGAGCCGCGCCGGGCGCGGAGGCGTCCCGGTGGCCCTGGGCAGGGTCCTGGCCCATGGCGATACGGAAGCGGTGCACGTCCAGGCTCCTGCTGACCGACGAGCGCGACCGGCTGCTGCTGCTGTGCGGCCGCGATCCGCGCCGGGTGGGGGCGCGTTGGTGGTTCACGGTCGGCGGCGGGGTGGAGGCCGGTGAGGATTACGTGGCGGCGGCGCTGCGCGAGGTCCGCGAGGAGACCGCGCTGGAGCCGGCCGCCGCCCGGCTGGGTCCGGTCGTCCGGACCCGGCAGATCCGGTTCGGGGTGGACGGCCGGCACTTCGACCAGTACGAGGAGTACCGCCCGCTCCGGGTCACGGCCGAGGTGTCGGGGATGCGGGTGGCGACCGACGAGGGCTCGTACGGCCATCACTGATGGACCGTGGACGAGGAGCGCGAGACCGGCTGAGACGGCCCGCTCAGATCCGGAACACCGACCCCACGAACTCCGCGAGCAGCCGTTCCTTCAGCGGTACCGGCAGGGCGTCCAGCAGGGCCAGTACCGGGGCCATCCTGGTGGGCAGGCCGGTGTCCCCGGTGAGGCGTGCCGCCGCTGGTGAACGTGCCCTGTGCGCCGGGCGCGCCCAGCAGCGCGGCCGCCGCGCCCACCACGTCGTTCTCCAGCCTGGCCACGCTCGGGAAGACCGTGGGGTCCAGGCCGTTGACGGTCGCGTACGCCGTGTACGCGGCGGCCGCCAGCTCGTCGAGGCCCGCCAGTCCCGCGTCGTAGACGTAGGCGAAGGTCCGGCCGCCCCGGGTGGGGGCGTCGGCGCCGCGCAGGGCCGCGAGTACGGCGTCGGCGGCAGCGCCGGGTGCGGGGTCAGTCGGCAGGGGCTGGCTCTTCCTGCATGCCGCCGATCATGAACGAGAGTCCGAGCCCGCGACAAGAGGTCAGCGTGACGTGAGTGTGAACTCCAGCAGCGGCAGCTCGCGGCCCGGGATCGACCCGGAGGGCGTCGCGCCGACGCGTACCGCGCCCATGGCCCGGTAGAACGGCTCGGCGTTCGGATCCGCGTCGATCGTGAAGCGGGCGAACCCGAGCCTGCGGGCCTCGGTGACGACGTGCCCGAAGAGCAGCCGGCCCACTCCGCGTCCGACCGCGTCCGGCTCTGCGAACATCATGCCGAGCACTCCGGTGGGCGGCGCTTCTTCCAGGGTGGTGAAGCCGAGGACCCGGCCGTCCTCCTCCGCGACCGCGGTCCGGCGGGGGCCGATGCCGTCGGGTTCCATGGTGAGTTCGGCCCGGCAGGCGGCGAGGAACTCCTCGTCGTATCCCCAGTACGCCTTGGAGCGCAGGGCGAGTTCGGTCAGTTCGGCGGCCTCGGAGGGGCGTGCGGGCCGTACCTTCATCCGGATCTCCGTTTCGCTCGGTGGCGTGTCACCGGAACCTCCGGATCAGGATGTCAGTCCCCTCCGTCATGCTTCACCCCATGGACTCCAAGGACTTCTGGAAGCTGATCGACGACGCCCGCGCCCTGGTCACGGACCCGGCAGACGCACAGGACGTGGCCGACCGGATCTCGGATCTGCTCTCCGAGCGGCCGGCGCACGAGATCGTCGCGGCGCAGCAGTTGCTGTGGGACCTGATGGCGGCCTCCTACCGGGCGCCGCTCTGGGCGGCCGCGTACACGGTGAACGGCGGCTGCTCGGACGACGGGTTCGACTACTTCCGGGGCTGGCTCATAGGGCAGGGCCGTGCCGTGTTCGAGCGGGTGGTCGCGGATCCGGACGCGCTGGCGGAGCTGCCGGTGATCAAGGAGGCCGCGGCCGAAGACGAGGAGGTGGAGTGCGAGCGGATGCTCGGGGTCGCGTGGGACGCCTACCGCCGGGTGGCGGGCGAGCAGCTGCCCCGCGGCTCGTTCACGGTCGATCTCCCCGCCCTGGATCCCGAGTGGGACTTCGACTTCGACGACGAGGACGAGATGGCGCGGCGGCTGCCGAAGCTGGACGCGCTGTACGGGTGAGACGGCCGGGTGCGGGCCCCGCGGCGCACGGGGCCCGCACCCTCGTGGTCAGGAGAAGTCGGGCCCGGCGGTCCGGGTCCGCTTGATCTCGTAGAAGCCGGGGATCGACGCGACGAGCAGCGTGCCGTCCCACAGCTTCGCCGCGTCCTCGCCCTTGGGGGCGGGGGTGACGACCGGACCGAAGAAGGCGATCTGCTCGCCGTCCGCGCCGGGCACGGCGATGACGGGGGTGCCGACGTCCTGGCCGACCTTGTCGATGCCCTCCTGGTGGGAGGCGCGCAGCTCGGTGTCGTACGCGTCGGAGTCGGCGTACTCCGCGAGCTCGGCCGGCAGGCCGACGTCTTCGAGCGCTCCCACGATCGCCTCGCGGGTGGGGCCCTCGCCCTGGTTGTGGAAGCGGGTGCCGAGCGCGGTGTAGAGCGGGCCGACGATGTCGTCGCCGTGCTTCTGCTGGGCGGCGATCACCACCCGGACGGGGCCCCAGGCCTTGTTCTCCAGGAGGTCGCGGTACTCCTCGGGCAGCTCGTCCAGCCGGGGCTCGTTGAGGACGGCGAGGCTCATCACGTGCCAGCGGACCTCGACGTCGCGGACCTTCTCCACCTCAAGCATCCAGCGAGAGGTCATCCAGGCCCAGGGGCAGAGCGGGTCGAACCAGAAATCGGCGGGGATCTTGCGGGTTGCCGTGCTGTTCTCAGACATGTCTCTCCTCAGGCGGACCGATCTCCATCTGTGCGCGGAAACACCGGGGAACGCTCCGGCCATTCCCGCATGCCCGGCCGGGAAGCGGCATGGGAGGATCAAAGTATTCGAACGTGACACAAAGGAGTGTGCCCGTGCCCGGTGAAAACCTGTCCCGCGACGAGGCCCGCGAGCGGGCCGAGCTGCTGACCGTCGACGGTTACGACGTCGAGCTCGACGTCCGGTCCGCCCTCGGTGAGCCCGACGGGGACGGCGGCCCGGAGTCCGGTCCGCGGACGTTCCGCTCGGTGACCACGATCCGGTTCCGCGCGGCGCGCGGCGGTGCGTCGACCTTCGCGGACCTGATCGCGCCGTCCGTGACCTCGGTGACGCTGGACGGCACGGCGCTGGACCCGGCGGCCGTCTTCGACGGGACGCGGGTGGCGCTGGCGGATCTGGCGGAGGGCGAGCACGTCCTGGTGGTGGACGCGCGGTGCGCGTACAGCCGCACCGGTGAGGGCATGCACCGCTTCGTCGACCCGGAGGACGGCGAGGTGTACCTCTACACGCAGTACGAGCCGGCGGACGCGCGGCGCGTCTTCGCCAACTTCGAGCAGCCCGATCTGAAGGCCCCCTACCGCTTCCGGGTGACCGCCCCCGAGGCGTGGACGGTGTGGAGCAACGGCGCGGAGGAGTCCCGCGAGGGCGGGGTGTGGCGGTTCGCGGAGACGAAGCCGATCTCGACGTACATCACGGCGGTCGTGGCCGGTCCGTACCACTACGTGACCGACTCCTACAGCCGGACGTTCGAGGACGGGACGAAGCTGGAGATCCCGCTCGGCGCACTGTGCCGCAAGGGGCTCGCCCGGCACTTCGACGCCGACGACATCTTCCTGATCACCAAGCAGGGCCTGGACTTCTTCCACGACAACTTCGACTACCCGTACCCGTTCGGAAAATACGACCAGGCGTTCGTGCCCGAGTACAACCTCGGCGCGATGGAGAACCCGGGCTGTGTCACGTTCCGCGAGGAGTACATCTTCCGGGGGAAGGTGACGAAGGCGTCGTACGAGGGCCGGGCCAACGTCATCCTGCACGAGATGGCGCACATGTGGTTCGGCGACCTCGTCACCATGCAGTGGTGGGACGACCTGTGGCTCAAGGAGTCGTTCGCGGACTTCATGGGCGTGTTCGCGATGGTGGAGTCGACCCGGTTCGAGGACGGCTGGATCACCTTCGCCAACAACCGCAAGTCCTGGGCCTACCGCGCCGACCAGCTGCCGTCCACCCACCCGATCACGGCCGACATCCGTGACCTGGAGGACGCCAAGCTCAACTTCGACGGCATCACCTACGCCAAGGGCGCCTCCGTGCTCAAGCAGCTGGTGGCGTACGTGGGACGGGACGCGTTCCTGGAGGGCGCCCGGCGCTACTTCAAGAAGCACGCCTACGGCAACACCCAGCTGGGCGACCTGCTCTCGGTGCTGGCCGAGACGTCCGGCCGGGACATGACCGGCTGGTCGCGCTCCTGGCTCCAGACGGCGGGCGTCAACTCGCTGACCCCGCTGGTGACGTACGACGCCTCGGACCGGATCACCGAACTGGCGGTCCTCCAGGAGGCGGCCGAATCGCACCCGGAGCTGCGCCCGCACCGGGTCGCGGTCGGCCTGTACCGGCGCGCCGCCGACGGTGACCTGGTGCGTTACGCACGGGCCGAGGCGGACGTGGCGGGGCCGCGCACGGTGATCGCGGAGCTGGCCGGGGCCGAGCGGCCCGAGCTGATCCTGGTCAACGACGACGACCTCACGTACTGCAAGGTCCGCTTCGACGAGGTGTCGCTGACCACGCTGCGCTCGCACCTCGGTGACATCACGGACCCGCTCGCGCGGGCGCTGTGCTGGTCCGCGCTGTGGAACATGACCCGGGACGGGATGATGCCGGCCCGCGACTTCGTCTCGCTGGTGCTGGACTTCTCCGGCCGGGAGACGGACATCGGTGTGCTGCAGATGCTGCACGCCTGGACCCGGACCGCGCTGGTGCACTACGCGGCGCCGGACTGGCGCGAGGAGGGCGGCCGGGCGCTGTCCGAGGGCGCGCTGCGCGAGCTGCGGCTCGCGGCGCCGGGCAGCGAGCACCAGCTGGCCTGGGCCCGGTTCTTCGCGGCGGTCGCCGCCTCCGCCCCGGACTTCCAGCTGCTGTCGGGGCTGCTCGACGGCACGGCCCGGATCGACGGGCTCGATGTCGACCAGGAGCTGCGGTGGGCGTTCCTGTCCCCGCTGGCCTCGCACGGTCTGGCCGACGAGTCGGTGATCGGCGCGGAGCTGGCCCGCGACGACACCGCGTCCGGCAAGCGCCACCAGGTGCGCTGCCTGGCCTCGCGCCCTTCGGCCGCCGTCAAGGCGCAGGCCTGGGCGGGCGTCGTGGAGTCGGACGCGTTGTCCAACGCGCTGGTGGAGGCGACGATCCTGGGCTTCGCGCAGTCGTCGCAGCGGGAGTTGCTGGCGCCGTACGCGGGCACGTACTTCGAGGTCATCGAGCGGGTGTGGGCCGAGCGGTCGATCCAGATCGGGATGGCCGTGGTGAAGGGCCTGTTCCCGGCGCTCCAGGGCGACGCGTCGACCCTGGCGGCGGCGGACGCGTGGCTCTCCGCGCACGCGGACGCGGCGCCCGCGCTGCGGCGGCTGGTGCTGGAGGCCCGCGACGACCTCGACCGGGGGCTGCGCGCGCAGGCGTGTGACGGCGGAGCCGCCTGACGGTCTCCGGTACGAAGCCCTCGCCGGGATGCCGCTGACCCCGGCGAGGGTTCCGTCCTCAAACGCCGGACGGGCTGGGATTCGCCGGGTGCGGTCCGGCTGAGAGCAGCGGACTCATAATCCGTCGGCCGCAGGTTCGCGGGTGCGGGCCGGCTGTGGTGCGGCGTGCGCGCCGGGCGCTCGGCGGCGGTGGTGCGCTCCTCCTGGAGGGGCCGCAATCCCCGGCGGTACGGGCCATTTCGGTTGTCGAACGTCCGTACTTTAGGACGGCGTTGTCCTGGAATGTCGACGGACCTGTAACAGGGGTTACGGCCCCGGCGGCGCGCGGGATACCCCGGAGCATGACCCAGAACACCCCGCCCTCCCCCTGCCACCTCCGCACCACCTCCGATGTACGGCAACACGTGCTGTCCGCGGCCCAGTTGAAGGCCCGGGGCATCTCCGCCGCCCAGGCCACCGGACAGTGCCGCACCGGCGGTCCGTGGCAGCAGCCGCTGCCCGGTGTCTATGTGCTGCACCCGGGGCCGCTCAGCGGCCGGGAGCGGCTGCGGTCCGCCCTGCTGCACGCGGGACGCCCGCCGGTCTCCGGCCGGCGGTCCGCGCCGGAGCGGACCGGTGGCACCGACCCCGCGTACGGCGAGGCGATGGTCACCGGGCTCGCCGCGCTGTCGTTGCACGGGTTCGCCGCCGCGCCGCCCGCCGCCTCGCTGGACCGGATCGACGTGCTGGTGCCCCGGGCCCGCCGGCTGCGCTCCGTGCGGTACGCGCATCTCGTGCGGACGCCGGAACTGCCGGAGCCCGAGGTGCTGGAGGGGCTGCCGGTGGCGCCGGTGGCCCGCGCGCTGGCCGACGCAGTCGCCAGGACCGGCGACGCCTTCGCGGTCCGCCGGCTGCTCACGGAGGCGGTCCGCGACGGTCACTGCGAACCGGCCGTCGTGGTGGGTGAGCTGAACCGGGCCAAGGTCCTCGGCCGCCCCCAGGTGGTGAACGCGGTGGACTCGCTGCTCGCGGAGGGCCGGGCGCTGGCGGAGGACCGGCTGTACGGCCTGGTGCGGGGTTACGGGCTGCCGGAGCCCCTGTGGAACGTGGACCTGCGGCTGCCCGGCGGCCCGCATCTGGGCGGGGTCGACGCCTACTGGCCCGAAGAGGCGGTCGCCCTCGAACTGGACACCAGAGCCCCTCGGTACGGCCGGCTCGACGACGAGCGCCGGCAGGAGGAGCACGAGGCGGAGTGGTCCGCGTACGCCGCCCGGCACGAGCACCTGGAGCGGCTGGGGGTCACCGTCGTCCTTCTCTCCCCCCGGAAGCTGCGCGAGGCGCCGGAGCAGCAGGCGGTCGTGGTGCGGACGGCGATGATGGCGGCGGCCGCGCGGGAGCCGGCCGCGTACGTGGTGATCCTTCCCCGGTGAGCCCCAGCGGCCTCCCGGGCGCCACGTATCCACCTTTTCGTCCCACCTGACGCTTCGGCACCAGTGGCGGAATTCCGCCATGTACACAACTCGCCCACCCCAAGTCTCCACAAACCCCTGTCATTTACGAAAGGGTGAGCGGTCATCCGGTACCGATTTCCGGACTCTCTCTTTCACATACAGGGATGCTGATGACCTCCGAATCCCCCGGTTACATACCCGGAGCGAGACGCGTGGCCCGAGTCGCGGCCGCCGCCGGTCTGGTGGCCGCACTGGCCGCCACCGGCGTCGCCCCCGTCTTCGCCGCCGACGACCCGGCCACCGCCCCCGTCAAGGCCGCCACCGGCGACGCCTCGGCCGACAAGCTCGGCACGGCCGACGCCGATGTGCTCGCCAAGGCGCGGGCCAAGGGCGAGAAGAACGTCACGATGATGGTCGCCACCGCACCTGGTGCGACCGAGCAGGTCAGCAAGCAGCTGGGCGCCGTCAAGGGCTCCGTGCTGGGGCGTGCGTACGACAAGCTCGGCTACGTACGGGCGACCGTGCCGACCGCGAGCGCCGAGGCCACCATCAAGGCGGCCTCGAAGCTGGCCTCCGTCCACGGCATCGATCTCAAGCAGGAGATCATGCTGGACGACCCGACCCCCGCGGCCGACCGGGCGACCGGCAGCAAGGCCAAGGCGAAGTCGACGGGCAGCTACGCGGCGCCGGGCAGGAAGACCCCGGCGAAGAACCCGTACAACCCGTCGTTCGAGACGGGCGCGGTCGACTTCGTCAAGCAGAACCCGAAGGCCGACGGCCGCGGCATCACCATCGGTGTGCTGGACGCGGGCGTCGACCTCGGTCACCCCGCGCTCCAGAAGACCAGCACCGGAGAGCGCAAGATCACCGACTGGGTGACGGCCACCGACCCGGTCAGTGACGGCGACGGCACCTGGCTGCGGATGACGGACGCCGTGTCCGGCCCGACCTTCACGTACAAGGGCCGCACCTACTCCGCGCCCAAGGGCAAGTACCGGATCAGCCTGTTCGCGGAGGCCGCCACCAAGGGCGGCGACATGGCGGGCGACCTGAACCGCGACGGCGACACCACCGATGTGTGGGCCGTGCTGTACGACCCGGTCACCGGCACCACCCGGGTGGACCTGAACAACAACGCGGACTTCCGCGACGACACCGTCATGAAGCCGTACAAGGAGAAGCACCAGGTCTCCTACTTCGGCAAGGACAACCCGCGCACCGATGTCGTCGAGCGCATCCCGTTCGTCGTGGAGAACCGCAAGGGCGTCGTCTACAACGCCGCCGGTGACACCTCCGACTACGTCTCCATCGGGGTCATCGAGTCCGAGCACGGCACGCACGTCGCGGGCATCACCGCCGCGAACGGCCTGTTCGGCGGCAAGATGAACGGTGCCGCGCCCGGCGCGAAGATCGTCTCCTCGCGTGCCTGCACCTGGGACGGCGGCTGCACCAACATCGCGCTCACCGAGGGCATGATCGACCTCGTCGTGAACCGCGGTGTCGATGTCGTCAACATGTCGATCGGCGGCCTGCCGCCGCTGAACGACGGCAACAACGCCCGCTCCGAGCTGTACAAGCGGCTCGTCGACATCTACGGCGTCCAGCTGGTCATCTCGGCCGGCAACGACGGTCCGGGCGTCAACACCATCGGTGACCCGGGCCTGGCCGACCACGTCATCTCGGTCGGCGCGTCCATCTCCAAGGAGACCTGGGCCGCGAACTACGGCTCGGCCGTCACCAAGAAGTACGACATGCTGCCGTTCTCCTCGCGCGGACCGCGTGAGGACGGCGGCTTCACGCCGACGCTGACGGCGCCCGGTGCGTCGATCAACTCGACGCAGACCTGGCTGCCCGGCTCCCCGGTCGCCGAGGCGGGCTACTCCCTCCCGGCCGGCTACTCCATGCTCCAGGGCACGTCGATGGCCTCGCCGCAGGCCGCCGGCGCGACCGCGCTGCTGCTGTCCGCCGCGAAGCAGAAGCACATCGAGCTGCCTCCGGCCGATCTGCGCACCGCGCTGACCAGCACCGCCACCCAGATCAAGGGAGTGCCCGCGCACGCCCAGGGTGCCGGTCTGATCGACATCATCGGCGCCTGGAAGCAGATCAAGAAGCAGGGTGCCCCGGCGCACGAGTACACCGTCAGGGCCCCGGTCGACACCGCGATCGACTTCGCGCTGAAGGACCCGGGCTTCGGCACCGGCCTGTACGACCGCGAGGGCGGCCTCAAGGCCGGCCAGCAGAAGTCGTACGACGTCACGGTCACCCGCACCACAGGCCCGGACAAGAAGGTCAAGCACAAGCTGTCCTGGAAGTACAACGACGGCACCTTCAAGCTGATTGGCCCGAAGACCGTCTCACTGCCCCTCGGCAAGCCGGTGACGGTCAAGGTCCAGGCGAAGCCGGGCAGCGCGGGCGTGCACAGCGCGATCCTCCAGGTCGACGACGCGAAGACCTCCGGCGTCGACCAGCAGATCCTGGCCACCGTCGTCGTCTCCAAGAAGCTGACGAAGCCGGGCTACGCGTACAAGGCGTCCGGCTCGGTGCAGCGCAACGGCACCACGTCGTACTTCGTGACCGTGCCGGAGGGCGCCAAGACCCTTGAGGTCGCGATGAGCGCCCTGCGCTCGGGCAGCCAGACCCGCTTCATCTCCATCCACCCGTACGGGGTCGCGGTGGAGGACAGCGGGACGCCGTTCTGCTACCCGAACTACGAGAACCCGGCCAACACCTGCCGCCCCGACGTGCGCTCGTACCCGGACCCGCAGGCCGGCGTCTGGGAGATCGAGGTCGAGGCCCGTCGTACCTCGCCGCTGCTGGACAACCCGTACAAGCTGGATGTCTCGCTGCTCGGCGCCTCCTTCGACCCGGCGGTGCAGACCATCCCCGAGGCGAAGATCGGCACCCCGGCCAAGGTGGACTGGACGGTCACCAACAACGCGGGCGCCCTGGAGGGCAAGCTCAAGGGCGGCTCGCTGGGCTCGGCCGAGGTCGACCGCCCGTCGATCTCCACGGGCGACGAGCAGACCACCACGGTCACCATCGGTGAAGGTGTCGAGAAGCTCGACATCGCCATCGGGAACACCGCGGACGCCAACGCCGACCTCGACCTGTACGTCTACCAGGGCTCGGCCCAGGTGGGCGCCTCCACCACGGCCGGCTCGGAGGAGTCGGTCAGCCTGGTGAAGCCGGCCGCCGGCACGTACACGGTCGTCGTCGACGGCTACGACGTCCCGGCCGGCACCACCGAGTACGACTACCGCGACGTGTACTATTCGCCGTCGCTCGGCACCCTCTCCGTCGACGAGTCGAAGGCGGTCAACCTGGCCGCCGGCGCGTCGGCACAGGTCAGCGCCGAGGTCGCGGTCGCCGGAGCGGCACCGGAGGGCCGGCAGTTCTTCGGTGAGGTCCAGCTGGTGAACGCCCGGGGCACCGCGGCGGGCACCGGCAGCGTCGTGATCGAGAAGGTCACGCCGTAACCGCGTCACCGTAGGCATGTGATCCGTACGACAGTGGGGCGGGCGCTCAACGGGCGCCCGCCCCACCGCGCTGTGCGCACCCGGTCCGCTCCCCGTCCGCCAGCCGGACAATGGATTGGACAAGGGAGCCGTGGACATACGCATCATGGAGTGGCAACCGTGCCATTCGTACGCGTGAAGGAGTTCCTGTGAAGGTCGGAATCGTCGGCGCCACCGGTCAGGTCGGCACAGTCATGCGCAGGATCCTGGCCGAGCGGAAGTTCCCGGCCGACGAGCTGCGGCTGTTCGCCTCCGCGCGCTCCGCGGGCTCCACGATCGAGTGGCAGGGCCGGAACATCACCGTCGAGGACGCCTCCACCGCCGACTACACCGGCCTGGACATCGTGCTGTTCTCGGCCGGCGGCGCGACGTCGAAGGCGCTCGCCGAGAAGGTGGCCGCCCAGGGTGCCGTCGTGATCGACAACTCCTCCGCCTGGCGCAAGGACCCGCAGGTCCCGCTGGTCGTCTCCGAGGTCAACCCGCACGCGATCGCGGACCGCCCCAAGGGCATCATCGCCAACCCGAACTGCACCACGATGGCCGCCATGCCGGTGCTGCGCCCGCTGCACGACGAGGCCGGTCTCGAAGCGCTGACCGTCGCCACGTACCAGGCGGTGTCCGGCTCCGGTCTGGCCGGTGTGGCCGAGCTGCACGGCCAGGTCGCCAAGGTCGTCGCGGAGGCCGACAAGCTCACCCACGACGGCGGCGCCGTCGACTTCCCGGAGCCGGACATCTACAAGCGTCCGATCGCCTTCAACGTGCTGCCGCTGGCCGGCGCGATCGTCGACGACGGCTCCTTCGAGACGGACGAGGAGCAGAAGCTCCGCAACGAGTCCCGCAAGATCCTGGAGATCCCCGAGCTCAAGGTGTCCGGCACCTGTGTCCGGGTCCCGGTCTTCTCCGGCCACTCGCTCCAGGTCAACGCCCGGTTCGCGCGGCCGATCGGCGTGGAGCGCGCGTACGAGCTGCTCGCGGCCGCCCCGGGCGTGGAGATCTCGGAGATCCCCACCCCCCTTCAGGCCGCCGGGCAGGACGCGTCCTTCGTCGGGCGCATCCGGGCCGACGAGACCGTGGAGCACGGTCTCGCGCTCTTCGTCTCCAACGACAACCTGCGCAAGGGCGCGGCGCTGAACGCGGTCCAGATCGCGGAGCTGGTCGCGGCGGAGCTGGCGGGCTGACCGCGATCAGCCCGTCCGCTGGGGTCCGGGGCTCCGCCCCCGGACCCCAGCTCCTCAGTCGCCGGAGGGGCTTGAATCCGGGCGGCGCACCTCGAAGTGCCAGCAGCCGTACTCCACCGCCCTGACGTGCACCAACGCCACCTCGGGGTCCGCGAACGCCTCTGCGAAGGCCTCGTCGAAGCCACGCTCCCCGTCCGCCGGGATCTGGAGCAGCCGGCCGCCCGCGATGTGCCCGTCCCCGTCGTAGCGCCGCACCGTCCGCAGCGCGCCCGCCCGGGAGAACGGGTAGCCGGTGCGGCCGGGCGCCGGGCCCTCGCACTCCTCGGCGTGGATGAAGACGGGACCCTGCTCGTCGTACGCCCCCGGCTTCGCCCAGGCCGCGGCCGCCCAGCGGCGCAGCGGGGCGTAGGAGACGAGGGCGATGCGCTCCCCCACCTCGTTGCCGCGCAGACAGCAGCGCAGCGGGCTGCCCGCGTCCGTGGCGGTGTACGGGACGCAGGGGCGTCCCGCGTCGTCGGTCTCCCGGAGTTCCTTGAGCGCGGCCTCTTCGATCGCGCGTGCCTCGTAACTGGTCATACGGAGAGAATGGCGCGCCCCACCGGGTACGGTCCGGCGGAAAACGGACATCGCCTTGGGCGCGGGTCACGTGGAAGGATGACCGGAAACATCACACATCAAGGAGATGACCGCGTGCCTGGCACGAATCTGACCCGCGAAGAGGCACAGGAGCGGGCGCGCCTGCTGACCGTGGACGCGTACGAGATCGATCTCGACCTCTCCGGAGCGCAGGAGGGCGGGACCTACCGGTCCGTCACCACCGTGCGCTTCGACTCGGCGGAAGCGGGGGCGCAGACCTTCATCGACCTGGTCGCCCCGGCCGTCCACGAGGTCGAGCTGAACGGCAAGCCCCTGGACGTCGCGGCCGTGTTCCGCGATTCGCGCATCACCCTGGCGCATCTGGCGGCGGGCGCCAACGAGCTGAAGGTCGTCGCCGACTGCTCGTACACGAACACGGGCGAGGGGCTGCACCGGTTCGTCGACCCGGTCGACCAGCAGGCGTACCTCTACACCCAGTTCGAGGTGCCGGACGCGCGCCGCGTCTTCGCGAGCTTCGAGCAGCCCGACCTGAAGGCGACCTTCCGGTTCACCGTGAAGGCCCCGTCCGGCTGGACCGTGATCTCCAACTCTCCGACGCCGGAGCCCACGGACGACGTCTGGTCCTTCGAGCCGACGCCGCGCATCTCCACGTACATCACCGCGCTGATCGCCGGCCCGTACCACTCGGTGCACAGCAGCTACGAGAAGGACGGGCAGAGCGTCCCGCTCGGCATCTACTGCCGCCCGTCGCTCGCCGAGTACCTCGACGCGGACGCGATCTTCGACGTGACCCGGCTGGGCTTCGACTGGTTCCAGGAGAAGTTCGACTACGCGTACCCCTTCGCCAAGTACGACCAGCTGTTCGTCCCGGAGTTCAACGCGGGCGCGATGGAGAACGCGGGCGCGGTCACCATCCGCGACCAGTACGTGTTCCGCTCCAAGGTGACGGACGCGGCGTACGAGACGCGGGCCGAGACGATCCTGCACGAGCTGGCCCACATGTGGTTCGGCGACCTCGTGACCATGGAGTGGTGGAACGACCTGTGGCTGAACGAGTCGTTCGCCACCTACACCTCGATCGCCTGCCTCTCGTACGCCGAGGGCTCGCAGTGGCCGCACTCCTGGACCACGTTCGCCAACTCGATGAAGACCTGGGCGTACCGGCAGGACCAGCTGCCCTCGACGCACCCGATCATGGCCGACATCGGTGATCTGGACGACGTCCTGGTCAACTTCGACGGCATCACGTACGCCAAGGGCGCCTCTGTCCTGAAGCAGCTGGTGGCGTACGTCGGCATGGACGAGTTCTTCAAGGGTGTGCAGGCCTACTTCAAGGCGCACGCCTTCGGCAACACCCGGCTCTCCGACCTGCTGGGCGCGCTGGAGAAGACCTCCGGGCGCGATCTGAAGACCTGGTCGAAGGCGTGGCTGGAGACGGCCGGCATCAACATCCTGCGCCCGGAGATCGAGACGGACGCCGACGGCAACGTCACCTCGTTCGCCGTGCTCCAGGAGGCGCCCGCGCTGCCCGCGGGGGCGAAGGGCGAGCCGACGCTGCGGCCGCACCGGATCGCCATCGGCTGCTACGACCTCGACGAGGCCGGGAAGCTGGTCCGCACCGACCGGATCGAGCTGGACGTCGACGGCGAGCGCACCGCCGTGCCGTTCCCGGCCGACACCAGGCGCCCGGCCGTGGTGCTGCTCAACGACGACGACCTCTCGTACGCGAAGGTCCGGCTCGACGAGGAGTCGCTGCGGGTCGTCACGGAGCACCTGGGCGACTTCACCGAGTCGCTGCCGCGCGCCCTGTGCTGGGCCTCCGCCTGGGACATGGCCCGGGACGGCGAGCTGGCCACCCGGGACTACCTGTCGCTCGTGCTGTCCGGGGTCGGCAAGGAGTCGGACATCGGCGTCGTCCAGTCGCTGCACCGCCAGGTGAAGATGGCGCTGGACCTGTACTCGGCGCCCCAGTGGCGCGAGGCGGGGCTGACGCAGTGGACCGAGGCGACGCTCGCGCACCTGCGCGCGGCGGAGCCGGGAAGTGACCACCAGCTGGCCTGGGCGCGTGCCTTCGCGGCCACGGCCCGTAACCCGCAGCAGCTCGACCTGCTCCAGTCGCTGCTGGACGGCACGGAGGTGATCGAGGGCCTGGCCGTCGACACCGAGCTGCGCTGGGCGTTCGTGCAGCGGCTGGCCGCGACGGGGTTGCTGGACGAGGACGAGATCGCCGCCGAGTACGAGCGCGACCGGACGGCGGCGGGCGAGCGCCACGCGGCCTCCGCGCGTGCGGCGCGTCCCTCCGAGGAGGCGAAGGCGGAGGCGTGGGCCTCGGTCGTCGAGTCCGACAAGCTGCCGAACTCCCTCCAGGAGGCGGTCATCGGCGGGTTCGTCCAGACCGACCAGCACGAGCTGCTGGCGCCGTACACGGAGCGGTTCTTCGCCGCGGTGAAGGACGTCTGGGACTCGCGCAGCCACGAGATGGCCCAGCAGGTCGCCATCGGTCTGTACCCGGCGCTCCAGGTCTCGCAGGAGACCCTGGACGCCACGGACGCCTGGCTGGCTTCCGCGGAGCCGGGCGCGGCCCTGCGACGGCTGATGTCGGAGTCCCGTTCGGGTGTGGAGCGGGCGCTCAGGGCCCGTGCGGCGGACGAGGCGGCGGCGACCGCCTGACCCTCGCGGAACATGGAAACCGCCCGGCGGGCAGGCGCTGAAGCGCAGCCGTCCGCCGGGCGGGAGTCTTTACGGGCAGTCCTCAGGCGCCCGACTCCTCGTAGCGGGCGGCCAGGGCCGCCGCGCCGGACTCGGTCAGCGAGCCGTGCAGGCGCATCCGGGCCACCCCGCCGTCCGGGAAGGCGTCCAGGCGGACGTGGGTGACCACGGCCTGGGCGCGGAGCGGGAAGCGGTGCAGGGTGTCGGGCTGGAGGCGGGTGCGGGGGATGATCTCGAACCACTCGCCGGTCTCGCCGTTGCGGCCCTGGAGGGCGATCCAGCCGGCCGCGTTCCCCTTGAGGTAGGCGGTGTCGATCTCGACCGCGCGGACGGCGCCCTGGGCGGGCAGCCGGAAGCGCACCCAGTCGTTGGTGTCGCGGACCCGGCGGCGGCGGTTCTCCCAGCCGTCGTCCATCTTGCGGGAGGTGCCGGGCAGGATGATCTGGGTCGGTGAGGAGTAGAAGCGGTCGGAGGCGTCCTCGTAGCTTCCGCCGTTCAGGACCGAGATCAGGTCGAAGGTGCCGAGCGCGGCGAGCCAGGACGGGTCGGGGACGACCTCGCCGTGCACCCGCAGCCGGGCGATGCCGCCGTCGGGGTGCTGGCAGAGGCGGATGTGGGTGTAGCGGCGGTCGCCGGTGATCTCGAAGCCGTTGGCGGCGTGGCCGCGTACCGGGGTCTGCGGGACGATCTCGTCCCACTTGACGTCGTCCGCGAGGAGGGCTTCCGGGCTGGGCGAGCCCGGTACCGAGGTCGCCTGGACCGAGACGCGCTGCGGGTAGTTGCCGCGGAAGTGGGCGGTGTCGACGACGATCCCGCGGATGATGCCGGGGGCGCCGAGGCGGATCAGGGCCCAGTCGTGCTCCTCGGGGGCGGGGAAGGGGTGGGCGGCGTCCGCGCCGCGGCGGCGGCGGGTCTCCCAGCCGTCCATGATCTTGCCCTTGTGGCCGAAGTGCTCGGGGTCGAAGACCGCGCGCTCCCTGAGCAGGAGGTTTTCGCGCTGGGCGAAGAACTCGTCGTTGGCGGCGATCACGCCCGCGCCCAGGCGCCGGTCCGCGAGGTCGACCAGTTCGGTGAAGGGGAGCTCGGTGGTGCGGTAGTCGGCGTACGGGTCACCGCCGCCGTACGGGGCCGCGTCGTTGGCGTGGGGGTCGTTGTCCAGGGCGGGGGTCTCGCTCGCGTCGAAGGTCATGTGCTCACTGTCGTACAGACCATCGATCAGGTCCATCGAAAGTTTTCGCACATTTCGTTCAGCTCAGCTGAACGATGCTTCGCGCGCGGCGCTGACCTCCTTGAGCGCGGCCAGCACCCGGGCCACCGCGGGACCGGTCTCGGCCCCCTGCCGCACCGCCGCCACCACATGGCGCCGGGGCAGATCGGCGCCGAGCACCCGTAGCGCCACGCCCTTGCGGCGTTCCGCGGAGGCCATCCGGGGGATCAGCGCGACCCCCATGCCCGCCTCCACCATGGCCAGGATCGCGGTCCACCCGGAGGCGCTGTGGGCCTGCTCCGGGACGAACCCGGCGGCCTCGCAGGCGGCGGTGGTGATCTCCGACCACGGGCCGGAGCCGCCGAAGATCCACGGCTCCGCGGCGAGGTCGGCCAGCCGGAGTCCGGGGGATCCGGCCAGCCGGTGCCCGACGGGGAGGGCGACGTCGAGCGGGTCCGCGAGCAGCGGCAGCAGGGCGAACCGGGTGTCGCGCGCCGTCGGGGCGTGCGCGGCGAGCGAGAGCGCGAGGTCGACGTCACCGGCCGCGAGGAGCTCGTACGCCTCGGCGGCCTCGGCCTCCCGCACCCGCACCCCCGGTCCCGGCCTGCCGTCGGCGCCCAGCAGCTGGACGGCGGGGACGACGAGGGCGGGCACCGCGGTCGAGAACGCGCCGACCCGCACCTCCCCCGCCTCGCCCCGCAGGTAGCCGGTCAGTTCGGCGTCCGCGCGCTCCAGCTGGGCGAAGACCACTTCGGCGTGGCGGAGCACGAGGTGGGCGGCGTCGGTGAGCCTGACCCGCCTGCCCTGCGCCTCCAGCAGCGGCACGCCGAGCTGCTTGCCGAGGTTCGAGAGCTGCTGGGACACCGCGGAGGGGGTCATCATGAGCGCCTCCGCCGTCGCCGTGACGGTCCCGCGCTCGCTCAGCACCCGCAGGATCCGGAGCTTCTTGATGTCCCACTCGGTCATGTCCGCACATTAGCCGCCGGACGGTCCCGGACCCGGCCCGCCCCCAGCGCCACCCCGCCGAGGATCAGGGCCAGGCAGAGGAGCCCGCCCGGCCCGGTCGGCTCCCCCAGCAGGACGAAGGGGAGCCCGGCCACACAGACGGGCTGGAGGTAGTAGACGATCCCGGTCCGCACCGCGCCGATCAGCGCGACGGCCCGGTTCCAGGCGAAGAACGCGAGGGCCGAGGAGAACACCCCGACGTACAGCAGCGGCCCGACGGTGCCGGCCGTCGGCTCGAACCCGCCCTGGACGGCGACGCTGACCGCGAAGGCGGGCGCCGGCATCAGCGCGCCCAGCACGAAGGTGGCCAGGAGGAAGGCCGGTTGGCCGATCTCCGGGGGGCGGCGGCGCAGCAGGGCGCTGTATGAGGCGAAGCTGAGCATGGCGGCGAACATCCACAGGTCACCTGGGGCGACGTGCGGTGCGAGGGAGCCGTTGCCGACCAGCAGCAGAACTCCGGTGCAGGCGATGGCCATTCCGGCGATGCGGCGCCCGCCGAGCCGGTGGCCGCCGAGGCGTTCGTACACCGCCGTCACCACCGGTGAGGCGGCCATGATCATGCCCATCCGGCCGGCCGGGGTGGACAGGCCCGCCTGGTTGACCAGGGTGTTGTAGACGGTGATCCCGAGCAGTGCGGCGAGGGTGACGAAGCCCAGGTGGCGGCGGATCAACGCGCGTTGCCGCCAGGTCTCCCGCGCCGCGAGTGGGGCGACCGCCGCGACGGCGACGATCCAGCGCCAGAAGGCGGCCTGGACGGGCGGGACGGTGTCGTGCAGGGCGCGCGAGGCGACGAAGCTGCCGGACCAGACGACCGTCGCGACGAGGGCGAGCAGGAGGCCCGCCCCCGAGGTCCGCCGGGCCGCTGCCGCTCGTACCGTTTTCGGGGGAACCTCGCTGACATCGGTCACGGAGCCACCGTCACACCGGCCGAGCATTCAGGTCCATCGAATACTTCCGATGGTTTCATGAAGCAGAGCTTAACGATGAGGGAGTGGGCGGCTCACTGACGCACGACAGGGCGCCCCGGCGCGCTCGCGCACGTCGGGACGCCCTGGGACGTTATGGGTGCCGCGCAGGCCCTGTGTGCCGCGCGGCCGGGTGTCAGGCCTGCTGCTTCTTGGACTTGTCGAGGACCATGACCAGACCGGCGATGACCCCGAACAGCACCAGGGGGGCCACGACGAACAGGCCGATCGTGTCGATCACGCTCAGGCCGGGACCCGGGTCGTCGCCGTCGTCGCGGGTGAGCGCGAGCGCGGGGGACGTCATGAGCAGCATCATCAGCGTCGTTCCGGCGGCGACGGCGCCGGCGCGCATAGCGTTCTTCTTGTCCACGGTGCAAACGTAGCGAACGGCTACGAGGGCCGCGCGCCCGGGGGTGCCGTACGGGCCCTTCCGGGCTCCTGGCGGGGGTTGAGCACCTCCATCAGCCGGTGCAGCCGGGGGGAGGCGGCCAGTTCCTCCAGGGTGACCGGCCGGCCCTCCGCATCGGCGATGGGCAGCCGCCAGTTGGGGTACTCGTCCCAGGTGCCAGGCAGGTTCTGCGGGCGGCGGTCACCGACCGTGTCGGGCAGCCAGACCCCGGTCATCCGGGCCGGGGTGCGCAGCAGGAAGCGGTGGACGGCGCGGACGGCCGCCTCCTCCTCGCCACCGCCCTCGGGGAGCAGGCCGAGCCGGGAGAGCAGGCCGAGCCACTCCGCGGTGTCCGCGCCGTCCTCCGTGCGCTCCTGGTCCAGCGGGCGGGTGAGCAGGCCGAGGCGGTGGCGCAGCGTCACATGGTCGCCGGTCAGCCGGGCGGCGGTGGAGGGCAGATCGTGCGTGGTGGCGGTGGCCAGGCAGTCCTCGCGCCACTCCTCGGGGGCCAGCGGGCGGCCGGTGCCCGCCCAGTCCCGCTCGAACCAGAGGACGGAGGTGCCGAGGACGCCGCGCCGGGCGAGCGCCTCACGGACGCCCGGTTCGACGGTGCCGAGGTCCTCCCCCACGACGACGGCGCCCGCCCGGTGGGCCTCCAGGACGAGCACGGCGAGCATCGCCTCGGCGTCCTGACTGACATAGGTGCCCTCGGTCGGCGGACGGCCCTCCGGCACCCACCAGAGCCGGAACAGGCCCATCACGTGGTCGATGCGCAGGGCCCCGGCCCGGCCGAGGATCCCGCGCAGCAGACCCCGGAACGGGGCATAGCCGGAGGCGGCCAGCGCGTCGGGACGCCAGGGCGGCAGGCCCCAGTCCTGGCCGCGGGCGTTGAAGGCGTCCGGGGGCGCGCCGACGGACATGCCGTGCGCGAAGGCGTCCTGCTGGGCCCAGGTGTCGGCGCCGCCGGGGTGCACGCCGACCGCGAGGTCGTGGACGATCCCGACGGCCATCCCGGCGTCCCGGGCGGCGCGCTGGGCGTCGGCCAGCTGAGTGTCGGTCAGCCAGGCGAGCCGGCAGTGGAAGTCGACCCGGTCGAGCAGTTCGCCCCGGGCGCGGGCAGTCTCCCGGGAGCGGGGGTCGCGCAGCCCGGCCGGCCAGCTGTGCCAGTCGGAGCCGTGCACCTCGGCCAGGGCGTACCACAGGGCGTGGTCCTCCAGGGCCGGTCCCTGCCGGGCGAGGAAGTCGCAGTACTCGGCGCGGCGGCCGGGCGTGAGGGGGACGGCCGCGAGGATGGCGAGGGCCTGCCGCTTGAGCTCCCAGACGGCGTCGCGGTCGATCAGGGCGCCCTTGTTCAGTACGCCGTCGCTGAGCTCGGCGGCCCGGCGGCGCAGCTCGTCGAGAGCGGCCCGGTCGGCCGCGTGCCCGTACTCCGGGACGGACTCGACGCGCAGGTGCACCGGGTCGGGGAAACGCCGCGAGGACGGGCGGTAGGGGGACGGGTCGGTGGGGGTGCCCAGGACCGCCGCGTGCAGCGGGTTCACCTGGACGAAGGAGGCCCCGAGGCACCGCCCGGACCAGGACGCGAGGTCGGCGAGGTCACCGAGGTCGCCCATGCCCCAGGAGCGGGCGGAGAGCAGGGAGTAGAGCTGTACGAGGAAGCCGTGACCGCGCGGCGGCTGCGGGACGCGGGTCGGGGCGACGATCAGCGTGCAGGACTCCGCGGGCCGCTCCGGCGCGCGGGCGGTCAGCCGGTGCACGCCGAGCGGGGGTTCGGCCCACCAGCCGGGCGCGGGCGCACCGCTCACCGCACCGGCCGCCTGGCCGGGCGCTCGGCCGGAAACGGCCACCGCGCCGGGCGTCTGGCCGGAAACGGTCGGAGCCGTGCTCCTGGAGGGGATCCGCATCCGGGCCGGCCGGACGGGACCGGACTCCTCCGGGCGGACGGACTCCTCGGGGCGGACGGTCAGCTCCGTGCCGGGGGGCAGTACGGTCAGCGCCGGGGGCAGCGGTTCCCCGGTCCACACCACGAGCGTGGGCGGGAGCAGCCGGGAGCCGGCCGCGGACTCGGCGGCGGCGAGCGCCTCCTGAACCGCCTCCGGCGTGGCGGCGTCGACACCGAGCGCGGCGAGCACCGCGACGACCGTGCCGTCGGGGACGGGCACCGTGACGTCGGCGGACGGGGAGTACGAGGCGGCGACGCCGTGCAGTGCGGCGAGCCGGGACAGGCCCATTCAGACTCCTGGGGACTCCATGCCCCAAGCGCTGCCGGAGGAAGCCGGCTCGCTGGTCAGCGGGGCGAGGACGGCGAGCGGGGGCTCGCTGGTCAGAGGCGTGGCGTCAGCGAGCGGGGGCTCACTGGTCAGCGGTATGGCGTCGGCCAGCGGGGCCTCGCTGGTGAGCGGTCCGGGGCCGGGGACGGTGGCGGGGCAGGCGCTGATCAGCGGGGCGGGTCCCGGCACCTGTTTCGTCAGGGCGGAGAGCAGGAGCTGCGCGGCATCGGGCATGGTGGCCTCCTGGCCGTGGAGAGCAGGACACAGCAGACCTACCCAGCGGACGCGTCCGCAGACGTAGGCGTTATGACAACGAGTTCAACGTGCTCTGGGTCACAATCCGTTCCCCGGAGGCGGATTCCCCGTAAGACGTCCGTCGTTTTCGGCCATTCGGCGCCATCTTTCGCGTGACGCGGCGTCAGCCGCACCCGCCCCGTCCCATCCGCCACAACGGGCATTTGCACCACAACGACCACGCACATTGACACCCTCGCGCGCGGGTGGTGGGCTCGGAGCCCACCAGTGGGAGCGAGGGGAGAACGGGCATGCGGCTCAGGCGCAGGAAGCAGGCGGCGGCGGTCGCCGTGGCCGTGCTCGGCGGGCTCCTCTCCACCGGAGCCCCGGCCGCCTTCGCCGCCCCCGCGCCGCCCGGAACGCCCGTCTCCAGCACCCCCGACCGCACGGACGACGGCGCGCTGCCCACCGTGTGGCCCCGGCCGCAGAGCATCAAGGCGTCCGGCTCCGCCGTACCACTGTCCGGCGAGGTCACCCTGGTGGCCGACGCGCGGGCCGACCCGTACGCCGTCACCGCGCTCCGCGAGGTGCTGCGCGACGCGGGCGTGCGGACCGTCCACGAATCCCTGCCGGGGCGCGGCCCCGTCATCCGGTTCGGCGGCGACGGAGCCCTGGACGCGCTGCGCACCCTGCGCGCCCCGGAGCGCGGCGATCTGCCCGCCGGCGGCTACCGGATCGCGGCCGGCCACGTCGCGGGGCGGGACACCGTCGCCATGGACGGCCTGGGTGAGGACGGGCTGTTCCACGCGGTGCAGACCCTGCGTCAGCTGATCCGGGGCGGCAGCGTCGCCGGGGCCACCGTCCGGGACTGGCCCTCCAGTGCCGTGCGCGGGATGACCGAGGGCTTCTACGGGCAGCCCTGGACCCAGACCGAACGCCTCTCCCAGCTCGGCTTCATGGGGCGCACCAAGCAGAACCGGTACCTGTACGCGGCGGGCGACGACCCCTACCGGCAGGCCCGCTGGCGCGACCCGTACCCCGCGGACCGGCGCGCCGACTTCCGCGCGCTCGCGGAGCGGGCCGCCGCCGAACACGTGACGCTCGGCTGGGCCGTGGCACCCGGCCAGTCGATGTGCCTGTCCTCCGAGCGCGATGTGAAGGCGCTGACGAAGAAGATCGACGCGATGTGGGCGCTCGGGGTGCGGGCCTTCCAGGTGCAGTTCCAGGACGTCAGCTACAGCGAATGGCACTGCTCGGCCGACGCCGACGCCTTCGGTGACGGACCGAGGGCGGCGGCCAGGGCGCAGGCCCGCGTGGTGAGCGCGGTGGCCCAGCACCTCGCGGAGCGCCATCCGGACGCGCAGCCGCTGTCGATGATGCCGACGGAGTTCTACCAGGACGGGGCGACCGACTACCGCACCGAGCTGGCCAAGGAGCTCGACGACCGGGTGCAGGTCGCCTGGACCGGCGTCGGGGTGGTGCCGAGGACCATCACCGGCGGCGAACTGGCCGGTGCGCGCGCCACGTTCCGCCATCCGCTGGTCACGATGGACAACTACCCGGTCAACGACTACGCGCAGGACCGGATCTTCCTCGGTCCGTACACCGGCCGCGACCCGGCGGTCGCCATCGGTTCCGCCGCCCTGCTGGCCAATGCGATGGAGCAGCCGTCCGCCTCCCGGATCCCGCTGTTCACCGCCGCCGACTTCGCCTGGAACCCGAAGGGCTACCAGCCGCAGCAGTCCTGGCAGGCGGCCATCGACGACCTCGCGGGCACGGACCCCGGCAGCCGGGACGCGCTGCGCGCCCTGGCCGGGAACAGCGCCGCCTCGGTGCTGGGCGGCGACGAATCGGCGTACCTGAAGCCGCTGCTCGCCGCGTTCTGGAAGACCCATGGCGGGACGGACGCCTCGGCGCGTGACAAGGCGGCGGCCCGGCTGCGTTCCGCGTTCACCGTGATGCGCGAGACCCCGCAGCGGCTGGCCGGGCTCGCCGACGGGCGGCTCGACGACGAAGTGCGGCCGTGGACCGAGCAGTTGTCCCGGTACGGCAGGGCGGGCGAGCTGGCCGTCGATCTGCTCCAGGCCCAGGCACGCGGCGACGGGGCGGCCGCCTGGCAGGCGTCGCTGGCCCTGGAGCCGGTGAGCAGGTCCGTGAAGGGGAGCGGCGCGACGGTCGGCAAGGGGGTGCTCGGCCCGTTCCTGGACCGGGCGCGCAAGGAGGCCGACGCCTGGACCGGGGCGGACCGCGACAACGGCACGGTGACCGAGGCGCAGGGCAGCTACACGGTGCGCCTGGACCGGGCCCGTCCGCTGGCGGCCGTCACCGCGACCGCCGTGCCGGACGGCGGCGCCACCCCGGCGGACGCGACGGTCCAGGCCCATGTGCCCGGCGAGGGCTGGCACAGCCTCGGCGCGCTCTCGTCGAGCGGCTGGACCCAGACCGGGGGCCAGGGCCTGCGGGCCGACGCGGTCCGGATCAGCTGGCCGACCGTCACCCCCTCGATCACCGGCGCGCCGCCGCTGATCATCCCGCCGCTCGCGGGCGCGGCCCCGTCGGCGGGAACGGCGCCCCGGGTGCGCTCGCTGGTGCCGTGGTTCGGCGACGAACCCGCGGCCCGGCTCGACCTCGCGCACGGCGCGACGGACGCGGAGATCGGCGGCAAGCCGCAGCGGGTCGAGGCCCGGCTCTCACCCGGCCGTCCGGCCGAGGTGAAGGGCTCGCTCACCGCCAAGGCGCCCAAGGGCATCAAGGTGCGGCTGCCCAAGCAGACGACCGTCCAGCGCGGTTCCCGTACGGACGTGCCCGTGGAGATCACCGTGCCCGCGGACACCCCGGCGGGCGAGTACGAGGTGCCGTTCTCCTTCGGCGCGGAGGAGACCACCCTGACCGTCCGGGCCTTCCCGCGCACCGCGGGCCCCGACCTGCTCCGTACGGCCACCGCCTCCTCCTCGGGTGACGAGACGGCGGACTTCCCCGCGTCTGCCGCGTCGGACGGCGACCCGGAGACCCGCTGGTCCTCCCCCGCGGAGGACGGCGCCTGGTGGCAGGCCGAACTGCCCGCCCCGGCCCGGCTCGGGCAGGTGGTGCTGGACTGGCAGGACGCGTACGCCTCCCGCTACCGCGTACAGGTCTCCGCCGACGGCCGCACCTGGCGCACCGCGGCCACCGTCCGCGAGGGCAGGGGCGGCCACGAGTCGGTCCGGATGGACGCGAAGGACACCCGGTTCATCAGGATCCAGGGCGACGGGCGGGCCACCGAGTACGGCTACTCGCTCTGGTCGGTCCAGGCGTACGCCGTCGCGGGGTAGCGGCGGCAACACCCCCTGGACCGAGCGCTGTTCCCTCCGCTCACCACGTGCCGGGGTTTTCACGCCGTACTATTCACTCAGTACATATACCGAGTATATAGTCGCCGCCATGAGCATCCGTCACGTCCTCCTCGGGCTGCTTGCCGGGGGGTCCAACCATGGGTACGAGCTGAAACGGCGGTACGACGAACTCTTCCCGCAGGCCCGCCCCCTGGCGTACGGCCAGGTCTACACAACCCTGCAACGCCTGGTGCGGGACGGCCTGGCCTCGGTCGAGGGCACCGATTCCGACGGCGGGCCGGAGCGCACCCTCTACCGGTCCACGGACGAGGGCGCGCGCGAGCTCGCCCACTGGGCCGGCGAGACCGCGCCGCCCGCGCCCTTCGTGACGAACGAGATCTTCGCCAAGGTCGTCACCTCGATCCTCGTCGCGGCGGCCGTCGGCGGCGACCGCACCGCGGACGCGGCCGCCTACCTCCAGGCCCAGCGCGCCGCGCACATGGCACGGATGCACGAACTGACCCAGCTCAAGACCACGCCCGGGGCGGGCCTCAGCACGGTCCTCTCGGCCGACTACGCCCTGAACCATCTGGACGCCGACGTCCGGTGGATGGCCACCACGGCGACCCGCCTCGCAACCCTGACCACGGAGGTCCAGCCGACATGAGCAGCAGAGCCGACCGGCCCACGGCACCGGCGCCACTGATCACCGCCACCGGACTGACGAAGCGGTACGGACGGACCGAGGCACTGCGCGGCGCCTCGGTCGAACTCCGCGCCGGCGAGATCCTCGCCGTCACCGGAGCCAGCGGCAGCGGGAAGTCCACGCTGCTGCACTGCCTCGCGGGCATCGTCCGCCCCGACGAGGGCACGGTCGGCTACGGGGACGAGCAGCTCGGCCTGGTGCCGGAGGCGCGCCTCAGCGAGTTGCGGCGTACCGACTTCGGTGTGGTGTTCCAGTTCGGGCAGCTGATCCCCGAGCTCACCGCGCTCGACAACGTGGCGCTGCCCCTCCTGCTCGCGGGAACCGGCCGCGCCGAGGCACAGCGGCAAGCGGACTCCTGGCTGGAGCGCTTCGGCGTACGCGGACAGGCCGAGCTGCGGCCCGGCGAGCTGAGCGGCGGTCAGAGCCAGCGGGTCGCGCTGGCGCGGGCCCTGATCACCGGGCCGAAGGCCGTCTTCGCGGACGAGCCGACCGGCGCCCTGGACTCCCTCGCGGGCGAACAGGTGATGACCGCTCTGGTGCACGCCACCCGTGAGTCCGGCACCGCGGTGCTGCTCGTCACGCACGACGCGCAGATCGCCGCGTACGCGGACCGGGAGGTATGGCTGCGCGACGGGGCCGTGCACTCCGGCGCGACCCGGTTCACCGTCCAGGAGGCGGCCCGCCATGAGGACTGACGCACGCATCGCCTGGACCCTGGTCCTCGGTTCCGACCGCCGTGAGTGGTGGCGGATCGCGCTCACCTCGGTGGGCGCGCTGCTCGCCACCGGCCTGGCCCTCGCTGCGGTCACGGTGTCCTCGGTCCAGGGGCAGGCGTCCATCGCGTTCGGACACGGGCTGCTGAATCAGCCCGGCCGGCGCGCGGGTGTGGTGGCGACCCTGGTGCTCCTGCTCGTCCCGGTCTTCGGCTTCCTGGGCCAGTGCGCCCGGATCGGCGCCGTTCACCGGGACCGGCGGACGGCCGCGCTGCGGCTCGCCGGGGCGTCACCCCGGCAGGTGCGGCGGATCGCCGCTCTGGAGTCCGGGCCGGCCTGCCTGGTGGGCGCGGCCGCCGGCGCCGCCGTGTTCGCCTCGGTCCTCGCCGGCTCCGACCGTACGCCGCCGCCCCCGGCCTGGGCGGGCTTCGTGCTGGTCGTGCTCGGCGTGCCGGTGGCCGCCGCGCTGGTCAGCGGGTTCGCGCTGCGCAGGGTGATCGCCGCACCGCTGGGCCGGCTGCGCCGGACAGGGCACGAGCCCGGCCGGCGAACGGCGCTCGCGCTCCTGCTTCCGGGGGTCGTACTCGCCGCGGCGGCCCTTCTCCTCTTCCTCTCGGACGGCCGTTCCGACGTCGGCCCGCTCCTGCCGCTGGTGGTCTCCCTGGTGCTGCTCTCGTCCGGGGGCGCGCTCTGGACGGCCGGGGCCTCGGCCGCCTTCATGGGCCGCCGTCTGACGGCCGGGGCGAGGAGCCCCGCGGTGCTGATCGCCGCCGGCCGGCTGCGTCAGGACCCATGGGCCGCCGCGCGCACCCACGCCGCGCTGCTGCTGGTGACCGTCGTCGGC
This sequence comes from Streptomyces sp. ITFR-6, assembly GCF_031844725.1. Lineage (NCBI taxonomy): Bacteria > Bacillati > Actinomycetota > Actinomycetes > Kitasatosporales > Streptomycetaceae > Streptomyces > Streptomyces sp. ITFR-6. The sequence continues at coordinate 5,757,879 of NZ_CP134612.1, read as the reverse complement.
ACGGGCTTCGTGGGAGTACGGGAGGTCATGCTCGCCGTCCTGCGCGACCGGGACGGCTACGCACCGGTGGACCTGGACTTCTACACCACCGGCCTCGACCTCACCGGGGCAGCCGTCCTGGTCGCCCTCTTCGTCGGCCTCTGCGGGCTGGTCGTGGGCGCGGCGGAGTCCCTCGCCACCCGCCGCCGGGGGCTCGCCGCGCAGGCCGCGGCCGGGGTGCCGCGAGCGGTGCTGACCAGGGCGCTGCTCCTGGAGACCGCGCTGCCGCTGGCCCCGGCGACGCTGCTGGCGGGCATCGGTGGCATGACGGTGCACCTCGCGTACGCCACCCTCGTCACCCCGGGCAGCTTCCCCTCGATGCTCCCGCTCCTGGTGCCCGTGGCGGTGTACGCCGCCTGCCTGCTGGCCGCCGCGACGGCACTGCCGCTGCTGCGGCGCATGGCGCGCCCCGCGGAGCTGCGGTTCACCTGAGGGCTGGCCGGTAACCGGCTCAGGCGGAGATTCCGTCGATCCGAGCCATCGCGTCGTCCGCTCCGAACGGCTGCAGATAGGGCAGCCAGCGGGGGTCGCGGTGGCCCGTGCCGATGATCCGCCAGGCGAGTCCGGTCGGCGGGGCGGGCGGCTGGTGGAGCCGCCAGCCGAGTTCGGGCAGGTGGCGGTCGGCCTTGACGTGGTTGCAGCGGCGGCAGGCCGCCACCACGTTCTCCCAGGCGTGCTGCCCGCCCCGGCTGCGCGGAATGACGTGGTCGACGCTGGTCGCGGCGGCGCCGCAGTACATGCAGCGCCCGCCGTCCCTGGCGAAGAGCGCCCGGCGGGTCAGCGGGACGGGGCCCCGGTAGGGGACGCGCACGAACCGCTTCAGGCGGACGACGCTGGGGGCCGGAACGGCACGGGTGGCACTGTGCATGAGGGCGCCGGACTCCTCAAGGCAGATGGCCTTGTTCTCCAGGACGAGGACGAGCGCGCGGCGGAGCGGTACGACGCCGAGCGGCTCGTACGACGCGTTGAGAACCAGGACGTGCGGCACGGTTGATGCCTCCTTGTACGCCGGCGGCGCGTGGCTCGCGCCGGGACGATCCGATCTCAGTCTCCCCTCCGGCCTGGTCAAAGCGCCACCACGTCCGGGTAACGGGCCGGAAGGATTTTCCTTCCGGCCGTGCCGTCCCAGCGGCGGAAAGGCACCGGAACAGGCGCTTCGGGGGCCCTGCCGCCGGCCGCCGCACCCGGTGTGCGATCGGCCACACGCGGCGCCGCAGACCGGGACCCTTACCTCCTCCATATCCCCGGGTGAGACGCGTCTCTCCCCCGGATCACGGCAACGGAGCACGCCCGATGCCCCGTTAGTGTGGTTGGTCAGCGCTCGCCCAACTGGAGGTTTCGCCGTGTCCCTGTCCGCCCTGTTGGCCGCAGCCCAGTCACCCGAGCCGGGTGGCTCGCTGGACGAAGCCGCCAAGCAGGCAGGCAACGCCGCGGGCTGGGTGGAGCAGAACTGGTCCACCTGGCTGAACACCGGTCTGCGGATCGTGCTCATCGCCGCCATCGCGATCGTGTTGCGCATCGCGGTCCGCCGTACCCTGACCAAGCTCATCGAGCGCATGAACCGCAGCGCCCAGGCGGTGGAGGGCACCGCGCTGGGCGGGCTGCTGGTCAACGCCGAGCGCCGCCGCCAGCGCTCGGAGGCGATCGGCTCCGTACTCCGTTCGGTGGCCTCGTTCCTGATCCTCGGCACCGCCGCCCTGATGATCCTGGGCGCGTTCCAGATCAACCTGGCCCCGCTGCTGGCCTCAGCCGGGGTGGCCGGGGTGGCGCTCGGCTTCGGCGCCCGCAACCTGGTCACCGACTTCCTCTCCGGCGTCTTCATGATCCTTGAGGACCAGTACGGCGTCGGCGACACCATCGACGCGGGCGTCGCCTCCGGAGAGGTCATCGAGGTCGGCCTGCGGGTCACCAAGCTGCGCGGCGAGAACGGTGCGATCTGGTACGTCCGCAACGGCGAGGTGAAGCGGATCGGCAACCTCAGCCAGGGCTGGTCCACCGCGGGCATCGACGTGCAGGTGCGCCCCACGGAGGACCTCGACCAGGTCCGTACGGTGATCACGGAGGCCGCCCAGCTGATGGCCAAGGACGACCCGTGGACCGAGCGTCTGTGGGGTCCGGTGGAGATCCTGGGCCTGGACACGGTGCTGCTGGACTCGATGACGGTCCGGGTGACCGCCAAGACGATGCCGGGGCAGGCCGTGGGCGTGGAGCGCGAGCTGCGCTGGCGGATCAAGCACGCCTTCGACGAGGCGGGCATCCGGATGATCGGCGGCATCCCGGCCCAGCCCGACGAGGCAGCGGCGGCCGACCCGACGGCCGGTATGGCCGCCCCGTCCGCGTACGCCTCCGCCACCTCGCCGCAGTCCCTGGCGGCGACCCCGATAGTCCAGCCCCCGAACATCGCGAAGTAACGCTCTTCCGTTCGAGTGAGGGGTGCCCCGCGAAGGCCTGCGGGGTGCCCCTCACTCGTTGTCTCCAGCGGCCGCCGCTGGATGCCCTGCCGTCAACTCGGTTCGGGCGGCGCCCTGTTGGGAATGCCTCCTCAGGCGCCTCCCGACGGGCGAGGATCCGCACCGCCCACCGTCCAGGTAACGCTTTGGTTGCCACAGCGCTGCAGCCCATTGACGCCCCGGTGACACGCGCCCTACGGTCCTCACACCGAATAGGAAAGTTTCCTAACAGAGGGCAGGTGCAGTGGTCATGGCCGGAACCACACCGGGAACCCCCCGCGTTCTGCGGGCCATGAACGACCGGGCCGCCCTCGACCTGCTGGTCGCCCAGGGGCCCCTCACCCGGACCCGGATCGGCGAGCTCACCGGGCTCTCCAAGCCCACCGCGTCCCAGCTGCTGACCCGGCTGGAGGCCGCGGGGCTGGTCCGTTCGACCGGCAGCCAGGGCGGGCGCCCCGGCCCGAATGCCGTGCTGTACGAGATCAACCCGTCCGCCGCCCATGTGGCCGCGCTCTCCGTCGGGCCCACCGGCATCGACGCGGTCGTCGCCGACATCACCGGCACCGTGGTCGGCTCGTGCCGCGTGGAGGCCGAGGCGGTCGAGGAGGACGTACGCCACCGCACCGCCCAGCTCGTCGCGGAAGCGGTGGACGGCGCCCTCGACCGGGTCGGTCTCGGCCATGACGATCTGCAGAGCGTGGTGATCGGCACGCCGGGCGCGATCGACCGGCACACCGGCCAGCTGCGCTACGCCCCGCACCTGCCCGGCTGGCACTCGCGCACCCTGCTCGCCGACCTCGCGGAGGTGGTCGGCAGGCCGGTCACCATCGAGAACGACGTGAACCTCGCCGCCATCGCCGAACAGTACGAGGGCGCCGCGCAGGACCACGACGACTTCGTGCTCGCCTGGCTCGACGAAGGCGTCGGCGCCGCCATCGTGCTGGGCGGAACCCTGCTGCGCGGGGCCACCGGCGGCGCCGGGGAGATCGGTTACATGCCGCTGCCAGGTGCCCCGCTCGCCCGCGGCAACGCGGCCGACTGGGCGAGGCCGGACGCGGGCGGCGGTTTCCAGAGCCTGGTCTCCTCCCCAGCCGTACAGGACCTGGCGGGCGGCAGGCCGCCGGCCGAGGCCCTGGCCGACGAGGCCGTCCGCGACGAGGTCGCCCGCAGGCTGGCCACCGGCCTCGCCGCCATTGTGGCCGTCGTCGACCCCGAACTGGTCGTCCTGTCCGGTGTCGTGGCCCAGGCCGGCGGAGAGGCCCTCCGCGAGCGGGTCGAGGCCGAGCTGACCGGCCTCGCGCTGCCGAGACCGCTGCTGCGCATCAGCGACATCGAGGGCGACCCGATCTTGACCGGCGCACTGCGCACCGCTCTCGCCCAGGCGCGCGACACCACCTTCGACACCGCCTGAGCGACGCGCCACCCCTGCCACCGTCCCCGGCCCGGCAAGCCGCACGGCACCCCCATGCCCGCACACCCCCCGCCCCCGTCCCCCCCCCGGCTGGGTTCCCACGCCCTTCCCTCCCCCGTAAAGGAAGTCCGACATGGCGCGATGGCACATACGCACCCGTGTGCCCGTGGCGTTCGGCGCAGCCGCTCTGCTGCTGGCCGGCTGCGCCAACCCGAGCACCGGCAGTAACACCGACGATCCCACGAAGCCCGTCACGCTGAAGTTCTGGCACGGCTGGTCGGCCCCCAGCGAGGCCAAGGCGATCAACGAGAACATCGCCCGCTTCGAGAAGCTCCACCCGAACATCCACGTCGTCTCCACCGGCAACGTGAGCGACGAGACGATCAACCAGGCGCTGCGCGCGGGCGGCGGCGACGCCCCCGACGTCGTCACCTCGTTCATCACCAACAACGTCGGCCAGTACTGCTCCTCCGGCATGTGGGCGGACCTGGACCCCTTCATGAAGAAGAGCGGGATCGACAAGACGAAGGTCTTCCCGAAGACCCTGCTGGACTACACCCAGTACGAGGGCGTCCAGTGCGCGACGCCGCTGCTCGCCGACGCGTTCGGCATGTACTACAACAAGGACGCCTTCAAGGAGGCCGGGATCGCCCGGCCCCCGCACACCATGTCCGAGATGAAGGCCGACGCGGTCAAGCTGACGCGGAAGAGCAAGAACGGCTCGCTCGAACGCGCCGGGTTCATGCCGAACTTCCGGCTCTACCAGAACGCCCCCGACCGGATGTTCGCCCAGTGGGGCCCGCAGTACTTCGACGGTCAGGGCAAGGCGAGGCTCGCCGACGAGCCCAAGACCGAGCAGTTCTTCTCCACCATGCGCGGTCTGTCCGACGCGCAGGGCGGCTATCAGGCCATGGAGCGGCTCCGGGCCACCTTCGGCGACGAGATGTCGTCCCAGAACGGCTTCCTGACCGGCAAGCTCGCCATGCATCTGGACGGTGAGTGGCGTGGGCTGATGCTCAAGGAGGCCAAGGCGAAGTTCGACTGGGGCGTCGCCCCGCTGCCGGTCCCGGACGACCAGGCCGACACCTACGGGCGTGGCTACCTGACCGGAACCGTCGCCGGCATCGCGCACAGCAGCCGGCACCAGAACGCGGCCTGGGAGCTGGTGAAGTACCTGACGATCGACACCGAGCCGGTCGTCCACTTCGCCAACGCGATCCACAACGTGCCGTCCACGTTCGACGCGCTCAAGTCGCCCGACCTGGACGCCGACCCGGCCTTCCGCGCCTTCATCAAGATCGCGCAGAACCCGCACAGCCAGGCCGTCCCGCCCTCGAACAACGGCGGGCAGTACATCAACTCGTTCGGTGACTTCTCGCAGTCGGTCGAGGCCGGCAGGACCAAGGACCTGCACGGCGCGCTGAAGAAACTCGACGACCAGATCGACGCCGACAACGTCCAGTCGGAAAACTGAGGAGCCGAGTCATGGCACTTTCCCTCTCCACCTCGGCGAAGTCCGCCGGGCGGGCGACCGAACCGGCCCCCCGCAACTCCCCCCTGCGACGCAAGAAGAACCGCGAGCGGCTGCGCACCCTGGGATTCCTCTCCCCCTGGCTGGTCGGCTTCACCGTCTTCTTCGGCTACCCGCTGATCGCGACCGTCTACTTCTCGTTCATGCACTACAACCAGATCAAGGCCCCCACCTTCGTCGGGCTGCGGAACTGGAAGTACGTGCTGGACCAGATGCCGCTGTTCGGTCCGGCGCTGTGGAACACGCTGTGGCTGGTCGTCGTGATGGTCGCGCTGCGCGTGGTGTTCGGTCTCGGCGTCGGTCTGCTGATCACGAAGATCAAGTCGGGCGTGGGGCTGTTCCGTACGGCCTTCTACATCCCCTACCTGGCCCCGCCGGTCGCGGCGACCGTCTCCTTCGTCTTCCTGCTCAACCCGTCCACCGGACCGGTCAACGAGATGCTCTCGTGGATCGGGATCAGCGGCCCCAGCTGGTTCAACGACCCCAACTGGTCCAAGCCCTCGCTGGTCCTGCTCTCCCTCTGGGGCATCGGCGATCTGATGGTCATCTTCATGGCCTCGCTGCTGGACGTGCCCAAGGAGCAGTACGAGGCCGCCGAACTGGACGGCGCGGGCGCCTGGACGAAGTTCCGTTACGTCACCTGGCCCGCGATCACCCCGATCGTGCTGTTCGCCGTCGTGACCGGCGTCGTGCAGACGATGCAGTACTACACGCAGGCCCTCGTCGCGGGGAAGCTCGCCTCCGGCGTCTCCATCGGTCCCGGCACGGTGATCCAGCCCGGCTACCCGGACCACTCCACCCTGACCGTGCCCCAGCTCGTCTACTCGATGGGCTTCCAGAACTTCAACACCGGTGCCGCGTGCGTTCTCTCGCTCGTGCTCTTCGCCATTGCCATGGCCGTCACCCTTCTGCTGATGCGCAAGAGCGTCGGCCTCGTTCCGGCGGAGGACTGAGATGACCACCACTACCCTGACCAGGCCGCAGACCACCGCGCCCAGCCGCGGGGACGGCCGTGACGCGGCCAGACACCGCCGCAGGCGTGTCCTGAACTGGATCGCGGTCCACTCCGTGGCCCTCGCGCTCGCCCTCTTCTTCGTCCTGCCGTTCGTCTTCGTCTTCCTCACCTCGGTGATGAGCGACGGGCAGGCGATGAGCGGCGACCTGTGGCCGGACTCCTGGCACTGGTCGAACTACTCGGCCGTCTTCCACACCCCGGGATTCCTCGACTGGTGGCGCAACTCGCTGATGTACGCGGTGGTGGGCACCGTGTTCACGGTGTGCTCCTCGGTGCCGGTCGCCTACGCGCTGGCCAAGTTCCGCTTCCGCGGCCGGCGCACCGCGATGATCCTCGTCATCTCCACGATGATGCTGCCGCCGCAGGTCATCATCATCCCGATGTACCTGGTGTGGGCGCAGCAGTTCCACCTCTCGGGCTCGCTGTGGCCGCTGATCATCCCGATGGCGTTCGGCGACGCGTACTCGATCTTCCTGCTGCGGCAGTTCCTGCTCACCATTCCGCAGGAGTACATCGAGTCGGCGAAGGTCGACGGCTGCGGTGAGCTGCGCACCCTGCTCAAGATCGTCGTACCGATGGCCAAGCCCGGGATCGCGGCCGTGGCGCTCTTCCAGTTCTTCTACTGCTGGAACGACTACTTCGGCCCGCAGATCTACGCCGCGCAGAACCCCGGCGCCTGGACCCTGAGCTACGGCCTGGAGTCCTTCAAGAGCGCCCACGCGGTCAACTGGAACATGACCATGGCCGCGACGCTGCTCGTCATGGCGCCGGTCATCATCGTGTTCTTCTTCGCACAGAAGGCCTTCGTAGAAGGCGTCACCCTCACCGGAGTAAAGGGCTGAGAACCATGAAGCTCGCAGTAGTTGGTGGCGGGTCCACCTACACACCTGAACTGATCGACGGATTCGCACGGCTGCGGGACACCCTGCCGGTCGAGGAGCTGGTGCTCGTCGACCCGGCGGCCGACCGGCTCGAACTCGTCGGGGGCCTGGCGCGGCGGATCTTCGCCAAGCAGGGCCACCCCGGCCGGATCGTCACCACCACCGACATCGACGCGGGGGTGGCCGGCGCCGACGCGGTGCTGCTCCAGCTCCGGGTGGGCGGCCAGGCCGCCCGTGCCAAGGACGAGGCGTGGCCGCTGGAGTGCGGCTGCGTCGGCCAGGAGACCACCGGCGCCGGCGGCCTCGCCAAGGCCATGCGCACCGTCCCGGTCGTCCTGGACATCGCGGAGCGCGTCCGGCGCACCAACCCGAACGCGTGGATCATCGACTTCACCAACCCCGTCGGCATCGTGACCCGGGCGCTGCTCCAGGCCGGTCACAAGGCGGTCGGCCTGTGCAACGTGGCGATCGGCTTCCAGCGCAAGTTCGCCCGGCTGCTCGACGTGACCCCGGGTGAGGTGCACCTCGACCACGTCGGGCTGAACCACCTGACCTGGGAGACCGGGGTGCGCCTCGGCGGCCCCGGGGGCGAGAACGTGCTGCCCCGGCTGATCGCGGAGCACGGCGACGCGATCGCGGACGACCTGCACATGCCGAGGGCGATCGTGGACCGCCTGGGCGTCGTCCCCTCGTACTACCTGCGCTACTTCTACGCGCACGACGAGGTCGTGCGGGAGCTGGGCACCAAGCCCTCGCGGGCCGTCGAGGTCGCCGCGATGGAGAAGGAACTGCTCGCCATGTACGGCGACCCGGCGCTGGACGAGAAGCCCGCGCTGCTCGGAAAGCGCGGCGGCGCCTTCTACTCGGAGGCGGCCGTGGACCTGGCCGCCTCGCTGCTGGGCAGCGGCGGCTCCACCCACCAGGTGGTCAACACCTACAACAACGGGACGCTGCCGTTCCTCCCCGACGACGCGGTGATCGAGGTGCAGGCCTCGGTGGACCGAACGGGTGCGGTGCCGCTCGCCGTCGCACCGCTCGACCCGCTCTACGCCGGGCTGATCGGCAATGTGACGGCGTACGAGGACCTCGCGCTGGAGGCCGCGCTGCGCGGGGGCCGCGACCGGGTGTTCAAGGCCCTGCTCGCGCACCCCCTGATCGGCCAGTTCGAGTACGCGGAAGCACTCACGGACAAGCTGATCGCGCACAACCGGGAGCACCTCCTGTGGGCGTGAACGGTTCGGTCCTCGCGATCGACGCGGGGAACAGCAAGACCGATGTGGCACTGATCGGTGCGGACGGCACGGTGCTGTCCACGGCCCGCGGCGGCGGCTTCCAGCCACCCGTGGTCGGCATCGGCACGGCCGTCGACGCGCTCGGCTCCGCGGTGGAGCGGGCGCTGTCCTCGGCCGGCGTGGGGGCGGAGAGCGTCGCCCATGTGTCGGCCTGCCTCGCCAACGCCGATCTGCCGGTCGAGGAGGAGCAGCTGACCGAGGCCCTGGGCGAGCGCGGCTGGGGCCGCACGGTGGAGGTGCGCAACGACACCTTCGCGATCCTGCGGGCCGGGGTCGACGAGCCGCGTGGCGTGGCGGTGGTGTGCGGCGCGGGGATCAACTGCGTCGGCATGGTGCCGGACGGGCGCACCGCGCGCTTCCCCGCCATCGGCCGGATATCCGGTGACTGGGGCGGGGGTTCGGGGCTGGCTGAGGAGGCGCTGTGGTTCGCCGCGCGGGCGGCGGACGGCCGGGGCGAGCCGACCGAGCTGGCCCGTACGCTGCCCGGTCACTTCGGGCTCGGCTCGATGTACGCGCTGATAGAGGCGCTGCATCTGGGCCGGATCGCGTTCGAACGGCGGCACGAGCTGACGCCGGTGCTCTTCGCGACCGGCGCGGCCGGAGACCCGGTGGCGCGCGGCCTGGTGGACCGGCTGGCCGAGGAGGTCGTGGCGATGGCCTCGGTCGCCCTGGACCGGCTCGGGCTGCTGGACGAGCAGGCCCCGGTGGTGCTGGGCGGCAGCGTGCTGGCCGCGCGCCATCCGCAGCTGGACGGCCGGATATCCGAACTCCTCGCGGAGCGGGCCCCGAAGGCGGCGGTCCGGGTGGTCGAGGAGTCCCCGGTGCTGGGCGCGGGGCTGCTGGGCCTGGACCACACGGGTGCGGCGCCCGAGGTGCACGAGAGGCTGCGGGCGCAGTACGCCTGACGCGGTGTGACCTCGGAGGGCAGCAGGGGCGTCCCGTAGCATTCGTGCTTCGGGGCGCCCCTCTCGCGGGGAACCGATCAGCCGCCCCGAACGTGTTCCTTGTTGGGGAGACCGGTAGGACTTCGCATGATTGCGCCGTCGATCGTCTTGATCGGCGGCGTCGGCCTTGATCGAATGCTGTTGGGTGCGGTTGTCCGCGGGTCGCCGCGTTCGTGGACCGGTGCGGGATCCGGGCGTTCGTTGTATGGACGCCGTTCCCTGCGGCCATACTTCTGGCCGGGTACCAGTCCCCCGATCGGCCGGGGGGCGGGCCGCCGTCAGTGACCGAGGGGGAGGTCAAGTGACACACCCGCCGAATGTGCGGCCTGCGCCGCCGCGACGCGCGCCGGAGCGGGCGCCCGCGCCGGCTCCCGCAGCCGTGCCGCCGCAGCGCGGTGGCCGCGCGGTGGTCACGGAGCGGCTGCGCGCCGCGGCGACGACCGAACCGGGCCGGCTCCAGATCATCGGGGCGGTACTGGCCCTGCTCGTCATCGCGTTCGGGGCCGTGACGGCGTTCGAGGTCTCCGGCCGGGCAGCCTCCGCCGACGACGTGCTGACGCACAGTCAGCAGCTCAGCGCGGACGCCGCCGACATCTACCGCTCGCTGGCCGACGCCGACGCGGCCGCGGCGAGCGGATTCCTGGCCGGGCCGCAGGAGCCGAGCAAGGTCCACGAGCAGTACGTGGCGGACATCGACGAGGCCTCCCGGCTGCTGGTGAAGGCCGCGGCCAACACGGACTCCTCGACGAAGTCCGGCCACGAGATCACCACCCTCAACAAGGAACTCCCGCGCTACACCGGGCTGATCGAGCGGGCCCGCGCGAGCAACCGGCAGGGGCTGCCGCTGGGCGGCGCCTATCTCCGGTACGCGAACCAGAAGATGGCCAACGACATGCTGCCGGCCGCCGAGCGGCTGTACGCGGCGGAGACCGGCCGGCTCGGCCAGGACTACGACTCCGCGCGCACCTGGCCGTTCTTCTCGCTCGCCATCGGTGTGATCGCGCTGATCGTGCTGCTCTGGGCGCAGCGGCGCAACTTCCAGCGGACGAACCGGGTGCTCAACCAGGGCCTGCTGGCCGCGACCGCGGCTTCGCTGGTGGTCCTGCTGTGGCTGGCGGTGGGGCATTCGGTGGCCCGCTCCGATCTGTCCGACGCCAACACCCGCGGGCAGCAGTCGCTGGACGTGCTCAACCGGGCGCGCATCGACTCGCTGAAGGCGCGCGCCAACGAGACCCTCACCGTGGTCGCCCGGGGTGCGGTGCTCACCGCGGACGGGAAGAACGACAAGTACGAGACCGACTACGGCACGGGCATGAAGGCACTCGTCGCGGAGCTGGACAGGGCCGCGAAGCTCGCCGAGGACACCGGCGACACAGTGGGCGGCGAACCGGTGGCGAAGGCCATCACGGGTGTCACCGAGTGGCAGAGCCGCCACCGGACCGCCCGCAAGACCGACGACAGCGGCGACTACGACACCGCGCTGACCCAGATCATCGGGACGGCGGACTCGACGAAGGGCTCGACCGGTGAGTCGTTCAACCGCGTGGACGACGCGCTGCAGCGGGCGCTCGCCCATGAGCAGGAAGAGTTCACCCGGGCCGCGCGGGACGGGCGCGGTGCGCTGGGCGGGCTGCCGATAGGCGCGGCGGCCCTCGCCGTGCTGGGCGCGGTCGCCGCGATCGTCGGGGTCAACCGCAGGCTCTCGGAGTTCCGGTGACAGGGGGAGCGATGACAGGGAAGGACGAGCCCAGGACGGGGCCCGCGGGCCCGCTGCGCAGGCTGCGCGGCTGGGGTGGTGTGACCGCCATGGCCGTGGCCTGCGCGATGACGGCGGCGCTGACCCTGCTGCCGCTCTCCCACAGCGGCGGCGACGCCTTCGGCGAGGGGGCCTCGGGACCGGGCGCGGCACGCGCCGTGCAGGCGCGGGCCGACGACTGCACCGATCCGGACGCCAGCCTGCCGCCGTCCGTCTCCGGCGGCGCCGCCATCGACCGCATCAAGGCGCGCGGGAAGCTGATCGCGGGCGTCGACCAGAACAGCTTCCAGTGGGGGTACCGCAATCCGGAGTCCCGGGGTCTCGAAGGCTTCGACATCGATCTGGTGCGGGCCATCGCCAAGGACATCCTGGGCGACCCGGACGACGTGATCTTCCGGGCGATCCCCACCAACCAGCGGATCGCCGCCCTGGAGAACGACAAGGTAGACGTCGTCGTCCGGACGATGACGATCAACTGCGCCCGGCTCGACCAGGTCTCGTTCTCCACCGCCTACTTCCAGGCCGGGCAGCAGGTCCTGGCCCCCAAGGAATCCACGATCACGGGTTACGACTCCTCGCTGGCCGGCAAGCGGGTCTGTACCGCGGAGGGGTCCACGGCGTACGAGGCGCTGCAGAAGCAGTCGTTCGGCTCGGTGTTCAAGGACAAGCACGACGGCACCGACGCCGACGAGGACCTGCTCACCGTCCCCAACCAGCTGGACTGCCTGGTGCGGCTCCAGATGGGCGAGGTCGACGCGATCGTCACGGACAACGCCCTGGCGGCCGGCCAGGCCGCCCAGGACCCGGCCGTGGAGCTCAAGGGCGACAAGCCCTTCACCACCGAGTACTACGGCGTGGCCACGAAGAAGGGCGCGGACGATCTGGTGGCCCGGGTCAACCAGGTGCTGGTCGACTACCGGGCCGGCGGCAAGAACAGCCCGTGGATGCGGTCCTACCGCAACTGGCTGCAGGACGGTCTGCCCGGAATCACGGCACCGCCGGTGCCCAAGTACCGCAGCAACTAGGGCCTGGTCCTCGGATCAGGCGGAACCTGCCGGGCCCGTCCGGCAGGGAGAGCGGAGAGGTGATCGATGGGCGTCGCGGGCCCCTTCCCCAGCTACGCGGCCCGGCCCCCCGGCCCGGTCATGGACCGGGACGAGGCGGACCGTGCGCTGGCCCGGCTCGGCGCGGAGCACGAGGCGATCGAGACCTCGCTGCTCGCCCTCCAGGACCACGCCGGACGCCGGCTCCTGGAGGGCGCGGAGCTGACCGGTGTCACCAGGGAGCGCTGGAGCGTCACCGAGCAGTCGATCACGCTGCTGTGGAGCTATTTCGACGCCTACGCGGGGGTGCTGCACCAGGCCCGTGAGGTGCGGGCCAGGCGGCGCCACCCGAACCGGGACGACCTGACGGCCCTGACCGAACTGCTGCGCGGCGACGGCGTCACGGTGGCGCATGCCGCCGCCCGTCCCGATCCGTCGATCACCGGCCCGGCCAGGCTCTCCGAGCGGTTCACGCTGGCGGAGCTGGTCAACCGGATGAACGAGCTGTACGCCCGCTCGCTGGACATGGTCGTCGCCTCCGACTCCGTGTGGTCGGCGATGCCCGCCCGGATAGATCTGCTCGCCGCCGAACTGCGCCGCACCAGCTCGCTGGCGCACTCGGTCGGGGTGCGGCCGGGCGAGCACCCGTCGGGGGACGATCTGGAGTCGATCACCCAGGAGCTGGCCACGCTGCGGGTGCAGGTGATCTCCGATCCGCTGGCGTTCTGGCTGCCGGGGCCCGGCAGTTCGGCGCCCGGCGGCGGACGCCCCGACACCACGCGCTACGACCGGGCGGCCCGTGCGCTGGAGGAGGTGCGGCGGGAGATCGAGGCGGTGCTCGCGGTCCGGCAGGACGCCGAGCAGCGGCTGGTCCAGCTGCGCGACGTGCTCTCCCGGGCGGACCGCACACTGGCCGAGGCCCGCTCGGCGCGCGGCGAGGTGCTGGCCAAGATCGCCGCGTCCGAGGTGCCCGCGGTCAACGGCCCGCCCACCGCGCTCCAGGAGCGTCTCGCCGCCGCTTCCGAGTACCGCAGGCACGCGCAGTGGCACCGGCTCTCGCCGCTTCTGGAGACCCTGGAGCGGCAGGCGGAGGAGGAGTTGCTGCGGGCCAGGGAGCAGCTGACGGCGGTCACCGCCCCGTTGGCCGTGCGGGCGGAGCTGCGTGGCCGGCTGGACGCGTACAAGGCGAAGGTGGCCCGGCACGGACTGGCGGAGGACCCGGTCCTGATCGAGCGGTACGACGCGGCGCGCCGGATGCTGTGGAGCGCGCCCTGCGATCTGCGGGTCGCCGCCCAGGCGGTGCAGCGTTATCAGGACGCGGCGCTGGAACTGATGGGGCAGCGGCGGGCGTCGGGACCAGAAGACCGGCGGGGCCGGTGAGGCCGCTGGTGCCCGAGGGGCATCCGCCGGACCGGACGGGCCGTGGCGGGACAGGCGGTGGCGGGACGGGCAGTATCGGATCGACGTGGCCGCCGCGGCGGCGGGGCGAACAGGGGGAATGACCATGAGTACGCAGTGCCAGCGCCCCGCGTGCGAGGGCAGTTACGAGGACATGGGCGGCGGTGAGCTGTACTGCGACACCTGCGGTCTGGCGCCGGTCGTCTCCCCCACGGGTATGGTGAGTTCGCCGCCCACCGGGATCGCGGGCGGCGGGCGGGGCAGCTCCAGCTCCTCTGCACGCGGCAGTTCGCGGGCGTCGTCGAGGGCGTCCTCGCGTTCGTCGACGTCGCGGCGGTCGGTGTCGGGGCGGCTCTCGCGCGCGGTCTCCGCGAGCGGGTCCTCGCGTTCGGTCTCGGTGCGCTCCTCCGGTTCCTCGACCGGTGTCTCCGGGCGGAACCGGCTGGGTGCCGGGCTGGTGCTCGTACCGGATGTGCCGCGTCCGGATCCGCGTACCGCCGTGATGGAGAACCCGGAGGTGCCCGAGCGCAAGCGGTTCTGTTCGCGTTCGGACTGCGGGGCGCCGGTGGGCCGGGCCAGGGGCGCGCAGCCAGGGCGTACGGAGGGGTTCTGCACCAAGTGCGGCCACCCGTACTCGTTCACGCCCAAGCTCCAGGACGGCGATGTCGTGCACGGCCAGTACGAGGTCGCGGGCTGTCTGGCGCACGGCGGGCTCGGCTGGGTCTACCTCGCGGTGGACCGGGCGGTCTCCGACCGCTGGGTGGTGCTCAAGGGCCTGCTCGACACAGGTGACCAGGACGCCATGGCGGCGGCCATCTCCGAGCGCCGGTTCCTCGCCGAGATCGAGCACTCCAACATCGTCCGTATCTACAACTTCGTCGAGCACCTCGACCAGCGCACCGGTTCGCTGGACGGCTACATAGTGATGGAGTACGTGGGCGGCAAGGCCCTCAAGGAGATCGCCAACGAGCGGCGCACCCCGGCCGGGAAGCGGGATCCGCTGCCGGTCGAGCAGGCGTGCGCGTTCGGCATCGAGGCGCTGGAGGCGCTGGGGCACCTGCACAGCCGCAACCTGCTGTACTGCGACTTCAAGGTCGACAACGCGATCCAGACCGAGGACCAGCTGAAGCTGATCGACATGGGCGCGGTCCGCCGGATGGACGACGACGAGTCGGCCATCTACGGCACGGTGGGGTACCAGGCACCGGAGGTCGCGGAGGTCGGCCCGTCGGTCGCCTCCGACCTGTACACGGTCGCGCGGACGCTGGCGGTGCTCACCTTCGACTTCCAGGGCTACACGAACGTCTTCGTGGACTCGCTGCCGGACCCGGACAACATCGAGGTGTTCCGGTCGTACGAGTCGTTCTACCGGCTGCTGGTCCGGGCCACCGACCCCGATCCGGCCCGGCGGTTCGCCTCTGCCTCCGAGATGGCGGAGCAGCTGATGGGCGTGTTGCGGGAGGTGGTGTCGCTCCAGACGGGGCGCCCGCGTCCGGCGCTGTCGACGCTGTTCGGTGCGGAGATGAGGGTCACCGACACGGAGCTGTTCAGCCGTATGACGGGCGAGGTCTCCCGTCTCGGGGCGCGGAGTGCGGCGACGCGCGGTTCCGGGCGCTTCGGCCGGCGCAAGGGCGCCGGGGCGCTCCCGGCCGCGCCTGCCGCGCCGACGCAGGCCGCGGTGGCGCCGCCGGGCGGTGTCCCGGGCGCGCTGCCCGCCGGGCCGCCTCCCGGGTACGCGGCGGGCGTCGGCCCGGTGTCCTCGCCCGCCACCCATGTCAGCGGCGCCGGGCACGCCGTCGCGCCCGCCCCTCCGCAGCCGGCGGCCGCCGTTCCGGCTCCCCGGTCCCCCGCCGCGAACACCGGCGCCGGACCGGGGGCGTTCGGCCCGTCCGGCTCGGGCGGGCCCCGGCTGGCCGGGCTCGATGTGCGGGGCACGTCGCTGGCGCTGCCGGTCCCCCGGGTCGACGCGAACGACCCCAACGCGGGTTTCCTGGCCGGGCTGATGGCGTCGGCGCCCGCCGAGCTGATCGCCGCGCTGCAGTCCGTACCGGCCGCCTCGCTGGAGACCCGGCTGCGCGAGCTGCGCGCCTCCCTGGAGATGAACGACCTGGGTGCCGCGCAGGAGACGCTGGCCACCCTTGAGCTGAAGCACCCGGACGACTGGCGGGTGGTCTGGTACCGGGGCATCACCTCCCTGGTGACCGGTGACAACGAGAACGCGGCGCTCTCCTTCGACGCGGTCTACGACGCGTTTCCCGGGGAACCGGCGCCGAAGCTGGCCCTGGGCGTGTGTGCGGAGGTGCTGGGCCAGCTGGACAACGCCGCCGAGTACTACCGGCTGGTGTGGGCCACCGACCCGAGCTTCGTGAACGCGGCGTTCGGCCTGGCCCGGGTGCAGATCGCCGCCGGGGACCGGGGCGGGGCCGTCAGATCGCTGGAGTCCGTGCCGGAGGCGTCGATCCACTACACGGCGGCCCGGGTCGCGGCGGTACGGGCCCGGCTGCGCGACCGGGCCCCGCAGGAGCCGCTGATCACCGATCTGATGGCGGCCTCCGCCCAGGTCTCCGGGCTGGCCGGTCTCGGTCTGGACGCGGTGCGCCGGGAGCAGTTGTCGACCGAGGTGCTGGGGACGGCGCTCGACTGGGTACTCTCCGGGAGTCCCGCGGCCCGTCCCCCGGCCCCGCCCGCGAGCGGCGGGCAGGGGCCCGGGACGCTGCTCGGAGTCGAGTTGAACGAGCGCGGCCTGCGGTTCGGGCTCGAACGTTCGTACCGGATGCTCGCCCGGCTTGCGGAGCCCGGTGCCGAGAGGATCGAACTGGTGGAGCGGGCAAACCGTTTCCGCCCCCGAACGTGGGTGTGAAGATGTCGCAGAACGACCAGGAGGCTGCCTTGTCGAGGTGTCCCGGCTGCCAGGAGCCGCTGGAGCCGGGGGATCTGTTCTGCGGTGCGTGCGGGTACGACCTGTCGTCCGTGCCCGAACCGCCGCAGGACCACCCGACGATCGCGATGGGCACCCCGGTGGCCGCCCCCGCAGAGCCCGGTCCGGTCGCCGCGCCGGCCGCGTCCGGCGATTTCGAGCTGGCGGCGCCCGCGGCGGGAGCGGCGGCCGCCGCTGGGGGTGCGGCGCCCGATCCCCGTGCCGTCGCGGAGCCCGCCCCGACGCCACCGGCCGGCACCAAGGTGTGCGTGGCCTGCCGGGCGGGCCGGGTCGACCTCGACGGCTACTGCGAGAACTGCGGCCATGCCCAGCCCCGCGAGCGCGATCACATGGAGCAGGAGCTCGGCTCGGTCGCCGCGGTCACCGACCGCGGGCTGCGCCACCACCGCAACGAGGACTCGTTCGCGATCTCGACGACCGCGCTGCCCGACGGCACCCCGGCCGTGGTGGCGATCGTCTGCGACGGGGTGTCCTCCGCCAGCCGTCCCGACGAGGCGTCGGCCGCCGCGACGACCGCCGCCAACGAGTCGCTGCTGGAGTCGCTGCCGCGCGGAACGCATCCGCAGCAGGCGATGCACGAGGCGATCGTGGCCGCCGCCGAGTCGGTCAACCGGCTGGCCCAGGAGCCCGGCCGGGCCGCGGAGCGCGACCCGCACCGCCAGCAGAACGCCCCGGCGTGCACCCTGGTCGGCGCGATCATGGCCAACGGGCTGCTGATCGTCGGCTGGGTCGGTGACAGCCGGGTGTACTGGGTGCCGGAGGACCGGAGCAGCCCGCCGGCCCGGCTCACGGAGGACGATTCGTGGGCCGCGCAGATGGTCGCGGCCGGGCTGATGAGCGAGGCGGAGGCGTACGCGGACGAGCGGGCCCATGCCATCACCGGCTGGCTGGGCGCCGACTCCTACGAACTGGAGCCGCACACCGCCTCGTTCAAGCCGGACCGGCCGGGCACCGCGGTGATCTGCACGGACGGCCTGTGGAACTACGCCGAGTCCCCGGCCGAGATGGCCGCCGCGCTGCCCGAGGACGCGCACGAACGGCCGCTGCACGGTGCCCAGGTACTGGTGGGTCACGCGCTCGACGGCGGGGGCCACGACAACGTAACAGTGGCACTGCTGCCGTTCGCCGTACCGGCGCAAGGGGCAGGATCCGCCCGGAGCGACGGTTGAGTCCTGTTCCGTCCGCCCCTTGCCCCTCCGATGTCTTTGTCCGTAAATCTGTCTTCATCTGACACATGGAGCCTCAAGGAGCCGATCAGATGGCCAACTTCTCCAAGTCGAACGTGCCGCAGTTCTCCGTCGAGGTGTACCAGAACGAATTCCTGCCGGAGGGCGGCCGCGAGGTCAACAGCATCATCACCGTCACCTCGACCGGTGGCGGCACCACGGGCGGGGTTCCGCTGACGGGCGCCGCCCAGGCCTCCTCGCACCTGCCGGGACAGGCGCCGAGCGCCGCCGTGGTGGTCATGGTGGACTGCTCGGGTTCGATGGACTACCCGCCCACGAAGATGCGCAACGCCCGCGACGCGACGTCGGCGGCCATCGACACCCTGCGCGACGGCACCTCCTTCGCCGTGATCGGCGGTACGCACGTCGCCAAGGAGGTCTATCCGGGCGGCGGACGGCTCGCCACGGCCGGTCCGCAGACCAGGGCCCAGGCGAAGGAGGCGCTGCGCCGGCTCAGCGCGGGCGGCGGTACGGCGATCGGGACGTGGCTGCGGCTGGCCGGCCGGCTGCTGGGCGCCGCGGAGGTGAGCATCCGGCACGGCATCCTGCTGACCGACGGGCGCAACGAGCACGAGGCACCGGAGGACCTGCGGGCCGCGCTCGACGCGTGTGCGGGCCGGTTCACCTGTGACGCCCGCGGGGTCGGCACCGACTGGGAAGTGAAAGAGGTCACAGCGATCGCCTCGGCGCTGCTCGGCACCGCCGACATCGTCGCCGATCCGGCGGGACTGGCCGCGGACTTCACGCAGATGATGGAGAACGCGATGGGCAAGGAGGTCGCGGACGTCGCGCTGCGGCTCTGGACCCCGGTCGGCGTGGAGATCAAGTTCGTCAAGCAGGTCGCGCCGACGGTCGCCGAGCTGACCGACCGCCGCACGGAGGCGGGGCCGCGCGCGGGCGACTACCCCACCGGCTCCTGGGGCGACGAGTCCCGTGACTACCACGTGTGCGTGCAGGTACCGGAGGCCGGTATCGGTCAGGAGATGCTGGCGGCCCGGGTCTCGCTGATCCTTCCCGACCCCTCGGGCGGCGCGCCCCAGACCCTTTCGCAGGGGCTGGTACGGGCGGTGTGGACGGACGACATGGTGGCCTCGACGTCGATCAATCCGCAGGTCGCGCACTACACGGGTCAGGCGGAACTGGCACAAGTCATCCAGCAGGGGCTCGATGCCCGCAAGTCGGGAGACTTCGACGGCGCGACGGCCAAACTGGGCCGCGCGGTGCAGCTGGCGTCGGCGTCCGGGAACGCGGACACCGCGAAACTGCTTTCGAAGGTGGTAGACGTCGTCGACGCGGCGACAGGTACTGTGCGACTGAAGGCGAAGGTCGCGGAAGCGGACGAGATGACACTCGAAACGCGCTCCACGAAGACCGTCCGCGTCAAGAAGTAACCACATATCCGCACTGATGAGCCGCCCGGCCGGATGCGTCCGCCGGGCGGCGAAGCAAGAAAGATGACGGCCCCCTGGGCCGGACGAGGAGAGGGGGAAGCGCCGACATGCCGACCTGCCCGAACGGACACCAGTCGGGTTCCGAGGACTGGTGCGAGGTCTGCGGCCATCGCGTGGCCGGGGCCGCTGTCCCGCCGCCTCCTCCCCCGCCGCCCGCGCCCGGCTACGGATACCCGCCGAGCCCTGGCCCGGACGCGACCGCCCAGGCCGACATCTGCCCGCAGTGCCGCACCCCGAGGGAGGCGATGGCGCCGTTCTGCGAGGAGTGCCGCTGGAACTTCCTCACGAACACCGCGACCTCCTACACCCCGCTGGCCCCGCAGCACGGCGGACCGAGCGGCCCCGGCGGTCCCGGCCCCGGCGGTCCCGGGATCACCCCGCCCCAGGGCTTCCCCGGCCAGCAGCCGCCCGCACCGCCGCAGCCGCGCGACCCGTTCGAGTACCAGGGTTCGCGCCCCTCGCAGGTGAACCGGCCGGCCGAACCGCTCTCCTCCGGCCCCGGTCAGCCCGGCCCCGGTCGGCCGCCGTTCCCGGGGCAGCACGGGCAGCAGGGCCCGCCGCCTCCGCCGCCTCCGCCGCCGTTCCAGCAGGGCCCGGGTCAGGGCCCGCAGGGACAGCCCGGTCCGCAGAACCAACAGGGCTTCCCGCAGGGACAGCAGGGGTTCCCGCAGGGACAGCAGCACGCCCAGCAGCAGAGTTCCTCGCAGGGCTCGCCGCCGCCGCCCTCGTTCCAGCAGCAGAGTGCCGCTCCCGCGTTCCAGCAGACGGCTCCCCCGGTCTTCGACCCGCCCGCCCCGCCGCCCCCGCCGCAGGTCGAGCGGCCCGGCGACGACGACTGGATGCTGTCGCCGCCCGCGCAGCCCCAGGCGCCGCAGCAGCCGATGCACCAGCAGCCCTACCCCGGCCCCGGGCAGAACCAGGGCCCCGGCACGGGCCAGGACCAGGGGCCGGGGCAGGTACCCGGTCAGGGCCAGGGACCAGGTCAGGGACCGGACCAGGCGTCCACGAGCTGGGGGGCCGTCGTCGCTCCGGACCGTGACTACTTCCTGGCGATGATGCAGCGCAGCGGTCCCGAGGCCACCGGGCTCAACCTGCCCGCGTACTCCCCGGAGCAGCACCTTCCGCTGACCGGCAGCCAGATCACCATCGGCCGCCGCCGGCACAGCACGGGCGAGTCACCCGACATCGACCTGTCCGTGCCCCCGGAGGACCCGGGTGTCTCGCACCAGCACGCGGTGCTGGTGCAGCAGCCGGACAACAGCTGGGCCGTGGTCGACCAGAACTCCACCAACGGCACCACGCTCAACGGCGCGGAGGACCCGATCCAGCCCTACGTCCCCGTTCCGCTCCAGGACGGCGACCAGGTGCACGTCGGGGCGTGGACGACGATCACGATCCGCCGGGGCTGACGCTTCGGGCACGACACACGGCCGGTGAGGGACGCCCTCACCGGCCGTTGTGATCATCGGGATCCACCCGGGCCCCTGTCCCCCGGCGCGGCGTCTGCGACGATGGACAGGTGACTGAGAACCCGCGCGACACGGTGCAGGAGCTGACCTTCTACGAGCTGGTCGGCGGCGAGGAGACCTTCCGGCGCCTGGTCCACCGCTTCTACGAGGGCGTGGCCGGGGACCCGCTGCTGCGGCCGATGTACCCGGAGGAGGATCTGGGCCCGGCGGAGGAGCGCTTCACGCTGTTCCTGATCCAGTACTGGGGCGGGCCGCGCACCTACAGTGACCAGCGCGGACACCCCCGGCTGCGGATGCGGCACGTGCCGTTCCGGGTGGACCGGGCCGCGCACGACGCCTGGCTGAGCCACATGCGAGTGGCGCTCGACGAGCTCGGGCTGGCCCCGGAGCACGAGCGGCAGCTGTGGGACTACCTCACCTACGCGGCCGCCTCGATGGTGAACACCGAGGGCTGAGTCCTCCGGCCCCCACCTGTGCGGAATCCGGTACTCCGCCGCCGGATAACGGTCACTATCCCATCAAGGTGTGGCCATGGGCGGTATACCGAGGCAGGTCCACTCTGAAAGCATCCATGCAACGCCGGGGGGGGCGTGTTCATGAGATGAGGGTGGGGCAGGGTGACGGGGTTCGTTCCACTGCGGGTGAGGGCGCACCGGCTCCTCCTCGCTGCGGCCGTGCTGGCCGTGCTGCTCACCACCTCCGTCCTGGCCGCTCTCACCGCCTTCTCCGGCTCCATCGGCGACGCCGCGCCACACCCTCACCCACCGGTCCGCCGCCGACGCGTCCCTACTCATATCGGCGCAGGTCGCGCCCGAGCAGCGGGAGGCCGTCGACGCCTCGGCGCGCAAGGCCGCCCGCACCACGTTCGACGGCCTTCCGGTGACCGTACGGAAGCTGGAGGCGTCGGGCCCGTACGCGCTGCCGCGCGGTCTCCAGACCCCGGCCGCCCGGCGCGGCGATCCCGACCTCACCCACTTCGCCTCGCTCGACCTCAGCCGCGTCCGGCTCACCGGGGGCCGGATGCCCTCGGCCGGGGCGGGGAAGCCCGGAGAGCCGGTCCAGGTCGCGCTGCCGGGCACCGCCGCAAAGGCCCTCGGGCTGAAGCCGCGCGCCCGGCTGACGCTCACCGACCGGATCGGCGGCAAGCGGCAGCAGATCCTCGTCACCGGTCCCTACGAGGCCGCGGACCAGGCCGATCCGTACGGGCAGCTGGACCCGGCCGGCGGGCGCGGCGTCCGCCGGGTCGTCTTCATGACGTACGGACCGCTGCTCACCGACCCCGCGGTGCTCGGCTCGGGCCGGACCAGTTCCGGCGAGGTCTCCTATCTGGCGTCGGCCGACTTCCGTACCCTCACCACGGACCGGATGGCCGCGCTGCGCGACGCGGCGGCCGAGGGTCCCGAGCAGTTGCTCGCCGCACCCGAGCTCAAGAGCGGGGCGAGCGCCCGGACCCAGCTGCCCACCGTTCTCGACCAGATCGACCGGGGGCTGCTCGTCTCCCGCTCGACGCTGATGATCGTGGCCGTGCAGCTGGTGCTGCTGGCCGGATACACGTTGCTGCTGGTGGCCAGGCTGCTGAGCAGTGAGCGCGGCGGCGAGACGGAACTGCTGCGGGCGCGCGGCGGATCGCGCGCCCGGATCACCTCGTTCGCCGCGATCGAGGCGCTGCTGCTCGCGCTGCCCGCCGCCGTGGTCGCCCCGCTGCTCAGCGATCCGCTGACCCGGCTGCTGGCCGACCGGGGTGGCCTGTCCCGGATCGGGCTGCGGCTCGGTGGGGCCCCCACCTCCACCGTCTGGCTGGTGGCCGCCGTGACCGCGCTGGCGTGCGCGCTCGCCGTGGTGGCGCCCGCGCTCGCCGCGAGCGCCGGCGGACGCCGCTCCACCCGCGCCGCCGCCCTGCCCGCGCCGGTGCGCGCGGGCGCGGACGTCGGGCTGCTGGCGGTCGCGGGGGTGGCGTACTGGCAGCTCGACCGGCAGACCGGGGGCGGGGGCAGCGGCGCCCTCAGCGACGACCGGGCGGGCGGCCTCGGCATCGATCCGCTGCTGGTCGTCGCGCCCACCCTGGCCCTGCTCGCGGCCACCGTGGTGACGCTGCGGCTGCTGCCGCCCGCGGCCAGGCTCGCGGAGCGCCGGGCGGCCGGCGGCCGGGGGCTCGTCACGGCGCTGGCCGGCTGGCAGTTCAGCCGCCGGCCGCTGCGCGGCGCGGGTCCGGTGCTGCTGCTGGTGCTGTCGGTCGCGATGGGCATGCTGGCGATCGGCCAGAGCGCCTCGTGGGACCGTTCGCAGCAGGACCAGGCGGACTTCAGGTCCGGCGCCCCGGTCCGGATGCTGGGCGGCGTCAACGCGGATCCGGCCCGCTCGGGCGCGTACGCGCGGCTGGCGGGGGTACGGCAGGCGGCGCCCGCGTTCCGTACGTCGGTGGAGCTCTCCGGGGGCCGTACGGCCGAGGTGCTGGCCCTGGACACCGGGCACGCCGACGAGCGGATGCTGATGCGCGACGACCTCGCCGACGGGGCCACGGGCCGCCTGTTCGGCTCCCTCGCGCCCTCTCACACCACACGGGCGGGGCTGCTGCTGCCGCCCGGCAGCACCCGGCTCCGCCTCGATCTGCGCATAGCGTCCGGCCCGAAGGCGGGAAGCACCCCGCGTTCCGGCACGAGTCCGGTGGTCACCGTGCTGCTGGAGGACCGTTACGGCATCCCGTACCGGGTGGTCGCCGGTTCCGTGCCGGTGGACGGGAAGGCGCATCCGCTCTCGCTGCAGGTGGACCCGGCCGGTGAGCTGTCGGTGACCGGGTTCGAACTGGACAGCGCGCAGCCGGTCGGGCGGGACGAATCGCACCGGCTCACCGTGAGCGGGCTGCGGACGGTGACCGGGGGCGGCGCCGAACGGCCGGTCCCGGTCCCCGGCGGCCACGCTGAACGGTGTGGCCACGGACGCCTATCTGAAGGCCTCCGGTGCCAGGACCGGCCAGAGCGTGGACGTGACGCTGGCCGGTGAGACGGTCCGGGTGAAGATCGTGCGGACCGTCCACGCCCTCCCGACGACCGGTCCGGGCTCCACCGCCTCCCTGTCCGCCACCTCCCTGTCCTCCGGGCAGACGCGGGCGGCCCGGGACGGCGGCGCGCTGCTCCTCGACCTCAGGGCCGTCAGCCAGGTCTTCGCGGAGCGCCCGAACGCCGTGCTCACCGCTTCCGAGTGGTGGCTGAGCACCGCTCCCGGCCGGAGTACCGAGGTGGCGGCCGCGCTCCGGGCACGGGCCGACACCGACCCGGCGCAGGTCCAGGTACGGGACGAGGTCGCGGACGAGCTGGTGAGCGATCCGCTGGGGGCGGGTCCGCGGTCCGCGCTGCTGGCGGTGGCGGTCGTGGCGGCGGCGCTGGCCGGGGTCGGCTTCGCGGTGACGGCGGTCGGCTCGCGGCGCGAGCGGTCCGCGGAGTTCGCGGTCCTGCGGGCGCTGGGGGCGCCACGGCGGCGGCTGGCCCGCATGATCGCCGCCGAACAGGGCGTGCTGATCGCCATCGGGCTGTTGGTGGGGGCGGTCCTCGGGGCCCTGCTGACCCGGGCGGTGGTGCCGCTCGTCGTGCTGACCGGACAGGCCGCCCGGCCCGTACCCGACGTCTCTGTGCAACTGCCCGCCGGACAGGTCGCGGTGCTGCTCGCCGCCCTCGCCGCCCTGCCGGTGCTGATCGTCGCGGTCCTCGCGCTCCGGCGCACGGACCCGGCGGTCTCGCTGCGCCACCAGGGGGACAACTGACATGAGCCCGCGTCCGATGTCCTCCCGTACGACAGCGGCGTGCGCGCCATGGGTACGGACCCGGCTGCGCACCGCCCCGGGGGCGGCCTGCGCGCTCGGGCTGCTGGTGCTGCTGACGGCGTTCCTGGCGGCCGCGTTCCCACGGGCCGTCGACCGGTACGAGGGCGAGGGGCTGCGCCACGACCTCGACGCCGCCTCCCCCAGGCGCAGCGTCCTGGAGGTCAGCAGTCCGCCGCCGGGGCTCCAGCTCCCGGAGGTGGCGCGCGAGAAGGCGGTGCGGGACGAGTCGCTGGGCTCCGTGCACCGGGCGCTGCTGGCCGGGCTGCCAGGTCCGCTGCGGGCCGACAGCGGCCAGTCCGCGTACGGGCTCCGGACGACGAAGCCGATCCCCGCCACCGAGTCCTGGTTCCCCCGCCCCTACGGCATCGACCCGGAGCTGACGTACACGACGCAGTCGGGACTGCCCGACCACGCCACCCTGCGCGCGGGCAGGTGGCCGACCGTCTGCGGCAAGGTCACCGCCGCCACCAAGGAGGTGCAGGCGGCGGTCACGGAGGAGACCGCGAAGGCGCTGCGGATCAAGGTCGGCTCGGCCGTCTCCGTCCCGGCCTCCGGGGGCGGGCGGTTCACGGTACGGATCACCGGCATCGTCACCCCGCTGCACCCCGAGGCCGCCTACTGGTCGGCCGAGCAGTTGCTGCGCACCCCCTCGCTGGTGGCCAAACCGTCGAAGACCGAGCCGCGCTATTACTGGACGGCGGCGCTGCTGCTTCCTCCGGACGCGGCGCCGGCGCTGCTCACGACCACCGGGCAGCCCGAGGCGTACTGGCGGCTCATGCCGGACGTCTCGCGGCTGACCACCCTCGACACGGACCGGATCCGCTCGTCCGTGGCCTCCCTGGAGGGCGGGCCGGAGCTGCTGAAGGTGCGCGCGTCCGCCGGTGCGACCGCGACGGTGACGACCGACCTGGACGAGATCGTGAGCACGTACGAGGGGACGCGGCAGGCGATCCGCCCCGTCGTCACCGTCGCCGCCGTCGTGCTGCTGATGACGGGCGGGCTGATCGCGGGCCGGCGCCACGACGAACTCGCCCTGCTCCGGGCCCGGGGCGGCTCCCTGCGGTCCATCGGGGGCCGGCTGCTCGCCGAGACCGCGGTGACAGCCGTGCCCGCCGCCGCGCTGGGCCTGCTGCTCGCGGTGCTGGTGACCGACGGGGGGCGGCGGTGGCCCTCGGCCGCCGGGGCGACGGCGGTCGGCGCGCTGGTCTGCGCCGCGCTTCCGGTCCATACCGTGCTGCTGCACCGCAGACCGCGGCTGCACGGCGGCCGGGACGACCTGGTGAGCGTGCGGCCGTCGCGGCGGCGCACCGTCGCCGAGCTGACCCTGCTGGTGCTGGCCGTCGGCGCGGTCGTCGCCCTGCGCCGGCGCGGCACGGGTGGTGAGGGGGGCACCGACCTGCTGGTCAGCGCCGCCCCCGTGCTGGTCGCGCTGATCGCGGCGCTGATGCTCGTCCGGCTCTACCCGCTGCCGCTGCGGCTCGCGCTGCGCTCCGTGGCACGGCTGCGCGGCGCCATCGGCTTCCTGGCGCTGGCCCGCGCCGGACGCTCCTCCGCCGCCGGGACGCTGCCGCTGCTCGCGCTGCTGGTGGCGCTGACGACGGCGGCGTTCGGCGGCTCGGTCCTAGCGGGGGTCGCGGCCGCCCGGGACACCGCGGCGGTCCTCGCGACCGGCGCGGACGCCCGGATCAGCGGCGAGGCCGACTCCGCACCACTGCCGGACAGCCTGGTCCGTACGGTGTCCGGGGCGGACGGCGTACGGGAGGTGGCGCCCGTGCAGATCGAGTACGGCGTCTCGCTGCCGCCGCCCGAGCACGGCTTCGAGGACGCCCAGGGCACCACCCTGATCGGCGTCGACCCGGTCAGCTACGCCCGGCTGGCCCGGTCCACCGGCGTCGGTGCCTTCACCGCGGACCGGCTGAAGTACACCGGCCCGCCGACGCCGAAGGGCACGATGCCCGCCAAGGGCCGGGTGCTGCCGGTTCTCGCCTCGCCGTCCGTCGCCCAGCGGCTCGGGGAGCGGCCGCGCGATCTCCAGTCGCTGGCCGGGGACTTCAAGGTCCGGGTGGCGGGCACGGTGGTGCACACGCCGGCCGTCACCGACACCTCCTTCATGGTCGTCGACGCCTCGGCCCTCACCCACCGGCAGACCACCGCGCTGCTCCTCACCGGCGACCGGCTGAACGCCGAGGCACTGCGCGCGGCGGTCCACAAAGCGGGCGAGGGCCTCACCGTGCGGCTGCGCTCAGAGGCGCGCGCGGCCTACGTGGACACCCCCATGCAGGTGGGCGCGGAGCGGATCTACACGGCGGCGATCGCGGCCGGCGCGGGCTACGCCCTGCTCGCCGTGCTCCTCTCGCTGCTCCGGACCGCACCGGAGCGCACCACGCTGCTGGCCCGGCTGCGCACCATGGGCATCGGCACCCGGCAGGGCGGACGCCTGCTGGGCTACGAGGCGATGCCGCAGGCGCTGCTCGCCGCCGTGGGCGGCCTGCTCGTCGGCCGGGCCACCATCGCGCTGCTGGCACCGGGTGTCGATCTGGTGCACCTCGCGCTCGCGAGCGGGACGGGCTCCGGTCTGCTTGACGACGCACCGCTGCGGGCGGATGTGTGGTCCATGGTTCTGCCGGCACTCGGCGTGGTCGTCCTCACCGCCGCGGTGGCCGGTGTACAGGCCTGGTGGACCGGCCGCCGCGGCTCGATCACCGAACTCAGGGCAGGAGACTCCCGATGACGACTCCGTCGACCGATTCCACACTGGCGGAGCTCGAACAGCGGGCCGCCGCAGCCGCGACCGGCCCTCCTACGGGCACGACGCGCTGATCTCCTGCGACCGGCTGGTGCGCATCTTCACCACGGACGGAGTGGAGGTGCAGGCCCTCCAGGGTCTCGATCTGCTGGTCGCCGAGGGCGAGTTGCTGGCGCTGGTCGGCGCGTCCGGCAGCGGCAAGTCGACGCTGATGAACATCCTGGCGGGCCTCGACGTGCCCACGGCGGGCGCGGCGAAGGTGGCGGGCTGCGATCTGCTGTCGATGGGGCAGAAGGAGCGGCTCCGCTACCGCCGGGACGTCGTCGGGTTCGTCTGGCAGCAGACCGCCCGCAATCTCCTGCCCTACCTGACGGCGATCCAGAACGTCACGCTGCCGATGCAGCTGCGCGGCGGCGGGCGCAACCGTGAACGGGCCGCGCGCGCCGAGTCGTTGCTCGCGATGCTGGAGGTGGCGGACTGCCGTGACCGGCGCCCGAGGCAGATGTCGGGCGGCCAGCAGCAGCGGGTGGCGATCGCGGTCTCGCTGGCCAACTCCCCCTCGGTGCTGCTCGCGGACGAGCCGACCGGGGAGCTGGACTCGGCCACCGGCGAACAGGTCTTCGCCGCCTTCCGCCGCGCCAACGAGGAGCTCGGCACGACGATCGTGATCGTCACGCACGACCAGGCGGTCGCGAACGAGGTCCGCCGCACGGTCGCCATCCGGGACGGCCGCACCTCCTTCGAGGTGCTGCGCCGCACCGAGGTCGACGCGGCGACGGGCCAGGAGTCCCAGGTGGCGCGGGAGTACGCGATGCTCGACCGGGCGGGCCGGCTGCAACTGCCCGCGGACTACACGGAGTCGCTGGGCATGGAGCACCGCGTGCTGCTGGAGTTGGAGCAGGACCACATCGGGGTATGGCCGGACGCCCGCGAGCCGGAGTGAGGCGGGCCGGAGCCGTCAGGCCCTAGCCGCCCACGGAGACGCCGAGCGGGCCCAGCCCGGCACCGGCCCGGCGCAGGGCGATCGCGCCGAACGGGGTGCGCAGCCGCAGCCACGCCCCGGCCGAGAGCAGCGCGACGGGGAAGCCGGGCGCGGACCGGAGGAAACCGAGGGACTGCGCCGCGTGCACGGCACGCAGCGGGAGCTCCGTGCCGCCGACGGTCCGGGACCAGATGTCGTGTCCGATGAGGTCACGTTCCGCCCGCGTGCGCCGGTCCTTCGGCAGTGCCTCGTCGCGCGCCCGGAACTCCTTCACGGCGGCGCTCAGCGCCGTGCCCAGGGCGACGGGGCCGGGCAGTGCCGGGTGGCGGCACTCCTGCCAGCCGCCGCGCGGGGGCAGCACGCCCGTCCAGGGCGGTCCGGTCACCGGCTGGGGCAGCGCCCCGGCACCGGCGTCCGGTCCCTCGACGTCCAGCGATCCGAGGAGTTCGCCGGCCGACACCGTGACGTCGAAGTCATGCGTGTCCGCGAGGCGCACCGCCCGGATCGCCAGGACCTCGAACGACGGCGGTCGGCCGAACACGGCGAGCGCCCCGCCGCCCGCCTGGAGGCGTACGGCGGCGGCCCGGTCGTAGTGGAGCAGCCGGCCGAGGAAGGCCGCGAGATCCGCGGCCTCCCTCGCGTCGGCGAACAGCAGCGACTGCACGGGCACGGTCATGCCGCAGCGGGCTCCTCGGCCAGGTACTTCTGGAGGAAGAGCTTCTCCTCCGCGGAGATCCGCCGAGGGCGCTCCTCGGCCAGGTCGTACGGCACGACGATGGTCGACGCCCGTACGTAGACCTGGTCGGGGTCCTTGATCTCGTAGGCGATCGTCAGCGACGCGGCGCCGATCTTCGTGACCCAGGACTCGACGGTGACCGGCCTGTGCCGGTGGACCAGCGGCCGGACGTAGTCGATCTCGTGCCGGGCCACGACGGAGCCGCCCGCGAACGACGGCGAACCGTCGCCCGGCGCCAGCCGGAACATGAAGTCGATGCGCGCCTCCTCCAGGTAGCGGAGGAAGACCACGTTGTTGACGTGGCCGAAGGCATCCATGTCCGACCAGCGCAGCGGGCAGCTGTAGATGTGACGTGCCAAGACGATCAGCCTCGCGTGAGCTTCTTGTACGTGGCGCGGTGCGGACGGGCCGCGTCCGCACCGAGGCGCTCGACCTTGTTCTTCTCGTACGACTCGAAGTTGCCCTCGAACCAGTACCACTTGGAGTCGCCCTCGTACGCCAGGATGTGCGTGGCGACGCGGTCCAGGAACCAGCGGTCGTGGGAGATGACCACGGCCGCACCCGGGAACTCCAGGAGTGCGTTCTCCAGCGAGGAGAGGGTCTCGACGTCGAGGTCGTTGGTGGGCTCGTCGAGGAGCAGCAGGTTGCCGCCCTCCTTGAGCGTCAGCGCCAGGTTGAGGCGGTTGCGCTCACCACCGGAGAGCACACCGGCCGGCTTCTGCTGGTCCGGGCCCTTGAAGCCGAACGCGGAGACGTACGCCCGCGAGGGCATCTCGACCTGGCCGACGTTGATGTAGTCCAGCTCGTCCGAGACGACGGCCCAGAGGGTCTTCTTCGGGTCGATGTTGGCGCGGGACTGGTCGACGTAGGAGATCTTGACCGTGTCGCCGACCTTGATGGCGCCGGAGTCCGGCGTCTCCAGGCCCTGGATCATCTTGAACAGCGTGGTCTTGCCCGCGCCGTTCGGACCGATGATGCCGACGATGCCGTTGCGCGGCAGCGTGAACGACAGGTCGTCGATGAGGACCTTGTCACCGAAGGCCTTGGAGAGGTTCTCGACCTCGACGACGATGGAACCGAGCCGCGGGCCCGGCGGGATCTGGATCTCCTCGAAGTCCAGCTTCCGCATCTTGTCCGCCTCGGCCGCCATCTCCTCGTACCGGGCGAGACGTGCCTTGGACTTGGTCTGCCGGCCCTTGGCGTTGGAGCGGACCCACTCCAGCTCTTCCTTGAGGCGCTTCTGGCGCTTCTCGTCCTTGCGGCCCTCGACCTTGAGGCGGGTGGCCTTCTTCTCCAGGTACGTGGAGTAGTTGCCCTCGTAGGGGATGGCGCGGCCGCGGTCGAGTTCGAGGATCCACTCGGCGACGTTGTTCAGGAAGTACCGGTCGTGGGTCACGGCCACCACGGCGCCCGCGTACTTCGAGAGGTGCTGCTCCAGCCAGTTCACCGACTCGGCGTCGAGGTGGTTGGTGGGCTCGTCGAGCAGCAGCAGGTCCGGCGCCTCGATGAGCAGCTTGCAGAGCGCCACGCGGCGCTTCTCGCCACCGGAGAGGTTGACGACCGGCCAGTCGCCGGGCGGGCAGCCCAGGGCGTCCATGGCCTGCTCCAGCTGAGCGTCCAGGTCCCACGCGTTGGCATGGTCCAGGTCCTCCTGGAGCTTGCCCATCTCGTCCATGAGCGCGTCGGTGTAGTCGGTCGCCATTTCCTCGGCGACCTCGTTGAACCGCTGGAGCTTGCCCATGATCTCAGCGGCGCCGTCCTGGACGTTCTCCAGGACGGACTTCGACTCGTCGAGGTGGGGCTCCTGCATGAGGATGCCGACGCTGAACCCGGGCGACAGGAAGGCGTCACCGTTGGACGGCTGCTCCAGGCCCGCCATGATCTTCAGCACCGTGGACTTACCGGCACCGTTGGGACCCACCACACCGATCTTCGCGCCGGGCAGGAAGCTCAGCGTGACGTCGTCAAGGATGACCTTGTCGCCGTGCGCCTTGCGTGTCTTGCGCATCGTGTAGATGTACTCAGCCAAGAGAAACCGTCCGGCAATCGATGAGTGGGCAGATACACCCCATCTTGCCTGACGGCCACCCCCGGATGGAAACCAGTACTGCCCGCGGTACTCGCCTTCGCGCTCCCCGGAAGGGCCCGGCCCGTACCCCGGGTACGCGACAGCCCCGGGACGCGGTCGCGTCCCGGGGCTGTCATCAGCACATCGTCACCGTGTGCCTACGGCTCATCACTGGCCGGAGGTCTGGCCCTTGCGCCGGCGGAGGAAGAAGACCGCGCCGCCGCCGATGACGACGAGGGCGATCGCGACCCCCGCGATGACCGGGGTGGCGTTGGAGCTTCCGGTCTCTGCGAGGTCGCCCTCCGCACCCGTGGAGCTGCCGCCCGCGGTGGCGGTGGTCGTGCTGGGCTGCTCGGCGGTCTGGGTGTCGAGGCCGCCGGTGGTGGTGGCGGGACCGCTGGTCTTGCAGTCCAGCACGCCGGTGAACGTCTTCGTGAACCCGCCGGGACCGGTGATCGTGAAGTCGTACGCCTGGTCCTCCGCGACCGGCACGGTCACGGTCGCGGACTTGCCCGCCGCGACGGTGTGCTTCGCCCCGGCCAGCTCGAAGGTGAACGGCTCGTCGCCCTTGTTGCTCGCGGTGACGTCCACACCGCCCTTGGCGCAGTTCTTCTTGGCGGAGAGCGCGGGCATCGCGCCCTTCTTGGCCCAGGTCGCCGTGGCGCTCGCGGCGACCGTGGACTCACTGGAGCCGGCCAGGATCTGGGTCTGGCTCTTGGTCACACCGGCGAAGGCCCGGCCGACCGGTACCGAGGTGGTGGCCTGGACGGTCAGCGACGCCGAGCCGTCGGCGGCGGCGGACGGAACGTCGAAGTAGAGCTCGGTGCCGTTGGCCGCCGTGGTGACGGCCTTGCCCTTCTTGTCGGTGACCTCGATGCCGCTGGCGGAGTCGGCGGGCGGTGCCACCGAGACCTGACCGGCGTTGGTGCGGACGGTGACCGGGCCCAGCAGCTCACCGGACCGGCCGGACACGGCGGCGTTGTCCAGGGAGAGGGACGCCTTGGGCTCCGCCGTGTCGGTGGCGGACTTCTGCAGCCAATCGGCGAGCTTCTCCGCCTGGCTGTCGGACGCGTCGACGTCGGCGTTGTCCGAGAAGCGCCAGATGGCCACCTGGGTGCCCGCGGCCGCGGTCTTCTCGGTGAGCGGGCCGGTGCCCGCAGCCTCTGCGAGTGCCGAGAGGTCGTCGACCTGCGGGTAGGAGTGCTCAAGGATCCAGCGGATCCGGCCGGCGTTCTCGTTGCCGCCGAGCGAGGTCTGGGCCCAGGGGGTCTCCAGGTACTTCGCCTGGTCCTGGGTGGGGTTGTGGATGTCGATGCAGTACGTCTTGAGCTTGCCGCCGCCGTCGACGGTCATCTCGAAGAGCCCGGCCGGCAGCCGCTGATCCTTGCCGTCCGCGTGCAGCACCGCGGCGTCGTACGTCTTCAACCCGTCCAGTACCGCGCTCGCGCCGCCCTGGTGCTGCGGCGCCTCGTCGGCAGCCGCGCCGCCCGCACCGGCGAGGGTGCCGGCGATGACCAGACCGGATGCCACCACCGACGCCGCCAGGCGGGATATGCCCCGGATCCGTCGGGATTCGACCGTCGCCCTGGATGACGAAATGGTCGCTGAAGAAGCAAAAAACACAGAATTCCCCTCCGGGCGAGACCCTCGCGCCTGGTGCGCGTGTGGGGAATGTCCCGCCTGCCGACTCAAGTGCCCTGTGAGTACTGGGGAATCCTAAGTACGAAGCGGAGCACAGTCCCCCGTCACACCTTCGGATAACCATTCCGACTCAGAATCGTTATCCCCGCCAACGCCTGGGCCGGTGTTGGTTGGTGCCACCGGTCAGGGCGCGGACACGAGTTCGGGCCCGCTTTTGCGGCGCACCACCCGGCGCCTGGCCGCCGGCCGTTCCACCCGGTCCGGCCGACCGGCCCGCCCTCCCTGCCGATCCTCCTGGCCCCCCTGGTCCCCTTGGTCCTCCTGATCCGCCTGGCCCTCCTGACCTGACTGATCCGGCTGCCCCATTCGCTCCGGCCGCTCCCGCGGTGGCGTCGCCCACCGGTCCTGCTCGGCCGCAGACGCACCCCAGGTGCGCGACACCAGCCCCGGGTCCGCCCTGACCACCCGTCGGAACGCCGACGTGCCCCTGGTCAGATCGTGGCCCACCGCCGTCGCCTCGATGTCCACGAACGTCCTTCGCTGACCCTCCCGTTCCTCCTCACGCACCTTCAGCCTGCCGTGCACCACCAGGGGTTCCCCGACGGAGACGGAACCCGTCAGATTGGACGCCAGAGTGCGCCATGCCCACACGGTGTAGAAGCTGGTGTGCCCGTCCGCCCAGAGCTGTTTCTCCCGGTCCCACCGCCGCGGCGTCACCGCGAACCGGAATCGCGCCATTCCCCCGCTCTGGGTCTCCCGGAACTCCACACCGGTGGCCGCATTGCCCACCAGCGTCACCAAGGTCTCGTTCATGACTCCGCCTCCCCCTCACACTGGATTCAGCGACCCGCGCCCTAGCGGCCGGTCGCTGATCCCATGCTGAGGGGGAGGCGGAATTCCTGCTGGCGCCTGTGGACTAACGGCCCGTTGTGGAAAACTCCGTCACCGCCACAAACCGTTCCCGCACCTCGCCATAGCGCACCAGTTCCGCCGCCACCGGATCGAGCACCCGGGCCCGCCCGCAGGCGGCCGCCGCCTCGCGCAGCCTGCGTTCGGCCTCCTGGCCGTACCGCCGCGCGGGCCCCCGGGCCGCCGCCGCGCACGACCACTCCACCAGCGGGCCGCCGACGATCCCCGCCAGCATCACCAGAGCGGGCGTCAGCAACCCCGGTTCGAGGACGCCGACGATCTGGCCGACCAGCCACAGGCCGCCGAAGATCTGCAGCAGCGTCATCGCCACCTGGGCCAGTACGGCCGCAGGCCACCAGGCCGGGCGCGGGGGCCTGTTGCCGGCCCGCCCCCGGGGCGCCCCGGCCCGCGCGCCGGGTTCCGCCGGCTCATCGGCGTCGTTCTCCGCACCCCGCGCCGGTGCCGCGCCGGCGCGCTCGGCCAGTTCGTCGAGCGCCTCCGGCAGCCCCCGCGCCCCGTGCACCGCGGCCTCGCGCACCGCTTGCGCCCACGGCCCCGGCAGCCCGTCGACGGCTTCGTCCGCGACCGTGCGTACCGCCTGCTCGACCCGCTGACGTGCGGTGAGCTGCTCCTCCGGCGGGGCGGTGAGTGCCGTCCGGTCCAGCAGCCGGGGCTGCCGGGTGGACTCGTACCAGCGCCACAGCCGCAGCCACGGCGTCCCGCACGCCCGGCCCGCGTTGCGGCGCCATTCGCGCTCCGCCGCCTGACCGGCCGCGGAGGCGCCGACGGCCTCCGCGAGCCGGGCGGCGAACTCCTCCCGGGCCCGCTCCCCCAGCCCGGTCCGCCCCTCGGCCACGTACACCGGGCGGAGCCTGGCGGCGGCGGCGTCCACATCGGCGGAGAGCCGGCGCGTCGCGGCCGTGCGCTCCTGGACGAACCGGCCGAGGAGTTCGCGCAGTTCGCCCACCCCGTCGCCGGTGAGCGCGGACAGGGACAGCACGGTGGCGCCCGGTTCGCCGTGCTCGCCGAGGGCCATGCCGTCCTCGTCGAGCAGTCGGCGCAGATCGTCCAGGACCTGGTCGGCCGCCTCGCCGGGCAGCCGGTCGATCTGGTTGAGGACGACGAAGGTGACCTCCGCGTGCCCGGCGAGCGGGCGCAGATAGCGCTCGTGCAGTGCGGCGTCCGCGTACTTCTCCGGGTCCACGACCCAGACCACCGCGTCGACCAGCGCCAGCACCCGGTCCACCTGTTCGCGGTGTCCGGTCGCCGCCGAGTCGTGGTCCGGCAGGTCGACCAGGACGAGCCCCTGGAGCGCCTCGTCGGCCCCCGCGCCGCCCGGCTGCGGCCGGCGCCTGAGCCGCCCCGGGATCGCCAGCCGGTCCAGCAGCCCCGCGGCGCCGTCCGTCCACGAGCAGGCGATGGGCGAGGCGGTGGTCGGCCTGCGCAGCCCGGCCTCGGAGATCTGCGCGCCCGCCAGGGAGTTGAAGAGCGTCGACTTGCCGCTGCCGCTCGCTCCGGCGATCGCGACGACGGTGTGCCGGGAGGAGAGCCGCTGGCGCGCGGCGGCCTCGTCGAGCACCCGGCCCGCCTCCGCGAGGTCGGTCCGGTCGAGCCGGGCCCTGGAGAGCCCGACGAGCTCACGCAGTGCGTCCAGGCGGGGGCTGAGCGGGCTGCCTGAGGGGACGTACGCCTCGACCTGGGGGCGGCTGTCGTCCTCCGGGGCGGCCGCCGGCGTCTCCCGGGGGGCGGCTCCGGCGGCGGCACGGCGTGCGATGAGACCGTCGTCCCAGCCACTGCCCGTCCCGCCCGGATCCTTCCCCCTGCCCTTCTCCCGGCCCGGCGCGCCGTCCTGTGCGCCGTCGTGCGCGCCGTCGTCCGCGCCGTCCTCCGCCAGGGACTTCGCCCGGCCCCGCGCACCGCCCTCCGCCGAACCCTTCGACCGGTCCTTCCGGCGGTCCCCGCCGGGGGCGGAGCCCTCGTCCGGGCCGTGTCCCGGCTCAAACTGCGGCTCGGGCCCCGGTCCTTGTCCCCGGCCCGGACCCTCGTCAGTGACGGCAGTCATCGCTGCCACCTCTCCTTCTGCAGTAGGGACAGCGCGGCGATCAGTTCTGCTTGCGGCTCGGGGGCCACGTCGAGTGCGTCCAGCGGGGCGAGACGACGGTCGCGTTCGCCCCCGAGCACCTGGTCGAGATAGCCGGTGAGCAGTGCCGCGCCCTTGTCACGGAGCCTCAGGGCGCCCTGTGCGCCGATGCGTTCGGCCAGCTGTTCGCCGGCGGTACGGGCCCGCCGGCCGCCGAGCAGGGCGGCGGCCAGCAGCGCGGCGACGGTCTCCGCGTCGGGCGCCGCGTTGCGTTCCATGAGCCGCACCTCTTCCTCGGCCAGCTCCTCCAGGACCCTGCGCCAGCGCCGTACGGTCATGGCGATCCGGCCCCGGATGTCCTCCGCCGGCCCCCAACCGCCCTCTTCCCGGCCCACCTCCTCGAAGCCGAAGACCGCGGCCGCGGGCTCCTGCCGCCAGTTCGTCCGGATCTGTTCGTCGGCGGCCGCCACCGCGCACTCCAGAAGTGCGGCGAGGCTCTCCACCAAGGCTTCGAGGACTTCCTCCGTGGTGCTGTACAGCGGGTAGCCGCGCCACCTGGTGCGGGCGTCCCCGGCGAGCGCCCCGCCGTTCTGCAGCCGCCGCCGCACCCGTGCGCCCTCCTTCCGGTACGCGTCCTCGACCACGCCGGTCAGCCGCACGGCGGCCGCGTACTGGGCCGCGACGGCTCCGGCGAGCGCGGGCAGCCGGACATCGAGCGAGTCGATGACCCCGGCCGCCGTACGCCCGACCGCCTGCTGACGGGCCGCCGGATCCTGCGCGCGGTGGGTGAGCCAGGCGCGCAGCGGGGCGACCGCCGTGGTCGGCAGCAGTCCGCTGCCGCCGCCCGCCGACTCGGGCAGCTCGGGGATGGTGAAGCGGGGGACCTCACCGAGACCGGCCTTGGTGAGGAGCGCCCCGTACTGCCGGGACACCTCCGCGATCACCTGGTGCGGCACCCGGTCCAGGACGGTGACGAGCGAGGCGTCGTACTCCTTGGCGGTGCGCAGCAGGTGCCAGGGCACAGCGTCGGCGTACCGGGCGGCGGTGGTCACCATCACCCAGATGTCCGCCGCGCAGACGAGTTCGGCGGCCAGCACCCGGTTGCGCACGACGAGCGAGTCGATGTCGGGGGCGTCCAGCAGGGCGAGCCCGCGCGGCAGCCCGGCGGCGGTCTCGACGCGGAGCGCGGTCCCTTCCTCCGCGGCCTTCCCCTCGGACCCGTCGAGGTGGTCGCACTGGCCGGGGTTGGCGGACTCCTCGGGCGACAGCCAGACCCGGGTCAGCTGCGGGAGCACCCGGATGTCGGCGAACCAGCGATGATCATCCGGATGGCAGACCAGCACCGGGGTGCGCGTGGTCGGCCGCAGCACCCCGGCCTCGCTGACCCGGCGCCCCACCAGGGAGTTGACGAGCGTGGACTTGCCCGCGCCGGTGGACCCTCCGATGACCGCGAGCAGGGGTGCCTCCGGGTCCTTGAGGCGGGGCAGCAGGTAGTCGTCGAGCTGGGCGAGCAGCTCGATCCTGGTCTGCCTGGCGCGTGGAGCGCCCGGCAGCGGGAGTGGAAGACGCACGGCAGCGACACGGTCGCGCAGGGCGGAGAGTGCGTCGATGAGCTGAGGCCGTACGTCCAAGGTCACCACATGCGAAGAATGCCCAATTTTGGCGCCTTTTTGAAGCGTATAGCCCCCTCTGCGCGGCGGTTCCTCCTCAGGACAGAGGGGACGAGTGGGGCGCAGGCATAACGAGTGCACAACGCCCGGGGCGTGAGGCGCCAAAAGCTATGCATGAATCGCACCTACCTGCGATTATCGTTTCGCTTCACCGAACCTCCACATCGTGCCACGCAGGTGAAGCAACCGGGTCCAGGCGTTCGGAGCCCTATCCTTGTCCCGGCAGGTCGCGGACCGCCCGGGTCCCAGGGCTCCAGGTCACCGAGGCCACCACCCGGCCCCCGTAGCTCAGTGGATAGAGCAGGCGCCTTCTAAGCGCTTGGCCGCAGGTTCGAGTCCTGCCGGGGGCGCCACCGACGTCACGTCGGATGGGCCGTGTTTTGCCTGGTCAGACTATGTCTGGCTCTGACGGATTTCCGACGTACGCCGCTTCACCGGAAGGGGCGAAAGTCCGGCTGACACCGGCTGAAACTGAGCCTCTACGGGTGCCTGTCCCCCACGCGTCCCCCAGCCTGCTCCACCCAAATGCTCCCGAACTACCCCCGCCGACGAACGCCGAAGGGCGGTGCGGAGCCCCGTCTGCCTGGGGTTCCACACCGCCCTCGGTTATGTTCGGTTACACCGCCTCGGGGACGTACCGGATGCTCTCGATCTGCTTCTGGTAGTTCGCTAGCTGGCCGTTGATGCACCTCGCGTAGGTGGCGAGGAGCACGGGCACGCTGTTGCCCGCCCATCCGGCGACCTGAGCTGGCGGGATGCCCTGGTTGAGCCATGCCGTAAGGCAGGTGCTGCGGCAGTCGTACACGCGCTTGCCTGCGGGTGACTGGAGCTCGTGTGGCTTGAGAACGACCTTTCGGGCTTTCTCCCAGACCCTTCGGAACACGGAACCCGCCAGCGTGCCGCCGTTCTCCCCAGGGAAGAGGAGGTCGGTCGGCTTGAGCTTGTAGCGGTCGATGATCTCGCGGGGGAACGCGACGAGGTCAGGATGGATGGGCACGGTCCGCGTGTCGCCCACGGCTCGCCCCTTCAGGTCGCGGTCGTCGTGGGGCTTACCGCTGTCGGTCC
Source organism: Streptomyces sp. ITFR-6 (assembly GCF_031844725.1). Lineage (NCBI taxonomy): Bacteria > Bacillati > Actinomycetota > Actinomycetes > Kitasatosporales > Streptomycetaceae > Streptomyces > Streptomyces sp. ITFR-6. The sequence goes on along the minus strand of NZ_CP134612.1, from coordinate 5,719,321 downwards.
ACTGGCTGCCGACGTCCGGCCGGGCCCCATGGACGATGAACTCGCCCCAGCCCGTCTCGGGGAGCGTGGCGTCGCTTACATGCAGTGCGACGGCTTCCTCCGGTCGAAGGCCGGCGTAGCACAGGGTGACGGAGAAGACCCGGTAGACGAGCCCCCGCCAGGGGCGATTGCCGATCCAGTCGAGGAGCGCGGTGACCTGCTTCGGGTTCAGCAGCGAGCGCTTGTCGATGGCCTGAGCGACCTTGGGGCCGCCACCTCCACCACCCTTACCCTTTGGCAAGGGATTGTGGCGCAGGATGCCGTGCCGAACGGCATGTTCCATCGCCAGGTTCATGATCCGCCGGTGGCAGGTGACGGAGCTGGCCGCCACTGCCGTGCCGTCCAGCAGGGATCCGAGCGCGGTGACGACCGCGTCGATCCGGTCCGACTACTCCCACGCGGCCATCGACAACGTGTTGCGCTGGACCCATTCGAGGATGACTCGGACCTCGTGGGGTATCGGTACTTCGGGGTTCGTCCGGCGCTTGTAGTTGAAGGCATACTCGCGCAGCGCGGTACGCACCTTGACCGGATCAAACTGCTTGGGGGTGTCCGGAGCAAGGCAATGGTCGCGGGGGTCATCGCCTTGGCCACGTTCTTCCGCCGGCCGGCGGAGAACTGTGGCCACTTCTTGTCGATGAACTCGACGGCGCAGTCATACCAGTTGGAATCCGCTGCCTTACTGGAGTATGAGATCGGCATGCCGGTTGGCTGCGGTCAACAGGTCGGAGCGTCGGGCATCCGCGAGCGCCCTCGTCGGGTAGGTCTTGCTGTGCTTCTTTGCACCTACCTTCCAGACCTCCTTGTAGGTGTATCCGTTCGCTCGCGTTCGGCGCTCGATGTTGTAGATCCGTACGTCAAACGCGCTACCCGATCAAGACGCATCCTCACAATCACTAAGCCAGTTTTCGAAATCACTGCGCCGTATCCGGAGACTGCCGTTGGGCAGTCGGATACAACGCGGTCCTCGCCCCTTTTGCCGCCAGTCATAGAAGGTGGATCGGGCAATTCCCAGCTCGGCGCACACGTCATCGACCGTCGGCTTCGGTCCAGACCGCACCGCTACCGCCACGCCGTCACCTCGCAATCTCCGAGGGCAGGGCTCGGCGCTATCTCGGGGCAGAAAAGGGCAGGGGGTATCGCGAATCGGTGCATGACAGGGCTTCCTTGCTGAGAAGCGAGGAGTGACAGGGTGCGGCAGCACTCCCTCGCATGGTCGACGCCGGGGACCGCCGCAGCAGAGCTGCTCCGCACCTCCTCTTGCCAACGCGAAGCTGCCTGCATCCGCCACGGCTCCACCGCCAAGCGCAGCCGAAAAGCGAACACCTCAATAGTTGCGACGATCCCGGTTTGGCTAACCGGCGATCGTCGGCTACGTTGCGCGCCGCATCACGTGCCCAACGCCTGCTCGGCCTCACCATTGGTGGGGGGAAGGAGAAACGAGCACGGGGATCCGGACGCACCGGGTGAGGCGACCACTAGCAGACCGTCGTCCGATAGCCGGTCCAGATTCACCACAACGCGGCAAGGGGCACAGGCGCTCGGGAATCCCGAGCGCCTGTGATCAGCCGAAGGCTGCTTCCACGTCCGCTCGACTGCGAAAACGCGACTGAGTTCGAGCCGTGTTCGACCCCGGACCATAAACGACAAGGTAAGGGGCGGCAGTCGCTGGTCAGGAACACGGAATCACTTTGCGGGGCGGCGGGGCGGTGCTGGCTCGCACCACGAGCTTCGTGGGGACAAGGGCCGTGCCGTGCTCAAGCCCGTTCTCCCGCACATGGTGGAGGACTCCCTCGACACAGCGGCGGCCGACCTCGGCGAAGTCCTGGTGGACGGTTGTCAGTGGCGGTTGGAACGAGCTGGATTCGGCGATGTCATCGAAGCCGACGACGGAAACGTCCTCGGGCACTTTGCGGCCTCGCTCGTTCAGCGCGCGCAGGAGGCCGAGGGCCATCTGGTCGTTGGCCGCGAAGATGGCGGTGCAGTCAGGACGTTCGGCGAGCAGAAGACCCGCATGGTAACCGGACTCCGCTGACCAATCGCCCCGGACGAGCGGGGGCGGGACCTGGCCGGCTTCCTCAAGTGCAGCGCGCCAAGCTCCGGTTCGCCGCTGGGCTGCATACGACTCCTCAGGGCCTGCCAGGTGCCAGACAGTGGCGTGACCTAGGCCGAGCAGGTGGTTGACGGCGTCGTGGGTGCCGCCGGCCTGGTCGGTGTCGACTACCGTATAGCGGTCCCCGGCGTCCGAGTCCGCGACCACGACCTTCACGTGTGGCGGCAGGGACAGCCGGGCCTCGTCCAGGAGGTGCACCTCCATGATCACGATGGCCGCGTCGATGGCGAGCTCACCGAGGCGCGAGAAGGCGCCCCGCACCTCGTCCTGAGTGGGAACGGCGACAGGGAGCAGCGTCACCGCATAGCCCTCCTGCGCGGCTGAGGTGGCGATGGCCTCCAAGGTGCGGACATTGCCGGTCGTGGAGAGCGTGAACGTGATGACGCCGATCGTGCGGAACTCGCCGCGCTTGAGTGCGCGTGCCGCACTGTTGGGGCGGTAGCGGAGCTCCTTCATCGCGGAGAGGACCCGCTGGCGGGTCTCCTCATTGACGCCGGGGAAGCCGTTGGAGACGCGGGAGACCGTCTGCGAAGAGACACCAGCGATGCGGGCGACGTCTGCCATCGACACGGATTTGTGGCGCTGCGTGGTCCGACTTGCCGGGATTCGGCTGGTCGGCGGTGTTCCCTCCGCCGGGAAGCCTTCGCCTGTTCGGTCCACCGTCTCCCTCATCCGCTGTCGCCTTTCGTGAGCGACTCTTGACCGCTCATCTGGGGGCAGTGTAGACATGCCGCCATCGAATGTTTACGTAACCATAACGCCTGCGCGGCAGATTGGTCGAGCCGGTCAGTGCCCAGGAATGCTTGCGTGGACGTCCGTTTCGGTTTGGCGAAGCACGAGCGAGGGACGCGAGATGACGACGCTTCAACCGCCGGCGGCCGCAAGGGCCCGCCCGGCTGGATCACCGGTGCGGCGACCGCGCCGTTCATGGGCGGGGTGGGGGTTCATCGGCCCCTTCGTACTCGTCTTCGCGCTGGTCTTCCTGGTGCCGCTCGCGTACTCGGTCTACCTGAGCCTGTTCCGGACGCAGCTGATCGGTGGCACCACGTTCGTCGGTTTCGACAACTACCAGCAGGCCATGCAGGACAGTCAGTTCTGGAGCGGCGTCGCACGCGTCGGACTGTTTCTGCTGATTCAGGTGCCGATCATGCTGGGAATCGCGCTCCTCGTCGCCCTCGCGATCGACAGCGGCCGTCTGTACGGCAAGGACTTCTTCCGGATCTCCGTATTCCTGCCCTATGCGGTGCCCGCCGTCGTCGCCACTCTGATGTGGGGCTTCATGTACGGTCCCCGGTTCGGCCTCGTCGGCGACATCAATGACACCTTCGGCGTCTCGCTGCCCGACCCGCTCTCATCGGACCTGATTCTGGCGTCGATCGGCAACATCGTGACCTGGGAGTTCGTCGGCTACAACATGCTGATCTTCTACGCCGCGCTGCGGGTCATCCCGCACTCGCTGTACGAGGCCGCGGAGATCGACGGGGCCGGCCAGTGGCGTGTCATCTCCGCAATCAAGCTCCCGGCGATCCGTGGCGCCCTCGTGATCGCCATGATCTTCTCGATCATCGGCAGCTTCCAGCTCTTCAACGAGCCCGCCATCCTCCAGAAGCTCGCGCCGAACGCGATCACCACCGACTACACCCCGAACTACTACACGTACTCGCTGTCCTTCTCCGGCCAGCAGCACAACTACTCCGCGACCGTCGCCATCGTCATGGGCGTGATCACCATGGCCGTCGCCTATGTCGTTCAGCTGCGCGGCATGCGCAAGGGAGCGTGAGAGGGATGACGATGAGCAGCACCACAGATGCTCCGCGGCCGGCCGTTGCGGTTCGTCCAGCCAACGAGGCGCGCGGTGGATCTCCCAGGCTGCGCGGACCGCGCCGCCCACGCACACCGGGCCGCCGTCCCCGGCGCAGTCTCCTGCTGACCGTGCTCACCGGCGTCGTCCTCCTCTACAGCCTGGTGCCGCTGCTGTGGTTGTTGATCAGCGCCAGCAAGTCGCAGGCGGGTCTGGCACGGTCGTTCGGGCTCTGGTTCGATGGTGACTTCGCGCTGTGGGACAACATCAGCCAGACGTTCACCTACCAGGACGGCGTCTTCGGCCGCTGGCTCCTGAACACTCTGCTGTACGTGGTCGTCGGAGCGGGCGGTGCCACATTCCTGGCGGTTCTGGGCGGCTACGCGCTGGCAAAGTTCCAGTTCCCTGGCAAACGCGCCGTCTACGCGGTCGTCATCGGCGCGGTAGCGGTTCCGGCCACCGCTCTCGCGGTCCCTACGTTCCTGCTGTTCAGCAAGATCGGCCTGACGGATACTCCGTGGGCCGTCATCATTCCGTCGCTGATCTCACCGTTCGGCCTGTATCTGATGTGGGTGTTCGCCACTGAGGCCATCCCCACTGAGCTGATGGAGGCCGCCCGCATCGACGGTGCGAGCGAGTTGCGCACCTTCTTCCAGGTCGCGTTGCCGCTGCTCGCCCCGGGCACGGTCACCGTGCTGCTGTTCACCACGGTCGCGACGTGGAACAACTACTTCCTGCCGTTGATCATGCTGAAGGACCCCGACTGGTATCCGCTGACCCTCGGGCTCGACGCATGGAACAAGCAGGCGGCGACGGCCGGTGGTGAGGCCGTCTTCAACCTGGTCGTCACCGGCTCGCTGCTGACCATTGTGCCGCTGATCGCCGCGTTCCTGCTGCTCCAGAAGTACTGGCAGTCCGGGCTCTCCGCCGGAAGCGTCAAGGAGTAGCGCGGTCCGGGACCGGCGCACACACAGCGCTTCTCCCTCCCCCTGTCCATAAGTCCTGTTGAACCACGAGGAAGTGGAAGTTCCGCCATGCCCAAGCACTCCCGCCGCCTGCTGCGCGGCCTCGGTCTCGTCTGTGTCCTGGGGCTCGGGGCGACCGCCTGCGGCGGCTCGGACGACGACTCCGGCCAGAAGCCGGTCGGCGCCTCCGGCCTCCAGGCCGCACTGAAGAAGGGCGGCACTGTCACGGTGTGGGCCTGGGAGCCCACCCTGAAGCAGGTCGCCACCGACTTCGAGAAGAAGTACCCGAAGGTCCACATCAAACTGGTCAACGCGGGCACCGGCAACGACCAGTACAAGGCGCTCCAGAACGCCATCTCGGCGGAGAAGGGCGTTCCCGATGTCGCGCAGCTGGAGTACTACGCGCTCAGCCAGTACGCACTGACAAAGTCGGTCACCGACCTCAAGGCGTACGGGGCGGACAAGCTGGAGGGATCGTACTCACCCGGCCCCTGGAACTCGGTTCAGGCCGGTGACGGCGTCTACGGCCTGCCGATGGATTCCGGGCCGATGGCGCTGTTCTACAACAAGAAGGTCTTCGACAAGTACAAGATCGCCGTCCCCACGACGTGGGACGAGTACGTCGAGGCCGGCCGCAAGCTGCGCAAGGCGGACTCGAAGGCGTACATCACGAGCGACGTCGGCGACGCGGGCATGACCACCAGTCTGCTGTGGCAGGCGGGTTCGCACCCGTACACGGTCGACGGCACGAAGGTCGGTATCGACTTCACCGACGCGGGTGCCAAGAGGTACACCAACACCTGGCAGAAGCTCATCGACGAGAAGCTTGTCTCGCCGATCGCGGGCTGGTCCGACGACTGGTACAAGGGCCTCGGCGACGGCACGATCGCGACGCTGGCCACTGGTGCGTGGATGCCTGCCAACTTCGCCTCCGGGGTGAAGGATGCCGCCGGTGACTGGCGGGTCGCCCCGCTTCCGCAGTGGGAGAAGGGCGCGAACTCCAGCGCGGAGAACGGCGGCAGTTCGCTCGCGCTCCCGACGCTCGGCAAGAACAAGGAGCTCGCCTACGCCTTCGTCGAGTACGCCAACTCTGGTGCGGGCGTGCAGACCCGCGTCAGGAACGGCGCCTTCCCGGCCACCGCTGAGGACCTGAACTCCCAGGCGTTCCAGGACACCGCGTTCCCGTACTTCGGTGGCCAGAAGGCCAACAAGATCTTCGCCGAATCCGCGAAGTCCGTTCCGGCCGGCTGGAAGTACCTGCCGTACCAGGTGTACTCCAACTCGATCTTCAACGACACCGTCGGCAAGGCGTACGCCTCCGACACCAAGCTCGTCGACGGCCTGAAGTCGTGGCAGGACAAGTCCCTCGACTACGGCCAGGAGCAGGGCTTCACTATTGAGAAGTAGCGCCAGTGGCCCGATCGAGCCTGCCTCTCTCAACCACCGGCACATGGAAGGACCTGCATGACCTCGCCCCTTACCCACCGTTTCCCCTACCCGACGGGCAGCGACGGCATCCGACGCCTCGGGTATGGCGCCGACTACAACCCCGAGCAGTGGCCGCGAGAGGTGTGGGAGGAGGACGTCCGCCTGATGCGTGAGGCCGGCGTGAACGTCGTATCCCTGGCGATCTTCTCCTGGGCCCGGATCCAACCCACTGCGGAGACCTGGGACTTCGAATGGCTCGACGAGGTGATGGACCTGCTGCACGCGGGTGGCATCGGCGTCGATCTTGCCACCGCTACCGCCTCACCGCCGCCATGGCTCACTACCGCGCACCCCGAGATCCTGCCGGTGACCGCCACCGGTGAGACCCTGTGGCCCGGAGCGCGACAGCATTGGCGTCCCACCTCGCCGATCTTCCGCGAGCACGCACTGCACCTGGTCCGGAAGTTGGCGACGCGCTACGCCGACCATCCGGCCCTGGTCGCTTGGCACGTCAGCAACGAGCTGGGCTGCCACAACATCTACGACTACTCCGACGACGCCGCGCTCGCCTTCCGTGAGTGGCTGCGGCGCCGCTATACCACGCTCGACGCCTTCAACCACGCCTGGGGCACGGACTTCTGGTCGCAGCGTTACAGCGACTGGGACCAGATCCTGCCGCCTCGCCTTGCCGCATCCCATCCCAATCCGACGCAGCAGCTCGACTTCAAGCGCTTCTCCTCGGACGCGCTGAAGAACCATCTGCTCGCCGAGCGCGAGATCCTGAGCGAGATCACCCCCGCCGTGCCCGTCACCACCAACTTCATGGTGATGAGCGGGATCAAGGGCATGGACTACGCGGACTGGGCGAGCTCAGTCGACTTCGTATCCAACGACCACTACACCGTGTCCGGCCCGCGAAGCCGCGACGAGCTGTCCTTCTGCGCCAACCTGACCAGCGGACTCGCGAGCCACCGCCCGTGGTTCCTGATGGAGCACTCGACCAGTGCTGTGAACTGGCAGACCGTCAACCTGGCCAAAGGGCCCGGCGAACTGGTCCGCGACTCGCTGCTGCACGTCGCGCACGGTGCTGATGCTGTGTGCTTCTTCCAATGGCGCCAGTCCGCAGCAGGCGCCGAGAAGTACCACTCGGCGATGGTCCCGCACGCCGGCCCCGACAGCGAACTGTTTCGTGATGTCGTGGCGTTGGGGCGCACATTGGAGGCACTCGCACCCCTCGCGGGCAGTCAGCGCGAAGCCGCCCGCGTCGCGATCCTGTTCGACTGGGACTCCTGGTGGAGCAGTGAGCACGACTCCCACCCGACGTCGCTCCTTGACTACCACCGCGAGGCCCTTGACTGGTACTCCGCCCTGATGGACCTGGGTATCCGTGCCGACGTGATACCCAAGCTGGGCACCGACCTGGCCTCCTACGACGTGGTAATCGCACCTGTCCTGCACGTGGTGGCAGAGTCACTCGCCAAGGATCTCACCCGCTATGTCGAAGGCGGCGGGCACCTGGTCACCACCTATTTCTCCGGCATCGTGGATGAGAACGACCATGTCTGGCTCGGCGGCTACCCCGGTGCCCTACGCGACCTGCTGGGCATTCGCATCGAGGAGTTCGGGCCGCTGCTCGACGGTGACACCGTCGACCTCGACAACGCTGCAACCGGCTCCTTGTGGACCGACCGGATCAGCGTGGCCGGCACCGATGTGGAGGTCCTCGCGCGGTACCGCAGCGGGACGTATGCTTCGCGCCCGGCGGTCACCCGCCGCACGACAGGGCAGGGTTCGGCGGCATATGTCTCGACGCGCCTGGGCGTTGATGGCCTGGCCGCTCTGCTGCCCCAGTTGCTCCTTCCCTCCGGCGTGACAAGCGACCTGCCCGAACAGTCGCGAGGGGTGATCGAGCAGGTCGTGCGATGCGACAGCGAGAGCCGCTATCTGTTCCTGGTGAACCGCAGCGACGTGTCGGTGCCCGTGCCCGGCCTGACGGGTCAGGTACTCGTGGGGCTGCCAGGGGCGGAGGGGCTCGTGCTACCGCCGGGAGAAGTCGCAGTCCTGCAGCAACCGACGCCGCAGGACACGGTCCCGCGGACCGAGCGGGCAGGCTGAGGCGGCCCTCAGCCCCGGAAACTCGCCGGCGCAGCTGCCGCTCACCCCGGCAGTGACATGGCCTAGTGGGACCTGTGCTGCGCCGCAGCATCTCGCGTCTCTCCCCGGACGTCGGAAGTAGCGTGCGCAAAGGGCCCTGGCTCACCGCCAAGGCCCTACTCGGCGTGCTCCCACGCATGGCAGCGGACCCGTGCCGCCACGCCTCGATTCGGTCACGCGGGCACGCGTGACCGAAGATGGGGGCGCCGCTTCAACCCGACCCTGGTCCCACGGCCCTCCGATGTGCGTCGACTCTCGGCACCCGCGAGCGAGCTACTACCCGAAACGCAAAGGCGATCAGGTTTAAACATCTTCCACCAGCATGGGGAATCGTCGCCGCCATTCACGCCTGTCGCGACAAAACACCCTTTCCTCGACGAAACGCCGAGAGCCTCCCGGGTGGGAAGCCTCGCCTCCGTACGGGCGACGCCCCCGGGAACCGGCACTCGAAGAGGTCTGGGCCGGTCCGGCGCATGGGCGGTCACGAACAGCCGACCCGGCGGTCCGGACCAACAATCCCAAGGCGTGGCGCGTCAGACGCGACTGAGACCCGCACTATCGCCGGATCGGACCGCTGGGGCATAAGTCTTCTGCAAGGCAGTGAAGCTGAGGCCCTTCGGGGTACACCGCGTCTCATCTGCGGAGATGTGCATCGAACGCTCATCACCAAACAGAGCCGCACACGCCTGAGTCAAAAACCCTTGTCACACCCATTGCCTAACGCCGTGATGGTTTGACATCCTCCTCGTTATGTTTGCGTAAACATCCAGGGCTTCGCAGTGCCTGTACGGAACAGGTTCCTGACCACGGATTTGCGCACGCTGCTGTGTGATGACACCTCAACTCCCGAATTGCCTAGGGGAGTCGGAAGCGCTGGAGAGGATCTCGATCCACCATGGCCAACGCAAAGGAAGCCGCCGCAGCCTTCGCTGCTGCAGCTTTGCTCAAGGCTGGGCAGTCCGCCCTGACGGGGGACGCAGCTGTCCCGTGCGGGACGGCGTACCTGAACACCACAGACGACCCGCAGCACGGTTGCGGTAAGGAGGATCTCGGATGAGGACCGATCCCGGAATCAAGCCGCAGCGGGCCGTGGCACGCACGGCCGCGCGGTGGACGGGCATGGCGCTGGCGGTGTCGATGGCGGTTGCCCTCGCGCCGGCGGCAGCCGTCGCTGCGGACACCGCGCCTGCGGCAACAGCCGACGACACGCTGACCGTTGACAACTCGACCGGCCTGGCATCGGACGGCAGTCCGATGACTGGCCCCGGCCTCGACAACACCGATGTCGACGGCAAGTACTATTCGATCGGCGCCAGCCAGCTCGACTCCTCGGCAGGCGGGACCAGCCTCGGCCTCTACGGAGGAAAGGACTGGCGGAACAAGGAGTTCATCGGCGAGGTCGTGGGTCCCAAGACCCCGTACACCATGCCTGACGGAACGGTGACGCACCCCCTGGCGAACGCCAAGGTGGAGCGCGTCGACTTCGAGCGCTCCCCGAGCGGCAAGTACGTCATCTGGATGCACTGGGAACTCAAGGCGACCTACAACGCATCGCAGACCATGGCGTTGGTCTCCGACAAGCCTGAGGGGCCGTACAAGATCGTCACGACCCACGCACGCCCCGGTGCGAGCCTGAACGTCGGCGCCAAGGGCGAGGCAGGGTCCACCGATTCCAAGGACGCCATGGGTGACCGCGTCGGCCAGCTGCGCAAGGACTTCGACACCCCCGGCAAGAGCGGCGAGTACGACGGCAGCGCGGAAGCCCCGGCTACCGGTAGTGACTACCCGCCGCAGATCGCCACCTTCCCCAAGCCCAGTGGTCCCAGAAGCGACGGCTACGACCCGGACAAGCCGGACGGTCGCAACGACGAAGGCTCGTACGGGACGTCGGTGCAGGAGGGCAACTGGTGGATCTACAACTTCAACGACCTGCATGACGACATGACGCTCAAGGCGAGCGCCGTGCGCATGACGCCGTACGACCAGTCCGCCTACGACGATGCGAAGGCTGCGGGGATCAGCCCGAACGCGAGCAGCTACATCGTCCGATACCCGGCCGCGAAGTCCGACCACACCAAGGCCGCAGGAGTCTCGGCCAAGGGGTACGGCGAGAGCGCTGACAAGGCGTACGACCCCAACCCGGACGACGACACCACCCCGGTCCTGGACGAGATCGACCACTCCGCGGTCGCAAGCGAGAAGTACACGGCGGTCGAGGACGACAGCGACGCCCGCAAGGAGCTCGCCACCCCGGAGATCGCGCCCCGCGTGGACGAGAACACCGGCGTCAACAAGGACAGCAAGTCGGTCGTCGCAAACCAGGGCGACCGCGCCTACGTGACGGCGGACATAGACCCCGCAAAGTACAAGGTTCTGGTCACGACCGACGGAACCGACCCCCGGACGAGCGAGACCGCTTGGCAGTGGGACAGCCGCTACAACGTGCCGGACGTACCCATCACTGACGGCCTGGTGTTCAAGACGGTGGCGGCGGACTTCGACAACACCAAGTTCTCCGACGTCGCCACCACCAGCTTCACCCTCGCCAAGGGAGGCAGCGAACAGGCAGCAGATGTACCGGTGTTCGAGCCCGTCATGAACTTCAAGTCGGGCGACTGGCAGGACAACGACAGCGGCATGTTCGGCTACGCAGAGCTGCGCGTGCTGTCTCCGACGTTCAACGCCGAGGTCTATTACACGATGGATGGCGCCAACCCGGTCCCGGCCCGCTACGGCCAGAACCTGGGCTTCGGTAGCCGCGACTACTCCATGTACACGGACGAGAAGGAGTTCGGCGGCACTGGCAAGTCCTACCTGATTACCGGTCAGGACCACCTCTACATGAGGGTGTGGGAACTCAATGAAGACATGACGTCCGTCGTGCCGGCCCAGGAGTACGACATCAACGTCACCGCCCAGCGGGAGGCCCCGCAGGTCGTCCGCAGCCCCGGCGGCAAGTACGTCTACCTCTTCACCTCCGGTCAGTCCGGCTGGTATAAGAACCAGGCCATGTACAACCGCACCAAGAACCTCGCGGACGGCCTCGACGCGGCACGTGACAAGTACGGTTACCGCAACGGCGAGGACAAGTGGACGCCTCTGCAGCCCTTCGCCGACAACACGACCTACAACAGCCAGGTCGGCGGGGTGTGGAACCTGGGAACCAAGGACAAACCCGTCTATCTCTTCAACGGCAGCCGCTGGATCGCCGGCGATCTCGAAAGCTCGACCACTGTCTGGCTACCGATGACGATCGACGACAACGCTCCGGGGCTCGGCGCGGCAACCGGTAAGCAGGTCCTGATCGGGAAAGACAAGGAGGGCACAGAGATCAAGGCCCCGGCCTACGCACCGGCACCGGGCCTGGTCTCAGTGAAGTACGCCGAGAAGCTCAGCATCAGCCTCAACAACCGCACAGTCACCATTGGCGACGGCACCGACGAGGCCGTTCATATCAGCACCGCCGAGGGCGACCTGGGCAAGGTGGACCCCGCCAACCACACGCCGCGCGTGATCGACTACCAGAAGCCCGACGAGTACTACCAGTGCGACAAGTACGACCCCAACGGCGTCTCAGGCAGCACTGACTGGGTCACCTGCCCCGGTGGTGAGCTGGAGCAGCAGGGGATCGTCCACCGCTACGACATCGGCCAGGCATTCAACGGCCTGGACTCCGACATGGACAACTACGACGGAACCGAGCAGGCGTACAAGGGGCGCAACAACCAGTTCTACGTCACCGTGGACCTGGGCCAGCAGCGTGATCTGACGAACGTCGCCATGTCGTTCAAGTCCGTCGGCGGGTCCGACAACGCCCACCGCTACACGATCCTGGGGTCCAACGACAACAAGACCTGGACCACGATCGTCAATAACAACCAGAACAACTTCCCCGGCTTCCAGGCCCACGACGTCACCGGGAAGCAGTACCGCTACGTCAAGCTGCAGAACAAGGACAGCTACGACGTGGTCCACAACAGGAGCGCCGACTGGGCCCGCGGCCTCTACGAGATGACGATCAGGGCGAAGAAGGTGATCCCCCTGGATGTCTCCAAGCTGAAGCCGGCTGTTGAGCAGGCCACCACGCTCTCGGCGATGACCGACACCTTCACCAAGGAGAGCCTCACGGCGCTCAACAAGAAGCTGAAGCCGGCCAAGGACCTGCTCGACGCGCTGCAGCAGGAGGGCCAGGGCACCAAGCACACGCAGGCCGAGGCCGACAAGGCTGCGACCGCGCTCGCAACCGCGATCAAGAACCTGCAGGGTATCGGCGCCGAGGTGAAGGTCGACGTCACCAAGCTGGCGCAGGCCATCGAGAACGGCGAGACCAAGCTCGACAGGCCCCACCAGTACACGAAGAAGTCCATCCAGAACCTCAAGAGCGCTGTCAAGAAGGGCAAGAAGGTCCTCGCGGCTTCAGACGACTCCGACACAACACAGGCTGAGGTCGATGCGGCCACGAAGTCCATCAAGAAGGCGATTGCCGGCCTTCAGCCGGTCAAGGCGAGTGCTCCCCACGTCGACGCCTCGACGCTGAAAGACGCGGTCGAGCAGGCATCGAAGATAGAGGAGAAGAACTACACGCCGAAGGTGTGGGAGGAGTTCGACACCGCACTCGACACCGCCAAGCGTGTCGCTGACGCGCCCAAGACCCAGCAGCAGGTCGTCGGAGCACTCAACCAACTCAACCTGAGCGCAGGAGAGCTCGTCGGCACCCGCCACTGAAGCACGCAAAGCCGGCTGGCTTGGCAGGCAGCAGGATGCGCGAAGGCAACAGGGCTTGAGAGCCGCGCAGCCTGCCAAGTCGGCTGGACATCAGCACCGACGCAGCATCCGTAACGAGGGGCCCGACCCAAGCTGGGACGGGCCCCTCGCCCATGTCTGCTGACCGCGGGCTCTAACCTCGAAGTTTCATGACGGTCCGCCGACGGAGTCGGTGAACCGTTTTCGTGCCGTGGGCAGGTCGAGGGCACGAGTGTCGTCTCGGGGAGGCGCCGGGTTCCAGTGCTCCGGTGTCGGACTGCTGTCGTAGGGACGGGAAAAGTGCTGGTCATCCGGGGTTTGGCAGGAGTGCGAGCTGGTCGAGGGCGATCTGCACGATCTCCAGCCAGATCCGGTTCTGGGTGGTGTGGTGCAGGGGAAGGTTGCGCAGGCCGGTGGCGCGGGCGTTTCGGATGCGGTCCTCGGCCAGGGCTCGCAGTCGGTGACGGAGCTCAAGTTCGGGGATCGGCCGGCCCGAGGTGTTGGTGGCGAAGCGCGTCAGCTGCACGCCGGGCCCTCCCACGACAGGGCCTTTTCGCTGGCCAAAGGGACGCTAGCCAGTCCGGCGTAGTGACGGCGTAAGGCTGTTCGCGAGACCCGGTACAGGTCTGGGCGCGGGCCTGGGCGCGCGGCCGGCGGGCGCTGATTCAGCGTACGGGCGGGGGCGCGAACGATGACAGCGGGGTCGCAGCCGCTGACATTAGTTCGTATGCAGAGCTAAAATGGAGCGGTGAAGGCGAGCGAACTCTCCGACGAGCTCGCCGGACTCCTGCCCCGTATCCAGCGGCTCGCCCGGCGCAGACTGTGGAGCGGCTCTTCCGCTCCCCGGATGCGCGGGGCGCACGCCGAGCTGTTGCGACTGGTGGTCACCGAGCCCGGCGTGCGCGTCTCGTCGGCCGCGCGGAGCCTCTCCCTGGCGGCCAACTCGGTGAGCACACTGGTGAACCACCTGGCCGCGGAGGGGCTGCTGCGGCGGGAGAAGGACCCAGGGGACGGGCGCGCGGCGCTGCTGTACCTCACGCCCGCCGGGGTGGAGCGGCTGCGTGAGTGGCACGCCCGCCGGGCGGCGCTCTTCCGCCACCACCTGGCCGGGCTCGACGCCGAGGACCGCGCGGCGCTCGCCGCCGCCCTCCCGGCCCTGCACAGACTCGCCGCGTCCATGCGTGAGGGGGATGAGACCGCGTGACCACACACACCGCGCCCGCTGTCCGCTGCACCGGCCTGACCTACCGTTTCGGCAGCTCGAAGGCGGTCGACGGGCTGGACCTGCTGGTCCGGCCCGGGGAGGTGTTCTGGCTCCTCGGGCCGAACGGCGCGGGCAAGACCACCACGATGCGCGCCATCACCACCCTGCTGCCCGTCCCGGCCGGGGCCGTCGAGGTGTTCGGCCATGACGCCGCCCGGGAGCGGATGGCGGTGCGACGCCTGCTCGGCTACGTACCGCAGCAGTTGTCGGCCGACGCCGGGCTCACCGGCCTGGAGAACGTCCAGCTCTTCGCCCGGGTGTACGACGTGCCCCGCCGCGAGCGCGCGGCCCGGGTCGCCCAGGCGCTGGACGCCGTCGGCCTCGGTGATGTCGCGGGGCGGCTCGCCGGCACGTACTCCGGCGGCATGGTGCGCCGCCTCGAACTGGCCCAGGCCCTGGTCAGCGCCCCCCGACTGCTGATCCTGGACGAGCCGACGATCGGCCTGGACCCGATCGCCCGGGACAGCGTCTGGGACCGGATCAACGAGATCCGGACCGGCACCGGGATGACCGTGCTGGTGACCACACACTCCATGGACGAGGCCGACCGCCGCTGCGACCGGCTCGCCCTGATGCACCTCGGCAGGCTCCGCGCGCTCGGCACCCCCGTCGAGTTGAAGGGCGAACTGGTCGCCCACCGCCGGGAATCCGGCGAACCCGCCACCCCGCCGCCGTCCCTGGAGGACGTCTTCCGGTACCACTCCGGGAGCGGACTGGACGACCCCGGGTCCGAGGCGGAGAAGGGAGCGTTCAACGATGTCCGCCGTACCCGCCGCACCGCGACCCGGCGCGGCTGAGCCCGATCCGCGCTTCGCCCTGCTGCTCGCCCCGCCACCGCCGCGCACCGGCTGGCGGGTGGTACCGGCCCGGGTCGGCGCGATGTGCGCCGTCGAACTGCAGAAGCTGATGCACGACCGGACGGATATCTACACCCGTGCCGTCCAGCCCGCGCTGTGGCTGCTGCTCTTCGGTACGACGTTCTCCCGCATCCACGCGATCCCCACCGGCGGCGTCCCCTATCTGGACTTCCTCGCGCCCGGGATCATCGCCCAGTCGGCCATGTTCATCGCGATCTTCTACGGCATCATGATCATCTGGGAGCGCGATTCCGGCGTCCTCACCACACTCATGGTCACGCCGACCCCCCGGTCGGCCCTGGTGACCGGCAAGGCGTTCGCCGCCGGAGTGAAGGCCGTGATCCAGGCCGTCGTCGTCATCGTGATCGCCGCCCTGCTCGGCGTCGGCATGAGCTGGAACCCGCTGCATCTGCTCGGCGTGGCCGTGGTCGTCGTGCTCGCCTCTGCGTTCTTCTCGTGCCTGTCGATGACGATCGCCGGGATCGTACTCACCCGTGACCGGCTGATGGGCATCGGCCAGGCGATCACGATGCCGCTGTTCTTCGCCTCCAACGCGCTCTATCCCGTCGCCCTCATGCCCGGCTGGCTCCAGGCGGTCAGCAAGGTGAACCCGCTGAGCTACCAGGTCGACGCCCTGCGCGGCCTGCTCATCGGCACGCCGTCCCATCTCGGCCTGGACTTCGGGGTGCTGGCCTTCGCCGCCGCCGTCGGCATCGTGGCCGCCGGTTCCCTGCTCGGCCGGCTCGCCCGCTGACACCGGCGCCCATATCCGGTACTCCGTACAGGGGCCCGCGATCCCGTACGTCACAAGACCCCGCGCGTGCACCGGCGTTCGCGCTGCGGCAGCCCGGCATCGACTGCGTATGTGAATCGATTCACCACCGTGGTGGATATCCACACCGGTATCGACACCCCGCAGCGTCACCATGCATCCGCGACCAGGCGGGCCACCGGCAGCCAATCCCCTTTCACGCTTCCCTCCAACCTCAGGAAATTACCGCTGCCCACCCATTGACTACGCCCGCGATCCCCGTCTAGCTTCCGAGGAGCCCGGTTGAAACCTTTCACGACGTGTGGGTCCTTACGGCCTCCCGCCGGTTCGGTCCACCGCTCAGGAGCCCCTCATGAACAAGTCCGCCAAGGGCCCGGACTCGGCCCCGGAGCCGGCCCCGGTGCTGGCGCTGAAGGAGGTGCGCAAATCCTTCGGCGCCGTACGGGCCCTGCAAGACGTGTCACTCGAACTCTTCCCCGGTGAGGCGCACGCACTCGCCGGGGAGAACGGCGCGGGAAAGTCCACCCTCATCAAGACGCTCGCCGGGGTGCACCGCCCTGACAACGGTGTCGTACTGCTCGACGGGAAGCCCGTCGTCTTCAACGGCCCCGCCGCCGCCCGCGATGCCGGTATCGCCGTCATCTACCAGGAGCCGACACTCTTCCCCGATCTGTCGATCGCGGAGAACATCTTCATGGGCCGCCAGCCCCGGCGTTCCCTCGGCCGGATCGACCGCAGAGCCGTGCACGGCACGACCGCGGGACTGATGCGCAGGCTCGGTGTCGATCTGGACCCCGACCGGCCGGCCCGCGGGCTGTCCATCGCCGACCAGCAGATCGTCGAGATCGCCAAGGCGCTCTCCTTCGAGGCCCGCGTCCTGATCATGGACGAGCCGACCGCCGCGCTCACCGGCAGCGAGACCGCCCGGCTGTTCTCGGTCGTACGGGCGCTGCGCGCCGAGGGTGCGGCCGTGCTGTTCATCTCGCACCGGCTGGACGAGATATTCGAGCTGTGCCAGCGCGTCACCACGCTCAGGGACGGCCGGTGGATCTCCACGGAGCCGCTGGACGGGCTCACCCAGGACGGGCTCGTGCGGCTCATGGTCGGCCGCGACCTCGACGAGCTCTACCCGAAGCAGGACGCCGCCGTGGGGGAAGTCGCCCTCTCCGTGCGGCGCCTGACCCGGGAGGGCGTCTTCCACGACGTGTCGTTCGAGGTGCGCCGGGGCGAGATCGTCGCACTGGCCGGGCTCGTCGGGGCCGGCCGCACCGAGGTGGCGCAGGCCGTCTTCGGCGTCGACCGCGCCGACGCGGGCGAGGTACGGGTGAACGGCACGGTGCTGCGCGCCGGTTCGCCCACCGCCGCGATGGCCGCCGGGCTCGCCCTCGTCCCCGAGGACCGCCGGCAGCGCGGGCTCGTCATGGAGATGTCGATCGAGCGCAACATCGGCCTCACCGGACTCGGCAGGGTCCGCCGCCGCGGGCTGGTCAGCCGGGCCCTGGAGCACGACCGGGCCGCCGACTGGGCGCTGCGCCTCCAGCTCAAGTACAACCGGCTGGCCGACTCCGCCGGAGTCCTGTCCGGCGGCAACCAGCAGAAGGTCGTGCTGGCCAAGTGGCTGGCGACCGAACCCTGCGTACTCATCGTCGACGAGCCGACCCGAGGCATCGACGTCGGCACCAAGGCCGAGGTCCACCGGCTGCTGTCCGCACTCGCCGCCGACGGGCTCGCGGTGCTGATGATCTCCTCCGATCTGCCCGAGGTGATCGGCATGGCCGACCGGGTTCTCGTCATGCACGAGGGCCGGCTCGCCGCCGAACTCCCGCGCGCGGACGCCACCGAGGAGACCGTCATGGCGGCGGCGACCGGACTCGGTGAAAGGAAAGCGGCATGACCACCACCGTCGCAAGCCCGCCGGACAGCGGACCGGAGGCGCCGGCCCGCAGCGCGGCCTCGCTCGTGGACACCGTCTTCCGGGCCCGCGAGATCTCCATCGCCGGGGCGCTGTTCCTGCTGATCCTCGGCACCTACCTGGCCAACCCGCGCTTCCTGTCCGACCAGGGCATCAAGGACCTGCTGCTCAACTCATCGATCCTGGTCCTGCTCGCGGTCGGCCAGTCGGCCGTCGTGATCACCCGCAACATCGACCTGTCTGTCGGCTCCGTCGTCGGGCTCTCGGCCTTCGCCTGCGGCAAGTTCGTCGCCGGTACCGACCACGGTGTGCTCACCGTGATGCTGCTGGGCATCGCCATCGGGGTGGTCTGCGGGCTGGTCTCCGGCGCGCTCGTCAGCTTCGGCAAGGTGCCGGCGCTCGTCGTGACGCTCGGCATGCTCTACATCATCCAGGGCGTCGACTACTGGTGGGCGCAGGGCGACCAGATCGGCGCTGCCGAGGTCCCCGACCAGATCCTGGGCCTCGGCAGCGGATCCCTGCTGGGCGTGCCGTATCTGCCGCTGATCACCGTGGTGCTGCTCGCGGCGACCGCGTACTTCCTGCGCGGCTACCGCTCGGGGCGCGAGCTGTACGCGATCGGGTCGAGCCCGGAGGCCGCGGTGCTCGCCGGGGTGCCGATCCGGCGCCGGATCCTGGCCGCGTACGCCTTCTCGGGGGCCGTCGCCGGTTTCGCCGGAACGCTGTGGCTGGCCCGGTTCGGCACGGTCGTCGCGGACAACGCGCACGGCTGGGAGCTGACCGTCGTGAGCGCCGTCGTCGTCGGCGGCGTCGCCATCACCGGCGGCACGGGCACGGTCTGGGGCGCCGCGCTGGGCGCCCTGCTGCTCACCACCATCGGCAGCGTGCTGGTGGTCCTGAAGGTCGACTCGTTCTGGCAGGGCGCCATCACCGGCGCGCTGCTGCTCCTGGCCATCAGCGTCGACCGAATCGTGAACCTGCGGATGACCGCCGCACTGAGGAAGAGGAGCGCCCGGCATGGCAATGGCGCCTGAGACCGAGAAGGCGGTGCCCGCCGCCCCGAAGGGTCCCGCCACGACGAAGGGTTCGCTGCGTGGACTGGCGCTGCGCTGGGACACCGCGGTCGGGGCACTGCTGGTGGCGGTGGTCGTCGCGGGGCTCTCCACCACCGACGGCTTCGGCTCCGGCGAGAACCTCGCGTTCGCGTTCAACGACATCGTCGAGGTCGCCCTCATCGCGCTGCCGATGACCCTTCTGGTGGTCGCCGGACAGGTCGACCTGTCGGTCGCCTCGATGCTCGGCCTGGGCAGCGCGCTGACCGGTGCGCTGTGGAACGCGGGCTGGGCGTTCGAGACGATCGTGCCGGTGGTGCTGCTGGTGGGCGTCGCCGGAGGGCTGCTCAACGGCTGGCTCGTCACCAAGGTGGGGCTGCCCTCGCTGGCCGTCACGATCGGCACGCTCGCGCTCTACCGGGGGCTGGCCTCCGTGGCGCTCGGCAGCGACGCGGTGACGGACTTCCCGCAGACGTACGCGGACTGGGCCGTCGACACCACCACGGTGCCCGGCACCTTCCTCACGTATCCCGTCCTGCTGTTCATCGTGCTCGCCGTGGTCACCGCGATCGTGCTGCACGCGACCGGCCTGGGGCGTTCGCTGTTCGCGATCGGGGCGCAGGAGGAGGCCGCGTACTTCGCGGGCATCCGGGTCAAGCGGATCAAGCTGCTGCTGTTCGTCGTCACCGGGCTGTTCTCCGCCTTCGCGGGGATCGTCTTCACCCTCCGCTACGGAAGTGCCCGCGCCGACAACGGGCTCGGCTTCGAGATGCTCGTGATCGCTTCCGTGCTGCTCGGCGGCATCGACTTCGACGGCGGAAAGGGCACGCTGTTCGGCGCGGTCGCCGGGGTGCTGCTCATCGGCGTCCTGAAGAACCTGCTGACCCTCAACGACATCGCCAACGAGGTGCAGGTCATCGTGACCGGTCTGCTGCTCGTGGCGTCCGTCCTCACCCCACGCGTCATCGCGGCCGTGGTCGAACGACGCCACCGGCGCGCCGCCGGCCTCCGCCCGTAACCCTTCCCGTCCCACCCTCCTCGAAAGGCACACCGCCGCCATGATGCTCCGCACCGCCTCCGGTCGTCGCGCCGTCGCCATCGCCACGGGCGCGCTCTCGCTCGCCCTCGCCCTCAGCGCCTGTTCCGGCACCACGAAGGACAGTTCCGACAAGGAGTCCACGAAGACCGGGGCCACGGCGAAGGCCGATCCCGGCGCGGCGCTGAAGAAGGGGCTGAAGCTCGCCTTCCTGCCCAAGCAGATCAACAACCCGTACGAGAAGATCGTCGACGACGCGGGGATCGAGGCGGCCAAGGAGTACGGCGGCACGGGCAAGGAGGTCGGCCCTTCCGACGCCAACGCCTCCTCCCAGGTCAGCTACATCAACACGCTGATCCAGCAGCGCCAGGACGCGATCCTGGTCGCCGCCAACGACCCGAACGCGGTGTGCGGCCCGCTGAAGCAGGCCATGAAGAAGAACATCAAGGTCGTGGCGTACGACTCCGACACGGCGAAGGACTGCCGCCAGCTCTTCATCAACCAGGCGAGCTCCGAGGAGATCGGCCGCAGCCTGGTACAGCACCTCGGTGAGCAGATCGGCTACAAGGGCAAGATCGCGATCCTCTCGGCCACCCAGAACGCGACCAACCAGAACACCTGGATCGAGTTCATGAAGGACGAGCTGAAGCTGCCCAAGTACAAGGACATGAAGCTGGTGAAGGTGGCGTACGGGGACGACGCGGACCAGAAGTCGTTTCAGCAGACCCAGGGCCTGATGCAGGCCTACCCCGACCTGAAGGGCATCATCTCGCCCACCACGGTCGGTATCGCGGCCGCCGCCCGCTACCTGAGCGACTCCTCGTACAAGGGCAAGGTCGTGCTGAACGGCCTGGGCACGCCGAACCAGATGCGCAAGTACGTCAAGGACGACACCGTCGAGCAGTTCTCGCTGTGGAACCCGGAGGAGCTCGGGTACCTCGGTTCGTACGCCGCCGCGGCACTGGCGTCGGGTCAGATCACCGGCGCGGAGGGCGAGAAGTTCAAGGCGGGCAAGCTCGGTGAGTACACGATCGGCAAGGACGGCGAGGTCATCCTCGGCAAGCCGACCGTCTTCGACAAGAAGAACATCGACAAGTTCGACTTCTGAGCGGCCGCTCAACCGGCACGGGGAGGCCTTCTCATGCAGCGTGTCTGCTTCCTGCTGAACGTACGCGAGGACCGGATCGCCGCGTACCGCGAGCGCCACGCCTCGGTCTGGCCCGACATGCTCGCCGCGCTGTCGGAGGCGGGCTGGCACAACTACTCGCTCTTCCTGCGCGAGGACGGGCTGCTCGTCGGCTATCTGGAGACGGAGGACTTCGACGCGGCGCGCGAGGCCATGGCCGCCACCGAGGTGAACGAGCGGTGGCAGCGGGACATGGCGGACTTCTTCGAGCAGCCGGAAGCGGCGGACGACGCGATGGTGCCCCTCGTCGAGGTCTTCCACCTGGCGTGAGCCAGGTGCCGTGGGCCCGGACTCCCCAGGGGGTCCGGGCCCACTGTCCGTCCGGACAAACCCCGTCACCGATGTCCGTACATTCACCCTTCAGAGCCTTGTTCGCCCATGTCTCAAACCGGCTTAGGATCCGGGCGAATTGACTACGGGAGCGCCGCGGCACGCGTCACCGGGCCGAGAGGCCCGAAGGGGGAACGGTGGCACACAGACACAAGCCCGTGCGGCTGAGACGGGCGACCTGGTGGTGCCGCGTCACCGGCACCGCGACGCCGCCGCCGGGGAGGTCGCGGCCCGCCGGGTGCGGGTGGGGCCGGCCGTGTGGGTCGGTGAGGGCGACGGACGCTGGAGTGCGTCGCGGCGGCTGATGGTGGTGGCGGAGGACCGGCAGATCGCGCTGCGGACCGCGCAGGAGGAAAGCGCGTACTTCCCGTGGCTGGACCTGGAGTCGGCCGCTGTCCTGGAGGGCCGGGAGGGCTGGCTGTGCTGGGCGGCGGCCGGTGGCTCCTGGGGCGATCCGGTGGAGCAGATGGGCGCCGCGCTGGTCACCGATGACGGCTACGTGGTCTGGGGGGGGCCACCGACCGCCATGTCGCGGAAGCGGCGTACGCGCCGGAGCACTCCCACCCCACGGCACCCCGAAGCGTGCGCCGTGCTCCGCGCGCCTCCCTGTACCGCCCCGACGTGCACGGGTACGCGCTGGCCATGGCCGCGGCGACCCTCCTCGCTCTGGTCCTGGCCGAACGCGGCGTGGGACCGGACGCGTTGTCCTCGTGCCTGGCCCTGGTCGGTGCCTTCACCGGCGTACACGGGATGTACGGCTACACCCAGCGGCTCGCCGAGCGTCCGGGCCCTGGCTGGGCGCCCCCGGAGTCCGGCGGATGATCTCCTCGATCGCCGGTCGGCTGCCGGAATCGCGGCCTGCGAAATCCATGACACCGAGTCTGTCCTACGCGGTTGTGGCGATGCCGCCGTCGACGGGGATCACGGCGCCCGTGAGGTAGGCGCCTGCCCGGCCGGCGAGGAACACGGCGACACCTGCCATGTCGTCGTCGCGGCCGATCCGGCGCAGTGGGGCCGACGCCGCGATCGCCTCGCCGAGCTCATCGAGGGTCGCCGCCATCATCGTCGACGGAAACGGCCCCGGCGCCACGGCGTTCACGCTGACGTGCTGCGGTCCCAGCTCCTTGGCGAGCACTCTGGTGAGTTGATGCAGTGCGGCCTTGCTGCTGGAGTACGAGTAGTTGGGCCGCTGGGGGATGTGGATGGCGGCGATGCTGCCGATGTTGATGATCCGTGCGGGATCGTCGGCGGTGCCCGCCCTGCGAAGTGCGGGCAGCAGCGCCTGGACCAGCCAGAACGGCGACTTCAGGTTGAGGTCGACGACCGTGTCCCAGGCCGCGTCCGGGAACGTCTCCAGCGGCTCGTCCCACATCGCGCCCGCGTTGTTGACGAGGATGTCGAGACGTTCCGAGTCGGCGGCGACGAGGCCGGACAGCCGCCGGCACTCGTCGTGGCGGGACAGGTCGGCGGGGATGGCCTGCACTTCACCGAATTCGGACAGCCGTTCCTGCGCCTGAGCGCACGCTTCCGCGTTGCGTGAGCTGATGACCACGCGGGCGCCCGCGTGGAGAAGGCCACGCGCGATCATCATCCCGATGCCTCTGGTGCCACCGGTGACGAGCGCGCGCTTTCCGCTCAGATCGAAGAGTTCTTCGTGCGTTGTGAATTGGTTGTCTAGCACTTGACGCCTTACTGGTCGGTCGTACGGGATGGTGCGCCGGGGTGTTCAGCATCTCGGTGTGAGGGTGCTCCGGCCTGCCGTGTCACCGCATGGAACCCGTATTCGTGCGCGGGTGGGAGTCACTGCTCTTCCGGGTAACGGCAGTACCTCCCAGCACACCGCCGCACGACCTACGGTGGGTGAAGTGACCGACAGCAAGAGGCATGAGCAGGCCGACGAGGTGCGGGAGTTCCTCAGCACCCGTCGCGCCCGGCTCACCCCCCAGCGGGCAGGGCTGCCCGTCTTCGGTGGCAATCGACGTGTGACCGGGTTGCGCCGGGAGGAGGTGGCACTGCTGGCCGGGATGAGCGTCGACTACTACATCCGTCTTGAGCGCGGGAACTTGCGGGGCGCCTCGGACTCGGTACTGGACTCCTTGTGCCACGCACTTCAGCTCGACGGTGCCGAGCGGGCCCACCTCTACGACCTGGCCCGCGCCACCGCGTCGGAGCGCCGGCCGCCCACTGCGACGGGGCGGATCCGACCGGTGGTGCTGCGGGTGCTCGACGCGATGACCGACCAGCCGGCCTACATCCGCAACGGGCGGTTCGACATCCTCGCCGCCAACCCTCTCGGCCAGGCTCTGTATGCCCCGGTCTACGATTCTCCGCTGTTCGCGCAACGTGGTCCGGTCAACACCGCGCGGTTCCTGTTCCTCGATCCTGGTTCTGCCGATTTCTGGCCCGATCGGGAGAAGGCCGCCAACGACTCGGTCGCCCTGCTGCGCACCGAGACCGGCCGCTCGCCGCAGGACAAGGGCCTGATGGACCTGATCGGCGAGCTCTCCACGAAGAGCGGCGAGTTCGCCCGGCGTTGGGCTCGGCACGACGTGAGGTTCCACCACTCCGGCGTGAAGCGACTCCACCACCCGCTCGTCGGGGACCTGGCCCTGCCCTACGAAGCCCTCGACCTGCCCGCTGACCCCGGGCTCCGTATCACCGTCTACTCACCCGAGCCCGACTCACCCGAACGCCAGGCACTCGATCTTCTGGGCAGCCGGCTTCGGAACACTAGTTGGCGGCAATGATCAGCAGGATGAACGCGGCGAGCGAGAGCGCGGTCCGGACCTGGTGAAGGATGTTCCAGCGAGCCTCGAACGCGGTACGGGCCACGCTGTCGGCCTTCGCGCCGACCTCGCCCGGTGCCGCTGCGGCCGGTACCGGCACCGAGGCGGGCGCGGACACCGGTTCGGAGACCGGTTCCGCTGCGGCGAGCGCCTTGTTGAGCGGGATGTTGCCCGCGATCGTGACCACATGGGAGACGACGGAGCAGGCCAGCGCCCCGGCCACCAGCGGCCATTCCCAGTCGTGGGTCCCGGCGACGAGCGTGACGGCGGGAAAGACGATCACGCCGAGGAAGACGATCAGAAACCCGGGTCCGGGGACCTTCTCGTTGATCCGGCGCATCGCGGCCGTGAATCCGTCGTCCGGCAGGGCCGCGAGGCCGGGCATGACGACGACCAGGAACGTCAGCGGGAATCCCGCGTACAGGCCGGTCGTGGTCACGGCGAGGGCGAGGAACAAGGAGGCCATGGCTCATCATGGCGCAGCGGCCCCGGCCGCACAGCCTGAATTCGCATGCCCGTGCGACCGAAGGTCCGCTGCCGGGGCCGGGACCGGACCGGCCCTGGGTGGGGGGCGGACCGGCCCCCGCCGACCCGTCCCCCACCCGCGTCCGCCGCGGTGTCGCCCCGGCGGGGTTCAGGACACGATGTCCTTGCGGCTGAACCCCCGGAAGGCGAGCGCGAACAGGACCAGCGCGTACGCCACCGAGACCGAGGCGCCCTTCACCATGCCGCCCCACTCCAGCTCGGGCTGGAGTGCGTCCGCCCAGGCGAACTGCCAGTGCGCGGGCAGGAAGTCACGCCAGGAGCCGAGCGCGGTGACGGCGTCCAGGACGTTGCCGACGATGGTCAGCCCGACCGCGCCGCCGACCGCGCCCAGCGGGGCGTCCGTCCTGGTCGACAGCCAGAACGCCAGCCCGGCGGTGACGAGTTGGGAGACGAAGATGAACGCGACGACGAGCGCGAGCCTGGGCACGGTGTCCCCGGTCGCGAGCGCGCCCCCGGTGGGCAGTTCGAGCGGCCCCCAGCCGTACGCGGCGGCTCCGGCGGCCAGCGCGACGAGCGGCAGCAGCACCATCGCGGCCAGGCTGAAGCCGAGCGCCACGACGAGCTTGCTCCACAGCAGCCGGGCCCTGGGCACGGGCGCCGCCAGCAGGTAGCGCAGCGAGGACCAGCTGGCCTCCGAGGCGACGGTGTCGCCACAGAACAGCGCGACCGGGACCACGAGCAGGAAGCCGGCCGAGACGAACAGAGCGGTCGCGGCGAAGTTCGCGGCGGACTGGGTCGCGGTGTCCATCAAGGTGAGCCGGCTGCCGCCGCCGGGCCCGCCGTCCGGGGTACCGCCGATCGCGAACGCGATGATCAGGATGAACGGCAGGGCGGCCAGCACTCCGCCCATCAGCAGGGTGCGCCGCCTGCGCAGCTGCCGGGCGGCCTCCACCCGCAGCGGGAGGGTGTGCCGGGCGCGGTAACCGGGCGCTTCCGGTGCTTCGGTGACTTCGGCTGCGGTACTCATGCGGAGCCTCCGGAGATCAGGGTGAGGAACGCGTCCTCCAGGCGGCGGTGCGGTCCGACGCCGGTCAACGGGACGTCCAGGCGGACCAGTTCCGCGATCAGCTGCGAGGACGTCGCCCCGTCGAGCCGGACCAGGAGCCCGTGTCCGTCGTCCGTGCGGACGGCGGAGGCGAGGCCCGGGAGTGCGGCGATCTTCTCCACCAGGGGTTCGGTGAGCCGGTCCGCCGTGCTGACGAGCAGCATGTCGCCGGAGCCGGTGATCTCCGCGACCGGGCCGGCCTGGACGAGCCGGCCCCGGTCCATGACCACCAGGTGGGTGCAGGACTGTTCGACCTCGGAGAGGAGGTGGCTGGAGACGATGACGGTCCGGCCGCCGGCCGCGTACCGGATCATCACGTCCCGCATCTCGCGGATCTGGGGCGGGTCGAGGCCGTTGGTCGGCTCGTCGAGGATGAGGAGGTCCGGCATGCCCAGCATGGCCTGGGCGATGGCGAGCCGCTGCCGCATGCCCTGCGAGTACGTGCGGACCGCGCGGGCCAGCGCGTCACCGAGCCCGGCGATCTCCAGGGCCTCTTCGATGCGGGAGTCGGCGGCGGGGCGCCCGGTGGCCTGCCAGTACAGCTCCAGGTTGGCGCGCCCGGACAGGTGCGGCAGGAATCCGGCCCCCTCGACGAAGGCTCCGACCCGGGACAGGACGGGCGCTCCGGGCCGGATGGCCCGCCCGAAGACCCGGATCTCTCCGTCGTCGGGGGTGATGAGCCCCATCAGCATGCGCAGCGTGGTGGTCTTGCCCGCGCCGTTGGGGCCGAGGAGCCCGAGCACCTGGCCCTTCTCGACGCGGAAGGACAGCTCGCGGACGGCGTACCGGTCGGCGGATTTGGCGTACTTCTTCGACAGGCCGGTGATCTGGAGCGGTACGTCGGTGAGCTCGGGGTCCGGGGCGGGGGTGGTGGTCCGGCGCCGCGTGGTGAGCAGCAGGGCGGCGGCGATCAGTACGGCGGCGGCCGGGAGCGCCCAGGTCCACCGGGGCAGCCCGGCGGAGGCGGTCGTGAGGCCGGGCACGGTGGGGATGGTGAGCGGGCTGTCGAGGGAGACGGTGTACGTGGTCGGCGCGGTCGGGGAGGCGTAGCCGAGGTCGGTGGCGGCCAGGACGAGCCGCAGCCGGTGTCCGGAGTCGAATTCGTGGTCCACGGCGGGCAGGTCCAGCGTGAGGGGCTTGCCCTGCTGGTCCGGGGTGATCCGGTAGGGGGTGACGAGCTGGGAGGGCAGCGCCTGCTGCTTGCCGTCCGGCGATACGTCGTACACCTTGCCGAACAGCACCGCGTCGCCCTTGCCCGCCTTCACGTTCACGCGGACGGTCGGTGAGCCGGTGAAGCGGCGCGCGGTATTCAGCGGGGCGGATTCGAAGCGGGCGTTCTGTCCGGGGAGGTCGACGGAGAGCCCGCCGCCGAAGTTGGACAGCTGGGCGAGGCCGCCGCCGAGGCCGGGAACGGCGGAGATGGCGGGCGGGCCGGCTCCGGCGGGGTTGTTGAACGTCTGGGTGCCGCCGCGCAGTTCGACCGGTTCGCCGCCGCTGTGCAGTCCGGGGTAGGTATCGCCGCTCGCGCCCCGGGTGAGGGCGGCGCCGTCGGTGGAGTCGATGCCTCCGGTCCGGGTGACGCGGAACGCCGGTCCGGTGTCGGTGCCCTTGTCGTCCTTGAGGTAGCGGTCGAACCAGCTGGTGACCCGTTGCCGTACCCGGTGGGCCTCCTTGTCGCCGCCGTCGTGTCCGCCGGCGACCCAGTCGACTGAGACGGGCGCGCCGTTGGCCTTGATGGCCTTGGCCATGGCGTCGGCCTCGCCGAGCGGGAAGAGCGAGTCGGCCTGTCCCTGCATGATCAGCGCGGGCACCTTGATGCGGTCGGCCACGGCGCTCGGTGACCGCTCGGTGAGCGTCGCGCGGGCGGCGGCGTCCGGCTTCCCGCTGACGGCGACCCGCTGGTACATCGCGCAGAGCTGCTTCTCCAGGTTGTCGCAGCCGCCGCCGGTGGTCAGGAAGATCCCGGCCCAGAGCTTCTTGAACACCCCGTCGGGGAACAGCGCGTCCGCGAGGTTCCAGTACGTCATCTCCGGGGCGATGGCGTCGACCCGCCGGTCGTACCCGGCGGCCAGCAGTGAGATCGCCCCGCCGTAGGAGGCGCCCGTGACCCCGACCCTGGGGTCGCCCGGGGCGTCGAGCCGTACTTCGGGCTGTCGGGCCAGCCAGTCGATCAGCCGGGAGACGTCCTTCACCTCTGCGCCGGGTGCGTTGAGGGAGGTCTTCCCGCCGGACTTGCCGAAGCCCCGGGCGGACCAGGTCAGCACGGCGTACCCGTCGCGGGCCAGTTGCTGCGCCTGGGACCGGGAGTTGTCCTTGGAGCGGCCGAAGCCGTGGCCGATGAGCACGGCGGGCCTGCGCTCCGAGCCTCCGGTGGTGAAGTACGAGGTATCGATGGACACCCCGTCGATGCGCATCATCCGGTCCTGGCGGTGCACGGCGGGCGCGCTGTCGTCGGCCACGGCGGTCCAGGTGCCCGCACCGGCCAGCACGACGAACGCGGCGATGCCGGCCGCCCACCGGCCTCGGGCACGGGGCAGCAGGCGTCGCCACCGGTACGTACGGGCGTGAGGGATCTCCATGCGTCGAGCCTATGCGGGCCGCCACGGCGTCCGGGCAGCCGCCAGGGGGAGGTACCCGGCCTCCTCAGGGCGTACGGCGTTGCCCGGCGTACTGCGCTCGCGGTACGGGCGTGACGCGCGCCCGTACCGGTCAGACCCGGCCCCGCTCCGTGAGCGCCTCTGCGGTGGCGCTCGCGAAGGCCTCCGGGTTGTCGAGCATGATGTTGTGTCCGCAGTCCGGGATCGCGACCACGGACACCCCGGCAGCGGTGAGGGCGTCGGCGCCCGGGAGCCGGTCGCCCTCCGGCAGCAGGAAGGTGCGGGGAATCCTCAGCCCCACCAGGAGCTCACGCATCGTGGGGACCGTGCCCTGGGCGAGGTGCACCGCGCTGCGGTACAGGGCCTCGCGGCCGGCCAGCCGCATCGTGGACCACCAGTGGGCACCGGCCCGGTCGCGGATCTCCTCCCAACCGCCCGCCAGGAACTCCTGCTCGGAGTAGGAGGCGATGTCAGCGCTGCCTCCGGAGAGGCGGGCGGGCGGGGCCGGGTCGAGATTGGCGTCGACCAGGACCAGCCGGGAGACCAGCCGGGGGTGCCGGACGGCCAGGACGATGGCCACGGAGCCGCCCATGCTGTGCGCGACCAGCTCCGTCCCGGTGACACCTGCGGCTGTCAGCGCCTCGGCAAGCGCGTCCGCGTGTGCTTCCAGCGTGTAGCCGAAGCCGGTCGGCCGGTCGCTGATGCCGTGGCCCAGCAGGTCGATCAGCAGGGAACGTCGGCCGGCCAGCAGCGGATGGACGGCGGTCTCCGTGAAGTAGGCGGGGGAACTGGCCCCCAGCCCGTGCACATAGACGCGGGCCGGTTCCCGCCCCGGCAGCTCGACCCAGCGAATCCGGTCGCCTTCGGGCGTCACAACGGCGTTGCGCACTGTCTGCCCCCGTTCACATCGAGATCAGTGGATGGACTGGCTCCGAGCTGTCACCGTAGCCGGGGCACCCGCCCGGCAGCGGTGTACGGCGTCTCCCCCGGCAGCAGCCGGGCCGCCTCCTCGTCCGCACCCTCCCGGACCAGCTCATGGATCCGACGGGCCAGCGGGGTCACATCGCGGACGGACACCGTCCACTCGTCCGCGTAACGCCGCGCCGCCTCACCCGAGAGACCGAGTTGGAGGGAGCGGTACGGGAGCCGGTTCAGGTGCAGATCGCGCTCCGGGTCCCACTGGACGCGTGCCGGGGCGCTGCGCAGGGCGCGCTGCCAGCTCGCGTGGTCGGGGTGCACGCCCGGTTCGTAGTGCGAGAGTTCGGCGTTCGCGAGCGCCCAGTCGAAGCCCTCGCGGGTGATCTCGACGGCGAGTACGGTCTCCTGACCCTCCTTCAGGGCCCAACCGCAGCGGTACATCATCCACAGGAAGCTGGGCTTGATCCACGTCATGCGATCGCGCTTCCAGGCCGGCGGGAAGCGGCCGTCGCGGGCGGCGGGGAGGCCGAGGGACGGGGCGTACGCCTGGTAGACGGTGAGGGTGGTCCCGGTGTGGAGCGCGCGTATCTCGTGCTGCCGCGGGGTCGGTTCGGCCGGTCGGGTCATCCGGACATCCCAACACGGCGGTGCGAGCGGGGCGAACGGGTTTTCCGGTGGCCGGGAGCGGCGCCGGACCGTGTTCCCGCGTCCGTGTCATCCACGGACACTGACATTCGTCATACGGAGGTCAGGACACCCGGCTCTGCCGCGCACCCGGGCCCGGAAGCCAGTCTGTACGTATCGGAGCGGAGGCCGCGAGGGCGCTGTCGCGTTCTCGCCGCGCAAGGCGATGCTGGAGAGCCTGGCGCCGCTGCTCGTGGACGTGGCGGTGCCGCTCGTCTCGTACTACGTGCTGAAGGCCGCGGGCCTGGGCACGTTCGGGGCGCTGGCCTGGAGCAGTGTGGTGCCGGCGGTGCGGACGGTCTGGGGCGTGGCGCGGGAGCGGCGGCTCAACGCCCTCGCGGCGCTGATGGTGGCGGTCAACGCGGTCGGGCTGCTGCTGAGCCTGGTGGCGGGCGACCCCCGGCTGATGCTGCTCAAGGACAGCGGGGTGAGCAGCACGATCGGTCTGGTGGTCCTGGTGTCCGCGCTGCGGGGGCGGCCGATGATGTCGGCCGGGCTGCGGCCGTGGCTGACCCGGGGCGAGGCGGCCAGGTCCGCTGCCTGGGAGCGGCTCTCCACCGGCTCGGACGACGCGTTCCGGCGGGTGGAGGCGCGGTTCTCCGTGGTGTGGGGTGTGGCGCTGCTGGGCGAGTGCGCGGTGCGGGCCGTGGGCGCGTACACCGTGCCGGTCGAGACGATGGTGTGGGGCGGCCAGGTCGTCCTGATCGCCGCGATGGTGGTCGCGTTCGTCGTCTCGGGGCGGACGGCGGTCGTTCCGATGGAGCGGATGATCGAGGAGGCGGCCGGCGCGGAGCGCTGAGGGCCGCTCAGGAACCACCGCAGGGCCGCCTCCCGGGGGAGCGGCCCTGCGGTTGCGTGCGGGTTGCGGTTCAGGTGGGCGCGGTCAGTGGTTGCTGGGGAAGCCCAGGTCGACGCCGGCCGGGGCGTCGGCCGGGTCCGGCCAGCGGGTGGTGGTGACCTTGCCCCGGGTGTAGAAGTGCACGCCGTCGTTGCCGTAGATGTGGTGGTCGCCGAAGAGCGAGTCCTTCCAGCCGCCGAAGGAGTGGTAGCCCACCGGGACCGGGATCGGGACGTTGATGCCGACCATGCCCGCCTCGATCTCCAGCTGGAAGCGGCGGGCGGCGCCGCCGTCGCGGGTGAAGATCGCGGTGCCGTTGCCGTACGGCGAGGCGTTCATCAGCGCGACGCCCTCCTCGTACGTGTCGACGCGCAGCACGCACAGGACCGGGCCGAAGATCTCGTCCCGGTAGGCGTCCGAGTCGGTGGAGACGTTGTCGAGGAGGGAGAGGCCGATCCAGTGGCCGTCCTCGAAGCCCTCGACCGTGTGCCCGGTGCCGTCCAGGACGACGTCGGCGCCCTGGGCGGCCGCGCCGGTCACGTAGGAGGCGACCTTGTCGCGGTGGGCGGCGGTGATCAGCGGGCCCATCTCGGACGCCGGGTCGTTGCCGGGGCCGATCTTGATCTTCTCGGCGCGGTCCTTGATCCGGGCGACGAGGTCGTCCGCGACCGCGCCGACGGCGACGACCGCGGAGATCGCCATGCAGCGCTCACCGGCCGAGCCGTACGCGGCGGAGACGGCGGCGTCGGCGGCGGCGTCGAGGTCCGCGTCGGGCAGGACCAGCATGTGGTTCTTCGCACCGCCGAGCGCCTGGACGCGCTTGCCGTTGGCGGAGGCCGTGGCGTGGATGTAGCGGGCGATCGGGGTGGACCCGACGAACGAGACGACGGAGACGTCCGGGTGGTTCAGCAGGCCGTCGACGGCGACCTTGTCACCGTGCAGGACGTTCAGGACGCCGTCCGGCAGACCGGCCTCGGAGACCAGCTCGGCGAGGAGATTGGCGGCCGAGGGGTCCTTCTCGCTGGGCTTGAGGACGAACGTGTTGCCGCAGGCGATGGCGAGCGGGAACATCCACATCGGCACCATGGCCGGGAAGTTGAACGGGGTGATGCCGGCGACGACACCGATCGACTGGCGGATCGAGGAGACGTCGACCCGGGTGGACACCTGCGTCGACAGCTCGCCCTTGAGCTGCGTGGTGATGCCGCAGGCCAGCTCGACGATCTCCAGTCCGCGGGCCACCTCGCCCAGCGCGTCGGAGTGCACCTTGCCGTGCTCGGCGGTGATCAGCGCGGCGATCTCGTCCCGGTGGGCGTCCAGCAGCGCGCGGTAGCGGAACAGGATCGCGGTGCGGGCGGACAGCGAGGAGGTGCCCCACGTCGCGTACGCGTCCTTCGCGGCGGCCACCGCGGCGTCGACCTCGTCCGGGGAGGCCAGCGCGACCTGGGTGGTGACGGCTCCGGTGGCCGGGTCGGTGACCGGGCCGTAGTTGCCCGACGCGCCCTCGACGGTCTTGCCACCGATCCAGTGGTTGACGGTCTTCATTCGTGACTCCTTCAGAGGTGGCTGCGTCGGTCGGTGACGTGACGTTCGTACTCTTCCCGGGCTCTTGCCGCCGACGGGCGAGTGGCCGTCTCGGCCACGGGAACATCCCACCACGCCTGTGCCGGAGGGGGCCCCGACACTGTGTCTGCCGTTTCGGTCTCGACGTAGACACAAGTGGGACGGTCCTCCGCCCGCGCCACCGCGAGGGCTTCCCGCAGTTCACGGACGGTGCCGGCCCGCAGCACCCGCATCCCGAGCGAGGCAGCGTTCGCCGCGAGATCGACGGGGAGCGGCGGTCCGGTGAAGCCGCCGTCGGCGGCGCGGTGGCGGTAGGCCGTGCCGAAGCGTTCGGCGCCGACGGACTCGGAGAGGCCGCCGATCGACGCGTACCCGTGGTTCTGCAGGACGACCAGTTTGACGGGCAGGCTCTGCTGGACGGCGGTGACGATCTCGGTGGGGTTCATCAGGTACGTGCCGTCACCGACGAGCGCCCAGACCGGGGAGCCGGGGGCGGCCAGCTGGACGCCGATCGCCGCGGGGATCTCGTATCCCATGCAGGAGTAGCCGTACTCGACGTGGTACTGGTGCGGTGACCGGGTCCGCCAGAGTTTGTGCAGGTCACCGGGGAGCGAACCGGCCGCGTTGATCAGGATGTCGTCGTCGGTGACCAGTTCGTCCAGGAGGCCGAGGACCTGGGCCTGGGTGGGGCGGGCGGCCGGGTCCGGGGTGGCGTAGGCGGCGTCGACGCGCTTCTCCCAGGCGGCCTTGGCTCCGGTGTACTCGCTCTCGTACGCGGGGTCCGCGCGGTGTTCGCCCGCCAGGGCCTCGGTCAGGGCTTCGAGTGCGGTGCGGGCGTCGGCCACGAGCGGGAGCGCGCCGAGCTTGTGGGCGTCGAAGCCGGTGATGTTGAGGTTGAGGAAGCGGACGTCCGGGTCGGCGAAGAGGGTGGCGGACGCGGTGGTGAAGTCGGAGTAGCGGGTGCCGACCCCGATCACCAGGTCGGCGCTGCGCGCCAGTTCGTCGGCGGTCGCGGTGCCGGTGTGGCCGATGCCGCCGACGTCCGCGGGGTGGTCGTGGCGCAGGGAGCCCTTGCCCGCCTGGGTGGTGGCGACGGGGATCGCGGTGGCGGCGGCGAACGCGGCAAGGGCCTCCTCCGCGGCGCTGTGGTGGACCCCGCCGCCCGCCACGACCAGTGGCCGTCGGGCGGCGCGCACCGCCGCTGCCGCCCGGTCGAGCTCCTGCGGGTCTGGGGCCGGTCTGCGTACGTGCCAGACGCGGGTCGCGAAGAACTCCTCCGGCCAGTCGTACGCCTCGGCCTGGACGTCCTGCGGCAGTGCGAGGGTGACGGCACCGGTCTCCGCCGGGTCTGTGAGGACCCGCACGGCCCGGAGCGCGGCCGGGATCAGCGCCTCGGGGCGGTTGATCCGGTCGAAGTAGCGGGAGACGGGGCGCAGGCAGTCGTTGACCGAGATGTCGCCCTGGCCCGGGACCTCCAGCTGCTGGAGCACGGGCTCCGCGGGGCGGGTCGCGAAGGTGTCGCCGGGCAGCAGCAGGACCGGGAGGTGGTTGATGGTGGCCAGGGCCGCCCCGGTGACGAGATTGGTGGCGCCCGGACCGATGGAGGTGGTGACGGCGTGCGCGGAGAGCCGGCCGGACCGGCGGGCGTATCCGACGGCGGCGTGCACCATGGCCTGCTCGTTGCGGCCCTGGAGGTAGGGCATGGCGTCCCCGGCCTCCAGGAGCGCCTGGCCGACGCCGGCGACGTTGCCGTGGCCGAAGATGCCCCAGGTGGCGCCGATCAGCCGGTGGTGCACGCCGTCGCGTTCGGTGTACTGCGCGGCGAGGAAGTCCACCAGCGCCTGGGCGGTGGTGAGGCGACGGGAACTCATGCGTGATCCTCCGGTCCGTAGAACGGGAGCCTGGGGTCCATGGACTCGGACGGCCAGGTGTCGCGGATCCAGCCGTGCTCGGGGTGGTCGCGGATCAGCCACTGCCGCTCGTCGCCGGGGCCCGCCATCACGTTGAGGTAGTACAGCGTGCGGCCGGGCGCGGCGATGGACGGGCCGTGCCAGCCGTCCGGGATCAGGACCGCGTCGCCGCTGCGGACCTCGGCCAGTACGTCCGTACCGCCGGGGCGGGACGGGGAGACCCGGTGGTAGCCGAGGCCGTCGTCCGCCACCTCGAAGTAGTAGATCTCTTCGAGCACGCACTCCTCGCCGGGGCGGTCCTCGTCGTGCTTGTGCGGCGGGTAGGAGGACCAGTTGCCGCCCGGGGTGAGGACCTCGACCGCGATCAGCCGGTCGCAGTCGAAGGTGTCGGCGGCGGCGAAGTTGTTGACCTGCCGGGAGCAGGTGCCGGAGCCGCGCAGCTCGACGGGTACCTCCGGCGCGGGACCGTAGCGAGCGGGGAGTCGTCGCTCGCACTTCGCTCCTGCCAGGGCGAAGCGGCCCCCTGCGCCGGAGGCGATCTGTGCGTGGGCGTCACGCGGTACGTACGCGAAGTCGGATACCCCGCTGAACACGCTTTTCCGGCCCAGCAGTTCAAAGATCTCATCTGAGACGTGCACCGTACAGGCACCCGTCAACGGCAGCACGATCCACTCGCTCTCTCCGGTGACAAGTGTGTGAACACCTCCCGGTTCGAGCTCCACCACACGCAGGCTCGACCGCTCCCAGCCGGCCTGCTCAGGGCTGATGTCGAGGGCGTAGGGTCCGCGCGCCGCGCTCCCGGCCGGCAGGTGGTACCTCGGTTCTCCGTGCGGTCCTTCGTACGGTCGTTCGCGCGGTTCTCGATGCATCCTCATGTTCCTTCCCTGCCCGTCGCGCCCGGTTCGAGCAGCGATACGGCCGTGTCGACCGCGGCGCCCACGTCCCCGTCCGACGGGTAGAGCAGCGACCGCCCCACCACAAGGCCCCGGACGGTCGGCAGCCGCAGCGCGGTGCGCCACCTCTCGTACGCGCCGTCCTGGTCCTCGCCCACCTCGCCGCCGAGCAGCACAGCGGGCAGTGTGGAGCTCTCCATGACCCGCGCCATGTCCTCGGGCTTCTCGGTGACCGGGACCTTGAGCCAGGTGTACGCGGAGGTGCCGGCGAGCCCGGAGGCGATCGCGATGGAGGTGCTCACCGCGGCGGCGCTCAGGTCGTTGCGGACCTTGCCGCCGGTGCGGCGGCAGAGGAACGGTTCGACGAAGACCGGCAGCCGGTACGCGACCATGGCGTCGATCGCTCGGGCGGTGGTGTGCATCGTGTCGAGGGAGCCGGGGTCGTCGTAGTCGATCCGCAGCAGCAGCTTGCCCGCGTCGAAGCCGAGCCGGGCGAGGTCCTCCGGGCGGTGCCCGGTGAACCGGTCGTCCAGCTCGAAGGCGGCGCCGGCCAGGCCGCCCCGGTTCATCGAGCCGATGACGACCTTGTCCTCCAGCGCGCCCAGGAGCAGCAGGTCGTCGAGGATGTCGGCGGTGGCGAGGACTCCGTCGACGCCGGGTCTGGAGAGCGCCAGGCAGAGCCGGTCCAGCAGTTCGAACCGGTTGGCCATGGCGAGTTCCCGCTCCCCGACGGCGAGCGAGCCACGGGCCGGATGGTCGGCGGCGATGACCATCAGCCGCCCGCCGCTGCCGACCAGCGGCCGCCTGCGCCGCCGCGCGGCGGCCTCCGCGACGGCTTCCGGGTGGTGCACGCGCAGGTGGACGAGGTCGGAGACCGAAGCGGCCGGGGCGGTCATGACGCCGCTCCGGATCCGGTGGGCGCGGGAGTGGCGGGCGCGGGGTGTGGGTCCGTCGCGGTGACGGAGCCTGCGGCGAGGGCCGCCTCGACCTCGTGCGGGAACGGCATCGCGGAGGAGCAGGCGAGTCTGGAGGCGACGATGGCGCCCGCCGCGTTGGCGTACCGCATGATGCGGGCGGTGTCCCAGCCGGCGAGCAGGCCGTGGCAGAGCGCGCCGCCGAACGCGTCCCCGGCGCCGAGGCCGTTGACCACCTCGACCGGGAGCGGCGGGACATCGGCCACCGTGCCGTCGCGGTTGACCGCGAGGACGCCTCCCGGCCCCTGCTTCACGACGGCCAGCTCGACCCCGGCGGCCAGCAGGGCGCGTGCGGCGGCGTACGGTTCGCGCTCGCCGGTCGCGATCTCGCACTCGTCGAGGTTGCCCACGGCGACGGTCGCGTGGGCGAGGGCCTCGCGGTAGCGGGCGGAGGCGGCGGGGTGGGGCGGGCCGCCGGGCGGGCCGCCGGGCGGGCCGCCGGGTGCGGCGTCCTGCGGGGTCTCCGCCGTGGCGTCCTGCGGCGTCTCTGCCGGAGCGTCCCAGAACATGGGGCGCCAGTCGAGGTCGAAGACCGTGATGCCCGAACGGTTCCTGGCCCGCAGCGCGGCGAGCGTCGCGGAGCAGCTGGGTTCGGCGCAGAGTCCGGTGCCGGTCATCCAGAAGACCCGGGCGGACGCGACGGCCTCCAGGTCCAGTTCCGAGGGGTGGATCTCCAGGTCCGGGGCCTTGGGCACGCGGTAGAAGTAGAGGGGGAAGTCGTCGGGCGGGAAGATCTCGCAGAAGGTGACCGGGGTCGGGTACTCATCGACGGCCGTCACCCACCGGTCGTCCACCCCGAACTCCCCGAGCTGCTGGTGGAGGTACTCCCCGAACGCGTCCCGCCCCGTCCGGGTCACCACCGCACTGCGCCTGCCCAGCCGCGCCGCCGCGACGGCGACGTTGGTGGGCGAACCGCCGAGGAACTTCCCGAAGGCGTCCACCCGGGCCAGCGGCAGGCCCGTCTGCAGGGGGTAGAGATCCACTCCGATCCGTCCCATGGTGATCACGTCGTACGGCTCAGGCATCTGTGTCCCTTCGACGACCCGTGCGGCAGCTGGCGGACGCAACTGTCGCCCCCGGTCTAACTCCTCCCCCGAATGCTGTCAATGATTGGTCCGGACATACGGACTAATGCTTGACACCCCTCTCCCCGGGCGCGGAGGCTGGAGCGCATGACCACCTCCGCACCCTCTCCGGCCCGCATCCGTATCGGCTCCGCGCCCGACTCCTGGGGGGTGTGGTTCCCCGACGATCCGCGGCAGGTGCCCTGGCAGCGCTTCCTCGACGAGGTCTCCACCGCCGGGTACGAGTGGATCGAGCTGGGCCCGTACGGCTATCTCCCGACCGATCCGGCCCGGCTCACCGACGAGACCCGCAGCCGAGGGCTGAGCGTTTCCGCAGGCACCGTTTTCACCGGATTGCACCACGGTCCGGGCGTCTGGGAACGGACCTGGGCGCATGTCGCGGACATCGCGGAGCTCACCCGGGCGATGGGTGCGGACCATCTCGTGGTCATCCCGTCGTTCTGGCGCGACGACAAGACGGGCGAGGTGCTGGAGGACCGCACCCTCACCGCGGAGCAGTGGAGCGACCTCACCACCCAGACGGAGCGGCTGGGGCGCGAGGTGCGGGACCGTTTCGGTCTGCGGATCGTCGTCCACCCGCATGCCGACACCCATATCGACAGCGAGGAGAACGTCAGCCGCTTCCTCGACGCCACCGATCCCTCGCTGGTCTCGCTCTGCCTCGACACCGGGCACTACGCCTACTGCGGCGGCGACAGCGTCAAGCTGATCGAGACCTACGGTGAACGGATCGGCTATCTGCACCTCAAGCAGGTCGACCCGGAGGTCCTGGCCGAAGTGGTGGCGGACGAGGTGCCGTT
This sequence comes from Streptomyces sp. ITFR-6, assembly GCF_031844725.1. NCBI lineage: Bacteria > Bacillati > Actinomycetota > Actinomycetes > Kitasatosporales > Streptomycetaceae > Streptomyces > Streptomyces sp. ITFR-6. Next base: position 5,681,030 of record NZ_CP134612.1, on the reverse strand, counting down.
CGGGCCCGCCGTGGCGCGCGGGGTGATGTGCGAGCCGCCGGGCGGGGTGCCCGCCCTGGCGCCGGTGCTGGACGCCGCGCGTCGGCTGGACGTCGACCTGTTCGCGATCGTCGAGCAGGACATGTACCCGTGCGAGCCCGACGCGCCGTTCCCGATCGCCCGCCGTACCCGGGATTTCCTGCGCTCCTGCGGCGGCGGCTCGGGGCAGGCCGTCCGACCCGTCTGAACGGCGCGCTCCGGGCTCGGGCGGTCAGACTGATTCGGCGCGGGCCGGGGCGCCGAACCGGGCCAGGCAGTGCCAGACCTTCTTCAGCGACTGCGCGGCGTAGCGGCCGGAGCGGGCGGCCTCCCCGATGATCCGGGGATCGAGCAGCCCGCCCCGGGAGATCTCCACGCCGAGATCGACGAACTCCTGCCCCCGGTAGTCCGGGTGGCGGCGCAGCTCCGCCACGGTCAGGCGGAACCCGCCGTGCCACTCCGTGGGGCAGGGCAGCCGTCGCGCTGCCTCCTCGACGGCGGAGCCCCGGAAGCTCGGGGCGAGGACCAGCGCCTCCGGATGGCGGTCGAGCAGGACCGGGCCGTGCACCTGCGCCTCGATGTAGTCGTCGAGCGCGTCCCGGCTGTCGGACTCCGCGAGTTCGATGAGGCTCATCCGGCCGGCGACGCCGAAGTCCGAGGGCTCGGCGGCGCTGTCCGGGTAGCAGAAGGTGGCCCGCTCCAGCGCCTGCGCGGTCAGCCTGAAGTGCGCCGAGCCGAAGCGTGGCGCCGCCCCGGTCTCCTGGCGCCGGAAGTTCAACGCCCCGTACACCGGCCGCTGCTCGCCCGGCACCCTGTCGTACGCGCCGCCGAAGATCCGGCTCTCCCAGCGCCACCGGTCGCCGCCCGGATGGGCCGTCAGCCCGCCGTTGCTGGTGCCGGTGACGAACTGCGAACGGTAGACGCCGTCCCGGGCGAGCGCGGCCAGGACGGTGCGGCCGCCCGCCGCCCGGTCCGGGTGGAAGTTCAGCGTGAGCGGTACGGAGCGGTCCAGCGGCTGCCCGGAGGAGAGGGAGGCCACATGGCTCAGGGCACGCGCCTGCGCCGGCCCCGGAGGAGAGGAGCCGAGGGGGAGGGAGGGGATCGGGTACGAGGGCGGGGAGTCTGCGGTCACGGGCGCAGTCTCGCGCAGCGCGGCCGACCTCTGCCTCCCCTTAACGCGGCGCGCGCCTGCCTCCGGTTCACCTGGCGTCCGGCTCCGCCGCCCGGCCGTCCTGCGTCGCCGTCGCGACGGCCTCCGCGTCCTTCGACAGGTTCACCGCCTGGAGCAGGCTCAGGCTCCGCTCGGCCGTGCGCAGGGCCTTGACCGCGGCAACGGTGCGCGGCGGGCCCTCGTACCCGGTCGATGCCATCCTGCGGAGCGCCCAGCGGCCGCGCAGCTCCGCGTCCGGCACCGCACCGGCCTCGGCGGCGAGGGCCATCGCCCTTTCCAGGCCGGGGCGTTCCTCTGCGGGTGCGGTGTCCAGAGCCTGCCGGAGCACGGTGGTGATGTCGTCCGCCTCGCGCAGTACGAGTACGGCCATGTTCTGCTTCCCGAAACCAGTCATGGAACGATCGTGCCCGGAGTCCGTCTCGGTATCACCGCAGTTGAGGCACATCTGAGCTGCGGAGGCCGAGGCGCGCGGCCTCGCAGGCATGCAGAGCGCGTTTGCCCCTTTGCGCCCCTTCCGTCACAGAGGTCACTCCCCCGTCACACATATCTCCATTGCGCGGGTCTTTCGTCACAGGCGCTCGACAGCCCCTGCCCGCTTCCGGTCGCGCTCGTTCACCCGGACACAGCCTGAGTGATCCAGAGAGGTGTCAGCGAATGACGGACAGAAGACTCTGGTCCTACAAGGACATCGCCGCTCACATCCGGGTGCAGCCGGACACCGTCCGCTCCTACCGGAAACGCGGTCTCCTTCCGCCGCCGGATCACGTGGAGGACGGCAGACCGTACTGGTACGCGGACACCATCCGCACCTGGGTCACCACCCGCCCTGGCCACCGGAGCCGCCGCGACTGACCCGCCCCGCACGCGCGCCGCTCGCATTCATACCCCCTAGGGGTATAGTGTGGTGCGTGTGGAGGCGCACCGGCCTTCCCGGAACCCTCCCGGGCGCCTGTCTCCACGCCCATGTGTGCCCGTCGAAGAGGAGAAAACGATGACCGCCGAGACCCAGCTCCCCCAGGCGACCGGCTCCTGCTGCTCCCCCAGCGGCTCCTGCCACGACGGCGCGAGCGCCGACGCGAAGCAGGGCGGCGTGACCACGGTCTACCAGGTCACCGGCATGACCTGCGGACACTGCGAGGGCGCCGTTTCGGAGGAGATCTCCGGAATCGAGGGCGTCACCTCGGTGAAGGCGGTGGCGTCCACCGGCCAGGTGACGGTGACCTCCGGGGCCCCGCTGGACGAGGAGGCCGTACGCGCCGCCGTCGACGAGGCCGGTTACGAGCTCACCGGCCAGGCCTGACCGCCGGAACCCCCACCTTCCACTCCACCGCATCACCCCCTCGCCGCCGGGCCGGACCGACCAGCAGATACTGGTGGGGTACGGCCCGGTCGGCGTTTCAGGAGTTCGGACATGCACAGCGCGACAGAGACCGAAGCCCCGGCAGCGGAGAGCTCGGAGGCCGAGTTCATGATCGGCGGGATGACCTGCGCCTCCTGCGCGGCCCGCGTCGAGAAGAAGCTGAACCGGATGGACGGGGTCACCGCCACCGTCAACTACGCCACCGAGAAGGCCCGGGTCCACTACGGACCCGGGACCGGCGTCGCGGATCTGATCGCGACCGTCCGGAAGACGGGCTACACGGCGGAACCGCTCCACCGCGCCGCCCCGGCCAAGGCACCAGCAGCAACGCCCACACCGGCACCAGCACCGGCACCAGCCCCTCCGAGCCAAGACACAGCACCGACACCCGAGAAGCCGGAGACAGCTGACCCCGGCACCGCTCCCGATCCCGCCCCCGTCCCCGAGCCCGGCACCGCCCTCGCCTCGCTGCGTCAGCGGCTCGTCGTGTCGGCCGTCCTCGCCGTGCCCGTCGTCCTGCTCGCGATGATCCCGGCCCTCCAGTTCGACAACTGGCAGTGGCTCTCGCTCACCCTGGCCGCCCCCGTCGTCGTCTGGGGCGGGCTGCCCTTCCACCGGGCGACCTGGACCAACCTCCGGCACGGCGCGGCCACCATGGACACCCTCGTCTCGGTCGGCACCCTCGCCGCCTTCGGCTGGTCGCTCTGGGCGCTGTTCCTCGGCGACGCCGGAATGCCCGGCATGCGGCACGGCTTCGACTTCACGGTCTCGCGCACGGAGGGCCCCTCCACGATCTATCTGGAGGTGGCCGCCGGAGTCGTCACGTTCATCCTGCTGGGCCGCTACCTGGAGGCGAAGTCCAAGCGGAAGGCCGGTTCCGCGCTGCGGGCCCTGATGCACCTGGGCGCCAAGGACGTCGCGGTGCTGCGCGACGGCACCGAGGTACGCGTCCCGGTCGACCGGCTCACGGTCGGGGACCGCTTCGTGGTCCGGCCCGGCGAGAAGGTCGCCACCGACGGCACGGTCGTCGAGGGCACTTCCGCGGTGGACGCGTCCATGCTCACCGGCGAGTCCGTCCCGGTCGACGTGGTGGCCGGGGACTCCGTCACCGGCGCCACCGTGAACGTCTCCGGCCGGCTCGTCGTCGAGGCCACCAGGGTCGGCGCCGACACCCAGCTGGCCCGGATGGCGAAGCTGGTGGAGGACGCGCAGAACGGCAAGGCCGAGGTGCAGCGGCTCGCGGACCGGATCTCGGCGGTGTTCGTCCCCGTGGTCATGCTGATCGCCCTGGCCACCCTGATCGCCTGGCTGCTGGCGACGGACGACGTGACGGCCGCCTTCACCGCCGCCGTCGCCGTACTGATCATCGCCTGCCCCTGCGCCCTCGGCCTCGCCACCCCGACCGCCCTCATGGTCGGCACCGGACGCGGCGCCCAGCTCGGCATCCTCATCAAGGGCCCCGAAGTCCTGGAGACCACCCGCCGCGTCGACACCATCGTCCTCGACAAGACCGGCACCGTCACCACCGGCAAAATGACCCTCCAGTCCGTCCACACCACCCCCGACACCACAGAAACCGACATCCTGCGCCTCGCCGGAGCCCTGGAACACGCCTCCGAACACCCCATCGCCCAGGCCGTCGCCACCGGAGCCACCGAACGCACCACCACTCCCCTCCCCACCCCCGAGAACTTCAGCAACATCCCCGGCCTCGGCGTCCAGGGCGTCGTCGAGGGCCACAAGGTGCTCGTCGGCCGCCCCCGGCTGCTCACCGAAGCCGGAATCGACCTTCCGGATGTGCTGATCGCGGCTCTGACGGAAGCGGCCGCGCAAGGACGTACGGCGGTCGCGGTCGCCTGGGACGGTGAGGCGCGGGGCGTCCTCGAAGTCGCCGACACGGTCAAGGAATCCAGCGCGGCGGCCGTCGCGGACCTGCGCGCACTCGGCCTGACACCGATCCTGCTGACCGGCGACAACCGGGCGGTGGCTCAGTCCGTGGCCCGTGCGGTCGGGATCGACGAGGTGAGGGCCGAGGTGCTTCCCGAGGAAAAGGCGCACGTCATCGAGCGGTTGCAGGCCGAGGGACGTGCGGTCGCGATGGTCGGGGACGGGGTCAACGACGCCGCCGCACTGGCCACCGCCGATCTCGGTCTGGCGATGGGAACCGGCACAGACGCGGCGATCGAGGCGAGCGATCTGACCCTGGTTCGTGGAGATCTCAAGGTGGCCGCCGATGCCATCCGGCTCTCCCGGCGTACCCTTGCCACCATCAGGGGCAACCTTTTCTGGGCATTCGGTTACAACGTTGCCGCTCTACCCCTTGCGGCGTTTGGCCTGCTCAACCCTATGATCGCAGGAGCGGCGATGGCGTTCTCATCAGTCTTCGTCGTAACGAACAGCCTGCGCTTGAGGTCCTTCACGTAACGCCCACAAAGAGATCTAGATCACACCGATTCAGAGGTAACCATTCGGTGGGTTCGCGAGTCTAAGAGTGCGATGCCAAAGGATGTCTTGGGGGACGTCCGACGGAGAGTCTTGGGGGACGCTCCGGGCAAGCGTTGGCCGGGGCACGTGCACCGGGGAGCTTTGAGCGGCCCTCCCGTCGGTACGTACCCCGGCAGACCGCCGGCAGGCAGGCTGTACAAGAGGTATGCGCAGGACACGCAGCATCCGAGGAACCCAGGAGCTTCGGCTCCCACTGAACGCCCGGCCGGATCCCGTGGGGGGAATCCGCTCCGGGATATGGGAAGCGCCTCGCTGTCGGCCCGTGGGGGGATCGACGGTGGGGCGCTTCTCGCATGTCCGGCCCGGCCCGCGCCGCGTCCCGCCCGGCCCGGGAAAGCAAATCGCCCCGGACACCGCGCTCTGTGCGAAAGCGCGGCAGTCGGGGCGAAGGCAACCGGCCGGGAGGGCCGGGGGTGAGGCAGGGGTGGTCCGGGGCTCAGCGGCCCTCGACCGGAACGAAGTCGCGCAGGACCTCGCCGGTGTAGATCTGGCGCGGGCGGCCGATGCGGGAACCCGGCTCCTTGATCATCTCGTGCCACTGGGCGATCCAGCCCGGCAGCCGGCCGATCGCGAAGAGCACCGTGAACATCTCGCTCGGGAAGCCCATGGCCCGGTAGATCAGACCGGTGTAGAAGTCCACGTTGGGGTAGAGGTTGCGCGAGACGAAGTACTCGTCGGAGAGCGCGTGCTCCTCCAGCTTGAGCGCGATGTCGAGCAGCTCGTCGGACTTGCCGAGCGAGGACAGCACATCGTGGGCCGCGGCCTTGATGATCTTGGCGCGCGGGTCGAAGGACTTGTACACCCGGTGGCCGAAGCCCATCAGGCGGACGCCGTCCTCCTTGTTCTTCACCTTGCGGATGAAGGAGTCGACATCGCCGCCGTTGGCCTGGATGCCTTCCAGCATCTCCAGCACGGACTGGTTGGCGCCACCGTGCAGGGGGCCCCACAGCGCCGAGATACCGGCGGAGATCGAGGCGAACATGTTCGCCTGCGAGGAGCCGACCAGACGCACGGTGGAGGTCGAACAGTTCTGCTCGTGGTCCGCGTGCAGGATGAGCAGCTTCTCCAGCGCCGAGACGACGACCGGGTCCGGCACGTACTCCTGGGCCGGGACCGAGAAGGTCATGCGCAGGAAGTTCTCGACGTAACCGAGGTCGTTGCGCGGGTAGACGAACGGGTGGCCGATCGACTTCTTGTACGCGTACGCCGCGATGGTCGGCAGCTTGGCCAGCAGCCGGATCGTCGAGAGGTGACGCTGCTCCTCGTCGAACGGGTTGTGGCTGTCCTGGTAGAACGTGGACAGCGCGCTGACGACCGAGGACAGCATGGCCATCGGGTGGGCGTCGCGCGGGAAGCCGTCGAAGAACCGCTTGACGTCCTCGTGCAGCAGCGTGTGCTGGGTGATCTCGTTCTTGAAGGTCGACAGCTCGTCGACCTTCGGAAGCTCACCGTTGATGAGCGTGTACGCGACTTCGAGGAACGTCGATTGCTCGGCGAGCTGCTCGATCGGGAAGCCGCGGTACCGCAGGATGCCCTGCTCGCCATCGAGGTAGGTGATGGCGGATTTATAGGCAGCGGTGTTGCCGTATCCGCTGTCCAGCGTCACCAGGCCGGTGTTCGCCCGGAGCTTCCCGATGTCGAAGCCCTTGTCGCCGACGGTGCTGTCGATCACCGGGTAGGTGTACTCGTCATCGCCGTACCGCAGTACTACAGAGTTGTCGCTCACGTCATCCCTCACCGACGTAGTGCCTCTTCTTCGAGGTTCCCTGACTGTCTCCACCCTCCCCCATTTGGCTCAGGAGAGTGCACTCGGGGTCGTCCATTGGACCTACTCGCGGCACTGAGTGCCGCGAACTTATTCATCCTGCCCCCTTGGCTGCGGTTCCGGAAGACCTCCGTGATGTTTCCCACCGATTTGATCGATCATTTTTTCGGCAGATCCTCCTTCCACACCTCCCCGCAGCCGGTAATCCAGCGCTGTGCAACGCCTGCCTGCGGAAACCGTGCGGACCGCCTGCCCGATCGCCTGCCGCGAGCCGACCAGGACGACGAGCTTCTTCGCCCGCGTCACAGCCGTGTAGAGCAGGTTCCGCTGGAGCATCATCCAGGCGCTCTTCGTCACGGGGATGACGACTGCCGGGTACTCGCTGCCCTGGGAGCGGTGGATCGTCATGGCGTACGCGTGCGCCAGCTCGTCGAGCTCGTCGAAGTCGTAGCCGATCTCCTCGTCCTCGTCCGTGAGCACGGTCAGCTTCTGCTCGTCGACGTCGAGGGCGGTGACCACGCCGACGGTGCCGTTGAAGACGCCGTTCTCGCCCTTGTCGTAGTTGTTGCGGATCTGGGTGACCTTGTCGCCCACCCGGAACACCCGGCCGCCGAACCGCTTCTCGGGCAGATCCGGGCGGCCGGGCGTGATCGCCTGCTGGAGCAGACCGTTGAGATGGCCCGCACCGGCCGGGCCACGGTGCATCGGGGCCAGCACCTGGACGTCGCGGCGCGGGTTCAGTCCGAACTTGGCCGGGATACGGCGGGCCGCCACGTCCACCGCGAGCACCCCGGCGTCCTCCGTCTCGTCCGCCACGAAGAGGAAGAAGTCGCTGAGCCCCTGGGTGAGCGGCGGGATACCGGAGTTGATCCGGTGGGCGTTGGTGACGACGCCGGACTGCTGGGCCTGGCGGAAGATGGTGGTCAGCCGGACCGCCGGGACGGGCCCGCCGTCGGCCAGCAGATCCCGCAGCACCTCCCCCGCGCCGACCGACGGCAGCTGGTCCACGTCCCCGACGAGCAGCAGATGGGCACCGGGTGCCACCGCCTTGACGAGCTTGTTGGCGAGCAGCAGATCGAGCATCGACGCCTCGTCCACGACGACCAGATCGGCGTCCAGCGGGCGGTCCCGGTCGTACGCCGCGTCGCCGCCCGGTTTCAGTTCGAGCAGCCGGTGCACGGTGGAGGCCTCGGCCCCCGTCAGCTCGGAGAGCCGCTTGGCCGCCCGCCCGGTCGGCGCGGCCAGCACCACCTTGGCCTTCTTGGCGCGCGCCAGCTCCACGATGGACCGGACGGTGAACGACTTCCCGCAGCCCGGCCCGCCCGTCAGCACGGCGACCTTCCGGCTGAGCGCGAGGCGCACGGCGGCCTCCTGCTCCGGCGCCAGGGTCGCGCCGGTGCGGCCCGCGAGCCACTTCAGGGCCTTGTCCCAGTCCACGCCCCCGAAGGCCGGCATCCGCTCCTCCGGCGTCCGCAGCAGCCGCCGCACCTGGGCGGCGAGCGCGATCTCGGCCCGGTGGAAGGGCACCAGATAGACGGCGGTGACCGGCTCGCCGCCCTCGGGCGAGGGCACCTTCTCCCGTACGACGCCCTCCGGGTCCTCGGCCAGTTCGGCGAGGCACTCGATGACAAGCCCGGTGTCCACCTGGAGCAGCTTCACCGCGTCCGCGATCAGCCGCTCCTCGGGCAGGAAGCAGTGGCCCTGGTCCGTGGACTGCGACAGCGCGTACTGGAGCCCGGCCTTGACCCGTTCCGGGCTGTCGTGCGGGATGCCGACCGCCTGGGCGATCTTGTCGGCGGTGAGGAAGCCGATGCCCCAGACGTCGGCGGCCAGCCGGTAGGGCTGGTTCTTCACGACGGAGATCGAGGCGTCCTCGTACTTCTTGTAGATGCGGACGGCGATCGAGGTCGAGACACCGACGCCCTGGAGGAAGACCATGACCTCCTTGATCGCCTTCTGCTCCTCCCAGGCGGCGGCGATCATCTTCGTCCGCTTCGGACCGAGGCCGGGGACCTCCACGAGCCTCTTCGGCTGCTGCTCGATGATGTCGAGGGTGTCGACGCCGAAGTGGGTGGTGATCCGGTCGGCCATGACGGGGCCGATGCCCTTGATCAGCCCGGAGCCGAGATAGCGCCGGATGCCCTGGATCGTGGCCGGCAGGATCGTCGTGTAGTTCTCGACGGTGAACTGCTTGCCGTACTGGGAGTGCGAGCTCCAACGCCCTTCCATCCGCAGCGACTCACCGGGCTGCGCCCCGAGCAGCGAGCCGACGACGGTCAGCAGGTCGTTGCTCCCGCGCCCGGTGTCGACGCGCGCGACCGTGTACCCGTTCTCCTCGTTGGCGTACGTGATCCGTTCGAGCACGCCTTCCAGGACGGCCAGGTTCGGTGTGGAGGACGTGGAAGGCGTGGAGGACATGCCCGTGACGGTACCGGGCGGCGCCGACATCGCGCCGTCCGCCGGCCGGCCCGACGCCCTCGCGGGAACCGGCGGTGCCCGCCCCGCCGTCGGAAAGGGCAACGGAGTGAACCACGACGACGCGGTAGTGGGGGCGACGGTATGAGTACGGACGACGAAGGCGCGGACAACGACGGCCCGGACGAGAGTGCGGAGGTGCTCCCCGAGGCGCCGCCGAATCGGCCGACCGTCCAGGAGTGGCTGGTGATCTTCGGGGCTCCCCTGGCGATCTGCGCCGTCCTGGCGCTGCCCTTCCGTTCGGCCCTGTACGTGCTGTTCGCGGGGAGGTCCGCGACGGTCGTCGGCGAAGGGCCGTGCGTCAAGGGCGGCGGCATCACGGGCCCGGCCTCGTCCTGCCAGGGGTGGTGGCAGTTCGCCGACGGGAGCAGCGGCTCCGGCACGATCCACTCCTTGTCGGCCGGCACCGGCGACACCGTCCTCGCAGCCGGCGGCTGGGCCTACTCCTCGCTCGGCTCGGTGTGGCACCCGGCGGGGATCTACTTCTTCATCGTGGCCGTGTCGGTGGTGGCGAACACGATCACCTGGGTCAGCCACTTCCGGGAGGCCCGGCGGGAGCGGACGCGCACGCTGCGGGAGCCGTTCGAGTACGTCCCCGGGTACCGGGCCTTCGACGGCCAGGACGGCTGATGTGCGGCGGGAATGCCGACATCGGGCGTGCGTCGTAGCGCTCTTCGTACGAGCGATGAATCCGCGCGGAAGGACGTTCTGAACGAGCTGGGCGACGACGGGCTCCATGAGGTCGCCGGGCTGCTGGACACGGATGCGGAGGGCGCGCGGCGGTTCGCCGGCGAGACGGTCACCGCCACCGAGGAGGCACCCCCGCCCGAGGTGGAGCCGGGGCTGACCGGGGTGGCGACGCTGGATACGGCCCGGCAGGGCGCGGAACGGTTGCACGACCGGGCAACTTCTTTGCCTCGCGGGCCTCGCGCAGGCTCCTGGGCCTCCTTCACGCTTCCCTCGGGCCGGGTGCTCCGTGACCGCTGCGCAGGCACCACGATGTGCAGCTTGCCGTCGGTCTCGGCCGCCGTCGGAACTGCCGGCCCCGGGCTCCCGTCCTCGGGGTGCCGGCCGGACCGGGGACGCGGTCGAGGCGGCCCTGCGCTCTACTCCGCCGCGTCGAGTACGGACGCCACGGCCAGGGCGATGCGGTCGATCCAGTTGATCGCGTCCGTGACGTCGTGCTCGGTGATGGGACGCCGCTGCTTGAGATCGCCGTCCGTCAGGTCCGCGTCGTGCGCGATTCTGTTGCGACGGTCCGTGATGGCGACGTACTGCTTCTTGAGCGTCTTCTCGGTGTACGTGGTGCGGTTGCCGTGCCACGTACTGATCTGCTTGGCCGCGCCCTGCCAGATGTTCGCGTCGGTGACCATCTTCAGCGCTTCGGAGATCTTCCCCGGGTTCTGGAGCGAGGCGTTGGCCCACTGATCCTTGACATGCTCGACGACGGCCTCGGCCAGCTCGATGTCACCACGCCGCACCGCTTCGACCCGGTGGAGCGGAATCTCGTAGTTCCGGAGCCGCTGCGGCATGTCGGGGCTGTCCATGGCGGCCAGTTCGGCCACGCGACGGTACAGCTCCTCGTGGAACCAGTGGTCGATGGCCGCCACCGCCTGCACCCAGGCCGCGCGGTAGAAGTCGTCCACGTCCACCGTCGCCGGCTGGAAGGGCGCAAGATAGCGCCCCGCGTCCACCATCTTGCGCGCATAGGCCATGTTCGTGGTGAATGCCTCGAACTGGCTGGTGGTCGGCCTGGGAATGGCCATCCTGGAGCCCCCGTACTGTCGGAAAACCTCATCCGTCGGTGCTGAACCGCGTCAACAGGTTTGGCGACAGCAGGGGGACTCGTCAAGCCGATTGCCGGCTCACGGAGCGTCTGCGTCCGGTTCATGCTCCGCAGGACGTTCCTCGAACCGGTCCGGAAGTGCCGCATCGAGTCGTGAACCACGGCTCTGCGCGACACGCAGGACCTGCCCCAGCGACTCGGTCAGCCTGCCGGCGAGGAAGCGGATCTGCGGCCCGGTGACTTCCCCGTCGGCCAGCAGGTCGGCGGCGTGGCCGAGGAGTTCGTCCGCCATGCCGAGTTGGACGCATTCCACGTTGTCGGCCGTGCGCGACACGTAGCCGGTGCCGTCGCCCAAGACGTAGCAGGGCTTCCCGCCCTCGCCCGTCCACGGCAACAGCCGCATCGCGGGGGCCTCGGCGCAGTCGGCGTGTTCATTGCTCGTCCTCATGCCGACACTCCGCCCACGTGGCCGAGGTGCAGGCCGCGCACGGCGACCCTCAGTCCCTCGCGACGGATGCGCAGCCGCCTCGCCTCGGCGGCGCGCCGCTCGGCCACCTGACGCTCGTGCGCCACGAAGTACGGGCGCACCAACGGACTGTCCTCGCCACGCGGAGGGCGCTCGCCGGTGCGGTAGGCCGTCGGCCCGCCGACGTAGGCACAGGAGTAGGGGTAGACGTAGGCGTACGGGTCGAGCGGGTGCCGTCGACGCCGTACGGAGACCAGCAAGAGCCGTACCGGCTTCAGCAGCCGGGCGATAGCGTGCTTCATGTCAGCCTGCTTTCTGGGGGGTGACCATGCCCCCGGACCGGTTGCGTCGGTCGCGGGGGTCTCTCGGATTCCTCGTTCGAGGTCTCCGCTTCTTTCCGTAGCGAACTCATCACAGAGTGGGGTCGTTCGTCGCTACGCTGCCAGGGGGTCGGGGATGACAGCGCGTCCGTCAAGACGGGGAGTTGGAGCACATGGGCACGAAGCAGGGGCCGCGCACGCCGAGGCAGAAGTACGGCGAGGAGCTGCGGTTACGGCGTGTGGCAGCGGGGCTGACGCAGGAGGCCCTGAGCGAGATGGTGGTCTGCTCACCGACTCTCATCAGCCACTACGAGGCGGGGCGGCGGCTGCCCAGTCCGGAGGATGCGCGGCGGATCGACCAGGCGCTGGGGACGGACGGGTTCTTCGAGCGGTGGCTGGAGGACCTGGAGACGAAGTACGACGAAAACTTCGCGGCCGTGGCGGAGCTGGAACAGCAGGCGGTTCTCATCCAGCAGTTCGCATTGACACTTGTGCCTGGCCTGTTGCAGACGGACGACTACGCGCGTGCCCTGTTCGAGGCGTACCGCCCCAACCACCGCAAGGAGGATATTGACAAGGAGGTCGTCATTCGAACGGAACGTGCCCGCGTACTCGACGGCCCGTTGAATCCAGTGGTGTGGACGCTACTGGACGAGGCCGTGCTGCGGCGGCGGGTCGGTGGCTCACAGGTGATGGCCGCGCAGCTGCGGAAGATCGCGGATCTTGCCGCAGCAGGACGGCTGCGACTGCACGTGCTGCCGTTCGAGGCCGGAGCTCACTCTCTTCAGCAGAGCCTGCTGACACTGATGAGCTTCTCCGATTCCGCGCCGGTGGCGTACGTCGAAGCCTTCCAGACAGGCAACCTGATGGATGATCCACGCTTGGTGGCGTTCAGTCGCACGGCCTACGATCTCGCTCTGGGCGATGCGTTGTCGCACCAGGAGTCGGTGGCCCGTGTGCGGGCCGCAGCGGAGGAGCACGAACATGGTCAGCAGTAGGCGGAGCATCGCGGACGCGTCCACCCTCACGGGCTGGTTCAAGTCCACCTACAGCGGCGGGAATCAGGGCGAGTGCCTTGAGGTCGCCCGCGGCCACGCCACCGTCCCCGTCCGCGACAGCAAGGCCGCCGACGGTCCGGCCGTGGTCTTCTCCGCAGACGGCTGGTCCTCGTTCGTCACCGCGCTCAAGAACGAGCGTCTCTCCGCCTGATCGGACCCTGCATGGGGCGGTCCCGCCAGCGTGACTCGGCCGGGGCCGCCGAGCCGCTTTCACGTGCGGGACAGGAACTCCGCTCGCAGGTCCCGGTCGCGCAGCAGCCCCAGGGTCTCCTCCTCGCCGAGGAACAACTCCGCTGCGCGATGCGGGGCTTGGTGGAACATCGCCACCAGCACGTCCGCGAGCGGACGGTTCCAGGCCACCCGGACGATCTCCGCCGCCCTGCCGTGCTGCCCCTTGTCGGTGGCGATGCGCCACAGCTCCACCGACTGTTTGGCGGTTCCGTACGCTGTTCTGCGTCCATCGACCAAAACGCCACGGTCGTTGAGCCCGAACACGGCTATGCAGGCGTCACCCTGCGGTCTGCCTCGACGGTCTGCTCGGTGTACGTAGTGAGGTGCGCCGCCGTGTCCGGGGGCAGCGGAGCCCGTTCCAGCCGGATCACTCCGCCTCGCCGTCCCCGATCTCTTCGGAGAGGCGGTGGAGTTGGGCGGACATCTCGTGGACCCGCGCGGCTGGTGAGCTGGTGAGCAGTTCCTTGAGCTTCTTATAGCGCTCAATCGTTGCCGGGGAGGTGTCCCCCTCGTACACCAGAGACTCCAGCGCCACGAACTCCGCACGGCGGCGCTCGGCCTGCTCGGAGTACGGCGTGTCGAGCCCGAAGAGGTCGGAGAGGACCGCGTCGTCACCGCTGCCGTAGACCACGCGTTCGTACAGGTCCTCCGGGACGACTTCGGGTGCCGCGTCCTCTTCCACGCCCGGCAGACGGATCAGACCGCCCGGATCGGCCGCTTGGCAGATGTAGGGGCTGTGGGTCGTCACGATGAACTGGATGTTGGGGAAGTGTTCGGTCAGCCAGGGGCCGATGCGGCGCTGCCAGGAGACATGGAGGTGAGCGTCGATCTCATCGATGATGACAACACCGGGTACGCGGAGAAGGCTGGGGCCGCCCTCGCCGTCGTCTCCGCTGAACGCTTCGTCGCCGAAGGCATCGTGAATCTGCTTGAGGCGGAAAGCCCCGGAAGTGGCGGAATGGGGCAGGAGCCGGCAGGACGAGCCGGTCCCTGCCCCAGGCGGAGCGGGTACTTGTGTCCCGGCCCGCTCAGCTCCCCGGGTTGAACGGCACGCCCTCAGGCAGCGCCTTCGTCAGCTGGTCGACGAAGCGGTCGTCCCTGATGCCGATCGTCGCCTTGCCGAAGTCCGCCGACACCAGCTTCTCGCGCAGGCCCTCCGGGTAGCCGTTCCAGCCGACCAGAGGGGCGTAGTGCCAGACGCCGAGGTGGTTCTCCGGGGGTTCGTCCTTGGCGGTGGCCTTGCGGAAGCAGTGGGTGCTGGCCCCGTCCTTGTGGTAGACGACCTTGGGGTGCGTGCCGTCGAAGGGAACGTCGGCCGCCTTGTGGACCTTGAAGCCTCCGTGCGCCGAAGTCGCCACGTACTCCGCCTTGTTGTCGTGGACCCACACCACGACGTGTTCCCAGTCGTGCCGGTGGCCGCCGAAGAGGCCACCGTCCGCCACCTGGTCCTTCTCGAAGTAGTACGTGTAGAGGACGGCGCACCAGCCGTTGTCGCACTTGGAGCGGGAATAGGTGTTGCTGCTCTGCAGGTCGGACAGGTCACGGCAGTTGCCGTTCACCGCGCCGCCCAGCTTGAGGCCGGGGTTGATCGTGCCGTCGGGGCCGATGGCGGAGGTGGCGTAGCAGCCGTCCTTGTCGTAGTCCACGGCGGGCTGGAATGTGCGGTCCAGCTCGTCCGCGTTGCCGGGGAGGGCCGGCGGCGGCGCCGCGTGGGCCAGGGCGGCGCCGCCCAGGACCAGGGTGAGGGCGGACAAGGTGACGGTCAGGCCGCGGCGCAGGGTGTGTCCTCGCCGGGCAGGTCGTATGTCGGGCATGGTGATTCCTTCGGGCGTGCGTGGGGGGGGTGGAGGGGGCAGGCAGGACGTCAGCTGTCCTGGGCCGCGTTCAGCAGGTCGAGCGCGCTGTGCTGGCAGCCGTTGCCCAGGTCCTTGCGGGGGCCGGCCCAGTGGGGGCCGTACTGGTCCAGGCTGTTGCGGTTCTTGGCGTACGCGGTGTCCGCCTGGCGGTCCAGATAGGCGCTGTACGGGTGGTCCGGGAGGGCCTTGTTGAGGAGTCCGAGCCCCCTGGCGTAGGCCCCCTTGAACGAGTCGCCGTTCGACGTGCACCCTGTCCCGTCCGGCTCGTACGGCTCGTGGAGCGTGCCGCCCGGGTTGAGGTAGCCGGAGGAGGTGGAGGTGTCGGCCAGGGTGCGGGCGCTGTCCAGGTACGACGCGTCGCCGGTGGCCCGGTTGAGTTCGGCCAGGCCGGCGAGGATCACGCCCTGGTTGTACGTCCAGGTCGTGTCGCCGTTGTTGGAGCAGTCGTCCTTCAGGCCGTCGTTGACCGTGTTGCCGGAGTTGATCAGGCCGCTGCCCTTGAACCAGTTCCACCCGTCCTTCGCGCGCTGGAGGTAGGCGGTGTCACCGCCGATCCGGTTGTGCAGCGCGGCGCTGAGCTGGATGTACAGCTCGTTGGTGATGGCGTTCTTGTAGGCCTTGTCGGTCGCCCACTGCACCCCGCCGCCGCACTTGGACGTCCAGTAGGAGGCCATGTGGTCGGCGTCCTTGCGGGCGGTGTCCAGGTAGCGCTTCTCGCCGGTCAGGTCGTACGCCGCGACCCAGGCCAGGCCCCACCAGCCGGTGTCATCCAGATAGGAGTTGGTGAAGTCGCCGCCCTCCGCGCCGATGAGCTTCTCGTACGTGGTGGAGATGGCGTACTTGTAGCTCGGCATGTGGCTGATCCGGATGTTGTCGATCACCGAGGTGAGCGCGGTGGCCGAGGTCCACCAGCCGGCGAACTTCCCCGAGCCGCGGTTGTAGTTCATCATCAGGGCGGTCGCCGCCGCCGTGCTCCGGCTGCCGGCGTTCCAGTCGACACGGGCCCAGCCGGTGCAGGAGATCTCCGCCCGGTCGCCGGCCTTGCCGCAGGCGCGGAGGGC
The DNA here is from genome assembly GCF_031844725.1 of Streptomyces sp. ITFR-6. Taxonomy (NCBI): domain Bacteria; kingdom Bacillati; phylum Actinomycetota; class Actinomycetes; order Kitasatosporales; family Streptomycetaceae; genus Streptomyces; species Streptomyces sp. ITFR-6. The sequence goes on along the minus strand of NZ_CP134612.1, from coordinate 5,664,958 downwards.
TCCGATGCCGCCTGTGTTCCAGTCGTCGACGTTGTACATCTGCGAGCGCCAGCCGGTCCGGCCGGAGGGGACGGCGGTGGTGCCGAGCTTGCTGCCGGAGGACCAGGTGCGTCCGCCGTCGAAGGAGCGGTCCAGCCAGACCTGGTCGCCCGCCGAGCCCTTGTCGATGGAGGCCCAGCCCATGACATCGTTGTCGGAGAGGTGAAGGGCGATGGAGCGCCCGTAGAGGGAGGCGGTGACGGGGACCCGGTCGCCGGCGGCGTTCGCGGGGTCTCGGGCATCGCAGTACTTGTTGCAGAGCTGCGTGGCGGCCGAGGCACCGGCCTGCCCGGCGACGGAGAGCGCGCCGAAAGCCAGCACGGCGGCGAGGGACGAGGACAGCAGGGTGTTTCTCGCGCGGCGGCGAGAGGGGACGAGGAGCATCGGGAGTCCTCCGGCGGGTCCGATGAGGGGTGGGGGGTGGCTCGGCGCCAGAGAACCGGTCCCGCCGACTCCGCGTCAAGGGCACGGAGCGGCATCGGCTGACAAAAGTGCAGGTCAACAACGTCTATGGGCCCGGAATTTGGGCCCGGGGGGCCCAAGGGCCCATGCCCGCCGCAGGCCCTCGCCGGGGCACGCCCCGACTGCCGCCCCTCCGCACCTGACGGCAGGTCCGAATCGCCCGGGGCCCGGCCGCGCGGCAGGGCCCCGGGCGCCCGTTCAGCAGGCGTGCTCCACGTACCGGGCGGCGACCTCCGCCAGGACCTCCGAGCCGTCGCGGGCCCACAGCTCCTCGTTGAAGATCTCCACCTCGATCGGGCCGTCGAATCCGGTGGCCTCGACCGCCGTACGGAAGGCGCGGAAGTCCACGCAGCCGTCGCCCAGTTGGCCCCGGCCGACCAGCACGCCCGCCGGGAGCGGGGTGATCCAGTCGGCGAGCTGGAAGGAGTGGATGCGGCCGCCCGCGCCCGCGCGGGCGATTTGGGCCGGTGCCTGGTCGTCCCACCAGAGGTGGTACGTGTCGACGACGACCCCGACCTGGTCCGCCGGGAAGCGTTCCGCGAGGTCCAGGGCCTGGGACAGGGTGGAGACCACGCAGCGGTCGGAGGCGAACATCGGGTGCAGCGGTTCGATCGCCAGGCGCACGCCGCGCTCGGCCGCGTACGGGGCCAGCTCACCCAGGGCGTCCGCGATGCGCTCGCGGGCGCCGTAGAGGTCCTTGGATCCGGCCGGGAGGCCGCCGGAGACCAGCACCAGGGTGTCCGTGGAGAGGCCCGCCGCCTCGTCGAGCGCCGCGCGGTTGTCGTCCAGGGCGCGGGTGCGCTCGGCCGGGTCGAGGGCGGTGAGGAAACCGCCCCGGCAGAGGCTGGTGACGGACAGGCCCGCGTCGGAGAGGAGGCGGGCCGTCGCCTCCACGCCGTACTCCTGGACGGGGGCTCGCCACAGGCCGACCTTGTCGATGCCCGCCTTCACACAGCCCTCGGTCAGCTCCGGCAGCGACCACTGCTTGATGGTCTCCTGGTTGATGGAGAGACGACCATCGCTCATCGGGTGCCTCCGTTGACCGTGAGGAGCGCGCGCATCCGGGACTCCGCCAGTTCCGGATCGGGGAACAGGCCCAGCCGGTCGGCCAGTTCGTACGCCTTCGCCAGATGCGGCAGCGAGCGGGCCGACTGGAGGCCGCCCACCATCGTGAAGTGGTCCTGGTGACCGGCCAGCCAGGCGAGGAACACCACGCCCGTCTTGTAGTAGCGGGTCGGCGACCGGAAGAGGTGGCGGGACAGCTCGACCGTCGGGTCCAGGAGTTCGCGGAATCCCTTGATGTCGCCGGTGTCCAGGACCCGGACCGCGTGCGCGGCCAGCGGGCCGAGCGGGTCGAAGATGCCGAGCAGCGCGTGGCTGAAGCCCCGGTCGTCGCCGGCGATCAGCTCGGGGTAGTTGAAGTCGTCCCCGGTGTAGCACCGCACCCCGCCCGGCAGCCGGCGGCGGACGTCGATCTCGCGCTCCGCGTCGAGGAGGGAGATCTTGATGCCGTCGACCTTGTCGGGGTGTTCCGCGATGACCTGGAGGAAGGTCTCGGTGGCCCGGTCGAGGTCGGCGGAGCCCCAGTAGCCCTCCAGCGCGGGGTCGAACATCGGGCCGAGCCAGTGCAGCACGACCGGTTCGGTGGCCTGGCGCAGCAGATGGGCGTACGTCTCCAGGTAGTCCTGCGGGCCCTTCGCCGCCGCCGCGAGGGCGCGCGAGGCCATCAGGATGGCCTGCGCCCCGCTCTCCTCGACCAGGGCGAGCTGTTCCTCGTACGCGGACCGGACCTCGGCCAGCGAGGCGGGGCCGGGCGGGAGCTGGTCGGTGCCGACGCCGCAGGCGATCGCGCCGCCGACGGACCTGGCCTCCGCCGCCGAGCGGCGGATCAGCTCGGCGGCACCGGCCCAGTCCAGGCCCATGCCGCGCTGCGCGGTGTCCATGGCCTCCGCGACGCCGAGGCCGTGCGACCAGAGGTGGCGGCGGAAGGCGAGGGTGGCGTCCCAGTCGACGGCGGCCGGGGAGTCGGGGCTGACGTCCGCGTACGGGTCGGCCACGACGTGGGCGGCCGAGAAGACCGTACGGGAGGCCAGGGGTGCCCCGCCGGGCGCGAGGTCGAGGGGGGTGGTGCAGGGCTCGTACGGCCCCTGCGGGAGGTGGATGGTCACAGGCTCAGCTCCGGGACGTCGAAGCGACGGCCGTCCGCCGAGGACTTGAGGCCGAGCTCCGCGAGCTGGACGCCGCGCGCACCCGCCATCAGGTCCCAGGTGTAGGGCTCGTCCAGCACGATGTGGCGCAGGAACAGCTCCCACTGGGCCTTGAAGCCGTTGTCGAAGACCGTGTTGTCGGGGACTTCCTGCCACTGGTCGCGGAAGGACTCGGTGGCCGGGAGGTCGGGGTTCCACACCGGCTTGGGGGTGGCCGAGCGGTGCTGGACGCGGCAGTTGCGCAGCCCCGCGACGGCGGAGCCGTGGGTGCCGTCGACCTGGAACTCGACCAGCTCGTCGCGGTTGACGCGCACCGTCCAGGAGGAGTTGATCTGCGCGACGGCGCCGCTCTCCAGCTGGAAGATGCCGTACGCGGCGTCGTCGGCGGTCGCGGCGTACGGCTTGCCGTGCTCGTCCCAGCGCTGGGGGATGTGCGTCTGGACGTGCGCCTGGACGGTGGTGACCCGGCCGAACAGCTCGTGGAGCACGTACTCCCAGTGCGGGAACATGTCGACGACGATGCCGCCGCCGTCCTCCGCGCGGTAGTTCCAGGACGGGCGCTGGGCCTCCTGCCAGTCGCCCTCGAAGACCCAGTAGCCGAACTCGCCGCGCACGGAGAGGATCTCCCCGAAGAAGCCGCCGTCGATCAGCCGCTTCAGCTTCAGCAGGCCCGGCAGGAAGATCTTGTCCTGGACGACGCCGTGCTTGATGCCGGCGTCCCGGGCGAGCCGGGCCAGCTCCAGGGCGCCCTCGACGTCGGTGGCGGTGGGCTTCTCGGTGTAGATGTGCTTGCCCGCCGCGATGGCCTTCTTGATCGCCTCGACGCGTGCCGAGGTGACCTGGGCGTCGAAGTAGATGTCGATCGTCTCGTCCGCGAGCACCGCGTCGAGGTCGGTCGACCACTCGGTGAGGCCGTGCTGCTCGGCAAGCGCCTCCAGGGCGTGGGCCCGGCGGCCGACGAGGACCGGCTCGGGCCAGAGCACGTCGCCGTTGCCGAGGTCGAGGCCGCCCTGCTCCCTGATCGCGAGGACCGAGCGCACCAGGTGCTGCCGGTATCCCATGCGACCCGTGACGCCGTTCATGGCGATGCGCACTGTCCTGCGTGTCACGAAAGTTCCTCCATACACTCGCAGCAAGCGCTTTCTATCGTGGGTGACGCTAGCCTGCCGACAGCGGCCCGGACAAGAGGGGCCCACCGATTGGACCTCTCCCCTCATCACTCCCCCGGAGGAATCTCGATGACAGTCACCCTGGCGGACGTGGCGGCTCGCGCCCGGGTGTCACCGGCCACGGTGTCCCGTGTGCTGAACGGCAACTACCCGGTGGCCGCGTCCACTCGGGAGCGGGTCCTGCGTGCGGTGGACGACCTGGACTACGTGCTGAACGGGCCCGCCAGCTCACTCGCGGCCGCCACCTCCGACCTGATCGGCATCCTGGTCAACGACATCGCGGACCCGTTCTTCGGGATCATGGCGGGCGCCGCGCAGTCGGAGATCGGCGGTCCGGGCGACGGTTCCGGCCGGGCGGGCGGCGAGAAGCTCGCGATCGTCTGCAACACCGGCGGCTCCCCGGAACGCGAGCTCACCTACCTGACCCTGCTCCAGCGCCAGCGCGCCGCCGCCGTCGTCCTCACCGGCGGCGCGGTGGAGGACCCGGCGCACCGGGCCGCGATGTCCGCGAAGCTGGCGAAGCTCGCGGACGCCGGGACCAGGGTGGTCCTGTGCGGGCGGCCCCCGCTGCCGGACGGCGAATCGGTCCTGGCCGCGCTCGCCTTCGACAACCGGGGCGGCGGCCGGCGGCTCACCGAGCACCTGATCTCGCTGGGCCACCGGAGCATCGGCTACGCGGCGGGACCGCTGGAGCGGACCACGACCCGCCACCGCCTGGAGGGCCACCGCGAGGCGATGAGGGCGGCGGGGCTGTACGAAGACGGGGACGGCGGTGCTGCTGCGGCCAGGGGCGGGGGTTCCCGTGCCGGGGAGCGCCTCACCGTGCACGGCTCCTACGACCGCCGCTCCGGCTACGACGCCACCGTCGAACTCCTGCGCCGCGAACCGGGGATCACGGCCGTCGTCGCCGCGAACGACACGGTGGCACTGGGTGCCGCCGCGGCGATCCGCGACCGCGGCCTGCGCATTCCCGAGGACATCTCGGTGGCCGGCTTCGACGATCTGCCGTTCTCGGTGGACGTGGTCCCGGCCCTGACGACCGTACGGCTGCCGCTCTTCGAGGCGGGGGCGCGGGCGGGCCGGCTGGCGATGGGCAAGGAGGCCCCGCCGCCCGGCGGCATCGCGACGATCCCGGCGGAGCTGATGGTGCGGGGCTCCACGGCGGTACCACGGTTGGGGTGAGCGCCAGGGGCAGAAAGATGGGGGCGGTGCCCCCATGCCTGCGGTCCGCCCCGCCGGGAGTATGGGTCATGGCGGACCGGTGGTGCCGGCGCCGGACCGAGGAGGTGCGATGGCGGAGAACGATCCGGGCAGCCGCGAACGGGTGCGCGTCTCCTCCCCGGCCGGCCCCACCGCACGTACGTCGGCCCCGCATAGGGCCGCGGGCCTCCCGGGCGCCACGCATCCGGCGCCCGGCCCTTCCCGGTCCGACGGCCCCTGGTGGCATCCGGCACTGGCCTTCGAACCGTCGCCCACCGGGACCCCCGACTGGGTGGAGTTCGTCGAGGACGTGATCTCCACCGCCCCCGAGAAGGCGGACGTCGAGGGCGGGGCCGGCGCGGACGGGCATCCGGGACTGCGCGGTTTCGCCCGCGTCCTCGCCCCGCTCACCGCCCGCGCGGCGGTGCGGATGCTGGACGCCCTGCCCGAGCGGGTGGGTCGCTGCGCCGACCTGGACACCGTACGGAACGACTTCGAGCGGCACCTGGCCCGGCGGCTCGCCCGGCTCGCCGCCCGCACCCTCGTCCTGGAACTGCACGTGGCGCGGCGCGCCGGGCGGCTCGACGGGGAGGACTCCGCGGGCCGCTTCACGGACTTCCTGCGGCTGACCGGCGCTCGGCCGGGACTGGCCGCGCTCCTCACCGGCTACCCCGTGCTGGCCCGGATCCTGGCGCGGACCGCGCTCGACGCCGCCGCGGCACTGTCCGAGATGCTCGTCCGGTTCGCGGCGGACCGGCCGGTGCTGCCGAGGGGCCGTGACGCTTCGGGCCCGGCGGCGGACAGCGTGCGGGGTGCCCGGCTGATGGGCGTGGAGCCCGGCGCCGGGGACAGCCACCGGGGCGGGCGGACCGTGATGCTGCTCCGCTTCGACGACGGTTCCCGGCTGGTCTACAAGCCGCGGCCGCTCGCCGTCCACCGGCACTTCAACGAGCTCGTCAACTGGTTCAACGCGCTGCCCGGCACTCCCGGACTCCGCACGCTCGCCCTGCTGGACCGGGGGTCCTACGGCTGGGTGGAGTTCGCCTCGACACGGCCCTGCCGCTCGGCCGGCCAGATCGAGTCCTTCTACCAGCGCCAGGGCGCGCTGCTTGCCCTGCTGCACGTGCTGGACGGAACCGACCTGCACTACGAGAACCTGATCGCCGACGGGGAGCACCCGGTGCTCGTCGACGTCGAGACGCTGTTCCACCCGCCGCTGCCCGCCTCGGCATCGGACGATCCGGCGGCCCGCGCCCTGCACAGCTCTGTGCACCGGGTCGGTCTGCTGCCTCAGTTGCTCGTCGGGGACGACACGGCACTCGACATGTCCGGGATCGGCGGCGGGCAGGCCGCCTCCTCGCCGGTGCGCAGTGCCGACTGGGCGGACGCGGGGACCGACCGGATGCGGCTGGTGCGCCGGACGGCCCGGTTCGGGGAGTCCGCGAACCGGCCCCGGCTGGACGGGGCGCCCGCCGATCCGTCCGCCTTCGTCGGCCCGCTGTGCGAGGGGTTCAGCGCCGGGTACACCGCGGTCAAGGAGGCCCGCGCCGAACTCCTGCGTCCCGGCGGGCTGCTGGAGCGGTTCGCGCACGACGAGGTGCGCGTGGTGGCCCGGCCGACCTGGGTCTACACCTCGCTCCTGGACGAGTCCACGCACCCGGACCTGATGAAGGACGCCGCCGCGCGGCACGAGGTGCTGGCGCTGCTGGGGACCGATGTCATGGGTCCCGCCGCCCTGCCCGGCCTGCTGGAGGAGGAAGTCGCCCAGCTGTGGTCGGGGGACGTGCCCCTGTTCACGGCCCTGCCCGAGCGCACCGACCTGTGGAGCGGGGCCGGCCGGCTGCTGTCCGGGCCGCTCGCCCGGACCGGACTCTCCCTGGTCCGGGAGAAGCTGGCGGGCCTGGACACGGTGGACCGCCAGGACCAGGAACGGATCATCTGCGCCGCGATGGTGACCACCTCGCGCGAGCCCGCCCACGCGGGCGGAACAGGGCCGCGCCGGGCCCGTACGGCCGCTACCGCGCCGGAGCCGGAACACCTGCTCGCAGCGGCCAGGTCGGTCGGCGACGAGCTGGTGTCGCAGGCGTACTCCGGACCCACCCGGCTGAATTGGATCGGCCTGGAGCTGCTCGGGGAGCGCTACTGGCGGCTGGGGCCGATGGCCGCCGACCTGGCGAGCGGCTACACCGGTACGGCGCAGTTCCTGGCCCAGCTCGCCTCGCTCACCGGGGCGGACCGCTACGCCGCGGCGGCCCGGGACGCGCTGGCTCCCCTGGCCGGACTGCTGGAGGTGCTGCACGCGCGTCCGGACGACCTGGGGCCGGTGGGCTCAGGCGCGTTCGCCGGGCTCGGCGGGATCGCCTACGCGCTGATCCAGGTCGCGGAGACGCTCGATGACCGCCGCCTGCGCGAACTGGTGGTGCCGGCCCTGCGGTTGACGGGTGCGGCGGCCGTCGCGGAGAGCGAGCACGGGGTCCGCGGGGGCACGGCCGGCGGGCTGGTCAGCCTGCTCGCCGGGTACCGGGCCACCGGACGGGCCGATGTGTGGCGGCGGGCGGAGCACAGCGCCGGGCTGCTGCGCGAGGCACCGCTGCCGGACACCGCGGGATTCGCCGACGGGGCCGCCGGAATCGGCTGGGCCCTGCTGCGCTTCGCGGAGGCGGGCGGCGGCGAGCCGTACCGCGCCCCGGGGCTCGCGGCCCTGCGGTCCGCGACCGGCACCGTGGACGCCGGGGTCTCCTGGTGCCGGGGCCGGACGGGCGTGGCCCTGGCCGTGCTGGACAGTGCGGCCGCCCGCGCCGATCCGCTGCTGTCCGCCTGGGCACGCGAGGCGGTGGCGGACATCGCGCGGAGCGAGCCGCCGCTCGACGACAGCCTGTGCCACGGAGAACTCGGGGTCCTCGAACTCCTGGGCCGGGCAGAGCCGTTGGTCACCCGCACCCGGTGGGTGGAGCGGGCCGGGGCCCTGCTCGCGGCGGCCGACCGGGCCGGACCGCGCTGCGGGACACCGGGGCTGGTCCCCCATCCGGGGCTGCTGACCGGACTCGCCGGGATCGGGCACGGGCTGCTGCGGGCGGGCTTCCCCGACCGGGTGCCGTCACTGCTGCTGCTCGCCTGACCGGCCGCACCCTCTGATTCTCCCGTACCACCAGCGCACACAGACGCACCACGCTCGGCACACCGCACCGGAACCTCCCCCGAGAAGAGGCAGAAACCATGCAGAGAAACGACGCTTCGGCAGCCTTCCTGACCACCGACCTCACGGACAGCTCCGCCGCCGAGCACCCCGCCGGACAGATCGCCCTGGGGGCGGCCGGCAGACTCGGGCTGCGCAGCAGAATCCTCAGCGCCGCGGACGGGAACACCGGATACACGCTGGATCTGCCGTTCACCACGATGACCGCACCGTTCTGAGCCAAGTCGACTTCCTCTGAAGCGAATTGGCCTACTACCCGGCGGGGTTCCGCTCAAGTAACCTGCGCCCATGCGTGCCACTTCGTCGGTGATGACCGGTCGAGCCGCCGAGACCGGTCTGCTGAGCAGCGCCCTGGACACCGCTTCGCGGAGTTCGGGGCGTGCGATCTTCTTCGTCGGGGACGCCGGCATCGGCAAGTCCCGGCTGGCCGGGGAGTGCGCGTACCGCGCGTACGAGCGGGACATGCCGGTGCTGCGCGGCAGAGCCACCTCGACCGGCCTCGTCGTACCGTTCCGGCCACTGGTCGAGGCGCTGTCCTCACGGTTCCGGGCGGCCGGCACACCCACGGACCCGGAGCTGGACCCGTACCGCCCGGCGCTGGCCCGGCTGGTGCCGGAGTGGCGTCAGGGCTCCTCCCCCGGCTACCCGGAGACGGTCGTCGAACTGGCGGAGGCGCTGCTGCGGCTGCTGTCGGTGCTCGGGCAGGAGCACGGCTGCGTGATCCTGCTGGAGGACCTGCACGACTCCGACACCGAGACGATGGCGGTGGTGGAGTACATCATCGACAACGTGGCGGACGTGCCGGTGCTGCTGCTGGGCACGCTGCGGCCGGAACCCGGTGTCGCGCTGGATCTGGTGCGCTCCGCGGAGCGCAGGCAGGTCGCCACCGTGCGGGAGTTGGCACCGCTCAGCGCCGCCGAGGTGCGGGGGATGACCGCGTCGTGTCTTGAGACCACACCGGACGAGGTTCCGCAGGCCACCCACGAGCGGCTGGTCGACCGGGCGGGCGGCAATCCGTACCTGATCGAGATCCTGCTCGCCGACCTGCTCGACTCCGGTCAGCTGCGGCGCACCGGCGACCAGTGGCAGGCGTACGGGAACCCGGACGCGGCGGTGCCCACCGGAGTGGTGCGCAGCTGGTCACGACGGCTCGACCGGTTCGACGAACCGGTACGTGAGTTACTCCTGTGCGCGGCCACGCTGGGCAGTCAGTTCTCGGTCACCGTGCTGCAGACCGTCACCGGGTTCGACGACCGCACGCTCTTCAGCCATCTGCGCTCCGCCGTCGAGGCGAGCATCATCGCCCCTGACGGTGCCAACCCCGACCGGTACACCTTCCGGCACGCGCTGACCGCCGAGGCGCTGGTGGCCTCGCTGGCCCCGGCGGAACGGGCCGCGACCGCCCGCCGGGCGGCTGCCTCACTGGCTGCGGTGATCGAAGAACTGGGCGACGAACAGCTACAGTTGATGGCGACCCTGCAACTGGCCGGGGGCGATCGTCACGGCGCCGCCCGGCAGTTCGCCGCGGTCGGCCGGCGGATGCTCACCGCGGGGGCGTCCGGCTCGGCCGTCATCCTGCTGGAAAGGGCCCGCTCGCTGGCCCACGCGGGCGATCTGAGGGGCATCACCGAGGCGCTCGCCGTCGCTCGGGCCGAGGCCGGCGAACTCGACACGGCCCTGGCACTGGCCGCAGAACTGCCCCCGGTGCCACCCCGGTCGGAGGCCGCGGAACAGCGCGGCGAGACCCATGTCCGGATCGCCTGGGCGGCCGTGATGGCGGAGCGCGCGGACGAGGCGGCCGACCAGATCCGGACCGCGCGGAGCCTGCTCGGTACGGCCGTCCGTCCCGGACAAGAGGCCGCGCTCGACGTGGTGGAGGGCCATCTGGCCCTGCTGCCCGGCCAGGTACCGCGCGTACAGCAGCGGTCCGCGCAGAACGCGGCACGACGGGCCGCCGCCGTCGCGGAGGAGCGCCACCTCCCCGTGGTCGCCTGCCAGGCCTGGCAGTTACTGGCCCTGCTGTCGCGGGAGCGCGGCTTCGACGAGGCCGACGCCTGTCTGGAGCGGATGCTCGCCGTGTCCGAACAGCACGCCCTGCCGGTGTGGCGGGTGGAGGCGCTGGTGCGGCTCGGTGCCAATACGTTCATGCGGACCGGTGACCCCGCCCGGCTGGAGACGGCCAGGACCGCCGCGCTCTCGCTCGGCGCGCTGGTGCCGACGCAGACCGTGGACGGGCTGCTCGCCATGAACGCGGTGATGCGCGGCGCCTGGGACGAGGCGCACGAGATCATCGAGCGGTCGGTGGCCGCCAGCGCACGGGTCCGCAATCTGGGCGCGCACCGGTATCTGCTGTTGGCCTCGGCGGCCCTCGCGGCGCACCGGGGCCGAAGACGGGAGCTGGACCGGGCGCTGGTCCGGTTCCGCCGGGCGGGCGGCGAGGAGTCCTTGCTCGTACCACTGCAACTGGGCCTGTGCCGGGCCTTCGCGGCACTGCTGGAGGAGGACCGCGGGCGCGCGCTGGCCGACCTGGACGACTCGCTGGCCTGGGAACGCGAACACCCCAGCTTCTTCTATCTGAGCGGCCGCTACGGGCTGCGCCCGCTGCTGCGGGTCCTCGACGGGCAGGACGGCCGGGCGGAGCTCTCCGCCGCGCTGGAGAGCCCCGGCGCCGACCTGGCCTGGAACCAGTTGTTCCTGCGGCTGGCCGAGGGCGTCCTGCATGGCCGGGAGGGCGATTCGACGGCGGCCGCCCGGTCGGTCGGCTCCGCGTTCGCCGACGCCGCCGCCTTCCCGCTCGCCCGCCACCTGGGACTGCGGCTGACCGCCGGCGCGGCGCTCGCCGAGGGCTGGGGCGAGCCGGTGAGCTGGCTGCGGACGTCGGAGGAGTACTTCTACGGGGCGGGTATCCAGCCGGTCGCCGCTGCCTGCCGGGCGGCGCTGCGGCAGGCGGGCGCCAGCGTCGGACAGCACCGGGGCGGCTGGGACCGCATCCCGGCCCCGCTGCGGACGAGCGGCGTGACGCCGCGCGAGTACGAGGTCTTCGTCCTGCTGGTGGAGCGGCCCGGCAACCAGCAGATCGCCCGGCGGCTCTCCATCTCGCCGCGCACGGTCGAGAAGCACATGGCGAGTCTGCTCAGCAAGACGGGCCGTCAGGACCGCTCCGCTCTGTGCGACTTCGCCGCCGAGTACGCGGTGGAGCCCGACTGACGCGCGTCGGTCCTTCCCGCTGCCCCATCGACTCCCCACGGCCGCCCGCAGCGCTTCCGGGCGCATGGACACGCGCAGGTGGGGGCCCGCGCGGGCGGGGTACGGGGCCGGGGTTCCCAACATGGGGGTGCGGAGCGGATCTGGTCGGGTCCCGGCACGGAACATGCGGGCCCGGCACCGATGCGGGGGCGCCGTCCCCGGCGGACGATCCAAGGGTGCGACCGGCAGACCGCCACCCCCGTCCCCCGGTGCTTCGGAGGCTCGTCCATGACCAGACCCCCCACTGGCACGCCCGCACCCGGCGTGCTGAGCCTCTCGCTGCTCGGCCCGCTCTCCGGATGGGCCGACGGGCGGCCGCTGTCACTCGGGCCGCGCAAACAGCGGCTGGTCCTGGCCATGCTGCTCAGCCGCCCCAACACACCGGTGCCGGTGGACGTCCTCACCGACGCGGTGTGGCCGGACGCGCCGCCCAGGACGGCACGCAAGAACCTCCAGGTGTACGTCAGTTCGGTCCGGACACTGCTCGGCACCCGGTGTCCCGACGGGCCGGACGGCGGCCGGGAACGGCTGGTGCACTCCTACGGCGGCTACCTGCTGCGGATCGGCCCGGCCGAGCTGGACACCCTCCGCTTCCGGTCCCTGGCCGCGGCGGGCCGGCGGGCCGCCGACGACGGCGATCCGCGCGCCGCCGCCGGCCTGCTGCGCAGGGCCCTGGACCTGCGCCAGGGGCCGCCGCTGCACGATCTGCGCGACTCGCCCGAGGTGGCCGCGGAGGCGGAGCGGCTGGAGGCCCGGTGTCTGACCGTGCACGAGGACTGGGCCGAGACGGAGATCTCGCTGGGCCGGGCGTCCGCGGTGGTGGACGGGCTGCGGGACCTGGCCGAACGGCATCCGTTGCGCGAGCGCGTCCTGGCCGCGTGGATGGACGCGCTGCACCGGACCGGCCGCAGGGCCGAGGCGCTGGCCGTGTACGACGACTACCGTCAGCTGCTGGCACGGGAGTTGGGGCTGGAGCCCGGAGCCGCCATCGTTGCCCGGCAACGCGCGATGCTGACCGGCAGGGATGGCGCGGACCGCCCCCGCGCGGCGGCGGCCGCGCCCCGGGCACCCGCCCTGCGGGCGGTACTGCCCGCGGTGGTCTCCGACTTCACCGGCCGCGGCGAACAGCTGCGGGAGCTGCTCGACGTGCTGGGCGGGGCGAACGGCCGGGTGGTGGCGGTCACCGGGGCCGCCGGAGCGGGGAAGACCGCCCTGGCGGTACAGGCGGCGCACCTGCTGGCGGACCGGTACCCGGACGGCCGGATCCACATCCGGGTCCGCGACGAACAAGGGGTGGTGCGCCCCGCCTTGTCCGTCCTCGGCGAGCTGGCCCGGCTGACCGGCGGTCCGCACGGAGCGGAGCCGATGGCGGACGCGGAGCACTGGCGGCACTGGCTGGCCGGGCACCGCTCGCTGGTCGTGCTCGACGACGTACCGGACGAGGCGGCTGTGCGGGCCCTGCTGCCGGGCACCGGCAGCAGTTCCTTCGTACTGACCGCGCGGAAACAACTGGCCGGGCTGTCGCCCGTGCACCGGATCGCGCTGCCGCCGCTGGCCCCGGCCGAGGCGCTGGAGCTGCTGGGGCGGCTGATCGGAGCGGGGCGGGTGGGTCTGGACCGGTCCGCCGCCCTGCGGATCGCCGACGCCTGCGGACTCCTTCCGCTGGCGGTACGGGTGAGCGGGATGCGGCTGGCGGTACTGCGCCATCTGCCGCTGGCCGAGTACGCGGAACGGCTGGCCGATCCGGCCGGGGCGCTGGACGAACTGGTGGCCGGTGACATCTCGGTGCGCGCCCGGCTGATGTCGGGCTGGCAGGACCTCTCCGCGGGGAGCGGGCTGGCGCTGACCCGGCTGGCCTCCTCGGTCCGCGAGGGGCTGTTCACCCTGCCGGAGGCGACGGCGGCGCTCGGCTGCGACGAACGGCAGGCGCTGCGGACGGTGGAGGCGCTGATCGACGCGGGGGCGGTGACCTCCCCCAGCGGCGAGGTCACCGCCCACTCCGTGCTGTACGAACTGCCCCGCCTGGTAGGCCTGTTCGCCCGCGAGCTGAGTGCCGTTCCGGCAGCGGCGGCCGTCGAGGGGACGGCGGCGCACCGCACAGCGGTGCCGGCGGACGTGGCCACGGTGATCGGCGCGACGAGCGCGTAGCCGCCGCGCCCCGCACATGTGAATAGGGCACTTCCGGGGTCGGGAAGTGCCCTATTCACATGGTGTCGCCGTGCCCGTGGGTCCTGGGTCACCCCAGGGTGAGTACGTCCAGCAGGTCCGGCCGTTCTTCCGGCGTGGCCGACAGCGTATGCAGGGCGAGCAGCACGCCCGCCGCCCCGGTCGCGAGATCGGCGGAGAAGCGGCGCAGCCGCGCCCCGGGCACCAGCAGCCGGTCCTGTTCGGCGACCAGGTGCCAGGAGAGGTTGCGCACGGAGTCCAGCACCTCGGCGTCGGGCCGGCCGCCGGACAACTGGTGGGCGGTGGCCACGAGTCCGGAACGGCCGGTGAAGAGCCCGGGTTCGCGGATGAACTCCAGGAGGCACCCCTGCCGGACGCCGGGCAGCAGCGCGGCGAGCGCGGGGGCCTCCCGGTGGGCGAGGTAGCGCTGGGCCACCAGGGCGACGCCGCCGCTGCCCTGGTCCAGGTAGAGGAAGTGGCGTTGGCCGTCCTTTACCTGCACGCTGCCGCCCGGCATGGTCACGCAGTGCTCCGCCTCGCGGGCGAGCGTCGCCCCGGCGGCGTCGAGCAGCCACTCCTCACCGGTGAGCGCGTGCAGTTCGAGCTGGAGCAGCGCGGCCCCGGTGAAGCCGCGCAGCAGTCCCGCAGAGGGCGGGGCGAGCGGGCCGCCGGTGGCTTCGCCCCGGACCAGCGCGTCGAGTTCCCAGGCGGTGCGCAGGGCCCGGTCGAGCAGTTCCCGGTCGGGCGGTCCGGCACCGTCCGTGGCGAGGCGGAGGGCCGCCAGCGCCGTTCCCGCGGTGCCCGTGAGCAGGTCGGCCGAGGCGGGGGCGGCTGCCCGGAGTGCCCGGTCGAGGAGTTCGCGGCCCTCCTCGCGGCGGCCGAGCCGGGCCAGCACCAGCGCGACGCCGGGCAGTCCGTCGAACAGCCCGCCGGGGGCGTCCGGGTCGCGGCGCAGGGCGGTCCGGGCCAGCCAGTCGACGTACTCGGCGGGGACCGGGGCGCCGACGCGGTGCAGGGCGTACAGCACCCCGGCGGCTCCGTGCGCGGCGCAGATGCCGCCGGTGGCGAAGCCGGCCAGGTCGCCGGGGAAGAGCCGGTCGGTGCGGTCCGGGGTGGCGTCGGCGTGGATGCCGGCCAGGAGCCGTTCCCGGATGCCGGACCAGTCGGGCTCCGGGCCCCGCAGCAGCAGGTCCACCATCGGTTCGCCGCTGTCCGCGGGGAGCCCCCGGGAGAGGGTGGCCGGGCGGGGCGGTCCCGCGTCGGGGCCCAGCCGGTAGCGGGCGCGGGCCCAGCGTTCGATGCTGAGCACCTTGCCCCGGTCGTGCTCGGACACCTCCATCAGCGGCATCAGGATGTGCAGCCAGATCGCCCAGAGCGCGTAGTCGTCCGCCTCGGCTCCCCCGGTGCCGAGCGGAGCCTGGAGGCCTGGGGCGCCCGCCAGCGGGGTGTCCTCGTCGTCGAGGTCTGTGGCGTACTCGAAGTCGATCAGGACCACCCTGCCGTCAGGGCGCAGGATGACGTTGGCGGGGTGCACGTCCGCGAACCGCAGCCCGCGGGCGTGGATCCGGTCGAGGGTGCGGCCGAGCCCGGCTGTGACGGACTCGGCCCACCGGGAGTAGGCGTCGAGTTCGGCGGGAGTGCGCTCACCGCGCACCAGCACGAAGCGGTCGACGATCTCGTCGAACAGGGTGGTGCCCTCGATGTACTCCTCGATCAGGAAGTGGTGTTCCCAGACCGTGCGGACGCCGTACACCTCGGGCACGCAGTCGAGTCCGGCGAGCCGGGTCAGGGCCCGGTGCTCCCGGTGCAGCCGGGTGACGGCGTCGTGCCCGGCGGGGTCGAGACCGCAGTGCGGCCGGGCCTCGCGCAGCACCACCCGCTGCCCGGTGGTGCGGTGCTCGGCGAGGTAGATGCCGCCAGCATTGGAGAACTGGAGCGCCTTGGTGACGACGTAGGGGAAGCCGTCGTCGCGGGCGGCGGCACGGGCGGCGAGGTGGGGGCGCAGCTGTTCGGGAACGGTCACCCAGTCCGGAATCCGGAAGACCACGCCCCTGGTGTCGGGGACGAGTTCCCCGGAAGGGTGGCGCATCGCGCGGACCCTGGTCCCGTCGGTGTCCTGGCACCAGAGCTCGACGAACGCGCCGTAGCGGACGTGGACAGGAGAGTTCCCGATCCGCAGGTCGCTCAGGATGTACGGTCCGCTGCGCCCGTCCAGGGCCCGCGTCAGGGCGTCGAGCAGTCGCAGGAACGCGGGCTCGTCGGCGGGGTAGAGGGTGAGGAACTTCCCCGCGCCGGACCGGTTCATGTACTTGGCCGACATCAGCCGCAGGGCGCGCTCGCTGCGCAGGAACTTGAACGGGACCCCCTGCTCCAGGCAGATCCGGGCGGTGTCGGCGAGGGTGCGCTCGGCGTCCGCGGCCACGGTGGAGATGTGGATCTTCCAGCCCTGTTCGGGGAGTTCGGCGGAGTCGGGGTGGAGTGCGGTCCACAGCCCGCCCCGGCCGCGCCGCCAGCCCTCGGGCGGTTCGGCGCGGTCGAGCGGGTAGCGGGTGTCCTCGTCGGGCAGCCGGGCCGGGGTCTCGTAGTAGCGGCGGTCGGCGATGCAGTACAGCTGGGTCTCCTGGATGCCGGGCACGGCATACCTCCTGGGTGCTCGTGATCAGGGGCGGGGGCTGCCGGCCCCGGTACGGTCCGCGAGGGGCTCGTCTGCGGCGGTCTCGTCCGGCGGCGGGGCGGGCCGGGCGGACGGGGCGAACGTGACGACGGCGGCGGACACGGCGAGGACCGCGGCGATCGACCCGAAGGCGGTGCGGCTGCCGAAGGCGGTCAGGAGCGCGCCCCCGGCCAGCGGCCCGAACGGCTGGACCAGTGAGGAGAGGAACCCGGCGGCGCTCTGCACCCGGCCGACCCGGTCGCCCGGGGTGACGGTCAGCAGGGTGGACAGGAAGCCGATGCTGGCGACCGTGGACAGGCACATGCAGGCGGCGCAGAGCAGCCCGGCGAACAGCGGGACCCTGATCCAGGCCAGCGCGAGGGCGGTGACCACACAGAACCAGCAGGTGGCGGCGGTGAGCGCCCAGGTCCGGCGTTCGGGGCGCAGCCGGGGGGCGAGGAGCGCGCCGGCGAGGGCCCCAACCGAGATGAAGGAGACGACGGTGCCGCCGCCGAGACCTGACCTCCCGCCGCTGGAGAACACGGTCAGCGCGGTGAAGGTCATGGCGCCGAAGGCGAAGTTCATGCCGAGCCCGAAGACGAGGAGCACGGTCCGCAGGTAGGGCAGCTTCCACAGGAAGGACACCCCGGCGGTCAGCTCGGCCCGGCTGAACACGGAACCGGCCTTGGACTCCGCCCTGGAGCGGGTCCGTACCAGGGCCACGCAGAGCGTGGACAGCAGCAGCCCGACGGCCTCGGCGAGGAACGGCAGGACGGGGTGCAGGCTGAACAGCCCGCCCCCGATGAGCGGCCCCACCAGCCGTGCGGTGGCCGTGCGGGCCTGGAGACGGGCGGTCGCGGTCCCCATCTCGTCGGCGGGCACGACGCTGCGCATCAGCCCGAAGACGGCGGGACCGTAGAAGCTGCCGATGACGGCGCCCGCGCCCGCGACGAGCAGCACCAGGATCAGCGGGACATGGCCGGTCCACACGGCCACGACCAGGGCGCTGACGACGCAGAAGCTGCCCACGTCGCACAGGCGCATCAGCCTGCGGCGCTCCACCCGGTCGGCCATCACCCCGCCGGGCAGCATGGTGATCAGGACCGCGGCGACGGACACCGTGCCGATCGCTCCGGCCTGAACGGCCGATCCGGTCTCGCGCAGTACGAGCAGCGGCAGTGCCAGTGCGGTCATCTGGGTACCGAGGACGGCGAACAGGCCGCTCATCCAGAGCAGTCGGAAGTCCCGGTTGGTTCGAAGGGCGGTGGCCATCGTCGGCTCCGGTCGGTGGGCGGGGACAGGGCCCGGACAGCGGCCCGGGAAATCGAGGCGGGGCGGTCCCCGTGGTCACGGAGCCGCCCCGTTTCGGCCGGCCGGGCGCCACGGGGAAGGGGTACTTCCCGGAGGTGGCGCCGCGGCCCGGTCGTCAGTCCTTACTGCTCCGACAGGACGAGGCTCACGGTGCTGACGCAGTTGCCGTCCAGCGAGCGCTCGTGCACACCGGCGGTCTCCTGGAGGTCCAGCACGGAGTGCGCCTCGACCTCGGGGGTCTCGTTGTTGTCGTCGGCGGCGGGCTTCGTGTTCTCGGACATGGTGGTCTCCGTCCACTCGTCTGTCTGGGTCGTTCTCCGGCCGGTCCGGGCTGAGCCCGTTCCTTCCGGTTGCGGCCGGCGGGTGCCTTCCGCTGACCAGAAAGTTAGGAGGCCGGGCCTGGCAAACGGCTCGGCGCCGGTATGGCCCCGGTATCGGGGCAGTTCAGCGGGGGGTGACACGGCCGCCGGTGCGTCCGCCGGGCCCGTGGGCGGCCCGGCGCGGGCCGTCCGGCCTGCGGCCATACCGGTGGCGAACCGGTCGCGGACCGGTGCCGAACCGTGCGGACGGACGCTGTGTTCGCGCATCGCGGCCGCGCGCCGCACCCCACTACGCCCGGAGGAGACGGCCGAATGGAGCTCGCCGAACTCATCGGACTGCGGCCGGTTCCGGCCGCCGGAGTGCTGATCACTCTGACCCGGCGCTGTCCGCTGCGCTGCGCCCACTGTTCCACCGGCTCCGCGCCGGATGTGCGGGAGGAGCCCGGGGCGGACGACCTCCGGCGGTTCGTCTCCTCGTTCACCCCGGACGACCGGCCCGAGGTGATGATGCTGACCGGTGGCGAACCCCTGCTGCGGCCGGGCCTGGTGGCCTCGCTCGCCCGCTCCGCGCGGGAGTCCGGCACCCGCACGGCGCTGCTCAGCGGCATGTTCTTCGCCCGCTCCGGCACGCTTCCGCCCGCGATACGGCGGGCGGTGGGCACGCTCGACCACTTCTCCGCCAGCCTCGACCTGCCCCACGAGCGGGAGGTGCCGCGGGCCGATGTGTTCAGGGCCGTGCGGGAGATCCGCGAGCTGGGGGTGGCGGTCAGCTTCCATCTCACCGGGACCGGGCCCGAGGACGACTACCTCGCGGATGTCACCGCGGACATCCACCGGACGTTCGGCGGCACGGTGCCGGCCCTGGTCAACGAGGTGCGGCCGTTCGGCCGGGCCGCGGCCTGGGCCCGCCCCGCCCGTACCGCGCCGGACGGCGAGGGCGCACTGCCGTGCGCCATGGCCGCCTGGCCGGTGGTCGCCTTCGACGGCACGGTCCTGGCCTGCTGCAACCAGGACACGGTGGACCGCCGCCCGGCCCCGCCCCATCTGCGGCTCGGCCATGTCGCCGAGGACGGCTGGGCCGCCGTGCGCGCGGGTACGCTCCGCTCACCACTGCTGCGGCTCGTGCGCACGGTGGGCCCGGCCCACCTGCGGGCGCGCTGGTCGCCGGCCACACCGGCCGGCTCCTACTGCGGGGACTGCCGCGGGCTGAGCGACCGGCCGGAGGTGGTGGCGGCGGCCGACGCGGTGGCGGGCGGCGCCGCGGGCGCGCTGCTCGACCTGACCTCGGCCCGCCGCCAGCACGACGACGGACCGGTGGCCCTGGTACGACGCCACGGATGCGCCCCGTACGCGGACCTGGTGGCGACGCCGGACCCGGCGCGCGGCCCACGTCCGGTACCGGAAGGCACCGGACCGTGACCGCCGCCGGACAGACCCCGGGCCCGGCCGGGGCGGCACCGTCCGACGCCGGACGGCGGGAGCGCGGGCTGCCGGCCTCCGAGCGGCTGCGGGTCAAACTCGCCCTCGCCGAACCGGCGTTGCGCGCCTCGACGGCCGTGCTGTGGCGGGCCGAGGGGCTGCTGCCCCGCTACCGGGCGTACCTGTGCGCGATGCACACGGTCATCCGTGCCTCCGTACCACTGATGGAACGGGCCGCACAACGGGCCGCGTCGATGGCGCGGCACGGCGATCCGCTGGGCGCGCCGCTGGCCGCGTACCTGCACGACCACATCCGGGAGGAGGCGGAACACGACTCCTGGCTGCTCGACGACCTGACCGCGGCGGGCAGCGGCCCGCGGGCCGCGCTGGACCCGGTGCCGCCTCCGCTCGTCGCCTCCCTGGCCGGCGCCCAGTACTACTGGATCGAGCACCACCACCCGGTGGCGCTGCTCGGCTACATCGCCGTCCTGGAGGGGCACGCCCCGGCCTCCGGACTGGCCCCCCGGCTGGCCCGGCTGACCGGGCTGCCCGCCCCGGCCTTCCGCACCGTGCACGAACACGCGCGGCTCGACGACGGCCACGTCGGCGAACTGTACGCACTGCTCGACCGGTTGCCGCTCTCGCGGGGCCACGAGGCGGCCGTCGCCGTGAGCGCCCTGCACACCACGGACGCGCTCACCCAGTTGTTCGTCCGGCTCGGGCGCACCGGACCGGCGCCGCCGGTGCGGGGAGCGGGGCGGTCCGTCCCGACAGGAGGCCAGGTATGAACGAACCACCGGACCGGCTTGCCGTGCTGTACGGCGCCGGGTTCGCCGTCGATCTGCTCACCGAGGAACAGCGGCAGGTCCTGACCGGTCTCGCACCCGAGGAACTGACGCTGCTGCTCGACATCAAGAGCCGGCTGGACGACGTCGGACCCGAGGTGCAGGCACACGGCGAGATCGCGGGCGGCGCCCTGTTCTGAGGGCCGTGTCCGTGAAGGCCCGCCCGTGGCGACCTCGCCGCGCGGCGGGCCTGCTCCCCCGTGACCCGGCTCACCGCTCCGGCCGGACCAAGCAGAGAGGAAGCGCTGATGAACTGCATCTCGTGCCGGCACGAACTGCCCACCGCCGCACGGTTCTGCCCGGCCTGCGGCACCCCCTGCCCGGCGTCCGTCGCGGCGGCGCCGGAGGACGAACGCAAGCTGGTCACCGCCGTCTTCTGCGATCTGGTGGGCTCCACGGCGCTGTCCGGTGCGCTGGACCCGGAGACCCTGCGCACCGTGACGCTGCGCTATTTCGCGGCGATGAGCGAGCAGATCGAGGCCCGCGGCGGCACTCCGGAGAAGTTCATCGGCGATGCCGTGATGGCGGTGTTCGGGGTGCCGGTGATGCGGGAGGACGATGCCCGGCGGGCGCTCTCGGCGGCGCTCGGCATGCGCGAGGCGCTGGCGGACCTGAACACCGAGCTCCAGGCCTCCCTGGGTATCCGGCTCAGTATTCGGATCGGTGTCAACACCGGTCAGGTGGTAGCGAGTTCCGATGCCAGCACTCGGCAGGCGCTGGTCTCGGGCGAGACCGTGAACGTGGCGGCCCGGCTGGAACAGAACGCGGCGCCCGGCGAAATCCTGATCGGCCCGCAGACGGTGGAGGCCGCCGGGCCGACCGTCGTCGTGGAGGGGACCGGCCCTCTGCGGCTGAAGGGCAAGAGCGACAGCGTGCACGCCTACCGGCTGATCGCGCTCGGCGCCGACGACCCGGAGCTGCTGCGCCGTTTCGACGTGCCGTTCATCGGCCGCGCCGCGGAGAAGGCGGTGCTGGACGAGGCGCTGGACCGGACGGTGCGCGGGGCGGGCCCGGGACTGGTGCGCCTGGTCGGCGACGCCGGGGTCGGCAAAACCCGGCTGGCGCGCGAGTGGCTGGCCGGGCTCGCCGATCGGGGCGGGCCGGTCGTCGGCACCGGGCGCTGCCGCAGCTACGGCGACCACGGCACCCTGACGCCCCTGGCCGACGCGGTCCGGGACGTACTGGAGACCCCCGCGGCGCGCGAGGCCCTCGACGCGGCGTCCGGGCGGGCCGGGGCCTCGGTGGCGGACGCGTGGGCGCTGCTGCGTGACGGGCTGCTGCGTGACGGCACGCCCAACGCCCCGTTCGAGGACATGTGCGCCGCGCTGATCACCGTGCTGGCCCGGACGACGGGCCGTCCCCCGGCGCTGCTGGTCCTGGACGACTGGCACTGGGCCGAACCGCTGCTGGTGCGGACGGTGAACCGGCTGGCCGGACCGCTCGGCCTGGCGGGGGTGCTCATCGTGTGTCCGGGCCGTCCCGACGGGCCCTCGTCCGCCGCGGACCCCGCCGCCCGCCCCCCGCAGATCCTGCCGCTGACCGGGCTGCCGCGCGCAGAGGCGGACCTGCTGGTCCGCGAGCTGACCGGACCAGGCACGCGGACCGCCCGGATCGACGGAGACCTGTACGACCGTGCCGAGGGGAACCCGCTCTAC
Organism: Streptomyces sp. ITFR-6; assembly: GCF_031844725.1. NCBI lineage: Bacteria > Bacillati > Actinomycetota > Actinomycetes > Kitasatosporales > Streptomycetaceae > Streptomyces > Streptomyces sp. ITFR-6. The sequence goes on along the minus strand of NZ_CP134612.1, from coordinate 5,643,070 downwards.
CTGGAACAGCTCCTGGTACCGGCCGGTCCTGACCCGTCCGGCGCGCAGGCCGAGGAGGGCGCGGCGGTGCCGCCGACCCTTCAGGCGCTGCTCGGCGCCCGGATCGGCGCGCTGGAGCGCACCGAACGCAGCACCCTGGATCTGGCCGCCGTCGTCGGCCGGGACTTCACCGCGCCGGAACTCGTCCGGCTGACGCGGGCGGTGCGCGAGACGGAGGACCCGGCCCGGCCAGGCCAGGCCACTCCGGACGACGAGCCGGACGACGACCGCGGCCGGGTGGTGCGGGCGCTGGCCCAGCTGCGCCGCCGCCGGCTGGTCGAGACCACGCCCGGCGGCGATCCGGGCGCGGGCCGGCACCGGTTCAGCAGCGGTCTGGTCCAGGAGGTCGCGTACGCCTCGCTGTCCAAGCGGTCCAAGGCCGACCGGCACGCCTGGGCGTCGGAGCTGCCCAGTGTGACGGCGGCCGGCGAGGCGGCGGTGGGCGGGCATCTGGAACGGGCCTACCGGTACCGCGCCGAACTCGGCCTCGCCGACGACCGGGCCGCCGCCCTGCGGGGCCGGGCCGCCGCCGCGCTCGCCGCGGCCGGTGCGCAGGCCCTGTCCCGTTCCGATCTGCACTGGGCGCAGGGCCTGTTGGAACGGGCTGTGGATCTGCATCCGCACGGCGACCCGGCCGCGGCGCCCGCGTTGCGCCGGCTCGGCGAGGTTCGGCTGGCACTCGGCCGTCCGGAGGACGGGGAGCGCCTGCTGCGGCAGGTCCTGGCCATCAGGACCGCCCCGGTCGAGGCCGCGCACGCCCGGCTCGCGCTGGCGGTGCTCGACCCGGCCGCGGTGAACGTGTCGGCCACGGCCCGCTCGGTGCTGCCGCTGTTCGAGTCCGCCGGGGACTCCGTCGGACAGGCACGGGCCCGGCTGCGGCTCGCCCAGCAGTTGCAGCTGGCCGGGCGGCACGAGGAGGCGGACCGCGACCTGACGCTGGCCCTGGACCACGCGGTGCGGGCCGAGGCGGAACCGGAGCGCGCGGCGGCGCTCGGAGCCATCGGGATCTCACTGTGGCGCGGCCCCGAGCCGGTGCCGGTCGCGGTGGCCCGCTGCCGGGACCTCCTCGCCGCGCACGGCGCCGGGCGGCCGGCCGTACGGACCACGCTGAACTGCCCGCTGGCCGTGCTCTACGCGCTCAACGGCAGGGCGGACCGGGCCGGGGAGTGCCTGGCGGAGGCGGAACGGCTCGCACAGGAGCTGGGGTACGCGGAGGCCGAGGTCTTCCTGCCGGTGTTCCGGGCGACGGTCGAGACGCTGCTCGGGCACACCGGACCGGCGCTGGACCTGCTCGTGCGGGCCGACCGGGCGGCCGCGCACTCGGGCGCCCGGTCCATGCGTCCGGCCATCGGGCTGGAGACGGCCCGGCTGCTGCTCGACGAGGGCCGGCCGAAGGGCGCCGGTCCGTGTCTCGACGCGGTCGGGGCGCCGGAGTCGCTGCCGCACGCGGACCGGGTGGACCTGGCGGGTCTGCGGGCTCGGCTGGCCGCGGGGGCCGGTGACGCGGCCGCGGCGCTGCGGCACGCGGAGCGGGCCGTACGGGACTCCCTGCTGACCGACTCCCCGCTGGTGCGGGCCACCGCGTCGCTGGACCAGGCACGGACGCTGGCGCTGCTGGGCGATCAGGCGGGTGCGACGGCGGCGGCGCGGGAGGCTCGGGACCGGTTCGCGGAGAAAGGACATCTGCCGGGTGAGCGGTGGGCCGCCCGGCTCGTCGCCGGACCGGCGGCCGCCACGACGGAGATGAGCTGACGGATGGCTACCACGGACACGACACCGGGGCTGACGTGGAGTCTGCGCGGGCGCGGCCCCGAGGACGTGGCGGTCCTCGCGGACCCCGGTCCCGGACCGGGTGACGGCGCGGCCGTACCGGGCACCGGGCGGGGGGTACGGGTCTGCGTGGTGGACTCGGGGGTCGAGCGCGACCACCCGGGGGTGGGCCCGGTCGACGGGTCCTGGGTGGTCGTCAAGGACCCGGAGACGGGCGGGACCGAGGTCAGGGCGACCAGTACCGGGGACTCCTGCGGTCACGGCACCGCGTGCGCGGGCATCATCCGCCGGACGGCACCGGAGTGCGAACTGCACAGCGTCCGGGTGCTGGGCGAGCGGTTCTCCGGCACCGGGGACGTCCTGCTCGCCGGGCTGCGGTGGGCGGTCGAGCAGGGCTTCGACGTGGTGAACCTGTCGCTGTCCACCACCCGCGCCCGGTTCGCGGAGGAACTGCACGCGCTGGCCGACCACGCCTATTTCAACCGGACGGTCGTCGTCGCCTCCGCGCACAACTCGCCGGTGGAGAGCTATCCGTGGCGGTTCGCGTCGGTGATCTCCGTGGGCAGCCACCAGGAAGAGAGTCCGGACATGCACCTCTACAACCCCGATCCGCCGGTGGAGTTCTTCGCCCCCGGCCAGAACGTGACGGTTCCCTGGCTGGGCGGCACCTCGATACGTACCACCGGGAACAGTTTCGCGACCCCGTACATCAGCGGGCTGTGCGCGCGTCTCCTCTCGGCGCATCCGAGGATGACGGCCTTTCAGCTCAAGAACGCCCTCTATCTCTCCGCGGCCAACGTGCGGTTCGGCCCGCGGCTTTCTATCCCGGCAGGAGAGGTTTGTGATGACTCCGAGAACTGAACCAGCGTCCGCCGCGGGAACGGTGCCGCCGGCGAGATCGCCCCGGCACGAGCTTCTCCAGTCCGTCGTCGACGTGGCCCGTGCGATCTTCGGCGCGGCGGCCAGCTCGGTCTTCCTGCTGGACGAGGAGACCGACGAGCTGGTCTTCCAGGCGGTCTCCGGTCAGGGCGAGGAGTTCCTGGTGGGCCGCCGGTTCCCGGCCGGGCGGGGGATCGCGGGCTGGGTGGCGACCTCCGGGGAGCCGATGGTGGTGGACGACCTCAGCGTCACCCCCTCCTTCGACCGGTCGCTCGCCGAGTCCACCGAGTTCGTGCCCAGCGCGCTGATGGCGGCGCCGCTGATCAGTGACGGCCGGGTGCTCGGCGTCCTGGAGGTGCTCGATCCGTCCCCGCGCGCCCGCACCGAGATGCGGGAGCTGGACCTGCTCGCGATGTTCGCCCGGCAGGCGGCCGCGGCGCTGCGCGTGGTGTCGTTCTCACCGGCCGACCGCGCACGGCGGGAGGTGGCGGAGCGGCTGGGGCCGCGGCAGCGGGCGGACGCGCTGAGACTGCTGGGTAACCTGGAGCAGTTGCTCCGGGAGCCCTACTGAACCGGGCTCCGCGAGCCACGTCCGGTGCAGACGACGGAAGGACACGCACGTGAAGCTCGCTTTCTCCACCCTCGGGGTGCCGGGGCTGCCGATACCCGAGGTCGTCCGGCTGGCCGCCGAGCACGGCTACCAGGGGGTGGAGCTGCGCGCCCACCCGGAGGAGCCGGTGCACCCCGGGCTCTCGATGCTGGAACGCGCTGATGTGGTCGAGGAGTTCAAGCGGGGCGGGATCGAGATCCTGACCGTGGCCGGCTATGTCCGGGCTGCCTCCGAGGGCGAGGACCAGCCGGTGCTCGACGAGCTCGCCGGCCTGGTGGAGCTGGCCCGGGACCTGGGCGCGCGCAATGTCCGGGTCTTCCCCGGCGGCGGCGACCAGGACCAGGAGACGGCCGACGCGACCGCCGCCCGCAGGCTGGCCGCCGCCGCTCCGTACGCCGCGGACATGGGCGTACGCATCCTGCTGGAGACCCACGACTCGCACCGCGCGGGAGCCGCCGTGGCCCGGGTGGTGGGAACGGTGGGGCACGGGAGCATCGGTGCGCTGTGGGACATCATGCACACCTGGCTGGCCGGTGAGGAACCGGTCGCGAGCCATGCGGTGCTGGCCCCGCACCTGGGCTACGTCCAGGTGAAGGACATCGCCTCCGCCGAGGACACCGAGCCCCTCGCCCTGGGCGCCGGGGTGCTGCCGCTGCGGGCCTGCCTGGACACCCTGGACGCGGACAGCTGGGTCTGCTGGGAGTACGAGAAGCGCTGGCACCCGGGGGCGGCGGAGCTGCCGGGGCTGCTGAGCGCGGGGCGCGAGCACCTGCTGCGGCTGGGCGCGCCGAAGCAGTAGAGCGGTCAGGCAACTCCCGCGACCTGCGACTCCGGCGGCCGTGCCTGGGTGGCGGGGCGGGGCCGCCGCGCCCCCGCGAGCGAGGTCAGGGCCACCCCGCCGACCAGCAGCGCCGCCGCGCACCACCGCAGCGGGCTCACCGACTCGTCGAGCAGCAGGGCGGCCGAGGACATCCCGAAGACGGGCACCAGCAGGGTGAACGGGGCCACGGAGGACGCCGGGTACCGGCTCAGCAGGAAGCCCCAGGCCCCGAAGCCGAACACCGTGGTGATCCAGGCGACGTAGACGATGATTCCGGCGCCGCTCCAGTCGAGCGCGGCCAGTGCCTCCGTATCGCGGTGCGGGCCCTCGAAGAGGAGCGAGAGCCCGAGCAGCGGCAGCACCGGGACGGTGGAGACCCAGACCATGAAGTTGAGGGCGTCGGGCGGGGCGGCCTTGCGGGTCAGCACGTTGGAGACGCCCCAGCAGGCCGCCGCCGCGATCACCAGGACGAAGGCCAACACCGGCCCGCCCGCCCCTTCGTCGACCGCGGCGACCCCGATGCCGGCGAGGGCCACGCCCATCCCCAGCACCCGTACCCGCCCCGGCCGTTCGCCCAGCGCGAGCGCCGCGAACAGGGCGGTGAAGACGGCCTGGACCTGGAGGACCAGGGAGGAGAGCCCGGCGCCCATCCCCCGGTCCATGCCGATGAACAGCAGCCCGAACTTGGCCATCCCGAGGGCAAGGCCCACCCCCACCACCCACTTCCAGGCGACCTTCGGGCGGCCGACGAAGAAGACCGCGGGCAGCGCCGCGACCAGGAAGCGCAGGGCGGAGAAGAGCAGCGGCGGGAAGTGGGCGAGGCCCAGCTCGATGACGACGAAGTTGACACCCCAGACGGCTGTCACAAGGGCGGCCAGGGCGATGTGGAGGGGACGCATGTCCCGAGGATCACCCGCATCGACCATTTAGCACCAGCGCGGATTTCTTCATGGTGAAATTGAGTATCGCTAATGAATTGAATGGCGCCGACACATCGATGGTTCCAGGAGGCCCCGGTGCTCGATCTCTCCCGGCTGCGCGCGCTGCACGCCATTTCCGTCCACGGTTCCGTCGGGGGCGCCGCCGCCGCGCTCGGCTACACCCCGTCGGCGGTCTCACAGCAGATCACCAAGCTGGAGCGGGAGACCCGTACGACACTGCTGGAGCGCCGTGGACGCGGGGTCGCGCTCACCGAGGAGGCGCTCCATCTGGCCGCCGCCGCCCAGCAGTTGCTGGCGATCGTGGAGCGAGCGGAGACGACGCTGGAGGAGCGCAGGGGGCTGCCGACGGGGCGGCTGTCGATCGGCGCGTTCGCCTCGGCGGCACGTGGGCTGCTGCCCGGGGTGCTGGCGGAGCTGGACCGCGAGCACCCGGCCCTGGACGTGCGGATGACCGAGGTCGATCCGCACCTCTCGGTCGACCTGGTGGCCAAGGGCGTGATCGACCTGGCCGTCGCGCACGACTGGGACATCGCGCCGCTGCCCGCCCCGGAGGGCGTGGCGCAGGCGGTGATCGGGGAGGACCGCTGCGATCTGCTGGTGCCCGCGGGTCACCGGCTGGCGGGCCGGGACGGGGTGCGGCGCGAGGAGCTGGCGCGGGAGCGGTGGATCTGCCAGCCGCCCGGGACGGTCTGCCACGACTGGCTCGTACGGACGCTGCGGACGGCGGGCTACGAGCCGGACATCCGGCACCAGGCCGAGGAGAACCACACCCAACTGGCCCTGCTCGCCGCCGGTCTCGGGGTCGCGTTGATGCCCCGGCTGGGGCGCGGGCCGTTGCCGGACGGAGTGGTGGCGGTGCGGATCGAGCCGGTTCCGGTGCGCCGGCTGTACGCGCTGTGGCGCACGGAGGCGGCCCGCCGCCCGGCGATCACGGCGGCCGTCTCGGCGCTCCAGGCGCACGGCGCGGACGTGGGGCCGCGGTAGCGGCGGCCGGTTTTGGAGCGCGGCGGTGTCCGGCGGGGACGCGCTCAAACGGTCCGCGCTCTTGACCGGCAGTTATTTTCCGGATAACCGTGATCCCTGGAAGTTTCTTTCACCATCATCTCGTCACCGAGTACGGCCGAAGGAGCTCACGTGCACCACCGCCCCTCCAGACGCACCCTCCTCACCGCCACCGCCGCCACCGCCGCCACCGCAGTCGTCGCGGCGACGGGCACGGCGGTCGCCCCCGGCGCCGTCGCCGCCCCGAACTCCTCCGGCGGCAGCCACAACTCCGCAGCCACCACCCGGCGGCTGAAGCGGATCATCGCCCGGATGAGCCTGGAGGAGAAGGTCGGCCAGCTGTTCGTCATGCGGGTCTACGGCCACTCCGCCACCGACCCCGACCAGGCCGACATCGACGCCAACCTCGCCGAGATCGGCGTGCGCACCGCGGCGGAGATGATCGCCAAGTACCACGTCGGCGGGATCATCTACTTCACCTGGGCGCACAACACCCGTGACCCGCACCAGATCGCGGATCTCTCCAACGGCATCCAGCGCGCCGGGCTGGCGGGACCCAGCTCCCTCCCGCTCCTCATCTCCACCGACCAGGAGCACGGCATCGTCTGCCGGGTCGGTGAGCCCGCCACGCTGATGCCGGGCGCGATGGCGCTGGGCGCGGGCCGTTCGCGCTCCGACGCCCGCGAGGCCGGGCGGATCGCGGGCGCCGAGCTGGCCGCGATCGGCATCTGCCAGAACTACGCCCCGGACGCGGACGTCAACGTCAACCCGGCCAACCCGGTGATCGGGGTGCGCTCCTTCGGCTCGGACCCGCAGTCGGTGGCCGGGATGGTCGCGGCCCAGGTGAAGGGGTACCAGAGCGCCGGGATCGCCTCCACGGCCAAGCACTTCCCCGGCCACGGCGACACCAGCACCGACAGCCACACCGGCCTGCCGGTCATCACCCACACCCGCGAGCAGTGGGCCGAGCTGGACCGGCCGCCGTTCCGGGCCGCCATCGCCGCCGGTATCGACTCGATCATGACCGCGCACATCGTGGTGCCCGCGCTCGACCCGGCCGAGGACCCGGCGACCCTGTCCCGGCCCATCCTCACCGGAATCCTGCGCGAGGAGCTGGGTTACGACGGCGTCGTGGTCACCGACTCGCTCGGCATGGAGGGCGTGCGGACCAAGTACGGCGACGAGCGCGTGCCGGTGCTCGCCGTGCAGGCGGGCGTCGACCAGCTGCTCAACCCGCCGGACCTCGGCGTCTCCTGGAACGCCCTGCTGGCGGCCGTGAAGAGCGGCGAGGTCAGTGAGGCCCGGATCGAGGAATCGATCCTGCGCATCCTGCGGCTGAAGACGAAGCTCGGGCTGTTCGAGGACCCGTTCGTCAGCCGCCGGGGCGTGGACCGTACGGTCGGCACCCGGTCGCACCTGGCCGCCGCCGACCGGATCGCGGAGCACACCACCACGCTGCTGGCCAACGAGGGCAAGCTGCTGCCGCTGTCGCGCCGTTCGCACCGCGAGCTGCTGGTGGTGGGGGCCGACCCGGCCTCCCCGTCCGGCACGACGGGACCGCCGACCGCCACCCTGGCCGCGGAGTTCAAGGAGCTGGGGTACGCGGCCACCGCCCTGTCCACCGGCACCGCGCCCGCCCAGGCGGACATCGACGCGGCGGTGGCGGCCGCGCGGGGCAAGGACGCGGTGGTGGTGGGCACGTACAACGTCACGGCGACCAGCTCGCAGCGGACCCTGGTGAGCGCGCTGGCCGCGACCGGCGTGCCGGTGATCACGCTCGCGATCCGCAATCCGTACGACATCGCCCAGCTGGGCGGTACGGGGCACGCGGCGAGCCTGGCCGCGTACTCCTGGACGGACGTCGAACTGCGGGCGGCGGCCCGGGTGATCGCGGGCCGCGCCGAACCGCGTGGCGCCCTGCCGGTGCCGGTCCAGCGCGCGGACGACCCGTCGCGGGTGCTGTACCCGGTGGGCTACGGGCTGTCGTACTAGAAGATCCCGTGACGTCACCGTGCCGGCGGCCGCTGCGGCCGCCGGCACGGTGACGTCACGGGCGCCGGTGGCCGAGCCGGTGCTCGGTCGTCAGGTCCCGCTTGTCGAGCACCGCGTCGAACTTCGCAAGCGGCTTCGCCTTGGCCGGGTCCGCCTGGACGGCGGCCGGGGCGACGCCCGCCCAGCGCAGGATGGCGGCGGTGGCCGTGGCGTTCTCGGCCGGGACGAGACCCGCGACGGACGCCCCGTGGTTGCCGCCGGGCACGGTGAAGACGTGGCTGTCACGGGCGCCGGCGCCGAGCCGGAAGCGCTCCGCGCCGTAGGGGTCGTTCTCCCCGTACACGTACAGCATGTGATCGGCGTGGTGCTTCACCCAGTTGTCGATGTCGCGCATCACCCCGGGCTGGAACCTCATCGGGATGGAGCGCGGCACGAAGGTGCGCGGCGGCTGGTAGCCGTAGCGGCTCAGCTTGCCGAGCCAGGGCTGCTTGATGTCGGGCGAACCGAGCTGGGTGCCCGCCTGGTAGTAGTACGGCGTGTACGTCTCCAGGCCCTGGTCGGCGTAGGCGGAGAAGCCGGAGATCGAGTCGACGGAGTCCCAGATCGCCTGGTCGGTGGCGGACTTGGCGTCCGCCGGGAGGGAGTCGCAGTCGGCGAGCAGGCTGTACTGCCAGAACGCCCAGACGTAGTCCATGACGACGGCCTCGTACGTCTTGTCGAGCGAGCCGACGGTGTTGAAGGTGTAGCCGTTCTCTGCGGCGTACTTCCGGTACTTCTTCTCCAGCGGCTCCCGGCGGATGAGCGCCTGGCGCTGCACGCCGTTCAGCTTGTCGCGGCACTCCTTGGTCCCGACGGAGGCCAGGAAGCGGTCGTACGTCGAGTCCTCCTTGTCGACCACGTCGTTGGGCGCGACGTACGCGACGACGCCGTCCATGTCCTTCGGGTAGTAGCGCTCGTAGTACGTGGCCGTCATGCCGCCCTTGGAACCGCCGGTGGTCAGCCAGTTCTTCGAGTAGATCTTCTTCAGCGCGGTGAAGACCCGGTGCTGGTCGGCGGCGGCCTGCTGGATGTCGAGCTTGGACCAGTCGGCGGGCGACGGGCGGGACGGGGTGAAGAACCGGTACTCCAGCGAGACCTGGTTGCCGTCCACGATCCGGGTCGGCTCGGAGCGGCTCGGGTTGGTTGAGACGTTGTACCCGCTGGTGAAGAACACCGTCGGTCGGGAGGTGTCCTTGTGCAGCAGGGTGATCCGCTGCTTGAACGTTCCCTTGGACGGGTGCCGGTGGTCGACCGGCTGGGTGTAGTCGAGGACGAAGTAGCGGTAGCCCGGGTAGGGCTTCTCCTCGATCAGGCTCATTCCCGGGATGGCCAGGATGCGGTCCTTGATGTCCGTACTCGTACCGGTGTGACCGACGGCGGAACGGAGCGCGGCCGGTTCGGCGGCGGTGGCCGCCCCGGCGGAGGCACCTGTCGCGCTCACTGTGCCGATGAGCATCGCGAGCGACAGGACACCTCTGAGAGCCTTGCGCATTCTCACCCTCCCCTTGGTTCACAACAGACCACGTGAACCTAGCGGGGCAACACCGGTGCCGCCAGACCTCATTGCCGCCGGGCCCCGACAAATCACCCGGTCAGCACAGGATCCAGTCCGTGGTGCCCGTCTTCCCCGAGACGGTGCCGGACGCCCGGACGCACCGGTTCAGGGCGTGGACCGTCACCGGACCGGCCTGCTGCGTGAAGTTGCCCTTGTCGACGACGGGACGGCCGCCGCGCGGCTGGATCTGTACGGACATCTTGCGGCGCGCGCCGGGCTTGACGGCGACCGCGAGGGCGCAGGCATAGGAGCGGGTCCGGTAGACGCGCAGTTCGCCCGTGCCGAACTTCAGGGTCTTCGCGGGGCGTCCGGCGCAGACCGACGCGGCATCGGCGCTGCCCGCCTCCACCCCGCCGACGACGAGCCCGAGGGCGGTCGTCAGCGCCAGGGCGAGCAGGCGGTACGGGGCTCCGCGCCCCGTACGCCCACCGTGTCTCTCGGTCCCTCTGGTCACCGGCAACTCCATCGCCTTGTCGAACACGCGCACATCTATCCGACACATGAGCGCATACGTGCATGTGTGCTTATGACGCGGGGGCTGCCTTCGGCGGTTGCGGTTGCGGTTGCCCCGGCCCGGGGCGCGGGGTTCCGTCCTCAAACGCCGGACGGGCTTGGTTTGGTGCGGGCTTCCCGTTGGGTGCGCCCGCGCTTGTGAGTAGGGGCGGGGCCCCTCCGGGGCGCGAACGCACGGCGGGGTGGTCCGGGGGCGTGCAGGGGAGTCCCCGCAGGACGACGAACGGAAACCGGGGTCCTCTGCGTGGAACTGGAAACGTTCGTCGTCTGAGGAGACGCCCCGGAGGGACCCCGGGCCCCACCCACCGGGGCAGGCGACCTCGCGACGCAAAGAACCCGCAGCAAACAAGCCCGTCCAGCGATCGAGGACAGAACCCTCAGCCCCGGACCGGGGCAGCCCACGCGTGGCGCGACGCCCGCACCCCGCCCCACCGGGGTGACGGTCACACCCCGGCGGGCTCGTCCTCCCCTATGAAGGTGCGCCACAGCACGGCGTACTTCCCGTCCAGGGCGAGGAGTTCGTCGTGCGTGCCGTCCTCGACGACCCGGCCGTGGTCCATCACCACGACCCGGTCGGCGCGGGCGGCGGTGGTCAGCCGGTGGGCGACGACCAGGGTGGTGCGGCGGCCGGCCAGCCGGTCCGTCGCCTGGTTCACCAGCGCCTCGCTGGCCAGGTCGAGGGAGGCGGTGGCCTCGTCGAGCAGCAGGATGTCCGGGTCGACGAGTTCGGCGCGGGCCAGCGCGACCAGCTGCCGCTGTCCGGCGGAGAGGTTGCGGCCCCGCTCCGCGACCTCGTGCAGATAGCCGCCGTCCAGGGTGGCGATCATGTCGTGCGCGCCGACCGCCCTGGACGCCGCCTCCACCTGCGCGTCGGTGGCCTCCGGCCGCCCGTACGCGATGGCGTCGCGGACCGTGCCCGCGAAGAGGTACGCCTCCTGCGGGACGACCCCGAGCCGGTGCCGGTACGCGGTGAGCCCGAGGTGGCGCAGATCGGTGCCGTCCGCCGTGACCCGGCCGGACGTCGGGTCGTAGAACCGGGCGACGAGCTTGACCAGGGTGGACTTGCCCGCGCCGGTCTCACCGACGAACGCGACCGTCTGGCCGGCCGGGATCCGCAGGTCGACCCCGGTGAGCGCGGCCTCCTCCCCGGTGTACGCGAACGACACGTCCTCGAACGCGATCTCGCCGCGCAGCGACAGCACGTCCAGCGGTTCGTCCCGGTCCGCGGTGGACGTCGGCTCCTGGAGCAGCTCCTGAATCCGGCCGAGCGAGACGGTGGCCTGCTGGTAGCCGTCGAAGACCTGGGACAGCTGCTGCACGGGGGCGAAGAACAGATCGATGTAGAGCAGGTAGGCGACGAGGGCGCCCGTGGTGAGCGTGCCGTTGTCGACCCGTCCCGCGCCGACGATCAGCACCGCCGCCGCGGCCACCGACGACAGCAGCTGGACGAACGGGAAGTAGACCGAGATCAGCCACTGGCCCCGGACCCGGGCCTCGCGGTAGTAGTCGCTGCGCCCGGCGAACCGCGCGGCCCCGTCCCGCTCGCGGCGGAAGGCCTGCACGATCCGGAGCCCGGAGACGGACTCCTGGAGGTCGGCGTTGACGGCGCTGATGCGTTCACGGGCCAGCTCGTACGCCTTGACGCTGCTGCGGCGGAAGAAGACCGTGCCGATGATCAGCACCGGCAGGGTCGCGAAGACCACCAGGGCCAGTTCGACGTCCAGGACCAGCAGCGCGACCATGATCCCGAAGAAGGTGACGACGGAGACGAAGGCCGTGACCAGTCCGGTCTGCAGGAACGTGGACAGCGCGTCCACGTCCGTCGTCATCCGGGTCATGATCCGGCCGGTCAGCTCGCGCTCGTAGTAGTCCAGGCCGAGGCGCTGAAGCTGGGCGAAGATCTTCAGCCGCAGTGAGTAGAGCACCCGCTCGCCGGTGCGGCCCGTCATCCGGGTCTCACCGATCTGGGCCGCCCACTGCACCAGCACGACGGCGAGGCCGAGGGCGGAGGCCGCCCAGACCGCGCCGAGCGCCAGCTGGGTGACGCCCTCGTCGATGCCGTTCCTGATCAGCACCGGCAGGAGAAGCCCGGCTCCGGCGTCCACGGCCACCAGCGCGAGGCTGACCAGCAGCGGAAGCCCGAAGCCGCGCAGCAGCCGGCGGAGCCCGTACGACTCCTCCGGGTGCACGGCACGGGCCTCGTCGACGTCCGGGGTGTCGGTCGCCGGGGGCAGGGCGTCGACCTGGGCGAGGAGCTCGGGGGTGGCGGGCGTACCGGCCGCGTCGGTCCCCCTGACCTCCTCCTTGCGCACCCACAGCTGGGGGGTGATGCCGCGCTCCGCGTCGAATTCGGCGTCCAGCTCCTCCTGGAGGGCGCGGTCGTCCTCCGGCTCCGCGGCGGGGCGGGCCGGCCGGTGTCCGGGCGAGGTGGAGCCCAGCTCGTCCGGGTCGGTGAGCAGCCGCCGGTAGAGCGCGGAGCGGCGCTCCAGCTCCTCGTGCGTGCCGATGTCCGCGAGCCGGCCGTTCTCCAGGACGGCGATCCGGTCCGCGAGGTTGAGGGTGGAGCGGCGGTGGGCGATCAGCAGCGTCGTGCGGCCCGCCATCGCGCCGCGCAGCGCCTCGTGGATCTCGTGCTCGACCCGGGCGTCGACGGCGGAGGTGGCGTCGTCCAGGAGGAGGAGCCGGGGGTCGGTGAGGATGGCGCGGGCGAGCGCGACGCGCTGGCGCTGGCCGCCGGAGAGCATCAGGCCGTGCTCGCCGACCTCGGTCTCGTACGCCTTGGGCAGTTCGGAGATGAACCGGTGGGCCTGGGCGGCGCGGGCGGCCCGTTCGATCTGCTCGTCGGTGGCGTCCGGGAGCCCGTAGGCGATGTTGGCGCGGATGGTGTCGGAGAACAGGAAGCTGTCCTCCGGTACGAGGCCGATGGCGGCCCGCAGCGAGTCGAGGGTGAGCTCGCGGACGTCGTGGCCGCCGACCAGGACCGCGCCGTGCGTCACGTCGTAGAAGCGCGGCAGGAGCATCGAGACGGTGGACTTGCCGCTGCCGGACGCGCCGACGACGGCGACGGTCTCGCCGGGTTCGACGGTGAGCGAGAAGCCGTCGAGGACGGGGCGGTCCTCGTCGTAGCCGAACCGGACGTCCTCGAACTCGACGCCGGCCCGTGCGTCGGTGGGGAGCTGCTTGGTGCCGTCCCGCATCGTCGGCTCGGTGTCGATGAGTTCGAGTACGCGTTCCACTCCGGCGCGGGCCTGCTGTCCCACGGTGAGGACCATGGCGAGCATCCGGACCGGGCCGACGAGCTGGGCGAGGTAGGTGGAGAACGCGACGAACGTGCCGAGGGTGATCTCGCCCCGGGTGGCGAGCCAGCCGCCGAGGGCCAGCATGGCGACCTGGCCGAGCGCGGGGACGGCCTGGAGGGCGGGGGTGTAGCGGGAGTTCAGCCGGATGGTGCGCAGCCGCCCGGCGAAGAGCCGGCGTCCGACCTCGCGCAGCTTGCCGGTCTCCTGGTCCTCCTGCCCGAAGCCCTTGACGACGCGGACGCCGGAGACGGTCCCGTCGACGACTCCGGCCACGGCCGCGGCCTGCGACTGGGCGTACCAGGTGGCGGGGAAGAGCCGGGTGCGGGAGCGGCGGGCGATGTACCAGAGGGCTGGGGCGACGGCCACGGCGACGAGGGTCAGCAGTGGCGAGAGCGACGCCATGATGACCAGGGAGAGCAGGAAGAGCAGCACGTTCCCGATGGTCATCGGGAGCATGAACAGCAGCCCCTGGATCAGCTGGAGGTCGCTGGTGGCGCGCCCGACGACCTGTCCGGTGGACAGCTCGTCCTGCCGCTTCCCGTCGAGGCGGGTGATCGTCCCGTAGATCTCGGTCCGCAGGTCGTGCTGGACGTCCAGGGCGAGCCGGCCGCCGTAGTAGCGGCGGATGTACGTGGAGACGTACACGAGTGCGGCGGCCCCGATCAGCAGTCCGGTCCAGACGGCCAGGGAACGGGTGTGGTTGCCGACCACATCGTCGATGATCACCTTGGTGATCAGCGGGACCAGGGCCATCACCGCCATTCCGGCGAGCGACGAGCCGAGCGACAGCAGCACGTTGCGCCGGTACCGCCAGGCGTAACCGCTCAGCCTGCGCGCCCAGCCCCGGGGCCGCTGCCCGTCGTCTGTCTCCCCTGCGTCCGTCACCCGGTGCCTCCCGTCCGACCTGCTCTTCCGGAAGGCACCAACAGGGCGGGTGGCGGATTTCATCCCTCCGCAACAAATACCCGCCCTGCGGCCTAGGACCCGAGGACCCGAGGACCCGAGGACCCGAGCCTGTCGTCTCAGTGCGCTTCCTCGGTGACGCGGGAGTTGGTGAGGGAGAGTGCGCCTCCGGCCGCGATCAGGCCGACGACGGCCGCGAGTATCGCGTAGGTGATCCGCTCGCCGTGGAAGAACGACGCCACCAGGGCGTCGCTCCAGGTGCCGGCGGGCAGCCGGGTGGTGACCAGTACGGCGATCAGGGTGCCGACCACGGCGGTGCCGATGCTGCTGCCGACCTCCTGGGCGGTGTCGTTGAGCGCCGTTCCGATCGAGGTGCGGTTGGACGGCATCGCGTCGACGAGCGCGATGGCGCAGATCGTCATGACGGTGCGCAGCCCGATGGTCATCACGACCATGCAGAGCGCTATGACGCCGTACCCGTGGTCGACGCCCCAGGACAGTCCGGCCAGCGAACCGGCCAGGCAGGCGGCGCCGACCAGGCAGGCGACGCGGTGGCCGAACCGTGCCGCGAGCCATTCGGACAGCGGGGTCGCGAGGATCATGGTCACGATGAGCGGCAGGTTCGCCAGTCCGGCCCGTACGGGGCTCCACCCGTAGGCGTACTGGAAGTGGAGGATCAGGCCGAACATCACGGCGGCCATCGCGACGGCCGTGCCGATCTGGGCGATGGCGGCGCCCCGTACGGTGCCGTTGGAGAAGAGGCGCAGGTCCAGCGTCGGCGCCGCGCTGCGGCGCTCGTGCCACACGAAGGCCGGACCCGCGACGAGGGCGCCGAGGAGCGAGGCGAGGGTGGCCGCGGAGAGCCAGCCGTGCTCGACGCCGCTGGTCAGCGAGTAGCAGGCGAGGCCGATGGTGGCGACGCTCAGGACGGCGCCCGGCAGGTCCAGCTTGTCGCGGGTCAGGTCCTGCGGCCGGTCGGCCGGGACGCCGAGGCGGACGCCGATGGCCGCGATCAGGGCGATCGGGGCGTTGACGAGCAGCAGCCACTGCCACCGCACATGGGCGAGGGCGGTGCCGCCCAGCAGCGGGCCGAGGACGAAGCCGGACATGCCCACGATGATCATCAGGGTCATGGCGCGCATCCGCAGCGCCTTGTCCTCGAAGAGCCGGAAGACCAGCGAGTTGGTGATGGGGGCCATGGCGGCGGCCGCGATGCCGAGGCCGGCCCGCAGGGTGATGAGCTGCCCCGCGGTGGAGACGGCAGCGACGCCCAGGCTGAGCAGGCCGAACACCGCGAGGCCGACCAGCAGCACCCGTCGGCGGCCGAGCCGGTCGGCCATGGAGCCCGCTGTCAGCAGCAGGCCGCCGAACGTCAGCGAGTAGGCGCCGGTGACCCACTGCAGCGCGGTCGTGCCGCTGTCGAGGTCCCGGCCGATCGTGGGCAGCGCGATCGAGAGCAGGGTGTTGTCGACCATTTCGACGAAGAAGGCCAGACAGAGCGCGGCCAGGGGTATCCATGCGGCGCGCAGGGACGGATAGGTGCGTGGCGCGCTGGGCGCGGCGGCGGTGGTGGTCATGACGGGCCTCCTTCCGGAACGACTCCGAGTATCGAACGACGTTCTACAATAGAACGCGGTTCGACCATAGAACGTAGTTCGATAAATGCGCAAGCTGTGATTGGATGGGTGACATGACAGGCCCGCGACCACGACCCGCCGATCGCCCTTCCCGAGGACGTCAGCGTGGATCGCACTCCATCGAGGCCGTTCTCTCGGCGGCCGTGGCCCTGCTCGACGAGGCGGGCGAGCCGGCGCTGACCCTCCGCGCCCTCGCGGCCCGGCTCGGCACGGGCGTCGGCAGCATCTACTGGTACGTCTCGGGCAAGGACGATCTGCTCGACCGCGCCATCGACCATGTGCTCGGCGGGGTGCTGACGACCGTCGAGCGGCAGCGCAGCAGCGGCGACCCGATCGACGACCTGCGCGTGATGGCCGTCACCCTGTTCGACGCGGTCGTGGACCGGCCGTGGCTGGGTGCGCACTTCATGCGGAACATCGACGTCGAGGGCAACGCGTTGCGGCTCTACGAGGAGCTGGGGCAGCAGACGCTCCGGCTCGGCCTGACGCCCCGGCAGCGGTTCCACGCCGTGACGGCGATCGTGGGCGTCGTGGTCGCCAACGCCGCCGACATGGGGCAGGAGCCTCCCCAGGAGGTGGTCGACGGACTCGTGGGCCGTGAGGAGTTCCTCGGCCGCTACGCCGCGACGTGGCGCACGCTCGACGCCGGGAAGTACCCGTTCCTGCACGACATCGTCGACGAGTTCGACGGGCACGACGACAAGGAGCAGTTCCTCGCCGGGCTGGAGCTGACGCTGTCGGGCCTGCGCCTCCAGGCCGGGGTCTGACTGCTCACTGGCTCAGCGGTTCAGCGCGGCGGCGTCCAGGTGGCTCGCGTAGCGCGCGTTCAGGTCCTTGTGCACGGCCCGCGCCACCGCCTGGATGGTGTCGACGCCGTCGTTCATCGTCCTGTTGTCCTGGGTGAGCACCGAGAGCGCGTAGTCGTGGCCCCGGCCCGTGAAGGCGCCGATGCTGTGCACCCGCCAGCCGTGGGTGGCCCGCCGGAGCCAGCCGTTCTTGAGCTGGACGGTGGCGGAGGCGGGGACCCCGGCGGGTGTTCCCCAGCGTTGCGAGGAGACGACCTTGCCCATCAGCCCCAGCTCGTAGGCGCGGGCCCTGTCGCTGAGCACCGGGTTCTCCGTGGTGAGCAGGGCCGGCAGCCGCTGCTCGTCCTGCGCGGTGATCTGCGTGAGCCCCCAGTAGCCGCCGGACCCGGGTGTCGTGTGCGTCATCCCGGCCGCCTTCAGGAAGGCCCTGACCTTGGTGGCACCGAGCTGCTTCCACAGGCTGGTGGTGGCGTCGTTGTCGGACTTGGTGATCATGGCGGTGCTGAGGTCGCTCTCGCGCCGCGTCAGGTGGCGGTGGTGCGTGGCGCTGTCCCGGAGCAGCGCGGCCAGCACGGTCGCCTTCACGACGCTGGCGGAGTCGTACGTGGACGTGGACCGCAGCGCGCACGTGGTGCCGGTGGTCCGGTCGTGGAGCGCCAACGCGGTGGTCGAACCGCGCCCCTTGAGCGCCGCGGTGATGTCCTTCGACAGCCTGGCGGCGAGTCCGGGCCTGCCGGAGGCGCAGCTCACCGCGGGCGTCGTCGCGGTGGCGGGCGCCGCGCCGAGCGCGACGGCGGCGAGCACGGTGACGGCCAGCGCGGCAGCGGGCCGGGCACGGCAAGATACGCGGAATGCGGTCATGGTGTGCCCGGATCAACGCGACGCGCCTGGAGCCGTTACGGTCCCGGGCGCGTCGCGTTCGGCCTCCTCAGAAGAGGCGCGGCCTCCTCAGAGGTTCGGCTTCCTCAGAGGTGCGTCGGCTCGAACATCCTGAGCAGGGCCGGGAGCACCACGACCGAGGGGCCCGGCTGCGCGAAGGACTTGGCCAGGTCGGCGGCGAGCGTCTCCGGGCTCGTCCGGACCGCCGGGACGCCGAAGGACTCGGCCAGGGCGACGAAGTCCGGGCGGGACAGCTCGGTGCCGGTGGTCTCACCGAACGCGTCGGTCATGTACTCCCGCAGGATGCCGTACCCGCCGTCGTCCACGATCAGCCAGGTGACCGGGAGGTCGTACTGGCGGGCCGTGGCCAGCTCCGCGAGGGAGTACATCGCGCCGCCGTCACCGGAGACCGCGAGGACGGGCTTGGTGCGGTCGGCGGCGGCCGCGCCGATGGCCGCCGGGAGTCCGTAGCCGAGGCCGCCCGCGCCCTGGGCGGAGTGCATGGTGTTGGGGTGGCGGGCGTCGAAGGCGGACCAGGCCCAGTAGGCGAGGATCGTCATGTCCCAGAAGCTGGGGGACGTGTCGGGCAGGGCCGACCGGATCTCGCCGAGGAGGTGCTGCTCCAGGGTGCGTTCCTGGGCGTCGATCCTGTCCCGTACCCGGCCGAGCACCTCCCGGACGCGCTCTGCGGCGGTCGGCTCCTCGCGCGGGGTGACCGCTTCGAGGAGCTCTGCCAGGGCGTCCCTGGCATCCGCGTGGATGCCGAGCGCCGGGTGGTTGGACTCCAGCTTCCCGGCGTCGGCCTCGATCTGGACGACCCGGCCGCGCGGGGCGAACGTGTAGTAGTTCGAGGAGAGTTCACCGAGTCCGGAGCCGACGACCAGCAGGACGTCGGCGTCCTCCAGGAAGTCCGTCGTGTGCCGGTCCTCCAGCCAGGACTGGAGCGAGAGCGGGTGCTCCCACGGGAAGGCGCCCTTGCCCCCGAAGGTGGTGACGACCGGGGCGCTGATCTTCTCCGCGAGGGCGCGCAGCTTGCCGGAGGCGTCGGAGCGTACGACTCCGCCGCCCGCGATGATCGCGGGCCGCTCGGCGTTCGACAGCAGGTGGGCGGCGACCGCGATGAGTTCGGGCCGGGCGTGCACCTCGCGCGGGGTCGCGTCCATCGCGGTGACGACGGGCAGCGTCGTCCCGGCGAGGAGCACGTCCTGCGGGATCTCGACCCAGACCGGTCCGTGCGGGGCCGTCAGCGCGGACTCCCAGGCGGCCGCGATCGCGGACGGGATCTGCGAGGCCGTACGCGCGGTGTGCACGGACTTCACGATGTCGCGGAACGACGCCTTCTGGTCGCGCAGTTCGTGCAGGTAGCCGTGGCGGCCGCCGCCGAGTCCCGCCGCCGGGATCTGGCTGGAGATCGCGAGCACGGGGGCGGAGGCCGCGGCCGCCTCCTGGAGCGCGGCGAGCGAGGTGAGCGCGCCGGGGCCGGTGGACAGCAGGAGCGGGGCGACCTCGCCGGTGACGCGGCCGTAGGCGTCGGCGGCGAAGCCCGCGTTGTTCTCGACGCGCAGGCCGATGTAGCCGAGGGAGGAGCGGCGCAGCGCGTCGAACATGCCGAGCGCGTGCTGTCCGGGCAGCCCGAAGACGGTGGTCGCGCCGAGGCCCTGGAGGGTCTCGACGACGAGGTCGCCGCCGTTGCGTCCTGGCGGGGGTTTCAGCGCGGCGGCGATCTGCTCGGGGGTGAGCTCGGGACGCTCGTCGTGGTGGTCGTGGCTCACTTCGTCCGTGCCTCTGCAATCTGGCGGGTCATGATCGTCGTCAGCTCGTACGCGGTGTGGGAGGCGGCGACGGAGGTGATCTCGGCGTGATCGTACGCGGGGGCGACCTCGACCAGGTCGGCGGAGACCAGGTTGCAGGAGGAGAGCCCACGCACGATTTCGAGCAGCTCGCGGGAGGTGAGGCCACCGGCCTCCGGGGTGCCGGTGCCGGGGGCGTGCGCCGGGTCGAGGACGTCGATGTCGATGGAGATGTAGAGCGGGCGGTCACCGATGCGCTGCCGGAGCTGGTCGGCGATCTCGTCGACGCCGCGCCGCATGACGTCGGCGGAGGTCACGATCCCGAAGCCCATCTTGGCGTCGTCGGTGAGGTCCTGCTTGCCGTACAGCGGGCCTCGGGTGCCGACGTGGGAGAGCGCGGAGGTGTCGAGGATGCCCTCCTCTACGGCCCGGCGGAACGGGGTGCCGTGGGTGTACTCGGCGCCGAAGTAGGTGTCCCAGGTGTCCAGGTGCGCGTCGAAGTGGAGCAGCGCGACGGGGCCGTGCTTCTTGGCGACGGAGCGCAGCAGCGGCAGCGCGATGGTGTGGTCGCCGCCGAGCGTCATCAGGCGGGCGCCGGTGGAGAGCAGATCGTCGGCCGCGGCCTCGATCGTCTCGACGGCCTCGCTGATGTTGAACGGGTTGGCCGCGATGTCACCGGCGTCCGCGACCTGCGCGAGGGCGAACGGGGAGGCGTCCTGGGCCGGGTTGTACGGACGCAGCAGCCGCGAGGCCTCCCGGATCGCGTTGCCGCCGAAGCGGGCACCGGGCCGGTAGGAGACCCCGGTGTCGAAGGGCACCCCGACGACGGCGACGTCCGTCGTCCCGACCTCGTCGAGGCGGGGCAGCCGGGCGAACGTCGCGGGCCCGGCGTACCGGGGGACGCGGGAGGAGTCGACGGGGCCGCGCGGCGTTTCGGTGCTGCTCATGGGGTGGGTGGCCTTTCCTGTGATGCCTGTGATTCCTGTGATTCCTGTGATTCCTGCGGCAACGCGCTGCTTCTTCGGTCTGCTTCGGGTTGCTTCTTCGGTCTGCACGGGTCCGTGGATGACGGTAGGCGGCGGGGAAGCCCGCCTGAAGTGTTCGCTTCATCCATCTTCACTGATCGGAAAGGATGAAATATCCATACGCGGGTTCGTCACTGCCGACATTCGGCTTGTGTGCGGGGCGCACTCCGGCGAGCTCGGCAACGCATGGTCCGGCGCTCCCTAGGATCGGGCCACGATCATGACCACCGGGAGTTCGGATGAGCGATGACGCGCGGCCGGAGCCCGGCCTCTCGACGGAGCGGCTGAACTTCTTCACGGACGCGATCTTCGCCATCGCCATGACGCTGCTGGCTGTCGAGCTGGAGCGCCCGGACAAGGCGGAACTGGTGTCGGCCCGTTCGCTGGGCCGTTTCCTGGTGGACCAGCGGAGCTCCTACCTCGCGTTCGCGCTGTCGTTCGCCCTGCTCTGGTCGGTCTGGCGCCGCCATCACCAGCTGATGGACCGGATCCGCGTGCTGTCGAAGACCTTCGCCTTCTGGCACGCGCCGTTCCTGCTGCTGGTGGCGTTCCTGCCCTTCCCGACGGCCGTCATCGGTTCCGCGATCACCAATCCGATGGCGCAGACCCTGTTCGCCGGCACGATGGCGGGCATCCTGCTTCTGCGAGGTCGCGCTGAAGGAGGTGTCGGCCGACGCCGGTCTCGTCATCGGTGACGTGGCTCGGGCCCGGCGGCACGCCAACGCCTCCTGGGCGGTGGCCCTCTGGTTCACCCTGAGCCTCGGCCTCGCGTGGGAGTTCTCCTACGCCTATCTCCTCTGGTTCCTCGCGCCGCCGGCCGCGGGGTACGGCGGAACGCTCGTCACCCGGCTGCGCGCCCGCCGCCCGGCCCCGCACGGCGAGGGCGGACGGCGCGAGGACGGCTGACCCGGGTCAGCCCGCCGCCACTTCCGCCACGCGCTCGCCCGGCTCCGGCTCCCCGCCGCGCCCCGCCAGCCGCTCGCGCCAGGCGGTCAGGACCGCCGCGTCCGTCGGCTTCGTGGCCAGCGAAACAATGACGTAGACGGCGAGCGAGGCCAGCAGCCCGTAGTAGACCGGCTCGTTCGCGAGGATTCCGTACCCCGCCATCAGGCCGATCACCGCGAGGCCGCCCACCGCCACGGCGGCCAGCGCCCCGGCCGCCGTGCCCCTGCGCCACAGCAGACCGCCGAGGATCGGCACCAGCAGTCCGCCGACGAGCAGGTTGTAGGCGACGGTCAGGGCCTCGACCACGTTGTTCAGCGCGATGGCGATGAGGATCACCGCGATGCCCATGATCAGGATGAAGGCGCGGTTGCCCTTCACCTCGTCGTGTTCCGCGCTGTCCCCGCTCCGGGTGACCGCGCCCTCGAACCGGGACCAGATGTCGTTGTTGGCCACCGTCGCGCAGGCGATCAGCGCGCCGGAGGAGGTGGACATCACCGCGGCGAGCGCGGCGGCCAGGACGAGTCCGCGTACGCCCACCGGGAGTTCGTCCTTGACGATGGTCGCGAAGGCGGCGTCCGCGGTGGGCAGCTGCGGGTACATGACCTTGGCCGCCGTACCGATGACCGCACCCGCGACCGCGTACACCAGGCAGTACGTACCGGCGACCGTCCCTCCCAGCCGGGCCACGCGGTCGCTGCGAGCGGTGAACACCCGCTGCCAGATGTCCTGGCCGATCAGCATGCCGAAGGTGTAGATCAGCACGTACGTGAAGATCGTCTCGCCGCCGATGCCCAGCGGGTCGAAGTACTCGGTGGGCAGCTTGGCCTTCATCTCGCCGAAGCCGCCCGCCTTGATCACCGCGATGGGCAGCAGGAGCAGCAGCACCCCGATGGTCTTGACGACGAACTGGACCATGTCCGTGAGCGTGATCGACCACATGCCGCCGAGCGTCGAGTACGCGACGACGATGGTGCCGCCGAGGATGATCGCGACGGTCCGGTTCATGTCGAAGAGGACGTCGAAGATGGTGGCGTACGCGATGGTCGAGGTGACCGCGAGCATCAGCGTGTACGCCCACATGACGATGCCGGAGATGAGCCCGGCCCGGCCGCCGTAGCGCAGGTCGAGCATCTCGGAGACGGTGTAGACCTTCAGCCGCGCGATGCGGGCGGAGAAGAACACGGAGAGGGCGAGCAGCCCGAGTCCGATGGTGAAGACCATCCAGGCGCCGGAGAGTCCGTACTGGTAGCCGAGGCCGACCCCGCCGATCGTGGAGGCGCCGCCGAGGACGATGGCGGCCATGGTGCCGGAGTACATCCAGGGGCCGAGCCGGCGGCCCGCCACCAGGAACTCGCTCTTGGACTTGGCGCGGCGCATGCCCCACCAGCCCATGGCGAGCATGCCGGCCAGATAGACGACGATCACGGCGTAGTCGACTGCCATGGGCTTCCCTCCGTCTCGTTGCGCAAGGTCCGGGGTTTGCGGTCCGGGCGTGGTGAAGACGGTAGGTGGCCGGGGAACGGCGCTGAAGTGTACGTTTCATCCATTCTCGACGCACCGAACGGATGAACCCTCCATGCCGGAATCCCCCGCCGCACCGGCCGCCCCGCCGACCCCGCCCATCCCGCTGACCGAGCTGCTGGCCAGGGAGGGGCTCGGGCTGCGCCGGATCGCGGGGCCCGCGGAGGCGGAGCTGCTGTGGGTGCACACCTCCGAGATGGCCGACCCGTATCCGTATCTGCTCGGCGGTGAGCTGCTGCTGAGCGCCGGGGTGCTGCTCACGGACCCGGACATCTATGTGTCACGGCTGGTGGAGGCGGGGGCGGCGGCGCTCGGCTTCGGAGTGCGGCCGGTGCACGACACGGTGCCCGCGGAGCTGATCGCGGCGTGCGAACGGTACGGGCTGCCGCTGATCGAGGTGCCGCCCGAGACCCCGTTCACGGCGATCGCCCGCGCGGTGTGGCAGCTGATGGCCCAGGCCCGGGTGCGCGAGCTGCGCCGGGTGACGCGCGCCCAGCAGGCCCTGGCGACAGCGGCGGCCAGGACCGATCCGGTGCCGGCCGTGCTGCACCAGCTGGCCGTCCAGCTGGAGGGGCGGGCGGTACTGCTCACGGCCGAGGGCGAGGAACTGCACGCGGCCGGCCGGACCCCGGCCGCCGAGGTGCGGGCCGCGCTCACCCGGCTCTCCCGGGTCGTCGCGCCGGTCGTACGCCCCGCGCCCGCCTCGGCCACCGACACCCTGGGCACCACCCATCTCGCCGCGTACGCGCTGGGCGGCGGGCAGGGCCTCGTCCTGACCCTGGCGACGGACCGGCGCGAGGCGGGCGACCACACCCTCGCGGGGGTCGCGGTCGTCCTGCTCTCCCTGCTGGCCGCCCCGCACCAGGGCGCCGACGCCGCCGGCCGCTCCGCCGCGCTGGTCAGGCTGCTGCTGGGCGCGGACCCGGCGGCCGTCGCCCCGCTCCTGGGCGGCGCGGAGCGGTGGACGGTGGTGCACGCGCGCCGGGGCGGCGGCGACCCGGTGGACCCGCTCACGGCCGGGGCGCTCGGCGCGGCCCTGGGCTCCGCGCTGGTCGACGCGGGCCGGGGCGGCGCCGCCGTACGGGTGCTGGTGCCCGGCGACGACCGGCTCACCCCCCAGCCCGGCTGGACCCTCGGCGCCTCCGCCCCCGCCGCGATCACCGCACTGGACACGGCCGACGCCCAGGCCGCACGCGCCCTCGGCCGCGCGGAGGCGACCCGCACCCCGCTGGCGGTGGACGCGCCGGTCACCCGCCTCGCCGCCCTGGTCCCCCGGGAAGCCGCCCAGGCCCATGCCCGCGCCCTGCTGGCCCCGCTCACCGAACCCCTCGCCGAGACGCTGCGCTGCTGGCTGAGTCTGCACGGCAGCTGGGACCGCACGGCGACCGCCCTCCGCGTCCACCGCAACACGGTCCGCCAGCGCATCGGGCGGTGCGCGGTGCTGCTGGGGGCGGACCTGGACGACATGGACGTACGGACGGAGCTGTGGTTCGCGCTCCGGCAGAGGTGACCGGCGGCGCGGATGCGGAGGCGCGGCGGAGGCCGGTTCCGGCGGGACGCCGGCGCACGGTGGGCCCGGGTCCGACCGCGTCGGGATCCGGGCCCCTCCCCTCCGCCGGTCACTCCTTCCGCAACGGAACCTCCCGCATCAGCCAGGCCGCCAGGAAGATCACGGCGCCCAGCAGGACGGTACCCAGGAGCACCCCGTGCAGGCCTTCGGTGACCGCTGTCCGCACCGTGTTCCGGATCTCGTCCGGCATCCCGCGTACCGCCTCCGGTGTCCAGGCTGTGCCGCCCTCGGGGATGCCGTCCGCGTGGAGCCGGCTCGTGTAGACGGCGCCGAGCACCGCGATGCCCAGTGAGCTGCCGATCGTACGGACGAGGGTGGCCGTTCCCGTGGCGGCGCCCATGTCGCGCGGTGTGGCGCTGTTGATGGTGACGAGCAGGGTGCTCTGCACCAGCAGGCCCAGGCCGATGCCCAGCACGAGGGTCAGCGCGGAGGTCAGCGCCGTGGGGGTACCGGTGGCCGTCGTCAGCAGGACGAGCGCGCCCGCGGCCGTCAGCGCGCCGCCGGCGATGGGGTACGGGCGGTAGCGGCCGCCGCCCGCGAGGAGCCGCCCGGCCAGGAGCTGCGCGCCGAACATCCCCGCCATCAGGGGGAGCAGCAGCATGCCGCTGGCCGTCGCGGACGCCCCGCGTACGAACTGCATGTACTGCGGCAGATAGGTGAATGCCCCCACCATGGCGGCGCAGAGCAGTCCGGCCCCCGCGTAGTCGATCCGCGCCCTGATCCGCTCGGTGCGCAGGTTCAGGCGGAGGCCGATGACGAGCAGGGCGACCGCACCGAGGGGGATGTTGACGTAGAAGACCCAGCGCCAGTTCAGCTGGTCGGTGAGGAAGCCGCCGAGCAGCGGGCCGCCCACCAGGGCGACGGGCATCAAGGCCCCGATCATCGCCTGCGAGCGGCCGGCCTGGGAGGGCGGCAGCATGACGCCGATGATGGAGACGGCGCCGACCATGAGGCCGCCCGCACCGAGCCCCTGGGCGGCGCGGAAGGCGATGAGCTGGTCCATGTCCTGGGCGAACCCGGAGAGCACGGAGCCCGCGAGGAACACCGTGATCGAGCAGATGAAGCTGCCTTTGCGCCCGTACAGGTCACCGAGTTTGCCCCAGATGGGGGTGGAGACGGAGGCGGTGAGCAGATAGGCCGTCACCACCCAGGACAGGTGGTCGAGACCGCCCAGGTCACCGACGATCGTCGGCAGGGCGGTGCCCACGATCGTGCCGTCGAGCAGACCGAGCATCAGCCCGAGGAGGAGTCCGAACAGGACCAGCTTCGACGGGCCGCTCCCGTCGTCGGCGGGTGGCCGTCCGGTGTCCGGCGTCCGTGCGGTGTTCGTGTCGTTCGTGCGCTCGCTCGCTCATGAGTGCCCCCGGGCGATGTGAGGTGAGGTCAGGCCGCGTACGGGCGGATGGACCTGGCGTCCCGCAGGGCATGCCCCCACCAGGCGAGCTGGTCCAGCAGGGCCTTGGCCGCCGCGTCGACCGCGGAGTCGTCGACGGCACCGTCCTCACCGAACCGGCCGTAGGCGTTGTGGAAGCTGACGGTGTTGCGGATGGTCGTGGCGTTGAGCTCGGCCATGACGACGCGGAGCTGTTCGACGGCGCGCAGTCCGCCGGAGAGGCCGCCGTACGAGACGAAGGCGACCGGCTTGGCGTGCCACTGCTCGTTGTGCCAGTCGATGGCGTTCTTCAGCGACGCGGGAAAGCTGTGGTTGTACTCCGGGGTGACGAAGACGAACGCGTCGGCCGCCGCGAGGCGCGGTGACACCAGGGCTAGGGCCTCTTCCGTACCCGGCGCCGGGGGCTGTCCGAACGCGGGCATGACCGTGGGCAGCGGGGTCTCGGTGAGGTCGACGACATCCGCCGTCATGTCGTCGCGCCGGGACAGGTGCCCGTTCAGCCACTGGGTGACGAAGGGTGCGAAGCGGCCCTCGCGGGTGCTGCCGACGACGACGGCGACGCGGAGCTGCGGGCGGGTGCTGGGCATGGGTACCCCCTGGAGGCAGCGAATGCGTACAACGTATTGATGTGCGTACAACGTATCCATCGATGTGCACGCTGTCTGCTGCCGGATACGTTGTACGCTGACGACCCCGTCGAGAGGAGCCCGTCCGTGGCCGGCCGGAAGAAGGACAGCGGCAAGGGCGCCGCAGTCGGGCCGGACACCTCCCTCTGGCAGCGGCTGGAGCAGCAGGCGGCCGCACCCCGGGCCTCGCTGACCCTGGAGCGGATCGGGGCCGTCGCCGTGGAGATCGCGGACGCGGAGGGCCTCGCCGCCGTCACCATGCGCAGGCTCGCCACGGAACTGGGCGTCGCCCCCATGGCCGCCTACCGCCACGTCTCCGGCAAGGACGACCTGTGGGCCCTGATGTCCGAGCGGGTGACCGCGGAGATGCGGATCCCGGACGCGGTCACCGAATGGCGCGAGGTGCTGCGCACCTTCGGTCTGCTGACCCGGGACATGATGCTGCGGCACCCCTGGGTCGGGCAGCTGCCGACCCATCTCTTCGCACTCACTCCCGGCCGGCTGGCCATCGCGGAACGGCAGCTGTCGGCACTCGACGGGCTCGGCCTCGACGAGGACTCGATGATGGTCGCCTTCCGCACTGTGAGCGCCTTCGCCCATGGCGCCGGCCAGTCGGAGGTGGCCCTGCGGGAGTGGACGGAGTCCGCGGGCTGGTCGTCCGGCGACGAGACGCGAATGGGTCTCGCGCCGCAGATGAAGTACCTGATGGACACCGGGCGCTATCCCACCTACCGGCGCTACGGACTGCGGGCGACCCGCAAGGACGACGCCACCTGGGCGTTCGAGAGGGGCCTGGACTGCGTGCTGGACGGGATCGCCGCCCGGCTCGGCATCTGAGGAGACCCGCGAACGGCGAGTAAGCAGCGGGGCGGGCCCAGGGCGGGCGGGCGGCGCACTCTCCGTCGGCGTGCTCAGCATCACCCTGGACAGTGCCGGTGACCGCCGGGTAACTTCTAACCAGGGCTGAGCAAGCGCTTAGCCGAGCCGAGCGAAGCCGACCAGGGAGGCACCCCGTGCGCCGTACGGTATTCAACGAGGACCACGAGGCGTTCCGGGAGACCATCCGCGCCTTCATCGCGGCCGAGGTCGTGCCGGTGTACGACGAGTGGTTCGCGGCCGGCCAGGCGCCGCGCGACTTCTACCTCAAGCTCGGCGAGCTGGGCGTCTTCGGGATCAACGTGGACGAGGAGTACGACGGCGCGGGCATCGACTCGCACAAGTACGAGGCCGTCATCTACGAGGAGACCGCCCGCGCGGGCGTGTCCTTCGGCGGCTCCGGGGTGCACACGCTGCTCGGCCTGCCCTACATCAAGATGCTCGCCACCGGCGAGCAGAAGAAGCGCTGGCTGCCGAAGTTCACCACCGGCGAGGAGATGTGGGCCCTCGCGATGACCGAGCCGGGCACCGGTTCCGACATCGCGGGCATGAAGACCACCGCCAAGCTCTCCGAGGACGGCACGCACTACGTCCTCAACGGCGCCAAGACCTTCATCACCGGCGGTGTGCACGCCGACCGGGTCATCGTCTGTGCCCGCACCTCCGCCCCGCGCGAGGACGACCGCCGCTTCGGCATCTCGCTGTTCGCCGTCGACACCAAGTCCGAGGGCTACTCGGTCGGCCGCAAGCTCGACAAGCTGGGCCTGAAGGTCTCCGACACCGCGGAGCTGGCGTTCGTCGACGTCAAGGTCCCCGCAGAGGACCTCCTCGGTGAGGAGAACAAGGGCTTCGGCTACCTCGGCACCAACCTGGCCTCTGAGCGCTGGGGCATCGCCTTCGGGGCGTACGCACAGGCCGCGGCGGCCGTCCGGTTCGCCAAGGAGTACGTGCTCGACCGCACCGTCTTCGGCAAGACCGTCGCCTCGTTCCAGAACACCAAGTTCGAGCTGGCCGCCTGCCAGGCCGAGGTGGACGCGGCCCAGGCCGTCGCCGACCGCGCGCTGGAGGCGCTGGACGCCGGTGAGCTGACCGCCGCGGAGGCCGCCTCCGCGAAGCTGTTCTGCACCGAGGTCGCGCACCGCGTGATCGACCGCTGCCTCCAGCTGCACGGCGGCTACGGCTTCATGAACGAGTACCCGATCGCCCGCCTGTACGCGGACAACCGGGTCAACCGGATCTACGGCGGCACCAGCGAGGTCATGAAGTCGATCATCGCCAAGTCCATGGGCCTGTAGAGCGGCTACGTTCTCTCCATGAGCACCGCACACGACCCCCTGCACGATCTGCTCCAGCTGCTCGACCTGGAACAGATCGAGCGGGACATCTTCCGGGGCACGAGCCGTTCGGCGCTCGTGCCCCGGGTCTTCGGCGGACAGGTCGCGGCCCAGGCGCTGGTCGCCGCGGGCCGCACCGTCCCCGCCGACCGGAGCGCCCACTCGCTGCACTCGTACTTCCTGCGGGCGGGCGACCCCGGCGCGCCGATCGTCTACAGCGTCGACCGCATCCGGGACGGGCGCTCCTTCACCACCCGGCGGGTCGTCGCCGTCCAGCACGGGCAGCCGATCTTCCACCTCTCCGCGTCCTTCCAGACGTACGAGGCGGGCCTGGAGCACCAGGCGGCCATGCCGGTCGCGCCGGACCCGGAGACGCTGCCCACGGCCGCCGAGATGCTGCCGCGCTACGCGGACCGGTTCAGCGGCCCCGGTGTCGTGGACCGGCTGATCGAGGCGCGGGCCGCGGTCGACCTGCGGTACGTGGACGCCCCGCCGTTCGGCACCGTCGGGGAGTCGCGCGAGCCCCGCTCGCAGGTGTGGTTCCGCACCAACGGCAAGCTGGCGGACGATCCGCTGCTGCACGTCTGCATGGCCACGTACGTCTCCGACATGACGCTGCTCGACTCGGTGCTCCTGGCCCACGGGCGCGGCGGCTGGGCGGTCGGTGACGTGGTGGGCGCGAGCCTGGACCACGCGATGTGGTTCCACCGGCCGTTCCGGGCCGACGAATGGCTGCTGTACGACCAGGAGTCGCCGTCCGCGTCCGGCGGGCGCGGGCTGGGCCAGGCCCGTATCTACACACAGGACGGCCGCCTCGCGATCACCGTCATCCAGGAGGGCGTCATCCGGGTCCCCCGGAAGGACTGAACGGTCCCCCGGGAGGTCCTGAACCGGCCGCACGGCCGTGCGTCGGACATGCCCGGCCCGGCTGCGGACATACTCCCCACCATGAGTGACGAGAAATCAGCGGGTGGGGAGTCCACGTTCACGGTCATCGTCGCCGCGTTGGCCAACCTCGGCATCGCCGTGGCGAAGGCCGTCGCGGGGCTGATCAGCGGATCGAGCGCGATGCTCTCCGAGGCGGCGCACTCGGTCGCCGACACCGTCACCGAGGTGCTGCTGCTCACCGCGCTCAAGCGCAGCGAGAAGCCCGCCGACGAGGAACACCCCTTGGGGTACGGCCCCGAACGGTACATCTGGGCGATGCTCGCCTCCGTCGCCACCTTCGTCGGCGGCGCGGTCTTCTCGATCTACGACGGTGTGCACACCCTGGTCGCGGGCGAGGACCTCGGCGATCCGCTCGTCTCGTACATCGTGCTCGCCATCGCCTTCCTGCTGGAGGGCTTCTCGTTGCGTACCGGGCTGCGCCAGGTGCGCGGCGAGGCGGCCCGGCTGGGAGCCGCCCCGGCCCGCTACTTCCGCCGCACGCCCGACACCGCGGTCAAGGCCGTGGTGATGGAGGACTCGGCGGCCCTGGCCGGACTGCTGCTGGCCGCGGGCGGACTGCTCGGCGGTCAGCTGTCCGGCTCGGGTGTGTGGGACGGGGTCGCGTCGGTACTGATCGGTGTACTGCTCGTGTACGTGGCCTGGGTGCTCGGCCGTTCGAACGCCCAGCTGCTGATCGGTCGTCCGGTCCCGCAGTCGATGCGGACCGGGATGCGGGAGGAACTGCTCTCGGTGCCGCACATCATCGAGGTGCTGGAGCTGACCACCCTCATCCAGGGGCCGACCGAGATCCTGGTCGCCGCGAAGGTCGACTTCCGGGACGTGGCCAGTGCCGAGCAGGTGGAGTGGGCCTGTGAGGAGGCGGAGCAGCAGTTGCGGGAGCGGTATCCGTCGATCCGGCGCGTCTATCTGGACCCGACACCGGGGGCGGCACAGCGCCGCCGGGCCCGTACCGCCGGGGGGAATCCGGTGGTCGGGCCCGGCGACGGGGAAGGCAACGGGGACGGCGGGGGGCTGTTCACCGACCGCCTGGAGGAGGACTGAGCTCCGCCGTCGGACCGTCAGAGCAGTCCGGCCGCGTCCAGCAGGTACTCCGTCATCGGGTCGTAGAACCGCGGGTCCAGCACGTGGTCGTCCAGCGGGACGGCCACCTGGAGGGTGCCCTCGGCCTCCCCCAGGAACAGCGCCGGGTCGTTGCAGTCCGCGTAGCCGATGGCATCGAGCCCGCGCTGCGCCGCGCATCCGGCCCAGCCGTGGTCGGCGACGACCAGGTCGGGCATGGGGCGCCCCTCACGCTCCAGTCCGTCCAGGATCGCCGCCATCGGGGCCGGGGAGTGGGTGTGCCAGAGCGTCGCGCCGCGCTCCTGGACGGCGACGTCGGCGAACTGGAAGACCATGCCCTCGTCCGCCATCAGCCCGGAGGGGATCCGGACGATCTCGCAGCCCGCGGCCCGCAGGGCGGCCGCCGTCTGCCGGTGGACGTCCAGGAGCCCGCCCGGGTGACCGGTGGCGAACAGCACCCGCTCCGAGCCGTCGGCCGCCTTGCGCAGCCTGGCCGCCGCCCGGTCCAGGGCGGCGACGGTGAGCTCGGGGTCGATGGTGTCCTGCCCGAACCGGTGCTCCGGGTCGTCACTGACCCCGCACCGCTCGGCCATCACAGCCAGCACGTCCTGCTCGTCGCGCCACCGGTCGCCCAGCTCCAGGCCCAGCCAGTAGTGGCGGTCGCCGTTGGCTAGCTTGCGGTAGTGGGAGAGGTTGTTGTCGCGGGGGGTGGCGACGTCTCCGGCTATACGCGTACGGACGAGTTGTTCGACGAGGGCGGCGCGGCTGGGTATCGGCATGAACCCATTGTGCCGTCAGGTGTGCGCAGTGTGCCGTTCGCATGAAGCATCACGCCGCCGACAGGGGGTATCGCGCCGCCCGCAGGGGGCTAACAGCCCGCCGGGAGCGCCGTTCCGCAGCCTCCGCACGGCCCTCCCGGGATGTCGGGTGACTGTTAACCCATGCGTGACCTGGAGCTTTCCGCTCCATCCGGGCGGGATCATGAAATAGGTCCAGACCACTCCCGGAAGTTTCACGGCCCCCCTCCGCGCCGGACCGACGTCTCACTCTTCGATCATGAGCAAGTGGTCTATACCTTTGGCGCTAGGGTGGGTCCCCCGATACCGGGACATGCACAGCTGTGGGGGCTTTATGACCGTGCATCACTTACCTCAACCTCCGTCCGACGAAGAGCTCTACTGGTACTTCGGGCCGCAGCGCCGCTGGGTACTCATCAGCTCCTCGCTCGCCTTCGTGCTCACGGCGGCGACCATGCTCACCTTCGCCCTGCGCACCCCCGCCCTGTGGGCCTTTCTCGCGGTGCTCTCCCTGAACGTCGTCGCCCTGGCGCTCTCCTCCGTCAACAGCCTGCGCCAGCGCCGGCTCACCAGGCGCTCGCACGAAGTGCTCGTGCACGCCTGGGCCCCGGCCGAGCTGCCGGGCGTCGACCTCTACCTGCCGACCTGCGGGGAACCGCTCCCGGTCCTGGAGAACGCCTACCGGGCCGTCACGGACCTGGACTGGCCCGGCGCGCTGACCGTCTGGGTGCTGGACGACGCGGACAGCCCCGAGGTGGCCGCGCTGGCGGCCCGGTTCGGCTACCGCTACGTCGTACGGCCCGACCGGGGGAAGCTGAAGAAGGCGGGCAACCTCAACCACGCGCTCACCCTGAGCGGCGCGGAGTACATCGCCATCCTGGACGCCGACTTCGCGCCCCGGCCGGACTTCCTGCGCCACCTCGTGCCCTACCTGGCCGACCCGGGTGTCGGCATCGTGCAGAGTCCGCAGTGCTTCGACACCGACGGAACGATGGAGTGGATCCAGCGCGCCGCCGGATCGGCCCAGGAGTGGTTCTTCCGCTGGATCCAGCCGTCCCGGGACGCGAGCGACGCGGCCATCTGCTGCGGCAGCAACGCGGTCTACCGGCGCAGCGCCATCGATCTGGCCGGCGGCTTCGCCCAGCTCGACCACAGCGAGGACCTGTACACCGGACTCGCCCTGTACGAGCAGGGGTTCCGGACCCTGTACGTGCCGGTGCTGGTGGCCAAGGGCACCTCGCCGGACAACCTGGCCTCCTACCTCAACCAGCAGTACCGCTGGGCGATGGGCAACCTGCATCTGACCGGGACCCCGGTCCTGAAGCGGATCGGAGCCCCGTGGCGGATGCGGCTCTGCTTCCACGAGGGCGTCGTCGGCTATCTGACGACGGTGGTGAACACCTTCGCGGCCCCGCTGCCGCCGCTGGTGATGATGTTCTGGTACCCGGACGACATCCGGCCCTGGCACGTGCTGCCGCTGCTCGCGCCGCTGTGGCTGTGGCACGTGCTGCTGCCCCGGATCAGCCGGACCCGCTGGCGGATCGAGGTGATCCGGGCCAACGTCCTCATGAGCGTCGCCGCCGGGGCCGCGTTCCTGCACACCCTGCGCGGCCACAGCGCGGCGTGGGTGCCCACCGGGGCAGGCGGCGGGAAACCGGGCACGATGGCGCGACGGGTGGTCCTCGTCTCGCTCGGCTGGCTCTGCTGCTCCACCGGGGCGGCGGCGGGCGGCCTCGCCCTGGCCGTCGCCCGCAACGGCTGGGAGCCCAACTGGGGGCTCGGCCTCTATCTGCTGGTGCAGCTCCAGATCAACGTGCCCCTGATCAGGGACCTGGTGCGGGAGCTACGCCCCGCTGCCACCGCCAGAGAGATCGCACCGGCCCGGCGGCGCGGCCGCTCCGTACTGCCCAGACGCTGGCCCGAAACGCTGGCCGTGACGGTCACGCTCCTGCTCACCGCCCTGCTCGCGTCCGGCTGGGTCGATCCGATGCTGCCCTGGCTGAGCTGAAAGGCCTCGAACGATGCCCACCCTCGCCCCTTCCGCCCCCCGGGCCCTGAGCAGCGGCGCCGCCCCCGCTCCGCCGCCCGGCGGCACGGGCCCCGGCCGGCCCGCGTTCCGTCCCGATATCGAGGGGCTGCGCGCCTTCGCCGTCCTGTCGGTCCTCGCCTTCCACGCGTCCGTGCCCGCCCTGGCCGGCGGCTTCGTCGGCGTGGACGTCTTCTTCGTCATATCCGGCTACCTGATCACCGGGCTGCTGGTGCGGGAGGCCGTCACCACCGGCCGGATCCGGCTGGGCGAGTTCTTCGCGCGCCGGGCCCGCCGGCTGCTGCCCTCGGCCGCCGTGGTGCTGGTCGCCGTCGCGGTGGCCGGGGCGTGGCTGGCCGTCCCGCTGCGCCGCACGGACCTGGAGAACGACGTGGTGGCGGCGGCCCTGTCCGTGGCCAACTGGCGGTTCGTCCAGCAGCGGACCGACTATCTCGCCGCCGGGCAGGACGAGAGCCCGCTGCTGCACTTCTGGTCGCTCGCGGTGGAGGAGCAGTTCTATCTGTGCTGGGCCCCGCTGCTGGCCCTGCTCGCGGTCCTCGCCGCGCGTGCGGCCCGCCGGGGACGTGCGCTGCGGCCGGCGGCGCTCGCCCTCACCGCCCTGCTGACGCTCGGCAGCTTCGTCCTCTCGCTGGGCTGGACGGGTGACTCCGTCTCCCTGGCGTACCTCGGAACGCCCTCGCGCGTCTGGCAGTTCGGTACGGGCGCGCTGCTGGCGCTGCTGCCGTGGCACCTGCTGCGCGGGCCGCGCGCGCTGCGGCTGCTGTGCGGGTGGGCGGGGGCGGCGGCGCTCGTGTGGTGCGTACTGCGCTACGACGCCTCGACGCCGTACCCCGGATACGCGGCGCTCGTCCCGACCCTGGCCACGGCCGCCGTCATCCTGTCCGGCACCCCGGGGCGGCGACCGGAGAAGGAGGCCGGGGTCGGGCGGCTGCTGACGATGCGGGCCCCCGGGGCGGTCGGCCGGCTCTCGTACACCCTGTACCTCTGGCACTGGCCGGTGCTCGTCCTGGCCGAGGCCCGCTTCGGTCACCTCGGCTGGCCCGCGAGGACGGCTCTGACGCTGGCCTGCGTGCTGCCGGCCGCGGCGACCGCGCGCTGGGTGGAGCGGCCGCTGAGGCACAGCCGCACGCTCTTCGAACTGCCCCGGCGGGGGCTGTCGCTGGGGCTCGCCGCCGTGGTCATGCCGGTGGTCCTGGCGCTGGTCGTGGGCACCACCACGCTGCGTCTGCTGGGCCCGGCCGCGCCGGTCGACGTGAAGGGGCTGCCGCCGGGAGCGGCCGCCGGCCCCACGCTGCTGGCCCGGACCGGCACACCGCTCACCGGCGGGCCCGTGGTGCCGAGCCCCGTGCAGGCCCGCCAGAGCTTCCCGCCGGACGGGGCGTGCGAGGTGGCGCCACCCGTGACGAGCAGCCCGCCCTGCCTGTTCGGGGCGGCGGACAGCGCGCACCGGGTCGTCCTGCTCGGTGACTCGCACGCCGGGCAGTGGTTCTCGCCGCTGCTCAGTCTCGCGGCCAAGCGCGGCTGGGCACTCCAGGAGCTGGTGAAGCAGGGCTGCCCGCTGCCCGAAATCTCGGTGGTCAACCCGCAGTTGGGGCGTACGTACCACGAGTGCGACAGCTGGCGGGCCGACAGCCTGGCCCGGCTCCGCGAGGGGCCGAAGCCCGAGCTGATAGTCATCGGCTCGCTGAACCGGTACACCGATGACCAGCGGCTGCTGCTCAGGGGCTGGGAGAAGACCCTGAAGCCGCTGCGCGCGCTCGGGGTTCCGGTGGTCTACATCGAGGACACCCCGGTGCCGGGTACCGATGTCCCGGCGTGCGTCTCGGGGCACCTCACGGACCCGGCGGCCTGCGCCTTCGACGCCCGGAAGGCGCGGTGGCCCGACCCGCTGGCGCGCGGGGCGGCGGCCGGCGCGCTGCCCGGGGTGCGGACCGTGGAGGTGAACTCGGTGCTGTGCCCGGCCGCGCGGCCCGTCTGCCCGGCGGTCCTGGACCGGATCCTGCTCTACCGGGACGACGCCCATCTGACCGATGCCGCGGCCGTGGTGCTGGCCCCCCGCCTCGAACGGCTGCTCATGGGGGCCGGCGCACCGGCGGCGGGCGGCTGGACCCGGCTGCTGCACGAGGAGTTCGACGGCCCCGCGGGCAGCCGCCCGGCCACGTCCCGCTGGAGGTACGACCGGGGCACCTGCTATCCGGGCTGCCCGGCCCCGCGGTGGGGCACCGGGGAGACCGAGACGATGACGGACTCCACGGACAACGTCCGCCTCGACGGAAAGGGGGCGCTGGAGATCGTGCCCACCCGGCGCGAGGGCCGCTGGTACTCGGGCCGTATCGAGTCCCGGCGCTCCGATTTCGCCCCGCCGCCCGGGGGCGTCCTGCGGATCGAGGCGTCGATCGCCCTGCCGGACGTCACGGGCCCGGCGGCGGGCGGCTACTGGCCGGCCTTCTGGACCCTGGGCGCCGGGCTGCGCGACGGGTACACGGGCTGGCCCGGCATCGGCGAGCTCGACGTGATGGAGTCCGTCAACGGCCGGGACGCCGTCTTCGGCACCATGCACTGCGGCACCCTGGACGGCGGTCCGTGCGAGGAGCCGAGGGGGCTCAGCTCGCCCCGCCAGAAGTGCTCCGGCTGCCGAGGCGCGTTCCACTCGTACGCCGTGGAGGTCGACACCGCGCCCGGCGCGCGGGAGGTCCGCTGGTATCTGGACGGCCGGGTCTACCACCGGGTCAAGGCGTCCGCCATGGACGCGGCCACCTGGGAGCGGGCGGTGACGCGGGGCCAGTTCCTGATCCTGAACGTGGCGATGGGCGGGGCGCTGCCGGCCGCCGACGGCGCCGCGCCGGGCCCCGCGACGGAGCCCGATCACCCGATGCGGGTGGCGGAGGTCAGCGTGTCGGCGCGGGGACCGGCCGGGTCGAGTAGGTGATCCGCTCCAGGTGGTAGTACCGCGCCGTGCAGACGGCCGGCCAGGCGCTGCGCCCGTGGTTCCCGAACGGGTCGCGCATCTGCCCCACGGAGGCGGATGCGTACGGCAGGACCTCCGCGCCCCCGCCGCCTCCTGGCGCAGCCACCGGTCCTGCCGGTCCCAGTGCCGGGCCCGTACATCCATGTCGTGGGCCAGGTCCGTCAGCGGCACGAACAGCCCCACGCAGACCGCCGCGCAGAGCAGTGCCGCCGCTCCCGTGACGAGGGGAACGGCGGCGCTGCCCCGCGCGCGGGTGCGCAGGGCGGCGCCGGCCAGGGCACCGAGTCCGGCGAGGAGCAGCACGAGCAGGAAGAGGTAGTCGTTCCAGGTGCGGGTGCCGTACGACATCATGTTGTGCTCGAAGGCCGGGAGGGTGACGAGCGTGCAGAGGTACCCGGACACCAGGAACGCCGCCACCGCCGCCAGGGCCGGGAGCAGCGGCCGCCCGCGCAGGGGCCCGTCGGCGTCCGGGCCGCTCCGGCGCAGCAGCAGGCCCAGCAGGACGCCGACGGCGAGCGCGCCGAGGTAGGTCCAGGTGGTGAGGACGGTCCCCAGGATGTCGCCGTAGGTCCGTAGCGCGTCGGTCAGCGATCCGGTGTCGACGACGGACGTGGCGCCGGTGCCGAACCGTTCCCGGCGGTGCCGGGAGCCCGGCGAGGTGTAGATGATGGCCAGCCCCGCCACCAGGGCGGCCAGCGCGACGCCGCACCAGAGCCGGGTGCGGTCGCGGCCGGGTCCCGGCCGCGACCGGAGGCTGAGCAGCAGCGCGGTGCAGAGCAGGACGCCCGCGACGATCGACGTCCCCTCCGAGAGGGTCCCGATGAACAGCCCGGCCACGGCGGCGACGCCCGGCGCGAGGATCCGCCCCCGGCGCGACCGGGCCCGCAGCAGCGGCACTCCGCGCGGCGCGGTCCGCCCGGCGCTGTGCAGTGCGGCCGGGATCAGAGCCCACAGCACTGCGAGGATCAGCAGTCCGCTGAGGGTGGCGTACCACTGGTGGCCCGGCACGCCGCCGGCCCCGTAGAGCGCGACCATCAGGGCGTTGGCGACGCGCCCGTTGTCGTCCAGGTAGAACTTCCCGATCATGCCGGAGACGCCGTCGTCGCGCAGGACGGGCAGGAAGCACCAGTCGTCGCCGGCCGGCCGCACCAGCCGGCCGATCCAGAAGGACGCGGCGAGCAGGGCCAGCGGGAACACGGTGAGCACGGCCGCCCAGAGCGGCAGCCGGGGCTTCGGTGTCGCGGGTGGGGTGTCCGCCGTTCCCGGTGGTTCCGCGGTCATGGATGTGCCGGTTCCCTTCGTGCGGTGCCGCTGTGTACGGGGCCGTGGAGCGCGCGCTGTGTGCGGGGTCAGTCGCCGGGGCGGCCGGTGCGGCCGCCGGGCATCGGTTCCGGCTGCCGGGAGACGGCCGCGCCGGAGGTGATGGCCCACCGCGCGATCAGGAAGGAGAACGGGGTGGCGAGAATTCCGGCGGTCAGCGCGGCGATGTTCTTTCCCATGCCCAGATGGCTCACTCCGACATGGAGCAGCGCCCCGGAAAGGACGAGATTGACGAGGCTCGACAGCGGAAAGCGGACGAAGGCCCGCCACGTCGGACTCGTCCGGCAGGTGATGTAGGAGTTGAGCAGGAAGGAACCGACAATGCTGACGCAATAGCCGATGACATGGGCGGTCAGATAGGGAATCCAGTGGTTGAGTGTCGCGTAGACGCTCAGATGGACCGCGGTATCGACGACGCCGATCATGGCGAAGGTGATGAACTGGCGCACGGTCCGTGAACGTCCGCTGCCGAAGGCGCTCGCGCCGCCGCCTCTCACCCGTAACGGCCGCTCCGGTGCGGCGGGGGCGGCGGGGGCGGGCTGTTCGCTGGTCTCCCGGATCAGGTAGTGCGGGCGGTTCTTCGTCTCGCAGTAGATCCGGCCGACGTACTCACCGACGATGC
Organism: Streptomyces sp. ITFR-6; assembly: GCF_031844725.1. NCBI lineage: Bacteria > Bacillati > Actinomycetota > Actinomycetes > Kitasatosporales > Streptomycetaceae > Streptomyces > Streptomyces sp. ITFR-6. The sequence continues at coordinate 5,604,545 of NZ_CP134612.1, read as the reverse complement.
CGAGCGTGGCCAGCTGGATCCCGCCGAGCGCCACGACGGCGGTGAGCAGGGAGGCGCATCCGGGGACCCCCACCCCGTGCCGGGCCACCTCCACGATGATCCACAGGGCGTAGCCCGTCGCGGCCAGGGCCATGGGGAGCCCGGCGTAGACGGCGAGGCGCAGGGGGCGGTTGTTGAACGAGATCAGTCCGTCGATGCCGTAGTTGAGCAGCCGCCTCCTGCCCCACTTCGAGCGCCGGCCACCCGCTGGGCGTTGTGGTAGGTGAAGCTGGTGGTGTCGAAGCCGATCCAGGAGAAGATCCCCTTGGAGAACCGGTTGGACTCGGGGAGCGCGAGGACGCTGTCGACCGCACGGCGGGACAGCAGCCGGAAATCACCCTCGCCGTCGACCACAGAGACGTCCATGAAGTGCCCCGTGGCGCGGTAGTAGCAACGGCTCGCGTACGAGCGCAGGAGCCCCTCGCCCTCGCGGTCGCGCCTGGCGATCACCTGGTCGTATCCGTGCCGGCTCAACTCCATCATGCGGGGCAGGAGTTCGGGCGGGTGCTGGAGGTCGGCGTCCATGAGCACCACCGAGTCCCCGCAGGACATGCGGAGTCCGGCGAGCATGGCGGCCTCCTTGCCGAAATTACGGCTGAAGGCGGTGTACCGGACCCGTTCGTCGACGGCTGCCAGGCGGATCAGTTCGGCACGGGTGAGATCCTCGCTGCCGTCGTCGACATAGCAGACCTCGAAACTCTTCCCGGTCGGTTCGAGGACGGTGACCAGTGCGCGGTGAAACGCCGTGACGGCCTCTTCCTCGTTATAACAGGGGACGACGATCGATACCTGGCAGTTTTTCATTCAATTCCCCATCAGGCGCGGACCCGACCGCTCCGAAGCCTATGTCCGCACCCGGCAGAAACAACTCAGACGAATGGGAGTCGTGGGGAAAAGTCGGCACGGATTCGCGACCGGCGGGCCCGGGTCACGCTTTCCGGCGGCCTATTCCGGGATATCGCCGCGCGACGGCAGCGCCCCGCCCGCCGCGTCGAAGGCGCCCCGGGCCAGCCGGTGCAGCAGCGCCGCGGTGTCCGTACGGTCGGGCAGCGCGCCGGGGCGGCTCAGGTCCTGCGCGGAGTCCCCCCGCGGCGTCGCGGCGTCTGGCACCGCTCCTTCTCCCGCGCTGGAACTCCGCACAGGACCCAGGTGCGGGGTGGAGTTCAGCAGGCCGAAGACGGCGTGCACGGCGGCGCGCGCCTCGTGCTCGGGGAGGTCCGGGTAGAGGCCGCGGACGACGCCGACCCACACCTCGACGTACTGCCGCTGGAGCCGGCGCACCCGCTTGCGGTCGGCGTCCCGCAGCCGGTCCAGCTCCCGGTCGTGGAGGGTGATCAGGGGGCGGTCGTCGAGGGCGAAGTCGATGTGGCCCGCGATGAGCGCGTCCAGCAGCGCCTCGTGCGAACCGTCGTGGGAGGCGGCGTCCTCGGAGACGCGCAGCTCCCCGCCGGCCAGCAGCCGCTCACTGATGCCGACCAGCAGTTCGGCGAGCATCGCGTCCTTGCCGGGGAAGTGGCGGTAGAGGCCGGGGCCGCTGATACCGACGGCGGCGCCTATCTCGTCGACGCCGACACCGTGGAAGCCGCGCTCGGCAAAGAGGCGCGCGGCCTCCTTGAGGATCTGCTCACGGCGGGTGGGAGCCGCGACGCGGGCGGCGGCATGGGTGCTCATGACCAATCATTCTAGACAGGCGCGTTAGCGGTCGTTAACCTGTGGCTGACGTTAACGCTCACTAACACAGCGGTACGGGCAAGGGGGCTCGACAGGATGCAGCAGGCACCGGTGCTGGCGAGCGCGGCCGATCCCGCCTCCGAGGCCTGGCAGGCCAACGAGGCGGCGCATCACGCGCTCACCGACGAGCTGCGCAAGCGGCTCGCCACGGCCAGGCTCGGCGGGGGTGAGAAGGCCCGCGCCCGGCATGTGGCGCGCGGCAAGCTGCTGCCCCGGGAGCGGGTGGACACCCTGCTCGATCCGGGCTCACCCTTCCTTGAGCTGGCCCCGCTGGCGGCCGAGGGGCTGTACGGGGGCGCGGCGCCCGCCGCCGGGGTGATCGCCGGAATCGGCCGGGTCAGCGGCCGGGAGTGCGTGATCGTCGCCAATGACGCGACCGTCAAGGGCGGCACGTACTACCCGATGACCGTGAAGAAGCACCTGCGGGCCCAGGAGGTGGCGCTGGAGAACCGGCTGCCCTGCCTCTACCTGGTGGATTCGGGCGGCGCCTTCCTGCCGATGCAGGACGAGGTGTTCCCGGACCGGGACCACTTCGGGCGGATCTTCTACAACCAGGCCCGGATGTCAGGGGCCGGGATTCCGCAGATCGCCGCGGTGCTCGGCTCCTGCACGGCCGGCGGCGCGTACGTCCCCGCGATGAGCGACGAGGCCGTGATCGTCCGGAACCAGGGCACGATCTTCCTGGGCGGGCCCCCGCTGGTGAAGGCGGCGACCGGCGAGGTCGTGACGGCGGAGGAGCTGGGCGGCGGCGAGGTCCACTCCCGTACGTCCGGGGTCACCGACCACCTCGCGGAGGACGACGCGCACGCGCTGCGGATCGTCCGGAACATCGTGGCCACCCTGCCGGACCGGGGCGCGCTGCCCTGGTCCGTCCAGCCGGCCGACGAGCCGAAGGTGGACCCCGCCGGTCTGTACGGGGCCGTCCCGGTCGACTCCCGCACCCCGTACGACGTACGGGAGGTGATCGCCCGGGTCGTCGACGGCTCGCGGTTCGCGGAGTTCAAGGCCGAGTACGGGACGACGCTGATCACCGGCTTCGCGCACATCCACGGCCACCCGGTCGGGATCGTCGCCAACAACGGCATCCTGTTCTCCGAGTCCGCCCAGAAGGGCGCGCACTTCATCGAGCTGTGCGACCAGCGCGGCATCCCCCTCGTCTTCCTCCAGAACATCTCCGGCTTCATGGTCGGCCGCGACTACGAGGCCGGCGGCATCGCCAAGCACGGCGCGAAGATGGTCACCGCCGTCGCCTGCACCCGGGTCCCGAAGCTGACCGTGGTGGTCGGCGGCTCCTACGGCGCGGGCAACTACTCGATGTGCGGCCGGGCCTACAGCCCCCGGTTCCTTTGGATGTGGCCCAACGCCAAGATCTCGGTCATGGGCGGCGAGCAGGCCGCGTCCGTCCTCGCCACGGTCAAGCGCGACCAGCTGGGCGACGACTGGAGCGCCGAGGACGAGGAGTCCTTCAAGGCCCCGATCCGCGAGCAGTACGAGACCCAGGGCAACGCGTACTACGCCACCGCCCGGCTCTGGGACGACGGTGTGATCGACCCGATGGAGACCCGGCAGGTGCTGGGGCTCGCCCTGACCGCCTGCGCCAACGCCCCGCTGGGCCAGAAGGATCAGACGCAGCCCGGTTTCGGCGTCTTCCGGATGTGAGGAAGAGATGACCATGTTCGACACTGTCCTCGTCGCCAACCGCGGCGAGATCGCGGTCCGGGTCATCCGGACGCTGCGCGAGCTCGGGGTGCGCTCGGTCGCCGTCTTCAGCGACGCCGACGCGGACGCCCGGCACGTGCGGGAGGCGGATACGGCGGTACGGATCGGCCCCGCCCCGGCGTCCGAGAGCTACCTGAGCGTGGACCGGCTGCTGGAGGCCGCCCGCCGCTCCGGCGCGCAGGCCGTCCACCCCGGCTACGGCTTCCTCGCGGAGAACGCGGGCTTCGCCCAGGCGTGCGCAGACGCGGGCCTGGTCTTCATCGGGCCGCCCGCCGCCGCCATCGCTCTGATGGGCGACAAGATCCGGGCCAAGGAGACGGTCACGGCGGCCGGCGTCCCGGTCGTCCCCGGCTCCACCGGAAGCGCCCTGACCGACGGCCAACTGGCCGACGCGGCACGCGAGATCGGCATGCCGGTGCTGCTGAAGCCCTCGGCGGGCGGCGGCGGCAAGGGCATGCGGCTGGTCCACGACGCGACGCTGCTCACCGAGGAGATCGCGGCGGCCCGGCGCGAGGCCCGCGCCTCCTTCGGGGACGACACCCTGCTCGTGGAGCGGTGGATCGACCGGCCGCGCCACATCGAGATCCAGGTCCTGGCGGACGGGCACGGCAACGTCGTGCACCTCGGGGAGCGCGAGTGCTCGCTCCAGCGCCGCCACCAGAAGATCATCGAGGAGGCGCCCTCCGTCCTGCTCGACGAGGCCACCCGGGCGGCGATGGGCGAGGCGGCCGTGCGGGCCGCCCGCTCCTGCGGCTATGTCGGCGCGGGCACGGTGGAGTTCATCGTGCCGGGCGGCGACCCGGCCGCGTACTGCTTCATGGAGATGAACACCCGCCTCCAGGTGGAGCACCCGGTGACCGAGCTGATCACCGGCCTCGACCTGGTGGAGTGGCAGCTGCGTGTCGCCTCGGGCGAGCGGCTCCCGTACGCACAGCAGGACGTCACCCTCACCGGGCACGCGGTCGAGGCCCGGGTCTGCGCAGAGGACCCGGCCCGCGGCTTCCTGCCCTCGGGCGGCACGGTGCTGGCGCTGGACGAGCCGCGGGGCGGCGGGGTGCGGACGGACTCGGGGCTCGTCGAGGGCGGCGAGGTCGGCAGCCTGTACGACCCGATGCTGTCGAAGGTGATCGCGTACGGCCCCGACCGGGCCACCGCCCTGCGCCGGCTGCGGGCGGCGCTCGCGGACACGGTGGTGCTGGGTGTCCCGACCAACGCGGGCTTCCTGCGCCGCCTCCTCGGCCACCCGGCGGTGGTGGCGGGCGACCTCGACACCGGCCTGGTGGAGCGCGAGGTGGACACGCTGGTGCCGGACGGGGTGCCGGAGGAGGTGTACGCGGCCGCCGCGCTGCTGCGGCAGCACTCCCCCGCACCCGCCCCCGGCCCGCGCACCTGGGCCGACCCGTTCTCGGCCGGGGACGGCTGGCGCCTGGGCGGCACCCCGGCGCGGACGCCGCACCACTTCCACATCCCCGGCCACGAACCCGTGCAGGTGGGCCTGCGCCCGCGCGGCGGGGCCACCGAACTGACCTTCGGCCACATCGGTGAGGGCGCGCGACCGCCGGCCCCCGACTCGGGCAGCTGCGGCCCGCTGGGCCCGCTGCCCGGCAGCGCGGAGACGGCCAGGACGCTGACGGTGACCGGAGGCCGGATCACGCTCGAACTCGCGGGCGTGACCCACTCGTTCGCGTACGCCGCCTCCACCGAGGGCCACTGGCTCGGCCGGGACGGCGACACCTGGCACGTCCGGGACCACGACCCGGTGGAGGCGTCGCTGACCGGCGCCGCCCGCTCCGGGGCCGACACCCTGGCCGCACCGATGCCCGGCACCGTCACGGTGGTGAAGGTGGCCGTCGGGGACGAGGTCGCGGCCGGGCAGAGCCTGCTGGTGGTGGAGGCGATGAAGATGGAGCACGTCATCTCGGCCCCGCACGCCGGCACCGTCACCGAACTCGACGTCACGGCCGGAACCACGGTCGCCATGGACCAGGTACTGGCCGTGGTCACCCCCGTGGCCGCCACCGGGGAGGAAGCATGACGACGACCACCCGCGCCCTGCCGATGACCGTCCCCGATCCGGGCCTGCCCGCCCGGATCAGGATCCACGAGGTCGGCGCCCGCGACGGACTCCAGAACGAGAAGGGCGTCGTGCCGACCGAGGTGAAGGCGGAGTTCATCCGCCGGCTCGCGGTCGCCGGGCTCTCCACGATCGAGGCGACGAGCTTCGTCCACCCCAAGTGGGTACCCCAACTGGCCGACGCCGAGAATCTCTTCCCCCTCCTCGGCGACATCGCGGACGTGGGCGACGTGGCACTTCCCGTCCTGGTGCCGAACGAACGGGGGCTGGACCGTGCACTCGCGCTCGGCGCCCGCCGGATCGCCGTCTTCGGCTCCGCGACGGAGACGTTCGCGGCCCGCAACCTCAACCGCACCGTCGACGAGTCGCTCGCCATGTTCGAGCCCGTCGTGGCCCGCGCCAAGGCGGACCGGGTGCATGTGCGCGGCTACCTGTCGATGTGCTTCGGTGACCCGTGGGAGGGAGCCGTACCGGTCCCCCAGGTCGTCCGGGTGGCCAGGGCGCTGCTGGACCTCGGCTGCGACGAGCTGTCGCTCGGGGACACCATCGGCGTCGCGACGCCGGGCCACGTACGGGCGCTGCTGTCCGCGCTGAACGTGGCGGGGGTGCCCACGGACACGATCGGGGTGCACTTCCACGACACCTACGGGCAGGCCCTGTCCAACACCCTGGCCGCCCTCCGGCACGGCGTCACCACCGTGGACGCCTCCGCGGGCGGCCTCGGCGGCTGCCCGTACGCGAAGAGCGCGACCGGAAACCTCGCCACCGAGGATCTCGTGTGGATGCTCGACGGCCTCGGCATCGAAACCGGGGTCGACCTCGACGCGCTCACCGCCACCAGCGTGTGGCTCGCCGAACAACTGGGCCGACCCAGCCCGTCCCGCACCGTCCGCGCCCTGTCCCACAAGGAGCATTGACATCCTCCCCGCCCCGAAGGGCGGGGATTCCTGGCTCACGTCGGCCCGGGGACCAGCGGTCCGCCGGCTCTTACACGATCAGCACCAGCCGGGTTGAGACCAGCCCGGACCAGCATCACGCATGCGGAGTTCTTGTCCCTGGGGGATACGACTCCGCACGCGGTGCAGGTGTAGGTACGTTCCGAAAGGGGAAGTGCGTGCTTGGTTCTTGCACCGCACGACGCGCAGTCCATGGTGGTGTGCGCCGGATGCACGAGTCGGATGTCCCGGGCGTGCTTACGGCCCATTTCGATGAGAGCTGTCTTGGTGGCGCCGATCGCGGCGTCGGCGGCCTTGCGGGCCATGGTGGTCTTCGCCAGGAACTTCGGGCGGAAGTCCTCTACAGCGACGGCGTCGTGATCGCGGACCACGGACTTGGCCCACTTGCGGGCGGTGTCCTGCCGCTGCCGGGCAACCTTCTTGTGCAGCTTCACGGCCTGCCGACGGGCGTTGCGGTATCCCTTGGATGCGGCCTGTCCGTGCACGGGGCGGCGACGGGCCATCATCCGCTGATAGCGCCCCAGCTTCCGCGCCGCGTTCTTCCCGTGTTCAGGGTGAGGGAGGTCGTGGGCGTCGGATGTAGTGGTGGCGGTCTCCTTGACGCCCCAGTCCACGCCGAGCGCACGCCCTGTTGCAGGAAACGGCTGGGTCTCGGTGGCAACGACGAACGACGCGTACCAGTGCCCCGGACTGTCCCGGTACACACGCACCGAGGAAGGCAGGGACGGCAACTCGCGGGACCAGACGACCGTCAGGACGACGCCGCCCGCGAGGTGCAGGCGGCCGTCCTTGAGACGGAATCCGCGCTGGGTGTAGTTCAGCGTGAGCAGCGCATCCCGCTTGCGCTTCATCCGGGGCATCCCGGCCCGCCGCCGCACCGGCGCCCTCGCCCTGATGTCCTTGACCGCCTTGGCGCGGGACGTGGCGAAGTCTCGGATGGTTTGCTGCTGCGGAACGCTCGCCCCCTCCCGCAGCCATGCCATCGACCGCCGGGCCTCGGTCAGCAGCTTATCGAGCTGCCCAGGACCGCACGTCGTCTTGTCAGCCGCGTCACGGTTTGCGGCGTGAACCTTGCGGGACATGGCCACGCACTCGTTCCACACCCACCTACACCGCGCCCACTCCGCATCAAGACCCGCCCGTGCGGTCGACGACACACGCAACCGGTAGGTGCGCCGGGCACGTCCGGCCCCCTGCCCTGCCGCTGCTTTCGTCGCCATGGTTCGCAACCTAACAGCCCTCACTGACAACGAAAGAAAGTGCAGTTCAAGACCAATGTGCAGCGAACTCCGCCACTTCGCTGCTCCGCACCGAGGACCCATTCCTCCCCGCCCTGAAGTGCGGGGATCCTGCGAGAATCAAGGTGAAATCCATGTCCCTGGACCACCGGCTGACCGCCGAGCACGAGGAACTGCGCCGCACCGTCGAGGAGTTCGCGCACGACGTGGTCGCTCCGAAGATCGGTGACTTCTACGAGCGCCATGAGTTCCCGTACGAGATCGTGCGGGAGATGGGGCGGATGGGCCTGTTCGGGCTGCCGTTCCCGGAGGAGTACGGCGGGATGGGCGGCGACTACCTCGCGCTCGGGATCGCCCTGGAGGAGCTGGCCCGGGTCGACTCCTCGGTGGCGATCACCCTGGAGGCCGGGGTCTCACTCGGTGCGATGCCGGTGTTCCGCTTCGGTACGGAGGAGCAGAAGCGGCAGTGGCTGCCGAGGCTCTGCGCGGGCGAGGCGCTCGGCGCGTTCGGCCTGACCGAGCCGGACGGGGGCTCCGACGCGGGCGGCACCCGGACGACGGCGGTGCTGGACGAGTCCAGAGACGAGTGGGTGATCAACGGCTCCAAGTGCTTCATCACGAACTCGGGCACGGACATCACCGAGCTGGTCACGGTGACGGCGGTGACGGGCCGCAAGGAGGACGGCCGCCCCCGCATCTCCGCGATCATCGTCCCGTCCGGCACCCCCGGCTTCACGGTCGCCGCCCCCTACTCCAAGGTCGGCTGGAACGCCTCGGACACCCGCGAGCTGTCCTTCACCGACGTCCGCGTCCCGGCGGCGAACCTCCTGGGCGAGGAGGGCCGCGGCTACGCGCAGTTCCTGCGGATCCTGGACGAGGGCCGGATCGCCATCGCGGCCCTGTCCACGGGCCTCGCGCAGGGCTGTGTGGACGAGTCGGTGAAGTACGCCGCAGAGCGGCACGCCTTCGGAAAGCCGATCGGCGCCAACCAGGCGATCCAGTTCAAGATCGCGGACATGGAGATGCGGGCACACATGGCCCGCATCGGCTGGCGCGACGCGGCCTCCCGGCTGCTGGCGGACGAGCCGTTCAAGAAGGAGGCGGCGATCGCCAAGCTGTACTCCTCGACCGTCGCGGTGGACAACGCCCGCGAGGCGACCCAGATCCACGGCGGCTACGGCTTCATGAACGAGTACCCGGTGGCCCGGATGTGGCGCGACTCCAAGATCCTGGAGATCGGCGAGGGCACCAGCGAGGTCCAGCGCATGCTGATCGCACGGGAGCTGGGGTTGCCGGGCTGAGACGGGGGGCTTCCGGGCTCCGGCCGGGGCAGCCCCGGGCTCGCCCCGCCCGGAGCCCGGAAGCCCCGGCCGGACCTTCACTCCTCGCCCTCCGGAAGCACGTAGTCGGGGCACAGCGAGTGCCCGCACTCGCACGGCGGCCAGCGAACAGTTCCGGAATGTCCTTCGCGAGGTCCCACGGCAGATAGGAGACCGCCACCTCCGTGGGCGTCCTGTCGCTGAGATACAGACGACGGCGCGCAAGGACCTGACTCCCCGGGGCCAGGCCCAGCCGATCCGAAATATCACCGGGTGCTTCCACCGGGCCGATGAAGAGGACCGCTACCGCAGGGGCTCTGCCCGCCTGTTCGGATTCGGCAAGGTATGCGGCTTTACCCGCCCTGCGGTGCGAACGCCGGAACCGGTCCGAGGACTTACGAAGCACCGGCGGCCGACTCTTCACGAACGAACCCTTGCCGTGATGCGTATCGATCAGACCCATCGGCCGCAGTTCGGCTACCGCCTTGCGCGCTGTTCCCTGCGAAACCGCATAGCGGGCCATCAGCACCGATTCGCTGGGCACCTTGTCCCCCGGCGCCATCGCCCCAGCCCTGATCTGCTGTGCCAGATCGTCGGCAATCCGCAGGTACCGGGGCTTGCCGGAGTCCCTGGGCGCCGTGGTCGCCATGCTTTTCCTTCCCTCCTATGCTCCTCTGCATAAGTACGCTACCCAGGAAGGTATCCGCATGTCGCTTCACTCGGTCTCCGTAGCCGGCGTCGTCGTCCGCGAGGACGGCCGCGTACTGGTGATCCGCCGGGCCGACAACGGAGCCTGGGAGGCTCCGGGTGGCGTGCTGGAGCTCGACGAACGGCCGGAGGACGGCGTCTGCCGGGAAGTGGTGGAGGAGACCGGGGTGAAGGTCGACCCCGTGCGCCTGAGCGGTGTGTACAAGAACATGGAGCGCGCGATCGTGGCGCTGGTCTTCCTGTGCCGGCCGATCGGCGGCGCGGAGCAGACCTCGGCCGAGACGTCCGAGGTTCGCTGGTTCACTCGCGAGGAAGTCCGGAGCCGAATGGTCGAGGCGTACGCCGTGCGCGTACTCGACGCACTCGACAGCACCGCACCGCCTGTGCGCGTGCACGACGGACATCGGCTCAAGTAGCCGGCCGGGACTCGATGCGAACCGGAGGCGAGTCACAGTGATCTCCACGCAGGCGCGGTCGGATGCCCGGCGGTTGTGGAACTACCACATCATGCACCACGATCCCCGCCCCTGCTCGGTGGCAATCGGTCTCGGGAGTCATGACCTGGGGGTGGCCGATGCGGCGGTCAGCCTCTACCGGCGCGGCATGGCGCCCCTCATCGTCTTCACGGGCGCGAGCAGCCGCACCACGCGTGCGCGCATGCCCCGGGGCGAAGCCGTGCACTACCGGGAGCGGGCACTCGAACTCGGCGTCCCCGACAGCGCCGTGCTCACCGAACCACGCGCCCGCAACACGGGCGAGAACATCCGCTTCTCCCGGGTCCTGCTCGAAGAGGCCGGTGTGGACCTCTCGTCCGTGCTGCTGATCAGCAAGCCGTACGAGGAACGGCGCGCCAACGCCACGGCACGCAAGCTGTGGCCGGGCGTCGAGTTCGTGAGCGCGTCGGAACCGACCACGTTCGAGGAGTACCTGGCCTCCATCCAGGACGACCGCATGGTCATCGACATGCTGGTCGGCGCGTTGCAGCGCCTGATGATCTACCCCGCCCAGGGCTTCATGGTCCGCGATCCCGTTCCCGATGCGGTGGCGGCCGCCTACGAGCGTCTGCGCCTGGCGGGGTTCACGAGCCGGCTCGTCGCGGACGGGGACGGCGCCCGCCGCTGAAGCCGCACCGGCCGGCCGGGCGACTCCCGCTCGCACCGCAAACCGTTCGACACCAACCGCCCCGCCCCGGCAATGTTCGTCCATGAAGCCGCAGCACTGGCCCCTGTACGGGCTCCGCATCCGCACTCCCCGACTGGAGCTCCGCCTCCCGGACCTGGAGCTGCTGGACGAGCTGGCCTCGGTCGCCGCCGACGGGGTGCACGCCCCGGACACCATGCCGTTCACCGTTCCCTGGACCGACGGCTCACCCGCAGGGCGCGGCCGGGCGGTGTTCCAGCACGTGCTGGCCTCCGTCGCCAACTGGTCGGAGCGGGACTGGTCGTTGAGCCTCGCGGTGCTGCACGAGGGCCGGGTGGTCGGGCGGCAGGACGTGATGGCGACGGACTTCGCGGTGACCGGTGAGGTGAGCACCGGGTCCTGGCTGGGGCTCGCGTACCAGGGGCGGGGCATCGGCACCGAGATGCGGGCCGCCGCGCTCCATCTCGCCTTCGCCGGTCTCGGGGCCCGTACGGCGGTCTCGGCCGCGATGACGGACAACCCGCGCTCGCTCGGTGTCTCGCGGCGGCTCGGCTACCTCCCGGACGGGCTGGAGACCGCCGCTCTGCGCGGCGCCCCCGTGACGCTGCAACAGCTGCGGCTGGAGCGCGAGCGGTGGGAGGAGCGCCGCGCCGTCGACGTCACGGTGGAGGGGCTCGACGGGTGCCGTGCGGAGTTCGGCGGGTGAGAGCGGCGGGGGGGCGGGGGCTGCGGCCGGGGAAGCCGCCGGTCGGGCCGCCGGGGCGGAGCCCCGGGCAGGGCCGGAATGCCCAGAAGGTTAGGCTAACCTTCCTCCGGACCGGTTCAAGGCCGGTCCCCGGCCCGTACGAAAGTGGAACCTGTCATGCGCACTGCCCGACCGTCCCACCCCACCCGCCGTGGCCTGCTGGCCATGGGCGGCGCCGTAGGTCTCGGCGCCGTCCTCGCCGCCTGTGGCGACAGCGACGGGAAGGAAGGCGGCTCCGGCGGCTCCAAGAGCGCCGACGCCGGGCCGTGGAGCTTCAAGGACGACCGGGGGAAGACCGCCGAGGCCAAGTCGGTCCCGAAGAACATCGTCGCCTTCACCGGGGTCGCCGCCGCGCTCCACGACTACGGCGTCGAGGTCAAGGCCGTCTTCGGCCCGACGAAGACCAAGGACGGCAAGGCCGATGTGCAGGCCGGCGACCTGGACGTCAGCAAGGTCGAGATCCTCGGCAACGTCTGGGGCGAGTTCAACGTCGAGAAGTACGCGGCGCTCGGCCCGGAGCTGCTGGTCACCGCGATGTGGGAGAAGGACGCCCTCTGGTACGTACCGGACCAGTCCAAGGACAAGATCCTGAAGCTGGCCCCGAGCGTCGCCCTGTGGGCCGCCCAGACCACCATCCCGAAGGCCATCCAGCGCCACGAGGACCTCGCCGCGTCGCTCGGCGCCGACCTCAAGGCGAAGGCGGTCACGGACGCCAAGGCCCGCTTCGAGAAGGCCGCGGCCCGGCTGCGCGCCGCCGTGAAGTCCAAGCCGGACATCAAGGTGATGGTCGGCTCGGCCAGCCAGGACCTGTTCTACGTCTCGCTCGCCAAGACCTCCGCGGACACCCTGTACTTCCAGGAGCTGGGCGTGAAGTTCGTCGAGCCGAAGGTGAACAAGGCGGGCTTCTTCGAGGAGCTGAGCTGGGAGAACGTCGGCAAGTACGAGGCCGACATCATCATGATGGACAACCGGTCCTCGGCCCTGCAGCCCGACGCCCTGGCCTCCAAGCCCACCTGGACCCAGCTGCCCGCCGTCAAGGCCGGCCAGGTCGTCCCGCGCACCACCGAGCCGATCTACAGCTACGACAAGTGCGCGCCGATCCTCGAAGACCTCGCGAAGGCCATCGAGGACGCGAAGAAGGTCACCAAGAAGGCCGCCTGACCCCGGAATCGGGCACTCCGGTCGACAACGGGGGTGCGGGTTTCGCCCGTCCGGCGGTGGAGGACAGCACCTCCACCGCCGGACGGTCGGTCACCTCGTGTCAGCCCGCCGAAGCCGACTCCGCCGGCCACGGCACCTGCGGCGACCGGTAGTAGTCGATCCCCATCGCCGTGAACCGCGGCCCGAGCGCCGCCAGCCGCAGCTTGTACGTGTCCCAGTCGTGCGTCGCCGCCGGGGACCAGCCCAGCTCCGCCGCCCCGGGCAGCCGGGGGAACGCCATCGCGTCGATGTCGTCGCTGTCCGTCAGGGTCTCCGCCCAGATCGGCGCCTCGACGCCCAGCACCGCGTCCGCCGGAGCACCGGCGAGATACGTCGCCGGGTCCCAGTCGTAGGAGCGCTGGACCTCGACCAGACCGGCCCACTTCAGGCCCAGTACGGTCTGGTCGTTGTACTTCATGTCCAGGTACACCCGGTCCGCCGGGGACAGCACCAGCCTGGTGCCCTTCTTCGCGGCGTCCACCACTTGCTGCCGGTCCGCGGCGGACGTCTTGTCGTAGCCCCAGTACTGGGCGACCGCGCCCTTGACCGGCGTGGCCCCGGTGATCTGGTGCCAGCCCATCACGGTCCTGCCGTACTTGCCGACGGTGGCCTGCGCGTGGTTCATGATCTTGGCGTAGTCCTCGTGGCTGGTGGAATGCGCCTCGTCACCGCCGATGTGGAGGTACCTGCCGGGGGTCAGCGCGGCCACTTCGCCGATGACGTCGTCGATGAAGTCGTACGTGACGTCCTTGCCCGCGCACAGCGAGCTGAAGCCGACCTCGATGCCCGTGTAGAGCGGCGGCGCGACACCGTCGCAGTTCAGCTCGGCGTACGAGGCGAGAGCCGCGTTGGTGTGGCTCGGCATGTCGATCTCCGGCACCACCTCCAGGTAGCGGGAGGCCGCGTAGTTCACGATCTCCTTGTACTGGGCCTTGGTGTAGTAGCCGCCGGTCCCGCCGCCGACCTCCGTCGAGCCGCCGTACGTGGCCAGCTTCGGCCAGGAGTCGATGGCGATCCGCCAGCCCTGGTCGTCGGAGAGGTGCAGATGGAACGTGTTGATCTTGTACAGCGCGAGCTGGTCGATGTACCGCTTGACCTCGGTGACCGAGAAGAAGTGCCGCGAGACGTCGAGCATCGCGCCCCGGTAGCCGTAGCGCGGCGTGTCGGTCACACTGCCGCCCGCGACGCTCCAGGGGCCCTTCTGGCGGCTGTCCGACTCGATCCGGGCCGGCAGCAGCTGACGCAGCGTCTGGACGCCGTGGAAGAGCCCTGCCGGCTTCCGGGCGGTGATGGTGACGGAGCCCCGCCCGGAGGTCAGGGTGTACCCCTCCGCGCCCAGCTTGCCGTCGCTGGAGCCGAGCCGGAGCCGAATGCCGTCGGCGCCGTCCTTGGTGGTGACCGGCAGAGCGTAACCCGTGGACGGACGCAGCACGCCCGCCAGGTACTCGCCGATCCTGCGGGCCTCGCCGGACGAGCCGCCGACCCGGATCCGGGTGCCGTCGTTCAGGGAGTACGGGGAGCCGCCCGGTCGCACGGAGGCGGGAACGGGCACGAGCTGGCCGAGGGGTCTCGGCGCCAGGACCGCCTCGCTGCCCGCCGCGGACGCCGTGGGCGCCGCGCACGCGGTGGAGACACCGGCCGCGCCGATGAGCAGCAGCGAGCCGAGGAGACGGGGTAGAGCACGGGGAAGAGCACTGCGTCGCGCGGTGTGCAGTCTCACAAGCCGGGTCCCTTTCTACGGGGTCACATCTGCTTCTGCGGGGTCACATCTGCGGGTCTCCTGACCAACCGAACCGTCGCCATGCGTACCGCTTACCCAATGGATGGTCAAGGTGTAGACCACTTCCCCGCGTTGCCCGTGCCGGAACGTGGCCGACGTCCCGCGGCTTATAGCCGAATTCATCCCGGCGGCCCCGTCCGTCACACGGACGAGCGGGTGTCACAGCGGACCGGCTGGAGGCACCGGACACCTCCACCGATCACGGAATCGGAGCCATTCACCCCAAGCCCTGCCCGATATCGGGCAGAATTGTTGCGCTGGAGCCCCTTCCATCGCAGTATCGACGAGTGCTTGAACGCCGCTCGTCGTACGACGACCTCATTGACCACCTGGTGCGCAGCACCGCGCTCCAGCGCGGCGAGGCCTCCCGGGTGATCCTCGACGTGCTGGCGTACTTCGACGAGACGGCCGAGGACTTCGTCCGCCGCCGCCACCGCGAACTGCAGTCCGGTGGCCTGGTCAACGCGGAGATCTTCGAACGGATCGCGGCCGAACTGCCGCACCGGGCGGTCGCACCGCCGGAGCTGTCGCTCCGCCAGCTGCGCCGCATCGTCTACGGCTGAGACCTGCCCGGTGCCGGGCAACCACTTACGTGCACGTCTTGTGTGTACGTCTACTTGTACGTCGATGGATTGACGGAGGGGCAGGGACGCCATGTGCGGAATCGTCGGTTATATCGGAAAGCGTGACGTGGCTCCGCTGCTGCTGGAGGGACTACAGCGGCTGGAGTACCGGGGTTACGACTCCGCGGGCATCGTGATCACCGGCAAGCCGGCGGCCGGGAAGCCCGCCACGCTGAAGATGGTCAAGGCCAAGGGCCGGGTCCGCGAGCTGGAGGCCCGGGTCCCCAAGCGGTTCACCGGCACCACCGGCATCGCCCACACCCGCTGGGCCACCCACGGCGCCCCGAGCGACGAGAACGCCCACCCGCACCTGGACGCCGCCGGCAAGGTGGCCGTCGTCCACAACGGGATCATCGACAACGCCTCCGAACTGCGCCCCCGGCTCGAAGCGGAGGGCGTCGTCTTCCTCTCCGAGACCGACACCGAGGTGCTGGTCCACCTGATCGCCCGCTCGGAGGCGGACACCCTGGAGGAGAAGGTCCGCGAGGCGCTGCGCTCGATCGAGGGCACGTACGGCATCGCCGTGATGCACGCCGACTTCAACGACCGCATCGTCGTCGCCCGCAACGGCTCCCCGGTCGTCCTCGGCATCGGCGAGAAGGAGATGTTCGTCGCCTCCGACGTCGCCGCCCTGGTCACCCACACCCGCCAGGTCGTCACCCTCGACGACGGCGAGATGGCCACCCTCAAGGCCGACGACTTCCGTACGTACACGACGGAGGGCTCGACCACGACGGCCACGCCGACCACCGTGGAGTGGGAGGCCGAGTCGTACGACATGGGCGGCCACGACACGTACATGCACAAGGAGATCTCGGAGCAGGCAGAGGCCGTCGACCGGGTGCTGCGCGGCCGGATCGACGACCGGTTCGCCACCGTGCACCTGGGCGGTCTCAACCTGGACGCCCGTGAGGCGCGCGGGGTCCGCCGGATCAAGATCCTCGGCTGCGGCACCTCGTACCACGCGGGCCAGATCGGCGCCCAGCTGATCGAGGAGCTCGCCCGCATCCCCGCGGACGCCGAGCCGGCCTCCGAGTTCCGCTACCGCAACCCGGTGGTGGACCCGGACACGCTGTACGTCGCGGTCTCCCAGTCGGGCGAGACGTACGACGTGCTGGCGGCCGTCCAGGAGCTCAAGCGCAAAGGCGCGCGGGTGCTCGGGGTGGTCAACGTGGTGGGTTCCGCGATCGCCCGGGAGGCGGACGGCGGTACGTACGTGCACGCCGGTCCCGAGGTGTGTGTCGTCTCGACGAAGTGCTTCACCAACACCGTCGTCGCGTTCGCGCTGCTCGCCCTGCACCTGGGACGCATCCGGGACCTGTCGGTCGCCGACGGCAAGCGGATCATCGAGGGCCTGCGCAGGCTGCCCGCCCAGATCAGCGAGATCCTGGAGACCGAGGACGAGATCAAGAAGCTGGCCGCGGAGTACGCGGACGCGAAGTCGATGATGTTCATCGGCCGGGTGCGCGGCTACCCCGTCGCCCGCGAGGCCTCGCTGAAGCTCAAGGAGGTCTCGTACATCCACGCGGAGGCTTACCCGGCCTCCGAGCTGAAGCACGGGCCGCTCGCGCTGATCGAGCCCGCGATGCCGACCGTGGCGATCGTGCCGGACGACGACCTGCTGGAGAAGAACCGCGCCGCGATGGAGGAGATCAAGGCCCGCAGCGGCCGCATCCTCGCCATCGCGCACCAGGCGCAGGACAAGGCCGACCACACCATCGTCGTACCGAAGAACGAGAACGAGCTGGACCCGATCCTGATGGGCATCCCGCTCCAGCTCTTCGCCTACCACACGGCGCTGGCCATGGGCCGGGACATCGACAAGCCGCGCAACCTGGCGAAGTCCGTCACCGTCGAGTAGCCGCGCCGCCGCCCCCGGCAGGGGCCGCCCCGGCCGGGGGCGGCCCCGTTCGCATGCAATCGCACCTTTTCCCAGCGGCTCTTATGCACCCCTCACAACCGCACAATCCACTTTTTCGGCTTGGCGGTTTGTTTCACCCCCCTGTTTTGGTAGTCGAGTTGACGCCATGAGCCGGGCCGGGCGTCCGGAACGAGACCGGCCGCCCGGAAAGCCCGGAGGACGGTCGGACGGCCGACGGGTGCACTCGAACGAGCGAGCGAGGGAGCGGGAGAGCCGGGACCGCTACGGGATGACGACGACCGGGCGCTGTGCGCGCCGCGCCAGCCGACCCGCCACGGAGCCGAAGATCCGGCCGACGATGCCCTGGGTCGAGCCCACCACGATCGCGTCGGCCGAGTACTCGCGGCCGACCTCCTCCAGCTCGTGGCAGATGTCCCCGCCGCGCTCGACGAGCACCCACGAGACCTCGGTGAGGTAGTCCGCGCAGGCGAGCTCCAGGCCGAGGACCTCGGTCCGGTGATCGGGCACATCGACGAAGACGGGCGGCTCGCAGCCTGCCCAGACGGTGGTCGGCAGCCGGTTGGCGACATGGACGATGATCAGGCCGGAGCCTGATCTTCGGGCCATGCCGATGGCGTAGGCGAGGGCTCGTTCGCTGGAGGTCGAGCCGTCGAAGCCGACGACGACCCCGTGCCGGAACGCGGGATCGCAGGAATGACGTGTTTCTTCGACCGCCTGCGGGCCCGACTCGGGGTCGGCTACCTGCTTGCGGTCCGCGGGTTCAGGGATTTCGTGACCGGCCATCGGTGTCTCGGCGAAGAGAGTCCTCGTGAGGAGAGCGACTAGCGACTTGGGGAGCTGCGTCAGAGCTGTGTGAGAGCTGCGTCAGTGGGCGGTGTGGCGGTGTCCGGGAATCATCTTCCCAACCCCTTACCCCCAAGGGTACGGCGCCACTCCTCCACGGCCCAGACCCGCGCAAAGCGCGCGCGACGTTTCACGGAGCATGCCCGAGACCGCCCCGTATGGCAATGCCGGTTGCGCCGTACACCGACGTCGCGGGAGCCAGGAGGCCACGATCGGCGACCGGCGGACCGGACGGACGCCGGACGGACGCCTGCCTGCCTGCCTGGACGCCGGACGCCTGACACCTGACGCCGGATGTCGGGTCGCCGTCGATCCGGCGTCGGGGTGCGGTCGAGGGCTCCTCGGGATGCCGTCGAGGACTCGTCGGGGTGTCGGCGGAATGCCGTCGGGGTGTCGGCGGGGCGTCCGACCGCTCGGTACCGACCTCCGCGCCGCCCGGCGGACCGGGAGGCGATGCCGCGTCCGGAGACGTCCGGCCCCGCCCGTCCGGAACCCGCCGCACAGCCGGCGCGCCCGCACACCCCCCGGATCGGCATCCGGGCACCCCCAACGGCACCGCCCACCCCCTCCGGACCGGCCGAGGGGGCGCATGGAGGCGGCCGCCCCTACGGGGCGTGCGCCGGTTGAACGAATGATTTCCGCACACGCGACCGTATGTTTTCAGCCAACTTCACTCCTCAGCCAATCCCTTGCCGAAATGGCCGATCAACCCCCTTGCCAGCAGGCAGAAGGAGACCGCGCGGTACGCTTCCACCCAACGGGGACGGGCCATGAACGCCAGGCGCACTTCCCTGCACGACTCACGAGTGAAACGCTTCGTGATCGAATGCTTCCCGCCAGGTTGCCTTGTCGACATAAAGCCGGTTGGTGAACTTGTCACGACGGCACCACGGGACGCAGTAGATTCGATCTTGGGTGTCGAAGGCTGGGGACTCGTGCACGACCGAGGGGACAAGTGCAGGTGCGACAGGCCCGTAAGGACCAGGAAGACGCGAACACCGAGGGGGGCTTAGCGTCATGAGCCAGGACTCCGCCACCGCAACGGAGGCTGTACGGAAGCTGAGCGGGCGCCGGCGCCGGGAGGTCGTGGCCGTACTGCTGTTCAGCGGCGGCCCCATCTTCGAGAGCTCCATCCCGCTCTCCGTGTTCGGTATCGACCGCCAGGACGCGGGAGTTCCGCGCTACCGGCTTCTCGTGTGCAGCGGCGAAGAGGGACCGCTGCGCACCACAGGGGGACTCGAACTCACCGCGCCCTACGGGCTGGAGGCGATCAGCAGGGCCGGCACCGTCGTGGTGCCCGCCTGGCGCTCGATCACCTCGCCACCGCCCGTGGAGGCACTGGACGCGCTGCGCCGCGCCCATGAGGAAGGGGCCAGAATCGTCGGGCTGTGCACGGGGGCCTTCGTCCTCGCCGCGGCCGGACTGCTCGACGGCCGCCCGGCGACCACGCACTGGATGTACGCGCCGACGCTGGCCAAGCGCTATCCGTCGGTGCACGTCGATCCGCGCGAACTGTTCGTCGACGACGGCGACGTGCTCACCTCCGCGGGCACAGCGGCGGGCATCGATCTCTGCCTGCACATAGTCCGCTCGGACCACGGCACGGAGGCCGCCGGGGCACTCGCCCGCCGGCTCGTCGTGCCACCGCGGCGCAGTGGCGGCCAGGAGCGCTACCTGGACAGGTCTTTACCCGAAGAGATCGGCTCCGACCCGCTCGCAGAGGTCGTGGCCTGGGCCCTGGAGCATCTGCACGAGCAGTTCGACGTGGAGACGCTCGCCGCGCGCGCCTACATGAGCCGACGGACCTTCGACCGGAGGTTCCGCTCGCTCACCGGCAGCGCACCGCTGCAGTGGCTGATCACCCAGCGGGTGCTGCAGGCGCAGCGGCTGCTGGAGACGTCCGACTACTCGGTCGACGAGGTCGCGGGCCGCTGCGGCTTCCGCTCACCGGTCGCGCTGCGCGGGCACTTCCGGCGTCAGCTGGGCTCCTCCCCCGCCGCGTACCGGGCCGCCTACCGGGCCCGTCGTCCGCAGGGCGGAGGTCCCGAGCCGGTCGGCCAGGTCACCGAGCAGGTGGTGCCCGCCCAGGCGGGTCCCGGGAGCCGTCGCACGGTGGCAGCTCCCGCTCCCGCGGGCCAGTCCGCCGCTGTCCCGGCAGCGCTGGACCAGGGCCGCGGCGAGCAGGGGCGGCCGGGCTCCGACCCGTACGCGACAGGGCGCCCGGCCCTGCCGGGGCAGCGGAGTGCCCCGTAGGGTAGGGCGCATGAACGACCGCATGGTGTGGATCGACTGCGAGATGACCGGGCTCTCGTTGACGGAAGACGCACTCATCGAGGTGGCCGCACTGGTCACCGACTCGGAGTTGAACGTGCTCGGCGACGGGGTGGACATCGTGATCCGCCCGCCGGACGCGGCCCTGGAGACCATGCCCGAGGTGGTGCGGCAGATGCACACCGCCTCGGGCCTCCTCGACGAGCTGGCCGGGGGCACCACCCTGGCCGACGCGGAGGAGCGGGTCCTGTCCTATGTGCGCGAGCACGTGAAGGAGCCCGGCAAGGCCCCGCTCTGCGGAAACACGGTCGGCACCGACCGGGGCTTCCTGCTGCGCGACATGCCGTCGCTGGAGGGCTACCTCCACTACCGGATCGTCGACGTCTCCTCGGTCAAGGAACTGGCCCGCCGCTGGTTCCCGAGGGCGTACTTCAACAGCCCGGAGAAGAACGGCAACCACCGGGCGCTGGCGGACATCCGCGACTCCATCACGGAGCTGCGCTACTACCGCGAGGCGGTCTTCGTCCCGCAGCCGGGACCGGACTCCGAGCGCGCGAAGTCGATCGCGGCGCGGCTGTCGTCGCCCTCGGCCTAGGTTCAAGGGAAAACTGCTGGTCACGGCCCTTCCGGGGGCCGCGACCAGCGGCGGAACAATGAGGGCGCGAGCACCCTCAAAGACCCTGTACACTTTTTCTCGGCCGGTCGGAAAGACGACCGGACGTGGTGGGTATAGCTCAGACGGTAGAGCACCTGGTTGTGGTCCAGGATGTCGCGGGTTCGAGTCCCGTTACTCACCCTGAACGAAGAAGGCCTGACCCGTGGAAACGGGTCAGGCCTTCTTCATGTCCGCGAGTCGATCAGTCCCGCGTCACGCTCGCCGCGGTCACGTTCTCGATCGCGCCGCCTAGTTTGGCCTTGGCCCGGGTCAGGTCCTCGATGCGTGCGGCGATGCGGTCGCGTTCGACGATGAGCTGGTCGAGCATGGCGGGGGTCGCGACGCCGGTGCTCACGCACGGCAGGAGTTCGACGACGGTACGGCTGGAGAGGCCGGCCGCGAAGAGGTCCTGGATGAGCTGGACCCGCTCCAGGGCCTCGTCGGGATAGTCGCGCTGCCCACCGGGCGTCCGCGCCGATTCCAGGAGCCGCTGCTCCTCGTAGTAGCGCAGGGCCCGCACACTGACCCCTGACCGCCTGGCGAGCTGTCCGATGCGCATGACGCAGGCCGCTCCCTTTCCGCTCGTACCTCACATTGACGTCAGGTTCAGGCTAGCAATACCCGCTCCGGGGCAGTCCCGAAAGTCGCGGCAGTTGTGGCTTGCACCTCACGTCGACGTCAGGTTCTAGAGTGACGGGCGCCGGACGAACCCGTCGTTCCGGCCCGTCGAAGTAAGGCAGATCATGATGCGCGCAGCCCGGTTCCACGAATACGGCGATGCGGAGAGCCTGGTGATCGAGCAGGCCCCCGACCCCCACGCCGGACCCGGCGAGATCCGTGTCCGCGTCGCGGCGGCCGGGGTCAATCCCATCGACTGGAAGCTGCGCTCCGGCGCCCTGCACCAGGTGTTCCCCCTGGAGCTGCCCGCCATCCCCGGGCGCGACGGCGCCGGTGTGGTCGACGAGATCGGCGACGGGGTGCGGGGGGGTGAGCGTCGGCGACCGCGTCTTCGGACTGGGCGGTGTCACCGGGGCGACCGCAGAGCTGCTCGTCCTCTCGGCCTGGGCCCATGCCCCCGACGCGTGGAGCGACGAGCAGGCCGCAGGTGCCGGTCTCGCGTCGGTGACCGCGATGGGCGGACTGAACGCGCTCGGCCCCCTCGCGGGGCGCACCCTTCTCGTCGAGGGCGCCGCCGGAGGCGTGGGCAGCGCGGCGGTCGAGATCGCGGTGGCGCAAGGTGCCACCGTGATCGGTACAGCCAGCGAACGCAACCACGAGTTCCTCACCGCGCTCGGCGCCGTTCCCACCACCTACGGCCCCGGCCTCGCACAGCGCCTCACCACCCTCGCTCCGCACGGTGTCGACATCGCGCTCGACACCGCGGCCTCCGGGTCCCTGGACGACCTCGTCGCGATCACAGGTGACCCGAAGCGCGTCGCGACGGTCGCGGACCACGCGGGCGGGCAGCGCCTGGGCACGCATGTGGTCAACGCGGAGAACGATTCCGCCCTCCTGTCCGCGGCGGCGGAACTGGGGCGCCAGGGCCGCTACACACCCCGTATCGAGCAGACCTACCCCCTGGAGCGGATCGCCGCCGCCCACGCGCACGCCGAACGCGGACGCACCCGGGGGAAGATCGTGATCAGCGTCTGAAGGATCGTGATCTGTATCCGAACGGGCCGGGCGCCCGGCACCGCGCCCGTCCTCACGACGAGTCGCGCACGACCAGTTCCGTCGGGAGCACGATCTGCGGCCGCTCGTCGCTCTCGCCCGCGATCAGGTCGAGGAGCACCCGGGTCATCGTGCGGCCCATCTCCTCGATCGGCTGCTGCACGCTGGTGAGGGCCGGGTCCATGTGGCGGGCCACGGCCGAGTCGTCGAAGCCGATGAGGGCCACGTCGTCCGGGATGCGCCGGCCGGCCTCGCGGAGCACCTGGCGGGCGCCCGCGGCCATCAGGTCGGACGCGGCGAAGACCGCGTCCACGTCGGGGCGGCGGTCGAGCAGCTCGCGCATGGCGCGGACGCCGCCCTCCTCCGAGAAGTCGGCGGGGGCGATCAGCCGCTCATCGGGTTCCAGGCCCGCGTCGGCCACGGCCTTGCGGTAGCCGTCCAGGCGTCGCTGGGAGGCGTAGACGTCGAGCCGGCCTGTGATGGTGGCGATGGAGCGGCGGCCCCGGGAGGCGAGGTGCTCGACGGCCCCTCTGGCGCCCTCGAAGTTGTCGGAGTCGACCGAGGGCAGCGGCTCCGCTGCGGACCTGCGGCCGTTCATCACGGCGGGCATGCCCAGCTGCTCCAGCAGGTCGGGCAGCGGGTCGTCCGCGTGCACCGAGACCAGCAGCACGCCGTCCACCCGGTGGGCGGTGAGGTACTGGGCCAGCCTGCGGCGTTCGCGGTCGCTGCCGACCAGGGTGAGCAGCAGCTGCATCTCGGTGTCGGCCAGGGCCGCGCCGACCCCCCGGACGATGTCGGAGAAGTAGGGCTCCGCGAAGAAGCGGCTCTCCGACTCCGGGACCACGAGCGCGATGGCGTCCGTGCGGTTGCCGGCCAGGGCGCGGGCGGCGCGGTTGGGTACGTAGCCGAGCTCCGCGACGGCCGCCTCCACCGCTTCCCTGGTGTGCGCGCTGACCCTCGGTGAGCCGTTGATGACGCGGGAGGCCGTGCCGCGGCCCACGCCCGCCCGTGCCGCGACTTCCTCCAGCGTGGGCCGGCCCCCGCTCCGTACTCGCGCTGCCGTCATGGCTGCCTCCCGTTCGCGGTCAATTTCTCACAGTCGGATAACCAAACCAAGTCCTGGTGTTGGCTCTCTTGACACTCGACGGGACCGGTCGGCCGTCCCCCCGCCCTCATCATGGGAGCGCTCCCACACTACGCGCGCGGTCAAGCGCTCGTGCGGGGCGGGGGTGCGGGGCGGAGTGCGGCCGCACCCCGGCTGACCTCCGGACACGGCTGAGACCCGGCACCGGGCCGGGTCTCAGGGGTGGTGGCTACTCAGGCGGTGGCGGTCAACCCCGGTGGAGGCAAGGGAGGTTGACCGTCAGGGCCTCAGGCGGGGCCGGTCGGCGGCAGGCCGTGGCGGCGGATCACGTCGGCGTACCAGTGGGCGCTCGCCTTGGGGATGCGGCGCTGGGAGGCGTAGTCGACGTACACCGCGCCGAAGCGCTTCGAATAGCCGTACGCCCACTCGAAGTTGTCCATCAGCGACCACAGGAAGTAGCCCCGGACATCGGCGCCGTCGGCCACCGCGCGCTGCACGGCGTCGAGGTGGCCGTGCAGGTACGCGATCCGCTCGGGGTCCTCCACCCGGCCCTCGGGCGAGACGTAGTCGTCGAAGGCGGCGCCGTTCTCGGTGACCATCAGGGGCAGGCCCGGGTGGTCGCGGGTGACGTCCATGAGGAGGCTGTAGAGCCCGTTGGGGTCGATCGACCAGTTCATCGCGGTGCGCTCCTTCCCCTCGGCCAGGTGGAAGGAGACGTGCTCGGAGCCGGGCCACGGGGAGTGGTCGCTGGCGCCGTGCCCGTCGTTGCGCGTGTCGCCGGAGCCCTCCGGGGGCGTGGAGACCAGCGTCGGGGTGTAGTAGTTGACGCCGAGCACGTCGACCGGGCGGGAGATGGCGGCCAGGTCGCCGTCCTGGACCAGCCGCGACCAGTCCACCAGGTGCCTGGTGTCCGCGATCAGGTCCTCCGGGTACTCGCCGCGCAGCATCGGACCGGTGAAGATCCGGTTGCCCACCGCGTCGATCCGGCGGGCGGCGTCGGCGTCGGCCGCGCTCGCGGTGAGCGGGCGGACCTGGTGGAGGTTGAGGGTGACCGAGGTCTGCACGGCAGCGGGGAGTTGACCGCGCAGAACCTCGATCGCCCGGCCATGGGCGAGGTTGAGGTGATGGGCCGCCCGCAGGGCGGAGGCGGGCTCGGTGCGGCCCGGCGCGTGCACGCCGGAGCCGTATCCCAGGAAGGCCGAGCACCACGGCTCGTTGAAGGTGGTCCACGTGCCGACGCGGTCACCGAGGGCGCCCGCCATGATCGCGGCGTAGTCCGCGAACCGGTCCGCGGTCACCCGCTGCGGCCAGCCGCCGGCGTCCTCCAGCTCCTGGGGCAGGTCCCAGTGGTAGAGGGTGGCGACCGGGGTGATGCCGGCTTCGAGCAGCTCGTCGACGAGCTTGCGGTAGAAGTCGAGTCCGCGCTCGACGGCCGGGCCGCGCCCGGTGGGCTGCACCCGGGACCAGGAGATGGAGAAACGGTATGCCTTCAGTCCGAGCCGCTTCATCAGCGCCACGTCGTCGCGGTACAGGTGGTAGTGGTCGGCGGCGATGTCTCCGGTGTCGCCGTTGCGGACCTTGCCCGGCGTACGGCTGAAGGTGTCCCAGATGGAGGGGGTGCGGCCGTCCTCGGCCGCGGCGCCCTCGACCTGGTAGGCGGCGGTGGCCGCCCCCCAGACGAAGCCTGTCGGAAATCTCGTTGCCTCGGGCGCCTGCTTCGGGGCGATGTCGGGTCGTACGGCAGTCATGCGGGAGCGCTCCCAGGAGTGGACGGACAGGGGCGGGAAGGGGTGGTGCTCCGGAACCCGTACGGCCCTCGGTCAGGCAGGGCCGTACGGGGTTTCCGGTACGGCCCCCGGTCGGGGACGGGCCGTACGGGACTTCCGGGAGTGGTCGTCTGCGGGAGGGGTCAGCCCTTGACGGCGCCGGACATGATCCCGCCGACGATCCGCTTGCCGAAGACCACGAACACCACGAGCAGTGGCAGCGTGCTGATCAGCGCGCCGGCCATCACGATGCTCTGGTCGGGGGTGTAGGAGGCGCTCAGCTGGCCGAGGGCCACCTGGAGCGTGGGGTTCTGCTGGTTCAGCGCGAGGTAGGGCCAGAAGAAGTCGTTCCACGCCTGGACGAAGGTGAGCATGCCGAGCACCATCATCGCCGGACGGGCCACCGGCAGCACGATGCTCAGCACGATACGGAAGTTGTTCGCGCCGTCGATCTTGGCGGCCTCGATCAGCTCGTACGGGAGCGCCTCGAGCAGGTACTGCCGCATGAAGAACACGCCGAACGCGCTGACCAGGGTCGGGAAGATCACCGACTCCAGATTTCCGCCCCAGCCGAGGTCGGCCATCATCATGAACAGCGGGACGACGCTGAGCTGCGGCGGGATCGTCAGGGTCAGGATGACGCCGGTCATCAGGGCGCCGCGACCCCGGAACCGCATCTTGGCGAAGGCGTAGCCGGCCAGGGTGCAGAAGAAGAGCGTCGCCAGCGTGATGCAGCCGGAGACGATGACGCTGTTGACGATCGCCTTGCCCAGATGGGCCTGGGTCCAGGCGGCGTCGAGGTTGTGCATCAGCCGGCCACCCGGCAGGAACGGCGGTGTGGAGGCCAGTACTTCGTCCTGGGTGTGGGACGCGGCCACCAGGGTCCAGTACAGCGGCAGCAGCGATCCGATGCCGACGACGGCCAGCGCGATGTAGGCGAACGGGCCGCCGTTCAGCTGCTTGCCCGCGCCGGGCCGGAAACGGCTCGCGCGCTTCGGCGCGCGGTGCACGGCAGGTGCCGGGAGAGCGGTCCCCGGGACATGGGTGGGGCTGGTGATGGTCATGGATATCGCTCCCGGTCAGACCGCGGATTTGCGTACGAAGCGGCCGAACAGCCAGTTGATCCCGGCGATGATCAGCAGGAGGGCGAGCATCGCCCAGGCGACCGCGGCGGCCGGACCGAGATGCCCGAGGTGCCAGCCGTAGTTGTAGAGGTAGACGCTGAGGGTCTCGTACTGATTCTCGTTTCCGCCGGTCGCGCCGATGGCGCCGCCCTCCAGCAGCAGGGGCTCACCGAACAGCTGCATGGCACCGATGGTCGAGATGACGATCGTGAACAGGATCGTGGGCCGCAGCGAGGGGATGGTCACCTTGCGGAACTGCTGCCAGCGCGAGGCGCCGTCCAGCGAGGCGGCCTCGTACAGGTCGGACGGGACGGCCTGCATCGCCGCCAGGTAGATCAGGGTGTTGTAGCCGGTCCAGCGCCAGATCACGATGACCGAGATGGCGATCTTCGACGTCCATTCGCCGTTGGCCCAGTTCGTGTGACCGAGGCCGACGAAGTGCAGCACCCAGTTCAGCAGTCCGCCGTCGGCCCGGAAGACCAGGGCGAAGACAAGGGCGGCGGAGGCCACGGAGGTGGCGTACGGGGTGAGGATGATCGTCCGCCAGAAGGTGCTGGCGCGCAGTTTGTAGTTCAGCAGATGGGCCAGGCCGAGCGCGACGAGCAGCTGCGGGACCGTCGACATGACACCGATCAGGAAGGTGTTGGTGACGGCCGTCCAGAACTCCGCGTCGTGCAGGATCTTGTCGAAGTTCGCCCAGCCGACCCACTCCATCTGGTCCAGGCCGGTCATCTCCACCCGGTGCAGGGCGATCCAGCCGGTGTAGATCAGCGGATAGAGCCCGAAGGCGCCGAAGACGAGGAAGAACGGGGCTATGTAGGCGTACGGCGACGCCTTGTCGTCGAAGCGCCAGAGCCGGCTCCGCCACATCTGCCGGCGGGCGTTCACCGGTTTGTGCTGGGAGCCGCGGGGCGGCGGTGCGTATGCGTCCCGGGTGGGAGTCGAGGTGGCCACGGGCGGGAGTCCTTCCCTGGATTGCTTGGTTACCCGGGTACGGGCGGCGGCGTCCGCGGTGGGCTTCCGCGGGGCGGCCGGGGAGGTACCCGGCCGCCCCGCGGGAGCCCACCGGGAGACGGGCCGCCCCGGCGCGGGATGGGGACACGCAGGCGCGGGCGGCCCTGGGGCCGCCCGCCGCCACGACCGTCAGCCGATCACCTTGTCGATCTTGTCGACCGCCGTGTCCCAGGCCTTGTCGGGGCTGGTTCCGCGCTGCTCCATGTTGTTGATCTGGGTGGAGATGGCGTCCTTTATGTCCGCGTCCTTCGGGCCGAGAACGGTCTCGGGGATGGACTTGGCCTCGTCGGCGTAGATCTCGCCGATCGGCGCGTCGTTGAAGTACGGGAGCTTGCCGGTCTTCACGTCGGCCAGTTCGTACGCGCCCTTGTTGGACGGGAAGAGACCGGTCGCCTTGAAGACGGCGGCCTGCTGCTCGGGGGCGGTCAGCCACTTGACGAGCTCACCGGCCTCCTTGATGTGCTTGCCCGCGGTCGGGACGCCGAGGAAGGAGCCGCCCCAGTTGGACGCGGTCTCACCGGGGGCGGTGGTGATGTCCCACTTGCCCTTGTTGCCCTCACCGGCGGCGTCCGAGATCTGCGCGGCCATCCAGGCGGGGCAGACCACGGTGGCCATGGTGCTCTTGCGCAGAGCGGCCTTCCACGGGTCGCCGAACTGGGCGAGACCCTGGGTCAGCTTCTTGTCGGCGGCCTCCGCCGCGAGGTTCCAGCCCTGCTTGACGCCGGGGCTGTCCTTGTAGATCGGCTTGCCGGACTCGTCGTAGTACTGCTTCGGGTTCGAGCTGACCACGGCGTTGAACATCGCGCTCGCGGAGTCCATGAAGAAGGTGCCCGCCGGGGCGTTCTTCTGGTACTCCTCACCGAGCTTGAGGTAGTCCTCCCAGCCGCCGGCGAACTTGGCGGCGACCGCCTTGCGGTCGGTCGGCAGGCCGGCCTTCTTGAAGAGCTCGGTGTTGTAGCAGAGGGACATCGGGCCGATGTCGGTGCCCGCGCCGATCACCTTGCCGTCCTTGGTGGTGGCCTGCTTCTCCTTCCAGGAGACCCAGTCGTTGACGTCGATCACCTTGCTGAGATCGGCGAACTGGTCCGCCTTGGTGTCGACGACCTCCTTGATCCGGCCTACCTCGACGCCCTGGACGTCGGCCAGCCCACTGCCGGACGTGAGCTGCTGGAGCAGCTTGGGGTAGTAGTTCTTCTCTTCGGCGGTGGTGTCTTCCTTCACCGTGATGTTCGGGTGCAGCTCGTGGTACTTGGCGAAGAGGCCGGCTTCCTTGTAGCCGAACTGCCCGTAGTCGGCGACGGTCAGCGTGATCTTCCCGTTCGCATCGGAACTCGTGTCCGATGAGTCCGAGTCGCTGCTGCAGCCGGTCAGCAGCAGGGCCGAGGCTGTCAGGCCCGTGGTGACCAGAACCGCGGCTCTGCGGCTTCGGCCGGCGACGGTGCGGGTGATACGCATTCCACTACTCCTTGTTCCAGGGTGGGACTGGCGTTCTGACTGCGAGGCGTTCCGCGCCGGTGGGTGCGGGTGCCAGGTGGTTCAGGGGGGAGGACACGGGCAGTGCCGTTCGCGCGAGAAACCTCTTGAGAAATCCCCTTGCGATGTGGGAGCGCTCCCATGCGTCGATGTCGGAAGGTTCCTGCCTGGGAGGGGTGGGTGTCAAGAGTTGAAGACGCTTCCGTTGCGCGAGCGTGTCCTGCAAGTCACGAGACCGTGTCCGGCCGAGGGCTTGCCAAAGCGCGCGGACAAGGAAACCGGAACGCGCGCCTCCCGAAGACCCGCAGGTGAGAGGGGTGTTGGGGCCGGATCAGCGGAGTGCGGGCGGGAATCCGGACCGATCGGCCCGGATTTCCGGAGAGGCCCGGAAACGACCGCCACCACCCCCGGCCGGGCCATGAGAGCCCGACGGAAGGTGAACGGGACACCACCTCATGGGGGCGGACCGGACCACCTCCGCGTTCTTTCCCCGAATCCGGCCGCCGGCGCACCGGCGCGTACGCCCAACTGCCGGTCGGCTACTGGGTGGCCGACATACGGACAACTGGCTGGAAATGCCTCGCACCTCACGCCCTGTTAAATTCACCGCTATGCACCTATTGATCCTTTGAATTCGCTCGGGTGGGTGAGGCCGGATGGGAGTCGTCCGGGACCATCCCGAGCTCGCGCTCTTCCTCCGTCTGTCCCTCGGCTACCTGGTCGGCAAGATCCGCGTCGGCCCGATCACCCTCGGCGGCATCTGCGGCACGCTGATCGTCGCGCTGCTGATCGGCACCCGGCACGTCAGCGTCAACGACGACGTCAAGACCGTCTTCTTCGCGCTGTTCATCTTCTCGCTGGGCTACCTGGCCGGGCCGCAGTTCTTCGCCAACCTCAACCGCAGCAGCCTGCGCTTCTTCGCCCTCTGCCTGATCGAGCTGGTCTGCGTGCTCGGCATCGCCTTCGGCATCGCCAAGGCGTTCGACCTCGACGTGGGCACCGCCTCCGGCATCCTGGCGGGCGCGGCGACCGAATCCGCGGTCGTCGGTACGGCCACGGAGGCCATCGGCAAGCTCGATGACCTGAGCCAGAGCCAGATCGCCCAGTACCAGGGACACGTCGCCACCGCGTACACCGTCTGCTACCTCTTCGGCCTGATCACCATCGTGCTGCTCACCAGCCAGATCATGCCGATGCTGCTGCGCATCAACCTCGCCGACGCCTCGCGCGAGCTGGTGGGAGAAGATGCGCGGCGGAGCCGCGGGCCTGGAGGACGACGAGCGGGAGGCGCTGCCGAGGACCGTCGGCCGCACCTTCCTGGTGACGCTCGCGGACGGCCGCCGGATCGGTGATCTGGAGGCCGGTCTCGGCAACGCCGTCACCGTCGAGGGCGTCAAGCCCGACGAGATGTTCGACCACCGGCCGCCGGAGGGGCAGCACCTGAGCCTGTTCGCGACCGAGGGCGGCACGGCGGCGATGTGCTACATCTTCGACTCGCTGATGAAGAACGGAATCCTGCACAAGGGCGACCGGATCGCCCTGATGGTCCCGGTGTTCACGCCGTACCTGGAGATCCCCGAGCTCGACACGTACGGCTTCGACGTCGTCCGCGTCGAGGCGAACCTGTTCACCGAGACCGGTATGCGGCAGTGGCGCTACCCGCCGGAGGAGATCGACAAGCTGGCCGATCCCTCGGTCAAGCTGGTCTGCTGCGTCAACCCGAGCAACCCGCCCTCGCTCGCGCTCGCGCCGAAGGTCGCCGAGCAGATCGTGTCCATCGTCGCGGACCGGAACCCGAACCTGATCGTGGTGACGGACGACGTCTACGGCACCTTCGTCGAGGGCTTCCGCTCGCTGGCCGCGGACCTGCCGCGCAACATGCTGCTGGTGTACTCGTACTCCAAGCACTACGGCGCCACCGGCTGGCGGCTCGGCGTCATCGGGCGCACGACGACAACGTCATCGACGACATGCTCCGGGCCCAGGACGCGGCGCAGAAGGCCCGGCTGGCCGCCCGGTACGGAACGCTGTCGCTGGAGCCGGAGAAGATCCGGTTCATCGACCGGCTGGTCGCGGACTCCCGGCAGGTGGCGCTGAACCACACGGCGGGCCTGTCGCTGCCGCAGCAGGTGATGATGACGCTCTTCTCCCTGTTCGACATGCTGGACGAGGGCCAGGCGTACAAGGCCCGGATCCGCTCGATCGTCCGGCAGCGTCTCGAACTCCTGCTGGAGGGCGCCCATATGAAGATCTCGGAGGACCCCAAGCGGGCCGCGTACTACATCGAACTCGACCTGCTGGCCGAGGCGGAGCGCACCCTGGGCAAGGAGTTCGCCGACTATCTGGAGCAGAACTACGAGCCCGTCGACCCGCTGTTCCGGCTGGCCGAGCAGACGTCCGTGGTGCTGCTGAACGGTGGCGGCTTCGACGGCCCCGAGTGGTCCGTCCGGGTCTCGCTGGCCAATCTGGACGACCTGGACTACCTGAAGATCGGGCACCAGCTGCGGGCGATCTTCGACGAGTACGCGCAGGAGTGGCGGGACTCGGGGGCGGGCGCCGCGTAGGCGGGACGGCACCGGACGCGGAGGCGCCGCGGCCCGGTCAGGCGGCGCGCAGGCGGGCCAGGGTCTTCTCCAGCTCCTCCTGCGCGGCCCGGCCCGCCGCTTCCGCGTCGCCCGCCACGACGGCGGTGACCAGCGCCTGATGGGCCGCGTCGCCGTGGTGCGGGTCCTCGCGGCGCAGGCCGGTCAGCTCCACCAGGTCGATGAGCGCCTGGCGGAGCGCGGGGGCGAACTCCGCGAAGAGGTCGGTGAGCACCGGGTTGCGGGCCGCCGCCAGGACGGTCCGGTGCAGCGCGATGTCCGCGTCCACGAAGGCGTCGTCGGGGCCCGCGCCCGCCGACCGCCGTGCCGTGAGCGCCGCCTCCAGGGCGGCCAGGTCCTCGTCGGTGCGGCGCCGGGCGGCCAGCCGGGCCGCCTGCACCTCGACCAGCATGCGCACCTCGTAGACATCGGCGACCGCGGCCCGGCGCAGCCGGACCGGCCAGTCCTCCGCCGCGTGGTCCGCGATGACGAAGACCCCGGACCCCTGGCGGGACTGGAGCAGGCCGAGCGCGGCGAGGGTGCGCACCGCCTCGCGGACGGTGGAGCGGCCCACGCCCAGTGTTCTCGCGAGGGTGGTCTCGCCGGGGATCTTCGTGCCGACCGGCCAGTGCCCCTCGGTGATCTGCGCGCGCAGATGACCGGCGGCCTGGTCGACCAAGGGGCTGGGGCTGAGCGGGCCGAGCGTGGACACGGATTCACCTGTCAGGTTGTCTGAGGAGTTGGTTTCTGGCTACTGTACCGGCCATGACGTACCGCGGTCTCCTTCTTCTCGGCTGCCGCGGCGGGGCCTGAAGCGATCGGCACCCCGCCGCGGGGTTCCGTGCTGTGCCGGTCGCATCCGGCGATGCGAGAAGAGACCCCGCTCATGCCCGAGTTCATGCCCCAGACCCTGTCCGCGGCCACCCCGACGGCCGCGTCCGCGCCCGACGCCGTGCCACCGGCGCACGGCTTTCCCACGATCCGCACCCCGCGCGGGCCGGTGCCCCCGGCCGCGCCCCGCTGGAACCGGCAGCGCTCCAGCTCGATGCCGTCGCACCGCTACCGTTCCGCCTTCGACCGCGTGGAGATCCCGCTGACCGGGCGGACCTGGCCGCAGGCCCGGACCGAGCGGGCCCCGCTCTGGGTGCCGGTCGATCTGCGGGACGGCAACCAGGCGCTGGCCGAGCCGATGGACACCCCGCGCAAGCGCCGGATGTTCGATCTGCTCGTCGCGATGGGCTTCAAGGAGATCGAGATCGGCTACCCGTCCGCGAGCCGCACCGACTTCGACTTCGTCCGGCATCTGGCGACGAGCGGGGCGGTGCCGGACGACGTGACGGTGGTCGTCTTCACCCCGGCCAGGGCGGATCTGATCGAGCGGACCTTCGAGTCCGTGACGGGGATGGACCGGGTGGTCGTCCACCTCTACATCCCGACCGCCCCCGTCTGGCGGGACGTCGTCCTGGGACGGGACCGGGCCGGGGTGCACGGGGTGGTGCTGGACGCCGCGCGGCTGATGGAGCGCCTCGCGCGGGCCAGGCCCGGCGCGGACATCCGGTTCGAGTTCTCGCCCGAGGTCTTCATCCTCACCGAGCCGGACTACGTACTGGAGATCTGCAACAGCCTGACCGAGCTGTGGGACGCCTCACCGGACCGCCCGGTGATCCACAACCTGCCGGCCACGGTGGAGATCGCGACGCCCAACGTCTACGCCGACCAGATCGAGTACATGCACCGCCACCTGGACCGGCGCGATGCGGTGATCCTCTCCGTCCACCCGCACAACGACCGGGGTACGGGGGTGGCGTGCGCGGAACTCGCGGTGCTGGCGGGGGCGCAGCGCGTGGAGGGCTGCCTGTTCGGCAACGGGGAGCGCACCGGCAACGTCGACCTGGTCAACCTGGCGCTGAACCTGCACGCCCAGGGCGTCGACCCGATGATCGACTTCTCGGACATCGACGAGATCCGCCGCACGGTCGAGCACTGCAACCGGCTGCCGGTACCGCCGCGCCATCCGTACGGCGGCGACCTGGTGTACACCGCGTTCTCCGGCACCCACCAGGACGCGATCAGCAAGGGTTTCGCGCACCACGGGAGCAGCGGCTCCGAGGTGTGGTCGGTGCCGTACCTGCCGATCGACCCGGCGGACGTGGGGCGCAGCTACGAGGCCGTCATCCGGGTCAACAGCCAGTCGGGCAAGGGCGGCATCGCCCATCTGCTGCGCGAGAACCACGGGGTGGACCTGCCGGCCCGGATGCGGGCGGACTTCTCCCGTACGGTGCAGGACGCGACGGACGACAGCGGTCTGGAGGCCACGGCGAAGGACCTGTGGGAGCTGTTCGAGGCCACGTATCTGGTCCCGGGCCGGGACGGGGCGATCGCCCTGACATCCTGGTCGGCGGAGCGCGATCCGGCCGGTGGCCAGCGGTTCGTCTGCACGCTGCGGGTGGAGGGGCGGGAGGGCGACTACGAGGGCACGGGCGCCGGTACGGTGTCCGCGTTCACGGACGCGCTGGCGGCCGCCGGGGTGGAGGTCACGATCCTCGACTTCTCGGAGCACGGGGCGGACGCGGCCTGGTCCACGGTGACCGCGTACGCGGAGTGCCGGGTGGACGGCGAGGTCCGCTGGGGAGCGGGCCGGGACGCGTCCGCGCTCGCGGCGTCGGTGGCGGCGGTCTTGTCGGCGGTGAACCGGGCGCGCTAGGGCGTGTCCGCAAAGTCTCGCCCTAGGAGCTGAAATGGGGGCGCACCCCGGCCGGTTGTGGGGGGCGTGGGGACCGGCCGGGATGCGCGGGGGATGGTGGCTACTTGTAGGCGCCGAACGCCTTCGTGAAGGCGAGCGGCTCCTGGGCGATCGAGCTGCACGACGCGTCGGCGGTCGGCTTCGCACCGCCCTCGCACTCCTTGTCCCGGGTGCCCGACCACATCGCGAGCCAGCCGATCCCCTTCTCCTGGGCGAACTCCACCAGCTGCGTGGCGTCCTCGACCTTGAAGATCTCGGTGCTGACGTCGTTGACCCCGATCATCGGGGTGACGGCGACGGCCTTCCAGGCGTCCGCGTCCGAGAGGCCGAGCACGCCCTTGATCTGGGCCTGTGTCGCGGTGGCCGCCTGGATCGCGTACGTGCCCATGTCACCGCTGTACGAGGCGCCGTAGTCCATCGCCATGATGTTGACGGCCCCGACGTCGACGCCGTTCTTCTTCGCGTCGGCGACCAGGTCCACCCCGGGCTGGGTCAGGCCCTCGGGCATCACCGGCAGGGTGAAGGAGACATCCAGGCCAGGGTGGGACTTCTGGAGCTGCGCGATGGCCTGCGAGCGGCGGGAGTTGGCCGCGGTGTCGGGGAGCGCGCCGCCCTCGATGTCGAAGTCGACCTTGGTCAGCTTGTACGTGTCCACGACCTTGCCGTAGGCCGCGGCCAGATCGGCCGCCGAGGTGCAGTTCAGGGCCAGCTCGGAGCCGGACGCGCCGCCGAAGGAGACCCGGACGTCGCCGCCCGCCGCGCGCAGGCCGTCGATCTGGGAGGCGACCTGGTCGTCACCGAGGCCGGTGACGCCGCCCCAGAGCGGGGCGCAGCTGCCGCCGGAGGTGATGAAGGCGAGGTTGAACTGCTTGACGCCGGTCTTGCTGGCGGTGCCGGTGAGGTCGAAGGCGGGGTAGAGGGAGGTGTCGACGTACGGGGCGAAGCCCGCCCCGCTCGCCGTACCGCCGCTGCCGCCGCCCGCGTCGGTCTTGGTGGGGGTCGGCGTGGGGGTGCCGGCCGGCGGCTTCGTGGGGGTGGGGGTCGCGGTGCCGGTGGGGCGGCCGCTGGGCTCCGGGGTGGCTCCGGTGTCGACGGAGCACTTGGTGCCGTCGACGACGCAGCCGGTGGGGTCGGCCGCCTTGTCCTCGGAGCTGGTGACGAAGCCGATGGTAACGGACTTGCCGGGGGCCAGTTCCTTGTCCCAGCTCGACGGTGTGACGGTGACGTGGTTGCCGTCGACGGTGTGCTCGCCGTTCCACAGCGAGCTGAGCTTCGTGCCCGCCGGGAGGTCGAACTCCAGCGTCCAGCCGGACTTGGCATTGTCCGTGTCGTTGGTGACGACGTACTGCGCGGTGTAGCCGCCCGTCCAGCCGCTGGTCCTGGTGTAGGCGGCGCCGACCGCGGATGCCTGGGCCGTGCCGGTGAGGGCGAAGACCGTCCCGCCGATCACGGCCGCGGCGACGACCGCGCCGACCGCCTTGGTCCGGGTGCTCGCCGTGCGCCGGTGCGTGCTGGTGCCCATCGCGTTCCTGCCTCGTCATACGGAAGTGGGGGATGCGAGAGCACGCTAGCGGCAGCGAATCCGGCAAATGAGGCAGTTGGGACCCGAGTTGATGTTCTTAGGGCGGGCTTAAGGAGCGCATCGGCCGGTCTAAAGGTTCGGGCCCGTTCCGGAGCGGAACCGGGCCCCCGTGCCCCGCCGGTTCACCGCGCGCCGCTGCCGCCCGAGCCGGTGGCCGCGTCCCTTCGGCCGCTGCCCGCCGAGCCCGATCCAGATGCGCACCTCCGTGCCACCGAGCACCGATCGGCCGATCCGCACATCGCCGCCGGTGGACTCCGCGACCCGGCGGACGATGTCGAGGCCGAGCCCGGTCGAGCCCACCGCGCCCTTCGCGCCGCCGTGTCCGCTGCCGCCGCGCGCCAGCGCCGCCCTGGGGTCCGCGATGCCGACGCCCGCGTCCGAGACCAGCACGATCACCGCGTCGCCGCTGTGGTAGACGTCCACGGCGAAGGCGGTGCCCTCCGGGGTGTGCCGGAAGACGTTGCCGAGCAGCGCGTCCAGCGCCGCCGCCAGTTCTGGGCGGGCCACCGGGATGCGTACCGTGCGGTCCACCCCGGCGAGGCGCACCTCGCGGCCCTCGTCCTCTGCCAGCGCGGACCAGAAGGCCATGCGTTCGCGGATCACCTCGGAGGCGTCGCAGCCGGCTCCCGGACCGCCGCCCTGTCCCTGGGTCTGCGGGCGCTGCTCCCGGGCGGTCCTGATGATCGTGTCGACCTCGCGCTCCAGCTGCTCGACGGCCGCCCGGGTCTGCTCGGCCGCCGGGCCCTCCCCGAGCGAGGCGGCGTTGAGCCGCAGCACGGTGAGCGGGGTGCGCAGCCGGTGCGAGAGGTCGGCGGCCAGTTCGCGTTCGTTGGCGAGGAGCTGGACGACCTGGTCGGCCATGGAGTTGAACGCGACGGCGGCGGAGTGCAGTTCGGTCGGACCCTCCTCCGGCACCCTGGTCCCGAGCCGCCCCTCCCCCAGGTCCTGGGCGGCCCCGGCGAGCCGCCGGGCGGGCTCCACCATGCGTACGCCGAGCCGGTCGGCCACCGCGACGGAACCGACGATCAGCGCGATGCCGACGCCCGCCAGCATCAGCCAGGCGGTGGTGACCCCGTTGGAGACCTCGGCGTCGGGCACGAACACCTCGACGACGGCGGTGCCCCCGGCGCCGAGCGCGGTCGGCTGGAGGAGCGCGGAGCCGCCGGGCACCTCGGAGATGGAGGCGCGCCCCGATGCCCGTACGGTCTCCAGGTCCTTGCGGGTGGCGCGCCGGCGGCCGATCTCCACCGCCTGCCTGTCGGCCTCCGCGGCGGCGGGTATGTGGACGGCCATCCGGTCATGGGCGCCGGGCTCCGTGGTGAGCACGGCCTTGAGGAGTTCGGTGCGGTCGGTGGTGATGGAGAGGGTGGGGCCGATCGTCGCGGCCTGCCGTTCGGCGTCGGAGAACGCCCGGTCGCTGGCCATCTCCTTGATGACGAGGCCGAGGGGTACGGCGAAGGCGATCACGACCATCGCGGTGACGGCCAGGCAGACCTTGACCAGCGCCCATCTCATGCGGGCTGCTCCGGGGGCGCGGCGGGCGGCTGCAGTTTCACGCCGACGCCGCGCAGGGTGTGCAGGTAGCGGGGCCGGGCGGCCGTCTCGCCCAGTTTCCGGCGGAGCCAGGACAGGTGGACGTCGATGGTCTGGTCGTCCCCGTAGGACTGCTGCCAGACCTCGGCGAGGAGTTCCTTGCGCGGGACGACGACGCCTGGCCGGCCGGCCAGGAAGGTCAGCAGGTCGAACTCCCGCCGGGTGAGGTCGAGGTCGGTGCCGTCGAGTTCGGCCAGTCGCCGCAGCGGGTCTATGGAGAGCCCGCCGACCCGGATGACGCGCGGGGAGGCCGACCGTCCCTCGGCCGCGCGCGAGCGGCGCAGTACGGCGGCCATCCGCGCGGCGAGGTGTTCCACGGAGAAGGGTTTGGTCAGGTAGTCGTCCGCACCGTCGTTGAGCAGCCGGACGATCTCGCTCTCGTCGTCCCGGGCGGTCGCGATGATGACGGGCACGTCGGTGATGCCGCGCAGCATCTTGAGCGCCTCCGAGCCGTCGAGATCGGGCAGCCCGAGATCGAGGATGACCACGTCGAAGCGGAAGTGGGCGACCTCGCGCAGCGCTTCGAGCGCGGTGCCGACACTCCGTACGGTGTGTGACGCCTCGGTCAGGTGCCGGATGAGGGCGGAACGTACGAACTGGTCGTCCTCGACCACAAGCACACTTGGCATGGGCGGCACCGTACGCCATCGAGCGCCTTCGGGTCCGCCCCGATCCGGAGGACGGTCCGCCATGGTGCAGGATGTGCCGGATGCGACGAGGACTGGTACATGGGCTCGCGTGGTCGCTCGCCACCGGCGCCGCGGTCACGCTGTCGTGGTGGGGTGTGCACACGGTGATGGCGGGGACGGCGTACGACCCGCCGCGCGCGGTGCCGATCTCCGCGAGCGCGCGGGCGACCACGGAGACCCTGTCGTCCTCGACGCACCGCCCCGAACCGTCCCCGTCACAGACCTCACCGAAGGCTTCCGCCCCGGAGCCGTCGGTGACGTCGGTGAGTCCTTCCCCCTCGCGCTCGCACGCCCCGGCGGGCCCGTCCGGGCCCGCTGCCACGGCCACCCCCGCGGGGACGGCGCGGAGTTACGCGACGGACGGCGGACGGGTCGTCTTCGAGCTGGGCGCGGACAGCGCGAAGCTGGTCTCCGCGACGCCGGAACAGGGCTGGTCGATGCGGGTCTGGACGGAACCGGCCTGGATCCGGGTCAACTTCGCCCGGGACGACGGCACGACGGTCTCGGTGTTCTGCACCTGGAACGGCTATCCGCCGAAGGTCGAGATCGTGAAGTGACGGCGGTGCGGCGGGTGCTCAGTCGAAGGCGGACGCGGGTGGCGGCGGCGAGGGCCTCGCGCCGGCGTCGTGCACCGGGGCCGCGCCTCCGGTGAAGTCCGCGAGGGCCCGGCCGTGTTCGACGCGCCCCGGATGCGGGTCGGTCGCCACCCGGCG
Source organism: Streptomyces sp. ITFR-6 (assembly GCF_031844725.1). Taxonomy (NCBI): domain Bacteria; kingdom Bacillati; phylum Actinomycetota; class Actinomycetes; order Kitasatosporales; family Streptomycetaceae; genus Streptomyces; species Streptomyces sp. ITFR-6. The sequence goes on along the minus strand of NZ_CP134612.1, from coordinate 5,565,588 downwards.
GGTCAGCTCCGCGAGCTTCGGCACCACGTCGGAGGCGAGCAGTACGGCGTTGCCGAAGCGCCGGCCGCGGAACACGGTCGGGTCCGCGGCGAGCGCCAGCTCGGGGAAGACGGTGGCGGCGGTGGCGATCTGGCCGCGCAGATGGGCGAGCGGGGGGCCGTCCGCGAGGTTGGCCACGTAGGTCCCGCCGGGCTTCAGGACGCGGCGCACCTCCGCGAGGAACTCGGTGCTGGTGAGGTGGGCGGGGGTCCTGGCGCCGCTGAAGACGTCCGCGATGACGAGGTCCGCCCAGTCGTCCTGTATCTTCCCGAGCCCGGCGCGGGCGTCGATGGCCCTGACCCTGATCCTGGCCTGCGGGTCCAGCGGCAGTTCCCGGCGCACCAGCTGGACGAGCGCGGCGTCCACCTCGACGATCTGCTGGGTGGAGCGGGGCCGGGTCGCCGCGATGTAGCGGGCGAGCGTGAAGGCCCCGCCGCCCAGGTGCACGACGTGCAACGGCTGCCCGGCGGGCGCGGCCAGGTCCGCGATATGGCCGATCCGGCGCTGGTACTCGAAGGAGAGGTACGCCGGGTCTTCGAGGTCCACGTGGGACTGCGGGGCGCCGTCGATCGTCAGTGTCCAGGCGCGCCTGCGCTCCCGGTCCGGGACCAGCTCGGCGAGGCCGCCGTCCACCGGTTCCGAGACGTTGCCCCCGGTGGGCCCGGAGCCGCGGGCCGCCTTGCGGTCGGTCCTGCGGTCCGCGCGCTGCTTGCCGCTCCCCGCTCCGCCGGAACCTCCTCGACGTGCCACTGCCGCTCGTACCTGCTCACTGCTCATAGGGTCCGGGACCGGCCGTGTCCGGCCGCGCGGGGCGGTCATCGCGCTCACCGCCCCCGCGGACATTATGGGCTCAGCGGCAGTTGTCGGCCGCCTCGATCAGCCGGGCGGCCTGGTCGAGCGCGGCCCGCAGCGCGGCCGGGTCGGTGACCGCGGTGTCGTCGTCGCCGGGCGGCAGCAGCCAGCCGCTGCCGGAGACGGGCGGCTCCGCGGGGATGCGCAGCCCTCTGCCGTTGGTGCTCGTACAGGCGCTGCCCGGTACGTCCCAGGCCTCGGCGGTGCCCGGCGGCACCAGGAAGCCGACGGTGGCGCAGGGGCCGTCGTGCAGGACCGGGCCGACGGCCTCCTGATCGGCGCCCCGACGCAGGATGTCCGCCGCCTCCAGTCCCTGACGGGCGGGAACGGTCACCAGGTCGCAGGGTTCCGCGCCGGGGAGCGGGCCGCTCGCGGCGAGCTCCTGCGCGGGTGCCATGGGGCCGGTCGTCGCGGTCCGTGCGGCCGTTGTCGCGGTCGTCCGCGAGCCGGTCGCCATGTCGGTGTGCAACAAGGGACCTCTCCTCTCATCGCCGGGCGGAGCCGGACTCCGTCGCCACATGGACCAACGCGCGGACCGCGTCAAGGGCTACGGCCCCACACCGCTGCAAAGGGTGGCAGTTCATGGCGGATCGTGGTCGAGATACCCGTTTTGTCAGTAAACACAGCGTGTGGGAGTTGTCACAGCAGGTACGTTCTTGCCCCGCCGGGACACCGGAAACAATCGCCCGGCTCGCACCAGAGAGGGCCCCGCCATGGTGTCGACACGGGCAGTTCCCAACCTCGCCTTCCGGCGGCTGCGCGGACAGCGCTCCGCCGGGGAGTTCGCTGCCGCGGTACGCAGGTCCGCCCACGAGATCGGCGAGCAGGTCGCGTGCGACGCCCGGTACATCGGGCGCGTGGAGTCCGGCGAGATCCGTTGCCCGAACTACGCGTACGAGCGGGTCTTCCTGCACATGTTCCCCGGGGCGACCCTGGTGGACCTGGGCTTCTCGCCGCGTGAATCGGTACGCGGCCGGGGGGCACCGTCCGCCGCGGACGCCCCTTCGTCCCCGACTTCGCCGCTGCTCGGCAGCGACACCGACGAGGAGTGCGACGTGCTGCGTCGCGTATTCATGACAAGCGGCTCCACCACGATGGCGGCCGCGTCCCTCAGCCTGGGCCTGGGCGGCATGGCCGCCTCCGTCTCCCTGCCCGCGCAGCGCCGGGTCGGCGAGGCGGAGGTGCACGCCGTCGAGAAGGCGGTACGGCAGATCCGCCTGCTGGACGACCGGCACGGGGGTGACGGCCTGTACCGCCGGGCCTCGCAGCCGCTGCGGGCGGCGTACGCGCTGCTCGACTCCGGGACCGCGACCCGGCGGTCCACGGCGGACCGGCTGCACTCCGGAGCCGGTGAGCTGGCGATCTCGGTGGGTTGGCTGGCCCATGACTCCGGCCGGTTCGAGGACGCCCGCTCGCACTACGCGGAGGCGCTGGCCACGGCGCGGGTGGCCGGGGACCACGCGCTGGAGGCGCACGCCTTCTGCAACGCGTCGTTCCTGGCCCGGGACACCGGGCGCTCGCGCGAGTCCGTGCGGGCCGCGGAGGCGGGGCTGCGGGCGGCGCGGCCGCTGGGCTCACCGCGGCTGATGGCGCTGCTCTCGCTGCGGGAGGCGGGCGGCCGGGCGGGGCTCGGGGACCGGACAGGCTGTGAGCGGGCGCTCGGCCGGGCGCACACCTCGTTCGGACAGGGCCCCGCCCCGTCGGACCCGGAGTGGATGAGCTTCTTCCGGGAGGCGGAGCTGGAGATGCTGGAGGCGCAGTGCTGGGCGGCGCTGGGCGACTGGTCGCGGGCGGCCCGGCACGCGCGGCGGGCGACGCGGCTGCAGGACCCGCACTTCACCCGGAACCTGGCGCTGTACCGGGCCGAGCTGACCACGGACCTTGCCCGCGCGGGCCTCGCGGAGGAGGCGGCGGCCACGGGTCACCAGGTGCTGGACCTGCTGGACCAGGTCCGCTCCTCCCGGATCAGGACGATGCTGGCGGGCGCGGTGGCGGTCCTGCGGCCCCGGGGCCGGGGCTCGGTCGACATCACGGACTTCCTCGACCGCCACGGCACGGCGAACGCGTAACGCTCTCGGAGAGCCTCAGCCGGTCGGCCGGCCCAGCCCGGCCATCCCAGCCCGGCCAACCCCAGCCCGTCCGGCGTTTGAGGACGGAACCGTCCGCTCGGACCGGGGTGCGAAAACCAGCCCGCCCGGCGCTTGAGGGCAGAGCGGCCCGCCCCGGACCGGAGCGCGGGGTTCCGTCCTCAAACGCCGGACGGGCTGGGATGCCGAGCGCCGGGCGGGCTGGAGATGACCGGGGCGCCGGGCCGGCGGCCGGGGCTACCGCTCCAGGTGGCCCGTATCGTTCCAGCGTTCCAGGGCCGGCGTCCCGTAGGCCCAGCCCAGGACGGACAGCGACGTCGGCTCCAGCCGGATCCGCGCCGCGAAGGACACGTCCTCGCCCAGCCACCGCGCCCCCAGCGCCCGCAGGATGTGGCCGTGGGCGAACACCAGGACGTCGCGGTCGGCCGAGCGGGCCCACTCGATGACCTCGTCGGCACGGGCCGACAGCTCGGCCAGCGTCTCCCCCTCAGGCACGCCGTCGCGCCAGATGAACCAGTCCGGGCGGGTCGCCTTGATCGCGGCCGGCGTCATCCCCTCGTACGCCCCGTAGTCCCACTCCATCAGCGCGTCCCACGGCTCGGCCCGCTCGCCGAACCCCGCGAGCTCGCAGGTCTCCGAGGCCCGCACCAGCGGGCTGGTCCGGACCTCAAGACCGGGCAGATCCACCCACGGCCCCCGGTGCAGCCGCTCCCCCAGCAGCTTGGCGCCCTCGCGCCCGGTGTCGAGCAGGGGGATGTCCGTCCTGCCGGTGTGATTGCCGTTGACGGACCATTCCGTCTGGCCGTGCCGGGCAAGCAGGATTCGCGGTGCCATGTGACGGCTCTCCCTGAAACTGAGACCTCTGATGCTGGATCTGAGATCTTGGACATCGACAGGGACGCAACCGTCCGACACGCTACGGATGAACGGGTGGGAACGGAACGTCCGGTTTTCCATCATCCCGCACACGCTCATGACGCAACCCCTGGGGCCGTAGGGGCGTCCCTCTCAACGCAGACCGAACAGAGCGGCTGAGGGGTGCCGAGTGCACCCCTGGGGGAATCCCGGCCGCACCGCACCGTACGGTTGAACGTCCGCCGTCGGCCGCATGAACACATGATGGAGAACTTCCGGATGCCGCCTGCCACCACCGCGCCCGCGCAGCGCCCCCGGCCCCGCTGGTGGACCGAGCTCCCGCTGCTCGCCCTGGTGTACGCGGCGTATTCGGGCGGCAGACTGCTGGTGCGCGGCGACGTGTCGACGGCCGTCGACCACGGACTGCGCATCCTGGACCTGGAACAGACGCTCCGTATCAACTTCGAGCACCCCCTCAACCGGCTGCTCACCGCGCACTCCTCGATCGGGATACCCGCCGACTTCGCTTACGCGTCGCTGCACTACCTGATAACCCCGGCCGTCCTCATATGGCTGTTCCGGCGGCACTCGCAGGCCTACCGCAGGGCCCGCACCTGGCTGATGACCTCCACGATGCTCGGCCTGATCGGCTTCACGTTGATGCCGACCTGCCCGCCCCGGCTGCTGGCCGCCGGACACGGCTTCGTCGACACGATGGCGCAGTACAGCTCGTACGGCTGGTGGGGCACAGAGGCGTCCGCGCCGCGCGGCATGGGCGGAATGACCAATCAGTACGCGGCGATGCCGAGTCTGCACGTCGGCTGGGCGCTGTGGTGCGGGATCCTCATCTGGCGCCACGGACGCCACCCGCTCGTCCGGGCGGCAGGCGTCGCCTACCCCCTGATCACCGTCTTCGTGGTGATGGGCACCGCCAACCACTACTTCCTCGACGCGGTGGCCGGTGCCGCCGTGATGGGGCTCGGCGCCCTGCTGGGACGGCCCGTGACCCGGCTCGCCAACAAGGTCGCCGACGCGGCCAAGGCCCGCTTCGCAGGGGTGAGTACGGACACGGCGTCCCCGGATGTCAGTGCCGGATGCAAGACTTCCACGGGTGAGCGAATCCCCGGCCAGCGGACCTCCTCCGCAGATCCCACCGATGCCCCGGCACCGGCCGGTCCACCTGCCCCGGCCGACGTCCCCGCCCCGGCCGGAAGCGCCGCGGGACGTACCGTCGGCGGTGACGCTGCGGCAGCGGCTCGCTGAGCTGAGGGGCCCGGCCGTCGCACCCCGTCCGCTGGACGCCCGCGCACTGGCCGCCCTCGCCGCCAACCCCGGCTGCAAGCGGCGCGCCCTGCTCGACGGGGCCGGTGTCGACAAGACCGCCCTGGCCACCGCGCTCGGCTCACCGGCCCCCTTCGGCCAGTCCCAGTTCGCCTTCATGCGCGGCAACGCCTTCGAGGCCAAGGTCAAGGCCGACGGCGGTACGGAGCTGATGCGGCTGCTGCACGAGCGGCTCGGTGAGCCCGGCGAACCCCCGCGCGAGGTCGCGGTGCCCGATCTGAGCGCCGCCGGTCCCGAGGGCCGCGCCGCGCGCACCGCGCTGGCCCTGCGGGAGGCGACCGGGGCGGGCGGCTGGGCGCTCCTGGACCACCCGATGCTGGCCCTGGAGGTGGCGGGCTCGCCCGCCTACCTGGAGCCGGACGCGGTGGTGGTGCACCCCGACGGCACCTGGACGGTCGTCGAGATCAAGTCCTTCCCCATGATCGACGGTTCCGCCGACGCGGCGAAGGTCGGCGCGGCCGCCCGCCAGTCCGCGGTCTACGTACTGGCGCTGGAGCGGATCGCCGCCGCCACCGACGGGGCGGAGGTCGGCCACCGGGTGCTGCTGGTCTGCCCGAAGGACTTCTCCAACCTGCCGGCCGCCTCCGTCGTCGACGTGCGCAAGCAGTGTGCGGTCACCCGCCGCCAGCTCATCCGTCTCACCCGGATCGAGGACATCGCGGCGGCCCTGCCCGAGGGCACCACGTTCGACCCGGAGCGTTCCCCGGAGGAGCTGAGCCGCGCCGTCGAGTCGGTCACGGCGGCGTACGCGCCGGAGTGCCTGGCCGCCTGCGAACTGGCCTTCCACTGCCGGGGCAAGGCGCGCGCCACCGGTGCCGTGGAGGCGCTGGGGCGCAGCGTGCGGGGCGAGCTCGGCGGGCTGACCACGGTCGGCGCGGTGCTGGCCGCGGCCGCCGGCAAGGAGGGCGATCCGGCGGACCCGACGGTCTCCGCGCTGCGCCGCGCCGCCGCGCTGCGCGCCGAGGCTCTGGAGGGCGGGCCGGGATGCCACTGATCTCCACCCTGGCCAGGCTGGAGGCCGTGGAGAGCGGCCGAGCGCAGCCGCTGGCCACGGTCCGCCACCGCCATCTGACGGACCGGCCGCTGGTCCTGGTGCCGCTGACCACGTCCGGCGAGGCGGGCGCCCCGCTCGGCGCGCTGGTCGGCTCCGAGCGGGACGCGCCCCGGCTGCTGGTCGTGGCCCAGCCGCGCGACCGGGATCTGCGGTTCGCGTTCCTCGCGGAGCTGGCGGAGGCGGTGCTGCCGCACATCGAGTCGTACGCCGATGTGATCGAGCCCGTGGAGCGCAGCGAGACGGACCCGGCGACCGGCAAGAAGGTCAAGGTCGAGACCGAGCTGTGCACGGACGCCGCGCAGCTGATCGTGCCGAGCCGGGCGGGCATCGAGTTCGTCCGGCTGCTGGGCCGCTCCATGCGGTTCCGGCGCACCGCGGAGGACGACCCCGACACCCCGTATCCGGCGCCCGCCCGCGTCCCGCTGCTGGGCCGCTGGCTGACGCACTACGGCGAGCGCGCCCGGGTGCCGGGCTCCTCGCTGCTGCTGGCCTGCACCGATCTGCTCAACCGGCACTGGGCGAGCGGCCAGTCCAGCCTGGAGGACCAGCACCTGGGCGCCCTGCTCGCCTGGGTCGATCCGCCGGCCGGCGAGTCCGGGGCCGAGGCCGCGCTCCGCGCCGAGCTGGCCCGGGACGACGCGGGGCAGCTGCTGTGCCCGCCCGCGGGACCGGCCACCGATCCGGACTTCGACAACCGGCTGCTGGCCCCCGCGATCGAGCGGTACGACCGCGCGCGCACCGCGCTGGCCGCCGCGGAGGACGGGCTGGCGGCCGATGCCGGGCTCGCCGCGCTGACGGGCGCCGAGCGGGAGATCAGGGCGCTGCTGGCGGGCGTGCTGCGGCCGACCTGGGACGCCGTGTGGCGGGGCCTGGACCTGCTGCGGGAGCTGCCGGAGGGGGCCAGGACAGAGGACCGCTGGACCCGTGACCGCTGGTCGTTCACCGGCCACCGCGACCGGGTGCGGTCCGGCGAGCCGCCGCAGCCGCGCCGGGACGACGCGGTGACGGCGGCCCGCAAGCTCGCCTCGCGGGAGACCGCCCAGGCGCAGCTGGAGGCCCAGGAGGCGCTGGACGATCCGCTGGTGCTGGCCGGCCGGCGGCTGGCGGGCGAGGCGTTCCTCGGGGAGGTGACCGGGGTGGAGATGGCGTACAGCGAGTCCAAGCGCCCCTCGCCGCGCCCGCTGGTCACCGTCCGGACCGACGAGCGGCCGCAGCTGGGAGAGCGGGTCAAAATCTACCGCTCGCTGGACGGCAAGCCGCAGACCGCCGAGTTCGCCGGGTACGGGCCGGCGGAGGAGGGCGAGCCGGCCGCGCTGGTGCTGCGGATCACCGACCGGATGGGCCGGGGCAGGGAGCCGGCGCCGGGGTCCGTCCCGGAGCCGGGCGACAGGATCGCCTGGACCCTGTTCGAGCACGATCAGCGCGGCGGCCCGAAGCTGCCGGAGGCGGAGGAGACCCCGTGGACCCACGGCGGCCCGCCGGGCGCCGGTGCGACGGCCGAGCGCCCCGACCCCGTGACCCCGGAGGACCTGCTGTGAGCGACCGACTCGACCCGGGGGCGGCGGCGGGCCGGGCCACCGCCCAGATCCTGGACGACACGCTGAACGGCACCGCGCGCGGCATCGTGGTGGACTCCCCGCCGGGCGCGGGCAAGTCGACCCTGGTGGTCCGCGCCGCGCTCGAACTGGCGGCGGCCGGGCGCCCGCTGATGGTCGTCGCGCAGACGAACGCCCAGGTCGACGACCTGGTGGTGCGGCTGGCGGAGAAGGACCCCGGGCTCCCGGTCGGCCGGCTGCACAGCAGCGACTCGGACCCGTACGACAAGGTGCTGGACGGGCTGGACAACGTACGCAAGTCGGCGAAGGCGGCGGATCTGGCCGGGCTGGACATCGTCATCTCGACGGCCGCCAAGTGGGCCCATGTGAAGAACGTCGAGCCGTGGGGGCACGCGATCGTCGACGAGGCGTACCAGATGCGTTCGGACGCGCTGCTGGCCGTCGCCGGGCTCTTCGAGCGGGCCCTGTTCGTGGGCGATCCGGGCCAGCTCGACCCGTTCTCGATCGTCGGCGCGGACCAGTGGGCGGGGCTGAGTTACGACCCGTCCGCGAGCGCGGTCTCCACCTTGCTGGCGCACAATCCGGAGCTGCCGCAGCGCCGGCTGCCGGTCTCCTGGCGGCTGCCCGCGTCGGCCGCGCAGCTGGTCTCGGACGCGTTCTACCCGTACACCCCGTTCCGCAGCGGTACGGACCACGGGGACCGGCTGCTGTCGTTCGGGGTCGGCTCGGACGGCTCGGCGGCCGACCGGGTGCTGGACGAGGCCGCGGAGTCCGGCTGGGGGCTGCTGGAGCTGCCCGCCCGGCACACCCCGCGCACGGACCCGGAGGCGGTCCGGGCGGTGGCCACGGTGGTGCGCCGGCTCCTCGACCGGGGCGGCGCGGCGACCAGCGAGCGTTCCCCCGACCCGGCCCCGGTGACGGCGGACCGGGTGGCGGTCGGCACGGCCCACCGCGACCAGGCGGCGGCGGTGCGGGCGGCGCTCGCGGAGCTGGGGGTGACGGGCGTCGCGGTGGACACCGCGAACCGGCTCCAGGGCCGGGAGTTCGATGTGACGGTGGTCCTGCACCCGCTGTCCGGGCGGCCGGACGCCACCGCGTTCCATCTGGAGACGGGCCGGCTGTGTGTGCTGGCCTCGCGCCACCGGCACGCCTGCATCGTGGTCTGCCGCGCGGGCGTCGCGGAGCTGCTCGACGAGCACCCGTCGACGGAGCCGGTCCAGCTGGGCGTCACCGTGAAGTTCCCGGACGGCTGGGAGGCGAACCACCGGGTGCTGGCGCATCTGGCGGAACACCGGGTGCGCTGGGGGCGTTGAGCCCGGGGCGCGGAGAGCGGGGAACGGCTCCGCGCACGCCCCCTGGCACGCTCCGGGCGCCCTTGCGGCGGGCTGGACAATGGAGGGTGGCCGTCGGGCCCACCGGAGGAGGAACAACCACATGGCACAACCCGAGCGGAACGAGCGGCAGCGGCTGCGCCCCGCGCCCCTGCTCTTCGAGCCGTCGGCGTCGGTCGCCGATCCGGAGCACTTCTTCGACCTGGAGTCGATGGAGGATCCGAAGGAGCTGCTGAGCCGTTCCACCGAGCTGGCCCTGGCGTTCCGCGCCGCGACCGACCGGGCGGTCGAGTTCCAGGCGATCGCCGCCGCCCAGCTGGCCGATCCGCGCCGGTTCGACCGGCTCACCACGGCGGACATCGCGCAGCGGGCGGAGTGGACGGAGGACTACGCCACGAAGATGGTCGAGTTCGGCCGGAGCCTGCTGAACGCCCCCAGGCCCTGAGCAAGGCCGGCACGCCGGGGCACCGGCTGATAATGACTGCATGCTGACCGTGGGTAGAACCACTGGCATATGCCCTGGGGCAAGATACTCCTCACCACCCCGGCCTGTCCCGGTTTCCGGCAACTCTCGGAATCCGCTTGATCACTCCCGGTAGACCTGTGTGCATGACCGCATGGCTGCCAGACGAAACGACCCTGCATCACGGCGACGGCCCCTACCGGGAGGACCGGGCCGCTGACGTATTCGCCGTCCTGCGCGAGCAGGCCGGTGACCAGACGGCTCAGGTGACCGCGGCCGGTGCCGCCTGGCTGGCCGGCGCGGCGGCGTACCCGCGCAGTGCCCTGAGCCAGTGGGAGTCGCACCCGTCCGCCCCCGGTGTGCTGCCGTGCGGCTCGTCCTTCGATGTGGTGAACGTGCCCACGCTCTTCGGGCGCCGGATGCTCGAACACCTCTGGGCGGACGGGCCGGGCTCCGGACCGGTCGCCACACACCGCGGCCGGATGCTGCTCTTCGCCTCCCCCGGGACCGCCCAGCGACTGCCCTCGCTGCTCGACTGGGAGGAGTGGGGCGGGGGCGCCGCGTCCCGGTCCGCGGGGGGTTCTGCGGGGCCGGACGAGAGCGGCCGGAAGGTGCCCCCGCTGCTCTGTCACGGCACCGGGGACGCGGTGACCGTGCCGCCCCTGACCTGCGGACCGAACGCCTCGGGCCCCCGCTGGGTGGTCGCCCCCGACACCCGTAGCCCCTGGCTGCCCGGACCCGACGTACTACTCTGGGCGTGTGTGCGGGTGGCCCGCTCGGTGCCCTCGTCGGGGCCCCGTATTTCGATTTTTCCTCCCGCCGATCAGGGTGCTAGGGTCTACGACGTCAGCAGGCGCCGCTAGCTCAGTTGGTTAGAGCAGCTGACTCTTAATCAGCGGGTCCGGGGTTCGAGTCCCTGGCGGCGCACAGACGGAAGAAGCCCCTCACGAGAGCGAGGGGCTTCTTCGTTGTGCCGGGTCAGCGCCACTACGTACCGGTGGTGATCCGGACCGTCCAGGCGCCGGACGGGGTCCGGTCGGCGACCTCGATCGTGGTGTGCCCGCCGGGTACGGAGAAGGTCTCACCGACCCGCAGCGGGGCGTCCGCGAGCGGTGGATAGACCGACTGCTCCCAGCAGGCGTCGGTGTCCGGGTGGGTGTCGATGACATCGACCGGCCCGCCGCCCGACGGGGTCTCGTTGCGGATCCGGTAGAGCAGCACGCCCTCGCCGCACGTCGACCGGTCGTTGCCGGTGGCGCCGCGGGCCTCGATCCCCACGGCGCTGCCCTCGCCCGTCCTGATCACCGCGAGCCGGGTCCCGATGGACGCGCCGGGCACCGGCACGGCGGCGATCGGCTCCAGGGTGATCACCCGGTCGCTCTGGACGCAGACCACCTGCCGGTCGTCCAGCCAGCCCAGCTTCCACTTGTGCCAGCCGAAGAGATCGGGCGCGAGCCCGAACTGGCTGCCCATCACGTCCCAGTCGCCCACGTAGGTGTCCCAGTCGCCCTTGCCGTCCGAGGGGCGGTGGTAGAGGTCGGGCAGGTCGAAGACGTGTCCGGTCTCGTGGGCCAGCACGTTGTGGTCCGGCGGGTGCTGTTCGAAGACGGTGACGACGCGCCTGATGTCCGTACCGTCGGCGTGCAGCGGCTGGTCGAAATTGACGACCTTGGTGGCGTCGGAGTCCACGCCCGGGGCGTCCGGGTCCGCGACGAGGTAGACGATGTCGTACTTCGAGAAGTCCACCTCGGGGTCGGCCGCGTCGATCGCGTCGTGCAGATAGGCGCTGCGCCGGTCGCTGGACCAGTCACGCTTTATGCCGTACCGGACCGACGGCTTGGGCATCTGGATCCACCGCTTCTGCGGGTGCGGGCGCAGGGTGAACTTTCCGTATGAGGCGCGCTGGAAGAACCGGGTGGTGGCGGGGAAGTAGTCGGCGGTGAGTTCTGCGGGGGTGGTGACGGGCCGGGCGTCCGGGAACGAGAGGAAGACCATCACCGCGTCGAGCGGATGGTCGGGGCGCGGGTAGGCACCGTTCCACTCGTCCAGGCCCAGCGAGTGGTGGGCCGCGGTCCGGGGCAGCGCGCAGGCGGCGGCCGCACCGGTGGCGGCCGCGGCGGGACCCGCGACGAGGGAGGTGGCGGCGACCGCCAGCAGGGAGATCAGGCCGGCCGTCACAGCGCGCGGACTCGGCCTCACCACTCCTCCGGGTCCGTGCTGACGCGGCACATCTACCTCCGGGTGCGGAATGCGGACGCCTGGGATCTTCAGCACCCTCCCGACCACCCTGTGGCGATTCAGGCGTTACGTCCTGTTGAGCTGCCCCAGTCGGGTCAGCGCCCCAACCACACATCCTCTTCACAGAAAGTCACAATCGATCACCGACGCAACCATAGAGAACAGAGCCGCACAGAAACTATCAGGCATGGGCAAACCGGATCTGCGCGCGAATGGCCCATGCACATCGGGCGCGGAGCCCGGAACGGTCGGGGCGCTGGAACGGCCGAGCCGCCAGCCTCTATGCTTCACCTCGCTTTCCTCCGCGATTTCCGCCCCTGACAACGGCGCTCCACGCGGCGGGCCAGTCCGACCAGACCTGTCCGGGACAGAACTGCATGGCGGGAGCGAACGGTGAGCGCAACCTCCGATGGGCCGCGGCCCCCGGCAGGCACGGCACCCCCTTCCGCACGACCACCGGTCACGGAGCGTCATGATTCATGGCCCGCCGGGGGCACCCCTGCGGACGCCCCCGGGGAAACGGCGGTCTCCGCCCCGCACGACTACCGGGCCGCCTTCCTCGCCGCCACCCTCCCGATGGCCGTCGTCGACCACGAGGGGCTGATCGTCACCGCGAACGAGGCGCTGTCCGCCCTGGTCGGCATCGCCGCCCCGGCGCTCACCGCGCAGTCCGCCTCCGATCTGGTCGACCTCGCGGCGGACGGCCGCACCTGGCACGCGTACCGCGAGGTGCTGCACGGCAGGCGCTCCCGCTTCCGTTGCACCCGGCGCCTCAAGCACCCCGACGGGCGCTCCCTGTGGGCCGAGATCACCGTCGTACCGATGCCGATGCCGGGGACGCGGGAGCCGGAGACCGGCGCCGCGCCCCGGCAGGTCCTGCTCTCCGTCGCGGACGTCAGCGACCGGCGCGAGCTGCAGAAGAGGCTGCGCCACCTCCAGATGCACGACCCGGTGACCCGGCTGCCCAACCGCACCCTGTTCTTCGAGCGGCTCTCCGCCGTACTGGAGACCCCGCCGTACCAGGACGACACCCGTCCCGGGCGCGGCCGGATCGGGCTCTGCTACCTCGATCTGGACGGCTTCAAGGCGGTCAACGACACCCTGGGGCACCGGATCGGGGACCGGCTGCTCGCCGCCGTCGCCGCCCGGCTCACCGACTGCGCGGAGCAGGAGGGCCTCCACCCCGGCGGCGCCCCGCTGGTGGCGCGCCTCGGCGGGGACGAGTTCGCGATCCTGGTCGAGGAGTCCACGGGCACCCGGCAGCTGACCGAGCTCGCCCGCACCGTGCTCGCCGCGCTCCAGAAGCCCTTCGACCTGTCCGGCCAGCGGCTCTCCGTCTCGGCCTCGATCGGTGTGGTGGAGCGGCCGGTGGCGGGCACCTCGGCCACCGGGCTCATGCAGGCCGCCGATACGACGCTGTACTGGGCGAAGGCCGACGGCAAGGCCCGCTGGACCCTCTTCGACCCGGAGCGCAACGCCCACCGGATGACGCGTCAGGCCCTCTCGTCCACGCTCCGGCCGGCCGTGGAGCGCGGTGAGTTCACCATCGAGTACCAGCCGCTGGTCGGCATGGCGGACGGGGTGGTGCGCGGGGTGGAGGCGCTGGTGCGCTGGAACCATCCGCAGTTCGGCATGCTCTCGCCCAACCGGTTCGTCGCGATCGCGGAGGAGGACGGCTCGATCGTGCAGCTCGGCCGCTGGGTGCTGCGGGCGGCGTGCCGTCAGGCCCGGCGCTGGCAGCTCGACCACCCGGCGGAGCAGCCGCTGTTCATCAGCGTCAACGTCGCGGTCCGCCAGGTCTGGGACTCCGACCTGGTCACCGATGTGGCGGAGATCCTCGCGGAGACCGGCCTGGACCCGGCGCTGTTGCAGCTGGAGCTGACCGAGTCCGCGGTGATGGGTTCGGCGGGCCGCCCGCTCCAGTCCCTCCAGGCACTCAGCGACATGGGGGTCCGGATCGCCATCGACGACTTCGGGACCGGCTACTCCAACCTCGCCTACCTGAGCCGCCTGCCGGTCTCCGTACTGAAGCTGGACGGCGCCTTCGTGCGCGGCTTCCGCTACGAGGACGGCACCCACCCCAGCCCCGCCGACGAGACGATCGTCGAGGCGATGGTCCAGCTGGCGCACCGGCTGGGCCTGACCGTCACCGCGGAGTGCGTGGAGACGGCCGGCCAGGCGGAACGGCTGCGCCGGATCGGCTGCGACACCGGTCAGGGCTGGCTCTACTCGCGCGCGGTCGCCCCGGAACGCATCACCGAACTGCTCGGCGCCCGCGCCCTGGAGGCCTGAGGGCTCACGCCCCCGGCAGGCCGTACGCGTCGGCGATGAGGCCGTAGCTGCGCAGCCGGGCCTCGCCGCCGTGGGCGTTGGCGGTGATCATCAGCTCGTCGGCGCCGGTGCGCTTGGCCAGGTCGTCGAGGCCGGTGCGGACCTCGTCGGCAGTGCCGTGGACGATGTTGACGAGCCAGCTGTCGACGAACTCGCGCTCCATCGGGGTGAAGGCGTACGCCTCCGCCTCCTCGGGCGTGGGGACGAGACCGGGGCGGCCCGAGCGCAGCCGGAGCATCGACAGGGCGCCGGTCAGCACCTGGCGGCGGGCCTCGCGCTCGTCGTCCGCGGCCAGCGCGGCGACGCCGATCAGGGCGTACGGCTCGTCCAGCACCGCGGACGGCCGGAAGGACTCCCGGTACAGCTCCAGGGCCGGAATGGTGTTCTGGGCCGAGAAGTGGTGCGCGAAGGCGAAGGGCAGCCCGAGCATGCCGGCCAGCCGGGCGCTGAAGCCGGAGGAGCCGAGCAGCCACAGGGGCGGCCGGGCCGGGGACTGGACGCCGCCCTCGGAGGTGGCCTGGACGGGGCCGGGGACCGCGTGGATGCGGGCGTAGGGGTGGCCGTCGGGGAAGTCGTCATCCAGGAAGCGGGTCAGCTCGGCCAGCTGCTGCGGGAAGTCGTCGGCCCCCTCGCTGAGCCGTTCGGTGCGGCGCAGGGCGGCGGCGGTGGCGCCGTCCGTGCCGGGGGCCCGGCCGAGGCCGAGGTCGACGCGGCCGGGGGCCATGGCCTCCAGGGTGCCGAACTGTTCGGCGATGACGAGCGGGGCGTGGTTGGGCAGCATGACGCCGCCGGAGCCGAGCCGGATGCGTGCGGTGTGGGCGGCGGTGTGGGCCAGGATCACGGCCGGCGAGGAGGAGGCGATGCCGGGCATCGAGTGGTGTTCCGCGACCCAGTAGCGGTGGAAGCCGCGCCGCTCCGCGAGCTGCGCGATCTCGACCCCGGTGCGCAGGGCCCGGCTCGCGGTACTGCCCTGTCCCACGGTCACCAGATCGAGCACGGAGAGCGGAACGGGTGCCGTTCCCTCCGCCTTGCCACGGATCTCGTCGCCTCGAATCTCGTCCACGTCCTGACCTCTCCGATGGTGCTCTGATATCCCTCTGTACGTCCGGAGAGAACGAACAGGAGGATGGCTCCGTTTATTCCGGGGGCCGGTCGCCCCGGCGAACCATCCGCTATTCCGGAGTCCGGCCGGAGCCTCCGCCGTGCGCGTACGAACGGCCGCTGCCCCAGATCCGCCGGGCCGGCGGCTCGGCCGGGGCCGGCGGCGCCTCGCGGGCCGCGAAGAGCGTGCCGAGCCGCGCGGCCCAGGCGGGGCGGTCGGCCAGCCGCAGGGCCTCCCGGACGGCCACCTGGTTCGCGGTGAGGACCGGTTTGCCGAGCAGCTCCTCCAGTTCCGTGAGGTGGCCGACCGTGTGCAGGGCGGTGTCCGGCAGCAGTACCGCGTCCGCGTCCGGGCGGTCGGCGGCGGTGGCCAGCTCCTTGATCCGGTCCGGGCCCCAGTCGGCGGCCTCCGCCGCCGTGGCGGCACCGGCCGCGTGGGTGGCGAGCACCTCGACGCCCTCGGCCGTCAGGAACTCGGTGAAGCGCGCGGCGATCTCCTGCGGGTACGTCGCGGCCACCGCGACCCGGGCGGCGCCCAGCTTCCGTACCGCGTGGACGAAGCCGATCGAGGTGCTGGAGACGGGCACGCCCAGCGCGCGGGCCAGCGTCGCGGCCTGGGCATGGGCGCCCTGCGGTCCGTACAGGAAGCTGCCTCCGTCGCAGGCCCAGACGATGGACTCGACCCCGGAGCGTCCCAGCTCCTGCGCCTTGGCCGCGAGCCGCTCCGGGGTGCCCAGGGCCCGCAGGGCGTCCTCGCGGTAGGCGTCGTCGGGGCACTCGGTGTGCTGGACGACAAGTCTGATGGTGCTGTCGAGCAGGATCTCCATGCGCGGGAAGTCGCCCGCCGCGAAATGGCCCGGGTAGAGGAATCCGACGGTCGTCATGTCCACCCTTCCTGTGCGCCGGCAGCTGTCCTTCCGCTGTCCGGCTGTCTTCCGGAGCTCCCCCGTCTACGTTCAAGTATTCCCCCATCCGCCCGGGTCATCGCTACGAGCTGTTGACGGGGGCGTGAGCGGCTGCGAGCGTGGGCCCGGAGCCCACCCAGGGCCTGTCGTCGAACTGGACCCAGGCCGACGCGGGAGGAACCGTCCCCCATGCCGGAGCCCGTTCTGCTCGTACTGGGCGCCGATCCACCGCCCCGGCTCGGCCGGCTGGCCGGGCGGGTCGCGGTCCGGCACACCGACGCGGCCGGTCTGGCCGCGTCGCTCCCGCACGCCGATGTCCTGCTGGTCCGGGACTTCACCTCCGACGCGGTACGGGAGGCCTGGCCGGGTGACGGGCCCCGGCCCGCCTGGGTGCATACGGCGAGCGCGGGCGTGGACCGGCTGCTCAGCCCTGAGCTGGTGGCCGGCGACACCGTGGTGACCAATACCCGGGGCGTGTTCGAACAGCCGATCGCCGAGTACGTGGCGGGGCTGGTGCCGCCGTTCGCGAAGGACCTCCCCGGCACCCTGGAGCTCCAGCGGGCGCGGCGGTGGCGGCACCGCGAGAGCGGGCCCGTCGCCGGCACCCGTGCCGTGGTCGTCGGCGCGGGACCGGTCGGGCGGACGGTCACCCGGCTGCTGATGGCGCTGAGTGTCGAGGTGGCGCTGGTGGGGCGCACGGCCCGGCGCACGATCCACGGGGCGGAGGATCTGGATCCGCTGGCGGCGCGGGCCGACTGGGTGATCTGCGCGGCGCCGCTGACCCCTCGGACGTACGGGATGTTCGACAGCCGGTTCTTCGGGCTGATGCAGCCGTCGGCCCGGTTCATCAACGTGGGGCGTGGCCCGATGGTCGTCGAGGGCGATCTGGTGGACACGCTGCGCAAGCGGTGGATCGCGGGAGCGGCGCTGGACGTGTTCGCCACGGAACCGCTCGGTCCGCGGAGCCCGCTGTGGGACGTGCCCGGCCTGATCGTCTCGCCGCACATGAGCGGGGACACGGCGGGCTGGCGGGACCGGCTGGGTGAGCAGTTCGTCGCGATGTACGAACTGTGGGCGGCCGGTGACGCGTTGCCGAACGTGGTGGACAAACGGCTCGGCTACATCCCGGGGACGGATCCGGGCGAGTGACCTCAACCCGGCCCATTCCATGCGGACTTCATCACCCCATTGCGGACATCTACTGATAACACCCCGTCATCCGCCGCATCCCGCAAGGAAATACACCCTGCGTGCATCTCGTCGCGCTCCGCCCAGCTTCGGACACGGGAAGGTCACCCTCCGGCCACCGTTCGGTTACATGCGATCTCCTGCTGCATAGACGTACGGGAGCGGGCAGGCGTTCACCCTGTCCGGACTGTTCGACCTTCCAGGAGACTGCGAACCATGGCTGACTTCCCGAACCTGTCCCGCCGGGGCTTTCTCAACCGATCGGCAGCCGTGGGCGGTCTGCTCGTCGTCCCCGGCCTGCTCACCGCGTGCAGCAAGACCGGCGCCGACTCCGCGGACGGCGAGGGAGCCCTCGACAAGCTCCGCAAGCAGGGCTTCGTCCGGGTCGCGTACGCCGACGAGGCCCCGTACGGCTACATGGAGGGCAAGCAGCTCAAGGGCGAGGCGCCCGCCCTGCACCGGGAGATCTTCAAGGCGCTGGGCGTCGACGAGCTGCGGCCCACCCTCTCCGAGTGGGACGGTCTGATCCCGGGCCTCCAGGCCAAGAAGTACGACGTGGTCAGCGCCGGTATGGCGATCACCCCCGAGCGCTGCGCCAACGCGCTTTTCTCCGAGCCCGAGTTCATCTCACCGACCGCGATGATGGTGAAGAAGGGCAACCCGAAGAAGATCACCGACCTGGCCTCCGCGAAGGCGGCCGGGATCACCATCGGTGTGATGGCGGGCGCGGTCGAGGGCTCGTACGCCGAGGGCGCCGGCATCTCCAAGAGCAAGATCAAGACGCTGCAGAAGCCGCAGGACGGCGCGGACGCGGTCAAGGGCGGCCGGGTCGACGCGTTCCTGCTCACCGGCATCTCGCTGCGCTGGCTCGCCAAGACCAACGCGGGCACGGAGGTCACCGAGGCCTTCCTGCCGGAGCTCAAGGGGCAGAAGCAGTACAGCCCCGGCGGCGCCGTCTTCCGCAAGGGCAACGAGGACCTGCGGGGCGCCTTCAACCGTGAGCTGAAGAAGATCGTCGCAGACAAGTCGCGCTATGTGAGCCTGCTCCAGGACTACGGCTTCGGAGCAACGGAGCTCCCGCCGGCCAACCTGAAGACGGCCGATCTCTGCAAGGGCTGACAGGGACGGAACCCACCGCATGAGTGATTTCTTCTCCGCCTTCATGGACGACCTCCCACAGTTGCGCTCCGGCCTGTGGGTGACCCTGGAAGCCACGATCCTGGGCGCGCTGCTGGCCCTGGTGCTGTCGTTCGTCCTCGGCCTGATGTCGATCAGCCGGCTGCTGCTGTCGCGCGGCGTCTCGCGCGTGGTCGTGGAGTTCTTCCGCGGCACCTCGCTGTACGTCCAGCTGTTCTGGTTCTACTACGCGATGCCGTCCCTCACGGGCTACGAACTGACGCCGCTGCTCTGCGGCGTCCTCGCCTTCGGCCTCAACTACGGCGCGTACGGCGCCGAGGTGGTGCGCGGGGCGATCAACTCCGTTCCGCGCGCCCAGTACGAGGCGACGATCGCGCTGAACATGGCGCCGCTGCACCGGATGCGCAAGGTGATCATGCCGCAGGCCTGGGTGCAGATGCTCCCCTCCCTCACCAACCTGCTGATCCAGCTGCTGAAGTGCACGCCGCTGCTGTGGCTCATCTCGGCCGCCGACCTGATGACCGCGGTCGAGAAGCTGCGCAGCCGTACGGGTGAGACCCTCACCGCGTATCTGACCCTGCTGGCCTGCTACTTCGTGATCGCGTACGCGCTGACCCTGCTGATGAACCTGCTGGAGCGGTCCGCCAAACGGCGGCTCGGCATGGAGACCACCGGGGGCAGCCTGCTGAAGTCCCGCAGCGCCGTGACCGCCGCCGCTGGAGGTGCCCGGTGAACGAGGGATTCAAGTGGGACGCCGTCGGCGAGGCCCTGCCCCTGCTTCTGCAGGGGTTCAAGATCACCCTGCTGGCCACTCTGCTGGGCACGGTGGTCGCCGCGGTGCTCGGGCTGGCGATCGCGGTCGCCGGACGGGCCCCGAGCCGGTTCGTGACCGTGCCGGTGAAGGTGGTGATGGAGTTCATCCGCTCCACCCCGCTGCTGATCCAGCTCGTCGGCGCCGCCGCGGTGTTCAGCTCGGTGGAGCCGCTGTACGTCGGCATCGTGGTGCTGGGCATCCACTACGCCACGTACACCTCCGAGGTGTACCGCGCCGGGATCGACAGCGTCCCGAAGGGACAGTGGGAAGCCTGCCGGGCGCTGTCCATGTCGCCCCGCAGGACCTGGCAGGCCGTGATCCTGCCGCAGGCGGTGCGCAACGTACTGCCCGCCCTCGGGAACTACGCGATCCTGATGTTCAAGGAGACCCCGTTCCTCGCCGTGATCACGGTGCAGGAGATGGTCTTCAAAGCCCGTGAGTACGGGGCCGCGCACTTCGTGTACACCGAGGTGTTCACGCTCGCCGGGACGCTGTTCCTGGTCGCGAGCTACCCGACCTCGCTGTTGATGAGAAAACTGGAGAAGCGCCTTGGCCACTGAACCTCTCCCCGTGCAGAAGACCGCGGCCACGGCGCCCGAGGACGTCGTGCCGGTCTCCACCTCCAAGAACACCGGGCATCCGCTGGTCCGCTTCGACAAGGTGGTCAAGCGGTACGGCGACCATGTCGTCCTCGATCAGCTGGACTTCACGGTCGAGCGCGGCGAGCACGTCACCCTGATCGGGCCCAGCGGCTCGGGCAAGACCACGATCCTGCGGCTGCTGATGACGCTGGAGAAGGTCAGCGACGGCGTGATCCGGATCAACGGCGACCCGCTGACGCACATGACGGCGGCGGACGGTTCGCTGAAGCCGGCCTCCGAGAAGCATCTGCGCGAGGCGCGGAAGAAGATCGGGATGGTCTTCCAGCAGTTCAACCTCTTCCCCAACATGAAGGTGCTCCAGAACATCACGGAGGCACCGGTCAACGTCCTGGGCATGGACCGCGACAAGGCGGAGACCCGGGCCAGGGAGCTGCTCGACCTGGTCGGGCTCTCGGCGAAGGTCGACGCCCACCCCTCCCAGCTCTCCGGCGGCCAGCAGCAGCGGGTCGCGATCGCGCGGGCGCTGGCGATGGAGCCGGAGATCCTGCTCCTGGACGAGGTGACGTCGGCGCTCGACCCGGAGCTGGTCGCGGGCGTCCTGGAGCTGCTGAGCGATATCGCGCGCAACACCGACATCACCATGCTCTGCGTGACCCACGAGATGAACTTCGCCCGGGACGTCTCGGAGAAGGTGCTGATGTTCGACGCCGGGCGGGTCGTGGAGTCGGGTTCGCCGGAGAAAATCTTCACGGACCCGGAACACGAACGCACGCGCGAATTCCTCAACGCGGTGCTGTGACCTCGGCATCCGTCGCTCACTCCTGACGCTGGCATATGCCAGGTGCGTGCGCCCTGGTCCGCGGAGCCGGGGCGCACGGCGGAGTCGTCAACACCAGCCCCCGAACAGGCCATTGGCGGCTATCGTGAGGGCAGAGCTTGCGGTCACAACCTGCTAGGGGGAAACCGTGGCGTTGAAGCCCGAACCGACCGCGCCGTTCCATTCGGTGCAGTACGCCCTCCGTGTCCTCGAAACGGTCTCCAAACACGGCAACGGCGTGACGGACACCCAGATCGCCCGGGAGACGGGACTGCCCGTCGGGCATCTCGCCTCCCTGCTGCTGATGCTGCGCCGCGAGGGGTACGTCGAGCAGATCACCGACGGCGCGTATGTGATCGGCGCCTCACTTCTGCTGCTCGGTTCCGGCGCGGCACGCAGACAGGCCGTGGAGGCCCGGCTCCAGCAGGCACTGGTGCAGCTGCGCGACTCGGTCGGCGCGGCGATCTACATCAGCCGGTACGTGGACGGCGAGATCCGGGTCACCCAGTACGCCGACGGGCCGCGCACCCCGGCGGTCAACGAGTGGGTGGACTTCCGGTCCTCGGCGCACGCCTCGGCCATCGGCAAGTGCCTGCTGACCCAGCTGGACCAGAACGGCCGCCGCGACCACATCTCCCGGCACAAGACCGCCCGGCTGACGTCGCGGACGATCACGAGCGAGCAGGTCCTCTTCTCCAAGCTGGACAGCCAGCCGGCGACGGTCCCGGTGCTCGACCTCCAGGAGTACGCGGTCGGCACGGTGTGCGCGGCGGTGCCGCTGACCGCCGGGGCGTCGGCGGGATGCCTGGCACTCTCACTGCCCGTCGAGGACGCGCACCGGCTGCGCGAGGCGGCGGACACGCTGAACCGGCGCGCGGCCCCGGTACTGCTGTCACTCGCCCTCTAGGGCGGGCCCGCGGCCGGGTCCGCCGGGGGTTGTCATTCGCACCCCTGAGGACCAGGTATTATTTTCGAGTCAGCAGGCGCCGCTAGCTCAGTTGGTTAGAGCAGCTGACTCTTAATCAGCGGGTCCGGGGTTCGAGTCCCTGGCGGCGCACAGACAACGCACGAGGCGGTCTCCGTTCAACGGGGACCGCCTCGTGCGTTTTGCGCTGCCCGCAGATCTGTACAAGCGTTTTACACGTACGTACTAGACAGCTGTTTTACACGATCGTATATTTCCAGGCATGACAACTCCCACGCGCACCACCACGGGCCCCGGCGAGCGCGCCGGCCGCAAGGAGTGGACCGCTTTCGTGGTCCTGCTGCTCCCCCTCCTCCTGGTCTCGATGGACGTCTCCGTCCTCTTCTTCGCGATCCCGTCCATCGACCGGGACCTCGCGCCCAGCGCCACCCAGCAGCTCTGGATCTTCGATGTGTACGCCTTCGCCCTCTCCGGCCTGCTCATCACGATGGGCTCGCTCGGCGACCGGATCGGCCGCCGCAAGCTGCTGATGATCGGCGCCCTCGCCTTCAGCGCCGCCTCCGTCGGCGCCGCCTACGCCTCCAGCCCCGAGATGCTCATCGCGGCCCGCGCCCTGCTCGGGATCGGCGGTGCGACGCTGATGCCGTCGACCATGGGCCTGGTGCGGAACATGTTCCGCGACGAGACCCAGCGCAGCCGGGCCGTCGGCATCTGGTCCGGCGCCATGGCCGGCGGGATCGCGCTCGGCTCCGTGCTCAGCGGCGTCATGCTGGAGCACTTCTGGTGGGGTTCGGTCTTCCTGATCAACGTGCCGGCGATGGTGCTGCTGCTGGTCCTGGTGCCGGTGCTGGTGCCGGAGTTCAAGGACCCCAACCCGGGCCGCTTCGACTTCCTCAGCGTGCCGCTCTCGATGGGCTCGGTGCTGCCGGTCGTCTACGGGGTCAAGGAGACCGCCGCCCACGGCATGGACACGCGCAACGCCCTGGTCATCGTCGCCGGGCTCGTCGTCGGCTGGTTCTTCGTCCGCCGGCAGCAGAGCCGGGACGACGCGATGATCAGCCGGGAGCTGTTCCGCGGCCGGGGCTTCGCCGCCGGGATCGGGCTGAACGCGCTGGCCTCCTTCGCGATGATGGGCTCCGCCTTCTTCACCACCCAGTACCTCCAGTCGGTGCTCGGCATGAGCACGATGGAGGCCTCACTGTGGAGCCTGGCACCGTCCCTGGCGGTCGGTGCCGCCGCACCCACCGCCACGGCCGTCGCCCAGCGGGTCGAGCGGAGCCGGGTCGTCTGCGCCGGGTTCGTGATCGCGGCGGCCGGCTTCGGCATCCTGGCCCTGTCCGGCACCGACTCGCTGTGGGTGCTGCTCGTCGGTTCGGCCGTGATGAGCAGCGGCATCGTGACCGTCATGGCGCTCGTATCGGACATGTCGATGTCCACCAGCCCGTCGGAGAAAGCGAGTTCGGCGGCCTCCCTGCTGGAGACCGGGCAGGAGTTCGGCGGGGCGATGGGGATGGCGCTGCTGGGTGCGGTGGCGACCGCGGTGTACACCGCCCAGATGCCGGATTCGGCGCCCGCCGCGGCCCGCAAGACGCTGCCGGGGGCGCTGTCCACCGGTGACGGTTCGCTGATCTCGCTCGGCCGGGAGGCCTTCGTACACAGCATGAGCTACGCGTCGGTGGCCGGGGCGCTGCTCCTGCTGGCGGGTGCGGTCCTCGCGGTGACCCAGCTGCGGCGGGCGATGCTCCCAGGCCCGTCAAGCGTCCGGTGACAGCAGACCGGCCCGGCCGTGCTCCTCGAACTCCGCAGTGAGGGCAGTCAGTTGTTCCTCCCCGAACGGTACGTACGCACCCTCCCGGTCCCGGCACCACACAGCGGTCCCGGCCCGGAATCCCTCCAGGCGCAGCCCGGCCCGGTGCACCTTGTTCGTCGCGGTCACCGGCATCGTGGGCACGATCCGCACGAACCGGGGTGCCATCTTCGTACCCAGGTCGGGCTGGTCCCGGAGGAAGGCGGCGAAGGCGGCCGGATCGAACCCGGCCCCTTCGCGCAGCGCCAGCGCCGCCATGACCTGGTCCCCCGCGACCGGGTCGGGCACCGCGTAGACCGCGACGGCGGCCGCGTCCGCCCAGCGGGCGAGGATGTTCTCGATCATCGCGGCGGCCAGGTTCTCGCTGTCGACCCGGAGCCGGTCCTCGGTGCGGCCCGCGAAGTAGAGGAAGCCGTCGGGGTCGCGGAAGAAGAGGTCGCCGGTCCAGTACCAGCCGCCGCGCACCCGGGCGGCGTCCGCCTCCTCGTTGCGCCAGTAGCCCTCGAACGGGGTCCGGCCCCGGTTGACCAGCTCCCCTATCGCGGCGGCGCCGTTGAGCAGCTTCCCGCCCTCGTCGAAGACGGCGGCGACCCGCTCGCGGCCCGTCTCGGGGTCGACGACCGCGAGGTCGTCGCGGTCCGCGGCCCGGCCGATCGCACCGGGCGGGGTGTCCGGGGTCCGCTGGATCGCGGCGCCGCCCTCAGAGGAGCCGTAGCCCTCGACCAGCCGCACCCCGAACCGCTCGCGGAAGCGGGCCGCGTCCACCGCGCCCGCCTCGGTGCCGAAGCCGATGCGCAGCGGGTGCTCCCGGTCGTCGGGGCGCTCCGGGGTGGCCAGCAGGTACTGCACGGCACGGCCGACGTAGGTGAAGTAGGTGGCCCCGTGGGCGCGTACGTCGGAGAGGAATCCGGAGGCCGAGAAGCGGCGGCGCAGCGCCACGGCGGCGCCGCCGGCCAGCGCCGGGGCCCAGTCGGCGATCACCGCGTTGCCGTGGAACATCGGCATGCAGATGTAGTGGACGTCCTCGCGGCCGGTGCCGAAGTGCTCGACGAGCGAGTGACCGGCCGCGGCGAGGCGGCCCTGGGTGCAGAGCGCGGCCTTGGGGGCGCCGGTGGAGCCGGAGGTGAAGTAGAGCAGCATCCGGGTTCCGGGCCCGGGGCGGGCGATGACCGTGTCACCGGGCTCGGCCCCGGCGTAGGGGGCGAGCAGTGCGGCGTACGCCTCGGTGTCGGTGACCAGGACCCGGACGCCGGGCAGTTCGAGCCCGTCGAGCAGCGGCAGATGGGTGCGCTCGGTGATCAGCACCCGGCATTCGGTGTGCGTGATGTCGCGGGCCAGTTCGGCGCCGCGACGGGTGGGGTTGAGGCCGGCGACGGCGGCCCCGGCCAGGGCCGCCGCGCTCAACCACAGCGGGAATTCCGGGGTGTTGTCGAGCAGCACCCCGAGGTGCGGTTCGCCGCCCGCCGGCAGCAGATCCGCCAGGAGCGCGGCCCGTGCGGCAGCGCCCGAGGCGACCTGATGGTGGCTGAGAACGGTGTCCTCGTGCCGCAATCCCGGCCGGTGGTCGCCCCATTGGCGCTGTACGAGCTCCGCGACGGTGCCTGCGCTCCTCATGGCGCCGCACGGTAACTGACTAAGCGTCAGAACTGAACATCGGAACACGAGTAGAACGCGTTGGCCGTGTCCGCGATGTTCCAGACGCTCAGGATGATGTGCTTCCCGGTCTTCTGGGTGGGGATGGTGCCCTGCTGGGTCAGCGTGGCGGGGGGCTGCTGGTTGTTGTACGGCACCGTCATGAAGGGCTGCGCCTCCAGGTCGGACCGCTTGAGCGGCTTGGTGGGGTCCCAGCCGTTCTTGGTGATGTAGTAGCGGAAGTCCGTGGTGGCGTGCCGGGCGGTGAACTGCCAGCGGAAGCTGAAGCCCTGGCCCGCGGTGACGTGGGTGGCGGGCCAGTTGCCGCCGCGCGGGTCGTCGAGCTGCGCGAACTCACCGTGACCGCCGGAACAGATCGCACCGTCGGCGGGGCCGGCCGCCGGGAAGCCCTTGGGGCCCTCCACGCTCTGCGGCTCCCACTGGATGTTGCCGCAGCCGGTCACCGTGCCGTTGGCACACAGCTTCTGACGGCTGATGGGGTTGTCGGTGTAGCCGTGGCTGCTGGCGCTGCTGGTCGCGAACATCGAGACGCCCGCCACCGCCAGGCCCACCAGGGCCGCACTTGTCTTCTTACGCATTGCTGACGCTCCTCGGAGTACGTGGGGGAGGTTCCATGAGCACTGCTGCGCGCGGATCGTGCGGTCTAGACCAAGTCCTAGATTATTGACGGATCATGAACATGTCCAGACCAATGTGAGCTGGATTCCGGTTTACCTGACACCGGTCTCCCGGGCCGTTTCAGACGCTGTCCCCACCACCGCGTCCGGTGTAGAAGGCCACGGTCAAGTCCTTCACCAGTGACTTCCGTTCGTAGTCGTCGAGCTCCACGAGCCCCCGGGCGGTCAGCCGGCTGACGGTGTCGTCGACCGCGTCCACCACCGAAGTCAGCACGCTGTCGCGGTGTTTGGCGTCGATGGCCGCGATCCGGCGCCGCTGCATGGCCGCGGCCACCTCCGGGGCGTACTCGATCCCGGTCGGCTGCGCCGAGTACACCTCGATGCCGACCGGCTCGCAGTCCGCCTTCAGCATCCGGGTCAGCGCGTCGCCCACGGCCTCGGCGTTGCGCAGGGTGTGGGCGTCCTCGTGGAAGGCGTCGGCGGGCAGTTGCGAGAGGACCCGGGCCATCGCCGCCTCCACCTGCTCCCGCAGGTACTCCTCGTGGTCCTCGATGCCCAGCGTCGCCCGCACGGTGTCCTCGACCCGCCACACGACGAGAACAACGACCCGCAGCGCCGTGCCGTTCGCGTCCACCGCGGGCAGCGGCTCGCTGCGCCAGTGCCGCAGCCGGACATCGACCCGGCGGCGCAGCAGCAGCGGGCTGACCCACATCAGCCCGGTGCGCCGCACGCTGCCCCGGTACTGGCCGAAGAGGGTGAGCACCCACGCGTAGCCGACCCGGCCTCGGGTCAGCCCGCCGAGCGCGAAGAGCACCCCGGTCAGCAACAGCGCGAGCGCCGCCCAGGCGCCGAGGCCGATGCCGTCGTACGGACGCGGGCCCAGCCCGAACCGGGACAGCACCCCGCCCGGCAGCGCGCCCGCCCACCACAGGACCCCGCCCGCCGCGGCGAGTGAGCCGAGGGCGGCGAGCAGGGCCGCCCAGCCGGGCAGCGCGGGCCCCGCCCGTTCGTTGAGCCGGGGGTCCGCAACCGGCGCGGGCCGGGTGGAGGGCCGCACCTGCCCCGACCGGGGCAGCGGCGGCCGCCGGACCCCGGCCGGCCGCTCGCTCCCGGACGCCCCGCGGACGACGGTGGCGGGCAGTGCGACGGCGTCCGAGGCGACCTCGGGGTCGTCGCGGAAGAGCAGGTGCACCGGGATGGAAGCGGTGCGCTCGTTGGCGATGACCGAGTGATGGCGCCCGGTGCCCACCCGTACCTCGGTACGCAGCTCGGTGCGCGTCCCGGTACGGATCTCGCCCGTGTCACCGTCCCCGTCGTCGTCGCCATCACCGTCACCGAAGGACAGTGAGAGGGAGGGCCCGAGGTCCCGGCGGGCCGGGGCGAGCCCCGGCCCGGGGAGGAACGGGCCCGCCGCCAGGGCCGGTCGCCCCGGATCACCCGCGCCCTCTCGCACCTCCGCGTCCGCAGGTACGGGCGGATCGACGGCCGTGCCCGGAACCGACACCGAGGCGGAGGTCGTACCGAAGGCGGAGCCCCCGGATTCGCCCGCGCCCGGCGTCAGGTCGAGCACCAGGTCGACCACGGAGTCCGGACCGGAGCGGGCCACCGGTCCGGTCCCCCGCTCCCCCGGCTCCGACGCCGACCGGTCGTAGGGCCCGCCCGGACCCGGCGCCCGCTCCGGTGCGGCCCACTCCCGCACCGGGAGCGCCCCGTACCTCTCCTTGCCGTACCCCGGGCTCTCCGGGCTCCCGTTCTCCCCGTGCTCCTGGTTCCCGGAGCTGTCCGGCACCGTGGATCGCATTCCCGCCTCCGTCATGTGCGTCGTGTCACGCGAAGAGTCGCCGCCAGGTCTCCGGACCCGGATAGCCGTCGGCCTCCGCACCCCGCCAGCCCTGGGCCTTCTGGAAGGCCTCGACATTGCGCCGGTCCGCCTCGGTCCACCGGGGGCCGGGGCCCGACAGGTAGTACTTGCCGTATCCCTTCTTCACCAACTGTTTCCCGAGCCTGTCGACATGGCTGTTGGACTGACCCGTCCGGAAATAGCCCCGCCCGGGGAAGGCGGGCACCGCCGTGGAGCCGCCCTGGCCGCTGTTTCCGCCGGCGGGGATGGCGCGGCCGGTGCCGCCGGTCAGCAGGCGCCAGGTGTCGGGGCCCGGGATGCCGTCGGCCTCCTTGCCCTTCCAGCCCTGGGCCTTCTGGAACGCCTCGGTCGCCTGCCGGTCGGCGCTGCCCCAGACGGGTCCCGGGCCGACCTTGTAGAAGCGCTTGCCGCCGCGTGCGACGAGCAGTTCACCGAGCTGGGTCACGTAGGCGTTGTTGGCGCCCGGACCGAATTTCCCGGCCCCCGGGAACGCCGTCGTCGAGCCGCTGCCGCCGGTCCCGGTGCTCAGCCCCTTGTAGCGGTAGGCGACGTAGCTGCCCGAGTTGGTCCAGTACGCCATGGGCGTCGTCTGCTTGCGGGTGTGCGGCGTGGTCTGCTCGTACGCCGTGTAGCGGGTGTGCGTGTAGTCCGTCCAGCCGCCGAAGACCGTGACGTGCGAGCCCTTCGAGGGGTCGGCCGGGTTGTGGAAGAGCAGGATGTCGCCGGGCTGGAGATCCTCCCGGGCGATCCGCGTCCCGTACGAGGCGAGGCTGCCGGTCCACTCGTTGCCAGGCAGGTTCCAGGCCATCGACACATAGCCGGAGCAGTCCTGCCGGTACCCGTCCGACCAGTACTTGCTCATGCCGTAGGGGACCTGCGCGGTGATCCACTTCTTGGCGCGGTTGATGATGTCGGCCCGGCTGGTCGTGCGCAGCACGGGCGTGCCCGTCTGCGAGGCCGGCGGGCCGGAGGCCCCCGCGCCCTGCAGCGGACCCGGCCCGCCCTGCGGACTCTCCGGTCCGAGGTCGGACGGATCGGCCGCGTCCGCCGGCTCGGCCTGCCCCGCCGGTCCGGCACCGGCGGCCGGAACCGGGCCGGTCCCCGGCTCCGGACCGCCCGGCGAGGCCGAGTCGCCCGGCAGGGCCGGATCGGTCACCGGGGCGGGGTCGACCGCCGCCGTCGCCGCCTCCGCCAGACCGGCGCTCAGCACCACCCCGGCGGCGGTGACCAGCACCAGCGCGCGCCGCGCGCCGTGCGCGGCCGGATGCCCTCCCTGCCGCGTCGGCAGTGCCGCCGCTGCGGTTCGCCGTCGTACGGCACACCCCGCACAGGTGCAGTCGATGGCGGGTACGTACTCCTCGAAGGCCGGCACAGTCATGCGATTCCCTCCGCAGTTGTCAAGATCTTTGGGAGCATCTGTACGGGCGTCAGTGTCTCAACTCTCCTGACATATCGCATTTTGACGGATAGAAGAGAAAAAACGACCATCCGACAGGCCGGGCCGGGCCGGAAATGGTCGGGACCACCGTTCCGGATCGGGTAGAGTTCTCCAGGTCAGCAGGCGCCGCTAGCTCAGTTGGTTAGAGCAGCTGACTCTTAATCAGCGGGTCCGGGGTTCGAGTCCCTGGCGGCGCACGCATAGTCAAGGCCCCCTCGCCACGCGCGAGGGGGCCTTGACTGTTCTCCGACCCACCCCACGGCCCGCCCCCGGCGTCTCACACAGGTGTCGCACAGCGAATTCTTTACTCACGCACAGTCTGCCCATGCCCGACGCACAGTAATCGGCTGGTCACCCGCAGACACGGGCGCCTTCGCGGGCGCCCCGCTCGCCTCGACTCACGCCCCCGCACCCTCCCGTCGCACGGGTCCCCCAAATCGTGCGTATGAGCGGTTAATATCCTGTTTCACCCTTGCGATCGCGGCCCAGGTCGGCCAACCTGTCCGAGAGTCGTCGGCACCAACCACACCGGCGGCCCGAGCAGTTGGAGCCACCAGAGGGGGATGTTCCGGTTGTGCGCAATGTGGGGTGGGGGCCTCGCACATGAGCAAATGCCGAACAGGCATCATGCAACCGGAAGGGCACCGTTCCATGTCTCTGGAAGAGTGCCCGACACTGAGCCGTCGGTCGCGTTCCAGGGGGGCACGCGGCAGGCGAAAGGACCGACCGACCACGCAGCCAGCCTGCGCGCAGGGGGATGACCCATGACGTCGACGCCGCCAGGCGACCGGCAGAACAACGACGACCCTTCCCGGACCACGCAGCTTCGGATACCCCCGCAGCTCCGGACCGGGGGCCGCCGCCGGCGTCCGCAGAAGGCGCTGCCACGCTACGACTACGAGCACTACAGCCGGCTCGCCGGGCCACTGACCCAGCCCGATCCGGCCAAGCCGTACACCGTGAAGTACCGCTCGCTCCTCTCCCAGGAGCCGCACCGCATCCGCGCGGCGCTCCTGCTCGGCGCCGCCCCGCTCGTCTCGCTCGGCCTCTTCGCCTGGCTGATGCAGCCCGAGCACTGGACCCAGCGCGACCCGAACCTCAAGAACGACACGCTGCTGGTCCTCGACGTCGTGATGCTGGTCTCGATCGGTCTGATCGAACTCTTCCGCACCATGAACGTCCTCTCCAACGCGCACGCCACGCTGGTCGCGCGCGATCCGGTGCCGGTCGTGCCGGAGACCGGCACCAGGGTCGCCTTCCTCACCTCCTTCGTCCCGGGCAAGGAGCCCCTGGAGATGGTGACGAAGACCCTGGAGGCCGCCGTCCGCATCCGCCACCGCGGACTGATGCACGTCTGGCTGCTCGACGAGGGCGACGACCCGGCCGTCAAGGAGGTCTGTCGGCGGCTCGGGGTGCACCACTTCTCCCGCAAGGGCGTGGCGCACTGGAACCAGGCCAAGGGCCCGCACCGCGCGAAGACCAAGCACGGCAACTACAACGCCTGGCTCGACGCGCACGGCGACACGTACGACTACTTCGCCTCGGTCGACACCGACCACGTCCCCATGCCCAACTACCTGGAGCGGATGCTCGGCTACTTCCGCGACCCGGACGTCGGCTTCGTCATCGGCCCGCAGGTGTACGGCAACTACGACACCTTCGTCACCAAGGCCGCCGAATCGCAGCAGTTCCTCTTCCACGCGCTGATCCAGCGCGCGGGCAACCGCTACGGCGCCCCGATGTTCGTCGGCACCAGCAACGCGGTACGAATCTCGGCCCTCAAGCAGATCGGCGGCCTGTACGACTCGATCACCGAGGACATGGCGACCGGCTTCGAGATGCACCGCGCCCGCAATCCGCACACCGGCCGCAAGTGGCGCTCGGTGTACACCCCGGACGTACTGGCCGTGGGCGAGGGCCCGACCGCGTGGACGGACTTCTTCACCCAGCAGCTGCGCTGGTCGCGCGGGACGTACGAGACGATCCTCAAGCAGTACTGGAAGGGCTTCTTCTCGCTGCCCGCGGGCAAGCTCTTCAACTACACCATGATGATCATCTTCTACCCGATGTCCGCCATGAACTGGATCCTGGCGGCCCTCAGTTGCGCGCTGTTCCTGGGCATGGGCGCCTCTGGTGTGCAGATCGACCCGACGGTCTGGATGATGCTGTACGGCAACGCCTCCGCGCTCCAGATCGGCCTGTACATCTGGAACCGCCGGCACAACGTCTCGCCGCACGAGCCCGAGGGCTCCGGCGGACTGGCCGGCATGATGATGTCCGCGCTCTCCGCGCCGGTCTACGCCCGCTCGCTGATGGACGCCGTGCTGCGCCGCAAGAGCTCCTTCGTGGTCACGCCCAAGGGCGACTCCTCCAGCCCGGACACCCTCTTCGGGACCTTCCGCATCCATCTCTTCTTCATCCTGGTCTTCGCCGGCTCGATCGTGGCGTCCTTCGTCCTCGGCCACAGCCATCCCGCGATGCTCACCTGGGCCGCCCTGGCGCTGCTGATCACCGCCGCGCCGGTCTTCGGCTGGCGGTACACCGTGCGGGCGGAGAAGAAGAAGCGGCGCGCGGGACCACCGCCACCGAGCGGCCCGCCCGCCGGCACCCAGCAGGAGCAGCCCCACTGGGCCGGGAACGAACAGACCATGCAGATCGCCCTTGGGGGACGTAAACCATGAAGTACCGTCCGAGCCGCCGTACCCGCCGCATGGCGATCAGTACGGCGGTCGTCCTCGCGCTCGCGGGAGCGAACGGGCCGTGGCTGTACCGCTTCAGCACCGAGCGCTACCACGACTACAAGATCAACCAGGCCGGCTACAAGGCCGCCAACGGCCACTGGGACTTCCTGGACATCCCGTCCGAGTTCAAGATCAACACGATTCACGCGGCGCTGCTGCACACCGGCAAGGTGCTGCTCGTCGCGGGCTCCGGCAACAACCAGAAGAACTTCGACGCGAAGAGCTTCCGCTCCGTGCTGTGGGACCCGAAGACCAACGGGTTCAAGAACATCCCCACGCCCAAGGACATGTTCTGCGCCGGTCACACCCAGCTGCCCGACGGCAAGCTGCTCATAGCCGGCGGCACGAAGCAGTACGAGAAGCTCAAGGGCGACGTCACCAAGGCCGGCGGCCTGATGATCGTCCACAACGAGGACCCGGACAAGCCGATCACGCTTCCGGCGGGCACCAGATTCACCGGCAAGACCAACGGCAGGACCTTCGTCACCAAGGACCCGGTGCTGGTGGAGAAGGCCAAGAAGGTCTTCGACAAGAACACCGGCGCGTTCCTGCGCAACGACCCCGGACTCGGCCGGATCTACGTCGAGGCGCAGAAGTCCGGTACGAAGTACGAGACGGGCACCGAGGACAACTACCGGATAGCCGGGCTGTCCGGCTCCGACACCCGCAACGTGTACGGGATCGCCCAGAAGCTCGCCCTCGACAAAAAGGACTTCCAGGGCATCCGGGAGGCCTTCGAGTTCGATCCGGTGGCGGAGAAGTACATCACCGTCGACCCGATGAACGAGGCCCGCTGGTACCCGACGCTCACCACCCTCAAGGACGGCAAGGTCCTGGCCCTCTCCGGCCTGGACGAGATCGGGCAGATCGTGCCCGGCAAGGACGAGGTCTACGATCCCAAGACCAAGAAGTGGAAGTACACCGGCATCGTCCGGAAGTTCCCCACCTATCCCGCGGTCTTCCTCCTCAACGACGGCAAGCTCTTCTACTCCGGCTCGAACGCGGGCTACGGCCCCGCCGACGTCGGCCGCGCACCCGGTGTCTGGGACCTGGCGACGAACAAGTTCACCAAGATCCCCGGGCTGAGCGACCCGGACAAGATGGAGACCTCGGCGACCGTGCGGCTGCCTCCGGCCCAGGACGAGAAGTTCATGGTGATCGGCGGCGGCGGCGTCGGGGAGTCCGACAAGTCCAGTGAGAAGTCCCGGCTGGTCGACCTCCAGGACGCGGACCCGAAGTTCAAGGACGGCGCCTCCCTGGACGAGGGCACCCGCTACCCCAGCGCCTCCCTGCTCCCCGACGACTCCCTGCTGGTCACCGGCGGCTCCAACGACTACCGGGGCCGCGGCGGCTCCAACATCCTGCAGGCCCGGCTGTACGACGCGAAGACGGACACCTACGAGCGGGTCGCGGACCCGGCGGTGGGCCGCAACTACCACTCGGGCTCGGTGCTGCTGCCCGACGGCCGGGTGATGATCTTCGGCTCCGACTCGCTCTACTCCGACAAGGCGAACACCCGGCCAGGCGTCTTCGAGCAGCGCATCGAGATCTACACCCCGCCGTACCTGTACCGCGACTCGCGGCCCGAACTGACCGCCGGACCGAAGGAGATCAGGCGCGGCGGCACGGCGGTGTTCACCACCAACCAGGCCGAGGACATCAAGTCCGCGAAGCTGATGCGGCCGAGCGCGGTCACCCATGTCACGGACACGGACCAGCGCTCCGTGGCGCTGGACCTGAAGAAGACGGACGGCGGGATCTCGGTGACCGTGCCGGAGAACCGCGCGCTGGTGCCGTCGGGCTGGTACATGCTCTTCGTCACCGACAGCAAGGGCACCCCGTCCGAGGGAACGTGGGTCGAGGTGCCGTAGGGCCTGTCATCACATGACTCCCGGCACCGGGCAGGATCTCGCCTATCCGGTGCCGCGGGCCAGGCCCAGCGCGTACTCGGGCCACCAGTCGCCGGCCTTCGGGCCGCCCCGGCAGTCGCCGTCGGACTCCCCCGGGCGCTTGATCCAGAGGTAGGCGTCGACCAGTTCGTCACCCGTGGACGTCGTCGGCGTCTCGCCGAGGGCCCGGCCCGGCGGGTTGCACCAACTCTTCGCGGGATCGCCGCCGGTGTACGGGCCGTTGCCGTTGCGGCTGGTGTCGATGACGAACGGCTTGCCGCCCACCTTCGCGGACAGCCGCTTGCCGAAGTCCTTGCTGACCTCGGTGGTCCGGAAGTTCGAGACGTTCACCGCGAACCCGTCGGCCGCGTCGATGCCCGCCTGCCGCAGGGGCTGGAAGAGCGCGTCGGGCGTGTGCCAGCCCGCGTTGCCCGCGTCCAGGTAGACCTTGGTGCCGGGCAGCTTCTTCAGCCGCTCCACCGCGCCTTTGAGCAGGTCGTAGCGCTCCTCGTGGAACTCCTGCGGGGTGCACCCGTCGACCAGGTGCAGCACCGCGTCCGGCTCCAGGATCACCGTGGCGCCCCGGTCACCGATGCCCTTGGCGACGCCCTCCAGCCAGCTCCGGTACGCGTTGCCGTCGGCGGCGCCGCCCTTGGAGAACTGTCCGCAGTCCCGGTGCGGGATGTTGTAGAGGACCAGCAGCGCCTCCCGGCCGGCCTTCTGCGCGGCCTCCGTGAAGCCCTTCGCCTCGGCCTCCGGGCTGTCCGGCCCGATCCACTCACCGACCGGCTGCCGCGCGATCCTGCGGACCAGGCCGGCGTCCCCGCTGTTGCCGTCCTCGGTGTACCGGGCGACCTGCCGGGCGGCATTCCCGTCGGGGTTGACCCAGTACGGGTCCGTGCCCTTGGGCTGCTGGCCGATGGCCGCGGGGTTCTTCCCCGCACCGGAGCCCTGCCCGCCGTCACCGTCGCCGTCACCGGAGGAGGAACATCCGGCGAGCAGCAGCGCCGCGCCGAGCACGGCCGCACCCGCTCCCCGCATACCGAACCGGCCGTTGTGGCTGCCGTACATCCACTCCCCCTCGGGTGCGACGGCGGTGCACTGTCGCATCGCCGCCCATCCTGGCACAGCGCCCGGGAGCGGCCCGGCCCCTCACCACTTCCCCGGAGAGCCGTTACGGCGGGTTCACCACGCTCTGCCCGACTCGACCGGGCGCGGAGCGTGACTGGTTATCGACGTTCCGTCATAACTCAACTGTTCGGGGCGGGTTCGGCGTCCTACAGTGTGCGTGCGGCGGGCCGGACGCCAACGACCTCCCGTGTCCGCGCCGGGCCACTCCCGCGGCCCGCGCCCCGCGGTCGAGGACCGGCCCGGCCGGCGCCCGGAGAACCCGGGCGGCCGGCCGGGCCGTGTACCGCGGGACATGCACCGCTGGCCGGGCTACGCCGGCTCCGCGCCCTTCTCGGCCTTCTCCGCCGCCTTCTCCGCCGACTCCTCGCCGGTCAGGTAGGCGGAGACGACCACGTTGGCGGTGTACGAGTGCGAGGCGCGGTCGTACGTTCCGCCGCAGGTGATCAGCCGGAGCTCGGCCCGGCCGTCCTTGCGGGGCCCGTACGCCTTCTGGGCGTTGAAGCGGGCCCGGGTGAAGACCTGCACGTCGTCGATGGTGAACTCCGCGACCGTGCCGTCGGTCCGGGTCACCTCGACCTTGGCGCCGGGGCGGGCCGCGCTGAGCCCGTAGAAGACAGCCGGTTTCGTCTCGGTGTCGACGTGGCCGACGAACAGGGCCGGGCCCTTGGCGCCGGGCTCTGTGCCGTTGCCGTACCAGCCGACCGCCTGGGGCGTGTCGAACGACGGGGGCTCGATCGCGCCGTCCGCGTCCAGGCCCCGGGAGACGACGGGGGCCCTGATGCCGATCGACGGGATCTCCACGCTCCTCGGCGTCACGCCCTTGATCGGCTCGTGCGCCGGGGGCAGCGGGACGCCGAGCGGGCGGCCGACGGCGGCGACGTCCCCGGTGGTCGGGGCGGAACCGATGCCGGAGCCGTCGGTGATGCCCCGGCCCCAGAGCCACAGGCCCAGCAGGAGTACGGCCCAGGCCACTCCGGTGAGCAGCCTGCCGTGCCCCGTCGAACGGTCTTCGGAGGACATGTCAGTCGAGGGCCGGACGGCGGCGGCGCGCGCTGCGGAAGGCGACCGCGACGGCGGCGACGGCGGCCAGGGCGAGGCCGACCACCGCGTGGACGGTGCCGGGGCCCTCCTGGTGGGCGTTCTGGTCCGCGAGCACGGCGGTGCCGCCGCCGCCCGCGCGGACGGGGGCGACCGGCATGGGCCGGTTGCGGTGGACGACGGTGACGACGCCGGACACCTTGGTGTGCTTGTCGTCCTTGCACACCACCTGGATGTCGTAGTCGCCGGCCTCGGCGCCGGAGCGGATCCGGGCCTCCGCGAAGAGCGTCCGGTCGTCGCCGGGCGAGAAGCGCGCCTCGGAGACGAAGGCATCGGAGTTCCCCTCGGCCTCCTCGCCCTTGCAGCCGCCGACCTCCAGGTCGACCTCGCCGCCCGGTGCGATGGAGGACGGGGAGACCGAGAGGGTGGCCCGGGACCGCGAATCCTGGTCGTGGTCGGAGCCGGAGTTGGCCAGTGCGACGGAAGCGGGCATCAGGGTCGCCACAGCCGCTGCGGCGGCACAGAACGTGAGGGGTATTGAACGCATCGTGAACCTCCTTATGGAAGGTTCACGCGTGCGGCGCGTTTCCGCATCCGCAGGGGGCCCGGCACTGGGCCGGTGGAGTGCGGGGAGGCGGTGCCGGAGCACCGCTCCCCCGCCCGCGGTCAGCCCAGGTCCACGAAGTCCACGAGGTCGGCGATGGACTCGACGACGGTGGACGGCCGGAACGGGTACTTGTCGATGTCCTCGACCGTGGTGAGCCCGGTGAGCACCAGGAACGTCTGCATGCCCGCCTCCAGTCCGGCCAGCACGTCGGTGTCCATCCGGTCCCCGATCATGGCGCTGGACTCGGAGTGGGCGCCGATCGCGTTGAGCCCGGTCCGCATCATCAGCGGGTTGGGCTTGCCCGCGAAGTACGGGGCCCTGCCGGTGGCCTTGGTGATGAGGGCGGCGACGGACCCGGTGGCGGGCAGCGGGCCCTCCGCGGACGGACCGGTCTCGTCCGGGTTGGTGCAGATGAAGCGGGCGCCGCCGTTGATCAGCCGGATCGCCTTGGTGAGCGCCTCGAAGGAGTACGTACGGGTCTCCCCGAGCACCACGTAGTCCGGCTCGTGGTCGGTGAGGACGTAGCCGATGTCGTGCAGCGCGGTGGTCAGCCCGGCCTCACCGATGACGTACGCCGTGCCGCCGGGCCGCTGGTCGTCCAGGAACTGGGCGGTGGCGAGCGCGGACGTCCAGATGTTCTCGACGGGCACGTCGAGGCCCATCCGGTTGAGCCGGGCGTGCAGGTCGCGCGCGGTGTAGATGGAGTTGTTGGTGAGGACCAGGAAGGGCAGCCCGGACTCCCGCAGCCGCTTGATGAAGGCGTCGGCGCCGGGGATCGGGGTCCCCTCGTGGATGAGGACTCCGTCCATGTCGGTGAGCCAGGACGAGATCGGCTTGCGCTCTGCCATGCGGGACTCCTGATGTGCCGTACGCCGGGTGCGGGACGCCGGCGGCACCGCGTTGTGCAGCGCCGGCGTACCCGATTTTAGAGGGTCCGCGTCCGGGCGTTCCGGCCGCGGCTCCGGATCAGCCGGACGTGACGCTCACACCGTCGACCGCCCAGAACCAGTTGTTGCCCCCGGTGTACCGGAACCGGACCTGGGCGGTGGAGACTCCGGCCGGGACCTCGATGGCGATCGACTCGGTCACGGAGACGGTGTCCGAGGTGTACGTCTTGACGGAGACGGGTGCGGCGCCGTCGTAGGAGACGAGGACCTCGCCCTTCTGCGGGGCCTCCTGACGGTAGTGGGTGGTGTAGGCGAGGGTCGCGGTGCGGCCGCCGGTGACCGGCCAGGCGGGGCTGATCAGGGTGGAGTCGAAGGTGCCCGTGTAGCTCTTGTCGACCCATTCGTCGCCGTCCGCGACCGCGAAGACGTTCCGGGCCCGGACGTTGGTCTCGCGCCACTGGCCGCGCTCGGCGGCGGTCCAGAACTCGTCGGTGGTGAAGGTCCAGCCGCGCCATTCGGTGACGCCGCCGGTGCCCGTCGCGCTGTTGTCGATGGTCCATCCGGCGGGCGGGGTGTGGGTGAAGCCGAGGACCGCGGCTCCGGTGCCCGTCTCGTCCACCCGGGTCTGGAGCTTCGGGCGCAGCGCGTCGAAGGCGTCGGGCGTGGGCTGCTGGAGCGGGCGCCCGTCCAGGTCCCAGGCCGGGTCGACGGCTATGCCGAGGTGGGCGAGGGCGGAGACCGCGACGTCCGGCATCTTGATGTCGTACCGGGTCGAGCCCGCGGTGATGCCACCGCCGGTCGCGATGAGGAAGGTCTGCCGCTCGGCGGCGCTGGCCCCGCCGTGGCCGCCCGCGTCGGTGTGCCCGTGGTCGGCGGTGATCATGATGAGCCAGTCCTCCGAGCCGTAGGCGGCCCGGCCCTTCACCGCCGCGACC
Source organism: Streptomyces sp. ITFR-6 (assembly GCF_031844725.1). NCBI lineage: Bacteria > Bacillati > Actinomycetota > Actinomycetes > Kitasatosporales > Streptomycetaceae > Streptomyces > Streptomyces sp. ITFR-6. The sequence goes on along the minus strand of NZ_CP134612.1, from coordinate 5,527,348 downwards.
AGCTGGCCGACCTGGGTGTCGACGCCGTGGATCGCGTCCAGGTACTGGCTGCTGGCGGCGCCGTAGCTGTGGCCCGCGTGGTCGACGTTGTCGAGGTGGACGAAGACCGCGTCCCGGTTGCCATTGGCCAGTTCCGCGGCGGCCCGGCTGGTGGTGCCGGTGTCGTACTCGGCGTCCGGGGTGGAGACCCGGGTGTCGACCTTCGCGGAGAAGATCGTGTCGGTGACCGGGTTCCAGGAGGCCACGGCGTACGTCGAGAGCGCGGGCTTCGCCGTCTCGATCCGGGTGAGGAAGTCCGGGTACTCGGCGAAGGCGTTGCCGCTGAACTCGTTGTTCTTGACGTGGTGCTTGTCGGGCCAGACGCCCGTGATGATCGTGGACCAGCCGGGGCCGGACAGGGTCGGGGCCATCGGGTCCGCGTAGAGCGGGCTGACGGAGGTGAGTCCGGCGGCCACCAGCGCGTCGAGGTGGGGCGCGTCGGCGTCCTTGATTCTGTTCAGCAGGGCGCCGTCCAGGCCGATGACCAGGACCTTGGGGGTACGGGCGGCGGCCGCACCGGCGACGCCCGCGGCGGCGAGCGGTGCGGCGGCGGCGAGGGCGGCCGCGCTCATGAGGAGTGTGCGGCGGGACATACCTGAGGTCACGAGATCCTCCGTCGGAGTGGTGGGGGCACACGGAAGACCCGTTCAACTCCCCGCTTTTCGAAGAGGAGTTGAACTTTGACCTAGACCCGTTATCCTGTCGCGATGATCCGCCGGAGGTCCGGACCCCTGCGGTGAATGGTCCGGCAACGGTCAGCTGCCGGTGGCCGACTTCCAGGCGTCCACGTCGGAGTCGAGGTTGGCCGCGATGTCCGCCCAGTCCGGCTCGAAGACCTCGACCCCGGTCATCAGCTTCTTCAGCGCGACCGCGTTGGGGTCGCCCGCCTCGATGTCCTCGCGGGCCGCGAAGCCGCCGCCGACCGCGCTGACGTCCTGCTGGGCCTGCTCGGCGAGCATGAAGTCGAGCAGCTTCTTGCCGTTGGCGCTGTGCGGGGCCTTGGCGACGAGGCCCGCCGCGTACGGCAGGGCGAAGGTGGTGGGCTTGGCACCGGCCTTCGCGGACCAGATGCCGAGGTTCGGCATGTCCTTGGACTGGGCGTAGTTCATCTGGACGTCACCGTTGGCGGCGAGGAGTTCGCCCTTGTCGACCTTGGGCGCGAGCTTGCCGGTGGAGGCGGTCGAGCAGCTCCTCCCAGGTGGCGGGCGGGGTCTTCAGCTCCTTCGTGTTGTGGATGAAGCCGGAGTAGTTGTTGACGACCGAGGTCCACTTGGCGTCGGACGCCTTGTCGGCGCTCGCCACGTGCTCGGAGCCGGCCGGTTCGTACGCCTGGAGGAGGCCCTTGGAGTCGGCCTGCTGGATGAACGGCGGGAGGGTGATCAGCACGTCGGCCTGGGTGTTGGTCTTCTCGGGGACGGCGCGCTGCACCATCTCGCCGGAGCCGCCCTCCACGTACTTGACCTTGATGCCGGTCTTCTTCTCGAAGTCCTTGAAGACCTTGTCGTACCAGCCGTCGCCGTTCTCGCCCTTGAGGCCGTCGGCGCTGTAGACGGTGACGGCCTTCGCGTCGGAGGCGGCGGATGAGCCGCCGCAGGCGGACAGCGAGGCGGCGAGGGCGAGCGCGCCGGTGACAGCGGCTATGGGCCTGAGGTGGTTCTTGCGCATGGGATCCGTATCTCCTGGAAAACGTGTCGGAGCGGGGGAGGTCAGCGGTACGAGGCCCTGGTGCGGATGCGGGAGACCGCGAACAGCACGAGCAGCGTCGTCGCCATCACGCGGGCCGGGCGCCGAGGCTGGCAGCGGCCTGTTCGTACATCGGGTCGAGACGTACTGTCGCGGCCGAAACCGACGAATGGGCGAACGCCGTGACAAGAACGGTGTGCGCGAGGATCACGATCCAGCGCGTCCCGTTGAGCAGCACCGGCGGCTGACTGAGCGCGACGAGCACGGCGAGCCCGACGACGACCGACGGCACGGCCACGGGCAGCATGAACAGCGCGTCGAGGAACCGTTTCCCGCGCCGCCCCAGCGAGGCCGCGGCGAGCGCCGCCCAGGAGCCGACGAGCAGCGCGAGGAGGCTGGCGGTGACGGCCGTGACCAGGCTCGTGGTGAGCGCCTGGAGGGAGTCCCCCGCGGTCGCCGCGTCGTAGTGCTTCAGCGTCGGCCCCGAGGGGAGCGCGCCGGACCAGTTCGTGGCGAACGAGGCGGCGAGGACGAACAGCAGCAGGAACACGGCCCAGGTGGCCCACTTCCCGGTACGGCTATGCACCAGCACGGCGGCTCACCACCCGGTACAAGCTGTAGAGGCCGACGGAGATCACGATGTTGACGACGGCCACGACGCAGGCGGCCGGGTAGTCGGACTCCAGGATCGCCTTGCTGTAGACGAGCATCGGCAGGGTGGTGACGCCCTTCGCGCCGGTGAACAGCACGATGCCGAACTCGTTGAGGCACATCACCAGGACGAGGCTGCCGCCCGCCGCGAGCGCCGGGAGCGCCTCGGGGAGGATCACCTGCCGCACGATCCGGGCGGGCCCGGCGCCCAGCGAGGACGCCACCTCCAGTTGCGCGGTGTCGAGCTGGGAGAAGGCGGCGAGCAGCGGGCGCATCACGAACGGGGTGAAGTAGGTGATCTCGGCCAGGAGTACGCCCCACGGTGTGGTGAGGAAGTGGAAGGGCCCCTCTGCCGCACCGGTGGCCCCGGTCCAGAGGCCGTTGGCCATGCCGGAGTTGCCGTAGACGAACAGCAGGGCGAGCGTGATCAGGAAGGACGGGAAGGAGAGGAAGACGTCGACGAACCGGGCGACGGCCTTGCCGCCGGGGAACGGTACGAAGGCGATGACCATGGCGAGGACGAAGCCGAGGACGAGACACCCGACGGTCGCACCGGCCGCGAGCCACACGGTGGTGGTGAGCGCCGAGCGGAAGGAGGCGGAGGCGAAGACCTCGGTGTACGGGGCGAAGGAGGTACCCCCCTCGTCGGGGCTGAAGGACTGCCGGACGACGAGGAGAAGCGGACAGAGGAACACGACGGCGAGCACGGCGACGGGGGGTACGGCCCAGGCGTTCCAGCCTCTCCGCGCCTTTGTGCGCATCTGTTCCGCTGGGGCGGGTGGGGCCTCCCCTGATCGAGCGGAGCCGAGATCTTGGGGATGGGTGGGCACAACCCCCGGTGCGGGGCGCCGCGACGTGGTCGGTGCGCCGGCGCTACCCATGAGCGTCCCCCGCCCCCGCAGGCAGCAGCACCGCGTCCTGCGCCGCGAAGTGCAGCGTCACCGCGTTGCCCAGCGCAGGCGTCTCCCGCAGCTCCCGGACATCCGCCTTGATCCGGTGCCCGCCGACATCGACGTACAGCCGGTGGGTGGAGCCGCGCCACTGGACCTCGGAGATCGTGCCGGTCAGCGCGTTGGGCCCGGCGCCGAGCCCGACCAGGTGCGGCCGGACGCAGAGTGTGGCGGTGACGCCCTCGGCCACCTCGCCGGTGGGTACGGCGAGTGCGTGCCCGGCGAAGTCCACGGTGTCGCCGGTCTTCGCGACGGGCAGTTCCCGGTGCAGCCGGGCCAGTTCGGTGAGCATCCCGGAGCGCAGCTGGGCGTCGAGCGCGGAGAGCGGTTCGTCGAGCAGCAGGACGCCGGGGCGGATGGCGCGGGCGATGGCGACGCGCTGCTGCTGGCCGCCGGAGAGTTCGCGCGGGTAGCGGCGGGCGTACCCGGCCATGCCGACGAGTTCGAGCGCCTCCGCGCCCCGGTCCGGGACCTCGGACCTGTCGGCCTTCTGGGCCTTCAGGCCGAAGGCGACGTTGTCCTGGACCCGCAGGTGCGGGAAGAGGGCGTAGCTCTGGACGACCATGCCGATGCCGCGCTTGTGCGGCGGCAGGGCGGTGACGTCGCGGTCACCGATGTACACCCGCCCGGAGGCCGGCCGGACGAATCCGGCGACGGCGCGCAGGGCGGTCGTCCTGCCGGATCCGGAGGGCCCGAGCAGGGCCATGACCTCGCCAGGTTCGACGGTGAGGTCGAGGCCGTCCAGGACGGTGTTCCCGCCGTACGCGACGCTGACCCGGTCGAACCTGATGCCGCTGCGGACGGCCGTGGCCCCGCCCGTCATGCCTCGGCCCGCGCGATCAGGTCCGGCAGTTCGGCCACGGAGCCCAGCACCTGGGTGGCGGCGCTGCGGATGAGCCGGTCCTTGTCGTGGGCGCCGGTGAGGACACTCGCGACGATCCCGGCCCCGGAGCGCACGCCGCTGAGCATGTCGTACGAGGTGTCCCCCGCGACGACGGTGCGGCGGACGTCGTCCACCGCCCCGGTGCGCAGGAGCGCGGCGAGGACCATGTCCGGGTAGGGGCGGCCCCGGCCGCCCGCGTCGGCGGGGCAGAGGGTCAGCTCGACGAGGTCCTGCCAGCCGAGCGCGGTGAGGATCGCGTCCTGGGTGGTGCGGGCGAATCCGGTGGACAGGATCGAGCGGTGCGGCCCTCGGTCCGGAGCCGCTCGATGGCCTCGGGGGCGCCGGGGACGGGGGCGATGAGGCCGCCGTCGACCAGCTCCCCGTACGCCTTCTCGAAGGCGGCGTTGGCCTGCTGGGCGAGGGCCTCCTCACCGAAGAGGTGCCGGAAAACGGTGATCTTGGACTCACCCATGGTGGCGCGGACGTAGTCGAGCTTCTCGGCGTGGTCGTCCGAGCCGGGCCGTACGCCGAGGTGTCCGGCGGCGGCGGAGAAGGCCCGCTCGACGAGGCCGCCGTCGGCGACGGTGGTGCCCGCCATGTCGAGGACGATCAGATTCAGTGCGGTGTCGGTGGTCAGCTTCTTCACCAGCCCAGTTCGTTGGCGGTCGTTTCTGCGATGGCGGGTGAGCAGGTCATGCCGCGTCCGCCCGGTCCGGTGACGAGCCAGACGCCGTCCCGCACCTGCTGGCGGTGGACGACGCGGCCGGTGTCGGTGCACTGGGCGTAGACCCCGGCCCAGCGGTGGCGGATGCGCGGCAGCGGGCGGCCCAGGAAGGACTCGACGACCGCGGTGAGGTGCTCGTACGGCTCCTCGACGGTGTCGAAGGCGAAGGGGTGCTCGTACTCGTGGGTGTCACCGATGGTCAGTCCGCCGTCGCGGCGCTGCACCATCAGGAGCTGCATCCGGTGCTCCGCGGCGGTGGCGGCCTGGGGCTGTCCGGCGTTGAGGGCGTCGAGCGCCTCGCCCCGGTAGGCGGGGTAGTAGCGGAAGCTGTCGGCGTCCGCGACGGACGTGGTGAGCTTCTCCCCGAGCGCGTCGGTCTGCATCATCTGGAGGCGGACCCGGCGCACCGGCAGATCGGGGCCGGCCAGTTCACGGACGAGCCCGCCGAGCCAGGCGCCGGTGGCCAGGACGACGGCGCCGCCCGTGTGCACGTCGCCGTGGTCGTCGCGGACGGACGCGTGCCGACCACCTCGCGCATCTCGCGGCCCCCGAGGTAGCTGTACCGGCCGGAGGCCAGCAGCTCCCGCTTCAGGGCGAGCTGGGCGATGCGCGGTTCCACGGCCGCGTCCCGCTCGCACCACAGGGCGGCGCGGAAGCCGCCGCGCAGGGCCGGGTTGACCGCGCGGGCCTCCGCGGCGGTGAGCAGCTTGTAGCCGCGGGCCGCCGCGTCGGGGCGGGCGACGGCCGCCTCCGCCACGGCGGTCCCCCGTTCGGTACGCAGCGGGGTGAGCGAGCCGCAGGCGCGGAAGCCCAGGTCCGGCACCCGCTCCCCGATGGACTCCCACAGCTCACGGGCGCGGAGCGCGGTCTCCAGCTCCTCGCCGCCGGCCCGGCCGCTGACCCATATCTGTCCGAAATTGCGGAGTGACGCCCCGCGTGCCTCGCTCTCGCGCTCGATCTGTACGACCTCGTGGCCGCGGTTGACTGCGTGCCAGGCGTGCATGGTTCCCACCACGCCGGCTCCTACGACGATGACTCTCACGACGGCAACGCTCCTCGGGACGGGTGACCCGTACGGATCGGTACGGCAACGGGAGGGTGAACCGAGCCCCAAACTTGGCCTGGACCCGTTACGTTCCCGTTATCGGAGTGAGTCGATCTGCCGTCCGCTCGCGCCGCGTTACGGGTCAGCCGCGTCCGCTCAGGTGGGCGGTGAAGGAGAACCGGTCGCCCCGGAACAGGGTCCGTACCCGCTCCAGCGGCCGCCCGCCCGCGTCCCGCGAGACCCGGTGGATCAGCAGCATGGGCAGCGCGAGCGGCGTACCGATGAGCAGCGCCTCGCGCGGGGTGGCGAGTACGGTCTCGATCCGCTCGTCCGCGTCACCGAAGGAGATCCCGAGCCGGTCGTGGAGATAGGCGTAGAACGACGAGTCGGGGTCGAACTTCTCGGCCAGGTCCGGCACCCGGGCAACGCTGACGTACGTGCTCTCCAGCCCGACCCGGTCGTCGTCGGCGAGCAGCACCCGCTCCAGGTGCCAGACCGGCTCCCCGCGCTCCGCCCCGATCTCGGCGGCGAGCGCCTCGGGGCAGGGGAAGCGTTCCAGTCCGATGAGATGGCGCCCCGGGGTGCGGCCCTGCCGGCGTACGCCCTCCGTGTAGCCGGCGAGGGAGAGCGGCTGCTCCAGCTTGGGGCCGGCGACCACCGTGCCTCGGCCCTGCCGGGCGAGGCGCCCCTCCAGGAGCAGTTCACGCAGCGCCTGGCGCACGGTCTCGCGCGACACCGCGTAGCGCAGGGCGAGATCGCGCTCCGGCGGGAGCATGCCGCCCTCACCCAACTCCTCGATGAGGGCGGAGACATGGGCCTTCACGGCGTAGTACTTGGGAATACGGCCGTGCTCCGGGATGCCGGAGCGGATCGGTGCGCCAGGTGTCTGGTCGTGCGGGTAGTCCACGGCCCCGATGGTGGCAGACGGACATGAACACCGGTGGACGCTCCGGCACTCGGCGGCCGGAAGTCAGCGGTGGGACGTCAGGGGCGGGACGCCAGCGGTGGGACGTCAGGGGCGGGCGCGGCGCGTCCGGCGCGACCAGGCCACCATCGCTCCGCCGCCGATCAGGAATCCGGAGACGGTGAGGGCCGGCCGGGGCAGCGTCACGGGGATACCGGTCCTGGCCAGCTCCGGCACTCCTGCCGGGTCCCGGCCGGGTGCGACGGGGCGCGGGGTGCCGGTGGCGGCGCCGCTGGGGCGCGGGCTGGGCCGGGCGCCGTCGGGGAGGCGGCCGGGCTCCTCGGCCGTACCGTCGCTCTCCCGGCCGGTGCCCCCGGTCTCGTGGCCCTTGCCGACTTCGCCGGTACCGTCGTTGTCCCGGCCGGTCCCGTCGCGGTCCACGCCCGCCCCGCCGCCGTCCTCGACCACGGTGAACACGTAGTCCTCCGACTCGCCGACCCACTCCCCGTCGCTGCCCTGCGGTGCGGTACCGCTGTCGCCCGCGCCGTTGTCGCTCCTGCCGCCCGCCGGGTGCTTGCGCTGGACGATCGCGGCGTTGGCGGTGATATGGCCGGGGCTGGTGTCGGAGGTGAACGCGAGCCGGACCTGGACGGTGACGGTGCGGCCGGCGGGCACGGTGAAGCCCTCGAAGGCGTCGTCGCCGGGGCCGCCGAAGACGCCGATGTGCTCGTCCCGGTCGGTCGTCTCCCAGGTGACGCGGTGTTCCACGTCCGGATGGGCGCGCTCGGAGAACTTCAGCTGGATCTGGTCCGCAGTCAGCCCGCGGTCCTCGTCGGTGAGGACCAGGACCGGGTGGATGGAGCGGCAGGCCCGGGACGTGGTGTTGGTCAGGTCCAGGAACCAGGTGCCGTAGCCACCGCCGGACGCGTAGGTGTCCGGGCCGCCGTGGATCCGGGTGTCGATCGGGAAGTCGGCCGCCTCCGGATCCCCGCAGGCGGGCTGCTGCTCGGCAGCGGCACCTGTGACCGCGGTGACAGCGGTGACTGCGGTGACCGCGGCCGGTGCGCCGGCTACGGGAGCGGCCGGAACCGACGCCGGGGCCGGCCCAGAGGCCGAGGCCGAGGCCGCCAGAGCCGGGGGCAGCGGTGTGGCAGGGGTCGCCGCCGGATTGCGCTGCGGCGCCGCGGACGCGTTCGCCGCCCCGCCGAGCACGACGGCGGGGACGACACTGGCCGCGGCCAGCCCGAGCACCAGCCCGTGCCGGGGCCGCCCGGTGGGCGCGGACGGGGGCGGCGGCGCGGGGTGCTCCGGGGGTGTGGCGGGCGGGGGCGGTGTGGGGGACATGAGGGCGGCCTTCGCTGCTCGCGGAAACGGTCGGCTCGCCCCGGACCCGGAGTCCACCGGTATGGACCCGCGACGCTGCCACGCCGCCCGGGGCGCCCGCGCGCAGACATGCCGGGCGGCCGCCAGGCCGGTGGCGCGGAACCCCTCGATCAGCCGAGCCGCGCCGGCTCCGCCCCCGTTCGGGGCCCCTCACCGTCCCGTTCGGGTCCCCGCCCCCTTCGGGTCCTCTCACCCGTCCCGCTCCACGTGGCTGCCGCCGACGCGGCCGAACAGCGGGGCCAGAACCAGTTGCGCCGCCCCCTCGGCCACCGGCCGGTCGCCCCCGCCCGCGGTGACGTCCGGTACCGGCGCCCCGCCCACGCCGCCTCCGCGCCGGGCCCGCTCGTCGAGCACCGCGCGCACGCCTCGTACGTACGCCTCGGGCCCTGCCGCGACGGTGCGGCCGCCCAGCACCACCCGGTCGATGTCGAGCAGCGCGACCAGGTTCGCGGCGCCGGTGCCGAGCACCCGCGCGGCCTCGGCCACATCGCCGCGGGCGACCGCCGCCAGGCAGAGCGCCTCGATGCAGCCGCGCCCGCCGCAGCCGCACCTCGGACCGTCCAGCTGGACGGTCTGATGGCCGAACTCACCGGCTCCGGTACGGGCACCCCGGTGCAGCGCCCCGCCGAGGACCAGCCCCGCGCCGAGCCCGGTCCCGAGGTGGAGGTAGGCGAAGTCGGCCGGGCCAGGCGCCTGGAGGGCGAGCCCGAGGGCGGCGGCGTTGGTGTCCTTGTCGATGACGACGGGCAGCCCGGTCCGTGCGGTGAGCGCGTCTCCGAGCCGGTAGCCGTCCCACTGCGGGAATCCGGTGACGCGGTGCAGCACCCCGTCCCGGTGGTCGAGCGGCCCCGGCACCGCCGCGCCCACGCCGAGCACCGGCCGGGCGCCGTCCCTGCGCACCTCCGCCACCGCCCCGGCGGCCGCCGCGACCACCTCGTCGGCCGGGGCGCCGAAGTCCAGCGGAGCCGTACGGCTCGTGACCACGGTGCCCGCGAGGTCGACGAGCACCACGGTCAGCCCGTCGCGGTCCAGGTGCAGCCCCACCGCGTGACCGGCGTCCGGCACCAGCCGCAGCACGGTCCGGGGCTTGCCGCCCGTGGAGGCGCGGTGGCCCGCCTCCGTGGCCAGCCCCTCGGCCCGCAGCCGTGCGGTGATCTTGCTGACGGCCTGCGGGGTGAGCCCCGTCCGCTCGGCCAGTTCGAGCCGGCTGATCCCGCGCTCGCCCGCGACTCGCAGCAGGTCCAGCACGAGCGCCGCGTTGTGGCCGCGCAGCGTCGGCAGGTTGGCGCCGCTATTACTCCTGTTCACGGACCCATTGTCGCTGCCGCTTGCACTTTGGCAACAGCGTGGCCAAAGTGGAACGCATGACTGCCCACGCGACTCACGAGACCTCCGGCACGTCCGGGACCCACCTGCGCGTCGGACTCGTCGGCTACGGCCTGGCGGGTTCCGTCTTCCACGCCCCGCTGATCGCCGCGACCGACGGCCTCGTCCTGGACACGGTCGTCACGTCCAACGAGGAACGGCGGGAGCAGGCCCGCGCCGAATTCCCCGGTGTACGGTTCGCCGCCTCGCCGGACGAGCTGTGGCAGCGGGCCGACGAGCTCGACCTGATCGTGATCGCGTCACCGAACAAGACGCACGTCCCGATCGCCGCCGCCGCGATCAGGGCCGGTCTGCCGGTGGTCGTGGACAAGCCGATCGCCGGTTCGGCCGCGCAGGCGCGGGAGCTGGCGGCCCTGGCCGAGGAGCACGGGGTGCTGCTCTCGGTCTTCCAGAACCGCCGCTGGGACAACGACTTCCTCACCCTGCGCTCGCTGCTCGCGGACGGTGCGCTGGGCGAGGTGCAGCGCTTCGAGTCCCGCTTCGAGCGGTGGCGGCCGCAGCCGAAGGGCGGCTGGCGCGAGTCGGGCGACCCGCAGGAGATCGGCGGGCTGCTGTTCGACCTGGGCAGCCACGTCGTCGACCAGGCGCTGGTCCTGTTCGGCCCGGCGGTGCGGGTGTACGCGGAGTCGGACGTGCGCCGCCCGGGTGCGGCGGCCGACGACGACACGTTCGTGGCGATCACCCATGCGAACGGGGTCCGCTCGCACCTGTACGTCAGCGCGACGACGGCGCAGCTCGGCCCGCGTTTTCGGGTGCTCGGTTCCACCGCCGGCTATGTGAAGTACGGCCTCGACCCCCAGGAGGCGGCCCTGCGCGAGGGGGCCCGCCCGTCGGCGGACGAGCCGTGGGGCGAGGAGGCCGAGGAGCTGTGGGGCCGGCTCGGCTCCGGCGAGTCCCCGCTCACGGGCGGCGGCGACCCGGTCCGTACGCTGCCGGGCGACTATCCCGCGTACTACGCGGCGGTCACCGACGCGCTGCGCGGAAAGGGCGAGAATCCGGTGACCGCGCTCCAGGCCACCGCGGCGCTGGACGTCCTGGAGGCCGCCCGCCGCTCGGCCCGCGAGGGCGTCACGGTCACCCTGCCCACGACTCCCGCCACCGCCACCACCCCCGGCACAGAGGAGCAGCCCGCATGAACCCCACAGCTCCGACCATCTCCGAGCTGATCGCGCAGGAGCGCAGGCTGACGCTCCCGCATTTCGGCTACGACGACGCGTACGCGCTCGGCGGCCTGCTCGTCGCCCTGGCCCGGGAACGCCACGCACCGGTCGCGATCGGCATCCGGCGCGGCGCGCAGCAGCTGTTCCACGCCGCGCTGCCGGGTTCGAGCGCGGACAACGACGCCTGGATCGACCGCAAGCGCAGGGTCGTCGAGCGCTACGGAGAGAGCTCCTACCTGGTCGGAACCCGGTTCCGGGCCAAGGGGACGACGTTCGACGAGGCCTCGCGGCTGAACCCGGGCACGTACGCCGCGCACGGCGGCTCGTTCCCGATCTCGGTCGAGGGCGCGGGCGTCATCGGCTCGGTCGCGGTCTCCGGCCTGCCCCAGGCGGAGGACCACGCGCTGGTGGTCGAGGCCCTGGAACAGTTCGTGACAACGATCAGCGGCTGACCGCCCGGAGGGGTGGGGGCTGGCCGCCGGCAGCCTCCACCCCTCCGATCTTTAGACGAGCCAGTCGGGGCCCATCAAAACCATCCGGCACAACCAAGCTCATCCGGCACAATCAAGCCGAGCCCGGCAGAACCAAGCCCGTCCGGCGCTTGAGGACAGAGCGGCCCCCGGACGCACCCGGCCCCAGAGCCCGCCCCGCCTCGCGGCCTACGCCCCCTTCAGCTCCTGCCGCTGCCGCCCCAGCCCTGCGATCTCCAGCTCCACGACATCCCCCGCCCGAAGATACGGCTTGGGCTCCGGCTGCCCCATGGCCACCCCGGCCGGCGTACCGGTGTTGATCACGTCGCCCGGATACAGCGTCATGAAGTGGCTCAGGTAGCGCACCACCTCACCGACCGGGAAGATCTGCTCGGCCGTCGTGCCGTCCTGCTTCAGCTCACCGTTGACCCAGAGCTTCAGCGGCAGCGCCTGCGGGTCGGCCACCTCGTCGGCCGTCACCAGCCACGGGCCCAGCGGGTTGAACGTCTCGCAGTTCTTGCCCTTGTCCCAGGTGCCGCCGCGCTCGATCTGGTACTCGCGCTCGGAGACGTCGTGCGCGACCGCGTACCCGGCGACGTGGGCGAGGCCCTCCTCGGCGGAGTCCAGGTACCGGGCGGTGCGGCCGATGACGACCGCGAGCTCGACCTCCCAGTCGGTCTTCACGCTGCCGCGCGGCACCAGCACCGTGTCCTCGGGACCGACGACGGTGTCCGGCGCCTTGAAGAACAGGATCGGCTCCGCCGGTATCTGTGCGCCGGTCTCCGTGGCGTGGTCGTGGTAGTTCAGCCCGATGCACACGATCTTGCCGATCCGGGCGAGCGGCGGACCCACCCGCAGCCCCTCGGCATCGAGCACCGGCAGCTCGCCGGGCGCGGCCGCGGCCGCCCGGACCCGGGCCAGCGCGTCCTCGTCGGCGAGCAGCGCGCTGTCGATGTCGGTGACGACTCCCGACAGGTCACGCAGGGTGCCGTCCTCATCCAGCAGTGCCGGTCGTTCCGCGCCTGCCGTACCTACACGAAGCAGCTTCAACGGTCTGTCTCCCCTTGGTCGAGATCGGGCCCGTCGGATGGGTTGCGGCCATCGCAGGCTTGTCCGATCCTCCAAGACATCCGATCACTCCGCAAGACCCTGTTCACACACTGGACCGGCGCACTCGACCGGCGCACTCGTGTCCGCGACTACGCCGCGGTGGCCATGGCGGCACCGGCGGCAGGCATGTCGCGGTACAGATAGGCCCGCTCGATCGCGGTCCAGGTGGTGCTGGTGACGACGTGCAGCGCGGCGGCCAACGGCACGAAGGCGACGGTGAAGAGGGTGAAGAAGGACATCAGCGGCATCACCTTCGTCATGGCGCCCATGCCCGGTACCGGCTGTCCGTCGGGCCCGGTGGCCGGGGTGGTGGGGTTGGCCGCCATCTGCCGCTTCGTCCGGCCGTAGTTGAACGTGGCGACGGCGGCGACGATCACGAACAGTCCCAGGTACACGAGTCCGTGGGCGCCGAACACCCCGCCGTTCGCGAGCGCGTCGTGCCAGCGCTCGCCCAGCGGGGCGCCGAAGAGCTGGTGGCCGAGGAGCTGGTTGGCGTCGCCGCCGATCTTCTGGCTGGAGAAGAGGTGGTAGAGCAGGAAGAAGGCAGGCATCTGGAGCAGGCTGGGCAGGCAGCCGGAGAGCGGCGAGACCTTCTCCTCCTTGTGCAGCTCCATGATCGCCTTCTGCATCCGCTCGGGGTTCTTCTTGTGCTTCTTGCGGAGTTCGGCGATCTGCGGCTGGAGCCGGCGCTGGGCTCGCTGCCCGCGCGCCGCGGCCCGCGACAGGGGGTGCACGGCGAGCCGTACGAGCGCGGTGAACAGCACGATCGCGGCGGCGGTGGACGCGGTCTGGAAGAAGGGGTGCAGCAGATCGGCGAAGGCGCCGACCAGGCTGGCGAACGCGGACATGAAGGCGGACATGGATGAGCCCTCCGGGGGTCTCGTCGTGCCGGGAAGTGGATCAGCTGTGAATCAGCTTCGGCATGACGATCCGCGCGGGGCGCCCGCGCGCACGGCGTACGCACCTGGACGAAGGAGGGAGGAGAGCGGGAGCCCTACGCGGCCGTCAGGAGGACACGGCCGGGGGCTCGGGGGCGCCGGCGCCCCTTGGCGTCGGGGTCTCGTTGCGGGAGGAACGCGGTGCGTTTCTCCCGGTCGCGCATGGCGGTACGGACCCGGGTGCGGGGCACCGGGGCGGCGCAGCGGGCGCTGATGACCGAGCAGGCGACGAGTGCGGTACCGGCGGCCGCGGTGGCGGCGAGCGCGACGGCGGCGGAGAGGCTGCCGCCCTCCGCGAGCAGGACCTCGGTGAGGAAGAAGAGCAGCAGCCCGGCGGGGCGGAGCAGCCGGGCGAGGCCACCGCGCAAGCGGTTCATGGCGCGTGCGTCCATCGCCCCTCCCCCTCTCGCGCTCCTGCGGCCGCAGCGTAAAGCGGCACTTCAACCTTTGACCGTTATACACGATGGGCCTCGCCCGCCCCCAGGTCCGCTGCGCGGTCCTCGATCTCGTCGCGCGCCAGTACGTCCTCGTCCGGCCGTTCGTCGCGCTCGCGCGGACCCGCGTACGTCACGGCCAGCGCGACGGCCAGATTGGCGCCGAGCGCGATGATCCCGGCGTTCACACCCCACACCGGATCGTTCTTCGTGAAGACGAACCCGCACACCACTCCCACCCCGACGACCAGCCCGCTCATCGCCCCGAGCAGCGTCAGCCGCCGCCACATCAGCGCCAGCAACACCATGGGGAGCAGCTGTGCCATCCCCTCGTACGAGATCAGCGAGAGCCGTACGAGGGTGTTCGGCGCGGTGTACGTGAGCAGCAGGGCCAGGCTCCCCGCGATGACGACGACGGCCTGGGCCGCGCCCTTTTGCCGCTGCTTCCAGCGCGGTACGAGGGAGAGCACGCTGCGTCCCCACATCGTGCCGATGACCAGCATGAAGACGGCCATGGGCACGATCGACGACAGGGCGGCGGCGACGCCGATGACCCCGACGGACCAGGCCGGCAGCGAGTCCACGACGAGCTTGAAGAGGGCCAGGTTGGATTCGGCCCCGACCAGCCCCGGGACGACGAACAGGGCCGCCATGCCCAGCAGCATCGGCACGAACAGCAGCACGTTGTAGGCGGGCAGCCACATGGCGTTGCGCCGCAGCACGTCGGCGTTCTTGGCGCCGAGGTAGCCGGCGACGGTCGTCGGGAAGATCACGACGGTGAGCGAGTTGAGGAACGAGGTGGTGATGAACCAGGCCTGCCCCATCCCGCTGTCCCCGTGCCCGGGGAAGGTCAGCCACTCGCTCTTCTCGGTGACGAGCCGGTCGAGGAAGGGCCCGTACCCGTCGAAGTAGTGCATCGGCACGTAAACGGCGAGGAAGCCGAGCGTGACGATCACCATGACGTCCTTCAGCACGGACACCCACGCGCTGCCGCGCAGCCCGCTGACGACGACGAAGCCGGTGGTGACGGCGAAGGCGATGAAGTAGGCCCAGTTCAGGCTGATGGCGCCGTAGGAGATCGTCGAGACGACCACGCCCATGCCGGTGATCTGGAGCTGGATGTACGGAAGCAGGAAGACGGTCGCGAGGACGGCGGTGAGCGCCCCGAGCCAGGGCCGGCCGAAGCGGTGGGCCACCATGTCGGTGATCCCGACGAGTCCGTGCTCGCGCGCGTACGCCCAGAGCATCGGCCCGACGACGTAGCCGACGGCGTAACCGCAGGACATGTAAGCCACCACGTAGAGCACCGGGGCCCCGTAGTTGTAACCCCAGCCGGCGGCACCCAGGTAGCTGAAGCTGGTGTAGCCCTCACCGGCCATGAGCACCCAGATGAAGACGGTCCCGAGGCTGCGCCCGCCCACCGACCACTCGGCGAGCCCGCCGCGCTTCGCCCCGCGCCGCCCGCGCACGGCGAACAGTCCGAGGGCCACGGTGGCGACCATGAAGACCCCGAAGACGGAGGTCGCGACGGCGGCGTTCACCGGCGGTCCCCCCGCCGGGTCAGCCAGACGGCGACGGGGGTCAGCACGGTCGCCCCGAGCAGCCAGAAGAAGAGGAACGGCAGCCCGAGAACGACGGGACGGACCCGGTTCACGAACGGCAGCGCCCCCAGGTAGAGCACGTAGGGAACCAGCAACCACAGCAACTGCGGACGTCGTCTCAGCACGTCAGAGACCCTAGGGCCTGTCGGCCGGTGTCCCCTCTACCTCCCCCGCACATCCGTCAGCTTCCCCCACACCACCAGCCGGTAGCGGGAGGTGAACTCGGGCGTGCACGTCGTCAACGTCACATAGGACCCGGCCGCCCGGTACCCGACGTACGGCTTCACGTTGCTGCGCGGCACGGCGGCCACCACCCCGCCGTCCCCGGCGCCGGTCTGCGGGAGGGTCTTGTCGACGGTGTACGTGTAGACGGCGTCCCGGGTCTCCACGGTGACGCGGTCGCCCCGGCGCAGCCGGTTGATGTAGCGGAACGGTTCACCGTGGGTGTTGCGGTGGGCGGCGAGCGCGAAGTTCCCGGGGGCGCCGGGCTGCGCGGTGCCCGGGTAGTGGCCGACGTACCCCTTGTCGAGGACGCCGCTCCTGCTGATGCCCTGGGCGACGGGGGCGGTGAGCCCGATGCGCGGGATGCGGATGACGGCGTAGGCCTGGGACCGGCGGGGCGCGGCAGCGGTGGCCGGAGCCGCGCCGCCCGCCTCGGCCTTCCCCTCCCCCGTGGACACGGCGGGACTGTCTTCCGCGGGCTTCTCCGGCACCGCCGACGGCGAGGGCTCGGGCGACGGCTCCTCCCAGTCCCGCTGGAGGGCCTGCACGGTGTGCGCGGCGCCGGCGCGGGCCTGCCGGTTGGTCCACCACAGCTGATGGGCGACGAGCAGCAGCAGGACGACGCCGAGGGTCACCACCACCTCGGCGCTCGTCCACAGCCCGCGCACAGCGGCCCGCCGCCCCCGCGAGTTCCGCTGCACCACCACAGGTATCCGCTTGACCACGGCCCGCACGATAGGGCCAGGCCCCGTAACTCTCCAGAGCCCGAACAACTCTCCGCCCCGCGGCTCTACCGCAGTACGGTGTGGTTCATGCGCCCCGACACGCCTGCCGATCACATCACCGAAGCCGAGCGCCTGCTGCGCACCGCGGCACGGTACCCGGAGGACCACGAGCCGCTGCTCCTCCAGGCCGCTGCCCATCTGGAGCTCGCCGGAGAGCGCGCCCGCGCCACGGCGCTCTACGACGAACTGCTCAGCGCTCCCGGCACCGAGCACCCGCACCTGGTCAAGGCGCTCAACGCCGCCAACCTGTGGGAGTACGGCCACGAGGCCGAGGCCCGCGCGATCATCGACGGTATCCGCGCGGCGGGCCCGCTGGAGGCGGCTCCCTGGGAGATCGCGGCGGAGACCCTGGAGGCCCACGACGAGCTGGAGTCGGCCCACGACTACTTCTCCACGGCCCTCACCCTGCTCATCGCGCCGGGCGAGGAAGTCCCGTACGCCACCCAGTCGTTGCTGACCGGCCGGCACCGGGTCCGCCGGCTGATGGGCGTCCGGCACGACGCCTGGGACGAGCTGGCCGACACCCTGCACACGGCGGCCGTCCCACTGGACGAGCTCCACGACCCGAAGCGCCTGTGGGCCCTGGGCTCCTCCGACCCGGGCGAGCTGCGCGCCGAGATCACCCGCCTGCGCGCCGAGCTCGGCACCTACCGCACCGCGCTCTCCCGCCCCTTCCCGGTGGCGGTGCTGCACTGGCCGCAGGCCGAACTGGACGAGCTCCTCACCGCGTACCCGAGCCTCGGCAGCGAGTACGCCTCCCACCCGGACCACCTGGCCCGCCTGGAATCGGCCCTGCGCGACCTCCACGCGACGGGCACCCCGAACCTCGGCATCGTGACGGGCACGGTCCCTTCGTACGAGGCGTTCGCCGCCTCGGAGGCCGCCTCCCCCGCCGACCCGGATCTGCTCCCCCAGTACGCCACCACCCTGGCGGCCCGGGGCCGCGCGGTCCCGTGGCCCCCGGCGAGGAGCGCGGCCTGCTGGTGCGGCACGGGCCGGTCGTACCGCGACTGCCACGGGGGCGCGCTGTAGGAGGCGGGCCCCGGAGGCAGCAGCACGATCGCGTCGATATCCGGATGCCGCGGCGCGCACCGACTGGGTACGGTCCGGCCATGCCCGAACTCCAGCGGCTGCGCGCCGACCACGCCCCGGCCCTCCTCGCGTTCGAGCGGGCCAACCGCGCGTTCTTCGCGGCGACGGTGCCGGACCGCGGCGACGGCTATTTCACCGGCTTCGCCGCCCGCCACGAGGCCCTCCTCACCGAGCAGGCGGCCGGCAGCTGCCACTTCCACCTCCTGGTGGCCGAGGACAGCGGCGAGGTACTGGGCCGCTTCAACCTGGCGGACGGCGCCGCGGACCTGGGCTTCCGCCTGGCGGAGAGCGCGACGGGCCGCGGCCTGGCCACGGCGGCGGTACACCAGATCTTCGAGCTGAGCGCGACGACGTACGCCCTGACCTCACTCCGCGCGTCGGCCGCCCTCACGAACACGGCCTCCCGCGCGGTACTGACCCGGACGGGCTTCGTCCCGACGGGCGAGGAGGTACCGCTGAGCGGGAAGCGGGGCCTGGCGTACCTACGGGAACTGTCAACTACCAAGCGTTAACAGCGAGTTGACGCGACGGACACGGATGACGCAGGTATCGACCGAACAGCCTTACCGGACCTGCTGATCCACCGAAATCGCCGCAGCGTTGCCGTAAGAATGGGGCAATGGCATCACCTGAGGCGATGACGACACCCGACTACGTCCACGGGTACTCCGACCGCGAGGCGGCCCGGCTCGGCGACCAGGCGGACACCCTGGCGGCGCTCCTGCACGCGGGCACGGCCTATCCCCCCGGCAGCCGGGTGCTGGAGATCGGCTGCGGGGTCGGCGCCCAGACGGTCCACCTGGCCCAGGCCGCCCCGGAGGCCCGGATCACCGCGGTCGACCACTCCGCCGAATCCCTCTCACAGGCCCGCGCCCGGGTCGCGGACCACGCACCGGGGGCGGACGTGGAGTGGCACCACGCCGACCTGTTCGACCTCCCCTTCGCCCCCGCGGAGTTCGACCACGTCTTCGTCTGCTTCGTCCTGGAACACCTGCCGGACCCCGACCGCGCCCTGGCCGTACTACGTCGCGTACTACGCCCCGAAGGCACCATCACCGTGGTCGAGGGTGACCACGGCTCCGCACTCTTCCACCCCGCCAGCGCCCTGGCCCGAGCAGTGATCGACTGCCAGGTCCAACTCCAGTCGGCCGCCGGCGGAGACGCCCTGATCGGCCGGCGATTACACCCGCTGCTGGCTCGCGCCGGATACGACGACATCATGGTCCGCCCCCGCACGGTGTACGCCGACCAGACCCGCCCCACCCTGGTCGACGGCTTCACCCGCAACACGTTCATCGCCATGATCGAAGCGGTCCGGGACGAGGCCCTGGCCGCCAACCTCATGACCGAGCCCGACTGGGACCAGGGCATCACGGACCTGCACCGCACGGCCCTGACCCACGGGACCTTCCACTACACGTTCTTCAAGGCGGTCGCGGTGAACCGGTCGGGCGCGGATGCCGGTGTTGCCCGGGGCCATCAGTGAACGACGGATCCGCGCGCTTTACTTTCTATCTTTGCAATATCATCACATCCAGAATATTCGTCTCCAGGGCCGCACCTCCCCCACACAGGTCTCAGCTCTGCGTGCGGGAGGACCCTTCATGCCGCCCTATCAGCACTCTGCCGACTGGCAGTTCGAGGTACCGACCACCGGGACCAAGCGGCTCCCGCCCGGTATCTCGAATCACTGACCCATCAGGGGTACTGCTTCGAGGCGGCCATAGCCAACCTGGTCGACAACTCCATCGACGACGCCCTGGGCACAGCTATGACGGTCGGCGGCCGCGAAGGGTACGACGAGTCCGCCCTCGGCCACTTCGGTTCCGGCCTCAAGGCCGCATCCCTCTCGCACGCCGATTCGCTGACGGTGATCAGTCGCACCAAGCGCAGCCCGTCCACAGGCCGTCGCTGGCGGACATCACGCGCCCAAGTAGATTTCACCTGCGACATCGTGGACCCCGGCTACTGCCAGGAACTCGTCGACCGATACGACGGTCTCATCGAATGGCAAGGCAAGATCTCCCACTGGGAGACCCACCTCGGCCTCTGCCTCCACCGATTCCTCGCCCGCGAGGACTTCAGCATAGACATCGTCGTGGAGGACGTGCGGACAACGGAGGAGCTGGACCACGGGGGCGTCGAACCGATCGACCCGTTCGGCTACCGGGTGCCCGGCCGAGCAGGCTTCCCCCGTACCTGCAAGGCACCGGTCGAGGGCGTCGGCGGTGTCGCCCTCACCGCACATATCTGGTCTCCGAAGTCACCCCTGGTGAGCTACCGCGGGATCGGTCCGCTCGCAGAACGCCAAGGCTTCTACATCTACCGGAACAACCGGCTCGTCCAGGCGGGCGGCTGGAACAGCACCCGCAGCCCGGAAGGCCACCTCGCCCTCGCACGGATCGCCCTGGGGATGCCGCAGGCCTCGTGTCCGGCAGCAGTATCGATCCGGCCAAGGTCGTGCTGGCAGCAGCATTCATCCCGGCGACCAGCGCGACAGGGAATCGGTACCCTACGTTCGCTTCCGGGCAGTCGACTCGTCCCGCCTCGGTGAAGCCACTATTGAAGTGCAGTGACGAAAATTCTGGAGTGACCTTGGTGCCTGAGCCCGCAGACTGGACGCCGCCAGACGGCTCGTGGGCCTCGTCTGCGGCGCGCAGAAGGAACATGCAGGCCATTCGCAGCCGCGACACACAGCCGGAGAGGCTCATTCGCCGGCTCGTGCACGCGAACGGCCTTCGCTACCGTGTCGCAGCCAGACCATTGCCAGACCTTCGCCGGACGGCAGACCTGGTCTTCCGTCCGGCGAAGGTGGCTGTGTTCGTCGACGGCTGCTACTGGCATGGCTGCCCTGAGCACTACGTCGCGCCCAAGACCAACCCGGGCTACTGGTCAGACAAAGTGGCACGGAACATGGCACGGGACCGCGATACCGACAAACGTCTCACTGAGGCTGGCTGGCTGGTCCTGCGGTTCTGGGAGCACCAGAGTTCAGACGCGTGCGCGGCTACGATCGTCAGCACGGTCCGCGAGCGCAGGCCCGGCTTGGCCGGGTAGCACTTCTGCGGGTCCAGGCTTGCGCCTGTCACGTTCGCGGGCAGCGAGCAGCACGTCCGCGATCGCCTTGCCCACTGCGGCTGCGACGGGCGGCGGAAACGCGTTTCCGACCTGTCGGTACTGCGCGGTCTTGCCGCCAGAGAATTTCCAGTTGTCCGGGAACCCCTGGATAATTGCGGCTTGCTCTACGGTGAGCATGGGACCGGATTCCCTGAAGAGATCCCTATCCTGGCTTTTCTTCCGCACACCTACTTCATGAGAGTTGGCAACGCCGACCCCTGAAACACCCAGAAGACTCCAGGCGGCTTTAGCGCGGCTCGGCCCTAGGTCGGCTCCTCCATGTTTCTTGGAACCACCGACGAGGGTGGGAGCAATACCGAAGTCTTTTCTGTTCTCAGCCTTCTTCGCTTCCGTCTTCCACTTACCGAGACACTCCCTCGCCAAGCGCGCTACGTCGCCACCCATTTTCAGATATGGGTCATACCTGAGCTCCATGGACTCTTCTAGCGCACGAAAAACGCTCTTGGGGCTCCCCGTGGCAGTGGGCCACACAAACTTAAGATCACCTAGTACATCCTTGCGGATGGCCACCAGGACGGCCCTGGGCCGCAACTGGGGCACACCAAAATCACTGGCCTCCAGCACTTCCCACTCGCAGACTTCGTAGCCAAGCCCCTTGAAGTCTTCCTCAATGCCAGTCGCAGGATGCTTGGCCCACCCCCCCTGGAGACGAGCCTCAATATATTTGCGATATTCTTCAAATTTTACATCTTTAATGCCGCGGACATTTTCAATCATCACCGCTTCTGGACGGAGTTCGTCGGCGAGTTCCAGAATACGAGGAAACAGATCGCGCTCGTCATCCTTTCCCAGCTGCTTTCCAGCGTGCGAGAAAGGGGGGCACGGAACGCCGCCAGCAAGAAGACTGAGATCGCGCCTCGAAAGAGGCTTCCCCAGATACTTTTGCGCCTTCTTCACGTGTGATTCCTGATCCGGGCTCTCCGGAATGGCACGGAAGTCATTCACGTCACCTGCGATTACGTCGCAGTATTCCCGCTCCCAGCTCCAAGCATCCAGGCTTTTGATGTTCTCCCGGAGGGTCTTGGCGGCATGCGGGTCAATCTCCACGAGCGCCAGATGCTTAAAGCCAGCCTCATGGAGACCGATGGCCTGTCCTCCGGCCCCCGCGCAGATCTCGATTGAGGTCAGCACGTCATCGCTGGGACCCATCAGATCCTCCTGGTGCGCCTGGAGGCCCATCGGCATTGGCTCCTCTTCGTACGGTTCATTGACAAAAAGACAAGTTTGGCATCCCGGCGGGTTCTCGCCCGCGCCCACTCCGCCAGGCCTGGCGCCCAGATCCCCGCTGACGTCCGTCCCAGAGGGTTCACTCCGCCCGGAGGCCTCAGCAGAGCCTACCCGCACCCCGCTCACCGTTGGCTGGATTCGATAGCTGATGGCCGACAGAGTGACGACTTGCCGCACGTCGACAACAGACGGCAGCGCCACGCCTCAAGTCTGGGCGGGGCGCTGCCTCGGCGAACTCGGCGGCGACGTTTCAGGCCCAGTCGTTAACGCCCTCGTCGTGGCTCAGGCGGAAATCAGTTGTGACGGCTGAAGGGCCCAGACCGGAGAGCCTGGCAGCAGATGGTCAGCCAGCACCCGCCATGTCCTCGTAGCCAGCCCCTGCGTGATGGCGTGAACCGGGACCTCAAGCCGGGCCGACTCCCATCGCCCGCACTTCGCCCGGTCCTGCGGAACCGCTGAACCAAGCCAGTCCCGGTCGACTGTGGCGACACACAGCGCGTTCCCGTCACCGCCGACGAGAACAGCGGCCAGGCACCATTCCGCGTCGGTCGTCATCACCTCGTACTCCTGGCGCGTGAAGTGGATCACCAGGCGGGTCGGGTCAGTGGTCGACTTGACCTCGATGTGCGCCCGCTCAGCCCCGGACCGGACAGCCTCTATGTCGTAACCGTATGCATCAGACTCAGCTGCCACATGTCTGACGTTCGGCACACCTCCGTCACGCAACAGCTGGAGCAGAGCCTGCTCGCCGGCCGCCCCGATAGCTCTCTTCGCCTCTTCAGCCGCATGGCTCCACCGCACCAGGGGGGCCGTCGCGGCTAAGACGCTGTTGTCTTTCCGAGTCTGACGACTGTGTTTTCGCTGGTCAGGGGTAGGGGCGGCGTCGGTGTGGGAGTGATGGGGTGTCGTTTCGTCGCTCTCGTGGAGGCCGTGGATGCCGTCGGTTGTCGGACTGCTGGAACAGCACGAGCTTGCCGCTCGTCGTCGTGTGGACGGGCTGCGTGAGGCAGCGGACCGCATCCAGGCCGAGCTCGCGGTGGCCGAGCAGGAGTGGTCGGAGTGGACGATCGCCCGCGAGCGTGTCGGTGCGGTGCTGTCCGCGCCGGGCGGTGACTCAGCCGGCGTGGGCGCCATTGACGTGCCGGAGGGTGTTGTGACGGGAACCGAGGTGGAGGCGTCTGCACCTCTGGTGGTGAAGGCGAGGTCGCAGGTTCCGATGTGGCGCGAGGGGCTGGCCGGGACGGCACTGTCGGTGGACTACCAGCGCATCCTGGCCGCGATCGAGGATCGGGGCCGTCTCGGTCAAGGGCCGCTGACCTGTCAGGAGATGGCCACTGCGTTCGGCCTGGACGTGGTGCCTGCCAAGGTGGAGGGGCTGCGGTCGAAGGCGAAACGCCTGGTCGCGCGGGGCTGGCTGGCCGAGTCGGCACCGGGCCGGTTCACCCTCGCGCGGAGCGTGAGCGGGCCAGGCGGCGGGTCATGATCATGGTCATCGACCAGTAGATCATCGCCTCGGCGCTGCTAATGGATCGTTCGAAGTCACGCACCAGACGGCGGCTTCGCATCAGGTGGGCGAAGAGCCGCTCGACGATCCACCGCTTGGGCAGCACCACGAAGCCGCGCATGTCGTCGCTCCGCTTGACGATCGCCAGGACCAGCGCGAGCGCGGCCAGGCAGTGCTTGACGAGGCTGCCGGTGTAGCCGCCGTCGGCCCAGACGAGTTCCAGCCGGTGGTGAGCGTCGGTCACCCGCTCAAGCAGCACCTTCGCGGCGGCGCGGTCGCCGATGTCCGCCGCGGTGACCATCACGCCCAGCAGCAGGCCGAGGGTGTCGACCACCACGTGCCGTTTGCGGCCGTTGATCAGCTTGCCGCCGTCGAAGCCGCGGCTGTCGGCGCCGACGACGGCGTCCGCCTTGACGGACTGCGAGTCGATCACGCCGGCCGTCGGTTCCGCATCTCGCCCCGACTCCTCGCGGACCCGGCCGCGCAGCCGGTCGTGGAACTCTCTGACCAGCGCGTGGTCGCGCCAGCGGCGGAAGAACGCATAGACCCGGTCCCACGGCGGGAAGTCGGCCGGCATGGCCCGCCACTTGATCCCGTTGTCGACCAGATAGCGGATCGCGTCCAGCATCGCCCGGTGGCAGTACGCCTCCGGCTGCCCGCCCCGACCTCGCAGCCAGCCCGGCACCGGCAGCAGCGGCCGGACCACGGCCCACTCCGCGTCCGTCATGTCCGAGGGATACCGCCGAACACGCTCCGGATGGTCGGCCGCATTCCCGAACCGGTGAGCGACACAATCACACGACAGAGCAGCCGAGTTGAACTCCACCGGCGCGAGCACGTACAACTGCGGCAACAGGGTCTCCTGGATCTCGGTTGGCTTCGCAACCCCGAGCTACCAAGAGGCCCTGCCTTCATGCCCGCAGCCGGCCACGGTCACCCGATCGAGACTCCCGTTCGACGCCCACCCCGCACGATCGGAACGACAACAGCTACTAACGCGGGATCCCTCACTTCGCTGTCGCTGATCTCCACCACGGGGCGTCCCGCCATCGTCACCATGCCCATCCGTCTGAGCCAGGCGAGGCCCTCGGCATACTGGGCTGGAGTGAGATCGGAGTACCGCGGGTGGTGCGTAAAGAGCACACGCACCCGGGGCACTCCGGCCACCCGCAGCTCAGTCAGCCAGCGACGCGCCGCGCGGCGCGTCGCCTCAGTGGGCAGCGACCGCATCGACATGGTCCAGCAGTGCGCGGACGTCAGCCATGTCCATTCCGGCGGCGCCGGACGGCTCGTCCTCCAGGTCCGCCAGCTGCTGCACGGAAGGGTCATCCAGGATCCGCCCCATGAATTCGAGCTTCTCCTCAAGTCGCATAGCCACGACTTCGTCAATGGTGCCCTCGACCGCCAGCACGGTGACGCGGGTCTGGATATCGGGGGCGAGACCGAGCCGGTGAATACGGTCCAGACTCTGAAGGAAACGCCCTGCCATAAAGTCACGGTCGACATATACGGCGTCATGGCAGACATGATGCAGGCTGATGCCTTCACCAAGGGTAGCGGGGTTGGACAGGAGCACGTGACAGTCGGGATCCTCACGGAAGCGCCTGATCTGCTCCTCCCTGTCAGGTGTGCCACCGTGCACGACGGCGGGCTGATACGCGGCGAACAGACTCTCCATTGTGGTGATACTCCGCACAAAGGTCGTCCAGACCAGAGTTTTCCGGCCCATCACGGCGTTCGTCGCCACGATGTTGAGGGCTTCCTTGTACTTCGGGGAGAGCTCGTGGGCCGGCAGGTTCCTCATCAATGAGTACAGCGATTCACCCTGCGGGACTTCAAGCGGTGGCACTTGATAAGTCAGCGGTTCGTAGCGACTCTCTCCTTCGATGAGAAGTGCGGGACTGGTGGCTGCCATAAGGAGTCGGAGCATCGCCTTGCCAAGAGCGTCAAAGTCGTCACGGGATGCCTCAGCCCTTGACGTAAAGCGTCCCACGAGGGCGTCGTACACTTCTCGGTGCAGCTCTGGCATTTGCAGACGCCGGATACGTGTCTCAAATGGCGGCAACCCCAGTTCCTTCTTCGTGGTCCTCGTAAACAACGGGCGCAGCACCGAGCTCGCATGCGCCAGGTCCCCTCCGGAGACGGCCTCGGTAACCACCCTCCGCCCGTGCCCCGGCCAGACAAAGGACAGCAGGTTCTCCAGATCCCGGGCTCCGTTCGGAGCCGGAGTGCCAGTGAGGATCAAACGTCGGCGGGTGAGCGGCCCCAGTGCCATACACGCACTGCCGTACGTGCCCTGCGCTCCAAGCTTCATACGGTGCGCTTCATCAAGGATGATCATGGAAGGAGCACCGCGCAGCCATGACGCCAGAGACGCCAGCGACCTGTCGAGCCGTTCATAGTTGACGATCAGGATTTCAGCTCCGAGATCAGGGGTCTTGCCCATGACAACAGTGACCGGCGGCTCCTTGAAGCAGAGCTCGCTCTCCGTAAGCCACGCCTCGTATGCGGATTTCGGACTGACGACCAGCAGTCGGCGCACATCTTCGCGTTCGCGCATGGCCGCGTACACCGCCAGGCCCACGCGAGTCTTTCCAGCACCAGGAACACTGAAATTGGCGCCGTGCTGCAGTGCCAGCAACCGTGCGACGTCACGCCGCTGAAACTCGGTGAGGTCAGCGCGCCAGGTCGGCCCCAGTGCCGCGTCGACGACACTGTCGTCCCACACCTCGGCCTGGCGTGGAGAAAGAAGCTGCTGCTCAGCCTGGTCGGCGTCGTCAAGAACACTCCCGACCAGGGTGCTCAGCTCATCTGCCCAGACAACGGACTCGGGGTGTGGCCAGTCCGCAAGGACATCAATGCCCACCAGGAAGTCATCGAGGGACAGTTCCAGGGTCAGGCGGCTCCGCAGCCCGCCGCCCGGAAACCTGGCCGCGATCCGGGTGAGATCGCTGCGGTACTGCTCACCAGCGCGTAGCACGGCCTTGGTCCGCGTCACGTCGAAGCCGATGTGCAGGGACGATTCCTCAGGCATCACCGTCACGGTCGCTCCTTCCGCACGGCATCGCGCAGCCACTCAACGCCTTCTCCAGGCACTTCAATGGTCTGAGCGGTCGCCTGGGCAAGTTTCTGCAGTGTGGCCCTCAGCTTGAGAACAGCCTCATCCAGGGCTTCTTCGTCCAGGGTCCGGGAAGCGTTCGCCAGGACCATGTCGGTGATGCACTGGTCGATGTCCTGGCAGGCATCGTTGAGACGGTCAGGGGCGGCCTGCTTCCGCTTACGCACGCGAGCGTCTTTGCCCGCCGGTTCGAGGGCGTCTTCCACAGCCTTATGCGCTGCCTCGAAAACGGACGCGGCCTGCTCCCACTCAGCCGAAGGGACCTTCTCCTTCGCCCGGACGGCGGCCTTCGCGCGGAGGACCGAGTCAGTGAATGCGCGGGCTTCGGACACCTGGGGCGCGGCAGCCTTGACCGCTCGGTTGATCCCGGGGATCACCCGTCCGGGGGCGGCTACGGGGGCGGCTTTCAGCTCGTCCGGCAGACGGTGCTCCAAATACCGGGTGCGGAAGTCGGCCTCGATGAGACGGACGTCGGTCTTGGAGAAATTCATCACGATCGCCGCGAGACGGTTCTCCTTAAGCAGCTCGGCCTTCTGAAGATCAGCCTTCGACTCCTTTCCGTAGGCGCGGTGTACCTCGCGAAGCCTCTCCTGAGCGTCCTCGAAGTCCAGCAGGCGGAGCTGCACGTCTCCTGTCGACGACCTCTCACTGAGGTCTCGGAGGCACGAGAGAACCCAGAGGTCCTGCTCTGCCGTCGACTCTCTGATGCGGAAGTCCCGTGCGACTTCCTTCAGCGGCCGGCCCGCCTCCACCTGCTCATCAATCGTGAGCAGCCTGTTGATGTACGAGTACGGCCGACGGGTGTCATGGCGTAGCTGGAGTGAGAGTTCGACCCTGTTGATGTCCGCCCAGGTGCAGGACTCGGGGAGGACAGCCACCCGGATGTCCTCGACACTCAGCTCGCGCAGTGCGGCCGCCCTGGTATTGCCATTAACCAGGATGCCTTCGCGGGTAATAAGCCCTGGCTCGTTCTGCCTGAAATCGTTAAGACTCTGCTTCAGCGCGTCAAAGTCCTTGTCCCTCTTCGACGGGTCAGAAGGTTCGGCCTGGAGGAGGTACTGGAGGTAGTCCTGGCTCTCGTCGCTCCACGGGTCGTCGTCGAGCCGCTGATCGAGCTGCGGATCGAAGCTACGCTGGGCACGGATCCGGTGCGTCCCCGGGTTGTAGTAGAGCGTTGCCACTTGCATATCGATGACCTGTACAACCTGTGGCTTTCCGCGCCACTCAATCGTCAGAGTTTCCTGAAGCCCCGAGCCAATAGCTGCTTCCTTCAGACGCCGCTCAACGACATCCTTGTTCTTAGCCGCGTACGGCGGCAGGCCGAAGTTCCCATCGTTCTTCATCACTGCTGTTCTCCTCTGACTAGCGAAAGACTCGTCTCAGTTCACGGGTGGGGCCGCTGCCGGCAGCGGCCCCACCCGGCCGTGGGGACAGGTTTCAGACGGGGGGCAGCCCGAGGACTGCCCGGACCTCTTCCCGTGCCTCCGCCGGCAGCGTACGGAAGTCAGCCCAGAGCCGTTCCACAGCACTGAACTCGCGTTCGTCGGCAGCGACCCAGTCCGTGAGAGTCTGCAGCTGCAGCCCGCCAAGCTTCGAAACGCCTTCCAGCACGGCGCCCAGGTCCGCTTCCAGGCTGCGCCCGCCCACCCTGCAGCGGTTGCACTCCGCGATGTGCTGCACGGACGTGGTGCCGTTGGGCAGCTTCACCTTCCGCCTGGCGATATCGATCTGAGCGGTCTCGTACGAGTCGGCGTAGACCTGCCCGGGGGTGATCCCACAGGACCGGCAGCGGTTGCCATCAGCGGTCAGGACCTTCCGCCGCTGGGTGTCCGTGATCGAAGAGGAGCTGTCCTTGGTCGCCTTTCCAGGCTCCCAGACGGGCTGCCCCTGCGCGACGAACCGCTGCTCGTGCTGGCCCAGGAGGGCGTCCTCCCGGTGAGTCGCGATCTTCCAGCCGTAGTCACGCAGGTCACGCACGCGCCGGTCAGCCTGGCTGATACCGGGGAAGGCGTTCTTGACGTCCTCCTTAGTGAAGATGTTGTCCTCTCCTACAACAGCCACCAGCCACAGCGCGGCCCGCTTCATGGTGCCCAGATTCTCGTCCTGCCACGACGGCATAGTCATTCACAACCCCCAGGTATGTCAGGTACACGGCAGTTCCAGCATCAGCCGCTGGCACTCCTTGCGGACAACGCCACTCTCCCCGCTTGACGGCCCATCACGCCAGGTCCCGCAAGGTTTCGAGGCGTTATGGAAAATGTTCACGCTCTCCCGAAAACTAGCCGTAACTGTCCGCGTCCTACACAATTGGCGTTCACCGCTGCACCATCAGACGAACGGAAGTCGTGCGTGACGCCCAGGCCCAGGACTTGGAAAGAGCTGCCGTCTGCCACCACCGCTGCCCATCGGGCGCTGGTATCAGCGATGCGTGAGGTCCGGGAATGCAGTCATCGGACGCAGGCTGACATCGCGAAGGACGCGAACCAGGAGCCGACAACCCTCTCAAACCACCTGAATGCTGGCCGTATCCCGGAGGAAACGCTCCTGCGGGACTTCTACGTGGTCATCGAGAAGGACGCTGCAGGCAATGGCAACGGCCCTCTGCCACACACCCTGGAGAGGCTTCTCGCGCTACGCATCGACGCCAAGAAGAAGCACTGCGAGTGCTGTTCAGTCGGCTACCCGCCCACACCCGATAAGGCTGGCCAGCCACAGCCGGCTTCCCCCACCACTGCCAACCGTGAGCTGCTGCGGGCGCGGCGGCTGCGGCGACGTACCCGACGGCGCGAAATTTCGGTGTCTGAGGAAGACATCAGGGTGCCGGTCCCCCGGGAAGAGGGGGACCGGCACCCTGCACACGCGGCGGAACTCACCTGGACGGAGACCGCGGTGGTGGCCCGGTACCTCGCCAACGGCCAGAAACGTGACGCTGGCGTCATGCTCTGGCAGGCAGGCGCTTCCTACTCAGCCGAGAAAATCGTCCAGGCCGTAGCCTCGTGCCGCTCCGCTGGGCTGCGAGATGCCGCCGAGGCGATACTGATCAACGTTGCCGACCGGACTGACAGGCAAGCGGTCCTGACCATCGTGGCAGCCCTCAATGACGCCGGCCGGCATGAAGACGTCGCGTTCACACTGGCCGCCGCGGCACAGAAGGGAAACCGAGACAGCCGAGGCTGAGGTCAGAGCCACGGGCCTGCTTGAGCCTCAGAGGCCCGTCGAGCCCCAGACGTGGCGCGGGATGTCTGTGCGCCCTGGCCGGCAACAACTCCGGCTTCCTGTCTCCGTTGTGCTCAGCATCTGGGCCGGTGTGAACTCCAGTCGGCCGATATCGGGAAGGGAGGCAGGCCTCGGGAGCCGTCGCTCGCCCCCTCCCTCCCCGGCGGATCAAGTGGTCTTCGGCCGGTCGAACCACATAGTCGCCACCGACGGCACCAGGCCCGCCCAGAAGAGGACGAGTGGGATCGTGCGGTCCGTCCAGGGGATCTGGGTGATCAGCAGCGCGCAGAGCATGGCCCATGCCGCCTGGGCCAGGACGACGCGGGACCAGGGCATGCGGTGGATGAGGGAGCGGAGGTTGACCCGGATGCCGGCGCGGAGGCGGCGGTAGCGGAGCAGGGCGCCGAGGGCCCAGATGGCCGACATCGGGACGAGGTCCCACAGGCGCTGGCCGAGGACCAGGGGGAGCTCTCGCTGGGTATCCCCGTCCGTGGCGAAGAGGTCGATGCCCGTGGCGGCGAGGGCCAGGCAGAGGAGGGCCGGCCAGCGGAGGCCGCGTAGGAGGCGGTAGGAGGCGGCGTCCAGTCCGCGCTGCATGGGGACGGAGTCCGGGGTGGTGGACAGTGCGTCGGCGTACAGGATGGCGGCTTCCGTCGCCTTGACGCCGGGGGCGGTCGCCGCGGCCTTCGTCCGGCGGGCCAGGGCCTGTTCGTGTTGTGGGTCCAGGCGGAAAATGGCCTCGTCCAGACGGGCGGCGGCGCTCCGGTCGGCGGACATCTCGGCGATGAGCCGGGCCACCTCGTAGGCGTACACCTGCTCGGGGGCCAGTCGGATGGCCTCGTGGGCCAGGGCGTCGGCCTCACGCTGGCCGGCCTCCATGTCCTCGCGCCGGACCTGGCCGCCGTTGGCCTGGCCGGAGCTGATCATCCTGATGCGCCACAGCCGGTCGGCGAGCCGCGCGTAGGTGAACCAGTAGTCGGGCGCCAGCCGGATCGCCTCGCGCAGTACGCCCTCGGTCTCCGGGAAGCGGCTGTTCACCCGCAGGGCGCGCGCGTGCATGAGGAGCGCCCCGATGTCCTCCGCGTCGAGGGCCAGGGCCCGTTCGGTGGCCTCCAGCGCCTTCGGGCGGTCCTCCTTGTCGCTCGGGTCGATCTGCCCGAGGTGGCTCCGGGCGAGTTCGACCCAGGCCCGGATGTCGTCGGGGTCCTCCGCGAGCCGCTGGGCCAGCAGTTCCCTGGCCTCCTCGTACCGCTTGAGGTCGTTGAGGAGGTCGGCCCGCTCCACCGCGGGGTGCAGGGTCGTGGTCACAGCTTGCGCCTCTTCTTCAGGTACGTCACCAGGTCGTCGTACATGCCGCCTTCGTTGGCGAACATCGCCACGTTGCGCGCGGAGGAGAACCACGGTTCGGCCGACGGTACGACTTCCTTCTCGGCGGCCAGCAGGTCCTTCATGTTGATCATCCGTACGTTTCCGGAGCGCGCCGAATCCAGCAGTGCCCGTTCGGCCGCCGCCTCGCAGACATGGGCCAGGTCCGCGCCGGACAGCCCCTCGGTGGTCTTGGCCAGCTTGCCCACGTCGACGTTCTCGATGGGCCGGTCGCGGAGGTGGTAGCGGAGGATGGCTTCCCGGGCGGGTCCGTCGGGCGGGAGGACGAGGATCGTCCTGTCGAGGCGGCCGGGGCGGCGCAGGGCGTTGTCCACGTCCCAGGGCACGTTGGTGGCGGCCAGGACGAAGACGCCCTCGTTCGCCGCGGAGTCGATGCCGTCCAACTCGCTGAGCAGCTGGTTGACCACATTGCGCATGCCGCTGTGCCCGGTGCGGCCGCGCTTGGCGCCGAGGGCGTCCAGCTCGTCCAGGAAGACCACGCAGGACGCCTGCCGGCGGGCGGTCTCGAAGACCTCGTGCATGTTGCGTTCCGAGTTGCCGATCCACATGTCCAGCACGTCGTTCACGGACACCGACAGGAACGCGGCGCCGAGTTCGCCGGCCACCGCCCGCGCGATGAACGTCTTGCCGCAGCCGGGCGGCCCGTACAGCAACAGCCCGCCGCGGAGGCTCTTCCCGTACAGCTTGCGCAGCTCGGGGTTGCGCAGCGGGGCGAGGAAGGCGGCGTCCAGGCGGTCCTTCACCTCCTGCATGCCGCCGACGTCGGCCAGCCGTACGGTGCCGGGGCCCTCGACGTCCCAGGCGTCGGCGCCCGCGGAGTCGTCCTGTCCGTCCGCGCGGACCGGCGCCTCGGTGAACCGGGGCGGCACCGCGTCCCCGACCTGGTCCTCCGCGGCCTTCCAGTCGACCCGGTCCGCGTACGCGGGGGTTGGGACGCGGGCTGGGGCTGGGACGCGGACGGGGCCGGCGCGCCCATCGCCCTGGCCATCAGGTCCCTGGCCTGGGCGTCGCCCGGCGCGTGTTGCAGAGCCACGGCCGCCTCTGCGACGGCCTCGTCGGACCGGTCCGCCTCCAGCAGGAGCTGGGCCAGGTGGAGCCGGAGGGGCACATCGGCGGGCGCGGCGGCGACCGCTGTCCGCAGGCTCTGTATGAGAGGGGAGTCGTCCGACATGATCCACAGCCTAGCGGCGCCGTACGACACACGCCGGGGTCCTGGGCATGGAGTGCGCGATGCGGGTGCCGTCGGCTGCTCGCGCCACACCCCGGGCGGTCAGAGGGGGGCCTCGGCGCCCTCGCGCGGCCCTGCCGGCGCGGTGTCGGGCGCGCGGCCGGCCGGTGGCACCACGAGCCGGTCGTCCGGCACAGCGGCCGGGCGGTCCGCTGCCGCGCGGCGACGTGCCACGAAACCGGTCGCGATGAGCGCGAGGGCTACGGTCCCGGAGAGCGCGGGCCAGTACACGTACCGGTAGTTGGACTCGGGCGCCGTGGGCAGGTACGCGAGGATGTACAGGAGCGAACTCGCCCCGAGGAGCCGGAGTTCCCGGGAGTAGGGACCCGCCCAGCGGCGGCGCAGCACGAGCACCAGCGAGACGGCCAGCCAGAACCAGCCCTGGAAGAGCATCGGCAGATCGCGGGTGAAGCCGCTCACGTAGTTCCGCAGAGCGAACCTCAGCGTGTCGTTCAGTGGTTGCTTCCGCACCAGGGGGTGCAGTCGGGCGCCGGCATTGGCACGGGTGCCGTTCCAGAAGGTCTGGTTGCTCTGGAAGAGCAGTTTGGTGAAGACCCGGCCCCGGTACTCGGCGTAGCCCTTCCAGTGGCGCGGCATCTGCTGCGCCCACATCCGGACGATGGCATCGGCGTGCCGGTCCAGGTAGGTGACGTCGAACGGCTTGGTGTGCGGGAAGCACTGCAGGTACGCGTCCGAGGCGATGTTCCGTTTCCGGCAGTTCACCGCGGTGGCGACCAGGCGGTCCCGCAGGTCCGGCCCCGTGTGCGCCTGTTCCGCCGCCGACCGCATCTGGTCCGGGGTCAGTACGTGCGCGAGGTCGTCCACCGGGATCACCGCGTACACGCGGGTGGCCAGCGGGGTGGTGGCCGCGGACACACCGGCCCCGCAGGCGATCACGACAGCGGCGAATACACCGGTGGCGGCCAGCCAGCGGCGCCGGCCGGGGGCGGGCCACGCGGCGAGCGCAAGGAGGGCGAAGACCGGGATCACGGCCGGGACACCGTTCTTGCGTACGAGGGCGGCGTACGCAAGGAACAGCAGGCCCGCGACCAGAAGGGCCCAGCGGCTCACGACCCGTTCGCGCGGCAGCTCACGCACGGTGAGCGCGATCGCGAACACGGCGAGGAGCGCGTACGCCAGGTGCACGTCCTTCCACACCACTCCCGTGAAGTTCATGATGTGCGGCGCGAAGCCCACGGCCAGCACCGCGAGGGAGAGCGCCCGGCTGCCAGAGCTCCTCCACACCAGCCGGGCGAGGACCCACAACGTCCCCCACAGCACCGCGGCCTGCAGCGCGGCCATGGCCGAGAAGTCCCCCGTGATCCGGATGAGGACGCGCCACAGGAGCGCCATCACCGGGGGGTGCCAGTCGTTCACCGGCTCGTCCCCCAGCGCCTGCCACAGCTGGGTGTTGCTGTCCGCACTGAGGTACCCGGGGTGAAAGACGGTTGCCACGGCGTAGCCGCAGACCGCCGCGACGGCCGCCAGGCACCACGGCCACAGTGTGCCGTCCCTCCAGGCTCCGCGCAGTGCTGTGGTCCACCGGTCGACGGTTCCGGACATGTGGGCGGAGCCCTCCCAGCCGAGGATGACGGGCCGCGCTGCCGCTCGACCACGTTCCAGGGGCGAACAGCGTCCCGAGAAGGAACAGCTGGCGCACAACGTGGCGGAAATCTATGTGTATTGGACCTCAAAGGACAAACCGGAACGATAATTCGTCTGCGGACCGGCCGACGCTCCCGATCTACTGATTGGGGCTCGGACTTCGGGGCCGGAGGGGTCTCTGTGACGGACGGCGGATGCGTGTTCCGCTCGCTCGTGCGCGGCCGGACGGATGCCGACGTGGTCCACGAGGACGAGTCGGTGCTCGCCTTCATGGATCTCCAGCCCGTGAACCCGGGCCACCTGCTGGTTGTCTGCCGGGCCCGGTGTGCTCGGCGCCTGGTGCCGAGCCCGGTGTGAACCCGCCCCCCCAAGCCCAGGAGGCCCCCGTATGTCCTGGTCCGAGCGCACGGTGACGCGGGACGGTGTCCGGCTGGTCTGCCGGGACCGGGGCGGGCCGGGGCAGCCCGTCATCCTGCTGCACGGGCTGGCGGGCCACGCCGGAGAATGGGACGCCGTGACCCGGTCCCTGAGCCCCGGACTGCGGATCGTCGCGGTCGATCAACGCGGGCACGGCGCCGCCGAACGCCGCCCGCAGGATGTCTCCCGCGCCGCCTATGTCTCGGACGTCGTCGCCGTGGCCATGGCCACCCGCAGCCGCACGGTCGCCCGCGTCTCGATGCCCGTACCGCAGACCTCGCCGTCGCCCATCGCGGCGTGCGCGTCGCCCGCCGAGAGCAGCGCTCCCGGCACCGCGACGGGCAGGATGAGCCGGGCGCCGGGGCCGATGTGGCGGATGTCCATGTCGCCGCCCCAGCGGCGGGGCGGGATGACCGAGTGCGGTCCGGGCTCCGGCGGGGCGACGCCGATCGTCCCGATCATCGGCACCACCGGGATCCGCAGTCCGGGCAGCAGTTCGGCATGGCCGTCGGTGATCGTCGAGATGCGCAGGTACGGGTCGGGGAAGTCGTCGGTGAGCAGCCCGAACCCGGGCAGGCAGGCCGTCCAGCCCCACTCCCCCACCTGTACGTCGAGGATGTCGACGACCAGCGCGTCGCCGGGCTCGGCCCCGGCCACGTACAGGGGGCCGGTGACGGGGTTGAGGGTGCCGAAGTCGAGCTCGGAAAGGTCTGCGGGGGTCGATCCGGCGGCCAGCTGGCCGCCGCTCGCGTCCTGGAACTCCAGGACCGCCTCTTCGCCGGGGGGCGAGTGTGGCGACGGGCTTGACCGTCCGGTCCCAGGCGTGGTGCACCTGTCCGCGGTGGATGCTGAAGCCACTCATGAACGGCGGGGCCTCCAGGTCGGGTTCGGTGCGATGCGTGCGGTGGCCGGCGGGGGCTGCCGTCCGCACGGCACCGCCGATCCCGGCGTGGCCGTGCGGGTTGCACAACACAGCCGGTCCGATGCGGTCCGTCCCTCCGCGTGACCCACATGGCCGAAGGCAGGCCCATGAGGCGGTTCCCGTTCGGGTGAGCACGTCCCGCGTGCGAGTGAATCCGCGGTCCGGCGGGGCCGCTGCCGGGCCAGACTCCGGCCGGAACGATCTTGCTTCGTTGCGGTCCGGTCCCGGTCGAACCGTGCGACGGGCCGCACGTCGAACCCCACAAGGAGTGCCTCCACCATGCGACTTCGTAGCACTGCGGCCGCCGCCCTCGGCGCGCTCGCGCTCATCGTCAGCCTTCCCGGCGCCGCGAACGCGGCTGCGGCCGAGGGCCAGTTCGCGTACACATACACGACCACGTCGGGGCACCGGCAGGCGGTCGTGCTGCTCGACCCGCCCAGCCGGGAGTGCGTCACCCTGCCGGGAGTGGCCGACCGGAACACCTCGGACCCCGCCGACACGCCCTGGAACAACACCGGTGCGACCGCCACGGTCTTCACCGGCCCGGACTGCGACGGCGCCTACTACACCCTGCGGCCCGACGGCGGCCACGCCTCCAGCCGGCTCAAGCTCCGGTCGGTCGTCTTCAGCTGATCCGGCTCCGGGGCCGGGCGGAACGAGGCGGGGCGGCAGGGAGGAGCAAGCTGGGGCGGCCGATATTCGCGGGCGGGTATCCGGCCGCGCCGGTAGCTTGCGGGGATGCCTTCCCCACCCCGCCTCGTCACGGTCACGTCCGACAACGTCGAGGATGCCTGCGCCCTGCGGGTCCGCCCCGACCAGGACGGACTCGTGAAGCCGGTCGCCTGGTCCCTGGCCCAGGCGTACGCCTCGCCCGAGACCGCGTGGCCCCGGCTGATCGTCGACGACGAGCGGATCGTCGGCTTCGTGATGGCCTTCCTCGACGTGCGTTTCCACCCCGGCGAGCCGGACGACCGGCCGCGCTCCGGGCTCTGGCGGCTGGACATCGCCGCCGGACAGCAGACCCGGGGCTACGGACGGTTCGCGGTGGAGGCCGTCAACGACGAGCTGCGCCGGCGCGGGCAGACACGTACGACCGTTTCGTACGTGCCCGGCGAGCACGGACCCGAGAGGTTCTACCGGAAGCTCGGATTCCGGGCGACCGGTGAGCTCAGCGGCGACCAGGTGGTGGCCGAGCTGGAGCTGACGGACGGGTCCGCGCGGATACGGATACCGGCGCGGAGTAGCCGTCAGGTCGAGTGCGGGCGGCCGGGGTTGTCGGCCAGCAGGGGGAACAGTCTGGTGACCGCCGCCACGGCCACGGCGTCCGCGGGGCGAGCCTCCGGGTGGTCCTCGCGCTCGCGGTAGACAGCCAGCAATTCACGTACCGATGAAGCGAGTTCGGCCATCTCCGCCGGGGTGAGACGGACGACGGCACTGAACGATTCGTCCTGCCGCCACTCGGCCGGCGACCGGTCGCGGTGGCTCAGCCAGTGCTGGTAGCTCTCGTCCTCCAGCCCACGTGCGAGCGCGTCGAACTCAGCCGTCCCCTCCTGCCCCGGCTCACGGGAGGTCTCCCAGCGCAGCCGCCACGGCCGCACCCGGCCGCCCTCGTGCGGGGCCTCCTCGATGACGCCGTGCGCGGCGAGTTGGCGCAGGTGGAAGGAACAGAGCCCGGAGCTGTGGCCCAGGCGGGCGGCGGCCTCGGTGGACGTCACCGTGCCGGCCTCCGCGAGCAGGTCGAGCAGGGCTACCCGGACGGGGTGGTCCGGGAGCGGTTTGCGGGCCCCGTACGGCAGCGGCCCCGTGGACCCGGCTTGACGCTTTTCATCGCTCATTTTGCAAAGGGTGCTACTTTGCAAAGCGTTCGGTCAAACCGGCCGCCCCCGGCCGCCCAGGCCGTCCCCCGGCCGACTCCCTCGTGCGCGGAAGGCGTTGATCATCCCCATGGCCGCTCGGTTCGATGACACCTCGCAGGACCGCCGGGTACGTGTGCAGGGCGTACCCGTCGACTCCTATCCCCGGTTCGCGCCGGAGTCCGAACGGGGCTCGGTGCGCCGGATCACCGTCGTCGGGGAGGAGATCCTGCGCCGCCCGTGCCGGGAGGTCACCGAGTTCGGCACCCCCGAACTCTCCCGGCTGGTCGACGACATGTTCGCCACCAACCAGGTGGCGGAGGGCGCCGGGCTCGCCGCCAACCAGGTCGATGTGGACCTGCGGCTGTTCATGTGGGACATCACGGACGACTGGGGGGTGCGCCATGTCGGGCACATCGCCAATCCCGTCCTGGACGAGGTGCCGCCCGAGCAGCGCAGGCTGGTCGAGGAGTCCGAGGGGTGCCTGTCCGTCCCGGGCCCCTACCGGATGGTGGCGAGGCTGGACCGTACCGTCGTACGCGGCCGGGACAAGGACGGCAATCCGCTGGTCATCGAAGGCCGGGGCTACTTCGCCCGCTGCCTCCAGCACGAGACGGACCACCTGCGCGGCCACCTTTATCTGGACCGGCTCGCCCAGCGGGACCGGAAGACGGCCCTGCGCGAGATGGACGCCGCCAAGGAGGAGACGTTCGCCCGGCGCGCCGCGCTCGCGGCGAAGCTGGGCAAGTGACCCCGGGGGCCGACCAGGCCGGATGGCCCGGACCCGGGCGGGCCCTGCCCCGGACCGCTCAGCCCGTGATCAGCTTCTGGAGCGCGGGTGCGTAGAGGTCCGCGATGTGTTCCGGGGTGGCCAGGGCGCCGGCTCCCTCGCGGTGCAGGCTGATGGTGGCGCCGAGGCCGAGCAGGTGGCCGACCAGCAGCTCGGCGCGCAGTGCCCGGTCGGGGCCGGAGAGCCGGGCGGTCAGTACGTCGGTGACCTGTTCGTGGAACCGGTCGCGCAGCAGCGAGCGTTCGTCCTGGTTGCCGAGGGAGAACACCACGCGCAGGAGCGGGTCCGAGTTGAACTCGCGGCGCCGGGTCACCAGGGTGACGACCAGGTGGCGGCCCAGCCGGGTGAGCGGGGCGTCGAACAGTTCGGAGGCGGCCGGGCCGAAGTCGGCCACGGTGTTGAACAGCTCCTCCTTGCGGCCGAAGTGCTTGACCACCAGGGCCGGGCTGACCCCGGCGTCCGCCGCGATCTGGCGGATCGTCACCTCCGCGTACGGGCGCTGGGTGAACGCCCGCCGGGCCGCGCGCAGGATCGCGCTCCGTCCGGTGCCCGCGTCCGCGGACCCGGTGACCGGTGCGGTGGGGGCCTGGCCGCCGGTCATGCGCCCTCCTGGATCTGTGCTGTCCGTACACCGTCCTCGCGGATGCCCGACGCCTTGCGGCTCTCCCCGGCCGTACCCGCCCCGGCCTGCCGTTGGCCCGGCAGGAACAGCGTGACGGCCAGCGCGGCGAGCGCCGCCCCCGCCGCGATCACGAAGACCGACTGGTACGCGTGGAGGGTCGGGGCCGTACGTCCTCCTGCCTGGAACGTGATGTTGGCCAGGACGGCGGCCACCGTCGCACTGCAGAAGGCCTGTCCGATCGACCGCATGAGGGTGTTCAGACCGTTGGCCGCCCCGGTCTCACTGACCGGGACCCCGCGCATCACGAGTGCGGGCAGGGCCGAGTAGGCGATGGCCGTACCAGAGGCGACGACGGTGGCTCCGGCGACGATCAGCCACAGGCTGTGGCTGGTGAAGTAGCGCGCCCCGTAACCGACGGCGATGATCCCGGCCGCCAGCGCCAGACTGACCTTCGGGCCGCGCTTGGCGGAGATCCGCGCCGAGACGGGCGAGAGCGCCACCATCGCCACACCACCGGGCAGCAGGCACAGGCCGCTGACGACGAGCGAGGCGCCGAGCCCGTAGCCGGTGGCCTTCGGCTCCTGCACCATCTGGGCGGTCACCAGCGAGTTCGCGTAGAACGCGAAACCGATCAGCAGGGCGGCGATGTTGGTGAGCAGTACGGCCGGGCGGGCGGAGACCCGCAGGTCGACCATGGGCGTCGCGACGCGGAGCTCGTACGCGCCCCAGAGCAGCGCCACCACGACGGCCGTCACGAGCAGGCCCACCGTCCGGACCGATCCCCAGCCCCAGTCGGCGCCCTGGGTGACCGCGAGCAGCAGGCAGACCAGCGCGGCGGACAGGCCCAGCGCGCCGACGGCGTCGAAGCGGCCCCGGCTGCGCAGCGGGGATTCCGGCACACAGCGCAGCACCAGCGCGATGTCGATGAGCCCGATCACGCCGGAGACCCAGAACATCGTGTGCCATTCGAAGTTCTCGATGACCACGGCGGCGACCGGCAGGCCGACGGCCGCGCCGATCCCGAGGGTGGAGCTCATCAGCGCGACGGCGGACAGGACGCGCTCGGGCGGGAGCTCGTCGCGCAGGATGCTGATGCCCAGCGGTACGACGGCGATCGCCGCACCCTGGAGGGCGCGGCCGGTGATCAGGACCCCGATGTGCGAGCTGACCGCGCAGAGCACGGAGCCCACCACCAGCACCGCGAGCGAGGCGACGAGCACCCGCCGCTTCCCGTACATGTCACCGACCCGGCCCAGGACCGGGGTGAAGACCGCACCGGTGAGGAGCGTGACGGTGACCAGCCAGCTCGCGGCGGCGGGGGTGGCGCCGGTCAGCTCGGGGATGTGCGGCAGCAGCGGTACGACGATCGTCTGCATGACCGCGACCACGACACCGCAGAACGCCAGCACGCCGACGGCGAAGCGGGGGTGCGGGGCCTGGACGGCGGGGGTGGCGGGATCGGCTGGGACGGGTATGTCCGCGGGCATGGCTCTCCGTACGAGGCTCGGCGGCGAGACAGGGGTGTACTTACGTTCACCCCCGGAGTCCTAGGGTAAACGCACGTACACCCCCTCGGCGACGGGACGCCGGAAAGCCGCGTTAGCCTCGGATCCGGGATCCGGGCCCGAGAAGCGGCACCGGACGACGGACGCGAAGGTGAAGGTGGCCGCGATGGCGAGGATTCCGGCAACGGCAGTGGCGGCGAGCGGGCTGGTCGGCGGCTACGCGGTGGCGCGGTGGACCAGGAAGCGGCCGCTGGGCGGCGTCCCCCTCGCCGCGGCGGGCACGGCGGCGGCGTACGAGTGGAACCGGCAGGCGGGGATGCGCGCGGCCGTCGGGCTGACCACCGCGTACGTCGCCGCCTTCGCCGGGTCGCACCCGCTCGCCAAGCGGATCGGCGCCTGGCCCGCGGTCTTCGCCGTGGCGGGCACGGTGGCCGCCGCGTCCTGGGCGGTTACGCGGCGCGCGGCCTGATCCCGGGGCGGGGCGGGCGGCGCCCGGGGCCCCGGGGGGATCGGGCGAGGCGCGGGTGAGCCCCGGGTGCGTCCGGGTGGCCGGTTGTCCTCAATCGCCGGACGGGCTTGATTTGGCCGGCGGACGTACCCGAGCCGCCGGACCAGCCCGATGTGACCGACGGACGCGCCCGAGCCGCCGCCGGACCGGCTTGAGTCGCCTCGTCCGGGTCAGCCGCCCAGGGCTCGGGAGACCGTGTAGATCGCCAGGCCGGCCAGCGCGCCCACCACCGTGCCGTTGATGCGGATGAACTGCAGGTCGCGGCCGATGTGCGCCTCGATCTTCTTCGATGTCTGGTCCGCGTCCCAGCCGGCCACCGTGTCGCTGATCAGCGACGTGATCTCCGTCCGGTACGTCGTCACGACGTACACCGCCGCGTCCTCCAGCCAGCCCTCCAGCTTCGCCTGGAGGCGGCCGTCCGTCGCCAGGCGGGCGCCCAGGGACATCAGGGAGGCGCGGGCGCGCAGCCGCAGTTCGCTCTGCTCGTCCTCGGCCGCCGCGATGACCATCGTGCGGACCGAGGACCAGGCGGACGCGATGACGTCCTGCACCTCGCCGCGCCCCAGCACCTCCGACTTCAGCCGCTCCACCCGCTCCCGGGTCTCCGAGTCCGTCTGGAGGTCGGCCGCGAAGTCCGTCAGGAACGTGTCGATCGAGCCGCGCGCCGGGTGCCCCGGCATGTCGCGCATCTCCGTCAGGAAGCGCAGCAGCTCCTTGTAGACCCGCTCCCCCACCCGCTTGTCCACGAACCGAGGGGTCCAGCCCGGCGCACCGCCCTGCACCGCGTCCATCACCGAGTCGCCGTGCAGCACCAGCCAGTCGTGAGCCCGGACACACACCAGGTCCACCACCTTGCGGTGGCCGCCGTCCGCGACGACCTTCTCCAGCATCTTGCCGAGGCCCGGCCCGATCTCCGCCGCGTTCGCCCGCCGGGTGATCGCCTCACCCACCACGGCCTGCACATCCGAGTCACGCAGCACCGTCAGCGCACCGCGCAGCGTGGTCGACAGCTCGGCCGTGACCCGGTCCGCGTGGGCCGGTTCCGCGAGCCACGCACCGAGCCGCCCGCCGATGCCGAGGGAGTGGATCCGGTCCCGTACGACATCGCCCGCCAGAAAGTTCTCGCCGACGAAGGAACCGAGTGAGGCTCCAAGCTGGTCCTTCTTCGTGGGAATGATGGCGGTGTGCGGAATCGGCAGGCCGAGCGGACGCTTGAAGAGCGCCGTGACGGCAAACCAGTCGGCCAGCGCACCCACCATGCCCGCCTCGGCGGCCGCGGCGACGAAGCCCGGCCAGCCGCCCACCCCCTCGTTCTTCGCCCAGGTGGCGAGGACGTACACCAGCGCGACCAGCAGAAGGAGGCCCGTGGCCGTGGTCTTCATCCGCCGTACGCCGCGCCGCTTCTCCTCGTCCGCGGCGGTGTACGAGAACGAGGCCAGGGAGGCCGGGCCGCGGCTGCCCGCGCCCCCGGCCCCCGCGCCCCCGCTCTCGCCCGCCCGCGCACCGGCCTCCCGCTCGCCGGGTCCGCTGCCTTCGATCTGTTCCATCCACTCCACCCGTCCGCGTACGCATCGTCCCCCGACGCCCCGTACGCATTGTCCTTACCCGACCTACTCCCGGGCCGCACGTTGAGTTCCCCGCGCCCTGCCGCATCATGGAACCGGCCCACGAACAGAGGAGAAAGACCGCCCATGCCCAGGCGCCAGGGGTACGCCCTGCTCATAGCTCTCGTGACCGGCACCGCCGCGCTCGCCGCCGTCGTGGCGTTCGCCGGCTCGATGCTGTTCTCCGGGCCCCGGGCGAAGGCCTCCGCGTCCGCCGCGCCGCAGAGCACGGGCCGGCCGCCCGCGGCCCCGGCCCGCTCCGCCGGGCTCTGGCTCGCCACCTGGGCGGCCGCACCGGTCCTCGGGGCTCCCGACCCGAACCACGACCAGGACCTGACCCACCGCACCATCCGCAACGTCGTTCACACCAGCATCGGTGGCAACGCGGCCCGTGTCACCCTCTCCAACCTCTTCGGTACGCGGCCGCTGCTGATCGACAACGTCACCGTGAACACCCGCCCGGTGACGTTCCGCGGCGCCCCGGCCACCACCGTCGCCGCGGGCGCGAAGATCGTCAGCGACCCCGTCGTCGTCCCGGTCACCGCCGACGCCGACCTCGTCGTCACCCTGCGCACCCCCCACGCGAGCGGCCCGGTCACCGCGCACCCCAACAGCCACCAGAGCTCGTACGTGGAGACCGAGAAGGGCACCTGGCGGAGCACCACCTGGCGCTACCTCACCGCCGTGGACGTACGCAGCACGACCGCCACCGGAACCGTCGTCGCGCTCGGTGACTCCCTCACCGCGGGGACCGGCTCCACCACCGACGCGAACACCCGCTGGCCCGATGTCCTCTCCGACCGGCTGAACGGCCGCTACGCGGTGGTGAACCAGGGCATCGGCGGCAACCGCATCCTGCGCGACGGCATCGGACCCCGCGCCCTGGACCGCTTCCAGCGCGATGTGCTGGACATCAGCGGCGCGAAGACCGTCATCATCGCCCTCGGCGTCAACGACGTGCAGGGCTTCCCCCAGCAGACGGACCCGCAGCGGATCACGGACGCCCTGCGCGGCATGACGCAGCGGGCCCACGCACGCGGGATGCGGGTCGTCGGCGCGACCCTGATGCCGTACGACGGCTACCGCAGCTGGACCCCCGCCCAGGACGCCGTCCGCACCCGGGTCAACGAGACGATCCGGGCCGGCGGGGTCTTCGACCAGGTCCTGGACTTCGACCGCGACATGCGCGACCCGGGCCACCCGTACCGGCTGAACCCCGCCTACGACTGCGGCGATCACCTCCACCTGAACGACGCGGGCTACCAGCGCCTGGGCTCCCTGGTGAACCTGACCAACCTGGTGAACGTCCGGCCGTCGTCCGACGCGCTCTGAGGGACGGGGCGTCGGGACGGGGGGACGGCGGGGCAGCGGGACGGGGGCGGCACAGCGAGACAGGGGCGGGGCGCCAGGGCTGCGCGGAGCAGGCGCCGGGGCGGGGCGGAAGCCGGGACCGGGCCAGGGCGAACGCTGCGGCTGCCGGGGTTACTTGCCCTTCCCCCCGCCCCCGTCGCCCTTCTCCAGCCGGCCGCGCGAGCGCTCGGCCTCCCGCAGCCGCTGCTTCTCCGCCTTGCTCCGCTTGCGCTCCACGCCGACGCCGCCCATCAGCGCGAAGCCGGTGACCCGTACCCGGGGGGAGTCGGGGGCCGGAACGCCCTCGTCCTTCGTGTTCTCCCCGAAGCCGCCCATCACGCCGATGCCCCGGACCTCGACATTCAGGTCCGGCGGGACCGTCACCTGCATACCGCCCATGATCGCGAAGCAGCGGATGACCACCTCACGGTCCTCGAAGTTCGCCTCGCGCAGATCGATCTCACCGCCGCCCCACATCGCGAACGCGGTGAACTTCCGGCCGACCGTCCAGTTGCCCCGGCGGCGGAACCCGCCCCAGAACGCGAAGGCACCGCCCGACGTCGCGGGCTTGCCCACCCGGTCCGGCCAGCGGGCCATCGAACCGGTTCGGGGCTGCCCCGCGGCCACCGGCGCCACCGCCGCACCCACGGCCGGAAGGTCGCGGACGATCGGTTCCAACTCCCCGTGTGTGCGGGCCTTGTAGGCCGCATCGAGGCGCTGCTCGAACTCCTCCATCTCCAGCCGGCCCTCGGCCACCGCCTCGCGCAGGATCTCGGCGATGCGTTCACGCTCGGCGTCGGAGGCACGCATGTCCGGAAGTTCGCTACTCATAGCGCGCAGCCTATTGAACGCGTCCGCTCCCGTCACCGACCCAATGACCGGTGGCCGACGCGTACATCTTCGCGATCACGGCCTCGATGTCCGGTTCCCGCACCGACAGGTCCATCAGCGGATAGTCCGCGGCGATCCGGGCTACCAGCGGGGCCGCCGACGCGGACGCCGGGAACGCCAGCCACTGCCGCACCCCCTCCACCTTCACCGTGCGCACCGAGGGCTCCGACTCCAGCCTGATCGGCGGGAGTTCACGCTCCAGGTCGACCACCAGCGTCCGCTCGCTCTCCCCCACCTCGTGCAGCCCTTCGAGCGCACCGTCGTACATCAGCCGACCGTGGTCGATCACCATCACCCGCTTGCACAGCTGCTCGATGTCGGTCAGATCGTGCGTGGTGAGCAGCACCGTCGTACCGCGCTCCGCGTTCAAGTCCCGCAGGAATGAACGGACCTTGGCCTTGGACACCACATCCAGGCCGATCGTCGGCTCGTCCAGGTACAGCACCTCCGGATCGTGCAGCAGAGCTGCCGCGATGTCGCCGCGCATCCGCTGCCCGAGC
Source organism: Streptomyces sp. ITFR-6 (assembly GCF_031844725.1). Lineage (NCBI taxonomy): Bacteria > Bacillati > Actinomycetota > Actinomycetes > Kitasatosporales > Streptomycetaceae > Streptomyces > Streptomyces sp. ITFR-6. Next base: position 5,482,504 of record NZ_CP134612.1, on the reverse strand, counting down.
GACAGCTGCCGCACCGGTACGTCCAACAGCTCTGCCAGGTCCAGGAGTTCGACGCACCGCTCCAGGTTGGCCCGGAAGCGGGCGTCGGGGACCCGGTACATCCGGTGGACCAGCCGGTACGAGTCGCGCAGCGGCAGGTCCCACCAGAGCGTGGTGCGCTGCCCGAAGACCACGCCGATCCGGTGCGCCAGCCTCGTACGCTCCCGCGAAGGGTCGATGCCCGCCACCCGCAGCGAGCCGCCGCTCGGGGTGAGGATGCCCGTCAGCATCTTGATCGTCGTGGACTTCCCCGCGCCGTTCGGGCCGATGTAGCCGACCATCTCACCGCGCTCCACCCGGAAGCTGATGCCGTCGACGGCCCGCACCTCGCGGCGTTCGCTGCGCAGGAAGCCCGTCCTGCGGCGGACGTCGAAGACCTTCTCGACGCCGTCGAGCTCGATGAAGTCCGTGTCGTCCATACTCGTGTCGCTCCTTCGCGCCCGTATTCCGTTTCCGTCAACTTCCCGTACTCCGGTACGCCCGCAGCCCCGCCCGCCAGGCCAGACCCGCGACCGCCCAGCACAGCGCCGCCACCACCGGCGGCAGGAACGCCACCCAGTCCGGCAGGTCCAGCGGATACGGCCGGCCCAGCACGTACAGGGCCGGCAGCCAGTTCACGAAGGCCAGCGGCACGACGAACGTGACCCCCCGCACCAGGTCCTTCGCGAAGACCGTCGGCGGGTACTGGAGCAGCGTGTTGCCGCCGTACGTGAAGGAGTTCTGCACCTCGGAGGCGTCCTGCGCGAAGAACTGGAACGCCGCCCCCGCCACGAACACCGCCCCGAAGATCGCCGCCCCGCTCAGCAGCATCAGCGGCACCATCAGCACCCTCGTGACGGTCCAGTCGATGTCCAGGGTCACCAGCGCATAGCCCAGCACCAGCACCCCCTGTGTGATCCGCCCCAGCCTGCGCAGCGCGAACCGGTCCGCCGCCACCTGCGCCATCACCGGAACCGGCCGCACCAGCAAGGTGTCCAGTGTCCCGTCCCGCACACGCCGGCCGAGCCGGTCCATCGAGCCCATCACCAGATCCGCGAGGCCGAACGCGGTGCCCGCGGCCCCGTACAGCAGGGCGATCTCCGGCAGCGTGTAACCGCCCAGCACATCCACGTGCGAGAACATCAGCATGATCGCGACGAAGTCGAACGCCGTCGCCGCGAAGTTGCCGAACGCCGTCATCACGAACGACGCCCGGTACGCCATCGTCGAGCGCAGCCACATCGCGGCGATCAGCCCGTACGCCCTGACCCCCTCGACCACCCGCGACCGGGGCTCGAACACCGCGACGGGCGGCTCCGCCACTGCCGTCTCCAGCGCCTCAGCCACCCTGGACCACCACCCTCCGCGTCGCCGCCGACTGCATCAGCCGCCCGAGGAGCAGCAGCGCCAGCGCCCAGCCCGCCTGGAACCCGTACGCGCGCACCAGGCTCCAGCCCGTGCGCTTGCCCAGGAGCACATCGGCCGGCACCTGGAGCAGCGCCGACCACGGCAACGCCCGCGCCACCTCGCCCAGCAGCCCCGGGAACAGGTTCAGCGGCAGCAGCAGCCCGGAGAAGAACATCCCCGCCAGGAACGCGATCTGCGCCGCCCCCGCCCCGTCCATCAGCCAGAACGCGGACAGCGCCACCAGATAGCGGATCGCGAAACTCACCACCACCCCCAGCGCCACGGAGACCAGGAACGCCGGCCAGATCCCCGGCGACGTGGGCAGCGCCAGCTCGAAGGCCATGGAGCCCAGCAGCATCGGCACGATGCCGCGCCCCAGCAGGTGGAACGCGGCACGCCCCAGATCCCCGGCCAGCCACCACAGTTGGAGGTCGATCGGCCGGTAGAGGTCGACCGCGACATCGCCGGTACGGATCCGCTCCATCAGCTCGTCCTCGAAGCCGCCGCCCATCATCGCGCACGTCATCAGCAGCGCCTGCCCCAGCCACACGTACGTGAGCGCCTGCGGCATGTCGTAGCCGCCGAGCTGCGGACGCTCGTCCCACAGGGCCACATACGTGTACGCCATGATGAAACCGAAGACGGTGTTGGTGAAGACCCCCGCGACCGTCGCGATCCGGTACGTGGCATAGCGCCGGAACCCGCCCGCCGCCACCACCGCATAGAGCCGCACCGCACCCCCACCCCCCGCTGTCTGTGACGCCGCCCGGCATTCGGCACCAAAGCGCACGAGCCTAGTCCAGCCGGGCCGGCCGCCGCGACCGCTTTTCGGGGACAGATCCGGTGGTTATACCGGAGAAAAGGGCACTATGGGGGAACTGACCGCGGCCGAGGAGTCTGCACCGACATGAGCGACGAGCCACAGCAGCAGAACGGGGACCCCGACCGCAGGGGCTGGACCCCCAGAGACCTGCCTGCCGACGCCGCCGCCCCCGCGAACCAGGGCACCCCCGTCGAAGGCGCGGGAAAGCAGAAGAAGCCCAAGCGCCCCAAACGCAAGGGCTGGCGCCGCGCCGTCCCCACCTGGCGGATGGTGCTCGGCGCCATCCTCCTCGTCGCCCTGGTCCTGATCGGCGGCTTCATCGCCGGGTACCAGCTCGTCGACATCCCCTCCGCCAACGCCAGTGCCACCGCCCAGTCCAACGTCTACCTCTACGAGGACGGCAGCGTCATCGCCCGCGACGGCGAGGTCAACCGGGAGAACATCAAGCTCGCCCAGGTCCCCCGCACGGTCCAGCAGGCGGTCCTCGCCGCCGAGGACCGCGATTTCTACTCCGAACGCGCCGTCGACATCAAGGCGATGTTCCGGGCCGGCTGGAACACCCTCACCGGCAAGGGCAAACAGGGCGGATCGACCATCACGCAGCAGTACGTCAAGAACTACTACCTGGGCCAGGAACAGACCGTCGGCCGCAAGATCAAGGAGTTCTTCATCGCGATCAAGCTCAACCGCGAGGAATCCAAGAACAAGATCTTCGAGGGCTACCTCAACACCAGCTACTTCGGCCGCAACGCCTACGGCATCCAGGCCGCCGCCCAGGCCTACTACAGCAAGGACATCGGCGACATCACCACCGCCGAGGGCGCCTACCTCGCCTCCCTGCTCAACGCGCCCAGCGCGTACGACGTCATCACCCACCCGGAGAACAAGAGCGCCGCCGTCGCCCGCTGGAACTACGTACTCGACGGCATGGTCAAGGAGGACTGGCTCGGGGCCGGCGAACGCGCCGCGATGACCTTCCCCCCGCCGGGCCGGGTCAAGCCCGCCAACAGCCTCTCCGGACAGCGCGGCTACATCGTTCAGGCCGTCGAGGACTACCTCGTCCGCAACGACATCCTCGACGAGAAGACCCTCGCCACCCGCGGCTACCGGATCACCACCACGCTGGAGAGGAAGAAACAGGACGCCCTCGTCGAAGCCGTCGACGACAACGTCATGTCCAAGACCAGCAAACAGAACAAGGCCGACCGCAACGTCCGCGTCGGCGGCGCCTCCATCGACCCCGCGACCGGCCGCGTCGTCGCCATGTACGGCGGCATCGACTACACCCGGCAGTACGTCAACAACGCGACCCGCACCGACTACCAGGTCGGCTCCACGTTCAAGCCGTTCGTCTTCACCTCCGCCGTCGCGGGCGGCTCCACCACCCAGGACGGCCGGCGCATCACCCCCACCACCATCTACGACGGCACCAACAAGCGCATGGTCCAGGGCCCCGACGGACCCACCGGCTACTCCCCCGCCAACGAGGACGACGTCAGCTACGGGCCCATCACCGTCAGCGCCGCCACCGACAAGTCCGTCAACGCCGTCTACGCCCAGATGGCCGAGGACGTCGGCCCCGGCAAGGTCCGCCAGACCGCCGTCGACCTCGGCATCCCCAAGGACACCCCCGACCTCACGGCGTCCCCGTCGATCGCGCTCGGCCCCGCCACCGCCAGCGTCCTGGACATGACCGACGCCTACGCCACCCTCGCCGGCCACGGCAGGCACGGCGCCCATGTCCTCGTCGACAAGGTCACCAAGGACGGTACGGCGGTCAAGCTCCCGGACCGCAGCACCAGACAGGCCGTCAGCCGCGAGGCGGCCGACACCACCACCTCGATCCTGCGGAGCGTCGTCGACGGCGGCACCGGAACCGCCGCCCAGGGCGCGGGCCGCCCCGCCGCCGGCAAGACCGGCACCGCGGAGGAGGACAAGGCCGCCTGGTTCGCCGGCTACACCCCCGAACTCGCCACCGTCATCGCCGTCATGGGCCAGGACCCCACCACCGGCGTACAGAAACCGCTCTACGGCGCGCTCGGGCTGCCCCGCATCAACGGCGGCGGCGCCCCCGCGGAGACCTGGGCCCAGTACACCGGAGCCGCCCTGCGCGGCACCCCCGTCAAGAACTTCACGCTCGACCTGGAGAGCGGCACCGACGAAACCGAACTGCCCAGTACGCGGAGCAGCGCACCCGGCGACACCGGTCAGCCGTCCCGCACCCCGTCCGGCACCAGCTCGAACACCCCGTCCAGCACGCCGCCCACCACCCCGTCCACCCCGGAGAGCCCGCCCGCCACCACCGGCACCCCGAACGGCGGCACCGACACCGCGGGCGGCACGGACGGCGGCACAGGGGGGACGGACGGCGGGGCCGACGGCGGGGCCGACGGCGGCACGGACACCGCAGGCGGCGACAGCGGCGGCGGGGAGAACGGCGGGGCGGACAACGGCGCGGGCACCACCGGCGGCCTGCTGGAAGGCGCCCGGGGCACCCGCGCCCCCGGCCGCCTCTGAGAGGCAGCCGCGGCTGCGGTCCGGAACCCGGCCCGTCAGTGACCCGAGGTCGCCTTCAGCCCCACGACGGCCACCAGCAGCAGACACACGAAGAAGATCCGGGCCGCCGTCACCGGCTCGTGCAGCACCACCATGCCCAGCACCGCGGCACCGGCCGCACCGATACCCACCCAGACCCCGTACGCCGTACCGATGGGCAGCGTCCGCGCCGCATGGGACAGCAGCATCATGCTCGCCACGATCCCGAGGCCCGTGAACACACTCGGCCACAGCCGGGTGAACCCCTCGGTGTACTTCATCCCGATCGACCAGGCCACTTCCAGCAGACCGGCGATCACCAGCAGAACCCACGCCATGACAGAACCTCCGACGACAGAACACGCGAACAACACGGTGCGTCGTCTTTGCGAAGCCCGGTACGGCGCGTCTCGTCGGGGTCCCACCACCCTAGCAAAGGACAGGCAAAAGGCCTGGTGACAACCGTCACCAGGCCTCGCGCACCGCCACTCGGGGCTACAGATACAAGCCGGTCGAATCCACCGAGCCCTCGAAGCGGTCCGCCGCCACCGCGTGCAGATCCCGCTCCCGCATCAGCACGTACGCCACACCCCGCACCTCGACCTCGGCACGGTCCTCGGGGTCGTACAGCACCCGGTCCCCCGGCTCCACCGTCCGCACGTTCTGCCCCACGGCCACCACCACGGCCCACGCCAGACGGCGGCCGACCGCGGCCGTCGCCGGAATCAGGATGCCGCCGCCGGAACGCCGCTCGCCCTCGGGCGAATCGGACCGGACCAGCACACGGTCGTGCAGCATCCGGATGGGCAGCTTGTCGTCGGTGTTCTCGCTCACACCCCGCAACCTACCTGGCCGCGACGCCACCCCGCGCCCTCGGGGCTCAACGCTTCTTCCGCCGCGAGGACACCGTCAGCAGCCCGACCACACCCACCGCGAGCAGCGCCGCCGGAATCACCCGCTCCAGCCGGGGCGCGCCCTCCTCCGTGACGAACTGGGCCTTCACGTCGGAGACCGTCCGGTTCACCGCGACGAACGCCCGCCCGGCCGTCCGGTCCACGGCCTCCGCGGCCTTCGCCTTCGCGTCACCGATGATCGTCTTCGGGTGCACCCGCACCCCGATCTCATCGAGCACCACCGCGAGCTGCTCGCGCCTGGTGATGATGTCCGCCTCGATCTGCGCAGGGCTCCTGGCATCCGACACCGCGCCGCCTCCGTGGTCCTCGTCCGGTAAACCTTCATCGACAGTCTGTCAGCTCGGCCGCCCCCGCACCCGGCGGCACCCCTATTACTCTCGGTCCCGTACACCCCACGTACCAACGAGGAGAACCATGAGCGAGCGACTCCAGCCCGGCGACACCGCCCCTGCCTTCACCCTCCCGGACGCCGACGGGAACGACGTCTCGCTCGCGGACCACAAGGGCCGCAAAGTCATCGTCTACTTCTACCCGGCGGCTCTTACCCCCGGCTGCACCAAGCAGGCCTGCGACTTCACCGACAACCTCGACCTGCTGGCCGGTGCCGGATACGACGTCATCGGCGTCTCCCCCGACAAGCCCGAGAAGCTCGCCAAGTTCCGCGAGAAGGAGAACCTCAAGGTCACGCTCGTCGGTGACCCGGCCAAGGAGACCCTGGAGGCCTACGGCGCCTTCGGCGAGAAGAAGCTCTACGGCAAAACGGTGACGGGCGTCATCCGCTCCACGATCGTCGTCGACGAAGAGGGCAAGATCGAGCACGCCTTCTACAACGTCAAGGCCACCGGCCACGTCGCGAAGATCATCAGGGACCTCGGGATCTGACGACCGCATCCAGCAGCCGGGGATTGGGCCGAATGGCCGAAAAAATGTGATGGACATCCCAATCCCCCGCCGATTCGGTTTGCGACCGCCATGACCGCGCAGAAGCCTTCCCTGGAACACCCACCGAGGAAAGGACCCGGCCATGGCGGCCTCCGACCCCCATCAGGCGGCCGACCCCGAAGCGGTCAAACGCCATCCCGCCCTCTTCCGGGCCATCCGCAAGCGGCAGAACCCCAAGCTGCGGCGGACGGATATCACCATCACCGACGACCAGGCGGTCAAGCGCGCCGTGAAGGCGGCCTCGCTCGGCAACGCCATGGAGTGGTTCGACTTCGGCATCTACTCCTACATGGCCGCCACGCTGGGCCACGTCTTCTTCCCGTCGGGGAGTGACACCACCCAGCTCCTCTCCTCCTTCGCGACCTTCGCGGTCGCCTTCCTGGTGCGCCCCCTCGGTGGCATGTTCTTCGGGCCCATGGGTGACAAGGTCGGCCGCAAGAAGATCCTCGCCCTCACCATGATCATGATGGCGATCGGCACCTTCGCGATCGGCCTCATCCCCTCCCACGCCTCCATCGGCGTCTGGGCCCCGGTCCTGCTGATCTTCTTCCGGATGCTCCAGGGCTTCTCGACGGGCGGCGAGTACGGCGGCGCCTCCACGTTCATCGCCGAGTACGCCCCCGACAAGCGACGCGGCTACTTCGGCAGCTTCCTCGAATTCGGCACGCTCGCCGGGTACGTGGGCGCCTCCGGCCTGGTCACCCTGCTCTACGCGCTCCTGGACACCGGCCAGATGGAGACATGGGGCTGGCGCATCCCCTTCCTCGTCGCCGGCCCGCTCGGCCTCGTAGGCCTCTACCTGCGGCTGCGCCTCGACGAGACCCCCGCCTTCCAGAAGCTGGAGGGCGGCACGGCACACGCCACGGAGGCGGCGGACGGCGTCGAGGTGACCGCGAAGGGCGACCTCGCCAAGATCTTCCGCGACTACTGGCCGACGCTGATCCTCTGCATCTGCCTGGTCGGCGCGTACAACATCACCGACTACATGCTGCTGTCGTACATGCCGACGTACCTCTCCGACGAGCTCGGCTACAGCGAGACCCACGGACTGCTCATCCTGCTCGGCGTCATGGTCTTCCTGATGCTGATCATCAGCCAGGTCGGCAAGCTCTCCGACCACTTCGGCCGCAAGCCGCTCCTGATGACGGGCATGCTCGGCTTCCTCGTCTTCTCCCTCCCCGCGTTCCTGCTCATCCGGCAGGGCAGCATCCCGGCCGTCGCGCTCGGCATGCTGATGCTGGGCCTCTCCCTGGTCTGCATGCTCGGCACGATGTCCGCCGCCCTCCCGGCCCTGTTCCCCACCCAGGTCCGCTACGGCTCCCTGTCGGTGGGCTACAACCTGTCGGCGTCGATCTTCGGCGGCACGACCCCGTTCGTCATCACGGCCCTGATCAGCGTCTCGGGCACCAACCTGATGCCGGCGTACTACGCGATGGGCGCGGCCGTGGTCGGCGTCATCGCGGTGGCCTGCATGAAGGAAACGGCCAACAAGCCGCTGGACGGCTCGCCGCCCTCGGTGGAGACGAGCGAGGAGATGGAAGAACTGGTCGCGAACCAGACCCCGGACCCGAAGTTCTGACCCTTCACCTTCGGGAATGGCCCGTCCCGCATCTTGTCGGACATCGGACGTGACCCTCCGATAAACGGTTCGTTGTTCCGTACGAGGCTGCGAACGTGCGGCCGGATGCGGAGGGGAACGTGCCGGGTCAGTACGAGCGGGAGCGGCTCGCCAGGGCCATCGCCGAGGCGAAGAACTGGACGGACCTGATGAGTCGGCTCGGACTCAAGAAGAGTGGGGGCCAGCGACGCGTGCTGCAGGGGAAGGTGGCCGAACACGGTCTGGATACGTCCCACTTCAAGAAGCGCAGCCCGTGGCAGAAGTACCCGGACGTGGCCATTGCAGCGGCCGTCGCGTCCTCTTCGTCGCTACGCGAAGTCGTCACCGAACTCGGTGCACCACCCGCCAGTGGCACGCTCTCCCACATCAGCCGCCGCATCGCAGCCGCGGGAATCGATACCTCGCACTTCCGTAATGCGCGCCTCGCAATCCCAGAGGCCGCCCTGCGGGACGCCGTTCCGCGAGCCAGCAGCTACGCGGACGTCATGCGTGCACTCGGCCTTGAGGTAAAGGACTCCAACCACCGCCGCGCGCGACGCAAAGTCCTTCAGCTGAAGCTCGACACAAGCCATTTCACGCGACGTTCCTGGGCTTCGACCCAGGTACGCGAGCCGAAGGCGGTCGCACCGACGACCCTGGTAGTCAAACCGCAGGGATCAGGACGCACGAAGAGGGACAGGCTTCACCAGGCCCTGCAGGAGATCGGAATCGTGTACCGCTGTGATTCCTGTGGGAATCGGGGCAAATGGCTGAAGCGTTCCTTCACGCTTCAGATCGACCACGTCAATGGCGATTGGCTCGACAACCGGGCAGAGAACCTTCGCTACCTGCCCGAACTGCCACGCGCTTACGGAAACCTGGTGCCGGAGGAAGACAGCCGACTCCACGTCTCGGAGTGGCGGCCTGTCTGTGCCACGAACACCCCCGCCCGTTACGATGGATCCACGTGAGCGGCCGTAGCCAAACTGGTATCGGCGGGTGTTTTAGGGGCATCTGGGAGAAATCCTGTGTGGGTTCGAATCCCACCGGCCGCACAACAGATGGGCCGCCCTCAGGGGCGGCCCATCCGCATGCTCACCCCACCAGCTCCCGCACCACCGGCACCAGGGCGCGGAACGCCAGGCCTCGGTGGCTGATCGCGTTCTTCTCCGCCGGGGTCAGTTCCGCGCAGGTGCGGGTCTCGCCGTCCGGCTGGAGGATCGGGTCGTAGCCGAAGCCGTGGGTGCCGGACGGGGTGTGGCGCAGGGTGCCGGGCAGGCGGCCCTCGACCACGCGTTCCGTGCCGTCGGGGAGTGCGAGGGCGGCGGCGCAGGCGAAGTGGGCGGCGCGGTGCGGGGCGTCGATGTCGGAGAGCTGGGCCAGGAGCAGGTCCAGGTTGGCCAGGTCGTCGCCGTGGGTGCCGGACCAGCGGGCGGAGAAGATGCCGGGGGCGCCGCCGAGTACGTCGACGCAGAGGCCGGAGTCGTCCGCGATGGCGGGGTGGCCGGTGGCCCGGGCGAGGGCGTGGGCCTTGAGGAGGGCGTTCTCGGCGAAGGTGACGCCGGTCTCCTTGACGTCGGGGATCTCGGGGTACGCGTCCGCGCCGACGAGTTCATGGGTGAGGCCCGCGTCGGCGAGGATCGCGTGGAGTTCGGTGATCTTCCCGGCGTTGCGGGTGGCGAGGATGAGGCGGGTCATGGCTCGATTATCGCCGCCACCGGGAGCGCGGCTTACGGGGTGCAGACCTTGCCGATCTCCTTGGCCGCGTCGGTGACCGGGGTGATGTCGGGGGTGGCGTCGTCCTTGTCGATGGAGTCGCGGACGTTGCCGACGCCGTCCCGGAGGTCGTCGACGGCCTTGACCAGATCGGCGTTGTCGGTCTTGTCGCTGAGGTTGCCGAGCTCCTTCTCGATCTCGTCCAGGGACTCGGAGGCCTGGGTGGGGTCGCTGGAGGCGTTGGAGACGGCCTGCTGGAGGTTGTTGACGCTGGTGGCGATGGCGTCGGCGGTACGGACGCAGTCGAGCGTCTTGTCGAGGGCGCCGCAGCCGGTGGCGGCGGTGACGGTGAGCGTTGCGGTGCTGATGGCCAGTGCGATGCGGTGGCGTCGGTGGCGCGCGGCCATGGTGTGGTCCCTCCCCGGGTGCGGATACGAGTACGGGCGCACGGTTCGACCCGTGCGCCCGTACTCGTATCGACGCTGTGCGTGGGGACTTGGTTGCTTCTTTACCTGACCGGCCGGACAGCTCCTCAGGCGCCGAGGGTGCGGGCCAGTGCGTCGTTCTGGAACGCGGCGAGGTCGACGCAGCCGGCGGTGGCGAGGTCGAGGAGGGCGTTCAGTTCACCCCGGTCGAAGGGCTCGGCCTCCGCGGTGCCCTGGACCTCGACGAAGCGGCCGTCGCCGGTGCAGACGACGTTCATGTCGGTCTCGGCGCGGACGTCCTCCTCGTAGCAGAGGTCGAGGAGGGGGGTGCCGTCGACGATGCCGACGCTGATGGCGGAGACCGTGCCGGTCAGCGGCTTGCGGCCGTGCTTGATGATCTTCTTGCCCTGGGCCCAGGTGATCGCGTCCGCGAGGGCGACGTAGGCGCCGGTGATGGCGGCGGTGCGGGTGCCGCCGTCGGCCTGGAGTACGTCGCAGTCCAGGACGATGGTGTTCTCGCCGAGGGCCTTGTAGTCGATGACGGCGCGCAGCGAGCGGCCGATGAGGCGGCTGATCTCGTGGGTGCGGCCGCCGATCTTGCCGCGTACGGATTCGCGGTCGCCGCGGGTGTTGGTGGAGCGGGGCAGCATGGAGTACTCGGCGGTGACCCAGCCTTCGCCGCTGCCCTTGCGCCAGCGCGGGACGCCTTCGGTGACGGAGGCGGTGCAGAAGACTTTGGTGTCGCCGAAGGAGATGAGTACGGATCCTTCGGCGTGCTTGCTCCATCCGCGTTCGATGGTGACGGGGCGGAGCTGGTCGGGGGTGCGGCCGTCGATACGAGACATGGGCGGAAGCCTATCCGGCGGGTGGAGTGCGGTCGTGCGCACGCCGCAGGCCCCGACCTGATGGGCGGGGCCTGCGGGGCTCGGGCCAGGGCCCGGGTGGTTCAGCGGTGGGTCACATCATGTCTTCGATGTCGGCGGCGATGGGGTCGGCGTCGGTGCCGATGACGACCTGGATCGCGGTGCCCATCTTGACGACGCCGTGGGCGCCTGCGGCCTTGAGCGCGGCTTCGTCGACCTTGCTCGGGTCGATGACCTCGGTACGGAGGCGGGTGATGCAGCCTTCGATCTCTTCGATGTTGTCGATTCCGCCGAGCCCGGCGACGATCTTCTCAGCCTTGCTGGCCATGGCCTTCTCCCTGGTTCTTCACGTACATGTGACGGCCCACCATGGGTCCGTTTCGTCACGGTAACGCACGGTTGGCCCAACTTCGCGGGCGGGCAGTCGAGCCATCGCCAATGATGACGATCATCGGTGCCCTGTCTTCCGGGCGGTTCCGCACCGTACCGCAACTGGTCTACACCAGTGTGCAACAGCCCCCAATTGTGCCTTGTTCCAGGAGGACCCCGATGAGCTCCAGCAGCGCAGCGATCCCACAGAAGCGGTGGTGGAACGGTCTGTTCCAGGGCCTGCAGAAGATGGGGCGCAGCCTTCAGCTGCCGATCGCCGTGCTGCCCGCGGCGGGCATCCTCAACCGGCTCGGCCAGCCGGACGTGTTCGGTGACGACGGTCTGGGCTGGACCAACCTCGCCAAGGTGTTCGCGGCGGCCGGTGGCGCGCTGCTGGATTCGGGGCTCGGCCTTCCGCTGCTGTTCTGCGTCGGTGTGGCGATCGGCATGGCGAAGAAGGCGGACGGTTCGACGGCGCTGGCCGCGGTGACGGGCTTCCTCGTCTACTACGCGGTGCTGCACGCCTTCCCGGTGGACTGCGACGCGGGTTCGACGTTCGTCTCCGGCGGGGTCTGGTTCGGCACGTGTGTCACGGATGACGCGCAGGTGACGGCAGCCGCTTACCAGAACCCGGGGGTGTTCGGCGGGATCGTGATGGGGCTGATGGCGGCCTGGTTCTGGCAGCGGTTCCACCGGGTCAAGCTGGTGGACTGGCTGGGCTTCTTCAACGGCCGGCGTCTCGTCCCGATCATCATGGCCTTCGTCGGTCTGCTGTTCGCGGCGCTGTGCGCGTGGCTGTGGCAGCCGATCGGTGACGGTCTGACGAGCTTCTCGAAGTGGCTGGTGGACCTGGACTGGCTGGGCTCCGGCATCTTCGGTGTGGCCAACCGCGCCTTGCTGGTGATCGGTATGCACCAGTTCCTGAACACGTTCGTCTGGTTCCAGTTCGGTGACTTCACGAAGCCGGACGGGACGGTCGTGCACGGTGACATCAACCGGTTCCTGGCGGGCGACCCGACGGCCGGCCAGTTCACCACCGGGTTCTTCCCGATCATGATGTTCGCCCTGCCGGCGGCCGCGCTGGCGATCTACCACTGCGCGAAGCCGCATCGCCGCAAGGCGGTCGGCGGAATGATGGTCTCGGTCGGTCTGACGTCGTTCGTGACGGGAATCACGGAGCCGATCGAGTACTCGTTCCTGTTCGTCGCGCCCGTGCTGTACGCGATCCACGCGGTGCTGACGGGTGTGTCGATGGCGCTCTCGTGGGCGCTCGGGGTGAAGGACGGCTTCAGCTTCTCGGCGGGCCTGATCGACTACGTCATCAACTGGAGTCTGGCCACCAAACCATGGCTGATCATCCCGATCGGCCTGGGCTTCGCCGTGGTGTACTACGCGATCTTCCGGTTCGCGATCACCAGGTTCAACCTCCAGACCCCGGGCCGGGAGCCCGAAGAGGTGGAGGAGGAGATCGAGAGCAACCTCACGAAGTAGCCGCCGGCAAGGGCTTGTAGCCCATACCGCCAAGGCCCCCGGACCACTCGGTCCGGGGGTCTTCGGCATGTCACGTTGCGTGCGCGATGGCTACTGCGAAGTAGTCGCAAATTGCAGGTTCCTTATCTAACCCTCACCGTGCTAAAACTGGTCTACACCACTGAGTGGTCCAGACCACGCGGCGTTCTGCCGCGTCTCTTGAGTCGTCGCCCACCAAAAACCCTGTCCCTGGCGGCGCCTTGCCTACTGGAGGAAGTTGATGAGTACGGCCACCGCTACGGCGGCCCCCGCGAAGAAGCGGGGCTCCGGCCTGTTCCAGGGCCTGCAGAAGGTGGGGCGCAGCCTCCAGCTGCCGATCGCCGTGCTGCCGGCCGCGGGCATCCTGCTCCGCCTCGGCCAGCCCGACGTCTTCGGTGACGACGGTCTCGGCTGGCACAAGGTCGCCTCGGTGTTCGCCACCGCGGGCGGCGCGGTCTTCGACAACCTTCCGATGCTCTTCTGCATCGGTGTCGCCATCGGGTTCGCCAAGAAGTCGGACGGCTCCACGGCGCTGGCCGCGCTCGTCGGCTTCCTCGTCTACAGCAACGTCCTCAAGGCCTTCCCGATCACCGAAGCGGTGATCCAGAAGGGCGAGGACACCGCGGCGACGTACAACAACCCCGGTGTCCTCGGCGGCATCCTGATGGGTCTCGTCACGGCGATCCTGTGGCAGAAGTTCCACCGCACCAAGCTGGTGGACTGGCTGGGCTTCTTCAACGGCCGCCGTCTCGTCCCGATCATCATGGCCTTCGTCGGCGTGATCTTCGGTGTGTTCTTCGGTCTGGTCTGGGAGCCCATCGGCGATGTCATAGCCGACTTCGGCGAGTGGATGACCAGTCTCGGTTCCTTCGGTGCCGGACTCTTCGGCCTGATCAACCGCGCGCTGCTGCCCGTCGGCATGCACCAGTTCGTCAACACGGTCTCGTGGTTCCAGCTGGGTGACTTCACGGACGCCACCGGCGCCGTCGTGCACGGCGACCTGAACCGCTTCTTCGCCGGTGACCCGACCTCGGGTCAGTTCATGTCGGGCTTCTTCCCGATCATGATGTTCGGCCTCCCGGCCGCCGCCATCGCCATCGCACACGCCGCTCGCCCCGAGCGCCGCAAGGCCGTGATGGGCATGATGGTCTCCCTCGCGCTGACCTCGTTCGTCACCGGTGTGACCGAGCCCATCGAGTTCTCGTTCATGTTCATCGCGCCGGTGCTCTACGCGATCCACGCCGTCCTCACCGCCATCTCGATGGCCGTCACCTGGGCGCTCGGCGTGCACGCCGGATTCACGTTCTCCGCGGGCTTCATCGACTACGCGCTGAACTGGAACCTGGCGACCAAGCCGTGGCTGATCATCCCGATCGGTCTCGTCTTCGGAGCGCTCTACTACGTGCTGTTCCGCTTCGCGATCACCAAGTTCAACCTCACCACCCCGGGCCGCGAGCCCGAGGAAGAGGTCGAGGACCTGACCAAGGCGTAAGCCCGGTCGGTACACGACGGAGCCCTCACCTTCCCGGCGGAAGGTGAGGGCTCGGTCGTGCGTACGGCGCTGGGCTCCGTCAGATCTCGTAGACCGCGCCCGGTGCCGCCAGCTCGCTCGGGCCGTCGAAGACCTCGCGGGCGTCGGAGAGGTTGCGGGCGGCATCGGTCCACGGCGGGATGTGGGTGAGGACCAGACGCCCCACCCCGGCGCGGGCGGCGAGCTCGCCCGCCTGGCGGCCGTTGAGGTGGAGGTCCGGGATGTCCTCCTTGCCGTGGACGAACGACGCCTCGCAGAGGAAGAGGTCGGCGCCCTCGGCCAGCTCGTCCAGGGCCTCGCAGGTGCCGGTGTCGCCGGAGTACGTGAGCGAGCGGCCGCCGTGCTCGACGCGGATGCCGAACGTCTCGACGGGGTGGCGGAGCTTCTCCGTACGCACCGAGAAGGGGCCGATCTCGAACGAGCCCGGCTTCAGCGTGTGGAAGTCGAAGACCTCGCTCATCGCGTGGTCGGACGGGGTGTCGGCGTGAGCGGTGGTGAGCCGCTGCTCCGTGCCGTCGGGGCCGTAGACCGGGAGGGGGACCAGGTGTCCGCCCCCGTGCGGGTAGTAGCGGACGACGAAGTACGCGCACATGTCGATGCAGTGATCGGCATGGAGGTGGCTGAGGAAGATGGCGTCGAGGTCGTAGAGACCGACGTGGCGCTGCAGCTCGCCGAGGGCGCCGTTGCCCATGTCGAGGAGCAGCCTGAAGCCGTCGGCCTCTACGAGGTAGCTCGAACAGGCTGATCCCGCGGACGGGAACGAGCCGGAGCATCCGACGACGGTGAGCTTCATGGAGCGTGAACCTCCGAGACGTGGGAACGGGGAGGGTTCGTGCGGTTCGTGGAGCGGTTTGTTGAGCGTAAGGCGCGAAAGAGCTGGTCGCTCCTTCGCGGCGGGCCGTTGTGGGGGAACTCACCTGTGCTGTCACCGGTTCGATGGAAGCGCGGGCCCGTGACCGGGGCTCTGGGTTTCGCGGCGCGAACGGAAAAGCCCCCGTTGCCGCGGGTGTGCGGCAACGGGGGCAAAATCAAGCGAGGGTACTGGGGGCAAGCGCCCCCGGAAACGGTTACGCCCAGAGCTGGCCGTGCAGCGTTTCGATCGCCGCCTCCGTGGTGGGCGCGGTGTAGACGCCCGTCGACAGGTACTTCCAGCCGCCGTCCGCGACGACGAAGACGATGTCGGCGCGCTCGCCGGCCTTGACCGCCTTGTTGCCCACGCCGATCGCGGCGTGCAGCGCGGCGCCGGTGGAGACGCCCGCGAAGATCCCCTCCTGCTGGAGGAGTTCGCGGGTGCGGGTGACGGCGTCGGCCGAGCCGACGGAGAAGCGGGTGGTGAGGACCGAGGCGTCGTACAGCTCGGGGACGAAGCCCTCGTCGAGGTTGCGCAGGCCGTAGACCAGGTCGTCGTAGCGCGGCTCCGCGGCGACGATCCTGATGCCTTCGACGTTCTCCCGCAGGTAGCGGCCGACACCCATGAGCGTGCCGGTGGTGCCGAGGCCCGCCACGAAGTGCGTGATGGAGGGGAGGTCGGTGAGGATCTCCGGGCCGGTGGTGGCGTAGTGGGCGCCCGCGTTGTCGGGGTTGCCGTACTGGTAGAGCATCACCCAGTCCGGGTGCTCGGCCGACAGCTCCTTGGCGACCCGGACGGCGGTGTTGGAGCCGCCCGCCGCCGGGGAGGGGATGATCTCGGCGCCCCACATGGTGAGGAGGTCGCGCCGTTCCTGCGAGGTGTTCTCGGGCATCACGCAGACGATGCGGTAGCCCTTGAGCTTCGCCGCCATGGCGAGCGAGATGCCGGTGTTGCCGCTGGTGGGTTCGAGGATGGTGCAGCCGGGGGTGAGCCGGCCGTCCTTCTCGGCCTGCTCGACCATGTGGAGCGCGGGGCGGTCCTTGATCGAGCCGGTGGGGTTGCGGTCCTCCAGCTTGGCCCAGACGCGGACGTCGTCCGACGGTGACAGCCGCGGCAGGCGGACGAGCGGGGTGTTGCCCACTGCGGCGAGCGGGCTGTCGTAGCGCATCAGTTCATGCCGCCGGCGACGGCCGGGAGGATGGTGACGCTGTCGCCGTCGCTCAGCTTGGTGGAGATGCCGTCGAGGAAGCGGACGTCCTCGTCGTTGAGGTACACGTTCACGAAGCGGCGCAGCTGGTCGCCGTCGACGATGCGCTCACGGATGCCGGTGTGGCGGGCTTCCAGGTCCGTGAAGAGGTCGGCGAGGGTCGCTCCGCCGGCCTCGACGGCCTTGGCGCCGTCGGTGTAGGTGCGGAGGATGGTCGGGATGCGGACCTCGATGGCCATGGCGTGGGCTCCTGTCGAAGCGGAGTGGTGACGGTGGGCGTGGGGCACGCGGCGCTGCCCCCGCGCGGGGGTGGAACGTGTGTGGGGCGGCCGGACGTGTGCGAGGCGGTGCGTGTGCGGTGGCGCCCCGGCCCGGCGGCGCCCTGCCCCGGCCCGGCTCAGGCCTCGCGGCCGGCGGTCCGGTGGTTCGTACAGATCGCGCTGGAGAGCCGGCACAGATCGACGTGCAGGCGCGCCACGAGCAGCGTGCCCGGCGTCTTGTCGCTCACGTCATGGAGAACCATGGGCTCATCGTATCGATTCCCGGTCCGGAATCTGGAATGTGATCTCAATTGGTGGATGGCTGGTGTTCGACAGGTGGACAGGGCCGGGGTGGCGGCCCTGTCCGGCCGGTGCGGCGGGTGCCGGTGGCCCCGGCTCAGGCGGCGTCGTGGGCGTCGATGACCTCGACGTCCTCCTCGGTGATCTCGCCGTCCACGATCCGGTACGAGCGGAACTGGAAGGGCCCCGCCCCGTCGGTGTCGGCGGTCGATACGAGGACGTAGTGGGCGCCAGGTTCGTTGGCGTAGGTCACGTCGGTGCGGGAGGGGTAGGCCTCGGTCGCGGTGTGCGAGTGGTAGACGATCACTGGCTCCTCGTCGCGGTCGTCCATGTCGCGGTAGAGCTTGAGGAGGTCGGCCGAGTCGAATTCGTAGAACGTGGGCGAGCGGGCCGCGTTGAGCATGGGGATGAAGCGTTCGGCGCGGCCGGTCCCGGCCGGCCCGGCGACCACGCCGCACGCCTCGTCGGGGTGGTCGGCGCGGGAGTGCGCGACGATCTGGTCGTACAGCGCCTGGGTGATGGTCAGCATGGCGCCCAGGATAGGACGACGGGCCACCACGTACCGAGGGGTGGTACGCGGTGGCCCGCATCGTGGAACCGCCCAGGTCACGGGCGTACGGTTCAGCGGCCGGTGAAGGCCTTGTCCGCGGGGTTGCGGGCCTTGAGCACCAGGTAGGAGACGCCCAGGATCAGGGCCCACAGGGGGGCGCAGTACAGCGAGATCCGGGTGTCCTTGTCGATGCCCATCATCACGATGACCAGTCCGAGGAAGGCGAGCGCGAAGACGCTGGTGTACGGGGCGCCGGGGGCCCGGAAGCTGGACTGCGGGAGGACTCCTCGGTCGGCCAGGCGGCGGTAGCGGAGCTGGCTGACCAGGATCATGATCCAGGCCCACATGCCGGAGATGGTGGCGAAGGAGACGACGTAGGTGAAGGCGTCGCCGGGCCACTGGTAGTTGATCCAGACGCCGACGAGCATCAGGGCGGCCGAGACGGTGGTGCCGACGAGCGGGGTGCCGCTCCTGGTCAGCCGGGTGAAGACCTTCGGGCCCTGGCCGTTGAGCGCGAGGTCGCGCAGCATCCGGCCGGTGGAGTACATGCCGGAGTTGCAGGACGAGAGCGCCGCGGTCAGGACGACGAAGTTGACGATGCCCGCGCCGAGGCCGAGGCCCATCTTCTGGAAGGCCGCGACGAACGGGGAGACGTCCGGGGAGAACGCGGTCCAGGGGACCACCGAGAGGATCATGACGAGCGCGCCGATGTAGAAGACGGCGATGCGCCACGGCACGGTGTTGATGGCCTTGGGCAGCACGGTCTTGGGGTCCTTGGACTCGCCCGCGGTGACGCCGACGAGCTCGACGGCGAGGAAGGCGAACATCACGATCTGCAGGGTCATCAGGGTGCCCTTGATGCCGTGCGGGAAGAAGCCGCCGTCGGCCCAGAGATGGGTGACGGACGCGGTGTCGCCGGCGTCGGAGAAGCCGAGGGTGAGGATTCCGGCGCAGATGAGGATCATGCCGACGATGGCGGTGACCTTGACCATCGAGAACCAGAATTCGAGTTCACCGAAGAGCTTCACGGAGATGAGGTTCACGCCGTAGAGAATGACCGTGAAGATCAGTGCGGAGACCCATTGCGGAATGGCGAACCAGAACGTCATGTACTGGGCCGCCGCGGTGACTTCGGTGATTCCGGTGACGACCCAGAACAGCCAGTACGTCCAGCCGGTGACAAAGCCCGCGAAGGGCCCGACGAATTCACGGGCGTACTCGGAGAAGGAGCCCGCGACCGGCCGGTACATGAGGAGTTCACCCAGGGCGCGCATGATGAAGAAGATCACCAGGCCCGCGATCGCGTAGGCCAGGATGAGGCTGGGTCCGGCCTTGGCTATGGCCTTGCCCGCGCCGAGGAAGAGGCCGGTGCCTATCGCCCCGCCGATGGCGATCATCTGGATCTGGCGTGCTCCGAGAGCGCGCTGGTAGCCCTCGGCCGAGGTGGTGTCCGCGGCTGCGGCCGGTGGCTCTTCCGGTCCCTTTTCGACCTTCGCCGATGTCATGTGGTGCGCCTTTCTCCATGCTGATCCGCGCCTTGCGACTGCGGATCAGGTCCTGATCCCCCCGGATATGGATGGAGTGCCGCCGGTGGTGACCGGTCGATAGCGCCGTCGGGGACAGGGGTGGCGTCCCCGAGTGGTCATGAAGATCTATCACGGGCATCACGGGGGCTCGTCGGACATCATGTGGCGCATACCACAAGAAGAAGCGGACATCGGTGTTCAGGCATCGCAAAAAAGGCCGATCGGGTGACGCGATCGTTATTCGGATTTGAGGGTCCGTTGAGCGAACGCGCCGGGTCGGTGCCTGGGCCTCGCGTTACGGCATCAGCGTCTCGATGAGCGTTTCCTGGAGGCCGCCCAGCCAGAGGTAGGCCATGACCATGGGCTTGCGCGGGTCGCTGTCGGGGAGCCGGTAGAGCGAGCCCTCCTCGCCGCCGTCCTCGTCGGAGACCTCCAGCCGGGCGCCGATGGTGAGGCGCAGGTCGTTGAGGGTCCCCAGCCAGTTGCGGCACTGGCCCGCGTCGAGCCGGAGCACGGCGACGGCCTCCCCGACGGGCGAGAGTCCGTCCAGGGTGCGTACGACCACGAGGGCGTCGTCGCGCTTGCGGGTGCGCAGGTCGTTCTCGGTGAAGCGGCGGAACTCGGCGGAGGCGGCGCGCAGTTCGTCGTCCTCGTCGCCGTAGGCCTCGGGGAAGAGACGGGCCAGGGCGGGGTCGCCGGGCGGCTCGCTGGGGCCCTCGGCGAAGAGCGCGGCGAGCGGGTCCTCGCCCTCGACGGGTTCGTCGCCGGGGCCGATGAGCTCCAGCAGCTGGACGGCGAGGGAGCGCAGGATCGCGACCTCCACCTCGTCGAGCGCGACGGCCGCGCCGCCGCCGGGGGTGGCCTCGAAGTGGCCGGCCATGGGTTTTCTCCGATGGTGGTCGGGCGTGCGGGGCGGGACAGGGCGGGGCGAGGGGTGCCGCGGTGCTAGTTGCGGTCCTGGGTGAGTGTGGCCCAGAGCCCGTAACCGTGCATCGCCTGGACGTCGCGCTCCATCTCCTCGCGGCTTCCGCTGGAGACGACGGCGCGGCCCTTCTGGTGGACGTCGAGCATGAGCTTGTGGGCCTTGTCCTTCGAATAGCCGAAGTAGGCCTGGAAGACATAGGTGACGTAGCTCATGAGGTTGACCGGGTCGTTGTGGACCAGCGTCACCCAGGGGACGTCGGGCTCGGGGGCAACGAGGTTCTCCTCGGCCGATTCGGGACGTTCGATCTCTACGGGGGCGACGCTCACCTACCCCATGCTGCCACTCGGGAGGGGGCATCGCACAAACGGGCCCGGCACCGCGCCAGGCCCACCACCCCCATCTCGTCACTTTGACGAAATAGGGGTAGCATCCCCGGCATGAACTCTGCGGACCTTGGGCGACGGGTCGGTGTGCCCTCGACAGCGCTCTTCACCGACCAGTACGAGCTCACGATGGTGCAGGCCGCGCTGAAGGCCGGCACCGCCGACCGGCGCTCGGTCTTCGAGGCGTTCACCCGCCGGCTGCCCGAGGGGCGGCGCTACGGCGTCGTCGCGGGCACCGGGCGGGTACTGGACGCGGTCGAGAACTTCCACTTCGACGACGAGATGCTCGCCTTCCTGCGCGACCAGCACGTGGTCGACGCCCCGACGCTCGACTACCTGGCCGATTTCCGCTTCAGCGGGGACATCTGGGGCTACCCGGAGGGCGAGGTGTACTTCCCCGGCTCACCGATCCTGCGGGCCGAGGGCTCCTTCGCGGAGTGTGTGCTGCTGGAGACGGTGATCCTGTCGATCCTCAACCACGACTCCGCGATCGCCGCCGCGGCCTCGCGCATGTCGTCGGCTGCGGGCGGCCGCGGGCTGATCGAGATGGGCGCCCGGCGCACCCATGAGCTGTCGGCGGTGGCCTCGGCCCGCGCGGCGTACATCGGCGGCTTCGACACCACCTCCGACCTGGCCGCGGGCTTCCGCTACAACATCCCGACCGTCGGGACGAGCGCCCACGCCTTCACCCTGCTGCACGACTCCGAGCGCGACGCGTTCCGGGCCCAGGTCGACTCGCTGGGGCGCGATACGACGCTGCTGGTCGACACGTACGACGTGACGGCGGCGGTCCGTACGGCGGTCGAGGTCGCCGGGACCGAGCTGGGCGCCGTCCGGATCGACTCCGGCGATCTGCTGCTGGTCGCGCACCGGGTGCGCCAGCAGCTGGACGAGCTGGGCGCGACGGAGACGAAGATCGTGGTGACCTCGGACCTGGACGAGTACGCCATCGCCTCGCTGGCCGCCGCTCCGGTGGACGCGTACGGGGTGGGCACGCAGCTGGTGACCGGCAGCGGGCAGCCCACCTGCTCGATGGTCTACAAGCTGGTGGCACGCGCGGCCTCGGCCGATCCGGCGGACCCGCTGCGTCCGGTGGCGAAGAAGTCGCTCGGCGCGAAGACCTCCATCGGGGGCCGCAAGTGGGCGGCGCGCCGGCTGGACGAGGACGGCGTGGCCGAGGCCGAGGTGATCGGCACCGGCCCGGTGCCGCCGGAGCTGGCAGAGCGGCAGCTGCTGGTGGAGCTGGTCCGGGGCGGCGAGGTGGTCGCCCGGGAGCCGTTGGACGCGGCCCGGGAGCGGCACATCGCGGCGCGGGCGGGGCTGCCGATGTCCGCGATGCAGCTGTCGCGGGGCGAGCCGGTTCTTCCCACCGAGTACGTATGAGGCGCGGCCGGGCTTGATTGTGGGCCCCGAGTCTCTAGGCTCGGGGCCATCCCCGTAACCACCGCTGGTCCGCCTCCCCCGTAACCGCCGCCCTTTCCGCTTCCCCCACCTAAGGACACCCGCCATGCACCGCGCCTTGATCGTCGTGGACGTTCAGAACGACTTCTGTGAGGGCGGGAGCCTCGCGGTGGCGGGGGGTGCCGATGTCGCCGCCGCCATCACGGACCTGATCGGCGAGGCCCAGCCCGGCTACCGGCACGTGGTCGCCACCCGTGATCACCACATCGACCCCGGCGCCCACTTCTCCTCGGCGCCGGACTTCGAGCACTCCTGGCCGCCGCACTGCGTGGCCGGTACGGAGGGGGTGGGCTTCCACCCCAATTTCGCACCCGCGGTCGCCTCCGGGGCGATCGACGCGGTCTTCGACAAAGGGGCGTACGCCGCGGCGTACAGCGGCTTCGAGGGGCTGGACGAGAACGGAGTGGGGCTGGCCGAGTGGCTGCGCGACCGGGGGGTGGGATCGGTCGACGTCGTCGGTATCGCCACCGACCACTGCGTCCGGGCCACCGCGCTGGACGCCGTACGGGAGGGCTTCGGCACGCACGTGCTCCTTGATCTGACCGCGGGCGTCGCGGAGGCGACCACGGACCGGGCGCTGACGGAGCTGCGGGAGGCGGGCGTGGTGCTCGCCGGCAAGCCTGTGGTCTAGGGCCTGTCTTCAAACTGCCGTCTGCCGGGCCGGCAGGGCGGGCCTCAGGAGCGCCCGGATCGGGTGCCAGAGTTCCTGGGCCCGCTCGGGTCTCGCTCGCCACAGCACGCCGTCGGGGTGGTGCAAAACGGCGGTGATCTCGTCCGGGGTGGGCGGTTCCGCGTTGCCTCGGAGGTAGACGGCGCGCAGGCCCAGATTGCGCAGCCGGGTCAGTGCGCGGGCCCGGTTCGGCGCGTGCACCAGGACGCGGACCGGGGTGTCCGGCCCCACACTCTGCGCCGGGCTCGACAGCGTGATCGCGACGACCACGCTCCCGTTCGGCAACTTGCTGAATCCTCCGCCGGCCATACTCCGCACTCCCCCGCGAGACATCGTGTCAATAAGGAACAGAACAAGAGGCACCTAAACACGATCGGCCGCCGCCCGCTAGAGGGCGACGGCCGATCATGCTCTGACCTGCGGTGTTACCGGATTACTTGTGCGAGGCGCCCACCCGGACGGTCATCGTGGAGCCGCTGAGCGGCTCGCTGATGATCGTGATCCGGGTGTTGGTGTCAGCGACCTGCACGCTTCCGGTCTTGTTCTCCTTGTACCAGTAGGTTCCCCTGTGGTCGTCAAAGACCGGCATGCCGAGCTTCGGCTTGATCCTCGTGGCCACGTCACCGTTGTGGAGCGTGAATCCATCGGTGGGGTACCAGCTGAACGGTGCGTCGAAGGGCTGGATCTTGTTACGGATGACCGTGCCGTCCGCCCACTTCAGCGGCTTGGCGTGCGCGTCGACCGGCAGGATCAGGCCCTTGCCCGGGTGGACCGAGACGTTGTTGTCCTTCTGCGAGGTGTCCCACAGCCAGACGAGCAGACCGTTCTGGTACGGGAAGTGCTCGACCCAGTCCGGACGGGTGTTCGCGAAGCCGAAGTTGTACGGGCCGACCTTGAGGGTCTGGTCGTAGCTGACGTACTGGCGGTTCTCCGCGAGGTAGTACTGCGGGTAGTCCTTGGTGAACGACTCGCCGACCCGCGAGAAGCCCTTGGCGGTCCAGCCGTTGTCGTCGCCCTCGGCGTTGTCCGTGAAGAGCGCGGCACCGTCGGCGTTGACCACGATGGTGTCGGCCGCGAAGCCCACACCGCCCGCGCCGCCGTCGGTGGCGTAGCGGAAGCGGATGTCGATCTTCTTGCCCGCGTAGGCGTCCAGCGGGTACGAGAGCTTCTGGTACTTGCCGGAGACGTCGGTCAGGGCCGGCTTGTCACTGGCGTCGCGCGGGATCGCCTTGCCGTCGGCGGTGCCGTCGATCGCGGTCCAGCTGGTGCCGCCGTTGTCGGAGACCTCGGTGTAGAGGTAGTCGTAGTCCGCCTCGATGTCCCACCAGCCGGCGAGGTCGAGGGAGGCCTTGGACTTGCCGGTGAGGTCGACCGGGCGGGACAGGGTGTTGTTGAGGTTGTCACCCATGTCGCTCCACCACTGCTTGGCACCCTCCGCGGGCGCCGTGACATCGGTGGTGACGGCCTTGTCGGGCAGCGTGACGACGAGCGCCTGCTTGTCCTTGGTGTTGTACTCCGAGACGCCCAGCTTGTGGGTGGACTTCGTCGCGGCCTTCGCCTCGGCGTAGTTGAGCCAGCCCAGCTGGAGCTTGTCCCAGGCGGTCATGTCGCCGGGCAGGTCACCGATGCTGTTCTTACCGGTGCCGAGCCAGGAGCCGGCCGACATCAGGGACCAGAAACCGACCGAGTTCTCGGCGGTGTTGGTCGTGTCGTAGAGGTCCGGCAGACCGAGGTCGTGGCCGTACTCGTGGGCGAAGACGCCCAGGCCGCCGTTCTCGGGCTGCGCGGTGTAGTCACCGACCCAGATGCCGGTGTCACCGATCTGGGTGCCGCCGGCCTTGTTCTCGGCCGGGCCGGTCGCACCGGCGTCCGTGCCGTAGGCGTACCAGCGGTGCGCCCAGATGGCGTTGGTGCCCTCGACGCCGCCGCCGGCGGACTCGTCCTCGCCGGCGTGCACGATCTGGAAGTGGTCGATGTAGCCGTCGGGCTCGTTGAAGTTGCCGTCACCGTCGAAGTCGTAACGGTCCCACTGGTCGTACTGGGCGAGATCCGTCTTGATCTGCTCCGGCGTACGGCCCTTGGCCTTCTGGTCGGCGGCCCAGGCGTTGGTGCCGTCCTTGATCATGTCCCAGGCGTTGGCGCAGTTGGTCGAACCGCACCAGTTCGAGCCGTAGCGGGCCTCGTTGTAGGGGACCTTGACCCAGTCGGAGACCTCGCCGTCCACCGAGTAGCGCCCGGAGGACGTCTTCTCGTAGTACGTCTTGAGCGAGTTCTTGCCGGTGCCCGTGCCGAAGTACAGGTCCTGGAAGTGGGCCTGGTTGTAATCGGCCTGCCAGGCGGTGCTGTTGTCCTTCTTGGGGTCCGGCTTGGCTATCTTGTTGTGCGCCGGTCCGGGCGTGCCGCCGTACTTCGGGACGGCGGGCTTGGGGCCGTCGCCGTCCGGGTCGTACATGGTCGTGTTGTCGACCTTGTCGCCGAACTCCACCAGGATGGTGAAGATCTTGTCGGTCTTCTCGCGGCCGAGCTCGACGTACTTCTTGTCGTCGAGCTTGACGACCTTGGAGCCGCTGCGCGTCGACACCTTCTTGTCGCCGGATATGACCTGCTCAAGGGCGGCCTGACGCTGGGCGTCCTGCTGCTTGCTGAACGGGCCTTCCAGGTTGTGCGCGTTGCCCTCGTTCGACCCCGGGTCCCGGCGGTCGACAGCGGAGGCAGCGGTGCCTGACGCTCTGTCATCAGCCTGAGCGGTGGCGAAGGCGGATGCGGTGGCGGCGGTCGCGGCCATGGCCACGACAACCGCTCCGGTGCGAAGCGCCCGTCTGTTAATGATCACGTGATGCAGTCCTCCCCGGCGCCCGCGACTGCGGCCTGGGGGTGTGAGGGGGCCGCGCGCGGAAACGCGTCACAAGTGACGACATTCGACCGGAGTTACGAGAGAAAAGACAGACCTTGACTTGAACAGACCACGTGCACTATGCAGGAGCACATTTCCGCTATCCGGACGACCACGTCACACTCAACCGGCGCGCCGTGAAACGTGATTGACACAGAGAATGACTCCGTGCGCCCCCCGTGCACCGGCACTGTGGGTTAGGTCATGCTTACTACCCGTTCCGCGAGGGCATCCACCGTCGTAGAGTCGCTTGACAGTGCGACCGTGTTGAGAGACCGCCCATCCGACGCCCCGAGGACGGATAACGCCATGCCGCGTCCTACTGCCGCACAGCTCTCCTACGGTTCGGTCACCGTTGTCTTCTCGACCCTCGCCATGCTGCTGCTGTTCCGGACGAGTTCGGACCTGGGCATCGTCGTGATCGCCGCGGCCGGGCTCGCGCTCGGCCTGCTGGTGGCCGTCACCGTGCCCGCGCCGGCGCGCCGCCGGACGCAGTCCACCGGGGCCGCGGTCTCCGCGCACCAGGACGCCCGCCCCGCCCACGAGACCGGGGACCGCGCCGTGGGCCAGGTACAGCGCACGATCCCGGCCGCGCGCACCTCCGCCTCCGCCCGGGTGGGCGAGCACTCCCTGCGGCACTGACCGCGTCCGCCCAGGCCGTGCCCCGGCTGCCTCAGGCCGTGTTGCGGCCGTTGGTGGTCACCACCACCGTCTTGCCCGCCTTGTCCTGCAGTGCCTGCCGGTACGGCTTGTCCGTGAACATCAGCACGATGTTGATCAGCCACCACAGGCAGGGGCAGCACAGCAGCGCCGGAAGCCACAGCACCACGGCCCGCAGGAAGGAGCTCCCGGTGTCCGGCACGCTGCCGTCGTTGAGCATCGCGACCCGCAGCTTCAGCAGCCGCTTGCCGGGGGTGCGGCCGTCCTTGTGCGTGAAGTACGTGTCGTACCCGACATAGATCACCAGTCCGATCAGCGACCAGATCAGCTGATGGCCGCTGTACGTCTGGGCGAAGATGTCACCGACGTCGTCGTTCCCGTTGTTGTCGTTCGACACCTCCACCGCGCCGCCCCAGGGCAGTGAGATCAGGTACAGCGGGATCGAGATGATCAGGAAGTCGATCAGCCTGGCCAGGATGCGCTTGCCGGGCTCGGCGAGCGGCGGCATCCCCGCCAGCGGGTCCGCGCCCCCGAACTGACCTCCGCCGTAGGGGCCGGGGTCGTACGGCGGAGGCGGCGGCGCGCTGTCGTAGGGCGAGCCCGACGGCGGCTGGGGCTCGTGCGGCTTCTTGAGGAACGGGTCGTCCTCTGGCGGCTGGCCGGACGTCGGCTGATCGTTGCTCATGGGGGCAGTGCACCCCGCCGCACGGGCGCCCGCAACGGCTGAGGTGCTTTCGGGGGAACGGGACCACCCGACGGCCCATCACCCGATGAGCCGTCAGCCGTGCGGGTTCCTCCGCCGTGCGGCTTTCTCAGCCGGCCACGAAGGTGCGGGCCGCCTTGTCGTGCCAGCACTGCCGCCACGGCCGGTCGATCAAGCACCACAGCACGTTGAGCACGCCGACCGCCAGGAGGCCCAGCACGCCGTAGACGAGCCAGCGGCGCAGGGCGGCACCGAAGGTGGGCGAGGAGCCGGACTCGATATCCCGTACGCCGAGTCCGCAGAGCTTCTTGCCGAGCGTACGGCCCCACTTCGCGGTCGGCAGCGCCTCCAGGAGGACGCCCAGCACCAGGAACGCGACGAGGACCCCGGCGGCCAGTCCGGCGGTGGTGGAGTCCAGCAGCCAGACGGTGACCGTCTCACCGGACAGCTTGGCCGCGTCGATCTTCTCGTTGATGTGGTCCGCGGCCCGGGTCGCGAGGGGGAAGGCGACGGCGCCGACGAGCGCGCCGAGCACGACGGTGTCGATGAGCCGGGCGGCGAACCTCTTGCCGAGCGCGGCCGGACGGGCGGCCGACTGAGCCGCCGCCAGCTGCTGGAAGTGGTCGTTCACCGGAGGCTTCCAGGGCACGACGGGCTGATCGGGCCCCTGAGCCTGGTGGGGCGCCTGGGCCAGCGGGGGCTGCTGAGCTTGCTGGGGCCGGTGGGTCTGTTCGGCCTGCTGAGGCTGGCGGGCCTGCTGAGGCGCTTGAATCTGCCGGGCTGTCTGAGCCTGTTGAGGTGCCTGAGCCTGCTGGAGTGCCTGAGCCTGCTGAGGGAACGCGGGCCCTTGTTGCTGCGCGGGGCCAAGCGCGGCGGCCTGTGGGGCGGCCGGAACGGCCGGGCCGATCGCCCGGATCGTCATCGTGCCCTCGGCGGACGGCTCCTGCCCGTCGCGGTCGCCGCCGCCGGAGTCGGCGGAGCCCCCGGACCGGCCTGAGCGTCCGGACCGAGCGACCCGGATGGCGACGGTGTTCTCCGCCCGGTCACCGCCGTCCCGCATGCCCGGCAGCGCACCGGCGGCGGGGTCGGGAGCCGGGGCCGGGCTCGGGGCCGTCTCCCGGCCCGGCGGCACGGGCAGGCGCGGGTCCACCGGAGCGAGTTCGGCGCCCCGCCGGACGGCGGGCGAGCGGTCACCGGAGGAACGCAGCACCGGGGAGCGGTCCCCGGGCGTGTCGGCCGCCGGGGAATCGCCCTCGGCCGTACGCGGATCGGGCCCCGGTGCAGGCTGCACGGGCTGCGGGCCGGGCCGGCCGCCCCAGGAGACCCGGCGGTCGTGCTCGCCGCCGAAGCCGTTCTGCCGGGAGACGTCGGCCTGCCAGGCGGGCGAGGGCTCGGAGCGGACGTCGTCCAGCGGCTCCTCGTCGAAGAACATCGGACCGGTCTCGTCCACCGGCGCGGGGGCGGGCCGGTGCGGTTCGGCCGGCTCCGGGTCGGGTACCGAGGGCATCGACTCGCCGCTCTGCGGGGCGGGCCTGCTCGTGCCGGGCACCCAGGAGGCGCCGTTCCAGTACCGAACGTATCCGGGAATGGACGGATCGGGGTAGTACCCCTCGCGGGGGCTTTCGTCACCGGGTGCCGGGGTTGGGGCGCTCATCACCGTGGTCCCGTATCTCTTCGAGTCTCAGTACAAGGGTCCACATCTACCAGACACCCGCGTACCCCCGTGCCGGTCCGGGGGTTTGGGCCACTTTCCGGTCACGCCAATCTTTTTCCCCGAAGTCGCGTAATGGATGGCGGGCAGGGCGCTCTCTCCCTGTGAAGGCCGGTCGCGGAACCGGCTCACAGGTATCGAAGGGACGCCTCATGCACACCGTCGTGGAACGCGAGCTGGATCTCAAGCTGGTCCTGTCGCCCGAGCGCAGCATCCCGGTGCCCGCCCGGCTGACGTATCGGACCGAGGACCCGTACGCCGTGCACATCACCTTCCACATCGGCTCGGACGCCCCCGTGTACTGGACGTTCGCCCGCGAACTGCTGGTGGAGGGGGTGTTCCGGCCATGCGGGCACGGGGACGTACGGATCTGGCCGACCAAGGTCGACGGACGCTCCGTCATCTGTGTGGCGCTGACCTCGCCGGACGGCAACGCCCTGCTTGAGATGCCGTCCGCCGCCGTGGCCGCCTGGGTCGAGCGGACGCTGCGGGTGGTGCCGCCGGGCACGGAGTCCGAGCGGCTCGGTATCGACGAGGGCCTCGCGGAACTGCTGGCGCCGCTGCCGGCCGACGACCTGTGGATGAGCGATCCCTGGCCGTCGGACGACGCGCAGGACGGCGAGAGTTGAGCGGGCGCGGCGCGGGACGCCGGTCGGAACAGCTTGGCGGGGTGTCAGAACACCTTGCCCGGGTTGAGCAGCCCCAGCGGGTCGAAGGCCTGCTTGATGCCCCGGTGCAGTTCCACGCTCACCTCGCCGAGTTCCCGGGCGAGCCACTCCTTCTTGAGTACGCCGACGCCGTGTTCGCCGGTGATCGTGCCGCCGAGTTCGAGGCCGAGCGCCATGATCTCGTCGAAGGACTCGCGGGCCCGCCGGGACTCGTCGGCGTCGGTGTGGTCGAAGCAGACGACGGGGTGGGTGTTGCCGTCGCCCGCGTGGGCGCAGACGCCGATGGTGAGGCCGTACTTCTCCGCGACGGCGGCGGTGCCCTCCAGCATGGCGCCGAGCTTGGAGCGCGGTACGCACACGTCGTCGATCATCGTGGCGGACTTGACGGTCTCCAGCGCGGTGAGCGACATCCGCCGGGCCTGGAGCAGCATTTCGGATTCGGCCGCGTCCTCCGCGGGGACGACCTCGGTGGCGCCGGCGGCTGTGCAGAGTTCCGCGACGGCGGCCAGATCGGCGGCCGGGTCCGGCGTGTCGAAGGCGGCGAGCAGGAGCGCCTCCGTGGAGTCGGGGAGGCCCATGTTCGCCATCTTGTTGACGGCTCGGACTGTCGTACGGTCCATCAGTTCGAGGAGTGACGGGGTGTGCCCCCGCTCCATGATCGCGCAGATCGCGTCGCAGGCACTGGCCGCGCTGGGGAACTCGGCGGCCAGCGCGAGCTGCCGGGGCGGCTTCGGCTTGAGCGCGAGCACTGCCTTGACGACGATCCCGAGGCTGCCCTCGGAGCCGACGAGGAGCCGGGTGAGGTCGTATCCGGCGACGCCCTTCGCGGTGCGGCGGCCGGTGCTGAGGAGGCGTCCGTCCGCGAGGACGACGTCCAGGCCGAGGACGTATTCGGCGGTGACCCCGTACTTGACGCAGCACAGTCCGCCGGAGGCGGTCCCGATGTTGCCGCCGATGGTGCACATCTCCCAGCTGGAGGGGTCCGGCGGGTAGTACAGCCCGTGCTCGTCGACCGCGCGGGACAGCACCGCGTTGATGACACCCGGCTCCACCACGGCGATCCGGTCGACGGGGCTGATCTCCAGGATGCGGTCCATCTTGGTCAGGGAGAGCACGATGCAGCCGTCGGAGGCGTTGGCGGCGCCCGACAGGCCCGTGCGGGCCCCCTGCGGGACGACCGGGACGCGCAGAGCCGTGGCGGTGCGCATGATGTGCTGGACCTGCTCGACGTTGCGTGGGAGCGCGACGACGGCCGGGGTGCCCGCCTCGCAGAAACTCGCCATGTCGTTGGCGTAGGAGGCGGTGATGTCCGGGTCGGTGATCAGGGCCTCGGCCGGGAGCCCCGCACGCAGTAGTTCGAGAAGATCGTCCATGATCCAAGACTCGCATCCGGGCCCATTGGTGTGAACCCGTAAGCGCCTGCCATCCCAAGACGCGGTGCGATCTTCGTACTGACGCAGAGTGATCGGCATGGACGTCACTCCGCAGCAGCCCCCGGCGGCCCCCGGGCCGGACCACTCCCCCGAGACCCCGGACACCGCCTACGCCCCACCCTGCGAATCCCCTCCGGCCCTCGCGTCCCTGGCCGAGCCGCCACCCGCCTCGCTGCGCACGACGCTGCGCCGGGCCGCGTTCGGCGCGGTGGCGGGTGCGGTGCTGGTGACGGGTGCGGTGGTCGCCGTGCCGGACGAGGACAAGGACGCGGCGCCGCCGGTGTCCGGTCCGGTCTCCCGGGCGATGACCGCGACGGCGGCCGGCTCCCCCGCCTCGCTCTCCGATCTGACGGCGCTGATCGGGGACCGGCAGGCGTGGGTGGGCACCCACCCCTCGGACGCGCGGTCGTGGGCGGAGCTCGGGTCCGCGTACGTGGAGTGGGGGCGGCGGTCGGCGGACGCGGCGTACTACACCCGCGCCGAGCAGGCGCTGAAGCGGTCGCTGAACGTGCGGCCGGGCGACCGGGGGAACGAGGCGGCCTGGGTCGGCCTCGCCTCGCTCGCCAATGCCCGGCACGACTACGTGACGGCGAAGAAGTGGGGCGAGACGGTACGGCGCCGACAGCCGAAGCAGTGGGCGGTGTACCCGGAGCTGATCGACGCGTACAACGGCCTCGGTGACCTCAAGTCGTCGACCGCGGCGGTGGAGAAGTACGCGGCGCTGCGGGCGGGCGTCCCGTCGCTGGGCCGGACCGCGGAGATGTACCGCGACCGGGGCTGGCGCGAGGACGCGCTCGCCACCGCCCAGGACGCCGCGAACCGGGCGAAGACACCTGCGGAGAAGGCGGCCTGCCTCTCCCGGCTGGGCGATCTGGCCTGGGAGCGGGGCGAACCGGAGGAGGCCGTGGCCCAGTACGGGGCGGCCCTGCGCACCGACCGCGCTCACCACGCCTCCCTCGCGGGCCGCGCCCGTGCGCTGGCGGCCCTCGGCCGCACGGACGAGGCCCAGCGGGACTACCAGGCCGCACTGGCCAAGTCCCCCCGGCCCGAATACATGCTTGAGCTGGGCGAGCTGTACGAGTCGCTGGGCCTGGACGGCGACTCCGTCAGCCAGTACACCCGGCTGCGCAAGGCGCTGTCCCGGGCCGGGACCCAGGGCGTGGACGAGGCCCTGCTCCTCGGCCGCTTCGAGGCCGCCCACGGTGACGCGGACGCGGCGGTGGAGCAGCTGCGCGCGGAGTGGGACCTCGGGCACCGCAGCGCGGCGGTGGCGGACGCGCTGGGCTGGGCGCTGCACCGCTCGGGCTATTCGGACTCGGCTTTGGAGTACGCGCGGAAGGCGGTCGACACGGGCGGCCAGAACGCCTCGTACGCGTACCACCTGGGCATGGTCCAGCGCGGGCTGAGCGACTTCGGCCCGGCCCGCCGCAACCTGGAGGACGCGCTGCGCACCAACCCGCAGTTCTCGCCCCTGGACGCCCCGAACGCGCAGGAGGCCCTGGACACCATGGGCCAGCCCCCGGCGGGCGGCCCCCAGGACATGCAGCCCGCACCCCCTCCGGCCCCGCAGCAGGCCCCGGCCCCGCAGCGAACCGACCCGCCGCAGGCCCCGGCCCCTTCGCAGGCACCGGCCCCGTCCCCCGCGCCCCCGAAGCAGGGCGCGGCGGGGGCGTCGTCGGGCCACTGACGTCCGGGAAGGTCACCCCTACCGAGGCGGCGCGGACGGTCCGGCCCACTTAACCGCCCGCCCGCCTCGACCAGCAGCTGCGCCGCTCTCGGCCCCTATCATCAAGTACATGAACGACACCGTGTACGGTCGTTTGCGCAAATTCGCCGCAGAACTCACCGTGCCTCCCGGTCTGGAGTACCCGGAGATCAGCCACGGCGCGATCGTCATGGTGATGTCGCCAGCGAAGCGACATGAGCTCGCCGCGCTGCGTCTGCGCAGGCAACTCGACGCCCAGCTGCCCGATGGCGTGGTCGCTCACGTCGGCGGAGACGTCGAGGAACAGGCGCTCGGGATTCTGCGACGCCCCGATGTGATCGTGATCCCTGAATCGGTACTTGAGGAGGGGGACGAGCAGGGCATCGACCCGGCGGACGTTCTCCTTGCCGCCGAGATCGTCTCGCGTTCCAACCCCGAGAACGACTACGTGAGCAAGATGCGCGACTACCCCGCCATGCGCATTCCGCACTATCTGATCGTCGACCCGCGCGCCGGCATCGTCCTGAACCACTGGAAGCCGACCCGGCCCTTTATCTACAGCTGTCAAGTATCGGCCCCGGTCAGCACGCCCTAAGGGTTTCAGGGACGTAAGGGACTGAAGATCCAGAGCGGCGAAAATGCTTGCCCAGAGCCTCGCGGTCGCGCGGCCGACGATCATCGAGAAACCCGCTGAGGGCGGGAAGTAAGGGGCCGAACGGGCGGGGTGCAGGAGGTGCCGGCGCCAACCCGACAAGAACTTTACGTAATCAATCCATTACCGTGTGTCCGTGATCTTTGAGGCGGCACCGGGCGATCGGCGCGCTGCGCGGTGGGCGCCGTGGGCGGCGCTGGTGCTCGCCTTGCTTGTTCACATGGTTGGCTGCGCGCATGGTCCGCAGCCTTCCGGTGGCTCGCGGATGGACGCTGTCCCCGTCTCAGCGCCAGCCGCCGCCTCTACTCCCCTGCGGTCGGCGACCGAGCAGGTATTGGCACATTCTGGTCCGTGCGAGCGTCATCATGGCGGTCAGCAGGCGTGTACCGGAGTCGACGAGCCGGCTGTGGCGCAGGCGGCGTCGACCAAAGGCCAGATGCCGCAGCCTGCCGACCTGACTCTTGCTGCGGGACCGTACGCCGCTCCCATGCGTGGCCCGCCGGTAGAGGGCGCCGCGCCGTCTACGTACAGCGGTAGGACCCGGGCGGCTTTGCAGGTGTGGCGGCACTGACGGAGCCGACCGTGCTGGTCTCGCGGGGGCCGAACAGGCCCGCTGCGGATGACCGGCTCGGAGTGGGCCGTCCTGACCGTCGTTATTGCACACCGCTTCGCTACGGCCTGCTGCCGCGGTGGAGTGGTGAGAGAGCTGTGCCGATGAACCACCTGTCGACCGTCCTCGAATCTGTTCCCCCTTCTCCTTCGTCGCCCGCTCAGCTGCTGGCCGCCGCGGCGCGGTCGGCGCCCACACCGGCGCACCTGGTGGGCGACACCCCTGTGCTGTGGGTAGGTGAGCCGTTCACTGCCCCCGGCCGGGGGTTCTGGGCAAAACTGGAAGGTCACAATCCCGGCGGGATCAAGGATCGGACCGCGCTGTACATGGTCGAGGCCGCGCGCCGCCGCGGTGATCTCGTACCTGGCGGACGGATCGTGGAGTCCACCTCCGGCACGCTGGGCCTGGGCCTGGCCCTGGCCGGCGTGACGTACGGCCACCCGCTGTCGGTGGTCACCGACCCGGGCATGGAGGCGCAGGTCGCTGGCCTTCTGCGCGCGTACGGGGCGGAGGTGCATACCGTCCTTGAACCGCATCCTGTCGGCGGCTGGCAGCAGGCCCGCCGTGACCGTGTGGCCGAGCTGCTGGCCATGTATCCGGACGCCTGGTGCCCGGATCAGTACAACAACCCGGACAACGTCGCCGCCTACCGACCGCTGGCGCACGAGCTCATCGCCCAGCTCGGCCGGATCGACACGCTCGTCGTCAGTGTCGGCACCGGCGGGCACTCCGCCGGCATCGCCCGGGTGCTGCGCTCCTTCTTTCCCGCCGTGCGGGTGGTGGGCGTGGATACCTGCGGGTCGACGATCTTCGGGCAGCCGGCCGGGACCCGGCTGATGCGCGGGCTCGGATCCAGCATCTTCCCCGGCAATGTCGCCTACGAGCTCTTTGACGAAGTGCACTGGGTCGCCGCCCCGGAAGCGGTGTGGGCGGCCCGCGCTCTGGCGCGGACCCGGTATGCCACCGGCGGGTGGAGTGTGGGGGCGGTGGCCCTGGTGGCGCGCTGGCTGGCGCGCGTCTCACCGGCGGAGGAGCGCATCGCGGCCGTCTTCCCCGACGGGCCGCACCGCTACGTCGGCACGGTCTTCGATGACGACTGGTGCCGCGCGAACGGCCTTCTCGGGCACGTCCCGGCCGACGCCCCGCAGGAGATCGGGCGCTCGGCCGAGGCGGTGGTGGACTGCTGGACCCGCTGCCGCACGGTGGAAAAGCCCCTGACGGTTGGTGTCGCGGGCGCGGACAGCCACACCCTGGCGGGAGTAACGCGGTGAAGAACGTGATCCGTCAGACTTTGTCCTTCACCCCGGCGGTGCGACTGCTGATGGTGAACCAGTTCGCCATCAACCTCGCCTTCTACATGCTCATGCCCTACCTCGCCGCCCACCTCGCCGGCGACCTCGGCCTCGCGGCGTGGACGGTCGGCCTGGTGCTCGGAGTACGCAACCTCTCCCAGCAGGGCATGTTCCTCATCGGAGGGACGATCGCCGACCGCTTCGGCTACAAGGCGCCGATCCTGGCCGGGTGCGTACTGCGCACCGGCGGGTTCGCCCTGCTGGGCTGGGTGGATTCCCTGCCCGCCCTGGTGGCCGCCTCGGCCGCGACCGGGTTCGCCGGCGCCCTGTTCAACCCCGCCGTCCGCGCCTACCTCGCGGCCGAGGCGGGCGAGCGGCGGGTGGACGCGTTCGCGACGTTCAACGTCTACTACCAGGCCGGGATGCTGCTGGGCCCGCTGGTGGGCCTGGCCCTTCTGGCCGCGGACTTCCGGTTGGTGTGCACGGTGGCCGCCGCCATCTTCGCCGCCCTGAGCATCCTGCAGGCCCGGGCCCTGCCACCGCGGCGCGGCGTCGGCGAGACCGCTTCCGGGACCGCTGGGACGGGGGTGTGGGCGCAGTGGCGGCAGGTGGCCGGGAACCGGCCGTTCCTGCTGTTCTCCGCGGCGATGATCGGCTCCTACGTGCTGACCTTCCAGGTCTACCTCGCGCTGCCGTTGACCGCGGACGCCGCGCTGGGTGCTGATGGCACGAAGGTCACCAGCGGCCTGTTCGTCGTTTCCGCCGCCGTGGCGGTGGCCGGGCAGTTGCGGCTGACCGGCTGGGCCAAGCGCGTTTTTACCGGGCAACAGGCCCTGGTCGTGGGGCTCGCCGTGATGGGCGCCGCCTTCGTGCCCCTGGCCCTGGTGCCCGCGTCGTCCACGGCCGGGGTGCTGGGCGCGCTGGTTGTAGCGGTCGCGGTGCTGGCCGCCGGTAGCGCGGTGGTCTACCCCTTTGAGATGGACACCGTCGTCGCCCTGTCGGGAGAGAAGCTCGTGGCCACCCACTACGGCTTCTACAACACCGTCTCCGGGATCGGCATCACAGTGGGGAATCTGGTGTGCGGAGCGCTGTGGGATTTCGCCCACGCGCGGGACGCGACCTGGCTGGTGTGGGCGGCCCTGGCCGCTACGGGTGCCGGATGCGCCGCGGCGGTGAGCGCGCTGGCCCGCACCGGCCGGCTCACCCACCCCGCGCCCCAGCCCGTGAACGCCTGAAACCGGACCGGCGGGGCCGGGGAGCGCACCACGTGCGCAGCCCCGGCCCCGCCGGACAAGCCGTCGTCAGCTGCGCCTGCGCCGAATCAACCATGCCGCGCCGACCGCGGCTGCCACCACGACGGCGGCCACAGCAATCCATACCCCTGCGCCGGAGCCCTCGTCGCTGTCGTTCTCCTCGGCCTGCGCCGAGGGTGCAGTCGAGGTGGAAGGCGAGGGCGCGGTTGAGGAAGCGGTGACGCTCGGCGTCGGGCTCGGGCCGGGAGCGAGCGAGGAGGCGTCGGCCGCGGCGGCCTTCAGCTTCAGTACGGGCGCGGGGTTTTGCGGCTCGGCCTCGCCGTCCTTGGGCACCTCGATCCAGCGGGAGACCTCGCCGTCGCTGTAGGTCTCCACCGTCTTGAACGCCAGCGACTTCGCCTGCGGCAGCTGTGCGACGGTGATGCTGTGCTCGGCGTTGACTCCTGCGGCCAGTTTCGGCCCGGCCACGGTGTAGCCGTCCGTGCCGGGGGTGATCTTCCAGCCCTCGGGGGCCTTGGCCAGGCGGACAGCGGCAGGATCGATGCCCTCCGGCAGCACGATCTGGATCTTCGTGAAGCCCGCGGAGGACGATTCCGCCTCCGACTCGAAGGTCAGCGTCACCTCCCGGGCCAGCGCGCGGTCATCGGAAGCGCTGACTTCCGCGTGCGCGGCGGCTGTCCCCGCGGCGGCGACAACGATCGAGGCCGCTGCGGCGGCAATGGCGGCCACGCGGCGGAAAGTCCGCGGGGCAGAGGGTGTGTTCGGCGTCATGGTGTCCTCGGTTGAGTGAAGGGCCCTGCGGTCACGGAGCGGCACGTGAGTACCGGCGGCCCTCTGCGGGTGAGGACGTGGGCCAGAAGTGTTCCGACGCCCACCTTGCGCCGGGACGCGGACGGCAGCCCCCGCGGACACGGCCGGACGACCGCAGCGAGGCGGAGGACGGGTTGCCACCGGCGCAGACGGGCCCGGGCGGCAGCGGCCAGACGGGCCAGATGTGAGGGCAGGGCGGTGATCCGTCCGTCCGCCGCCTGCAGCATCGCGGCCACCACGACGGCGGCGGCCAGGTGCG
Organism: Streptomyces sp. ITFR-6; assembly: GCF_031844725.1. Taxonomy (NCBI): domain Bacteria; kingdom Bacillati; phylum Actinomycetota; class Actinomycetes; order Kitasatosporales; family Streptomycetaceae; genus Streptomyces; species Streptomyces sp. ITFR-6. Next base: position 5,445,074 of record NZ_CP134612.1, on the reverse strand, counting down.
CGGTGAGCATGACGGCCGGGGCCAGCGCCATGCCGTGCCCGCCGGCGGCCGGGACATCGAGATGATGGGCGGCGTGAGCGCCGCCGCCGGGCTGTGCGACGGCCGACAGTGCGCTGTGCGCCGCCCCTTGTACGGCGAGCTTGGCTATGACCATGGTCGGCAGCGTCCTGGCCCGCCCGCATACCGGCCACGCCAGGGCGAACAGAACCGCGGCCATCACCAGCACCGTGGTGCCGGGCACGGGCTGGCGTGAGGCGCCGTGATGGGCGGCCGCGGCCAGCACTACCGATGCGCAGGCGAACGCTGCCGCCCTCACCAACCGGCCGCCCCAGCGTGTCCGGTCGGCCGCTATGCGCGGACGCCTGCCCATCCTCACCGCCCCTGGCCAGCCCGCCGCCCGCGGGCGGAACTGTCCGCGCATCGTAGCGGCGCGGACACCGGCCACGTTCGGCTTCCCCGTACCGCACCTCCCGAAGAGATCGCGCCCGACGCCTACAGCCTCCAGATAGTGAAAGTGCAGGTCACAGCGGTGGTTATCGGTACTGACAACGGTCACCGATGCAGCCTTTGCTGCTTCGGCAACTGGTGTGCTTCGCTGCCCGCAGCGCCGGCGCGAGGCCGGCGCAACGGGAGGGCATCGGCGATGAGCCACGATCACACGCACGACCACGGCCCCGGCACGGGCGGCCATGCTGGCCACTCCCACGGCGTGAGTGCCGACGCCGACCGTCGCTGGCTGAGCATCGCCCTCACCTTGATCACCGCGTTCATGGCCGCCGAGGTGGTCGTCGGCATCCTGGCCAAGTCCCTCGCGCTCATCTCGGATGCCGCGCACATGCTGACCGACGCCGCCTCCATCGTCCTGGCACTGATCGCGATGCGACTGGCCGCCCGGCCGCCCCGCGGTCCCTACACCTACGGCCTGAAGCGCACCGAGATTTTCTCCGCCCAGGCCAACGGCCTCACCCTCGTCCTGCTGGGCGCCTGGCTCGGCTATGAGGGTGTGCGGCGCTTGATCCATCCGCCCGAGGTGGAGGGCGGCCTGGTCCTGGTCACCGCCCTTGTCGGCATCGTCGTCAACATCGCCGCGGCCTGGTGCATCTCCAAGGCCAACCGCACCTCGCTGAACGTCGAAGGCGCCTTCCAGCACATTCTGAACGACCTGTACGCCTTCATCGGCACCGCCATCGCCGGGGCGATCGTGCTCACCACCGGGTTCGCCCGCGCCGACGCCATTGCCACCCTGGTGGTGGTCGCCCTCATGTTCAAGGCCGGCATCGGCCTGATCCGCGCCTCCGGGCGCATCTTCCTCGAGGCCGCCCCCGCCGGAATCGACCCCAACGCCGTCGGCGACGCGATGGCCTCGGCAGACGACGTTGTCGAGGTCCATGACCTGCATATCTGGCAGATCACCTCCGGCCAGCCCGCCCTGTCCGCCCACGTCCTGGTCGCCCCCGGCGGCGACTGCCACGCCGTACGCCGCACCCTCCAGCACCAGCTCCGCGAGGACTACCGCATCACCCACGCCACCTTGCAGGTCGACCACCTCGGCGAGGACGAGACCGCCCCCGACTCACTCCTCCAGATCACCACCCCCCAGCACACCCCCGACGAAGCAGGCCAGGACGAGGACACCCACGGCCCCACACACCGCCCCGGGCCCCACGCCCACTAACGGTTCACGCTTCTCTGAATTCAGGATTTCTTGTACTGTCGGTCGGGTGCTGACCATTGCCCCTGACATCGAGGTGCTGGCTCGCTTCGGCCGTGCGCTCGCCGACCCGATCCGCTGCCGGCTGATGCTCGCGCTGCGCGAGTCCCCGGCCCATCCCTCCGACCTGGCCGATGCGCTGGGGATCTCCCGCACGCGGCTTTCGAACCACCTGGCATGCCTGCGCGACTGCGGCCTGGTCGTCGCCGTGCCCGTCGGACGCCGTACCCGCTACGAGCTCGCCGACGAACGCCTCGGCCGCGCCCTGGACGACCTGCGCAACGCCGTGGTGGCCGTCGAGGCGGACAAGACCTGCCCGAACGCCGAGACGGAAGGCTGCTGCTGATGACCGCGATATCCCTCGGCCCCAGACCGGCCCGCCGCGACACTCTCACCAAGCGCATACGCTTGCTGGTCGCCGCGACCATCACCTACAACGCCATCGAAGCGATCGTCGCCATCACCGCGGGCACCATCGCCTCCTCCACGGCGCTGATCGGCTTCGGCCTCGACTCCGTCATCGAGGTCTCCTCCGCCACCGCGGTCGCCTGGCAGTTCTCCGCCCGCGACCGCGCGGTGCGCGAGGCCCGCGAAAAGACCACGCTGCGGATCATCGCCGCGTCCTTCTTCGCGCTAGCCGCCTACGTGAGCATCGACGCGGTCCGCGCTCTGGCAGGCACTGGCGAGGCCGAACGCTCCGTCTCCGGGATCGTCATCGCAGCCCTCTCCCTGGCCGTCATGCCGTTCCTGTCAGCAGCCCAGCGCAAGGCCGGGCGCGAACTGGGCTCCGCCTCCGCCGTCGCCGACTCGAAACAGACCCTGCTGTGCACCTACCTCTCCGCCATCCTCTTGGTCGGCCTGGTCCTCAACGCCACCCTCGGTTGGTCCTGGGCCGACCCCATCGCCGCACTCTTCATCGCCGTCATCGCCGCCAAGGAAGGCCGCGATGCCTGGCAGGGCAAGGGCTGCTGCGCCCCCACGATGCCGGTCGCGGCCAACCCCGACGCAGCAGCCGCCGAAACTGACGGCTGCGGTTGCCAACCGGGATGCTCCTGCTGCACTCCGGAGACGCAGACAGCGCGTTGATCGGACGCCTGGGGTCTCACCGCGCTCGTGCTGTCCGGCATCTGCAGGGCACAGCCCCAGGCCACACAAGCCCGCGACCGTGAGGGCGGACAAACCGTTCGAACGGCGCGACTCGCTACTTTGGCCCTCGAGCCGGGCCGGGTCTGGCAATCGCCGCGGTCACCCGGGTCCAAAGTCGAGTCCTCGGCATGGTCGCCTACGTCCTGCTGGTCCCCGCCTGCTGCCCGCCGACGACCGCCGGCAGTTCCCGCCACCCACACGTGCCGACCGCCCGGGCCGGGCGGTCGGCACCGGCATGGATCACACGGAGGGATCCTGGTTCCCCGACCGGATCATGCGGCGCAGGCTGGTTCGCGCCCCGGCGAGATCGTCCTCCGTCTCGGTGAGCCGGCCTTGCAGTTCCTCGGAACGGGCCTTCGCCTGGGCGAGTTCGCCTTCGAGGCGCTGGTTGACGGCGGTGAGCTCGTCGAAGCGGGCGCCGAGGTCTGCGGCGCCGACCTGGTCGATCTGCTGGCCCGGGGAGCGGCGCACGGCGGCCTTGAGCCGGTCGACTTCCTCCCGCAGCCGCCGGTTGTCCTCCCGGGTGATCTGTACTTCCACCTGCCAGCCGGCCGGAGCCTTCCGGGCGCCGTCCTCGCGCGGCTGGCGATCCTGGCGGCGCCGCGCCTGCTCGACGACCTCGCGCACGCCCTCCGCGTAGACCAGCCAGTGCGAGACCTTCGCCCGCCGCGCCACCGCGGTGAAGGTGACCGGCTCCTTTTCGGCGAGCATCTGGTCAACCACGGTCAGGACCCGGGCGCGCTTGTCGCGGGAGTCCTTCTGCCGGGCGACGCCATGCACGCACTCTCGCCGCACCGGCCCCCTCCCGGAGAAGGTCGTACGCACGGACCTCGACACCTCGACCGCGGATGCGGGCGTTCCGGCGAACGCACCGGATTTCGCCCGGTCGGCCGAGGAGCGGTCGGACGGCTCACCGGCGTCGTGCGCCGTCGCCTTCAAGGGCTTCGGTACCAAGTCCACGCCTGTTGACCTCAGCAGTTTCGAGGGAGTGGTGAGCGAACTGCGCGAGCGCGACTGGCAACTGTCCCGGAAACGGGAGGACCGCAAGCACACAGATGGCGACATCGCCGAGTCCCGGACGGTCCTGAAGCAGCGCGGCTGGACCCTGATAGCGAGCTACCTGGTCCTGGCGGACAACGGCGTGGTCACCCTGTTCGCCACCGAGGACGCGTACATAAAGAAGATTGGCGCCGACACGGGCCTGCTCGGCTGACCGACCCCCTCACGCGAGGTCGGGAACACCGCGTCAACGAGGGCCCCCGTCCACCGCGACCGCCCTCAGCAGCCCCACGCGCAGGGCCAGGGACCCGGTGTGCCCCGTCCGGGCCGCATGCTCGGCGCACCACAGGTGCCGTACGGCAACGTCCTGCGACGCGGTGGGCTCCGGGCCCTCCCCACACGTGACGCACTCCGTTTCGTGCACCGCCGGGCTGTCCGACGCGTCCTCGACGAACGCCCAGCCCGGCGGCCCCGGTGGCTCCGGTGGCTCCGGTAGCGGCACGGTGACCAGGTGATCGGCGGGCACGCGCAGCGGGCGACCCCCTCCGGCGAAGGTCAGCACTACAGCCATGCCGCCGGTCGCGTACCGGTCCAGCCGCACGGCGCACACCTCACGCCACTCCCCCTGTACGTGTACGAGGTCGCCCCGCCTCATCCGTACCGCGCACCGCAGTTGTTCAGACGGCATCCGAACCGCCTCCGGTCTCCGACGGCAGCATGCACTCCGCCCATACGGCTTTCCCCGGGCCGTTGCGGTCTGCGGCGCCCCACCGGTCCGCGAGTGCGGCGACGAGGAACAGCCCGCGTCCCTCGCACGCGTCCGGCACGGGCTCCCGGCGGACCGGGCGGACGGACGAGGCGTCGTGCACCTCGATCCGCACGCCGTCCGGCAGCCGGACGAAGCGGGTCTCGATCTCCCGGCCCGGCGAGACCCGGGCGTGCCGCCCGGCATTCGTGAGTAACTCGGACAGAACGAGCAACGCGGTGTCGGTGACCGGCACCAGGCCCCAACTCGCAAGTGCCGTACGCAGTTCGGCGCGCGCCCGGCCGACCTGCCGGGGATGCCGGGGATGCCGGCTCCACCGCCGCACAACCTGATCCGGCGTCACCGGCCCACCACCACACCGTGGATGAGCCCCTTCCTCGCACAGTCACCGTGCGCGGCCAGCCACCACACGGTCCGCCGCGCCCGCCGCTCCCGGTTCGCGGCACGCTCCCATCGGGCCCAGGCGGCGGGCGAGTAGGGGCCGGGCGCGGCGGCCAGCCGCGTGTCCGCCAGGGCGATGACGCCGGACCGGGGCCTGACCGAAAAGGGCGGTGGGAGGGGACGGAGTTGAGGGGGCGGCTTCATGAATCGCCGCAGCGGACCAAACAGCCAGTCGATAACATGCTTCATGTCGACGCTCCTGGAGGGCGTGGGCCACGCCCCCCGGACCGGTGCAGGTCGCGGGGGTCTTTATATGGGCGCTGCGCGCAGCGCCGTACAACCCGAGCGCGATCGATTGATCACCCTGAGCTACGAAACCTGGATTGCCCTCGAACCCGTCCCGACTGCAACCCAATCAGAAGGAAAATATTCCAAGATCTTTTGCGCGCACTAGTCTTTGCTTGTTGCCACGCACGAAAGGGGGCCGCACGTGGCCGAACCACGACCACCTGCCCGACGGCGCCGACTTGCCGCCACTCTGATCGAGCTCCGCGAAGCCGCCGACAAGAAGCCGGAGGAGGCGGCCGAGCGCATCGGTTGCCACAGGTCGAAGATCAGCCGGATCGAGAACGCCCGACTCGGCATCTCGCTGGGAGAGTTGCGTGACCTGCTGACGTTCTACGGCGTGGAGGACCCTGATCAGGTCGAAGCCCTGGTGTCGCTTGCCCGGCGCAGCCGGGAGCCGGCATGGGTACAGCGTGCGGCCCGCGTGCGTCCGTCGTACACCGACTTCATCAGCTACGAGGAGACCGCCGACCGCATCCGCTCCTACCAGGGCAATCTGATCGCCGGGCTTCTCCAAACGCCGGAATACGCCCAGGCCGTCATCGCCGTCTCTCCAACAAAGCTGGACCAGGCAGCGATTGATGCGCTGGTGACAGCACGCATCCATCGACAGGAGATCCTGAGCCGCGCCCAACCGCCTCGCCTCTGTGTCGTTCAGAGCGAAGCCGCTCTCCGGCTACAGGTGGGAGGCGCTGCGGCCATGCGCAAGCAGCTTGAACACTTGGCGACGATGACTGAGCATCCGAGCGTGGAGATACGAGTCATTCCTGACCATGCCGGAGCCCACGCCGGCCTGACGGGATCGTTCGTGCTTTTCAGCTTCCCGCACTCATCGATCACTGATGTTGCCTGCCTGGAGCATCGGACGGGGACCTACTACCTGGAGAGCCCCGATGAGGCAGACACCTACGGGCTGATCTTTGACTCTCTCCAGGCCGTTGCGCTGAACCCAAAAGACAGCCTGACCTTGATCACCAAGGTGCGACGGGACATGTAACAACGTTCAAGACGAGAGGCCAGCCAATGACCAACTCCACCGAAATCGGGACCGCCCGATGGCGCAAGAGCAGCTACAGCTCCGACGGCGGCGACTGCCTGGAGGTCGCGGGCCTCACCGCCCGCACCGCCGTCCGCGACAGCAAGAACCCCACCGGCCCCGCCCTCATCCTCGGCAACCACGCCTGGGCCTCCTTCGTCGAGGACGCCAGGCAGCCCCGCTGAGCACGCCTCGGCCGCGACGGGCGGGTCGGAGCTCCCGGCCCGCCCGTAGTCGTATCCCGGCAGCGTGTAGAGGTTGTCCCTCGCGCCCGGTGCGACAGTGCGTCTGCCCCGGTTGACGACGGCGCACAACCAGGCGCTTTCCGCGCTGAACTTGCCCAAGCGCGAGCCCCCACGCGGTGAGCCGGGGCCGATACCGTGGCCTCGGTCGTCCGGTTAGGAGAGTCAGACTTGCACCGTCGGCAGTTCCTCGCAGCCTCCAGCGCCGCGGCCCTCAGCGCGCTCTCCCTGCCCGACCCCGACAGCATCACCCGCCGTACCGCCGCCGCGGACGCAGGCGCCACCGTGACCGTCGGCCTCGGCGAGGTCACCGCCGTCCGGCACATGACCACCACGCTCGGCGACGCTGCTTCCGAGCTCGGCGGCGGCCACGCCCGTCACCTGGCGGTCCGCTACCTCACCCAGGACGTCCGCCCCTGGCTGGAGGACAGCTACACCCAGGCCACCGGCCGCGAACTCTTCGCCTCCGTCGCCCAGCTCATCCACCTCGCCGGATGGATGGCGCAAGATGAAGGCAACCAGGGCATGGCGCAGGAGTACTTCAAGGAGTCGTATCAGATGGCCCGGGAGGCCGGCCACGCCGAGTTGGCCGCGACCGCCCTCCGTGGGCTCGCCGTCCAGTGCATCGACCTGAACTACCGGGCGGCCGGGGTACGTATTTCCGAGGAATGCGTCCGCCTCGCCCGCCACCTCGATGAGCCGCGCACCATCGCCTACTACAACGCCACCCTCGCCAACGCCGCCGCCACCGACGGCGACCCCCGTACCGCCGCCAAGGCTCTCGCCGCCTCACAGACTGCCATCGAGAGTGCTCCCGCCGTCCCGGGGGAATCCTGGGTCGCCCACTACTCGCCGGGGCGCTGGGCGCACGAGTCCGGCATGGTCCTCGCCCGCCTCGGAGACCTCGACGCCGCCGAAGAGCACCTGCACCTCGCGCTCGACATCCACGGAATCGACCGCAAGCGCACCCGTGCCATGGTCCTCGCCGACCTCGGTCAAGTCCGGCTCCGCCGCGACGACGTCGACGGCGCGGTCGCCGTATGGAACGAATTCCTCGACTGCACCGTCGGCATCCGCTCAATGAAGGTCCACGACGCCCTGCACGACATGCGCGCCCGGCTGGACCTCGACCGCCTCCACGGAGTGTTCGGCGTCGCGGAACTCAAAGAACGTGCGGACACGCTCTAGTTGAGACACAGCGGACACCCCACGCCCGGCTTCCCGGCCCGTGCCCCGGGTCAGATCCGCGAGTTCCGCAGCGACTGCCACACCGCGCCGGCCAGTGCACGGGTCGCCCGAGGGACCGACAGGTGCTCGTGCTCGCGGTAGAGGTTCCAGTTGTAGGGGACGAGCGACAGCTTGTTGGAGGACAGCGATCCCGCCTGGTGGGCCCGGTACACGGCGAGTGGTTCGGTGAGGCCCCGGGCGTCGGCGCCGTCGCGCATGATCGACAGCCACAGGGCGTAGTCCTGGCGCTTGCGCATCTCCGGCATCAGCCGTGTGCCCAGGGCGTTGCGGTCGTACATGGCGGTGAGGGCGCCGATGTAGTCCTTGACCAGCATCGCGCGGTAGTCCACGTGCGCCCGCGCGGGGATCACCCGGCCGTTCGGGACCCAGTCGGTGCTGTCACCCGCGTAGTCCGCGTCCATCTTGAAGTACGAGGTGAACGTCAGGGGCGCGGTGGCCTCCGCGGCGAAGGCGAGCTGCTTCTCGGTCTTCTCCGGGAGCCACATGTCGTCGGAGTCGAGGAAGGCGACGTAGTCCCCGCGGGCGCGCTCGATCGCGAGGTTGCGGGCGCGGCCCGCGCCGCCGCGCTCGGGCGCGGACTCCGGCAGAACGCGCTCGTCCTGGGCGGCGAACTCGCGGAGCAGGTCCATGGAGCCGTCGGAGGACTGGTCGTCGGTGACCAGCAGTTCCAGATCGCTATGGGTCTGCGTGAGCACCGACCGGATCGCTGCCCCCAGCGTCGCGGCCGAGTTGTACACGGGCATCACTACAGACACCAGGGGCACAGCGCATCTCCTTGCGGGATCAGGAACGACGCCCCATTCAAACACCGCATCGGGCAAGAGCTGACACGCAGGTGGCCGCCCCGCAAACCGCGACGGGCGGGCCGGAGAGAATCCGGCCCGCCCGTCGCGGTCACTCCCGCGTCGCTCAGAGGTTGCCGCGGCGCTCCTGCTCGCGCTCGATCGCCTCGAACAGGGCCTTGAAGTTGCCCTTGCCGAAGCCCATCGAGCCGTGGCGCTCGATCATCTCGAAGAACACCGTCGGCCGGTCCTGGACCGGCTTGGTGAAGATCTGGAGCAGGTAGCCGTCTTCGTCGCGGTCCACCAGGATCTTCTGCTCGCGCAGGGTCTCCACCGGCACCCGGGTCTCGCCGGCCCACTCGCCCAGCGTGTCGTAGTACGAGTCCGGGGTGTCCAGGAACTGGACGCCGGCCGCGCGCATCGCCTTCACGGAGGCGACGATGTCGTTCGTGGCGAGCGCGATGTGCTGGACACCCGCGCTGCCGTAGAACTCCAGGTACTCGTCGATCTGGGACTTCTTCTTGGCGACGGCCGGCTCGTTGATCGGGAACTTGACCTTGAGGGTGCCGTCCGCGACCACCTTGGACATGAGCGCGGAGTACTCGGTGGCGATGTCGTCGCCCACGAACTCCTTCATGTTGGTGAAGCCCATGACCTTGTTGTAGAAGCCGACCCACTCGTTCATCCGGCCGAGCTCGACGTTGCCGACGCAGTGGTCGATGGCCTGGAAGGTGCGCTTGGCGGGCGGCGCGACGATGGGCTCGGCCGCGGCGTAGCCGGGGAGGTAGGGGCCGTCGTAGCCGCCGCGCTCGACGAGCGTGTGGCGGGTCTTGCCGTACGTGGCGATGGCGGCCAGGACGACCGTGCCGTGCTCGTCCTTCACCTCGTGCGGCTCGGTCAGGCCGTGGGCGCCGTGCTCGACCGCGTAGGCGTACGCGGCGCGGGCGTCCGGGACCTCGATGGCCAGGTCGACGACGCCGTCGCCGTGCTCGGTGACGTGGTCCGCCAGGAAGCGGCCGTGGTCCGTGGCCGGCTTGATGACGGAGGTGAAGACGAAGCGGGCGGAGCCGGTGGTCAGGACGTAACTGGCCGTCTCACGGCTGCCGTTCTCCGGTCCGGAGTAGGCGACCAGCTTCATGCCGAAGGCGGTGGAGTAGTAGTGCGCGGCCTGCTTGGCGTTGCCGACGGCGAAGACGACGGCGTCCATTCCCTTGACCGGGAAGGGGTCGGCCTGCCGTGCACTGTCGGGGGTGCTGTGCATCGTCTCAGTCATGTCCGAAGGGTCTCCCCGCTTCGCAAGGTGCGCAACAGTTCGCGAAATCACTGGGCAGTCTGTGCAGTGGTTGACCATGATGGGCGGGCTATCTGTACATGCTGACCATCCCTGCGACTCCCCGGAGGCAGACCTTGGCGATCGACCACCTGGACGGGCGGCTCATCGTGCTGCTGGCGCGTGAACCCAGGATCGGGGTACTGGAGGCTTCACGCAGGCTCGGCGTGGCGCGCGGGACGGTGCAGGCGCGCCTCGACCGTCTTCAGTCGAATGGCGTCATCCGCGGATTCGGTCCGGACGTGGACCCGGCGGCCCTCGGCTACCCGGTCACCGCTTTCGCGACGCTGGAGATCAAACAGGGCCAAGGGACCGACGTACGGGCGCACTTGAGCGGCGTACCGGAGGTACTCGAACTGCACACCACCACCGGACAGGGCGATATGTTCTGCCGGCTCGTGGCCCGTTCCAACGCGGATCTCCAACGGGTGATCGACCTCGTTGTCGGATTTGATGGCATTGTCCGGGCCTCCACGGCCATCGTCATGGAGAACCCCGTACCCCTGCGCATCATCCCCCTCGTCGAACAGGCGGCGGAGGACGCCGACTGAGCCGAGTCAACCGATCCGAGGAGTGCCGAGTTGAGCTTCTGGGAGTATCTGGGCAATCGGCACCAGCAGCTGCTCACCGACGCGTTCCAGCACGTCAGCGCCGTGTTCCAGTGCATGGTCATCGCGACGGTGCTCGGCGTCCTGATCGGCGTCGTCAGCTATCGCAGCGGCTGGGGCGGCTCCCTGGCGATCACCTCGACGGCGGCCATCCTGACCATTCCGTCCCTCGCCGCGATCGGTCTGCTGATCCCGCTGGTCGGACTCGGTGTGGCGCCGACCGTGATCACACTGACGCTGTACGGGCTGCTGCCCATCGTCCGGAACTCCATCGTCGGGCTGCGCGGCGTCGACCCGGCGCTGGTGGACGCGGCGAAGGGAATCGGGATGTCCCGGATCGCGCGGCTCTGCAAGGTGGAGCTGCCGCTCGCCTGGCCGCCGATCCTGACCGGCATCCGGGTCTCCACCCAGATGCTGATGGGCATCGCCGCCATCGCCGCGTACGCCTCCGGGCCTGGGCTCGGCAACGAGATCTTCCGCGGGATCGCCTCGCTGGGCAGCGCCAACGCGATCAATCAGGTGCTCGCCGGCACGCTCGGCATCGTCGTCCTCGCCCTGCTCTTCGACGCCGCGTACGTACTGCTGGGGCGGCTCACCATCCCGAGGGGGATCCGTGTCTGAGACCGAGGCGGAAGCCGGGGAGAAACCCGCCGTGAACGCCACCTCCGGTGCCACCATCCAGCTGGAGAACCTGACCAAGCTCTACCCGGGCAACCCGAGCCCGGCCGTGGACAACGTCTCGATGGACATCAAGGCCGGCGAGACCGTGATCCTCGTCGGCCCGTCCGGCTGCGGGAAGTCGACCACGCTGAAGATGATCAACCGGCTGATCGAGCCGACGTCCGGCCGGATCCGGATCGGCGACGAGGACGTCACCGACATGGACCCGGTGAAGCTGCGCCGGAAGATCGGGTACGCGATCCAGTCGTCCGGGCTCTTCCCGCACATGACGGTCGCGGAGAACATCGCCCTGGTGCCGAAGATGATCGGCTGGTCGAAGTCGAAGGTGAAGGACCGGGTCGAGGAGATGCTCGACCTGGTCGGCCTCGACCCGCGCGAGTACCACGGGCGCTATCCGCGCGCCCTGTCCGGCGGTCAGCAGCAGCGGGTGGGCGTGGCGCGGGCGCTGGCCGCCGATCCGCCGGTGCTGCTGATGGACGAGCCGTTCGGCGCGGTCGACCCGATCACCCGTGACCACCTCCAGGACGAGCTGATCCGGCTCCAGCACGAACTGCACAAGACCATCGTCTTCGTCACCCATGACTTCGACGAGGCGATCAAGCTGGGCGACCGGATCGCCGTGCTGCGCGAGCGCTCGCACATCGCGCAGTTCGACACCCCGGAGGCTATCCTGACCAACCCGACGGACGACTTCGTCTCGGGCTTCGTCGGGGCCGGTGCGGCGCTGAAGCGGCTCAACCTCACCCGGGTACGGGACGTGGAGATCGCCGAGTTCCCGACGGTGACGGTCGACGACCCGCTCCAGTCTGTCTTCAACAAGCTGGGCGGCGGCCCGCACAACGAACTGCTGATGCTGGACCGCAGGAACCGCCCCTACAAATGGCTGCGGCGCGGGGACCTGATGCGCGCCCGGGGTTCACTGGCGCGGGCCGGGCAGCTCGTGCACGACACGGTGACCAGGGACGCGACGCTGCACGACGCGCTGGAGGCGGTACTGACCGACAGCGGTGGGCGGGTCGCGGTGACCGGGCGGCGCGGCGAGTTCATCGGGGTCGTCGACATGCACACCCTGATGAACTCCGTGCACGAACTGCTGGAGGCCGACCGGCTCACCGCCATCGAGCACCAGCACGAGCTCCAGGAGCTGCGCAGCCACCAGACCGTGCAGGAGCTGGAGGGCGGTGCGGACGTATGACTCCCGGCTCCCGCTCCCCCTCCTCCGACCCCGCGTCCGACCGGGACCGCCCGCCGGGCGAGCACGACGTCAAGGGCCATGCCTTCCGTGACGAGGAGGAGGAGGAGCCGCCGCCCGCCGCGGCCCGGCCGGCCCGCCGGATCACCTGGCGCAAGCTGGTGACGGTGCCCCTCGCGCTCGCGGTGGTCCTGGTCGTCACCTACGTATGGATCAACAACGTCCACCTCGACGCCATCGCGGAGAACTCCCTCGCGGGCGACACGGTCGAACTGCGCTGGTGGCAGCACGTCAGGCTGACCGCGATCTCGACCTTCTGGGTGCTGATCATCGCCATTCCGCTGGGCATCGGGCTGACCCGGCGGGGGCTGAACAAGGCGGCCCCGGTGGTCACCGCGATCGCCAACATCGGGCAGGCGACCCCGGCGATCGGGCTGCTCGCGCTGCTGGTCATCTGGCTGGGCATCGGCCCCTCGACGGCGATCACCGGCATGGTGATCTACGCGGTGCTGCCGGTGCTCTCCAACACCATCGCCGGCCTGAAGGCGATCGAGCCGACCCTGGTGGAGGCCTCGCGCGGGATCGGGATGTCCGCGATGGGGACGCTCTCCAAGGTCGAACTGCCGCTCGCGGTGCCGCTGATCCTGGCCGGGGTGCGTACCGCGCTGGTGCTCAACGTGGGCACGGCGACCCTGGCGACGTTCGGGGGCGGCGGCGGGCTCGGGGACCTGATCACCTCGGGCATCCAGACCCAGCGGATGCCCGTGCTGGTGCTCGGTTCCGTGCTGACGGTGGTGCTGGCGCTGCTGGTGGACTGGCTGGCGTCGCTGGTCGAGGTCGTGCTGACACCGCGCGGACTGGAGGCGGGGGCATGAGGAGGAGGCGGATGCGTACGGCGTCGGTGGCGGCGGCCGCCCTGGCGCTGGTGCTCTCCGGGTGCGGCCTGAAGAGCGGGTCCCCGATGGTCGACGACGTGAAGCCGGGGGCCGTGGGGAAGGGCGAGCCGCTGGACGGCGCCTCGCTGACCGTCACCTCGAAGAACTTCAGCGAGAACATCATCCTGGGCCAGATGATCGGCCTCATCTTCAAGGCCGCCGGGGCCGAGGTGCTCGACCGGACGAACCTGCCCGGTTCGATCAGCGCGCGCGAGGCGATCCGCCAGGGCGACGCCGATGCGATGTACGAGTACACGGGGACCGCCTGGATCACCTATCTGGGCCGTTCGAAGCCGATCACCAGCCCGCTGAAGCAGTGGGAGGCGGTGCGTGACGCGGACCGGAAGAACGGGGTGACGTGGCTGCCGCAGTCCACCCTGAACAACACGTACGCGCTCGCCATCAGCAAGCGGAACAACGCGAAGTACCACCTCAAGACGCTCTCCGACGTCGCCGCGCTGGCGAAGAAGAACCCCTCGGCGGTGACGGTCTGCGTGGAGAACGAGTTCGCCTCCCGCAACGACGGACTGCCGGGCATGGAGAAGGCGTACGGGATGTCCATCCCCGGCGCCAACATCAAGAAGATGGACGCCGGGATCGTATACACCCAGGTGTCCAAGTCCAACTCCTGCCTGCTGGGCGAGGTGTTCACCACCGATGGCCGGATCAAGGCGATGAACCTCGATGTGCTGACGGACAACAAACACTTCTTCCCCAACTACAACGCGGCGCCCGTCATCCACACCCCGACCTTCGAGAAGTACCCGGTCATCGCCGCCCTGCTGGACCCGCTCAGCGCCCGGCTGACCACGGAGGTCGCGCAGCAGCTGAACGCCAAGGTGGACGTCGACGGGGACGACCCGCACCAGGTGGCGAAGGACTGGCTGGTAGCGGAGGGGTTCATCAAGACGGGGTGACGGAGCGGGGCCCATCCGTCCATCCATCCGTCCGTCCGTACCGCCATCCAGCCGTCCGGAGTTACAAAGAAAGCGATGCAAAGAACCTGTTGCAAAGCTTCCTTTGTAATTCTATGGTTGGGGCATGACAGAGAATGAGGCCGGTCAGGACGGCACCCCCAGCATGCACACGGTGGACGCCCGCTCCCTGCGCGGACTGGCCCACCCCCTGCGGATGCGGCTGCTGACCGCCCTCCGGGAGTTCGGCCCGGCCACCGCGTCCGGCCTGGCGGACCGGCTCAGCGAGTCCAGCGGCGCCACCAGCTACCACCTGCGGCAGCTCGCCTCGTACGGCTTCGTGGAGGACGACCCGGAGCGCGGCAAGGGTCGCGAGCGGTGGTGGAGGGCCGTCCACGGAGGCATCGCCTTCGAGCACAGCGCGGACTTCCTCCGCGACCCGGACCCGGAGATCCGCGGCGCCATGGGAGCCGTCCTGCACGAGAGCGCCACCCGGCACGCCCAGGAACTGAACACCTGGCTCGGCACCACGCACGAATGGCCCAAGGAGTGGGTGCGCTCCTCCGACCTCAGCGACTTCAAGATGCTCCTCACGCCCGAACTCGCCCTGGAAATGGCGGAGAAGGTCCACGAGCTCATCGAGAGCTACTGGGGGCGGGTCCCGGAAGGCACCGAGGGCTCCGCCCTGGTCCGCACCCACCTGCACGTCTTCCCGCGCCCCGCCGAATGACCCGCCGGGCCACCGCGTTACCCGACCGACTGTCCGAATGGCCGACCGGCCTGACCGACCGAGGGGACCACCAAGCCATGCATCCCGGGACGCACCTTCAGCTGCACACCATCCGTTCCGCCGAACTCCGGCGCCACGCCGCCGACTTCCGCCTCTCCCACCCCCGGCCCGGCATCGACACCGACGCCCGCGCACCGCGCACCGGCCTGCGCACCCGACTGGGCCTGACCATGGTCGAGTTCGGTCTGCGGCTGCTGCCGGACGGGTCCGCCGCACCGGCCCGCCCCGCTCGAACGGCGTAGTCCGTGGACGGGGGGAAGAACACACGGAACCGGCTACCGCTCGTCGCCGTACTGGCCGCCAACTCCATATCCACAGCAGGTACTTCGCTCACGCTCATCGGTGTTCCGTGGTTCGTTCTCGAAACCACGGGCAGCGCCGGTCGGGCCGGGCTCGTCGCCTTCTGCGCGACCCTCCCGATCGTCGTCTCCGCCCTGATCGGCGGTCCCGTCATCGACCGGACCGGCCGCCGCCGGGTCTCCGTCGCCTCCGACACGGTGTGCGGACTGGCCGTCGCCGCGGTGCCGTTGCTCCACTACGCCGACGCCCTCACCTTCTGGATGCTCTGCGCCCTGATGGCCGTCAACGGGCTGTTCCACACGCCCGGCAACACCGCGCGCTACGTCCTGGTCCCCGACCTCGCCGAACACGCCGGCACCACACTCCCCCGCGCCGCCAGCCTCTTCGACGCGGTCTCGCGCGGGGCCAGGATGGTCGGCGCCGCGCTGGCCGGAGTACTGATCGCGCTGGTCGGCGCGGAGACCGTACTGCTGCTGGACGCGGCCACCTTCCTCACCTCCGCCGCGCTCATCGCGGCAGGGCTACGGGGCGTGCGCGCCGCCGAGCCGGTCAGGACCGCCGAACCGGTCTCACTGCCCACCTACAAGCGCGAACTGCGCGAAGGCTACGCCTACTTGTTCGGCAACCGGCTGCTGCTGGGCGTCGTCGTGATGGTCCTGATCATGAACGGAACCGACCAGGGCTGGGCCGCCGTCCTGCTGCCGGTCCACGCCTCGGCCGAACTCGGCGGAGCCCGGGATCTGGGCCTGCTCACCGCGCTGTTCGGAGCGGGCGGCCTGACCGGTGCCCTGCTGTACGGGGCGGTGGGGCACCGCTACTCACGGCGCGCCGTGTTCAGCGTCTGCGTGGTGCTGTGCGGGGCGCCGAGGTTCCTGGTCGCGGCGCTCACCGGCACGACGCTGCCGCTGGCCGTGACGATGGTGCTGAGCGGGATCGCGGGCGGCGTGCTGAACCCGATCCTGACGACGGTGATCTACGGGAGCGTCCCCGACGCGCTGCGCAGCCGGGTCTCCGGAGCGATCACCGCCGGCTGCGAGCTGGCCATGCCGGTGGGCGGTCTCGCGGCCGGGCTGCTGGTGGAGAGCGCGGGTGCCTCGGGGGCGCTGCTGGCGATGGGCGGGTGCTACCTGCTCGCGACGCTGAGCCCGCTCGTCTTCCCGGCCTGGCGGACGATGGACGACGAACCGGGCGCCCGTCCGGATGAGCCCTCGGACCCTGCGGAGCGGCAGGTCAGCAGCTCGGGACCTTCCCCCCGTGGTCCAGTGCCCGCAGCGAGGAGACCGCGCCCTTCAGAGTCGTGACCGGGATCAGCCGCAGCCCGTCGGGAAGCTCGGCGTGCGCCTCCTTGCACTCCGCCTTCGGCACGAGGAACACGCTCGCCCCGTCCCGGCGGGCCGCCTGCGTCTTCAGCGAGACGCCGCCGACCGCGCCGACCTTGCCGTCCGCCTCGATGGTGCCCGTGCCGGCGATGGTGCGGCCGCCGGTGAGATCGCCCCCCGAGCCGTCGCCGTCGAGCTTGTCGACGATCCCGAGCGCGAAGAACAGTCCCGCGCTCGGGCCGCCCACGTCGGCGAGGTGCAGGGTGACGTCGACGGAGCCGGGCTTCCTGCCGAGGTAGTTCAGCGCGGCGTCCACGGCCGAGTCCTGCGACTCCACCATGTCGTCGAGGTTGTGCTTCTCGATCTCCTTCTCGGAGCCGCCGCTCGGGTAGACCGAATCCCGGGGCATGACCGCCCGGTCCGTACGGAACCAGCTGTCGATCACGTCACTGATCCCGACATCGGCGTCGGGCCCGGTCGCCACGATCGTCGTCATCCGCAGCTGGCCCTTGGTGGGCCGGGTGGGAGTGCCCTCGATGGTGATCACAGGGGCGCCCTTGTCCTCCCCGAGCACGTTCGCCGTCGTACCGGGCTGCGCCAGCGTGAACGGCAGCGGCGCGAAGGCGGCCACGCCGAAGAGGGCGAGCACGGGCAGGGCGCAGAGGGCGAGGGTGCGGGGGCGCGAGAGACGTGTGAGCACCCGCCCAATCTAACCGGACCGGCCTGTGCGGGTGCGTCCGCCTGTACGGGGTGCGCCTGTCCGGTGGGTGGGGACGGAACCCCGCGCCAAGGAGACCGGCGCACAGACCCCGCGCGCCCGCCCGGCCGAGGGCCCCGCTAGCGGAGCGCGTCGGCCACTTCCCGTGCCGCGTCCACGACGCGCGGGCCGACCCGCTCCGGGACCGCGTCCGCGAGCATCACGACGCCCACGCTGCCCTCGACCCCCGTCACCCCCATCAGCGCGGCCGCCGCACCGCTCGCCCCGGCTTCCAGCTCGCCGTGGGTGAGGGTGAACGCGGTCTCGCCCACCGGCTTCTGCCGGGCCGCGAGGATGGCCCGGCCCGCGGCGCCCCGGTCGAGCGGGTGGCGGAAGCCGGCCCGGTACGCGACGTGGTAGTCCGTCCAGGTCGGTTCGACGACCGCGACGGCCAGCGCGTCCGTGCCGTCGACGAGCGTGAGGTGGGCCGTGGCCCCTATGTCCTCCGCGAGCGAGCGCAGCGCGGGCAACGCGGCTTCCCGGACGAGCGGGTGCACCTGGCGGCCCAGGCGCAGTACGCCCAGGCCGACTCTGGCTCTTCCGCCCAGGTCGCGCCGGATCAGGGTGTGCTGCTCCAGGGTGGCGAGCAGACGGTAGACCACGGTGCGGTTGACGCCGAGTTTGTTCGACAACTCGGTGACCGTCAGTCCGTGGTCGGTGTCGGCAAGCAGTTTGAGGACACGCAGTCCCCGGTCGAGCGTCTGCGAGGTCTCCGCGGTCACGACGCCCTCTCCTCTTTGGTGAGCGGCGGCGGCTGGTTCCCACGGATTGTGCGTCACCGGTCCCAGCGGCGACGCACGGAGAGGCCGCCGGCCTGGCCAAGGCACCGGCTGCGCCCCGCGGCGGCGTTGCCACGGGGCGTTCACATTTTTGGGACAGTAGCGAGCCAGTCCGCTCAGCGGAAGACCTCGTCCAGAATCCGGGCGCCTACGGAAAAGCGCTTGTGCGCCGCGAGCATAAGCGCCGGTCAGCGGGGCGTCGGCCGGACAACGCGGATCTACGCGCGTCCATGTCGGCCGACTCCCTCGCGACGCTCCGTGCATGAGTTGTGAACCAGCGTTAACTCACCGTGAACAGTTGCTGGACGATTTTACCGTTCACGAGCACTTCGCAGGCCCGGATCGACTTCGTCGCCGGGTCCCGGACGGTGAAGTTGAGGGCAAAGGTGCCGTCGAGTCCGATGATCCGGGTGACGTAGGAGTCGGAGGTCTGCTTCCCGTCCGCGGTGCGTCCGGTCACCGAGACCGTGGCGAGGGGTGCGAAGCCCCGACCGGTCACCTGGACCACGGTGCCGACCGGTCCTTCGGGCGGCGAGAGCGCGAAGGACGGGCCGGCCGGGACCGTGCCGTCCTGGACGGTGAAGGCGGCCGTCTCGGTGCGCGGGTTGACGAGGACCTCGCGGACCCGGATCGCGACGGTGTCGGCCGCCTTGACGGTGAACGTCTGCGAGAACGCCCCGTCGAGGCCGACCACCTTGGTCCGTACCGGGTCGGAGGTCTGTGAGCCGTCCGCCCGCAGCCCGACGATGGACACGGTCGCGACCTTCGCGAAGCCCTGTCCCAGGACGGTGACGGCGGTGCCCTTCGGGCCGGCTGCCGGGGTGAGGACGATGTACGTGGGTGCGACGGTCAGCTGGGTGAGGGCCTCGGAGCTGCCGGCGGTGACCCGGAGCGCGTACACGGCGCGCGGGGTGGAGCCGACGACGGTGACCGTGCCGCTCAGGTCGCCGTCGGCGGTGATCCGGAGGGTGGAGCCGCTGATCCGGGCCGCGTCGCAGCCGGTGCCGTCGGCGGCGCACAGCTCGGCGGACGGGGTGACGCCGGACGGCCAGCCGTCGCCGGAGACGCCGATGGACCCGCCCGGTTTGACCTTGGCCGTGCCCGCCGAGAGCGTCGCGGTGGCCTCGGTCACGGTGAACGGCGCGGTGAGTACGGTCGCCGGGTCATTGGCCTCGTCGACGTGGACCGAGGCGATCGCCGGGTCGGAGACGGTGAGCTCCACGCGGAACTTCCCGTCGGGCCCGCTCTTCACGTAGACGGCGGTGTCGTCGAGGGTCGCCCCGCTCGCGTCGAGGGCGACGGTGTTGATCCACCGGTCCTGGAAGTAGTTGCTCCCGGTGACGGCGATGACGCTGCCGACCGGCCCGCTGCTCCGGGACAGCGCGATCGCGCGGGGCCCGCCGGGGACGAAGGCGCGGACGGTCAGCGGCGCGGTCGTCTCCTTCGTACCGTCGCCGACCTTCACCAGGTACGAGCCGTCCGGCACGGCGCCCGCCTCCGCGAGCACGGCGTTGCCGGTCAGCTGCCCGGAGCCGTCGATCGCGAGGGTGGAGGAGGCGAACTCGGCCGGGTCGCAGCCGCCGCCGTCCGCCGCGCAGAGCGACGGTACGGGGGTGGCGAACGGTGTCCACCGGCTGCCCGCCAGGGTGACCGCGGTGGACGGGCGCACCGGGGTGGTGGGGGCGATCAGTGTGGCCGGCTGTCCGGCGCTGCCCTCCACGGTCACGGTGCCGATGGACCCGCCGCCCGCGGTCACGACGCACGCCGTCTCGTAGGTGCCGCCGAGCACCTCGGTACGGGTGAGGTTGCGCAGCGGGGTGAAGGAGACCGGCCCGCTCGCGTCGGCGGGGACGATGAAGTCCCCTTCGTACGGCGGGATCTCGATCGGTTTCCCGGACGGGATGTCGAGGGAGACCTGGGGCCCGGTGACGGTCACCGTGCCGGTGGCGCCGCCGGACATGGCGAGGTCGAGGCTCGGGGTGGTGGGTACGTCGTTGAGGCTGAGCCCGCTGGTGGCGGGCGACGGGCCGAGCGTCACCTTCGCGTGGACCTTGCCGCCGGGGTCGACGACGTCGGGGGTGAGTTCGACGTTCATCTGCTGCGGCCCGGTCGCCTCGCCCTGGCCGGCCGGCAGGGTGCAGTGCACGGTCGGGGTGACCGTACCGGCGTGGGCGAGCGGGGCCAGGGCGGCGGATCCGCCGGTCCAGACGAGCAGGGTGGTGGCGCCGAGTGCGACGGCACGGCGTAATGCCGAGCCACCCGGTCTTCCGGTGCCGGCGGATCTGTGATGCGCGAACATACGACTCCTCCAAAGGAAGCGGAATGCGAATGATGGGAATGGACGGAATGGCGCGGACGTGGCACGGGAAACGCCCGTCCGCTCCATTGCCGTATGGAGCGGGCGGGCGTCCGGAAGGGCTTTCCCCGGTGACCCCTGTTACAGCAGGGTCAGGGTGAGGGTGGCGCTGTATTCTCCGGGCCGGGTGAATTCGGGAACGGTGAGGGCGAGATCCGCGTCGGCGTCGAACTTCCCGCCGATGAACGGACGTGATCCGTCCGGATCGACCCGGCAGAGGCTCGCCGCCTCGCTCCCGAGCGCCGTGGGCGCTCCGGCCACCGGTGTCCCCACGCTTCCGTCCTGCGCCGAGCAGGCCGGGGTCCAGCGCACGGCATAGGCCGGGATGATGTTTCCGTCGGCGTTCGTGAAGCGGCTCAGGGTGGCGGTCAGCGACCATCCGCTGTTGACGCCTCTGGCGTCCTCGACCTCGACCCGGTTGAGCCGGGCCCGCTGCGCACCGGTGTCCGCGCCCAGCACCGTGGTGCCGAAGTCGACGGTGTCAC
The DNA here is from genome assembly GCF_031844725.1 of Streptomyces sp. ITFR-6. Classification (NCBI taxonomy): domain Bacteria; kingdom Bacillati; phylum Actinomycetota; class Actinomycetes; order Kitasatosporales; family Streptomycetaceae; genus Streptomyces; species Streptomyces sp. ITFR-6. Next base: position 5,423,972 of record NZ_CP134612.1, on the reverse strand, counting down.
CGGTTTGGGTCATGGCCAGCGTCCCGGCCCTGACCTCGGTGGTCAGCTTCTGCTCGGCCGTGCCGCCGTCGTCCCCGCCGCCGCCCTCCGTGGTGACGGTGAACTGCGCCGTGCGGACGGTCGCCGGGTCGTTGCCCTCGTCGGCCTGGACGGCGACGACGGCGTCGGAGATGACGGTGAACTCGACGGCGAAGGTGCCGTCCGGGCCGCTCTTGACGTAGACCGCGCTGTCGTCGAGCCCGGTGCCCGCCGCGTCGAGGCCGATGATGTTGATCCAGCGGTCCGGGTTGTAGTTCCGGCCGCTGACGGTGACCACGCTGCCGACCGGGCCGCTGTCCGCAGACAGTGAGATCTCCCGGTTGCCTGCCGCGACGGCCTTGACGGTGAGGGGTGCGGTGGCCTCCTTCGTGCCGTCGTTGACCTTCACCTCGTAACTGCCGTCGGGCACCGCCCCGGCCTCGCCGAGGGTCGCGGTGCCGGTGAGCGTGCCGTAGGAGTCGATCCGCAGGGTGCTGGAGGTGAACTTCAGCGGGTCGCAGCCGCCACCGCCCGCCGCGCAGAGCGACGGTACGGGGGTGCCGTCCGGGGTCCACCGCGAACCGCGCAGCTTGACGGCGGTGTTGGGGCGTACCGGGTCTGCCGGGGCGGTCAGGGTGGCGGGCTCCGAGGTGGAGCCCGCCGCCGTGACGGTGCCGACGCTGCCCACGTCACCGACGACGTCGCACGGTGTCTCGAAGACCGATCCGAGGACCTTGGTCTGGGTGAGGGTGCGGACCGGGGCGAGCGATATCTCGCCGGAGGCGTCCACCGGAACCAGGAAGTCGCCCTCGTACGCGGGAATCTCGATGGGCTGCCCGGCCGGTACGTCCATGGTGAACTCGGCGCCCCGCACGGTGACGGTGCCGGTGGCCCCGCCGGACATCGCGAGGTCGAGGCTGGGGATGGTCGGCACGTCGTCCAGTGCGATGGCGCTGGTGGCGGGGGACGCGCCGAGCGTCACCTTGGCGTGCACCTTGCCGCCCGGGGCGACGACCTCGGGCGACAGCTCGACGTTCATCTCCTGCGGCCCGGTCGCCTCGCCCTGGCCCGCGGGCAGGGTGCAGTGGACGGTCGGGTTCACCGTGCCGGCCGAGGCCGCCGTCGCGTGGTGCGGGGGAAGCGGCGCGGCGGCCCCGGCGCAGCCCAGCGACAGTAAGAAGCAGGCTGCGAGCAGACCGATCACCCCGGGTCTTCGACGTCGGATCACCTGACACCCTTTCATGGCCCATTGATTGCGCACATTGAGGAGCTCTGGTGCAGAGAAGTCAAGAGAGACCGAATTGATCCTTTCGGAAATGCCCGGAAAGCATTTCAGCACGCGTTTTCGGCGCATCCGTTGACATCTTCGAAGATCACCGTTTCACTGCACCCGACATGCCGGGCCCGGCACGCAGATCCGCAGGCTGGTACCGATCCAGCGAATCTGCGGAATTCAACCGGAAGGAGTTCCACCCGTCATGTCGATCTCCTCACGCATCACCCGGAGCCGAAGACGCCTGCCGCTGGTGTCGGGCGTCGCGTCCGCTGTCGGCGCGATGCTCGCGCTGTCGTCGCCGACCGCCTCCGCCGTCGCCCCGCTCACCGCGACGGCGAGCTACGACTGCGGCTCCTGGGGCAGCGGCGTCGCCACCCTGACCGCCGCCGACTCGGGTACGAACAAGACCATCAAGATCACCTCCACGGCGATCACCATGCCGGCCGGCACGAGTGCCGACCCGAACAGCATCACGACGACGCTCAAGCTCACCAAGACCTCGGGCGGCGTCACCAGCCAGGTGCAGTTCTCCGCGAAGACCAACCCCGGCCTGAGCGGCGGCAACCCGATCACCCTCGGACCGCTGAAGCTCACCTCCGGCACGCTCGCGGCCGGGGACAGCACCAACTCCACGGTGCTGCCCGCTCCCCCGAGCACCACCAACTGGTCGCTGCAGATCGTGGCCTCGTCCCCGACGTCGGCCACCGTGCCGTGCGTGGCGACGAGCAGCCAGTCCGCACCGTTCGTCTGGTAGCGGCGGGGACCTCTCATGGCACCGGCCTCAGCCCGCTGGAGCCGGCCCGCTCATGACACCGGCCCGGGGCGAGGACGGCTGTCCTGTGCCCCGGGCCGGTGCCCACGCGTTTCCGGCGGGCTCACGTCATGCGTGTGGCCCACTCCTGGACCTTCTTGATCCGCTGCTCGATCTGCCCGGCGGTGGCCTCCGCGCTCGGCGGCCCGCCGCACACCCGCCGCAGCTCGGTGTGGACGACCCCGTGCGGTTTGCCGCTCTGGTGCGTGTAGGCCGACACCATGGTGTTCAGCTGCTTGCGCAGGCTCAGCAGCTGCTTGTGCGTGACCACCGGCCGGTCACCGGCCGGCTTCTCCAGCAGATCCGCCTCTGAGGCCGGCTTCTGGCGGCTGTGCGCGATCTGCCGGGTCTGCCGCTTCTGGAGCAGCAGCTGCACCTGGTCGGGCTCCAGCAGCCCCGGGATCCCGAGGTAGTCCTGCTCCTCCTCGCTGCCCGGGTGCGCCTGCATGCCGAACTCGGCACCGTCGTACAGCACCCGGTCGAAGACCGCGTCGGATTCGAGGGCCTCGAAGGGCAGCTGCTCCTCGGTCTCCTCGTCCTCCAGCTTCTCCGCGTCGGCGAGGAGCTTGTCCTCCTCCGCGAACGGGTTCTCCTCGTCGCTGCCCTTCTTCGGCTTGTCGAGGACGTGGTCCCGCTCGACCTCCATCTCGTTGGCGAAGTCGAGCAGCATGGGGATCGTCGGTACGAAGACCGAGGCGGTCTCACCGCGCTTGCGGGAGCGCACGAAGCGGCCGACGGCCTGGGCGAAGAAGAGCGGCGTCGAGATGGTGGTGGCGTACACGCCGACCGCGAGGCGCGGCACGTCGACACCTTCGGACACCATCCGGACGGCGACCATCCAGCGCGAGCCGTCCTCGGTGAACTTGTCGATCCGCTTGGACGCGGCCTTCTCGTCGGACAGGACGACGGTGGCCTTCTCGCCCGTCACCTTCTTGAGGATCTTGGCGTACTCGCGGGCGGACTCCTGGTCGGTCGCGATGACCAGGCCGCCGGCGTCCGGAATGCCCTTGCGGACCTCGGTCAGCCGCTTGTCGGCGGCGCTGAGCACATTGGGGATCCAGTCACCGGTGGGCGAGAGCGCGGTGCGCCAGGCCTGCCCGATGGCGTCCTTGGTCATCGGCTCACCGAGCCGGGCGGCGATCTCGTCACCGGCCTTGGTGCGCCAGCGCATGTTGCCGCTGTAGCTGAGGAAGATCACCGGGCGGACCACACCGTCGGCCAGCGCGTTGCCGTAGCCGTAGGTGTAGTCGGCGGAGGACCGCCGGATGCCGTCGTTCCCCTCCTCGTAGACGACGAAGGGGATCGGGTTGGTGTCGGAACGGAAGGGCGTGCCGGTGAGCGCGAGCCGGCGGGTCGCCGGGTCGAACGCCTCCTGGCACGCCTCCCCCCAGGACTTCGAGTCGCCGGCGTGGTGGATCTCGTCGAGGATCACCAGGGTCTTGCGCTGCTCGCACCGGTTGCGGTGCAGCATCGGGCGGACCCCGACACCCGCGTACGTGACGGCGACCCCGTGGTACTCCTTGCTCACGGGGCCGGCGCTGTAGTCGGGGTCGAGCTTGATCCCTATCCGGGCGGCGGCCTCCGCCCACTGCTTCTTGAGGTGCTCGGTCGGTGCCACGACGGTGACCTGCTGCACGACGTGGTGGTGCAGCAGCCATGACGCGAGGGTCAGCGCGAAGGTGGTCTTACCGGCGCCGGGGGTCGCGACGGCGAGGAAATCGCGCGGCTGCTCCTGGATGTACCTCTCCATGGCGCCCTGCTGCCAGGCTCGCAGCTTCCCGGCCGTACCCCAGGGGGCGCGGCCGGGAAAGGCGGGTGAGAGGTGGTGGGAGGCGGTAGTAGTCACGGTCTCCGGTTCGGGTCTCTCGGGTACGTGGGGTGCTGTCCGCACGGGCCGGGACGGGCACGCACGCGATACGACAACCGGGCCACCCTACCGGGGGCGGGGTGCGATCCGCCCTGGACGCCGCCACCCCGGGGCGGATTGCGACGGCTCTCACACCTGGTCGGTGACCAGTTCGCGCAGCCCCTGGGAGATGACCTTCACCTCGTCCGTTTCGCCTGTGGCGACGGCGATGACCAGGCGCTCCGCCGCATCGATGTCGGGGCGAAGATCGACGCCGTTCATCGCGAGGAAGGCCACGCACGACAGCCAGGCGGTGCGCTTGTTTCCGTCGAAGAGCGGATGGTTGATCGCCAGGGACTGGAGCAGTGCGGCCGCCTTGTCCACGACGTCCGGATACGCCTCCTCACCGAACATGGCCGCGGACGGCCGGTGGGCAGCCGATTCGAGGAGCCCGGCGTCGCGGACCACGATCCGCATGTCGGGGCAGGCGTGTTCGGCGATGACGAGGATGTCTTCGGAGGACAGGTAGATACAGCTCACTTAAGCCGCTCCATGAGCTCGCCCCACTTGGCCGCCTGCTCCTTCGCCGTCTTGCGGACGATGGCCTGCTGGGCGGTCCGGGCCAGATAGTCGTCCACGGCCTGGAGCAATATGGCGTGCATGCTCGTGCCCTCCTGCTCGGCGCGCTGCTTGAGTGCTTCGGTCTGGTCGTCACGAAGACGCAGGTTCATGGCCATACCAAAACGGTACCACCACGTGGGGCCAGATCGGTACCACTCACCGCTCACGCACCCGCGTAGCCACCCACGCCCCCACCAGCGCGACCCCCGCCATCGGCAGGAACACCACCGCGAACGCCCCCGGGTGGGAGCCGGAGGAGCCCGCCTCGACGGCCTCGTGCACGGCCCCCACCGCTCCGCCGCCGAGCGCGCCGAACGCCGCGCCGCCGGCGGCCAGCAGCAGGGCGTTGGAGAGGCCGTCGGAGATCTGCAGGGCCGCGGAGTTCGCCCCCGCCTCATGCGGTGCGGACAGCTTCAGCAGCAGCACGCTGGTCGACGCGGTCACCGTGCCCATGCCGAGGCAGCCGACCGCCCAGGCCGCGGCGACCGTCCAGACCGGCACCCCGTCGATCAGCACGGCGGGCGCTGCGGCTATCGCCGCAGCGACCAGCACCATGCCGGCCACCATCAGCCGCTCCCGGTGCGGCTCCAGGCGCGGCCGGGACTGCAGGAACGAGCCCAGCGCCCACGTCCCGCCGCCGGCCGCGAGCGACAGCCCGGCCATCGTCGGGGACAGGCCGCGCTGGGTGACCAGCATCAGGGGTACGAACGACTCGGCGGCGATGAAGGACCCGGCCGCCACCCCGCGCAGCAGCACCACGGAGGGCAGCCCGCGCGCCGCCCGTCCGGTGCCCCGGGGCAGCAGACCGCGCACCGCGGGGACGAGCAGGGCGACCCCGGCGACGAGCGGCAGCAGCGAGAACCAGTTCCGCTCCTGCCCGGCGTACTGGAGCAGTGCCGCGCCCAGCGAGATGCCCAGCGCGAGTACGACGCGCCGGCGGTCGAACGGCTCGACGGGCGCCGCCGGGTCCGCGGGCCCGGACGCCATGCGCCGGATCGCGGGCAGCGCGAGCGCCAGCGGGAAGACCACCAGGACCGGGATGCCTACGAAGACCCAGCGCCAGCCCAGGTGCTCGGTCACGCTCCCGGAGACCAGCGGCCCCACGACGGACGGGATCACCCAGCTCGCGGCGAACCCGGCCATGATCGCGGGCCGCAGCGGCTCCGGGTAGGCCCGGCTGACCACCACGTACAGGGCGACGATCACCAGCCCGCCACCGAGCCCCTGCACGGCCCGTCCCGCGATGAACATCCACATGGTGCTCGCGGTCCCGGACAGCAACAGGCCCAGCCCGAAGGCGCTGATCCCGGCGGCGAGCGGCCCCAGCGGGCCGCGCCGGTCGGCCCACTGGCCGGAGAGCACCATGGCGAAGAGGCTGGTGGTGAAGTACGCCGAGAACGCGAAGGCGTACAGCGGGATGCCGTGCAGCTCACGGGCGGCGACCGGCATCGCGGTCCCCACGGCGGTGGCCTCGAAGGCGATCAGGAACACGACGGAGACGATGCCGATGCTCAGCGCCCGGTAGGTGCGCCCGAGCACCCCTTCCACCGCGCCCGCGACCATGGTCCCGTGCAGGTCATCGATGTCTTCGGGGCGGGCCGAGACCTCGGCGTCACGCGGTTCCAGAGCGGTCATGAACCCTAGAGTAAGGGGCAAAACCGCCCTTGGACTCTGTCGCGAGTCCCTCCCGTTCTGGTCCCTTGGTCGTAGGACCGGACGACTGTTCATGAACGGGGTGTGGCAGTCGCGTTGCGGGACGGCCCGCGCTCTTGGCACCCATGGTCGCGGGCGCCTACGGTCGGTACCGGAGCAACGCACGGCCGTGTGCCCGAGAGGCTTAGGGGCTCGACTGCAACTCGAGTTACACCGGTTCGATTCCGGTCACGGCCTCGGTATACGGAACCGCCCGCACCCTCGTCCGGAAGGACGCGGGGGCGGGCGGTTCCGCGTGACGGGTCAGCCGGTGACTCCGGCGTCCGGGACCGGACGGCTGCCGCCCGCCCTGCGCACCGCGTACGCGACGAGGACGACGGCCAGGCTGCCGAGGCTGGTGAACAGCTGGGTGCGCTGGTCACCGATGACGGCCATGGCCACCAGCACCGCGGCGAATCCGGCCATCACCACCCAGGTCAGGTACGGGAAGAGCCACATGCGCAGGGTCAGCCGCTCCGGCTCCTCGCGCTCCAGCCGACGCCGCATGCGCAGCTGGGACACGCCGATCATCAGGTACATGAAGATGGCGATCGCGCCGGAGGAGTTCACCAGGTAGGTGAAGACGGTGTCCGGCGAGAGGTAGGCCAGGAGCACCGAGATCCAGCCGACCACGGTTCCGGCCAGGATCGCGCGGGCCGGCACCTGGCGCTTGTTCGTCGCCACCAGCCAGGTGGGGGCGTCGCCGTGGGTGGCGAGCGCCCGCAGCATCCGCGAGGAGACGTAGACCGAGGAGTTGAGCACGCTCAGCACGGCCGTGAGGATCACGATGTCCATCACGACGCCCGCGCCCGGCAGCCCGATGATCTTCCAGGCCGCGACGTACGGGCTGGCCAGGACCTTGGCGCTGTCCCACGGAACGATGGTGACGACGAGGACGATGGAGCCGACGTAGAAGAGGATGATCCGCCAGATGATCCCGGTGGTGGCGCGCGCCACCGAGCGCTCGGGCTCCTTGCTCTCCGCAGCGGCGATGGTGACGATCTCGGCTCCGCCGAACGCGAAGATGACCACGACGATCGCGGAGAAGATCGCGGTGAATCCGTTGGGCGCGAAGCCGCCGTGCGCGGTGAGGTTGGAGAAGTCGAAGGAAGAGCCGGGCCAGCCGCCGAAGACGTAGAGTCCGCCGACGATCAGGAACGCCACGATCGCGGCGACCTTGACGGAGGAGAACCAGAACTCGAACTCACCGAACGACTTCACGGAGAGCAGGTTGGTCGCGGTCATCACGACCATCAGGCCCATGGCCAGCACCCAGAGCGGCAGCCCGATCCACGCGTGCAGGATCGCCGCGCCCGCGACGGCCTCCACGGCCACGATGATGACGTAGTAGTACCAGTACAGCCATCCGATGGTGAAGCCCGCCCACGGCCCGATGGCGGTACGGGCGTAGTCGGCGAAGGAGCCCGAGGAGGGCCTCGCGACGACCATCTCGCCGAGCATCCGCATGGTGCACAGCACGAGCGCGCCGGCCAGGCAGTACGACACGATCGCGGCGGGCCCCGCGGTCTTGATCACCGAGCCGCTGCCGACGAACAGTCCGGCGCCTATCGCGCCGCCGATCGCGATCATCGACATGTGGCGGTTGCGCAGCGAACGGCTGAGTTCCGGCTGCGGGCTCTGCGGCGTTCCCTGCGGCGTTTTCTGCGAAGTCTTCTGCGAAGTCTTCTGTGGAGTCTTCCGCGGCGTTCTCTGCGGTACGGAGGATGTCATTGCAGCTCCAGGTCATGGGCAACGTCGTACAAGGCGTGGGAAGCCCCTGGGGGCGGGCGCGCGCCGTCGGAGCGGCGTTCGGGTGGGGGCCCTCAGGTCCAGTCGCCCTCGCGACCGCCGCCGATCACCCAGCTGAGCGCCCGGAAGCGGCGCAGCGCCGTCATGGCGTCCGGGGTGTCCATACGGACGGTGCGGGGGCCGGACCGTCCGACTCCGGACAGTGCGCTCGCGCGGTCCGCGAGGTGCGGACTGTCCACGTCGACCTCCACCACGTGCGGGGCGGGGTGCGCGGCGGGCCGGGGCGGGGGCGCCGGGAGGGCTGCCGCGGCCTCGCGGCGGATGTCGGCACTCGTGACGGCCGGGGTGCGGCAGACGGCGGCGTGCCGGGAGATCGCCCTCTTCACGGTGACGGTCCGGCAGCCGGGCGCGTACCCGGTGGCTTCGCGGCAGGTCACGTCGTCGCCGGTGACCAGGACGACGGGGACGCCGGCCTCCTTGGCGACCAGGGCGTTGAACTCGCCCTCCCCGACAAGCTCGCCGTCGATGCGGACGCCGAGGATGCTGTGCGAGAGGTAGGTGTGCGCGAGGACGCCCTGTTCGCCGGCGCCGGTGTGGTAGCCGACGAACGCCACCGCGTCGGGGCCTTCCGTCAGGCCCTCCATCATGCCGAGCGGCTTGTGCCGGCCGACGATCAGGACCGCGCGCGGGTCGAGTTCCTCGATGAGTACGTTGTCCATGCCGCAGTGCGCGTCGTTGACGACGATCTCGTCGGCGCCGGCGTCCGCGAACCCGGCGACCGCGGCGTTGACGTCCTGGGTGAGCAGTCGGCGGAAGCGCTCGTAGCGCGGTGTCCCGGCTGTGACGTCCGCCGGGGAGACGGTGCCCGTCGCCCCTTCCATGTCGGCGGATATGAGGACGTGCTTCACCCCGCCACCTCCTTCTTCGGTGTCTGCTCCGACCCCCGCGCGCACAGCGCCACGAGCGCGTCCGCGTGGGAGAGGCCGCTCTCCTCGACGACTTCGCGCACGCTCTGGGCCTCGCGGACCATGGCGAGGCGGACCCGACCGGCAGAATCTGTGCAATAACCGTACACAGCGGGTCTGGGCAGGGAATTGTATGAGAAGTGCGACGAGAAGTAGTACGCCCCGGTGTCGTACAGCGCCACCACGTCCCCGGGCTCGACCGCCGGGAGTTCGCGGGCGCTCGCGGTCAGGTCCCCGGCGAAGCAGCACGGTCCGGCGATGTCCACGACCTGGAGCGGCCCCTCCTTGGGCCGGCCGCAGGCGTCGAACACGCCGACGCGCAGGGGCCATGAGCCGGGCATGAACACGGTGCGGGTGGCCACCTGGGCGCCGGCGTGGGTCACCGCGATCCGGCGGCCGCCGGCCGACTTGGTGTACTCGACGACCGAGCCGATGGTGCCGCTCTTCGCCAGCAGCGAGCGGCCGAACTCGGTGACGAGGGTGTAGCGGCCGTCGAAGAGGCCGGGGGCGGCGGCGCGCAGTTCGGTGACGTAGTCGGTGTAGGTGGGGCGGTCGTCCTCGCTGTCGAAGTTCACGGGCAGGCCGCCGCCGATGTCCAGGCCGGTGATCCGGGCCTGCCCGAGCAGGGTGTTGATCCGTTCCGCCAGCTCGTACGCGGCGCCGACCCCCTGCGCGATGAGCGGCAGCGGGCAGCCCTGGGAGCCGACGTGTGCGTGCAGGCGGTTGAGCCAGGGGCGCGTGGTGAAGGCCTCGATCACCGCGTCGACGGCTCCCGGGTCACGCAGCGCGACGCCGAATTTGGACGTCGCGGTGGCGGTGCTCATCGCCCCGATGGCCCCGGCCCCGACCTGGGGGTTCACCCGGAGGCCGATGGGTCCGGCGGGCTCGCGGCCGGCCAGCAGGCGGTCGACGCGCTCCAGCTCCTGGAAGTTGTCCAGGTTGATCGCGATGCCGTGCTCAAGGGCGAACTCCAGCTCCTCGACGGTCTTCGCGGGGCTGTCGAACACCAGCCGGTCGTGGCTGAAGCCGGCGGCGAGGGCCTGTTCCAGCTCGCCGGGCGACGCCACCTCGCAGCCCATGCCCGCCTCCGCGAGCAGCCGGAGCACCGGCACCAGTCCGCACGCCTTGGCCGCGAACGTGTGGTGGACCGTGGCCGGTCCCTCGAACGCCTCGTTCAGCGCGTCCACCGCGGCCAGCACCCCGTCGACGTCGAGCAGGCCGACCAGGGGCGATCCGGGGCCGAGCAGCCCGTCCTCGACTGCACGGGCGAGCGCCGCCTCACGGGCGCGCTTGCGCTGGGGGGCCGGACCGGAAGTCACCTGAACCACTCTCCTACGTGATGGGTCGCTCATACGCCGCGTCCGTCGGACCGCGGGCCGTTGTGCCCAGCTTCGGTGCGCGGAGCCCGGCATGTCTTCGTCGTCAGGGACCAGGACCGATCGTCTTACTCGTCCACTCCGATAAATAAACGATCATGAATATGAGAACCGGCCCCGGCCGGAAGACCGGAACCGGAATCAGGAGCGGGGCCGGGCAGGCCCGAGGCGCAGGCCGATCTCCGCCAGGAACCGCACCGCCGGATCGGCCAGGTCGACCCCGAACAGCTCCCGCGCCCGGCGCAGCCGGTACCGCAGGGTATTGGGGTGCACGTTGAGGTGTCGCGCGGCGGCGGCCGTGTCGCCGAAGGCGTCGAGGTACGCGGCGACGGACTCGCCGTAACGCGCCCCGTGCGACCGGTCGTGCTCCAGCATCGCGTGCACCGGCCCCGGTATCTCCCGCCACAGCGGCTCCACCCGGTCGAGCAGCCGCAGCACCGCCGCCTCGCCCGCGACCTCCGCGTACGACGCCACCGCGGACCCGGCCCCGACAGGGGTCCGCGCGGCGCGCTCCCGCAGCACCCGCAGCACCAGCTCCGCGGCGTCCCGCGAGGCGGGCAGTTCCGCCGGATCCGAGACCACGGGCCCGGCTCCGGCGAAGACCACGCCCCGGGGCAAGGAACGGGCCGTGGCCAGCAGGGTGCGCGCGGGGTCGCTCTCGCCGTCCACGGCCGGTACCAGGACGTACAGCCGCTGCCCGGACCGGGCGGTCACACACCCAGGCCGGTAGGCCGCGGCCAGCAGCGCCAGTCCATCGAGCACCCGCTGCACCCGCTGCCCGGCGTCGCCCGGCGCGGGCTCCGGTCCGTCGTAGGCCTCCGCCACCAGCACGGCGTACGGCCGGCCCCGGACGAGCCCCACGTCGTGCGCCGCCTGCCCGTTGCCCGACAGGAGCGCGTGCACCGACCCCTCGCGCGCCCAGGCCGCCGCCCGGCCCCAGGTCCGGTGGTGCGACAGGTGCGGGACCGCGGCGCGGGCCGCCGTCCGCAGCGCCGCCACCGCGTCCGCTGCCAGCGGCCGCCCGTCGGCCGCCGCCCAGATCGAGCCGAGCACCTCGGAGCCGTGCCGCACCGCGACGGCCAGCCGCTCGGCGTACCGCTCGTCCGCGGGGAGCCGCACCACGTCGTCGGTGTTCCACAGCGCCTGGAAGAAGCCACTCTCCCGCAGCTGGACGACCCGCCAGCGGGGCACCTCCTGGCCGAGGATCGTGAGCCGGCGCATCGGGTCGGGCTCGTGGTCCATCCGCGAGTAGGCCAGCACCCGCGACTGCGGGTCCTCGATCGTGATCGCGCCGCCGACGAGGTCCGCCACGGTGTTGGCCAGCCCCGACAGATCACCCAGCCGCAGCCCGTCCACCCCGGCCGCATTCCCGGACCGGTCCGGGACGCTGTGCACCAGCGCGGTCCGCAACTGCCCGAGCACCTCGGTCCAGCCCTGCCCGGCCCGCCGGGTCAGCAACGCCGTACGCCCCCGCTCCGCCGCCTCCAGCAGCGCCGCCCGCGGCCCCCGCGCGCCACGCCGCATCACCACAGCCGCCGCTCCGGCACGGTCCGCGGCGCGCAGCACGTCGACCGCCTCGGGCGAAGCGACCTCCACCCCGACCGCGAGCAGGACCAGCCCGGCGGCCGCCCAGGCGTCCTCGTCCCCCTCCTCACCGGGATCGTGCAGCACCACATCGGACACGGGTACGTCGGTGCCGCCCGGCGCCACGACGACATCGAGCGTCCCGGTGGCGATCAGCGCGAGGAGCTGCGCCAGCGTGGGACCGGGTTCGGGGCGGTCCGCCGAGGAGAGGTGCATCCGCCCATACTCGCCCCGCACCACCGCGACCTGCCATGGCCCCGGTCACTGCCGGGCCGGGGCATGGCTCAGGACCTCGTAGCCGCCACCGCTGCCTGCGGCCGGATCGGGAGGCGGTTGACCGGGCGGCCGGTCGCCGAGCGGACCGCGGCGGCCACGGCGGCCGGGGAGGTCACCACGGGGACCGCGGAGGCGGGTTTGGCGCCGAACGGGGCGACCACGTCGCGCTCCTCGACGAGTCGGACGATGCGGATGTCCGGCGCGTCGAGGGAGGTCGGCAGGGCGTAGCCCGTGAGGTCGGGGTGGCGGATCAGGCCGCGGGCGGTGCGGAGGTTCTCCGTGAGGGCGGTGCCGATGCCCTGGGTGATGCCCGCCTCGATCCGGGTCGCCAGCTGGGACGGGTTGAGGACCCGGCCGACGTCCTGGGCGACGGCCATCTCCACGACGCGGACCGAGCCGAGCTCGATGTCGACGTCCACCACCGCGCGGATCGCGCAGAAGGCGAGGCCGACGAAGGCGTCGCCCTGGCCGGACTCGTCCAGCGGCTCCGTTGGGTGGGGGCGGCACTGGGCGGTGGCCCAGAGCTCCTTGCCGTCCATCGCCTCCATGACGGTCGTCGAGAGCACCCCGTCGTAACTGGTGATCTTGCCGTCGGCGATCTGGAGCAGTTCGGTGGACATGCCGAACTGGTGGGCCAGCGGCTGGAGCAGCTGGGTGCGGACCATCTTCGCCGCGCGTTCGACCGCTCCGGCGGAGACCCAGGTGTGACGGCCGTGCGTGGCCGGTCCCGCCGGGGGCTGGTCGGTGTCGACGGAGGCCACGTGGACCTCCTCGATGCCCAGGGTCTCCTGGACGACCTGGCGGGCCAGGGTCGAGAAGCCCTGGCCCGTCTCGACGGCGGCGCAGATGACGGTGGCGACCCCGTCGTGGACCCGGACCGTGGCCGTGGAGACCTCGTCCGCGCCCTCGGCGCCGAGCATGTGGACCATGCCCAGCGCGTAGCCGACCCCGCGCCGTACCGCGCCGGGTTCGCCCGCGCCCTCCGGGCCGCCCGGGAGCAGCCAGTCGTCCTCCGGGGAGTCCTTGGGGAGCGAGGGGAGCCGGAAGTCCCGTACCGCTCCCAGGAGTTCCGCGACGGGGGCGGGGCAGGTCACGGTCTGTCCGGTGGGCAGGATGTCGCCGGTGGACAGGGCGTTGCGCAGCCGCAGTTCGGCCGGGTCGATGGAGAGCTTGGCGGCCAGCTTGTCCATCTGGCCCTCGTACGCGGCGCAGACCTGCATCGCGCCCTCGCCCCTGACATGGCCGGACGGCGGGTTGTTCGTACGGACGGCCCAGCCCTCGATGAAGGCGTGCGGGACGACGTAGGGGCCGCAGGCGAACGCGACGGCGGCGGCCAGCGATTCGGACGAGTCGTCGGCGTACGCGCCCGCGTCGAGGAGGATCTGCGCCTCGACCTTCACCAGCCGGCCCTCCGCGTCCGCGTGGTGGCGGTAGCGGAGCAGCGTCGGGTGGCGGTGCGCGTGGCCGAGGAAGGACTCCTCGCGGGTGGCGGCGAGCTTGACCGGGCAGCCGGTGCGCAGGGCGAGCAGCCCCAGCGGGAGCTGGAATCCGGGGTCCTCGCGGTCGCCGGTGGCGCCGGGGACGCCGGTCACGACGACCTTCACCCGGTCCGGTTCGAGGCCGAAGCAGGCGGCGGCGAGGTCGCGGTCGGTGTGCGGGTCGGTGGAGGCGGTGTAGATCTCCACGCCGCCGTCCGGACGGGGTACGGCGAGCCCGGCCTCCGCACCGATCGGCGCCGGGTCCTGGCGGCCGATGCGGTAGAGCCCCTCGACGATGACCTCGCCCACGATCTCCGGGTCGCCGTAGCGCAGCGGGATGTGGCGGATCAGGTTGCCGTCGGGGTGCAGCGGTTCCGCGGCGAAGGCCTTCTCCGGGTCGGTGACCGGTTCCAGCACCTCGTACTCCACGGCGATGGCGGCGGCGGCCAGCCTGGCGGTGTCGGGGTGGTCGGCGGCGACCGCGGCGATCGGCTCGCCGTGGTGGCGGACCAGCTCGGAGGCGAAGACGGGGCGGTCCACGACGCGGCGTCCGTAGGCGCTCTCGCCGGGGACGTCCTCGTGGGTGACGACCGCGCGTACGCCCGGCATCTCGACGGCGGCCGAGGTGTCGATCGACAGGATGCGCGCGTGCGGGTGCGGGGAGCGGAGCACGGCCGCCCAGAGCAGTCCCTCGGCCCACAGGTCGGCGGCGTACGGGAAGGTGCCCTCGGTCTTGGGGCGGGCGTCGGCCGGCGGCAGCGAGGCGCCGAGGCCGAACACCGGCTGCTCGCCCTCTGGGCCGTCGGGTCCGTCCAGCGAGGGGATGCTGATCGCCGTGTGGGTCGCGCCGCCCGCGGTGGCCGCGTCGTTGCTCACGCCATGCCTCCGTCCTGCAGATGGGCCTGCACACTACCCGCGCCGGGGGGCGCCTGGTGCGGGATGCGCGCCTCGTCCTGTTTCGCGGACTGTTCGGTGGGCTGCCCTGCGGGCTGTCCTGTGGGCCGGTCCGCGGATTCCGGTGCGGGTGCGGAGGCCGCCTCACGGCCGGCGATGACCTCGTTGACGGCGTCGAGCACGCCCCGGTACCCGGAGCAGCGGCACAGGTTGCCGCAGAGTGCCTGACGGGTCTCCAGCTCGCTGGGGGCGTGGTTGCCCTCCAGCAGGTCGTGGACGGTCATGGCCATGCCGGGGATGCAGAAGCCGCACTGGACGGCGCCGCAGTCGGCCAGCGCCCGCTGGACGTCGGACGGTTCGCCGTTGATGGCCAGCCCTTCGACGGTCCGCACCTCGCTGCCCGCCGCGGTGGCCGCGGGGACCAGGCAGGAGGCGACGAGCCGGCCGTCCACCTGGACGTTGCAGGCACCGCACTCGCCCTGTGAGCAGCCGTCCTTGGCCCCGGCGAGGCCGAGGCGCTCGCGCAGCACGTAGAGCAGTGACTCACCGATCCAGGCGTCGGTGACCGGCCGGTCGACGCCGTTCACGTGCAGCGCGTACGAGACGGCGGGGTGCTCGCTGGGCAGGTCGAACCGGGGGGCCGCCGGGGCGGCCTCGGGGTCGGTGACGTCGGAGTCGGTGACGTCGGGGTCGGCTTCGGGGGCGAAGTCGGTGACTCCGGGGTCCGTGGTGTCGGCTTCGGCGGGCGTGTCCGTCGCGTCCGGGGCCGTGGCATCGGTGTCCGGTGCCGCTTCGGTGTCCGTGGCCTCGGTGTCCGGTTCCGCGACCACGTCCGCGGAAGGCTCCGCGACCGGCTCCGCGACCGGTTCGGCCGGGCCGGGGTGCTCCATGGCGGGCTGCGACGCGTCCTGGAGGGCTGCCTCCGGCGGGACGTCGTGCGCGTCCGGTGACCCGTCCTGGTCCGGCGCCTGCGGCAGGGCGCTGTCCGCGGCCTGGGGCTCCGGCTCGGGCGTCGCCCAGGGGGCGGGCGCACCGCCGGGCAGGGTGGCCGGCGGGGTGCGGTCCGCGTACCAGGCGGCCGCCGCGGAAGGGGAGAACTCGCCGGACTCCTCGGGGAGATCGCCGTCCGCGACCGGGATCTGCCACTGGCCGGTGTGCCCGGCCGGTTCCGTGGCCTCGGCGGACTCCGCGAAGTTCCACTGGCCGGTCGCGGCCCGGTCCTCGCGGTACCGGTCCGGGTACTGCTCCCCCGGCGGGTGCGGCTGGTACGGGGTCTGCGGGTATCCGTACGGCGCCTGCTGCTGGTTCGGGTCGGGCCAGTGCACCGCCTCCGGGGCGGGCCGCTCCGTGTCCGGGGCGTGGTCCTGCCCGTCGCCCCGGCTGTCCTGCCCGTCCGGTGTCCGGACGGCCCAGCTGCCGGTGGCCGCCGGGTCGATCCCGGCCGCCGGGGTCAGCGGCAGGATCATCGGCGGTACGTAGCCCTGGCCGGGCGCGGCCAGCGGGATGTTCGCCAGGTCCTCCGGCGGCAGGTGGACGAAGGCGGTCGACTCGCCGTCGTAATCGCCGCTCTGGGGGATCGGCTCCCATCCCCCGTGCTGTTCGGTGTGGTCCTCGTTGCTCACGACAGTGCCCTCCCCAGCGCGCGTCGGGCCAGCGCGGCGACGGTGCGCCGCAGGTGCAGTACGGCGGGGGACAGCGGTGGCGCCTCTCCCCCGTCGGCGGGCGGTGGCTCGTCCGGGATGCACGCCGCGGCGACGTACTCACCGAAGGCGGCCAGCGCGTCGGGCGCCAGGCCCCGTTCGCCGTCCCAGTCGATCAGCGAGGCGATCCAGCGTTCGGCCTCCAGCGGCCGCAGCGGCATCGGCGCGATGGCGCCGACCGCGCAGCGCACTCCGCGCCGGGCCGGGTCGAGGACGATCGCGACGGAGGCGGTGGCCCGGCCGGGGCCGGTGCGTCCGGTCGCCTTGAGGAAGACCTGCGGGGCGTGCAGCAGGGGCACCCGGACGAAGCCGATCAGCTCCGCGGGCTCCAGCATCTCGCGGCCGGCCAGCAGGTGCGAGACCGGGATCTCGCGGCGGGCGCCGCCGGGACCGGCGATGACCAGCTCGGCCTCCAGCGCGGCCAGGACCGGCAAGGCGTCTCCGGTCGGGGCGGCGGTGGCGATGTTGCCGCCGAGCGTCCCGGCGTTGCGGATCTGCGGCGGGCCGGCGGCGCGGGCGGAGGCGGCCAGGGCGGGGATGAGGGCGGCGAAGTCGGGGCGGCCCATCCGGGCGTGGGTGAGTCCGGCGCCGAGGAGGGCGTGGCCGTCCTGGTAGTGCCAGCCCCTCAGTTCGCTGATCCGGCCGAGGCCGACCAGCCCGGAGGGGCGCAGGAGGCCCTTGTTGACGGCCGACATCAGGTCCGTGCCACCCGCCACGGGGACGGCGGCAGGCATGGCGCCGAGTGCCGCCACTGCCTCGTCCAGCGAGGCGGGCAGCGTGACGGACTGCGTCGCCTGCGGTGCTTGCGTGGTCAACCCAGCTGCCCCTTCCCGGTGTCCCGGCTGTCCCGTCTGTTTCGCCGTACGGTACGTGCTCAAAGCCTGGACGTGGCAACTCTGGCACATCTTCGGACCGGCCCGACGCGAGGGTCCGCGAAGGGAGTATCCGTCCCTGGCCAGGGGGATGGTCCTGATTCGCACCTCTTCGGAGCGGAGTGCGAATTGCCACTATTCAGCGAGCTTGTACGACTTATTCCGTTCCACGGAAGAGTGGAACGGACGAGTTGGACGGGAGGTCCGGGAGCACCGGGAAGGGAGAGGTCTCACACGCGCGGGGGCGCTCCTTCGAGCGGGCGGCCGAGGACGCCGGGCCGCCGCTGCCACGGCAACGGGCCGCTCGACGGCCGGTAGTCGACGCCCAGCGCGTCGAGTCGCACGTAGTGCGCGGCCATCCGCCGCTCGAAGCCGGCGAAGTCCCGCTCCTCCGGGGCGGGCAGGGCCGACCAGGCGACCTCCGCGAAGGCGGCCAGGCGCGGGAAGACCTGGTAGTCGACCCGGGCCCGGTTCTGCATGACCTCGGTCCAGACGTTGGCCTGGGTGCCCAGGATGTGCCGGGCCGCCTCCTCGGAGAGGCTCGGCGGAACGGGTTCGAAGCGGTAGACGTCCTCCAGGGTGCGGACGTATCCGATCGGCATCGGCTCGTCGGGGCCGCCGTCCTGACGGTGGTCCAGGTAGACCTGCTGCTCCGGGCACATCACCACGTCGTGCCCGGCCTCCGCGGCGGCGATGCCGCCCGCGTAGCCGCGCCAGGAGGAGACGGCCGCGCCCTCGGCGAGCCCGCCCTCCAGGATCTCGTCCCAGCCGATCAGGCGGCGGCCCCGTGCGGTGAGCCAGCTGTCGAAGTGCCGGATGAACCAGGACTGCAGCTCGTCCTCGTCGGCCAGGCCGAGCTCCTTGATGCGCGCCTGGGCCGTCGGCGACCGCTTCCACTGGTCCTTGGGGCACTCGTCGCCGCCGACGTGGATGAACGGCGAGGTGGCGGCGGGGAAGAGTTCGAGGACCTCCTCGAAGACGCCCTCGAAGAAGCGCAGGGTCCGCTCGGTGGGGGCGAGGACGTTCGGGGCGACGCCCCAGTCGTCCCAGACGGTCAGGGCGGCGGTGTCGATGACGTCGGTGTTGCCGAGCTCCGGGTAGGCGGTGATGGTCGCCTGCGAGTGGCCCGGGATGTCGATCTCGGGGACGACCCGGATGTGCCGGGCGGCGGCGTACGCCACGATCTCGCGGATGTCGTCCTGGGTGTAGAAACCGCCGTGCGGGGTCTCGTCCCAGAGTTCGGAGGCCCGGTGGCCGTGCTTGGTGCGCGAGCGCCAGGAGCCGGCCTCGGTCAGGCGCGGGTGGCGCTTGATCTCGATGCGCCAGCCCTGGTCGTCGGTGAGGTGGAAGTGGAAGACGTTCAGCTTGTGGGCGGCGAGGAGGTCGAGGTAACGCAGAACGTCGGTCTTGGGCATGAAGTGCCGTGACACGTCGAGCATCATGCCGCGCCAGCCGAAGCGCGGGCCGTCCTCGATGTCGGTGAACCCGAAGCCGGGCCGGGCGTCGCCGTCCACGGGCGCCCGGCGGAACGCCTCGGGCCCCAGCAGCTGACGCAGCGTCTGCGCGCCCCAGAAGACCCCGGCGGGGCTGCCGCCGGTGATCGCGACGCTGTTGCCGGGCAGGGTGGTCAGCCGGTACGCCTCGGGCTCCAGGGCGGGGTCGGTCAGCAGCCGGACGGACTGCTCCGCGCCCTCGCCCGCCGGGGCGAGCGACAGGCCGAAGGCGGCGCCGAGCGTGGCGCGCAGCCAGCGCTCCGTGGTCTCGGTGCCGGGGGCCGCCGTGATGGTGGTTGCCGCGTCCAGGACGAATCCGCACCGCCCCCGGTCATCGGCGCGCACGGGGGCCGGGATCAGATCCATGTCCATGAGGTCAGTCCTTAACCGCTCCGCCCAGTCCCGAGACCAGGCGTCGCTGTACGAGTACGAAGAAGACCAGCACGGGGATGGTCATCACCGTCGAGGCTGCCATGATCCCTCCCCAGTCGTTCTCATCGGGTTTGAAGAAGACCAGCAGCGCCATCGGGAGCGTCGACTGGGAGGTGTCGCTGATGATGAACGACTTCGCGAAGAGGAAGTCGTTCCAGGTCGAGATGAACGAGAAGACGCTCGTCGCCACCAGCCCCGGGAAGACCAGCGGGAAGAGGATCTGCCACAGGAAGCGGGCCCGGCTCGCCCCGTCGATGTACGCCGCCTCCTCCAGGGCGTCCGGGACGGCCTTGACGAAGCCGCGCAGCATCCAGATCGCGAACGGCAGCGAGAACGCCAGGTGCGGCAGGATCAGCGAACCGAGCGTGTTCAGCTGGCCGAAGTCGCGCATCAGGAAGAACAGCGGGATCGTCAGCGCCTCGACCGGCACCATCTGCGCGACCAGGAACATGATCAGCAGGGTGGTGCGGAAGCGGAACCGGAACCGGGTGACCGCCGTCGCCGCCAGGAAGGCGATCAGGGCGGAGACGATGACGACCGTGCCGGCGACGATCAGGCTGTTGAGGAAGTAGCGCCCGAAGTCCTGCTGCTGGAAGACCCGGCGGAAGGAGTCCAGGGACGGCGACAGCGTCCAGGGCCTCGGGTGCGCGGACTGGACCTCTCCGGCCGGCTTGAAGGCCGAGAGCACCATCCAGTACAGCGGGAAGGCCACGGCGGCGGCGATCAGCAGCGCCGCGGCCTCGGCGGCGAGCCGGCCGGGCCGGCGGACGCGCGACAGGGACGGCAGGCTCACAGTTCCTCCCCCTGGCGCCTCACCAGGCGCAGATAGACCAGCGTGACCGCCAGCAGGATGATCAGCATCACGACGCCGATGGCCGAGCCGAGGCTGTACTGCGAGGACGCGAACGCCTTCTGGTAGGCGTACACGTTGAGCACCAGGTTCTGCCCGGCGATGCCGCCGCCGTTGGTCATGACGTAGATCTGCGTGAAGACCTTGAAGTCCCAGATGATCGACTGGATGGTGACGACGATCAGGATCGGCCGCAGCATCGGTGCCATGACAGAGCGCCAGATCCGCCACTGCGAGGCGCCGTCCAGCGCCGCCGCCTCCAGCACCTCGGTGGGGATCGCCCGGATGCCCGCGTACACGGTGACCATCACGAACGGGAACGAGCACCACAGGACTTCGAGGAGCACCAGCGCGAAGGCGCTGTAGCGCCCGTACGTCCAGGAGAAGTCACCGAGCCCCAGCACCCGGTTGACCGGTCCGAAGTCGGCGTCGAAGAGGAAGACCCAGACGGTCGAACCGGTGATCGCCGGGGTCGCCCAGGCGCCGAGCGCGGCCATCATCAGCGCGAGCCGGGGCAGGGCCCGTACCCGGGTCAGCAGGACGGCCAGGGCGCAGCCGACCAGCAGGGTGGCGAGCACGCACAGGGCCGCGAAGACCACGGTGGCCGCCAGGACCTGCCAGAACTGGCTGTCCTGGAAGAGCGTCGCGTAGTTGCCGAACCCCTGGAAGGTGGCCGGTTCGCCGCCGCTGACCTGGGCCTGGGTGTACTCCAGGAAGGAGATCAGGCCGAGTTGGTAGATCGGGTAGACCAGCAGCCCGCCCAGCAGGACGAGCGCGGGCAGGAGGTAGAGCCAGGGGGTCCAGCCGGACCGCCTGGCCGGGGAGGCCGGGGGGCGGCGCCGGCGCGGACGCGGGGCGGCCCCGCCCGTGCCGGGTGCGCCCGGCGCCTTGTACGCCGTGCTGTTCGCCGTCATCGTCAGCCCGCGGCGGCGAACGCTGCGTCCATCTTCTTCGCCGCGTCGTCCGAGGCGCCGGCCACGTCCTTACGGCCGCTGACGATCTCCTGGAACATCGTCGGCAGGATCAGCGAGGAGTCGATCTGGCCCCAGGCGGCAGAGGCGGGGACGAACTTGGCGCCCGCGCCCAGGGTCCTGACGAACGGTTCGACGAACGGCTCCTTCTTCGCGGCCGCGTCGAGCACGTCCGTGTACGTCGGCAGGAAGCCCATCGCGTCGAACATCTTCGCCTGGGTCGCCTTGCCGGTCAGCGACTTCATCAGGTCGACGGCGAGGGTGCGGTGCTTGCTGCTCTTCAGCACGCCGATGTTGTTGCCGCCCGCGAACGCCGGGGCGACCGAGCCCTCGGCCACACCGGGCAGCGGCACGACCGCGTACTTGCCCTTCACCGTGCCCGCCTCGACGGCCGCGTGGCTGAAGTCGCCGCCGATGGCCATGGCGGCCTTGCCGGAGGCGAAGGCGGTGACGGTCGCGTTGCCGCCCATGCCCGCGCACTTGGCGGCCGGGCAGTTGGCGCCGCCGAAGAGCGAGGTGTAGGCGGCGATGCCCTTGCGGGCCTTCTCGCTGTTGATGGCCGCCTTGTACGAAGTCCCGCCGCCCGTGGCCAGTTCGCCGCCGTTGGCCCAGATGAACGGCATCGCTCCGTAGGTGTACGCGCCGCCCACCGAGAGCCCGTAGAGGTCCGGCTTCTTCCGGTGGATCTTCTTGGCGGTGGAGATCAGCTCCGCCTGGGACTTGGGCGCCCCGATCCCCAGGTCCTCGAAGACGTCGGTGCGGTAGTAGAGCGCCCGGACGCCGACGAAGAGCGGGGCCCCGTAGATCTTTCCGTCGACCGTCACGGACTGCTTGGCCGTCGGGTCGGTGTCCTTGGCGTCCGGCCACGCGGCGAACTCGGCGCTGACGTCGGCCAGTCCGCCGTCCTTCACGTAGCCGGCGGTGTCGGTGTTGCCGTACTCGATCAGGTCCGGGGCACTCTCGGGGTCGTTGAACGCGGCCTTGACGCGCTGGGCGCGGGTGTCGACGGGTATGTACTCGATCTCGACCTTCGCGTCCTCGTGGGCCTTCCGGAAGTCCGCGACCGCGGCGTCGACGACCTTCTCCTTGGGCTTGTTGCCGACCTCCTGGAACAGCCAGACGCGCAGCGTGCCGGTCTTCTCGTCCCCCTTGGCGCCGGTGTCGGAGGTCTGCGGCGCGCAGGCGGTGGCGGTGAGACCCGCCAGCACAAGCGCCGCAGCCGGGGCGGCAATTCGGGCAGAAAGCTTCATCCGGGACCCCTACCGGTAGGCGTTGCACCATGCGCAACGCGCGTTTCGTTCTGCACAACTGGCAGGAGGGTAGGTCTAGACGAAGTCTCCGACAAGTGGTCTCAACCACTCTGTGACCCGGGGAAGCAGCCCGTGCAACGCGGCCGGTGCGAACGCCGCTCCGGACGACGAAGGACCCCCGGGGCACGCGGCTGCGTGCCCCGGGGGTCCTTCCGGGCAGGTGGGTTCTGCTGCTGCGGACAGAAAGTGCCGGCCTGCTACTTCTTGTCCTTGCCGCCCTTGCCCTTGTCCTTGTCGCCGCCGGCGCCCATGGACTCGTAGATCTCCTTGCACATGGGACACACCGGGTACTTCTTGGGGTCGCGCCCCGGCACCCAGACCTTGCCGCACAGCGCCACCACGGGGGTGCCCTCCAGGGCACTCGCCATGATCTTGTCCTTCTGGACGTAATGGGCGTAGCGCTCGTGGTCGCCGTCGCCGTTCGACACCTGTGGCGTCGGCTCCACGAGGGTTCCCGTACCTGCCCCGCGATCGGGCTCAAGAGTGCTCATAACCGCCAAGCGTACTGAAAGCCCGGCGGATCAGTTCAGCGAAGGGTCGTCCGGGTACGTGGCGACCATGGCCAGTTTGCTGCGCTGACGGCGCAGGACGGCCCGCCAGAGGCCCTCCGGGCGCGGGGACGAGACATCCCCCGGCTCCGACTCGACGACGTACCAGGCGCCCTCGGAGAGTTCCGCCTCCAGCTGTCCGGGCCCCCAGCCCGCGTACCCGGCGAAGATCCGCAGCGAGCCGAGGGCCGGGGCCAGCAGCTCGGGCGGCGCCTCCAGGTCCACCAGGCCGATCGCCCCGTGCACCCGGCGCCAGCCGAGGGGGCCCTCCTCCCCGGGGATCACCGCCACCCCCAGCGCCGAGTCGAGGGAGACCGGGCCGCCCTGGAAGACGACACCGGGTTCGCCGGCCAGTCCGGCCCAGGACAGGAGGATGTCGGCGACGCCGACCGGGGTCGGGCGGTTCAGGACGACGCCGAGCGAGCCCTCCTCGTCGTGGTCGAGGAGCAGCACCACCGCGCGGTCGAAATTCGGGTCCGCCAGGGCGGGTGCGGCCACGAGCAGCCGCCCTGTGAGCGAGGACACCTCGGTCATGCCAGAAATGATCCCGCATCTTCGGCGTTCGTGGGGGCCAAGTGGCCCGGCCGTCGCCCCGGGGACCCGAGCGCAGCTCAGGGCGCACGGGTGCACGGGGAGCGCACGAACGGGCACCCATCCGGACGGTGACCCTCCGCAAGATCCAGGACGCGGAGCGTGTTGTGGCGGATTCATGACGTTCGCGTACCCCCCGCTTTCTTACGGAGGAGGGGTGCGCGGCCATTACCCTTTCGATTGGCCCCCTGCCCGACCACTCCGGAACGCGAGATTCATGACCGGCACAGACGATGTCCTGCTTGTCCACGGCGGAACCCCGCTGGAGGGCGAGATCCGCGTCCGAGGCGCCAAGAACCTGGTGCCGAAGGCAATGGTCGCCGCGCTGCTCGGCAGCGGGCCCAGCCGGCTGCGCAACGTGCCCGACATCCGCGATGTGCGGGTGGTCCGCGGGCTGCTGCAGCTGCACGGCGTGACGGTCCGTCCGGGTGACGAACCGGGCGAGCTGATCCTGGACCCCACCCACGTCGAGAGCGCGAACGTCGCCGACATCGACGCCCACGCGGGCTCGTCGCGCATCCCGATCCTCTTCTGCGGCCCGCTGCTGCACCGGCTGGGCCACGCGTTCATCCCGGGTCTCGGCGGCTGCGACATCGGCGGCCGGCCGATCGACTTCCACTTCGACGTGCTGCGCCAGTTCGGCGCGACGATCGAGAAGCGGGCGGACGGCCAGTACCTGGAGGCCCCGCAGCGGCTGCGCGGCACCAAGATCAGGCTGCCGTACCCGTCGGTGGGCTCCACCGAGCAGGTGCTGCTGACCGCGGTGCTGGCCGAGGGTGTCACCGAGCTGTCGAACGCGGCCGTGGAGCCGGAGATCGAGGACCTCATCTGCGTACTGCAGAAGATGGGCGCGATCATCTCCATGGACACCGACCGGACCATCCGGATCACCGGTGTCGACCGTCTCGACGGCTACACGCACCGGGCCATCCCGGACCGCCTGGAGGCCGCCTCCTGGGCATCCGCGGCGCTGGCGACCGGGGGCAACATCTACGTCCACGGGGCGCAGCAGCGCTCGATGATGACGTTCCTGAACACCTTCCGCCGGGTCGGCGGCGCCTTCGAGATCGACGACGAGGGCATCCGGTTCTGGCATCCGGGCGGCGCGCTGAACGCCATCGCGCTGGAGACGGACGTGCACCCCGGTTTCCAGACCGACTGGCAGCAGCCGCTGGTCGTGGCGCTGACGCAGGCCTCGGGCCTGTCGATCGTGCACGAGACGGTGTACGAGTCGCGGCTCGGCTTCACCTCCGCGCTGAACCAGATGGGCGCGCACATCCAGCTCTACCGCGAGTGCCTGGGCGGCTCCGACTGCCGCTTCGGCCAGCGCAACTTCCTGCACTCCGCGGTCGTCTCCGGGCCGACTAAGCTGCAGGGCGCCGATCTGGTCATCCCCGACCTGCGCGGCGGTTTCTCGTACCTGATCGCCGCTCTGGCGGCGCAGGGGACGTCCCGGGTGCACGGGATCGACCTGATCAACCGGGGCTACGAGAACTTCATGGACAAGCTGGAGAAGCTCGGCGCGAAGGTGGAGCTGCCGGGCGGTTCACTCGTCTGAGCCGCTCCCCGGGGGCGGCGAGCCCCCGGGGAGCGGCTCCGTACCCGTACAGAGGCCCGCAAACGGCTCTCTGCGGCCCGTACGCCGAAGGGCGGCCACCCTGGTCGGGGTGACCGCCCTTCGTCGTACCAGGGGGTTGTTACTTGCCCTTGGCGGCTTCCTTGAGCTTCGAGCCCGCGGAGACCTTCACGCTGTAGCCGGCCGGGATGTTGATCGGGTCGCCGGTCTGCGGGTTACGAGCGGTGCGAGCGGCACGGTGGGTGCGCTCGAAGGTCAGGAAGCCGGGGATGGTGACCTTCTCGTCGCCCTTGGCGACGATCTCACCGACGGTCTCGGCGAGCGCGGCCAGCACGGCGTCGGCGTCCTTGCGAGTCACCTCGGCGCGGTCGGCCAGGGCGGCCACCAGCTCACTGCGGTTCATGTTGTTACTCCCGTGTTCTTCTTGCCTGTGAGGCGTGAGATCGAAGCCGATGCTGCCAGGGCCCTCGGACAGTCCCCGGACTCGGGTCCGTGTGAGAACCCTCGCGCCCCGTGGGGGTCTCCCCCCGGACGAAGTCCTTGGGAAAGTATCCTGCCCCCACCTGCGGCGGGAAAGCCAATCCGGCACCCTCCGGAGTCAAACGAAAAGCGCCACTGCCTCGTCGTGGTGACGTTCCGTCGACTCCCCGAAAGCGGTCCGCAGCGGTTGCGGGGCTCTGCGGGACGCGTCGCCCGCCCACCCTAAAGGGGCGTTTGGGGCGCCGCGACCAGCGACGCGCCGACATCAGGCAGACGTGGGACCCGTCACAGTCACCCCGGCCGCCTTGGCGGCTTCCCGGACCGCTCCGGCGACCGCTCCGGCGACCTTGTCGTTGAAGACCGAGGGGATGATGTAGTTCGCGTTCACCTCGTCCTCCGCGACGACACCGGCGAGTGCGCGTGCGGCGGCGAGCATCATCTCGGTGTTGACGGTCCGGGACTGGGCGTCCAGGAGCCCGCGGAAGACGCCGGGGAAGACCAGGACGTTGTTGATCTGGTTGGGGAAGTCGGAGCGGCCGGTGGCCACGACCGCGGCCGTCTCGCGGGCGACCGCGGGGTCGACCTCGGGGTCCGGGTTCGCGAGCGCGAACACGATCGCTCCGTCCGCCATGGCCGCGACGTCGGTCCCGTCCAGCACGTTCGGGGCCGAGACGCCGATGAAGACGTCGGCGCCCACGACGGCCTGCTTGAGGGTGCCGGTGACGGACTCCGGGTTGGTGTTGTCCGCGATCCAGCGCAGCGGCGAGTCGGCGTCGGCGGAGACCAGGTCCTCGCGGCCGGCGTGCACCACGCCGTGGATGTCGGCGACGACCGCGTGCTTGACGCCCGCGGCGAGGAGGAGCTTCAGGATGGCCGTACCGGCCGCCCCGGCGCCGGACATGACGACCCGTACGTCCCCGATGGCCTTGCCCACCACGCGCAGCGCGTTGGTCAGCGAGGCCAGTACGACGATGGCGGTGCCGTGCTGGTCGTCGTGGAAGACGGGGATGTCCAGGGCCTCGCGCAGCCGGGCCTCGATCTCGAAGCAGCGCGGCGCGGAGATGTCCTCCAGGTTGATGCCCGCGAAGCCGGGGGCGATCGCCTTGACGATCTCGACGATGGCGTCGGTGTCCTGGGTGTCCAGGCAGATCGGCCAGGCGTCGATGCCGGCGAACCGCTTGAAGAGGGCGGCCTTGCCCTCCATGACCGGGAGCGCGGCCTTCGGGCCGATGTTGCCGAGGCCGAGCACCGCGGAGCCGTCCGTCACGACTGCGACGGAGTTGCGCTTGATGGTGAGCCGTCGGGCGTCCTCGGGGTTCTCCGCGATCGCCATGCAGACCCGGGCCACACCGGGGGTGTAGATCATCGAGAGGTCGTCACGGTTGCGGATGGGGTGCTTCGACTGCATCTCGATCTTGCCGCCGAGGTGCATCAGGAACGTACGGTCGGACACCTTGCCGAGGATGACGCCGTCGATGTCGCGCAGGCCTTCGACGATCTCGTCGGCGTGCGAGGTGGAGGAGGCCGCGATCGTGACGTCGATCCGGAGCTTGTCGTGGCCGGAAGCGGTCACGTCGAGGCCGGTGACCGAACCACCGGAGGACTCCACGGCCGTGGTGAGCTGGGAGACCGCTGTGCCGCTCGCGGGCACCTCCAGCCTGACCGTCATCGAGTACGAGACGCTGGGCGCCGTTGCCATGGCCGAGTCCTTCGCTTTCCTTAGCTTCATTGCTACGCGGGCCGGGTCCGAAATCAGGAACAGACCCGCACACGCCTTCAGATATTCGCACCTACCGGTGGGTAGCCGGTAATGACTGCCGCACTTCGGAAAGTTGTTTCCACCATACGAGATACGAGGGCTCCAGCGGAACCCCCGAAGGCGCACCTCCACGATGCCGACGTGATGCCGGTGCGATCCCGGTGGGCCCTAAACAGAAACAGACCCGCGTCACCGAGAGGTGACGCGGGTCTGTCTTCTTCGGTTAAGCGGCACCGGCCCGCCATGCTCGCCTCGCGGCAAGTGGTCGCTCGAAGCGACTAAGGTTGGGCCCGGGGGCTTGGATCGGGCCGATGCCGACTCCAGGCTAACAAACACCCCGGAGAAGTGATTCCCCCGGCGCGGGTTGACTCCGAAGAGGCTCCCGGGCCGACCGGAGCGACGGCCGGGCGTCAGTCCCTCAGCAGGTCCGGCACCCCGTCCTCGTCGGGCAGGTCCCGCTCCCCCGAGACGACCGTGAGCTGCTGCGTCGCCCGCGTCAACGCGACGTACAGCACCCGCAGCCCCGCCGGGGACTCGTCCGCGATCTCCGCGGGCGAGACGACCACCGTGGCGTCGTACTCAAGGCCCTTCGCCTCCAGGCTGCCGAGCGCCACCACCCGCTCGCCCAGCTCCGCGAGCCAGCTGCGGGCCTGCGCCCGCCGGTTCATCGCGACGACGACACCGACGGTGCCGTCCACCTCGGCCAGCAGCCGCCGCGCCTCCTCACGCACGGTCCCGGCCAGATCGCCGTCCCGTACGGTCTCGAAGCGCGGCCGCACGCCCGTGGAGCGGACGGCGGCCGGTGACTCCATGCCGGGCATCGCGAGCGCGAGGACCTTGGCGGCGAGCTCGGCGATCTCCGCCGGGTTGCGGTAGTTGACGGTCAGCGTGAAGTTCCGGCGCGGGCGGTTGCCGAGCGCCTCGTCGCGCGCCGCGGCCGCCTCGTCGGGGTCCGACCAGGAGGACTGCGCCGGGTCCCCGACGATCGTCCAGGTGGCGTGCCGGCCCCGGCGGCCGACCATCCGCCACTGCATGGGCGTGAGGTCCTGCGCCTCGTCGACGATGACGTGCGCGTACTCCGTGCGTTCCGCCGCGAGCCGCTCGGCCCGCTCCCACTGGGTCTCCTCCCGCTGCGGCATCAGCTCCTCCAGACCGGTGAGGTGGTCCAGCGGGTCGAACTCCCGTTTGCGCTTGGGCCGGTTCGGGGTGCCGATCAGGTGCTGCAACTCGTCCAGCATCGCCACGTCGTGGACGGACAGCGGCCCCCGGCCCGCGCTGTCGAGACGCTTCAGGGAGCGCGCGAGCCGGCGCACCTCCCCCTGGTTGAGGGTCCGCCGTGCCCAGCGGGCCAGCCTCTTCTCGTCTGACATCGCGGCGAGCACCCCGCGCGGGGTGAGCTCGGGCCACCAGGCGTTCAGGAACGCGATGAACGGCGCCTCTGTGGAGACGTCCTCGTCGAACGAGGAGCGCAGTTCGACGGCCAGCTCCGGATCGGTGTAGCGGCCCCGGCCGGACGACCTGCTCCACAGCGCGTCCAGCAGCAGTTTGCGGGCGCGCGGGCGCAGCAGGTTGACCGGTGCGGTGCCGCTGAGGACGTTGTTCCGGATGCGCCGGAGCTCGTCCTCGTTGAGCTCGACCCGGGCGCCGAAGGCCACCACTCGGAGCCGGGTGGGCGTGACGGTCTCCCGAGGAGCCTCCTCCTCCTCACCGAACGCCAGCTGGCCGTCGTCCCCGGCGGCCGGCCGGACCACCGGCTGCTCCAGCGCCCCGCGGGCCGCCTTGCGCAGCACGTGCAGGATCCGGGAGGAGCCCTTGATCCGGGCGACGGCCGGTTCGTCGTAGGTGGTGGCGCCTTCGATGCCCGCCGCCTCGTCCGACAGCGAGCCGACCGCGCGGATCGCGACCTGGCCCTCCTCACCGAGCGAGGGCAGCACCCCCTCGGTGTACGCGACCAGCAGCGGCGTCGGTGAGACGACGAGGATGCCGCCCGCGTACCGCCGCCGGTCCTGGTAGAGCAGGTAGGCGGCCCGGTGCAGGGCGACCGCGGTCTTGCCGGTGCCGGGGCCGCCGGAGACCTCGGTGACCGAGGCGGCGGGCGCCCGGATCACCATGTCCTGCTCGGCCTGGATGGAGGAGACGATGTCCCGCATGGTGTGGCTGCGGGCCTGCCCGAGCGCCGCCATCAGCGCCCCGTCCCCCACCACGGGGAGCTTCTCGCCCGCCAGGTAGCCGGTCAGTTCGGGGCGCATCAGGTCGTCCTCGACGCCGAGGACCCGGCGGCCCTTGGAGCGGATGACGCGGCGGCGGACCACCCGGCCCGGTTCCTTCGGCGTGGACCGGTAGAAGGGCGCGGCGGCCGGCGCCCGCCAGTCGATGACCAGTGGCGCGTAGTCGGAGTCGAGGACCCCGATCCGGCCGATGTGCAGCGTCTCCGCGATGTCCGCGGTGCCGTCTTCCCGTACTGCGTCGTCGGCGGGCTCCACGGAGGTGAACGCCCCGTCGGGGCCGCGCTCGCCGTCCTTGCCGAGCAGCAGGTCGATCCTCCCGAAGAGGAAGTCCTCGAACTCGCTGTTCAGCCGGTTGAGGTGGATTCCGGCGCGGAACACCTGGGCGTCGCGTTCCGCGAGTGCTCCCGGCGTCCCGACCTGGCCGCGTTTGACGGCATCACTCATGAGAAATTCCGCCTCGTGGATCTTCTCCTCAAGGCGGTGGTACACACGGTCGAGATGTTCCTGCTCGACACCGATTTCCCGGTCCCGCAACGAATCGACAGCGGCATCCTGCGCGGCCACCGAGACCCCCTTCTGACGTGCATTGGGCAGCCGTCAACCCTATGCGACGCGGGGCCCGTCGCGCACCTGCCACGAGCATGTGATCTCACCGGTGCCCGGACAGGGACCGGAGGGGCGTCACGGCGTCGTGGACCGCCCGGCCGGGTCCGCGTTGCGCCGCCGGTGCCGGGCGACCCGTTCGCGGTTCCCGCACACCTCGCTGGAGCACCAGCGCCGGCGCCGGCCGCGCGAGGTGTCCAGGTAGATCCGGCGGCAGTTGTCGCCCTCGCAGCGGCGCAGGCCGGCCAGCGCCACCTGGTCGGTGAGCAGTTCCACCGCGTCGCGGGCCACGGCGGCGAGCAGGGCCCGGCAGTCGGGTTCGGTGCTGAGCCCGCGCACCAGGGCGCCGCTCCCTGTGCGCACGGCGCGCACTCCGGGCGGCGCCCCGGCGGCGAGCGCGTTGACGCGCTCCAGGGCGCCCTCGGCTCCGCGGCCGCCGAGCTGTGCGGTGAGCAGCCGGTCGACGGCGGTCCTCAGCTGGCGGAAGAGCAGCAGCCAGTGGTGGTCCACGGCGGTGAGCCGGGTGCCCTGCGGTACGGCTCCGGAGGCCATCAGCCAGTGGGCGAGCCGCTCCGGCCGGTCCAGCGGGTCGGGGGCGTCTGCGCGGCCGGCCCCGGTCGCCACCAGGTCCAGGCAGAGCCGCCCGGCGTCGAACCGCCAGTCGCACGATCCCTTGCGCGTTGCCATGCGCATGTCACCGCCTTGGTCCGGCCCGACGTCCCCACCAGAGTGCCCGCCCGGCCCCCCGCCCGTAACCCCTGCCGCCGCGCGGACCGTACGGGCGGCGCCGGGCGGGCGCTCAGGCCCCGGCGGCGGCCGGTGCCCCCGTGACCGGGCCGTCGTGCAGGATGCGCTGGAAGAGCCGGTGATCGCGCCAGTCGCCGTCGATGTGCATATAGCGCGGGACCGTCGCGAACTGCTCGAAGCCGCATTTGGTGAGCACCCGCTGCGAGGCCGCGTTGTGCAGCAGCGTTCCCGCCTGGATCCGGTGCAGCCGCAGCTCGTCCCTGGCCAGGTCGCAGATGAGCCGCACCGCCGCGGTGGCCAGGCCCCGGCCCGCGCACTCGACGTCCACCCAGTAGCCGAGCGTGGCACTGCGGAACGGTCCGAGCACGATGCCGTCGAGGTTGAATCCGCCGACCGCCCGGTCCTCCTCGTCGGCCAGCACCCAGGGCATCGCGCGCCCCGCCTCGCGGTCGGCCAGGATTCCGGCCAGCCGCTCGCGCTGCCCCTGCTCGGTGTAGAAGGCGTCGGGCCGCCGGGGCTCCCACGGGCTCATGTACGTACGGCTGCGGGTCAGCGCCGCGGCGAGGGAGGCGGCGTCGGACGCGGTGGCGGGCCGGAGCCGTATCCCGGGGTCGAGCCGGTGGATGTCATCGATCATCCCAGCACGGTATCCCGGGCCTGGACGCCCGCGTAGGGAGCTGCGCGCCTGAGCGATGGAGCGGGAGCGGCCGGGCGAATTGACTGGTGACATGACAACCAGCCAGGCCCACCGGCCGCACCGCGCCCTCCGCCACCTCGTCCTCGGCGGCGCCGCTGTCACCACCGGACTCGTCGCGGGCACGTTCTACGTCTTCTCCTGCGCGGTCATGCCCGCGCTCGGCCGCAGCGACGACCGCACCTTCATCGAGGTCATGCGGAACATCAACGACGTCATAGAGAACCCGGTGTTCTTCGCCGGCTTCTTCGGCGCGCTGCTCCTCACCGCGGTGGCCGCCTGGCAGCACCGCCGCTCCCCCGGGCCGCGCGGGTGGCTCTTCGCCGCGTTCGCGGTGTACGCCGTCGCCTTCCTGCTCACCTCCGGCGTCAACGTCCCGCTCAACGACGAGCTGGCGCGGGCCGGCGATCCGGCGCACATCGCTGACCCAGCCGCCGTGCGGGACCGGTTCGAGGACGCGTGGGTCGCCTGGAACGCCGTACGGGCGGTCCTGTGCACCGCGGCGCTGGCCCTCCTGCTGCGGGGCTCGCACCTGACGGCGCGCCACCTCCCTCAGACGTCCGCGTACTTGGTGTCGGCGGCCGGGTCCAGGGCCAGCCGGTAGCCCCGCTTGACGACCGTCTGGACGATCCTGGGCACCCCGAGCGCGGTGCGCAGCCGGGCCATGGCCGTCTCCACCGCGTGCTCGTCCGTACCGCTGCCGGGCAGCGCGCGCAGCAGCTCCGCGCGGGCCACCACCCAGCCCGGCCTGCGGGCCAGGGCGTGCAGCAGGGCCATCCCGGCGGGCGGCACCGGGCGCAGCTCCTCGTCGACCAGGACGGCGTGGCCCCGGATCTCGACCCGGTGCCCCGCGATGGGCAACGTCCTCGCCCGGGAAGGCAGTTCACGGCAGAGGGTCTGGACGAGCGGGCCGAGCCGGAAGCGCTCCGGCTGGATGGTGTCGAGCCCGTGGGCCTGCAACGGCAGGGCGGTGACCGGTCCGACGCAGGCCGATACGACGTCGTCCCGCAGCGCGCCCAGGAGTTCGGGAAGCATGCCGCGCTCCTCCGCCCGGCGCAGCATCGAGGCCGCGGCGGGGGCGCTGGTGAAGGTGAGCGCGTCCAGACCGCGGGTGGTGGTGAGGTCGAGGAGCCGGTCGAGCGGGGTGATGTCCTCCGGCGGCATCCAGCGGTAGACGGGCACGCCGATGACCTCCGCGCCCGCCGCCCGGAGCGACTCGACGAAGCCGGGGAGCGGTTCGCCGTGCAGCTGGAGGGCGATGCGGCGGCCCTCTACGCCCTCCGCGAGCAGCCGTTCCAGCACTTCGGCCATGGACTCCGAGGCGGGTGACCACGCCTCGGTCAGCCCGGCGGCCCGGACCGCGCCCTTGACCTTGGGGCCGCGCGCCAGCAGTTCGACGCCGCGCAGCCGGTCCAGCAGCCGGTCCCCGATCCCCCAGCCGTCGGCCGCCTCGATCCAGCCCCGGAAGCCGATCGCGGTGGTGGCGATGACCACGTCGGGGACGCTGGCGACGAGCTCCTGGGTGGCGGCGAGGAGTTCGCTGTCGTCGGCGAGCGGCACGATCCGCAGGGCGGGGGCGTGCACCACGCTGGCGCCGCGCCGCCGCAGCAGCGTGGCGAGTTCCTCCGCCCGGCGCGCGGCGGTGACGCCGACCGTGAAGCCCGCGAGGGGCCCGTGCTGTTCGTCGTCGTGCATAAGGTCTACCCGGCTCTCGTCCCGCTGCTGCTCGGTGGTGCGGAGGTCCGAGACTGTCAACGGCGCGTGACAGGCTCGGTTCACCCGTATTTCCCGCCCGTTACGTCACCCGACACCGCAGGGCCGTTCGTTTGGATCAGGCTGGATCATCATCACACCTCGGCGTAGCTGAGCTGCGGCTTCGCCGGCACGGGTGCCGTGCCGGCGAAGGTATACCGCCCAGGTGAGTACGGAACACACCCCGTAGAAGGCCAGAAAGGACCAGAAGGCGGCCGTCCCGGTGCCCGCGTTCTGGAAGGACTGCCGGAAGGCCAGGTTGATGCCGAGCCCGCCGAGCCCGCCGAGCCCGCCGAGCGCGCCGATGAGCCCCATGGCCGCGCCGGACAGCCGCCGCCCGTGCGCCGCGGCCCCCTCACCGCGCAGTCCGCGCGCGATCGCCTTGGCGTGGAAGATGCCCGGGATCATCTTGTACGTCGATCCGTTGCCGAGGCCGCTCAGTACGAAGAGCGCGGTGAAGCCGGTCAGGAAGACGGTGAGCGATTCGATGCCGGAGGCGTACACGACGACTCCGGTCGCGGCGGCCATCGCGAGGAAGTTCCCCATGGTGATGCGGGCGCCGCCGTACCGGTCGGTCGGCCGGCCGGCCGCCGACCGGCCGGATCAGGGAGCCCAGCAGCGGGCCGATGAAGGTGAGCGAGGCGGCCTCCAGCGGGGTGCGGCCGAACTGGATCCGGAGCACCAGGCCGAAGGCGAAGCTGTAGCCGATGAAGGAGCCGAAGGTGCCGATGTAGAGCACCGCCATGATCCAGGTGTGCGGGTCGCGGACGGCTTCCCCGGCGGCCCCGGTGTCGTTCTGCACGGGTGCCGGATTGTCCATGAAGTGCGCGGCGCACAGCGCGGCGACGACGATCAGCGGGATGTACGCGCCGAGCACGATCCGCGGATGCGAGGCGCCCGCCGTCCCGATCACCAGCAGCCCGGCGAGCTGCACGACGGGCACCCCCACGTTGCCGCCGCCCGCGTACGGCCAGCCATCACGCGCCTCCACAGGGGGTCGGGGTGTTGTCCCCGAACGTAGGGAGCGCGCGTTTCGGCATGGTGCCGTGAGGTGACCGGTGCGCAACCTTGCTCTCATCGGGGCGCGGGCGCCCCGGTGAGGGAGGTCACCGGCCGCGCCGCCCGGGGACCCCGGCCGGTTCCGGCGTGCCGCGTCCGGCTCCGCGCTTCCCGGTCCGCTTCGGCTCGCCGTTGGGCCAGAGCCGGGGCCGCCGCTTCGCCGCCACGTCCTCGACCCAGCCGACCGCGACGATCATCACCCCTATCAGCGGCCAGATCAGGATCAGCATCAGCACGTTGTAGGAGGCGTCGATGTACGTGCCGAGGTGGTCACCGACCCACGGGATGTTCCACAGCTGGTCGATGACCGGCATCGTCGCCATGAACAGCAGGTTGTGCCAGAGGTAGATCGTCACGGCCCGGTTGTTGGCCAGGGTGATCGGACTGTCCCAGCCGGCCAGCCGGCCGGGCAGCTGCTTCCAGGAGGGCGCGTACTGGAGCAGGATCGCGCAGAAGCCGAGTGACCAGGTGGCCTGGGCCAGCGGGATCTCGTCGAGGTTCCAGCCCTCCTCCGTGAGGTGCCCGGACGCCCACCAGAGCCCGAAGGCCATGATGATGGCGGCCGAGGAGACCGAGATGTAGCGCGGGACCTTCTTCAGCAGCCCGTCGTTGTGGACGAAGCCCAGGATCCAGCAGGCGCCGAACGTACCGAAGTCGACGAGCGCCTCGCCCGTCGCTCCGTCCACGGTCACCAGGCCGGTGCCGATGACGGCGGTGAGGCCGACCGGCGCGAGCATCGTCGCCCAGGGCAGCCTGCGGAACGCCTTCAGGAGCAGCGGTGAGGCCAGCACGAACCACAGGTAGGCGCGGATGTACCAGAGCGGGC
The DNA here is from genome assembly GCF_031844725.1 of Streptomyces sp. ITFR-6. Classification (NCBI taxonomy): domain Bacteria; kingdom Bacillati; phylum Actinomycetota; class Actinomycetes; order Kitasatosporales; family Streptomycetaceae; genus Streptomyces; species Streptomyces sp. ITFR-6. Next base: position 5,388,895 of record NZ_CP134612.1, on the reverse strand, counting down.
CCGCCGCCTGCTCGGCCCACGACTGCTCCAGAAACCCGCTCTCGGAGCCGCTCTCCCAGGGGAACGGCGGTGAGCCGACCGGCAGGATGTAGCAGCCAAGCTTGAGGAACCACCAGATGCCCTCCTCCCGCACCGGTTTGAGGCCCATCACGAACATCATCGGCACGATGAGTGCGGCGAAGGCCCACATCGGCGGCAGCAGCCTGCGCAGCCGGCCGCGCAGGACGCTCCAGGCGGGCCGGGCCAGCGACCGGGCCATCAGGGAGCCGGCCAGCGCGAACATCACGCCCATGGACGGGAAGAGGACGGTCAGCCAGGCCCAGCCGAAGAGGTGGAAGACGACGACGCGGACGAGCGCGACGGCCCGGAGCAGGTCGAGATAGCGGTCACGGCCGCCCGCCTTCGCCGCGGGCGGCTGCTGGTCCTCGCCGGGAACGGCGGGCGGGGACGGCGGCTGCACCGGGAACACCGGGAACGGCACCGTGTGCGGCTCTCCGGGCGGCTGCTGCGGGTACGCGGAGGGGTAGCTGGGGTGGGTCATGCGACGGGCCTCCGGTCATTGCTGCTGCCGCGCCGCTGGCCGGTCATCGCGCCGGGCGCCTCCACGACACCGGTCCGGCGCAGCTTCTGCCAGCGCAGCCGGCCGCCGGTGAGAGCGGTGATCCAGGACTGGAGCAGCACCACGTACATGAGCTGCCGGTAGAGGATCTGCTGGAGGGGCAGCGAGATCAGATGCGTCATGCGTTCCCGGTCGAGCCGGAAGGCGTACGCGGCGCAGACCGCCTGTACCGCGAGGACGCCGAGCCAGGCGACGACCGTCTTCTGGGTGGGCCCGAAGACGATTCCGTACAGCAGGAAGACGTCGATGAGGGGTGCGAGCAGCGGGGCGACGACCATGAACAGGGCGACGAACGGCAGTCCGACGCGTCCGAAGCGGCCGGACGGGCCGCGCTCGATCACCGCGCGGCGGTGCTTCCAGATGGCCTGCATCGTGCCGTACGACCACCGGTAGCGCTGCGACCAGAGCTGTTGCACGGTCTCCGGCGCCTCGGTCCAGGCGCGGGCGTTCTCCGCGTACACGACGCGCCAGCCGTCCCGGTGGAGGGCCATCGTGACGTCGGTGTCCTCGGCGAGGGTGTCCTCGCTCATGCCGCCGATCCGGTCCAGCGCGTCCCGGCGGAACGCCCCGACCGCGCCGGGGATGGTGGGCATGCAGCGCAGCAGGTCGTACATCCTGCGGTCGAGGTTGAAGCCCATCACGTACTCGATGTGCTGCCAGGCCCCGATCATGGAGTCCCGGTTGCCGACCTTGGCGTTGCCCGCGACGGCCCCGACCCTGGGGTCCGCGAAGGGCTGTACGAGCTCGCGGACGGTGGACGGCTCGAAGACGGTGTCCCCGTCCATCATCACGATGATGTCGTGGCGGGCGTGCGCGATGCCGTTGTTGAGGGCCGCGGGCTTCCCCGCGTTGCGCTGGCGCACCACCCTCACATTCGGCAGCCACATCGCCTCGACGATGTCCGCGGTGCCGTCCGTGGAACCGTCGTCGATCACGATGACTTCGACCGGATAGTCACTTGCCACCAGGGAGCGCACCGTATTGGCGATGCACTCGCGTTCGTTGTACGCGGGCACCAGGACGGTCACCGGGCGGATCACCGGTTCGCCCCAGCTGAAGCCCCGTCTTCGGACCCGGCGCGCGTGTGCGAAGGAGAGCAGCAGCATCAGCCCGAAGCGGGAGATGACCAGCACCCCGATGACGGCGAGACCGGCCACCATCACATCGGTGATGTGGTCGGAGACGCCGACGGCGTAGACGAACGCCTTGCCCTGCCACAGCGCGAGTCCCGTGACGGGGGTGTGGGCACTGGGGGTGCCGAGGGCGTCGGTGAGATTGGTGAACTTGTAGCCCTTGTCCTGCATTCCGGGCAGGAAGCGGTCGAGCGCGGCAACGGTCTGGGATCGGTTGCCGCCCGAGTCGTGCATCAGGACGATGGCGCCCTTGCCGTGCTTCGGGGTGGCGTTCTCGATGATGGTGCGCACGCCGGGGCGCTTCCAGTCCTCGCTGTCGGTGTTGTTCACGACGGTGAGGTAGCCGAGGCCGCCGATGTACTGGGTGACCGGCCAGGACTTGTCGTCCATGGCATCGGCGAACGAGGAGTACGGCGGCCGGAAGAGCGAGCTGCGGATTCCGGCCGCGCCCGCCAGCACCAGCTGGTTCTGCGAGAGCTCCCAGTCGATGCGGGTGTGCGACTGGTAGGAGAGGTCGGGGTGGTTGAAGGTGTGCAGCCCGACCTCGTGCCCCTCGTCGACCATGCGCTTCACCAGCGCGGGGTAGCGCGAGGCCATGGTGCCGGTGACGAAGAAGACGGCGTGCGCATGGTGCTCCTTGAGCTTGTCGAGCACGCGCGGGGTCCACTCCGGGTCCGGGCCGTCGTCGAAGGTCAGCACGATGCGGTGATCGGGGATGCGCAGGGACTTGGCGGGTTCGCTCGCGCTGCGCGCGTCGATGACGGGTCCGCCCTCGAGGACCTGCTCGGGCACCGTGTCGGTCGCCGCCGGTGGCTGGATCCGGTGGTCGGCAAGGATTTCGCTGTGCACGTAGCCGCGCAGCATCAGCATGGCGAGCAGGGCGACGAGGAGCAGGAACGGCAGGAGATAGCGCATGGGAAGCCTGCGCCGCCGGGTCTGCTTCTCGCGGTTGTGCCTGCCCCGTGTGACGGGGGTGGTCATTTAGTTGGCGCCTTCTTGCTCTTCCACAGGAGGGTCGGCGGACTCGGCGGGGGGCGGCGTCGTGGTGGTGTCCGACGGCTCCGCCTCCGGCTCTGCGGGAGGCGTCCCGGTGCCGGCGGCGGGCGGCGCGGAGGCCGTGGTGCCGGCGGACGACGCGGTGCCGCCGCCACCGGTGGTGGTCTCCGAGCGGTCCCCGGCCGATACGACGGCGGCGGGTGCGGAGGAGCCGGTGCCGGGGGCCGGGGAGCCGGCCGAGGCGGAGCTGCCCGGCAGTACGGGGGCGCTGTTTCCGGCCACGGGTGCGGACGGCGAGGAGCCGGCCGTCGCGCCGGGCGTCGCGGAGACGTCCGCGCTCTCGTCCGGCGCGGGCGGCATCTGGATCTCGTCCGCGTTCCGGTGCTCCTCCTGGCCGGAGAGCGGCAGGAACGGGGCGCTGGAGTTGCCGCCGAGGACGGTGCCGACGAGCGTCACCGCGAAGCAGACGCAGGCCGCCGCGATCACCCAGCCGAACCGCCGGAACGTTTTGCCCCGGCGCCCGCTCTCGTCGACGAAGACGGGGCCGTCCGAGCCTTCCGGAGCGCCGGGTTCCGGCAGCAGCTCGGAGAGCTGGCGTCCCAGACCGTCGAGTTGGACGGTGACTTCGTTCGGCTCGTGTGTGTGCCACGCATGGGCACCTTCACGCCAAGTTTCCACAGTTGTACGCACTTCCCCCACTTAAGATCGGGTGCGCGTGACTGGCCGGTTGTATATCGCCGGACCGGGCCCCCACCCTGTCCACGCGCCCCTGTCACGGTTCACCCGGGCGATGAACGTAGCCCAGCCCGAAGGGACCGTGACCCCACTCTCCGGTGTCGTTCATCAGGAGGGGTGTACCTGATGCGCACCTGCCTTGCGTGCGCCAGAACACGCGCCCCCGCGCGCCCCCGCGCGGCCGGGCATGGCCTGGCAGCCTGCGGGCCTGTCGGCAGACAAAAAAACGAGGACCCCGTTGCCGGCGGCAACGGGGTCCTCGTTCACATGGGAATTGTGGAGATGGCGGGAATCGAACCCGCGTCCAACGGTGCGGAATCAGGGCTTCTCCGAGTGCAGTTCGCTGCGCTTTTCTCGGCCCCGGAGGTCACGCGAACAAGCCTCCGACAGGCCCAGTCACTGTTTGATTTCCTTCAGGGCCCCGTGACCGGGCTCAGAAGTTTAGATCCCTTAATGATGCCAGGATCCGGGTCGGGACCACCCCCGGGCTGACACTCCGCAGAGTCTTCGCTTAGCTGCTAATTAGGCAGCGAGGGCGAAGGCGGAGGAATCGCGCTTGGAATTGGCGATTATTGGTTGCGACATATGGTTAACGAGATCATTGCCGCTTCCTCGACTCGCTTCCCCTGCTTCGACATCCGCTGTCGAAACCGATCATCCCCATGTTGATTTTTCAAGGTGGTACACACCCCGTGGGGTGCAGTGCCATCGTACGTGACCAACGTGCGCCGATGCCAGCGTATTCCTGGCGGACCGGCCGTCGGCCACCGTGACCGGCCCGGTCAGGCGGCCCGCTGGCGGCGGCGCGCCGCCGAGATCGCCCGGTTCGTCTCCCTGGTGTCCTGCTTCTCGCGCAGCGTCTGCCGCTTGTCGTACTCCTTCTTGCCCTTCGCCAGCGCGATCTCGACCTTGACCCGGCCGCTGCGGAAGTACAGGGCGAGCGGCACGATCGTGTGCCCGGTCTCCTGGGCCTTCGACTCCAGCTTGTCGATCTCGGCCCGGTGCATCAGCAGCTTGCGCTTGCGCTTGGCGGAGTGGTTGGTCCAGGTGCCCTGGACGTACTCGGGGACGTGGATGTTGTGCAGCCACGCCTCGCCGCCGTCGATCTGCACGAAGCCGTCCACCAGGGAGGCCCGGCCCATGCGCAGCGATTTGACCTCGGTCCCCATGAGCACGAGGCCGCACTCGTAGGTGTCGAGGATGGTGTAGTCGTGGCGCGCCTTCTTGTTCTGCGCGATGATCTTGCGCTCTGGGTCCTTTTCCTTAGCCATAGTGCGGCCATTTTCGCACTACGACCCACCCCCGAGGCCACTCAATACCGTCTCGGCCCTCTTCTGGGCCCCCGAGCTCACCGCGAGGTCCGGTGTGATGCCCCGGTCGTCGACGCTGCGGCCCGCCGGGGTGCGGTAGTGGCCCACGGTCAGCTCGGCCACCGAACCGCCCGCGAGCTTGCTCGGCATCTGGACGGAACCCTTGCCGAAGGTGCGCGAGCCGACCGTGACCGCGCGCCCCCGATCCTGCAGCGCACCGGTCAGCAGCTCGGCCGCGCTCATCGTGCCGCCGTCGATGAGGACGACGACGGGGCGCTCGGTGTCGCCCCCCGCGTCCGCGTACAGGGCGCGCTGCTCCCCGTGCACGTCGTAGGTGGCGACCAGGCCGCCGTCCAGGAAGGCGGAGGCGGCGGTGACGGCCTCCGTGACCAGCCCGCCAGAGTTGCCGCGCAGGTCCAGCAGCACCCCGGCGCCCTCGGGTGCCTCCCGGACGGCGTCACGGACCTGGGTACCGGAGCCCTTGGTGAACGAGCCGACCTCGATCAGTACGGCCGCGCCGGAATCGGGCCGCTCCGGACCGAGCCGCCGTACCGTGACCGCCTCCGTGGTGAGCCGGGCCCGGTGCAGCGTCTCGGTCCGGCTGACGGAACCCCGCTGCACCCCGAGCACCACGGCGCTCCCCTCGGCCGCGCGCTCGCGGTCACCGCGCAGCAGGGCCACCACGTCGGAGACCGGGCGGCGGTCGACCCGGCTGCCGTCGACCGTGCGGATCAGGTCGCCCGCGCGGACACCGGCCCGGTCCGCGGGGCTGCCCGGCTGGACCCGGGCGACCGCGACCAGCCCGTCGGCGGAGCGTCTGGCGGCGATCCCGACGCCCGTGTACGAGCCGTCCAGGGCCTGTTCGAACTCCTGGTACTCCCGCTCGTCGTAGACCGCGCCCCAGCGGTCCCCGCTGCGGCTGACGACCTCCTCGGCCGCCTCCGTACCGGACTTGCCGTCCGCCACCGCGTCGGCCGCGGCGTCGGCCACCGCGTCGCGGTCCGCGACGGAGGCGACGGACCGGGTCTCCGCGTCCCGGCCCCGTCCGTCGCCGCGCGGCAGCGAACCGGTGGCGGCGCCGGTGGCGAGGACACTCGCGAAAACCAATGTCAGGGCGGCCCCGCGGCAGAGGCCGCGGGGCCCAGCGCGGTGCACGGGGCCGGACATGCCGCCTAGCCTAGGACAAGGCTCCGGGGCGCACGGGCTGTTGGCCGCGCGCCCCGGGAGGCGATCGTCATACCTTGAGGTACTTGCGCAGCGCGAAGAGTGCGGCAACCGCGGGCATCAGCAGGCCGATCGTCAGCACCAGCGGAAGCTTGGTGAGCACCGCGTCCCAGCCGATGAAGTCGATCAGGTTCAGCTTGTCCTGGAGTGCGAGCCCGCCGTCGATCAGGAAGTAACGCCCGGCCAGCAGCATGACGCAGGCCAGCACGCCGCCGATCAGGCCGGCGAACGCGGCCTCCATGATGAACGGCATCTGGATGTAGAAGCCGGAGGCGCCGACGAGCCGCATGATGCCCGTCTCCCGCCGTCGGCTGAACGCGGACACCCGGACGGTGTTCACGATCAACATCAGCGCGATGACCAGCATCAGCGCCATCACGAACAGCGCGGCGACGTTCATGCCGTTCATCAGCCCGAAGAGGTTGTCCAGGATGCTTCTCTGGTCCTGGACCGACTGCACCCCGTTGCGTCCGGCGAACGCGGTGGCGACGACCTTGTACTTGGTCGGGTCGTGCAGCTTGACGCGGAAGGACTCCGGCATCTGGTCCGGCGTGATGTTGCCGGCCATCGGGGAGTCGCCGAACTCCTCCTGGTAGTGCTTGTACGCCTCGTCGGACGATTCGTACGTCACCGTCTCGACGACGTCCATCTTCTTGAGATCGCCCTCGATCTCCTTCTTCTGCTGCGCGGTGACAGCGCCCTTGGCGCACTGGACCACCGTCTCCGCATCGCCCTTGCCGCAGAGGTAGATGGAGACGTTGACCTTGTCGTACCAGTAGTCCTTCATCGTGCTGACCTGCTCGCGCATGAGCAGCGCGCCGCCGAACAGGGCAAGCGAGAGGGCGACGGAGACGACGACGGCGAAGGTCATCGTGAGGTTGCGACGGAGGCCGACGCCGATCTCCGACAGGACGAACTGGGCGCGCATGGCGTCCTTTCAGTACTCGGTGCTCAGTGCTGGTAGCCGTAGACGCCGCGCGCCTGGTCGCGTACGAGACGGCCCTGCTCAAGCTCGATGACGCGTTTGCGCATCTGGTCGACGATGTTCTGGTCATGGGTCGCCATGATCACGGTGGCGCCGGTCCGGTTGATCCGGTCCAGCAGCTTCATGATGCCGACGGAGGTCTGCGGGTCGAGGTTGCCGGTCGGCTCGTCCGCGATCAGCAGCATCGGCCGGTTCACGAAGGCCCGCGCGATCGCCACGCGCTGCTGCTCACCGCCGGAGAGCTCGCCGGGCATCCGGTCCTCCTTCCCGCCGAGACCGACGAGGTCGAGGACCTGCGGGACCGCCTTGCGGATCTCGCCGCGCGGCTTGCCGATCACTTCCTGGGCGAACGCCACGTTCTCCGCGACGGTCTTGTTGGGGAGCAGCCGGAAGTCCTGGAAGACGGTGCCCAGCTGGCGCCGCATGTGCGGCACCTTCCAGTTGGACATGCGCGCGAGGTCCTTGCCCAGGACGTGGACCATGCCCTGGCTGGCGCGCTCCTCACGGAGGATGAGTCGCATGAAGGTGGACTTGCCGGAGCCGGAGGAGCCCACCAGGAAGACGAACTCGCCCTTCTCGATATCGAGAGACACATCCCGTAGAGCGGGACGGCTCTGCTTGGGGTAGGTCTTGGAGACGTTGTCGAATCGGATCACGGATGCACCACGGTCGGCCGGGAGTAGGTGAGCGTGACCATACGCGAACCGGACTGACGCGTGCAGGCGCGCGTACCGGGATGGGTGATTTATGCCGGAACGCAAGCGAACGCGAACCGGGAGCTTCCGTTACCTGTCCGGCGGGCCGCGCCGAAATCCTCGCGAGCTGGCACAGTGGTAGGGGGAACGGTCGCGTTTCCGTGAGCGTTGTGCGGAGAGATGGCTGTGCGGCTCCGCCGCGCGGGAGGAGGAAAGCGCATGACCTATGACCGATTGGTGTGCGCGAACTGTGCGGCGCCCGTGGCCGAGGGCCGTTGCCCCGTGTGCCGGGCCAGCCGTGCGCGGCTAGAGCAGCAGGGACAGGGCCAGGGTCCCTTCGGCGGGATGAACCCCATGATGCTGATCGCCCTGCTGGTGGTGCTGCTCTGCGCCCTGGCGCTGCTCGCGCACCAGGCGGCGTGACCGAGAGCAACCACCTCGTTACCTGAACGTCCCCGCCCCGGTCGAGCCGGGACGCCCTCTGTGACGGGTCTCGGCACGATACGGCGACCGGTGGGGGCCGATTCCGTGGAAACCCGCACCGAGGGGCCCTCAGGGGCGGGGAAGGGCCGTACACGCACTGGGACCCGGTCCGCCGAGGCGGACCGGGTCCCAGTGGTCGTTCAGGTACCGCTACCAGGCCGTCAGGCGGCCGTGCGGCCGTTCACCAGGCGCGGGAGGATCCGGAAGCCGATGCCTCCGGCGATCATCGTCGCGGCACCGACGAGCAGGAACGTGGTCTCGGCCGCACCGGTCTCGGCGAGCTCGTCCTTGCCCTTGCCCTGCTCGGCCGGCTGGTTGCCGACCGAGTCGGTGTCGGTGTTGTCGGCGCACTCGGCACCGTTCAGGTCGACGGTGCAGTCGTCGCTGCCGCCGGTCGCGGAGCCCGAGCCGCCGGTGGTGTCGCCGCCACCGGCCGCGTCACCGCCGCCCGAGGCGTTGCCGCCACCGTTGGAGTCGCCACCGCCGACAGCCGCGTCACCGCCACCAGCGGCAGCGTCACCGCCACCTGCGGCATCGTCACCACCCGCAGCAGCGTCACCGCCACCTGCGGCATCGTCACCACCCGCAGCGGCATCGCCGCCACCAGCCGCGTCGCCACCACCCGCAGCGGCATCGCCGCCACCAGCCGCGTCGCCACCACCCGCAGCAGCATCGCCACCACCTGCGGCATCGTCACCACCCGCAGCAGCGTCACCGCCACCAGCCGCGTCGCCACCACCAGCAGCAGCGTCACCGCCACCTGCGGCATCGTCACCACCAGCAGCGGCATCGCCGCCACCAGCCGCGTCGTCACCACCAGCGGCGGCGTCACCGCCACCGGCTACGTCGGCGCCACCCGCGACGTCCGCGCCGCCCGCGACATCGGCGCCACCGGCCGCGTCGCCACCGCCGGCCGCGTCCTCGCCGCCCGTGGCGTCACCGCCACCGTCTTCCTCGCCGCCGATGCCGACGTTCACGACGTCGTTGTTGGCCGCGTCGTTGACGCCGATGCCGATCCCGACGGCCTGCGCCGCACCCGCGGCGGTGAGCGAGGCGCCTGCGGCAATGACCGCACCCGCGGCTATCCGCGCGACGCGTACTCGCGTCTTCTTCGTCATGTGCTGCTACCCCCAGTAGCTGTTCTCGTCAACGGAGCAGCCATATGCGGGGCCACGGCCCTGCGGGGTTCGCTCCGGACGCCGGCCGACGTTGTGCCGCGGCCGTGCCGCCCGCCCCCGATCACACCCGTCCCAGACATACGCATGCTGCTCCAGCAGCCTGTCCAGAGTTAAGGACTACGTCAAGGCCGATCCACGCAATGTGCGGCGTTTTGGAGCCAATTGACCTTCATTCGGCATCAGGACTGTGACGCACTCACCACGTCGTCGCCCAACTGCCGGGCCGGAACGCGAAGGAGCCCGGACGGCGGTCGCCGTCCGGGCTCAACTGCTCAGCAGCCGCGCGCTACTTCTCGTTCTGCTTGCGCCAGCGGATACCGGCCTCGACGAAACCGTCGATCTCGCCGTTGAAGACCGCCTCGGGGTTGCCCATCTCGAACTCCGTGCGCAGGTCCTTGACCATCTGGTACGGGTGCAGGACGTACGACCGCATCTGGTTGCCCCAGGAGTTGCCGCCGTCGCCCTTGAGTGCGTTCATCTTCGCCTGCTCCTCCTGGCGGCGGCGCTCAAGGAGCTTCGCCTGGAGGACGTTCATCGCGGACGCCTTGTTCTGGATCTGCGAGCGCTCGTTCTGGCAGGAGACGACGATGCCGGTCGGCAGGTGGGTCAGCCGGACCGCGGAGTCCGTGGTGTTGACGCCCTGGCCGCCGGGGCCGGAGGAGCGGTAGACGTCGATGCGGAGCTCGGACTCGTCGATCTCGACGTGGTCCGTCTGCTCGACGACCGGCAGCACCTCGACGCCCGCGAAGGACGTCTGACGGCGGCCCTGGTTGTCGAAGGGCGAGATCCGGACGAGCCGGTGGGTGCCCTGCTCGACGGAGAGCGTGCCGTAGGCGTACGGCACCTCCACCGCGAAGGTGGTCGACTTGATGCCGGCCTCTTCGGCGTACGCCGTCTCGTAGACCTCGGTCTTGTAGTTGTGCCGCTCGGCCCAGCGCAGGTACATGCGCTGGAGCTTCTCCGCGAAGTCCGCCGCGTCGACGCCGCCGGCCTCGGCCCGGATGGTGACCAGGGCCTCGCGCGCGTCGTACTCGCCGGACAGGAGGGTACGGACCTCCATCTCGTCGAGCGCCTTCTTCACGGAGGTCAGCTCGGACTCGGCCTCCGCGAGCGCGTCGGCGTCGCCCTCGTCCTCGGCGAGCTCGAAGAGAACTTCGAGATCGTCGATGCGGCCGCGCAGGGCCTCCGTCTTCCGGACCTCGGCCTGCATGTGCGAAAGCTTGCTGGTGATCTTCTGCGCCGCCTCCGGGTCATCCCAGAGAGACGGCGCCGCCGCCTGCTCCTCAAGCGCGGCGATGTCCGCCCTCAGCGCATCCAGGTCCAGGACGGCCTCGATCGACCCCATGGTCGAGGAGAGGGACTTCAGCTCTTCGGAAATATCGACGACTGCCACGGGTCCAGCGTAACGGCTGTCGGCGCGGACGTTCCTCGGGCCGCGTGATCGCGGCCCGCCGCCCCTTCTTTCTCAGGGGGTGCCGGGGGTTCTCAGGGGGTGCCGGGGGCGGAGCTGCCGGTCTCCTGCGGGGTCGCGCCCGCGTCGTCACCGCTCATCGCCAGCCAGCCGCCGACCCCGAGTCCGGCGACGAGTATCAGTGCCGCCGCGCCCAGGGTGATGCGGCGCTTGCGGATGGCCGCCGACTTGTTGCGCGCGGAGCCGGGCCGGGGCCGGCCGGGGGCGCGCGGGGCGCGGGCGGTGCCCCGGGGGCCGCCGGAGAGCTCGTCGGGGGCCGGGACGCGCATGCTCGTGTGGGTGTCCCGGTTGGAGTCGGGGGACGAGCCGGGGACCAGCGGCACCGCGCCCCGGCGGCGGGGCTCCTCGGCCGTCGGGGTGTACTGCTGCTCGTCGTAGCCCTGCCCATGCGGCTGGGGCTCCGGTTCCTCGTCCGGCTCGTCCACGTCCAGCGGCGGGATGCCGGCGAGCTGCGGAAGCTGTTCGCGCAGCCGGGCCGCCAGCTCGGAGGCGCGCAGCCGGGAGGCGGGGGCCTTGGCCAGGCACTGGACCAGCAGCTGCCAGAGCTCGTCGGGGATGCCGGGGAGCGGGACGACGGTCTCGGTGACATGGCGGCGCAGTACGGCGCCGGGGTGGCCGCCGCCGAAGGGCGTGAAGCCCGCGAGGAGCTCGTACAGCACCGTCGCGAGGGCGTAGATGTCGACGGCGGCGCGCGGCGGGAGGCCCTCGACGATCTCGGGGGCCAGGTAGTCGGGCGTCCCGATGATCTTGGTGGCCTTGGTGCGGCGCGGGGTGTCGATCAGCTTGGCCACGCCGAAGTCGGTGAGCAGCGCGGGGTGGGAGTTGCCGGGTCCGAGCGGGCCCTCCATGTCGAGCAGGATGTTCTCCGGCTTGACGTCGCGGTGGACCACCCCGGCGGCGTGCGCGGCGGCGAGGCCGTCCGCGACGTCCGCGACGATCGCGACGGCGGCCTCCGGGGCCAGCCTGCGCTCGCGGTCGAGCCGGGTGCGCAGATCCGTGCCGCGCACCAGGTCCATGACCAGCGCCAGGTCGTTGCCGTCCACCACGAGGTCGCGGACGGCGACGATGTGCGGATGGTCGAGGCCCAGCAGGGCGGTGCGCTCCTGGACGAACCGGCCGACGAGTTCCTGGTCGGACGCGAGGTCCTCGCGGAGGAGTTTGATGGCGACGGGCCCCTCGGGGCCGTCGCCGAGCCACACCGTTCCGGCGCTGCCGCGCCCCAGGATCTGGTGGGCGGTGTACCGGCTGCCGATATTCCGTGCCAAGACTGCTCCCTCAGCGGCTGGCGATTGGGCCCTCGCGCAACAACCCCCGGTCGACAAAGTTACGCGGCGATCGGGGGGTCGCGTGCCCTGGATGGCGCCAACCTTCACTTCTGCGTACGAATTGCCAGGGAATTGGTTCGCGGAAGTCGATATAGCTACAGAATTGACGGGGCGTCCGGCCGGATCGGCGGCGCCCCGCCCCGTCAGTTGCCGCTGTCGCCGCCCAGCGCCGAGACCCAGTCGCTGATCTTGCCGGCGGCGTCGCTGATCGCGTGCCAGTAGCTCTGGCCCTGCCCGATCCAGTCCTTCAACGGCGTGAGTTCCCAGATCAGCCAGCTCGCCACGACGAGAAGGACCAGCGTGAACAGGCAGCCCTTCAGACAGCCGAGGCCGGGGATCTTCATCGGGTTGGCGCTGCGCTGCCTGGGCTCGCGGGGCGCGCGCTGAGCAGGCTGCTGGGGTTGCTGCGGCGGCGCGTACTGCTGGCGCTGCTGCTGCGGCTGGTACTGCTGCTGCTGAGGCTGCGGCTGGTACTGCTGCTGCGGGGGGTACTGCTGCTGAGGCTGCTGCCGGTTCCGCGGCGGGTACTGCTGCTGGCGCGGCTGCTGCTGTTGCTGCTGAGGCTGGCGCTGGGGGCGGCGGCGCAGCGGGTCCTGGCTCGGGTCGAGGTACTGGACCTGCGTCTGGTCGTTGCGGTCGCGGGCGGCCTGGAGCTGGGACTGCCAGGGGTGCGGTCCGTCGGGCCGCGGGGCGCCCTCGGGCCGCGCCGGGACGGGCGGCATGACCGCGGTCGGGTCGGCGTGGCCGCCCTGGCCGGCGTTCTGCTGCATGACGCTGGTGGCCGCGTTCGGGTCGTACGAGCCGGCGTTGCTCGGCAGCACCTGCGTCGGGTCCGCCGCTCCGGGCGTCTCCGGAACGGCGGTGGGCGCCGGGTCGGGCGCCAGCAGGACGGCCACTCCGTCGGCGGCGGCGATCTGCGCCGAGTTCGCGTGCACGCCGATACCGGCGGCGACGGTGCGCAGCGCGCGGGCCAGGTTCTCGGCGCTGGGCCGCCGGTCCGGGTCCTTGCTCAGGCAGCGCTCTATGACGGTCCACAGGGGCGCGGGGACCGTGCTGGGGCGGCGGGGCTCCTCGCTGAGGTGGCGCTGCAGGACTTCGAGCGCGGTGCCACCGGCGAACGGCGGACGGCCGGTGAGCAGCTCGTACAGCAGGATTCCGGCGCCGTAGATGTCGACGGCGGAGGTCTGCGGGCGGCCCTCGGCCGACTCGGGCGCCACATAGGCCGGCGTGCCGACGAACTCGTGGGTCCGGGTCAGCCCCGGGGAGTCCGCGAGCCGGGCGATGCCGAAGTCGGTGAGCATCGGGTGCATCTGGCCGTCGCGCTCGGAGACCAGCACGTTGGCGGGCTTCAGGTCGCGGTGGACGACGCCGTCGGCGTGGCTGGCGGCGAGCGCGTCAGCGATCTGGGCGGTGAGCAGCGAGGCGGCGACCGGGGTGAGCGGGCCGTTGTCGCGCAGGTAGTGGTGCAGGTCGGGCCCGTCGACCAGGTCCATCACCAGGGCGAGGAGGTCTCCCTCCACGACCAGGTCCCGGGTGCGCACGATGTTCTCGTGGGTGAGCCGCAGCAGAACGGAGCGCTCGCGCAGGAACCGCATCACGACATCCGCGTCGTTGGCGAGCTCCTCCTTGAGGACCTTGATCGCGACGAGCTCGCCGGGCTGGCCGGTGACGGCCGCCTCCGCGCCCGCGGCCTCGCGCTGGCGGGCGCGCCAGACGGTGCCCGTGGCGCCGCGTCCCAGCGGCTCTTCGAGCAGGTACTTGCTGCCTACCGGCCGCACGTCATGCGCTCCCTGCTGATCGTGGTGCTTGCGGTCCCCCGGATTCCCTCCAGGAGTTTCCGGCCCACTCTAGAGCCTGTCCGAGGGTGGGTGACCGGCTCCGTCCGGTTGCCGCTTTGTCCGGAATTCCCCGAGGGGGCGGGTCTCGGCGCTCCGGGGTGCGCCGGTTACGGGGGAAGACGCCCACTTCGTACGGATGGTTGCCGCACCGGGGGGCGCGCGATCTCTCCGGGCGCCGGAGCGGCCCGTATCGGTCGTGCCGGGAACGGCCCAAGCAGGCACTTTTGTGCGCACAGCAGACCTTTCAAGATCACTTAGCGGTGACCCCCGGGCGTGTTGTCAGTGGCAGGTGCGAGGATGCCTCCAGCACGGAACTGTGGGGGCGGGAACCCCGCGGTACGTGACGAACCTGTACCGGACGACGCGTCCGTGCCGGGTGGGGGGAATCACAGGGCGTTTCCCCTGCCGGGCACCCCGCGCAGAAGGGACCGCTGACGGCGATGCAGATCCGGCTGACCGTCCTCGCGCCGCGCAGCGGCCAGACCCCGGCGCGCGCCTGCGATGTGCTGGTCACCGCCCCCGTGGGGACGGCGCTGGCCACCGTGGCGTCCGGCCTGGCCGCGGCCGTCTCCGGGCCCGACGGCTCCCTCGGCAGCGGAGCGGTGGTGCTGTTCGCCGGACGGGAGCGGCTCGACGCGCACCGCAGCGCCCTCGGTGAGCCGCCCCTGGTCGACGGGGCGGTGCTCTCGCTCCAGGTCCCGGGCGAGGACGAGTCGACGGACGAGACGGTTCCGGCGCGGCTGCACGTGGTCGCCGGACCGGACGCGGGCGGGGTCCACCTGCTGCACGGCGGGCAGATCCGGATCGGGCGCTCGGCAGAGGCCGATGTGCCGCTCGACGACCCGGACGTCTCGCGGCTGCACTGCGCGGTGACCGTCTCCGACGACGGCCGGGTCTCGGTGGCCGACCTGGGCTCCACCAACGGCACCTCGCTGGACGGCGCGGAGGTCCGCGACCGGCCGGTCCTGCTGCAGCCCGGTGCGCTGCTGCGGCTGGGCGAGTCGACGCTCCGGCTGACCTCGGGGGCGCGTACGCCGACGCTGGCGACGACACCGGACGGCGAGGGACATCTGCGGGTGGCCGGCGCCCCGGCAGAGCCCGGCCCCGGTCACGGGGACGGCTCCGCCCACACGTACAGCGCGGCCGCGCGCCCCGGGACCGGTTCCGACGAGGAAGCCGCCTTCCACGGACACGAACACGGACACCCGCACGGACACCTGCACGGGCACAGCCACGGGCAGGACCACGGGCCCGGCCACGAGCACAGCGCGGACGACGACGGGCGCGGACGGTCCCAGGCGCGGCCCCGGCCCGGCTCCGGGCTCCCGGGCCGCCACCCGGACGCGGAGACCCCCCGGCGCGGCATAGGCTCCTGGGCCCGCCGGCTCGCGGGCGGCAAGGGCGATCCGGTGCACGAGAGCGCGCCCGACGAGACGCCCGCACCGGTCCCGGTCCCCGCCACCTTCACCGCACTGCCCACCGCTCCGGAGGGCACCTGGCCCGATCCGGCCTCCGTGCTGCTGACCGCCCTCGGCCCCGGCCCCCGGCTGTGGGAGCGCGACACCGCGCATCCGGAGGCGCTGGTGGTCCGGCTGGGCACCACAGAGCGGGCCGAGCTGCCGGCCGTGCCGGTGACCGTGGGGCTGCGGGAGGCGGGCTCACTGGGGCTCGCCGGACCGCGGGACCGGCTGTCCGGGCTCGCCCGCTCTGCCGTGGCGCAGCTCGCCGCCCTGCACTCCCCCGCCGATCTGGAGATCGTGCTGATCAGCACGGACCGGGCCCGCGGGCTGGACGAGCGCAGGCGCGAGTGGTCCTGGCTCGGCTGGCTGCCGCATCTGCGCCCGATGCACGGCCAGGACTGCCGGCTGCTGCTCGCGTACGACCGTGAGCAGGCCGACGCCCGGACCACGGAGCTGGTGCGCCGGCTGGACGACGGGCCGCTGGGCCCCGGCTGGGCGAGCCTGGACCGCGCGACGGTCGCCGAGGCCGCCCGGCACTACGAGGGTCCGCTCACCGTGGTGGTCGTGGACGGCGACCCCGGCTCCTCCGCACTGCGTGAGAGCACCGCCCGGCTGGCCTCCGCGGGCGCGGCGGCGGGCATCCACCTGATCTGCCTGGCCGAGACCCCGGCCGCCACCCCCACCTCTCCGGTCGCGGCGACGTACGAAGCGGCGTGCCACGCCTCCATAGCGTTCCGGGAGTGCGGGGCCGTGGCGATGCTCAGCGGTGACGTGGCGACGGCCCTGCGGCTGCTGCGCACGGCGGGCGGCCGGGCGGCGGGCCACGGCACGGTCGCCACGGTGGACGCGGTCTCCGCGCACTGGGCGCAACGATTCGGCCGGGCGCTGGCCCCGCTGCGCGCGGAGGGGCCGTCGGGGCTGCCGGGCCGGCCCGCCGCAGTGGCGCTCCCGCCCTCCGCCCGCCTCCTGGACGAACTGGGCCTGGCCCGCGCCACCCCGGCCTCCCTGATGGCCCGCTGGGCCTCCACCGCCGAGGACCAGCCGGGCGCGACGGTGCGCGGCTCCGGCAGCTGGACGGGCGCCCGCGCCCCGGCCCCCCGCGTGGGCGCCCAGCGCACGAGCTCCGAGTCAGCCCGCCCGGACGGCCCCGGCTCGGGCCGCACCCCGTACCCCGACCGCACCGGCGCGTACGACACCAGCACCTCCGGCCGCACCCCGTACCCCGACCGCACCGACTCGGCCGGATCCGGCCGCACCCCGCACCCACGGGTGGGCGAGCAGCGGTACGACGCGGAGGCACGGGGGGCGCAGAGTTCGCGGACCCTGCCCGGCTCCGACACGCGCGGCTCCGACACCCGCGGCTGGGACGGGTCAGCGGATGTGCGGGACAGCGACAGCCTGCGGTCCGCCGGTTCCGGGCGCTCCTCCGGCCGGGTCAGCGGGCCGCGTCAGGGCGACGCCCCCCGGATCGCCACCACGGACACCGGTCCCCGCCCGGCGGCCCGTTCCGACGAGGGCGCCGCGTTCGCCGGGCGGCCCGTCGTGGTGCTCGGGGCCGGTCCGCGGGGCCCGGTGAGCGTCGATCTCGCCGACGAGGGGCCGCACCTCCTCATCGAGGGGCCCGGCGGCAGCGGGCGTACCGAGCTGCTGAGGGCCGTCGCCGCCTCGCTGGCGGCCGCCGCCCGCCCCGACCGGCTCGGCATCCTACTGGTCGACGGCGCCGGCGGCGAGCGCGGCGAGAGCCTGCACCCCTGCACCGAACTCCCGCACGTGTTCACGCACTTGGTGGCTTCGGATCCGGTCAGGATGCGGGAGTTCGCGCAGGCGCTGGGCGCGGAGGTGAAGCGGCGGGCCGAGCTGCTCGGCGGGCTCGACTTCACCGAGTGGCACAGCCGGTCGGACGCGGCACGGCGTACGGCCGGCCAGCGGTCGCCCGGCATGCCCGGCGGAGTCCACGGCGACGTGGACTCCCAGATGAGCGGCACCCTGCAACTGCGGCCGATGGCCCGGCCACCGGAGCCGGGTCCGTCACCGCTGCCCAGGCTCGTCGTGCTGGTGGACGACTTCGACGCGCTGATCGCCCCCGCCCTCGGCAGTCCGGGCCGGCCGGCCGCAGGTTCGATCGTCAGGGCGCTGGAGACCGTGGCCAGGGAGGGCGGCCGGCTCGGCGTCCACCTGGTCGCGACGTCCGCGCGGCCGGACCGTACGCAGGACACGGACCTGGCGCACGGGGCCCGGCTGCGGGTCGTGCTCGATCCGCCCGTCGTGCCGCCCTCGCCGGACGGCCCGGCGCCGGGCCGGGGCCGGCTGGGACATCCGGACGGGCGGGTGACGCCGTTCCAGGGCGGCCGGGTCACGGGCCGCATTCCGCGTACGGCGACGCTGCGGCCCACGGTCGTACCGCTGGAGTGGGAGCGGATGGGCGACCCGCCGACCCGCCGGCCGGTGCGCGAACTGGGCAACGGGCCGACCGACCTGGCGCTGCTGGCCAGCGCGCTGGAGCGGGCGGCGCGTTCGGTCAACGCCGAGCCGCTGGCACCGCTCGCGCCCGCCCACCCCTGAGGGGGACCTGCCCGCAGGAACCGGCCGATCGTCCCCAATCTCCGTATACCGTCACTGACTTGACGTCACGAGCCCACAACGATCATTGAGTTGGGCCCGATTCCGGTATTGCGGCACCCGGGTGCCGGGCGTAGGACTGTGCGCACACGACCACGTGAAGAATGACCGGAACCGTCGGAGTCCGGCGGTTCCGATCGGTGCACGCGCACAGGAGAGACGGGGCAGGGATGCGCACAACGCTTCGGATTCGCAGGGCCGCCATGGTCTTCACAGCCATCGGAGCACTGGCCCTCACCGGCTGCGGCGACGACGGTGACGGCGGAAAGGGCAAGGCCGACGGGGGCGGCTCCGAAGGAGGCAAGGACAGCGCGTCGAGCGTCGTCCTGCCGAAACTGGACGGCGAGAAGATCTCCGTCGCGGCGGTCTGGACCGGCCCGGAACAGGCCAACTTCGTCAAGGTCCTCAAGGAGTTCGAGAAGCGCACGGGGGCGACGGTCACCTTCGTCCCGGCGCAGGACCCGATCGTCAACTTCCTCGGTACGAAGATCGCGGGCGGCCAGCCGCCGGACCTCGCGATGATCCCGCAGGTCGGCGCGATCCAGCAGGCCGTCGCGAAGAAGTGGGCGAAGCCCGCAGGAGCCGAGGCGAAGGCCCAGCTGACCAAGAACTACTCCAAGGTCTGGCAGGACCTGGGCTCCGTGGACGGCACCCAGTACGGGGTGTACTTCAAGGCCGCCAACAAGTCGCTGATCTGGTACAACGCCAAGGCGTTCGAGAACGCCGGGGCGAAGGAGGCGAAGACCTGGAAGGACTTCCTGGCCACCGCGGAGACGGTGTCCGCCTCGGGAGTCACCCCGGTCTCGGTCGCCGGTGCGGACGGCTGGACGCTCACCGACTGGTTCGAGAACATCTACCTCTCCCAGGCGGGCCCGGAGAAGTACGACCAGCTGGCCCAGCACAAGATCAAGTGGACGGACCCGTCCGTCAAGGACGCGCTGACCACCCTCGGGCAGCTCTTCGGCAAGCCCTCCCTGATCGCGGGCGGCGCCGACGGCGCACTCCAGACGGAGTTCCCGGCGTCGGTCACCCAGACCTTCACCGGCGGTGACCAGCCCAAGGGCGCGATGGTCTTCGAGGCCGACTTCGTCGGCGTCAACATCCAGCAGACCAAGGCCAAGATCGGTACGGACGCCAAGGTGTTCCCGTTCCCCGCGGTCGGCGCCGAGTCGCCCGTGGTGACCGGCGGGGACGCCGCGGTGGCGCTGAAGGACACCAAGGGCGCCCAGGCCCTGCTGACCTGGCTGGCCTCCGCCGACGCCGCGAAGATCGCGGCCGAGCAGGGCGGGTTCATCTCGCCCAACAAGGCCATGGACGTGGCCGCTTACCCCAACGAGGTGCAGCGCACGATCGCTAAGGCGCTGATCGCGGCCGGTGACGCCGTCCGCTTCGACATGTCCGACCAGGCCCCGCAGTCGTTCGGCGGGACGCCCGGCAAGGGTGAGTGGAAGAGCCTCCAGGACTTCCTCAAGAACCCGAAGGACATCGCGGGGACCCAGGCCAAACTGGAGTCCGACGCGGCCAAGGCATACAAGAGCTGACGGGATGACGACAGCCGCAGCGGGGGGCGCCGACGAGGCGCCCTCCGCCGACACCGGATCCCGCGGCGGAACCTCGGTACCCGCCCCCAGAAGGCCCGGGGACGGGCAGCCGCCCCTCCGCCGGGTCCCCAGCCGCAAGAGCGTGACCGGTACCCGGAGGGTCATCGCGGCGCTCTTTCTGCTGCCCGCTCTGGTCCTGCTCGGCGCGCTCGTGGTCTACCCGATCGTGTACTCCGTCTACCGGTCGTTCTTCGACCAGGCGGGGACCGGGTTCGCCGGACTCGACAACTACAAGGCACTGTTCTCCGACGACACCATCCGTACCGCGATCAAGAACAACGCGATCTGGGTCGTCCTCGCACCGACCGTCTCCACCGTTCTCGGCCTGATCTTCGCCGTGCTGACCGAACGGATCCGCTGGGGCACCGCGTTCAAGCTGATCGTCTTCATGCCGATGGCGATCTCGATGCTCGCCGCGGGCATCATCTTCCGGCTGGTGTACGACCAGGCGCCGGAGCGCGGGATCGCCAACGCCGTCGCGGTGGGCGTGCACGACACGTTCTCCGGGTCGACCGGCTTCCCCAAGGCGCATCCACTGCCCGTCCACCCGCTCAAGGCGGCCGACGGCGGGTCCTTCGTGACCAAGACGCCGGTCCGGGCCGGGGAACCGGTCCAGCTGCCCCTGGTCGGGGTGGCGCCCGCGAAGATGCCCGGCGACGCGAAGCCCGCGCGGACCCCCGCGAAGGCGGACGACGGCGGGATCACCGGCACCGCCTGGCTGGACTTCACCAAGGGCGGCGGCGGAAAGCCCAACGTCATCGACCCCTCGGAGCTCGGCCTCAAGGGCATCGAGGTCGAGGCCGTCAAGGACGGCGAGGTGGTCGCCTCGGCCACCGCGGCCGCCGACGGCACGTTCACCCTGCCCGCGGCGGCGGACGGCGCCGAACTCCGGCTGCCCGCCTCCAACTTCAGGGAGCCGTACAACGGCGTCGACTGGCTCGGGCCGAGCCTCGTGACGCCCGGCATCATCGGCAGCTACGTCTGGATGTGGGCGGGCTTCGCCATGGTGCTGATCGCGGCCGGCCTGGCGGGCCTGCCGCGCGAACTCCTCGAAGCGGCCCGGGTCGACGGGGCGAACGAGTGGCAGGTGTTCCGCCGGATCACGGTGCCGATGCTCGCCCCGGTCCTCGCGGTGGTCCTGGTGACGCTGATGATCAACGTCCTGAAGGTCTTCGACCTGGTCTTCATCATCGCGCCGGGCTCCTCGCAGGACGACGCGAACGTGCTGGCGCTCCAGCTCTACCGGTCCTCGTTCGGCACGGACGCGGACCTCGGGATCGGCAGCGCCATCGCCGTACTCCTGCTGCTGCTGGTGGTTCCGGTGATGCTCTTCAACATCAGGCGGATACGTAAGGAGGGGCGCCGATGACGGCACCCACGGCCACGGCCCCGCCCGCCGGGGCGGGCGACGCCCCGGGCACCGGCACGGCGAAGGCCGGGCGGTCGCTCGGCGCCCGGATCGCGGCACGGGCCGGCGGCGGCGTCATGCGGGTCGTCCTGATCCTGGTGGCCCTGTTCTGGCTGATGCCCACCATCGGGCTGTTCCTGTCCTCGCTGCGCGGTGCGGACAAGATCGCGGCCACCGGCTGGTGGCAGATCTTCACCACCCCGTCCGAACTGACCTTCGACAACTACTCCCGACTGCTGGACAATTCGACGATCACCGACTCGCTGCTCAGCACGGTGATGATCACCGTCCCGTCGACCGTTCTGGTCGTCGTGATCGGCTCGCTCGCCGGATACGCCTTCGCCTGGATGGAGTTCCCGGGCCGCGACTGGTGGTTCCTGGTCGTGGTGGGGCTGTTGGTGGTCCCGGTGCAGGTGGCGCTGATCCCGGTCTCCAAGCTCTTCGGCACGGTCGGCATCTTCGAGACGACCTTCGGCGTGATCATCTTCCACACCGCCTTCGGACTGCCGTTCGCCATCTTCCTGTTGCGCAACTTCTTCGCGGAGATCCCGCGGGAACTGCTGGAGGCGGCACGGCTCGACGGGGCGGGCGAGATCCGGCTCTTCACCCGGGTCGTGATGCCGCTGGGCGGTCCGGCGATCGCCTCGCTCGGAATCTTCCAGTTCCTCTGGGTGTGGAACGACATGCTGGTCGCCCTGATCTTCGCGGACTCCGACTCGCCGCCGATCACGGTCGCACTCCAGCAGCAGGTGCGGCAGTTCGGCAACAACATCGATGTGCTGGCGCCCGGCGCCTTCGTCTCTATGGTGATTCCGCTCGCCGTGTTCTTCGCCTTCCAGCGCCAGTTCGTCTCCGGCGTCATGGCAGGCGCGGTCAAGTAGCCACCGGGCGCGAACCTCGCCCTGGCGGCCCGTGCACGTCGTTAACGCGGGGCAGTCCGATAAGTCACCATGGACTGCCCCGTACGCGTGTCCGGGACGCCTCCGCCCCGGGTCGGCGGACCGGCCATACCACGCCTCGCCCGCCCCGCGACGCCCAAGGGTCACTTAAGGGTGTGCGTAGTATGATAAGTGGGGCCTATCAGTCGCGCCGCCGACCACTGCGGCCGCCCCAGCGGGGCCCCACCCTTCCCCTCCCCCGCTTTCGCACCGTTGCCAGTCCCCTGCCCGTTCTGCTGGGCACTCCGCAGTAATCTGTCTGCGCCCCAGTACGCACAGTCCGAGAAAGAGTCTGTATGCCCCGGCTGAGTGTCATCATCCCCGTCCGCCGCGCCCGAGGAAGTCTGCGCGAGTGCCTGGAGTCGGTGCTCTCGCAGTCCTTCACGGACATCGAGGTGATCGGCGTGGAAGACGGCGCTCCGGACGGCTCGGGGCTCGTGCTGGACGAGTTCGCCGCGCTCGACAGCCGGGTCCGGGCCATCCACCTGCCCGCGGGCGCGGGAGCCCACGGCCGGCGCAACGCCGGTGCCGAGCAGGCCACCGGGGACTACCTCCTGTTCCTGGAGGGCCACTACATCTACCTGCCGAACGCGCTGCGGGAGATCGTGGACCGGCTGGACGCCACCGGCGACCCCGATGTGCTGGTCTTCGGCCACCGCAAGCGCCCGTTCCGGGGCAAGACCCGGACGACCCGGTCGCTGGAGCTGCTGAGCGGCATGCCGGCGGGCCCGCACACCCTGGCCGAGCGCAACGACCTCCTGGACATCGCGCCCGTCTCCTGGAACCGGGCGGTCCGCCGCACCGTCGCCGAGCGCGAGAGCCTGGCCTTCGGCCCCGGCCCGCACGGTGAGCGCATGTACGCGCTTTTGACGCTCGCCGTCGCCGGCTCCGTCGCCACCCTGGGCACCGCCTGCGTCGAGCACCGCCAGCAGCGCTACCTGCCCGGCCTGGCGGACGAGGCGGAGCCCACGACCGGCACGACGCCGCTGGAGCTGATCGACGCGTACGGGGAGCTGATGACCTCCGTCGAGGCGCGCCCGGCCCTGAGCCCCGTACGCGCGCTGCTCTTCGACCGCGGCGTCCAGGAGCTGCTCTCCGCGTACCCGACGGTGACCAAGCGCCGCAGGCAGTACGTCAGCGCCGTCGCCGCCTTCCACAGCGCCCACCGCCCCGACGGCTTCACCTTCCCGGGCGGCGCGAAGGGGCTCCGGCCGCAGCTGATGAGCGGCGGGAAGTACGCCGCGCTCGGCGCCCTGGACACGGCTCTGGCCACCCGTCGCAGCCTGCGCTCGGCGCCCACCACGGCACGGGCCAAGGCGAAGAAGTCGTTCACCGCGCGCTACTACAAGGCGCAGCGCAAGCTTCCGCTGGACCCGAAGCTCGCCGTCTACGCGGCCTACTGGAACCGCGGTGTGAGCTGCAACCCCGAGGCGATCTACCGCAAGGCCCAGGAGCTGGCCCCCGATGTGCACGGGGTCTGGGTGGTGTCGAAGAACCAGGTGGACTCGCTGCCGAAGGGCATCGACTACGTGGTGCCCGGCACCCGCCGCTACTGGTCGGTGCTGGCCCGCGCCACGTACTTCTTCAACAACGTCAACTTCGCGGACCACCTGGTCAAGCGCCCGGGTCAGATCCATGTGATGACCCACCACGGCACCCCGCTGAAGATCATGGGGATGGACCAGCAGAACTATCCGGCGGCCGCCCAGGGGCTCAACTTCGACCGGCTGCTCAAGCGGGTCGACCGCTGGGACTGGAGCGTCTCCGCCAACCCGCACTCCACCGAGGTGTGGTCCCGCGCCTACCCGAGCGCCGCGCGTTCGCTGGAGACCGGCTACCCGCGCAACGACGTCTTCGCGACGGCGACGCGGGAGCAGATCGACACGATCCGGGAGGGCCTCGGTATCCGCCCCGGCCAGCGCGCCCTGCTGTACGCGCCCACCCACCGCGACTACGAGGCCGGCTTCAACAGCCGTCTCGACCTGGAGCGGTTCTGCGCGGCCGTCGGCCCGGACACCGTGGTGATGGTGCGCGCGCACTATTTCTACGGCGGCGCCGGCCTCCCGGAGAACCCGCAGATCATCGACGTCAGCGAGCACCCCCGGATCGAGGACCTCTGCCTCGCGGCCGACGCGCTGATCACGGACTACTCCTCCGTGATGTTCGACTACGCGCACCTGAACCGCCCGATCGTGGTGCACGCCCCGGACTGGGAGACGTACCGCACGGTCCGCGGTGTCGTCTTCGACCTGCTGTCCGGCAAGCCCGGCGAGACCCCGGGCGCCGTCGCGACGACCACGGACGAGCTGGCGCGGGCGTTCACCGACGGCAGCTGGGACAGCCCGGCGAACGAGGCGCTGCTGAAGGCGTTCCGTGAGCGGTTCTGCCCGTACGACGACGGCCGCGCCGCCGAGCGCGTGGTGCGCCGCGTCATCCTGGGCGAGGAGCCCGCGCCCGGCACGGCCTGACCCGCCGCGCCCCGCACTGCGAAGGGCCCGCCACCGGAGCGTTCCGGTGGCGGGCCCTTCGCAGTGCTCAGCGCTGCTGGCCCGCCATGACCGTGGCGAGGCCGACGACCACGAGCGCGGAGCCGCCCCAGGTCCACACCGAGGTCCGCTCGTGCAGCACGGTCGCCCCGGCCCCCACGATCAGCAGGTAGCCGAGCGCGTTGAACGGGTACGCGATGGAGAGCGGCACCTTGGCCAGGGTGGACATCCAGGCGAGGGCGGAGACCGCGAAGACCACCAGGCCGACGACCACCCAGGGGCTGGTGGCGGCCCGCAGGGCGACGGAGCCGCCGTGCTCCCCGGCGGCGGCCGCGGCGCCCTTCATCCCGTGTTTGAGCATGATCTGGCCGCCCGCCGACGAGAACACGGCGAACAGCAGCAGCATCAGACTGGGAAGGGACAAGACCTTGCTCCTGACGGCGGCGGCCGGGTTCTCGGACGCGTGGGCTGCGGTGGGTGGGGGGATGGTCGCCTCAGACGCCGACCCGGTCGGCGGGGACGTACTGTCGGTTGAGGATGTCCTGTACATCGACGTGCTCTCCAGCGATGATCGTCTCGGCCGCATGCGGGGTGAGCAGTGCGACGTGCTGATAGCCGAACAGCGTCGGCCGGATCCGGGTCAGCAGCCTCGAAAGGCCGCCGAGTACCGCCGCGAGCGGGCCGCGCCCGAGCAGTGACCAGAACGGCGCCCCCGTCGAGGCGATGTCCAGGAGGTCGTAGCCCGCGGCGCGTACCGTGCGGCGCAGGCTGGCCCGGGTGAAGAAGCGCAGATGCGTTTCGTCGAGGATGCCCCGGCGGTCGTAGTCGAAGGCGCCGACCGCGACCCGCATCCGTGAGTACCAGTGGCTGAAGTTCGGCACGGACAGCAGCACCTGCCCGCCGGGCCGGAGCACGGTGGCGACCTCGGTGAGCACCCGCTCCGGGCGGGAGAGGTGCTCGATGACGTCTCCGGCGACGACGTAGTCGAAGTCGGTGCCGACCTCGGGCGGCAGGCCCTCCTCCAGGTTGGCGAGGTGGAAGTACGTGCACTTCTCGCGCACTCCGGGCACCTCGACGAAGTCCACCCCGGTCACCTCGTGGCCGAGTGCCTCCAGCCGCTGTGCGAACAGGCCGCCGGAGCAGCCGAGGTCCAGGACCCGGCCGGGCGGCAGCTCGCGCATCTTCTCCAGGATGACCGCGTGCGAGGAGCCGTCGCCCTCCTTGAAGGCGTACTCGACGGGCTTCGGGATCCAGGCGCAGGTGCCGAACCCCTTGACCGCCAGTCGGTATTCGAGGACGTCCTTGACGACGTCCTTGGCGTACTTCATGCCGTTGACGTAGCAGATCTCGTCGCCGTAGTACGTGGGCACGGGGATCTCCTTGATCCGCATTCCCGCGTCGAGCAGCTGGACGATGATCTGGGTGTCGAAGTCGAAGGCGTCGGTGTTCCGGTCGACCGGCAGCTTCTTGAGGGCCTCGACGCTGTAGGCGCGGTATCCGGAGTGGAATTCGGTCAGCCGCGAGCCGAGGAGGCCGTTCTCCAGCCGGGTGAGAATGCGGTTGCCGAGCCATTTGTAGAGCGGCATACCGCCCTTGAGGGCGTGCCCGGACTTCATCATCCGGGACCCGAACACGGCCTCGCACTCGCCGCGTTCGATGGGTGCGACCATTTCGGGGAGCAGTTCCGGGGCGTACTGTCCGTCGCCGTGCAGGAGCACGATGATGTCCAGTCCGTGTGCGGCCGCCAGTGCGTATCCGGCTTTCTGGTTTCCGCCGTATCCGAGGTTCTTGGTGTGCCGCATCACCACGGTGCGCGGCATTCCCTCCGCCTGCGACCAGCGGCAGCCTGCGGTGAAGGTCGCGTCGTGACTGGCATCGTCGAGAATGAGAATCTCGTCGACCCTGGACCGGAAATCCTCCGGAATCCGGTCGAGGGTCTTCTCCAGCGTTGTCTCCGCGTTGTACGCGACCACCAGGATGCCGATCCTGGGACTCGGGCTTTCCTTCACGGGGCGTTCTCCAGTTGCGCTCGGTGCTCGTTGCTGGGGTAGGGAACAGGTCGGTGGGGGGGGTGTGGCCCCGGTGTGCGCGGTCAGTTGACGGCGGTACCGGAACGCTGCGACGTACGGGGTCCGGCGAGCGGCGGGCAGGCGACGGGGAGTGTGTGCGGCCGGGTGACGAGGATGCGGCGGACGCCGGTGGCGAGGGCGGCCGCGAGGACGATCCAGCCGGCGGCGCCCAGCTCCAGGACCGGCTCGCTCCAGCGCACCGCGGAGCGCCCGCTGTAGCCGAGCACGGCCGTCAGCCCCAGCACGCAGTTGTACGCGAGCCCTTCCCAGAACCCGAGAACGAACGTTCCGGCGGCCGCCCAGGTCAGGTACTGGAGGCCGGAGGCGGTGGACAGGAGCAGCAGCAGGCCCAGCGTGACGGCGACGACCCCGGGCAGCTGCGCGGGCCGCAGCCACGCCAGCCAGACCCCGGCGGCCACGCAGAGCAGCACGAAGAGGAAGTGGCCGCCGCCCTGCATGAAGGTGATGACGGAATCCGGCAGCCCGAAGACGTCGGCGAACCGGACGAGCCCCCAGAGGTGGTAGGTGCCGCCCGCGTACTCCAGGACGTTCTCCTTGAGCCGCAGCGGCACGGTCACCAGGACCGGCCCCCAGACCAGCGCGAACAGTGCGCCGAATCCGGCGGCGAAGCGGAGCAGCACCGGCCGGCCGCCGCGCAGCGCGGCGACGAACAGCGCCGGGACCACCACCACCGGGATGAACTTGACGCTGATCGAGAGCGCCGCGGCCGCCCCGGCGGCCAGCGGTGACTTCCGGTCGGCCAGCAGATGGGCCGCGGCCAGCGCGAACGCGATGGCGACCGCGTCGGTGTTGCCGTGATAGCCGGAGGTGGCGATCAGTACCGGGCTGACGGCGACTCCGACACCGCACAGCACCGCTGTCGTCGTCCGGGCGGCCCGGCGCCGGACGATCTCGAACACGAGAATCGCGCAGCAGAAGTCAGCGAGGGCCGCGGGTGAGCGGATGAGCGTGGCGAACGACATTCCGAGTTCGGAAAGACCGTTCAGTCCGAGCAGCATCCAGCCGGCCAGGGGCGGGTGGTTGTAGACGGGGAGTCCGGGCAGCGGGTGTTCGTAGATCCGGATGGGGCCGTACACGGTGACCGCCTTGGCGAATCCCGCGAAGATGCGCACATCGGCCGGGCCCGGCGAATTCGCCGCGATGACCATGCGAGTCAGCAGGCCGACGGCCGCGGCAATGAGCACAACGGCTCTTGCGCGTCGCACGTCCCAGGATTCGCACCGCATTCGGATACCCATGAAAACAGAACGTAGCAACCCGGCGACGCTATGCAACGCACCGATGAACACACTATTCCGGCGCACGGCTCGAATGCACCGCGCGCCGGCGCAAACACCGGAAACGCCGAATCACCCGAACGGGTCAATCAGTTCGCACGGTCCGTACGCCGCGGTCCGTACGCCGCGGCACCGCCCGGCGGTTCACCCCATGCAGGTGCCCGGCCGGTACGGGTACCGGCCGGGCACATGTGCCCCCGCTGGGGCGGCGTTTCGCGCGGCGCGCGGACTACAGCATCCGGTCGACCACCCGGGCGGTCGCACGGCCGTCGTCGAGGTCGCAGAAGTCCCGCTTGAATGCCTCGTACGCTTCCGCGTGTCCCGCGAGGGCCCGGACCGGGTCGCGCAGGGCCTCGATCAGCTCTTCGGAGCCCGGGATCAGCGGGCCGGGTGCACGCTCCTCGAATTCGAAGCTGAATCCGCGCAGCGTGTCGCGGTAATGCTCCAGGTCGTAGGTGTGGAACAGCATCGGGCGGCCGGTCTGGGCGAAGTCGAACATCAGCGAGGAGTAGTCGGTGACCAGCACGTCGCTGATCAGCATCAGCTCGCCGACGTCCGGGTAGCGCGAGACGTCGCGGACGAATCCGGTGCCGCTGTCCGGAAGCCGGTCGGTGACCATGTAGTGACGGCGCACCAGCAGCACGGTGTCCGCACCCAGTTCGCGTTCGGCGGCGGCCAGGTCGAGCTGGAGGCCCAGCGAGTAGCGTCCGCCGCCCAGCTGCTGGTCCTCGCGCCAGGTCGGCGCGTACAGCACGACCCGCTTGCCCTTGGGGATCCCGAGCCGCTCCCGTACCGCCGCCGCGACCTTCGTCCGGTCGGCGGCGTGGAAGAGGTCGTTACGGGGATAGCCGCACTCCAGGACCTCGCCCTCGAAGCCGAACGAGCGGCGCAGGACAGGGGTGGAGAAGGTGTTCGGGGAGACCAGGAAGCTCCACTGCCGGGCGCGCTGCTTGAGCGTGTCGATGTAGGCGGCGTTCGCCTGGACCGTGCCCGCGAGCTCCAGGCCGATCCGCTTGAGCGGGGTGCCGTGCCAGGTCTGGACGACGGTCTGGTCCTCGCGGCGCTCGAACCACTCGGGCAGCTGCGTGTTGGTGACGACGTACCGGCTGCGGGCCAGCGCCTCGTGCCAGGCGGCCGAGCCGTGCTCCACGGCGACGGCGCCCGCGGGGATGATGGCCTGCTGGTCGCGCACCACCCACAGGTGCTCCAACTCGGCTCCCCTGGAGACGAGTTCCTCGTAGACCGCCCGGGGCGAGTCGGAGAACTGACGGCCGTCGAAGGTGCTGTACAGGGCGGCCTCGCGCAGTGGCGCGGTGCGCTGCGCGGCATAGGCGTCGCTGAGCAGCTTCTTGGCGCGCGGGCCGCGCTCGGAGGCGGCGAGCACCGGGGCGGAGACCACCAGCAGCTGGTCGCCGAAGCGCCGGGCGATGGTGTAGTCGCGGCCGGTGAGGGCGCGGGTGGCGGGCAGGGTGCGGAAGGCGGAGGCGGGGATGCGCAGCGCGATGTCGCCGCTCTCGTCGGCCGCCCCCTTCTCGCGGAAGAAGAAGTACCAGTTGCCCTCGGCCAGCGGGAGCGGGCCGCCGGGTCCCTCGACGGCGTCGGGGCGCAGTTCGGCACGGAAGTGCCGGGCGTCCTCGTCCCCGGAGAACTCGACCGGGAAGGTCGCCTCCTCGCGGTGAGCGCTGTTCTGGACCACCAGCTCGACGGGGTGTGCGCGGTCCTCGGGGAACGTGCCCTCCAGGAGGAGCCGCCCGTCGTCGGTCCAGTCGGCCAGCTCGACGTGCGGCTGTACGGTGCGGTCGCTGATCAGCAGGTTCCCGCGCGAGCTCGTGACGAGGGCGAGCTCGCGGCGTGCGCCGTTCTCGCCGTCATCGAGCGGGTAGCGGCCGGGCAGCACCGGGCCGGGCACGTCGATCGGTGTCCGCTGATCCTTGGGGCCGACGAGGTGGACGCTGTAGCCGAGGTTGTTCGGCGTGTCGTCCGCCGCCGGGCGGGCCTCCGTGACGGCCGCGAGCGGGAGTTCGGCGGTGAAGCGGCGCCAGCCGGCGGCCGAGGACCCGGTGTCCTCGCCCACCGTGACCGGGAAGTCGCAGGCGGCGCCGGTGGCCTTGTGGGTGAGGCCGAGCCGGAGCCCGCCCTCAGCGAGGCGGTCGCGGACCATGCCGGACACCAGGACGGTGCCGGCGGTGTCGCCCGCGCGGTGGGTCTCGAACCGGGCGTCGACGCGCTCCGTGTGCAGGACCAGCTTGTCGCCGTCGAACGCCGGGGCGATGCGGTGGTCACCGTCCGGACGGTAGACGGGCGGTGCCACGGTGACCTCGCGGACGGAGGGGAAGGCGCGGCGCAGCAGACCGTTCCTGGCGACGCCGATCTCCAGGTTCCAGCTGCGCTGCCTGGGCTTGCCGTCGGCGGCGATGCGGAGCTTCGCCGGGTCGATGACCGCCTCGAAGCCCGCGCGCTCGTAGTCGTGCAGGCTCTGCCGGGAGCGGGCGGTGGCCTCCGGCTCCTCGGTCCTGCGCAGCCGCAGCGGCACCACGTTGCGCCGGCCGGCCCGCAGCCAGCCGATCCGGAACTCGCCGGGGCCCGAACCCGCCGGCAGGTTACGGATGTAGGCGTACCCCGTGAGGTGCAGCTTGCCGTCGCGCCACTGGGCGTCCCGCAGCCGGGCGGCGAGCGGGAGGTCGCGGTCGGCCACGCGCAGCACCTGGGCCGGCACCGGCTGCTTCAGTACGGGGTACGCGGCCTGCCGGCGGCGTACCCCGCGTACGGCGAAGGCACCGGGCTCGCGCTTGTCGTAGGTGAGCAGCGCGAGAAGTTCTGCCATGCGGTGCTCGCGCACCAGGTACCACATCACGCGCAGTCGCAGCGGGAGTCCGTCCAGGACCTTCGGGTCGACCTGGTCGATGAACGCGTTGCAGTGCGTCAGGAAGGCCTCGCGGTAGTCCGCGTCGCCGTCGGGGAGGACCTCCATGAAGTACCAGAGGTCGTTGGCGAGGGCGTGTGCCTCGTAGTGGTTCTTGTCGGCGGCCGGGCGGTTCTCCGCCAGGAAGGTGGAGACCCCCTGCACGTGCGCGACCCGGTCGCGGACGCCCCGGACGACGGCCCTGCTGGTGGTGATCGAGCCCGGCCGGTCCCGCCAGTGGTAGACGGGGTCCTTCACGATGTCGACGGAGCCGGCCAGGAAGTGGGCCGGCAGCACGACGGGGATGTCCTCGTAGAGCGCGCCGACCGGGAAGGCGAACTCGTGCTTGTCCCAGAAGGAGCGGCGGAAGACCTTGTTGCAGGCGATCCGGTCCCCGAGGAGCTCCAGGTCGCGGGAGACGTGGGTGCGCATCCGCGTCGTCGCCATCGGCTTGCGGAACATCGGCGACTGCTGGAGTTTGCCGCCGGCGCGCAGCCGCAGCACGTTGCCGGACGCGAGGTCGGAGCCGGTCTCCTCCAGCGCCCCGACGAGCAGTTCGTACGCGTTCGGCGGGATGATGTCGTCACTGTCGAC
The DNA here is from genome assembly GCF_031844725.1 of Streptomyces sp. ITFR-6. Classification (NCBI taxonomy): domain Bacteria; kingdom Bacillati; phylum Actinomycetota; class Actinomycetes; order Kitasatosporales; family Streptomycetaceae; genus Streptomyces; species Streptomyces sp. ITFR-6. The sequence continues at coordinate 5,357,528 of NZ_CP134612.1, read as the reverse complement.
GAAGGCCAGGTAGCGGCTCTCCGGGTCGCAGTTGCGGACACCGGTGTTACGGGCGTGCCCCAGCCCGCCGTTCTGCTGGCTCACCAGCCGGAAGCGGTCGTCCCGCGCGGCGAACTCGGCGGCCAGTGCCGCGCTGCCGTCGGTGGACCCGTCGTCGACCATCACCACCTCAAGGTCGGCCATGGTCTGCTCCGCGAGGGACCGCAGGCAGTCCGTCAGGAAGAGTTCCACGTTATAGACGGGGACAACGACACTGAGCCGTGGCGGCATGTTGAGCACGTCCGTTCATCGGGGGGCCTGGCTGTCCGTATGGCTCAACCGTGAATACGGTCGGGGGTCACCGGTTACGGTCCCGAACAAGTGACTACGCCTGCCCCGTGCTCGCCCCGTGGGCAAAGCCGCTCGGGGGGTGACGGCCGTGCCTGGGGCTTCGCCCGGACGGTCCTGGAGCAGGCTCTGCGCATGCTCCGGTAGGCACGGTGGGGCGGCCCGCCAACCACACTAGCGGATGGCCGGGGACCCCCGAAAAACGCGCTGGGACGCCCGTACGAGACGTCGCCCCGGTGTGCGGACAACGCCCTCGGGCCCGCGCTCAGCGGGTGAGCGCGGCCACCGCAGAGGTCGCCAGGTCGTCCAGGTATCCGGCGGGCAGCTCGCCCCTGACCACCGCGAGGCGCCAGTAGAGCGGGCCGACGATCAGGTCGAGGGCGCGGTCGGGGTCGCTGTCCTCCGGCAGTTCCCCGCGCGCCACCGCGTCCCGTACGACGACGGCGGCGATGCCCTGCTGGGGGTCGAGCAGGGCGGCCTTGATGGTGGCGGAGATCTCCGGGTTGCGGGCCGCCTCGACGAGCAGGTCCGGGATGACCTGGGAGGCGAGCGGGTGGCGCAGGGCGTAGGCGGCCAGTTCGAGCACGGCGCGCACGTCCCCGTACAGCGAGCCGGTGGCCGGGGCGGGCATCCCCTGCACCGCGACGGCGGAGACCAGGTCCAGGACCAGGTGCAGCTTGGACTTCCAGCGGCGGTAGACCGCGGTCTTGCCGACGCCCGCGCGCCGGGCGATGCCCTCGATGGACATCCGGGCGAACCCGACCGCGGCCAGCTCCTCGAAGACCGCGCTGCGGATCGCATCGGTCACGTCCTCGCGCAGCACGGCGGCTCCGGCGGGGGCACGGCGGCGGCTTCCCGGCTCTGTGGTCATGGCCCGAATCATAGTCCGTTACGACGAAACGGTTGCGTTGCGACGTCTCGGCGTCCTACCCTCGGCGTTGCGACGATACGGTTGCGTTGCGTCGCTCGTGTGTTCCCGCCCCTCGACGAAAGCGATCGTGGTGAGCCAGACAACAGCCCCGGCGGCGCCGGTGACCCAGGCGGCCCCGGTGGTCACCCCGCCGGCCGCGTCCCTTCCCGTGTACGCGCCGGGAGAGCTCGCCGCCCTCGCGGCCCGGCACGGGCTGACCGTGAGCGGCGCCCGGCCGTCCCTTCCCGCGTACGTACGGGAGCTGTGGGGGCGGCGGCACTTCATCACGGCGTTCGCCACCGCCAAGCTGACCGCCCAGTACAGCCAGGCGAAGCTCGGCCAGATCTGGCAGATCATGACCCCGCTGCTCAACGCGACGGTCTACTACTTCATCTTCGGCGTCCTGATGAAGACGAAGCACGGCGTCCCCGACTACGTGCCCTTCCTGGTCACGGGCGTCTTCATCTGGACCTTCACCAGCAGCTCGATCACCGCGGGCACCCGCGCGATCAGCGGCAACATCGGGCTCGTCCGGGCCCTGCACTTCCCGCGCGCCTCACTGCCGGTCGCCCTCGCCCTGCAACAGCTCCAGCAGCTGGTCTTCTCGCTGGGCGCGCTGGTGCTGATCCTGCTGGTGTTCGGCCAGTACCCGCAGCCCTCCTGGCTGCTGGCGCTGCCGGCCCTCGCCCTCCAGGCCGTCTTCAACACCGGCATGTCGATGGTCATGGCCCGGCTCGCCGCCCGCACCCCGGACATCGCCCAGCTGACACCGTTCATCCTGCGCACCTGGATGTACGCGTCGGGCGTCATGTGGAGCATCGGCACGATGCTCCAGGGCGACCGGGTCCCGCACGCGGTGAAGCTGGCCCTTGAGGTCAACCCGGCCGCCGTCTTCATCGACCTGATGCGGTTCGCGCTCATCGACAGCTTCGACGGCGGTCAGCTGCCCCCGCACGTGTGGCTCATCGCCACGGGCTGGGCGCTGGTCTGCGGCGTGGGCGGATTCATCTACTTCTGGCAGGCAGAGGAGAGTTACGGACGTGGCTGACAGCACTTCGCCCGCAGTACCGACGGTCGTCGTCGACGACGTCCACATCACGTACAAGGTCAACGGCGCCCGCACCGGCAAGGGCAGCGCCACCTCGGCCCTCAGCCGGCTCGCCTCGCGCCGGCAGTCCCCCGGGGTGCGCGAGGTGCACGCCGTGAAGGGGGTCAGCTTCGCCGCGTACAAGGGGGAGGCGATCGGCCTGATCGGCTCCAACGGCTCGGGGAAGTCGACGTTGCTGAAGGCCATCGCCGGGCTGCTGCCCGCCACCAGGGGCCGCGTCCACACCCAGGGCCAGCCCTCGCTGCTCGGGGTGAACGCCGCGCTCATGAGCGATCTGACCGGCGAGCGCAACGTCGTGCTCGGCGGACTCGCGATGGGCATGACCCGCGCCGAGATCCGCGAGCGCTACGAGGAGATCGTGGAGTTCTCCGGCATCAACGAGAAGGGCGACTTCATCACCCTGCCGATGCGCACGTACTCCTCCGGCATGGGCGCCCGGCTGCGCTTCTCGATCGCCGCCGCCAAGAACCACGACGTCCTGCTGATCGACGAGGCGCTGTCCACGGGCGACGCGAAGTTCCAGCGCCGCAGCAAGGACCGGATCATCGAGCTGCGCCAGCAGGCGGGCACGGTCTTCCTGGTGAGCCACAACAACAAGTCGATCACCGAGACCTGCGACCGGGCGATCTGGCTGGAGGCGGGAACGCTGCGGATGGACGGCCCGGCGAAGGAAGTGGTCGCCGCCTACGAGAAGTTCACCAAGAAAAAGTAACGCCCACACCCCAACCGGTCCCGTTCAGGCCCGTCCGGCGATCGACGACGAGGCGGCCACCGGGTCCGCACCCGGCAGCCGCCTCGCCCTCATCTCCGTACCGCTACACGTGCGTACGCAGCAGCGTCCGCATCGTCCGCATCGCCACCGAGAGGTTCGCCAGGTCGAACGCGTCCGACCCCTGGATCTCCTCCAGCGTGGAGCGCGACCGCGTCAGGATCGCCGCGTTCTTCTCCTCCCACGCCTCGAACCGCTCCTGCGGCGTGGCGGAGTCCTCACCGACGCTCAGCACGTCACCGGTGAGCGCCGCGTGCGCGGCGTACAGGTCCTCACGGATGGAGGCACGGGCCATCGACTGCCAGCGGTCGGCCCGCGGCAGCTCGATGATCCTGTCCATCAGCTGGGTGATGGACAGCCGGTCCGCGAGGTCGTAGTACACCTCGGCGACGGCCAGCGGGTCCGTCCCCGTGCGGTCCGCGATCGCCACGATGTCGAGCGCCGGGAAGGCGGACGAGAATCCGGCGACGCGTTGCGCCAGCTCGTCCGGGACACCCGCCTCCGTGAGCTCGTCCAGGATCGACCGGTACCACTCCTGGTCGGCGCCCATCAGCATCTTGGGCAGCTCGGCCCAGACCTGCTCGACGCCGGCCCGGAAGAAGTCGATCGTCCCGGCGATCTCCAGCGGCTGCGGCCGGTTGCCGAGCAGCCAGCGCGAACCGCGCTCGACGAGCCGCCGCGAGTGCAGCCTGATCCGGGTCTGCACATCGGCGGCCACCCGGTTGTCGAGCGCCTCCACGGCGTCCCACACCGTGGCGAGCCCGAAGATCTCGCGGGCCGCGACCTGCGCCCGCACGATCTCCTCGATCGAGGCCCCGGTCTCCTCCCGGAGGCGGTGCAGGAACGTTGAGCCGCCGCTGTTCACCGTGTCGTTGACCAGCACCGTGGTGATGATCTCGCGCCGCAGCGCGTGCCCGTCGACCGCCTCGGGGAACCGCTCGCGCAGCTGCCGGGGGAAGTAGGCGTGCAGCAGCTTCTGCAGGTACTCGTCGTCCGGCAGGCTGGTTCCGACGAGCTCCTGCGCCGCGGTGATCTTCGTGTAGGCGAGCAGCACGGCCAGCTCGGGCTGGCTGAGCCCCTTGCCGGCGCTCAGCAGCTCGCGGATCTGCCGGTCGGTGGGCAGGAACTCCAGCGCCCGGTCGAGATGTCCGTCGCGGCCCAGCCGGCGCATGAAGCGCTGGTGGGCGTGGAGCAGCGAGGGCGCCTGGGCGACCGCGTTGGCGAGCGCCGTGTTCTGCGCGTAGTTGTTGCGCAGCACCAGGTGGCCGATCTCCTCGGTCATCTCGGCCAGCAGCTTGTTGCGCTGCTTGACGGTCATGTCGCCGTCCCGCACCAGACCGTTGAGCAGGATCTTGATGTTCACCTCGTGGTCGGAGGTGTCGACGCCGGCGCTGTTGTCGATCGCGTCGGTGTTGATCCGGCCGCCGGTACGGGCGAACTCGATCCGGCCGAGCTGGGTGGCGCCGAGGTTGCCGCCCTCACCGACGACTCTGGCCCGCAGGTCCTCGCCGTTGACGCGGATCGCGTCGTTGGCCTTGTCACCGACGTCCGCGTTCGACTCGGCGGAGGACTTGATGTACGTACCGATGCCGCCGTTCCACAGCAGGTCGACGCGCGCCTTGAGGATCGCCTGCATCAGGTCGGCGGGCGTCATCTTGGTGACTCCCGGCTCGATGCCGAGCGCCTCGCGGATGTGCGCGTTGACGGGGATCGACTTGGCGCTGCGCGGGTGGATGCCACCGCCCGCGGAGATCAGCTCCTTCTTGTAGTCGGCCCAGGAGCTGCGCGGCAGGTCGAAGAGACGGCGCCGCTCGGCGTACGAGACGGCGGCGTCGGGCTTCGGGTCGATGAAGATGTGCCGGTGGTCGAAGGCCGCGACGAGCCGGATGTGCTCGGAGAGCAGCATCCCGTTGCCGAACACGTCACCCGACATGTCACCGACGCCGACGACGGTGAAGTCCTCGGTCCGGGTGTCGTGGCCGAGCTCCCGGAAGTGCCGCTCGACGGACACCCAGGCGCCCCGGGCGGTGATGCCCATGCCCTTGTGGTCGTAGCCGGCCGAGCCGCCGGAGGCGAACGCGTCACCCAGCCAGAAGCCGTAGGCGACGGCGACCTCGTTGGCGATGTCGGAGAACTTCGCGGTGCCCTTGTCGGCCGCGACGACGAGGTAGGTGTCGTCCTCGTCGTGCCGGACGACCCCCTTGGGGTGCACGACCTCGCCGGCCACCATGTTGTCGGTGATGTCTAGCAGCGCCGAGATGAAGGTGCGGTACGAGGCGATGCCCTCGGCCAGCCAGGCGTCGCGGTCGACGGCCGGGTCGGGGAGCTGCTTGGCGACGAAGCCGCCCTTGGCGCCGACCGGCACGATGACGGTGTTCTTCACCATCTGCGCCTTGACCAGGCCGAGGATCTCCGTACGGAAGTCCTCGCGCCGGTCCGACCAGCGCAGGCCACCGCGGGCGACCTTGCCGAACCGCAGGTGGACGCCCTCGACCCGGGGCGAGTAGACCCAGATCTCGAACGCCGGGCGGGGGGCCGGGAGGTCGGGGATGGACTGCGGGTCGAACTTCATCGACACGTAGTTGTGCGGCTTGCCGCTGTCCGCGCGCTGGAAGAAGTTGGTGCGCAGGGTGGCCTTGATGACGGTGAGGAAGGACCGCAGGATCCGGTCCTCGTCGAGCGAGGCGACCTGGTCCAGGGCCCCGTCGAGCTCTTCGAGGAGCCCGTCGGTCAGCTCGGTGCCCGCGCTCTGGCGCTCCGGCGCCATCCGGGCCTCGAAGAGCGAGACCAGCAGCCGGGTGGTGTGGACGTTGTTCTGGAGAGTGCTCTCCATGTAGTCCTGGCTGAAGGTCGATCCGGCCTGGCGCAGGTACTTCGCGTAGGCGCGCAGCACCATCGCCTGGCGCCAGTTCAGACCGGCGCTCAGCACCAGCGCGTTGAAGCCGTCGTTCTCGGCCTCGCCGGTCCACACGGCGGCGAAGGTCTCCTGGAACCGCTCGCGGGCGTCGTCGGCCAGGTAGCCGCCGTTGCCGGTGGCCTGCGGCATCCGCAGCCCGAAGTCGTAGATCCAGGCGTGCGTGCGGTCCGCGCAGCGCAGCTCGTACGGGCGCTCGTCGACGACCTCGACGCCGAGGCGCTGGAGCGCCGGGAGGACGGCGGACAGGGAGACCTGCTCGCCGGTCCGGTAGATCTTGAAGCGACGCTCGCCCGGGGCGGAGCCGACCGGCTCGTACAGGCTGAGGGCGAAGTCCCGCTCGTTCTCCTTGAGGGCTTCGAGGTGGACCAGGTCGGCCACGGCGGCACGCGCCGAGTGGTCGGCCTTGTAGCCCTCGGGGAACGAGTGCCCGTACTGGCGCAGCAGCTCGGCGGCGCGCTCCTCGCCGCACTCGGCGTTCAGCGCCTCCTGGAACCCGTCGGCCCAGGAGCGGGCGGCCTCGACGAGCCGGGCCTCGATGCGGTCGGCCTCGGCGTCGGTGAGGGTGGTCAGCTCGCTGCCGGGGGCGACCCGGACGACGAAGTGCAGCCTGGAGAGGATCGATTCGGTGTTCCAGGCGGTGAAGTCGACGCTGGTGCCGTTCAGCTCCTCCTTGAGGATGTCGATCAGCCGGAGGCGTACGCCGGTGGTGTAGCGGTCGCGCGGCAGGTAGACGATCGCGGAGTAGTAGCGCCCGTACTCGTCCTGCCGCAGGTAGAGCCGGAGCCGGCGCCGCTCCTGGAGGTAGAGCACCGAGGTGACGATGGAGCGCAGCTGGTCGGGCGGCGTCTGGAACAGCTCGTCGCGCGGGTACGTCTCCAGGATCTGGAGCAGGTCGCGGCCGTCGTGGCTGTTGTACGTGAAGCCGGCGCCCTCCAGCACCTCCGCGACCTTGCGGCGGACGACGGGCACCCGGCGCACGGACTCGGTGTAGGCGGCGGACGAGAACAGTCCGAGGAAGCGGCGCTCACCGATGACGTTGCCCTCGGCGTCGAACTTCTTCACGCCGACGTAGTCGAGGTAGCTGGGGCGGTGCACGGTCGCCCGGCTGTTCGCCTTGGTCAGGATGAGGAGCTTGTGCTCCCGGGCCTTGGCGCGGGCGTCGGCGGGCAGCCGGTCGAAGGAGGGGCTGACCGGGTGCGCCTCGTTCTCCGTGTGGTGCGGGTCGGAGCGCAGGATGCCGAGGCCGGTGCCGGGTACGGCGGCCAGCGCGTCGGAGTCCTTCAGTTCGTACTCGCGGTAGCCCAGGAAGGTGAAGTGGTCGGCGGCGAGCCAGCGCAGCAGTTCCCTGGCCTCGTTCACCTCGTCGTCGGCGAGGTCGTCGAGCGGTTCGCCGGGCAGGTCGTCGGCGATGCGCAGCGCGGCGTCCCGCATCTTCTCCCAGTCCTCGACGGTCTCCCGTACGTCGGACAGCACGCGCAGCAGGTCGGACTGGATCTGCTGGAGGTCGGCGCGGTCGGACTCGCGGTCGATCTCGACGTGGATCCAGGACTCGACGAGCGCGTCGTGCGGGAGCTCGGCCTTGGCGTCCTTGGCCCCCTTGGCGTTCTTGCGCCCGTTCTGGGGACCGGTCGAGACGCCGGCGCCGTCGGTGAGGACCTCGATCAGCTTGCCGGCCACATCGCGGCGGACGATGACCTGCGGGTGGATCACGACGTGGATGCCGCGCCCCTGGCGGGACAGCTCATTGGTGACGGAGTCGACCAGGAACGGCATGTCGTCCGTGACGACCTCGACGACGGTGTGCGTGCACGTCCAGCCGTTCTCCTCGACGGTCGGGGTGTGCACCCGGACGTTCGCCGTGCCCTGCGGGCGGTTCTCCGCCAGCCGGTAGTGCGAGGAGGCGGCGCCGAAGACGTCGACCGGGTCCCGGCCGCCGATGTCCTCCGGAGCGGTGTGGAGGTAGTAGCGCTGGAGGTAGGCGAGCAGTGCGTCCTGGCCCGGACGCTCCTGCCCGGCCCCGTCGCCGTTGTCGGCCCCGGTGGCCGCGACGTGCACCCGGGGGGAACCCCCCGGGCCACCGACACCACCACCTGGGCTGTTGTCAGCTACCTTGGCGGCCCGTGCGAGCAGCTCGGCCTTGGCTTCGTCCAGCTTGGTCTGCATGTCCTCTGGCTCCTGTCGCGCGCCGTTGCGTGACGTAGGTGAAAAAGACGACGTACCGCCACGACACGGGGTTTCCGGTCTGAGTCGACGCTATGCCGCTATGAGAGACGCCCGGGACCTTATTGGCCATTTTTGGCAGTCGGGCCGGGCCGAGGGGATCAGTCGGGGCCCGGGTGCTGTGGCACTCCGGGCGAAGGCCGGGGGCTTCACAGCCCCCGAGGGCTATCGCGCTGATCACGGGGTCCAGGCTATCTCCCCCGGCCCGGTAACCGTCACGAGCCGGATGTGTACAAAAGAAAGCCCCAGACTTTGACACTCTGGACAGCGCGTCGAGCCGGTGAGTCGCACTCTGGTAGCCGGAGCCGGTAGCCCGAAGAGGCGTCCGGCACCGGTATCCGGAACAGGCATCCGGAACAGGCCGACGAACCGTGGGAGCCCCGCCATGGCACCGAAGATCCTCATCGTCACCGGCGACGCCGCCGAGTCCCTCGAAGTCCTCTACCCGTACCAGCGGCTGCGCAAGGAGGGCTACGAGGTCCACATCGCCGCCCCCACCCGCAAGACGCTCCGCTTCGTGGTGCACGACTTCGAGCCCGGTTTCGACACGTACACGGAGAAGCCCGGCTACACCTGGCCCGCCGACCTGGCCTTCGCGGACGTCGACCCGGACGACTACGTCGCCGTGGTCGTCCCGGGCGGGCGCGCTCCCGAGTACCTCCGCAACGACGCCCGGCTGCGCGAGATCCTCAAGGCCTTCTTCGACACGGACCGCCCGGTGGCCCAGATCTGCCACGGCCCGCTGATGACGGCCGCGGCGGGCGCGCTGAAGGACCGCCGGGTCACGGCCTATCCCGCGCTGGAACCGGACATGGAGTCGGCCGGAGCCGCCTTCCAGGACACCGAGGTCGTGGTGGACGGCACCCTGGTGTCGTCCCGCGCCTGGCCGGACCACTCGGCCTGGATGCGTGAGTTCCTGACCGTGCTCCGCGCGAAGGCCCCGGTCGCCTGACGACGGGCCGCGCGGGCGTCGCCGCCGCTCCTGCCACCGGTCCTGCCGCCGCTCCCGTGGGCTCCTACGCGACGAGCCGCTCGGCCAGGGCCGCCGCTTCGGCCAGGGTGTCCACGACGGGCACCCCGGCCGCCTCCAAGCTGGTCCGGCTGTGCGAACCGCCGGTGTAGAGCACCGCTCTCGCACCGACGTGGGCGGCGGCCACCGCGTCGTCCACCGCGTCACCGATGATCACCGCGTGCTCCGGAGATATCCCGCCCAGTGCCGCGAAATGCCGCTCCATGTGCTGCGCCTTGCTGCCGCCGGAGCGCCCGGTGCGGCCGTCGACGCGCACGAAACGCGGCTCTATGCCGTATCCCCGCACCACGGGGACCAGCTCGTCGTGGCCGTACATGCTCAGCAGGGACTGGCTCCGGCCGGCCTGCTGCCACTGCGAGAGCAGCTCCGCGGCCCCCGCCGTCAGCCCGCAGCCGCCGCGCTGCTCGGTGTAGTGGCGGTGGAAGACAAGATCCATCCGGTCCCACTCGGCCTCGGTGGGCAGCCGGCCCATCAGCCGTTCGTAGAACCGGGGTATCGGTATGCAGTACATCTCCCGGTACTGCTCCAGGGTGATCGGCGCCACGCCGACCTCCCCGAAGGCGGCGTTGGTCGCGCCGACGACCGCGAGATTGTCGTCGAGCAGTGTGCCGTTCCAGTCCCAGACCAGATGTGTGCGGTATTTCCCCTGCGTCCCCATGCCAAGAAAAATACCCGTAGCCACCGACAACCGGCGAAGCAGCGGCCCTGCGGCCTCCCGCTCGGCTCGGCTCAGCCGATCAGGTTGGGAATCTCCTGGATCCCGAACCACAGCAGCTCGTGGTCCTCCGCGCCGTCCACGGTGAACTGGGCGTCGTCGTCACCGAGGTCCGCCGCTCCCAGCGCGGCCGCGGCCGCCGTGACGTCCTTGTCGGCCTCGTCCGAGTCGACGTGCACCGCGGCCGCCTTCGCCAGCGCCACCGCGGGGGCGATCGTGACCTCGCCGAGCGAGGAGGCGTCCAGGATGTGATCCGGGTCGGCGACCGCGTCCCCGTCCGGTACGTCGACCGCGACGACGACGCGGCGGCGGGCGGCGCCCGGGTCCCCGGCGATCAGCCGCAGCGAGGCGGACGCGGCCCGGTTGAGCGCCGCGTACTCCAGCTCCTCGATGTCGTCGGAGACGTACCACTCGCGCAGACCGGGGGTCACCGCGTAGGCGGTGAGCGGGCCGGGGCCCAGTTCGCCCGCCCGGTGCGCCGCTGCGAGACCGGAGAGGGTCAGGGGGACGTACACGCGCATGGCTTGGCCGCTTTCGTAGTCGGAGACGCCCTCAGGATACGTGCGGCGTCCCCCTTTGGGGTTACCTGTACGGCCCCCGCCCCGTCCACCCGGCGACCGCCACTCACCCTGCCCGCCCCGTCCCCGCTCCCCGCTCCGTACCGGGTCCGCCACCCGGATAGGTGAATTCCGGGCCCGCTGCCCCGCGCCCTCGGAGGCTTGCGGCCGGTCCGCCGCCCCCGTAGAAGGTCCACAGCAGAAGTTACCGCCCGGTATTTGCCGGGCCTCTGAAGCACGGGGGCGATGAGCAGTGACCATGAACAGGACCCGGCCCGCCGGACGGCACGACGCACGCAGGCCCGAGACCGTCCCCTCGCAACGCCTCCGGACACCCCGGCGCGTCCGCCCCCACCAGTGGTTCGCGGAACGCCTCCTGGCCGTCCTCAGCGGCCAGCGCCCCGTCCACTGGATGCTCGGCCACACCATCGGCGAGGCCTACGACCAGCTGGCCGAACTGGCCCCCGCCACACCCCTCAGGAGCCATGGCGCCCGCCCGGTGATCCGCATGTGCCGGGGCGCCCAGCCGGCCCCAGGGGTGGTGGAGGCCTGCGCGAGCATCGCGGCGGGCGAACAGGTCCGGGCCATGGCCTTCCGCCTGGAACAGGGCCCCGACCTCCGCTGGCGCTGCGCCGCGGTGGAACTGGGCAGCGCCCCCGCCCGCCGCCCGTGACGAGAGGACCCCACCACCGGCCCGTACGAGCCCGATCGCAGCCCTCACCACCGAATCCCACACCCGCACCACCGCAAAGCCCTCACAAGCCCACACAGACCCACGCACCCACCTTCCACAGTCCTCCCCTAACTCCCCCGCCGCCCCGGCCCTCCGGCCTCTACCCACCCCTCCACCCCACACCCAGCCCCTCCGCCCCATCCAGCCCCGCCGGCGTTTGAGGCGCGGGGTCCGGGGCGGAGCCCCGGTTTCGGGAAGGGGCGGGGAGGGGACGAGGCCCGCCGCAGGCGCCCCACCCACCCCACCACCGCAGCCACCACCACCAGACAGAACGGCCGGGGCCGGGCACCCAAACGGTGCCCGGCCCCGGCCGTAATCCAGATCGAAGCGATCAGCGCGCGCTACTTCTTGCGGCGCCGCCCACTCCCACCACTCTTCTGCGCCTTGCGCCGCTCAGCCCGAGTAAGCCCGTCGGACTCACCCCCGGCCCCCGCACCCGCACCGACCGCGTCACCGTCGACGTTGGAGAAGTCGCCCTCGACGACACCGCCCTCACCGTCCACCGTGGGAGCGGAGAAGTGCAGCCGGTCGGGACGCTGCGGAGCGTCGAGCCCCTTCGCCCGGATCTCCGGACGCGCCGCCGGAACGGCGTCCTCCTTGGTCAGCGAGGTCGCCGCCGCGTCCTGCACCGGCACCTCCTCGACCTGCTGCTCGACCTGGACCTCCAGGTTGAACAGGTAGCCGACGGACTCCTCCTTGATGCCCTCCATCATGGCGTTGAACATGTCGAAGCCCTCGCGCTGGTACTCGACCAGCGGGTCCTTCTGCGCCATGGCCCGCAGCCCGATGCCCTCCTGGAGATAGTCCATCTCGTAGAGGTGCTCACGCCACTTGCGGTCCAGCACGGACAGCACCACGCGCCGCTCCAGCTCGCGCATGATGTCGGAGCCGAGCGTCTTCTCACGCTCGTCGTACTGCTCGTGGATGTCGTCCTTGACGGACTCCGCGATGAACTCGGCGGTGACCCCGGCGAGATCCCCGGCGGCCTCCTCCAGCTCGACGACCGTCACCTTCACCGGGTAGAGCTGCTTGAACGCGCCCCACAGCCGGTCCAGGTCCCACTCCTCCGCGAAACCCTCCGCCGTCTCCTGGCGGATGTAGTCGTCGATCGTGTCGTCCATGAAGTGACGGATCTGGTCCTGGAGGTCCTCGCCCTCCAGCACCCGGCGCCGCTCGCCGTAGATGACCTCGCGCTGCCGGTTGAGCACCTCGTCGTACTTCAGGACGTTCTTACGCGTCTCGAAGTTCTGCTGCTCGACCTGCGACTGGGCCGAGGCGATCGCCCGCGTCACCATCTTGTTCTCGATCGGGACGTCGTCCGGCACATTGGCCATAGACATCACCCGCTCGACCATCTGCGCCTTGAACAGGCGCATCAGGTCGTCGCCCAGCGACAGGTAGAAGCGGGACTCGCCCGGGTCGCCCTGACGGCCGGAACGACCGCGCAACTGGTTGTCGATACGGCGCGACTCGTGCCGCTCGGTGCCCAGGACGTAGAGCCCGCCGAGGTCCTTGACCTCGTCGTGCTCGGCCTTCACCGCCTGCTCGGCCTTCTCCAGCGCCGCCGGCAGCGCGGCCGCCCACTCCTCGACGTGCTCCACCGGGTCGAGTCCGCGCTGACGCAGATCCGCCTCCGCCAGGTCGTCGGGGTTGCCGCCCAGCTTGATGTCCGTACCGCGGCCGGCCATGTTCGTCGCGACGGTGACGGCGCCCTTGCGGCCGGCCTGCGCGATGATCGGCGCCTCCCGGTCGTGCTGCTTGGCGTTGAGGACCTCGTGCTGCACACCGCGCTTGGAGAGCTGCTGCGAGAGGTACTCGGACTTCTCGACCGAGGTGGTGCCGACCAGGATCGGCTGGCCCTTCTCGTGCTTCTCCGCGATGTCGTCGACGACGGCGGCGAACTTCGCGACCTCGGTGCGGTAGATCAGGTCCGACTGGTCGGCCCGGACCATCGGCCGGTTGGTCGGGATCGGCACCACGCCGAGCTTGTAGATCTGGTGGAACTCGGCGGCCTCGGTCATCGCCGTACCGGTCATGCCGGAGAGCTTGCCGTAGAGGCGGAAGAAGTTCTGCAGGGTGATCGTGGCGAGGGTCTGGTTCTCGTCCTTGATGTCCACCCCTTCCTTCGCCTCGATCGCCTGGTGCATGCCCTCGTTGTAGCGGCGGCCGGCGAGGATACGGCCGGTGTGCTCGTCGACGATCATGACTTCGCCGTCGATGACGACGTAGTCCTTGTCCTTCTTGAAGAGTTCCTTGGCCTTGATCGCGTTGTTGAGGTACCCGACGAGGGGGGTGTTCACCGACTCGTAGAGGTTCTCGATGCCGAGCCAGTCCTCCACCTTCGCGACACCGGGCTCGTGGATCGCGACGGTCCGCTTCTTCTCGTCGACCTCGTAGTCGCCGGTCTCCTCGATGCCCTTGAGCGGGTTGCCCGCCTCACCCTTGGTGAGCCGGGTGACCAGCTTGGCGAAGTCGCCGTACCACTTGGTGGCCTGGTCGGCGGGGCCGGAGATGATCAGCGGCGTACGGGCCTCGTCGACCAGGATCGAGTCGACCTCGTCGACGATCGCGAAGTTGTGACCGCGCTGGACGAGCTCGTCCTGCGACCACGCCATGTTGTCGCGGAGGTAGTCGAAACCGAACTCGTTGTTCGTGCCGTACGTGATGTCGCAGCCGTACTGCTCGCGGCGCTGGGCCGGAGTCATGTTGGCGATGATGCAGCCGACACTCAGCCCGAGGAACTTGTGGACCCGGCCCATCATCTCCGAGTCACGCTCGGCCAGATAGTCGTTGACCGTGATCAGGTGCACGCCCTTGCCGGAGAGCGCGTTGAGATACGCGGGCAGCGTGCCGACCAGGGTCTTGCCCTCACCGGTCTTCATCTCGGCCACATAGCCGAGGTGCAGGGCTGCGCCGCCCATCATCTGAACGTCGTAGTGGCGCTGTCCGAGGACTCGCTTGGCGGCCTCACGGACGGTCGCGAATGCTTCGGGAAGCAGGTCGTCCAGGCTCTCGCCGTCCGCGTACCGTTCCTTGTACTCGTCGGTGAGCGCCCGCAGCTCGGCGTCGGAGAGGTTGACGAAGTCCTCTTCGATGGAGCTGACCTGGTCCGCGATGCGGTGCAGTTTGCGCAGGATCTTGCCTTCGCCTGCACGCATGAGCTTGTTGAAGACGGACACTGAGGCTGGTCTCCTTGCCGGTCGGGCCTGGCACTGGGTCGTGTTATGGACTCTGGCACGGGCACGGCAGGTGGGCCCCACCGCAACGGCCATCGTAAGCGAGGACCCCGCCGCGCCGGGAGGGCTGCCACTGCCTTGAGCTCGCAGTGCCCTCCCGGATCAACGGACGAAGGGCGCCGAAGGTGCCGGGAAGGGCGAAAAGTGCTCGCCCTCCGCCCCGGCCGGTCAGCAGAATCCGTACATGGAACCGATCACCCTCACCACCGACCGTCTGCTGCTGCGCCCCTTCGCCCCGGGCGACGCGGCCGAGGTGTACGCCGCCTGTCAGGACCCCGACATCCAGCGCTGGACGGTCGTCCCCTCGCCGTACGGCCGCAGTGACGCGGAGCTCTTCACCGGCCGGCTCTCGCCCGCCGGCTGGCAGGACGACTCCATGTACAACTTCGCCGTCGTGCTGCGTGACGGCGGGGCGCTGACCGGTGCGCTCGGCCTCAACCGAGGCAACCAGCCGGGCACCTACGAGGTGGGTTTCTGGGCCGCCGGGGAGCATCGCGGCCGCGGCTACATGACGGAAGCGGTCCGCCGCGCCGCCCACTGGACCTTCACCGCGCTCGGCGGGGACCGGCTGGAGTGGCGGGCCGAGACGGGCAACGTCCCCTCACGGGCCGTGGCGCTGCGGGCCGGCTTCGTCATGGAGGGCGATCAGCGCTCGGGACTGCTCAACAAGGGGGTGCGACGCGATACGTGGACCGGCGCGCTGCTCCCGTCCGACCTCGGGCTGCCGGGGACCTGCGCCTACCTTCCGGCGAGCACCCCCGTCCGCCCGTGAGCGGGGCGAAGGCCGGGCCGGAGTGTCAGTGCCGCCCTCTAGGGTTCGAGGCATGACGCCTGTGCAGCCTCCCGCAGTCGAACTCTCCGCCGATCAGGCCCGCAGGATCGCCCTGCGCGCCCAGGGCTTCCTGGGCGCTCCGGACCGCCGGGCCGGGGTGCCGGGCGTGCTGCGGCATCTCGGCGCCGTCCAGCTCGACACGATCTCGGTGCTCGCGCGGTCGCACGAGCTGATTCCGTACGCCCGCCTCGGCGCGGTCGGCCGGCGCCCGGTCGAGGAGGCGTACTGGTCGGGCGGCCGCGCCTTCGAGTACTGGTCGCACGCGGCGTGCGTCCTGCCGGTCGAGGAGTGGCCGCACTTCGCCTTCCGCCGCCGCGCCTACCGCGCGCGCCCGCAGTGGCACCACGACCTGCCGGACGGCGCGTACGAGACGGTCATCAAGCAGTTGCGCGCCGAGGGACCGCTGACGGCCACGGAGCTGGGCGGTGCGAACAACGGCGGTGAGTGGTGGGACTGGTCCGCCTCGAAGGTCGCCGTCGAGCGGGCCCTGATGTACGGCGAGGTGGTGTGCACGGAGCGGCGCGGCTGGAAGCGGGTCTACGACCTCGCGGAGCGCGCCCTGCCCGCCTCCGTGCTCCACGACGATCTGGACGACGCGGAGTGCGTGCGCCGGCTGGTGGCGCTCGCCGGGCAGTCACTGGGTGTGGGCACCCGCGCGGACATCGCCGACTACCACCGGCTCAAGGCGGAGCAGTTCGACGCGGTGGTCGCGGACTCCGGCCTGGTGCCGGTGGCGGTGCGGGGCTGGACGAAGCCGGCCTGGGCCGATCCGGCGGCGCTGGCCTCCGAGCCGCGCGGCCGGCACCGTACGACGCTGCTGTCGCCGTTCGACTCGCTGGTCTGGGAGCGGGCGCGCACCGAGCGGATCTTCGCCTTCACCCACCGGCTGGAGGCCTACGTCCCCAAGCCCAAGCGGGTCCACGGCTACTTCGCGATGCCCCTGCTGGCGGGCGGCAGGCTCCAGGGCCGGGTCGACCCGGCGCGCGAGGGGACGACGCTGGTCGCCCGGCAGGTATCCCTGGCGGGGCCGAAGGCCGTGCCGCCGATGGCGGAGGCGCTGGTCGAGGCGGCCTCCTGGGTCGACTGCACGGATGTCCGCCTGGAGCGGGTCGACGCACCGGAGCTGCGCGGACCGCTCACCCGGGAAATCGCCCGCCTTCTGGCATAGCTCCAGGCATTCCCAGGCCTTTACCCGGCCCGGTCACCTGATCTCAAGGATTTTCTCTCGCATGGCGTAGACCACGGCTTCCATCCGGGAGTGCAGCTGGAGCTTCTCCAGAATGTTGCGGACGTGGTTCTTCACGGTGTTCTCGGAAATGAAGAGTTCCTTCGCGATATCGCGATTGTTCATGCCCGTGGCGACCAGTTTGAGGACTTCGAGCTCACGCTCGGTGAGCCGGGGCGCCGGTACCAGCCGGCGTTCGTCGGTCCGCTGAATCATCGACTTGAACTCGGTGAGCAGTTTCGACGCCATGGACGGGCTGATCTGGGACTGCCCGTCCGCCACCGCACGGATCGCCGTGGCGACCTCGTCCGTGGAGATCTCCTTGAGGAGGTAGCCGGTGGCGCCCGCCTTGATGGCGTCGTAGAGGTCGGCCTCCTCGTCGCTGATCGTCAGCATGATGATCTTCGCGCTGGGGGCCACCTCCTTGATGGCGGTGCAGGCCTCGATGCCGCCGCGTTTGGGCATCCGTACATCCATCAGCACGATGTCGGGCAGCAGATCGGCCGCCTTGTCCACGGCTTCCGCCCCGTCCCCGGCCTCACCGACGACCTGGATGTCCTCCTCCTGAGCGAGGACGATCTCCAGCCCTCTGCGGAAGAGGGCGTGATCGTCGACCACGAGGACCCTGATCGGTTCCTTGCCCGAACCGCCGTCATCGTCCGTTCCGGTGCGGACACCGGAAGCAGCGTCGGCATCATTCGCATCGCGCACGGGCCCGAAGGTGTCCGCCATCGTTCCTCCCCCTGAAGGCCACGGCCTGAAGTTCACAAACTCTCCGCCAACGGCAGTTCACACAGCACAGATTGGCTTGGGCCGCCATGATTTCATGCCTGGACGTCAGAGCGGTGATCCAGTGGTCGCACGCCGGTGCCCCTGGGGGCGCACATGGCGCTCCAGGGGCACCACGGATTGGTGCTGTCAGCCACCGAGCGCCCCACCCGCGCCGCCCGC
The DNA here is from genome assembly GCF_031844725.1 of Streptomyces sp. ITFR-6. Lineage (NCBI taxonomy): Bacteria > Bacillati > Actinomycetota > Actinomycetes > Kitasatosporales > Streptomycetaceae > Streptomyces > Streptomyces sp. ITFR-6. The sequence continues at coordinate 5,339,998 of NZ_CP134612.1, read as the reverse complement.
CTCGTCGGCGGCCAGCGGGTCGGTCCTCAGGTGGATGACGCCGTAGTCGTACGCGTGCCGCCGGTAGACGACACTCGGTTCCTTCGTGTCGGAATCGACGAACAGATAGAAGTCGTGTCCGACCAACTCCATCTCGTACAGCGCTTGGTCGAGCGACATGGGTGCCGCGACATGCGTCTTCTCGCGCATCACCAGCGGTCCTTCGCCCTGCACCTCAAGCGAGCCGATCCTGGTGGTGGGCACGGGCTTCGCACCTTCGTCGGCGATCAGCTCGCCGTCGCCGTTGAACGAAGCCGCTTCCGGTACTACTTCACCGACCTCGGCGGCCGGGGTGCGGCCCGAGCCACGACGGCTGTAGCGCTTGTCGTGCTGCTTGCGCAGCCTGGCCTCCAGCTTGCCGGTGGCCAGGTCCAGCGCTGCGTACGGGTCGCCTGCGGCCGCTTCCGCCCTGATGACCGGTCCACGCGAGCGGAGCGTGATCTCCACCCGGTCGGAACGGTCGGCCTGACGGGGATTCGGCTCCTTGGACACCTCCACGTCGAGGCTGATCACCTTGCCGTCGAACTTCTGGATCTTGTCCAGCTTCAGCTTCTCGGCCACGTGCTTGCGGAACCGCTCGGGCACCTCGGTCTTGCGGCCCTTGACGACGATGTCCACGCAGAACTCCGTTCCCGGATCGCTCCGCTCGGTGGCGGAGCATCTCCCTTTTGCACCAGGCCCCGGTGGTAACCGGAGCCGCGGACTCGGTGGGTTCCACCTCCTCCTCCCCCGGCGGCGAGGTCTGCACCCCACCGAATTTCCGGTTCTGAACTGCTGGTGGGTCACCTGCCCGAAACCTGGTAGTGCATTCGCCGAGGTCTGGCATTCACCATTCCTCACAACCGAACATAGCCTGCTCGGCCGCCTGTCGGCACCCGCTACTCGCACGTACCTCCGTTCAGGTCTTTTTACCCACTCACTACCTGCAACGATGCAAGTTCAGTTCCAGTTCCGGTTTATTTCGAAGGCGGACGGAGATACTGCGACGACGGCCGCCCGGCGCACCCCGGAACCCGTGCGTTCCGGCCCTGCCGCCCGGTCGATCGCGCGTGCCGCCTCGGCCAGCGAGGCGCCCGTGGTGAGCAGGTCGTCGACCAGCACCACCCGCCCGGTGCCCAGCAGCCGCCCGCCTCCGGGCACCACCTGCAGCGCCCCCGCCAGGTTCACCCGGCGGTCCCCGGCGCCGAGCCCCGACTGGTCGGCCACCCGACGCCGCTGCCGCAGCACCGCCGCCACCGAGGCCGGGGTGCCCGCGCGCCGCAGTTCCGCCGCGGCCGCCAGCGCGATCCGGCGCGTCGGATCATGCCCGCGCGCCGCCACGGCCCGGCGCGACGAGGGGACCGGCACGAGCAGCAGCGGTCCGGGAAGCGGCGGCGGGCCCGCTCCGGCCCTCACCGCACCCGCCAGCGCCTTGCCGAGCGCCCCCGCCAGGCCGAGCACGCCCCGCTCCTTGTGGGCCAGGAGCAGCGCACGTACCGCGTTCTCGTAGCAGGCGGCGGCAAGCACGGCGGGCAGACCGGCCGGCTCGGGATCGGGGCGCACTCGGCGCGGCGGTGCACCGTGGAGCTGGGCGGCGCACTCCTCGCACAGCTCGGTCCGCGGTCTGCCGCAGCCCCCACAGGCCACCGGCAGGACCAGTCCGGTGATCTCCCGCCACCACCCGCGCATGTCTCCACTGTGCCCCCGCCGGGGCCGTCGGACCACCCCTGTGGAAAACCTCCCGGGACCGGCGGACGGGCCCCGCGCCGAGGGGCTCGCGCGCTATCGGCGTCAGCCCGGGTAGACCAGCGCCGAGCCCTCCTTGAGGACCGTCTGCCAGTTGTCCCCGGGCAGCAGCTTCACTATTCCGTCGCCCTGGGTGTCCGCCATCAGCGGCAACTGCTCGTCGTCCGCCGCGGCGATCGCCCGCACCTGGTTCACCCCGGGGAGCACACCGGAGGACGGTGTCGAGCCGTCCGCCTGCACATAGCGGACCTGCTGCACGCCGCCCTGCTCCTTGCCGACCACCACGAGGCGGCTGCCGCCCGACCACGACATCGCGGTCACATCCGCCAGCTGCGGGGCCGCCTGCCGCAGATCCACCACGGAGACCTGCTGCTTGTCCTGCGGTCCGCGGCGCTCGATCCGGCCGATCTTGAGCGTCGTGTGGCCGTCACTCGTCAGCAGCAGCGCGATGCGCACTCCGTCCGAGGACAGCCGCAGCCCCTTGATCCGGCTGCCGTTCAGACTGGGCACCGTGACCTCCTGCGGCTTGCCCGCGCCACCGGCCAGCCGCAGCAGCCGGGGATTGTCCGGGTTCCGGTCGGCGACCCAGAGGTCGCCCCTGCCGTCCCAGCTGGGGGCCGTCAGGCGGTTGTCGGCGCCGCTGGCCCCGCTCGTCACCGCCGGGGCCGGCAGCTGGCCGTCCTCGGTGATGGAAGCCACGTAGAGCGCGTCGCGATGCTGTGAGAGCGCCGCCGCCAGCTGCTCGTCCCGGGCCACGCCGACCTCGCTCACCCGCGCCGTGCCCGCGCCGAACGGTCCGGGCACCGGCTCCGGTTCCCCGCTGCCCCGGGTGCTCCCCGGGATGCGCTGCACATGCCCCTTGGCATCGACGAAGTACTGGCTGTCGGGCCCGCCGGAGGAACCGTCGGGGGCGTACTCCTCCGCCTGGTCGGAGCCGAGCACGCACAACGTCGAACCGTCCGAGCGCTGGAGCTCCACCTGCTCGACCCGGGCCGAGGTCAGGTCCCGGAGGGTGAAGAGCACCTGCGACGCCATCATCCGGCAGGAGCGCTGGCCTGCCCCGTCCGCCTTCTTGTCGAGCGGGACCTTCAGTACGTTGCGGTCGTCGGGCGTCAGCGAGACGACGTCCTTCCGCAGCTTCGTCCCGGCCGGGAAGCGCGATCTGACCACCGGCCGCAGCCAGTCGGTCGGGCCCCCCAGGAGGCTGCGGACCGCCTGTGTGACGGTGTCCATCCCGGTGGTGGGGTCCGTCCGGTTACGGATGTAGACGGGGTCGGCGACGAGTGTGGACTCCGCCTCGGACAGCCCGGTGGCGAAGTAGAACTTGTTGACGGAGCGGTAGAGCCGCTTGAAGTCCGACTGCCCGAGCACCAGGCCGTCGGGCACCGTGTCGATGCGCCACTCCTTGCCGTTCGGCCCCTTCCGCCGCACCAGATGGAGGGCGCCGGAGTAGTCCGCCGGGGCCAGCGGCTGGTACGCGTTCTGCTCGTCGACCGTCGCCACCTTCTCGCCGGACAAGGTGTAGCTGACCTCGGTGGTGGAGCGGTCGCTCTCGTGGACCGGGCGGTCGCTCCGGTTCGGCGCCTTGGCCAGCACGGTGGTGAGCGCACTCGGCTTCCAGGACTTCGACGCCTCCGGCGTGAGGTATTTGCGCGTCGTCCGGAAATCGGAGTCGTCGCTGGTCATCGACTCCAGGAAACCGTCGACCACCTCGTTGGGCGTGGCACCGTCACGTGGTGCGACCGCGTACACCTGCACCTGGGAATCGCCGGGCTGGGAGGCGTCCACCGCCTTGACGTCCCCGGTGACGGGCATCGAGCCGCATGCGGTGAGCAGCAGCGCGCCGCATCCCAGCAGCACGGTCAGCTCCGCCGCGCGTCCGCGGCCGCCCTGATGACGGTCAGTGCCCACGAGTCGTGTCCTCCCGCCCGGAATCCTGCCCCGGAGAGTCGTTGGCGCCGGTGCGCTCCCCTGCGGGGCGCGGCACCACCCGTGCGCCGTTGCCCGGCAGCGCGGCCGGGTGTACCGAGACCGGTGCGGTCCGGGCGGTCGCGGGGGCGCGGGCGGGCACCGGCAGCGGTGAGCGGTCCGTACCCGACGCCGTCTGGGAGGGCACCGCGAGCAGCCGGTGCTCGCTGCCCGCGGCCTGTGCGGGCGCCGCCGCGGCCCGCTCCCGGCTCTCCCGGTTGCGCCGCGAGTCCTCGGGCTCCAGCGGTATCGGTGAACCACGCAGCGGCTCGTCCGCCGTGCGCGGCAGGGTCAGCCGGAACTGCGAGCCGCCGCCGGGTTCGCCCCAGGCCTGCAGCCAGCCGCCGTGCAGCCGGGCGTCCTCGACGGCGATCGACAGCCCCAGTCCGGTGCCGCCGGTCGTCCGTGCGCGGGCCGGGTCGGCCCGCCAGAAACGGTTGAACACCCGGGTCGCCTCGCCGGGCTTCAGGCCCACCCCGTAGTCCCGGACGGCCACGGCGACCGCTCCACCGGCCACCCCCATCCGCACCACGACATCGCGGCCCTCACCGTGCTCGACGGCGTTGACGACCAGATTGCGCAGGACCCGCTCGACGCGACGCGCATCGGCCTCCGCTATCACCGGCTGCTCGTCACCGACCACCCGGATCCGGGTGCCCTTGCGCTCGGCCAGTGGCTCGGCACCGCCGATCACCCGCCGCACGACCTGCCGCAGGTCTGTCGGCTCGGCCTCCAGCGCCGCGGCCCCGGCGTCGAACCGGCTGATCTCCAGCAGATCGGAGAGCAGCGACTCGAAACGGTCCAGCTGATCACCGAGCAGCTCCGCGGAGCGAGCCGTGACGGGGTCGAAGTCGACGCGTGCCTCATGGATGACATCGGCGGCCATCCGTACCGTCGTCAGGGGGGTGCGCAGCTCGTGCGACACGTCAGAGACGAACCGCCGCTGCATCCGCGAGAGCTCCTCCAGCTGCTGGATCTTCAGCTGAAGGTTCTGCGCCATCTTGTTGAAGGCCTCGCCGAGCCGGGCGATGTCGTCCTCGCCGGTGACCTTCATCCGCTCCTGGAGCCGCCCGGCCGAGAGCCGTTCAGCGATCCCGGCCGCCATTCGTACGGGGGTGACGACCTGGCGCACCACGAACCAGGCGATGGCCCCGAGCAGCACGACCACGAACAGACCTGCGGTGGCCAGCGTGCCCTTGACCAGGGTCAGCGACTTCTCCTCCTGCGTCAGCGGGAAGAGGTAGTAGAGCTGGTAGGGGTTGCGGTCGATGTCGTACAGCCGTTTGCCGACGACGAGACCGGGCTGCGAATCCTGCCCGTTCGCGTACCGGATCAGGGAGTACGTCTGGAACGCTCCGGGGCCCTTGTTCACGGACTCACGGAGGCTCTGCGGGATGCTCGCGGCCTCGACGCCGCCGGAGCCGCGGGGCGCGCGGGAGCCCTCGTCGGCGCTGAGCGCCACGACGTTGAAGGCGTTCTTCCCGCCACTGGCGAGCTGGTCGACCAGCTCGGTCCGCCAGGAGTTGTTGGCCGTGGTGCCGTCCGCGGCGTCGCCGCCCTGCCCGGGAGTGGGGGTGAGCGGTGCGTTCGCCTTCTCCTGGGCGGCCGCGAACCCGCCCGCGGCCTGGGTCTGGGCCGCCTTGCCCTTCGCGTCCAGCAATCCGTTGCGCACCTGGCCGATCACGACCAGGCCCAGCAGCAGCACCACACCGAGCGACATGAGCAGCGTGCCCGCGACGACCCGCAGCTGAAGGTTGCGCCGCCACAGCCGCACGGCCGGCAGCAGCGGACGCCGCACCCAGCGCATCAGCAGTCGGGGCACCGGCCCGCCGGGCGCCCGGTTCTGGAACAACCGGCCGCCCTGCAGGAAGAGCCCGACGTGAGACGGTGTGTGCCCTGAACCGGCAGCCCGCTCCGCACGGACTCCCGGCTCCCCGGGCTTCGGAGCAGCGCTACCCAGGGACATGTCAGCTCGGTCCGGCCTTGTAACCGACGCCTCGGACGGTCACCACGATCTCCGGCCGCTCCGGGTCCTTCTCGACCTTGGAACGCAGACGCTGAACGTGCACGTTCACCAGCCGGGTGTCGGCGGCATGGCGATATCCCCACACCTGCTCAAGCAGTACCTCACGGGTGAAGACCTGCCACGGCTTACGGGCGAGCGCGACCAGCAGGTCGAACTCCAGCGGGGTCAGGGCGATGGACTGCCCGTCCCGCTTCACCGAGTGCCCGGCCACGTCTATGACCAGATCACCAATGGTGAGCTGCTCCGGTGCCGGCTCCTCTGACCTCCGCAAACGTGCCCTGATCCGGGCAACCAACTCCTTAGGTTTGAACGGTTTGACGATGTAGTCGTCGGCCCCGGATTCCAGGCCCACCACCACGTCAACCGTGTCGCTCTTGGCAGTGAGCATGACGATCGGCACACCTGACTCGGCCCTGATCAGCCTGCAGACCTCGATGCCGTCCCTACCGGGCAGCATGAGATCCAGGAGAACCAGGTCCGGCTTCGCCTCACGAAATGCAGCAAGTGCCTTGTCGCCGTCCGCTACGAACGACGGCTCGAATCCCTCACCACGCAGCACAATGCCGAGCATCTCGGCCAGTGCGGTGTCGTCATCGACGACAAGGACGCGTCCCTTCATAATCGACATCATCCCATTAGCTAATCGTTATCTGCGATGACCTGGCACACAGCTCTGCCAGCCCGACCCCTGTGACCGGGGAGATTACGCCCTCCTCCGTGACGATCGCCGTGACCAGCTCCGGCGGTGTGATGTCGAAGGCGGGGTTGTACGCCGGGGATCCCTGCGGTGCCACGACGACACCGCCCGTTTCCCGGCCGGCCGCCCCGGACCGAGAAAATGTGACCTCAGTCACCTCTCGCCCCGGTCGCTGCTCCACGGTGATCGATGCCCCGTCCGCGGTGTCCAGATCCACGGTCGTGGTCGGGGCCACCACGATGAACGGTACGTGGTGATACTGCGCGAGCACCGCCAGCGGATAGCTCCCCACCTTGTTGGCCACTGATCCGTCCGCGGCGATGCGGTCCGCCCCGATGAGTACGGCGTCCACCTCCCCCGCCGCGAACAGCGATCCTGCGGCGTTGTCCGTGAGCACGCTGTACGCCATGCCGTTGCGAGCCGCCTCGTACGCGGTCAGCCTCGCCCCCTGGAGCAGCGGACGGGTCTCGTCGACCCACAGCCGCCTCAGCCGGCCGGCCCGGTGCGCGCCGAGCGCCACCGCGAAAGCGGTCCCCTCTCCTCCCGAGACGAGCGCCCCGGTATTGCAGTGGGTCAGCAGCTGGTGACCGCCGTCGGGCAGCAGCTCGTCCAGGAGGGCGAGCCCGAACCGCGCCATACGGCCACTGGCCTCGGCGTCCTCCCGGTGCAGGGCCCTGGCCTCCGCCAGCGCCTCGGCCGCCGCCTGCTCCGGGCCTGCCCCCTTCTCGACCGCCGCCCGGTACACCCCGGCGGCCCGCCGGACCCCGTAGCCGAGGTTCACCGCGGTGGGCCGCGCCCGCTCCAGCAGTGCCGCGGCAGCCTGCACGTCCTGCCCCCGTACCGCGGCGAGAGCCACGCCGTAGGCCCCCGCGATGCCCAGCAGCGGCGCTCCCCGCACCGCCAGGGCCCGGATCGCCTCGACCAGTGCGGGCACATCGGCGCACACCAGCTCGGCTTCCTCCGCGGGCAGCCTCGTCTGGTCGAGGAGCACCACCGCAGGACCTTCCGGGGGCTCGTCCCAGCGAAGTACGGAGAGGGCCGAGGGTGCTATGCCCACCGGCGGTTGCGCGTCCTGATCAGCCATCCGCCCAGTCTGCCCGGTGACCCGCCGGGAAATGAAGGTACGAAGGAGATGGAGCACCAGGACCGGACCGGTGCGACGCGTGGCACGATGGCTGCCAACCTGCCGCCCCGATGAGCGGGCAGGACCGTTAAGGAGCGCGAATGAACGACACTCCGGGCTGGGCCTCGCCCGGATCTGCCCCCTCCGACGGCCAGGAGACGGGGATCCCCCGGCCTTCCGAACCTGTCGACAGCAGCGGACCTGTGGGAAACTGGTCTTCCACACAGCCGCCCGCAGGGCAGTGGTCCCCACCGAGCAGTCCCGGCACCGGCCCCGGCGCACCGCCTCCCGCCCCCGGCTGGGGCGGCCGGCCCCAGGGCCCCGGGAGGGGCCGGCCGCATGCGGACCGGCCCGGCGTCATCCCGCTCCGGCCACTGGGCGTCGGCGAGATCCTGGACGGCGCGGTCTCCACCATGCGCGCCCACTGGCGCACGGTCCTCGGCCTCACACTCGCCGTCTCCGTGATCGCGCAGACCGCGATCATCCTCGTACAGCGTTACCTGCTGCCCGAGCCCCCGTCGATCGACGCGAACGCCACGGGCTCGGAGGCCCTGCGACAGGCAGCCGACTCGCTCCGGGCCAGCCTGCTGGATCTCGGGCCGTCCCTGCTCATCACCATGCTCGCCACCATCTTCACCACAGCGGTGCTGACCGTCGTGATCAGCCGCTCGGTGCTCGGCCGCCCCGTCACCCTCTCCGACGCGTGGGCCGAGGCCCGGCCCCGGCTGCTCGCGCTGCTGGGCCTGACACTCCTGCTCGCTGTCATGGCCGTGGCCATCATGGCCGTCGGGATCCTTCCCGGCTTCCTGATCGGAGACACGGCGGGTGTCGGGCTCGCCTTCCTCGGGCTTCTCGCAGCATGTGTCGTGCTGGCCTGGCTGATGGTCCGCTTCTGCCTCGCCTCGCCCGCTCTGATGCTGGAACGGCAGTCGATCACCGCCTCCATGCGACGCTCCGCCAAACTGGTCCGGGGCGCCTGGTGGCGGACTTTCGGCATCCTGGCACTCACCTGGCTGCTGACTCTCATCGTGGCCGTGGTGATCGGAATTCCGTTCGGCCTCATCGCCATCGCTGTGGACGGTGGCGGAATGAGCTCGTTCCTCACCGATGACGCCAACGGTTTCGGCTGGTCGTTCCTGATCGTCTCCGGAATCGGTGACGTGGTCGTCGCGACGATCACCTACCCGCTCTCCGCAGGAGTCACGGCGCTGCTCTACGTGGACCAGCGCATCCGGCGCGAGGCACTCGACCTCGAACTCGCCAGGGCAGCCGGTCTGCCGGGCTACGACAACAGGAGTTGACGCCGTGTCGGGGGCGGGCGGCACGGCGGCCGCACAGCTGCTGATCCGGGCCGGCGGCGGCATACCCGTGGACACCCCACGGGTGCCCGCCCGCGAGGCGGCACGGCACGAACTGTCCGAACCGGCGTACCACGAGAACGATCCGAACTTCCTCCAGCGTGCTCTCGACCACCTGTGGAATTGGGTCGGTGATCTCCTCTCGTCCGCCTCGGGCGCCGCCCTGGGCGGTCCGACGGGGCTGGTCGTACTCGCGCTGATCGTTCTCGCCCTGGCCGCCGCACTCCGGTGGCGGCTGGGGACCCCGCAACGCGCTCCCGGAACGGCTGACGGCCTTTTCGAGAGCGGTCCCCACAGTGCTGCGGAACACCGCACCGCCGCCGAGACCCACGCCGCCGCCGGCCGCTGGAACCAGGCGGTCCAAGAACGGATGCGCGCCATCGTCCGCTCTCTCGAAGAACGCGCCCTCCTGGACCCGCGCCCCGGCCGCACGGCCGACGAAGCCGCCGCGGAGGCCGGACGGCCGCTCCCCGCACACGCCACGCGACTGCACGCGGCCGCCCGGCAGTTCGACGACGTCACGTACGGCGGCCGCACCGCCGACCAGCAGGCGTACCGGACCCTGCTCGCCCTGGACCTGGAGCTCGAATCCACCAGGCCCCAGCTGAGTGGCACGCTCCCGGGAGCCGCCGGATGACCGTGGCCACCGCCGCTTCCTCCTCGGCGTCCCCGACCGCTCGTCAGGTCTGGATCCGCACACGAGGACTGCTGCTCGCCGTACTCGTGCTCGTCGCCGCCGGAATCGCGCTGGCCGCCACCCACTCCGGCGACCGGCACGGACGTCTCGACCCCCGCTCCGCCGACCGCTACGGCAGCCGGGCCGTCGCCGAACTCCTCAAGGACCGCAGCGTCTCCGTCCGGGTCGTCACCACACTCAAGGACGCCACGTCGGCGGCGGGACCGGACACCACGCTGCTCGTCACCGCACCCAACCTGCTGACGCCCTACCAGCAGCACACCCTCCGCACGGCAACCACCGCCACCGCCGGCCGGACCGTCCTCCTCGCCGCAGGACCTCCCTCCGTGCGCGCCTTGGCCCCCGGTGTCCGCGCGCAGTCCGCCGCACCGGTGACCACTCGGGCCCCTCATTGCCCCCTGGAAGCGGCCCGGCTGGCCGGCACCGCCGAGACGGGTGGCCTGCGCTACTCCACGGACAGCCTCGACGCCCTCGCCTGCTACCCGGCCGACGGCCTTCCCTCCCTGCTGCTCCTGCGCCACCCGGCAGCGGGCGACACCGTCCTTCTCGGCTCTCCCGACATCCTGTACAACGACCGCCTGGACAAGGAGGGCAATGCCTCGCTGGCCCTTCAACTCCTCGGCTCCCAACCGCATCTGATCTGGTACCTCCCTTCGCTCGATGACCCCTCCGCCACAGGCGGCGAACACGATGACGGCGGAACGGGGAACGAGAGCGCCGGCGGCCAGAGCAGTTTCATCGACCTGATCCCCTCGGGCTGGCTGTGGGGCGCCCTGCAACTCGCACTCGCCGCCGCACTCGCCGCCGTCTGGCGGTCACGTCACCTGGGCCCCGTGATCGCTGAGCGGCTGCCCGTGGCCATCCGCGCCTCCGAGTCCACCGAGGGCCGCGCCCGCCTCCACCGCAAGACCAACGCACGTGATCGCGCCGCCACCGCACTGCGTCACGCCTCCCGCACCCGCATCGCCCCTCTCGTCGGCGTCTCCCCACAGGACGCCCACTCCCCCGCCACCCTCCTGCCCGCCGTCTCCGCCCGCCTCAGCACGGCCGACGACGGCCTTCGAGAACTGATCTTCGGCCCGGCTCCTTCCGACGATGCCGCGCTCGTCCTTCTGGCAGACCAACTCGACTCCCTCGAAAGGGAGGTTCGTACCTCATGACCGCCCCGCCCCCCGTTTCCGCCGGGACAGCCGACACCAACCGGAGCGACGACACCGCCCGCGCCTCCCTGGAAGCCCTGCGCTCCGAGATCGCCAAGGCCGTGGTCGGGCAGGACCCGGCGGTCACCGGTCTTGTCGTCGCACTGCTCTGCCGAGGTCACGTCCTGCTCGAAGGCGTGCCGGGCGTGGCCAAGACCCTCTTGGTCCGTGCCCTCGCGGCATCGCTCGAACTCGATACAAAACGCGTCCAGTTCACCCCCGACCTGATGCCCAGCGATGTCACCGGGTCGCTCGTCTATGACGCCCGCACCGCCGAGTTCTCCTTCCAGCAGGGGCCGGTCTTCACCAACCTTCTGCTCGCCGACGAGATCAACCGGACACCGCCCAAGACCCAGTCCTCCCTCCTGGAGGCGATGGAAGAGCGGCAGGTCACCGTTGACGGAACCCCCCGGCTCCTCCCCGACCCCTTCCTCGTCGCGGCAACCCAGAACCCGGTGGAGTACGAGGGCACATACCCGCTCCCCGAAGCCCAGTTGGACCGCTTCCTCCTCAAGCTGACGGTGCCTCTGCCGTCCCGGGAGGACGAGATCGATGTCCTGACCCGCCACGCCGACGGCTTCAACCCCCGAGATCTCAAAGCAGCGGGCATACGCCCGGTCGCGGGACCGGCCGATCTGGAAGCCGCTCGCGCCGCTGTCGCCAGGACCAGCGTCTCCCCCGAGATCGCCGGCTACGTCGTAGACATCTGTCGTGCCACGCGTGATTCCCCCTCGCTCTCCCTCGGGGTCTCACCCCGAGGTGCCACTGCTCTGCTCTCCACCGCACGGGCCTGGGCCTGGCTCACGGGCCGCGACTACGTGATTCCGGACGATGTGAAAGCCCTGGCCCTCCCCACACTTCGCCACCGCGTCCAGCTCCGGCCCGAGGCGGAAATGGAAGGTGTCACCCCCGACTCCGTCATCACCTCGGTCCTCGCCCAAGTCCCCGTACCCCGATGAGGCGGTGAGTCGTGGCCCTCACCGGACGCACCGCGCTGCTCGCCGCCCTGGGGTCACTCCCTGTAGGCATCCTGGCCCCGAGCTGGACGGGCATGCTCGCGGTCAACGCCCCACTGTCTCTAGCAATTCTGTGCGACTATGCCCTGGCTGCGCCAGTGCGTCCACTCCAGTTCACCCGATCCGGTGATACAACCGTTCGACTTGGTGACAGCGCAGAAGTGCAACTCACCGTAGTCAATCCTTCCCGTCGGCGCCTGCGGGCACACCTCCGTGATGCCTGGCCTCCCAGCAGTTGGCAAGCCGGCACGGAACAGTCGGCGTCCCGCCACAGGCTGACGGTCCCGCCGGGCGAACGCCGCCGCATCACCACGTTCCTGCGCCCCACCCGCCGCGGCGACCGGCGGGCCGAGCAGATCACCGTCCGTTCGTACGGCCCGCTGGGTCTCGCGGCGCGCCAGGGCATCCATCAACTGCACTGGACGGTCCGGGTTCTGCCGCCGTTCACCAGTCGCAAGCACCTGCCGTCCCGGCTCGCCAGACTGCGAGAACTCGACGGCCGCACCAGCGTCCTGACCCGTGGCGAGGGTACGGAGTTCGACAGTCTTCGCGCCTATGTACCCGGCGATGACGCCCGCTCGATCGACTGGCGGGCCACCGCCCGCCAGTCTGCCGTCGCTGTACGGACGTGGCGCCCCGAGCGCGACCGTCACATCCTCGTCGTGCTCGATACGGGCCGGACATCGGCTGGGCGGGTCGGTGATGTCCCTCGGCTCGACGCCGCGATGGACGCGTCACTGCTCCTGACCGCTCTCGCCACCCGGGCAGGCGACCGGGTCGATCTACTCGCCTACGACCGGCGTCTGCGCGCCCGCGTTCAGCGCCGGGCATCCGGGGAAGTCCTGTCGGCCATGGTGGATGCCATGGCACCGCTCGAACCGGAGCTGGTGGAAACGGATGCGCGCGGCCTCAGTGCCATGGCTCTGGCGAACGCCCCTCGCCGTTCCCTGATCGTGCTTCTGACCAGTCTCGACTCGGCCCCCGTCGAGGAGGGTCTGCTGCCTGTGCTGTCCCGCCTGACACAGCGGCACACCGTGGTGCTGGCGGCTGTCAGCGATCCGCACATCGAGGAGATGGCCGGCGCGAGGGGAACGGTGGACGCGGTCTATGAAGCGGCTGCAGCCGCCCAGGCCAAGGCCCGACGTCGCAGAACGGCGGATCAGCTCCAACGGCACGGAGTCGTTGTAGTCGACGCCACTCCCGACACCCTCGCGCCGGCTCTTGCCGACGCCTACCTGGCTCTCAAAGCAGCAGGTCGTCTGTAGCCGCGGGCTACAGGATCCAACAGATCGGACCTGAGCCCGGTATTTCGGAAAGCGGCAGAGGTGCCGGGCTGGGATCCGATCGGGAGTCAGGGGTCAGGAATCAAGCCCATTTTGGTCGGGAACGCAGAAAAGCCCCGTGCCACAAGGGCACGGGGCTCAACTATTAAAAGGAGTTCGGCGGCGTCCTACTCTCCCACAGGGTCCCCCCTGCAGTACCATCGGCGCTGAAAGGCTTAGCTTCCGGGTTCGGAATGTAACCGGGCGTTTCCCTAACGCAATGACCACCGAAACACTATGAAATTAACCAACACCGGAACAAAACACGGCCGTTCGTTATTTCAGAACTAACACAGTGGACGCGAGCAACTGAGGACAAGCCCTCGGCCTATTAGTACCAGTCAGCTCCACCCGTTACCGGGCTTCCACATCTGGCCTATCAACCCAGTCGTCTACTGGGAGCCTTAACCCCTCAAAGGAGGTGGGAATACTCATCTCGAAGCAGGCTTCCCGCTTAGATGCTTTCAGCGGTTATCCTTTCCGAACGTAGCCAACCAGCCATGCCCTTGGCAGGACAACTGGCACACCAGAGGTTCGTCCGTCCCGGTCCTCTCGTACTAGGGACAGCCCTTCTCAATATTCCTACGCGCACAGCGGATAGGGACCGAACTGTCTCACGACGTTCTAAACCCAGCTCGCGTACCGCTTTAATGGGCGAACAGCCCAACCCTTGGGACCGACTCCAGCCCCAGGATGCGACGAGCCGACATCGAGGTGCCAAACCATCCCGTCGATATGGACTCTTGGGGAAGATCAGCCTGTTATCCCCGGGGTACCTTTTATCCGTTGAGCGACAGCGCTTCCACAAGCCACTGCCGGATCACTAGTCCCGACTTTCGTCCCTGCTCGACCCGTCGGTCTCACAGTCAAGCTCCCTTGTGCACTTACACTCAACACCTGATTGCCAACCAGGCTGAGGGAACCTTTGGGCGCCTCCGTTACTCTTTAGGAGGCAACCGCCCCAGTTAAACTACCCATCAGACACTGTCCCTGATCCGGATCACGGACCCAGGTTAGACATCCAGCACGACCAGAGTGGTATTTCAACGACGACTCCACAACCACTGGCGTGGCCGCTTCAAAGTCTCCCACCTATCCTACACAAGCCGAACCGAACACCAATATCAAACTATAGTAAAGGTCCCGGGGTCTTTCCGTCCTGCTGCGCGAAACGAGCATCTTTACTCGTAGTGCAATTTCACCGGGCCTATGGTTGAGACAGTCGAGAAGTCGTTACGCCATTCGTGCAGGTCGGAACTTACCCGACAAGGAATTTCGCTACCTTAGGATGGTTATAGTTACCACCGCCGTTTACTGGCGCTTAAGTTCTCAGCTTCGCCGACCCGAAAGTCAGCTAACCGGTCCCCTTAACGTTCCAGCACCGGGCAGGCGTCAGTCCGTATACATCGCCTTACGGCTTCGCACGGACCTGTGTTTTTAGTAAACAGTCGCTTCTCGCTGGTCTCTGCGGCCACCCCCAGCTGACGGAGTAAATCCGATCACCAGTGATGGCCCCCCTTCTCCCGAAGTTACGGGGGCATTTTGCCGAGTTCCTTAACCATAGTTCACCCGAACGCCTCGGTATTCTCTACCTGACCACCTGAGTCGGTTTAGGGTACGGGCCGCCATGAAACTCGCTAGAGGCTTTTCTCGACAGCATAGGATCATCCACTTCACCACAATCGGCTCGGCATCAGGTCTCAGCCTTAACGTGTGACGGATTTACCTACCACACGGCCTACACCCTTACCCCGGGACTACCACCGCCCGGGCTGGACTACCTTCCTGCGTCACCCCATCGCTTACCTACTACAAGTCTGGTTCGCTAAGCTCCACCACTACCCTCAACTCCGAAGAGATCGGGCTAGCTTCACGGACTTAGCATCGCCTGATTCAGTACTGGGCGTTTCAAAGCGGGTACCGGAATATCAACCGGTTATCCATCGACTACGCCTGTCGGCCTCGCCTTAGGTCCCGACTTACCCTGGGCAGATCAGCTTGACCCAGGAACCCTTAGTCAATCGGCGCACACGTTTCTCACGTGTGTATCGCTACTCATGCCTGCATTCTCACTCGTGAACCGTCCACAACTCGCTTCCGCGGCTGCTTCACCCGGCACACGACGCTCCCCTACCCATCCACACAGGCGTTGGCCCTATATGTGTGAATGACACGACTTCGGCGGTACGCTTGAGCCCCGCTACATTGTCGGCGCGGAATCACTTGACCAGTGAGCTATTACGCACTCTTTCAAGGGTGGCTGCTTCTAAGCCAACCTCCTGGTTGTCTCTGCGACTCCACATCCTTTCCCACTTAGCGTACGCTTAGGGGCCTTAGTCGATGCTCTGGGCTGTTTCCCTCTCGACCATGGAGCTTATCCCCCACAGTCTCACTGCCGTGCTCTCACTTACCGGCATTCGGAGTTTGGCTAAGGTCAGTAACCCGGTAGGGCCCATCGCCTATCCAGTGCTCTACCTCCGGCAAGAAACACACGACGCTGCACCTAAATGCATTTCGGGGAGAACCAGCTATCACGGAGTTTGATTGGCCTTTCACCCCTAACCACAGGTCATCCCCCAGGTTTTCAACCCTGGTGGGTTCGGTCCTCCACGAAGTCTTACCTCCGCTTCAACCTGCCCATGGCTAGATCACTCCGCTTCGGGTCTAGAGCGTGCAACTCAAACGCCCTATTCGGACTCGCTTTCGCTACGGCTTCCCCACACGGGTTAACCTCGCTACACACCGCTAACTCGCAGGCTCATTCTTCAAAAGGCACGCAGTCACGACGCACCGAGTAAACTCGGCGCGCGACGCTCCCACGGCTTGTAGGCACACGGTTTCAGGTACTATTTCACTCCGCTCCCGCGGTACTTTTCACCATTCCCTCACGGTACTATCCGCTATCGGTCACCAGGGAATATTTAGGCTTAACGGGTGGTCCCGCCAGATTCACACGGGATTTCTCGGGCCCCGTGCTACTTGGGTGTCTCTCAAACGAGCCGTTAATGTTTCAGCTACGGGGGTCTTACCCTCTACGCCGGACCTTTCGCATGTCCTTCGCCTACATCAACGGTTTCTGACTCGTCTCACAGTAAGCAGACTATGAAAAAGAGATCCCACAACCCCGCATGCGCAACCCCTGCCGGGTATCACACGCATACGGTTTGGCCTGATCCAGTTTCGCTCGCCACTACTCCCGGAATCACGGTTGTTTTCTCTTCCTGCGGGTACTGAGATGTTTCACTTCCCCGCGTTCCCTCCACACTGCCTATGTGTTCAGCAGCGGGTGACAGCCCATGACGACTGCCGGGTTTCCCCATTCGGACACCCCCGGATCAAAGCTTGGTTGACAGCTCCCCGGGGCCTATCGTGGCCTCCCACGTCCTTCATCGGTTCCTGGTGCCAAGGCATCCACCGTGCGCCCTTAAAAACTTGGCCACAGATGCTCGCGTCCACTGTGCAGTTCTCAAACAACGACCAGCCACCCATCACCCCACCCTTAACCAGGTGAGTGCACTGGGGTAAGCAACCGAAGGACGACCATGACGGCCGTACCTTCAGATACCCAACAGCGTGCCCGACCCGACCGATCCCTTCCCACATTCCACGCCGAAGCAGTACTAGTGAAAAACAACCTGTCGTGCCGAATAGTCAACGTTCCACCCATGAGCTGACCACCGCCGAACATTTGCTAAGCGTAGTGGCTCTGAATTCCTTACGGAATCTAGATGCTCCTTAGAAAGGAGGTGATCCAGCCGCACCTTCCGGTACGGCTACCTTGTTACGACTTCGTCCCAATCGCCAGTCCCACCTTCGACAGCTCCCTCCCACAAGGGGTTGGGCCACCGGCTTCGGGTGTTACCGACTTTCGTGACGTGACGGGCGGTGTGTACAAGGCCCGGGAACGTATTCACCGCAGCAATGCTGATCTGCGATTACTAGCAACTCCGACTTCATGGGGTCGAGTTGCAGACCCCAATCCGAACTGAGACCGGCTTTTTGAGATTCGCTCCGCCTCGCGGCATCGCAGCTCATTGTACCGGCCATTGTAGCACGTGTGCAGCCCAAGACATAAGGGGCATGATGACTTGACGTCGTCCCCACCTTCCTCCGAGTTGACCCCGGCAGTCTCCTGTGAGTCCCCATCACCCCGAAGGGCATGCTGGCAACACAGAACAAGGGTTGCGCTCGTTGCGGGACTTAACCCAACATCTCACGACACGAGCTGACGACAGCCATGCACCACCTGTACACCGACCACAAGGGGGGCACCATCTCTGATGCTTTCCGGTGTATGTCAAGCCTTGGTAAGGTTCTTCGCGTTGCGTCGAATTAAGCCACATGCTCCGCTGCTTGTGCGGGCCCCCGTCAATTCCTTTGAGTTTTAGCCTTGCGGCCGTACTCCCCAGGCGGGGAACTTAATGCGTTAGCTGCGGCACCGACGACGTGGAATGTCGCCAACACCTAGTTCCCAACGTTTACGGCGTGGACTACCAGGGTATCTAATCCTGTTCGCTCCCCACGCTTTCGCTCCTCAGCGTCAGTAATGGCCCAGAGATCCGCCTTCGCCACCGGTGTTCCTCCTGATATCTGCGCATTTCACCGCTACACCAGGAATTCCGATCTCCCCTACCACACTCTAGCCTGCCCGTATCGACTGCAGACCCGGGGTTAAGCCCCGGGCTTTCACAACCGACGCAACAAGCCGCCTACGAGCTCTTTACGCCCAATAATTCCGGACAACGCTTGCGCCCTACGTATTACCGCGGCTGCTGGCACGTAGTTAGCCGGCGCTTCTTCTGCAGGTACCGTCACTTTCGCTTCTTCCCTGCTGAAAGAGGTTTACAACCCGAAGGCCGTCATCCCTCACGCGGCGTCGCTGCATCAGGCTTTCGCCCATTGTGCAATATTCCCCACTGCTGCCTCCCGTAGGAGTCTGGGCCGTGTCTCAGTCCCAGTGTGGCCGGTCGCCCTCTCAGGCTAAGCTACCCGTCGTCGCCTTGGTAGGCCATTACCCCACCAACTAGCTGATAGGCCGCGGGCTCATCCTTCACCGCCGGAGCTTTTAACCTTCCCCCATGAGAGAGAAAGTATTATCCGGTATTAGACCCCGTTTCCAGGGCTTGTCCCAGAGTGAAGGGCAGATTGCCCACGTGTTACTCACCCGTTCGCCACTAATCCACCCCGAAAGGCTTCATCGTTCGACTTGCATGTGTTAAGCACGCCGCCAGCGTTCGTCCTGAGCCAGGATCAAACTCTCCGTGAATGTTTTCCCGTAATCGGGGATCACACCACGAGAGCGGAACAGTCGAGTCGGAATAAGACCGACCGTTCACTGTGTCCTCGCTATGTGCATTGCCTGGTAGAACCACAAGTGGGTCTGCCAGGACTTTCAAAGGAACCTCGAACCTGCCGAAGCAGGTCGGGGTATCAACGTATCTGGCGTTGACTTTTGGCACGCTGTTGAGTTCTCAAGGAACGGACGCTTCCTTTGTACTCACCCTCATCGGGCTTTTCTCCGGGCGCTTCCCTTCGGTCTTGCGTTTCCGACTCTATCAGACTCTTTCGTGTCCGATTCCCGGTCGAAGCGGGCCTCGCAATTTTGCTTTCCAGTTCTTCGCTTTCGCGTTTCCCTTTCCGGCGGTTCCAACCTTACCAGACTCGATTTCGTTCCGTTTCCGGTTCGAATTTGAATTCCAGTGGCCGTTGAAGTGGCCTTGCCTTTCGGCTGATTCGACTTTATCAGAAGCAGTTCGGCCGAACTAATCGGCTTCGTGATCCGAAGAGTGGGAATCAATGGCTCTGCGGAAATTCGATTTCCGACGAGAGCGAGATGACACTAACTGCTGGGCCCGAACTTGTCCAGTTCGAGGCAACCGTTGGAATCTACCTCCCCCAGTACGCCGTGTCAACGGTTTTTTGGGGCGAGGAGGAGACTAGCAGGTCAGGAGAGGCGCACGCACATCAGGCGGCCACCGGGAGTTCGGCGCTCCGTTCGGTGTCGGCAACGTCGCCGGTATCGCCGGCGCGGGCCGCACGGCCGCCCAGGATGTAGACGTACGCGAGGAAGGACAGCTCGGCGGCGATTCCGACGGCGATACGGGCCCAGGTCGGAAGGTCGGAGGGGGTGACGAAGCCTTCTATGACACCCGAGACGAACAGGACCAGGGCCAGGCCGATGGCCATGCCGATCGCGGCGCGGCCCTGTTGCGCGAGGGCGGTGCGCCGGGTGCGCGGACCGGGGTCGATGACCGTCCAGCCCAGTCGGAGCCCGGTTCCTGCCGCAACGAAGACCGCGGTGAGTTCCAGCAGTCCGTGCGGAAGGATCAGGCCGAGGAAGGTGTCGAGCCGGCCGGCCGAGGACATCAGTCCGATGCCTATGCCGAGATTGAGCACGTTCAGGAAGACGATCCAGATCACCGGGACGCAGAGGAACGCGCCCAGCACCAGGCACATGGCCGCGGCCTGGGCGTTGTTCGTCCAGACCTGGGCGGCGAACGAGGCCGCGGGGTGGCTGGAGTAGTAGGTCTCGTACTCGCCACCGGGGCTGGTCATGCGGCGCAGGTCCTCCGGCGCGGCGATGGCCGACTGGACTTCCGGATGGACCGCGATCCACCAGCCGATCAACGCGGCCAGGAGCGTGGAGAGGACGGCCGTGGGCATCCACCAGTGCCGGGAGCGGTAGACCGCTGCGGGAAAACCCGCGGTGAGGAATCGCGCGGCGTCCTGCCACGTGGCTCGGCGGGTGCCGGTCACCGTGGCGCGGGCACGGGCCACCAGTTGTGTGAGGCGCGCGATGAGCAGCGGGTCGGGGGCGCCGGACTGGATCAGGGAGAGATGGGTCGCCGTGCGCTGGTAGAGGTCGACCAGCTCGTCGGCCTCCGCGCCGGTGAGCTTGCGTCCGCGGTGCAGGAGGTGGTCCAGGCGGTCCCACTCGCTGCGGTGGGCGTTGACGAAGACGTCGAGGTCCATGGTCGGCTGCTGCTCCAGGCATGGGTGCGTACGGGTCCGTACTGCTGCGGCGCGTTTGCGGGTCAGCTTGGCAGACTGTGGCCCGGTGGGGCAGGGATGGACGGCGAAGGGTGGGCGGGGATGAGCGAGCTCGTGACCGGGGACGCGGTCGTGCTGGGGCTGCGGCCGGCGAAACTGCCGAGCCGCGCGCTGGCTCTGTCCATCGATCTGGTCGTGGTCGGGACGGCGTTCGTCCTGGTCTCGGTCGGACTGGCCCTGGCGACCTCCGGGCTGGACGCGGCGGCGTTCGCCGCCGTCTCCGTGGCAACGTTCCTGCTGGTGCTGGTCGGCGCTCCGATCGCGGTGGAGACACTCAGCCATGGCCGTTCACTGGGGAAGCTGGCGTGCGGGCTGCGCGTGGTGCGGGACGACGGGGGTCCGATCCGGTTCCGGCACGCGCTGGTGCGTGGGGCAATGGGTGTCGTGGAGATCCTCATGACGCTCGGGGTGGTCGCGTCCATCGCGTCGCTGGTCTCGGCGCGCGGGAGGCGGCTCGGGGATGTCTTCGCGGGGACGCTCGTCGTACGCGAGCGGCTGCCTGCGGGCCGGTCCGCCTCTGTTCCTCCTCCGCCGCCCTGGCTGGTGGGACGTTTCGCCGGGCTGGACCTGTCGGCGGTTCCGGACGAACTGTGGCTGGCGGTGCGGCAGTGCCTGACGCGGATGCACCAGCTGGACGCGGATGTGGGCCGGGCCATGGCCGCTCGGCTGGCCGGGGAGCTGGCCGGGTGGACCGGGGTTCCGGCCCCGGTGGGCGTGCCCGCCGCCGCGTACCTCGCAGCCGTGGTGAACGAGCGGCAGGCCCGGGACGCGCACCGGATGTTCGCCGCTTCCCGGTCCTCCGCCGACCGCCCCGGCGGTACGGGGACGGGGTGGCCCATGGGGGCTCCCGGCCCGACGGGCGACGCCGGTCGCGGCGGTAGCGGTGCGAGCGTGGGTGAGGGGCCGCGGAGCTCGGGGGCTGCGCCCGGTGCACCTACGCCGGGGGCCTCTGCTGCCGGGACGGAACCCTTGCCGCCGCCCGCCACCGGGTTCGCCCCGCCCGCATAGGGCATGTCCGGCGGCCCTGTCCGGGCGGGCTGGTGCCCCTCACGGCACTAGCGGGCCGAAGGCGGGGATTCCAGCTCTTCCAGCTCGATGCCCGGGGCCGAGAGGACCACGTCGCCGGCCAGGTGGATGGTGTGCTGCTCGCCGGTGTCCAGGGCGTTGACCTGGTATTCGTCCACGATCAGCGGCCCGTTGTCAGTGGCGTGCGCTTCACTGTTCACCAGGGCCCAGGACTGGTCGACGGTACGGGGGGCGAGGACCGGATCCGTGAAGGCGACGACGCGGAGACGGGTCGCGGGCGAATCGGGGGTGAGGCGCAGCAAGCGAGCGGTCGCGACGAGGAAGGCGGGGGAAGTGCCGGTGAAGGTGTGGGCGCGGATATTGCCTTCGGTGGCGTGAGTACCGGTCGGATCGGTGCGGACCCAGGTGACGCCTTCGAGGGCGGCGCCGCGGACCTGCCAGCTCGCGGCGTGGAGTTCGAGACGGATCGGGCGGCCGAGTTCGTCCAGTGTGAGATCGATGGATCCGAGGTGGTCGCCGGGCGGGGCGGTCGTCTGGGAGACATAGCGCCAGCCGGAGGGGCCGGGGGCGCAGTGGAAGTGCTCTTCACCGAGGGGGGTGTGGTCGTGGAGATCGTGGAGCGAATAGCGGCCGCGGGGCATGGGGTCCTTCGGGTTCCTCGGGCTGTGCGGGTGCGGTACGGCGCAGGCCCCCGACACGGGGGTGCGGGGGCCTGCGTTCGTAGCTGCTGCGCTGTGCTGCTGAGTCACCGGGGCCGCTGACGCTGTCGCGTCCGCGGGCTCCGGGAGCGGCTCCACGGAACATGCCGGTGGCCGGTCGTCGCTGACCGGTGGTGACCTCGGCCGGTCACCGGCATGCCGTCGTGGTCAGCGGCTCAGTAGCGGTAGTGGTCCGACTTGTACGGGCCGTCGACCTCGACACCGATGTACGCGGCCTGCTCCGGGCGCAGCGTCGTGAGTTTGACGCCGAGTGCGGCGAGGTGGAGGCGGGCGACCTTCTCGTCGAGGTGCTTGGGGAGGACGTAGACGTCGGTCGGGTACTCCTCGGGCTTCGTGAAGAGCTCGATCTGGGCCAGGGTCTGGTCCGCGAAGCTGTTCGACATGACGAAGGACGGGTGGCCCGTGGCGTTGCCCAGGTTGAGCAGGCGGCCCTCGGAGAGCACGATGAGGACCTTGCCGTCGGGGAAGGTCCAGGTGTGGACCTGCGGCTTGACCTCGTCCTTGACGATGCCGTCGATGGCGGCGAGGCCCGCCATGTCGATCTCGTTGTCGAAGTGGCCGATGTTCCCGACGATCGCCTGGTGCTTCATCCTGGCCATGTCCGCCGCCATGATGATGTCCTTGTTGCCCGTCGTGGTGACGAAGATGTCCGCCTGCTCCACCACGTCGTCGAGGGTGGCCACCTGGTAGCCGTCCATCGCCGCCTGCAGCGCACAGATCGGGTCGATCTCCGTGATGATCACCCGGGCACCCTGACCCCGCAGCGACTCCGCACACCCCTTGCCCACGTCGCCGTAGCCGCAGACGACCGCGGTCTTGCCGCCGATCAGGACATCGGTGGCACGGTTGATGCCGTCGATCAGCGAGTGCCGGCAGCCGTACTTGTTGTCGAACTTCGACTTCGTCACCGCGTCGTTCACGTTGATCGCCGGGAACAGCAGCGTCCCGTCCCGGTGCATCTCGTACAGCCGGTGCACACCCGTCGTGGTCTCCTCGGTCACACCGCGGATCTCCGACGCCAACTGCGTCCACTTCTGCGGCGCCTCAGCCAGCGTGCGGTTCAGCGTGGTGAGGATGTGCGCGTACTCCTCGCTGTCCGCGGTCGACGGGTCCGGGGCGGCACCCGCCTTCTCGAACTCGACGCCCTTGTGGACGAGGAGGGTGGCGTCGCCACCGTCGTCGAGGATCATGTTCGGACCACCGGTGGGGGTGTTCGGCCAGGTCAGCGCCTGCTCCGTGCACCACCAGTACTCCTCCAGCGACTCACCCTTCCACGCGAAGACCGGAACACCGGCGGGGGCGTCCGGGGTGCCGGTCGGGCCGACCGCGATGGCCGCGGCAGCGTGGTCCTGGGTCGAGAAGATGTTGCAGGAGGCCCAGCGCACCTCGGCACCCAGAGCGACCAGCGTCTCGATCAGCACCGCCGTCTGCACCGTCATGTGCAGCGAACCGGTGATACGAGCACCGGCCAGCGGCTGCGCGGCGGCGTACTCCTTACGGATCGACATCAGACCGGGCATCTCATGCTCGGCCAGGTTGATCTCCTTACGGCCGAAAGCCGCGAGGGAGAGGTCAGCGACCTTGAAGTCCTGTCGATTGGCGACCGTCGTCATAACGGGCTGCTCCTCAGTTGGTTCGAGGGTGGATGGGCGCGCTCTGCGGCCTCGGGCACACGAATGCCCGAGAGGCTCGCAGCGCAGTCCGTCGGAGGCCCTCTCTCCCTCGGCCGGTCCGTGGCTACGGACCGATCGACCGCCATCAGCAGCGACGTCTGGCACTGCCGTCGAATCTACACCGAACGGCCCAGCCGCTCCCAGCCCACCGGTCCGGGAGCGGCTGCGAAGGCGAGTACGGCGCGTTCAGTGGCTGGTTCCGGTCGGGTCGGAGGGGCCCTCGGCGTCGGTTCCTTCCTCGGCGGGATCCTTGGCGTCCATGGCGTTGTCCTTCGCCGGGTTGGTGCCGGACCGGGCCGCGGCCTCGTTGTAGATGTCCGGTTCCAGGTAGATGACCCGGGCGATCGGGACGGCCTCGCGGATGCGGGACTCGGCGGCGTTGATCGCGTTGGCGACCTCGGTGGCCGTGTCGTCGTGCTGGACCGCGATCTTGGCGGCGACCAGCAGTTCTTCCGGGCCGAGGTGGAGCGTGCGCATGTGGATGATGCCGGTGACGGTGTCGCCGTCCACGACCGCGGCCTTGATCTTCTCGACCTGGTCGGTGCCGGCGGCCTCGCCGAGCAGCAGCGACTTGGTCTCGGCGGCCAGGACGATCGCGATCGCGATCAGCAGGATGCCGATGCACAGGGTGCCGATGCCGTCCCACACACCGTTGCCGGTCCCGATGGCCAGGCCGACGCCGGCGAGGGCGAGAACCAGACCGATGAGCGCGCCGAAGTCCTCCAGGAGGACGACGGGGAGTTCCGGGGCCTTCGCACGCCGGATGAACTCGGTCCAGGACAGCGCGCCGCGGGTCTCGTTGGACTCCTTGATGGCCGTCCGGAAGGAGAAGCCCTCCGCGATGATCGCGAAGACCAGGACGCCGACCGGCCAGTACCAGGCCTCGATCTCGTGCGGGTGCTTGATCTTCTCGTAGCCCTCGTACACCGCGAACATGCCACCGACCGAGAACAGCACGATGGAGACGAGGAAGGCGTAGATGTAGCGCTCACGCCCGTACCCGAACGGGTGCTGGGGGGTGGCCTCGCGCTTGGCCTTCTTGCCGCCGAGCAGCAGCAGCCCCTGATTGCCCGAGTCGGCGAGCGAGTGAACGCTCTCCGCGAGCATCGAAGAGGAGCCACTGAACAGGAACGCCACGAATTTGGCCACTGCGATCGCGAGGTTGGCGCCGAGCGCCGCCACGATCGCCTTGGTTCCGCCTGACGCACTCATGGGTGCCTGGTGTCCCTTCGTTCGATGCTGCGGCTCGTGCGGCCGCGGTACGGCCGGACATTGTTGCAGTCCATGGTGCGGACGGTACGTCAGGCCACCACAGTGGCACGGAACAGCGTGCCCGTACCGGATGCTTCGGCCTTCTCGCCGGCCGGTACGAAGACCGAGTCGCCGGGTACGAGACCGAGGTCGCCGGTCCGCGGTGCGCCCGCTGTGCAGAGCAGGATCTGAGGCGTGGCCGCGGTCAGGTCGACGGGGCCGCCGCCCGGTGAGAGGTCGAAGCGGGAGAGCCGGAACTCGTCGACCGGGGTCTCGTACAGCTCCTCGCCGGACGGGGACGCCTCGGGGCGCAGGACCCCGGGATCGGTGGCCTCGAAGCGGACGATGCGCAGGAGTTCGGGTACGTCGATGTGCTTCGGGGTGAGTCCGCAGCGCAGCACGTTGTCCGAGTTGGCCATGATCTCGACGCCGAGGCCGTCGAGGTAGGCGTGCGGGACTCCGGCGCCGAGGAACAGTGCCTCGCCGGGCTGGAGTTGTACGTAGTTCAGCAGCATGGCCGCGATGACGCCCGCGTCGCCCGGGAAGTGGTGGGCGATGCGCGCGTACGGGGCGTACGCGCCGCCGAGCCGTTCCGCGGCGGCGGCCGCGGCGGTCACCGTCTCCGCCACCTGCGCCGGGTCCGCGGTGAGGATCGCCGTGAGGACCTCGCGCAGGGCGGCCTCTTCGGGCTGGGCGCGGAGCAGATCGGCGTACGGCTTGAGGGAGTCGACGCCCAGCGCCTCCATCGCCTCGGCCGCCTCGATGGGCCGGCGGAAGCCGCACAGGCCGTCGAAGGGGGTGAGCGCGCAGATCAGTTCGGGCTTGTGGTTGGCGTCCTTGTACGTGCGGTGGGGGGCGTCGATCGGAACGGACCGGCGCTCCTCGTCGGCGTAACCCTGCTGTGCCTGGGCGAGGTCGGGGTGGACCTGGAGGGAGAGCGGTGCTCCGGCGGCGAGCAGCTTGAGGAGGAAGGGGAGCCGGGGGCCGAACTTCTCGACGGCGGCCGGGCCGAGCTCGCCCACCGGGTCGGCGGCGATGACGTCGGTGAGGGGCTGCTCGGTGGGGTGCGGGGTGCCGGTTGCGGTGGCGGGGCCGGGGCGGGTTATCCGGGAGGGGGCTCCGGGGTGGGCGCCCATCCACATCTCGGCCTGGGGCTCGCCGGTGGGGGCGACGCCCAGCAGGGCGGGGATGGCTGTGGTGGAGCCCCAGGCGTACGGGCGCACGGTGTTGGAGAGCCGGTCCATGGAGTTCGTCCTCGTGCTGTGTTGGATGCGTGCGTGGATCTTGGTGCTGTGCGGATGCGTTGGGGCGGATGCGTTGGGCGTGGTGCTGCGTGGGGTGGGCTGCCGCGGCTTTCCGTGTGGTGGTTCAGGCGCGGGCTTCCGAGGCCAGGGCCAGGTAGACGGCGGCGAAGTCGGTGACCGCGAGGAGTTCGGCGAGGGCTTCGAGCCGGCTGCCCTCCTCCGGTTCGAGTTCGCTGATCGGCGTCTCGTGGCCCAGGGCGAGTTCGCGAGCCGCCGGGGCCGCGCTCAGGCCGCCGGTGGGCCGGTCCCTGAGCAGGACGACCCGGGCGCGCAGGGCCTCCGGCTCGTCGACCCGGTCGCGGAAGAACTCGTCCGGGTCCGCTCCCGCGGCGAAGGCCCCGGCCAGCAGGCCTCCGTGGGCAGGGAGCGCCTCGGGGAGTTCGGCCGCGAGGGCCGGGCGGCCCGAGAGCTCGGCCAGGACCGCGGCGAAGCGGCGTCCGACCGGGGCCGCGGCCTCGCCCTCCGTCCAGACGAGCGGGAGGCTGTCCGCGAGCTCGGCGGCCAGGGTCTTGGCCGGATTGCTGTACGTGGCGATGGCCGGTCCGCAGCGTTCCGCCGTGCGGTCCAGGCGGTCGGCCACGCTCTGCAGCGTCTCCGGGGGCGCGGTGAGCAGGCCGACGCGGTCGAGCAGCGCGAGCAGCGGGGTGAACAGCGCCCACAGGGTGCCGGGGCCCGCGGCCGACGTCTCGGCGTCGTACTCGCCGTGCGGGGCGGAGGCCATCGGTACGACGAGGCCGTGCACGCCGTCCACCGCCTCCCGCAGCGGGGACTGCCTGGGGGCGACGGCCACGACGCTGCAGCCGCGGCGGTACGCCTGTTCCGCTACGAGCGCCAGACCGGGCTCCGAGCCGTCCGCGGTGGCGATGAGCAGCAGGTCGAGGGAGCCGGTCCAGCCGGGCAGCGTCCAGCGCATCGCGCCCGCGGCGGGGGCGACGCCGGTCGGCTGGATGCGCGTGACCGGCGCGGAGGCTCCGGCGAATGCGGCGATCAGGTCCGCGACGCCGGAGGCGGCGGTGCCGGAGCCGGCCACGAGGACGGCGCGCGGGCGGCCCTCCGGGTTCAGCTCGGGGATGCCGGCCTCCGTCGCGTGCCGGGCGGCGGTACGGACCCTGGCCCCGGCCTCGGCGGCGCCACGCAGCAGACCGCGGCGGTCGGCTCGGGCCAGGGCTTCCGGGGCGTCGAGCAACGACTCGTCGAGCATGGGGACGGTCCTCCGATCACACGCGATCACCGTGCGGGGTGTGGGGCCCGGTTACGCGGGGCGGCGGGCCTCGTCGACGAGGAGGACGGGGATGCCGTCCCGTACCGGGTAGGCCAGTCCGCAGCCCTTGCCGGTGCAGACCAGTTCGGGGCTGTCGGCCGCGGAACGGTCGTCCAGGGGGGCGTGACAGGCCGGGCAGGCCAGGATCTCCAGGAGGCCGGCTTCGAGCGGCATGGGGTGGGTCCCTTCGGGCGGGCACGAGTGCGTGTTCTTGTGTCTTGCGTCTTGCTTCTTGGTCTTGCTTCTTGGTCTTGGATCGAGCCACGTCAGCCTACCGCTGGGGTGGCGGGGATGCGGCCTGGCCGGGGGTGCTTGTCCGGGGTGTAGCGGGGGGTGCGTTGGCGGGGGCGGGTGGTGCGCCTGCGGCGGGCTTGTTCCCCTACCCGCACCTTCCCGTAACCGGGCTCCGCCCCGGACCCCGCTCCTCAAACGCCGGAGGGGGTGGAAGCGGGGCTGGAGTGAAGGTCGGGTGGGCGGGCTGCCCCGCCTCATACGTCGGCGCGGCCGGAAGCAGGGCCGGCCGACGAGGCTGCTTGTGTTGGGGGCGGTGGATCAGGGTGTGGTGGTCACGGCCTGCGGATTACCGTCAGGGCCTCGTCGCGTACCGCTGCCATCGTCTGCTCGTCCCGTGCCTCGACGTTCAGGCGCAGCAGCGGTTCGGTGTTGGAGGCGCGGAGGTTGAACCACCAGTCCGGGGCCGTGACGGTCAGGCCGTCCAGCTCGTCGGTGCTCACGCCCTCGCGGTCCGCGAACGCTGCCCGGACGTCCGCCGTGCGGGCCGGCTGGTCGTCGACCGTGGAGTTGATCTCGCCGGAGCCGGTGTAGCGGTCGTACTGGGCCAGCAGGGCCGAGAGGGGCTCCTCCTGGCCGCCCAGGGCGGCCAGCACGTGGAGGGCGGCGAGCATGCCCGTATCCGCGTTCCAGAAGTCGCGGAAGTAGTAGTGCGCCGAGTGCTCGCCGCCGAAGATCGCCCCGTGCGCGGCCATCTCCGCCTTGATGAAGGAGTGGCCGACCCTGGTGCGGACCGGGGTGCCGCCGTTCTCCCGTACGACCTCCGGGACCGAGTGGGAGGTGATCAGGTTGTGGATGACCGTGCCGCTGCCGCCGTTGCGGGCCAGTTCGCGGGCGGCGACCAGGGCGGTGATGGCCGACGGGGAGACTCCCTCGCCCCGCTCGTCCACCACGAAGCAGCGGTCCGCGTCGCCGTCGAAGGCCAGGCCCAGATCGGCGCTCTCGGCCAGCACGCGGGCCTGGAGGTCGACGATGTTCTTGGGGTCCAGGGGGTTGGCCTCGTGGTTCGGGAACGTGCCGTCCAGTTCGAAGTACATCGGGACCAGCTCGACGGGCAGACCCGCGAAGACCGTGGGGACCGTGTGGCCGCCCATTCCGTTGCCCGCGTCCACGACCACCTTCAGCGGGCGGATCGCGGACAGGTCCACCAGTGACAGCAGGTACGCGGCGTAGTCGGTGAGCGTGTCCCGTTCGGTGACCGTGCCGGGGGTGGCGGCCGGCTGCGGGGCGCCGGTCTCGGACCACTGCTCGACCAGGGTGCGGATCTCGGCGAGGCCGGTGTCCTGGCCTACCGGGGCGGCGCCCGCACGGCACATCTTGATGCCGTTGTACTGAGCCGGGTTGTGCGAGGCCGTGAACATCGCGCCCGGCAGGTCCAGTGCCCCCGACGCGTAGTACAGCTGGTCCGTCGAGCACAGGCCGATCATCGTGACGTCCGCGCCCCGGGCGGCCGCACCGCGGGCGAAGGCGCCCGAGAGGCTCGGTGACGTGGGGCGCATGTCGTGGCCGACCACGATCGCGGCCGCGGCCGTCACCTCGACGAACGCCGCTCCGAACCGCTCGGCCAGGGCCTCGTCCCACTGGTCGGGCACGACTCCGCGCACGTCGTACGCCTTCACGAGCTGCGACAGGTCTGCAGTCACGGGACGGTCCTCCTGAGGGTTTCTTCGGACCGCCAAACTACCCGGCGGCCACAGACCCCCCGCGCGCCGGGCGGACCGGCGACCGCTCAGGACTCGGGCGAGCGCAGCACCCGGAGGTGGCCCCGGCGGGCGACCTCCGCCGGATCCGCGGTGCGACGGCCGCCGCCGCCCCTGGGCCCGTCGCCCCGGTCCTGCGGACGCGCCGCTTCCCGTACGGCGTTGGCGAGCGCTTCCAGGTCGTCACCGCTGGGGCGCACGGGTGCGGAGGGGTCGGAGAGCCGGACGACCTCCCAGCCGCGTGGCGCGGTCAGCCGCTCGCTGTGCTCGGCACAGAGGTCGTAACAGTGGGGCTCGGCGTAGGTGGCGAGCGGGCCGAGGACCGCAGTCGAGTCGGCATAGACGTACGTCAGTGTCGCGACGGCAGGGCGGCCGCACGCGGTGCGCGAACAGCGACGTACAGGGCTCACGATGTTGGACGCTACCGCACTCTTGAGCGGGCTGCGACGACTCTCCCCCGGCTCACCCCACCGTGTCGCCCTGTGACCCGCGGTACGGCCGCCTCCGGGACAACTCTCCTGACCTGCGCGGCAGCGGAAGAGCGCAGGTCGTGGCGGCAGCGATTCCGGTCGCCGCTCACCGCGAAAGCGGTCATAGGACAAGAGGACGGCGGTCACGAGCGGGGCCGGAATCGGGCTCCCCCGTGGCCGGATTGTTCAGGAGCGGACAGGCCGGTTTCGTCCCCGCGCAGCCGCCGTCCACTCGTCGCGCGGAGCGTTACGCTGCGTCGGTGATGGACAGTCCCGTACCGCCCCACCCGTCCGAGCCGCGGCCGCGGCGCCGAGACCGCCACGGCCGAGGCATGCGCGGGCCCGTCGCACCGCCCCAGGTGCCGCTCTCGGCCAGCCGGGCGGACAGCTTCCGTGATCTCGTTCAGGACTCCGTGGAACGGCTGGAGCGGCGCTGGCCGCAGCTGGCCGAGGTCGACTTCGTGGTCCTCGATGTGCCGAGCACCAGGGAGGAGACCGTTCCGCTGGGAAACGCGCTGTCCGCAGAGAAGGGGCAGCCGGCGCAGATCGTCATCTACCGGCGTCCCGTCGAGATCCGTACCAAGAACCGCGACGAGCGCTCACTGCTGGTGCACGAGGTCGTGGTCGAGCAGGTCGCGGAACTGCTCGGACTCGCCCCGGAGTCGGTCGACCCGCGTTACGGCCAGGAGTAGCGGAACGGGGGCCGGGGGCGGGTTCGTTCTCCCTCCCCCTGCCTCCGGCCCCTGCCGCCCCCTCCGCGTTCAGTCGTCCAGGACCGACAGGTCCTGTTCGGCCACCGGTACCTCGACCGTTCCGCCGTCGTCCGGCAGGGTCTGCACCGTGAACATCGGGATGCCGTCCTGCGGGAGTGCGAGCGTGCGGGCGGCGTGGACCGGGCCGCCCGACCGCGTCTGAACCGTCAGCGCGTACGTGCCCTTGAGGCCGGACGGGACCGGCGGGGTGACCGCGAGCGTCGTGCCCGCGGCGACCTTGTACGTCTTGCTGACCGGGGTGCCCGCCTTGCTGCCCGCGGACGCCGTGACCTTCACGGTGCCGGCGGCGCCCGGTGCGGTGAGCGAGAGCGTCGAGCCCTTCGACCGGTTGTCGGCCACGGTCGCCTGCGCGCCCACCGGTCCGGTCGCCGGGATGTAACCGACCTCCTGCTTGTCGCCCTTGCCCCGGACCACCCGCAGAGCGGCCACCACGGGAGTGGCCCTGTCCTTCTGGGCGGGGGTCAGCAGCAGGGAACCCGCCTCGCCCCGGGTGAGGTTCTTCAGGTCGACCCCGGCCGTCATCCGCGACTTCACGTGGAGATCCTCGTTGCCCACCGGGGCGAACGGGCCGGTCTTGCCGAGCAGCCGCACGGTGAGGTCCGCGTCGTCCTCGCCGGGGGCAAAGGCCACCAGCCGGACCGACGTCGCGTCCGCCGGGATGCCGGGCAGCACCAGGGTGCCGGCCGGGGCGGCGGAGGCGGTGAGCCAGTCGCTGCCGGTCTTGCTGTCGGCCGTCCTGACGACCGCGCCGACCCGCCCGGTGCGGGTGGTGACGTGGACGGTCACATCGTCGACGACCTTGCTGGTCAGCGTCGAGATCAGGACCCGGACGCCGGATCCGGCGGGGACGGTGATGCCCTCGCCGACATCGGACTTGAGCGTGCCGTCCGGGCCGTACAGCTCGATATCGGCCACCGCGGCGGTGTCGTCCGGGTTGGTGAGGTTGACGTAGTCCTCCCGGGTCTTCGCGGTGCTCGCGGCCGGGAACCAGAGGTCGGTGTCGGGTGCCGTGCAGCTGACCCCGAGCACGCCCCGTCCGTCGCCGGCCTCGACCGTGGTGGTCTGCTGGGCGCTCCAGCCGGGCGCGAGCCGGCCGGTGGCGGTGCCGACGAGAGCGGGGGCGTCGGAACCGGACACGTCGGCGGTGACCGGCTTGCCGGGCTCCTTCAGGGCAACGACAGGCTTGTCCGAATCGGCCGCCTTGTCCTTGCTCTTGTCCTTGGACTTGTCCTTCTCCTTGTCGTCCTTCTTCTTGTCGGCCGCGGGTGACTTCAGTTCGGCCGTACCGGCTTCGCCGTCGCCGTCCGCGGGCGGGGTGAAGGACGTGTACGCCGTCTCCGCGAGGTCCGAGAGGCCGGGCGCCGGGCAGAGCAGGCTGGACCGCTCCACGGGCAGCCGGGAGGACGCCACGGCCTCCGTCGCGCCGTCGTCCCCGGGCACGGTGAGCGCGGCGAATCCGGTGACTGCGGCGAGGGCGACAGCCCCCGCGATGAGGGACAGGCTGGTGGACTTCACTCGGACTCGCCTCGCGATGCGTTACCGGTCGGCCACGGGTTCTGGCCCGGGGCGGGGTTCTCGTCGGGATTCTGGTTCTGATCCCGGTTCTGGTTCTGGTCCTGGTTCTGGTTCTGTGGGTCGTACGGCTGCTGGTCGCCGTACTGGCCCACGCCGTACTGGGCGTTCGGGTCGTACGGAGCGTTGCCGTACTGGTCGCCCGTGCCGTACTGGGCGTTGGCGTCGTACTGCGGGTTGGCCGGGTCGTACGGGGCGTTGGTGTACTGCCCCTGGCCGTACGCCGTGTAGTCGCTCTGCTGCTGCGGATAGCCGTACGGGTCGTACGCGCCGGGGGCGTTCTGCTGCTGCCCGGCTCCGTACTGGCCGTCCTGGTACTGGCCCTCCTGGTACTGCGGGTAGTCGGCGCCCTGGTACTGCTGGGCGTCCCATTCCCCGTACTGCTGCTGCTGCGGCACCGCCGCGTACTGGCCCGTGTCGCCGTCCGCCTGCTGCGGCACCGCCGCGTACTCGCCGGTGTCGCCGTCCGCCTGCTGCGGTACGAAGACGTCCTGGCCGTCGGCGGCGGGCGGCTGCGGTTCGGCGGACGGCTGCTGGGGCGGGGCGTACTCCGCCCGCTCCCCCGCGTCGCCGTCCTCGCCCTCCGCCTCAGCGGCCGCGCGCAGCCTGCGTGCCCGGCGGCCCTCGCCCGCGACCGACTCGGCGGGGACCGGCACGGTCTCCTCCGGCAGCTCGTCGTCGATCTCCCGGCGGCGGCCCGGAAGGGCCAGGACCAGCAGGACCACGCCGAGCGCGGCCTGGGCCCAGATCCGCGCGGAGTGCGTGATCGACGTCTCGTACGTGAGGTTCAGCGAGCCGCCCCCGGTGGGGAGCTCGAAGCCCTGGGCCCAGCCGTCGACGGTCTTGCGGGTCAGCGGCCGGCCGTCGAGCGTGGCCTGCCAGCCGGGGTCGGCGGCGTCGGCGATCCGCAGCACCCGGCCCGCGCCGCCCGGCGGGATCTCGGTGTGCGCCTCGACCGGACTGGAGCCGACCGGCAGCGGTTCGGCGCCGGCGGCGGACGGGACGATCATGATCCGGGCGACCTGCCGGTCGACGCGCCAGAGCGCGCTGCCGTCCAGCTGGCTGAGCCGGCTGAGACCGGGCGTCGCGTCGAGCACCCGGCTCATCTGCTTCGGCGCCCCGTCCCGTACGAGGACGTAACGGATCGCGAAGCCGCTGAGCTGACTGCCCTGGTCGGCGCCGGAGCCCGCGACCAGGTTGGCGACGACCTTGTCGAGGTGGCTGTTGCCGCCGCCCGCCGCGGCGAGTTCGCCGTCACCGAGCCGGGCGCCGGAGCCACGGACCAGGGTGTAGGCGACGGTGGAGGGCGATGTGCCGTCGAGCACCAGGGTGCGCGGCTGGTCACGGGTGCCGCTCTCCTCCGCGACGAACGCGGGCACCTGCACCGGGTCGCGCCGCTCCAGCGGGCCCGCGGCGCCGCCGATCATCCAGCCGGCGGCGGCCAGCACGGGGGCGATGCCCGCGGCGAGCGCGATCAGGACTGCGACCGGCTGGCGCCAGCCGAAGCTGAGTTCCGCGACGCGGATGCGCGCACCGTCCGCGCCGACCAGCGCGGCGGCGATGAGCGCGGCGCCGTAGACGAGGGTGGCGGGTCCCGCCCAGCCGGAGCCGTTGGCGAGCCCGGCGAAGGCCAGCCCGACCAGGGCCACGACCCAGGCGGTCCGGACCGCGAACTGCCGTTCCCCGCGCAGCAGCGCGGCCAGCGCCGCGAGCACGATGCCGAGCAGCAGGACGCCTCCCGCCGCCTTGGGCCCGCCGGGGCTGATGCCGAGCAGGTCGAGGGCGGAGGCCGATCCCGTACCGGCCTCCAGGCCGGCTTCCTTCAGGAAGGACGAGGGGCTGGTCAGCAGGGAGAGCGACCAGGGCGCCAGGACGAGCAGCGGGGTGCCGACGGCGGCGAGGAAGCGGAGCCCGTAGGCCGTGATGTCGTTGCGTCGGAGCGCGAGGACACCGACGCCGAGAACCACCGCGAGCGGCCACACGATGGGGGTGAACGCCATCGTGAGGGTGAGGAGCAGGGTGTACGCCCAGGTGGCGCGCCAGCTGCCCCGGCTGTCACCGCTGCCGCGCATCCCGTGCGCCGAGACGGCGGCGCGGGCGATCAGGGGCAGCAGGACGAGCAGGACGGCGGTGCCGAGCCTGCCGGTCGCCAGGGCTCCGGTCGCGGCGGGCAGGAAGGCGTACGCGACGCTCGCCCAGGCCCGCAGCAGCCGTGAGGGGATCAGCGGGCGGGAGACGAAGTACGCGGTGAGTCCGGCGAGCGGGACCGAGCAGACCAGCAGCAGGGTGAGCGCGAATCCGGTGGAGCCGAGGAACAGCGCGGAGAGCGCGGAGATCATGGCCAGGTAGGGCGGCGCGGTCTGGGTGCCGCCGGTGCCGACGGTGTGCCAGGCGTCCGCGTACCGGCCCCACAGCTCGGAGACGTCGCCGGGTGCGGGCAGCAGGGCGCCGCCGGCCAGTGCGCCGCCGCCGATGAGGCTGCGGCAGGCGACGAGCGAGACGAGGAGCAGGACGGCGAAGAGCACCGGTCCCGGCTTGCGGCCGACCCGCTTCAACTTGGCGAACTGGTCGATCTCCAGGAAGTCCGCGTCGTCGCCGCCCGGTCCGGACTCCACGGCGCCGTGCCGCGAGCCGCCGGACTCGGCCTCCGTGGAGCCGCCGAAGTTCCCGGCGACCTGTTCCACGGTGGCGCGGACGGTGGCGCCGGGCGCGGGGAAGAGCCCGCGCAGCTCCGCCGGGTCGATGACCCCCTTGCCGCGTTGGCGGCGGGCCGCGAGGATCCGGCCGGGCCGCAGCAGGGTGCCGAGGAGTCCGGCGACCTCGTCGAGCGCCTGTCCCGGCACCTTGCCGACGAGGTAGGCGAGCGTACGCAGCAGGGTGCCGAGCACCAGCCGGAGCAGCGCCCAGAGCAGCAGCTTGCCCCGGGCGTTGGCGAGCATCGTGTAGACGGCGCCGGCCTTGTCGACGCGGTGCGGGCTGGAGACGGAACGCCCGGCGCAGTCGATGGGGCGCCGTTCGCGGGCGGACGCCTCCGCGTGCCGCAGGACGGCGTCGGGGGCGATCAGCACCCGGTGCCCGGCCATGTGGGCGCGCCAGCACAGGTCGATGTCGTCGCGCATCAGGGGGAGTCTGCGGTCGAAGCCGCCGAGCTCCTCCCACACGTCACGGCGGATGAGCATGCCGGCGCTGGAGACGGACAGCACGGTACGGACCTGATCGTGCTGGCCCTGGTCCTGCTCGCGCCGGTCGAGACCGGTCCAGCGGCGCCCGCTGTTGGCGATGGAGACGCCGACTTCGAGGAGCTGCCTGCGGTCGTACCAGCCTCGGATCTTGGGGCCGACGATCGCGGCGTGCGGGTCGTTGTCGACGACGCGCAGCATCTCGGCGAGCGCGTCGGGCTCGGGAGCGCAGTCGTCGTGGAGCAGCCAGAGCCACTGCACCGGTTCGCCGTGCGGCAGTTCGGGCAGGTCGTAGTTGTCGTCGCGCCAGGACCGGGTGACCGGGTCCCAGCCGCTGGGGCGCTTCAGGTACGGCAGGTCGTCCGGGGTGAGTACACCGGCGGTGCGGCTCGCCTCGTCGACTGCGGTGCCGAAGCTCGTACGTCGCGCGAGGTGCAGGACGCGGTCGGCGCCGAGCGCCTCCGTGACCAGCCGCGCGGAGTCGTCGGCGCTGCCGGTGTCGGCGGCGGCGACGCTCTGTACGGGACGTTCCTGCCCGAGCAGCCCGGCGAGTGCGTCGGGCAGCCAGCGTGCGCCGTCGTGGGAGACGAGCACGGCGGTGACGACATGCCTGGGGAACTCTGGGGCGGCGGCGGCCGCGTACGGCGCCGTCGAATGGCTGTGCACGGACATCGAGGTACGGGCCCTCCGGCCGGGTCCGGGGGGACGTACCCCCGGGGGCTGCATCGGTGTACACGCGCGCCCTGTCGGGTCGTTGGCGCGTCTCGGACGGGGCCCCACACTAACGGTACGGATAACCGGGGTGGCGCGGAGCGGTTGAACGAGAGCGACGGTACGGGGCCGGAGGCGCTGTGCCGGGCACGGCGATGGCCCGCCGCCTGCGGGCAGGGTGCAGGCGGCGGGCCATGGGCGGGCCGGGTCGGGGAGCGGTCAGCTCCGCGGAGTCCGGCGTCTTCGGCCGGTGCGCGTCAGATCGCGGCCTTCTTCAGACGCCGTCGCTCGCGCTCGGAGAGACCGCCCCAGATGCCGAACCGCTCGTCCTTGGAAAGGGCGTACTCAAGGCATTCGGACCGGACTTCACAGGCGAGACAGACCTTCTTCGCCTCGCGGGTGGATCCGCCCTTCTCAGGAAAAAAGGACTCAGGGTCGGTCTGGGCGCACAGCGCGCGCTCCTGCCAGCCGAGTTCCTCGTCCGCGTCCTCGACCAGCAGTTGCTGGAACAGCTCGGTCATGTGCGCCCCTCGTCTGTCTCTTGCGTCCCCGCGATGCGGCCGTTATTGAATCGGCCGAACGACACGAGTGAAATTACAAGTGTGTAGCTTCGTACCAGTCAAGCGCAGATCTGCTATTGGGCCCGGTATTCACTCGGCGGCACCAAGCCTATGCGGTAAGTGTTCAAATAACCAGAAACCTGACATATGCCACGGGCCTCTCGCGCACCCATCACGCAATCGCCCGCCACAGGGAGGAACTCCCCGGAGGGCGGCACGTTGCGATTCGATCACCGAAGCGATCAAGATCACAGCCGGGTCACGGAGCCGCAACCGCACTCACGGGCACCTCCGCTGCGCCACGTCTCCGCCATGAGCGCTGCACAAACCTTTCTTCGCTCGAAGCAACCGGATGAGGTGAAACATTAACCCTAAATCGGGCATTGGGTTGACAGTCCGAAGGTTCTCCGGCTCTCCTTGATGTCATGCCAGTGACCTCAGCGATGCACGTCACCCACACTTGTGGGTTCCGTAGCGCTGTCCGGGCTCGCTGTTGCTGTTCCAGCTGTCTCAGCTGTTGAAGCCCTCGCGCTCCAGCCCGACGCAGCTCATCCCGGACCCCCGGACCCT
The DNA here is from genome assembly GCF_031844725.1 of Streptomyces sp. ITFR-6. Taxonomy (NCBI): domain Bacteria; kingdom Bacillati; phylum Actinomycetota; class Actinomycetes; order Kitasatosporales; family Streptomycetaceae; genus Streptomyces; species Streptomyces sp. ITFR-6. Next base: position 5,302,718 of record NZ_CP134612.1, on the reverse strand, counting down.
CCCCTGCGGCCTTCACGGCCCGTGGTCACCCGGTCCCCACGGTCCTCGCGACACCCCCGCACCCCCACCGGACCCGCACTCCCGCCGAGGAACCACCGCACCCATGAACAGCGACAGCGACCTCCAGATCGCCGGCGACCTCCTTGAGGTCCAGCACCTCCTGCGCCCCGCCCGTGAGCACCCCGCCACGGTGGCGGAGTTCGCCGGGCTCGCCCGCTCCATCGCCGACGACCGCCCCCGCTGGGCCCCGCTCGTCCAGTACGACGCCACCACCCGCTGGTACCACCGGCTGCTCAGCCTCCCCGGGTACGACGTCTGGCTGCTCAGCTGGATCCCGGGCCAGGGCAGCGGGCTGCACGACCACGGCCCGTCCTCCGGTGTACTGACCGTGTTGGACGGCGAGCTGACGGAGCGTACGGACCGAGGGAAGCGGACGCTGAGCTCCGGCGCCCAGCGCGTCTTCGCCCCCGGCTACGCCCACGAGGTGGTCAACGACTTCCTCGAACCGGCCGTCAGCCTGCACATCTACTACCCGGGCCTGACCGACATGCCCATGCACGCCTCGCAGAGCACCGCGGCAACGGTCACCGTCTGACGACGCACCACCACCCCGTCGCCCGCCACCACCCCGACAACGATCAGGCTTCGCCTGACAGTCCCACCCGTCGCCCGCCACCACCCCGACAACGATCAGGCTTCGCCTGACAGACTGTTTCCCATGCGCATTGTGGTTCTGGCCGGCGGTATCGGTGGTGCTCGTTTTCTGCGTGGCCTCAAGGAGGCCGCGCCCGACGTGGACATCACGGTGATCGGCAACACCGGTGACGACATCCATCTGTTCGGGCTCAAGGTCTGCCCCGACCTCGACACCGTCATGTACACCCTCGGCGGTGGCATCAACGAGGACCAGGGCTGGGGCCGTACCGACGAGAGTTTCCACGTCAAGGAGGAACTCGCGGCCTACGGCGTGGGACCCGAGTGGTTCGGTCTCGGCGACCGTGACTTCGCGACCCATATCGTCCGCACCCAGATGCTCGGCGCGGGCTACCCGCTGAGCGCCGTCACGGAGGCGCTCTGTGCGCGCTGGAAGCCGGGGGTCCGGCTGCTGCCGATGTCCGACGACCGAATCGAGACCCATGTCGCGGTCGACGCCGACGGCGAGAGCAAGGCCATTCACTTCCAGGAGTACTGGGTGAAGCTCCGCGCCTCCGTCCCGGCCCAGGCGATCGTGCCCGTCGGTGCCGAGCAGTCCAAGCCGGCGCCGGGCGTCCTGGAGGCGATCGCCTCCGCCGACGTCATCCTCTTCCCGCCGTCGAACCCCGTCGTGTCCATCGGGACCATCCTCGCCGTGCCCGGTATCCGGGAGGCCATCGCCGAGGCCGGAGTGCCGGTCGTCGGCCTCTCCCCCATCGTCGGTGACGCACCGGTGCGCGGGATGGCCGACAAGGTCCTCACCGCGGTGGGCGTCGAGTCGACGGCCGCGGCGGTCGCCCAGCACTACGGCTCCGGGCTGCTCGACGGCTGGCTCGTCGACACCGTGGACGCGGGCACGGTGGACGAGGTGGAGTCCGCGGGCATCCGCTGCCGCTCCGTCCCGCTGATGATGACCGACGTCGCCGCCACCGCCGAGATGGCCCGGCAGGCGCTCGCCCTGGCTGAAGAGGTACGGGCATGAGCACCGCCCCGGACGCCGCGCCCTCCTTCCGGCTGTGGGCGCTGCCCGGGATGCCCGAGGTGCGGACCGGTGACGATCTCGCGAAGCTGATCGTCGCCACCGGGCCCGGTCTCCTCGACGGTGACGTACTGCTCGTCACCTCGAAGATCGTCTCCAAGGCGGAGGGCCGGATCGTCGAGGCCACCGACCGGGAGGCGGCGATCGACGCCGAGACGGTACGGGTGGTGGCGCGGCGTGGGGCGCTGCGGATCGTCGAGAACCGGCAGGGCCTGGTCATGGCCGCGGCCGGGGTCGACGCCTCCAACACCCCCGCCGGAACGGTCCTGCTGCTGCCGGAGGACGCCGACGCGTCGGCGCGGGCGATCCGGGACGGGCTACGGGACGCGCTCGGCGTCGAGGTCGGCGTCCTGGTCACGGACACCTTCGGGCGGCCGTGGCGCAACGGGCTGACCGATGTCGCGATCGGCGCGGCCGGGGTGCGGGTGCTGGACGATCTGCGGGGCGGGAGCGACGCGCACGGCAATCCGCTGAGCGCGACCGTCGTCGCCACCGCGGACGAGCTGGCCGCTGCCGGTGACCTGGTCAAGGGCAAGGCGAACGGGCTGCCCGTCGCGGTGGTGCGCGGCCTCGGCCACCTCGTGGACCCGGCGTCCGGCGAGGGCGCGCGGGCGATGGTGCGGGTCGCGGCGGACGACATGTTCCGGCTGGGCACGTCGGAGGCGGTACGGGAGGCGATGACCCAGCGGCGCACGGTGCGCGAGTTCACCGACGAACAGGTGGACCCTGGCGCGGTGCGGCGGGCCGTGGCCGCGGCGGTGACGGCGCCCGCGCCGCATCACACGACGCCGTGGCGGTTCGTGCTGCTGGAGTCGCCCGAGTCGCGGACCCGGCTGCTGGACGCGATGCGGGACGCGTGGATCGCGGATCTGCGGCGGGACGGGAAGAGCGAGGAGTCGGTCGCCAAGCGGGTGCGGCGCGGCGATGTGCTGCGCCGGGCGCCGTACCTGGTGGTCCCGTGCATGGTGATGGACGGCTCCCACACCTACGGGGACGAGCGGCGGGACGGCGCGGAGCGCGAGATGTTCGTGGTCGCCGCGGGGGCCGGGATCCAGAACTTCCTGGTAGCGCTGGCGGGTGAGCAGCTGGGGTCCGCGTGGGTGTCCTCGACGATGTTCTGCCGCGAGGTCGTGCGGGAGGTGCTGGCGTTGCCGTCGTCGTGGGATCCGCTGGGGGCGGTTGCCGTGGGGCGGCCGCTGGAGGCGGCGGCGCCTCGGGTGGGGCGCGAGGCGGAGGACTTCGTCGTGGTGCGGTGAGGTGGGCTTCGCCCGGCTCTACAGGCGCGCGATGTCGCCCCGGGTCATCCGGGGCGCGTGGCGGGGCGGGGTGTTGCCCGAGAGCATGATCAGGCGGGTGGCCCGGTGGCGCTGGCCCTCGTACGGGGACAGCAGGGTCAGCATCTCCTCGTCGTCGGCGTCCCGGTTGCCGGCCAGCGCGTGGCCGACGATGCCGGGCAGGTGGAGGTCCCCGACCGTCACCGCGTCCGGGTCGCCGTTGGAGCGCTGCAGGGTCTCGGCGGCCGTCCAGGGGCCGATGCCCGGGATCACCTGGAGGCGGGCCATCGCCTCGGTCAGCTTCATGGTGGCGGCCTCCTCCATGCGGCGGGCCACCCGCACCGCGCGCAGGATCGTCGCGGAGCGCTTGCTGTCCACGCCCGCGCGGTGCCACTCCCAGGACGGGATCAGCGACCAGGTGCGGGCGTCCGGCATGACGTACAGGCCGTACTCCTGCGGGCCCGGGGCCGGCTCGCCGTACTTGCGGACCAGGAGGCGCCAGGCGCGGTACGCCTCGTCCGTGGTGACCTTCTGTTCCAGCACCGACGGGATCAGGGACTCCATCACCAGGCCGGTGCGCAGCAGCCGCAGTCCCGGTCGCCGGTGGTGGGTCACGGCGAGCAGCCGGTGGCGCGGGGTGAAGGCCTCCGGTTCGTCGGAGGCGCCCAGCAGCGTCGGCAGCTGGTCCAGCAGCCATTCCGCGCCGGGCCCCCAGGCAGCCGCCTCGATCCGCCCTTCGCGGGCGACGACGTGGAGGGTGCCGGGGCCCGCGGGGGTGCGGCTGGCGCGGCGGACGGAGCCGTCGGCGGACATCCGGAAGGTCGGGTCGGCGGGGCCCCGGCGCAGGGGGCCGAGGACGAGCCGCAGGTCGAACGGGCCCGGCGGGGTCCAGTCGCGGGTCAGCGCCGCCGGTTCCGGCGTCGTCACCTGGCGCGGGACGGCCGCGTGCGGGGCGCTGCGGGGAGCGAATCGTCCTGCCACGGGTGAGGTCCTCGGTAGTCGGGGGTGCCTGTCGAGGGTACGGCTGATTCCGGCCATTCGGGGTGTGCTGCGAGGAGCGGCTCGCCCGGTCATTCGTCCGAGGAGAAGCGCACCGACGCGGCGGGCAGGTGTGCCCCGCACCAGATCCGGACGCCGTCGCGCAGTTCGTTGTCGGCGCCGACCTCGGCCCCGTCCCCGATGACCGCGCCGGCCAGCACCGTACGGCTGCCGACCCTGGCGCCCGCTCCGACCAGGGAGTCCGTGATCACCGCGCCGGGTTCGACGACCGCGCCCGCCAGTACGGCGGAGCCCTCGATCCTGGCGCCCGCGCCGATGACGGCGTCGGCGCCGATGACCGTACCGCCGGTCAGTTTGGCGTCGGGGGCGACCGAGGCGGTCGGCAGCACGAGCCGGTCGCCGCAGCGGCCGGGGACGGCCGGAGAGGGCGCGCGGCCCAGCACCAGGTCGGCGGAGCCGCGTATGAAGGCCTGCGGGGTGCCTAGATCAAGCCAGTACGTGGAGTCGACCATGCCCTGGAGATGGGCGCCGGAGGCGAGGAGTCCGGGGAAGGTCTCGCGCTCCACGGAGACCGGGCGGCCGGTCGGGATGGTGTCGATGACCGAGCGGCGGAAGATGTACGCGCCCGCGTTCACCTGGTCGGTGACGATCTCCTCCGGGGTCTGCGGCTTCTCCAGGAACGCGGTGACCCGGCCGGTGTCGTCCGTCGGTACGAGACCGAAGGCGCGCGGGTCCTCGACCCGGGTGAGGTGGAGCGAGACGTCCGCCCCGGAGTCGGCGTGCGAGGTGACGAGCGCCCGGATGTCGAGGCCGGTGAGGATGTCGCCGTTGAAGATGAGTACCGGTTCGTCCGGGCCGGAGGTGAGCCGTGCGGCGACGTTGCGGATGGCGCCGCCGGTGCCGAGCGGTTCGCGTTCGGTGACGTACTCGATGTGCAGGCCGAGCTCCGAGCCGTCGCCGAAGTACGGCTCGAAGACCTCGGCCAGGTAGGACGTCGCGAGGACGATGTGCTCGACTCCGGCGGCACGGGCACGCGCCAGCTGGTGCGTGAGGAAGGGGACGCCCGCCGCCGGAACCATGGGTTTCGGGGTGTGCACCGTGAGCGGGCGCAGCCGGGTTCCCTTGCCGCCGACCAGGAGAATCGCTTCTTTTGCCTCTGTCACAGCACTGTCTCTGCTTCCTGCTGGGGCCGGCCCGGTTTCGGCTGGCCAGTGTATGCAGACCGGAGGGGGGTCCTTCGGTCTGCAGCCCGCAGCAGGACCCGGGGCGGTCGGCGCCCTTCGGCTCCTTCCGGGTCAGCGGCCCTGGAGCTTGGCCGAGCTGGTCCGGGTCGTGCCGAGCTTCTTGTAGAGACGTGCTCCGGGGCATTCGGTTGCGAAACCGTCCCGGTGGCCGGAGATGACGTTGAGTTTGACCTTCTTGCCCTTCTTGTACTTGTTGCTGCCGCCCGACACCAGGGTCACCTTGCCCTTCGGGTTGGCCTTGAAGAGCCCGAGCTTCCAGGCGGTGAGCTTGGCGACGGCGTTGACGGAGGCGGCGGGCGGGTTGGTGCCGCTGAAGGTCCCGAGCACCACGACGCCCATGGTGTTGGTGTTGAAGCCGAGGGTGTGCGCGCCCATGACGGCCTTCGTCACGCCGCCGGCCCGGCCCTCGTAGATGTTTCCGCACTTGTCGACGGCGAAGTTGTAGCCGATGTCGCGCCAGCCGTTGCTCTTGACGTGGTAGCGGTAGATGCCGCGCAGCACCGAGGGCGCCTGGGAGCAGGTGTAGTTGTTGCCGGTGGCGCTGTGGTGGACGAAAGCCGCCTTGACGGTCTTGGTGTACGCGAAGGCCTTCTCGCGGATCTTCTCGTCGGCGCCCCAGCCCTTGCGGGTGATGATGCGCGGGCGGGGCCCGATGTACGGCTTGGCGCCCGGCGCGTATCCGGCGGCCGCGTCGGTCGCGGACCTGCTCAGGGCGGGGAGGGCGGTGGCGTTCCCGGCCGCGGCGCGGTCGGCGTCGGCCGCCCCGGTGGCGGACGGCTCCTGCGGATCCTTGCCGGGGTCGACGAGTTCGAGGTGCAGCCCGGCGGGCAGCGGTACGGGGGTGGCGGACGCGTCTCGGGTGGCGGTGGCGGGCGGGGCCTCGGGGTCCACCCGGACCTCGACGCCGTCGGACGCGCCGACCCAGAGCGGGGCGGTGGCGCCCCGGACCGCGCTCGACTCGCGTTCGGCGGTGCCGGGGTCCGCGGAGTGCTCGGCGTTGTGCGTCTCCAGGTCCTGCCAGCCGGACCAGCGGCCGGTCCCGGTGGAGCGGGTACGGACCTGGGCGGTGCCGTGGAGTTCGGTGTTCACGTCGTCCCAGACGACGCCGACCATGGAGAACGGGTGGACGTCGCGCTCGGTCAGCCCTTGTCCGGCGGCTGGTGCGGCGGGTTCACCGGGGGCCCGCGCGGAGGCGGTGGACAGGGGGGACAGGGCCAGCGACTGCGTCGAGCCGGGCAGCGCGGCGGGCTCGGACGCCTCGGCGGGTACGGAGCCCGCGGTGGCCGGGTGGGCGGGGGTGTCGGAAGCGGCGCCCGCGGGCGCGGCGAGCGGCAGCGCGAGAGCTGCCGCGCAGGTGACACCGATGGAGGATGCAATGAAGGCACGCATACAGATGATCCTGAGCACAAGCGGACAACTCCGGCCACCGGTGTTTCTCCCGGCAATTGACGGCCCGTCTGCCGAACCGGTGTACGGCTCACCCGAGGCGCCCGGTCCGGCCCGCCGCCGCCACGTAACCTTGCGCGGATGAATGCCAGCGACCGCACCCCTGCCGACCTGCTGCGTTCCGCGCTCGCCGCGGACCCGGCCCGCCCCATGGTCACTTTCTACGACGACGCCACCGGAGAACGCGTCGAACTGTCGGTGGCCACCTTCGCCAATTGGGTGGCCAAGACCGCCAACCTGCTCCAGGGCGACCTCGCCGCGGAGCCCGGTGACCGGCTCGCCCTGCTGCTCCCCGCGCACTGGCAGTCCGCGGTCTGGCTGCTCGCCTGCTCCTCGGTCGGCGTCGTCGCGGAGGTGGGGGGCGATCCGGCCGCCGCCGATCTGGTCGTCACCGGACCGGACACGCTGGAGTCCGCGCGGGCCTGCCGCGGTGAGCGGATCGCGCTGGCGCTGCGTCCGATGGGCGGCCGGTTCCCGCAGCCGCCGGAGGGCTTCGCGGACTACGCGGTGGAGGTGCCGGGCCAGGGCGACCGGTTCGCGCCGTTCGCCCCGGTGGACCCGGACGCGCCGGCGCTGACCGTGGGCGATGTGGCGCTCAGCTCGGCGGAGCTGGTCGCGCGGGCCCGCGCGGACGGTGCGGCGCTGGGCCTGGGCGCCGGGTCGCGGCTGCTCTCGGGGCGTACGTACGACACCTGGGACGGCCTCAGCGCCGGGCTGTTCGCACCGCTGGCGACCGGGGGCTCCGTGGTGCTGTGCCGGCACCTCGGGGAGCTGGGCGAGGACGGGCTGGCGCAGCGCGTCGAGAGCGAGCGGGTCACCCTGACCGTGTGACAGCGGCCCGCGCGGCGGCGCTCCCGACGAGGACCGGGGCGCCGCGGTACGACAAGCGGTCCGAGGGCCACCCGTCCGGCCCATCGTGGGCCGAGCCCTCCGGGCGATTCGTCAACTCCGGTACATGATCTGCGGTACAGACCACTCAAGGCACAACCAAGCGTGAGGTTCAGCCGTCTACTTCTGCAACCGGCGGCCCATCGCGCCGCCGAACGTGAAGGATGGACGCAGACGTGACCGAAAGTGCCGGCACTCCGGCCGACCCCGACGACTCGGCCGCGGGCGAGGACCAGACGCCGGACGGGTCGCCCGGCGCGGCGCCCGGCGGAAAGCGCGCGCCGGAGGACGCCCCGGGAACCGGAACCACCCCGGAGAGCAGCCCCCGGAACGCCTCGGAGAACGCCTCCAAGGACGCCCCGGCGAGCACCCCGGGCGGCGAGACCCGCAGCGGGTCCGGCAGCGGGCCGGGGGGCGGGTCCGGCGGCGGGGCCTCGGAGGGGCCGCCGCCCGAGGGCTCCGGATCCGGTCCGACCCTCGACATCACCGTCAAGCGCAAGCGGCACTGGCTGCGCTGGACCGCGCTCGGGGCCTCGTTCGTCGTCCTCGTCGCGGCGGGCACCGGCTGGTGGCTGTACAAGAAGCTGGACGGCAACATCAAGACGGACACCTCCGCGGCCGCCGAGCTCAAGGCGTACGAGAAGGAGCGACCGCCCTCCGTCGTCCACAACGCGGAGAACATCCTGCTCATCGGCTCGGACAGCCGGGCCGGGGACAACCGCGAGTACGGCCGCGACGACGGCGGCAGCCAGCGCTCCGACACCACGATCCTGCTGCACCTGGCCGCGAACCGGAAAAGCGCCACCGCGATGTCCATCCCGCGCGACCTGATGGCGAACATCCCGTCCTGCCACAAGGCGGACAAAACTGCCAGCAGGCCGCAATTCGCCCAGTTCAACTGGGCTTTCGAGCTCGGTGGAACCGCCTGCACCATCCGTACCGTCGAAAAGATGACAGGCGTCCGCATCGACCACTACATGGTCGTCGACTTCAACGGCTTCAAGGACATGGTCGACGCGGTGGACGGCGTGGAGATCTGCCTCAAGGAACCGATCAACGACAGCGCGGCCCACCTCAAGCTCCCGGCGGGCCGCAAGAAGCTCAACGGCGAGCAGGCGCTCGGGTACGTACGGGTCCGCAAGTCGATCGGCAACGGCAGCGACACCGAACGGATGGACCGCCAGCAGCAGTTCCTGGGCGCGCTCGTCAACAAGGTGCAGAGCAACGGCGTACTCCTCAACCCGACCCGGCTCTACCCGGTGCTGGACGCGGCGACGAAGGCGCTGACCACGGACCCGGGGCTTGACACCCTGAAGGACCTGTACGACCTGGTACGCGGCATGCGCAACGTACCGACCGACAAGGTTCAGTTCCTGACCGTTCCCCGGCAGCCGTACTCGGCCAACCGGAACCGGGACGAACTGGTACAGCCCGATGCGGACAGGCTCTTCAAGCAACTGCGCGACGACAAGCCGCTCACGGTGGTTCCCGCAGATCAGCTCAATGGTGACGACGGCAAGAACACCGACGGCGGGGAGGGTTCGGAACATTCACAGGATGAAGACAACAACGGCCGGTCCGGTGAGCCGACGGATGGCGAATCGGGCGCGACAGGCGCCCCGGGGCCCAGCCCCACGCCCACCTATTCGGGTAACAACGCCGCGACCGACCTGTGCAAGCAGTAAAGCAATTGCCAAGCAGCCATCAACGTTCGGCGCGCAATGGGAAGAATGCCCGGTTGTAAGGGCCGTGGAATATGTCACGCCCATCGCTCGGCGCCGAACCGGACGGATAGTGTGACGCGATCCGGTTGCTCCGGGCCCCAGGGCCGAGCACTTCCGGAGTGAAAGATTGAGCGCCTTTCGGGGGGAGGCGCCTCGCGTGGCACCGACGGAGGACTCAAACAACCGTGGATGCACAAGGCCGTGGGCGGGCGGAAGACATCGATCCCGCAGACCAATGGGTCCTCAACCCGGACACCGGCGATTACGAACTGCGACTGAACCAATCCGGAGGGGATTCGGGCGGCGGTCAGGCCTCTTCCGCGCCGCGCGGCGGGCGGCGGCGGGACTCCCCGCGCGACGCCGGGGGACGTGGCGTCGGGCCCGGCCGCGAGGTGCCCAGGCAGGGCGGTCGCCGCTCCGCCCGCGGCCAGGAGACCCGCGCCAAGGAGGGTCCGGGTTCGTCCTCGACCGAGAACGGCGCCGGCCGCCGCAAGCGCAAGGCCCCCAAGGCCCGCCGCAAGAAGGCGCTGATCTGGACGGGCGGCGTGGTGGCCTTCCTGCTCGTCGGAGTCTCGGTCGGCGGTTACGCGCTGTACCAGCACTTCAACGGCAACCTGAACTCCGTGGACATCGGCGACGCCGGCAACAAGGACGTCGTCACCGCCAACGCGCCCCTCAACATATTGGTCATCGGTACGGACAAGCGGACCGGCAAGGGCAACGAGGGCTACGGCGACAAGGGCAGTACCGGCCATGCCGACACCAACATCCTGTTCCACGTCTCCAAGGACCGCACCAACGCCACCGCGCTGAGCATCCCGCGCGACCTCATCACCAACATCCCGGAGTGCAGGTCGAGGCAGCCGGACGGCTCCGACAAGGTCATCCCGGGCACGGAGAACATCCGGTTCAACGTCAGCCTCGGCCAGTCCGGCCGCGACCCGGGCTGCACGATGGAGACGGTCAAGGAGCTCACCGGCCTCAAGGTCGATCACTTCATGATGGTCGACTTCAACGCGGTCAAGGAGCTGTCCACGGCGGTCGGCGGCGTCAACATCTGCCTCGCGAGGCCGATCAAGGACGCGGACTCCCACCTCGACCTGTCGGCGGGCGAGCACAGGATCAAGGGCGAGGACGCGCTGGCGTTCGTACGGACCCGGCACGCCTTCGCCAACGGGAGCGACCTGGACCGGATCAAGGTCCAGCAGCAGTTCATCGGCTCGATGATCCGGCAGATGAAGTCGGACGACACCCTGACCAGTCCGACGAAGCTCTTCAAGCTGGCGGACTCGGCGACGAAGGCCCTGACGGTCGACAAGGCCATCGGTTCGGTGCCGAAGCTGACCACGCTCGCCAAGGAACTCACCAAGATCGACACGAAGAACATCTCGTTCGTGACGCTTCCGGTGATCGACAACCCGGCGGAGCCGAATCCGATCACGGTCGTCGTGGACCCGGTGAAGGCGCCGCAGCTGTTCTCGATGATGCAGGCGGACACCTCGCTGACCGAGGTGGCCGCGCAGAAGAAGGCGGCCAAGGGCAAGCAGGACGCCCTCCTCAAGGGCACCAAGGCCGCCGCGGGCGACGTACGCGTCGACGTCTACAACGGCGGCGAGATCTCCGGAGCCGCTCAGCAGACCGTGACCTGGCTGCAGAACGAGAAGGGCGTCCTCAAATCCACCAACAAGGCCAACGCCCCGGCGAAGGCCGCCAAGACGGCGCTTGAGTACGCCCCGAACCAGGCGGACCAGGCACGGGCGCTCGCCGCGATGATGGGGCTCCCCGGATCGGCGCTCAAGAAGGGCACCACCGATGCCGAAGGGCTCCAGGCGATGGTCCTGACCCTCGGCAGGGACTTCAAGGGCGCGGGCACCCCGATCACCGGGCCGGCCAAGATCGACATTCCGAAGGCCAGTGCCGACAAGGCAGAGTGCGCCAAGTGACACCGGGTCACTGCGCGATATCGCGAGACTGAGCAGCAGGGGGGTCCCGGTGGGACGGAGCAGCACGCCAGGGGAGGGAACGCGACCGCGGGTCCGGCATGCCGGTCAACTCGGCTGGGACGACGGCCTCTACGAGGACGGGAAGGGCGACGCCCCGACACCCGACGGCAACGGGGAAGAGGCCGGCGGCGGTCGTTCCGAGGGCGGCGGGGGCGGCGGCCGCCGCGCCCAGGGCCGCGGCGGGCGCCGGGGCCGGCCCCACCGCGCCGGCAGGACGAAGAAGCGGCGAATACTGCGCTGGATCGCCTTCTCCCTCGCCTTCGTCATACTCGGCACCGGCGCGGCCGGTTACCTCTGGTACGAACACCTCAACGGCAAGATCCGCAAAGGGGCCCGCAGCGCGGGCAACAGCGCGGCGCAGAAGACCGCTCCGAACGCCGCGGGCCAGACCCCGCTGAACATCCTGATGATCGGCTCCGACAGCCGCAACAGCAAGGAGAACCTCAAGCTCGGCGGCTCGAAGGAGAGCGTGGGCGGGACGCCGCTGGCCGATGTGCAGATGCTGCTCCACGTCTCGGCCGACCGGAAGAACGCCTCGGTCGTGAGCATCCCCCGGGACACCCGTGTCGACATCCCGGCGTGCGAGAACCCCGACACCGGCGAGAAGTTCGCCGCCACCAACGGCATCATCAACGAGACGCTGCGCGGCGGCGCCGGCTGCACCCTGGACACCTGGGAGAAGCTCACCGGGGTCTACATCGACCACTGGATGATGGTCGACTTCGCGGGTGTGGTGGACATGGCGGACGCCGTGGGCGGCGCCTGGGTGTGCGTCAAGCAGGACGTCAACGACGTGCCCAAGCCCGGTGTGCCCGGTGGCTCCCATCTGCGGCTGACGGCGGGCAAGCACAAGATCAAGGGCGAGGACGCGCTGAAGTGGCTGCGCACCCGGCACGCCTTCGCGAGCGACATCGGCCGGTCCCAGGCGCAGCACATGTACCTGAACTCGGTCCTGCGTGAGCTGAAGAGCCAGAACGCGTTCACGGACTCCGGCAAGCTGTTGAACCTCGCGGAGACCGCCGTCGACTCGCTCCAGGTCTCCGACGAGATCGGCACGGTGAAGAAGCTGTTCGACCTCGGCATGCAGCTGAAGAACGTGCCGCTGGACAAGATGAACATGCTGACGATGCCGCGGATCCAGGACCCCGAGGACCCCGACGCCCACGTGCTGCCGAAGCCGGGTGCCGCGGACAGGCTCTGGGCGCTGATCCGGGACGACCAGTCGCTCGACCCCAAGGACCGTGCCAAGGCGAAGAAGAAGACGCCTGCAGGACCCAAGGCCGGCGCTCCCGCCTCCCTCGGGGTGACGGTCGTCAACGGCACCTCCGGTGACGGCCAGGCCCCCACCCAGGGCCGTGCCGCGGAGGTCCAGAACCTGCTGAAGGCCAAGGGCTTCACCGAGGCGGGCACCGAGACCGATCCCGGCTCGGCCCGGACGACCGAGGTGGCCTACCCGAAGAGCGCGGGCGCCCAGGGCAGGTCGGACGCGCTGTCGGTCGCCAAGGCCCTGTCGATACCGACCAGCGCCGTGAAGGAGACCCCGGACGGGCCCGGCCTGACGCTCACGGTCGGCTCGGACTGGCGGACGGGTTCCACGTTCCCGAAGGCCGCGGCGGACGACAGCGATCCGCTGGAGGACACCGAGTCGGTCAACGGCGCCAAGTCGGACGACTGCATGGACGTGTACTGGCCGTACCGCCAGATGTAACGGACGCGCGGGACACGAATGGGGGCGTCGGGGGTCGGAACCCCGGCGCCGGGGGGTGAGAGCCCTCGGCGCCGGGCGTTCTGGCCCCTGGCGGCGATATTCGGCCGTCTCGTTACCGCGAATGGGGGAACCCGGAGCGCGCCGCCGGGTTGCGGGCCGGGATGCAGATCGTATGGGCCTACCGTGCGACAGGTCCCCCTTGCACCGCGGAGGTGTCCCCCCGTGCCCACGCCGCACCGCTCCCCCCGTCCGCCCCGGCCCCGCGCCGCTCCCCCGCAGCGCCGACGGCCCAGAAAGCAGGACGAGAGACCACGCTGGGGCATGCGGATGGCGACCGGCCTCTCCGTGCTGGTCCTCGGGGCCGGTGGCATCGGCCACGCCGTCGTGACCAACCTGGAGAACGGGATCGACCGGATCGACCCGTTCAAGGACATGAAGAACCGGCCCTCGGGCGGTCACGGCATGAACCTGCTGCTGGTCGGCACCGACGGACGCGACAAGATCACCAAGGAGGAGAAGGCGAAGTACCGGCTGGGCGGCGCGCCCTGCCACTGCACCGACACGATCATGCTGGTGCACCTGTCGTCGGACAAGAAGCGGGCCAGCATCGTCAGCCTGCCGCGTGACAGCTACGCCGAGATCCCCGAGCACCGGGACCAGACCACCGGCGAGGAGCACGCGGCCCATCCGTTGAAGCTGAACGCCGCCTATGCCGAGGGCGGGCCCGGTCTGACCGTGCGGACCGTCGAGCACATGACGGGCGTCAAGGTCGACCACTATCTGGAGGTCGACTTCACCAGCTTCATGACGACGGTCGACACCCTGGGCGGGGTGGAGATCTGCACCACCCGGCCGATGAAGGACTCCTACACGGGTCTCGATCTCGCGGCGGGCACCCATGAGCTGGACGGTGGCCAGGCGCTCCAGTACGTACGCTCCCGGCACATCGACGGCGCCGCCGACCTGGGCCGGATGCAGCGCCAGCAGAAGTTCATGGCCTCGCTGATCAAGCAGGCGACCAGCAGCGGGGTGCTGCTGAATCCGGTGAAGTTCCGCGAGGTCGCCTCGACGATGCTGAAGTCGGTACGGGCCGACAGGGGCTTCGGTACGCAGCAGATGCTGGACCTCGGCCAGGCGATGCAGGGTTTCTCCGCCGCCTCCTCGGAATTCACCTCGGTGCCGATGAGCGATGTCGCCTACCCGGTCAAGGGCATCGGCTCGACGGTGAAATGGGACCCCAAGAAGTCGAAGCAGCTCTTCCAGGCGCTGCGCGAGGACAAGCCGCTCACGGTGAAGCGGCCCGAGCAGGCGCCGGCGAAGAAGGTGGACGTGCCGCCGCAGCAGATCCGGGTCCAGGTCTACAACGGGACCCCGAAGGACGGCCTCGGCTCCACGGTCGACGCCGCGCTGCACGGCACCGGCTTCGACACCACCCGGGCCCCTCTCAACGGGGAGCAGCGCGATCTCAAGCACACCGTGGTCACGTACGACCCGCGCTGGGACCGGTCAGCGAAGTCGCTGGCGGCCGCGCTGCCGGGGGCGGAGCTGAAGCCGGTGCAGGGCCAGGGCCCCACGATGAAGGTGACCGCGGGCGCGGACTACGCCAAGGTGGAGCGGGTCCGGGCCGAGGAGCCCGATCCGAGCAGGTTCGGGGCCGTCACGGGCGACGAGGTGACGTGCCCGTGAGCGCCCGTGCGTAACAGCTTCCGGTCCCCGGTCCTCAGTCCTGGGTCAGTCCTCGATGCCGTCGGCGGCGCGCTTCTCGCGCAGTTCCCTGATCGCGCGGCGCCGGGCCAGCCGGTGCGTACGGCGGATCTGCGCCTCCTGGTAGCGCCGGTTGTCCCGCTCGGTCTCCGGGATGACCGGCGGTACGGCGCGCGGGCGGCCGTCCGCGTCGACCGCCGCGAACACCAGGTAGGCGCTGCCGACCTGCTGCGCCGGGGTCGACTCGTTCCACCGCTCCGCCATGACCCGGACGCCGACCTCCATCGAGGAGCGGCCGGTCCAGTTGACCTGGGCGCGGACGTGGACAAGGTCACCCACGCGGACCGGCTCCAGGAAGACCATCTCGTCCATCGAGGCCGTCACGGCGGGGCCGCCGGAGTGCCGGCCCGCGACGGCGCCCGCCGCGTCGTCGACCAGCTTCATGATCACGCCGCCGTGCACCGTACCCAGCAGATTCGTGTCGCTGCCGGTCATGATGTGACTGAGGGTGGTCCGGGAGGCTGCGGTCGGCTTGCCCGGAATGTCGCCCTCCGGGCGCGGGGCCTGATCTGTCATGCCCTCCACCTTATGCGGGGGCTTCGAGCCCGTCGCAATGCATCAGCTTCGCAACAGCCCAGGTCCGATTTCCCTTACACCCTGTAATAGCAGTGGGCCCGGCCTGCACACTGGATCGCATGAACGATTGGCCCGAGGGCTGGAACGACGACAACCGCGGCGGCAACCGCTACGGGCAGGGAAGCGCGAGCGACCGGCCCGAGAGCGCCCGCGCGATGCCGCACGTCCAGCGCCCCGTCCCGCCCCAGCAGCCCGCTCCCTCGCAGCGGCGCCCCGCGCCGCCGAGACAGCGGCAGGTGCCGCAGCAGCCCGGCGGCTACGACGAAGGACCGCAGTACGACAGTGGCTACAACACGGGCCAGGTCTACGGCGGCGGCAACAGCGGCGGGCGCGGTGGCGGCCAGGGCGGCGGACCGGGCGACGGCGGATACGTCCAGGGCCGGCCGGCGGCCGCGCCGGACTGGCGGCGCCGGATCAAGATCGGCGCGCTGGTCCTGGTGGTCGTGGTGCTCGGTGTCTCCATCGGCACGTACTTCTGGGCCGACTCCAAGCTGAAGCGCGACGTCGACCTCTCCAAGGTCATCGAGCGGCCGAAGGCGGGCGACGGCACGAACTACCTGATCGTCGGCTCCGACAGCCGCGAGGGCATGACGGCCGAGGACAAGAAGAAGCTCCACACCGGCTCCGCCGAGGGCAAGCGGACCGACTCGATGATGATCCTGCACGACGGCGGCGACGGCCCGACGCTGGTCTCGCTGCCGCGTGACTCGAACGTCGAGATCCCGTCGTTCGTCGGCTCCGAGTCCGGCAAGAAGTACGAGGGCAAGGGCCGCACCACCAAGCTGAACGCCGCGTACGCCGAGGACGGGCCAGAACTGCTGGTCCGTACCGTCGAGTTCAACACCGGCCTGCACATCGACCACTACGTCGAGATCGGCTTCGGCGGCTTCGCCCAGATCGTGGACGCGATCGGCGGGGTCGAGCTCGACATCCCCAAGGCCTTCAAGGACAAGAACTCCGGCGCCGACTTCAAGGCGGGCAAGCAGACGCTGAACGGCGAGCAGTCCCTCGCCTTCGTCCGCACCCGGTACGCCTTCGCGGCCAGCGACCTGGACCGTACGAAGAACCAGCAGAAGTTCCTCGCGGCGCTGGCGAACCAGACGGCGACGGCGTCCACGATCCTCAACCCGTTCAAGCTCTACCCGACGATGGGCGCCGGTCTGGACACCCTGGTCGTCGACAAGGACATGTCCCTCTGGGACCTGGGCCAGATGTTCTTCGCCATGAAGGGCGTCACGGGCGGCGACGGCACGTCGATGAACATGCCGATCTCCGGCTCCGCAGGCGGCAACCTGGTCTGGGACAAGGCCAAGGTCAAGCAGCTGGTCGAGCAGCTCAACAACGACGAGAAGGTCACCGTCTCCAGCGACTGAGGCGGACACCCTCGCGAACGGCCCCGCCCCGTGCTTGAGTTCTAGTGGTCGTTGCAACACCCCAGCTCAGGGGATGCGATGGACTTCGAGATACGCAAGGACCGGGGGCCGCAGGGGCCACGGAAGCTGACCCGTGAGCGGGCGGCATACTTCCAGCTCATGCAGCAGGGCTGCAGCAGCAGGGAAGCCTGCCGGATCGTCGGTATCAACCTGCGGACCGGCAGGAAGTGGCGCGACGGGTCACACGCGCACATCGGCAAGAAGAAGGCGGCGCCTCCGGTCCACCAGGAGGCGCCGCCTTCTGGCCCGTCCCGCTACCTGCGTGAGGCCGACCGTATCCACATAGCCGACCGGCTGCGGGAGAAGGCCACGGTCCGCGCGATCGCCGCCGAGCTGGGCCGCAGCCCGTCGACAGTCAGCCGTGAGATACGCCGCAACCGGCACCCCGGCAACGGTCAGTACCGGCCGCACGCCGCCCAGGCCCGCGCCGATACCCGCCGGCCCCGCCCCAAGGCGGGGAAGATCGGCCAGAACCCCGAACTGCGGGACTTCATCCAGGACCACCTGACCCTGCGCTGGAGCCCCGAGCAGATCTGCCACGCTCTCCACAGACGGTTCCCCGACCGGCCGGAGACGCACGTGACCCACGAGACGGTCTACCAAGCCCTCTACGTCCAAGGACGCGGCGAACTACGGCGCGAACTCACCCGGGCCCTGCGGACCGGCCGCGCCCGCCGCCGCCCCCACCGCCAGGCAGCCAAACGCCAGCCCCGCTTCACGACCCCGATGGTCATGATCAGCGACCGCCCGGCAGAGGCCGAAGACCGGGCCGTCCCAGGCCACCGGGAAGGGGACCTCATCATCGGCAAGAACAGCGGATCGGCGATCGGCACCCTCGTCGAACGCAGCACCCGCTACCTGATGCCGGTCCACCTGCCCGGCGACCACAGCGCCGAAAGTATGCGCGACGCCCTGACCGACACCGTGAAAACACCGCCGCCCCACCTGCTGCGGTCCCTCACCTGGGACCAGGACTCCGAGATGGCCGCCCACCACGCCTTCAGCATCGCCACCAACATCCCGGTCTACTTCTGCAACCCCGCCAGCCCCTGGCAACGCGGCTCGAACGAGAACACCAACGGCCTGCTCCGCCAGTACTTCCCCAAAGGCACCAACCTCGCCACCCACAGCCGCGACCACCTCGACGCCGCCGCCGCCGAACTCAACAGCCGCCCACGCAAAACGCTCGGCTGGGAAACCCCAGCCGAGCACCTGCATAAACTACCCGCGGCCTGAACAACCGACCACGTGTTGCAACGACCCCTCGAATTCGCCCTTTCTGGCAGGGGCTTTCGTTTGTTGGTTCGACCCTGCTAAGGCAGGTTCCGCGCCATCACGATCCGCTGGACCTGGTTGGTGCCCTCGTAGATCTGGGTGATCTTGGCGTCGCGCATCATCCGCTCCACCGGGTAGTCCCGCGTGTAGCCGTAGCCGCCGAGCAGCTGGACCGCGTCGGTGGTGATCTCCATCGCGACGTCGGAGGCGAAGCACTTGGCCGCGGCGCCGAAGAAGGTGAGGTCGCTGTCGAGGCGCTCGGACTTGGCGGCGGCCGAGTAGGTGAGCTGGCGGGCCGCCTCCAGCTTCATGGCCATGTCGGCGAGCATGAACTGGATGCCCTGGAAGTCGCCGATCGGCTTGCCGAACTGCTTGCGCTCCTGGACGTAGCCCTTGGCGTAGTCCAGTGCGCCCTGGGCGACGCCGAGTGCCTGGGCCGCGATCGTGATGCGGGTGTGGTCCAGGGTCTTCATCGCGGTGGCGAAGCCGGTGCCCTCCTCGCCGATCATGCGGTCGGCGGGGATGCGGACGTTGTCGAAGTAGACCTCGCGGGTCGGGGAGCCCTTGATGCCGAGCTTCTTCTCCGGGGCGCCGAAGGAGACACCCTCGTCCGACTTCTCGACGACGAACGCCGAGATGCCCTTGGAGCGCTTGGTCGGGTCGGTGACCGCCATGACCGTGTAGTACTCGGAGACGCCCGCGTTGGTGATCCAGCGCTTCACGCCGTTGAGGACCCAGAAGTCGCCGTCGCGGACGGCCTTGGTCTTCATGCCGGCCGCGTCCGAGCCCGCGTCGGGCTCGGAGAGCGCGTACGAGAACATTCCGTCACCCTTGGCGAGCGGGCCCAGGTACTTCTTCTTCAGGTCCTCGGAGCCGGAGAGGATCACCGGGAGCGAGCCGAGCTTGTTCACCGCGGGGATCAGGGAGGAGGAGACGCAGGCGCGGGCGACCTCCTCGATCACGATGACCGTGGCGAGCGCGTCGGCACCGGCGCCGCCGTACTCCTCGGGGACGTGGACCGCGTGCAGGTCGGCGGCGGTCAGGGCGTCCAGGGCCTCCTGCGGGAAGCGGGCCTCCTCGTCGACCGCGGCCGCGAACGGGGCGATCTTCGCCTCGGCGAGCGCACGCACCGACTCACGGAGCATGTCGTGCTCCTCTGCCGGACGGTACAGGTCGAAATCGGTCGAACCCGCCAAGACTCTCACTCCCCAAGGATGCTAACTACCGTTAAGTAACCCAATTTTAGGCGCCTGCCCCGGCAATGGCATATGAGCTGGGGCCGTGAGCTTCACGACAGCCGGAATGGAGCGATTCAGTGCCACGACTATGCTCGTTCACCGCACGTCTGTCCGCATCTCACAGGAGCACTACATGGCCCTCAGGATCACTGTGATCGGCACCGGCTACCTCGGCGCCACCCACGCCGCGGCCATGGCGGAACTGGGCTTCGAAGTGCTGGGGCTCGATGTCGTGCCCGAGAAGATCGAGATGCTGTCGGCCGGCCGGGTCCCGATGTACGAGCCGGGGCTCGAAGAGATCCTGAAGAAGCACGTCGCGGGCATCGAGGGCGCCAGCGGCCGGCTGCGCTTCACCACCTCGTGGGAAGAGGTGGCGGAATTCGGTGACGTCCACTTCGTCTGCGTGAACACCCCGCAGAAGCACGGCGAGTACGCCTGCGACATGAGCTACGTGGACAGCGCCTTCGAATCCCTCGCACCGCTGCTGACCAGGCCCGCCCTGGTCGTCGGCAAGTCCACCGTGCCGGTCGGCTCCGCGGCCAGGCTCGCCGCCCGGCTCACCGAGCTGGCGCCCGCCGGCGACGCCGCCGAGCTGGCGTGGAACCCGGAGTTCCTCCGCGAGGGCTTCGCCGTCAACGACACGCTGCACCCGGACCGGATCGTCGTCGGCGTGGAGAGCGAGCGGGCCGAGAAGCTGCTCCGCGAGGTGTACGCCACACCGGTCGCGGAGGGCTCGCCGTTCGTGGTGACGGACTTCCCGACCGCCGAACTGGTGAAGACCTCGGCCAACTCCTTCCTCGCCACCAAGATCTCCTTCATCAACGCCATGGCCGAGGTCTGCGAGGCCGCCGACGGCGACGTCGTGAAGCTGGCGGAGGCCATCGGCCACGACGAGCGCATCGGGAAGAAGTTCCTGCGCGCCGGCATCGGGTTCGGCGGCGGCTGCCTGCCCAAGGACATCCGGGCCTTCATGGCGCGCGCCGGTGAGCTGGGCGCCGACCAGGCGCTGACCTTCCTCCGCGAGGTCGACTCCATCAACATGCGGCGCCGCGGCCACATGGTGGAGCTGGCCAGGGAGGCCGTCGGCGGCGACTCGTTCCTCGGCAAGCGGGTGGGCGTCCTGGGCGCCACCTTCAAGCCGGACTCGGACGACGTACGCGATTCGCCCGCCCTGAACGTCGCCGGGCAGATCCACCTCCAGGGCGGCCAGGTCACCGTGTTCGACCCGAAGGGCATGGACAACGCCCGCCGCCTCTTCCCGACCCTCGGCTACGCGGACACCGCCCTGGACGCGGTGCGCGGCGCCGATGTGGTGCTGCACCTGACGGAGTGGAGCGAGTTCCGCGAGCTGGACCCGGTGATGCTGGGCGAGGCCGCGGGGCGCAAGCTCATCCTGGACGGGCGCAACGCGCTGGACCCCGTGGTGTGGCGCGAGGCCGGGTGGACGTTCCGGGCGATGGGACGGCCGAAGGCCTGAGTGCCTGAGCCCTCTCACGCCTGCGCCTTGGGTGCCTGAGCCCTCTCAGCCCTGCCTCGCGCGGTACGCGCGCATCTTCGCGCGGGCCCCGCACACCGACATCGAGCACCAGCGGCGGCGCCCCGCCGGGCTGCGGTCGTAATAGGCCCAGCGGCAGTCCGCCGCCTCGCACACCTTGAGCCGGTCCCAGGTGCCGTCCGCGCAGGCGGCGGCGACGGCCGTCGCGACCCGGGCGGTCAGTCCGGGCGGCTCCTGCACCGCGCAGAGCACCGCCGCGCCCGCCTCGTCCACCCGGACCCGCAGGGGCGCCTCCGCCAGCAGCCGGTCCAGCAGGGACACCGAGCCGCCCTCGGGCGGGCGGTGGCCCGCGTGGGCCAGGCAGACGGCGCGCAGGGCCTCGCGGAGCGCGCGGGCCGCCGGGACGTCCGGGCCGGCCAGGTCGAGTTCGGCGCGCCCTTCCGCCGTGTCGAGGGTGTCCACGCCGGTCTCCACGTCCAGGGTGTTGACCAGGGCTTCGATCAGCGCGAGTCCGCCGGGCGCGGAGTCCCTCTCATTCATGGTTGCGACGTTACCTCCATTGCGGCAGCATGCAGTAACGGTTACCGGTTGAGCCGGATTGCCGGTAACCGCATGCCCGTATCTGCCCGAGGAGGAAGCGTCATGGCTGTAGCCGCACTGGGTGCCGTCGTCCTGGACTGCCCGGATCCCACCGCCCTGGCCAATTTCTACGCCGCACTGCTCGGCGGGAAGGTCGAGCAGCAGGGGGACTGGGTGGATCTCACCGGGATCACCGGCACTCCGCTCGCCTTCCAGGCCGCGCCCGGCTTCGTACCGCCGCAGTGGCCGCGTCCGGACGGTTCGCAGCAGTTCCATCTGGATCTGACCGTGCGGGATCTGGACGCGGCGGAGCGCGAGGTGCTGGCGCTGGGGGCGACGGTGCTCGAAGCGGACGACCGGGAGCGGAGCTTCCGGGTGTACGCCGATCCGGCGGGGCACCCGTTCTGTCTCTGCGCCTGCTGAGCCGGCTGGTCAGCCGTCCAGCTGGTCGATCGTGGCGTGCGACGGGCCCCGGTGGGCGGACAGCTCGCGCGACACGTCCTCCGCCGCACGCAGCACCCGTACCGCGTTCTGCCAGGTGAGCCGGGCCAGGTCGGCGGCGGACCAGCCCCGGCCGAGGAGCTCCGCGATCAGGTTCGGGTACCCCGCGACGTCCTCCAGGCCCTGCGGGAGGAACGCGGTGCCGTCGTAGTCGCCGCCGATGCCGATGTGGTCGATCCCGGCGACCTCGCGCATGTGGTCGAGGTGGTCCGCGATCGTCGCCACGGTCGCCATCGGGCGGGGGTTCGCCGCCTCGAACGCGGCGTGCACCCGCATGCCCCGCTCGGTGGTGTCCAGGTGGTGCAGGCCCTGGGCGCGCATGTTCTCGTCGGCGGCCTTCGTCCAGGCGACGGCCGCCGGCAGGACGAACTTCGGTACGAAGGTCGCCATGGCGATGCCGCCGTTGGCCGGGAGCCGCTCCAGGACGTCGTCGGGGATGTTGCGCGGGTGGTCGCAGATCGCCCGCGCCGAGGAGTGCGAGAACATCACCGGCGCGGTGGACGTGCGCAGGGCGTCGCGCATCGTCGTGGCCGCCACGTGCGAGAGGTCGACCAGCATCCCGGTGCGGTTCATCTCCCGGACGACCTCGTGGCCGAACGGGGAGAGCCCGCCGACGCCCGGCTCGTCGGTCGCGGAGTCCGCCCAGGCGATGTTGTCGTTGTGGGTCAGCGTCATGTAGCGGACGCCGAGGGTGTGCAGGGCGCGCAGGGTGCCCAGCGAGTTGTTGATGGAGTGGCCGCCCTCCGCGCCCATCAGGGAGGCGATGCGGCCCTCGGCGCGGGCCGCCTCCATGTCGTCTGCGGTCAGCGCGCGGCGCAGGTCCGCGGGGTGCCGGGCCAGCAGTTCGGTGACCGCGTCGATCTGCTCCAGGGTGGCGCTGACGGCGTCCTCGCCCGCCATGTCGGACCGTACGTAGACGGACCAGAACTGGGCTCCGACGCCGCCCGCGCGCAGCCGGGGGATGTCGGTGTGCAGATGGGCCGACTGGTCGGCGGCGATGTCGCGGGCGTCCAGGTCGTAGTTGACCTGTTCGCGCAGTGCCCACGGCAGGTCGTTGTGGCCGTCGACCACGGGGTGCTCCGCGAGGAGTTCCCTGGCCTTCTCCAGCTGGTCCATCCGTTGCCTACTTTCCGAAGCCGAAGGAGTCCGCGCCGGCCACCTTGGTGCGCAGCCGCTTGCCCTTCTCGGTGGCCTGGTCGTTGAGCTCCTTCTGGAATTCGACCATGCGGGCCTGGAGCTCGCTGTCGTGGGCGGCGAGGATACGGGCCGCCAGCAGACCCGCGTTGCGCGCGCCGGCGACCGAGACGGTGGCGACGGGGACTCCTGCGGGCATCTGCACGATGGAGAGCAGGCTGTCCATGCCGTCCAGGTACTTCAGCGGCACCGGTACGCCGATGACCGGCAGCGGGGTGACGGAGGCGAGCATGCCGGGCAGGTGGGCGGCGCCGCCCGCCCCGGCGATGACCGCCTTCAGGCCCCGGCCCGCGGCGTTCTCGCCGTACGCGATCATCTCGCGCGGCATGCGGTGGGCGGAGACGACGTCGACCTCGTAGGGGATCTCGAACTCGTCGAGGGCCTTGGCCGCCGCTTCCATGACGGGCCAGTCGGAGTCCGAGCCCATGACGATGCCGATGACCGGTGCGGCGGAGGGGGAAGTCATTCGGTGATCGTTCCTCGCAGGTAGTCGGCCGCGTGCCGGGCGCGCTCCCGCACATCCGCCAGGTCGTCGCCGCAGGTGTTGACGTGGCCGACCTTCCGGCCGGGCTTCACGTCCTTTCCGTACATGTGGATCTTGAGCTGCGGGTCGCGGGCCATGCAGTGCAGGTACGCCTGGTACATGTCCGGGTAGTCGCCGCCCAGGACGTTGCTCATGACCGTCCAGGTGGCGCGGGGGCGCGGGTCGCCGAGCGGGAGGTCCAGTACGGCGCGGACGTGGTTGGCGAACTGCGAGGTGATCGCGCCGTCCTGCGTCCAGTGCCCGGAGTTGTGCGGGCGCATCGCCAGTTCGTTGACCAGGATCTGCCCGTCGCGGGTCTCGAAGAGCTCCACGGCGAGGTGGCCGACGACGCCGAGCTCGGCGGCGATCCGGAGGGCGAGCTGCTGGGACTCACCGGCGAGCCGCTCGTCCAGCTCGGGGGCCGGGGCGATGACCGTGTCGCAGACGCCGTCCACCTGGACGGACTCGACGACCGGGTAGGCGACCGCCTGGCCGTGCGGCGAGCGGACGATGTTGGCCGCCAGCTCCCGTACGAAGTCGACCTTCTCCTCCGCGAGGACCGGGACACCGGCCCGGAACGGGTCGGCCGCGTCCGCCTCGGAGCGGACCACCCAGACGCCCTTGCCGTCGTAGCCGCCGCGCACGGTCTTGAGGATGACGGGGAAGCCTCCCGACCCGTCGCCCGGCCACCGCCCCTCACCGAGGCGCTGCGCGCCGCCCCCGCTGATTTCCTGCGCGAAGGCCGCGGCGTCGGCCGGGTCCTTCACGATGCGGTGGCGGGGGCAGGGCGCGCCGATCTCGGTGAGCTTCGCGCGCATCACCCCCTTGTCCTGGGCGTGCACCAGCGCGTCGGGGCCGGGGCGCACGGGGATGCCGTCCGCCTCCAGGGCCCGCAGGTGCTCGGTCGGCACGTGCTCGTGATCGAAGGTGATCACGTCACAGCCGCGCGCGAAGGCACGCAGCGTCTCCAGGTCGCGATAGTCGCCGACGACGACTTCATTCACGACCTGGGCCGCCGAGTCCTGAGCGGTGTCGCTGAGGAGCTTGAACTTGATGCCGAGGGGGATGCCCGCCTCGTGGGTCATACGGGCGAGCTGACCGCCACCGACCATGCCGACTACCGGGAACGTCACTCATCCAGGGTATCCGCACCCCGCGGGGGCCCTCGACGACGGCCCGAGGTGGCCGCCTCGCCACACCCGTACCCGTACTCACGGGCGGCCGACGGGCGGGCTGGTTAGCATGGCCGGGTTGACGGAACCTGAAGACGAACCGACAGACGGGCTGAGCAATCACCATGAGTGAACGGGGCGCACTGCGGGACCGGCTGGATCTGCTGGCCCGGGAGATCGCCAAGTTCGGCGTGGTCGGCGCGGTCGGTCTGGTCGTCAATATCGCGGTATCCAACCTGCTGTGGCGCTACACGGACATCCCGACGGTCCGGGCGGGCCTGCTCGCGACGTTCGTCGCCATCCTCTGCAACTACGTCGGCTTCCGGTACTGGACGTACCGGGACCGCGACAAGAGCGGGCGGACGCGGGAACTCACGCTGTTCCTGCTGTTCAGCGCGGTGGGAGCGGTCATCGAGACCGGGGTGCTGTACGCCGCGACGTACGGGTTCGGCTGGAACAGCCCGGTCCAGAGCAATGTCTTCAAGATCGTCGGCATCGGTGTCGCGACGCTGTTCCGCTTCTGGTCGTACCGGAGCTGGGTCTTCAAGGCGCTGCCTGACAAAGAGGGCGTGCTGAGCGAGGCGGAGGCGCCTGTGGCGCCCGCGGTCTCCGTGCCCGCGCCGGCGGCCGCGCCCGTCGCGCGGGTCGAGGCGGATACGGCTCGGCGGTAGCCCTCCGGGCACGTCCGAGAGCGCTCCGGTTACCTCACCGGGCGTTCCGGTTCTTTTCTGTTCAGGGCCACCCGGCTGAGGAAGAGGGCGAAGACCGGGGGCTGCTGCTGGAGCAGTTCGAGACGGCCGCCGTCCGCCTCCGCCAGGTCCCGGGCGACCGCGAGGCCGATCCCCGTGGAGTTGCGGCCGCTGATGGTCCGCTCGAAGATCCGCGCACCCAGGTCCGCGGGGACTCCGCTGCCCTCGTCCGTCACCTCGATGACCGCCTGGTTGCCGGTGACCCGGGTGCGCAGGGCGACCGTGCCGCCACCGTGCATCAGCGAGTTCTCGATCAGCGCGGCGAGCACCTGCGCGACCGCGCCAGGGGTGCCGACGGCCCGCAGCCCCTGCTTGCCCGAGCGGACGATGGCGCGGCCCTCGCCCCGGTAGGCCGGGCGCCACTCCTCGATCTGCTGCTTGACCACCTCGTCGAGGTCGAAGACGACGGCGGAGCCGGTCCGCGGGTCGCGGGCGTTGGTCAGCAGCCGCTGGACCACGTCCGTGAGGCGCTCGACCTGGGTGAGGGCGATGTTCGCCTCCTCCTTGACCGTCTCCGGGTCGTCGGTGACCGAGATCTCCTCGATCCGCATGGAGAGCGCGGTCAGCGGCGTACGGAGCTGGTGGGAGGCGTCGGCGGCGAGCCGGCGCTCCGCGGTCAGCATCCGGGCGATCCGCTCGGCGGAGGAGTCGAGCACATCGGCGACCCGGTCCAGCTCAGGCACCCCGTACCGCTTGTGGCGCGGGCGCGGGTCGCCGGAGCCGAGGCGCTCCGCGGTCTCGGCCAGGTCGGTGAGCGGCGAGGTCAGCTTGTTGGCCTGGCGCACCGCGAGCAGGACGGCGGAGACGATGGCCAGCAGCGCCACCGCGCCGATGATCATCAGGGTGCGGCCGACCTCGCGGGTGACGGCGGAGCGGGACTCCTCGATGGTGACCCGCTCCCCGTGCTCACCCACCTCTGTGGCGCTGATCACACTGCCGCTGGGGCGCTCGCCCACCTCGATCGGTTCGCGGCCGACCATCTTCACCAGGGCGTAGCGCTTGTCGTCGACCTGTTCGGCGAGCACTCCGGGGTTGATCCGCTCGGAGCCCAGGAGCCGGCTCTCGATGACGCTGATCACCCGCAGCGCCTCGGAGTCGACGCTCTCCTGGGCGCTGCTGCTGATGGTGCGGGCCTCGACGATGACGAGGGAGACGCCGAAGACGGCGATCACCACGAGCACCACGGCGAGGGTGGAGTTGATCAGTCTTCGGCGCATGAGTGTTTCTGTACGTCAGCTCTTCTCGAAGCGGAAGCCGACGCCCCGGACGGTGGCGATGTAGCGCGGATTGGCCGCGTCGTCCCCGAGCTTCTTGCGGAGCCAGGAGATGTGCATGTCGAGGGTCTTGGTGGACGACCACCAGGTGGTGTCCCAGACCTCGCGCATCAGCTGGTCGCGGGTGACGACCCGGCCCGCATCGCGGACCAGCACCCGCAGCAGGTCGAATTCCTTGGCGGTGAGCTGGAGTTCCTCTTCGCCCATCCAGGCCCGGTGCGACTCGACGTCGATCCTGACGCCGTGGGTGGCGGGCTGCGGGGCGGGCTCGGTGGCCCCGCGGCGCAGCAGCGCCCGGACGCGGGCCAGGAGTTCGGCCAGCCGGAAGGGCTTGGTGACGTAGTCGTCGGCGCCGGCGTCGAGGCCGACGACCGTGTCGACCTCGTCGGCGCGGGCGGTCAGCACCAGCACCGGCACGGTGTGGCCCTCGGCGCGGAGCCTGCGGGCGACTTCGAGGCCGTCCATCCCGGGCAGCCCCAGGTCGAGTACGACCAGGTCGATGCCGCCCTGGAGGCCGGCGTCGAGAGCGGTCGGACCGTCTTCGCGGACCTCGACCTCGTAACCCTCCCGACGCAGGGCGCGGGCCAGTGGCTCCGAGATGGATGCGTCGTCCTCGGCGAGCAGTACACGGGTCATGGAGTGATGGTAGTCCGCGCAGCGGACCAGGAGTGAGGTGATCCAAAAGCCCTGCGGGTCTGCGCCCCATCCAGGTTCAGACCTTCGAATATGGGAGTGTGGTTGCACTCCCACCTGTGATCCATGTCTCAAGTCCTTTCATATCCACTTCTGTCGTGTCGTATGGTGTCTCAACGCCTGTTGCACTACTCAAAGACCTTTGGGCAGCTATGAGCACCCAGGGTCTCTTTTGTGTGCGGGGTCGGTACCCGCCGGCCCGGAAGTCGAAGTACCGGTGAAACAACCCAGTGAATGACCTGTGGGCCGGGCCCGGAACGCCGATGAAGGCACCGGGCGTGGATCCCGACGCGGTGGGCGTACCCGCGTCGGTGCCGGCCTCCCCCCACCGGGCGCGTACCGCTTCACGAGGCGCCGCGTCCCGAGCAAGCAAGGATCGACCATGGCGTCCAGCCTGACGAAGGACCCTGCCAGCCCGCCTGGCGCAGAGAAGACCTTCTTCGGCCACCCCCGCGGCCTGGCCACGCTCTTCATGACCGAGATGTGGGAGCGTTACAGCTTCTACGGCATGAAGGCACTGCTCCCGCTGTACCTGATCGCGCCCGGCGGGCTGCACATGAACGCCGCCACCGCGACGACGATCTACTCCGCCTACATGGCGATGGTCTACCTGCTGGCCATGCCGGGCGGCTGGCTCGCCGACCGCTTCTGGGGGCCGCGCAAGACGGTCGCCATCGGTGGCGGTGTCGTCATCCTCGGCCACATCACGCTCGCCGTGCCCAACTCGGCGACGTTCTTCGCGGGCCTCGCCCTCGTCGCGCTCGGCTCCGGCCTGCTGAAGGCGAACATCTCCACGATGGTCGGCCACCTCTACAAGGGCCCGAAGGACCCGCGCCGTGACGGTGGCTTCACGCTCTTCTACATCGGCATCAACATCGGCGCCTTCCTCGCCCCGCTGTCCATCGGCACCGTCGGTGAGAACGTCAACTGGCACTTCGGCTTCGCGCTCGCCGCGGTCGGTATGGCGCTGGGCCTCGCCCAGTTCATGCTCGGCACCCGCCACCTGAGCCCGGAGAGCGATGTCGTCGCCACCCCGGCGACGGAGGAGGAGAAGCGCTCGGCCCTGCGCAAGGGCCTGATCTGGCTGATCGTCGCGGTCGTCTTCTACGGCCTGCTCGCCGTCACCGGCAACTTCGTCGACTGGGCGGTGCTGCCGATCACCGTCGCCGGTCTGGTCATCCCGGTCGCCGTCCTGGTCCGCATGAAGCGCGACAAGGAACTGACGAAGACCGAGCAGTCCAAGCTGTCGGGCTACATCTGGTTCTTCGTGGTCGCCGCCGTCTTCTGGATGATCTACGACCAGAACGGCTCGACCCTGTCGATCTTCGGTGAGAACTCGACGACGAACAGCCTGCTCGGCTTCGACTTCCCGACGTCCTGGTACCAGTCGCTGAACCCGATCTTCGTCATGGCGGCGGCCCCCGTGATGGCCTCCGGCTGGCTGTGGCTGAACAAGCGCGGCAAGGAGCCGAGCACCGCCGTCAAGTTCGCCTCCAGCCTGGTGCTGATCGGTGTCTCCTTCGTCGTCTTCCTGATCCCGCTGATCGACACCGCCGCCAACGGCGGCCGGGTCAGCCCGATGTGGCTGGTGGCGATCTACTTCATCCAGACCGTCGCGGAGCTCTGCCTCTCGCCGGTCGGTCTGTCGGTCACCACGAAGATGGCCCCGGCGAAGTACAGCTCCCGGATGGTGGGCGTCTGGTTCCTCGCGGTCACCGCGGGCGACTCGGTGACCGGTCTGCTCACCTCCCCGCAGCTCGGCGTCGACCTGAACACCACGGGCGCCGTCGCGGCCGAGGCGATCCTCGCCGTCATCGCCGGTGTCGGCATCTGGATGTACCGCAGGAAGGTCACCCAGCACATGAGCGACGAGAGCTGACCACGCCGCACGCGACAGGCAGGGGCCGCCGCACCGGGAAAACGGTGCGGCGGCCCCTGCCGTATGTGTACCCGCTTCGGCTCAGCGGCCGGAGCGCAGCCTGCGCCACGGGGTGAACGTGAACACCGCGCCGCCCAGCAGGATCGCCGTACCGGCGACCAGGCCGAGTGCGCGCAGGGCGCCGTTGTCCTCGGCACCGGTCGCCGCGAGGCCGCCGCCGGAGGCCGTACCGCCGGCCGCCGCGGCCGCCGCACCGCCGGAGCCGGACCCCGAGGTGTCGCCGCCGGACGCGCCGCCCTGCTGGGCGGTGGTGTCGAGTTCGAGCGACGCCTTGACGGCGCCCTTGACCGTGCACGGAATGTTGATCTTCGAGCCGCCGAGCGTGACGTCGATCGTCAGGGTGCCCGGAGTGAGGGTGGACTTGCCGGAGGCGCCCGGCTTGTACGTGCCGGTCATGTCGGGCAGGTCGACCGGCTTGCCCGTCTTCAGCGGATCGGGGTTCCCCGGTCCGGTGACGGCGACGGAGCCCTTGTCGGCGCCGCCGACGACGATCTGCATGGACGGCTTCAGCGCGCCCGCGGGCAGGTCGGCCGGGCTGTCCATCACGCCCTTGGCCGTCTTGACCGTGAGCCCGTAGCTGCCGCCGTTCTTCTTGGCGTTGACCGTGACCTCGGACTCGATGGAGGCGGGTCCCGGCGACTTGCAGGCGAAGTTGACGGCGACCTCCTTGCCCGGGAAGTCGGTGGCACCGCCGGTACCGCCCGAACCCGCGGTGGCGCCCCCCGCGTCCGTACCGCCGGTGTCGCCACCGGTGGCCGCGCCTCCGGTGTCGGCGCCGCCCGCGTCCGTACCGCCCGCGTCGCTGCCGCCGTCGGTCGTGCCCCCGGCATCGGTACCACCGGCGTCCGTACCGCCGTCGGTCGTTCCGCCGGCCGTGGTTCCGCCGCCGTCGGTGACCTTGATCGTCGCGCCCGGCTTCACCGTCTCCTTCGGGGTGCACTTGGTGTCCGTGGAGATCGGCTTGGAGACGTTGATGTTGTACGCGTCCGGCGTCAGTGTCAGGTCACCGGCCTTCTCCAGCTTCAGCGACCCCTTCATGTCCGAGAGGAGCATCGCGGAGTTCTTGGGGATCGGCGGGTTCTGCCGGGGTCCCTCCATCTTCAGGTCACCGGTCGCGGCGCCGCCCAGCTTGATGGTGCCGGTCGGCTGGACCGTGTCCTTGCTCAGGTCCAGGACATCGGGGTTCTTGGAGGCGGCCGCGACCGTCTTCCACACCACCTCGACGGTGTCCCCGACCTTCGCCTCCGCGGGTGCGGTCAGCTGCACCTGGGTGGTGCCCTCCACAGGCGGCAGTCCGGAGATGGCCGGGGGTATGCACTCCGTCTTGTACGAGATGTCGGCGGCCTGGGCAGGGCTCGCGGCCAGCAGCATGCCCGCCCCGCCGATCATCATCGCGACTCCCGCCGCGACCGTCCTGCGTTGCGTACTCACGAATGTCCCTTCGTCGTCGGTCTGTGCTCTGACGGTGCGGAATCAGGGGTGAACCACGGCAGTGCGGCCGTGGTGGTGCGGCCCGCGCCCGCCGAGGGCGCGGAACCCTCTGACGGCGCGGGGGCCCGCCGCAGCTTCGGCAGCCGGGCCGTCACACCGGCGAACCGGTCGGGGCGCCGGCGCAGCCGGGCCGCCGCGTGCGCGGAGCGCGGCCGGACCTTGTCGACGACCGCCATGCCGATACGGAACACGGCGGCGGGCACGACGAGGCAGAGCAGGATCCAGAAGAGCGTCACGCCCCACGGGCGGCCGACGCCCCACGGCTGTTCGGCCAGCACCTTGGTGCCGTACATCAGCGAGACCTGGTAGTCGCCGTGGGCGCCCGCCGTCAGCTCGACGGGCAGCTCCATCCGCGCCTTGCGGCCGGGCTCGACGGTGCCGCGCCACTGCCGCTCCTCCCACTGCGGGGCGTAGACGCCGTGTGCGGTGCCGACCTGGAAGACCGGGTCCTTGACCGGGGCGGAGCCCAGATTGCCCACGGTGAGGACGAGCCGGCGGGACGGCGGGGCGCCGAACCAGGTGAGGATCCCGCTGTCGCCCTCCAGCCGGGTGGTGGCCAGGACGGCGAGCTTCCCGTTCCCGTCCTCCTTGGGCAGCGCGGCGACGGGGTGTCCGGCGACGACGAACGCGGCGTCGGCCACCGACTGGTCCCCGGTGACCGTCGCGACGTGCACCACGCAGGGGCACGGTACGGGCGGCTCCGCGACCGGCAGCTTCTTGCTGAACGCGCCCTTGGAGTCGGTGGTGACGGCCCTGCCGTCCGCGTTGGCGCAGGAGTTGGTGCCGCCGATCACCCCCCGGTCGGGGCTGGACCGCCCGCAGACCAGCATCATCAGCAGGGTGTCCGGCCGCCAGCCGGTGCCCTTGACGGTGATCTCGCCGCCCTTGCCCGCCTGCTTCCCGGAGAGCGTGACCGCCGGTTTCGGGTCCGCCGCGCTGCGGCCGGTGGCGTGCGCGCCGGTCGCGGTCAGCAGCAGGGCGGGCAGTATCGCGGTCAGCAGGGCGGCCAGGACGTGTTTCGAGAGGAGCGCCGCCCGCCCGCGGCCGTCGCTCCGGAGTGCCGCCGGTCCGGTCCGTCCAGTCACGATTCCGCTCCCGCCTTCACCAAGTGCCTCTCGTCGGACTGCTGTTGCCGGTCAGGGGACGGGCCGGCCCCGGTACCGGTGGAGCCGTGCCCGTCGCGCCGTGCCGCTCGCCGCCTCCGGTGGGCGTACGTGCCCGCGGCGGCCCCGGCCAGGAGCAGCAGCGCGCCCCCGGTGAGCGGCAGCCACGGGACGAAGAGCGCGGAGGCCGTCGCCTCGCTGTGCGCGCCGCCCCCGGCGGTCACGCTCAGCCGGACGGTGGCGGAGTCGAGGGCGGGGGCGTCCCGCCACGGTTCGGTGAGCCGGACCCTCTGTCCGGGCAGCAGCTCGACGGGCAGGGCGCGGGCGTCGCGTCGCAGCAGGGTGCCGAACACCCCGTCGGCGCCGACGGTGAGCCGGGGCGCGAGGACCGCGTTGCCCCGGTTGACCAGCGTGTAGTGGATGGTGCCCCCGGACACCTCGACGTCCTCGACCGTGAGCGCGGCCAGCGTCGGCCCGCCGACCCGCAGCTGGACCCGGACGCCCATCGAGCGGCCGCCGCTCTCCGCGACGATCGCGCCCGGGTGGTCACCGGGCAGCGCGTCGTCCGGCACCGTGACGGACACGGGCACCTCCGCGCGGGTGCGGGCGGGCACGGTCACCTTCTCCGCGGCCGTCCGCAGCCAGGCCCCGGTACCGGTGGAGCCGTGCGCGCCGCGTACCGCGAAGCCGCCCTTCGCGGTGTGGTACGCGTCGGCGCCGCGCAGCCGTACGGTCAGCGGGTCCGGGCCCGGGTTGGTGACCGAGAGCCGGTCCTGGAGGACGCTGCCGGGCAGGCCCTCCAGGTAGAAGTACGGCCTGCCGTCGTCCCGGCCCGCGCCGTTCGCCGCGGGCCGGGCCGTCCACGCCGGGGCGGCCGGGTGCTCGGTGGCACCGGCCGACGCGGTCATGGCGGCGGTCCACCACAGGGCGGCGAGCAGCGGTACGGCGAGGGCGAAGCGGGTGAGGTGACCGGTCGACGGCGGCATGGGCGGCTCCCTGGTGCGTGACGGCGGCTGCGGTTCGCGGGGAGTCAGCCCGTGGCCCGCTGCCCGCGCCTGGTGAGCCACAGCACCCCGGCCGCGCCGGACAGCAGCACGGTCCCGCCGAGCGTGCCGAGTGCGACCGCCGAGTCGAGCGGGCCGGTCTTGGGCAGCGACGACCCGCCGTCCGGCGTGCTCCGGCCGCCGCCGCTCGTGCTTCCGCCGCCGCTCGCGCTTCCGCCCGCGGCCGTGACGTCGAGGGAGAGCGAGGGGCCCGGGTTGTTGGACGGGGTGCAGGTCGTCGTCGTACCGAGTGCCTTGATGGTGAGCACTCCGGCGGTGAAGTCGACCTTGCCGCTCTTCTTCGGGGTGTACGTCCCCGACAGGTCACTGATCTTGATGGGGCTGTTGGCGGGGATCGCGGCGGAGTTGGCGGCTCCGGCCACCTGGACCTGGCCCGGGTCCGCGCCGCCCACCTTGATCACCGCGCTGGGGTTCATCGCGCCCTTGCCCAGTTCGACCGGGCTGGAGGAGACGCCCTTCTGGAAGGACATGGTGAGCTTGTAGCCGCCGCCGCTCTTGACGCTCTTGATGTCGATGGGCGACACGGCGGCCTTGTCCCCGATCGGGGTCTTGCACTTGTAGTTGACGTCGACGACCGTCGCGTGGGCGGCGGGCGCGGCCATCAGCACCACCGCCCCCGCCAGCCCGGACGCCAGCGCGAGAGCTGTTCGCTTCTGGTACGACACCTCGAATTCCCCTCATGCCGGGAGTCGCCGTGCGCCGCTTCCGTGCGGCCACATAGCTGACGACACATCAGATTTGGCGCTCAAGGTACGCCCGGGGCCTTGTGGAGGGAAGACAAAGAGCGCGCCGATCCGGCGCGCTCTTCGAGGTGCGTGGGGCCCGAGGGGGTGCGGCCCCTGGGGCGGGCGGGGGAAACCCGCGTCGGCTATGCGGGGGCGGCCAGCTCCGCCCAGACGGTCTTGCCGGGTTCGCCCGGCACCCGTACGACTCCCCAGTCCAGGCAGAGCCGCTGCACGATGAACATGCCGTGCCCACCGGGCCGGCCGGCCCGGTGCGGGGTGCGCGGCGCGGGCTGTCCCGCGCCACCGTCGACGACCTCGACCCGCAGCGCCTTCGGCGTGCGCCCGATGCGCAGCTCGTCGGGGCCCTCCGCGTGCAGGCACGCGTTGGTGACGAGCTCGGAGACGACCAGCAGGACGTCCTCCGCGGCCGCCCGGCGGTCGGCGGTCGAGGCGGGCAGCCAGCCCCATTCCTGGAGTGCGGCACGGGCGAAATCACGGGCCGTCGGCACGATGCCGCTCACCTGCCGCAGGGACAGCGTGCGCCACTGCCGCTCGCCCGGACCCTCGGAGGAAGCGCCGGGGCCCACGTCCGCGCCGGGGCCCGCGTCGGCATGTGCACCCACGCCCGCGCCCTCCGGCTCGCGGCCGAGGTCGCCCGGCGGATGCTGCCGGGTGGTGCTCATCAGCGCTTCACCTCACCGATTCACCATGTCGCCATTGAACAGATTACAGATACAACTACAGATACGAACGCACATACGAATACAGACAGGGGTACCGATACGGGCACCGGTCGGACACGGATCGTGCGGCTCACCACGAGGGCTCACCGGGGACTCTCCTGCCCGGCGGAATCGTGACAACACCCACTTCGGCTACGCGGATCGCGTGACACGAGCAACACGCGGGGCGCACGGGGTGGTGGAACGCACCATGATCAGTCTTCCAGGGCCTCTTCGAGGGAGCCGTGAACGGTGAAAACCGCTTCGGCCCCGGTGATCTCGAATACGCGCGCCACCACCGGCAGCATTCCGGCCAAATGGACCCCTCCCCCGGCCGCCTCCGCCTTGAGGCGGGCACCGAGCAGCACGTTCAGCCCGGTGGAATCACAGAATTCGAGTCGCGAGCAGTCCACCACCAGGCGCGCACGCCCTTGCTCGACCGCACTCTCCAAGGGCTCGCGCAGCAGGTCCGCCGTGTGGTGATCGAGCTCACCCACCGGCGTCACAACCTCACTGCGGCCCACCGTGCGGGCCTCGACCTGAAGTCGCCCCCGGTTCGCGCTGCCGACCGTCCCGCGGTCCATGCCCGTCCCTCTTCGCCGATCGTCACTGTCTGCATAGCTATGCATGCAGATGCGTTGCAGCTGTCGCTGACGTTCTTGAAACAGTACGCGTTTCATGCGCCACGCGGTAGCCGAAGACCTCAACAAACCGGACATATGGCGGTAATTGGAGCTTGTAACGAGCCATACGGACCGGTAAGGGTAGGGGGACACCCAAAACATGGCCGGCTTTGGAGGCGCCGCTTCACCGCAGGAACACGTATAGGCATCGGCAGCCATATGCCGAGAACGATGGAGGAGACCATGTCACCCCGGCTCGACGAAACGCGTACCCACAACGCGACGTCAGCATGTCCTCAGGGACTGGCCGAATCAGACTCCCCTGCCGCGACCGTCCTGGACGGCACGCGCTCAAGCACCACCAGCAGTGATCACGGCGATACCGACAGCACCACCGGCGGACTCGTGGACCTTCCCGAGATCCCGCCCGCCTCCGAGATGGGGGCGCTGGACGCCAGGGCGCTCTCCAAGACGCTCTTCGCCCGGCTCGAATCCCTCGAAGAGGGCACCCACGAGTACTCCTACGTGCGCAACACGCTCGTCGAGCTGAACATGGCCCTGGTCAAGTTCGCCGCCTCCCGGTTCCGCTCCCGCAGCGAACCGATGGAGGACATCATCCAGGTCGGCACCATCGGCCTGATCAAGGCGATCGACCGCTTCGAGCTCAGCCGGGGCGTCGAGTTCCCGACCTTCGCGATGCCGACCATCGTCGGTGAGATCAAGCGCTTCTTCCGCGACACCAGCTGGTCCGTGCGCGTACCGCGCCGGCTGCAGGAGCTGCGGCTCGACCTGGCCAAGGCGGGCGACGAGCTCGCCCAGCAGCTGGACCGCGCGCCCACCGTGGGCGAGCTCGCCGACCGCCTGGGCATCAGCAACGAAGAAGTCGTCGAAGGCATGGCGGCGAGCAACGCGTACACCGCGAGTTCGCTGGACGCCAAGCCAGAGGAGGACGAGAACGACGGCGCGCTGGCCGACCGGATCGGCTACGAGGACCACGGGCTCGAAGGCATCGAGTACGTCGAGTCCCTGAAGCCGCTGATCGCCTCGCTGCCCAGCCGCGACCGGACGATTCTCTCGCTCCGGTTCGTCGCCAACATGACGCAGTCGGAGATCGGCGAGGAGCTCGGCATCTCGCAGATGCACGTCTCCCGGCTGCTCTCGCGCACGCTGGTCAAGCTCCGCAAGGGCCTGACACTGGACGAGTGAGCGGGCACCTCGCGGCGCGCCCGCGAGGACTGCCGGATCAAGGACCTGCCCCGCCAAGGGGCAGGTCCTTCCGCGTTCCGGCGCCGTGTCAGCCGGAGCGGCGCGGGCCGGTGCGCTCGCCGCGCCGCCAGACCTCGTGCACCAGCGGTACGCCGGGCCGGTAGGCGAGGTGGACGTGGCTGGGTGCGTCGAGGACCACCAGGTCGGCACGGGCGCCGGGGGCGAGGCACCCGATGTCGGTACGCCGCAGGGCCGCGGCGCCGCCCGCGGTGGCGGACCAGAGCGCCTCGTCGGGGGTCATGCCCATGTCGCGCACGGCGAGTGCGACGCAGAACGGCATGGACGAGGTGAACGAGGAGCCCGGGTTGCAGTCCGTGGAGAGCGCGACGGTGGCGCCCGCGTCCAGGATGCGGCGGGCGTCCGGCCAGGCGGCGCGGGTGGAGAACTCGGCGCCCGGGAGCAGCGTGGCGACGGTGGCGGACTGGGCCAGGGCGTCGATGTCGGCGTCGGTGAGGTGGGTGCAGTGGTCGGCGGAGGCCGCGTCGAGTTCGACCGCGAGCTGGACGCCGGGGCCGTGGCCGAGCTGGTTGGCGTGGACGCGTGGGTGCAGGCCCTTGGCCAGGCCCGCGGTGAGGACGGCACGGGCCTGGTCGCCGTCGAAGGCGCCGCGCTCGCAGAAGACGTCGATCCAACGGGCGTACGGGGCGCAGGCGTCGAGCATCGGGCCGGTCACCAGGTCGACGTATCCGGCCGGGTCGTCGGCGTAGTCCGGGGAGACGATGTGGGCCCCCAGGAAGGTGACCTCTTCGGTGTGGCGGGCGGCGACGCGCAGGGCGCGGGCCTCGTCCTCGACGGTGAGGCCGTAGCCGGACTTGGTCTCGAAGGTCGTGGTGCCCTGGCGCAGCGCCTCGGCCAGGTAGCGGGTGACGTTGGCGTCGAGCTCGTCGTCGGTGGCGGCGCGGGTGGCGGCGACGGTGGTGCGGATGCCGCCCGCGCTGTAGGCCCGGCCCGACATCCGGGCGTTGAACTCCTGGGTGCGGTCGCCCGCGAAGAGCAGGTGCGAGTGGGAGTCCACGAAGCCGGGGATCACGGCCCGTCCCGCCGCGTCGACGGCGTTGTCAGTGGCGGGTGCTTTGCTGGATTCACCGGTCCAGACGACGCGGTCGCCCTCGATGACGACGGCCGCGTCCTGGATCAGTCCGAGGGGGGAACCGTCACCGAGGGAGGGGTCGTTGGTGACCAGTGCGGAGATGTGGGTGATGGCGGTCGTCGTCATCGGGGGACTGCTCTCCTTGCGTCGGGGCGCTTCCTTGCGTGAAGACGCTTCCTTGCGTGGGGGCGGCGGGTTCGGGGCCGCGCCGGTCAGTGGTGCAGGGCGGCGATGGCCTTCGCGAGTGCCGCCGGGACGTCGGGGACGAGCGCGTGCTGCCCGTCGCGCACGATGTGCCGCCCGGCGACCACCGTATGGCGCACATCGGCCGCGGAGGCGGCGAATACCGCTGTCTCCGCGGCCAGTCGCGGCACCGGCCCCGCTGTTCTGACGGAGTCCAGGGCGACGGTCGCCAGGTCGGCGGGCGCGCCCGGTTCGAGGATGCCCGCTTCCGGCCGGCCGAGCGCGGCGTGGCCGTCGGCGGAGGCGGCCCGCAGCAGGGCCGCCGCGGTCCAGTGGCCGCGGGTCCTGGTGCGCAGGCGCTCGTTGAGCTCCATCGCGCGCGCCTCCTCGAAGAGGTCGATCACGGCGTGGCTGTCGCTGCCCAGCGAGAGCGGGGAGCCGGCGCGCTGGAGGGCGACGGCGGGGCCGATGCCATCGGCGAGATCGCGCTCCGTGGTCGGGCACATGCAGGTGCCGGTGGCCGTGGAGCCGATCAGCGCGATGTCCTCGGCCGTGAGGTGGGTGTTGTGCACCCCGGTGGTGCGGGGGCCGAGCACCCCGTGGTCGGCGAGGAGCCGGGTGGGGGTCCGGCCGTGGGCGGCGAGGCAGGCGTCGTTCTCCGCGGTCTGCTCGGAGAGGTGGACATGGAGCGGCGCCCGCCTGTCCCGCGCCCAGGCCGCGACGGTGGCGAGCTGGTCCGCGGGCACGGCGCGCACGGAGTGGACGGCCGCCCCGATCAGGGCGTGTTCGTCGCCCTTGAGGAGGGAGGCGCGCTCGGCCCAGGCGTCGGCGGTGTTGTCGGAGAAGCGCAGCTGGTGGTGGTCGGGCTTCAGGTACTGGGAGGGACGACGGCCGAACCCCGCGGCGAGGTAGGCGGTGTCCAGCAGGGTGATCCGGATGCCCGCCTCGCGCGCGGCCTCGATCAGGGCGGTGCCCATCGCGTTCGGGTCGTCGTACGGGGTGCCGCCGGGCGCGTGGTGCAGATAGTGGAACTCACCGACCGCGGTGATGCCGGCCAGCGCCATTTCGGCGTACACCGCACGGGCCAGTTCGTAGTACGTGTCGGGGGTGAGCCGGGCCGCGACCTGGTACATGGTCTCGCGCCAGGTCCAGAAGGTGCCGGAGCCGACCTGGACGGTGGAGCGCAGGGCGCGGTGGAAGGCGTGCGAGTGGGTGTTGGCGAGGCCGGGCAGGGTGAGCCCGCGCAGCACGGTGGCGCCGGGCGGCGGGGAGTCGACGCCGGTCCGTACCCCGGCGATCAGCCCGTCGGACACCTCCACGACGACGCCTGGCTCGACATGGGTGCCGAGCCAGGCGTGGGAGAGCCAGTACGTCGCGGTGACGGGCTTGCCCGTCGGCTCCGCGGCCGGTTCCGTCGTGGGCTCTTTCGGGGGCTCCGTTGTCAGCGGCACGCGAGACCTTCCAGTACATCGGCGAGTGCGATCACCCCGGCCACGCAGTCGTCCTCGGCGGCGTGCTCGGCCGGCGAGTGCGAGATCCCGGTGGGGTTCCGGACGAACAGCATGGCGGTAGGGGCCGAAGCGGACAAAATACCCGCGTCGTGTCCCGCTCCCGTGCCGAGCACGGGGACGGCGCGGCCGTTGCCCCGGGTGGCGCCCTTCAGGATCGTGCCCAGCTCGTCGCGCAGGGCGTGCTGGAACTCCACGACGGGCGTGAAGGACTCCCGTACGACGTCGAGATCGATTCCGGCCCGTCCGGCGTGTTCCCGGGCGGCCCGCTCGATGGCGGTGACGACGGTGTCCAGGGTGTCCTGGTCGGCGGCGCGGGAGTCGAGCCAGCCGCGCACCAGCGAGGGGATGGCGTTGACGCCGTTCGGCTCGACGGCGATCTTGCCGAAGGTGGCGAGGGCGCCGGCCAACTCCGCCTCCCGGCGGGCGGCGAGCACCGTCTCCGCGTACGTGAGCATCGGGTCGCGCCGGTCGGCGAGCCGGGTGGTGCCCGCGTGGTTGGCCTCGCCCCGGAAGTCGAACCGCCAGCGGCCGTGCGGCCAGATCGCGGAGGCGATGCCGACGGGGTCGCCACTGAGGTCGAGGGCGCGCCCCTGCTCGACGTGCAGCTCGACGAACGCGCCGATACGGGCGAGCCGTTCGGGGTCGGGGCCGATGGCGTCGGGGTCGTATCCGGCCGCCTCCATCGCCTGCGGGAGCGTGACGCCGTCACCGTCCCGCAGCCGGTGCGCGGCCTCGACGGTCAGCTGTCCGGCGGCGAGCCGGGAGCCGACGCAGGCCAGGCCGAACCGGGCGCCCTCCTCGTCACCGAAGTTGGTGATGGCCAGCGGCCGGGTGAACTCCACTCCCCTGCGGCGGAGTTCGTCGAGCGCGGCGAAGGAGGAGACGACGCCGAGCGGCCCGTCGAAGGCGCCGCCGTCCGGCACCGAGTCGAGGTGCGAGCCGGTGACGACGGCGTCCCCGGCCAGCGGATCACCGAGCCAGGCCCACTGGTTGCCGTTGCGGTCGGTCTCCAGGGCCAGCCCGCGCGCCTCGGCCTGCGCCCGGAACCATGCCCGGCAGTCGGCGTCGGCGGCGGTCCAGGCGTAGCGGCGGTAGCCGCCGCTGTCCGGGTGCCGTCCGACGGGAGCGAGCTCCCGCCACATGTCCTGGAAGGACAGGGTGGGCCTCGGTGCGCCCGTGGCCGTCACGCCTCGCCCTCCCGCATCGGCACCCGCACGTCCTTGTCGGAGGCGACCGACTCCGCGATGTCGTAGCCCGCGTCCACGTGCCGGATGACGCCCATGCCCGGGTCGTTCGTCAGCACCCGCCGGATCTTCTCGCCGGCCAGCTTCGTGCCGTCGGCCACCGTCACCTGGCCCGCGTGGATGGAGCGGCCCATGCCGACGCCGCCGCCGTGGTGGATGGAGACCCAGGAGGCCCCCGACGCCACGTTCACCATGGCGTTCAGCAGCGGCCAGTCCGCGATCGCGTCGGAGCCGTCGAGCATGGCCTCGGTCTCCCGGTACGGGGAGGCCACCGAGCCGCAGTCCAGGTGGTCGCGTCCGATGGCCAGCGGCGCGGCCAGCTCGCCGCTCGCCACCATGTCGTTGAACCGCTCACCGGCCCGGTCCCGCTCGCCGTAGCCGAGCCAGCAGATCCGGGCGGGCAGCCCCTGGAACTGGACGCGCTCGCCGGCCATCTTGATCCAGCGGTGCAGCGACTCGTTCTCCGGGAAGAGTTCGAGCAGCGCCTTGTCCGTCTTGCGGATGTCGGAAGCCTCGCCGGACAGCGCCGCCCAGCGGAACGGGCCCTTGCCCTCGCAGAAGAGCGGCCGGATGTACGCGGGCACGAAGCCGGGGAAGTCGAAGGCCCGCCCGTAGCCCGCGAGCTGGGCCTCGCCGCGGATCGAGTTGCCGTAGTCGAAGACCTCCGCGCCCGCGTCCATGAAGCCGACCATCGCCTCGACGTGCTTCGCCATCGACTCACGGGCGCGCAGCGTGAAGTCGGCGGGCTTCTCGGTGGCGTAGTCGGCCATGTCGTCGAAGCCGACCCCGACCGGCAGGTAGGCGAGGGGGTCGTGCGCGCTGGTCTGGTCGGTGACGATGTCGACCGGGGCGCCCTCCGCGAGCATCCGGGGGAGCAGCTCCGCGGCGTTGCCGAGCAGGCCGATGGAGAGCGGCTTGCGGGCGTCCCGCGCCTCGACCGCGAGCTGGAGCGCGTGCTCCAGGCTGTCGGCCTTCACGTCCAGGAAGCGGTGCTCGATGCGGCGCTCGATGGCGCGCGGGTCCACGTCGATACAGATCGCGACGCCGTCGTTCATGGTCACGGCGAGCGGCTGGGCGCCGCCCATGCCGCCGAGTCCGGCGGTCAGGGTGATCGTGCCGGCCAGCGTGCCGCCGAACTTCTTCGCGGCGACGGCGGCGAACGTCTCGTAGGTGCCCTGGAGGATGCCCTGGGTGCCGATGTAGATCCACGATCCGGCGGTCATCTGGCCGTACATGGTGAGCCCGAGCGCCTCCAGACGGCGGAACTCCTCCCAGTTCGCCCAGTCGCCCACCAGGTTGGAGTTGGCGATGAGCACGCGCGGGGCCCACTCGTGCGTCTGCATGACGCCGACCGGCCGCCCGGACTGGACGAGCATCGTCTCGTCCTGCTTGAGAGTGCGCAGCGTGCGGACCATCGCGTCGAACGAGCGCCAGTCGCGGGCCGCCTTGCCGGTGCCGCCGTAGACGACGAGCTTGTCGGGGTGCTCGGCGACCTCGGGGTCCAGGTTGTTCTGCAGCATCCGCAGCGCGGCTTCCTGCTGCCATCCCAGGGCGCTCAGCTCGGTACCGCGCGGTGCCCGTACGGGGCGGGGTCCTGACATGGCAATGCCTCCTCGCGACTGTGAATTTTCTATTCACATCTTGATCGGCTGAATAGCCCCAGTCAACAGGGTGGCGCGGACGGTCTCCCGAGGGCCTCCTTCCGATGTGCGGCGGGACGTTTTCCAGCGGCCACCTGCATGCACCTATGGAAAATGCCAGAACCTCCACCGGTCCCGAGCACGTTGCGTAACCCCTGGGTCACAGCCGCATACCGAGTCGGAGGGGAGTCCGCGTGCCCGGAATCGACAAGTGCCTGCTCGACGTCATGAGACTGCCCGGTGCCCGTGGCGCCGCCGTGGTCGACTGGACCAGCGGTCTCGCTCTCGGCACCATCGGTGACTCGCCCAACGGCGATCACGAGGCCACCGCCGCCGAGACGGCGGAGGTGGCACGGATGGCGGCCGAACAGTCCGCCTTCACCTCGGGGGGCGCCCCGGCCGCCGGACACCGCGGCCGGCCCAGGGGTCACGGGGACGGAGCCGCCGGTCGAGGACGTCATCGTCACCACCCGGGCCGGGTACCACATCCTCCGATTCGTCGAGACGGACTTCGACAGCAGCGTCTTCCTCCACCTGTGGCCGGACCGCGCGGAGGGAAATCTCGCCCTGGCCCGGATACGGCTGGGCGAGACGGCCGAGCGGCTGGTCCTGGCATGAGAACGGCCGCCCCCGTACCCGCCCCCTCCCCCGCCAGCGTGCTCTCACCGATGCTGGAGCGCCTCGCCGCGGAACGGGCCACCGGCGCCCTGATGCGCGACTGCGGCACCCTCTACCTCGCGGTCGGCGAGGTGGTGCACGCCGAGAGCCCGGCGACGCCCGGGATCGACGTCCTGCTCACCCGGGGCGGCGCACTGCACCGCGACGGCTGGTGGGACGCGGTCGCCCAGGCGGGCGCCCATCGGCGGGTCGGCCGCTATCTGGTGGACAGCGGCCGGGTGGCGGGCGGCGCGC
Source organism: Streptomyces sp. ITFR-6 (assembly GCF_031844725.1). Lineage (NCBI taxonomy): Bacteria > Bacillati > Actinomycetota > Actinomycetes > Kitasatosporales > Streptomycetaceae > Streptomyces > Streptomyces sp. ITFR-6. Next base: position 5,259,721 of record NZ_CP134612.1, on the reverse strand, counting down.
TGGAACTGTGCCACCTGGGGGTGTTGTACGACGCGGCGTTCTTCGCCCTCGCCCCGACCCGGACCCCGGCCCGCTTCCGTTACGGGGTCGCCCACTGGATCGGCCCGGTCCGCCCGGTGCCCGTGGACGCCATGCAGCGCGAGACGCTCCGGCGCCGGGAGCTGCTGGACCGGATCTGGCCCGAGGCGGCGGGCGACAGCGCCCCGCTCGCCCGGACCGGCGGCCCGGTCGACAGCCCGGTGCCGCCGCGCCAGCAGCGCGTCCTGGAGTGCGTGGACGGGGTGCGCACCGCGACGGACATCGCCCAGGAGCTGGGCAGATCGGCGTTCCACACCCTGGTCGACCTGCGGCGGCCGGCCGCCGCGGGGCTGGTCGAGACGGTCCGGCAGCCGACGGGCCCGGCCGCCTCCGCGACCGCCCGGATCGAGCTGCCCGAGATCACGCCGGACCCCGACGTCGCCCTGTTGCGCCGGCTCCGAGACGCATTGGAGGCCCTGTGATACGCGCGCTCAGACAGCGTCCCGGGAGGAGACAGCTGACGGTGCCCGAGGCCGAAGTGCGTGATGTCCTGGCCGAACTCCAGCGGCTGCGGGCACGGGTTCCGATGCTCGCCGGCGCCCTGGCGGCCAGCACCGACGGTCTCGTCCTCGCCCATGACACCCCGGGGGTGGAGGCCGAAGGGGTCGCCGCACTGACCGCGGCCGCGCTCGGCGTCTCGATCCGGATGACGGCGGCGACCGACCGGGGCGGCTTCCGCGAACTCCTCGTCCGGGGCGAGACGGGCTACATCGCGGCGTACGCCGCGGGCTCCTCCGCCGTACTGACGCTGCTGGCCGAGGACCGGATCAACGTCGGCAGGCTCCATCTGGAGGGCCGCCGGGCCGGGGCCAGGATCGGCCGGCTCGTCGACACCGCGCTGGAACGCGCACCGCAGCCCCCGCCCGGCGCCCGCCCGCGCCACGCACCCCGCAGCCGCCGGGAACGCTGCCCCGACGCCCGACCTGACCACCTCTCAGCCCATCGGACCCAGTCAACGGAACCGGCCGTCGCGGCCGGTCAGGGAAAGGAATCGAGCACTCATGGCGAACACCGAAGCGTCACTGAAGGAAGCGATGACGAACATCGAGGGCACCCTCGGTATCGCCCTCGTCGACTACACGAGCGGCATGGCGCTGGGCACCCTCGGCGGCGGCAAGGAGTTCAACCTGGAGGTCGCGGCGGCCGGCAACACCGACGTCGTACGCGCGAAGCTCCGCACCATGGAACAGCTGGGCATCCAGGACGAGATCGAGGACAGCCTGATCACCCTGGGCACCCAGTACCACCTGATCCGGCTGCTCAGGACCCGTGGCAGCAAGGGCCCGTTCCTCTACCTGGTGCTGGACTCCGGCCGTGCCAACCTGGCCATGGCCCGGCACAAGCTGAAGAAGATCGAAGCCGAGCTGGAGGTCTGAGGACCCGGCCGGCCGCGGGGTGCGCCTGCCCCCCACCCACCGGGGGGCAGGCGCACCCCCCGGGTCACTCGATGAACAGGCCCCGCGCCGCCGCCCTCGCGTCGAACTCCTCCAGCCGCGCCTGCGCGTCCGGCAGGGCGTCGCACATGGACTCCAGCAGCACCCGCCCGAGCAGCATCGGCGCGCACGCCGTGTCGAAGGCGAGCCCGGTCCCGACGGCGGCCGGGATCAGCAGATCGCTGTGCGCGGCCACCGGGGCGAACGCGGAGTCCGCGACCGAGACCACCGTCAGCCCCTGTTCCCTGGCGTACGCGAGGGCGTCCACGACCTCCCGGGGATGGCGCGGCAGCGCGAAGCAGATCAGCGCGGTGGCCCCGGCCCGCCGAGCGGCGTCGATCCGGTCGTGCAGCATGCTGCCGCCCTCGTCGAGCACCCGGACATCGGGGTGGACCTTGGCGGCGAAGTACCCGAAGCCCCGGGCCTGCGAGGAGGCGGCGCGCAGCCCGAGCACGGGCAGCGGACGCGAGCCGGCGAGCAGCCGGCCGGCCCGTTCGACCGGGCCCGGGTCCGCGAGCAGCTCCGCTAGGTGGCGCAGGTTCTCGATCTCGCCGAGCACCGCCTGCTGGTACTCGTTGTACGTGTCCTCCCCGTCCCCCGCCGAGGGCCCGGCCGGGGAGACCTCGCGCAGATGCCTGCGCAGCGCGGGGTAGCCGTCGAAGCCGAGCGCCACCGCGAACCGGGTGACGGAGGGCTGGCTGACCCCGGCGAGTTCGGCGAGCTCGACGCTGGACAGGAACGGGGCGTCACCGGCCCTGCGCACCATCGAGTGCGCGATGCGCCGCTGGGTGGGGGTGAGCCTGCGCCCCTCGAACAGCTGCTGCAACCTCGCGGCCGGGCTGCTCCTGCTCATCCTGTCCCCTCGCTGGATCCTTCGCGCCGCGGTCCGGCGCCGAGGAATCCATTCAGCCAGCAAGGCGTCTGCATGTCCATATGCAGACGCCGGGGCGACGCGGCCATGGCCGCGTTCGCGGTGGCACGCCCCCCGCAAACCGGGGGGCTAGCCCCACTGACCCGGCCGAGGCGGCTTCGTAACGTAGGAGGATGGACGCATCCGGCACGGAGCTCAAGAAGGAGCTCAACGCTACCCTTCAGGCCCGCAGCGAGCTGGGCCCCGAGTACGAGTCCGCGCTCGTCGAGTCGTTTCTGGAGAAGGTCGAGCAGCGGCTCGACGGCACGCTCGACCGCCGGGTGAGGCGCCATCTCGCGGAGCAGCAGGTCAGGGGGGCGCGCTCGCCGGAGCGGCCCCTCGGGCATTTCGGTGAGCAGTACGGTTTCGCGGTCGTCTCGCTGGTCCTGGCTGTCCCGCTGTCCGCCATCGGTGTGGTGAACGCGGGCTTCCAGGGGCTGGTCGTGGCCTGGCTCGGGATCGTCGGCGTCAACGCCTTCCAGGCCTCTCGCGGCGGACGGCTCTTCCGGCGTCGGAACGACGAGCGGCAGGGGTCCGACTGGGAGGGCTGAGCGGCGGACACTCCTCACGCCTGACGGGTCGGCAGCACCACCAGCCGGCGCAGGTTGATGTGGCGTGCCCGGCTGGTCGTGTAGGCGATCAGGTCGGCGATCTCCTCGCTCGACAGCCCGCCGAGCTCGTCGAACATGCCGTCGAGCTGGCCGCTGAGCTCCGCGTTGTCGACGTGCCCGGCCAGTTCGGAGTCGGTGAGGCCGGGCTCGATGTTGGTGACCCGGACGTCGCGCGGGCCCAGTTCGGTGCGCAGTGAGGCCGAGAGATAGCTGAGCGCGGCCTTTGTCGCCCCGTACACCGCGTAGTTGGGGAACGTGACGTGCGCGCCGATCGAGGAGATGTTGACCAGGTCGGCGGTGCGGCCTTCGGCGGCGGTGCGGCCCGTGAGTGTCCCGTACGACATGTCCGTACTCCCTGGTGCTGTGGGCCGGGGCGTTTCCCCGGCCGAGCACCGACTCTTCCGCCGCGGGCCGCCGCTACCCAGGGATGCGTCTTTCCTGGGTCCGGCAGTACCAGGCTGGGACGCGGCCGGGTCTTCTACGATCGCGGCTTGGACGGCGACCTCGGAGACTTCCTCCGCTCACGACGTGCCCGCATACAGCCCGGTGACGTCGGGCTGAACTCCTACGGCCGCAGGCGCGTTCCGGGTCTGCGGCGCGAGGAGGTGGCGCAGCTCGCGGGGGTGAGCGTGGACTACTACATCCGGCTGGAGCAGGGGCGCGGCCCGAGCGTCTCGGACGCCGTGCTGGACGCGTGGGCCGGGTGCTCGGGCTGGACGAGACGGAGCACGCGCATCTGCGCACGGTGGCCCGCCCCAAGCCGCGCACGGCGGCCCCGGCCGCCCAACGGGTGCGCCCGGGGCTGCGGTTGCTGCTGGACACCCTGGGCGGGGCACCGGCGTTCGTCCTGGGCCGCCGGATGGACGTACTGGCGTGGAACGGGGCGGCCGACGCGCTCCTCGGCTTCTCGCGGCTCTCCCCCGGTGTGCGCAACGTCCCGCGTCAGGTGTTCCTCGACCCGGCCTCCCCGGAGCTCTATCCGGACTGGGCGGCCGTGGCGGCGGAGACGGTCGCCCATCTGCGCCTGGACGCGGGCCTGCACCCGCACGACAAGCGACTGGCGGCGCTGGTCGGCGAGTTGTCGGTGAAGAACGAGGACTTCCGCCGGCTGTGGGCGGATCACCAGGTGAAGGCGAACGCGTACGGCGTCAAGCGGATCAGCCACGGCAGCCGGTCTGCTCACGCTCCCGTACGAGACGCTCGGTGTGCCCGGGGATCCCGATCAGTGCCTGGTGGTCTACACCCCGGAGCCGGGTACGGAGTCGGCGGAGCGCCTCGCGCTGCTGACGGCGGCGCCGTGACGAGGAGTATCGCGGGGACCGCCGCACCCCCGGTTTCCCGGAGGGCGGGACGACGGCGGTCCCCGCGAGGGACGCGGTCCGGGTCAGGGCCGGTATCGCATCCTGACGACAGTGGAGGTCCGGGAGCCGCTCCGTAGTCCGTGTCGCCGTATCGGTGCCGGCGGGTTTCCCTGCCGACACCCATCAATCTGCCCGACCCGTGTTAAGCCGGTGCTGCGGGTACGTGTCGCGCTCGTACCGTTTTCGCGAAGCCCCCGGTCCGGTCCGTCCTACGGCTTGGTGACCGCCGCCGCGTCCTTGGCGAGGAACGCCAGCAGGTCCTGCCTGCTGACCACGCCCTTGGGCTTGCCCTCGACCAGCACGATCGCCGCGTCCGCCGCGCCCGCACCGCCGAGCACCGCCATCAGGTCCTCGACCGGTTCGCCGGAACCGACCTGCGGCAGCGGCGGCGACATGTGCTTCTCCAGCGGGTCGGAGAGCGAGGCGCGCTGGGCGAAGAGCGCGTTCAGCAGCTCCCGCTCGACCACCGAGCCGATGACCTCCGCGGCCATCACGTCCGGGTGGCCGGCGCCCGGCTTCACGATCGGCATCTGCGAGACGCCGTACTCGCGCAGGACGTCGATCGCCTCACCGACGGTCTCCTCCGGGTGCATGTGGACGAGCGTCGGGATCGGGCCCTCCTTGTAGTCGAGGACGTCCGCGACGCGTGCGGAGGGGCCGGTGTCCTCCAGGAAGCCGTAGTCCGCCATCCACTCGTCGTTGAAGATCTTGCTCAGGTAGCCGCGCCCGCTGTCCGGGAGCAGGACGACGACCACGTCCTGCGGGCCCAGCCGCTTCGCGACCTCCAGGGCGCCCACGACCGCCATCCCACAGGAGCCGCCGACCAGCAGGCCCTCCTCCTTGGCGAGCCGGCGGGTCATCTGGAAGGAGTCCTTGTCGGACACGGCGACGATCTCGTCGGTGACCGTACGGTCGTAGGCCGTCGGCCAGAAGTCCTCACCGACGCCCTCGACCAGATACGGCCGGCCCGAGCCGCCCGAGTAGACCGAGCCCTCCGGGTCCGCGCCGATGATCTTGACCGCGCCGTCGCTGACGTCCTTCAGATAGCGGCCGGTGCCGCTGATCGTGCCGCCGGTGCCGACCCCCGCCACGAAGTGGGTGATCTTCCCGTCCGTCTGCTCCCACAGTTCGGGACCGGTGGTCTCGTAGTGGGAGCGCGGGTTGTTCGGGTTGGAGTACTGGTCGGGCTTCCAGGCTCCGGGCGTCTCACGGACCAGCCGGTCGGAGACGTTGTAGTAGGAGTCCGGGTGATCGGGGTCGACCGCCGTCGGGCAGACGACGACCTCGGCCCCGTAGGCGCGCAGCACGTTGATCTTGTCCGTGGACACCTTGTCCGGGCAGACGAAGATGCACTTGTAGCCCTTCTGCTGCGCGACGATCGCCAGGCCCACGCCCGTGTTGCCGCTCGTCGGCTCGACGATCGTGCCGCCGGGCCGGAGCGCGCCGCTCTCTTCGGCGGCCTCGATCATGCGAAGGGCGATCCGGTCCTTGACCGAGCCGCCGGGGTTGAAGTACTCGACCTTGGCCAGGACCGTCGCCTGGATGCCGGCCGTCACACTGCGCAGCCTCACCAGCGGGGTGTTGCCTACGAGGCTGATCATCGAATCGTGGAATTGCACCGTGTACTCCGGGGTCTCCGTGATGGTGCGGCAAGAGTATGCGTACGGGGACCGGATTGGGCGAAGCGATTGAAGGACGCCCTCTTGGGGGCAGTTAGCTCTGTGTACGGCGGTACGGCACGTACGGCGACGAGGAGGTGGACCGGACTGTGTCGAGGGCAAGGGTGGCACGGCGGATCGCAGCGGGCGCGGCCTACGGTGGCGGCAGCGTCGGGCTGCTGGGGGCCGCGGCGGTAGGCGTCCTGCTGGCGGAGGTCCAGCTGGCGAAGCGGCTGGTGGGCGGCGGGGTCGCGCCGGTCCCGCCGAGCGCGGACGGGCGGTACGGGGTGGCGTTCGCCGGGCCGACGGACCCGCTGCGGCTGGGGCTGCTGGGGGATTCCACGGCGGCCGGGCAGGGTGTGCGGCGGGCCGGGCAGACGCCGGGTGCGCTGCTGGCCTCCGGGCTGGCGGCGGTCTCGGAGCGGCCGGTGGATCTGCGCAATGTCGCGCAGCCGGGGGCCAGGTCGGACGATCTGGAGCGGCAGGTCTCGCTGCTGCTGTCGGACCCGTCCGGGACTCCGGACGTCTGCGTGATCATGATCGGGGCCAACGATGTGACGCACCGGATGCCCGCGACCCAGTCGGTGCGCTGCCTGACCACGGCGGTACGCAGGCTGCGGACGGCGGGCGCGGAGGTGGTGGTCGGCACCTGCCCGGACCTGGGCACGATCGAGCCGGTCTACCAGCCGCTGCGGTGGCTGGCCCGGCGGGTGAGCAGACAGCTGGCGGCGGCGCAGACGATCGGCTCCGTGGAGCAGGGCGGGCGGACGGTGTCGCTGGGCGACCTGCTGGGCCCGGAGTTCGAGGCGAACCCGCGGGAGCTGTTCGGCCCGGACAACTACCACCCCTCCGCGGAGGGGTACGCGACCGCGGCGATGGCGGTCCTGCCGACGCTCTGCGCGGTGCTGGGGCTGTGGCCGGAGTCCGATCATCTGGACGGCGCCCGGCGCGAGGACATGCTGCCGGTGGCCAAGGCGGCCTCCCAGGCGGCCAGGGAGGCCGGTACGGAGGTCACCGGGGCACGGGCGCCCTGGGCTCTCCTCAAGCACCGCAGGCGGCGGCGCCTGCCCGCGGCCACGGAACCGCACCCTCATCCGCACTGGTACCAGCACCGTTCGCCGGGAGCACCGCTGAAGGAGGAACACGGGGAACAGGGAGGCTCGACCCGGGTCGACCGGCGTCCGGGCAGCGACACCGGCACGGCCGCCACCGGCTGACCGAGCGGTTGCCCGGACAGCTGACTGAGCGGTTGCTTAGAAAAGAGGCCCGCATCACACGCCGGTGCGGGTGACCTCCGCAGTACGTCCGGGTAACTTCCAGAGCAGTCCAGCCAGACAGCCTTCCAGCCCTCATGGAGCCGCGTGATGCCCGAAGCCGTGATCGTCTCTGCTGCCCGTTCCCCCATCGGCCGGGCCTTCAAGGGTTCGCTGAAGGACCTGCGGGCGGACGACCTGACCGCCACGATCATCCAGACCGCACTGGCCAAGGTCCCGGAGCTGGATCCCAGGGACATCGACGACCTGATGCTGGGCTGCGGCCTCCCCGGCGGCGAGCAGGGCAACAACCTGGGCCGCATCATCGCCGTACAGATGGGGATGGACCACGTTCCCGGCTGTACGGTCACCCGCTACTGCTCCTCCTCCCTGCAGACCAGCCGGATGGCGCTGCACGCCATCAAGGCCGGTGAGGGCGACGTGTTCATCTCGGCGGGCGTCGAGATGGTGTCCCGGTTCGCCAAGGGCAACTCCGACAGCTGGCCGGACACCCACAACCCGCTCTTCGCGGACGCCGAGGCCCGCACCGCGGCCCGCGCGGAGGAGTCCGGTGCGAGCTGGCACGACCCGCGCGAGGACGGCCTGGTGCCGGACGCGTACATCTCGATGGGGCAGACCGCGGAGAACCTGGCCCGGACCAAGGGCGTCACCCGTCAGGACATGGACGAGTTCGGCGTCCGCTCGCAGAACCTCGCGGAGGAAGCCCTCAAGAACGGCTTCTGGGAGCGCGAGATCACCCCGGTGACGACGCCGGACGGCACGGTGGTCGCCAAGGACGACGGTCCGCGTGCGGGCGTCACCCTGGAGGGCGTGCAGGGGCTGAAGCCGGTCTTCCGCCCCGACGGCCTGGTCACCGCGGGCAACTGCTGCCCGCTGAACGACGGTGCCGCGGCGCTCGTGATCATGTCCGACACGAAGGCGCGCGAGCTGGGCCTGACCCCGCTGGCCCGGATCGTCTCCACCGGCGTCTCCGGCCTCTCCCCCGAGATCATGGGATACGGACCGGTCGAGGCGAGCAAGCAGGCGCTGAAGCGGGCCGGGCTGACGGTCGACGACATCGACCTGGCCGAGATCAACGAGGCCTTCGCCGCCCAGGTGATCCCGTCCTACCGGGACCTCGGTCTGCCGCTGGACAAGGTCAACGTCAACGGCGGCGCCATCGCCGTCGGCCACCCCTTCGGCATGACCGGCGCCCGGATCACCGGCACGCTGATCAACAGCCTCCAGTTCCACGACAAGCAGTTCGGCCTGGAAACGATGTGCGTGGGCGGCGGCCAGGGCATGGCGATGGTCATCGAGCGGCTGAGCTGAGCTGGAGCGGAGGGTAGGGGTCGCCCGAGGGACGAGGGCGGCACCTGCCCGCAGCGCAAGCGAAGCGAACGCGACCACAAGCACGAGCGGCTGAGCTGAGCTGGAGCGGAGGGCGGGAGCGGGTGCGATGGCCGGTTCCGAGCCCTCACCGTGACCGAATCTCCCCCAGGATGTGACCTATCTCCTGGGGGAGACCCATTCCCGCAGGTCACACCAGCATCAGGGTTAAACCCCGGGCACAAAGACCTGTCCAATTCGTGACGTAATGCACTGACACATGGTGCCGGTACGGGTCAAGCTGATGTAGGAAGTCGGGGGATCGATTGAAACCGGGAGTAAGTCAGTGAGCGCCATGCCTCTTGCCCTGTTGCTGACCACCGCCGCCGCCACGGCCGTGGGCGCTGCCGCTCTGCACGCCGCTCACGGGCTGCGTAAGCAGGTATCGGCCCTTCGGAGGGAGCTGGCCGACGGCCGCGCCCACGCCGCCTCGGTCCCGGCCCAGAGCCGTAACGACGCCACACCTGCCTCGGAAATACGCGCGGCGGTGGCCGAGGCGCTGGCCGAGGAGCGGGAGCGGGAGCTCGCGGAGGCGCGGGCCTTCTGGGCCACGCAGGAAGCGCGGGACGCCGCCGACGCCCCGTCCCTGCTGGGCGGTCTGGCCGGAGTCGGTGAGGACACCCCGTTCTTCATGCCGCGCCAGGCGGACTTCGCCGGCCTCGAAGCGATGGACCTCGACGCCACGGAGGCGCTGGAGGAGCTGACGGAACTGGCCGACATCACCGAGCTCCCCGAGATCGCGGAGTTCGCGGAGTTCGCGGAGGACTCCCCCGAGCTGGCCGCCGCCCGTCGCCGCCACCCCTCGCACCCGGACTTCGTGCCGGTGCAGACACCCGTCGTCACCGACCACGAGCGCACGGTGAACCGGCTGGAGGAGCTGGCCGACAGCCGTACGGAACTCTCCGACGTGCGCCCCGGCCCGCTCGGCACGCTCGACGTGTACGTCTTCGCCGACGGCACCACGCTCTGTATGACCCCCGGCCACCGCGAGACGGCCGAGCGGCTGGCCACATCGCTCCGGGACGGTGAGCACCCGGTGCTGCTGGGCGGTTCCGGTGTCTCCGGTGCGTACGCGCTGACGTTCTCGTGCGGCCGGGAGAACGTGTACATACTGGCCGACCGCGTCATCGCGAGCTTCTAGCCCGCCGACCGGTCGTCCGGATCCCCACGCCCCCGACACAGCGGCCCTCGCCGGCCGCTGCGGCGGCCCACCGCTCGCGTATCGCCTAGGCGAACGCTCGGGCGGCCGCTTCCTCTACGTATCGCACGGCCTCGTCCAGCTCCGCCGACGGGGCCTTTTCCAGTGCCACGGCCAGATCCCGGCCCGCGACCGCGAGTTGGTCCCCGACCGCGAACATCCCCGCGTCCGGCATGGTCCTCGGCTCCCGGTCCGGGGCCTCGACGCGCTGGGCCCGCACCGCCAGCTGCCTGGCCAGGGCCAGTCCCTCGGCGGCCGCACCCCGCCGCAGTCTGCTCTGCGGGGCGGCGCGCAGCCGGTCGGCGAATCGGTCCACGGCGATGATCAGGGGCGTCGTATCGAGCACCCCGCGACCCTACGCGCCCCTGCCGCGATGGTTGCCAACGGGCCGACGCTCAGGCACGGTGTCGGGAAGGACCAGTACCGCGCACAACGCGTCGGAGGCGCCGATGTCCCAAGTCCTGTCCGAAGAGACCCACCGCAATCTGCTCTCCAGAATCCCGCAGTGCACCGGTCGTGAGATCTCCGACTGGCTCCGCACCGTCGAGGACGGCCCCGCTCTCCGCTTCGAGGAGAAGGTCAGCTGGCTGCGGGGCGAGCACGACCTCGCCTATGGACACGCGAAGGCGCTCATCCACGAGTACGACCTGCGAAGAGCAGCCCGCAAGCTCCTGTAGCCCCCGTCCCCACGGAACAGAACACGGCACAGAAACGGCCCGCAGGCCCCTGCGAAGGAGCCTGCGGGCCGTTCGTTCGCTGTGCCGTCCGGCGGCTGTCTAGTCGTCGCCGCTCAGGATAGAGAGCAGGCGCAGCATCTCCAGGTAGATCCACACCAGGGTCATGGTGAGGCCGAAGGCCGCCAGCCAGGACTCCTCGCGCGGAGCGCCGTAGGCGACGCCGTCCTCGACCTGCTTGAAGTCCAGGGCCAGGAAGCATGCGCCGAGGATGATGCCGACGACACCGAAGAGGATGCCGAGGCCGCCGCTGCGGAAGCCGAGGCCGTCACCGCCACCGAAGGCGGCGAACAGCAGGTTGACCACCATCAGGAGCATGAAGCCCATGGCTGCGGCCATCACGAAGCCGTAGAACCGGCGGGTGACCCGGATCCAGCGCATCTTGTACGCGAAGAGCACACCGGCGAAGACACACATGGTGCCCATCACCGCCTGCATCACGACGCCCGGTCCGATGTACGTGCTGACCGCGCTGGAGATGACCCCGAGGAAGACGCCCTCGAAGGCCGCGTACGCGATGATCAGCGCGGGGACCGGGGTGCGCTTGAACGACTGGACGAGCGACAGCACGAAGGCGATCAGCGCGGCGCCGATCGCGATGCCGTACGACTTGGTGAGGTTCGCCTCGTCGACCGGGAGCAGGGCCCAGGCGGCGGCGGCACCCGCCACGACCGTGCCCAGCGTCAGCGCCGTACGGGTGACGACGTCGTCGATCGTCATCGCACCGGAACGCGCGGGCGCCTGCGGGGCGCCGTACTGGGCGTCCGGCTGGGCATAGGGGTTGGTGGCGTACGGATTGGCACCCGCTACCGGGGCCCCGGCCTGCGGCGCCGCGTTGACGTTCGCGTAACCGTTGTCGCGGCTGAAGCCCCGTCGCGAGAAGACCGGGTTGCTGCTCCTCATCTCACTCCTCCATGGCCGCCCAGCGCGGCCTTGCGACAAGAGTAATGGGTAGGCAAAACAAACTCCCTAGTGCCAGGGGAGGATCTTTCCGTGATCGCACTGATCAGCTGATCACACGGACCCGGTGGTCGGCCCACCACGCCGCGTCACCGGAGGCCATGTTGTCGTTCCCGGCGCGCAGGCCCGTGGTCCCGTCGACGAGTTCCCGGACGATGTCGGCGTGCCCGGCGTGCCGCTGGGTCTCGGCGACCATGTGGACGAGGATTCGGTGGAGCGTCAGCTCGGTTCCCGCTTCCCCGGGGAGCCGGCCGACGGCGTCCAGCTCCAGCGAGTCGATCGTCGCGTCCGAGTGGGCCCACACCCGGCGGTACCCCTCGACGATCTCCGCACGCGATTCGTCGGCCGTGGCCCACAGATCGGCGTTCGGCTCGGCGTCACCCGCGATCCAGAGCTCCGGCGCCTCGACCGGCCTGCCGAAGGCGGCACCGAAGTAGAACGCCTCGGCCCCGGTCACGTGCTTGACCAGCCCCAGCAGGTTGGTGCCGGTGGGGGTCAGGGGGCGCCGGATGTCGTACTCGCGGGCCCCTTCGAGCTTCCACAGGAAGGTGTCGCGGGCGTCCTGCAGATACAGCTGGAGATCTCGCTTGTGGCCGGTCGCGGTCATGGGCCCAGATCTGCCAGGCGCGTGATCCCGGGCCAACCGCTTGTCCCGCGCGGGCCGACGGGGTGGGCGCCCTCGCCGCGTGCCGCCTCCGCACCGCGAGGACGAGCGGGATACGCGGACCGTGAGACGCAGGTCACAGTCGTTGCTGTCACATCGGGCCGGGCTGATCGGCCAGAGAGGTACAGGCAACAGAAACCGCAAGGGAGTGCACCATGAACGCCCGTTTGAAGCTCCTCGAAAGCCCGGTCGCGGGCAAGGCCCTCAAACACATCATCGCGGCAGGCAGCGTGCTCGCGGAGTCGACGCTGCCGCTCGCCACGCAGGAGCTGGTCAAGCTCCGTGCCAGCCAGATCAACGGCTGCGCCGGCTGCCTCGACATGCACACCAAGGAGGCGGCGCACGCCGGGGAGACCGCGGTGCGCCTCCATCTGGTCGCGGCCTGGCGGGAGGCCACCGTCTTCACCGACGCCGAGCGCGCCGCCCTGGTCTGCGTCATCGCCGTGATCAACGCCTTCAACCGGCTGAACGTGATCACCCAGCAGCCCGCCGGCGACTACCAGGTCGGCATGTACGGATAACGGGAGACCCCGCCGACCGCGCGGCCCACCGGCCAGGGTGGCGGTGCGCTGCGGGCCGGCGGGTCCGTAGCGCACCGCGCCCCGGCCGCGGCGGGCCGGGGCGCACACACCGATGAGTACGTACGACGCGTGGTCATGGATTCCCCGGTCAGGACTCACCGGGGGGCGGTGGCTCACATCCGCGTGCGCGGCTCGGTGCTGCGCGTAGCCATCGCCAGCGCCACGACCCAGCCCACCACGGTCCAGCCGAGGAACAGGTTCAGCACGAACACGGAGCCGCTGTTCGACACCCCTCGGGTGAAGGCGACGACCGTAGGCACGAAATAGGCCAGCACGATGACAACTATCAGCGCTAACCCGCCGATCGACAGAACGCTCACGTGACCCCCCAGTACGTCCGTATGAGGAGGTCCATTCTCCACAGCCCCGACCCGATGCCCACAGTGCGTCAGCCATGATCATCGGAGGGTGACCGGGCGGATCGGGTGGCCGCCTCCGGCCCCGGCCCGTCCAGCGCCCCGATCCCGGCGCAGAGCAGCCGCACGCTGCGGACGAACTTCTCGTCCTGGTCCCCGCCCGCCGCCGCCACGGTCAGCGGGAAACGCCGGTGGAGTTCGACGACATCCTCGGGGCCGACCTCGATGGCGGGCGGCTCGCCCTGCTCCTGGAGGACGTACCCGGTGATGTGACTGAGCACCGCGTCACCGGCGACGCCCAGGTGCTCGTCCCGCACACCGGCGTCCCCGAGCGTCCACAGCAGCCGCTCCATGAGGGAGAGCGCCCCGGTGCTGAGCACCTTGGGGCTGTCCGCGAACATGACCGCGCCGCCGGGATGCCTCAGCAGGCTCTGCCGGAGCGAGACGGCCTGGGCCTCGACCCGCTCCGGCCAGCCGGCCCCTTCGGGCAGTGCGGCCAGGGCGGCGGTGCCCGCGTCGTACGCCTGCTGAGCCAGCCGGTCGGCCATCAGCTGGAGCAGGGCGCTCTTGTTGGGCACGTGGTAGTACATGCTGCCGGCGTGCGCGTCGAGCCGCTTCGCCACCTGCCGCATGGACAGCCCGTGGTAGCCGGCTTCGGCGAACACCGCCATGCCCGCGTCGATGATCCGGTCGGTACTCAGCTTCATGGAACCCACTGTAGCCGACTTTCGAACATCGTTTGAAAACTGCCGGAGACGCGTCTACTGTCATCACCGACGGGAATCAAACAGCGTTTGAAGGGGGTGGTGACGATGGGCGGACTGCTGTTCAACGTGACCACGGCGGCACTGATGATGTTGATGCTCAACGGCGGACCGACCCTGCTGGGCCAGGGCACCCTGCGGGGACGCCGCGTCCCGTGGGCGGCGGTGGGGCTCACCTCGCTCGCCGTCGCCGGGGTGATCACCCAGCTCTGCTGGTCCGGCGCGATGGACGCGTTCGACAGCGACCCGGCCAGGTCCGGCTGGTGGCGGATCGTCACCTCGGCGTTCATGCAGAACGGCGGCCTGCTCGGCGGGGCCTGGAACATCGCCACCCTCGCCGTCATCGCCGCCCTGGCCGACTGGTTCTGGGGCACGCCCCTCACGCTGGGCCTGTTCCTCGCCGGCATCCTGCTGCCCGGGTACGTCGACACCCTGTTCGGCGAGAGCGGCCACAGCACCGACCCCCGCAACTTCGCCGGAAGCTCCGGCGCCACGTACTTCCTCGCCGCGACCCTGTCCGCGGCGCTCCTCCTGCGCGTCCTGCGCACCCCGCGTACCGGCCGCGGCAGCGATCGCGGCACTGCCCCCGGCGCCGAACACAGCACCGGCCGGGAGCACTTGAAGGAGATCCTGCTGGCGGCCGGCGTACCGCTGCTGGGCCTGGCGGTCTGGTTCGCCCAGTCCAACGGCCACGGCCTGGTGTCCGTCTACGGCTTCGCCCTGGGATGCGCTGTCCACGCCGTCGGCCGCTCACCACACTCCCCCGATGGACAACATGCGGTGCACCCAGTGCGATGCGACGGGGCTTGAGACCGGCTTCGTCGAGGAATCCGGCCAGGGGGCCCGCGGATACGCGCGGTGGATCGCCGGCCCCCTCCAAATCGGCCTGCTGGGCGGCGCGAAGAAGGCCGGCAAGCCGACTCGGCGGATCGAGGCCTACCGCTGCCCCGCCTGCTCGCACCTGGAACTGTTCGCCACCGATCGCGTCGACTGACGGCCCGGCGGCGGACCCCTGCCGTGCCCGGCGCGGGCCCTACCCCGCCCCGTGCGGCGCCCGGCGTACCGCGAGGACCGCCAGGTCGTCCTGCTGCACCCCGGCGGTGAAGTCCCGCATGTCGTCGACGAGCGAACCGATCAGCCGGCCCGCGGTGACGTCGACGTGGCCGCCGAGACGCTCCTCCAGCGGATAGAAGGCACCTTCGCGCGAACGGGCTTCGGTCAGACCGTCGGTGCACAGCAGCAGCGTGGCCCCGGCGGGGAAGGCGAACCACGCCACCGTGCGCGGTTCGTCGACCAGACCCGCCAGGCCCAGCGGTACGTGCTCGTCCCCCGCGCCGACGACGGTCACGCCGCCCTCGTGCAGCAGGTAGGGCGGGATGTGGCCGCACCCGACGAGCTGGGTGCCGGTGCCCGCGTCCACCCCCAGCACGAGCGCGGTGACGAACCGTTCGGGCTCATCGCGCTGTGCGGCGTAGTCGTTGTGCCGGACCACCGCCGCCTCCAGCGCGTCGACCAGCGCGGTCACCGTCGGCTCCCGGTGCGCGGCCTCCCGGAACGCCCCCACCACGTCGATGGCCATCCCGATGGCGGCCAGCCCCTTCCCCTGGACATCGCCGATCAGGACCCGGGTGCCCCAGGGAGTGGCCGCCACGTCGTAGATGTCGCCCCCGACGAGCTTGTCCTCCTGCAAGGGCTCGTACACGCCGTCCACCAGCACGTCGTCGGTGAGCAGCGGCAACGGCCGCAGGATCTGCCGCTGCATCGCCGCCGCGGTCGACCGCAGCCGCACCAGGGCGCCCTCACGCGTGACGCGCACCCGGGCGCCGAAGACGGCGAGCGTGCCGAAGCCGACGGCGAACAGCGCCAGGATCACCCGGTCGAGGATCCGTTCCCCGGGCTGGAAGACCACCGGCGTGACGACGACGAGGCTCACCCAGCCGGAGACCAGCGCCGTCTGACCCGGGCCGCACAGAGCGGAGGCGAAGGCCGGCAGGAACACCAGCAGACCGAGAAGGAGCACTGCGGTCCCGGTCAGCAGACCGAGGACGACCACGACGGCCGTCGTCACCAAGGTCGCCAGGACGACATCGCGGGTGGCGGGCGTGCGGATAGCGGTGGTGTCGTCGTCGTCCGCCGAACCCGGTGCCGAGGAGATCGCTGCGCGCAGCGGACGGAACATGCGGGCATCCTCCAGCGGCGATGTGATCGCGCACGCGCGTCCCGCTCGTGGCAACGGACCGGAAGGCCATGATCATCCACTGCCGTCCCGGAGCCGCCGGGAGGCTGGCCGCCGCGCCGCCGAAGTAGGTCCGTACGGGTGTTGGCCATGAACGGTGACGCCCTGCGGTCGACGACGGCCGCTCGCTCGCCCCGATGCCGGAATTCTCGCCCGACGCCGGAATTCCTCGAACGGATTGCCGCCGGCCGGCTCCCCAGGGATGAGATCGCGGTGGTGCCCGGAACCGGACTCGAACCGGACCCGGGCAGGCCGCTGAACAGGCATTTCGTCCCTGACCTGGGCCGCGTCACCCGTTCCGGCCCGTTCGCCCCCGTCCCTTCTCGTTCCGCTTCGCACCCGTGCGCCCGTGGGCGCACGGACCATTTGCGGTGGTTCACGCGAAAGGCCTGAGTGTCTAAAACTGGTCACTCAGGCCTCCACGCCACGCCGGGTGCGACACCGCCACGGGCACCAAGGCCGACGCGGTGCTCCACCTCTTCTATGTCAGCAGCCGCTCGGCGACAGCACCCGGGACACAGGAGCCCAGGGTCAGATCGCGTCCGCGACCTTCCACAGCACCGCGGCGCTCGCCGTGATGTCGTGGCTGAGCCGAACCGCGCGGTGCGGCAGCTCCGCGAGCCGGGCCGCCACCTCGGCGCGGGCGCTCTCCCGGCCGCCGCCATTCACGCCCTGGGCCTGCCCAAAGACGTCCGGATACCGGTCTTCTGTTTGTCCGGACATGAAGTCGGCCTCGCCCAGCGTGCGGGTGCCGTCGACGACGTCCGGCGCCACATCGGCATCGATCTGGGGGAACAGGAGTGCCGCCGCCCTGCCGCCGGTGGCCAGCGGAACGTCGAACAGGCCCGGGAACTGGTCCGGGAACACCTGGACCTTGCGCTCCCTCTTCGCGGTCTCCCACAGCGGCGTGCGGTCGCCGGCGAGCAGCGCCTCGGTCACCGACTCGTGCTGAGTCGGGTGGAAGCTCCCCCCGTCCCGCAGGTGCTCCCGTGCCCGGACGTCCCAGCCGAGCGAGTGGAGCAGGCCCAGGCCGAGCGCGGCAGCGGACGGCCACGGCACGACCTCGACGCCCCGCTCACCGGTCGGCCTCACCAACACCCGGTCGTTGGCGAGGAGCTGCCAGCCGTGCGAGGCGAGCAGCAGCGCCGTGGTGGTCTTCCCGGCCCCCTTGTCACCGAAGGTGAGGATGGTCGCTCCGTCCCCCGGCCGCAGAACAGCGGAGGAGTGCAGCACGGCCCACCCGTCGCGGAGGAGCTGCCCGCGGATCGCCTCCCGCGCGATGCGGGCGGCGGCCAGGGCGAGCGGCTGCGGATCGATCCCGGCGAGAACGAGACGACTGGCGGACGGTGTGCTGCGGTACGCGATCCCTTCCTCCGGCGACGTCGCGATGATGTCCTCGCCGTCACGCGCCACCAGCAGCGCGTGCTTCGCGTAGTCCACGGGCTCCACGGACCGGCCGTCATGGACGAGGCGGGTGATCTTCTCGTAGGCGTCCTGTTTGACGTCTGCGATCACCACGGATCCGGCACACACGGCGGTGGCGTCCACCGGCGCGGCGTTCCACCACGGGCCGAAGTAACGCAGGGCCCAGCCAGTGACCTCCGGTCGGTTGCTGAGCACGGTTACGGCCGCCGCGGCGGCCTCAAGTCGGGTAGCGCTGATCATGCGGAGATCCTTTCGGTAGGGGCAGGTGCATAGAGGCGATGCCACGCGGTCTGGCTCTGTGCCGGCGTGACTGTCAGGGTGATGAGGCAACGCGGTAGACGAGGAATTCGGCTGTCTCCTCTTCCGGATTCCAGGGGCGTGCACGGGAGCGCACGACAAGGCCGGCCTGGCCCAGGACCCGTTGAAGGTGTTCGTGGATCTCGGTCCAGTGGTTCTCGGCTCCGACGGCAGGCCACCAGGTAACCAAGGCGCAGCGGTCGGCCTCGGGCGGCCACACCGTCTGGGTGATGCGGCGAACGCCGACCTGGCCGTGCGGTGACCTCTGGTCCTGCCGGTTCGGGTGGAGCCCGGCTTCACCCAGGGCGTCGCGAACGAGATCCTCCGGCGCCTGCTCCTGCCACGTCCAGCCGTGTCTCTGGTAGTGCGGCGGGACGGGTTTCGTCAGTGCCCAGTCGGAGTCTGCCGGTGCCCTCCTCGGCAGCACACCGCTGGTCATCCGGTACACGAGCAGTTCGGCGGTGAAGTGGAACCGGGGCGAGCAGCGGAACCGGCTCGGTTCCACGACGTAGCCGAGGGACTCCAGAGCTTGAGCGGTCGCGGTGATCCGCTCACGCCAGTGGTCCTCGGCCCCGGCCGGCACCTTGCCCGTTGCCGCGTCACGGCGCAGCGCGGCGTCCGGCGACCAATCCACGATGACGCACAGCTCAGCTCCCTGGGGCCAGGCAGCCTCGGTGAGCACGTACGCGCGGCACACCCCGATATCCGCAGGCTTCTCACTTCGGCCGTAGCGCAGCCCGTCATCGCCGATTCTGACGAACTGTGTCTCGCCGATACCCAGTTCGCGCAGGTGGTAGTTCACCAAGGTCCGACCGCTCTGCGGGTCGGCCAAGGTGTATGCGGGCTCGGTCATGGGCCCTTCGCGGGTCCACTCATTCACTGCGACTCCTCGTGAGGGCAGAAGGCTGCGGCCAGGGGGCGTGTCCGACTATCGCGGTGTAGGCGTCACGGAGACTGCTGGCCGCAGAGTCCAGACGCAGGCGCTCGGAACGGGTCAGCGGGGGCAGGCACGGTACGGCCTGGCCGCCGTTGAAGCGCAGGGGGAGTCCGAGCCAGACATCCCCGTACGGCACGGACAGCTCCTCGATGCCGTCGGCCAGGCCGAGAGTCATGCGGAGCGCGGACAGCACGGCACCGGCAGGGCCGCAGCGGGTCCGGCCGATGCCGGTCCGGATCAGGGCCGGTCGCCGTTGGAGCTCTTCCACGACGGTGCGCACCGGGACGTCGACCGGGCGGCTGGCGACGGTGGTCGTCGACGCGCACACCACGGCCCGGTCGCCGTGCTCGCCGATCACATGGCCGTGCACGGCATCCGGGGGTACCTGGGCATACCGGGCCAGCAGGATTCGGTACCGGGCGGAGTCGAGGTTCGAACCGATCCCGAAGACCCGGGTGCAGCCGGACGCCTCGGCGAAGACCCGGGCCATCAGGTCCACGGGGTTCGTCACGACGAGGACGGTTCCGCCGAACCCGTGCAGCTCCCGGGCGAGGGCGCCGAGCGCGGGGGTGTTCGCCACCGCGCCGCCGCGTCGGATGTCCCGCGCGGCGGTGTTCTTGAAGTCGGTACGGAGGGCGACGACCACCGCATCGCAGCCGTGGAGGTCAGCGACCTCCCCGGCCTCGACCATAGTGCCCGACCGGGCGGAGACCGCGAGGTCTTGGAGGTCGGCGGTAAGGCCGTGAACCTGATCCGGTCGCCGGGACACCACGAGGAGCCGTCCGGGCAGCGCGGCGGCGACCAGGCTCGCGGCGACGGTCTGCCCGACGGCACCCGCCCCGACGATCCCCACCGCCGAGCCGCTCACCGGGCACCCTTGGTGTTGTGCTCCACTTCGGAAAAGACGGCGTCCAGGAGCCTGGGGCCAGCCATCGACCCCACGAGGAGCGCGCTCACCCGGTCCACGAGGCCGGCCACCGTACGGGCCCGTGCGATGAGGGTCTGCTGATGAGGAGCCAGGGGAAGCCCCGGCGGAGCGCTGAGGCAGGTGCTCAGGATGCTCACGGTGTCCATGAGCCACAGGACCAGGACCTCACGGAGCCGGGCCGCTCGCTTCTGCTCGGGCAACGACGCGACGTGCCGGGCGAGCGTCGAGGCGACGCCCTGCATGATCTGTCGTCCGGACTGCGGTTCCGGATGCCCGATTGCGAGCAGGAGCGTCCGGCCGGTGAGCTTCGCGATGTCCGGCTGCGGTCCGGCCGCCCGCTGCATCGCGGGGTCGATGAAGGTGAGCCGGGCGCCGTCGATGAAGACGTGCTCCGGCTTGAGATCCCCGAACACCACGGTGCCCCGGCGGGATGAGACCGCAGAGCCCATCCGGAGCAGCCTCGACACCGTCCCCTGCACCAGCTCCACGACCTCCTGGCGCTCGCGCTCCGGGAGCCCGCTGTCCTGGCCGAGCGCCCGCAGATAGGCCGTCGTGCTCAGGCCGTTGAACTTCCTGCGGAAGACGCCGACGACGGACCGCTCACTGATCTGTGCAGTTCCTCGCAGGTGCTCGGCACGGGCCGGGCTGTGCAGGTCGCCGAGGCTGAGGAGGACCGCGTCGAGGAGAGAACCCGTCTCCCACGGACGTGCGGCCATCTCGTCAGCCAGGGACGTCCCATCCGCGATCCGGGTAAGGAGAACCCCACCATGCAGGCCGGCCGTCTCACACACCCGAGGGCGCCCTATCCTGCGCAGCGAATCCAGATTCTGCGCCTCCCGGACCGTCAGCAGGTCGGGGCTCTGGACGTAGGCGAGTTGAGCGTCCTGGACCTCCTGCCACGTCCCCCCGGCGCCCCGCAGGATCGACACCAGCGACAGCCCCAGCCAGGAGTACTTGGCGAATAACTCCTCGTGGTCCACCGTGACCCGGCAGACGTACGACGTGATGCTCGGGCACTGCGGGCCGAGGACGATCTCCTTGTCCGGCCACAGTTCTTCGACTGAGCGGGCGATGGCCCGCTGGCTCGCGGTGTGCAGCAGCGCCGCGCTCACCGCCGTGTTCTCGCTCGTCGTGAGTGTCACCAGCCAACTCTCCTTTTGGGATGGGGTGTTGCACCCGCTCCGGGGTGGAGGGCATGAGGCAGGCGGCAAAAACGGGAACCGCCTTGGCCCAAGGCGCCACGCGCCCCGCGGATGCTCGGTCGTCCGCTCGCCCTGCACCGGATGAGGACAGAGGGAGCGCGACGGGTAATCAGGCCCGGTTATGGGCGCGGATCAGGGCTTCGATTCGGCGGATGCACGACAAGCAGCAGTAGTACGGGGCATCCCCGCTCTCCAGGCTCTGTGCGGGTCCAAGCCACAGGACGGGAACGTCGGGCGCCTCGCAGCGCCAGCACAGGCCAGTAGTCCACTCTCGGTCCACGAGGCGACTATCCGTCCTTGATTCCGAGGATCAGGGCACTGAGCAGCGAGGCGAGGAGCACCACGTACAGGATCTGACGAGTGCGCTCATTCACCGGGCTCACCCTCCCTAGGGCCAAGTTCGGCCCACACGCGCTTCCCCCACGTCAACGACTCGACGCCCCAGCGTCCGCCGCTCAGCGCGTCCACGATCGCCAGGCCCCGGCCCGACTCCTCTTCCGATCCAGCCGGCCGGAGATCGGGCTGCTTCTTCGACATGTCCACCACGGCGACCCGTGCCCGCTCGTGGCTCAGCCGGGTCACAGTCACCCGGACTGACTCCCGACGCGCGTGCAGGACCGCGTTCGTCAGCAGCTCGCTGATGACAACCTCGGCGGCGTCTTGCAACCCGTTCAGGCCCCACACGTTCAGCGCCAGGTGCACCAGGCGGCGCGCGGCGCGTGCGGATTCGGGAATCCTCGGCAGTGTCTCCGTGTAGGCGGGCAGCGTGCCCGTTCCGGTCTCGACCATGACGAGCGAACCAATCCTGATATGCCGGGAAGCACGTCGGCCGACCGCCCCCGAAGGAGTCGGCACCGCGAGGGCGGCCGGGGTACGGGTGGCAGTCTCAAGCATCCTGGGGCTCCTCCGCGGCGAGGAAGCCCCGGCCCATCGCGACCAGGGCGGCGACGCGCTCCGGGGGGCACAGCAGACCGGGACCGTCGAGCGGCGAGACCCACCAAGGCCCGCTGTCGTCCGGCGCGGTGACGCCGGGCGCGGGGACCAGGAGCAAGGCGCGCTGCGGGTGCATCACGACGCCGGGGATCGGCCGCAGCCTGGCGACGCGGCCCGGCACCAGCGCGGTGTACGACCCCTCGTTGGAGAAGTCGTCCGGACTGTAGAACAGCGGTCCGTACTCCAGCGCTTCAGCGAGGGGCGCCCTGCACGCCTCCGGGCCGTCGAGACCGACAGCCGCGTGGACGACACCGGCCGGGACGATGACGGCCGCGAACAGGAAGCTCGGCCGCAGCCAGGCCGCCCCGCTCTCCTCCCATTCCGCCTTCGCCTGCGCACTTACCGGAGCGGCCGACAACAGCCAGTGTCCGGAGGCGAGCATCCGCTCGGCACGAGTCGATAACGCCGCTGCTTTCGGCGCAGTACTCGCATCAGCCGCCCGGGGGCGTGTCGGAACGAGGCCGGCGGCTTCGTTATCTCTCGCGTGTGTGCTCGGCATCGTCAGCTCCCGGACGTCTGTCCTTGATGGGCAAATCAGCTTTGAACGAGGTGGCTCCGAGACCTCATATGGCGAGGTCGTGCCAGGCGCAGGCGGCGATCAACGAGCCAACGAACGCGAGGAACCCGAAACAGCTCGGGCTGGCCAGCACGCTCAAGCAGTGCCGGTCACCGGAGACGTCTTCTTCCGGCAGGGGCGAAGCCCACTCAAGGCCGCTCGGCGCGGCAGCATTGCTCACGGCCGACGGCTTCCGTCAGGTTGTCCGGGGCCTCGGGCGACAGCCGTTGTGCCGATGCACGCAGCGAAGGCGTGGCGCTCCAGCAGCCACGACAGGACGTCGTCGTCGGTGGGTTCCCATGCGGAGGTGACGATGCCGTCAGCCTGGCCCGTCTCGAACAGTTCGGCGATGCGCGGCCAGAGCGGCCACGTCATGGCGGGCGTTCCGGGCGGTGCCGTGTCAACGAGTTCGGCGACGATCGTCCAGTCTCGCGCCTCAGCGAATACGCGGTGCGAAGCCAGGGGCTGCCCATCCGCGGGCGCCGGCTGGCAGTCGTACAGCACGACACGGACACGAGAGATGCGAGCAGGAAGTCCCTCGCGGAGTCCGCCGCTCGCTGCCTCGGCCAGAACTGCGCGGCGAGCCCGTTGCTGTGGGGTCCGGTTCATGCGAGAACCGTCCCGCTAACGGGGGGCGACCGGAAGAAACGCCCCGTACGACTCTGCCGATTGGTCAGACCGGGAGTCGCACCAGGCGTATGAGTGGCATATGAGTAAGCGTCAATACTCGTACGTGGCGTACGAGTTACAACGCGGTTTTAGCAGTGGCGGGCAGGAAACTGCCAGTTCCGGCCGGGGAGGCGCCGATCAGCTTCAACACCCGGCGTAGCCGCGCCGTATTGGCCAGACCAACCTTCTGAACAATCACGGACGGCAGGGCCTGATGGCGCGCCCAGTCTGGAGCAGCGACAAGGGCCTCCTCCAGGGTGTCGAGCGACGCATCGAACATCTTCGCATCCGCCTGCGCCATGGCCTTGTCCATCGCGTACCGGTTCCGGGCCGCTCCAGAGAGCGTCGACACATCCTTGATCGAGTCGATGAGTGTCAGTGCCTTCCCGGTCTGCCCCAGCGCGACGTTCACACCGACCGCCTGCGTCGTCGCCGACACCGGACCGAAGACGGTCCCATAAGCTCGGTGCTCGGCACCCATACGGGCGCCTGTTGCGTGGGACTGCGACAAGTAGTCGGCCGCCCGCTCCTTGTCGCCCATACGCGAGGCGACGACGGCCGCAAAGTTCACGTGGCTTCCATACGCCACCAGCTGGTCCACGGTCGCCTTCGAGAACATGGGCTCGATGTCCACAGCAGACTTCTCCGCCAGGGCGAGCGCCTCCTCCAGCCGCGCGTCCCGCAGGTAGATCCACGACCGGCCCGACGCCACCAGGGCGGCCCGCATGCCGTCCCCCGCACGGTCCGCCATTTGCTGCGCATGGCCGATGGCTGCGTACGCCAGATCGCGTGACCCCATGAGGTTCGCTACATACGCGGCGAGACGGTAGGCGTCCGCGACGAAGCCCCACCCCTCGGACTGCGCGCTAGCAGGTTGCACGTGCACGTGGGCGCTGGCTTCGGCGAGGAGCAGCGCCGCGACCGCGCCAGCCTCAACATAGTTGCCCTTCCAGTAGAGGTCCCAGCACCGTTTCGTGGTCTGTCGAAGCTCGTCTGCGCTCGGCGCGTTGACGCCCAGGGGTAGCAGCCCGACAGCCGAGTCGTGCACGGCGCAAGACAGTTGGCGCATCGTGGTGCGGTCCCCGTGCTCCATCGCTCGGCGCGGCCCCTGCTGCCCGAGAATGACGGACGTGTCGACGCGCAGCGCTGCGGCGATCTTCATGAGCGTCGGCAGGGTGAGCCGCTTGTCCTGCTCCGCCCCCTGGATCGTGGGAAGCGACAGGCCGGTCATTTCCGCGAGATCCGACTGCCGGATGGTCTTTCCCCGCAGGATCTTGATGCGCTCGCCGGTGGTGTACTCACTCCAACGTGGCATGCTGGTCTCCATTTCTAGCGTCCACTAGGAACGGTACTCCCGCCGCGCGGACCGGTATCGGCGGAAGGGCCTTACGAACTTCTTTCGTGAGGCCCTTCCGCATACACGTTGACCGTCCGGCCTGCTTGAAGTGATGGTCCGCGCCGGCGGCGGAGGCGCTCCCGGCTCCTGACCGGCCCGGGCACAAAGGCGCCCCGCTCGGGAGGAGCGGGGCGCCTTCACCGTGCAGGGACTACGGCTTCAATGACCACCCGCTGTCCGCTTCGTCCGTGAGCGTGATCCGGCCACCATGCGCGCAACGGGGCGGTCGCCGATGGGCAGCGTGACCCGGTAGCGATCCTGTCCCGTCGGCCGGGGCTTTATGGTCACAGCGACGCTGGCGCCGACCTGTCGCGCGGCTTGACGAATCACGCTCAGCGTGCCCTCCAACGGTAGGCGGAGGCCCAGCAACAATGGGAAGAACGGGCACCTATTCGGCAAGGGCCTCAACCCCTTTTCGCTCAAGGCCCGTTCCGCTTGAATGCGCTGGCGCCGCCCCATTGGCGCGGCGTCAGCGCTTCTCGTCACTCGATCGATGAGGTGAACTCTTCAGGCCACGGTCTCACTGCACGCAAAGGCCGGTGCACCCGTCGGGAGCGAAGCACCTCATCCGCTACTACTTGGTGCAGGGCAGGCAGGCATCAGAGTTGATCCAGTGGGTCCACCGGGGGCGCCCTGCGTTCTGAGCGACCTTCACCGACACCTGGTGCTGAGTGGCACGGGTGCCCTCCTCCTTGCCGGCCCAGTAAGAGCTCATCTGGCCGTTCTGGGCATACTTGTGGATCTTCTGAGTCTCGCAGTGGGTGTAACTGCCGCCAACGGACAGAGGGCCGACCGACACGGAGATACTCTTGTCCCTGCACGAGCCGTTAGAGTCAGCGGCAGGAGCCCAGTCATCCCACTTCACAGCCGGGCCCTTGGCGGCATTCCGCTCTACACCGTGACCGCAGGACGTAAGAAACGTGGCTGTGTTCTTATGGCATGAGGAGGGCGCCTTGACGCTGTAATAATTCCAGGTCGAGTTGCCGTCGTACTTCGTCACGTAGTCCGACCAGCAGGAGTCGTTGTACGAGAAGTACACGTTATCGCCGAGGAATGACTTGTACTGCGCCTTGCGGGAGAAGCAGTCACTCGCGTACTTCTGCGTGTACGGTGCGACTCGGGCAGCCACATCTGGATCGTCGTTGACGTCCTCCGGGGCTGTTTCGTCCCAGAACACGTCAGCCTTACATCGACTTTCCGCCACGTTTGGGTTGTAGTTGGGGTCTTGAAGAATGTCGGCGCTGACCTCGTAGCGGATGTTCTCTACGGTTCGCGGGGCAACGAGCAGGTCTTGCACATACGTGTCGCCTTCAGCGTCCACGCACTTAACCCCTGGGGCGATCTGCGAACGGATCTGAGTCATGTTGACTTGCAGGACTCGGTAGTCCGTTGCCAGATCCGCTGCACTCCGAACCGCAAGCTGTGGCGCGTCGCCGCTGACGCTGGAGGCGAACTCCGTGAGCGCTCTCCGCCCCTCTGCCGACGATGTGATGTCGCCGGAGTTCGACGACGTCACAGCAACAGATTCCGCACCGGTGGCCGCCTGAGCTGTGCTCGAAGCCGTTACGCCTCCAAGCAGCACTGTAGCAGCAGAGATAGCCACGGCGATTCTTCGTCTCGTTGCTCTCATTTTACCCTCCCCTTGGTTTCTCTGGACGAAGGGAATAGTGCATCACTTGCGTTGCTCCTGTCTCGACCTTTTCGAAACTTGAGCAAAGCATGAGGTCCGAACTCATGCAGAGTGGGTTCAAAAACCCGGGCCTCTATCTTAATGTGACCCGTAAAGAATAGCCGTTACTCAAATGTGCGCGCCGCACACAAAAACGTAACGGGCGCCCCATTTCGGTCATATTGCAACGAGTCGCCCATGTCGGTCCCATAAGGCTCAAGCAGCCATCAGATTTGGTGAGTTTCGTCGTACGGAAGCCAAGGAGAAAGCAGACTGTGCTCAGTTAAGATCCATAGGGCGCACGGTGGTTCCGATGGGCTGCGTCTCAGCAAGGACTGAGGGCCCCTCGCCCCATACCGGAGGAGACTCATGAAACGCGGACTTGCCTTCGCCGTCGTAGCAGTAGCATCCCTCGTCACAGCGTGCGGTACTGGTACGCAGAGGCATGAGGCTGCCCCGACGACTGCTCCAGCAGTCAGCGAGAAGGAGGCGGTTGCAGTCCTCAAACAGGTGGCAGCCGCCCCTGCGGGTGGAGATGGAGTCGACTTCTGCAAGAAGTACGCCTACCAAGTCGGTGCGTGCCAAGCCGTCTGGAAGGAAGCCGCCGCGAACTGCCTCAAGCCAGCCGACCCACCCCGCGTTTTGCGCACCGCGCCAGTGAGAAACTCAAAGACAACTGCGGGGGGGCGTGTCATCGAAGTCGAAGGCCTTACCCGTGGGGGGCAAAGATACGTCTCCCAGGTGTTCGTCACCGCGACCTCCGGCCAGCCCCAATCCTCCATCGGTGTCTACTGGGCCGGAGTCGGTTTGGACGGCTCCCCGCTGTCAGAAAAGAACAAGGTCCCACAGAGTGAGTGCCCGACGAGGAAGTCCACTAGCTGACATCTCAGCAGTTTCGGGGGGGGATCTTCCGGTCCGTGAAACCTTCCGTCCCCAGAACCACGGGGGCGGGTGGCCATCATGAGGTTGCGGCCGGAGGTCTCGCAGCCGGCGGAGATGCGATCGGGGCACCCTCGTCCGGGCAGAGCTGGGCCAGCCTGTGGTTCGCGAGGTCCACGGCATCCCGGAGGCTGGCCCCGCTGTTGGGATACATCTCATGCTCGACGGCAGTCAGCCGGTCCTCGATACCGGAGACCCGTGCCATCACACCGGGGCGGCCAGGCACACCGGGCCGGTCTGATTCGCCGGTCCAGTCATCCATGAACTCATCCACCCTGCCGACCAGGTGCAGCGCGCCACGGACCGCACGCCACACCGCAACCACCGCGCCGGCCAGCACGGTGACAGCACCGCCCCACACCAGGATCACGTCCACGGCCTCGATCCCTGTGCCGTCCATGCTCACCCCTCCTCGGGCGCAGGCGCCCGAGGAGGGGTGTAACGGGTCCTCCACCCTGCCGCGAACGTGATGGTCGTGGGCACGAGGGCCAGGGCGAACGGGCTGAGCGCATCAGGCATCCAGGAGAGCAGCCGCGCGTCGTCCTGGACGGTCGCGAGGATGGCGAGGATGCCGGTCGAGCTGAGGTAGGCCGCGGCCGTAGCCCAGCTAACCTTCTTCTCCACCGGGGTACGAGTGGCCATGAGAGCAGTCCTTTACAGGTTGATGACGTAGGTCCGTGTGGTGATGGCGGTGGCCAGCGCGCCGCTACGGCCAGTAGAGGATCTGTGCCTGGCCGGACACCAGGTCGTGTGTGGCCTGGTCACCGAAGACGGCGTACTCCACCCCCAGTGC
Organism: Streptomyces sp. ITFR-6; assembly: GCF_031844725.1. Classification (NCBI taxonomy): domain Bacteria; kingdom Bacillati; phylum Actinomycetota; class Actinomycetes; order Kitasatosporales; family Streptomycetaceae; genus Streptomyces; species Streptomyces sp. ITFR-6. Next base: position 5,231,731 of record NZ_CP134612.1, on the reverse strand, counting down.
GGCGCCGGCATCGACATGCCCGCCCCCATTGGTCACGTCCACGAAGGTGTCCCCGTCCGTGGCGACGCGCTCGACGATCTGCCCGCTCTTGGTGCGCTTGCCGCCCTGGTCTCGAAGAACCGCAGCTGCACCGTCGCCCCCGCCGTGATCCCGGCCAGGTGCAGCGTCACCGTGCCGGAGTAGTGAGCAGCGCCGTTGACCATCGGGCCGGACAGGGGCACAGTCAGCCACTCGGCGCCCGGACGGGCCGCGACCTTCTTGACCGGGGGGTTGGCTCGTGTGGGCGCATTTTCGCTCGGCCGTCGGCAGGTCCGGGCACCACCCGCGCATGATGGTCCGGGCTCCGATCGTCAGCGTCAGGCAGTAGTGGTCCACGGGTGGCTACGCCTCGTCGGTGATGATCTTCAGGACGGCGCCCACCTCGCGGGCGGCCTCCCGCAATACGGCGAGCGTGTCGGTCAGCGACACTCCAGTGCGACCGCTCGGGGTGGTGGCGACGAGGCACGGCATGCAGGTGCCAACCCATCGGCGACCGTGCCCGGGAGTATGCGCGATTCCGACCGCACTGGACGGCTGGCCGCAGAGCAGGCAGGGGTGCCGCGCTTTGAGCCGCTCGGTTCCGGCGTCCCACCGCGGCGTCTGTGGCGGCGCCGGGTCCAGGGCAGACAGGTCTACGCCGAGGGATCGCAGCTGGTCAGCGTCTTCCATGCGGACCTCCTCGCTCACTCAAGCATCCGGCGTAGAGTAGAACATATGTACGGCTTTCCTGCTGATCTGCCACGCCTCCGCGCCCTGGAGCAGCAGCTCACCATCTGGATCGGGCACGTCCGCGCAGCCGTCACCGCAGCAGAGCAGCAGAAACTCGAATCGCGGGAGGGAGAGTACGGCGACCACCAACGCCAGACTGGGTCCTGGAGGCTGGGCATCAGCCAAGGCGCACCACCACAAGATCCACCTCGTGGTCGACGGGCATTCCGCGCACCGCTCGAAGAAGGTTCAGGGGCTGGCTCGCGGACCACGCCGAGGAGATCGAGCTGCACTTCCTGCCCCCGTGCAGCCCCGAGCTGAACCCTGATGAGCTTGTCAACGCGGACCTCAAGCACAGCCTGCCCAAGAGCCACGGCGCCAGGAGCCAGGAGCCAGGCCGAACTCGCCGCCGAGACCCGCCGGTTCTTCCGCAGACGCCAACGCCAGCCCCACATCGTCCGCGGCTACTTCCACGGCCCCCACGTCCGCTACACCCTCAACGAGAACCCTTTGAGTTAGTGACCAATAGGAGCCGACGAGGAGGTAGGCACAGGCTTTTCCCTATGCGAAGATGTTAAGAACTGGCCAACGATGAGGTGCGTTATGGCAGATGATCCCTCCCTTAACTCGTCAAGGAAGATCACAGACCGCGAAATTGCTCGTTTGGTGAGGCGCGGCATAGACGAAATGTCTGACGACCCTGACGCAGTGGAGATCCATGGGAGAATTCAAAGAAGAGAGGAATTGGAAGAGGATCGGTCCCATAAAGCTCGGTCCGACAGATCAGCAGTCGTCGGATTCTTGGCCGGACTGGCAATCTTGACGATTGTCATCGTCGTCTCCATCGCCACTTTTCATCCGTAATGTGCGGAGCGAATAGCAGTATCAGACCGCTGATTGCGAGGGCGCCAATGATCAATATCGTTCGACCGCTTGGGGCTACTGAGTACGCTACGGCCCCGAACGAGAGCAAGGCGGACCAAAAGTACATCACCAGCACAGCCCGTGGGTGAGTATGCCCAATTCGCAAGAGGCGATGGTGAAAGTGCCCTTTGTCTGCTGCGAACGGAGACTGCCCGCGCAGTATGCGCCGCGCGACTGCCATGGAAAGGTCGGCGAGCGGGAGCGCAATTATCAACGCTGGTAGCAAAACGGCTAGGTACAGAGGCGTGGAGGCATAAACAGCACTGCGCTCTCCACCCAGTTGACGCGCAAGGGAATCAGGATCTACTTCGGCTAGAAAGGAGATGCAGGAGCCTGCAAGAAGGAGCCCCAATAGCATCGAACCGGAATCACCCATGAAGATGCGCGCCGGGTGTGAATTATGCAACAAAAATCCAACACAGATCCCGACCGTGATCGCCGATAGCATAGCGGCGGGAGCCGCAGCCTCTATGCCGTGGCCGAACCAAAGCCTGTAACAGTAGACGAAGAACGCAGTTCCCGCGATGGCGACTACGCCAGCTGCGAGCCCATCAAGGCCATCAATGAAGTTCACGGCGTTAATTGAAACAAGCAGGATGATAACGGTCACGATGACGTTGAGGGGAGATGCCAACACAACATTTCCGACGCCGGGGATCGGCAGCCACAATAGGGTAACGCCTTGCCATGACATCACCCCGGCAGCCACAAGCTGTGCACCCAATTTAACAAGGGCCGTCAACTCGAGTCTGTCATCCAACACGCCCGTAATCCACAAGAGTAGGGCGCCCGTGAAAATTGACCGGATATCGTTCAGATTATGGGTGGATTTAAAATCAGGAAGGTGCTCGGCGACAACGAGAGTGGCAGCGAGGCCTGCGAACATCGCTGCGCCGCCCATTCTCGGGGTGGGAGCTTTGTGAACGTCACGGTTTCGCACTTCCGGAAGGCTGCCAGTCGCGATGGCCGCATGGCGGACTGGGCCGGTCAGCAGTGCGGTAACTGCAGCCGCAATGCAAAGTAGAAGTAGATAATCGCGCATTAGGTGGCTCCCAAGCCCACGTGCCCGAGGGGCGGCCGCGCAGTGCGTGGCCGCCCCTCGGATCATTTAGTTCACGCCTTGCCGAAGCTGTACGTGCAGTCCCGCTTCGCGCTGTTCTTTACGCGGCACACTGTGATGTCAACTGTGGAGCCTTCAGGAACCTGCTTCCGAGCAATGTGCTGCGGTTCGTTGTCGCAGAAGGCGGTCGAGCCGTTGGCATCCTCCAACGTGACCGAGCCGCCTTTCCAAGACCAATGCGCCCAGGCTGCCATGCCGTCCTTCTTCGTGTCGCACACCTGGAAGGCTTCCTGGTCATAGCCGCCCCAGAAGATCGCCTTGCCGCCGTACGTACTGCCACCTTCCGACGTGTAGGTGACGGTCGTCTTCCCGGCTGCCTGTGCGGGCGCCATGGTGAGAAGGAAGGCCGCAGGGACAGCAACGAGTGTTGTGGCTACGTGCTTGGCGCGTATGCTACCGATGGAGCGCATTACATCCTCCAGGATGTTGAGTTCCGACTCATGGGGCTCCTGGCCATTGCTTGCCGGCACCCGGCCGGGGGCCCCATCTCTCCCAATGCACGCCGCCTTCAGGGTGGCTGACTACTTCCCACCCGTATGCGGCATGTCGTGGCGTGCCACGACTCCCCACGTGTCGAGCGATGGGCCCCCAGCGGTCGGCCCGAATCCAAGGCGTGGAGTGCAGCCCGTCCGCAAAGAACGGTCGCGGCATGCCGCAGAACCGTCGTCATCCCCCGCCGTTTTGTCGCACACGTGGTCGAGTCGTGAAGCGCCGGGGCGAACATAGACCAGCGCGCTCGGCGCTGTCACCTGCGAAAGTCCTCTGGTTTGTCACTGATGCATCACGTTCGGTCACATTGTCGACCGGATCTCGTGAAAGATATGTGGTGATCGCCGCAAAAAAGGGACCTTTACCTTCAGAGCGTCATCACTTTGAGTTCGTTGCGCACGCAAATTGTGAACTCAATCACAATGCGTGTTGCTGCCGTGTCGTCCGAGGCCGACACGGCAGCAAGATAGAATGGTCAGTAGGCCAGGAGCGTCTCGGCGATGCCATGTGGCTGGATAGGCAAGGACACTTCCCAACCCCTTAACCTCGGGCTTTCACGTGGCTGAGGTGTCCGATGCATGGACCGGAAATGCGACGAGTGCTCCTGACCTGCAACGATGGATTTGTCTGGGGTCCAGGTCGCCGCATGAAAGAAGCACTCCCCAGGTGAAGAAACGTATCGGGCCCTATCCGCGTGTCCGCATCGAGGGCGGTGGCCTCCCAGGCCGGAGGGGTGCTGCTGGTCGAGACGGTCCGCAAGAGCTGCCTGGACACCGCGATATCGGCGGCGCTCGCGCCGTGGCGGCGGCCTCGGGCGGTGCAACTGCCGGCCCGACATAGATCTCGGCTTTCTGTAGCCCCGCACGGGACGCTGACCGTGCGGCCTGCCCAGCCTCAGGAGTTCCCACCGGCGGGAGCGGGTGACGGGAACTGAGCACTGCGGTCGGGGTCGTCCGGGCACATCAATGCCAGGCGCTGGTTCGCGAGGTCTACGGCATCCCGCAGCGACTCGCCCGAATTCGGATACAGCTCGTGCTCAACCCTGGTCATCCGGTCCTCGAACCCGCCCAGACGTGCCATAACCCCAGGGCGGCCAGGCACCCCGGGGCGCTCTTCCGCCCCGGACCAGTCATCCATGAACAGCTCGACGCGCCTGCTCATGTGGAGCACCCCGCGCGTGATGCGCCACAGCGCGGCGCCCGCCGCCATGACGACGGACCCCACCCCTCCCCACACCAGCACAGCGTCGATAGCCGGGATACCGGTCGCTTCCACGCTCACTCGTCACCGTCCAGGTCAGCAATAGCCGCGGGTACGGCGCGCGGGGTGTGCTTGGCCTGCCACCCGGCAACGAACGTGATGGCCGCGGGAACCAGGGCGAGAGCGAACGGGGCCGCTGCATCAGGCATCCAGGACAGCAGCCGTGCATCGTCCTGGATGATCGCGAGCGATCCCAGGAGCCCGGTCGACGCAATGTAGGCCGCGGCCGCGGCCCAGCTGACCTTGTTCTCCACGCGGGTGTGAGCGGCCATGAGCCAGCCCCTTTCAGATAGTGGCGGTGGTTCCGTGATGGGTGACACGACGGGAGCTCGACGTCACTTCCAGTAGAGGAGCTGCGCCTGGCCGGACAGCAGGTCGTGCGTACCGGCGGAGCCGAACACGGCGTACTCGACGCCAAGGGCGGCGCCGTCATCGGCGTGCCCGCCCCCGTTGGTGACGTCCACGAACGTGTCCCCGTCCGTGCCGGCACGCTCGACGATCTGGCCGGTCTTGTGGCGCTTGCCGCCCTTGGTCTCGTAGAACCGCAGCTGCACCGTCGCCCGGTCCGTGACGCCGGCCAGGCGCAGCGTCACGGTGCCGGAGTAGTGCGCGGCGCCGGTCACCAGCGGACCGGAGAGCGGCACGGTCAACCACTCACCGCCCGGACGGCCCGCCACCTTCTTGACCGTGGGATTGGCTCGCGTGGGCATGTCGTCCTCCGTCGTGGGGTTCCAGCTCGCTGGGTGCTCCAGCCGCTCCGCGACGTCCGCGCGGAGGGCTGGCATGGTGAATCCGACCGGGTCGACCTTGTCGTTCGACCACTCCCGGTGCCCGATCGACGACTTGCCTTCCAGACCCCAGTCGTCGCCCTTGGCGCGGTGAGCGCGGATGAGAGCGGCCTGGGTGCGCACGATCGCGTCGTATTGGACGGCCGACCACGGGTCTTCGCCATCGCCGAGGTTCTCGCATTCCCACCCGTAGAAGTGCCGGTTGCCGTCCGTGCCATCGAGGTTGCCTCGGGTCGGCGGGGACGGGTGGGCGCCATAGGACTCGTTGATCACCTGGTTGAGCACCCTGGGGCAGCCGCCACCGGCGTGGTTGGTGCGGCCGTACCCGACCAGGTACACCCGCCCATCCTTGGCGATCATCCCGTGGCACAACGGGCCCGGCAGTTCGGGATAGCCATCCCGGACGATCGCGACGGTGGCCGCGGTGCCAGACGTAACCGTGTGGTGGACGAGCGAGCCGTGCACCGGGCCCCAGGCCCCTTTGTGGTTGCGGTTATGAGTACGCCAGTCCCCGACCTCCACGACCGTCACTCCCTCCGCACGCAGCGCCTTCAGTAGCTGGTCAGCAGTCAGCGGTGCGGCCATCACACACGCTCCGGCCAGTGCCAGGTGCCGCCGAGCTGGGCACCGGTGTCGTCGTGGACCGAGCCGCCCGCATCGAGCGGGTGGAAGAACAGGCCCGTCGGATTCATGACGCACAGCCCGACTCGGCCGGGGTCCTCCGGGTCTACTTCCGTGACGGTCGCGGAGCGGCAGGTCGGCGGGAAGACCTGGCTGCCGTCGCTGCGCAACGGGGTTCCGTGACTGACGTAGTGGACCGTCCTACCGACGGTCGGCTGCTGGGACATGCGCACCTCCAGGGGAGTGCCGGAGGTGTCCGGACAGTGTCCGGACACGCGAGACTTGAGGGCCGCGACCTGCGCGGACACTGTCCGAAGCGATGTCCGGAGTCGACCGGACATCAGCCGTAGAGCTCGATGATCACGATGCCGAAGCCGCCGTCCGCACCAGGCTGTGCCTCGCCACCGATGGACACGGCACCGCCTGCTCCGCCACCCCATCCACGTGCTGAGGTTCCCGGCCCGTGGGTCGCCCGCCCGTACCCTCCGAACCCGAGGTGGGAGGCCCCGCCCATGCCGGCGAGGCCGGAACTACCGCTCAGCCGGATAGCCCCCTCACCGGCTCCGCCGCCCATCGCGAGCTCTCCGGACCCGCCGAACGGGCCGGGGATGCCGCTGGCCGTCGTGGCGCCGGTACCGGAGGTCATGCTCGCCGTCCCGCCGTCACCGCCGTTGGCCACCACCAGGCCGCCGAAGCTGCTGCTGCCCCCTGCGACGCCGGGCTGGTTCGCGGAGCCGCCCAGCCCACCCGCGCCGACCACGATGGTCTCCACCGCACCCAGCAGGGAGACGTCCAGGAGCGACGACGACCAGCCGCCGCCCGCACCACCCGGCCGGAAAATGGCCTCGTTCTGATCGGAGTCGGCGCCGCCGGACCCGCCCCCGCCGCCCTGGACCTGGACCCGCACACGCGACAGCCAGGGGTAGTCGCCCTTGACGAACTGGTGGGTCCCTGGGGAGCTGATCGAGATCACGTCCCGCAGCCCCATCGTGCCGGGAACGAGGCAGAGTTCACCTTCATCATTCACGACGAAGTACTCACCACAGGCGCAAACGCTCGCTATCGGACTCACCCCACAACTGCGTAGTGTGTCCGGCCCACAACCAGCGACATCACGAGGTTAGCTCCCTCGGCGGCGCTGGAGTGGAGATCAGGTGGACGGCGATGCCGGCTCCGGCCGGGACGGCGGGCAGAGGGGAGGAGGCGGCCAGGCGCTCCGCGTAGGTGCGGGCGGGGCTGTCGGTCATGTGGGGCCTTCCGGGTGGGGTGGTGAGTGGATACACCTCCATTCTTTCCGTAATGGATTGAGCGAAACCAGATAACCGAAATGAATTTATGGAATCTGTTGTCCGTACCGGGTTTGCCGAAACGGACTCGTGGAACACTCGGGGCATGAGCCGAACCGGACCGCGCAACACGTATGCCGACTACCAGCCCAGCGAGGAGATGCTGGCCGCGATCAAGGATTGGGAGGACGTCGTCAAGCTCGAAGAGGAGAAGCGGCACGCCGCCCGCGCGGCCGTCGCCAAGGAGCTGCGCACCGCTCAGGTCTCCCACGGGGCGCTCGCCCCGCACACGCCGTGGACCGAGGGGACCATCACCGGCATCGCCCGGGAGTACAAGGTCCCCGGGCTGCGCCAGCGCAAGACGTCGCCCAGCGAGGACTGACCGGGTCGGTCAGCTCGGGCGTTTCGGCTCTGCGTGCTTCGCCTGGATCCGGGCGATCTCTACCTTCGCGCGCGCAACGACCGCGGTTAGCGCGACCGCGCAGCCGCCGAGGAGAACCCATACGAACGCCGTCGTACCCGCCATGACGCCACCCTCCGAACTGCACCTTGGACGGGGGAGCGTACCCCCTCCGCACACGCGAGAGGCCGCACACGAATCGTGTGCGGCCTCTCGCGTGTGCGGCCCTGTTCTACAGGTGCCGGACGGCGATCGTGATGACGATCGCGAGGATCATCAGGCTGCCGACGAGCCACTGCCCCGAGGGGACGTCGGAGAACCGGAACGGCTCGGGCTCCTCGGCCTGGGCGGCGCTCGCTCGGGCGCAGCAGCAGCACTGCCCGTGCGGAGTGTGCTGGATGTGGCTCATCACCGTTGCCTCCCTCATTTCAGATCACCTCCATCATGACGGACTCCTCGCCCTTCGGCTACAGGTTGCACTCGTTCCGCGACCGAGCGTCAGTGCCTTTTGTACTGCTCGATCCTCCAGGCGCACGGCTTGGACTCGTCCTGCACCCACCGGTAGCCCTGCGTCAGCTCCGTCGACGTCCAGACGTTGCCCTCTACACACAACCCCTCTCGGGGGCCGCTTTCGGCGTTGTTGGCGTTGGCGTTGGCGGGCTGACCTGCGACAACATCGACCCCCTGGAGGTCTCCCTGGGAGGAGGGCAGCGGCGGGATGTCTTCGCGGTGCACGCCGGGCCCGTTCCCGGCCGGTGTGCGCACCCCCGGGCGGTGGGTGATGCCGGCCTCTGTCAGCACCTCTTTTACGGCCCGGGTGTGGGGGAGCTGGAGGTGCTGAGCGAGGGCGGTGTGCAGCACTCCACTGCCCCCTTGGTAGAGGTGGTGGAGAGCCCGGATCACGGCCTCGGTGGAGGGTGCCGCAGGGGCCTCTTCCTCGGCCTCTTCCTCACCTTCGGCGGGGTCCGCTTCCGGGGTCTCGATGTCGGTCTCGGTGGGGTCGACCGGCGGCTTCTCGGGGGGAGTCGCGCGGCGGTCGAGGAGGCGGGCCAGCCGGCCCTTCCGGGGAGGCTTGGGCGCGTCCTCCTTCGACACCTCGGCGGCCTTCTCGGGGCCCTCTTCCTTCTTCTCCGGCGCGGCGGCCTTCCTCCCGGTGCCGCCCTTCTTCTCATCGCCCTTCGTCGTCTTCTTCTTGTCGTCGGCCTTCTTCGCAGGCTTGCTTACGGGAATCTCGATGTGGCCCGACGCGGCCAGGGCGACGGTGATGACCAGCGCGATGACAAGGAGCAGCCAGGCGTCCGGGTACTTCTGCGACAGCCGCACGACGGCGTAGACGAGGAACGCGGCGCCGGCGAACCGGGCGCCGAGGCTGCCCCGCTTGCCGTATTTCCCGGACAGCCATCCGGCGACGAGGACCAGGAGTACGCCGATCCCCCGGCCATACCAGGCGGCCATCTGAACGAGGTCGCGCAGCACCCGGCCGATGCCGTGCAGGACCCGGGCGGTGCCGTACCGGAGCGGTGGGCCGGCCGTCTTGCCGACCTCGACAGCGAGCGCGCGCAGTTCGGAGACCGGGAGCTGGCGCACGTCGTAGTACGGCTTGAGGTCGGCGAGCAGCCCGTGCCGCTCCCCTACGTCGTCGCCCTGGTCGTCGTCCTCGGGCTTCTCGTCGTCGGCGACGTCGTTCTGGTCGTCGGGGCCCTGCTCCTCCTCGTCGGCGCGAGCGTCCTCGATCTGGCGGGCGTCGACCGGGGTCTCGTCGTCCGCCGAGGGCCGCGGGGCGACGACGACGGTCGGGATAGACCAGTCCCCCGGCCCCGGGGCCTCGTCGGGCTCGGGGTCGGGGACGGCGTGCAGGTGGGCGGCCATCAGGCGAAGCTCTGCATGATCGCCTGGATCTTCTCGGCGAGGAGGGAGAACCCTCCACCCGCGCCGGAGGCGATGTACCAGTAGAGGATGCCGATCACGGCGACCTGCCGGGTCGTAAGCTTCTTGTAGAGGATCACGCCGGTGACGAACAGGGCGATGCCCGCCATGGTGGTGCGCTGGACGACTTCGCCGAACAGGGAGAGCAGGTCGTTGATGAGGCTGGACACGAGGTCGAAGGGCGTCCCGGATGCCTTGTACGCGGCTCCGGCGACCATGGCCAGGAACAGCGTCCACCACCAGCCGATGGGCTTGACCTTGCCGCCGGTGGTGGTACCGAAGAAGAGGATGCCGGTCAGGCCGAGGGCGAGGCCGGGAGCGCCGAAGGCGGGGATCAGGCTGCTGCTCATGCTGCTTTCCGTTCGGGGAGGGAGGCGGTCAGGCGGCCGGATCGCCGTACAGCAGGACGCCGACGATCATTGAGACGAGGGGAATGCGGGCGGCCAGCGCGAAGGGCGGGAACCAGTTCCGGGTGCGGTAGTCGAGGACCCAGATTCCGACCGCGATGCCGTACCAGACGCACACGTAGAAGTCGGTCCACGAGCTGTAGTTGGCGACCAGGTAGGCGACCTCGTCCGTGAAGAACTGCGGGACGCCGAGGTAGAAGCCGGCGCCGAGCGCGACCCCGTTGTAGAGCAGATGCCGGGTCTTCTTCGGCAGCGCTGTCCACGCCTCGATCCCGGACTTCTTGCCGTCCTCCGAGGTCTTGCCGTACACGGGGCGGGCGTACGTCTTCTTGCCGTTGCCGCGCATGGTCCAGCGGCGGCGGACAGCGGCCGGGACCTTGTCGACAGGGTTTCCGTCCTCATCGACCTCTCCCCCGTCGCCGTCCTCGTCGGTGATGTCGGCGAGCTCGTCGTAGTCGTCGGGGACGCTGAGCTGGGTCTCGCATTCGGCGCACCAGTACGCGAGGAGATGGCCGGTGACCTTGTTGCGGACCTCGTGGGGCTCCGGGTGCTCGCACTGCTTCGGCTTGGGCGCGGGGACGTGATGGGGAACGCCGTTGATCCACTTAATGCCGCCGACGCCAGGGCCCGCGGAGATGTCCTTCTTCGGCTCCCACCAGGCGGGGAGCCGGCCGCCGCCGTGGGCCGGCTGGGCGGGGACCGTCGGCGGCTCGGCAGGCATGGGCGGGACCTCGGGCTCCGCGTCCTCGCCCCTCTCGGGCTCGGCCCGGCGGCGGAAGGCGAACACGTCGCGAACCCGGAACGAGGTCTTCGCCGGGGCCTGGTCCTCGGTCTCGTCGTCGGTGGGGCTGTCCACGGCGGTCACTTCCTTCGGTACGGCTTGAAGAGGCGAGCGGCGCGCTGGCCGGGGTGTTTACCGCAGGCGCCCTTGCTGCGGCCGAGGGACCGGAGCACGGGCACGAGGCGTTCGGCCGGGACGATGCGGATGCCGTCGATCACCAGCTCGCCGCCCTCGACTGGTGCGCCCTCCATGGACACGACCGGGATCACGGGGCAGCCGAGCGCTTCGGCGACGGAGCGGGCCTCATGGCGGATGCCGCGCAGCCGCTCGGTGACGTCGCGGTTGCCGTGCAGCAGTCGGCCACCGACGACCCTCAGCCGGTACCGGGCGGACCACAGCTTGCTGTCGACCACGAAGACCACTCCGGTCAGCGAGATCACCAGGTGATCGACGTTCGCCCAGCCGGTGAGCAGCGCACGGTCGTGGAGGACGGTCCAGCCCTGGCGGGCCAGGGACTTGAGGCGGGCTGCGGTGGCCTTCTCCCCCGCAGCCCCTGCGGCCCACTGCTGCGCCTGGCGGCCACGGGCGGTCTGGATGCCGACCAGGTCGGCGAGGCGGACCAGTGGAGTGCGGAGGCGGCGGGCCTGAGCGGCGGCCGAGGAGCCCGCGCCGAGCCGCTGCCGCCCGCCTGGGAAGTACCAGACGGCGACAACGAACGCGACCAGGACGAGCGTGTGGGTCATGAGATCTTCCGGGTCTTCCGAGTCGGGTCGACGCGCTGAGCCGTGCGACGGACGGTGTCCGCGAGGTTCGGCTTGTCGGGGTGGCCGGCCGCGAGCACCGCGGTGACGAGGTCCGCGTCCTTGACCTCCGCGTCGGCGGCGATCTCCTTGCGGCAGATCGCAGCGATGGCCGGGCGGCTGATGTCGGACACCGGCGGAACCGGGGCCTGCTGCTCGACCTCCTGCTGCTCCGCCGGAGGGACCGAAGGGACTGAACTTCCAGGGTCCGCAGGAGGGGTGACGGGCGCGGTGGCCGCGGGGACGACGGGCGGAGCAGGGGGAGCGGCGGGCGCGGCGGGTACAGGCTCTGGAGCGTGCTCGGCTGCTGCCTCGGGGAGGCTCCGCGCCGCCTCGGCGCGGGTCAGCATCGCGTCGGCGGCCTGGAACTCGGCGCCTCCGACGGCCCGCTGGTACGCGGCCCGCCGGTTGAGGCGGCGGACCCGGCCGGCGAGCAGTGAGCGCCCAGCGAGCCGTTGCTCCTCGTCCTGGACCCAGTGCGCGACGCCCTCGTCAAGCGGGACGGCATACTCGCGGAGCAGCAGCCACCACGAGCCCTTGGCGACCAGGTCGACGCACGCGCCGAAGGCGCCCGCCCACTCCTTGTGGAGCGTGTGACCGTATGCGGCGACGGCGCCCATGCTGAGCAGCAGGAAGAGCCACCCGGCGACCTTCGCGGGGCGGGCCCGGTCCGGGGCGGTCCGGTTCAGCCACTCGATGCCGAGGCAGTACAGCCACGCGATGGCGAACACGCTGCCCATGCCGTACGCGACGACCTCGGGGACGAGCGGGTTCAGGAGACCGCCGAGGCTGGCCGTTCCGCCCGCAATGGCGATGGTGGTGAAGCCGATCGCAATGCCGGTCACGCCTTTGAGGATCAGCTCGTCCCACTCGCGCGGCGGGACCGGCTCCCACCCGTCGTACCCGACCCGCCGGGTAGAAGAGATGCCGTCGATCACGGTCGTCTCATTGCGGAACAGCCGCACCTTGCGGTACTTCACGCCTTCGATGCGCGGCGGCTGGGTGGTGGGATCGGTCATCGTGCTCCAGCTCCAGACGTGGGTCAGCGGGCGATGAGGTAGGTGACAAGGACGAGGGGCCAGACCATGGCCAGGACGTAGAGGGCGCGCATCGCTGTCCCTTCCGGGGCGGGCCGGCTGGTCCGGACCTCTCTGCCGCCCCCAGCCCTCCGGGGCTGGAGCTGGGGACGACAGGGAGGTCCGGGTCAGCCGCAGTGCAGGGCGTCCAGAGACCGCCTCGTGACCTCGGCCGGATTGGTGCCGGGGCTCGCCTTCGCCACCACGGAGATGCACCGCCCGGCGACGCCGGTGAACGTGAGCGGCCCGGCGTACGACCGGTACAGGCCCTCGTCGGAGTTGGCCTTGCTGGTGCCGACGACCGTGGCCCACACCTGGAGGTAGCGCCGCGACGTCTTCTCGGACACCGTCTTCACGCAGTTCGTGCCGCCATGGGCCGGCGAGTAGTAGATCTCGATGTGAGAGGAGCCGTTGAGCCGGTACGTGCCGACCCTCACGCCGGGGCAGCCGCCGGTCGGTGGGGCCAGCGGGTCAGCCGCGGCCGGGGTCGGGATCAGCAGGGATGCGGCGAGTGCGATAACGGCCGGGGCGGCGACGAGGGCGGTGTTGGTGCTGATGCGCTTGATGTTCATCGGGTTCTCCAAGGGGATTTCGGCATGGCTGGATGGCGCCGTGGGCAGCGCGAAGAAGGGGTGCGCCGCCCACGGCGTCCTTGAGGTCGGGTAGAGGTGCTGCCGTCAGCGCCCGTAGTGCTCGCGGAGGCGGTCGCGGTCCGCCCACGTCTGACCGGCGCAGAGCCAGTTGAGGCCCTTCACTTCTGGCCCCTCGCCCTCTCCGTGGCGACCTGCTCCTCGCGGTCGACCTGGGCCCGCGCGAGGAGTTCAGCCGCGGTGGCGTTCGCGTCCTGGTCGACGGGGGTCGTCTCGGCGCTCATCGGCTCTCACCGGCCTGAGGCTGAGACGGGATCGACGCTGGCCTCGGGGCGGGGATCGTCGGGGTCACCCGCTCGTTGTCATCGCTCGTCCACTTGTCGACGGCGCGACGCAGGCACAGAGCGAACTCGCCGCGCGTGATGCCGGCGGGCACCTCCGGCATGGCCGCGAGGGCTGCCTTCGAGAGGGCCTGGCCCGAGCCATCCGAGCGGCGCTCGACGAGGCGGTACGCCTCCGCGCCGACGCTGACGAGCAGGCTGTGCTGTTCCAGGACGGCGGTCGGAGTCGTCTCGGTGAAGTGGTCAGCGACGGCAAGCAGCACGCTGGTGACCCACTTGTCGACCACAGGGGTCGTCTGATCAGTAATCTGGTCCATGTGCGTCAGCTCCTGTTACAGGCAGGTCTGGCGTGGCCCCCGGACGGCGTTCTCTAGGCCCCGTCCGGGGGCCGACTTGTACTTACGGGATCGGCGGGCGCCGACCTCGCAATACAAACCCTAGGGCTTGTCTCTGGACATGGCAAGCCCTAGGGTTTGTGTGGTGTGGTCGTCCCGCGAATCAGGAAGGAGCGGGGCGTGTCTGACGATCAGGAGGAGGTGACGCCAGAGGTGACCAAGGTGCTGGAGGCCATCGCGGCGTTGTCGGAGATAGAAGACGACGCTGCCTGTACGTCCGCCGTCTCCGAGGTCTTGCGCCGATGGCCCGACCTCGGGTCCGACCTGCGCAAGCTGCGGGAGAAGCGAGTCAACGCCCTGCGGAACGAGCAGCGAACGTGGCCAGAGATCGCCGCCATCATCGGCGGTGTAACCCCGGAGCGTGCGCAGCAGATCGGCAAGGGACTGAGCGGGGCGACGCGAAAGAAGGCGGCAGCCAAGAAGGCGGCCGAGGCGCAGCCAGAGACGTGAGGCGGCCGAGCGGTGCTCAGACCGCCCGGCAGGCTCTGGCTGGATCGGCCGGCTCGCCGTAGCGTGCCGTCTGTCGATCATCGGAGGTCCGCACATGCGGCTGGAGTGGCTGGCCGTGCAGGTCATGGACGGGCTGCCGTCCGAGGAGGCGCGGGCGGCGGTGCAGGGCCTGCTCGTCGAGATCGCCGGGCATCCGGCGTGGTGGCCGGAGCCCGGCGGCGAGGAGACTACCGACGCATTCGGCGCCTTGTGCTGGGTCTCGTACGTGACATATGCCGACGGCCCAGAAGTGCGCGACATCGGGTGGGCGGGCTGACGCCACACGACGCCCCTCTCCCAGGGTGCAAGAGCAGAAGAGAGGGGGCGTGGTCTCCGAGCAGTCTCCGGGTGGGTCAGGCGCCGCGTCCGCCCCCGGCGGCCACAGCAGCGGCCAGGCTGATCCATCCCTTGTGCCATGCCTGGTCGATCAGCGGGCCGGCCGCCGGGTCGCCCTTGAGCCACTTCGTCTTCCCGGCCGCGTGTGCGGCGCGGACGAGGAGCGGCGCGTCCTTGCTGTCGTCGGGCCAGTGGTCGTTGCAGCGGTCCGCGACGTAGTGCGTGATGGCGGACACGAGGAGCGCGGCCCCGGCGCGGCGCCAGTTCAGGCCGAGCCGGAGGTACCGGTCGGCTGCGTAGAGCGCGAGGCCCTGCGTGGCGGTATACGAGGCGACGTGGCGGGCGCAGGCGACGGCGCCGGCCGGGCCGTGCTTGCCCTTCGCCGTGGCGTCGGCGTCGCGCTGGACGATGTAGTCGCCGACCTCGTGGGCCGCGGTGAGGGCCGCGTACGCGACGGCGGCCTGGACGGCGGCGGGCTGGTGGTGCGTGTTCACGGTGGGCTCCTTCTCGGTGGATCTCCAGGGTTGCCGCGGTGGTGCGGCGGCAGTGCCCAGCGCTGGGCACTGCGTGCGTGGCGTCCCCCACGCGCGAGAGCGGCCCTTCGTCCCCGCGTCGGGGAGGAGGACCGCTCTCGGTGCCCGGACGGTGTCCGGGCTGGTCAGGAGGCTGTCCGCTGTCCGGTAGTCCGGGTGGGAGCGGGGAAGCCGGCGGGTGGTGGCGGGTCGACGTCGGTCGACAGGAGCATCTGCACGCCGGGCTCGACGGTGTACGGGCCGGGTTCGGTGACCGAGCGCGGCCAGAGGACGGTCCGGGGCGCGGGGCAGCTCTCGCCGAGCGCGATGGTGCGGTGCTCGGGGCGCTCGGGGAGGCCCGGGTGCTCGTCGAGGTCGAGGCGCTTCCAGAACGGGACGAGGGCGTAAAGCTGGCCGTGCGGGCTGCGCGACCACAGGTCGACGGCGACGTACGTGCCCCGCCGCTGCCACAGTCCTTGCGCGACCGCGAGGGCGGTGTCGGCTTCCTCGTGGTCGTCGGGGACGGTGAAGCCGACGAGGCCGGGCATCCGCTGTTCGTCGCGGCTGACCGTCGTGCCGAGGTACGGGTGGCGGGTCCGGTAGACGTGCACGAAGGTGATCGGCGTGCCGAACCGGTACGTGACCGCTTGGTCGTGGTCGGGGGGGTGGTCGCCGTCGTACGGCGTGATCCGCACGGCCGCGCAGGGCGCGTAGCTGGGCGGGGCCTCGCT
Source organism: Streptomyces sp. ITFR-6 (assembly GCF_031844725.1). Classification (NCBI taxonomy): domain Bacteria; kingdom Bacillati; phylum Actinomycetota; class Actinomycetes; order Kitasatosporales; family Streptomycetaceae; genus Streptomyces; species Streptomyces sp. ITFR-6. The sequence continues at coordinate 5,215,712 of NZ_CP134612.1, read as the reverse complement.
GATGTCGTCGTTGCTCACGGAGGTCCTTCGGTGTCGGGCGGTTCAGCGGCGGCGCGGCGGCGGCCCGTACGGGCTCGCCCAGGCCGGCCGGTCGCGGACGGTGGCGACCTGGCGGGCGACGGGCTGGAGCGCGCGGGCGAGTTCGGCCATCGCTGCCGCTGCCGCCTTGGCCACAGGGCGCATCGCCTCCATGAACGTGCGGATCGGCGCCATCGCCTCGGCGAGGACGGCGTGCGCCTCGGCGACGACGAGGTGCGTGTGCGGGCCGTCCTCGCGGCGGCGGCGCTGGGCAACGGCGGTCGCCGCGTCCTCGACGCTCAGTCCGTGGGTGCGGACGAGGCGGCGGATCAGCACCAGCGCGGCGTGGGCGCTGGCCTGTTCGGGCGTCATGACGTCGGGTCCTTCCGGAGGATGCTCGGGGGCAGGTCGAAGGCATCCGTGATCGAGGCGCGGACTTCGGTGCGGTGGTCGATAAAGCCGGGTGGTTGGTGCGGCGTGGTGCCTTCGTGATCGCTCCACCGGTAGCGGGTGCCGTCCTGGGCGTCACCCATATGCTGCGGAGATCCGAATTCGTCGCGGTCACGGCCGTTGTGGCTGGCCGCACGCCAGCAGGTGACCGTGCCCTTGGCCGTGCTGGACCAGACCGCGGTGCAGCGCGGTTCACCGGCCGGGGCAGGCCCGCCTGGGTCGCCTCCGTCGGCGGTCTCGCGGGCGAGCAGGGTGAGCGCTTCGGCGAGTGCTGCGCCGAGGTGGCGTCGGGGCACGCGCGCGTTATACGCGAACCGGACCCCCGACGGACTGTCCGCAGGGGCGGCGTCCGGACGCGTCCGGACGGTATCCGTGCTGGTGGGGAGGGGGCCGCAGTCGATCGTCTCGCCGATATCCGCCGTTGTCCGGACGATCCCGCTCTGGGCGTCCGGACGGCTGTCCGGGCTGTTCATTCGGTGGTCGCAGTGGTGTAGGCGGTGGGGCCTGCCTGGATGTCGGGGCGCTCGTGCAGCGGGATCGGCACGGCCGACGTGTGCTGAGGGTTGGGCTCAACGGGGCCCTGCGGCGGGACGAGGAGCGGGCGGCCGGGGCGGGGCAGCCACATCGGGTGGTCGAGGCGGACCAGGAGGTGAAGCATCTCCGTCAGCTGGTGTGCCATGTACGCGGCGCACTCCGCCGACAGGTCGAGCGCCCACCCGGCGTGGGACTGCTGGAGCGCGTACGCGATCTCCTGGTTGGTAGCCGGGCGGGCACCAGGCGTCGGGTTCAGCGCCTCGTCCCACTGGAAGTCGCAGCGCTGGCACTGCCGTTCCAGGCGCTCCGGGAGCGGGCCGCGCATGTCGGTACGGCCGTTGTACTCCCACAGGCCGCGCGGGCAGGCCGGCCGGAACCGGGTGAACGCCTCACTGTCGGAGCACTTCACGCACACGGTGCTTTCCCCGGAGAACGGCGGCAGGCCGTCGGTCTTCTCCGCGACGGCCGCGGTGCCGGGCTGGGTGGGCTGGGTCATCTCGGATGTCCTTTCGCTGGGCGACAGGGGGCAGGGCACCGCACGAGGAGCTGCCGCGCCTCGTGCGGTGCCGGGGGATGGTAGGGGGTTCAGGAAGGGCCGGTTCCGCACCTGCGCGCGTGTTCGAGGGCATCGCGGCAGTTGACGGTCCGGCAGCCGTCGGCGACGTAACAGCCGTGGACGCAGCGCGGCCGGTTGTGCTCGGGCTCGACGTCGCGCTGCGGTGCCTGCCGGGCCGGCGAGGTAGGCCGCTTGTGCCAGCCGGTCGGCTCGTCCTGGGTGTCCGGGTTCCACGCGGCGACGTGCTCGGCGACCAGCTGGGGGTCGCGCGGGTAGCACCATGCGTGGTCGTAGGCGCCGAGGCCGTCCTCTCCGTGCGGGACGGCGATCAGCCGGATGTTGGAGCCCTGCCAGATCCACAGGTAGCGGTGGGTGGCGTCGGCGCTCAGCTCGAAGCCTTCCCAGTGCGTGTCGAGGATGGGCGGCGAGTGCAGCTTCACGGGTACATCCCTTCGGGGGTGGCGGTCGGGGGTGGCAGTTCGGACCAGCCGAACGGCGACTCGTCGCGGTCCTGCACGCAGACGACGGCCAGGAGCAGCGCGATGTGCAAGAGGCCCTCGATCGGTGCGACCGGGACGGGCGAGGACTGGTTCACGTCGTGCCCTCCCGCTTGCGGCGCTGCTCCAGCACCAGGTGCTCGGCAGCGGCAACGGCCATGCCGTACACCGCGGTGATGGCGTCGCTCAGGTCGCTGGTGCCGTTCCGGTCGGACGGCTCGACCACGGCCCAGAACAGGGCGTGCGCCGTGTCGCGGTCGCGGTTCGCCCACGCGGTGATGAAGCGGGCAGCGAACCGGATCGGCGGCGGCAACATGCCGATGTCGCCCTCCCCGTCGGGACCGACGACGGTCCCGTAGAAGGTGTCGGGGCCGTTGGCCTCGCGGGCCTCCTTCGACGCGGTCTCGGCGAGGGAGGCGAGGAGCGCGAACGTCGAGGCGGGGCCGGCGTCGACGAGAGGCTGGAGGGCGTCCAGGCCGCCCTGGTGGTCGCCGGTGACGCCGAGGGCGAGCGCCTGAAAGATTGCCGCCGGGTCGGGAGCGGGCATCATCGGGCCGGGTCCTTTCATCAGTCCGCGTAGGTCATGCGGTGGTCGTGGGCGCTGCACTCGCAGGCGCAGGTGTGCGAGCGCGCACAGGGGCAGGGCTCGCAGCAGTAGTGGGTGCCGCAGTCGCGGCACAACGGTCGGTTGCAGTCCTCGCAGGAGTCCACGGGGGTCCTTCGGTCGTACGGTGGGGGCCAGGCCGTCCGCCCCGGGTCGAACGGGGCGGACGGCCGTGCCGTTACCAGCAGCGGTCACAGGTGCAGTGGACGCGGAACAGCCGACCCGTGCTGTCGCGGTAGCTGCTGCGGCAGCCGGCCGGGCTGGGCCAGTGCGGGACCGGGTAGCCGGTCTGGCACTGCGGGCAGTCGGCCGGGCGCGGGTCGCGGTCCTGGATGGACTCGACCTCGCCGCGGGTGAGTTCGGGGACGACGTACGTGGTGCTCACGGTGCTCTCCAGCGGTGTCAGTAGTCGGTCGGGCGGCTGGCGCCGCACTCGACGCATCGGTTGTCTCGGAGGTAGTGATCCCGCTTGCAGGGATGGCAGCGCCACAGGAGCCCGGCGCGCAGAGCGACACGAGCGACCGCGTTGATCTCGGTGGTCGTGGTCGCCGTGGCCAGCAGGTTCGTCACCACCGCCGTCTGCGCCTCGGTTTCGAGTTCGGCGACCAGCAGGGCACTGGGCGGGGGCGGGCCGGTGGGCGCGGGGTCGAGCTGCCCGGAGGCGGCCAGGCACGCGGCGACGACCACCGAGTTCGGCACCTTGCTGCGGAAGTCGACGGTGGGCCCGTCCGGCACGTCGAGGTCGAGGGAGCAGCCCCCGGCCTCGTTGCTGATCTGCCAGACCGCCCCGGAGGGGTGCTTGAGGATGCCGTGGCCGAGCCGGCCGGGAGTGCCGGTCCATCCGGCGGCTTGCAGGGCCGCGGCGACGGCGAGGCGGGATTCGATCGTCACGGGGTGATCTCCAGTTCGTTCAGGGGCTGTTCGCTGTCGATGCGGGCGTGGAGTTCGCGGAGGCGCGTCAGGGCGCGGCCGTCGCGGCGGTTCAGGGCTCGGCGGGCCGGTGCGGGGAGCGCCGCCCAGCAGCCGCCGCACAGGTACCAACGGGCCGGCTTCGGGGTCCGGCACGCGCGGCACGGCGTCGCCGTGTACGCGCCGCGCGGCAGGGACTGGCCGGTCATCAGGCGCCTTCCGGGACGAACGGGGGCTCGCCGACGCCGAGGCAGCGCTCGCCGGTGGAGAACCCGGCCGCCGTCATGCCGTTGTGGCGGCCAAGGATGCCGTCCTTCGTGAGCTGGTAGTCCAGCCCGCACACGGGGCACTCGCCGCGCGGCTTCGGTCCGACGGTGCTCACTGTTCGCCCTCCGCCGAGTCCAGGTACGCGTCGTACAGCTCGGCGACCTCGTCGGCGTGCTGGATGATCCACGCGGCGGCGGATTCCCGGGCGACGTCCTCGCGGGCGCCGGCCTCCTGGAACCAGACGGCGGCCAGGGAGTCGATCGCGCCGCGCGCCGGACGGTCGACGGCGGGCTCGTCGCCGACGGGCTCCCAGCGGGCGACGATCACGGGCCGCTGCTCGACCTCGACGGCCTCGACGGTGGCGCCGAGCCAGCCGTGGTTCTCCGGCGGCGGGCCGACCTCGTAGTGCCCCGCCTCGACCTGCGCCTCGTACGTCACCCCGTACGTGCGGCCGTCGTCGTCACGGAAGACGCACCGCCGGACCTGGCTGTACTTGCTCATGCTCACGTGCTCGTCGACGAGCACGGTCTCGCTGTACTTGATGTCCTTCGGGCTGTCGGGCGGAACGCCCAGGTCGGCCAGCTCGTGGACGGTGAACTTTCGGGTGGGCATGGTCAGTTCTCGCTTTCGTCGTCGTGCGGCTGGGCGGGGATGCCCCGCCGCTGGTCGGTGGAGGGGTGACGGCCGCTGAGGGCGACGGCCCGGGTCACCGCTTGCGGGCCGAACCGTTCGGTGGCCGCGTCGTAGCCGTGCTCCTGGAGGACGCGCAGGACGTCACCGGGCACGAAGTCGTCAGGGACCGGGCGAGCCGGCCGCCTCTGCTGGGTGCCGCACAGCAGGCACCCGTTGTCGGCGGTCGGGTCGACCGGGCCGCCGGGGTGCCGCAAGCAGCGGTTTGCCCGCACCTCGCCCTGCGCGGAGCGGATCAGCGACCGGGCCCGATCCAGCTCGGCGCCGATCGCGGCGAGCGTGTCGTCGTTCACCTCGTGCCGGGCAGCGAAGTCGCCCAGGGCCCGCAGGGACGCCCCCAGCGGGGGCAGGAAGTCGGGGTTCACGCGTCTACCGCCTGTCGCTCGTTGGTGCCCCGAGCAGCAGGGGCGGCGGGCCGGGGGTTCCGGTCCCGCCATCCGGCCATGTGCTGGCCAATGCGGTGGTCGAGCATCGCGCCGTACATCCCGGCGCGGCCGAGTTCCGCGCGCAGCCGCCCCTCCTCGGCGGCCCGCGCCTCCTCCCACTCGGCGACGGCGGCCTGAGCAGTCGTCAGGGCCTCGGTGTCCGCCTCCAGCAGGGCGCGGGCAGCAGCAATGCCCCGCTCGACCTCCCGGCGCTCCTCGGCCCGCTCACGACAGTTGCGGCAGTCGCCGCCATCGATGAGCTGCCCGTCCTCGCATCCCGGGTCCGGGCAGTCCTGCGCGAGGATCGCGGCGGCGAGCCACGAGTTCCGGTTCTTGATCCGGTCGCAACCCTCCGGGTTCTCGAGGTTTCGGCGAGGAGCCGTGCATCCGGAAGCCGTGCAGCGGTCGCAGCCGCGGTAGTCGGCCGCCGCGCGGTCCTCGGCGTTCTCGCCGTACCAGCGCCGGTTGATCCGGGCGACAACCTGCTCCGGGGTCCGGCGCGGGATGCCCGCCGCCGCGTTGCCGTCGAGCAGGTCGTTGATCGCACGGTGCAGCCCGGGGAACAGCTTCGTTCCGGGGCGGGCAGCGGCGGCCGGGATCGCGGCCCGCACCGTCTCGAAGCCGGGCGACTCCTTGCGGGGCCGGGTCTTCGTTGTGGCCGTTCGCGGTGACGTCTTGCGCTGAGTGGGGAGCTTCGTTCCGGACGCGGCGGAGCCGCCTTCGGCCTGGTCGCTTTCGTCCGCCGCGCTGTCGCTTTCGTCCGCACGCGCACAACCACCTGCAGTTTTGCCTACGGCGTCAGGACCAGCGTCTTTGTCTTCTCCCATCGTCTTCTCACCCACCGTGTTCTTAGAGACTCGGGGGTTCTCCGGGTCCCGGGAAACCCCCGAGTCGGGGCTGACCTGCGATGATCCGGTGCCGTCATCCCGTTTCCCGACTCCGGGATTTCCCGGAGTCGGGGAAGCCTTCCGTGACCGCTTCCGGGGCTGCGCCTCGGCCAGCTTCTTGCGCCTCGCGGCGACCTTCTTGATCGCGGTGGCCGTGGGCTCGATGACCTCCGCCCGCCGGACCGCGGGGTCCTCTTCGCGGATGGCGGCGAGCAGTTCGTCAACCTCGACGTCGGTGGCCGGCGGGGCGTACACGGCCATCTCGGTACGCCACTGGTTTCCGGCGCCCATCACGCGCACCTTCACCACGTAGCGGGCGACCTGGAGCATCCCTATGGCCTTCGCCATCGCGTCTTCGCCGTAGCCGTACTGGGCGCCAATGTCGGCGAGCGTGATGTCCCAGCCGTCCTTGTGGCGCAGGAACACGGTCAGGAGCCCGAGCGCCGTCAGGTCCAGGTTCGGGGAGTCGTCGACGGTCTCGTTCGGCACCTGCGCGAACCGGGGCGGGCGACCGCTCCGCTTCCTCATGGTGTCTCTTCTCGGTTGTGCTGTCGGGTGGTGGGAGTCAGGCAGAGCGGGCGGGAACCCGGGGAGGATCAAGATCCGTCATGTGTACACTAGCGTACGTTCGCGAGTCCTGGCGTACATGAGTTAGCCTCTGCGTATGCCTGCGAACACAAGCGCCGAGATCGGCGTCCGCGACCTGCGGACCCAGCTGTCCGACGTCCTGCACGAGAGCACCGTCCGAGGCCGCATCACCTACGTGACCAGCCGTGGGCGCCGGGTAGCGGCGATCGTTCCCGTGGACATCGCGGAGGCAGCCGAGGAGGCACAGCAGCCGGGGGCCGAGCCCTCGGCCTGACCGAGGAGATCGCCCGTGGACATCGCTAGCCGCAGGACGGCCTTGCACCGGCTCTACGACCAGTCGGGAGGGCTGCTGTACATCGGCATCTCCCACCAGCCCGACGTCCGATTCGCCCAGCACTCGACGGACAAGCCGTGGTGGTCGGATGTTGCCCGGCGTGACGTCCAGTGGCACGCAGACCGAGCAACGGCCGCGCAGGCCGAAGCGGAAGCAGTCCGCCGTGAGAACCCCGAGCACAACAGGACTTACTCGCCGCGACGCCGCTACAGCGCGCACGACAGCGTGGCCGGAGACGGCGTGCGCGAGTTGTCCCTCACCCTTGCCCGCGCCCAGTTCACGACGCTGATCGAGGACGCCCGCGAGCGGGATCTCGTGACCGCGCTGACCGTGCGCGGGCGTCGGCGTATCTGCCTGGTGACGCCGGAGTTCTACGAGCGCGCCATGAAGGCGCTCGGCGAGCAGCCGGCTTCCTGACGACCGATTCACCACAGGCCGCCTTCCACCGGGGCGGCTTCTTCGGTGTGCCCGGGGGCCCACGTCACGACCTCCCCGCGCTCCTCGGCGAGAGTGGCCGCCGACCAGCACGGCGTGCACAGGAGCCTCTGTAGGCCGTCTCGGCGGGACCGGTGTGCGGACAGCGCGCGGTCGTACCCGCAGCACTGGCACCGGCCGACCGACGGGACGGGCCTGCTCATGACTGCCCCCGGCCCTTGAGCCGGTACGCGGCCAGGTCCGATACGCCCGGCGGCAGCACCCCGGGCCGGGCAGGGGCAGGGGCAGGCGCGCGCCGCCTGCCGGGGCAGGTGACGACGTGCGGCATGTGCAGCCGCTCCCACCCCTTGAGAGGCAGCTCCTCCGACGGGCGGCGGGACCGCTGCGTGCCGGTTCCGTCGCGGTAGACCGCTGAGTTCCCGTCCGGGGACGGCTCGGAGTCGACGGCCAGACGCTTCCCGGCGTCCGTGACCGTCCACAGCACTTCGCGGCGGCACTCGGCGCAGATCGAGAGTCGGCGCACCTGCGTCCTTCCATGGGCGGTTGTGCCAGTGCCGCCCCGCCGAAGAGGTGGAGCGGCGAGGCGTGATGTCAGCGGGTCAGTGCGGGTGTGGTCGGCGGGTGTCGCCGCGGGGGCGCATCACCACGCCGCCCTCGGCGAGGAACCGCTGGACCGAACCGAAGGGCCGGTCGAACTCGGTGACGAGGTCCCGGATCGACGACCCGGCCTCGTACCACTCGGTCATTTCGCGAACGACCTTCTGGCGGGCCTCCCCGACCAAGAGGGGCCGGTACTTCTTGCCGTCAGCCCCAAGGCGGGTCTCGGTGGTGGACTTCACTGTGGTCGCCTTTCGGATCAGTCGTCGCAGATGTCGAGGTCGTGGTGGCCGCGGTGGCCGTGCGAGCGCTTCGTCTTCGTCGGCGTCGGCTTGTACACCGAGGGCGCGTGCGGCACCGCCCGGCTGTCCGGCTGGGCCGGGACCACGGGGGCCACCGGCGCCTTGCGCGCGGGAGCGGCGGGACGAGGCGCGGCAGGTCGGGGCGGGGCGGGCTTCTCCGCCGTAACGAGCGCGAACCACTCGTCGTCGCAGTCGGTGTCGTCGTCACCGGCGACCTTCATGCAGCCGGCCAGGACGAGGAGCAGCAGCACGACCAGGGCGATGACTCCGCCGATGACCGCGTGGCGGGCGGTCATCCCTGGGCCTTCTTCGCACGACGGTTCCGGGACCGGAGGCTGACCTTGGCCTCCAGCAGCAGCGTCCGAGTCAAGCCGTACGACAGATCGTGCTTGGCGGCCAAGTCCCGGATCGAGGCCAGTGCCCCGTAGCCCGTAGCGAGGTCCTGGCGCAGCGTCTCGCGCTCCTCGCCACGGTGCCTCGGGCGGCGCTGCAAGTTGTTCCGGGCGCCCCGCCGTTCCTGCGGAGGAGTCGTCAGGTCGGTGCTCATCGTGCGTTCCTTCCGTGGGGTTGATGTGTCGGGCGGCGCGAGCGTCCAGCTCGGCCGCGTAGGTCACCAGCGCGCGCAGCGACTCGGCCCGCTCGTCGCGGGAGGCGCCGGCCGCCGCCGCGACGAGCGCGGTGACGAGGTCGTAGTCGTGGTTGGCGTAGGCGGTCACCAGCCGGGCGGCGAACAGCCGGGCCGGGCGCCCCTCCGCGTCGCCGAGCTGGTCGAGCGCCCATGCCTCACCCCGGGCCGGGTCCGGCCGCCGGTACAGGACGTGGAGGGCCCGCACCGCGTCGTCGGCCGCCACCCGGCACGCGGCCAGCAGGTCGAGGGCGTCGCCCCTGTCGGCGATCCGCCCGGCGACGTCGTGGACCAGGTCCCCATCGCCGCGGTGCGCCGCTTCGAGGACCTGCCGTGTCCAGAGCGTCAGCAGTCCCGGGCTCAGCACGCCCGCCCCCTGCTCACAGCTGCCTCTGGCCGCTGTAGACCTGGATGATCTGGTCGATCTCGGCCAGTGCCGCTTCGGCACAGACTTTGTCGGCCGGGGACTTCTTGGAGTCCCGAAGGTGCGTCGGCGCACCGCAGTACCGGCACGGCAGGGCCTGCTCGTCGAAGTGCCAGGACGCGGACCAGTCGAGCAGCCCGCCCGGCGGCAGAGCCGGCTTCCGCCCGGGTTCTCGTACCGCACGCTTACGCGGCCGTGGTGGCATCGGCCTTCGCCCTCTCGCGCTCCTGGCGGCGCTGCTTCTCAGCCGCCCGCCGTGCCTGGCGCAGGAGTTCGGCGCGCTCGCCCTCGTCGAGGCCGCCCCACACGCCGTAGTCCTCGCGGTGCGTCAGGGCGTGCGCCAGGCACGCGTCGCGGGCCGGGCACTGGTTGCAGAACGTCTTGGCGTAGGCCGCGTCCAGCGCGGCGGGCACGCCGCCCTTGCCGGAGAAGAACACGCTGGTCTCGACGCCGACGCACGCTGCGTCGTCGCTCCAGTGCCGGGCACGGGGCAGCGTCGTGTGGTCGGTGGGACGGGGGACTCGCGGCATGGTCTGCTCCTTGCATGTTCGTCACGTCCGGGCATGTCCGGCCAGAAGTCGGCGGGCATGTCCGGACGGTGTCCGCGCAGGTCACGGCTGGGGGGGTGGACAGCAAGGCCGGTATGTCCGGCGGGCTGTCCGGGTCCTGTCCGGACGCGTCCGGATGTGTCCGGCGGCGCCGGGGAACACGCCGCACGCCCCACGCCAGCGCCGCCCCGCCGAGGAGCAGCGGCACCCACACCGGGGACGTCGACACCACGGCGTCGGCGACCTCCACGTAGACCACGAAGACGTCCAGCCACGTCATGACGAGAGCCCCATCTCCCCGCGCCACCGGCCCACAGTCCGCTCGGCCATCCCCAGCCGGGCCGCGATGTCCTCGGCGGACCGCCCGGCCTCCGTCATCACGAGGACCGTGCGCCGCTTCTCCTCGTCCGTGAGAGCCGGGCACGCTCCCCGGCACAACGCGGCACGCTCGACAGCGACCAGGTCGATGCCCTTGTCCCACGTCGCGCCAGGGAGCATCACGCCGCGCCCCCTTCGCGGATCCTGCGGTCGGCGAGGTGCCCGCCGGCGAGGCAGCACGGGTAGTCGCACGTCGGCCGCACGTTGCCCTCGGGCTCCCGCCCGTGGTGCCAGCGGAACGCCAGCCGGTACCCGGTCTGCACCTGGCCCCGGAACGAGACGACGGGCGTACCGCGGTGCCCGGTCGCGCCGGTCCAGTGCAGGTGACCGCCCTCCATCGCGACTGTCCGCGCGTTGAACGCGTCCTGCCACGACGCGGCCGACACGGACCGGCCCCGCGCGGGCACCGAAGGGCCCGGCACGGAGACGTCGGCGGCGTCCAGCGCGGCGGCGATCTCCTCGGACGTCACGCCCGCACCCCCGCCTTCCGGCGCGCGGCACGAGGCTTCTTCCCGAGGTCGGAGCGGTCCAGCGACGAGACGTGACGGGCGACCACGAGCACGGTCCGCGGGTTGTCGACGTCCAGCTCGGCCACCCCATACACAGCGGTGATCTGCGCGTCGTCGACCCAGGCGATGCCGTTACCGGCGTCGCACACGTGCTTCAACATGTTGTCGACGTCGATGCGCTGCCGGTCCGGCCGGAAGAACACGCAACCCAGCGCGAGGTTCCCCGTCCACGGTTGCCGGAAGGACCGGCGGAGCTGCCAGGCCGTACGCGTCTCCGCCTGCGTGTCTGCGTCCGTCTTGTACGTCCGCCCCTCCTTCGTAAAGCGGGGACGGGCCTTGCTCGCCGGGTCGCCGGTGAAGGTGATGAACCGGAACTCGGCGCCGCCCGGCGCGAGGGCCTGGGCGAGGAGCTGCGCCCGCGCGTGGTCGGCCTCCTGGCCGCCAGCGGGCAGCAGACTCCCGGCAGTGACCTCCGTCATTCGCCGCCACCGCCGCCCGTGCCCATCCAGCCGGCGGGAGGGGAGACCTGCTTGCGGAATCCGGTGAGCACGAGCCGGTCGTGACTGTCCGCGTGGCAGTTCGCCTCAGCGACCAGCCAACTGCCCGGCAGCGCGTCGATGTTGAGACCGGTGTCGCTGGCGATCAGGTCGACCAGCACGGTCGCCAACTCGTCCGTCCGCCAGGCCGTGACCTCGACCTGAGCCGTGCGCGACTTCATGTCCACGTCGACCACCCGCACCGAGGCGGGCGCACGCGCGTCGTCGAGCGCCGCGAGGTATGTGTGCCCGAGCGGGGTGATCGCCGGGAGGGCGTGAACGAGTTGACCCAAGCCGCGCAGCTTCAACTGCGGGAACAAGCTGTTGGGGTCCTCCACGGGCCGCCAGGCCGCGGTGCGCTGCGTCGTCTCCGCCGAGCAGGGGCAACCGTCCACCGTCGTCCGGTGCTCGTCGGTCGTCGACCCCGCGCACCGCCTGACGCTGTTCCGGCCCTTCTCACACAGCGCGGCCGTACAGCAGCCGCAGCGCGAGCAGTCCGCCTGTGCGGGGCGGACGTACTCGGGTCCGAAGGATTCATCCACGGGTCGTCTCCTCTGACGTCGTTGTCTCGGGGATGGGGGTGGTGGTCTTGCAGGAGTGGCAGCGGCGCCCGCCGGCGTCGAGGACGTGGGGCATCTCGCGGCCCTCGGCCGGACACCAGGCGAACAGCGGTCCGCTCCGGAATCCGGCGGCCGGGGCGCCCTGGCGGCGCGAGAGGACCCGCGCCGCCGGGGGCAGCAGCCTGGCCGTGACGAGCACGGCCAGGCTGCTGAGAGACAGGTCGGTCACCGACGGGCGCGCCTCCGCCCGGTGCGCGCCGCCCGGGTCTGCCGCTTCGGCTGCGTCCGCTTGCGCGGCAGCGGCCGGGTGCGCGTCTCCTGCGGGTCCTGCGACTCCTCGGCCCGCTCGTGGGCCTCGTCCGCCTCGGCCTGGAGGTGGGTCTCCTCGGCCGGGGCGTGGACGACCTGAACCTCACCCGAGTCGCCGGCGTCGTCGGCCTTGAGAAGGGCGACCAGCTCGGCGGACATCGGGACGACCTTGTGCAGGCGCCGCAGCGCCGACTTGGCCCACATCTTGTCGAAGTCCGTGTGCCAGAAGGAATCGGCCTTGCCGGGCTCCTGTGCCCGCCGGTACGCCTGGCTGTACTCGTTGCGGATCTCTTCGGCGTCCTCGCGGTTCAGCACGATGACCTGGGAGCGGGCGCCGGACGCCATCCAGCAGAAGGCGTAGGCCAAGAGCGCCGGGCCCCGATTCCTCTTGGACGCGGTCAGGGCGGGCTTGTGGGTGAAATCCAAGGGCGACGGCGCGGAGGGCTCGTAGTTCCACTCGTCGCCCTCGTGGATCATCCCGACGTGAACCGACCCGACCCGGCCTGAGCGGTACATCAGATCGACGTAGCCCTGGGCCATCGGCACGAACACGGCCGTCTTGCCCTCGCGCTTGATGACTGCATGGCGGCCGTCCGGCACCAAACCGAACCGGGCGCAGGTCAGGAGCGCCTGACGGAGCGACGCCGGGGTGCACCGGATCAGGCCCGGAAGGGCGGCCCGCACGGCGGACAGGAACGCCTTCACGTCGATGTGCGAGGGCAGTGCCCGCGTGAAGTCGTCGCCGTACTTCTCCAGCCACGTCAGGGCCTTGTCGGCGACGTCGTCGCCTTCGGCCTGAGCCGACGTGTGCAGCTGGGCCGGGACCGCCCCCTTCGTGTCCTCGGCGAGAGCCTGCACGGTCGCGTCGGTGGCCGGCTGCTCTACGGTCGCCGCGCGCACACGGTCTTTGAGAGTTGAGAGAGACATGGGTCAGATTCCCTTCGCGGGGACGATGAGGCGGCGTGCGCGGAACTTCTCGTACGTCTCGGACTGCTCGGCCTTGAGCCGGTCGACGTCGAGCGCGGGCAACATGTGCGTGTACTTCTCGACCAGGTCGGGGTGCGCCTCCGCGAACTTCTTGCTCGCGAAGGTGCCGTTGCCCTTCCACGTCCACGCCGGCTTGCCGCCCGACTTCGCAACCTCGTTCTCGGCGGTGAGGAGCTTCATCTCGTTTTCGACGAGCCGCAGTTCCTCGTCGATGGCCTTCGCCCGTGCCTTGACCTCGGCGTGCCTGGCACGCAGCTCCTTGGCCTTCGCCACGTCGATCTCAGCGATCGTCTCCGCCTTGACTGACCAGAGCTTCGCCAGCAGGTCGGTGGTCGCCTCCAGGCCGTCAGCCGGGGGCTCAACCCCCTCGACGATGTGGCGCTCGAACCAGCGCCCGCAGTAGTCGACGAGGTACTCGATCATCTCCTCGTCGCGCTCCAGGCGGACCCAGCGGAGCTTGTTGCCGCCGACCAGCGCGGCCACGAAACCGTGGTTCCAGCCGCCGACGGCCATACCCCAGTGGCACTGAATCGCGGGGGCGTCGGGGACAGCCCCGTTCTCCCACTGCTCCGCCTGGTGCTCGGACCTGTTCTTGCACTCCAGCACCCCGGACGCCGGGCCCGGCTGCTCGAACGTGTAGCGGTCGACGTTCACCCGCTGCCACGGCCGGTCGACATGCACGAGCGTCCCGGGCGCCTCGGCCGTCGTCACACCCGACCGCTTCGTGAACATGTGGGCAATGAAGTCCTCGATCTCCGTGCCGATCTCGGTGTACTCGTTGCCCTCGAAGGTGCTGCGGCCGTGCTTCTCCTCGAAGACGTGGCGCGGGCCGGTGTACTTCCCGGCCAGGCCAAGGATTCCGGCGACGTCGGAGCCGCCGATACCGCCACGGCGGACCTCCAACCACTCCTCGCGGGAGGCGTCGGCGGGGAGCAGGAGGCGCGCGGTGGGGGCATCAACCAGTGCGCCACCGGTCTCGTCGGTCAGGTCGAACAGCGGGGTCACGGTCGTCACTTCGGGTCCTTCCGGAAGCAGTTGAGACGGCGGATGCCAGCCATGGCCTCGATCTCGGCGGCGAGCCGGACCGGGGCGGTGGCGTTCCACGCCGAGGTGGCGACGTCGTCGCCCTGGGCGATGGCGGTCAGCGTCCGGGCCATGCAGGCCCGGAACCGCTCGGGCTCGCTGCTGGACGCGACCCGCAGCCACGCGACGTCGCCGACGGGCAGCTGGTTGAGGAGAAGGTGGTCCATCAGCAGCCACCGGCGCTCTTGCGTTCCGTGCCCGCCGACTCGGCGGTCTGCCGGGGGAGCGTCGACAGCACGCGCCGCGCCCGGTAGTTGGAGGGGTGACGCAGCGGAGCGCACAGGGTGCAGGTCCGCGCGTTGTGGGTCTGCTCGTTCTTCACGACTCACCGCCGGTCCGCTGGCCCGGGATGTGCGCGGGCGGGTCGACCTGGAGCAGGTCCGCGCAGTGGCGGCAGCCGGCGGGGGTGTGGGTCTCCTCCGGCGGAGCGGTCGCGACGCGGTGAGCGACGATCGAGGCCGGGATCAGTACAAAGAGCGCGATCATGGCGGCGAGGATGAGAGCACTCATCGGGCTCCCCCGCCGTCGGTAACATGTGCGTTCACGAGTTCCTCAGTTCACTGGTTGAGGGGCTTGGGTTGGCGGGGCTGGCCGGAACCGGGGCAAACGGTCCGGGCGGCCCCGTTGCACGTCAGACGCGCTGTCGGCGCCGTGACGGTGCGATGTCGGCGAGCGCCAGCGGGGGCGCGTCGCGGAGTGCCGTTCCGGCGCCAGCAGGGCGGACGCGGAACAGGTTCTTGATCTCCAGCAGCTCGTCGGCGTCGAAAGCCACGGCCGCGCCGATCTTCTGGTGCGGGAGCTCCTTGAGGTTGTCCTCAAGGAACCGCGGGAAGCAGCGGAGCAGTTCGGCGGCCTCGGCGAGCGAGTAGTTCTGGAGGCCGGGGATGGCGCCGAGGCGCGGGATCCCCGGGAGCATCTCGGCAGTCTTGATCGACTGGCTGGCAAGGCTCATGCGGCTTCACGGACCAGATCGTCAAGGCTGATCTCGTACACGGCCCTCAGTGCGACGAGCGTGTTCAGGCTCGGCGTGGTACGGCCTCCGACAAGGCGCCACATCGTCGAGTCCTCCACGCCGATGCGCTGGGCGATGTCGTTGGGCGTCTTCTGCCCGGCCGCAGATGCCCTCGCGAGAAGCAGATCGGTTCGTAGGCGCAGCACAGGACCACCTCCCTCGGTGTGCATGCATGCACGGTTGCATGCATGCATGCACGTTAGCACTTGCATGCATGCATGCGGTCACCTAAAACGTGGCTTCCTGGTGCGTGTTTTCTAGTGATGTGCGCCCGCGCACCCCCTATTCGGCCTGCGGGTTCATCGATTCTGCGCCTTGACCTGCGGCAATGCATGCATGCACGCTCTGTTCGCGTGCTTGCATGCACGTTAAAGTCGAAGACATGAACACCCCCGCCTCGGAAGCCGCCCAAGCCTTCGGCCGATTTTTCGCCGAAGGCGCAGCCAGGGCCGGTTACGACCTGACCTCCGGTGCGGGCGGCCGCAAACGGCTCGCCAAAGATGTGGGCATGAGCCCGTCCGCCATCAGTCGGACCATCGAGGGCGTGACTCTCCCCCGCCCCTCACAGATGGAGAAGATCGCCAGGGTCCTCAAGATGGACCTCCGGACGACGCTCGTCCAAGGCAAGGTCATTTCGGGTGAATATTGGACTGACGAGAATGAACCGCCTGTACGCTCGGCTTCGCTCACCCCAGAGGACGCGGCGGACGAATGGGGCATCACCGACCCCATGATTCGCAAGATGCTCATCAGCAACGTCGAGCAGGCAATCCGCCTCCAGCAGGAAGCGGAGGCGGAGGCCGAAGGGGGCGGGGCTGCATCTAGGGGGTAAATCTTGCTAATCCAGAGGTGCCGACTCACCGGACAGATCGTCCTGCGGACTATCACTCTGGGGACCACTATCTACGGCGGCCAACTTGGCGCCTCAGGGCTCCGTCACCGCGACTGGATCCGCGCCGTAGGCGGAACCACAATGCTGACCGTCGGCGCGATCATCGGCGCCGTCCTCCTGATCCGGCGCTGGCTGATCCGGCACAGTTCCTCCATCCGCAGCGACCTTGAAGCGCTCAGCGCCGAGCGCCGCGCGCTGGAGGCTCACGCACGCCTGGTCGAGCGACAGACCGAGACCAATCAGCTCCGCATCGAAGGCGTCCAAAAGCGGCACGATGACTTGCTCAGCGAGTTGAGCCGCGAGCGCGGCCTGCGTCTGGTTGCCCAGCGTGAGCTCCTTGAGCTCGCCGAGGAGCACAACCTCCTCGTCCAGGAAACCCTGCAAGCTGGAGCAGACCGTTTCACTCGCGACGCGGCGGCGCGCGGCAGTTCCCCCCAGGCTGCGACTAGGCAGCGTGCCCGAATCCCGGGTGCGGCGGCTCGTGGAGACCACGACCGCCTCTAAGCATCTCGGCGCCCCAGACACGCGGAGAGGGGCCCCGGATGTCCGGAGGCCCCTCTCCGCCCAGGGCTACCCAGAGACCGGCTGCGGTTCCTCCTGTCCAGCGGCAGGGTTGAGAGCGCACACCCGAAGCGCGTCTGCACGGGCCTGCGCGAACGCCACCTGAACCGCCTCCGGATTCACCCCCCACGCCTCTGCCTCCGTGTGCCCGTCAGGCCGCCACTCCGTCCGGCTGACCGCCGGGTCATCCGTGAACAGGTCCTCCCACTCCCAGACCCACCGGCCGGCCGGAGCGTCGGCTTCTCCGGCCGGCACAATCTCCGCCCCGTCTGCCCGATAGAGGGCCAGCCCCATGCTCCACAGCCACACGCGCTCCGGGACGTACGAGTGGAGCGCGTTCTGCCCACCCGGCATCCGCTGCCACCACGCCCAACTCCACGTCTCCAGGCGTCCCGTAAGGCCCGTGTCGAGGCTCCACTGCTCCAGGACCGCCACGGCGTCGTCGCGCTTGCGGAAGCCCTGCACCACGGCCTCCAGATGGATTACGTAGACCACCTGGCCCAACTGTGTCTCGCCACCTTCCAGGACACCGCTCGACGGGCGGCCGCCACCCAGCGACCTCTCGATGTCGTCCATGGCGTCGTCGTCGGCCTCAGGCAGCAGGTGCCCGTACGTGTCGCTGGTCGTCTTGATCGACTCATGCCCGAGTCGCCGCTGCACGTACGTCAACGACCGCCCCTGCGAGAGGAGCACCGCAGCGTGAGAATGCCGCAGGTCGTGCGGCGTCGGATTCTTCTCCGCCGGCAACACACCGTCCTGGTGCGCCCGCTTCACAGCCCGCTCCCACCGGTCGTAGAAGCTGCTGTAGTGCAGGCGCGCCCCCGCGTCATTCGTCCAGAACAGGTCGTCGCGCCCGAGCTGGTGCTGACCCAGCTCCGTAAACGCGTCAAGCACCGTCGGCGAGATCCGCAGCGTGCGCCGGCCTCGCCGCGACTTCGGCGTCCCGAGGTAGTAGCCGCCCTTCCCATCCCGCTTCCACGCCCGTCGAACCCTGGCCTTCGGCTTTCCGGGATCTGCGAGAAGCACGCACATCGGTGCCAGGGCCGTCAGTTCGCTCCACCGCATACCCGTCCCGTATTTCACGATGGCGAGCAGCTGGTCGCTGCGGCGGGCCAGATGGCCGATGATTCCCGCGACCTCTTCCGGAGTCAGGAACTCAATGTCCTCCCCGTCCTCCGCGCTCGCGCCGTCATCGTCGGTGCGCGGCAGCCTGGTCAGCTTGCACGGGTTCCGGCCCCGCAATGGCGGCTCCGCCTTGACCGCCTCCTCCAGAATGCTGGACAGCAGCCCGTGGAGGTTGCGGATGGTCTTGGGGCTCATCTTGCGGAGCTTCGGCTTGCCGTGCTTCGGCATCTGCCCCTTGCGCACCATCGTCTGTTCCAGCTGCCTCACCCACGGCCGGATGGTGTCCTGGCTGAAGTGCTCGGCCGACCGGATGTCACACTCCGCGAACGTGGGGAAGATGTACGTCTCCAGCTCCTTCCGGATCGAGTTGCGGTAGTGCTCCTCGATGCCGGTTCGGTCCTTGACGCTCAGCAGTGCGTACTCGCGGAACCGGTACTTCGTCGCGCTGTCACCGCTACTCACCGTCGTGATGTAGCCCTGACCCTTGATCCAGCCCGGCGGCCACTGTTGCTCCGCCTCGTTAACCGCATCCCGAAATACTTCAGCAGACGGTTCGTCATCGAAGCGCTCCGTCTGCCAGTCCCCGTCCCGGGCGCCACCCAGGCGCCACTTCACCTGGTAGCTGGTGACCTCGCCGGCCTCGTTCTTTCGCATCACGATGTACGCCATATCGGGACCGTAGGGCAGCGGTGCGCCCATGGTGCGCCCAACGCACGAAAGAGGGGCATATGGAATCAGCCGTACTTGCAGGTCAAACCGCATGATCGCGGTGGTGCCCGGAACCGGACTCGAACCGGTACGCCCCCGAGGGGCAGCGAGGTTTAAGCTCGCCGTGTCTGCATTCCACCATCCGGGCTTGGCGCGGCTCTGCGTTGGCACATGACCCTATCCGGGGGGCTCTCCCGATCACCCGAACAGTGGCTCGATGTTGTCTTATTTTATTGACCGCTTGAGGGTGCGTCAGCACACCCGAGAGGCATAGTCACACGCCTGGCCGGGTTGTGAGCGCGGCGACCGGCAATCCGAATTGACGTGAATTCGCCGCACCCACACAGCCGATTCGCCAGGGGCACGCCACTGATCGCCAGGGGCGCGCCACCCCTGCCGGCCGGCGGGGTCGTTCACGCGGCGCGGGACGGGGTGCCCACCCGCGGGTTCAGGATCCGCCGGGGCCCCGTCTGTGATCATGAACACGGTGCCGTACCCCCTCCAAGCGGCGTCCCCGTCTCGGGGGCGGTGTCATACCGCAGGAGGACGCGGACGCCCTTCGGTGCGACTCAAGGCGGCCCCTGGAACGGGCACCGGGAGTGACGATCCGCGGCGAAACGGCGGAGACGATGGAGCAGTGCCTCCGAGGAGGGCGCCGCGTCCCGCGGTGCCTGCCTCAGGGCCCCGGACCGAACGGTCCCCGGATCAATCGGTCCCCGGACCGAACGTCCCCCGTCCCGTACGCACCCCACCCTGGAGCCTCCCGTGACCACCATGACCACCGCTCACCGCGCCACCGCGGTGGCTGCCCGCGCCACGGAACTGTCGAAGGTCTACGGAGAGGGCGAGACCAAGGTGACCGCGCTGGACCGGGTCACCGTGGACTTCCCGCAGGGCGAGTTCACCGCGATCATGGGCCCGTCGGGTTCCGGCAAGTCCACGCTGATGCACTGCGTGGCCGGTCTCGACAGCTTCAGCAGCGGATCGGTGCGGATCGGTGAGACGGAGCTGGGGTCCCTCAAGGACAAGCAGCTCACCCAGTTGCGACGGGACAAGATCGGATTCATCTTCCAGGCGTTCAACCTGCTGCCGACCCTGACGGCGCTGGAGAACATCACGCTGCCGATGGACATCGCAGGCCGCAAGCCCGACCAGGACTGGCTGCACAAGGTCATCGAGATGGTGGGGCTCTCCGACCGGCTGAAGCACCGTCCCACCGAGCTCTCCGGCGGCCAGCAGCAGCGCGTCGCGGTGGCCCGCGCCCTGGCCTCGCAGCCGGAGATCATCTTCGGTGACGAGCCGACCGGCAACCTCGACTCGCGCTCCGGCACCGAGGTCCTCGGCTTCCTCCGCAACTCGGTGCGCGAGCTGGGCCAGACCGTGGTCATGGTGACCCACGACCCGGCCGCCGCCTCCTACGCGGACCGGGTCATCTTCCTGGCGGACGGGGCGATCGTCGACCAGATGATGCACCCCACCGCGGACGGCGTGCTGGACCGGATGAAGGCGTTCGACACCAAGGGGCGCACCAGCTGAGCTGAGCCCCGGGCCGCAGCCTCGGCCCCGACTTCGCACCGCCTCGCGCCGTGCGACGCCCGAACCGTGCCCCTTTCCGGAACCCCTCCCCCAGGACACAGCCATGTTCCGTACCGCCCTGCGCAATGTGCTCTCGCACAAGGCCAGGCTGCTGATGACCGTCCTCGCCGTGATGCTCGGCGTGGCCTTCGTCTCCGGCACCCTGGTCTTCACCGACACCCTCGGAAACGCCTTCCGCAACCAGTCGGCCAAGAACTACGACGACGTAGCCGTCGCGGTCACCACCTACGCCGACCAGCGCGACGCGGAGTCGCGCGGCGTCGACGCCGCCACCCTGAAGAAGATCCGCGCCCTGGACGGGGTGGAGAGCGCCACCGGCCGGGTCTCCGGCTTCGCCGGGGTCGCGGACCCGGACGGCAAGCTGATCGGCAACGGCTGGTCCAACACCGGCGCCAACTTCGCCCCGGGCAAGGGCGGAAAGGACGCGCAGTACGCCTTCACCGACGGCACCGGTCCGACCGCTGACGGCCGGATCGCCCTGGACCGGGACACCGCGAAGAAGGGCGAGTACAAGGTCGGTGACACGGTCCGGGTCGCCACGAACGGTCCGGTGAAGGAGTACACCCTGTCCGGGGTCTTCACCACGGAGGACGGCGCGGTCAACGCCGGCGGCAGCCTGGTCCTCTTCGACACCGACGTCGCCCAGAAGCTGTTCCTGCGGCCCGGCGAGTTCCAGGACGTCTCCGTCACCGCCGCCCCCGGCGCCTCCGACCAGCAGGTGCTGGCCGCGGTGAAGCCGCTGCTGCCCGAGGACGCGGAGGCCAAGACCGGCAAGGTGCGCGCCGACGAGCAGGCCAAGGACATCGAGTCCGGCCTCAGCAGCCTCAACAAGCTGCTGCTCGGCTTCGCGGGCATCGCCCTGTTCGTCGGCGTCTTCCTGATCGCCAACACCTTCACCATGCTGGTCGCACAGCGCACCAAGGAGCTGGCGCTGCTGCGTGCTGTCGGCGCCTCGCGCCGCCAGGTCAAGCGCTCGGTGCTGCTCGAAGCGGCCGTGGTCGGTGTGATCGCGTCCGTCATCGGCTTCGCGCTGGGCATCGGTCTCGCCATCGGGCTGCGCTCCGCGATGAGCCTGATCGGCGGCAAGATCCCGGCCGGTCCGCTGGTGGTCGCGCCGAGCACGGTCGTCGCCACCTTCGCCGTCGGCGTTCTGATCACCGTGCTGGCCGCCTGGCTGCCCGCCCGACGGGCCGCGAAGATCCCGCCGGTCGCGGCGATGAACAGCCAGTACGCGGTGGCCACCGTGAAGTCCCTGGTGGTGCGCAACTCGATCGGCGCGGTCATCACCCTGCTCGGCGCGGCGGCGGTCGTGGCCGGTGCGGCGCGGTCCGGGAACTCGGCCCAGGCCGCCATCGCGGCCGGTGCCTTCCTGGCGCTGATCGGCATCATCATCCTCATCCCGCTGCTGTCCCGCCCGGTGATCGCCCTGCTCCGCCCGCTGCTGCGGCGGCTGTTCGGGGTCTCCGGCAAGCTCGCGGCGCAGAACGCCGTGCGCAACCCCCGGCGCACCGGTGCCACCGCCTCCGCGCTGGCCATCGGCCTGACCCTCGTCACCGGCATCTCGGTCCTCGGCGTCACACTCGGCCAGGCGGTCGACCGGATGACGACGGACAACGTCAGGGCCGACTACATGGTGTCGATGGCGAGCGGGGACTCGCTCGACGAGTCGGCGCTCACCGCTCTGGAGAAGGCTGACGGCGTCACCGCCGTCTCCCCCCAGCAGTCCGTCTGGCTGACGGTCGGCAAGGCCAATCTGTCGGCGTCCGGCGTCACCCCCGGCGATGTGCAGAAGGTCTTCAGCATCGACACCACCTCGGGCTCGATGGACTCCCTGGGCGGCGGCACGATCGCCGTCTCCGAGAAGACCGCGAAGTCGAACGGCTGGCGGACCGGGGACAGCGTCCCGGTCACGTACGAGGACCACAAGAAGGAGAACCTGAAGGTCGGGGTGCTCTACAAGGACAACGAGTTCCTGTCGCCGGTCCTGATCCCCCGCGAGAAGGTGGCCCCGCACGAGGGCCGCGCGGACATCCGCGAGATCTGGGTGAAGACGGACGGCGGCGCGAGCGCCGCCAACGAGAAGGCCGTGGTGGACGCGCTGGGTGACAACCCGGGCATGAGCGTCATGGACCGCCAGGACATCCGGGACATGTTCGGCGGCACCATCAACCTGATGATGAACATCATGTACGGGCTCCTGGCGATGGCCCTGATCATCGCGGTGCTCGGGGTCGTCAACACCTTGGCCATGTCGGTGTTCGAGCGGCAGCAGGAGATCGGCATGCTGCGGGCGATCGGCCTGGACCGGCGCAAGGTCAAGCGCATGATCCGGCTGGAGGCCGTGGTCATCTCGGTGTTCGGCGCGCTGGTCGGTATCGGGCTCGGCCTGTTCCTCGGCTGGGCGATCGGCAACGCCGCCTCGTCCTCCATCCCGCAGTACGCGCTGGTCGTGCCGTGGGGCCGGATCGCGCTCTTCCTGCTGCTGGCCGGACTGGTGGGGGTGCTGGCCGCGATGTGGCCGGCCCGCAACGCCGCGAAGCTCAACATGCTGACGGCCATCAAGACCGAGTAGCGCCGGCCGGCGTACGGGAGAGGGCCGGTATCCGCCACCGCGGATACCGGCCCTCAGGCGTGTGCACGGCTCAGCCGGTCGCGGACGCCTTCCAGTCGCGGGCGCGCAGCGGCATCCGGGCGGCTCCGCCCTCCGTCGACCGCACGGCCAGGATCTGGTTGACGCCGATCTTGTTGTGCTCGAAGGAGAGCGCGGAGGCGGCCATGTACAGGCGCCAGACCCTGGCCCGGCCGGGCGAGGTCATCTTCACCGCGCGCGGCCACTCCTTCTCCAGGTTGGCGACCCAGCGGCGCAGGGTCAGCGCGTAGTGCTCGCGGAGCGATTCGACGTCGCGGGCCTCGAAGCCGGCTTCCTCAAGGGTGGCGACGGTCCGGCCCAGCGGGGCCAGCTCACCGTCCGGGAAGACATAGGCGTCGATGAACTCGTCCACGCGGTAGGCGGACTCGTCCTTCTCCGGGCGGCGGGCGATCTGGTGGTTGAGGAGGCGCCCGCCGGGCTTGAGGAGTGCGTAGACGTCGTCGGCGTACTCGCGGTAGCGGACCGCGCCGACGTGTTCCGCCATTCCGATGGAGGAGATGGCGTCGTACGGGCCGTCCCTGACGTCCCGGTAGTCCTGGACCCGGATCTCGATCCGGTCGGTCAGCCCTTCCTCCGCGATGCGCTTGCGGGCGAAGGCGGCCTGTTCGGTGGAGAGGGTCACGCCGGTGACCCGGGCGCCGTACTCGCGGGCGGCGTGGATCGCCATGGAGCCCCAGCCGCAGCCGACGTCCAGGAGGCGGTCCCCCTCCTTCAGCGCGAGCTTGCGGCAGACCAGGTCGAGCTTGTCGCGCTGGGCGTCCTCAAGGGTGCCGCCGTCCTCCCAGTAGGCGCAGGAGTAGACCATGGACGGGCCGAGGACCAGTTCGTAGAAGTCATTGCCCACGTCGTAGTGGTGGCTGATGGCCTCCTTGTCGCGGCGCTTGGTGTGCAGGGCGCCGGTACGGCGGCGTACCTCCTCCGGCGGCGGCGGGGGCGGCGGCCACGGGCCGGCGAGTTGCAGCAGTCCCTTGGCGGCCGCCCGCACCTTCGGGTCGCGGACCGGGTGGATGCTGTCCTTCGCGTCGATCCCGCGTTCCCAGATCAGCCCTGCCACCAGGTCCAGGGTCTCGTACAGATCGCCTTCGATATCGATCTCCCCGGCCACCCAGGCGCGGGCGAGGCCCAGTTCGCCCGGCTTCCACAGCAGCCGGCGCAGGGCACGACGGCTCCTGAAGACGAGGGCGGGGGCCTCGGGCGGTCCGGATTCGCTGCCGTCCCAGGCCCGGATCCGGACCGGTAGGGGTTCTCCCAGCAACTCCTGGGCGAGAGCGGCCAGCCGCAACGCGGCGTCTGCCATGGCGCACACCTCCGTGATGGTGATTCCCAACGTGCCCAGACATGCCCACACATGTCTCTGACCACGCCGCGGCACCCGTTGGCGCCGCGGCGAGGTACACCCCCCACAACAGTTTCCGGCGGCCGGGCCATCCCGCTACTGCGCAATCAATCGGCAAAATACCTGCATGGACCATGCATCCGCCGGGCCACTGGCCTCGCTCCCCCTGTACCGTGCCCCGCCCCACCCCGCCCCGATACGCCCGAAGGGGCCGCCCGCACCACGGATGGCGGACGGCCCCTTCGGGCGTCGTACAACGGTCCTGCGGCGTGCGGGCTAGGAGGCCTTGGCCTTCTCCGCCACCGGCTGGGCGGCGGCGGGGGCCGGAGCCGGCTTGGCGGCCTCGTAGAACTCCTCGCGCGGCGTCTCCATGGCGCCGAGCGAGACGACCTCGCGCTTGAGGAACACCGCGAGCGTCCAGTCGGCGAAGATCCGGATCTTGCGGTTCCAGGTCGGCATCGCCATGCCGTGGTAGCCACGGTGCGCATACCAGGCGAGACGGCCCTTGAACTTGATCTTCATCTTGCCGACGACGATCATCGCGACGCCCTTGTGCAGGCCCAGACCGGCGACCGCGCCCTTGTTGGCGTGGCTGTAGTCGGCCTGCGGGAAGCCGCGCATCCCGGAGATGACGTTGTCACCGAGGACCTTGGCCTGACGCAGCGCGTGCTGGGCGTTCGGCGGGCACCAGGCGTTCGGATTGCCGGCCTTGCGGCCGACCAGGTCCGGAACCTGGGCGTTGTCGCCCGCGGCCCAGATGTAGTCGGTGCCCTGCACCTGGAGCTTCTCCGAGGTGTCCACGTGACCGCGCGGACCGAGCGGCAGGCCGAAGCGGGCCAGCGCCGGGTTCGGCTTCACGCCGGCCGTCCACACGATGGTGTTGGAGTCGACCTCAAGGCCGTTCTTCAGCACCACGTGACCGTCGACGCAGGAGTCCATGGAGGTCGAGAGGAAGACCTCGACACCGCGGGACTCCAGGTGCTCCCGGCCCCAGGTGCCCAGCTTCGGGCCGACCTCGGGAAGGATCTTGTCGGCGGCGTCGACGAGCACGAAGCGCATGTCCTCGCGCTTCACGTTCGTGTAGTACTTCGCCGCGTCGCGGGCCATGTCCTCGACCTCGCCGATGGTCTCCGCACCGGCGAAACCGCCGCCCACGAAGACGAAGGTGAGCGCCCTGCGGCGGACATCCTCATCGGTCGTCGAGTCAGCCTTGTCCAGCTGCTCCAGTACGTGGTTACGCAGGCCGATGGCCTCCTCGATGCCCTTCATGCCGATGCCCTGTTCGGCCAGGCCGGGGATCGGGAAGGTGCGCGAGACGGCGCCCATCGCGATGACCAGGTAGTCGAAGGGCAGCTCGTAGGCCTCGCCGACGAGCGGCGCGACCGTGGCGACCTTGCGGTCCTGGTCAATGGTCGTGACGCGGCCGGTGAGAACCTCGGCCTTCGGCAGCACGCGTCGCAGCGGGACGACGACGTGCCGGGGCGAGATGCTGCCGGCAGCAGCTTCGGGGAGGAAGGGCTGGTAGGTCATGTACGACCGGGGGTCGACGACCGTGACGGTCGCCTCTCCGTAGCGCATCTTCTTGAGGATGCGCCGAGCTGCGTACAGGCCTACGTACCCACCGCCTACTACGAGGATCCTGGGACGCTCCGTGGTGCTCATGCCATCGAGTATCCACCCCTCCCCGGGGGTGAGCTCGTGAGCCCCTTCACAAGGTATGGGCCACCCTCTGCTACACTTCGCCGCCCACGTGACCCAGGTCATGATCCCGGACGGGAACAACGGCGTCGTGGCGAACGTTGTTCACCGCTTGTGAGCTGGCCCTTGAGCCGCCGGGCGAGGTGAACCACCCTCCCGGTTCACACTCCCGCAACACCCCCGGAACCGCCCCGTTCGCGCCGCGAGTGACCCCGCACACGCTCCTGGGGGCCCGTCCGGAGCAGAAGTCCGCTCCCAGGGACCCAATTCCTTGTGAAGAAGTTCACGAACTTCGTCGCGGCGTGTCCCGGAAGGACTCCCCCGGGTGGCCCTGAGCGGCTCAAAGGTGCAGGCAGGAATGCGCATGAGCAACGTTTCCGCGCCCGTCGGCACCCGGGGCCCCCGGCCTCGCGCGCAGCCCTCAGAGGGCCGCTGAGCGGCGCCGCGCCTTCAGGCCGCGTCCGAGGGCCGCGCTACGCGTTGGACCAGCCGATCCCGTCGAGGATGTCGTGCTCGCTGACGACCACCTCACGGGCCCCGGTCCGCTCCATGACGGCCAGCAGGATCAGCGCCCCCGAGGCGATCACATCGACCCGCCCCGGATGCATCGCGCCGATCGCGGCACGCTCCGCGTGGGTCGAGGACAGCAGCCGCCCGGCGATCTCCCTGACCCGCTCCAGGGAGACCCGGGAGTGGTGGATCGCCTCGGAGTCGTACTCCTCCAGGCCCAGCGCGATCGCGGCCACCGTGGTGACCGTGCCGGCGAGCCCGACGAGCGTGCCCGCCTCGGTGAGCGGGACGCTCTGCCCGGCCAGGTCCAGGGCGGCGGCGACGTCCGCGCGGATCGCGTCGGCCGCCTCCCGGGTGGGCGGGTCGATGACCGCGCCGTCCCGGTAGAGATGGCGCTCGGTCATCCGGACACAGCCGATGTCCACGGACCGGGCGGCCCGCACCCGGTCGTCGCCGACGACGAACTCGGTCGAGCCGCCGCCGATGTCCACGACGAGATACGGCTTCGCGAGGTCGTCGCGCCCCGCGAGCTCCTTGGTGGCCCCGGCGAAGGAGAACTCCGCCTCCTGGTCACCGCTGATCACCTCGGGCTCGACGCCCAGGATGTCCAGCACCCCCCGGACGAAGTCGTCCCGGTTCTCCGCGTCCCGGGAGGCGGAGGTCGCGACGAAGCGGACCTTCTCCGCGCCGTGCTCCTTGATCACCGCCGCGTACTGCCGGCACGCGGCGAACGTCCGCTCCAGCGCCTCGGGGGCGAGCCGCCCGGTCCGGTCGACCCCCTGGCCGAGCCGGACGATCTCCATCCGCCGGTCGAGCTCGGTGAACTCCCCGGTGGCGGGGTCGGCATCCGCCACCAGCAGCCGGATCGAGTTGGTACCGCAGTCAATGGCGGCCACACGCGTCATACCCTCAAGCCTCTCTTCTCCTAGCCCCTCTTCACGGAGCCCGCGGGGGACCGCTCAGCCCTCGTTCTCACCAGGCGCGCCGCACGGCGACACGCACGGGCCCTTGCGCCACCACTCCGGCAGCATCGCGATCGCCTCGTCCCCCAGCGGGTTCACCCCGGGCCCCGCCGCCAGCGAGTGCCCCACGAGCACATGCAGACACTTCACCCGGTCCGGCATGCCGCCCGCGCTCGGGAAGCCCTCCAGCACCTCGATCGCGTCGCGCCGGGCGATGTAGTCCTCGTGCGCGGCCCGGTACGCGGCCGCCAGCTCGGGGTCCGTACCGAGGCGCTCGGTCATCTCCCGCATGACCCCGTTCGCCTCCAGCGTGCCGATCGCGGACGCCGCACGCGGGCACGTCAGGTAGTACGTCGTCGGGAACGGCGTACCGTCCTCCAGCCTGGGCTGCGTCTCGACCACGTCCGGGTTGCCGCACGGACAGCGGTGCGCGATGGCACGCAGCCCGCGCGGCGGGCGCCCCAGCTGCTGCTGGAACGCGGCGATGTCCGCGTCGGTGGGCGCGGTGGACTCGGTCTGGGGAGGGGGCGTTTCCATGCCTGCCTAGGTTCTGATCGGGCCGCCCGGACCGCGGTGCCGCGGCCGGACGGTGAAATGCGAAATGACGGGACCGCGGGTCAGCCCCGGTCGGCGCTGTCCACGCCGTCCCACAGGTTGGAGTGCCACGGCCGGCCGGACTCGTCCGGCACTCCGTTGCGCTCCTTGACCGCGTCGGGATCGACCACGGTGTAGCTGGTCTCTCCCGGAAGAAGGTAGTGCAGGTGCTCGCGGGCCAGCCGCTTGATGTACGCGTCGTCCTGGAGGCGCGCCTTCTCGTCGCGCAGCTCCTCGGTGCGTGCCTCGGCCTCCTGCGCGAGCCGCTCCTGGTCCGCGATCTCGTCACGCTGCGACACGTACTGCCGCATCGGATACGCGAGGGCGACGACCAGGGAGCAGACGACCAGGGCCAGGAAGGCCGCCCGGCCGGTGAGGCGGGAGCGGCGGGCCTGGCGCTTGTTCTGGGACCGGTAGACGCGGGCCGCGGTCTGCTCACCGAGCAGCCTCAGCCGGGTCGCGGTGGAGAACCGGTCCCGGTCCTTCGCGGCCATGTCTCCGCCTCCCCATTACGCACGTCCGTCCCCGCACACGGTACGGGACCGAGTGCGGGGACGGACGGAGGCCGGGTCGCTGGACCCGGTCGGGCTTGTCAGCCCTTGAACCGCGGGAACGCCGAACGGCCCGCGTACACCGCGGCGTCGTCGAGGATCTCCTCGATGCGCAGCAGTTGGTTGTACTTGGCGACGCGGTCCGAACGGGCCGGGGCGCCGGTCTTGATCTGGCCGCAGTTCACGGCGACCGCGAGGTCGGCGATGGTGACGTCCTCGGTCTCGCCGGAGCGGTGGGACATCATGCACTTGAAGCCGTTGCGCTGGGCCAGCTCGACGGCGTCCAGGGTCTCGGTCAGCGAACCGATCTGGTTGACCTTGACGAGCAGGGCGTTGGCGGAGCCCTCCTCGATGCCGCGGGCCAGGCGCTCCGGGTTGGTGACGAAGAGGTCGTCGCCGACGATCTGCACCTTGGCGCCGATCTTCTCGGTGATGACCTTCCAGCCGGCCCAGTCGTCCTCGTACAGCGGGTCCTCGATGGAGACCAGCGGGTACGCGTCGACGAGCTCCTCGTAGTACTCGGTCATCTCGGCGGCCGAGCGGGACTTGCCCTCGAACTCGTACGTGCCGTCCTTGTAGAACTCGGACGCGGCGACGTCGAGCGCGAGCGCGATGTCCTTGCCGGGGGCGTAGCCGGCTTCCTTGATGGCCTCGACGATGAGGTCGAGCGCGGCACGGTTGGACTCCAGGTTCGGCGCGAAGCCGCCCTCGTCACCGAGACCGGTGGACAGGCCCTTGGTCTTCAGGACCTTCTTCAGCGTGTGGTAGACCTCGGCGCCCCAGCGCAGGGCCTCGGAGAAGGACTCCGCGCCGATCGGGGCGATCATGAACTCCTGGATGTCCACGTTGGAGTCGGCGTGCGACCCACCGTTGAGGATGTTCATCATCGGGACGGGCAGCAGGTGCGCGTTCGGGCCACCGAGGTAGCGGAACAGCGGCAGGTCCGAGGCCTCGGACGCGGCGTGGGCGACGGCGAGCGAGACGCCGAGGATGGCGTTGGCGCCGAGCGAGCCCTTGTTCTCCGTGGCGTCCAGGTCGAACATGGCCTGGTCGATCAGCCGCTGCTCGGTCGCGTCGTAGCCGACGAGCTCCGGGCCGATCTGCTCGATCACGGCGAGGACCGCCTTCTCGACGCCCTTTCCGTGGTAGCGGTTGGGGTCACCGTCGCGAAGCTCAATGGCCTCGAAAGCACCGGTGGAGGCTCCGGACGGAACGGCAGCACGGCCCGTGCTGCCGTCGTCGAGGCCAACCTCGACCTCGACCGTGGGGTTGCCCCGGGAGTCGAGGATTTCCCGGGCTACGACGACGTCGATGGACGGCACGAGGCATCTCCTTCTGGGATATGACGCTGGTTGTGCAGGGTCGCTTTGGCCTTGCGACAAGAGCCTAACCGGCCCGGCCGTCTCAGTCGGCCGCCCGCCCGTCCCCTGGGACGAAAAAGGACCCAAGAGCAGTCATAGCGGGATGAAAGACCAGAAATTTACTGACCGGTAACTACAACAGTTGAACAGTCGGTACGCCGGACCGCCCGTCCGCCGGACCGGCGGCCGACAGGCCCCGGCCCGGCACGCGTGGGGGAAGACGCGAACCGGGCCGGGGAGTGCGGCGAGGAAAGTGGGCGCCGTACTACTTCGCCAGGTGGAGCTGCTGACCCGGGAAGATCATGTCGGCGTCCTCGACGATGTCCTTGTTGAGCTTGAACAGCTGCTGCCAGCCGCCCTTGACCTTGTGGTCGGCCGCGATCTTGCTCAGCGAGTCGCCGGTGACGACCTTGTACTCGCCGTCACCCTTCTCGACCTTCTCGCCGGTCGGGGTGGTCACGGTCTTCTTCTGCCCGGCCCCGGGGGCGGTCGAGCGGTCCGAGCGGTTGGTGGCCGGAGCCTCGGTGCGCTCGGCCTTCTTCGGCTCGGCCTGCTGCGCCGGAGCGGACTCCCGCTTGGGAGCGGTCTCCGCCTTGGGGGCGCTGGAGCCGGTGTCGACGCCCGGGTCGACACCGTCGTTGCTCAGGTTGCCGGCACCGGCGCAGGACCAGGCGCCCGGTCCCTGCATGTCGAGGAGCTTCTCGGCGACCGCGATCTGCTGGGCCTTGGTGGCCAGGTCGGCGCGGGCCGCGTACTGGGTACCACCGGCGGCGGCCCAGCTGGACTGCGAGAACTGCAGACCGCCGTAGTAGCCGTTGCCGGTGTTGATGGACCAGTTGCCGCCGGACTCGCACTGGGCGACCGCGTCCCACGTGGAGACGGAGGCGGCGGAGGCGCCGGTGGCACCCATCAGGGGCACGGCGATGGCGGCACCGGTCACACCGGCGAGCGTGGCGATACGGACGGCCTTGGACGGGCGGCGGTGCTTGTTGCCCTTGCTGTTGAGCAGCATCGAGACTTCTCCTCACCGACGCCTGCGAGGTGAGCTGTCGGGTTCGGGCCAAGTGAGTTGCCCGGTCGCACGTCCTAGCGCACGACTTAACCCCAAGCCGTTCCCGATGCGTCGTGTTCGACGACCGGGCCCGGCGCTTACCTGGGTCCCCCGCTCCTGCCTACGGCGCTTTACGCGTCTGTTCCCTTCGACCGACGGCAGGATTCGGCGTGACGATCGACGGGGCCCGCGGTGCGAGCGGTTCTGACCGTAAACACACCGAACCCCTACATTCAAAGAAGGACATACCGGATAAACAGTCCTTATTTGCATCTGATTAACGTCTATTTACGCAGGTCGGAACGGATGTGGGGGGACCTCCCGGACAAGACACGCGAGTTCATGCGAAGAGACCCATGTCTCACTTATTCAAAAGTGGGACATAGGCCTCTTAAGTACCCCAGGATCGAGGCATCTTCAGCTGTTGATCAGACCGTCTCCACGCTCGCTTCCGCGCCCGCTTCCACGATCGACCCGGCGTCAGGTCTCAGCCGGTCTTCACGCCGAGATCGAGGTGCTGGCCGGGGAGGATGAGGTCCGGGTCGGAGCCGACGGCCGCCTTGTTGGCCTCGTACAGCCCGGTCCAGCCGCCGGGCAGCTTCTGCGCGTCGGCGATGGCCCAGAGGTTGTCGCCGGGCCGGACGGTGTACGTGCCGTCGGCGGCCGGCGCGCCCGTGCCGCGTCCGTCCGCGTCCCCCCGCGAGGCGTGCCGCCCCGCGTCCCGGCCGTCACCGGTCCGCTCCGGGGCCGGCGCTCCGCGGTGCTTGCCGCCCGCCTCCGCGGCCGGGGAGGACCCGTCCCGGCCACCGGAGGGGTCACCCGCGCCGGAGGAGCCGGACGCCGGGGGCGTGGCGTCCGGGGAGGACGAGGCGTCCGCCTTCCGGTCCTTGCCGGCCGGGCCGGACGTGGCGTCGTCCGACGGGGCCTTCGTGGCGTCCTCGGCCGCGTCGTCCGCCGGGTCCGCGCTCTCTGACGGGTCGGCAGTCGCGGACGGGTCCGCGCTCCCGGCCGGGTCCGCGCTCTCCGCCGGGTCCGCGGACGGGGTGGCGGCCGGATCGACGCCCGGATCGACACCCGGCAGGGAGCCCTCCGGGGTGAGGCCGGAGATGACGGCGCAACTGGGCCACGCCTTCGGCCCCTGATCGCCCAGCACCTTCTCCGCCACGGCGATCTGCTGCGACCGGCTGGCGAGGTCCGCGCGCGGGGCGTACGTCTCGCCGCCGTAGGACTTCCAGACCTCCTGCGAGAACTGAAGACCGCCGTAGAACCCGTTGCCGAGGTCGGCACTCCACATGCCGCCGCTCTCGCACTCCGCGACCCGGTCCCAGGTCGAGGCGTCGGCGGCGTGCGCACCGGCCGCGCCGAGCAGCGGGATGGCGATGGCCGAGCCGGTCACGCCTGCGGCGACGATGATCGCGGGTGCCTGACGAGGGCGACGGTGTCTGCCGTTCGCGGAGCCCATGGGAATGCCTTCCGTGTGACTGAAAAGGTGACTGGTGAGTCGAACGGTGAACCTAGCGGGACTCGAACGTGTGTCACAAGTCGATGCAGCGGAGATCACGCCAAAGTCACAGAGTTGACAGAGTGTCACCTTCCTTGGTGGTGGCCCCGGGGGTGAACTCCACCGGAAGCGTCCGCAGTCCGCGCATGATGAGCCCGCCGCGCCAGCGCAAATCGGTAGCTTCCCCCGCAAGTCGCAGGTCCGGGAGGCGTTTCAGCAGCGTGGCGAGCGCGGCCTGTCCCTCCAGCCGGGCGAGCGGTGCTCCCAAGCAGTAATGGATGCCGTGTCCGTAGCCGAGGTGCTGATTGTCACGCCGCGAGAGGTCCAGGGTGTCGGGAGCGCCGAACCGTTCGGGGTCCCGGTCCGCGGCGGCAAGCACCACGAGTACGGGATCCCCCTCCGCGATCCGCTGCCCGCCGATCGTCAGCGCCTCGGTGGCGAATCGCCAGGTCGCCAGCTCCACCGGGCCGTCGAAACGCAGCAGTTCCTCGACGCCGGTGGCCAGCAGCGCCGTCTCGCCCGCCGCCAGGGAACGCTGGAGCCGTTCACGCTGCTCCGGATGGCCCAGCAGGGTGTGAACGCCGTTGCCGATGAGGTTGACGGTCGTTTCGAAGCCGGCGAACAAGAGGATGAAGGCCATCGCGGCGGCCTCGTTCTCGGTCAGGTGCTCGCCGTCGTCGCTCGCCCGGATCAGCCCCGAGATCAGGTCGTCCCCGGGGTTCTCGCGCTTGCGGTGGATGAGTTCGAGCAGATATCCGCGCATCTTCTTCACGGAACGGGCTACCCCGCCCCTGGGGCCGCCGCCGTGGCGGATCATCATGCCCGCCCAGTCCCGGAAGTCGTCCTGGTCCTCGCGCGGGACGCCCAGCAGGTCGCAGATCGCGTAGATGGGGAGGGGGAAGGCGAACTCGTGGATGAGGTCCGCCTCCCCCTTCTCGACGAAGGAGTCGATGAGGCGGTCCGTCAGCTCCTGCACGCGCGGCGCGAACTCCGCGATGCGCCGGGGCGTGAACGCCTTCGACACGAGTCGCCGCAGCCGGGTGTGGTCGGGCGGGTCGATGTTCAGCAGATGCGTCATCAGCTCCGCCTTGCGCTCGCCCGGGATGCCCGTGCGGCCCTTGGCGTGCGCCGGCCCGGCGTGGTGCGCGGGGTTCTTGGAGAGCCGTGTGTCGGCGAGGGCCTGCCTGGCGTCCGCGTACCGGGTGACGAGCCAGGCGTCGACCCCGCTGGGCAGCGTGGTGCGGTGCACGGGGCTGTGCTCGCGCAGCCAGGCGTACGCGGGGTACGGGTCGGTGGCGAACTCCCAGGTGAAGAGTGCGGGGGCGGGCGGCACGGCGTCGGCCGGGTGGGCGGGGCAGGTGTCGGCGGGGCTGTCGTTCACCCCCCGACGTTATCCGCTGGCCGGGACGGCTATCCGTTGCCCTCCGCAGCCGCCCCGTGCCGCTGTCCGTTACCCTCCGCCGCCCTGATGGCGTCCCGGTAGGCGCGGCCCGCCGCGCGCAGGGCGGCCTCCGGGTCGGTGCCGTTCTCCTGGGCGCGGACGGCCAGGGCGAGGAGGCGGTAGCCGATGCCGTCGCCCTCGGGGAGCGGCACGTCGAGGCCGGCGGTGCGGGCGCGGCCGGCCAGCTTCGCGGCGAGGGCGAGGGCGGGCTGGCCGAGGGGTACGCCGTCGGTGACGGACTCGCGCTGCTTCTCGATCGCCTTGGTCCGCAGCCAGTGCGCGTGGACGTCCTCCGGGGTCTCGGCGGTCTCGTCGCCGAAGACGTGCGGGTGGCGGTGGATCAGTTTCTCGACGAGCGTGGCGGCGACGTCGTCCACGGAGAAGGGCTCCTGCTCGTCCTCTTCCGCGATGCGGGCGTGGAAGACGACCTGGAGCAGTACGTCACCGAGCTCCTCGCGCAGCTCCTCGCGGTTGCCGTCCTCGATCGCCTCGACGAGCTCGTACGCCTCCTCGATGGCGTACTTGGCGAGGCCCTTGTGGGTCTTCTGCGAGGTCCAGGGGCACTCGATCCTGATCCGGTCCATGACCTGGACGAGGTCGAGGAGGCGGGCGCCCGGCAGATCGTACGAACCGGGCAGCAGCTCCAGGTCCGGCATCTGCACCCGCCCCGAACCGGCCAGCCTCGCCAGCCCGTCGGTCAGCGGCTGGTTGCCCTCGCCCCCGGTGAGGACGACCGAGGTCCGGCCCCCGGCGCAGGAGGCGACGAGCTCCTCGGCGTCGGGGACGGCCGCCTCCACGGTGATGCCCGCCTCGCGCAGATACGGCAGCTGCGGCTGGCCGGGCTCCCCGCAGAGCACCCGGTCGGCGGCGTGCAGCGTCTGCCAGGCGGGCCAGGACAGCAGTCCGGGGGCGACGCGGTGGCTGGCGGTGAGCAGGACGATACGGCCGGGGTCTTCAGCGTTCACGCTGCGAATCTACCCGGCCGCCCGGCCGCTGCTACGCCCCGGCCTCCGCGGGGGCCCGGTCGGGCTTGGTCACCTGGTTGATCCAGGGGGCCTTGTAGTCCGCGAGCTGGATCTGCTTGTTGTCCCAGCTGCCGTAGCGCGGGTTGACGTCGACCTTGAGGGCCTTGGAGGCCTTCGTCAGCGCGTCGCCGAGGATCTTCGTGCCGGCCGGGGTCGACGGGTCCGCGCCGAGTGCCTGGGAGAGCTTGGTCAGCTGGATCTGCTCGCGCAGGAAGGAGTCGATCTGGCCGGGGGAGATCCAGCGTTCCTGGAGCACCGCGGCCCGCAGCCCCTTCTCCCCCTTGTACTGGGCGACGGCCGACTGGCGCATCTGCTGGATCTCGGCGCGGCTGACGGTGACCCCGGCGTCCGCGGAGGCCCGGTCCAGGACCCGGTCCAGGATGATCCCGTGCAGCTTGGCGCGGACGAGCTGGCCGGACTGGTCGGTGGTCTGCGCCGCCTGCTTCGAGGTGTCCTGGGCGTCGCGCACGTCCGCCACCTGGGCCTGCACGGTGGACACCGCGATCCGGTCGCCGCCCACGACGGCTGCCGCGCCGGGGTGGGCCTGGCTGCCGCAGGCGGAGAGGAGCGGCGCTGCGACGAGGGTCACGGCGGAAACGGTGAGCGCGGTGCGACGGCGGTGCAAAGGAGCCTCCCGAGGAGATTGTGCGGCGGTGCACAAGGCCTTGCGTTGATCGATGTTAGGCAGTGGAACCGGTGTGGGCCACTGATTCGACCAACGATTCGGGAGGAGTTGGGGATGTGGGCTCCCCGGGGCCCGGTCGGCGTACTGGTCAGCGGGCCGGTACGGAGGGTTTCCGGGGTGCGTCCGGGCGCAGCATGATCGTGCGCGAGACCACGAAGGTGATCGGGATGGCGGCCGCCGCCGCGACCAGCGGGGCGTACCGGCTGCTGAATCCGGCCAGGTCGACGAGCAGGTAGACGCCGCCGGTGGTGATGACGAAGTTGGCGGCGTTGGTGAGCGGGAAGAGGAGGAACTTCCGCCAGGTGGGCCGGGTCCGGTAGGTGAAGTACGAGTTGAGGAAGAACGAGCCGGTCATGCTGAGCGCGAAGGCCAGCACGTGCGCCGCTATGTACGGCAGCCGGTGCAGCAGGACCAGGTAGCAGCCGTAGTACGTGGCGGTGTTCACGGCGCCTACGAGGGCGAACCGGGCCAGTTGTGCCTTGACCGTCATCGGCGTACGGACTCCAGGGGTTCCCGCTCCGGCTCCGGTGCCGGGCCGGCTCCGGTGCCGGGCCGCGGGTTCCGGTGTTGGTGGCCTGCACCAGGTAGTGCCGGCGGCGCTTCACCTCGTAGTAGATCCGGCCGACGTACTCCCCGACCACCCCGACCATCGCCATCTGGACCCCGGCGAGGGCGGTGACGACGACGAGGAGGGTGACGTATCCGGGGGTGTCGACGCCCTTCACCAGGGCGACGCCGACGATCCACCCGGAGTAGACGAGGGCGAGGGAGAGCAGCAGCAGGCCGAGGTAGAGCGCGGCGCGCAGCGGCTTGTTGTTGAACGAGAGCAGTCCGTCGAGTCCGTAGTTGAGCAGTTTCCCGAAGGTACAGGCGGAGCGGCCCTCCTCGCGGACGGCGTTCTCGTAGCTGAACGTCGTGGTGGGGAAGCCGACCCAGGCGAAGAGGCCCTTGGAGAAGCGGTTGTACTCGGTGAGTTCGAGTACGGCGTCGGCGGCGCGCCGGGAGAGCAGCCGGAAGTCTCCTACTCCGTCGACGAGTTCGACGTCGACGAGGCGGTTGATGAGCCAGTAGTAGGCGCGTGCGGTGAGGGTGCGGGTGACGCGGTCGCCCTTGCGGGTGCGCCGGGCGATGACCTGGTCGTGGCCGTGCGCGTGTTCCTCCAGCATGCGGCCGACGAGTTCGGGCGGGTGCTGGAGGTCGGCGTCCATGATGACGACGGCGTCGCCCTCGGCGTGCCGGAGGCCGGCCGGCATGGCGGCCTCCCTGCCGAAGTTGCGGCTGAAGGAGACGTAGCGGGCCCGTGGGTCGGCGGCGGCCAGCTGCCGCAGGATCGGCAGGGTCCGGTCCGCGCTCCCGTCGTCCACGTACACGAGCTGGAACGCATGACCCAGCCGGGTCATCTCGTCCGTCACGCGTTCATGGAAGCGTTCGAGTATGTCTTGCTCGTTGAAGCAGGGCACCACCAGCGAGATCAGCACCCATGCAGATCAGCCGGTCAATGTGTCGGGAGCGGATGCCGGGTGTGGCCCGGAGGCGACCATTGGGTGAACTGGCCCGTGGCGCCCGCGATTCAGCCGCCCCGGACCTTGCGGCGGCGGTCCAGCTGGCGGCGCAGTTCCGCGGGCAGCGGGTGGTTCGGGCCGTATCTGCGCTCGGTGTCGTAGAGCAGCGACTGGAGTCCGCCGATGGCCGCCGCGTGGTCCCCGAGCGCGAGCAGGAGGTGGCCGATGCGGTGGCGGATCTCGTAGGAGCGGGCCGGATCGTCGCCCGTCGCGTAGCGGTTCTCGTAGTACGGGAGGACGGCGCGGTACTCCGCGAGCGCGGCGGCGGGCTCGCCCAGTTGCTCCAGGCACTGCGCGGTGTCCTGGCGGAACTGGAGGGTCTGCGGGTCGGCGGGACCGGCCTCCGCGGCACGGTCGTCGGCGAGGCGGCGCAGTTCGGGCAGGGCGCGGCGGTACTGGCCGTCGTCCATCAGGGTCGCCGCGTACTGCTTGCGCAGGATGCGGACGACCGGGGAGCTCTCGCCGTGCTGTTCCGCGGCGGCCGGGAGGATGCCGCCGAGCAGGTCGACGGCGTGGGTGATCCGGCCCTCACCGAGGAGTTTCTTGACCTCGTCGACGGCGGCGGCGACATCGGGCCGTGCGGGCGCCGGTGCGGGGGCGGCGGCGGGCGGGGTGGTGACGCGGTCGGGCCACGGGGCGTGCGGGCGCAGGAAGGGGCGGGTCGGGTCGAGCGGTCCGCCGGGTGGTCCGCCGCCCCGGACGGGGAGCAGCGGGGCGAGGCTCTCGTAGACCTCCTGGACGCCGGACGGGCGGTGCTGCGGGTCCTTGGCGAGCAGCCGGAGCACGAGCGCTTCGAGCGCCTCCGGGATGTCGGGCCGGTGCTGCCGGACGGGGGCGGGCGCCTCGTAGAGGTGGCGGTGGAGCACGCCCAGTGCGGTGGAGCCGGCGAACGGCACGTCGCCGGTGAGGAGTTCGTGGAGCAGGACGCCGAGTGCGTACAGGTCGGTGTAGGGGCCGACGGCTCCGCCCATCGCCTGCTCGGGGGCCATGTAGGCCGGGGAGCCGATGGGTGTGCCGGTGTGGGTGAGGCGAGTGGTGTCGGTGTCCAGGACAGAGGCGACCCCGAGGTCCAGGACGAGGACGGTGCCTTCGGGGCGCACCATCACGTTGCGGGGCTTCAGGTCGCGGTGGACGATCGGCACGGCGTGTACGGCGCTCAGGGCGGCGCAGAGCTGGGCGGCGACGGCGACGGCCCACTGCCAGGGGTACGGGGCGTGTTCGGTGAGGTGGTCGGCGAGGTCGGCGCCCTCGACGTAACTCATGACGAGGAAGAGTGCGTCGTCTTCGCTGCCCGCGTCGTGGACGGTGACCAGGCCGGGGTGGTCGACCTGGGCGGTGACCCGGCATTCGCGGACGAAGCGGCTGCGCAGTTCGGCGGCCGCCTCGCTGCCCATGGGCCCGGTGACGCGGTCCGGGCGCAGCAGTTTGACGGCGACCCGGCGGTCCAGTCGCTGGTCGTAGGCCGTCCAGACCTGGCCCATGCCGCCCTGGCCGAGGATGGCCGCCAGCTCGTACCGCCCGCCGATGACGCGACCGCTCACCGGCCTTCCTCCTTGCGGAGGTAGTCGCTCAGCTCGTCGAGTTCGGCGCGGACCTGGTCGATGCGCTGGGGCTGCGGGTGGGGCTGTTGCGGGTACGGGGGCTGGGGGTGGGGCTGTTGCGGGTGCTGGGGCTGTGGGAAGGGCTGCTGCTGGTGCGGGGGCTGCGGGGCGGGGCCCGGATGCGCGTTCACCGGGGTGGTGGTCGCGTACGCGTACCCGGCCGCCGACGCCTGCGGCACGTATCCGCCCATGGCGTGCTGCTTCGCCGCGTGCGGCCCGTAGTGGCGGATTTCCGCGACGAGGTAGTACACGGGAGCGGCCAGCATCGCCAGGAGCAGCAGGGGTATGAGGACGAAGTCGATGCCGTGGGCGTCGCCCTCGTCCCGGCCGATGCCCAGCACGACCGCGACGACGAACGCGAACGCGCCGGCGGTCAGCCACCAGTCGGAGGCCCTGCGGCGCACGAACGCCAGCCGGAGCAGCGGGGCCCAGAGCAGTATCCCGATGGAGAACACCGAGAGCGCGCAGAACAGCACCCGCATCGACACGATCCAGGCCCGCCCCGGGACTCTGGGCGGAACGCTCTGCGGATAACCCGGCGCGTACATGGCTGCTCCTGGACACCTGGTGGTGGAAGGTCCGCGCACACGGGCGTACGCGCAGCTCCGAGGGTAGAGGGCGGCACCGGCGGGCGGACCGGGGTTGCGCGGAACCGTTGTGGTTCCGTACAACCCCGGTCCGTCTCCCGGCACCTCCTAGAGCCTGTCTTCAAACTGCCGTCTGCCGCGCGACGCCATGCACGCACTCTCGCCGCACCTGACGCCGCCCGGCCGCCCTTCGGGCAACGACGGCAGTTTGAAGACAGACCCTAGAGCCGCTTCGCGCTGCGCAGGGTCGCCGCGTAGTAGCCGTTGCCGTCGAGGCGTGAGGTGTCGCCCTTGTCCCCGATGGTCGGGCCGTTCACTTCCTCCCGGCTGGAGACGAAGATCAGGTGGCCGTCCGAGTCGTGGCCCATGTACATGCCGATGTGGTCCAGCCGCTGCCTGGTGCGCTGGTCGAGCTTGAAGAAGACCAGGTCGCCCGGTTGCAGCACGTCGATCGAGGTGGGCCGGTCCGCGGCCGAGATGCCCTTGAGCGGGATGACGTCGGCGCCGAGCTTGGAGCGGGCGATGCCGTTGGCGGTGCGGGGCAGTCCGTCGCCCTGGCCGTCGAGGGGGGCGAGCGGGTAGCGGGCG
The DNA here is from genome assembly GCF_031844725.1 of Streptomyces sp. ITFR-6. Lineage (NCBI taxonomy): Bacteria > Bacillati > Actinomycetota > Actinomycetes > Kitasatosporales > Streptomycetaceae > Streptomyces > Streptomyces sp. ITFR-6. The sequence continues at coordinate 5,176,063 of NZ_CP134612.1, read as the reverse complement.
CGGTAGCCGAAGATCGTCCGCATGAAGCCCGAGCAGTCGATGGACCGGTAGCGGGCCTTGTCGGCCTGGCGGGTGACGCCGTTGCGGAAGGTGTACGGGATGCCCAGGTAGTCGAAGAAGTCCGACTGCTCCAGGCGCAGGTCGTTGCCCTCGCTGCCGACCGGGTTGATCGGTCCGAACTGGGCGTCACCGGCGTAGGGGACGCCCTCGTCGTCCTTCTTGAGGGGCGCGCCCTCGACGTACTGGAAGGCGAAGGCGAACAGGTCGTCCTCCTCGCTGCCGTAGTAGGTCTTGAACCAGTCCTTGAACCACTGCTGCTTCTCGGAGCCCTTCTTCCACTTCTCCGGCATCAGCCGCACCCAGTTCTCCGTGACCACCCGGGACTTGGTGTTGGCGGGCTCGGCGAAGGTGCGGGAGGGGCCGGTGAGTGTGGCGGTGCGGGCGTGGTCGGTGAAGGTGGCGAGGACCTTTCCGCCGGCGTCGCGCAGGACGGAGCGGGCGGGTGCGTTCAGCCGTTCCCAGGTCTCCTTCCCGGACTTCAGCGTGGCTCCCGCCGGCTTGTCCGTGATGGCCTGGACGGCGGGCGCCTTGGCCTGTTCGTCCTTGCGGAGCTCGACGGTGAAGTACGCGCTGGCGGCGAGCAGCGCGACCACCGTGACGCCGTGCAGGATCTGGCGGGGGCGCTTGGACTGCTTGGTACGGGGAGCGGTCATGAGATCACCTCAGGCAGACGGGAGGGCGCCGAGCAGGATGCCGGCGGTCAGGACGACGTAGGCGAGCAGCGAGACCGAGCCGGTGGCCAGCAGCGTCGCGCCCTTCGGCTGGCGGACCAGCTGGTAGGCGACGAGGCCCGGGACGATGAAGCCGAGGGTCTGGTTCGCGTACATCAGGGGGAACTCCACCTGGAGCACGATCATCACGGTCGCCTGGAGGATGACCCCGGTCAGCACCACCGCGGAGAACAGCCGCTTCCCGTAGAGGATGACGACCTTCTGGAGCAGCAGCACCGACACGTAGGTGAGGACGGTGACACCGACCACCATGGCCGCGCGCTGGAGGTCCTCGACGAGGGTCAGCGCCAGCCAGCCCGGGGTGATCATGCCGCCGGGCGAGAGGTTGGTCGTCAGGTAGCAGACCAGGGAGAACATCAGGCCGAGTGCGATGCCGATGGCGGCGATCTCGCGCGTCAGGACGGTGGGGATCAACGGGGGTCTCCTGCGCTGTGCTGCCGGCTCTGCTGGTCTGGGTCCTGCGGTGGGTACGGGGCCGGGGGCTGTTGCCCGGCCGGATGCTGCTCCCCGTGCCGGTAGTTGTACTGGTGCTGGGGGTGCTGGGGGTCCGGGTGCACGGCGGGCTCGAACATGCCGCGCGGCCGGGACCGGGCCGGTACGGGAGCGGGCACGGCGGCCATTGCCTGTGTCTGCTCCGCCGCCTGTTCCGGTGCCTGCGTCTGCGTCTGTGCCTGGTGCGGTGCCGGTTGCGGGGGCTGGACCGTGGGGTGCGGCTGGTAGCGGGTCTCGTACGCCTCCGGGTAGGGCGCGTACGGGTCCAGGTGCGGCCGGTACTGCTGGAGCGGCAGCGTCTCGTCGTGGCGGACGTGCTGCGGGGCGGGCGGGTCCGGCCGCTCGTCCGGGGTCTCCCGCGTCCACTCCTGCGGGGTCTCGCCGGGCTGCTCGTACCCGGTCTCGCGGGACTGCTCGTCCGGGGTCCCGTCGGGGGTCTCGTCCGGGGTCCCGTCCGGGGTCCCGTCGGGCGGCAGTTCGCTGAGGTGCTCCAGCAGCAGTTCGCCCTGGCCGTGGATGTTGCCGATGGCGATCAGCGAGGAGTCGGGCCCGAGGCCGCCGAGCAGTTCGCGCATGAACTCCTCGGGGTCGCGCCGGTCGCCGCCCAGGTCCACCGCGCGGCCGCGCCACTCGGCGGGAATCGCGTCGATGGCGCTCTTGGCCGGGTGACCGATGACGAAGACCTTGTCGGGCTGGAGATCGGGGATGATCTCGCCCATCTGGCCGTTGCGCTCGACCCGGTCGGGGCGGCAGTTGATGACGACGTTCAGCGGGCGGTGCACGGCGCCCAGGTCGAGCAGCTGGTTGACGTTCATCAGCGTGGACTCGGGGTCGTTGGCCGCGAAGACGTTGGCGAACCGCAGCTTCTTGCCGTCCGGCGTCACATACCGCTCGACGGAGAGGACGCCCGGGTCCGGCGGGGCGTCGTACATGCCCTGGAGCGCGGTCTCGCGCTCCACGCCGAGGAGCTCCGCGACCTTCAGCGCGATGGCCACGTTCTCCTTGAACGTGAACCAGCTGAAGCCGCGCAGCTCCGCGTCGCTCACGGTCTCGGGGTCGGCGTGGATCAGCTCGCAGTCGCGGGCGTCGGCCTCCTCCTGGAGGATCGCGAACCGGTCGACCTCCGCGGTGACGCAGATGCCGCCCTCCGGCATCGAGCGGCAGAGCGAGCGCGCCACGTCGTCCAGGGTCGGGCCCATCTCGGCCAGATGGTCCTCGCGGACGTTGCAGAGCACGCCGATCGTGGAGCGGATCAGCTTGGACTGGTTGATCTCCTGGAGCGCCGGCATCACCGCCATGCACTCGATGACCAGCGCCTGCGGGTCGTACGAGGCGGCGCGGCAGCTGGCGCGCGGCGCCCGGCCCACCAGCCCGGAACCGGCCGTCCCGCTGACGGGCACGGGCCCCCGCCCGGCCGGCCGGAACCGTCAGCCGCCGCACAGCTCCAGCATGACCTTCTTGTCGGCCGTGGTGACCGGCAGCCGGTACTTCAGCGAGACCTGGGCGAACCGCAGCGCGTACGAGCAGCGGATCGGCTTGTACGGCGGCAGCCAGGAGGCCGGGCCCGAGTCGCGCTTCGCGTTGTTGGCCGGCCCGTCCACCGGGATGAGGTTGAGCGGGTCGTTGGCGATCTGCTGCCGCTTGGCCTCGTTCCAGTGGGCGGCGCCCATCTGCCAGTCGTACGAGAGCGGCATGACGTGGTCGATCTGGACCTTGGTGGCCTGCTGCTTGCGCCACTCGATGGCCTTGCCGGTGTACGGGTCCTTGAGGGTCATCGAGACGACCACGCACTTCGAACCCGACCGGAGCACGACCTTCTTGCCGTCCCGGACCAGCAGGTCGTTGCGGGTGTCGCAGCCGTTGTGGGAGAGCGGTATGCCGTCGACGGAGTCCTTCCAGGCGTACCCGAACTTGTCCCGCTCGTAGCCGGTCTTGGGGCCACGCCCCTTGGTGGCCACCTTCTCGATGACCTTCCTGGCCGCCGCCCGGTCCTGCTCCGAGGTGAGGGGCGCCAGGCCGGGCTTCGTGCCGTCGGCGTTGTCGAGCGGCCTGGCACCGAAGCCGGTGACCGGCCCGCCGCCGCCGTTCGAGCCGGTGCCCGGCGACTCGGCACCGGAGGTGATCTTCTCGGGGTCGCAGCCCGTCAGAGCCAGCACGGCGGCCATGCCGAAGGCGGGCACAATCACTCGGTATGCGCGGGGAGATATCACTCGAAGCCGTCCTGACGGGGAGATAGCCGAACCAACTCGCGCATTCTACAAACGTCTTCCCCGTCACGACGTGTTCATGACCGCCGTTCACCCCGGATGCGGTCCGAATCACACCTTTCCGATGCCCAGCGTCGTCTCGGACGGCAGCATCCCGGACCCGATCGCCGCCACCCACAACGGGCCCGAGCAACTCCACGAGCCGCTCCCGCTCCTCGCCCGCGAGCTCCCGCCACGGGGCGGCGGCCGCCTCGTCGGTGCGCCGCTCGACCTCGGCTCGCAGCGCCAGGCCCGCCTCCGTCGCCGTACCGTCCTCCGCCAACAGCCCCCGCTTGAGCAGCCGCTGACCGGCCGCCCGCCACTCCTCCCCGCTCCATCATCCCCGGCTCGCGAACACCTCGGGGCCGCCGCGCCGACGGCCGCGAAGGAGGCCAGCGACTCGACCGGGGCGAGCGCCGCGAGATTGCCGTCGCCGCGGTGCTCGCGCAGGACGGTCGCGGCCCGCCAGAGCGCGAGGTGGGGTTCGTCCGGCCAGGGCAGCGCGGCGTTGGCGGCGGCGAGCGGGCGGTCCGCCATGTCGGCCGCATCCGTGACGCGGCGCAGCAGCGCGACGGCCTCCGCCGTGTCCGGGGCGGCGCACACCTCTCCCATCAGCGTCCGGTACGTGCGGTCGACGGCTCCGGTGCGGGCCGCGAGGACGGCGGCGGACGACGCGACGGACCAGGCGGCGGGCACGTACTCGTCCACCATGGCCGGGCTGAAGCTGTGGAAGACCCCGGTGACCCGGGCGGCGCTCGCGTCCCCTAGGGCCTGTCGCCGAGCGCGGCGGCCTCCTAGAAGGCCTCCGGCGCGCAGTAGAGAACAGCGTGCAGGGGCTCCAGGAGGTGCCACATCTGCCGTGCGCGCCCCAACTCCTCGTACGTGTCTCCGCCTTCCGCGTCCCTTCGACGGAACTGCGGGCCGGTGTCAGCGAGCTCCCCGCCGTCCGCCGCGGCGAGAACCCCCGGCTCGCGGGCACGGCCGCCTGGTCCCTGGCCCACGGCTTCGCCACGCTGCTGCTGAGCGGCAACCTGGGCGGCGCGGTGGGCGAGCGGGATCCGGAGGAGGTGTTCCGGGCGCTCACCGCTCTGACGTTCGAGGCGGACGGAACCAACTGAGCCTCGCCCCACGGGAACTGCCCGACGCCTGTCGACGCTTGACCGTGTCGTGCGCACGTGATCGACGACATGGACTTCGGAAGACGACAGGGTGGGGAACCATGAGGACCACGCACGCAACACGGCGCACGGCTGTCACGATGCTGACCGCCGCCGCACTGACGCTCCTGCCGGTCGCCGGCGGGCAGGCCCTCACCGGACCGGCTCATGCCGCGACGGCGTCACAGCGGGACCACGACCACTGGCAGGGCGGCTGGGCGACCTCGCCGCAGGCACCGGCCGCGCCCTTCGCGCCGAACTGGTCGCAGCAGGGCTTCGCGGACCAGACGGTGCGCCAGGTGGTACGGGTCAGCACCGGCGGGACCCGGGCCCGCGTAGAACTGTCCAACCGCTACGGCGGCAGCCCGCTGCGGCTCACCGGCGCGACCGTGGGCCGTACGGACAACGGGTCCTCGGTCAGGGCGGGTTCGCTCCGGCAGCTGTCCTTCGGGGGGCACCGCTCGGCGACCGTACCGGCGGGCGCGGAACTGACCAGTGACGCCCTGCCGTTCAGGACCGAGGCCCTTGAGTCGCTGACCGTCACGCTGTACCTGGCCGAGCCGACCGGCCCGGCCACCTTCCATCTGATCTCCTTGTCCACGAGCTACCGGGCGCGGGGCGACCACCGCTCCAACCGCGCGGGCACGGCGTTCACGGAGACCAGCGACTCCTCGTACTACCTGACCGGCGTCGAGGTCAGCGGCGGCCGGACGGCGCGCGGCAACGGCGTGGTGGCCTTCGGTGACTCCATCACCGACGGCGCCGGGTCCACCCTGGACGCGGACAACCGCTACCCCGACGAGCTGGCCGAGCGCTTCGCCGCCACCGGCAGGCCGCGCAGCGTCGTCAACCAGGGGATCTCCGGCAACCAGGTCACCCAGGACACGGACTGGGCCGGAGAGAAGGCGGTGGTCCGCTTCCGCAAGGACGTACTCGGTGAACCCGGCGTGGGCACGGTCATCGTGCTGGAGGGCATAAACGACATCGGCGCCGGCGGCACGGGCGCGGTGGGCACCCCCAGCCCCGAGGTCTCCGTCGCCCAGCTCATCGCCGGACACCGCTCACTGATCCGCCAGGCCCACGCCAAGGGCATCAGGGCGATCGGCGCGATCCTCACCCCCATCGGCGGCTCGGCCTACGACAGCCCCGCCAACGAGGCCAAGCGCGTGGCCGTCAACTACTGGATCCGCACCTCCGGCGAGTACGACGCGGTGGCCGACCTCGACCACGCCACGGCCGACCCCGCCAACCGGACCAGGATCGCCCCCGCCTACGACTCGGGCGACCACCTCCACCCGAACGACGCGGGCTACCACGCGATGGCCGGGTCGCTGGACCTGAACGGCCTCTGACGGCCCGGCCCCGGCCCCGCTGCCAGCCGGCGGCGGGGCCGGGGTACGCCTCGGGTGGACAGAGCCGTGGCACCGCTCCCCGTCCCCGCTCACCCCGCCGTGAACTCGTACTGCAACTCATACAGATGGCCGGCCTTCACCATGACGGTCGCCTCAATGGGACGTTCGGCCTCGCTGTAGACGACGCGCAGCGTCCGCAGAACGGGCAGTCCACCGGGCAGCCGCAGCGCCTGGTACTGCTCATGGGTGGGTACCCGCGCCGAGACCCGGTCCACGCTGAGTCGCGGCGGGTAGCCCAGTTCCGCGAGCAGGGTGGGTGTGCCGCCGGGGATCTTTCGGCGCCCCGTCATCGCCGTACCGGCGACGATCTCCAGTGGGTAGTACGACGCCACGAGTTCGACCGGTTCGTCATCGACCACGAGAAGCTGACGCCGCAGAAGTGCCATGCCACGGTCAGGCAGGCGAAGGGCCTCGGCGACGTCCGCCGGGGGTTCGCACTCGGCCACCTCAAGCAGCGTGCTGTGCGCGCGGGAGCCCGTCTTGGCGGCCTCGGTCAGCCAGCGGTACGGCTCTCCCGAACCCGCCGGTGCCATGTACGAGGCCGGGCGGACCGTTCGCTGGCGATGCTCGCGGACCGTTACGGCGGCACCGGCCCTGCCGATCACCAACTGTTCCTCCTTGAGCAGTTGCAGAGCCTTCTGCACAGTCGCGTTCGAGGCACCGAACCGTTCCTTGAGGTGCACGGTGGACGGCAGACTGGCGCCGGGGGCGAGATCTCCGCTCATGATCTCGTCCCTGAGGTCGGCCGCGATCCGTTCGTGCAGCGAGCGGCGGTCGACGGCATCCGCTTCGGGTCTGGGCACAGTCATCCGATCCTGATCTCGTACCGCAGCTTCTGGCGTCGCGGCGGCATCGCCATGATGTCGACCTGGATGGGCCGGTCCCCGTCGTTCAGCGTGAGCCGGGTCAGTTGCAGCACAGGTTCCTCTGTCGCCAGCCGCAATTGCTCCCGCTCATGTGCGGTCGCCGGCCGCGCGGTCACGTCCTCGCGCACCCGGACGCCCACATGTCCCAGGTCCGCGAGCAGCCTGACCGCTCCGCCCGGGATCTTGGCGGTACCGGCCAGACCGGTACCGCCCGCGATGTCCACGGGGTAGTACGTATCCGTCAACTCGCACGGTTCACCGTCGAGAAACATGATCCTGCGCCGAGCGACGACGCGCTGCCCGGCGGACAGCCCCAGCAGCTCCGCGACCGCTTCCGGCGCCTCCACCTCGCCCGCCTGAACGATGCGCTGACTACCCCGACGCCCCTCGGCGGCGGCTTCCGCAGCCCACGCGTCAACCGGAGCTCCGGAAGGCGCGGCGAGATAAGGCACCGAAGTACTGATCCATTCACTGCCGCCCATGCCGTTCTCCTCCGCAGCCAACATCAAGACCCGCACCAGCCTGCCGCATCACACGGTAGGCGACCCAGGCGGCGCCCTCAGCGATTTCATCTTGCCGCTTTTCGCGAATAGCAATACAGTCACCACCACACTGCGTTCCGCGAGCAAGGCGGTGAACCACCGTGTCCCTGTCTCAGCAACGACGCTTTCCCCGCAGGCGCACCTCTGTTGGTGCCTCACGCGACTTCGTCACCAGCACCCTCCTCAAGTGGGAGCTCCGCCCCTTGGTCGAGGACATAGAGCTGTGCGTGTCAGAGCTCGCCACCAATGCGTTGCTGCACGGGGTGCCGCCCGGCCGCGAATTCAGTGTCGGAATCCATCGGAGCGAGGAACTGGTGCGCCTGGAGGTCCGCGACAGCGGGCCCGGCCTGCCGGTGGTTCAGCAACCCGACGACGACGCGTGCTCAGGACGCGGGTTACACCTGGTACGCGAAATCGCCGATGACTTCGGGGTCGACGATCACGTCGTCGGCAGGACCGTACGGCTGATCTTCAAGACCTCGACCGCGCCTGAGCCCGCACCCTCGTGACCGCCGCATCAGCCGGCCACCGGCCGGCTCTCGCCCTCCGCCTCGCCAACCGCGCTCGCGGCGTCGTCCGGCGAGGGTGGCGAGCAGGCCGCCCGCGACGGCGCCGAGGGGGCGGATGCCGTAGTTGATCGTGCTGTACGCCCCCGCGACGCGGCTGCGCATGCGGTCGGGGATCACCGAGGCCTGGAGGGAGTTGAGGTCGATGTCGAACAGCATGACGCCGAATCCGGAGAGGAACTCCGCCCCGGCCGGCGCGCCCGCGCGGAGCCAGACGGGGCCGTCCGCCGCCGCCGCGATGGCGATCGGCGCCGGGAAGAGGACCGCGCCCGCGACGATGCTGCGCCCCACGCCCAGTCGCCGTGAGATCGCGGGGGCGCACACCGCGCCGAGCAGGGCGCCGGTCGCCCCCACCCCGAGCGCGAGGCCGATCGTGCCCGCCGAGAGGCCCAGGCTCCGGCTGGCGAACAGCACGAGGAGCCCGCTGCCCGCCACGAACGTGAAGAAGTTGACGGTGGCCGCGCAGCCGAGCGAGGCCCTCAGCACCGGGTGACGCACGACGAACGCCAGGCCTTCCCCGGCGCGCCGTGCCAGGGAGGGTGCGTCCTTGTCCCTGGTGGCCGGTGGCGGTTCGTCGTCCGGGATCCCGCCGATCAGCACCGCGGAGGCCAGGAAGGTCAGCGCGTCCACCACGATGGCCACGGGTGCGGTGAGCGCCTGGACCAGAGCGCCGCCGATCGCGGGGCCGGCGACGTACGACGCCGAACGACTGGTGCTGAGCTTGCTGTTCGCGTCCACGTAGGAGGCGCGCGGGACGAGACGTACGAAGAACGGCGGGTAGGAGGTGTTGAACAGCACCCCGGCCGCGCCCGCCAGCACCGCCACGGCGTACAGGTGCGCGAGCGTCACCGCGCCGAGCGCGTAGGCGGCCGGCAGACTCAGCAGGACTCCCGCGCGCAGGAGGTCCGCGAGAATCATCAGGCGGCGTTTGCGGGGCTGTTGGTCGACCCAGGCGCCCAGAAGGATCGCGAGCAGGTTGGGGGTCCAGATGAGTGCGGTCAGCCAGGCCACCTGGTTGGCCGAGGCGTTCAGCGCGCCGACGGCGATCAGGGGCAGGGCCAGTTCGGTGATCCGGTCACCGAACTGCGAGACGGAGTTGCCCGCCCAGAACCGGGTGAACCGCCTGTCCCGCCACAGCGACACCGGCAGCGGCACCGACCGCGATATGGCGGGGCTCCCGTCCGCGCCCGACGCCCCGTCCGTGCCGTTCACGGCGTCCGCTCCGCCGGGGTCTGCGCCGGTTCCCCTTCGCCCTCCGGCAGGGCGTAGCGCATCAGCACGACGTCACGGCTGCCGTCCGGGCGGTCGGCCGGGTCGCGGGTGACGTAGGGCGCGAGGACGCGCTCGATCCCGTCCTGGATGGCGGCGAGTTCCTCCGCGGAGACCCTGATCCGGGTGTTGGCGAGCCCTGCGGACCTGCGCCACGCGGGATCGAGTCCGGGCTCGACCTCGGCCGACCAGCGGACCGGGGCGTCCGCGTAGCGCAGGAACATCTGCCGTGAGAGCTCCCGGGCGGTCGAGCGGCCCTCGTCGTCCGCCGGGTCCTGCGACTCCTCGAACCGGAATCCGCGCGCCACCGCCTCCCAGCGCCGGCTGCGGCGGTCGGGGCCGGGCGCGCTGTCCCGTACCAGGCCGAACGTCGCGAGGTGCCGCAGGTGCCAGCTGGTCACCGAAGGGGTCGCCCCGACGTCCGGCGCCAGCTCGGTGGCGGTCGCCGGACCGTCCCGGCCCAGCCGTTCGAGGATCGCGAGGCGCACGGGGTGCGCCAGGGCGCGCATCGTCTGCGGGTCGGTGATCTCGACATCGCCCAGGGAGTTGGTGAAGTCCATGACGTGAGAGCATCCTCTCACATATTGTGAGAGTCCACTCTCACGTTCATGGCCTCTGCCGGGCGGCCCCGCGCCGGACCCCCTCAGGACCCCAGAATTGTCGTCAGGAACTCCCCCGTCCACGCCAGGAGTTCGCGCCCCACCACCGGCTTGCCGCCGATCCGGCCGGCCGTCGGGCGCGGGACCAGGATCTGGTGGAGGGCCGGCTTGATGATCGTCTTGGGGTGGAGGCGCTTCAGGCGCAGCTCCTGCGATTCGCGCAGCTCCACCGGGGCGAAGCGGATGTTCTGCCCCTGGAGCACGATGTCGCTGACGCCGCAGGCGCGGGCCAGCATGCGCAGGCCCGCCACCAGGAGGAGGTTCTCGACCGGCTCCGGGAGCTTGCCGTAGCGGTCGGTCAGCTCCTCGCGGACCGCCCGGATGTCGTCCTCCGAGGTGGCCGAGGCGATCGAGCGGTAGGCCTGGAGGCGGAGCCGCTCGCCGGGAGCGTAGTCGTGCGGGATGTGCGCGTCGACCGGAAGCTCGATCTTGACCTCCGGCGGCGCTTCCTCCTCCTCCGCGCCGCCCTCCAGCGCGGACCGGTAGCCGGCGACCGCCTCACCGACCATGCGGATGTACAGGTCGAAGCCGACGCCCGCGATGTGACCGGACTGCTCGCCGCCCAGCAGGTTGCCGGCGCCCCGGATCTCCAGGTCCTTCATGGCCACGTACATGCCCGCGCCCATCTCGGTGTGCTGGGCGATCGTGGCCAGGCGCTCGTGGGCCGTCTCGGTCAGCGGCTTCTCCGGCGGGTAGAGGAAGTAGGCGTAGCCCCGGTCGCGGCCACGGCCGACGCGGCCGCGCAGCTGGTGGAGCTGGGAGAGGCCGAAGTTGTCGCCGCGCTCCACGATCAGGGTGTTGGCGTTGGAGATGTCGATGCCGGACTCGACGATCGTGGTGGAGACCAGGACGTCGAACTTCTTCTCCCAGAAGTCCACCACCACCTGCTCCAGGGCCTGTTCGGACATCTGGCCGTGGGCCGTCGCGATCCGGGCCTCCGGGACGATCTCGCGCAGCCGGGCGGCGGCCCGGTCAATCGACTCGACGCGGTTGTGGATGTAGAACGCCTGGCCCTCGCGGAGCAGTTCGCGGCGGATGGCCGCGCCGATCTGCTTCTCCTCGTACGGGCCGACGAAGGTGAGGACGGGGTGGCGCTCCTCCGGCGGGGTGGTGATCGTCGACATCTCGCGGATGCCGGTGACCGCCATTTCGAGCGTACGGGGGATGGGCGTCGCGGACATGGTCAGCACGTCCACGTTGGCGCGGAGCTTCTTCAGCTGCTCCTTGTGCTCGACACCGAAGCGCTGTTCCTCGTCGACGATGACCAGGCCCAGGTCCTTGAACTTCGTCTCGGAGGAGAAGAGCCGGTGGGTGCCGATGACCAGGTCGACGGAGCCCTCGCGCAGCCCTTCGAGCGTCGCCTTGGACTGCGACTCGGACTGGAAGCGGCTCAGCGCCCGTACGTTGACGGGGAACTGGGAGTACCGCTCGGTGAACGTGCCGTAGTGCTGCTGGACCAGGAGGGTCGTGGGGACGAGGACGGCGACCTGCTTGCCGTCCTGGACCGCCTTGAAGGCCGCGCGCACCGCGATCTCCGTCTTGCCGTAGCCGACGTCACCGCAGATCAGCCGGTCCATGGGCACGGACTTCTCCATGTCCTCCTTGACCTCGGCGATGGTGGAGAGCTGGTCGGGCGTCTCCGCGTGCGGGAAGGCGTCCTCCAGTTCGCGCTGCCAGGGAGTGTCCGGTCCGAAGACATGGCCGGGGGCCGCCATCCGGGCGGCGTAGAGCTTGATCAGGTCGCCGGCGATCTCCTTGACGGCCTTCTTGGCGCGGGCCTTCGTCTTGGTCCAGTCGGCGCCGCCGAGCCGGTGCAGGGTGGGCGCCTCGCCGCCGACGTACTTGGTGACCTGCTCCAGCTGGTCGGTCGGGATGTAGAGCCGGTCGCCGGGCTGGCCGCGCTTGGCGGGGGCGTACTCGACGAGGAGGTACTCACGGGTGGCGCCCTGCACCGTGCGCTGCACCATCTCGATGTAGCGGCCCACGCCGTGCTGCTCGTGGACGATGTAGTCGCCCGTCTCCAGCGTCAGCGGGTCGATGCTCTTGCGGCGGCGGGCCGGCATCCGGCCCAGGTCCTTGATGGCGGTGCGCTGGCCGGTCAGGTCCGTCTCGGTCAGGACGGCGAGCTTGAGCTCGGGGTCGACGAAGCCGTAGTCGATGGCGCCGCAGGAGACGTGCACCAGGGACGGCGAGATCTCGCCCAGGTCCGCGTCGAGACGGGCCGGGATGCCCTCGCCGCCCAGCACCTCGACGGTACGGGAGGCGAGGCCCTGGCCCTCGGTGACGTACACCGTGCGCCAGCCGTCGGCCAGCCAGCCCTTGGTGTCCGCGAGCGCGCGGGCGGTGTCGCCCCGGTACGCCTCGGGGGCGTGCATCCGGAGCTTGAGGGTGTCCTCGTCCACCTCGTCGTCGGCGGCGAACGGGGAGATCGACCACCACATCATCTCCAGCTCGCGGGCCCGGTCCCGGACGTCCGCGATGCCGCGCAGCGAGGCCGCGCCGACGTCGATCGGGGCCTCGCCGCCGCCCGCGGTGGCCGCCCACGACGCCTGGAGGAACTCCTGGCTGGTGGCGACCAGGTCCGCGGCCCTGGTGCGGACCCGCTCGGGGTCGCAGACCACGGCCATCGAGCCCTCGGGCAGCACGTCGATCAGCAGCTCCATCTCGTCGACGAGGACCGGGGCGAGCGACTCCATGCCCTCCACCGCGATGCCCTCAGCGATCTTGTTGAGGAGTTCGCCCAGCTCGGGGTGGCGTTCCGCGAGCGCGGCGGCCCGCTCGCGGACCTGGTCCGTCAGCAGCAGCTCACGGCAGGGCGGCGCCCACAGCCCGTGGTCCGCGATCTCCAGGGACCGCTGGTCGGCGATCTTGAAGTAGCGGATCTCCTCGACGTCGTCGCCCCAGAACTCCACCCGGAGGGGGTGTTCCTCGGTCGGCGGGAAGACGTCCAGGATGCCGCCGCGCACCGCGAACTCGCCGCGCTTCTCGACCAGCTCCACCCGGGAGTACGCGGCGGCCGCGAGCGCCTCGACCGTCTCCCCGAGATCGGCGCTCTGGCCGATCCGCAGCGCCACGGGTTCCAGGTCGCCGAGCCCCTTGACCTGCGGCTGGAGCACGGACCGCACCGGGGCGACGACGACGGAGACCGGCCCGGTCTCCGGGTCGTCCTGCCGGGGGTGCGCCAGGCGCCGCAGTACGGCGAGGCGGCGGCCCACGGTGTCGGAGCGGGGCGAGAGCCGCTCGTGCGGCAGCGTCTCCCAGGACGGGAACTCCGCGACCGTGTCCGGCGGCAGCAGCGTGCGCAGCGCCGCCGCTAGGTCCTCGGCCTCCCGGCCGGTCGCGGTGACGGCGAGCACGGTCCGCCCCGCGTCCCTGGCGAGCGCCGCCACCGCGAAGGGCCTGGCGGCAGGCGGTCCCACCAGGTCGATGTGCATCCGGTGGCTGTCCCCGGCGGCCTTCACCGCTTCGGACAGTGCCGGGTCACGTACGACGACATCCAGCAGACCGTGCAGGCTCATGAAGGGCTTCCGTCCGGGTAACGAGGGTGAGGGTCCGGCAGCCGGCTGCTGCCAGGGGCAACGCGAAGGGCCCGACACGTAGCACGGGCCGGGGTTCCAGCGTACGACTCCGGTCGGACAGCCGCTCCCGCAACAGGCACCGGGGCCACCTCGCGCGGGCCCCGGTACCCCGCTCGCGGGCACACGGATCCGGCCCCGGGCGTTTGGAGGAACGCCCGGGGCCGGATCCGTGAGTCTACGTGGACCGCCGTCTCACCCGTCCGTGGCGATGGCGTTCAGGACGTTCATCCGGCCGGCCCGGAAAGCGGGGACCAGGGCGGCGAACAGTCCGACGAAGGCCGAGGCGACGAAGACCGTGATGATGGTCGGCCACGGGATCTCCAGGACGCCGAGGCCCTCCAGGGCCAGCAGCTTCTGGGCCGAGGTGCCCCAGCCCATCCCGAGGCCGAGTCCGAGCAGGGCGCCGAACAGGGCGATGACCACGGATTCCAGCCTGATCATGCGGCGCAGCTGGCGGCGGGAGAGGCCGATGGCGCGCATCAGGCCGATCTCGCGGGTCCGCTCGACGACCGACAGGGCCAGGGTGTTCACGACACCGAGGACCGCGACGATGATCGCCAGGGCGAGCAGCCCGTACACGATGTTCAGGAGCTGGCCGATCTGGTCCTTCAGGTCCTGCTTGAAGTCGGCCTGGTTCTGCACCTTGTACTGCGGGTACTCGGCGAGCGAGCTCTTGAGGGCGGCGTAGGCCTCCTTCTCCTTGCCGTCCTGCGCCTTGGCGAACATGATCACGTTCTTGGGCATCTTGTCGGCGGGGACGTACTTCTCGGCGGTCGAGGTGTTCAGGTACATCGCGCCCTGGTCCACGCTCGTGTCGTCCGAGGTGATCGCGGCGACCTTGAGCTTGGCCGTCTCGCCCGCCTTGAACGCGAAGGTGATCGTGTCACCGACCTTGATGCCGTGCTTGGTGGCGTATTCGTCCCCGACGGACATGGCGTTCTTGCCGTAGGCAGCGGGCAGGTCGCCCGCGACGGTCTCGCGCCGCAGGTCCTGCGGGTACGTCGGGTCGGCGGCGGTCGTCAGCGCCTTCGCGGCCTGCGGGACGATCAGCTGGCCGGTGGACGACTGCACGATGAAGTCGGCGCCCACCGACTTGTCCAGCTCGTCGGTGGCGGAGGCGACCATGGAGGAGCCGACCACCGAGAGGCAGGCCACCAGAGCGAGGCCGATCATCAGGGCCGCCCCGGTGGCTCCGGTGCGCCGCGGGTTGCGCAGCGCGTTGCGCTCCGCCAGCCGGCCGACCGGTCCGAAGAACCGGAGGACGACGACGCTGAGCGCCCGTACGACGACGCCGGCGAGCAGCGGGCCGATCACGATGAAGCCGATGAGGGTGAGGACCACGCCCAGGCCGAGGAAGGCCGAGCCGTCGCTCGACTTGTCCGCCTGGGTGGTCGCCCACAGGGCCGCCGCACCCGCGCCGGTCAGGACCAGGCCGATGCCGGCCCTGATCCAGCCGGACTTGGCGTCCGCCGGGGTGCCGGAGTCGCGCAGAGCGGCCATCGGGGAGACCTTGCCGGCCCGGCGGGCCGGGATGTACGCGGCGAGGACGGTCACGATGATGCCGAGCGCCAGCCCGGTCACCGGGGTCGTCCAGGCGATGGTGAGGTCCTGGGTGGACAGCTCCATGCCCACCGCGCCCATGACCTTCATCAGGCCGACGGCGAGGCCGACCCCGGCGGCGACGCCGAGGATCGATCCGACGATGCCGAGGAGCACCGCCTCCAGGAGCACGGACCGGTTGACCTGCTTGCGGCTGGAGCCGATGGCCCGCATCAGGCCGATCTCGCGGGTGCGCTGGGCGACCAGCATCGAGAAGGTGTTGACGATCAGGAAGATGGCGACGAGGAAGGCGATCCCGGCGAAGCCGAGCATCGCGTACTTCATGACGTCGAGGAAGGAGCCCATGGAGTCCCTGTCGGCGTCCGCGGCCTCCTTCTGGGTCTGGAGCTTGTACGCGGCGGAGCCGTCCAGGGCGGTGGCGACGTTCTTCTTCAACTGGGCGTCGCCGACGCCCGGTTCCGCGGTGACGGAGATCTGGGTGAAGGCGTCGGGGCTGCCGAGGAGCTTCTGCTGGGCGGTGGCGGTGTCGAGGTAGACGATGGCCGCGCCCGGGTTGGTGACCTTGAAGGTGGCGATGCCGCTGATCTTCGCGCGGACGTCGCCGGTGACGGCGATGGTGCGCAGTTCGTCACCGATCTTCAGGTGGTGCTTGTCCGCGGTGTCGGCGTCGACCATGATCTCGGTCGGGCGGCGCGGGCGTGGCCGGAGGTGATCTCCATGGAACGCAGGTCGTTCCGCGTCCAGTTGCCGGCGATCGTGGGGGCCCCGGTGTCGGAGCCCATGTTCTTGTTGTGGCTGTCGACGACGGTGACCGCCGAGCTGGAGACGGCGCCCTCGGCCTTCTTCACCCCGTCGGCCTTCTCGACCTGTGCGACGACGGAGGCGGGCAGCGACTCGGGCTTGCCGTTCTCCGGGGTGTCGTCGGCCTTGGCCGCCTTCGGGCTGACCGTGACGTCGGCAGAGGTCGCGGCGAAGAGCTTGTCGAACGTGGTGTTCATCGTGCCGGTGAAGACGAGCGTGCCGCAGACGAACGCCACCGACAGCAGGACGGCGACGGCGGAGAGCGCCATCCGGCCCTTGTGCGCGAAGAAGTTGCGCATCGAGGTCTTCCAGACGGTCATGAGGTCCGCCCGCGCGCGTCGAAGTCCTTCATCCGGTCCAGCACCTGGTCGGCGGTCGGGTGGAGCATCTCGTCGACGATGCGCCCGTCCGCGAGGTACAGCACCCGGTCCGCGTAGGAGGCGGCGACCGGGTCGTGGGTGACCATGACGATGGTCTGGCCCAGCTCGTCCACGGACTTGCGCAGGAAGTCGAGCACCTCCGCGCCGGCCCGCGAGTCCAGGTTCGCGGTCGGCTCGTCACCGAAGATGATCTCCGGCTGGGCGGCGAGCGCCCGCGCCACCGCGACCCGCTGCTGCTGGCCGCCGGAGAGCTCGGCCGGCCGGTGCTTCAGCCGCTCCGAGAGGCCCACGGTCTCCACGACCTGCCGCAGCCAGGCGGCGTCCGGCTTGCGGCCGGCGATGTCCATCGGGAGCGTGATGTTCTCCAGCGCGTTGAGCGTCGGCAGCAGGTTGAACGCCTGGAAGATGAACCCGATCCGGTCGCGCCGGAGCTGGGTCAGCTTCTTGTCCTTGAGGCCGATGATCTCGGTCTCGGCTAGGTGGATCTGCCCGGAGGTGACGGTGTCGAGTCCGGCCAGGCAGTGCATCAGCGTCGACTTGCCGGATCCGGACGGGCCCATGATCGCGGTGAACTGGCCGCGTGCGATGTCCACATCGACATGGTCGAGGGCGACGACCCGGGTCTCTCCGACCCCGTACGCCTTGACGACCTGCCGCGCCCGCGCAGCAACGGCCGTACGCCCTCCAGTGCCCTCGTGCCTGGGAATGGTCACAGCCGTTGTCACGGTTTATCTCCTATGTCGGTCAGCTCCTGGCGGTCGTCGTCTGCGCCGGGTGGTCGCTGTCTGCTCTGAAGCCTGTCGGCCCGAGGGGGTCCGGCGCGCTGGTGCCCAGCGCAGTCTTCGGGTGGGGTTTTCCCCACCCTGCTCCCTGCGGTCTGCCGCAATCGCGGTGTGTGAAACACGCTACGGAGAGGACGGCACCGACCACGTCCTCCGCCGGGAGGAACGATCCCTGGGCGGAAGTAAGGAGCTACCCCTAGGGCCTGTCAGGGACTGGTCCCAAGGGTGCACACCCTTGGGGCCCTTCGGGGCAGTCGCGCTAGCGGGCGCCCTCCAGTCGCGTCAGCTCCGCCTCGCTCAGCTTGAGCCCGGCGGCCAGCGCCGAGTCCTGGACCGATGCCGGACGGCTGGCTCCGGGCACCGGGATCACCGCCGGGGAGCGGGCCAACAGCCATGCCAGGGCGACCTGTTGGGGGCTGACCCGGTGATCGGCGGCGATGTCGTGGAAGGCGGTGCCCGCGGAGGTCGGGCCCGCCGGGCCGTCCAGCGAGCTTCGGGTGATGCCGCCCAGCGGGCTCCAGGGCAGGAAGGCGAGGCCCAGTTCCGCACTCAACCGGAGCTCGGGCTCGCCGCCGCGCACCGCGGGTGAGTACTCGCGCCGTCCCGGCCCAGCCACCGGCTCCGGCGCGCACATCGGCGTGGCCACGCTCGGCCACCGCCGCACCCGCCTCCAGGTCACGGCTCTGGTCCGGGCCCTCCAGAGGCAGGCGGCAGCGCTGGGCGAGGGGTGAGCGGGGGGCGTGGTCAGCCCCTGGCCGGGGCCACCTCCGGCGAGGCGGCCGCGTCGGTCTTCCCGCCGGTGGCCGAAGCGCGGACGGCCGGGATGAACGTCGAGATCACCGCCGCGATGACGGCGACAGCGCAGCCGAACACCAGGCCCGTTCGGAACCCGGCCTCCGAGGTGAGGCTGAAGCCGCCCGTCTCCGTCGTCATCTGCGAGAGGACCGCGCCGATCACGGCGGCGCCGATCGAGGTGCCGAGCGCGCGCATGAGGGTGTTGAACCCGTTGGCGGCGGCGGTCTCGGACGCCGGGACCGCGCTCATGATCAGGGCGGGCATCGCGCCGTAGGCGAGGCCGACACCGCTGCTGCTGACCATCAGGAACAGCATCAGGCCCCAGGCGGAGCCCATCAGCAGGATGCCGAGGCCGTAGGCAGCCGCGATCACCAGCACCCCGCTGATCAGGGTGAACTTGGGCCCGCGGGCGTCGGTGAGCTTCCCGCCCAGCGGGGAGACGATCATCATCATGATGCCGCCGGGGGCCATCCACAGGCCCGCCGCGAGCATCGACTGGCCCAGTCCGTAGCCGGTGGCCTCGGGGAACTGCAGCAGCTGCGGCGCGATCAGCATGCCCGCGTACATGCCGAAGCCGACGAAGAGCGAGGCGATGTTGGTGATGAGCACCCGGGGGCGGGCCGTGGTGCGCAGGTCCACCAGCGGGTCCCTGGTGCGCAGTTCCCAGAATCCCCAGGCCAGCAGCACCACGACGGAGGCGACGAACAGGCCGACCGTCGTCGTGGAGGTCCAGCCCCACTCGGCGCCCTTGGAGACGGCGAGGAGCAGGCAGACCAGGCCGAGGGCGAGACCGAGGGCGCCGGGCACGTCGAACCGCTGCCCCTTGGCGCCGGCCGGGACGTCCGGGATCAGGAACCAGATCAGTGCGGAGATGGGGAGGGCGAGGGCCGCGGAGCCCCAGAACAGCACCCGCCAGTTCGCGTACTGGGCGACCGCGGAGGCGATCGGCAGGCCGAGGGCGCCGCCGATGCCGAGGGAGGCGCTCACCAGGGCGATGGAGGAGCTCAGCTTCTCCTTCGGCACCACGTCACGCAGCAGGGCGATACCGAGCGGCACCATGCCCATGCCCATGCCCATGCCCTGCAGACCGCGTCCGATGATCATCGGGACGACGGAGGACGCGAGGGCGCACACCACGGAACCGATGAACAACGGCACCGAGCACACCAGCAGCATCCGGCGCTTGCCCAGCAGGTCGCCCAGCCGCCCGGAGACCGGCACGCACACCGCCTAGACCAGCAGGGTGACCGTGATCACCCAAGTGGCGTTGGAGCTGGACGTGTTGAGGAGCTGCGGCAGCTCCGCGATGAGCGGCGTGACCAGGGTCTGCATGACGGCCGCCACGGTTCCGGCGAACGCGAGCGTCGCGACCACACCGCCCGTTCCGGCTGTCGGCTGGGGGCATCCATGAGGAGGAACTCCTAAAAGGGTCGTCGTCCGGTCCGCCCGGACGTCGGCCGGACCGTTCGCAGGACGGCCCGCTGGACAGTTCGCCGGGCAGCCCGCCCGATATAGCGATGTGCATCGCACACGTCTAATGTGTCATACACACCACGTGTCAGACGCACGCCGCGTGAGAGCATGATCCCGAGCCCATCGGAGAGCAGGAGGCCGCAGAGACATGGCCAGGCCCACGGACCAAGTGGAGTACGAGCAGATGCTGCTCGGGCGGCACGACCTCGCCCATCAGAGGGGCGGACGGCACAAATACGCCCTCATGGACCGCAGCGCCTACATCCTGCTGAGCCGCATCCAAATCCAGGGCCCCATGTCCAACGGCGAACTGAGCGAGGCGTTCGGCCTCGACGCCTCCACCCTCAACCGCCAGACCGCGGCAGCGACCCGCGCCGGGCTGGCCGAACGCATCGCGGACCCGGGCGGCGGCATGGCCCGCAAATTCCGCATCACGGAGAAGGGCGCCGACCTCCTCGACCAGGAGCGCGAACGCGTCGTACGCGCCCTGGACCAGGTCATGCACGACTGGCCGGACGACGACATCGCCGCGTTCGCCGGCTACCTCAAACGCTTCAACAGCGGCATCGAGCAGCTCTCCAAGCAGCCCTGGCCGCGCCCCTGACCCCGGCCTTCCCTCCTCACCGGAAGTCTCAATCCCCCGCCGGGGTCACCCGCCCGGTGAGCGCCGCCAGCGAGTTACGCACATGCGCCATGTGCGCCTGCACGTCCTCGCGCCCCTCCTCGTGCTCCCGCAGCACCCGCTCCGTCTCCCGCACCACTCGCTCCTCGCGCACCCGGGCGGCCGCGATCAGCTCCGCACCCCGCGCCTCCGCGTCCTCCTGCCCGTGCCGCGCGGCCTCCTCCGCCTCGGCCAGCGCCCGGCGCGCCTCGGCCAGCAGCGCATCCGCCCGTCCGGTCAGCTCGGTGTGCTCCGCCGACTGCGCCGCCTCGGCGTCCGCGATCTCCTGCCCGGCCGCCTTCCAGCGCTCGGCGTGCTCCTGCTCCTGATGCGCCAGCACACTCGCCGTCCGGCTGCGGGTCGCCTCCATCGCGGCGTCCGCCTCCTCGCGCACCGCCGTCGCCTCCTGCCGGGCCGCCGTCAGCGCCTCCCCGGCCTCGGCCTCTGCCGACGTCACCAGCTGCTCCGCCCGGTCCGTCGCGGCCGCCCGCAACGCCTCCGCGTCCGCACGGGCCGATTCGCGCACCGCCCGAGCCGCCGCGTCCGCCGCGTCCCGCACGGACTGCGACTCCTCCAGCGCGGCCGCCCGCAACGCCTCCGCCTGGCCCTCGGCCAGTGCCAGGATCTGCTGCGCCCGCTCCCCCAGCGACGCGTAGTCCTGCGGTGCCAGCGCGGCGACGGCCTCGTCCAGCCGGGCCGACTCCTCGATCAGCGTCTCCACCTGCGCCGTCAGCCGCGCCACCCGTTCCTGAGCCTCGTCCCGCTCGACGGACAGCCCCGCCACCATGCGGTCCACCTGCTCCGGACGGTAGCCACGTCCGCGCACGCCGACGAAGCCGTGCGCGGACACCGGTGCAGAACTCATCCTTGACGCCTCTTTCCGACTCTCCGGGCCCGACCATCGAGCAATACGTCAAGGATGCGGCAATTGGCTGAGAAGTCGGAATCCTTTCGATGCTTTCCGGACGGAAGCGACCGGCATCACAGACAGCAAAGGCGTGGTGCCCCGTTCCCAGCAGGGATTCTGCCAGGAAGGGGCACCACGCCCGCTGACGTGCTACGGATGTTCGACGATCAGATCAAGCCGTCCCACATCTGCTCCAGCAGCACCGACCACCAGCTCTCCGGCGACGCCAGCGCCGCCGGGTCCAGCGCGACCAGCTGTGCCTGGAAGTCGACCGTCCAACGGCCGGCCTGCTCCGGATTGAGCCCGAACCGCAGCCGCCACATCCGGCCCAGCAGGGCCAGCGAGCGGGTGAACTCCGGCAGCCCGGTGTTCACGAACTGCGGCGCCACCGACTGCCCGCCGGGCCCCGCCTCCACCGGCACGGCCACGATGTTCGCCGTCCCGTACTGCACACAGATCGCCCGGCCGAAGTCCGAACCCATCACGAGGTAGGACCCCGCGTCGGGCGCGGGCTGCACCTGACGCTGCGCCGCCAGCTCGGCCAGCGTCGGCACCACGGGCTGACCCGGCTGCGCCCAGAAGAACGGCCCGAAGTCGGCGGGCAGCCCGGCCCAGACCAGCGTCCGCGCCACGATCTCCGGCACGCCCTGCCGGGACACCGCACGCTGATCGAAGCGCAGCACACCCTGCGGACCGAACGTCTGGAGCAGCTCCTCCGCGACCGCCTCCGGCGGCACCGGCATCGCGGGCGGCAGCTGCGGCAACGGCGCCCGCACCGGCGCCGGACGCGCCGGACCGTCCGCCACCTGGTGCAACTCGCCCTGATGGGTGAGCAGATGCTGCATGCCCTGCTGCCGGCTCGCGTGATCGGTGCCGTACGGGGCCACGCTGGTGATCCGCACCTGCGGCCAGGTCTCCCGGATCATCCGGGCACAGTAACCACCCGGCAGCTCGCAGGACTCCAGCTCCGTGTGCAGCTCGATGACCTGCTGCGGCGGTACGTTCATGGCCCGCAGCTCGTGCAGCATCTGCCACTCGGGGTGCGGGGTGCCCGGCGCCGAACGCCGGATCAGCTGCTGCTCACTGCCGTCGGGGCCCCGGTAGCGCAGCACGGCCTGGTAGCCGGGGCCGACGGTCGGCTGACCGAGGGGCGCCTGCGGATACCCGTACGCCGCCGGCGGCGGGGTGTGACCGGGTGGCGGCAGCTGTCCGGGGGCACCCCCCATCGATCCACCGGGCGGACCGGGCGGCTGCGGAGCACCGGGCGGGCCCACCTGGGCGGGGGTCGCGAACATCGTCGCCGCGTGATGCACGTCGCTGCCGGGCGGCGGCGTCGCACCAGGACGAGCGGGCGGACCAGGAGGACCGGGCGGAGCGGGAGGGCCCGGCTGACCGTGCGGACCGGGCGGACCGGGCGGACCGGGCGGACCGGGCGGACCGGGCGGCTGCGGCGGGCCGGGGACACCGGGCCGGCCGGGCGGACCGGGCGGCTGCGGCGGGCCGGGGACACCGGGCCGGCCGGGCGGACCGGGCGGCTGCGGCGGGCCGGGGACACCGGGCCGGCCGGGCGGACCGGGCGGGCCGGGAGGCTGTGGCGCACCGGGCGGGCCCACCTGGGCGGGGGTCGCGAACATCGTCGCCGCGTGATGCACGTCGCTGCCGGGCGGCGGCGTCGCACCAGGAGGAGCGGGCGGGCCGGGCGGACCAGGAGGGCCGGGCGGCTGCGGAGCGCCGGGCGGGCCCTGCTGCGGGGCGAGCTGCGTCGGCATGTACCCGCCCGCCGGGGCACCGGGCGCACCCGGCCCGGAGGGCGGCGGCACCGGCGCACCCGGCAGCGCGCCCGGAACACCGGGGGCGCCGGGCGGCGGCGGAGTAGTCGGACGCGCACCACGCGGCGAAACGGCCGCCTTGCTGGTGGCCTCCTGCGAGATGTCCGCGGCACCGGGCGCACCAGGAACACCAGGAGCCCCTGGCGCCCCCGGTCCCTGGGGTCCGGGGCTCTGTGAGTCGAGGCCGGGCACGACCGCCGTCCGGGGCAACTGGCTGCCCCCGGACATCAGCGCGGTCGGCGCCTCGGCCGACACCACCCTGGGCGGCTCCTCATCGTCGTCCGCACCCGAGAGCGGCGGAGCGAACACCGTGGCCGGCAGCCCCACCTCCCCCTCGTCGGAGCCCGCGTTGGTATCGGTTCCCGCCCACGGCGTGGCCCCCACCGGCGGCTGCGGCGAGGATGCCTGAACCCCCTCGTACGCGGTGGGCTCGTACGCGCCCCGCCCGTCCGACGGAGCAGCGGGGGCAGCGGGACCGGACGAATAAGGGGACTCGGGAGGAGACGCGGGAGAGGGGATCGGAGCGGGCGCGGCGGGAACAGCGGGCGTGGCGGGGACGGCCGGGGGCGACGCCTGCGGCGGCACCTGATCCCCCGCACCCTCCGCCCGCCGGTCCGGGATACCGAGCTTGTCCGCCGCCTCCTGGAGCCACTCCGGCGGGCTCAACAGGAACGACGTCTGATTCAGATCGATGCGCTGCGGCGGCTCCGGAGCGGCCTGCGCCACCGCCGCGGCGCCGTACTCCTCCTCGTACCGCCGGATGACCTCACCGACCGGCAGGCCGGGCCACAACGTCGCCTCACCGCTGTCCCGGGCGATCACCAGCCGCTGCCGGCCGCCGTCGGAGACCGGACCGTTCGCCCGGTCCTCGGCCCACACCACGAAACCCAGCTCGAACTCACGCACCCGCACCTCGCGGTGCTGATACGCCGGAACGTCGCCGTTGACCCACTCGTCCGCGCGCTCCTGCGCCTGTGCGAAGGTCACCATCGCGCTCACCCCTCCACCGGGACGGCGCGCGCGAAGCCGCCGTCCACCATCAGGTTCGCCACCGTCTCCAGCTCCGGCGGGTTGCCCGCGAGGCGCTGGAGAAAGGCGTCGAAGTCCACACCGCACGGCAACAGCAGCCGGTCCACCCGCTCCTGGACACTCCAGCCGTCCTGATCCCGCGCGTCGTCGTAGGCGCAGAACCAGACCGAACCGATGCCCTGGCCCCGGACCTTCACCGCGAGGATGCCGCCCTGGACGAAGCCGACCCCCAGGTAGTCCTTGGTCAGATGGTCCCGCAAACACTTGTTCACATAGACCAGGTCGTTCACGGCCGCCTCGTCGCGCACCGTGAAGAACGGCTGGTCGACCAGCAGCCCCAGCTCCGCGTCGAGCGCCGCACCCACCGGGGCCGAACCGCCGGCCGCCTTCAGGAACGTGCGGTACGCACCCGGCAACCGGTAACCGAGGTCCTCCTCGACACCCTGGATCTGCTGCTCGCTCACCGCCACGGCCCCCTTCGGGAGCCGGAAGTGGGCGGGCCGGGTCTCCTGGAGCGGACGCGTACCCCGCTTGTTCTGGTCCACCGCGGTCGTCGCCAGACCGCCGTGGTGCCGCAGCAGCGCCTTCACCTCGACCGGGACCAGCTCCATCCGCCGGCCGTCCGGCACGTGGTGCCAGGTCCAGCCGTGCGGGGTGGCCACCGCCGGAATCGTGTCCCACAGCTCATGCCCACTGGCCGCCAGTGCCGCGTTCGCCGACACGTAGTCCGTGAGCCGCAGTTCGTCGACGCCGAAGCCCTGCGGGGGCTCCGCGATCTCGGCGGCGGCGCGCGCGTACGGCGCGAACTCCGGACACCCGTTCCCGTCCATGCGCACACCTCTGGGGTGGCGGGACGCCCGGACAGGATCCGGGAAGTGCACGAGCTGCCCGGCGTAGGCCCCGTTCGGTGGCGCGGCTTGCTGCCCGAGCCGACCTGTCGTCATGGCGGTTGCCCCCTGCTGCGTCTGGCTGATGAGGACCGACCTGCCCATGGGGGCGGTCCAGGCACAGCCTATGCGGTGCCGCAAGGACGGGTCCCGCCCCACCGACCCCCGAACATTTTCGTCACGAACCGTCACAACGCTGTGCCGGATGAGCGACGGCCGGGCCACCATCGGGCGACACGCACACACGTTTTCCCGACCCAGCTTTCACACGACCCGACACATTTGGCAGGCTGTCACCCGCATACACGGGGGCGTGCACATTCGGCAGCGGCCGCTGCGGGCACGGGAGGGACAACGCACCATGCACACCGCACACTCTGCACACACCGTCACATCCGGGGACCCACGACTCAGCTGGAGCAGCACAGCGACCAGCCACGCACCCCGCCTCACCCACCGCCGCGACGGCATCCTGCCGGCGGTGGCCGCAGCGCTGTCCGTCCGCGGCGACACACTCACCTGCACCGCGGGCAAGGGCGACCAGGCACCCGTACTGCACCACCTCGTCCAGGACTTCCTGGACACCCTCACCAGCGGCCAGCGGGAACGCTTCACCGGCCGCTGCCCCGAAGCGATACTGCTCTCCCGACACCTCACCGCCGCCGAGGCCGGCCGCTCCAAGCGCGCCCAGCGCAAACCCCTCACCAACGGCGAGGCCCGCCGCGCGCTCAAGCACGCCCGGCTCACCGCACGCCGGATCCGCGAGGACGGCGACCCCCTGCACGGCAGCTACGCACCGCCCTGCCGCTCCTGCTCGGTGATGCTCGCCCACTTCGGCGTACGACCCGTCGACCTCACCACCACCGGAGCGGCGACCACCGCAGAGAAGGGCTGACCGCGCCCCCATGGCCGACCGACACGACCTCCCCGAACAAGCGAACCCGGCGAACCACGACCGCCAGGCCTCCACCCGCTTCCCCGTCGCCGTCGACGCCGTCCTGCGCGCCGCCGGCTGGCAGCCCGGCCGCTGGGACATCCGGCAGGCCGAGGAGTGGGCCGACGCGCTGCGCTCGCACGCCTCACCGGCCGGCCACCAGCACGCCGTCTTCCCCTCGGCCGTGGAGGCCTGGGCCGAATTCGGCGGCCTCCACCTCACCCCCACCGCACCCGGCCGCCAGATCGCGCCCGCGACCGTGCGGATCGACCCGCTGCGCGGACTGCACCTGGCCCGGACCCTGGCGGACCTGGGCCGCGCCCTGGAGACCGAGGTCGCCCCGCTGGGCGAGGAGGGGGACGGGCAGGCGGTGCTCGCGATCGACACGGAGGGGCGGATCTACAGCGTCGACCACACCGGCGACTGGTACCTCGGCCCCGACATCGACCGGGCCCTGTCCACCCTGGTCACCGGCGCCCAGCCGGAACGCCTGACCTCGGCCTGACCGAAGCGGGGCCGCCCCCGTCCAGCCCGTCCGGCGCGGGTGTCAGCCCGCCGGGCCGGAGGCGTCCGGCAGCACCGCGGAGACCCGGAAGCCGCCCGCGTCCGTCGGCCCGGAGACGAAGACCCCGCCCAGACCGAGCACCCGCTCCCGCATGCCCACGAGCCCGTTGCCGCCGCTGGGCAGCCCCGCGTCCGCCGTGGCCGAGTCGGACGGGCCGTTCTCCACCTGCATGGCGACCTCCGCGCCCCGGTGCGCCAGCCGCACCCAGGTCTTGGCGCCGGCCGCATGCTTGTGCACGTTCGTCAGGGCCTCCTGCACGACCCGGTACGCCGTCTGCTCGACCTCGGGCGGGTACGGCCGCGTCTCGCCCTCCACCGAGAGCTCCACCGTCATCCCCGCCGCCCGTGACTCCCCGACGAGCGTCTCCACCTCGTCCAGCCGGGGCCCGTCCTCCGCCGCGACCGGGGCCGTCCGGCCGACGGAGGCGAGCGGCACCTTCGTCACCCGCGCCACCATCGGCTCCCCGGTGCGCAGCACCCCGAGCATCTCGCGCAGTTCGGTCAGCGCCTGGCGCCCCATGTCACCGACGAGCGCCGCGTTGCGCACCGCCTTCGCCGGGTCCTTGGGTGCGACGGCCTGGAGCGCCGCGGCGTGCACGACCATCAGGCTCACCCGGTGGGCGACCACGTCGTGCATCTCGCGGGCGATCCGGGTCCGCTCCTCGGTACGCGCCCACTCGGCCCGCTCCTCGGCCCGGTCCGCGAGCAGCGACAGCTCCCGCTCCAGCGAGTCGGCCCGCTCCCGCAGGCTCTCCATCAGCCGGCGCCTGGCCCCTATGTAGAGGCCGAACAGCACGGGCGGCGCGGTGAGCCCCACCGCCATGAAGAGGGACAGCATCGGGACGTACCAGTCGCCCGGCCCGAAGTCGGCGCTGGCCGACACCCCCTGCCGCAGCCGTACGTACGTGACGATGAACGTGCCGACCAGCGACATGCTCATCAGCACCACGGTGATCCGCCGTGGCACGTCGGACGCGGCCAGCGTGTACAGGCCGACCAGGCCCATCAGGAAGCCCATCTCGGCCGGCGTCGTGGCGACGGACACCAGCACCACGGCGATCGGCCACCGCCGGCGGACCAGCAGCACGGCCCCCGCCAAGAACCCGAAAACCACCCCCAGAGGCACCGGCAGCCCGGTGTCCCCCGCGAATTCCACCCCTTCCAGCGCACACTCCAGCGCCGAGAACAGCGCCAGTCCCACATCCAGAGCGACACTCCGTCGCCGTTCCCACCACCAGTAGCCGCGGGTGGTCGGTCCCGCCGCTTCCCGGTCTGCCCCCGTTGCGGTCATGGCATCCAGCGTACGGGCGGGCGCACCTCGTTTTCGGGTGACCCGGACAGCACGTCGCACGTTCGAACGGAGACGAAACGATCGACGATCGCCCGAAATGGCGAATCGACCACCCATTCGACCCGGACGTCCGGATTCCGGACAACCCTTGTCCCATGACGGAAATCACCAGCAAGTACGCGGATTTCGAGGGGCTCCGGAGGCAAGCGGTCGTGCTGCGACAGGAGGGCCTCAGCCGCCGCCAGATCCGCGACCGGCTCCAGCTCCACAACAACGTCCTCCTCAACCGCCTACTGGAGGGCGAGCCCGCCCCCGAGTGGACCGAGCGACCCAACGCCAAGGACGACCTGCGGGCCAGGGCGCGAGAGCTGCGGCTGGAGGGAAAGACATACGACCAGATCCAGGTGGAGTTGGGGTGCTCGAAGGGTTCCATCTCGTCATGGGTGCGGGATCTGCCGAAACCGCCTCGACGCAGCAGGGAGGACGCCTCCGCCATCGCGCGGCGCGGCTGGGAGGCAACACTCCACCGGCGTGAGACCGAGCGCCTGCAGACAAGGGAATCGGCCCGTCGGGAAACCGCTTCACTGAGTGACCGTGAACTGTTCCTGGTGGGCGTGGCGCTCTACTGGGCGGAGGGGACCAAATCCAAGAGCTACCGCCGATCGGAACGCGTCTCCTTCATCAACAGCGACCCCGACGTGATCGGCGTCTTCCTCGCCTGGCTGCGCCTACTCGGCTTCACGTCCGAGCAGCTCAAGTTCCATGTGAACATCCACGAGACCGCAGACGTGGCCGAAGCCGAGCGGTTCCGGGTGGAACACACAGGTGCCGACAGCTCACGGTTCGGCAAGACGACCCTGAAGAAGCACCAGCCCCTCACCGTCCGGAAGAACGTCGGTGAAAACTACCGAGGTTGCCTTGCGATCCATGTACTGCGAAGCGCTGACCTTTACCGTCGCATCGAGGGCTGGTGGTACGGCATAGTAGGTGCTGCGCTTTCACCCGAACCGCAAATTCGGGCATAAGGGTAAAACTATCCCGGGTCGTCTAAAGGCAGGACAAATGGTTTTGGTCCATTGAATGAGGGTTCGATTCCTTCCCCGGGAGCCCTTACAGCGGGCCCCGACCCAAGCGGTCGGGGCCCGCACTCATGCCCGGTCGAACACCCCCCGGTATCCTGCGGATGTCCACCACCCGAAGCCGAAGGGCCAATCCGTGAGCTCCGAACGCCCGGCAGCCGTCGTCGTCCTCGCAGCGGGTGAGGGCACCCGCATGAAGTCGAAGACCCCCAAGGTTCTGCACGAGATCTCCGGACGCTCGCTCGTCGGACATGTCGTCGCGGCCTCCCGCGAGCTGGCACCCCAGCACCTCGTCGTGGTCGTCGGCCACGCGAGCGAGCAGGTCACCGCACACCTCACCGCCGCGGACGCCCAGGTGCGCACCGCCTACCAGGCCGAGCAGAAGGGCACCGGGAACGCCGTGCGCGTCGGGCTCGACGAGCTGGGCGGGACCGTCGAGGGCACCGTCATCGTGGTCTGCGGCGACACCCCGCTGCTGTCCGGTGAGACGCTCGCCGCGCTCGCCGCCACCCACACCGCCGACGCCAACGCGGTCACCGTGCTCAGCGCCGAGGTCCCGGACGCCACCGGGTACGGACGGATCGTCCGGTCCGCGGCGACCGGCGCGGTCACCGAGATCGTCGAGCACAAGGACGCCACCGAGGCGCAGCGCGCGATCCGGGAGATCAACTCCGGGGTGTTCGCGTTCGACGGGCAGCTCCTCACGGACGCGCTCGGCAAGGTGCGCACGGACAACAGCCAGGGCGAGGAGTACCTCACCGATGTGCTGTCGATCCTGCGCGAGGCGGGGCACCGGGTCGGCGCCTCGGTCGCCGGGGACCACCGGGAGATCCTCGGGATCAACAACCGGGTGCAGCTGGCGGAGGCCCGCCGGCTGCTGAACCAGCGGCTGCTGGAGCGGGCGATGACGGCTGGGGTGACCGTGGTGGACCCGGCGTCGACGCTGATCGACGTGACGGTGACGTACGAGCGGGACGCGATCGTGCACCCGGGTACGCAACTGCTGGGGTCGACGCACCTCGGAGAGGACGCCGAGGTGGGCCCGAACTCGCGGCTGACGGACACCGTCGTGCACGCGGGCGCCCGGGTGGACAACACGGTGGCGGACGGGGCGCAGGTGGGCGCGGGTGCGCTGGTCGGCCCGTACGCGTATCTGCGGCCGGGGACGAGGCTGGGCGCCAAGGCGAAGGCCGGTACGTACGTGGAGATGAAGAACGCCACGATCGGTGAGGGCACGAAGGTTCCGCATCTGTCGTACGTCGGTGACGCGACGATCGGTGACCACACCAACATCGGTGCCGCGAGCGTGTTCGTGAACTACGACGGTGTGGCCAAGCACCACACGACGATCGGCTCTCACTGCCGTACCGGGTCGGACAATATGTTTGTGGCGCCTGTCACGGTCGGGGACGGTGTCTACACCGCGGCCGGCTCTGTCATCACGAAGGACGTGCCGTCCGGTTCGCTGGCCGTGGCCCGTGGCCAGCAAAGGAATATCGCGGGTTGGGTGGCCCGGAAGCGTCCGGGCAGCGCGGCCGCGCAGGCGGCTCAGGCCGCGTCGGAGGAGGCCGGCGGCGAAAGCTGACCGGAATCAGGTGCGTCGCGCACGGCGTACCGTGATAGATGCTCACCCCATTTCGGCTGGCTCGTTGCACATCGGGACATCTGCGTGCAGCGCCAGGAACACGTCTGAGGAGACTGTGCTGTGACCGGGATCAAGACGACCGGCGAGAAGAAACTGATGTTCTTCTCCGGCCGCGCCCACCCCGAGCTGGCCGAGGAGGTTGCGCACCAGTTGGGTGTGGGCCTCGTGCCGACGAAGGCCTTCGATTTCGCCAACGGTGAGATCTACGTCCGCTTCCAGGAGTCCGCCCGCGGCGCCGACTGCTTCCTGATCCAGAGCCACACGGCTCCGATCAACAAGTGGATCATGGAGCAGCTGATCATGCTGGACGCGCTGAAGCGCGCGTCGGCCCGCTCCATCACCGTGATCGTGCCGTTCTACGGCTACGCCCGTCAGGACAAGAAGCACCGCGGCCGCGAGCCGATCTCGGCCCGGCTGATCGCGGACCTGATGAAGACGGCGGGTGCGGACCGCATCCTCACCGTCGACCTGCACACCGACCAGATCCAGGGCTTCTTCGACGGTCCGGTCGACCACCTCTTCGCGCTGCCGATCCTGGCCGACTACGTCGGTGCGAAGGTCGACCGCTCGAAGCTGACGATCGTCTCGCCGGACGCGGGCCGGGTCCGGGTCGCGGACCGCTGGTGCGACCGGCTGGACGCCCCGCTGGCGATCGTGCACAAGCGCCGCGACAAGGACGTGCCGAACCAGGTCAGCGTCCACGAGGTCGTGGGCAACGTCGAGGGCCGGGTCTGTGTCCTGGTCGACGACATGATCGACACGGGTGGCACGATCTGCGCCGCCGCGGACGCGCTGTTCGCGCACGGTGCGGAGGACGTCATAGTGACGGCCACGCACGGTGTGCTGTCCGGCCCGGCGGCGGACCGGCTGAAGAACTCCAAGGTGAGCGAGTTCGTGTTCACGGACACCCTGCCGACGCCGGGTGAGCTGGAGCTCGACAAGATCACGGTGCTCTCCATCGCGCCGACGATCGCCCGCGCGGTGCGCGAGGTCTTCGAGGACGGTTCGGTGACGAGCCTCTTCGAGGAGCAGTAGGCGGTTCCCTCCGGGGAAAGCGTCACAGGGGAAAGCGTCACAGAAGATCCACTTTGGGGTGCGGCCTCCCCGCCGGGTAGACTCAGCGAGTTGCTCGGCGAGGGAGGCCGTACTCATAGGTACGGCGGTCCGTTATCGACGCGCTCTTCGTAGCAGGCCTGTCGTGGGCCGGGTGACCTTCCGCAGTTTTTGTCACCTTACGAGGAGTGCAGTCATGGCCGAGATCAAGCTCAACGCCGAGGTCCGTTCCGAGTTCGGCAAGGGCGCTGCCCGCCGCACCCGTCGCGCCAACCTCGTCCCCGCCGTCATCTACGGCCACGGCGCCGAGGCCGTCCACATCACGCTGCCGGCCCACGAGCTGCAGCTCGCGCTCCGTACCGCCAACGTGCTGATCGGTCTGGAGATCGACGGCAAGGACGCGCTGGTCATCCCGAAGGCCGTGCAGCGCAACGCCCTCAAGGGCAACATCGAGCACGTCGACCTGCTGACCGTGAAGCGCGGCGAGAAGGTCGAGGTCGAGGTCGCGGTGCACGTCGAGGGCGAGCTGGCCCCGGGCAGCAACCTGCTGGAGTACGTCCAGAACACCCTGCTCGTCGAGGCCGAGGCCACTCACATCCCCGAGTCCGTCACGGTCTCCATCGCGGGCCTGGACGCCGGTGCGTCGATCCTCGCCAAGGACATCCCGCTGCCCAAGGGCTCCGTGCTGGCCGGCGACGAGGACGCTGTCGTGCTCCAGGTCGTCTCCGCCCAGGCCGAGGAGCCGTCCGCGGACGCCGCCGAGACCGAGGGCGCCGAGGCCTGAGAGGCCGCCCGATCAGAGGTCACACGGCAGCCTCTGAGCCTCCCCCGTCCCACCTGCTTGACTGAGGGGCGGCGGATCCCCGTGAGGGGAGCCGCTGCCCCGTCTTTCTGTCCGCCACCCGCCGTACGCGAGGAGACCCAGCGCGATGTCCGACGCCACCGACCCCTGGCTGATCGTGGGCCTGGGCAATCCCGGTCCCGAGTACGCGGCGAACCGGCACAACGTGGGCTTCATGGTGGCCGACCTGCTCGCGGAGCGGATCGGCGGGAAGTTCAAGCGGGCGCCGAAGGCCCAGGCGCAGGTGCTGGAGGGCCGGATGGGTCCGCCGGGGCCGTTGAGCCGCCGGGTGGTGCTGGCGAAGCCGATGTCGTACATGAACCTGTCGGGCGGCCCGGTGACGGCGTTGCGCGACTTCTACAAGGTGCCGCTCGACCATGTGGTGGCGATCCATGACGAGCTGGACATCGATTACGGGTCGCTGCGGCTGAAGCTGGGCGGTGGCGACAACGGTCACAACGGGCTGAAGTCGATGACGAAGTCGATGGGGCCCGACTACCACCGGATCCGGTTCGGGATCGGGCGTCCGCCCGGCCGGATGCAGGTTGCCGATTTCGTTCTGAAGGACTTCTCGTCCACGGAGCGCAAGGAGCTGGGTTTCCTGGTGGACCGGGCGGCGGATTCGGTGGAGTGCCTGCTGGCGGAGGGTCTGGAGCGCGCGCAGAGCGCGTACAACTCCTGAGCAGCGACAGCGGAGAATCCTGCGGCGAATCCGACATACCTGCCGGTAATCGGGCTGTTTTCAGCCACGGCTTGACCGGGCGTGGGGCGCTGGCCAAGGATCGGCCCCCATGAAGCGCAGCTCCTCCCAACGTGCCCTGCACCACGGCCGCACCGCGGCTCTCGGCTGCGTCGTCCTGCTGTTGCTGGTGGCGGGGGTGCTGGCCTCGTGGGACTCGGCGCAGCACATCGTGCTGGCCAAGGGACGTGAGCACGGCACGATGACGGTCACCGGCTGCGGCAGCGAGGTGTGTACGGGGCCCTATGTGCCCTCGGACGACGGTTCCGGGCGGTCCCGGGTGTCGGTGGACAAGTCCGTGGCGGCGAAGAAGGGGGACCGTTTCCCGGTCGTCGTGAAGCCGGGCACGTTCGAGGTGGTGCGCACGGGCACGCCGGGTCTTCTGCACGCGTGGGTGCCGCTGGGCGGCGCGCTGGTGCTCGCGGCGCTGGTGATCGGTGGGGGGATGCGGCTGCCCCGGATCGCGTGGGGTGCCGGGATCGCGGGTGCGGTCCTGCTGGTGGCGACGTTCTTCGCCCTGTGACGGGACCGCACCCGCGACGGCTCTCGATCAGCCGGTGTTACGGAGTCCGGCGGCCACACCGTTGACGGTGAGCAGCAGGGCGCGGGCGAGCAGCGGGTCGGGCTCCTCGCCGCGTTCTGCGGCCTGGCGCTGGCGGGCCAGCAGGGATACCTGGAGGTAGGAGATCGGGTCCAGGTAGGCGTCACGGATGGCGAAGGTCTGCTGGAGCACCGGGCTGGTGCCGAGCAGTTCGGTGTTGCCGGTGATCTTGAGGACTTCGCTGACGGTCAGCGCGTGCTCGGCCTCGATGGTGTCGAAGACGTGCTTGAGCTCGTCGGGGACGAGGGTGTCGACGTAGTGGCGGGCGATGCGCAGGTCGGTCTTGGCGAGGGTCATCTCGACGTTGGAGAGGAAGTTCTGGAAGAAGTGCCAGTGTTCGTGCATCTCTTCGAGGACGGTGTCGAGACCGGCTTCGCGCAGGGCCTTGAGGCCTGAGCCGACGCCGAACCAGCCGGGGACGATCTGCCGGGACTGGGTCCAGCCGAAGACCCAGGGGATGGCGCGCAGTCCGTCGAGCGAGACACCGGAGCCGGGGCGGCGGGAGGGCCGCGAGCCCAGGTGCAGGTCGGCGAGCTGGTCCACCGGGGTGGAGGCGAGGAAGTACGTCGGCAGGTCGGGGTCCTCGACCAGCTTGCGGTACGCGGCGTGGGCGGCGTCGGAGACGGTGTCCATGGCCGCGTCCCAGCGGGCCAGTGCCTCGTCGGACTGGCGGGGCGCGGTGTGCAGCGCGGAGGCCTGGAGGGTGGCCGCGACGGTCAGTTCCAGGTTCTCGCGGGCGAGCGCGGGGATGAGGTACTTGTCGGAGATGACCTCGCCCTGCTCGGTCACCTTGATCTCGCCCTCCAGGGTGCCCCAGGGCTGCGCGAGGATCGCGTCGTGCGAGGGGCCACCGCCTCGGCCGACGGTGCCGCCTCGGCCGTGGAAGAGGCGCAGGCGTACGCCGTAGCGGTGGGCGACGTCACGGAGCCGGCGCTGGGCGCGGTGGATCTCCCACTGGGAGGTGGTGATGCCGCCGAACTTGGAGGAGTCGGAGTAGCCGAGCATGACCTCCTGGACGTCGCCGCGGAGCGAGACGAGGCGGCGGTAGGAGGGGTCGGCGAGCATCTCGTCGAGGATGACGTCGGCGGCCTTGAGCTCGTCGGTGGTCTCCAGGAGCGGGACGATGCCGATCTTGGCCCAGCCGGCGTGCAGGTCGAGGAGGCCGGCCTCGCGGGCGAGGACGGCGGCGGCGAAGACGTCGTCGGCGCCCTGGCACATCGAGATGATGTAGGACTCGATGACCTCGGGGCCGAAGCGTTCGAAGGCCTGGCTGATGGTGTGGAAGACGCCGAGGGTCTTCTCGCCGGCGGCGTCGAGCGGGGCCGGGGTCGGGGCGAGCGGGCGGCGGGAGCGGAGCTCCTTGGCGAGGAGCTTCTGCCGGTAGTCGCGCGGCATGTCGGCGTAGCGCCAGGACTCCTCACCGAGGCGGTCGAAGAGCTGTCCGAGCGCGTGGTGGTGGGCGTCGGCGTGTTCGCGTACGTCCATGGTGGCGAGCTGGAGGCCGAACGCGGCGAGGGTGCGGATGGTGCGGTCCATCCGGCCGTCGGCGACGATGGCGCCCTTGTGCTCGCGCAGCGAGGTCTGGATGAGGGCGAGGTCGGCGATGAGTTCGGCGGTGCCGAGGTAGTCGCAGCCGGGGCGGTGCGGGGTGCCGGAGGCGAGGCGCTCGCGGGTGTTGACGAGCTTCTGCCGGATGCAGGTGGCCTTGAGGCGGTAGGGCTCCTCCGCGTTCAGCCGCTTGTAGCGGGGGCTGATCTCGGGGAGGGCTTCCAGGTCGGCCCGGAGGGAGGCGTGGAGCTCGTCGGTGGCTCCGGTGTAGCGGATGGAGTTGGAGAGGAGTCCGCGCAGCTGGTCGACGAGTTCGAGGGCGTCGGTGATGCCGTGCTCGTGCTGGAGGATCAGCACCTCCCAGGTGACGGCGGGCGTCACGTTGGGGTTGCCGTCGCGGTCGCCGCCGATCCAGGTGCCGAAGGTGAGGGGGCGGGTGCCGGCGGGCAGTTCGACGCCGACGCGCTCCAGCTCCGCGGCCAGGTCCTCCAGGACGTCGCCCACGGCGTTGGCGTGGAGTTCGTCGAGGTAGTAGATGGCGTTGCGGGCCTCGTCGGCGGGCTCCGGGCGGACGACGCGCAGCTCGTCGGTCTGCCAGATGAGGTCGATGTTCTCGGCGAGCCGGATGTCCTGGCGGCGCCGGTCGGCCTCGATGACGGGGGTTTCCAGCAGTGCGGCGATGCGGCGGAGCTTGTTGAGTACGGAGCGCCGCGCGGCCTCTGTGGGGTGCGCGGTGAAGACGGGCCGTACGTTCAGGTTCTTGACGGTCTCGCGCAGGTGCTCTGGGTCCGCGTCCTTGAGCCGGTCGGCGGTGCGGGCGAGGAGTCCGCCCTCGGCGGCGCGCCGGTCGCGCATCTCGTGGGCGCGGTGGACCTGCTCGGTCACGTTGGCGAGGTGGAAGTAGGTGGAGAAGGCGCGCACGAGCTGTGCGGCGGTCTCCAGGTCCGTGTCACCGAGGAGTTCGGCCGCGGCCTCCCCGTCGGTGCGGGTCAGGGCGCGGACCCGTTCGACGAGGTCGAGGAGATCCTGGCCCTCCTGGCGTACGAGGGTCTCGCCCAGGAGGTCGCCGAGGCGGCGGATGTCGGCGCGCAGCTCGGGGCTGGCGGCAGGGGTCTGGTCGGCACTGCTCACAGTGTGCGGCTCCTTGCAGTGGTTGAGCACGGGATCCGGGGCCCGCGGCTGGCAGCGGGTGCCACGCCACCCCCGGGAAAGCAGAGTGCGGACCGCGCTGTCCGACCTCTCCAGGATAGGTGTCCGTGCTTTGGGTGCTGTTCGCGCCCCGACAGGTGTCCGCACTTCAAGACGGGTGCCCGTCGGGGTACGCGTTCTGTCCCCTACCCCGTATGACGCCACTCCGTGCGAGGCCGGCCGCTCCCTCTTGTGGCGGGGCTCCGGACTGCCATACTTACGACGCCGTAGGTTACGGATGCGTAGCCCACGCATTCCGTCGCGTTCTCACCCACAGGGGACTCCCCATGAAGACCAGCCCCGATGTGATCGAGGCCGCTCCGGCGGCCGACAGTCCTCCCTCCGCCACGCTCGGCGGGGACAACAAGCGGTCGATCGAGCAGTTCGCGCTTCTGCTGTTCATCGTCGTGCCGTTCCTGGCTCTGGTCGCGGCGGTGCCGCTGGCCTGGGGCCGCGGTGTCAGCTGGCTCGATCTGGGTCTGCTGGTGGCGATGTACTTCATCGGCTGCCACGGCATCACGATCGGCTTCCACCGCTATTTCACCCATGGCTCGTTCAAGGCGAAGCGTCCGCTCCGTATCGCCCTGGCCGTGGCCGGTTCGCTCGCGGTGGAGGGTCCCCTGGTGCGCTGGGTGGCCGATCACCGCAAGCATCACCGCTTCTCGGACGCCGAGGGCGATCCGCATTCCCCGTGGCGTTTCGGTGAGACGCTGCCGGCCCTGATGAAGGGGCTGTGGTGGGCACACATCGCATGGATGTTCGACGAGGAGCGGACGCCGCAGCAGAAGTACGCCCCCGATCTGATCAGGGACCCCGCGATCCGCGGGATCTCGCGTCACTTCCTGTCCTTCACGATCCTCTCGCTGGCGATCCCGCCGCTGGTCGGCGGTCTGGTCACGATGTCGTGGTGGGGGGCGGCGACGGCGTTCTTCTGGGGCTCCCTGGTCCGGGTCGCGCTGCTGCACCACGTGACGTGGTCGATCAACTCGATCTGCCACGCGGTCGGCAAGCGCCCGTTCAAGTCCCGTGACAAGTCCGGCAACGTGTGGTGGCTGGCGGTCCTCTCGTGCGGTGAGTCCTGGCACAACCTGCACCACGCGGACCCGACGAGCGCACGGCACGGCGTGATGCGCGGTCAGATCGATTCGAGTGCCCGGCTGATCCGCTGGTTCGAGAAACTGGGCTGGGCTACGGATGTGCGCTGGCCCGACTCCGCCCGTATCGAGTCCCGGCGCCACCCGGCGGAGGCCGACGCGGCATGATTGACGATGTGTCGACCGACGGAAGCACAGGCAGCGAGAAATCCCGCGCACCCTCCACCCGGCGGGCCCGCCGGGTGCGGATGACGGGCAAGGAACGCCGCGAGCAACTGTTGGACATCGGTCGCACCCTCTTCGCCGACAAGGGGTTCGAGGGCACTTCGGTGGAGGAGATCGCGGCGCGCGCCGGGGTCTCCAAGCCGGTGGTCTACGAGCACTTCGGCGGCAAGGAGGGGCTGTACGCGGTGGTGGTGGACCGGGAGATGCGCCAGCTCCTGGAGATGGTGAACACCGCACTCACCGCCGGTCACCCGCGTGAGCTGCTGGAACAGGCGGCGTTCGCCCTGCTGGACTACATCGAGACCTACACGGACGGCTTCCGGATTCTGGTGCGTGATTCGCCGGTCGCCCAGTCGACCGGCACGTTCGCCTCACTCATCAGCGATATCGCCACCCAGGTGGAGGACATCCTGGGGCTGGAGTTCAAGGCCCGGGGCTTCGATCCGAAGCTGGCTCCGCTGTACGCGCAGGCGCTGGTCGGCATGGTGGCGCTGACCGGGCAGTGGTGGGTGAACACCCGTAAGCCGAAGAAGGCCGAGGTGGCGGCGCATCTGGTGAATCTGGCCTGGCACGGGCTGGAGAACCTGGAGTCGAAGCCCCGGCTGATAGGCCACCGCAAGAGCTGACACCTTGATCCATCGCTGAACCGCTTCCGCCCCGGCCGCCGGTCGCTCGCTCACTTCTCCCGGTGGGTGACGGCGAAGATACGGCGGAACGGGAAGACGGTGCCGTGCGGGCCCGCCGGGTACGCGGTGCGCAGCAGGTCGCGGTATTCGGTGAGGAAGGCGCTCCGGGCCTCCTCGTCATCGGCCAGGGCGGTGAGGACGGGGCGCAGGCCGGTGCCCTTCACCCAGTCGAGGACGGCGTCCTCGCCGGGCAGCAGGTGCAGGTAGGTGGTCTCCCAGACGTCCGGGGTACGGCCGGGGCCGGTGAGCCGGTCCAGGTAGCCGGCGGGGCTGAGCACCGCGTCGGCGTGGCGCAGCAGGCCGCCCAGCCGGGAGCGCCAGCGCGGGGAGGCGGCCAGTTCGCGCATCAGGACGTGGCTGGGCTGGCCGAAGTTGGCGGGCACCTGGAAGGCGAGGGTGCCGCCGGGACCCAGGGCGTCCAGCCAGTCGGGGAAGCGCTCCGCATGGCGGGGCACCCACTGGAGCAGGGCGTTGGAGACGATGAGGTCGTGGGGCTCGTCGGGGGTCCAGGTTGCGGCGTCGGCCTCCGCGAAGTCCAGCAGGGCGGTGGCGTGGGCGCGGGCCCGTTCCAGCATCTGCGGGGAGTTGTCGTAGCCGGTGATCCGGGCGCCGGGCCAGCGTTCGGCCAGCAGTGCGGTGACGTTGCCGGCTCCGCAGCCGAGGTCGGCGATCCGGGGGGCGGGGGCGCCCGGGAGCGGGGGGACGCGGGCCAGCAGATCGCGGAAGGGGCGGGTGCGGTGGTCCGCGTGGCGCAGGTACTGCTGCGGATCCCAGATCGGTGCGGTCATGGGGCCAGGATCATCCCGAAACTATCTTGATGTCAAGACACTTGAATGCAAGAGACTCGAATTCAAGAGACTTCATGTCGACAGACCCTCTACACTGATCCACATGGAGGACGAGGTAGACCGGCTGGTCGCTGCATGGCGCCGAGAGCGCCCCGACCTCGACGTGGAACCGCTTGAGGTCCTCAGTCGCGTCTCCCGGCTGGCCCGCCACCTCGACCGGGCCCGCAGGATCGCCTTCTCCGAGCACAACCTGGAGCCGTGGGAGTTCGACGTCCTCACGTCGCTGCGGCGCGCCGGTGACCCGTACCAGCTCTCCCCCGGCCAGCTGCTCACCCAGACCCTGGTCACCTCGGGCACCATGACCAACCGCATCGACCGGCTGACCAAGAAGAACCTCGTCGAACGGCTCCCCGACCCGAGCGACCGCCGAGGGGTGCTGGTCCGGCTCACCGCGGAGGGCCGCGACAAGGCGGACCAGTCGCTGGCCGGGCTGCTCGCCCAGGAGCGCGCCATCCTGGGCGAGCTCTCCCGCCAACAGCGCGGCGAACTGGCCGGACTGCTACGCCAGTTGACTGCCCCTTTCGACAACATCCCCTAGGGCCTGTCCGGGCTGCTGACCCGCCTCCGGATCGGCCGGGCCCACGCCCGCCCGTCTGGCCAGCGCGACCGCCGCCAGCGTCGAGTGCACCCCCAGCTTGCCCAGTACGTTCTGCATATGCGTACGCACCGTGTGCGGCGAGAGGAACAGCCGCTCCGCCACCGCCTTGCGGCCGAGCCCGGCCACCATGCAGCGCAGCACCTCGCGCTCGCGCGGGGTCAGCGACTCGACGAGCTGCTCGCTCTCGCTGCGGTGCTTGCGGTCCGCCAGCATTTCCCGCAGCACCCCGGTGAGCAGCGCGGGAGGCAGATGCGTCTCGTCGCGCAGCACCCCCCGGATGACCGCGAGCAGCCGCTGGAGCGAGCAGTCCTTCGCGACCCAGCCGCAGGCCCCGGCCTGCAGCGCGAGCGCGGCCCGGCGCGGGTCGTCCTTCTCCGCGAGCACCACCGTGCGCACAGAGGGCCGGTTCGCGCGGACCTCGGCGACCAGCGAGATGCCGTCGGACTGCGCCCCGGCTCCGGAAGGCGGGTCGGGCACCGCCACCGGACCGGTGGCCCTGCGGCCGCCCGCCGGGGCCAGGATGCCCAGTTCGGCGTCGACCAGCATCACGTCGTAGCCGCGCCCCTCCGCGGCCGCCCGCTCCAGGCAGCGCAGCGCGGCCGGGCCGCTGCCCGCCGCCGCGACGTCGACATCGGGCTCGGCCGCGAGCGCCGCGGCGAGCGATTCGGCGAAAATACGGTGGTCGTCGACCACGAGAACCCGGATACGGACCACAGGCACCCCCATGCTGTGCGTTCTGGGGCGCCCCGTAGCGTGCGCCCCCCGTCAGCGACGGACCGGCACGGGTGCGACACCCGGAACGGGGAATCGGACCGCGGTGCCACGGCCGCCGCCGGGCACCGACTCGCCACCCCCATCCGGGTGTCGCACCCGGCTGTCTCGTACCCCTGAATCAGCACCGGCCCCCACCGGTGCTGTTCAACAGCGTACGGGCGGCCGCCCGGGGCGGGAGGGGATTCGCGGAACTGGGCGGCGGGACAGCTCTTAGGGTGTGGTGCATGTTCCGTCTTGAGACAGAAGTGGACAGAGAGCGTCGTCAGTCGCTGAGCAGACGGCTCCGTGAGGAGAACACCGCCGGTTCGCCGGAGATCCGTGCGCTGCGGGGCGGCCCGGCCGCGCGCGAACTCCCGCTGGAGGTATGGGCGCTGGACGCCCACGGGCAGGTCGCCGCCGGGCTGACCGGGCGCACCTGGGCGCACTGGCTCCATGTGGACCTGCTCTGGGTCGACCCCGGGCACCGCGGGTGCGGCCTGGGCTCGCGACTGCTCGCCGAGGCGGAACGGGTGGCCCGCACCGACCGGGACTGCACCCGCTCCCGGCTGGAGACCTGGGACTTCCAGGCCCCGGACTTCTACCGGAAGCGGGGTTACGAGGTGACGGGCCGGGTCGAGGACTACCCGCCGGGCGTCACGGAGTTCACCCTCACCAAGCGGCTGGGCGGGTAGCCCTCGACTCTGTCCTCGAACCGTCCTCGGTCAGGCGATCCGGTGGGCGCCCGCCGACGGGACGGCGGGGAAGACCCGGGGGGCCGCGTAACCCGCCGAAGTGAACGCCTCCATAACCGACTTGGTGACCGTGTCCGCCTGCGCCTCCTCCAGGAGCACGATCGCGGAGCCGCCGAAGCCGCCGCCGGTCATCCGGGAACCGAGCGCTCCGGCCGCGTTCGCCGCCTCGACCACCAGGTCCAGCTCCACGCAGGAGACCCGCAGATCGTCCCGGAGCGAGACGTGGCCCGCCGTGAGCACAGGGCCTGCCGCACGCACGTCGCCCGCGTCGAGCAGCGCGATGACCTGCTCGACGCGCTGGTTGTCGCTGACCACGTGGCGCACGCAGCGCACGACGGACTCGTCCGCGCCGGCGGCGGCCAGCGTGTCGAGCCCGGCACCGAGGCCCTCGTACGGGAGCTCGCGCAGGGTGCGGATACCGAGCAGCCGGGCGCCCTCCTCGCAGGCCGCGCGGCGCTCCGCGTAGGCGCCGTCACCGAGTGCGTGCTTGACGCGGGTGTCGACGACGAGGAGCTGGAGGCCGTGGGCGGCCAGGTCGAAGGGGACCTGCCGGACGGTGAGGTCGCGGGCGTCCAGGTGCAGGGCGTGGCCCTCGGTGCAGCAGGCGGAGGCCATCTGGTCCATGACCCCGCAAGGGACGCCGACGAAGGCGTTCTCCGCGCGCTGGGCCAGTACCGCCAGCTCGGCGTGGCCGAGCCCGAGCCCGAACAGGTCGTCGAGGGCGAGAGCGGTGACCACTTCGAGGGCGGCGGACGAGGAGAGCCCGGCGCCGGTGGGAACGGTGGAGGTCAGCTGGATGTCGGCGCCGGTGACCGGGTGGCCGGCCTCGCGCAGCGCCCAGACGACACCGGCCGGGTAGGCGGCCCAGCCGTGGCCCTCGTTCGGGGCCAGCTCGTCGACGCGGAGCTGGACGACGCCGCCCGGCACATCGGTGGAGTGCAGCCGCAGAACGCCGTCCGTGCGCCGGGCGACGGCGGCCCGCGCGGTGTGCGGGAGCGCGAGCGGCATCACGAAGCCGTCGTTGAAGTCGGTGTACTCCCCGATCAGGTTGACCCGGCCGGGGGCGGCCCAGACCCCCTCGGGCGCGGTCCCGTACAGCTCGGTGAAGGAGTCGGTGAGCTCGGTGGAAGCGGTGGCCGGCTCGGTGGAGACGGCGCTCGGCTCAACGGTGTCGGCCGGCTCGGCGGTGTCGGTCATGGTGCGGTGGGCTCCTCTCGGCGGGCGAACGTCCAGGCGTCGGAGACGATTCCGGCCAGGTCCGCGCGGGACGGCTGCCAGCCGAGGCGCTCCCTGGCGGTGGCGGCGGAGGCGACGAGGACGGCCGGGTCGCCGCCGCGGCGCGGGGCCGCGGTCTCGGGAACCGGGTGGCCGGTGACCTCGCGGACCGTCTCGATGACCTCGCGGACCGAGAAGCCGTTGCCGTTGCCGAGGTTGCAGATCAGGTGCTCGCCGGAGGTGGCGGCGTCCAGGGCGAGGAGGTGCGCCTCGGCGAGGTCCGCGACGTGGATGTAGTCGCGGACGCAGGTGCCGTCGGGGGTCGGGTAGTCGTCGCCGTACACCGAGATCGACTCGCGCTGCCCGAGGGCGACCTGGAGGACCAGCGGGATCAGGTGCGACTCGGGGCTGTGCCGTTCGCCGCAGTCGCCGTAGGCCCCGGCCACGTTGAAGTAGCGCAGCGAGACGGCGGCGAGCCCGTGGGCGGCCGCCTCGCCGGTGATCATGTGGTCGACGGCGAGCTTGGTGGCGCCGTACGGGCTGGTCGGGGCCGTCGGGTCGGCCTCGGTGATGGGGCTGGAGACGGGTTCGCCGTAGGTGGCGGCGGTGGAGGAGAAGACCAGGGTGCGCACCCCGGCCTCGCGCATGGCGGCGAGCAGCGCGGTGGAGCCGCCGACGTTGTTGACCCAGTACTTCTCCGGGTCGGTGACGGACTCCCCGACCTGGGAGTACGCGGCGAAGTGCAGCACCCCGTCGTAGGAGGGGTCCAGCCACTTCGCGGCGTCCTGGATCCGGCCCTCGATGAACTCGGCACCGGCCGGGACGCCCTCGCGGAATCCGGTGGAGAGGTCGTCGAGGACGGTGACGGCGTGCCCGGCCTCCAGCAGGTGCTGGGCGACCACGCTGCCCACGTATCCCGCGCCGCCGGTCACCAGGTACTTCTTGGGGGACTTGCTCACTCGCTCGCTACCTCTCGCAGTCGCGCGGCCGCGGCCTCCGGCGGCACATCGTTGATGAACACACTCATGCCGGATTCGGAACCCGCGAGGAACTTCAGCTTGCTGGTGGTCCTTCGCACGGTGAAGAGCTCGAGGTGGAGAGCGAACTCCTCCCGGTCGGGGATACCGAACGGTGCCTGGTGCCAGGCCGAGATGTACGGCGTCGGCGGGTGGTCGGGGC
Source organism: Streptomyces sp. ITFR-6 (assembly GCF_031844725.1). NCBI lineage: Bacteria > Bacillati > Actinomycetota > Actinomycetes > Kitasatosporales > Streptomycetaceae > Streptomyces > Streptomyces sp. ITFR-6. The sequence continues at coordinate 5,132,548 of NZ_CP134612.1, read as the reverse complement.
CGAATATCCGGTCGAACCGCCTCAAGAGTTCCAGATAGACCTGTGCGAACTCCGTGCGCTCCGCGTCGTCGAGCTCCCGCAGGTCGGGGATGCGGCGCAGCGGGTAGAGGTGGACCTCGTACGGCCAGTGGGCCGCGTACGGGACGAACGCCACCCAGTGCTCGCCGGAGAGCACGATCCGGTCGCCGTCGGCGATCTCGCGGGCGACGATGTCGTCGAAGAGGTTGCCGCCGGTCTCGGCGCGGTGCTTCTCCATCGAGCGGAGCATCAGCTCGGTGCGCGGGGTGACGAACGGGTAGCCGTAGATCTGCCCGTGCGGGTGGCCGAGCGTCACGCCGATCTCGGCGCCCCGGTTCTCGAAGCAGAACACCTGCTTGACCTGGTCGAGCCCGGCGAACTCGGCCGTGCGGTCGGTCCAGGCCTCCAGCACGAGGCCGGCCTGCTCCTCCGTGAGGTCCGCGAACGAGGCGTCGTGGTCGGAGGTGAAGCAGACGACCTCGCAGCGGCCGGAGTCACCGGCCAGCGAGGGGAAGCGGTTCTCGAAGACGACGACGTCGTAGTGGTCGTCGGGGATCTCGCTGAGCCGCCCCTCCTGGGACGGGCAGAGCGGGCACTCGTCGGCCGGCGGGTGGTACGGACGTCCCTGGCGGTGCGAGGCGACGGCGACGCTGTCCCCCAGCAGGGGGTCCCGGCGGATCTCGGAGGAAGTCGCCACGGCGTCGAGCGGCCGCCCGTCGACGGCGTCCCGGACCTCGTCGTCGCGGCTGTCGAAATAAAGCAGCTCCCGGCCGTCGGCGAGCGTCGTAACCGTCTTCTTCACCAGACTCCTCCCAAACATAACCCAACACAATGAACCACAAATCAACAGGCGCGTCAATGAGTCCAGGCCAACCAAGTGCGGCCGGTTGCGAGCTGCATCTCGCACAGCCGACCGACAGGATTTGTTGGACCCTCGCGGGGTTCTCGTGGATTAGGGCCGGGTTTTCGGGCCATACGATCACAATCAAACAAAGATGCTCAATGGAACTGTTCATTTTCTGAACACAAGGGCGTAGTTTCCTTCGGGTTCAGTACACGCAACGAAGCGAGTTCCCCCCATGCACCCTCTGGCATCCGGGCTCCGGCTCCCCACGAACGGGCTCGATTACACGATCCTGGCGATCTACTTCGCCGTCGTTCTCGGCATCGGCTTCGCCGCCCGGCGTAGCGTGAAGACGAGCCTCGACTTCTTCCTCTCCGGACGGTCACTGCCCGCCTGGGTGACCGGTCTGGCCTTCGTGGCGGCCAACCTCGGCGCCACCGAGATCCTCGGCATGGCGGCGACCGGCGCCCAGTACGGCGTCGCGGTCGTCCACTGGTACTGGATCGGTGCCATCCCCGCGATGGTCTTCCTGGGCCTCGTGATGATGCCCTTCTACTACCGGTCGAAGGTCCGCTCCGTACCGGAGTTCCTGCTCCACCGCTTCGACAAGTCGGCACACCTGCTGAGCTCCGTACTCTTCGCCTTCTCCGCGGTCCTGATCGCGGGCGTCAACCTGTACGCCCTGTCGATCGTCGTGGAAGCCCTCCTCGGCTGGCCGCAGTGGGTCGCGATCGTCGTCGCGGGCCTCTTCGTCCTGATCTACATCACCATCGGCGGACTCTCCTCCGCCATCTACAACGAGGTACTGCAGTTCTTCGTCATCCTCGCCGCGCTGATCCCGCTGACCGTGCTGGGCCTCAAGCGCGTCGGCGGCTGGGACGGGCTGAGCGACTCGCTGACGTCGAGCCACGGCTCGAACTTCATGAGCGCCTGGGGCGGCACGGGCATCGGTGACTCCAACCCGCTCGGCGCCAACTGGCTGACGATCGTGCTCGGTCTGGGCTTCGTGCTCTCGTTCGGCTACTGGACGACCAACTTCGCCGAGGTGCAGCGCGCCCTGTCCGCGAAGAACCTCTCGGCCGCCCAGCGCACCCCGCTGATCGCCGCGTTCCCGAAGATGTTCATCGTCTTCCTGGTGATGATCCCCGGACTGGTCGCCGCCGTGATCGTGCCGAACATCGGCACCGCGGGCTCCGGCACCACGTACAACGACGCGATCCCGCTGCTGATGCGGGAGCTGCTGCCCAACGGTGTCCTCGGCATCGCGGTGACCGGGCTGCTGGCCGCGTTCATGGCGGGCATGGCCGCCAACGTCTCCTCGTTCAACACCGTGTTCACCACGGACATCTGGGCGCGGTACGTGAAGAAGGACCAGTCGGACGCGTACTACCTGCGCTTCGGCCGGGGCATCACGGTGATCGGGGTGCTGGCCTCCATCGGCACGGCGTTCATCGCCGCCAGCTTCTCCAACATCATGAGCTACCTCCAGACGCTGTTCTCCTTCTTCAACGTCCCGCTCTTCGTCGTCTTCATCATCGGGATGTTCTGGAAGCGCGCCTCGATGAAGTCCGGTGTCTGGGGCCTGCTGGCCGGTACCACGGCCGCGATGGTCAACTACTTCGTCATCTACAAGCAGGGCATCATCGACATCCCGAGCGACCAGGGCGCCAACTTCGTCTCCGCGATCGTCGGGTTCGTCGCGGGCGCGGTCGTGATGGTCGCCGTCACGTTCTTCACCGCCCCCAAGCCGGAGGCCGAACTGGCCGGTCTCGTATACGGAACCGAGTCACCGGACCTCGACGAGGCGCCCGCGGAGGGCGACGACGCCTGGTACCGCCGGCCGGCCCTGCTGGGCTGGGGCGCGATCGTGCTCGCCGCCCTGTGCTACGTCCCCTACTCGTTCTGATCGGAGCAACTCACCATGTCCGACATGCACAAGGAAGTCTCCGATCTGGAGAAGAAGTCCGCCACGGCGGCCCGCCTCTTCGACATCAGGCGGATCATCGGCGGTCTCTTCGTGGTCTACGGAGTCATCGTCACCATCGCCGGGATCAACCCGTCCGACGCCGACCTGAAGAAGGCGGAAGGCGTCCACATCAACCTCTGGACCGGCCTGGCCATGCTGGTGCTCGGGCTGTTCTTCCTGGTCTGGCTGAAGCTGCGCCCGGTCCAGCCGCCGGCCGTCGCCCCGGACACCACGGACGCGCCCGACAGCTGAGACGCGGGGGCACCAGCATCACCGGCAGGGGCCGGACACCGTCAGCCGGCGGGGTCCGGCCCCTGCCGCGTGCCCGCCGCCCGGTCCAGCAGTCCGGTACGGGCTGCCAGCGCCGCCGCCTCCAGCCGGGAGCCGACGCCCAGCTTCATCAGGACCCGCTGCACATGGGTACGGGCGGTGCTCGGCGCGATCCGCATCCCGGCCGCGATCAGCCGGGTGCCCTCCCCCTCCGCGACCCTGACCAGCACCTCGACCTCGCGCGGGGTGAGCAGCTGGAGCAGCCGCTGCCCCTCGTCGTCCGGCTGGACCGCCGGGTTCAGCAGCTCCGCGAAGGCGCCCTGGAGCAGTTGCGGGGCGATCGCCGCCTCACCGGCCCGCGCCTTGACGATCGCCCGCTCGACGCCCTCGATGCGCTCGTCGTGACGTACGTAGCCGGCCGCGCCCGCGGCGAAGGCGGCCGCGATCCCCAGCGGACTGGGCACCGGCCCCAGCACCAGCACGGCGATCTGCGGGCGCTCGCGCCTGATCCGCGTGATCGGCTCGAAGGCGCCCGGCTCCGCGGGTGCGGCGGTGCCGAACAGGCAGACCTCCGGAGCCCGGCTCACCACCAGGTCCGCCGCCCCGGCGGTGGGAGCGGCGGCGGCGAGCACCCGGTGACCCCGTAGTTTGAGTGCCGAGGCGAGCGCCTCGGCGAGCAGTCGGTGGTCATCGACCACCATCAGCCGCACGCCCATCGAGCAAACCCCCGTAGCACTGGCACCGGGCCCCCGGCCTTCTAGACCCGGCAAGTTACACGCATGTTCGACGCCGCGTGCGTCTTCGCCGGCAGAAGACCCTTGGAATGACTGCGGATTACCCAATCGTGCGCCGTTCCGGCCCAGTTGGCGGCCACAAAGCGACCGGCCCTGCCGGTCGACGGATCGACCGGCAGGGCCGGGTGCGGTGTTGACGTCAGATCAGTTCGCGCCGAACGAGACGACGAGGTACTCCTTGTCGTCCAGCGAGCTCGTACTCGGCTTGCTGATCATCGTCTCGGAGATGAACAACCGGCCGCCGCTGTAGCGGTATTCGGCGTACTCCGGGGAGAAGCTGGTCTCCGCGTCCCGGACCGTCTCGTCGCTCGGGTTCTCCATCAGCACGGTCTGCTTGAAGGTGCTGCCGTCGATGGAGACGACCTGGCCGCCCTTGTCGTACGGGGGCTCCTTGTACGCGATGATGTTGCCGCCGTCCATGCGGAGCGGGAACAGCGTGTAGTCGTCGCCCGCGTCGGCCCGGTCGCCGGTCTGCTTGCCGGTGGTCAGGTCGAAGGAGACGATCTCGTTGGTGTCGCTGTTGTCCTCGCCGCCGTCGTGCTCCTCCGTCGGGAGGTAGAGGCGGTTGTTGCCGACAACGAGCTGCTGGCAGCTCTCGACCTCGGTGGAGCCGCACTTGGCCGCGTACTTCTCCGCGTCGGCCGGGATCCGGACGAGCAGCTTGCCGGTGGCGGCGTCGATCGAGAAGAAGTCGGAGATCCCGCTGCCGTCACCCGCGGTGTCGCCGACGTCGGCCGCGACGACCAGGGGCTTGGTGGAGACGATGCTCGCGTACTCGACACCGGGCGGCATCTTGTACGAGGAGAGCGGGGCGCCCGTGGTCGGGTTCAGCGCCTGGATGGTGAGCTGGGGGTCGTCGTACGAGCCGCACTTGCGGACCACGGCGAGGGCGTCGCCGCCGGCGTATCCGGTGTCGTAGCAGCGGTCGGTGCTCACCTTCGGCTTCCAGCGCTCGGCGCCGGTGTTCAGGTCGAAGGCGGCACCGCCCTCGGAGCCGGCCGCGGCGACCGTGGTACCGCTGAGGGTGATCTCGGTGAACCGGACGGGGGCGTCGCCGCCGGTGGCGGCGGTCACCGACTTGCTCCACATGAGCTTGCCGGTGGCGAGGTCCAGCGCGCCCACGTGGTCGCAGGGCTGGTACTTCTTCGCCGCGGTCCGCTTGCCCGCCTCGAAGGCGATGGCCGTCTTGAAGTCCTTGCTCATGTGCCGGGAGGCGGCGCAGAGCTGGCCGGGCAGCGGGATCGACCAGAGCTTGGTGCCCTTGGCCGGGTCGTAGCCGATGATCTCGTTGACGCCCGTCTTGACGTACGCCTTGTCCGTGAGCCAGGAGCCGTCGACCGTGGTGACGTCGGTGACCTTGGGCTGCGGCAGCTGGAAGGCGACCGAGGACTTGGTGTTGGCCGGGGCCTTCTCCTTGCCCCCGCCGCCGACGTCCTTGCCGCCGCCGCCCTTGCTCTCGCCGTCGGTGCCGGCGGAGGTGGACGCCTCGTCCTTCTTGTCACCGCCGTCGTCACCGCTGGAGGCGTACCAGAGGCCGCCGCCGACGATGAGCACCACGGCGACCACCGCGGCGACGATGATCTGTGCCTGGGTGGAGAACTTCTTCGGCCCGTTCCCGTTCTGCGGCGGCTGCTGCATCGGGGCGGTGGGGTACCCGTAGCCCTGCGGCGGCTGGCCCTGCTGCGGGTAGCCGTAGCCCTGCTGCGGCGGCTGGCCCTGCGGGTAGCCGTAACCGGGCTGCGGCGGCTGACCGGGCGGGAACCCGTAACCGGGCTGCGGCGGCTGACCGGGCGGGAACCCGTAACCGGGCTGCGGCGGCTGGCCCTGCGGGGGTGTCTGCGGGTAGCCGTAGCCGGGCTGCTGCTGGGGCGGTCCCGCGGGCGGCGGGGTGCCGTAGCCGCCCGGGGGCGGGGTGGCCGGCGGGGTCGCGGGCGGTTTGCCGAACGGGTCGGCGGGCGGCGGTGTCGGGGCGCCGAAACCGCCGGGCGGCGGGTCCTGCGGTGCGCCGAACCCGCCCTGCGGCGGTTCGTTGGGGGGCGGCTGGGGCGGCTGGGGCGGCTGCGTCATGGCGTTGGGTACCTCTGGAGAAGAAGAGTCAGTCGGGGTGGGCCGGAGCCGGCCGGGGGCGGTCTGCTGTCGTCCTCGGCCGGCGGGGTTCCTGCGGGTGCCGCGGCGGGAGCCGTTACTTGCCGAAGGCCATCATGGTCTTCGTCTCCAGCTCTTCCTTGTCGTTGCTGGCGCTGACCCGCCCGCTCATGACGAACGAACGGCCGCCCTCGTAGAGGATCTTCTCGTTGTAGAAGGAGCTCTCGATCTCCGCCGTCGAGTCCGGGTGCTGGAGCACCATCTTCGGGGTGCCCCCGGTCGGCGCGAGGCTGGCGATCCCGCCGCCCTTGCCGTATCCGGCGTCCACGTAGAGCAGCAGGTTGCCGCCCTCCATCCGCAGCGGCCGCATCGTCTGCTCGGCCGGTGCGTTGGCCTTCCATTTGGTCTTGCCGGTGTTCAGGTTGAACGCGACGACCTTGTTGGTCCGGGCGGAGCCGCTGGTGTCGCCCTGCGTCGCCATGTAGAGCGTGTTGGGGTCGGTCGCGACACCCGCGCAGCCGTCGACGGACTTGCCGAAGATGGCGAACATGCCGCCGCAGTTGGTCGCGAACGAGTCGCCCTTGTCACTGACGATCTGGGAGCGCAGCGAGCCGTTCTCCTTGAGCGCGAGGATGCTCCACTTCTTGCTGTCGCCGCTGCCCTTGGTCAGCGAGACGATGAGCGGGCTCACCGAGTAGAACCGGTCGATCTCCCAGCCGCGCGCGGGCTTGTACGTCCACTTGGGCTTGCCCGTGACCGGGTCGATCTCCTCGACCTCGTGCTGCGGGTTCTCGACGTCCCCCGTACGGCAGTTGGTCGCGGCGATCAGCTTGGCGCCGCCCGCGAAGGAGAACGGCTGGCAGTTGCCGACCCGCTTGCCGAACAGTGCCTTGCCGTCGCTCACCCGGAACGCGTTGGAGGCGCCGGTGCGGCCGACCGTCACGGTGTTGCCGCTGATCGCGAGGGAGATGTCGGACAGCATGTCGAACAGACCGCTGCTCTTGATCGACTTCTTCCAGCCGGTCTTGCCGGTGTTGAGGTCGATCAGCTGGAGGTCCGCGCAGTCCGCCTTCTCCGTGGTGCCGTCCTTCACCCCGATGACGATCTTGCCGTCGGTGGTGGTCTGCGCCGGTGCGGAGCAGATGTCCGTGCCCAGCTTCAGCGTCCACTTCTGCTTGCCGTCGGCCACCGAGTAGCCGGAGACGGTGCGGTACATGCCCTTGACGATGGTGTCGCCGACTATCCAGGGGCCGTACACGTCGGCGCCGTTGCGCGGCAGGTCGACATCGTTGTTCTGGAGCCAGAGGACCTTGGCCTCGCCGTCCTTGCGCCCGGCGTTCAGGTCGTCGTTGCCCTCACGACCCGCCCCGTTGCCGTCGCCCTCGTCCACGGAGGGCGAGACGGACGGCTTCGCGTCGTCGGTGCTCTTCTCCGCGACGGGCTTCTTGTCGTCGTCGCCGCCGCTCGTGGCCAGGTAGACACCGCCGCCGATGACCAGCAGCGCGGCGACCGCGGCAGCGATGATCATCGCGGGCTTCCCCTTGAAGGGGCTGCGGCCGCCGGGACCCGCCGGACCGCCGGGGACGGGTGCGCCGGGGTACTGCTGCTGCGGATAGCCGTAACCGGGCTGCTGCGGCTGACCGTACGGGCCCGGCTGCTGCGGCTGGCCGTAGGGACCGGGCTGCTGGGCGTACGGGCCCGGCTGCTGCTGACCGTACGGGCCGGGCTGCTGGCCGTAGGGCCCCGGCTGCTGCGGCTGACCGTACGGGCCCGGCTGCGGTGGGTAGCCGTAGCCCGGCTGCGCGGGCGGCGTCTGCGGCGGGGCCTGGGGCGGCTGCGGGACCCCCTGCGGCGGCTCCTGCGGAGCGCCGAAGCCTCCCTGCGGCGGTTGCTGGCTGGGCGGCTGGGTCATCAGCGCGTCCCCCTTCGTGCGGTCCGGTGCCCGTTCCGGACTCCCCCGCGATTCCACCGGGACTCCGGGAGTCGGCCTAGACCCCCTGAATCCCCAGTGAAATGGAGCGAATCAGGCATGGATTCCGCAGTGATACGACAGTCGAGCGGGGCTTCTTTCTACCACCCGCCCCATGGCCGGATCCGGTTCGGTCCTCCCCTGTTCCCAAGGGAGGACCGCCCCGTAATACCGCCGTTATGCCTACGGTCCGTCAGGTCCCGTAGGCCACCAGGCAGCGCGTCACCGCTTCGTCCCCGTCACTGATGCCGCCGCTGATGCTCCTCATCGTGAGGTAGCTGTGTCCGTTCACGTAGTCGACGCGCGGCTCGATGAAGCCGCGCTCCACCTCGGTGCCCGACGCCGGGTGCCGCAGCACCATGGACGGGGTGCCGCCGGTGGACGGGAGGAAGGCGATGCCGCCGCCCTCGCTCTTGCTCGCGGCGGCGTACAGCAGCACCACGTCGCCAGCCATCCGCAGCGGGGTGAGGGGGTGACCGAGCGCGGACTTGGCCGTCCAGCGGGGCTTGCCGGTAGTCAGGTCGAAGGCGACGACCGTGTTCCTGGGGATCTCCTGGCTCCCGCTCTTCTCCCAGACGTTGCCGGTCGTCATGTAGAAGGTGTTCTCGTCCGCGGTCACTCCCACGCAGTCGTCGAGGTTGGTGGCGAGGCTGGCGAGCTCCAAGCACCGGGGATGCACGAGGTCGTCCCCGCCGCCGGAGAGCTGGGTGCGGTAGGTGCCGTCGGCGTTGAGCACCAGGATGCCCCACTTGTCCGACTGCTTCACCGAGGCGACGATCAGGGGGCTGGTCGAGTAGACGTTCTCGACCTGCCAGCCCTTCTTGACCTTGTAGGACCACTCCAGCTTGCCGGTGGCGGGATCCCGCCGCTCCAGGCGGTACTCCTTGTAGTCGCCCTTGACCAGACAGCTGGTCGCGGCGATCCCACCGAGACCGCTGGCGAAGGCGTACGGCTGACACGCGCCGGGCTGCTTGCCGAACAGCGGCTTGCCGTCGCCGACCCGAAAGGCGTCGGTCCTGCTGGTGCGGCCGACAGTCACGGTGGAGTCGTTGATGGACATCGCCAGGTCCGACAGCTTGTCCCAGACGCCCTCCCGGACGACCTGCTTGCGCCAGCCCATCTCGCCCGTCCGCAGGTCGATCATCTGCAGGGCGTCGCAGGCCGCGCTGCTGCTGGTGTCGTGCAGGATGCCCAAAACGATCTTCCCGTCAGCAGTGGGCCGCGAGGGCGCCGCGCACATCCTGGTCGGCAGCCGGACGCTCCACTTGACGGAGCCGTCACCGGCCGAGTAGCCGGAGACCGTGTGGTACATGGCCTTCGCGACGGTGTCGCCCACGAACCAGGGCCCGAAGACATCGGCGCCCCGGCCCGGCAGGTCCACGCCGACCTCCTGGAGCCACTGGACCTTCGCCTCACCGTGCTTGACCGCGGCATTGATCTTCCGGGCCTCGGCGTCGGGGCTGAGCGTGGGGTTGTAGTCCGGCTTGACCTTGCTCCTGGTCGGCGACGGCGAGACAGTCGGCGCCGCACTCGTGTGGGTCGGACCGGCCTCGGGCTTGCCGCCCTTGTCCCCGCTCGTGAGGAACCAGATGCCCGCGCCGGCCAGCAGGACCACGGCGAGCGCGGCGCCCAGCACCTTGCGGGTCGTACCCCGGAAGAACCCCCCGCCGCCCGGTCCGCCCGGCGGCGGCGCGGCGTACTGCGGCTGCGTCGGCTGCTGGTGCGGCGGGGCCGGGTAGCCGTAGCCCTGCGGCTGCTGCCCGTAAGGACCGGGCTGGGCAGGGGCGTTGTAGGGGCCAGGGACGGGGCCGTACGGGCCGGCCGGCTGCGCACCCGGCTGTTGAGGCACCCCCGGCTGTGCTCCCGGTTGCGGTTGGGTTCCTGGCGGCGGATCGTACGGTGCTCCGAACCCGCCCTGCGGCGGCTGCTGCTGTCCGGGTGGCTGGCTCATCGGCCCGTCTCCCTGTTTCGTTGTCCCCTGTGGTGCGGCGCGGTCGCCCGCGCCGCACCGGGCAGGGCTCCTTTCTACCACCCGCCCCACAGGCCCCTTCAGTCACACCTGTTGCAGGGTTGCGAGGGCGAAGGCCGAACGGTCAGCCGTCCTCGGCCAGTTCGAGCCAGCGCATCTCCAGCACATCGCGCTGCGCGACGAGTTCGCGCAGCTCCGCGTCCAGCCTCGCCACCTTCTCGAAGTCCGTCGCGTTGTCGGCGATCTGGGCGTGCAGCGTCGTCTCGCGGGTCGACATCTTGTCGAGCTGCCGCTCGACCTTCTGCAGTTCCTTCTTCGCCGCGCGTGCCTCCTGCGGCGAGACGCCGGGGGCCGGTGCGGCGGCGGGCTGCGAGGACGAGGTGGACGCCACCGCGGCGGGGGTACCGGCCGCCGCCATCTGCCGCCTGCGCTCCAGGTACTCGTCGATGCCGCGCGGCAGCATCCGCAGCGAGCGGTCACCGAGCAGCGCCAGCACCCGGTCCGTGGTCCGCTCGATGAAGAACCGGTCGTGCGAGATCACGATCATCGACCCGGGCCAGCCGTCGAGCAGGTCCTCCAGCTGGGTCAGGGTCTCGATGTCGAGGTCGTTGGTCGGCTCGTCGAGGAAGAGGACGTTGGGCTCGTCCATCAGCAGCCGCAGGATCTGGAGCCGGCGCCGCTCACCGCCCGACAGGTCGCCGACCGGGGTCCACTGCTTCTCCTTGGTGAAGCCGAACTGCTCGCAGAGCTGCCCCGCGGTCATCTCCCGGCCCTTGCCGAGGTCGACGCGGTCACGCACCTGCTGCACCGCTTCGAGCACCCGGAGGTTCGGGTTCAGCTCGGAGACCTCCTGGGAGAGGTAGGCCAGCTTGACCGTCTTGCCGACGACGACCTTCCCGGCCGCGGGCTGCGCGTCGCCCTGGGTGCGGGCCGCCTGCTCCAGCGCCCGGAGCAGCGAGGTCTTGCCCGCGCCGTTGACCCCGACCAGGCCGATCCGGTCGCCGGGGCCGAGCTGCCAGGTGAGGTGGGTGAGCAGCGTCTTGGGCCCGGCCTGGACGGTCACGTCCTCCAGGTCGAAGACGGTCTTGCCGAGCCGGGCGTTGGCGAACTTCATCAGCGCGCTGGTGTCGCGGGGCGGCGGCACGTCCGCGATCAGCTCGTTGGCCGCCTCGATGCGGTAGCGCGGCTTGGACGTGCGGGCGGGGGCGCCGCGCCGCAGCCAGGCCAGTTCCTTGCGCATCAGGTTCTGCCGCTTGCCCTCCTCGGTGGCGGCGATCCGTTCCCGTTCGGCACGGGCGAAGACGTAGTCGCTGTAGCCGCCCTCGTACTCGTGGACGGTGCCGCGCTGGACGTCCCACATGCGCGTGCAGACCTGGTCGAGGAACCAGCGGTCGTGGGTGACGCAGACCAGTGCGGAGCGGCGGGCGCGCAGGTGGCCGGCCAGCCAGGAGATTCCCTCGACGTCGAGGTGGTTGGTCGGCTCGTCCAGGACGATCAGGTCCTGTTCCGCGATGAGCAGCTTGGCGAGCGCGATCCGGCGGCGCTCACCGCCGGAGAGCGGGGCGATGACGGTGTCGAGTCCGTGCTCGAAGCCCGGCAGGTCGAGACCGCCGAAGAGCCCGGTCAGCACGTCGCGGATCTTGGCGCTGCCCGCCCACTCGTGGTCGGCCAGATCACCGATGACCTCGTGGCGGACGGTCGCCTCCGGGTCGAGGGAGTCGTGCTGGGTCAGGACACCGAGGCGCAGCCCGCCGTTGTGGGTGACGCGGCCGGTGTCCGCCTCCTCCAGCTTGGCGAGCATCCGGATGAGGGTCGTCTTGCCGTCCCCGTTACGACCGACGACACCGATCCGGTCCCCCTCGGACACACCGAGGGACACACCGTCGAGCAGCGCACGGGTGCCGTACACCTTGCTGACCTGCTCGACATTGACGAGGTTGACGGCCACGAACGCTCCAGCTCGAAGGGAGAACACTGAACCTTCAGCGTAGTCGCCACGGCGCGGAGCTCCTCACGAGCGCCCGCTCACCCCGGTTGCCGGCGGTACCTTGCCCGAATTGATCAAGATCCGGGCGGGTTCCCGGGTCTCTCCGGGGTGGGGAACTTCATGAGACGACGTACGGTCGCGGGCCCGCGCACGTTCTGCTGGCAGCTGTCGCGCTGCTGGCATCCGTCGCGCTGATCGGCTGCTCTTCGGAGTCCGGCGGCGGTACGGAGGCGGAAAAGAAGCCGGGCGGCGGGGCGGCCGCGCACAAGGCGGGCGACAAGGCCGTGGCCAGGGGAGGAACGGTCGGGGGCGCCGGTTCCGGCTGCGAGCTGCCCGTCGTCTTCGACCTGGCGCGGCACCGGAAGGCGAAGGCCGTGGTGCCCGACGAGCCGGACTCGGAGTTCGCCGCGCTCAGCCGGCAGGGCCCGGTCGCCCTGGTGTGCGAGATCGACGCGAAGCCGGCCGGGCACATCGGATTCCTGCGGGTGTGGCGGGGCGACGCCGAGTCCGGCACGCCGCGCGAGGCGCTGGAGGGCTTCGTGAAGGCCGACGAGAACGCCTCGAAGATCACGTACACGGAGTCCACGGCCGGGAAGCTGTCCGTGGCCGAGGCCGGCTACACCGTCCACAGCGAGATCATGGAGGAGTCGCGCCCGGCCCGCGCCTTCGCCGTCGCCACCCCGGACGGGCCGGTGGTGGTGCACCTGGACGGGCTGGACGCGCAGGAGCACGAGGGGATGCGCCCGGCGTTCGAACTGGCGAAGCGGAGCGTCCGGCTCGGCTGAGCGGGGCCGTACGCTCCGGTCCACCCCCGTCAGCGGAGTGTCGCCCCCGCCGCCGGGGACGCCGCGACCCGGGCGGTGCGGCAGGTCGCGGAGGCGGTCAGGGCGTCCGCGATCTTCCTGGCCGACGCCTCGTCCTCGGCCAGGAACGCGGTCGTCGGGCCGGAGCCGGAGACCAGCGCGGCCAGGGCGCCCGCGCCGGTGCCCGCCGCCAGGGTGTCGGCCAGCGAGGGCCGCAGCGACAGCGCGGCGGGCTGGAGGCCGTTGCTCAGGGCTGCGGCGAGGGCCGTGGTGTCGCCGGTCCGCAGCGCCTCCAGGAGCACGGGGGACGCGACGGGCTCCGGTACCGCCATCCCCGCCGTGAGCCGGTCGAACTCGCGGTACACGGCCGGGGTGGAGAGGCCGCCGTCCGCGACGGCGAAGACCCAGTGGAAGGTGCCGCCGGTCTCGACCGGGGTCAGCCGCTCGCCCCGGCCGACGCCGAGGGCCGCGCCGCCGACCAGGCTGAACGGGACGTCGCTGCCCAGGTCCGCGCAGATGGCCAGCAGCTCGTCACGGGTGGCGCCGGTGGACCAGAGCGCGTCGCAGGCCAGCAGGGCGCCGGCCCCGTCGGCGCTGCCGCCCGCCATTCCGCCCGCGACCGGGATGTCCTTGTCGATGTGGATGTGCACCCGGGGCTCGATGCCGTACCGCCCGGCCAGCGCGATCGCGGCACGGGCGGCGAGGTTGGTGGCGTCCAGCGGGACCTGGGCGGCGTCCGGCCCGGCGCAGGTGACGCGCAGTGCGTCGGCGGGGGTGACGGTGATCTCGTCGTAGAGGCCGACGGCAAGGAAGACGTTGGCCAGGTCGTGGAAGCCGTCGGGGCGCGCGGCACCGACGGCGAGCTGGACGTTGACCTTCGCGGGTGCCCGGACGGTGACGCTCTCGCTCATGCGGATGGCTCCGGCCTGTTCTCGGCGGACGTGGTCTCGGCTGACTTGCTCTCGGCGGGCTCTGACTCGGCCCGCTCGGACTTGGCCCGCTCTGCTTCGGCAGACTCGGCTTCGGCGGGCTTGTTCTCGGCGATGGCGGCGAACTCCTCGACGGTCAGCGCCTCGCCCCTGGCCTGCGGCGAGATCCCGGCCGCGACCAGGGCGGCCTCCGCGGCGGGCGCGGAGCCCGCCCAGCCGGACAGGGCCGCGCGCAGGGTCTTGCGGCGCTGGGCGAAGGCGGCGTCGACGACCGCGAAGACCTCGGCCTTGCTCGCCGTGGTCGCGACCGGCTCGGCCCGGCGCACCAGGGACACCAACCCCGAGTCGACGTTCGGGGCGGGCCAGAAGACCTTGCGGCCGATGGAGCCGGCGCGCTTGACGTCCGTGTACCAGTTGGCCTTGACCGAGGGCACTCCGTAGACCTTGTTGCCCGGCCGCGCGGCCAGCCGGTCCGCGACCTCCGCCTGGACCATGACCAGGGTCCGCTCGATGGTCGGGAAGCGGTCGAGCATGGTGAGCAGCACCGGCACGGCGACGTTGTACGGAAGGTTGGCGACCAGCGCGGTCGGCGGCGGGCCCGGCAGTTCCCGTACCAGCATCGCGTCCGAGTGGACGAGGGCGAACCGGTCCGCGCGCCGGGGCATCCGGGCGGCGACCGTGGCGGGCAGGGCGGCGGCGAGCACGTCGTCGATCTCGACGGCGACGACCCGGTCCGCCGCCTCCAGGAGCGCCAGGGTCAGCGAGCCGAGGCCGGGGCCGACCTCGACCACCACGTCGTCCGGACGGACCTCGGCGGTCCGCACGATCCGGCGGACCGTGTTGGCGTCGATGACGAAGTTCTGGCCACGCTGCTTGGTGGGGCGTACGCCCAGCGTCGCGGCCAGCTCGCGGATGTCTGCGGGGCCCAGGAGGGCGTCGGACTCTGTGGTGCTCACCCGTTAAGCGTAAGTCGCTCGCGGACCTCTTTCGCCGGGCGCCGCTCAGTAGTCGAACGCCCGAGCCGTGTTACCGGCGACCGCAGAGGCCAGGGTGGACTCGTCGAGGCCCTTCACCGCCGCCATGGCGCGCAGCGTGACCGGAATCAGATACGGCGCGTTGGGCCGTCCGCGATACGGGGCGGGGGTGAGGAAGGGGGCGTCCGTCTCGACCAGGACCAGTTCGAGGGGTGCCACGACGAGCGCGTCGCGCAGCGGCTGGGCGTTCTTGAACGTCACGTTGCCCGCGAAGGACATGAAGTACCCGGCGTCCGCGCAGATCCGGGCCATGTCCGCGTCGCCGGAGTAGCAGTGGAAGACGGTCCGCTCGGGGGCGCCCGCGTCGGCCAGGACGCGCAGCACATCGGCGTGCGCCTCGCGATCGTGGATGACGAGCGCCTTGCCGTGCCGTTTGGCGATCTCGATGTGGGCCCGGAAGGACTCCTCCTGGGCCGCCACGCCCTCGGGGCCGGTCCGGAAGTAGTCGAGCCCGGTCTCCCCGACGCCGCGTACGTGGTCCAGCGCGGCCAGTGCGTCGATCTCGGCGAGGGCCTCGTGGAGCGCCGCCGTGCCACCGGCCTCTCGTGCGCCCTGCCGCGAAGAGCCCTCCGGATCGCCGTGCACGATCCGGGGCGCCTCGTTGGGGTGCAGGGCCACCGCCGCGTACACGCTCGGGTGAGCGGCGGCGGTCTCTGCGGCCCAGTGCGAGCCCTTCACGTCGCAGCCCACCTGGATCACGGTGGTGACGTTCACCGCGGCGGCCCTGGCGAGGCCCTCCTCCACGGTGCCGTCCTGCATGTCCAGGTGGGTGTGCGAGTCAGCGACCGGCACCTCAAGGGGTTCGGGCAGCGGCGGGGCTTCGGTACGGCTCATGGCCACGATGGTACGAGGACGGGGCCCGGGGGCCGGGGCTCACCTGCGGTGGAAGGGGTGCAGCAGGTCCGCGAGGTGCCAGTGGTGCTCGCCAGCGGGGACGGCGGTGGCGGCCACGGCCTCCGCCTTCCGTCCGCGGGTGTCGGCGGTGGTGTCGGCGTCGGCGGGGCTCCCGGCAGGCGTACCGGCCGGGTTGCTGTCGACGGGCAGGCGGTTGCGCATCAGCTGCTGGACGGTCGAGACGCGGCCGGATCGCATGATGCGCACGACGTGCCCGCCGCAGTTGGCGCAGGTGGGCGTGTAAAGGGGGGAGGGCACGCGCTGGCCGTCCGCCTTGTAGACCACGAAAGCGTTGTTGGAGGCGTCGACGTGGTGCTCTATCTCGTAGGCCTGTTCCCAGCCGTGTCCGCACCTCATGCAGGCGAAGGCGTATGCCTCGTGCACGGTGGTTGCTGCGATCTCACTCATGCCTGCTCCTCTTGTCCGCCGGACAAGCACTCCGGAGAATGCGTCCCGTTATCCAGTGGACGCCTTTACCGGCACAGGCGCACCGGGCCCTGTCGAGTGTTGGAGCGGTCTTGGGCTTCTCGTGGCAAAAGAGGCCGGTACGCGGCTTTCGCTTTGCCTTTCACGATAGTCCTTTGCCCTCCGGGGGGCCGGTCCGAGCCGCGTTCTTTGCCGCGACCACCGCGTCGAACACTTCGCGTTTGGGCAGGCCGGCGGCGGTGGCGACGGCGGCGATCGCCTCCTTCCGCCGCTCCCCCGCCTCCTCTCGCACCTGCACCCTGCGTACCAGCTCGGTGACGTCCAGTTCCTCGGCCCCGGAGTCGGCCGCGCCCTCGACGACGACGGTGATCTCGCCGCGTACGCCCTCGGCCGCCCAGGCGGCCAGTTCGCCCAGCGGTCCGCGCTTCACTTCCTCGTAGGTCTTGGTCAGCTCACGGCAGACGGCGGCGCGCCGCTCCGCCCCGAACACCTCGGCCATCGCGGCGAGGGTGTCGTCCAGCCGGTGCGGGGCCTCGAAGAAGACCATGGTGCGGCGCTCCGCGGCGACCTCGCGCAGCTTGCCGAGGCGCTCGCCGCCCTTGCGCGGCAGGAAGCCCTCGAAGCAGAACCGGTCCACCGGCAGCCCGGACAGGGCGAGCGCGGTGAGCACCGCGGAGGGGCCCGGCACCGCGGTGACCTTGATGTCCTTCTCCACGGCTGCGGCGACGAGCCGGTAGCCGGGGTCGGAGACGGACGGCATCCCGGCGTCCGTGACCAGCAGTACGCGGGCCCCGCCGGTCAGCGCCTCGACGAGTTCCGGCGTACGGGCGGACTCGTTGCCCTCGAAGTACGAGACGACACGCCCTGTGGTGTGGATGCCCAGCGCCTGGGTCAGCCGGCGCAGCCGGCGGGTGTCCTCCGCGGCGACGACGTCCGCCGTCTCCAGTTCGGTGGCGAGGCGTGGCGGGGCGTCCGCCACATCTCCGATGGGGGTCCCTGCGAGTACCAGCGTTCCAGTCGTCTCCGTCACAAGTCCATTCTCCCAGCACGGGCGGCACCACTCGCACAGATGCGTTCCCTACGATGGCGCGGTGACGAGTACAGCGCCCGATGCCCGGCAGGGCCAAGACGCCGGGGATCAGTACGGCCCGGAGCCGACTTCCTGGCAGCAGCGGCTGCGCCGCTTCGGCCATTCACCGCGGCCCGGGATCGGGCTGCGGGAGCGGCTGGTTCCGCCGTACACCCGCCCGGGGAACCGGCTGTGGGCGGTGCTCGGGGTGCCTCCGGGCCTCGCGGAGCGGCTGCTGCGCTGGTCGGCCTGGGGCGGTCCGCTGCTGGTGGCGCTGGTCGCCGGGGTGCTGCGGTTCTGGAACCTGGGCAGCCCGCACGCGGTGATATTCGATGAGACGTACTACGCCAAGGACTCCTGGGCGCTGATCAACCAGGGTTACGAGGGGGCCTGGCCCAAGGACGTCGACAAGCTGATCCTGGACGACCCGTCCAAGGTGAGCGTCCCGGTCGACCCCGGTTATGTGGTGCACCCGCCGGTCGGTAAGTGGATCATCGGGATCGGTGAGCAGATCTTCGGCTTCACGCCGTTCGGCTGGCGGTTCATGGTCGCGGTGCTCGGCACGCTGTCGGTGCTGATGCTGTGCCGGATCGGCCGCAGGCTCTTCCGCTCGACGTTCCTGGGCTGTCTGGCGGGCGCACTGCTCGCGGTGGACGGGCTGCACTTCGTGATGAGCCGTACGGCGCTGCTCGACCTGGTGCTGATGTTCTTCGTGCTGGCCGCGTTCGGCTGCCTGCTGATCGACCGGGACTGGGGCCGGCGCCGGCTCGCGGCGGCGCTGCCGGTCGACGCGGAGGGGGTGCTGCGGCCGGACGTCGTGGTGGCGGAGCGGCTGCGGCTGGGCTGGCGGCCGTGGCGGATCGCGGCCGGGCTCATGCTGGGGCTGGCCTTCGCCACCAAGTGGAACGGACTGTACATCCTGGTCGCGTTCGGCCTGATGACGGTCCTGTGGGACGTGGGCGCGCGGCGTACGGCGGGCGCGATGCGGCCGTACGCGGCGGTGGTGAAACGGGACCTGGTCCCGGCGTTCGTCTCCACGGTGCCGGTGGCGATCCTGACCTATGTCGCCTCGTGGACCGGCTGGATCATCCACAACTCCCCCGCCCGGCACGGCTATTACCGGGACTGGGCGGCGACCGACGGCAGGGGCGGCAGCTGGACGTGGCTGCCGGACTGGCTGCGCAGCCTGTGGCACTACGAGTACCAGGTCTACGAGTTCCACGTGAACCTGACGTCCGGGCACACCTACCAGTCCAATCCGTGGAGCTGGATCGTGCTGGGCCGGCCGGTCTCGTACTTCTACGAGGAGCAGAACGGCTGCGCCGCCTCGGAGACCGGCAAGTGCGCCCGCGAGGTGCTGGCGCTCGGCACCCCGCTGCTGTGGTGGGCCTCCTGCTTCGCGCTGGTGTACGTGCTGTGGCGCTGGGTCTTCCGCCGCGACTGGCGGGCGGGCGCGATCGCGTGCGGGGTGGCGGCGGGCTGGGTGCCGTGGTTCCTGTACCAGGAACGCACCATCTTCCTTTTCTACGCGGTGGTGTTCGTACCGTTCCTCTGTCTCGCGGTGGCGATGATGATCGGGGCGATGCTGGGGCCGGCGGCGGGGACCGGGGCGAAACACGAACTGGGCCTGACGGCCGGTGACCCCTCGGGCGAGCGGCGCCGGACGCTGGGGGCGGTCGCGGCCGGCGTGCTGGTCCTGCTGATCGCCTGGAACTTCATCTACTTCTGGCCGCTGTACACGGGGACCGCGATCCCGGAGGGTTCCTGGCGCGACCGGATGTGGCTGGACACCTGGATCTGACCGGCTGGACGGACGTCTGGGGGGCGTGGCCGGTGGCCGCGGCCCCCAGACGTCTATCGGCCGCCGAGGGCGCGGGGCGTCAGGACAGCCTGATGCTTCCGCCGGGGTCGACGTCCCCGGAGTCACCGGCGCCGATGACGTTCACAGGCCCGTCCGCGCAGGCCGCGTCGAGGAAGACCTCGGCGTCCGAGTCGGTCTGGTTGTCGACCTGGGCGCCCTCGTCACTCGCGGCGTAACAGCCGGCGCCGGGGTTCTCGTACGACACTCCGTTGACGATGAGCAAGCCGCTCGCGGCGACTGCCGACTGGGTCCCGGCGAACGCGAGCATGCCGGCAGCGGCGATGCTGCCGAGGGGAATCAGGGTGCGACGCATGTGGGGGGTCCTCCTGTTGTCAGGGGTTGCACGTGATTTGTCAGGGGCACTTTCTGCCTGCCCCCACCAGCAATGATCACCATCAGTCGCGCTCGATAAATAAAGAGCCATCACAACGAGTGGGCCTGGACGCCTCCTTGACGAGAAGGCTTGACGGACGTGAACACGAACACGGAGGGGAAAGAACCGGATGCCCGTATATGGCCGCCCTGTTCACGCCACACCGGATCGCGTTCCGATAACAACCGGCTCCGCTGTCACTACCGTCCCGTAAAGTGCCGGGAAAAGCCTCCTTGAACGTGTTCAAGGAGGCCTCCTGGGGAGGGGGACTGCAGGAATGCGCAGTGGAGTGAAGATAGGCATAGTCGGCGGGGTGTTCGCGGTCGTGGTCGGCGGGGTGGGCTACGGCGCGTACAACATCCTGGACGGGCTCGGGGACAGCGGCGTCGGGGGCGGCTCGGACACCGAGACCGCCTCGCAGGAGGTGCGGACCGGGCCGGTCACCGAGCAGGAGATAGCCGACACGTCGAAGAAGTTCCTCGCGGCGTGGGCGAAGGGCGACGCGGCGGTCGCGTCCCACCTCACCAACAACGAGGGCGACTCCGGACCGGCGTTGGCCGGCTACCGCGATACGGCCCACGTCACCAAGGCCGTGATCACGCCCGGCCCGGCGGTCGGCGCGAAGGTCCCGTACACCGTCGAGGCGACCGTCTCGTACAAGGGGAAGACGAAGCCCTGGTCGTACAAGTCCGAACTGACCGTGGTGCGCGGCCAGTCCACCGGCCACGCGCTCGTCGACTGGAAGCCCGCCGTCCTCCACCCGGACCTGGCCAGGGGCGAGTCGCTGGAGACGGGCGAGGCGCGGACCGCGCCGATCGAGGCGGTCGACCACAACGGCCAGGTGCTCACCAAGGAGAAGTACCCCTCGCTCGGCGCCATCCTGGACGAGCTGCGCAAGAAGTACGGCGGGAAGACCGGCGGCACCGCGGGCATCGAGACCTGGATCAACAGCGCGACCGAGGACGGCGCGGACAAGACGCTGCTGACCCTGGTCAAGGGGAACCCGGGCAAGCTCCGGACCACGCTGGACGCGAGGGTCCAGGCGGCGGCCGAGCGGGGCGTGAAGAAGTTCGAGGAGTCGTCCGTGGTGGCCGTCGAGCCGTCGACCGGCGCGATCCGCGCCATCGCCAACAACCGGAAAGACGGCTACGACGCGGCCCGGTGGGCGAAGGTGGCGCCCGGCTCGACGATGAAGATCGTGACGGCCGCGATGATCATCCAGAACGGACTGGGCAGCGCGAACGGGCCGGTCAAGTGCCCGTCCAGCGTGACCTGGAAGGGGGTGCCCTTCCACAACCTGAACAACTTCGAGATGACGGACGGCCCCACGTTGAAGCGGGCCTTCGCCAGGTCCTGCAACACGGCGTTCATCAAGCCGGTGCTGCCGCTGGGCGACGGCAAGCGCGACACCGCGCTCGGCGTCGAGGCCGCGCAGTACTTCGGGATCGGCCGCAACTGGCAGGCCGGCATCGAGACGGTCGACGGCAGCGTGCCCGAGTCCCACGACGCGGAGACGGCCGCGTCGTTCATCGGCCAGGGCAAGGTCGAGATGAACCCGCTGAACATGGCCTCCGTCACCGCCACCGCGATCACCGGCCAGTTCCGGCAGCCCTACATCGTCCCGCAGAGCCTGGACAACCGGACCTTCGCCGTCGCCAACCCGCTCCCGGGCGGGGTGTCGGCGCAGCTGAAGGAGATGCTGCAATACACCGCCACCGCCCAGGAGGGCACCGGCACCGAGGCCATGGCGCGGGTGGGCGGCACCAAGGGCGCCAAGACGGGCTCCGCCGAGATCGACGGCCACGCCTCGTCCGACAGCTGGTTCACCGGCTTCAGCAACGACCTGGCAGCGGCGGCCCTCGTCCAGTCGGGCGGCCACGGCGGGGACGCGGCGGGACCGGTCGTCGCGGAGGTCCTGCTCGCGGGTCCGTGAGCGGGGCGGACGCGCCCCGAAGAGGTTGACGAACGCCGTCCCGTTTCCTGATAGTCGTAGAAGTGGATCAGGCCCGTCCGCGAGCACGAACCGTCAGCTGGTACAGGGGGGAGCGCCATGGCCGTCGGCTGGATACCGCTGCTCGCGCCCGCCGTCGCGGGCGCGGACGCGGTCGGCCGACGGCTCCGCCGCTGTCCGGGAGGCATCGGGTTCGCCTCATCCATGAGTGCGATCCCCGTATCCCCGGAGCACGCCAGGATCCCGACGCCGCCCACACCACCCGCCGGCACGCGCTTACCGGCCACCGCCCCCGCTGAACAGAACCAGGTACCACCGTGACACCGCTCGTCGCCACAGCCGTCCTGATAGCCGCGTTCACACACGCGGGCTGGAACGCCATCGCACACGCGATCAAGGACCAGCTGGTCTCGTTCACCCTGATCTCCGGCGGCGGGCTGCTGATCGGCGCGGCCGCCGCCGCCTTCGTCCCGTTCCCGGCCGCGGACGCCTGGCCGTACCTGGCCCTGTCCGCCGCCCTGCACGTGACGTACATGCTGCTGCTGATGCGCTCGTTCACCCTGGGCGACTTCGGCCAGATGTACCCGATCGCCCGGGGCACCGCCCCGCTCGTCGTCACCGTCCTGGCCGCCGTCTTCGTGGGCGAACGCCCGGACGGCTGGGCCACGGCGGGCGTCGCGGTGGCCTCAGCGGGGCTGGTCGGGATGGCCCTGTGGGGCATCCGCGGCTCCGGCAAGCGCCCGCACCGGCCCGCGATCGTCGCCGCGCTGGCGACCGGTCTCGCCATCGCCGGCTACACGACGGTCGACGGCGTGGGCGTACGCGCCTCGGGCAGTTCGCTCGGATACATCGCCTGGCTGATGATCCTGGAGGGCGTGGCGATCCCGGTCTACGCCCTGTACCGCCGCCGCTCCGCACTGCCCGCCCAGCTCCGCCCGTACGCCCTGCGCGGACTGCTCGGCGCCGCCCTCTCGGTAGCGGCGTACGGCCTCGTCCTCTGGGCCCAGACCCGCGCCGCCCTGGCCCCGGTCGCCGCCCTCCGCGAATCCTCCATCACCCCCCGCTCATACAGTGATCACTATGAGTCACCCCAGGAAGCCCAAGACCGTCATCACCGCAGGCGAGCATGCCTCGATCTACTGCCGTATCTCGCATACGCAGGATGACGACCAGACCGGCGTAGATCGACAGGAACGCATCTGCCGCGAGATCGCTGAACGGCTACAACTGCGCGTAGATCCGGAACACGTCTACATCGACAACAATCGGTCCGCTTGGAAGCGCAACCGAAAGCGTCCCGGCTGGGACCGAATGCTGATTTCCATGGCCGAAGGTGAAACCCGCCATGTGATCGTTTATCACCCCGACAGGCTCATGCGGCAGCCCAAGGACCTCGAAGAATTGCTATCCATCGCAGATGAACGGCGCATCATGTTGCACGGAGAAGCGAATCGGCGCAACCTTTCCGACCCGGATGACCGATTCATCCTGCGAATCGAAGTAGCACACGCCTGTCGTTCATCCGACGACTCATCGCGTCGGCTAAAAGACATGTGGATTGATCACGCGAGTGAAGGTAAGCCGCATTTCGGAAATCGCCCCTACGGCTACACGAAAAACGGCAGGGAGATCAACGAGGACGAAGCGAAAATCGTGCGTGAGGTATATCTTCGCTATCTCGATGGAGAATCGCCCTCAGCAATCGCAAAGGATCTCTACGCCCGCAAAATTCCGACATCAAAGGGGAAAAAATGGCAGGCTGAAAACGTACGCCATCTACTTTCGTCGCGATACGTAGCGGCGATCAGGTCACACCATGGCGAAGAGGTGGCTGTTGGCACTTGGCCCGCCATCATCGACCGAGGTCAATGGAACGAGGTACAAGAACGCCGCACCCACCGAGCCGCCCGAATTAGCAAGAATCGGAAGAATTCCGACCGGTACTATCTGCTGCGCGGAGTAGCCACATGCGCATGTGGCGCACGCATGGCAGGCAGCAACTCCGCGCGTTATGCGTACTACCGTTGCACACGAGCCAAAATCCATGGCGAGGGAAAGTGTGACCGATCCATTTCCGCTGGCCCGTTGGAATCGTTCATGCGGGATGTCGCAATTGCTGCGCTCTCGGAACTGGATACTTCTGGTTGCACGGTAGCGACTTCGAGGAGCGATGCAGATATCCGGGCAGATGAGCTGGATCAAAGGAAGCTCAAAGAGCTTAATCAAATGTGGCTGGATGACGACGCATTCACTGCCACAGAGTATAAGGACATGCGAGCTGAGATCATGAAGCGCATCAAGGAACGACAGCTACAAGCCGTTCAACGCCCAATCAAACTACTGGACGGGATCGCCGGCCCGGCAGCGGAAGAAAACTGGAAAGCTCTTGAGCGAGCAAACGACCATCACCGCATGAACGCAATCTATCAGTTTCTGTTTTCTGCCGTAATCATCCACCCACCCAATCGAAAGGGGGGCCCGGTATTCGACACCGATCGTGTCGAGACTCGACCGAACCCCTTGGGCTAGAAACCGTCACGTTCGGGCCCTAGAAGTCGAGCGAGTCGGGCCGCACTCTTCGGCCCGACTCTTCTAGGAAATTTGGCAGCTTCTCGCCTAACAGCCCTTGCCCACTTGTCAGCACTCCGCGAGACCACCTAGAATCCCTCCTCTCTCCGCACATCACGGAGTTGAGCTAGGTCACTAGCAATTCCTGCGGCAATCAGCATTTCCGAGTCAGTGTGTCCGCTGCCTACATAGCGCCAGGCTGATTCAGTAACACGAACCACAGCCTCATCGAGTGCCATATCGTCCCTTTCGAAATGATGACTGCATCGCGAAGCCCGCAGTTCGCCATACGTAGTCGAGTAACGGAGGGATTTCGTGAGAATGTGGCCCCGGAAGCCGAGCGCATGGGCCCACATTCGTAGACGCAGGTGATCAAGTTCTGGCAATCGACCGAGGCGCCAACAGGTAAGCATCAACGTGCGCAGGTGCGCCGATACGGGCAGCAGCCCGATCTCTTCTGCCGAAGTGACGGGGCGGTCAGTTCCGCCCGCATCCCCGACACTCTTGGAAACGTATTTGGCGATATACGCGGCAACCGCTTGATCAGACATCCGAATGTCGGCCGCACTCGCATCGATAGGGTGGCAGTCGGTCTGAGCTCCCCATCTAAAGATGGGTTCACCGAGCGCG
This sequence comes from Streptomyces sp. ITFR-6, assembly GCF_031844725.1. Lineage (NCBI taxonomy): Bacteria > Bacillati > Actinomycetota > Actinomycetes > Kitasatosporales > Streptomycetaceae > Streptomyces > Streptomyces sp. ITFR-6. The sequence continues at coordinate 5,108,108 of NZ_CP134612.1, read as the reverse complement.
CTCACGTGCGGCATAGGTACATAGACGGGCCCTGCGGCCCTTTTTACTGCGGTGGCGAGCAGGTCAGCAGTGGCCCAGGTGGGGGGCTGCGAATCAGGGCCGTTGGGTCCGTCGAGGCGAATGACGGCGTGGAAATGCACCGCGCCACGTCGTTGGTATTCAGCGACTTTCGCGAAGCTCAGGCGTGCGTGATCGCGGAGACGGGATTGGGTAATGCCTGCTTCGGTGGCGACGTGTCGGCGGATGCTGATGGTGGTGCGGTTCCAGAGGTCTCCTGCGTGTGCGTGCCAGAGGACGTGTCCCGTGTAGTCATAGCAACGAGTGCAGAGAGGTTTCCCAGCCGCTTGGTCCTCTTCCGTGTGGGTGAGCCCGCACCCGAGAGAGCGCCCGTGCTCACAAGCGTTGGCATTGCGGCGGGGACGGCAGGGTGAGCCGTCACGGGTGATTCGGTGGACTGCGCCGAAGGACGGGGCGGTGAGGGTTACGAAGAGCCGGGGGTGAAGGGCCACGGTTGCGGGGGTGCCTTTACCGCCGAGGAGTCCGGCCCGGACGAGATGGAAGGTGTCGCCCGCGTGGAGGCGGGAGCAGGGCGGGCAGACGGATTCCCGGCGGTTGCGGCACCGGATGGGGAGGCGCCCACCGGGTTCGGTGGCTGTGTCGTAGTGGCGGAGCACAGCGCCTGTTGCAGCGTCGATTGTGGTGGTGTGTCCGGAGAGGTAGACGGGGTGGGCGCATCCTCCGGTGGCTTTGATCTGTTCGAGCCAGCGCCGAAATCCTGGCTCGTTGGCAAGGCGGATGAGATCGCGCTCGGTGTCGGTCAGGTAGGGGCGCCCCGCCGGGGGAACGGGGCGCCGGAAACTGTTGGAATCCATGGGCAGGCGGTGACCTTTCGCGTGGACTGATGACAGGAGTTGGGGGTGTCACGGGGGTGTTCCTCCGGGAGGTTGGGGGCTAGAAATCCGCGGGGCCGTGCCCGCCGGCCAAAAGCGGGCAGGCGGACACTCGCGTGTGTGGTTACAGGGTGCGCGGGCGGTGGTAGCACACGCAGCGACGCAGGCGCCCGCCTCGGGTGGGCCGACGGAGGCGGCGGCACGTGGGACAGCGGAGCTTTGCAACCATGGCAGTTCCCTTCTTGTGGATGGTCAGGCGGTGAAGCGCTGGAGGAGCCAGTTCACGAGGCCCGTCACGGTGAAGACGATGGGCGTCAGTGCCGTGTAGATGCCGAAGAGGAAGATCAACAGGGCGTGCCACCACGCGACTTCGCGGGACCGGACGAGGAGCACGGAGGCGAGTGCGAAGACGAGCATCAGAGGCAGTGCTGAGTCTTCGGTCACCCGGCGCCGCCCTTGGTCAGGGACGGGCCCGTCAGGGTCAGGGGCGGAGTCCGGTGCGCGTGCGCGCGGACGCATTCCCGTGCCTCACGAGGGGAGGTGATCACCGACCGGGCACGCACCCACCGGCCGCCCACGGCAGCGATCGCAACGCCCTTTTCGCTCTCGTTGATCATCTGTGCGGCGGTGACCGCGTCCGGTGAGAGGTCCCCCAGCGCCATTTCTGCACTGGCCTTGTCGTGTACGCAGTGACAGACTCGTCCGCCAAGCTGTGAACGCAACGCCGTTGCGCCGGGGCCGAGTTCGGAGCCGAAGCGCTGAGCGCTGATCACGAGATGGATTCCCAGGGCGGCTCCGAGCTGCCCGAGGCGCAGAAGTGCCGCTGAGCATTCGGCAGCCTCGTGCTTGGCGTCCCGACTGCCGTCGATCAGGTAGAGCTCTGCCACTTCGTCCACCAGGACCACGATCGGCACGGGGCGCACGGCATCGTCGAGGTCCCAGATGGATCGGGCACCGTCTGCCCTGCATTGCCGCATGCGTTCCGTAGCTTCGTGCAGGAGCGCGGAGAGGAGCCGTGTCGCGTCGGTCCGGTTCGTCGCGAGCGCGGTTAGCCGCTTGCTGAACGGCGACAGCTCCAAACCGCCCTTGCAGTCGATTCCGACCAACGCGAGAGGCTGTGGCGCCAGTTCGCGGACCAGCGTCGCAAGCCAATTGGACTTTCCGGATCGGGTGGCGCCGACGATCAGCCAGTGAGGTACCCGCCGGAAGTTGATCACCCAGTCCGCCCCGTCCCCGGTCCGGCCGATGAGCGCAGTCAACAGGCGAGGCTGATGCACCGGGGTGCCGCCCAGTGGCTTTCCCAGGGGATCGCTGGCCGTCGCGATCACCAGGACACGCCCACGCGCCGGAGAGGTGACCCGCACCGAGTGCACACGCCATGCGTGAGTGAACCCTTCGGCGGCCGCCAGCATGTGCAGCGGGGTTTGGCCGGGGTGGAGTCGGATGGACGCGGTCAGCCCCGTTCGCGTTGGCCGGATCGGTCCGAGCTTCGGCGCCACCGGGCGGAGTGCCGAGCCCTTGACCAGCAGATCCCCACCCAAGAGCACGTGGTTGGGTCGTCGGCTGACGGACAGGTCGGTGTTCTGGCACAGCCGACGCCATGTCAGCGTCATGCGCGCGGCGGTGGCCGGGTAGCCGATCAGGTACCAGCGCCAGGGCACGGCGTCTACCCAGCTTTGCCAGCGAGGCTGAAAGATCAGCGCCAGGCACAGGACAGCCGAGAGCAGCCACACCACGAGTTCCAACGACATCAGGCATCACCGCCCGAGGCCGCCTTGCCCCGCCCAGCACTCACAGGCGCCGCCCCTTGAGTGCGTACCGCCGAAGCCCGGTACGAGACGCCGTGGCGCCCGTCGATCTCCCACACCGTCGCCACCAGGTCCACCACGACCACGCGTGCACCCTCGGTGAGACCCGGCGGCTCACCGGAGACCGCGATTTCGAGGACGTCAGCCCGCCGCTTTTCCAGCTGCCGAACCGCGACTCCGACGACCCAGACGGGGTTTCCTTCCCGGTCCTTACGCGCCTCTCCGGTCTCGGGATTCAGCCGGGGCTCAGGCGGAACCACACACAGCGCCGCACCAAGTCTTGCCATGTCCACAGGAATGCTTTGCATACCCGCACCCTTCTCTCGACTCATCATGACGTAACTCGTCCTGACGAGTTCTGAGTGTGAAGTGAAGGGGGGTGGAAGTCAAGGAACTTATGCTGACGAGTGATGGGTAGATATGCTGACCACTGGTGGTACTCGACCGTCTCTCACCCTTGGAGGACTCCTTGGCAGCCATCGACCGCAGCCCGATCTACGTGCAGCTTGCCGATCAGCTGGCCGCGCGGATCACGTCAGGCGAGTACGAACCGGGCCGGATGCTTCCGAGTGAGGCGCGATTGATCGCGGAGTTCGAGGTCTCCCGCCCCACCGTGCGCGCCGCGATCGGCCACCTCAGGGCGATGGGACTCGTCGAGAGCCAGCACGGCCGGGGGACTTTCGTGCGCAAGCACGACGCCGATCCGGCAGCAACCATCAACCGGTCGGTAATCCGCCGGGGCAAAGGGTTCTCCGATGAGAGCCTGACCCCTTCCGAAGCAGCGGCGGTGAGTCGCGTTCAACTCAGTGGCGCAGCAGGGGCGTTGCTGGCGCGAGCGGATGAGGAAGCTATCTGTGTAGATCGGCTGATGACTGATCCCCGCACCAGTACCCCCGTTGCCCACCGCCTGTTCATCCCCATGGACACGGTGGCTAAGGCGCCAGAGCTTGCCGAGGCTCCCGACGCTCCGGTGTCCAGCATCTACGCCGTGCTGGTCGAGGCCGGGTTCGTCCTGTCGTGGGCGGAGACAGTCAGTGCGCGGGGCCCCCTGCCGGACGAGCGCGCGACTCTCGGAGGCGGTGACGGCGACCCGGTGCTGATCACTCGACGCGTCACCGCCGACGCGGAAGGCGGCCCGCTCATCCTCGAAGAGCTGCGGGTCTCCGCCGCGCACGGGCAGTTCGCTTTCCGTGTCACCCCGGAGAAGGCCCCCGCCGCCAGGCGCAAGGCCGGATCGGTCTAACTCTTCTCTACTTACTCAAGGGCGCGCCTGCGGCGCGCCGGGCAGCCCGGCCGTCCTCGGCCGGGCTGCGGCGTTCCGCCGGTCCCGGCCGAACGGCCGACTGCCCGCACCCCGAGTAGGCCTTGAACAGCAGGAAGGTGCCCGCCGGCCAAAAGCAGGCAGGCGGGCACCGGGTGGCTGATCAGCGATCGCACGAGTCGGCATGCTTCCGCGCAGCGGAGGACGCAGGCGACACCCCCGCCGCGTACTGGTCGAGGCGACAGCCGGTACAGGTCACCCACTGGTGACCGTGCTCATCCTGGACGACCCAGACGGTTCCGCGCCCCCGCGTCCGCAGCGGCCGCCCCACTCTCCTGCGCCTCATCGAAACCCCTCTCGCGTCTGCCACAGCGTTGACGGTCCGGCTACTGCGTCTTGGGCTGGGGTGGGCGTTGACTGTGGCTTTAGGCAGCCACCAGGGGGCGAGCCTCTAAGAACAGGGGGCCAATCGGTCGCAAACACGGGCAGGTTCACCAACCCGCCCGATCCGCTGATGAGCGTAAGGCCCCCTGTTCTCTCGCCCCCTGGCAGCTCCCGCCCAAAGCCACAGCCAACGCCCACGATGCTCACTGCGGCCCGCCAATCCCTCACCACGACCCGGAACGGTGAGCCGAGACTGTTCCCGCGCCGAGCCGTAACAGCCACGCCGCACGCCGTGCACCGACCGGTGATCCCCGATACCGCACCATCGGCTCACCAGCCGGCCCGGTACCCGCGAACGCCATCAACTCGCTTTCAGAGAAGCCCACTTCAGCCAGAGTCCTGTTGACCCCAACAGCAGCATCTCTAGCCGCCTGCCAGGCCGACAGATAGTCCGTGCCTCTCACCCACAGTGCATCAGCGGCGCCATCCACCACGCCCGGTCCCAGGTCCTCGAACATGAGCAAACCTCCCCGTCAGAGCCGATCAGGCCCCATAAAGATCACTCACAGAAGCAAAGCACAGCACACTCACCCGAGTACAGAGTGTGACCACGAAGGGCGAGCAGATCGCTCGGACGAGTGACGTTGTTCCATAAGTAGGCAGTTGAAGCCCTTGACGATCCTCCCAGCAGCGCACCAGGTGGCACGCACATGATTTGCTCAAGCTAACTTCAAGCGGCGACCCACCCCGCAAGGAGTAGGCCGCCGCAGTGATCACCCCTCCGCTGCTACCGCTCGAAGCGCGCCGAGACGGTGTAGCCGCGCCAGACGAAGCCGACTGCTCCCGTCCGCATCACCTTGACTCGCACCCAGGCCCCGCGCTGAGTGCCCCAACCGTGGGTCAGCAGCCCGTTGCCGTGGTACAGAAGCCCCCTCACCGGGGCCGAGGTGCTCGGACCGGTCCGCAGCCGGAGCCCGTTGACCCCCACGATGAAGCCGGGCCGCATCGCGCCGCTGCCGACCTGCATCGAGGTCGACGCCGGAACTGCGCGGACCAGGTCCGGAGCCGCTGCCGCCCGAGAAGGCACCAGCAGCACAACGAGCACCAGGCCGACGGCCGCCGCCGCCGCACCGAGCCACAGCCGCTGAATCTTCAGGATCTTTCCCATAGTTCGCACACCTCTCACTCTGAAATGGCAAGCAACATCCGCTTATGCGGACGTCACTTGTCCTGACGAGTTATGAGTATGGAGGTGCGTAACCCGTCGATGCAAGCACTTGTCCTGATGAGTTACGTGTTCGCTCTCCCGTGTGGACTTCTTCGAGAGGCCGTGACGTGAGGCCGGGGGGTTGCCGTTGGGCCGACCATGCAAAAAACCAAGATCACACTACTCACGGCAGCTGCCGTTCTCGGCCTGATCATCCCGGCCACTGCCGCCGCAGCCCCCGCGTCCGCGCCCGCCACGGTGGCGAAGGGCTTCAACTCCTGCGGGTACCAACCGACCACCACGCTCATGCTTCGGACCGGACCGAGCAAGAAAAACACCGCCATCGGACAACTGCACAAAGGCGACGTGGTAGCCGCGCACAAGGCATCCGGCGCCTGGTACAAGGTCAGCACCAGTTACAACACCCCCTCCGGTCTGCGGGCCGGAACTCAGGGATGGGTCGCGAAGAAGTACCTCAAGGCCGAGGTCTGCATGCAACTGGACTGATGCGGGGCCGCGCCACGGGCTGACGAACAGAACCCCCGTCCGATGCTGCTTGCGTCGGACGGGGGTTCATCGTCTATCGAGGCCGCTCCACTCGCACCCCGGCTGAGTTCCCGATCAGCAGGAAGGTGCCCGCCGGCCAAAAGCAGGCAGGCGGGCACCGGGTGGCTGATCAGTTCCGAACGAGGAGCACGGAGCTACTCGGCATGCCCGAGGGAGGCGCTCCATCCGCCGCGCGAGAAGTGGCACACCCCGTCTTGCGAGATGCGGACTTGCGCGCCGAGCAAAGGCAACGAGCCCTCGACGTTGAGGCGGTTGCGGATACGTTCCAAGGCGGTCCACAGCTTCTGGGGGCCGCTCTGGTGCACCTCTGGCGGATCGGTCCACTCAGCGGTTGCTCGCGCCCACGACCCGTCAGGATGGACGAGGCAGGCAACCCGAGTCTGATCGTCGAACTCTTCGTAGACCACTTCCACGCCGGGAACGGTGAGCTCCAGCATGGATCGCAGCTCCCACGCGTTCGCCACGTCCACCACCGGATAACGGCCCGTACTGACCTGCTCCCCCTCCGTGCTCCACGCGTCCGCGAAGAGTTCGATCTGCTCCGGCGGGTAATCGTCCCCGGAGCGAGTGACCATGAACCCCGCCATGTCACCTTCCACTCGCCCCACCACCTCACCGTTCGCATGCTTCCACCCGGTGACGATCAGGCACGTGCGCCCAAGTGTCGTCGCGATGCGCCCACCAGGTGCCAGCGCAGCCAGCACCGGCCGCAGCCCCGTACCGGCGGGCAGGCCGACCGTGGACACGATGCGGTCGTACGTACCAGGTACGTGATCCGTTGCGTCGGCAGTGACGAAGTGGGGGTGAATGCCGAGCCCGGCCAGCCGTTCACGAGCTGCACCGGTCAGGTGGGAGTCCACATCCAGGCTGGTCACGTGCTGGTCCCCGATGCGCCGGGCCGCGTAGGCGGTGAGCCCGCCACTTCCGGTCCCGAGGTCCAGGACCGACAGCCCTTCTCCCAGCCGCCCGTGTCGGAGCATGCGCACCACGAGGCTGGGCATCGTGGCCGACGATGTGGGGCGGCCGTGCGCCCGCTTCCCGCTCTGGGCGTGGTCGGCGTGCAGGGCACCGACCTTGGTGATCAACGACCGGTCCGAGTAGGCCGCCCGCGTCCACCCCTCAGGATCACTGGAACCGTCGCGCAGCACCCAATCCGAGCCGTCCCCCTCCCCGTCCCTCTCCCACCATCGAGGGACCAGTTGATGACGAGGCACGCTCGCAACCATCGCCAGCCACCGCGAATCGGGGTCCGCTACCTTGTCCGCGAGCCGCCCCGCAGGTCCGTGCCAATCCATGCTGGCCAGCCTCTCAGTACTTCGGTCCGCATGCGGTCGTGGTCGCCGGGCTGCAATCGCCGCTGTCATCCGGCGGGCAGGCATTCCGGGCAGGCAGCGGAATCCGCGCAGCGAGGTCCGCCCAAGCCTCTCCGCCGAGCAGTTCGCCTAACCGGGTCTCGCGTACGTTCCCCACCGGGAAGTCCCGCGCGAGCACACACCCCGCGAGATCACCGTTCGGAAGGACGGCAGCGCGCCCGCGCGTACACCTTCCACACATCTCGTCCAGCGTCGGTGACTGCCCCGGCAGCAGCGCCCGACCGACCGCCCGCGCTCTGTCCATGGTGATCCGGGTCACGCCCATGGATTGCAGTTCGGCGCGAGCCTCAGCGACACGTTGTCCCGGCAGGGTCTCCACGATTCCGGCCCGGATCGGCACGCCCCTCTTCAGGGCCTCACGGATGTTGTGCCGGGTCCGGTCGTAGCTTCCGCTCCGTCCCGTGATCTTGTCGTGCTCGGCGGGAACGTCGCTGTAGTAGCTGGTCCCGAGCGTGACCGCCGGATGCGTGAAAAGCTCCCACCACTGGTCGTGGACCGTGTACAGGTTGCTGTACACCTCCACGTGCCGTCCGAGCGAAAGCGCGTACTCCGTGAGAGCCCGCCAGTGCGGGTGGACGGTCGGCTCCCCACCGATGATCTGAATCGTACGGATGCCCAGGGTGGCAGCATCGGAGATGACCGCCCGCCAGTCGTCGAGAGTCATGACGCCGTGCGTTGCCTGCGGACTCGACTCGGACAGGCAGTGCGTGCACGACAGTTGGCACTTCCCGGTGATCTCCAGCTCAAGGGACTGGATGCTGGCAACCGGTCGGGCAGGTCGTTCGATGAACGTGGTCATGCTGCGTTCCTCTCTGCTGAGTGGTGCACTGCATTCACTGACCCGTCAGGCGAAGCCAAACGGGAGTTTGAGGGGTGGCCCCGCCCGCCGCGTCGCACGGCACGACGGACGGGGCCACAGGCTGAACTCTTAGACCAGCAAGTCGATTTGCTAGCCGCGCCTCTGGTAGGCGATGTGCTGCGCCAGTGCATCGAGTTGTCGACAGTGGTAGTCGGTGCCCGGCAGGAGACGCCGCAGCTCTGTTTCCCACGGTCGGCCGCCAGGCCGCACGACGCGCACGCGAGTGCCAGTCGCGCTGATCACCATGCAGGGCACCGCCTTCACTCGCTCGAACACAACCTGCCCCGGCCTCAGGCCACGCGGTCCGAAGGACGGCATCCGGCGGGGGGCCTCAGTGGAGGTGGACGGAGGGGGGAGCGGCCGTGAGTTGCGCTGGACGGTAGCCGCGAGCGGAACTCTTGGTGTTGGGGTGTTCATCGCACCCCCCGGAACGAGGAGCGGAACTGGTTCGATTCCCGGACTCGTGAGCGGAGATCCGCCAGGAGAGGGCTGTCAGGCCAGGGAGAGGGACGAGCGGGACGCGCTTCGTCGAGGTCGGGCGGAGTGCGGCGATCCGGGCAGATCGGTGCGCCGCATTCACAGGGAGGGAAGGCGAGTGGCGACCTCCCCAACGGATAGTCCGCCCCGTGGAACAGTGCGGAGTCCATCACCGCACCACCACCCCATGGATGGTACGGGGGCCGGGATCGACGCCGTGGAGCACCAGCCAGAGCGCGGCTTCCTCTCGGCGCATCCGGATCTCCGCACGTTCCCAACGGTCGTACGCAGCCTGCGAGTACGGGCCGTTGGGCGGACGAGGGACCATGCTCTTCGGCATCGCGGAGCGGCACACCAGGAGGCGACGGGGGCCGATTTTCACGGGCAGGCAGTTCGCCCGTGGGGCCAACCTCTCGGCTGGCGACTCCCGGCGACGTAAGCCGAGAAGTAGGCACACCGGTTCGAGTAACCGGGCGATAAGATTATGCATGTCGACGCTCCTTCAAAGCGTGGGCCATGCCCCCGGACCGCTTCATCGGTCGCGGGGGTTTCTGATTCCGTCACGAACCACAGGCGTGCGCGATCCATCGATCGTCACCCCGTGAGTCCTGACGGACCGACACCTCAAGGATGCACACCCAGTCCGTCATTCTGCAAGACTTCATTTTGAGGAACTTCACTTTGACTGTTTCGAACAGATGCACTTCATTGCGAAGTGATCGAGTCGGTGCTTTCATTTCGGGCGTATGGAAGACTTCACAATGAGGTCTGCTGAGCAGGAGGAGGGTGGAATCGTGGTCGACGGCCCCACAGGATCGACGGTGCCGCGCAGGCAGCTGGGCAGGTACCTGCGAGAACTTCGTGGCGGCGCCCGCCTCACGGTGAAGGCGGCGGCCCGCGCTCTGGAATGGTCCGAAGCCAAGATGTGGAGGATCGAGACGGGTCAAACGTCTCTTCGTAGCCATGATGTCGAAGCCATGTGCAACGTGTACGGCGCCGCACCCGATTTCACAGAGGCCCTGATGGGGCTGGCCAAAGAGACCAAGGCGCGCGGCTGGTGGCATGCGTACGGCGACGCAATCCCCGAGGGCTTCGACCTGTTCATCGGTTTGGAGGAGGCCGCCTCGGAGGTCGACTGGTACGAAAGCGAGTTGATCCCGGGGCTGCTACAAACCGAGGACTATGCGCGCACCATCATCCAGAGAGGGAAGCCTGACGAGGACGCCGAGGAGGTGGATCGTAGGGTGGATCTCCGCATCGCACGGCAGGTTCTGCTGACTCGCACGACTGCCCCAGTCCGGCTCAAGGTCGTTGTGAATGAAGCTGTGCTTCGCCGCCGCGTAGGCGGTAACAAAGTGATGGCCAAGCAGCTTCGCCATCTGTTGGATGTCGGCAGCTTGCCAAACGTCACCGTGAGGGTGGTTCCCTTCAGCGCCGGGCTTCACCTGGGAGTCATGGCAGGACCGTTCCAGGTTCTGAGGTTTCCCACCAACCGAGACGGAAGCGCGAGTGAGCCAGACACCGTCTACGCGGACGGGTACACCGGCGACCTCTACCTGGACAAGCCAGCCGAGGTGGAAAGCTACGACGCCGCCTTTGTGGATATCTGGAACAACGCAAGCGACGATCAGGCATCGCAGAGCCTGATCTCTGAAGTGGCAGGGAGCTATGAACAGGGTTGATCTGACCGAAGCATCTTGGGTCAAGTCCAGCTACAGCAACGCCCAATCATCGTGTGTGGAGATCGCGACCGTGGGCGGCGGAGCTGTTCCCGTCCGGGACAGCAAGAACATCGCTGGTCCCGTCATCGTGCTCAGTGAGCACGCCTGGCATGCGTTTCTGACTGGCATCGACGAGAAGGGGCCCCTCACTGGTTGATGCTGGCACTGAGGGAAGCGCCAAGCCCCGGTCCATCTCGGCCGGGGCTTCGCTGCGTAGCGCGGTAGCGCCGCGCTGTCTGCGGGCACGCAGTGGCCCCGCCGAATCCACGGCACATATGTTCAGTCGTGCCCGCCGGCCAAAAGCAGGCAGGCAGGCACTCGCCCAGCCCTGGGCAGCCTGCCGCTCTACGGCTGGAGCGACGCCCACGGCGCCCGCAGCGCCCTGATCAGGCAAGTTATCACCGCATGAGCAAGGCTTGACATCGATCATCGTCGGCGCGGCCATCGGCACGGTGTTCTTCAAGGAACGGTTCGGCGCCCCGCGCGTCGCGGCGGCGGGGCTGATGGTGGTGGGCATCGGGCTGATGCTGCATACGAGTTGAGGGGCGGGCGGGGGCGCGGGGTCGGAGCCATCCCTGGCCTCCATATACAGGCGTACCGAGTCACGCCAGACGCCCCGATCGGCACACCCTTTGCGGGACAAGGGAACAGAAGCCGGTCTATGCGGCCCCGAGAAGGTGACTTGTTTCGTGGAGTCGGAGACGGGAATTCGGCAGTAACGCAGCGGCAGTGGTCTCGGCATCATTCGGCGCAGCTGAGCACGCAGATGATTCTCGATATGCTCGGAGTATGAGTCCGGACTATGCGTGGATGCGGAAGGTCGCTGACGGCCTTTCCGAGTATGCCGAGCACCTGGAAGGCTCCTGGACCGTGGAGATCGGCGCCGGCGGTCCTGTCATGGCGATGATGAGCCCGGTCAATCGGCACGAGCGGATCGCGGGCCGGATCAGGGATCAGATCAATCAGCAGATCGGCTTGACGCATCCGGGGTGGATCGCAGAGACCGGGCCGGAGGTCGAGGATCCGCAGGTCGGTCGCATGCGCCGCCCGGACGTGCTGGTGTGCGAGGAGAGCGCGCTCGATTCGGACCGGGACTCACTTGCCCCGGACGAGGTGCTGGCCTGTGCCGAGGTGGTCTCGAAGCCGAATCCGAGCAACGACTACGTCGAGAAGATGGCCGATTACCCGGCCATGAACATCAGCCTCTACCTGATCGTGGATCCGAGGGACGGCACGATCACCGTGCATGATGAGCCCTGTCACGGCACCTACCGTCACAGTGAGCCGTACATCTTCGGGGACGTCGTCCCCTTCGGGGCATGGAACATCGACACCAGTGCCTTTCGCCGGTACGGGAAGATCGGTGACGCATGAGGCTCACCGAGCCGAGGAACGGGCCGGCCTGACCCGGGTCGTTGGGCTTCGTGCCTACGGGGTCGGCCCGAGCCGTCGCGTCAGGTCCATCACCATCACCGAGCCCCACTCCTGCCGTTCGGCCTCCGTGAAGCCCAGCCGGAGGTAGAACGCGTGCGCCCCGGGGTTCCCGGCGCCGACGCCCAGGTGCAGCCCACGCACCCCGCGCTCGCACAGGGCCGTCAGCAGGGCGTCCATCAGGCGGCGGCCGAGGCCGGCGCCCTGGCCGCGCGGGAGGATGTCGATGTGGAGGTGGGCGGGGTAGCGGGCGTACAGCGCCTCCGGCTCCGGCGGTCCGGGGCGGTGGATGTGCGCCACGCACTGCCAGTCCTTCGTCCCGTCGCCCGGGTCCTCGGCCAGCGGGCGCGGGTAGCGGTGGCGCAGCGACGGCCACCAGTGCTCCTCCAGCCAGCCGTCGAAGGCGTGGGTGTCCGCGGTCGCGACAATGTAGCCGAGCACCCCCCGCTCATCGGCGGCGACGAAGGTGAGACCGGGGTCGGCGGCCGGGTAGGGGCCCGCGTAGATGTGCGGGAGCAGGTCCGGGTCGCCGTAGAGCGCGGTCGCGTCCCGGCCGGAGTCGCCGGTGAGCAGGCACACCCGGTACATGCCTGGCAGGTCGAAGGGCTGGAAGGGGCGTACGTCGATGCTCATCGCGTCACCGGCCCCGCCGCCGTGAGCGCGAACCGCGCCGTGTGCGGGGGCCGTTGTCCGGACCGGCGTCGGCTGCCGCCGCTCTCCCCGTGGGGCTCCAGGCGGAGCCGTCTTCTCTGTCCCGGTTCGCACGCGCGCGGTTCGGCCGTCATCCATCCCGGCAGCGTACGCAACCGGGCCGATCTGGTGCTCCTCCCGCCCTCCCGCTCTGCCGCCCGTGGTCGCTCCGACGATCCGGACGCGGTCATCGGGCGGTTGGCGGAGCGGGCGGCCGGGTTCGTGAATTGCGTCGGCCGCCTCCGCGCACCGCATGACGTACACGGTCCCCGAGTCCACCTCTCATATACGTGGCGTCCGGTGAACGGCCGCCCGGACCGGGCGATCAGCGGACCGGCCCAGGCCACAGCCTGTTACCGCCAGTAACTCACGCTTCGCCGCCAACTCCGGCCGACGCGGCGGTCGTTCACGAACTATTGACACGCTCTTGTCAGGAGCGGAACACTCCGGAATGGGAGAGCGCTCTCCCACCTTCATGCACCCCCACCCACGCAGCAGGAGGTCTCCATGCCACGGAGGTCGAGAACACTCACCGGACTGCTCTTGTTCACCTCGCTGACCCTCACCACCGCAGGGATCGCGGGGATCGCCGCGACGGCGAACGCATCGACTGAGAAGCCGGTCGCGGCGGCGGGCGCGCACACCGAGCACGCCGCGTACTCCATGCCCGGGATGCCCGGCATGCCCGCCTCCACCAAGGCTTCGGGCGACGACCCGGACGGGGACGGCTACATCATGGCCGACCCGCCGGTCACCGGGGTCACCCCCTCGATGGAGGTGCCGCCGCCGGCGTACTTCCACGAGTTCCAGGCCAAGTGCGCCCCGACCCACACGGCTCCGGACGACCCGATCGTGTACCCGGGCCAGCCCGGCAAGTCCCACGACCACACGTTCATGGGCAACACCACGACCGACGCCTACACCACCGCCGCCTCGCTGGAGACCGGTGACACGACGTGCCTGGCGCCCGGCGACAAGTCCGGGTACTGGATGCCGAGCCTCTTCAACGGGGACACGAAGATCCTCCCCGAGGGCGTCCAGACGATCTACTACAAGTCCGGAGTCACCGACTACCGGAGCGTGCGCCCCTTCCCGAAGGGACTGCGGTACGTCGTCGGCAGCCCGATGCAGACCCAGGACGAGTTCAAGAACCTGAAGGGCACCGTCGAGGGCTGGGAGTGCGGTGAGTCGTTCAAGAACTTCGACTTCCCGGCCAACTGCCCGACCAGCCGGGACACCTACCTCAACCTGCGGCTCCAGGCGCCGAGTTGCTGGGACGGCATCCACCTGGACACGCCCGACCACAAGAGCCACATGGCGTACCCGGTCGCCGGAGGCGCCAACTACAACTCGTGCCCGGCCGACCACCCCGTGGCCCTGCCGATGATCGAGTTCAAGATGGCCTGGCCGGTCAACGGCGACATGTCGCAGGTGAAGCTCGCCAGCGGCAAGGGCTTCTCGTTCCACTACGACTTCATGAACGGGTGGGACACCGCCACGCTCGACGCGATGGTCACCCACTGCGTCAAGGGCGGGCTCCAGTGCGACCCGCACGGCTACGACGAGAACCACCCCGAGAAGGGCGCGGTACTCAACGGGGACTACGAACTCCCGTAGCCCGCAAGGCCGGACAGTCGGGCAACCGGGCAACCGGGCAACCGGATGACCAGACGACCGGACGGCCGCACCCCGGGTGGGGGTCTTTTTTCGGACCATCTTGGAGAGCGCTCTCCAAGATCACCCGGGGTCACTCCTCCCCCACCCTCAAGGAGATCGACATGCACCACCCCCCCACCCGTACAGCCAAACGTCTCGTGGCCCCCTTCGCGGCGGCGGCCCTGCTGGCCGGTGCGATGGTGGCTCTCCAGGCACCCGCCGCCCAGGCGGCCGGCAGCGTCGTCAAGGTCACCGGTTCCCAGGGGAACTGGCAGCTGACCGTCGACGGTTCGCCGTACACCGTCAAGGGTCTGACCTGGGGCCCCTCGGTCGCCGACGCCGAGAAGTACATGCCGGACGTGGCGTCCATGGGCGTGAACACGATCCGCACCTGGGGCACCGACGCCACCAGCAAGCCGCTCTTCGACACGGCGGCCGCCAACGGCGTCAAGGTGATCGCCGGATTCTGGCTCCAGCCGGGCGGCGGTCCGGGCAGCGGCGGCTGCGTCAACTACCTGACGGACACGCAGTACAAGGACGACATGCTGGCGGAGTTCCCCAAGTGGGTGGACACCTACAAGGACAACCCCGGCGTGCTGATGTGGAACGTCGGCAACGAGTCGACGCTCGGCCTGCAGAACTGCTACAGCGGTGACGAGCTGGAGGCCCAGCGCAACGCGTACACCACCTTCGTGAACGACATCGCGAAGAAGATCCACACGGTGGACCCCAACCACCCGGTCACCTCGACCGACGCCTGGACGGGCGCCTGGCCGTACTACAAGAAGAACGCGCCGGACCTCGACCTGTACGCCGTCAACGCCTACAACGCGGTGTGCAACATCAAGTCCGACTGGGAGCAGGGCGGTTACGACAAGCCCTACATCGTCACCGAGACGGGCCCGGCCGGTGAGTGGGAGGTCGACGACGACGCGAACGGCGTCCCGACCGAGCCGACCGATGTCGCGAAGGCCGAGGGCTACACCAAGGCGTGGGGCTGCATCACCGGCCACACCGGGGTGGCGCTCGGCGCCACGATGTTCCACTACGGCGTCGAGGACGACTTCGGCGGCGTCTGGTTCAACCTGCTGCCGGGCGGCGAGAAGAGGCTCTCGTACTACGCCGTGAAGAAGGCGTACGGCGCGGACACCTCGGGCGACAACACCCCGCCGGTGATCAGCGACATGAAGGTGGACAACGCCACCGAGGGTGTCCCCACCGGGGGCGACGTGAAGGTCAGCGCCAAGGTGTCCGACCCGGACGGCGACGCGGTCACCTCCCAGGTGCTGTTCAGCAGCAATTACATCGACGAGAACAAGGCGCTCGTCCCCGCCGAGACCACGGACAACGGTGACGGCACCCTGACCGCGAAGGCGCCCAGCAAGACGGGCGTCTACAAGGTCTACGTGAAGTCCACGGACGGCAAGGGCAACGTGGGCATCGAGACCACGTCCCTCAAGGTGATCCCGCCGAAGGTGGACGGGACGAACGTGTCCCAGGGCAAGACGGCCACGGCGTCCTCGTTCCAGACCGACCCGACCGGCGGCTGCCCGTGCGGTGCGGAGAACGCGGTGGACGGCAAGTTCGACACCCGCTGGGCCAGTGACTGGAGCGACCCGCAGTGGGTCCAGGTCGACCTGGGCGCCTCGACGGCCTTCAAGCACGTGCAACTCGCCTGGGACCCGGCGTACGGCAAGGCGTACGACATCCAGACGTCCGAGGACGGACAGAGCTGGACGACGGTGAAGTCGGTGACCGACGGCAACGGCGACATCGACGACATCGACGTCAACGGCACCGGTCGCTACGTGCGGATCAACGGCACGGCGCGCGGCTCCGGCTACGGCTACTCGCTCTACGAGTTCGGCGTCTACAGCTGACAGGAGAAGGGCCCTCATGATGATCAACAACCTGGGGCGGGCACAGCCCTACGCGCTCAGCCTGTTCCGCATCGTCATCGGGTTGCTCTTCACCTGCCACGGAGTCGCCTCGCTGTTCGGGCTCCTGGGTGACGCGCGGGTGCCGGCGGGCACCTGGCCGGGCTGGTACGCGGCCGTCATCCAGCTGGCCGGGGGCACCCTGGTGCTCCTCGGCCTCGGTACGAGAACGGCCGCTCTGGTGGGCTCCGGCTCCATGGGGTTCGCGTACTTCGACGTACACCAGCAGCGGGGACTGCTCCCGATGGAGAACGGCGGCGAGGCGGCGGTCTTCTTCTGCTGGACCCTGCTCCTGATCGTCTTCTCCGGGCCTGGCGCGCTCGCCGTCGACCGGCTGTTCACCTCCCGCGGAGCCACCCGGGAGGAGACGGAGGTCCAGCGCGGGCAGCGCCTGCGGGTACCCGCCTGAGGGGACGGGTACCCGCGCGCACCGGCCCTCCCGGGACTGCCCCCGGGAGGGCCGGTGCCGTGTGCGTCCCGCCCGGATCGCCCCCCCGTTAGGCAGTCACGCCGTGATGTCCGCGTCCGCGAACTCGTCGCCCTCGGGCCGCGCCTTCTTCGGCAGCGGCAGGGTGATGCCCAGGAAGGCCACCAGCAGACAGGCCTGGGCGATCAGTGCGTGCCGGTAGCCGGCGGTGAAGTCACCGGCCGTGGCC
Source organism: Streptomyces sp. ITFR-6 (assembly GCF_031844725.1). Taxonomy (NCBI): domain Bacteria; kingdom Bacillati; phylum Actinomycetota; class Actinomycetes; order Kitasatosporales; family Streptomycetaceae; genus Streptomyces; species Streptomyces sp. ITFR-6. Next base: position 5,091,191 of record NZ_CP134612.1, on the reverse strand, counting down.
CGGTCGAAGAAGACCGAGCCGAAGACGGCCACCCCGATCGAGCCGCCGATGGACTGCACCGCCGTGAGCACCCCGGAGGCCGAGCCGATCTCGCTGTCGTCCACGGCGGCGAGGATGAAACTGAACAGCGCGGCGATCACCATGCCCGCGCCGATACCGGAGACGGCCACGCCGGGCGCGATGTCCCAGACGGAGAACGAGCCGGTGGAGCCGAGCTCGTACCAGAGCAGTGCGGCGCCCGCGAGCTGCACCAGCGGGCCGATCTGCAGGACCGTCCGGCCGATCCGCTCGGCCAGGAACGCGCCGCTGACCGCGCCGCCGATCGCGGTGCCCACGGCGAGCGGCAGATTGCCGAGACCGGCCTCGCCCGCGGTGAAGTGCTGCCCGATCTGGAGGTAGAGGGTCAGTACGAGCTGGCTGCCGACGAGTCCGCCGAAGAACAGCGCGATCCCGCCGAGCCCCACGGTGAACGCGGGCTTGCGCAGCAGCGCGGGCGTCACCAGCGGCTGCCGCCCGCGGGCCGCGGTACGGCGCTGCTGGAGCGCGAACGCGGCGAAGCCGAGGGCGGACGCGGCCATGCACAGCCAGGTCCACAGCGGCCAGCCGGACTCCTGGCCCTGGTTCAGCGGCAGGACCAGCAGCGCGCAGGACAGGGCCATCAGCGCAGCCCCCACGCCGTCGACGACCACGCTGCGGTCGCCCGGCTTCTTCGGTACGGCCTTCGCGGCGACGATCAGGGCCACGATACCGATGGGCAGGTTGACCAGGAAGACCAGCCGCCGGCCCAGGCCCAGGAAGTCGCCCTGGATCAGCCCGCCGCCCAGGACCGGGCCGACGATGCCGCCGAGGCCCAGCACGGGGCCGAAGATGCCGAAGACCTTGGTGAGTTCGGCGCCGGAGAAGTTCTCCCGCAGCAGTCCGAGGCCCTGCGGCAGGAGCATCGCGCCCGCGGTGCCCTGGAGCAGCCGGAAGACGATCAGCGATTCGATGCTCGGCGCGCACGCGCAGAGCATCGAGGTGAGGGTGAAGGCGGCGAGGCCCAGCAGGAACATCGGGCCGCGCCCGTAGCGGTCGCCCAGCCTGCCGCCGAGGATCAGCCCGGCGCCCAGGGTGAGCGCGTAGCCGCCGATCACCCACTGGAGGCCGACCGGCCCCGCCCCGAGGGACTTCTCCAGTTCGGGTCCTGCCACGTTGACGATGGACGCGTCCAGCAGGTCCATGATCTCGGCGACGAGCATCCTGACGCTCCGGCAGCAGCGGTTCGAGCGTTATCTGGGGCGGCGGCTGCGGGTGGACCCGGCGGGTCTGGCCGTGATGGACCATCTCGTCAACGTCGGGCCGACGACGCCCACCGATCTCGCCCGCAGGCTGGACGCCTCGACGGCGGCGACGACCCTGGTGATGGACCGGCTCGTCGCGGGCGGCCACGCCACCCGCGAGCCGCACCCCACCGACCGCCGCAAGGTGATCGTGACCCCGGCCGAGCACTGGGGCGCCACGGCGTACGAGCCTGTGGCGCCGGTCATCGAGGGCGTCAGCGAAGCCGCCTCGGAGCTCTCGCCGGGCGAACAGGCCGTCGTGGCGGCCTTCCTGGAGCGGATCGTGGGCGTGTACGACGCCGCGACCGACCACTGAACCGGAGCGGGGGGGGCGGGCCGGGCGGTGCGGGTCGGGGCCGGGGAGCGCAGAGCCCCGGCCCCGACCCGCCCGGCCTCAGTCCTTCGCGAGGGCCTGCCGGAAGCCCGTGTTCACCGCCGTCAGCCCGCCGTCCACGCACAGCGTCGTGCCCGTGACCCAGGCCGCGTCGCGGGAGGCGAGGTAGGCGACCGCCGCGGCGATGTCCTCGGGCTCACCGACCCGGCCGAGCGGGTAGAGGCCGCTGACCCGGGCGAGCTCGTCCTCGCGGCCGGACCAGGCGTCGGTGCGGATCGTGCCGGGCGTGACCAGGTTGACCCGCACCCCGCGCGGTCCGGCGTGGCCCGCGAGCGTACGGGTGAGACCGGCCAGGCCCGCTTTGGCGGCGCTGTAGGCGTGGTTGCCGAAGTCCTGCACGCCGTTGACCGAGCCGATGCTGACGATCGCGCCCCGGCCGGACGCCGCGAGGTGCGCCATCGCCGCCCGCGCGCAGCGGTAGGCGCCGCTGAGGGTGACGTCGAGATCGCGCTCCCAGACGTCGTCCGGCTCGTCCTCGAACAGCGCCTCGTCGGGGGTGCACGCGTACGCGTTGTTCACCAGCACGTCGAGCGCGCCGAACACCTCGACGGCGTGGGCCACCGCCGCCTCGACCGCCGCCCGGTCCGTCACGTCGCAGGCCAGCGACTCGGCCCGGCCGCCCGTCGCGACGATGTCCGCCGCCACCCGCGCGGCCCGCGCCGGGTCCAGGTCGGTGACCAGGACCCGGGCGCCCTCGGCCGCGAGGCGGCGGGCCGTGGCGGCGCCGATGCCCTGGCCCGCACCGGTGATGAGGACGCCGTAACCGTCGAAGCGCGCGAGCGCGGCAGAAGTCATAGCGCCGACCGTACTGCCCGGACCAGTGCCTGGGCACGGGGGTCGGCGGTGACTCCTTTCTGCAGACCGTTCGTCACATAGCCGAGCGCGATCCCCGATTCGGGGTCCGCGAAGCCGAGCGAACCGCCCCTTCCGGGGTGGCCGAAGGAGCCCGGGGCCAGCAGTGGGGAGGCCGGTCCGTGCAGCATGTAGCCGAGTCCGAACCGGGTGTTGACGACCAGCACCCTGTCCGGCCCCGCGGACTCCTCCGTGCGGGCCAGGGTCAGCGTGGCAGGGGCGAACAGCCGGTGGCCGTCGACCGGCCCGATCATCGCGGCATAGCAGCGGGCGAGGCCCCGGGCGGTGGCGATCCCGTTGGACCCCGGGAGTTCGGCGGCCTGGTAGCCGGGATCGTTCTCGTCGGGGAACGGGTCGATCGCTTCGAAAGCCCGCCGGGTCAGCGAGTCCGGGTCACGGTAGGCCTCGGCGACCGAGCGCTTGGGACGCATCCGCAGCGCGCCCGTCTCCTCGCCCGCGGGCGCCTCGACCGGGCCGATCCGGCCCACCCGGTGGGCCTCGTCCACCGGGATGCCGAACCAGAAGTCCAGGCCGAGCGGGCGGGCGATCTCCTCGGCGACCCAGCGGCCGACCGTGCGGCCGGTGACGCGTCGCACCAGTTCACCGATGAGCCAGCTGTAGGTCTGCGCGTGGTAGCCGTGCTCGGTGCCGGGCTCCCACTGGGGGCGCTGGGCGGCGACGGCGAGCGGCCCACTCACGCCGTCGGCGGCCTCCTCGGGGGTCAGCGGCCGGTCCAGGGCCGGGACGCCGGCCCGGTGGGCGAGGAGGTGGCGAACGAGGACGCGTTTCTTGCCGTTCGCCGTGAACTCCGGCCAGTAGGTGCCGACCGGGGCGTGCAGATCGATCTGGCCGCGCTGGTGCAGCAGCAGCGGTACGGCGGCGGCGATGCCCTTGCCCGCCGAGCGGACGATCTGCACGGTGTCGACGGCCCACGGCTCCGCGCCGTCCACGTCTCTGGTCCCGGCCCACAGGTCGACGACCTTGTGCCCGTGCCGGTAGACGGTGACCGCCGCCCCCCGGTCGCCACGCTGTTCGAAGTTACGGATGAAAGCATCCCGGACCGGTTCGAATCCGGGCACTACCGCACCCCGTACGTCCACGCCTGTTCCCGCGCTCCCGCTCATACCCCCATGGTGCATTGCCGCGCAGGTCGCGGGTGGGGCGGGTGAGGTTGTTACCTCGTGTTCACCGTCACGGAGCGCGGGTCGAAGCCGAAGGGGAGCTCCAGCCGGTGGGCGCGCATCAGTTGCTCGTCGCAGAGGAGGTCCTGGGTGCGGTCGTCAGCGGCGATGACGCCTTCGCTGAGGATGACCGCGCGGCCGCACAGCTCCAGGGCGTACGGCAGATCGTGCGTGACCATCAGCACGGTGACGTCCAAGGAGCGCAGGATGTCGGCCAGTTCGCGGCGGGAGGCCGGGTCCAGGTTGGAGGAGGGCTCGTCCAGGACGAGGATCTCCGGCCGCATCGCGAGGACCGTGGCGACGGCGACGCGGCGGCGCTGCCCGAACGAGAGGTGGTGCGGCGGCCGGTTGACGAACTCCTCCATGCCGACCTGCTTCAGCGCGTCGGTGACCCGCTCCTCCAGTTCGGCGCCGCGCAGCCCGCCGGACGCGGGCCCGAAGGCGACGTCCTCGCGGACGGTGGGCATGAAGAGCTGGTCGTCGGGGTCCTGGAAGACGATGCCGACGCGGCGGCGGATCTCGGCCAGATTGCGCTTCTCGACGGGGAGCCCGGCGACCCGGACGGTGCCGGCGCCCGCGTCGAGGATGCCGTTGAGGTGCAGGACGAGGGTGGTCTTGCCGGCCCCGTTCGGGCCGAGCAGGGCGACGCGCTCGCCGCGTGCGACGGTCAGGTCGACGCCGAAGAGCGCCTGGTGGCCGTCGGGGTAGGCGTAGGCGAGGCCGCTGACTTCGAGGGACGGCGGTACGGGGTCGGGGTCGGTGCTCATACGGTCCATCCCAGCAGACACACGGCGAGGGCGAGCAGGGGGAGTGCCGAGGCGTACGCCCACTGGGTGCGCGAGGCGGTCACGTCGTCGATGACCGGCATGGTGCCGGTGTAGCCGCGGCTGACCATCGCGAGGTGGACGCGCTCCCCGCGCTCGTAGGACCGGATGAAGAGCGCGCCCGCCGATTTGGCCAGCACGCCCCACTGCCGTACCCCGTGCGCCTCGAAGCCGCGCGAGCGGCGGGCGATGGACATCCGGCGCATCTCATCGGTGATCACATCGCCGTACCGGATCATGAAGGAGGCGATCTGGACGAGCAGCGGCGGCAGCCTCAGTCGTTGCAGGCCGAGCAGCAGGGAGCGCAGTTCGGTGGTGGAGGCCAGGAGTACGGAGGCGGCGACGCCGAGGGTGCCCTTGGCCAGGACGTTCCAGGCGCCCCAGAGGCCGGGGACGCTGACGGAGAGGCCGAGTACGTGGGTCTGCTCGCCGGGCACCACGAACGGCATGAGCAGCGCGAACGCGACGAACGGCACCTCGATCAGCAGCCGCTTGAGGAGGAATCCGGCCGGGACGCGGGCCGCCGCGGTGACGCCCGCGAGGAGCAGCGCGTACAGCCCGAAGGCCCACACCGCCTCGCGCGGGGTGGTGACGACGACCACGACGAAGCAGAAGACGGCGGCGAGCTTGCAGTGCGGCGGGAGGTCGTGGACCGGCGAGTGACCGTGCCGGTAGAGCTTGTGGGCGTGCCCCGCGCCCATCAGACCTTCTCGTCGCTGCGGGTGGTACCGGAGCCGCTCGCGGAGCTGTCGGCACGGCGGCGGCGGGTGACGACGTAGAACGCACCGCTGCCGACGACGAGGGTGGCGCCGACGCCGATCACTCCGGCCAGTCCGCCGGAGATCCGGGCGTCGGAGATGTCCTTGACGCCGTAGTCCGCGAGCGGGGAGTCCTTGGCCGCGTGCTCCTCGGCCTTCTTGTCGATGCCCTGGTCGGCGGCGACCTTCTCCAGGCCGTCGGGGTTGGCGGAGGCGTAGAAGGAGACGAATCCGGCCAGGACCAGCGCGGTGACCAGCCCGGTGGCCCACAGGCCCCGGTTGGAGCGGGCGGCGGGTGCGGCGGCGACGGGCTCGCGGGCGGGCGCGTCGACGAGTTCGCCGTCGATCCGGAGCTTGAGCGGGGCGGTGAGTCCGCGGGCGCCGTGCACGAGGTCGGGGCGTACGGCGATGACGGCGCCGACCGTCAGCGCGGTGATCGCCGCCTCACCGATGCCGATCAGGACGTGGACGCCGACCATCGCGGTGAACACCTTGCCGATCGGGATGTCGGTGGTGCCGCCGATCCAGTACATGAGTGTGAAGGCGCAGGCCGCGGCCGGTACGGAGACGAGCGCGGCGACGAAGGAGGCGGCGGTCATCGAGCGGCGGGTGCGCGGCAGCAGCCCGACGAGGCCGCGGAAGAGGGCGTACGCGACGACGGTGGTGACGATGCCCATGTCGAGAATGTTCACGCCGAGCGCGGTGAGCCCGCCGTCCGCGAACAGGATGCCCTGCATCAGCAGGACGACGGAGACGCAGAGGATTCCGGTGTACGGCCCGACCAGGATCGCGGCCAGCGCCCCGCCCAGCAGATGGCCGCTGGTACCGGCGGCGACCGGGAAGTTCAGCATCTGCACGGCGAAGATGAAGGCGGCGACCAGACCGGCCAGCGGCGCGGTCTTCTCGTCCAGCTCCCGGCGGGCCCCCTTCAGACTGACGGCTACGGCACCGGCGGCGACGACTCCGGCAACGGCGGAGACGGGCGCGTTGATGAATCCGTCGGGTACATGCATGGGGGAGGCTCCGCTTCCTGCGTTACAGCGTGACTGCGCGGGGTCATGAACCTCTCAATAATAGAACCTTGTTGCGAACCGTTTGCAAGAGCACCCCCGTCACAACTGCCCAGGCTTCCCGCAGTGCTCTTTACGTAAAATATGGGACATTAGAGGGCGAAGGCGTATACAAAAGACGTATACACAGGAGGAGCCGGCCCATGTCCCCCATGATCAAAGAACATGCCAGAGCCCGGCTCGTCACCGACGCCCGCGACCTGCCCGTGGTACCGGTCGAGCTGCGCCATGACACCGCCGACGCCCCGCCCACGATCCGGATCGCCTTCCCCAGCGGTACGGAGTGGACCGTCGAACGTGAGCTGCTGGAGCGCGGGCTGCGCGCCCCGGTCGAGCGCGACAGCTACCGCATCTGGCCCTGCGGCCGGGCCCAGCTGGTCGTCGAGCTCCATTCGGCGGCCGGTGTCGAGGTGGTGCAGTTCGACAGCTCCCCCTTGATCCGCTTCCTGCGCCGCACCCACGCGGAGGCCAGGACCGGCCCCAGGCCTGAGGCCGCCCCCGCCTGACCCGCGACATGCCGAGAGCCCCCGTGCACACCAGGTGCACGGGGGCTCTCGTCGCTCCGGTCCCCCGTCCCACAGGTAACCGGCGCTTCCGGGGCCGCGCTCCGCTCAGACGCGGCTCCGGAGTTCTGCGGCTCGAAGCGAGCGGCTCAGACGCGGGTCAGCTCGCGCTCACCGCCGTGGTCAGGGCCGGCCCCGTCATCGGTGGCGGCGCCGAGCTCCTTGCGCAGCCCCTCACCCTCCACGTCGACGTTGGGCAGGACCCGGTCCAGCCAGCGCGGCAGCCACCAGGCGCGCTGGCCCAGCAGGGCGAGCACGGCGGGCACGATGGCCATCCGCACGATGAACGCGTCGAAGAAGACGGCGATGGCCAGCGAGAAGCCGATCATCTTGATCATCTGCTCGCTGGAGCCGATGAATCCGGAGAAGACCGCCATCATGATCACGGCCGCGGCGGTGACCACCCGGGCTCCGTGCTTGAAGCCGGTGACGATCGCCTGGCCGGGCTTCTCGCCGTGGACGTACGCCTCGCGCATCCGGGTCACGAGGAAGACCTCGTAGTCCATCGCGAGACCGAAGACGACACCCACCATGAAGATCGGCATCATCGACATGATCGGACCGGTCTGCTCGACGCCGAAGAGCGAGCCGAGCCAGCCCCACTGGAAGACCGCGACGACCGCGCCCAGGGCCGCGACGACCGAGAGCAGGAAGCCGAGCGCCGCCTTCAGCGGGACCAGGATCGACCGGAAGACCACCATCAGCAGCAGGAAGGCGAGGCCGACGACGAGCGCCAGGTACGGCAGCAGCGCGTCGTTCATCTTCTGCGAGAAGTCGATGTTCATCGCGGTGGAGCCGGTGACCAGGACCTCGGCGCCGGTGTCGGACTTGATGTCCTTGCCCGCGTCGCGGATCGCGTGGACCACGTTCTCCGTCTCGACCGAGCTGGGCCGGTCCTTCGGGACGACGGTGATCATCGCCGCGTCCCCGGTCTTGTTGAAGTTGGCCGGGGTGACGGCGACGACACCCTTCATGCCGGAGATCTCGTCACCGACCCGCTTGGCGGCGGCCTTGCCGTCCGAACTGTTCCCGGTGTCGACGACGACCATCAGCGGGCCGTTGAAGCCGGGGCCGAAGCCGTCGGAGAGCAGGTCGTAGGCGCGGCGCTGGGTGGTGCTGGTGGGCTGGGAGCCGTCGTCCGGCAGGCCCATCTCCAGTGAGGCGGCCGGGATCGCGATCGCGCCCAGGCCGAGGACGCCGACGAGCAGCACCCACACCGGCTTGCGCAGCACGAACCGGGCCCAGCGGGTGCCCATGTTCGGCTTGGCGTCGGGCCTGTTCTCGTCCTCCGCCGCCTTGCGCGCCCTGCGTCCCATGACCCGCTTGCCCGCGAAGCCCAGCATGGCCGGGACGAGGGTGAGCGCGATGAGGACGGCGATGGCGACCGTGCCGGCCGCCGCGAAGCCCATCTTCGACAGCATCGGGATGTTGACGACGGCCAGCCCGACCAGGGCGATGACCACGGTGAGCCCGGCGAAGACGACCGCGGAACCGGCCGTGCCGACCGCCCGTCCCGCCGCTTCCTCGCGCTCCCGGCCCTCGGCCAGTTCGGCTCGATAGCGGGAGACGATGAAGAGCGCGTAATCGATGCCGACCGCGAGGCCGATCATCATCGCGAGCGTCGAGGTGGTGGAGCCGAGGTCCAGCACGTTGGCCAGGGCCGTGATCGTGGAGACGCCGATGCCGACACCGATCAGCGCGGTGAGCAGTGGCAGCCCCGCCGCGATGAGCGAGCCGAAGGTGATGACGAGGACCACCGCGGCCAGCGCGATGCCGATGACCTCGGTGGCGCCGGTCTCCGGCATCACCTGGAGTGCGTCACCGCCGATCTCCACGGTCATCCCGGTCTTCTGCGCCGCCTCGCCCGCGTCCTCCAGGGCGTCCCGGGTGGAGTCGGTCAGCTCCATCGAGTTGACCTTGTAGGTCACCGAGACGTACGCGGTCGAGCCGTTCTTGGAGACGGCGTTGCCGGTGTACGGGTCGACGACCGAGGCCACCTGGTCGGAGCCGGACTTCAGCTGGGCGGTGATCTTCTTGACGTCGGCCTTGTTGGCCGGGTCCGTCATCTTCTCGTTCTCGGGGGCCTTGAAGACGATGCGCGCGGTCGCGCCGTCGGCGCTGGCCGCGGGGAATCGCTGTTCCAGCAGGTCGAAGGCCTTCTGCGCCTCCGTGCCCGGGATCGAGAAGGAGCTGGAGGTGGCGGTGGACGCGGAGGCCGCACCGAATCCGGCGAGCGCCAGCAGGGCCACCCAGATCAGGGCGACATAGCGGCGGCGCCGGAAGGCGAGCCGTCCGATTTTGTAGAGGAATGTGGCCACGGAGGCGTACTCCCGGTCGGGTCGTTGAGTGGAATTAGGCGTGAGGAACCAGCCCGACGACGAGAGCGGCGTGTCAGGTGGAGCTTTTGGGGAGAGGGCTGTGCGGGGCCGTGGGGACGGCTGTCAGACTCCGAGAGCGGGGAGGATCACGGAGTCGACGTAATCGGTGAGGAACGCGTGATCGACCGGGCGGTCCTCGATGAGCTGCCGAGCGGTGAACGCGCCGATCAGCATGTGGGGTACGTACTTCAGCGCCGGGTTGTCCGGACGCAGCTCACCCCGGTCCAGGGCTCGGTTCAGCAGCACTTCGAGACCGGAGAGCTCCGGCTCGACCAGCAGTGCGCGCAGGGCCTGGAGGAGGTCGGGGTTGTTGTGGACGGCATGGCTCAGACCCCGCATCAGCGCGGCGTCCTTCTCCATCTGACAGTCATCGGTACGGCTCAGGACGGCGTGGAAGTCACCGCGCAGCGAGCCGGTGTCGACGTCGCCGAGGGACACGGGCTTGTTGTTCCGCAGAGCCGTGACGACGAGCTCGGGCTTGCTCCCCCACTGGCGGTAGAGGGTGGCCTTGCTGGAACGGGTGCGGGCCGCGACGGCGTCCATGGTCAGGGCGTCGTAACCGACCTCGCGGAGCAGGTCGAGCACGGCGGCGTACAGCTCGCTCTCGCGTTCGGGCGTGAGCCGTGTGCGTGCCATGTGTCGACCCCCGTTCCGAGCTCGTCCGATGTGTGGGTGTTGTCGCTCGAACTTATGTAGACCGAACTTATGTCAATCGAACGAAACTGTTTCGTACACCTCGACGGTACCCCGGCCACCCAGCGAAACGGAATCGTTTCGCTTGTGTTCCGCACCACAAGTTGCCGCCCCCCGCTCGCGCGGAAAGCATTGGGGGGTGAGTGACGACGTCTCGTATCTCCGGTTCCCGCACCTCCACGAGGATCTCCTCTGCTTCGCGGCGGAGGACGATCTCTGGGTCGCCCCTCTCGCAGCGGAGGGCCAGCGGCCCGGACGCGCCTGGCGGGTGACGGTCGACCGCACCAGAGTCAGCCATCCGCGCTTCTCGCCCGACGGGACCAGGATCGCGTACACGACCTGGCGCAGCCTCGACCCCGAGATCCACCTCGCCCCGGTCGACGGCGGCCCGGCCCGCCGGCTCACCTACTGGGGGTCGACGGACGCCCGGGTCTGCGGCTGGACCCCGGACGCCGGGGACGCCGCGCAGATCCTCGCCGTCTCCTCGCACCGGCAGCCGTTCTCGTACTTCTCCTGGGCCTACAGCGTGCCCACGGACGGCAGCCCCGGCGGCCGGCTGCCCTGGGGCCCGGTCTCCGACATCGCCGTCGCGGACATCGACGGCGAGCGCCGCACCCTGCTGCTGTCCGGCACCCCGCCGCACGAGCCCGCCGCCTGGAAGCGCTACCGGGGCGGGGCGACGGGACGGCTGTGGCTGCACGGCGAGCGACTGCTCCCGGACATCGGCGGGCACCTCGGCTCACCGATGTTCGTCGGCGGCCGGATCGCCTTCCTCTCCGACCACGAGGGCGTCGGCAACCTCTACTCCTGCCTGCCCGACGGCACCGGCCTGCGCCGCCACAGCGACCACGACGCGTTCTACGCCCGGCACGCCTCCAGCGACGGGCGGCGCGTCGTCTACCAGTGCGCGGGCGAACTGTGGCTGGCCGACGACCTGGAGTCGCCCGACGCCGTGCCGCGCAGGCTGGAGGTGCGGCTCGGCGGACCACGCGCCGGGCGGCGCCCGTACCAGGTGGCGGCCGCCAGCCACGTCGACGCGCTCTCCGTGGACGAGACCGGCCGGGCCAGCGCCGTATCGGTACGCGGCAGCCTCTACTGGCTCACCCACCGCGACGGCCCCGCCCGCACCATCACCGACACCCCCGGCGTCCGGGTCCGGCTGCCGGAGATGCTCGGCAGCGGGGGCCAGGTGGCGTACGTGACGGACGCGGAGGGCGAGGACGCGATCGAGATCGCCTACCTGCCGCGCGCCAGCGGCGACCGCGCCCCGCGCCGCCTCGCCTCCGGGCGGATCGGCCGGGTCCAGGAGCTGGTCGCGGACCCGGACGGCGAGATCCTCGCGATGGCCTCGCACGACGGCCGCCTCCTCCTCCTTGACGTCGAGGAGGACTCGACCGGCGAACCCGTCGAGCTGATCCGCTCGGTCAACGGCCCGGTCCGCGATCTGGCGTTCTCCCCGGACGGGGCCTGGCTGACCTGGTCGCACCCCGGGATCGGCCGCACGCTGCGCCAGATCAAGCTGGCCCGGATCACGGGTGCCGGATCGCCCGTGATCGTCGATGTCACCAACGGCCGCTTCGAGGACGAGAACCCCGTCTTCACGGGTGACGGCCGCTACCTCGCGTTCCTCTCCTGGCGCGGCTTCGACCCGGTGTACGACGTGCACACCGGGGACCTCTCCTTCCCGCTCGGCTGCCGCCCCTATCTGGTCCCGCTCTCCTCCGCGACCCCCTCCCCCTTCGCGCTCTCCCCCGACGGCCGCCCGGCGGCCGGCGGCCTCGACCCGGTGGACACGGCGGAGGCGGGCGCCGTGGAGGGCTCCACGGTCACCGTCGAGTTCGAGGGCCTGGAGAGCCGGGTCACGCCGTTCCCGGTCGCCGCCTCCAAGTACTCCGCGCTCTGCCCGATCAGCGGCGGCGGCCTGGTCTGGCTGCGCTGGCCGATCTCCGGCGCGCTCGGGGAGACGTTCGCCAACCCGGCGGACATGTCGGGCCGCCCGACCCTGGAGCACTTCAACATCGCCAAGGCGAGGAAGACCGAACTCGTCAGCCACCTCGACTGGTTCGCCGTCAGCGGCGACACCTCCCGGCTGGTCGTCATGGACGACGGGGAGCTGCGCGCCGTCCCCGCGACCGAGCCCGGCGACAACGACTCCACGGTCTATCTGGACCTGCGCCGCATCCTGCACGACGTCGACCCGGCGGCCGAGTGGCGAGGCGCCTTCGACGAGGCGGGCCGCATCATCCGCTCCTACTTCTGGGAGCCGGACATGTGCGGCATCGACTGGGACGCGATCCTCGACCAGTACCGTCCACTGGTCGAACGGGTCTCCACCCCGGACGAGTTCGCGGATCTGCTCCGCGAGGTCCTCGGCGAACTGGGCACCTCGCACGCCTACGTCGCGCCCGCCCGCCGCAACGAGGGCCCGCCGCACTACCAGCGCGCGATCGGCCTGCTCGGCGTGAACTTCCTCTGCCGGGACGGCGACTGGACCATCGGGCGCATCCTGCCCGGCGAGTCCTCCGACTCCAAGGCCCGCTCCCCGCTCGCCGGTACGGGCATCCGGGAGGGTGCGGTCCTCACCCACGTGGACGGCCGCCCGGTCGACCCGGTCACCGGCCCCTACCCGCTGCTCTCCGCCGCCGGGGGCACCACGGTCGAGCTGACCTTCCGGCCCGCCGAGAGCGAGGGCCGCTCCCGCCGGGTAGCGATCGTCCCGCTGGTCGACGAACGCCCGCTGCGCTACCAGGACTGGGTGGCCAAACGGCGTGAGGTCGTACGGGAGTTGAGCGACGGCCGCTGCGGCTATCTGCACATCCCCGACCTGGGCGGCTCCGGCTGGGCCCAGTTCAACCGGGACCTGCGCCTGGAGGTCTCCCGGCAGGCCCTGATCGTGGACGTACGCGGCAACGCGGGCGGCAACATCAGCGAACTCGTCATCGAGAAACTGACCCGCACGATCCTCGGCTGGGACCTCACCCGTGACGCCCAGCCGGTGAGCTACGCCTCCAACGCCCCGCGCGGCCCGGTGGTCGCGCTGGCCGACGAGGCGACGTCCTCCGACGGCGACATGATCACCGCCGCGTTCCGGCTGCTGAAGCTGGGCCCGGTGGTCGGCCAGCGCACCTGGGGCGGCGTGGTCGGCATGACCGGCCGCCACCGCCTGGGCGACGGCACGGTGATCACGGTCCCGATGAACGCCGCGTGGTTCGACGCCTACGGCTGGACGGTGGAGAACCACGGCGTCTCCCCCGACGTGGAGGCCCTGCGCACCCCCCTGGACTGGGCGGAGGGCCGCCACGCGGTCCTGGACGACGCGGTCTGGATGGCCCTGGACCTACTGGCCGCGACCCCGCCGAAGACCCCGCCGACGTACGACGCGGTCCCGGACCTGAGGCGGCCGCCGTTGCCGCCGCGGTAGGTGCGGCGCACAAAGGTGGCACACATTGGGATGATTCGGGGCCACCTGCCATGATCACGCCACAAACCTATAGCATGAAACGCAAGGGAAGCCCGACGAAACCTTCAATCACTCTCACGCACATATGAGACGCGTTCCCCTTCATGGCCATTCCAGTAAACCCAAATCCTCCTGCAATTGGGACACAAGTAAGCCGGTTTCGCCTCGGTCTGCATTGCCTCGAAGTCTCCGGAGCCCCAGAACCTTTCAAGGTCCAGGTCAGACGTGAGATGCCATTCAAGCGGATTAGGAATCTCCCCGCTCATAGCAATCACTTCACCGCAGCGGCATCGAAATTTAGCCATGCACCAATCACCCCTCAAAGCCGACAGTGAGGATCCAAGACTACATGATCAACTCGACAACCCCCCCCTTTTTTTCCAGGCATACAGCAGGGAGTCGAAATTCCCACCTTACTGGATCACAAAAATTCCACCCATCGGAGATGAATTACCCGGACGGGAATTAACTCGCTTCAGCAAATTGCCAACATCTACACCGCCGGCATCGATTGGAGAGTTCTTGAGATTTAGAATTACGTACCCACCGTCAACCTGGTTACGCTTACTGGATACGGCGCTAGCAATTCTATCCATATTACCAGTCTTCGGACTGTAGATGTCGCCCTGAGAGCCATCAATCAGGACATCCGAGGTATCGATTCCCCTTGTCCCACCATCGGCTGGAGGGTCCCTGAGCACCACTCGATGTCCCTGATTTGCCACCTTCTCGGCGGCGTAGATCTCATCGGCCGAAGCCTTCTGCGCCTCGTTGACAAATTCTCCAGATTTGGAACTGCCCGCCCCGGAACTCCCCTCGGCTGACGCTTCAGAGAAGGCCTTTCCGAGTAGCCCCGCCCCTTTACTGGATGCCTCGTACCCGCCGACGAGGAGTCCTGCACCCGCAAAGATCTGGGGCCCGCCAGCAATACAGAGCGCGAGAGTCCCGCACTCCACCACCCCTGAGGCTATTAGAGTGAGTCCCCCGCCGGCGGCCCCGCCCCCGCTTAGGAAGAGGGCAGCCCCCTCCCAAAAGTTCGAGTCATGGAACAGGGCGTTTCCGTAGTTCAGGACACTGTCTTTGGCGCCCTTTAGCCAGCCCCAGCGACCGCCATCACTGTCGCTGCCGCTGCTGTCACCAGTACTGCTGGTGTGTGCGGTCCCTCCTCTGCCGCCGGTCGTTCCACCACCACCACCACCGCCACCGCCACCGCCACCGGTGCCCATGTTGTTGCCGCCGATGCCGTCACAGCTGGCGGACATGTTGCCTGCGTAGCAATTGCTGCCGACAGGCTCCTCTCCACCGCTGTTGAGCGGCATGGTCTTCAGGCCGGTCGGATCGCTGGCTGTGACGGGGGTGTTGTTGGCATAGCTGTACCCGTTGAGGGACTGATGCTGATCGAGGGCAAGGACGGGGTCGACACTGATGAACTGGCCGATGCCTGGGTCGTATTCGCGGGCACCGATATGGGTGAGGCCTGTGGTGGTGTCGGCAGGCTTGCCCAGGAAACCCTTGTCGTCGGGCCACGTGGTGGGTGTTGCGCCGCGGGTGGAGCCGAAGGGGGTGGTGTAGCGCTTGGTGACGGCCCAGGTGGCGGGTTCGAGGACGAGGCTGGCTGTGCCGTGGGGGTCTGAGCAGAGGAATTTGAGTTTGGTGCCGGACACGCCGCTGGTGGCGGTGCGCAGGGCGATGGTCTTGCCGGCGGCTGTGTAGTAGCGGGCGCCGGAGAGGATCTTGGTGGTGCCCTTGGTGGTGAGGCGGACTTCTGTGCCGCCGAGGTAGAGCACGGTGTCGCCGTCGCCGGTCGCGCGGCGGATCAGGAGTTCGCCGGAGGCGTCGTACAGGTAGTTGGTCTCCAGCTTCGGCTTGCTGCCTGTGGCGGGCTCGCTGGTGGAGACGAGTTTGCCCTCGGAGTTCCAGACCAGGGTCTGCTTGGCCTGCGTGCCGGGCCTGCTGGTGGTGTTGCCCGCTTCGTCGTATGCGTAGGAACTGGTCTTGGTGCCGGTCGTCTTGGTCAGCGGGTGGGGCTGGCCGGTGGTGGTTCCGTACGTGTACGACGTTGTCGTGTCACCGGAGGCGGCGTGTTGCTTCTCGGTCTCGCGCTGACCGGATTCGTTGTAGGTGTAGCTGGTCCAGTAAGGAGCCGCACCGTCGAGGTTTGTGGTGCTGCGCCCGCTCTTGGCGCAGTTGGCGGTTTTGGGGGTCCAGGCTTCGGTCAGGCGGCGGTTGCCGTCGTACTCGAAGCATTGGTAGTCGGCCTTGGTGGTACCGCCCTGGGTGCTGGCGTCGAAGATCGAGGTGACGTTACCGGCGTCGTCGTGGGTGTACTTCAGCTCCTGGGGCATGTAGCCGTGCACGTCGTCGGTGACGTAGGAGCGGTTCAGCCGACGGGTGCCGTCCTCGTAGTCGTAGTTGAGGAAGGCCTTCTTCGCTGAACTGGTGGAGTCGGTGCCCAACGTGAGCTGGCGCAGGTCGCCTTGAGGGGAGTATGCGGCTGTCTGAAGGTAGCTGGTGGCACCCTTGGCTGCGGTCTGCTGGCCGAGCGCGTTGTATTTGCTGGAGACGGTCTCGCGCGGGAGGCCTGCGACCGCGGGCTGTTCCGCCCCCTCGACGGTTCCGTCGACGTTGTAGTTGGTGGTGAACGACAGCGTCTTGGGGACCCCTGCCGTAACCAGTGGGTCGGTATCGGGCAGCATCAGCTGGCTGGCGACGACCTGGTAGA
This sequence comes from Streptomyces sp. ITFR-6, assembly GCF_031844725.1. Taxonomy (NCBI): domain Bacteria; kingdom Bacillati; phylum Actinomycetota; class Actinomycetes; order Kitasatosporales; family Streptomycetaceae; genus Streptomyces; species Streptomyces sp. ITFR-6. The sequence continues at coordinate 5,074,977 of NZ_CP134612.1, read as the reverse complement.
GGTTGTCGTACTTGGTGACCTGGGTTGTGTATGCCTTGCCGGTCAGGCCGCCCTCGTAGCGAGTGGCCGTGTCCTGCTGGCCCTTGGCCAGGCTGTCGAAGCCCCAGGAGGCGAGCTGAGTTGCGTCGGTCTTGGTCCCGTCCCAGAGGCCGGTCTGACGGCCGAGGTTGTCGTACTCGGATATCAGGGTCTTGCCGCGGGAGTCGTTGGTGCTGGTCACCTGGTCGAGCGCGTTGTAGTGGGTGTGCGAGGTGCCCTTGTCCGGGTCGGTGGCGCTGTCCTGGCGCCCGAAGAGGTCGTATGTGTAGGACCACTTGGTCTTGTCGGGTCCGGTGACGTTCTTCTGCCGGCCGGCCGGGGTGTACTCGTATCCCGTGGTGGTGTAGTCACTGCCGGTCGCCTGCGGTCCTGCGTACTCGCGGCGTTCCGTTGTCTGGCCGAGGGCATTGGTGGTGACCATCGTGGCCTGGCCCCCTGCTGGGGCGCTGTTGGATACGGTGTCGCCGGTGTAGTCGGTCTTGGTCCTGAAGCGTTCGACACCCCGGACCTTGGTCACCGACACGGTGGCACGCCCGGCGCCGTCGTACGTGGTGTCGTTCTCCGTGGGGGCCTGGCCGCCCTCGGTCCCCACCAGTTTCCCGGACGGGCTTATCTTCTCTGCCCAGATGTCAGCCAGGCTGGTGACGGCGAGACCCCGCTCGTCGTACAGGGTTTCGGCGATGACGGTCCCGCCGACGGGCGAGGGAGTCTGCGTCTGCCGGAGCCGCAGCAGTGAGTCGTAGATCTCGTAGGTGGTGTTGTAGCCGGACGCGTCGCCCTTGAGTGTGCCCGTCGACACCCACGGTGTGTCCGTGGCGGTGACGCTGTAGTTGTAGACGTAGTTCGGAGTGGCTTTCAGGGCCTTGAGCCGGTTGGGCAGCCACACCTTGGTGACACGGCCCAGCGAGTCGTACTCGGACTCGGTGTTCTTGCCGTTCGGGTCGGTGACCTTGGTGACAGCGCCGGTCGCGAAGTCCACGGCTGTGGTCGTGGTGTAGCCCTTGATGTTGCTGCTCGCGCTGGAAGTCAGCGGACCGATCTTGCCCGACGGGACGTAGGACGCGGTGGTGACGAGGGCGTCGTTGGTGTCCTTGACGGTGAGTGGCCGCCCGAGGACGTCGTAGGTCGTGGTGACGAACTTCTGGAAGACAGGAGCGTCATCGACGCCGTAGGACTTGGCCCGGCCCGTCCACTGGACTTCGCCCTTGGTGGGTTTCTGTGTCGCGCTCCAGGTGGTGGTGTCGTAGGCGGTGGCTACGTCGGAGACGACGTCACCGGACCTGGTGGAGTCCGCAGGCAGGTCCAGCGCGGCGTCCGTGGTGGAGCAGGGCTTGGTGACCGTGCGGGTACGGGAAGCGAGCGAGTTGATGCCCAGGGTGTCGTTACGGGCGTACCAGGTGCGGGTGCACTTCTCGTCACCCGCGACGGCGTCGTCGCCCTTGTCCTCGACGGTTTCGGGCATGCCGTAGTCGTCGAAGGTGGTGACGTTGGACCGGACCCGGTCCTTGGGGGTTCCGCTGCTGGTGATGTTGGTGCGGGTGTGGGTGGCGGCGGTGCGCACGTAGTACGCCTCGGTGTCGGCGTACGACTTGTGCTGGGTGGCCGTCTTCTTCGACCACGGGTCGTTGACGGTGCCGCCGACCTCGTTGGCACCGTTGTAAGTGGCTGTTTCACGGGTGAAGCCGGCGTACGGTTCGGAGTCGGTGATCTCCGCTGCCTTGATGGCCGTGACCTTGACAGTCTTGCGCTTGTCCGGGTCGAGGGTCTTCCCGTCGTCCGTGAGGACGCGGTCGCCGTTCATGCCGCGCATATAGACGGTGACGGTCTTCGACTGGGTCTTGCCCGGGATGCCGGTGAGGTGGGTGACCCGGCCGAAGCCTCGCCAGATGGACCAGGTGCGTTCCTTCTCCTTGGTCATCGGGTCGTCGTTGTAGTGCCAGGCACCACCGCCGGAATAGCTGTAGGTGTTCTCGACTGCCTCGGATCCGCCGTGGGGGTCGGTGGTGATGACCGAGTAGACCGGGTACTTCTGGAACCAGTCCAGGATCGGGGTCTTCCCGCCGTTCGGAGACCAGTACACCGGGTAGCAGCGTCCGGTGTTCTCATCAGGGCGGGGCATGTTCTGCCCGGCGACGCATCCGGCATCCATGTAGGTGACGACGGTCTTCGCACCCGCTTCGGAGGTGACCGACTTCAGCCGTGGCTTCTCCAGGGACAGGATGTCGTCACTGGTGGAGTCGACACGGTTGGGGTGGGACTCCGGGGTGAAGATGACCGGGTCCAGACTCAGATCGGTGCCGCGCTTGCCGGTGTGCTTGATCTCGTCCAGCCACAGCGACTGGTCTGTCGAGTCACCCGTGTCACCGGGGTCGAGGTAGTGCTGCTTCAGTGCCCAGCCGTCCACGGCGGAGAAACCTGGGGTGGCTACGGCGGCGTCCCAGGCGTAGGTGGTCACGCCGGTCATCCGCTTGCGGGTGAAGAACGTCGGGCTGACGTTTCCGGTGCACTTGGCGCCGTCCTTGCACACGGCGTCGAACGGAACGTCCGGCCAGTTGTCCCGGGTGTCCTTGGTCAAGGCGTCGCATCCGGTGCCGGATGCGACGCAACGCTCGGCGTAGGCGAAGGTGACCTTGTTCGAGGCGGGCTGGGCGGCGAACAGGCCGTCGGCTCGCTGTCCGTAGCGGATCTCCTTCAGATAGCCGCCGCGGGTGTAAGGAGTGCCGGTGTTGTCGTCGCCGAGCTGGTCGTAGTTGTTGGTCTCGGCTGTGTACCAGTAGGACATGGCGTTCTTGTGGGTGTCCTCGACGTAGTCGAGGTTCCACCGCCAGGCCTGTTTCTTGGCCCGCCCGGAGAAGCTGGTTCCGTCCGCGTAGCCGGGTTCGCCGGAGTCGTCACCGAAGACCGGCACCGTCCACACCGAGTCGGTGCGGTCACTGGCTGCCGCGCCGTCCAGTTTGTTGAGGCCGAAGACGTACTTGGTTCCGTCCCCGGTGGTCACAGTCCAGTACTCGCCGTTGTCGTCACCGTTGTCGGCGCCGGTGGAGTGGATAACGGTCGAGGCGTTGTCGTTCTTCAGCCGCCACACACCTGAGGTGTCGTCCTTGACCAGCTCACTGGCCTTGCCGTTGAGGACAAGCGAGGCGTTGTCGTACTTCCAGCACAGGTCGAACTTGTCGGTCTGACCGTCGTCGTCACAGGAGCCGTACTTGCGCTCGACATACGAGGAGGTGATGTCGAAACCAGTGCCGATCGCCGTGCCCTGGTTGTTGGTGTTCGCGGTCTGGCCGTCGACCGCCCCGGAGTCATAGGAGATCGACAGATCCAGTGCCGGTCCCGCCGCTGCGGGCGGAGTGCGCAGCGGGTACGACCAGGTGAACGTGCCCGCAGAGCCTCCTGCCTCCCAGGTGGAGGAGGCAGCCAGTGGCGTCGCCTTGTAGTCGCCTCCACCGGACTTGGTGCCCGCTGCCAGGGCGACCGTCATCGTGCGTCCTTCGCCCTGGGCGGCCTGCTCGGAGGCGGCTGCGGTACCGAAGGCCAGCTGGGCGTCGATGCGGTTGTGCTTGCGGTCGTTGGTGAACTGAAGGGGTGTCCGGGTGCGGCACTCGGCCTTCGCGGGATCGCTCAGCGCACAGCCGGGCAGACGCAAGGCCTGCAGGCGACCGGCCCAGTCGCCGCCGTACGCGGAGACGAACCCGTTGTAGTCAATGCCGAGTTGGGCTTTCCCGCCGGCGACCGGACCGGTTACGGACAGGACTACGCCCTTGACCCCGAGCTTGGCCGTCTGCTTCTGATCAAGAACCTTGACCTTGACCGAGCCGGCTGCCTTGGGCTGCTTCTCTCCCTTGTCCCGGTACGGGCGGTCCAAGGTCAGCGGGAGCGACCCCGGCGATGCCTTCGCCGGGCCCGTTGTCGGCAGGGTCAGCTGAGCCTGCCCGGATGTAGGCCAGGAGACAGTCTTGGCACGGTCCTTCTCGGCCCGTGCGATGGCGGATCGGTCTTCGGCAGCCGACCTCTCCACCACTGCTGCGATTTTCTTGTTCACCTTCGCGGTGAACGGTGACACCTTGTCGGGGTGCAGCAGTACCTGCGGTTTGCCCAGCGGATCAGCATGGGCGGCGAACGCCACCGGCGTGAGCAGTCCGGGTATGAGAGTGAAGCCGGCGAGCGTCGCTATGCGTCGTGTCCAGGCTGCTTTGCCTGGTCGGCCTCTGCGCGTACGCATAGCTGATCCGATCCCGTTCATCTGGTTTCCGCTCCCCGCACGAGCTACCCGTAAGGCGCCCTGCGTTCTTGCCCCGCAGCCTGTGCCGACGGGGACGGTTGGTGGGTAACGCAAAGAATGTGAGGGCCGTCGCGACAGCACGGCCGGGCATGCGGCCGGGTGGCAGCGCAGTCGCGCCGCCACCCGGATAGCACTTGGTTAACCTGCGCCTGACGCGGCCTGCACCTGGACGCTGACCTGGTCGGCCGTCATCGCTCCGGTCCAGACCTTCAGGCTCTCCAGGCTTCCGGGCAGGTAGTTCCCCACTGCTCCGCCCTTGGCACCTCGGCCGATCGCCAATTCACCGCTGCCGGCCTGTGCGGCAGTGAGGTCGGCGTTCTCACCGGACGGCTGAGCGAAGGTACCGACGTACAGGTGCAGTTTCCCGTAGGACGGGTCGTCCGACTCCAAGCTCTCCTGGGCGTTGAAGACTCCGGTGACCTGGACCCATGTGTCAGTCTCGGCGAGTTCGTCATCCATAACCTCGGCACTCTGGATGACCTGGCCGTTGGCGCCGCCGGCGGTCCGGGTGAACTTCCACTGGTACGCGTCATCCGCCGGTTTGGTGACCCACAGAGCCCAGGCGGATTCATTGCCCGTGCGCTGGCCGGCTATCTGTCCGGTGTAACCGACCGGCTTCGCTGCCAGCGCCTCCGAATCCAACTCCACCGATGCCGAGACCGTGAAGGAGCCACTGTCGTCAACCACCGGACCGGACACGGATGCGTAGGCGGTAGTCCCATTGAGCACCACAGCGCTCCGGTCCGCGTTGGGGACTGCGCCGCCGGCCAGGGTCAGGGACCCGGGCGCGTAAAGCGTGGCAGGGCTCTCCGGGATCGCGGTGGCCGTGGCTGCTGCGGCATCCCAGTGGGCTACCAGCTCATTGGTGGGGACATCGTCGACGGCGGCTTGCGATTCCTTCATGACTTCGTCACCGGTGAGTGGGCGCTGCCAGACGGCAACCTCGTCCAGGAGGCCGAAGAAGTAGCCGCCATACCCGCCGTTCTCCATCGAACGCCCCATCTGCATCCCCGCGTTCGCGGTCCACGGCTCGTACGTGGAGGCGCTTGTGGCGAGCGTGACAGGGTCCCCCTGCGGTCGTCCGTTCACGAAGAGTTGGATCGTGTCGTTACTCTTGTCCGCGTCGTTCTTGGAATCGAAAACTCCGGACAAGTGTGTCCAGACATTCAGAGGCGGGTTGATCTCGTCGGCAACGGATCGAATGAACGCGGGATTCGCCTGGTCCCTGTCCATGCGATTGAAGATCCACTTCTTGAAACTCGCGGAGTAGTACAGGGCGAATGCGCTGCCGTTCGTACCGGACTCGGACAGAACGACCCTGTTCTTCGACGGGTCCGACAACTGCACCCATGCCGAGACAGTGAACGAATCCTTGGTGTTCACCGCAGCCGAGGCAGTGGCCGCGTATCCGACCTGGTCTGACGGGTTCGTCGCGGCGTCGTTGAGGCGCAACGAGTAGTCCGGATCGCCGCGGCGTCCGCGACCTGACCAAGTGGCGCCGGCGGCACTGTGGAGCGTGGCGTCGTGCCGTGTGCCGGCCTCGGTGGCTACGTCCTTTGCCACCACGACACCCGATCCGGTCGTGCCGTCGTCAAGGTGCCAGCGACCGACGGGGCCGTTCGGCGTCGAGACCTTGAAGGTGAACTCTGCCGGCGTTCCCCAACGTGTCCGGCCGGAGGAATCGAGTTTGAGGTCACTGGCTTCCACCGACAGCACCTGAGTGCCGGCCAGAGAGGGGGTGACGTCATTGACCGTCACGGTGGACCCGCTGACCTGCTTGGTCTTCTGCGCCGAGGTGGTCAGCAGGCGCCACCGAAACGCCTTGACGTCACTGTCCGCCGAGTTGTGCGTGAAGGTGAACCTGCCCGGCGTGCCGGGGCCGCCGCTGGGGTTGCACACGTTCACCGTGCACTGCGTGTACGGGGCGCCCGCAGTGATCGTGGGGGCCTTCGGCGCTGTGGAGTCGATTTTGAAGTAGCACCAGGAGGAGTACGAGGAGAACAGGTCACCGGACGCGCCATCGTAGGACCAATGGGACTGAGTGCGCGCCCGGAGGCGGTACAGACCCCCGTCAGCACGGCTGGACGTGCGCAGGCTCTGCAGGGTTTCGTCCGGCACCCAGCCGCTGGCCGGCCGGTAGGCGGACCAGACTTCGTGCCAAGCTGCGTCGTCGCCCCGCTGGACGACGTATTCGGCCTGCAGCGAGCCCTCCTCATCGCCCTTGTGCGCCTCGACCTTGGTCTGAACACGGGCCTGCACCATCGGGTCGATCCGGGTCACCATCAATGGGTCCGTCGAGGACGGCCTGCAGTATGCGGTACTGCCGTTCCCGGGGATGACACCGACACTGGTCGGGACGCCCGGCTGGTACGCATAGTTGACCTTGAGCTCCGCGTTGTCGTCGAAGCGCTTCCAGGCTCTCGCGTCGGTCTCGTCCTTCGCCCTGAGCATGAACGTCAAACGGCGGATCTTGCCGTCGGCGAACGAACGGACAGTGGACTTCAGATTCTCGTCCGGCTCGGCGGGATTGTCGTTGAACTCGACCCAGCTGTCGGGCTGCGAAGGGCTGCAGTTGTCTCCCCGTCCGTAGGAGACGTTCCGGTCGCCCATCTGATCAAGGTCCTTCGGACCCGGCCAGTGGGTTCCCTCGGTCATGTTGTCGGTCCGCTCAAGATCGACCCAGTGCGCATTGCAGTTGAACGACCATGTCTCATGCGCGCGGAACGTCGCGTCCAGAACGTACTTGCCTGCCAACTGGGTCGGGGCAAGCTCGAACAGCATCCGGTTCTTGTATCCGTTGCCGCAGTAGTAACCGTCCGCGCTCCCACAGAGCCCGACTCCGTAGTCCCCGTCGAACTGCCACCAGCGGTCACCGTCGGAAGAGATCACTGACCGCTCGGAGACTCCGAGCCCGACCGAGGGATCGATGCGCACGGGGTAGACGGTCTCCGTACCGCGCAGCAGGGCAAGGTCGGGCGTGACCGAGACGGCCTCACCGTCGACGTGCACCGGAAGCACGGCGGTGCTGTCGCCCACCCCGGGCTGGGTGGCGTTGCCCCCGCCTGCCGGATCCTGAGGATCGTCCACCGCGGTCGCACGGGCCGACTGGCTCACTGTCTGTTGGCTGCCTGCGGAGTCCCACATCTGGCCGGCCGGGCCCTTGAAAACGGTGTTCCCGTTCTCGTCGACCGCGCGCAGACCTCCGCCGGCTCCCGGCACCACCCGCAGGCCCTCACCGGATGCAGACAGGCTCACCTGCTCCAGTTCCGGGCTGGCAGCGGCTGCCGCCGATTTGACGACCAGCACCTCGTGATAGCCCTCGGCTGTCGCGGTCAGTTCGAGGTCGACCCCCGCCATGACATTTGTGTACGTGGCGGTCGCGCCATCGATCGCCGGTTCGGGCAGAGCGCCGGGCCAGCCCAATGACACCGAACCCTGCTTGCCACCCAGCCGGATCATGTCCCTGCCGCTGCCCCCGCCGGTGAAGGCCAGGTCCACCACTGATGCCTTCGGCCCCACCGAACCGTCGGAACGGCGCACCAGCGTCGTGTCCACGCTGCGCCACGAACCGTCATCGGCGCGCACACGCTGCGGGGCCGTCGACTGCGTCAACGTCAACGAGCCATCAGGATTCGCTGTGGTCGACGCGTACTCGGTGCGCGCCGCCGTGACCTCGACCGGCTCCCCCGCCTCGGCGGCCTGTGCCAGCGCGGTCTGCTCCGCGACCGAGTCGGACACCTCGGCGGTCGCCCCGGCCGCAGCGCTTGGGCTGGCTGCGTAGACGGGAGCTGCCCCGGCCATGAGAGCCAGACCCAACAGCGGCCCCAGAACCCGCGCAGATCTCCATCTGCCGACAGACATACCCCACCCCAACCCCGTTGCGGGACCCCCCCCGGGTCCATCACACCTATGACCTTCCTGTGAAGATCGCTGGCGGAGCGTAAGCGCCGACAGCCTCACCCGTCAACGGATTACATGGCCCCTGAATGAGAATGTAAGAACCTGACCCCACCTCAACAGCTGTCATATGTCGATGAGTGGGGCAGCCAGGCAGTTCGTGGAGTACCACCGGCAGCCCAATTCGAAGGGGGCGAATACTTGAGCCCCACCTTGACAGAGCCGACCCATGCCCGAGAGGGAGGACACCCATGTCACATGCAGCGCGCACCCCGTGAGAAGCGCCTCAAAGAGTTGAACGCCGCATGGTTTGACGCCTACGGCTGGACGGTGGAGAACCAGGCGCCTCCCCCGATGCGGAGGCCCCTGCGCACCCGCCGGACTGGACGGAAGGCCGCCACACGGCGCTGGACGACGCGGTCTGGATGGGCCTGGACCTACTGGCCGCCAATCCCTCGGCGACGTACGAGGCGACGTACGAGGCGACGTACGAGAGGGCCCCGGACCCGAGACGGCCTCCTTTGCCGCCGCGGTAAGCGGGCGGATCCGAGCTTCGGGACCGTGCCGCCGCGACAGGGGGCGCCTACTGGCGGGAGAGGCCAGCAGGGTCGATCGTCACGGGGAACGGCTCGTCCAGGGACGTGGTCGCCCCGGCGAGCGCGGTCGTTCGCTCCACGTACCGGCCGCCTTCCAGCTCGTAGACGACGAGCATGGGTGCCGGATCGAACTCCAGGCGCCAGAAGTGCGGGATGGCGGCCTCGGCGTAGAGCATGGGCTTGAACTTGCGGTCCACCATGCGGTTGCCGGGGGAGACGAGCTCGACGACGAGCTGGACACCGTCCGCGTCGACACTGACGCCGTCCTCAGCGGTCGCACCGGCGTCGGTCACCACGATGTCGGGAATGACAAGACCGGAGGGCAGGACGACATTGACGGCTTCCAGGACCTCGACCGGCGCCTCGGCGGCCACGGCCGCCGCATGCAGAATCATGGCGAGCCGGAGCGACGCGCGCTGGTGGCGGATGCCGGGGGCGGGGGACATCACGAGCGATTCCCCCAGCAGTTCGTAACGGTTCGTGCGGTCCTCGGGCAGCGCCAGGACGTCGGCGACGGTCCAGGGCCCGGTGTGGTCGACGGCGACACTCATTCCCTTTCACCTCCTCGGCCGCCTGCCCCTCACGCATGAGCCAGACAGGCGGTACACGGCCAGCATACGGGCGCTCCCACCTGCCGACATCAGGTCCGACCGCCGACGGCCGGCGTTGCCGCCGCACGGGTCCGGCGCCGCTGGGGGCTCGCCGCCACAGGCGTCCCGAACGGCCACCCATATCGCTTGCAATTCGCGTAAGCAATCCAATAGATTCTCTCACGCAAAGCCTTGGCGGGCTCAGCAACCTCGCTAGGTGACAAGGGACTTGGGGGATTGCTCGGTGTCCGATTCACATGAGTACGTTCGCGCTCCGGAACACCTTCCGTTCGGGCACCACGACGCCGACGCGTTAGGCACCCGCCCCTACGACCGGCCGTGGCCCGACGGCACGGTCCGGGCGAGCCGCCACCACACGCTCGTCTACCTGGAAGGGGACTACGCGGAGGGCCGGGGGGACGACGCGCTGACGGCGCTGCGCCGGGCGTACCCCTGGCGGCACGTGACCCGGTGCGGGAACACGATCGCGGTGTGGCCGGTCGGCACGGTGTGGGTCTCCCACCAGCCGGGCGCGGTCATCCTGCGCGGCGACATCGACGGCCTGGACCGGGCCGCCGTCCAGGCCATGTATCCGGGCCGGACGGTCAGTTGCGACGGGGCACAGCTGACCGTCTGGCCACCCACGGATCACCGGACCGCCACCCGGTCCGACTGACCCTCGCGGCCCCTGTCACCGTCTCTGGAGGCACGGGCGCCCGACGTCGACCCCCGCCCGACGCCGGACGCCCGCAGCTCGCACCACACCGTCTTCACGTACGGCCCCTGCTCCACGCCCCACCGCAGCACGAACGCGTCCAACAGCAGCAGCCCGCGCCCGGTCTCCGCATCGCCCGCCGCGAACCGTATCGCCGGCCACACCCCCGGCGCCGGATCACTCAGCTCGACCCGTACCCGCCCCGCTCCCGTGCCGCTGATACGCAACGTGACCGGCGCCCCCACCCCCACGTGCACGATCACATTGGTCAGCAACTCACTGACGCAGAGCAGCAGATCGGGCACGTCCACCTCCCCCAACCGCCACCGCAGCATGCGCCGCATCTCCGGTACGGCCTCCGGCACGGCGAGCAGTTCCACCGTGAACGGCAGCGCCGTCATCCCCCGGCCCCCACGCACAGCGCCTCGGCTGGCCGCCGTGCGGTCACCACGTTGCAGTTGCCGAGCGCGACCAGCGGCGGATGCTTCGACCACCCGGCCAGCGTCAGCGGATCGACGCCGAGCGACGGCAGCGTGATCCCGTGCGCGGCGAGCGCGGCGCGCAGTGCGTCGATGTCCTTGACGATGTCGTACGTGGGTGAGTCGTCCCTGATCTCGTCCATGAGGAGGCGTACACCTTTCGTTGCTGACTGTGACGAACACGCCACACGCTGCCGCACGGACCTGTGCCGTGGAAGGGTTTCCCGCTCCACAGAGCGCAGCGCGAAAGCCGGTCATCAACGCACGCAGGAGGCCGACCGCTGCGGAAGCCTCAGTTCCACCCTCAAGCTTTCCTCAGAGTCACGGCGATTCCCTCAATCCCGACGTGACAGCTGCAAAGATTTGCAGCCCGGCCCAGCCGTCCGGGCGTCATCCATAGGGGGAACTGCGTGCGAAAGAAAGCATTGCCGACATTGACCACCACAGCCGGTGCGGTCGCGTTGGCCGTAACCCTGCTGACCGGATGCACCAGCGACTCCGACGGGCCGACCGCCCCGACCAGCAGCCCAAGTCGCCACCAAGACCCCTCAGGCGCGTCCGACCACAACGACCACAAGCTGGGTGCACAGGTCCAGCAGACCCTCGGCACAGCCGAGGTCAACGACAGCGACGGACTCTTCGTCGAGGCCGGCCTCGAACATGTCGGCGACGGCTTCCACTCACGGCCCGACCTGGAGCGAGGGCACTCATACCAGTTGACGGTGACCTGCGAGGGAAAGGGGCATGTCCGCCTTTCCGTAGCCCTGAAGAAGCCCCTCCACCGAACCCTCGCGTGCGACGGAGCCGTGTGGCGACAGCTCCTCACGGGGCCAGGGGGCACGACCAAGATCGACGGTGCCGGGATGAAGGGAGCCACGGGGATGGTCGGGTGGCGCCTCGACAGGGCGAACAAGGCGGACGAGTAAGCCGCAGACGTACACCTTCGTTGCTTACTGTGACGAACGCCTCACACACTGCCGCGCGGGCCTCTACCGTGGAGGGCGATACCGCTCCACGGAGCGCAGCGCGAAAGGCAGTCAACGGTGGCCACACGCAAGGAAATCGACGGCTCGGCGGGAGTCCCGCAGTTCTACGGGAACGAGCTCCGCTTCAAGCGGGAGGAAGCGGGCCTGACGCTGGAGAAGCTGGTCGACGGCTCCTTCTTCGGCATCACGTACCTGAGCGAGATCGAACACGGGCATCGGCGCATGCCGGTGGAGCTGGCGCGCCACGTGGACCAGGTGCTGCGGACGGACGGGTTCTTCGAACGACGGTGTGACGACGTCCGGAAGGCGAGGCGCAAGGGTCACGCGGACTACTTCGAGCGCGTGCTGGAGGCGGAGAAGCACGCGGAGACCATCGAGGAGTGGTCACCGGGTGTCTTCCCGGGACTGCTCCAGACGGCACCGTACGCCAGGGCCGTGATCTGCGCCGAGCGCATGCCTGAGCTCACGGAGGAGGTCGACGAGAAGGTCAACGCGCGGCTGGCGCGGGCACAGATCTTCGAAACGAGCCACCGGACACCGCAGTACTGGGCGATTCTGCCGGAGACTCTGTTACGGCAACCGATCGTGTCTTCGCAGCACATGGCTGAGCAACTCGACCACATCGCCTCTCTCATTAAGCGGGGCCGAATCCTTACGCAGATCATTCCGTGGAACGCGGGGCCGCACCCGCTCATGCTGAGCAACGCCATGGTTCTGGACTTCACGGACGCTCCCCCGCTGGTCTACATGGAGGGCCAGCACCACGGAAATACCGTCGACGATCCGGGCCTCGTGAAGCAGTATCGGAGGTCGTACGATCTCTTGAGGGCCGCCGCCTCGCCGCCGGACGCGTCCCTAGCCATGATCCAGGAAGCGGCAGAGGACTATCGAAATGGCGCTCAGCCAGCAAGACTTGACCGCCGCCACCTGGCGTAGGAGCAGCTACAGCAACTCATCCGGCGGCAACTGCCTCGAAGTGGCACAGGACTTCGCCCGCTGGCGTAAGAGCACCTACAGCAACACCTCCGGCGGCGACTGCCTCGAAGTTGCCGACGGAGTCCCCGGGCTCGTCCCCGTACGCGACTCCAAGCGCCCCGACGGCCCCACGCTGATCATGCACGCGACTGCCTGGGCGCCCTTCATCAAGTCCGTCAAGGCGTCCTGAGCGCCCCCGGCGGACCACCGACCGGCTCGCGATCATGTCGCGTAGCCCTCGACGAGTTGCGCGATGAGCGTGTGGCGGACGCCGGCCCGGCAGCGGCCCTCGGGCTGGTTACGCAGAGCGTCGTCGGCCGCCCGGAGCCTGGTCAGGGCGGCCGGGTCGGAGTCCTCCACGTCGTAGATCACCGGCTGGGTGATCAGGTCCAGGCACTCGGGGAGCAGCCGACGAGTGGCGATGGCCGGCGGGGCGGTGTCGGGCACGGCGAACGGGTTGGTCAGGTACCGTGCCGGATCCGTGAGGCTCCACCCGACGACGGCGCCGTGCTGGACCAGAAGCGCCACGTCGGGTGCGATGCCGATGCGGGCACCCAGCGGCTCGTCGAGGACGTCGAGGTCACGCAGGCACGTCAGGGCGGCATCCTCAGGGGAACGGCAGAGCACCGTGCACATACCGTGTCGGAAGTCCCGGACATCGTCCGCGCGAAGCCCGCCCGGATCTGCCGCAGGCGTCGTGGGGACGCGGGCGGAGCCCTCGGGCAAACGGAACTCGGCACCGACCAGTTGTCGGCCGTCCAGCGCGAACCGGAAGACGCCAGGCATGCCCTACAGCCAGTGCTCGCTACCTAAGGTGTCCGCGAGGAACCCCTCACGCCCCACCCTTTCCGTGTCGGAGGCTACCGGCCCGAACACGGCCGGCTCGGCCAGCAGCATCGCGACACGTCTCGTCCACACCCCTCCGGCCTGGGAGACCAGCGTCCTCGATGCGGACACATGAAGGACACATGAATAGGTACCGTCAGGAGCACTCTTCGCGTTCTCATCACTCATCGGACACCCAGCCATATGAAGGCCCGAGACTAATGCCTGCTCGTGGCGAGCGGCTGCGGAGCCTCCGTGTCACTGGAGTGGCGTCGGGAGCCACCGCGTGGCTCTCACCTCCCAGGGCGATGACGAATTCCGTGAGCCAATGCCGCTTCAATGAAGGGAAAGCTATTTCTGTTGGAATTCTTATTGAAACAGGAGGCGGTCGCGTACCGAAAGGCGGGGTGAGAGCTGAATCTCCGTTGTCCCTGCGCACTCACCCATATGGAAATCGACGGAAATATGTTTGGCCGATTTCCCTGAGGTGAAGGAAAGGCGCGTTGCGCTTTCGCGGAAGAAATCCAGCATCTCGACGCCCTGATCGTTCACCCAGTGGATCCTCACCGACCTCGCCAGCGCATCGTAGGAGAAAGTGATGGATTGTCCTGAATTATCCTGTAGAGTGAGAATCCGTGCGCCACTTTCGTCCGAATCCGGCCATTCGCCGATGGCCTCGTAGACGTCTTCGTCGTCTGGGGTGAGGAACTCTCGGTACACGCCCGCCTTCACTTTCCACTGTACGGCGGCCAGTGCTTCAGGCTGCCGTGAATACTGACATTTGGGCCGCTGCCGCGGAAGACGACCGTGGAGAGTCTATGTACGCCGTCCGGCAGAATCTGCCAGGTACTTTCGACGCCAAGCGCTCCGTGCGGGCCGTAGAGGACAGATTCGGTCACGCCGAAATCACCGCTCCCACCGTCCCACTCCTTATGGAATGTACGCCCGAACGACTGTTCGGCAGCCTGGGACAGGTGATCGGTGACATATTGCCGCATCTCCGGAGTGTCTGGTAGTCCGATCCGATTGAGTTGCAGTTCGTTCTGGAGTGCCCTGGGTGAGTTGTGGGAGTTCGCTTTGATGTTCTTGTTGAACAGGTAATCGAGCTTTCTGGGATCGACCTCCGCGTTTCGCCCCTTCCCCTCGCACGGAGAAAGGCCAAGTGGGTCCGTCCAGGTGTGCGGATTATGGACGTACGTGGCCGGGTTGGGTGCGGGAGCGAGACCGAGCGGATCCGGGGTGAGATAGCGGGCCGTTGTGGGGTCGTAGTGCCGAAAGAGGTTGTAATGGAGGCCGGTTTCGGGGTCATGGTACTGGCCGGGAAAGCGGAGGGGCGTATAGGCAGTGCTACTCCGGCTCCAGGCGGTAGTGCCCCAGAGGGTGGATCGGGTGTGCCAAGCGATGTCTCCGTTCTCGGCGACCAGTTCGGTCGGGGTGCCGACCAGGTCCGTGACGATGGCGAAGAAGCGGCGGTCGATCTCCCGCTGGCCCGCGTCGCGGCAAAGGATGCGGTCGGTCTGGGTGAGGGGGGTCGAGCCGCGATGATCCCAGGTGAGTGCGACGATATGCGGCAGGTCATGGGAGACGGTCGTCTGTTCGCAAAGAACCATGCCGTCCCAGGTGAAACGGGTTTCCTCCAGAACCGTCTCACCGTCGTCCGCGAGAAGTTGTTTGGCGATGCGGCGGCCCAGTGGGTCGTAACGGTACTTCCAGAGGGTGCCGTCCGGCGTGATGACCGAGGTGAGGCGGCTTTCGGAGTCCCATGCGTAGCGCCAGGTCTGTGGCTTGCGGGACAGGCGGGTCTGCTGTCTGAGGACCACGCGCCCGAGACGGTCATGTTCGAAGCGGTTGTTGCCGGCACGAGTGATCGTGGTGCCTGTGTACGTGCGAGGGCCGGTCGTCTCGTGGCCCGGATGCGTTGAGGGCCAGGAGACTTGGGTCTGGTTGCCGACGAGGTCGTAGGCGTAGCGTTCGGTCCACCGGTCGGCGTGGACGGCGGTGACACGGCCGACGTTGTCCAGTTCGAACGACCGGGTGCCGGACAACTGATCGACGACGGCGGTGAGGTGACCATCGGCACGGTAGGCGTACATACGGCTGTTCAGGGTCCGTCCACCGGCCGTGAGGTACTGGGCGGACGGCCTGCCGGCTTCGTCCCGGACGCATGACAGAGTCATCGTGTCGCCATAGGAACGCGACACTTCACGGTCTGCGGAGTCATGGGTGAAGTCGATCTGATGGCCGCTCGCGGACATCAGATCAAGGCGGCCTGCCACGTCATAGGCGTACGTGGTGACATGTCCGGTCGGGGTCATGCGTCGACTCCGGCGGCCGAGTGCGTCGTACATGTAGGTGATGGCGTGGCCGTCGACGAGTTCGGTCTTGAGCAGGCCGCGCCGGTCGTAATGGCGGATCAGGTCGCCGTCCGGGCCGGATGCCTGCAAGAGGCGTCCCGACGCGTCGTAGGCGTAAGTGGTCGTCCTGCCTCCGGTGTCCTTCCTGATCATTCGGCCGAGCTGGTCGTGCTCCAGGGTGAGGACGCCGCCGAGGGCATCGGTGCGGGACATTAGTTGCCCTGCGGCATCGAGGTGGTATCTGAGGGTTCGGCCGTCGAAGTCGGTTTCCGATATTCGGCGGTTCGCAGGGTCGTACTCGTAGCTCCAGGCGAGGCCCTGGGGGTTGGTCACCCGAGTCAGGCGTAGTTCGTTGTCGTGCTCGAACTCGTAGCGGGCGCCGTCGGGTCCGGTGCGGGCGGTCAGCAGGTCGAAGTGGGTGTACTCGAAGCGGGTCACTCCGCCGCTCGGGTCGGTGTGCGTGAGGGTGTTGCCCTCGCCGTCGTAGGTCCATGACTCGGTGGCGCTGTCGGGGCTGGTGCGGCGGGAGAGCTGGCCGTTGGCGTGCCACTCCAGGCGTGTGGTGCCGCCCGCCGGGCCAATGGTGCGGACCGGTCGGCCGAGGGCGTCCCGTTCGATGCGGGTGGTGGCGCCGGTCGGGCCAGTCACCTCGACGGGCAGGCCCGCCGCGTCACACACCACATGGGTGGTGGCGCCGAGGGCGTCGGTGACCGAGGTGAGCCGGCCGCCCCGGTCGTAGGTGTAGTGGGTTGTGGCGCCGGTTGGGTCGGTGACCGAGGTGCGGTTGCCGCGTTCGTCGAACTCGTTGAGCACGCGGGTGCCGTCCGCCCCGACGGTCTCCACCGGTAGACCGGACGGGCCGCGCGCGGTGCTCAGTTCGCTCCCGTCGGGGCGGGTTACGGAGATGAGGCGGTCGTCTTCGTCGTAGGCGAAGGCGGTGGTGTGGCCCAGGGGGTCGGTGCGGGTGGTGAGGTTGCCGCGTGGGTCGTAGCGGAACCGGGTGGTGTGGCCGAGCGGGTCGGTGACGGCCAGTGGGCGGCAGCCGGGGCCGAACAGGTGGCGGGTGGTGTGGCCGTAGGCGGTGGTGAGGGTGGTGGTGCGGTGGCCCGTCTCGGGGTCGGGTTCGGTGTAGGTGAGGGTGATGTGGACGTGGCCGGCCTCGCCGCCTTCGGCTATGACGCGGTCCTGGTCGTCGTAGACGTAGTCGTAGCGGCTGTTGTTCGAGTCGATCCAGGCGGTGACGCGGTTGCGGTCGTCGTGGACGAAGGTGGTGGTGGCGCCGGACGGCTTGGTGACGGTGGTCAGGACGCCGTCCCGGTAGCCGTAGCCCATCAGCGGCAGGTCCGCACCGTCCACGCCCGCACCGGCCAGGGTC
Organism: Streptomyces sp. ITFR-6; assembly: GCF_031844725.1. Classification (NCBI taxonomy): domain Bacteria; kingdom Bacillati; phylum Actinomycetota; class Actinomycetes; order Kitasatosporales; family Streptomycetaceae; genus Streptomyces; species Streptomyces sp. ITFR-6. The sequence continues at coordinate 5,057,864 of NZ_CP134612.1, read as the reverse complement.
AGGGCGGTGACCAGGCCATCCGTGGTGGACAGGTTGACCTGGTGGCCCGCCGAGTGGGCCAGGGCCAGCGGCACACCGTCCTCGTCGCGGTCGATGGCGATCGTGTGGCCGTTGCGTTCGCTGATCTCGCCCAGCCACGCCACACCGTCGCCGCCGGGTTCGCTGCCCCGGGGGGCATCGAAGTCGAGGACCAGGCCGCTGTCGGGGTCGGTGACCGTGTAGTCGCCGTTGGCGTCGCGGGCCAGCAGGGTGCGGGCCTTGTCCGACTCCGATGCGGTGGGCAGACCAGGGACCGGGTGCGGGTAGCGGATCAGGAGGCCGTCGGCGGTGACGTGGACGACGCCGATGGCATCGATCTGGAGGCGCTCATCCACCGTGGACGTCCAGGACGGGCCCAGGAAGCGGCCGATCGCCAGACCGGACTCGGTACGGCGGGTGAAGACCAGCGGCAGGATCCCGGGGATCGTCACATCGGTCTGCGGGAGATACATCCGGCCCGTCGCCAGATCGACCGGGTCGGTGCCCTCGCTGACACGCTCCCCGTCCGGACGGCGGTGGGTGCCCTCCGGCACGTCATCGACCAGCCTCCGCAGCCGGGCGGCCTCGGCGGCCTCCTCCGCGACGCGGGCGCCCTTCACCGCGGCGCCGCCACCACCCGTCGCCACGGTCAGCGCGATGTCGGGGATCAGCCGGCCCAGACCCTCGGCCGGGTCCTTCATGAAGTCCTTCGCCATCTGAATGCCCGTGCCGGTCGGGTCGTTCGCGGCGACCACCAGACCCGCCGCCAGACTGTTCAGGGACGTCACGTACTCCGCCGGATGCGTCAGGTTGTACGGGTCCATCGGGTTCAGGCCACGAACAAAGTTCAGCGTCCCCGCGGTCGCCTTGATGATGCCGCCGTCCAGATGCATCCCCATGACCTGGAGCTCCTCGAACCCGTCACCGAGCTGCTCCGCGTACGAAGGTTTCTTCGGTGCCATGTCGCGGGCCGCACTGATCGCGGTGCGGGCGGTCTGCGCCGCTGTGTTCCGCTGGGTGCGGGCCTCGGCCAGGATGTCCTGCGCATCCTGCATCAGCTTCTTGCCCGGATCGGTGAACGTCGAGGCGGGCCGGGGCGGCAGCTCGGAGGGGTCGCGCTTGTCCGACGGCTTGGCGTTGTAACGGTCGACCGCCTTGTTGTAGTCATCGACCTTCTTACGGTGCGCGTCCGCAGCCGTCTCCGAGGCCTTGACGCCCTCCTTCCACTTGTCGATCGCGGTCTGCGCCTGACCCTGCGCCCAGCTCACCGTCGACGCGAACGAATCGAGTGCGCCCAGCGCCTTGGAGGTGGCGTCGGCCGCGGCGTACCACTTGGCGGGCTGGGTGCCCACCGCTGTGCGCAGCGCGTCGGCCGTCTCGCCCTTGAGCTGACCGGAGTCGAGCCCCTTCAGTCCGTCACCGGTGCTGTCGAAGGCCGCCTGGAACGCACGAAGCTTGGAGACGGTGGCATCCAGCTTGCCCGTACTGCCGTAGATCAGCTTCGTTTTGTCCTCGGTCTGACCGAGGTCCATCTCGTCGACCTCGGCGCCCATCCGGTTGGCGACCGAACGCGACTGCTCGCGCACCCAGTCCGCCCCGGACTCCCACCCGACATCGTCCAGCCGGTCGGCCGTCCAGTTCCCGACGTCCTCGACCCGGTCACCGGCCCACTCGACACCGTCCTCGACCACGTCCTCGACCGAATCGGGCGTGATGTCCTTGATGAAGTCGCCTATACCCACGGTCAGTTGTCCCCCGACTCACCCTGCTGCCGCGCCTGCTCGGCGCGCTCCTCCGGCGACGGCCCCAACGTGTCGTCCAGCGACTGGTTGAACTGCTCGTCGGAGATACCGAGCGCGCTGTTGAACATGTCGGACTGCCGCCCGCCATACCCTTCGGTGAGGACGGTGCGGCCGGTGTCCTTCCAGGTCTGGCCCATGTCCTGGCCGGCCTTCTCGAACGACTCCGGGCTGAAGTCCGGGTCCAGGTAGTCCGGCGTGAAGATGTCGCCCCAGTCCTGCTTGGCGATCTCCTCCTCACTCGCATGCGGATTCCCGCCGAACACGGCATTCGCACCGACCTTGAGGGTGCCCGCGATGTACTGGTCGTTCTCCCACTGCGTACCCGCCGCCAGCCCGAGCCGGTCCGCCAGCCCACTCGCATCGCGCACCAGGGCCCGCACCCCCCACTCCCACCGCTCGCAGAAGTCCCCGAAGTCCACCGACACCCCGTGGTGACCGGCTTCCATCCCCGTGATCGCCAACGACGAGAAACCCTTCCCCATCACCGAACCCGTCGCACCACCCAGATCACCCAACTCATCGATCGTCGAGTTCAGGCCCTTGGTGAACTTGGTGACCGACTCCTTGTCGAGATGCAGATCCGCCCCGTCACCGCTCACCGCTCCGCCCCCTCTTCACCCGCACCCCTATCGACGGCGACCGCGTCCGGAACGATCCCGGAGACCGGCGGGAAGAACATCGACCCGTCCTCGGTCGCGATATCGACCGCGAGGCCCGCGGGCTCACCCAGCGCGGGCACGATCTCATCCACGATCCGCGCACCCAACAGCGCCGCGTAATCAATCGGCTGGTCCCCCGGACCGTGGTGGAGAGCGAACCGGGCCAGCGCCGTCTCATCGGTGAACCCGCAGATCCACCGCACCCCACCCATCCGCACCGACCACAACCGCTCATCGGCCACCGGCACCAGAAGGACCGAACGCCGCATCTCACCCACCAACGCCCGCGGGTCACCAACACCGCTCCTGCGCTCGCCGATCCGCTCCGCGAGCGCTGTTCCTGCCCGGCCCATGGCCCTCCCCCGTCCTCGGTGACTGAAGGCACCGTAGAACAGGACGCGCGACAGGACACGACCGGTTCTCCCAAGAGTTCCGGACGAGCACCCGGTCGCCCAGAGGCCGAGAGGGCCTGGCGACGTCAGGAGGCCGTCGGCAGGGTGAGGATTTCGGCTCCGCTGTCGGTGATGGCGATGGTGTGCTCACTGTGCGCGGTCCGGCAGCCCGTCGCGCTGCGCAGGGTCCAGCCGTCCGCGTCGGTGACGAGTGTGGCGGTGTCGGCCATGACCCAGGGCTCCAGGGCGAGCAGCAGTCCGGGACGCAGCTTGTATCCGCGGCCGGGCCGTCCGGTGTTCGCGACGTGTGGGTCCTGGTGCATGGTCGAGCCGATGCCGTGGCCGCCGAACTCGGTGTTGATCGGGTACCCCGCCTTGCCGAGGACCGTGCCGATGGCGTGGGAGAGGTCACCGATGCGCGCCCCGGGCTTGGCGGCGGCGATGCCCGCCGCGAGTGCGCGTTCGGTCGCCTCGATCATCGCCACGCTCTCCGCAGGCCTGGCCTTGCCCACCAGGAAGCTGATCGCGGCGTCCGCGGCGACCCCGCCCCTGACCACGGCGAGGTCGAGCGTCAGCAGATCCCCGTCCGCCAGCGCGTAGTTGTGAGGCAGCCCGTGGAGCACTCCGTCGTTGACGGCCGTGCAGATGTAGTGCCCGAACGGGCCGCGTCCGAAGGAGGGCGCGTAGTCGACGTAGCAGGACTGCGCACCGGCCTCGATGATCATCTCCTTGGCCCACTGGTCGATGTCCAGCAGGTTCGTCCCGACCACGCTGCGCCGCTTCAGCGTGTGAAGGATGTCTCCGACCAGGGTGCCGGTGCCCCTCGCCCGCTCAAGGCGCGCGGAGTTCAGGATCTCGATCACGGGGAACCTCTCAAGTGCGTCCAATAACTATACCGGTCTAACTATACCGGTATAAGAATGGGGTCACGGTCGGCCCCGAGAAGCCGCTCACCTGCCCGTGACGCGCGGAGGGGCGCGCCCGGGTGACCCGGACGCGCCCCTCAACACACATCACTCATCGCTCGGACTCGACCGCCGTCGTCAGCGGTCGAACTTCTCGCGCATGTCGTCCGCCGCACCCTGGGCCTTGTCGCGGCCCTGCTCAGAGGCGTCGGAGACCCGCCCGGAGGCGTCCTGCGAGCGGTTCTGCCCGTCGCCCTTGCCGTCCTTCGCCTTCTTCTGCGCCTGGTCGGCGAGATCCTTCGCCTTGTCCTTGAACTGGTCCGCGATGCCCATGCTGTTCACTCCTCGTGGGGTGCGTGGGGGACGGCCCCGTAAGGGCCTCGACCAGACTTGCACGAGCGGGCAGACATCGCATTTCGATCACTTACGCTGCGTGTTCGACGCGCGTTCTGCCTGGTCAGCGGCGCCTCCCGCACCGACAAGGCCCTTGCTGACGCCGTCCAGCCGGGAGCCGTACCGCGCCATCTCGCGCCGGCCGCCGATACCGATCACCGACGGCAGGTAGCCGCGTACCGACTGCATGCCGCGCAGCCACCACTGGGCGTACACATGGGGCGAGCGGCGCTCGATACCGGCCACTATCCGGTCGACCGCGGGGCCCAGCGGGTACGTGCGGTTCATCGGCCAGGGCAGCCGCTGGCGCAGCTCGCGCATGACGTCGTCCTCGTCGGCGCCGCGCACCATGTCGGTGTCGGTCCAGGAGAGGTAGCCGACGCCGACCTGCACTCCCCGGTAGCCGACCTCCGCGCGCAGGCTGTGCGCGAACGCCTCGACGCCCGACTTGGACGCGCAGTAGGCGGTCATCATCGGCGCGGGGGTCATCGCGGCGAGGGAGGCGATCTGGAGGAAGTAGCCCCGGCTCTCCATCAGGATCGGCAGGAACGCCCGGCAGGTGACCGCGCCGCCGATCAGGTTGACCTCGATGACCCGGCGCCAGGCGGCCGGGTCGGAGTCGACGAACGGGCCGCCCGAGGCGACGCCCGCGTTGGCGACGACGGCGTCGATCTTGCCGAAGCGCTCCTTGACCTCCTGGGCGACCCGGGACATCGTCTCGTGGTCGGTGACGTCCGCGTGCCAGTGGTCGCTGTCGCCGTGCAGCCGCTCCGAGACCTTCTTCAGCTCGTCCGGCTCCAGACCGACCAGCGCGAGCGTCGCGCCGCGCGCCGAGAGCTTGCGGGCCAGCAGCTCGCCCACACCGCGCGCCGCGCCCGTGACGACGACGACCTGACCTTCGAGACTGTGCCTGCCGCTCATACGACCTCCTCCTTGCCCTCTACACCAGCCGTATCGCGCAACGGGAGATACCCGGTCGCGAGTTCCCGGATCTTCGCCGTGACCGCTTCCGGTGCCTCCACCGGAGTCATGTGCCCCAGGCCCGCCAGCTCGGTGAGCCCGAGGGGGTCGGGGAGCGCCGCCGCGATGGCGCGGGCGTGGGCGGGCGGCGTCAGCCGGTCCTCCGTACCCGCGATCACCGCGGTGGGCACCCGCAGCTCCCGTACGCCCTCTTCGAGATCGAGCTCCGCGAGGACGTGACCCCAGGCGAACCTGGGGGCGCGGGGGCAGGCGTGCACGATCCGGGCACAGGTGTCGACCCGGTCCGGCGCCGAACCCGCTCCCATGGTCGCGTACTTGAGGATGCGGCGGGACAGCGGAGTGACGGGACCGAGGGGCGCGCGGGCGCCGAGGATCGCCCGGGTCAGCCGAGTGCGCAGCGCACCGGCCCGTATCGGCACGACCCGTGCTTCGGCGATCAGCCGCGAACTGCCGGTGCTGCACAGCAGTATGGCGGCGGCGTGCTCGCGGAGCCCGGCCCGGCGGGCGGCGGCCATCATCGTCATGCCGCCCATGGAGTGGCCGGCCAGTACGGCCTTCTCGCCCGGTTCCAGGGTGGCGGCGAGCACCGCTTCGAGGTCGTCGGCCAGTGCCCGCGTGCTGTATCCGGCGGGGCCGACCGCGGGCGAAGTGCCGTGGCCGCGCTGGTCGTAGGCGATGACGCGGTGGTCGACGGCGAGGTCCCGGATCTGGGCATCCCAGAAACCGGTGTTGCAGGTCCAGCCGTGGGAGAGGACCACTGCCGGGGCGCCGTCCTGTCCGTGCACCTCTATGTGGACGCGGGAGCCGTCGGCGGAGACGGCCATGAGTTCGCGGGCGGGCACGGGGCGGGTGCTCCGGCCGGGCAGCGGGCGGCTCATCCGGCGACCTCCTCGGAGACGGCCTTCTCCGTACTCCGCTGCGCGGGTACGCGGACGACCTGGTACTCCGCGATGTCGACCGCCCGGGTCGCCCTGCGGAACTCGGCGGTGGTGCCGGGCCAGACGGTGGTGTTGCGGCCGTTGGCGTCCAGGTACCAGCTGGTGCAGCCGCCGGTGTTCCAGACGGTGCGCCTCATCCGTTCCTGGACGCGGCGGTTCCACGTTCCGACGGCGGAGGGGCGCGCGTCGAGGGCGACCTTTCCGCCGAGGACGTCGAGCTGGCGGAGGTAGTCGGCCATGTAGTTCAGCTGGGCCTCGATCATCAGGATCATCGAGGAGTTCCCGAGACCCGTGTTGGGGCCGATGATCGTCATCCAGTTGGGGAAGCCGGCCGCGCTCGCGCCGCGCAGCGCCTGCATCCCGCCCTTCCACGACTCCGCGAGGGTGTGTCCCTCCGCGCCCACCACGCGTTCGGCGATCGGCATGTCCGTCACGTGGAAGCCGGTGCCGAGGACGATCGCGTCGACCTCGGCCTCCGTACCGTCCGAGGCGACGACCGTGGAGCCGCGCACCTCGCTCAGGCCGGAGGCGACCACGTCCACGTTGGGCTGGGCGAGCGCCGGGTAGTACGCGCTGGAGAGCAGGATGCGCTTGCAGCCGATGCGGTACGACGGGGTCAGCTTGGCGCGCAGGGCCGGGTCCTTGATGGAGCGGGCCATGTTCGACTTGGCTATCCGCTCGATCATGCCCAGCTGGTCCGGGTGCTTGGTGAAGGCGGTGACCTGCAACTCCCGTATGCCCCAGAGCAGTCCGCGGCGCGCGGTGCCGGTGAAGGGGAGCGTGCGGTGCAGCCAGCGCTCTGCGCCGCTGATCTGCCGGTCCATGCGCGGCATGACCCAGGGCGGGGTGCGCTGGAAGAGGGTGAGCTTCGCGGCCTTCGGCTGGATCGACGGCACGATCTGGATGGCGGAGGCGCCGGTGCCGATCATCGCGACGCGCTTGCCGGTCAGATCCGCGTCGTGGTCCCAGCGGGCGGAGTGGAAGACCTTGCCGGGGAAGTCCGCGAGCCCGGGGATGTCGGGCAGCTTCGGGTCGGAGAGCGGCCCGGTCGCGGAGACGACGACATCGGCCACGACAGTCGTGCCGTTCGCGCTCTCGATGACCCAGTGCAGCTCGTCGCCGTCCCAGCGCATCATCGTCACTTCATGGTTCAGCCTGAGGTGCGGGCGCAGCCCGAAGGTGTCCGCGACGTGCTCCAGGTAGGCGCGGATGTGCTCCTGCCCGGAGAAGGTGCGCGGCCACTCGGGGTTGGGGGCGAACGAGAACGAGTAGAGGTGGGACGGCACGTCGCAGGCGCAGCCCGGATAGCTGTTGTCGCGCCAGGTGCCGCCGACCGAACCGGCGCGTTCCAGGATCACGAAATCGGTGATGCCTTCGCGGCGGAGCCGGACAGCGGCCCCGAGGCCCCCGAATCCGGATCCGATCACCGCCACTCGTACATGTTCGTGCTGGGCCATGCTGCAGCCTCCCCGAGTACATCCCACGACTCTGCCAGCAATCACTGGCACTGTTGGGAGACTAGAGCAGGCCCGTACCGATGGGTAGGGGTGCGGCAGGGGAAAGTTACCGGCGGTACAACAAGCGGCCCCCGCAGCGGGTCGGCCGGTAGGGTGCGGGGGTGGCTGACGGAGACGAGCACCGCGAATACCGCATGGAGGAGCTGGCCAAGGAAGCCGGCATCCCCGTCCGTACCCTGCGCTTCTACCGCGAGCGCGGCCTGATCTCACCACCGCGCCGCGAGGGCCGTATCGCCTGGTACGACGACCACCACCTCGCCCGGCTGCGCACGATCACGGGCCTGCTGGAGCGCGGCCACACCCTCACCGGCATCGCGGACCTGGCCCGCACCTTCGAGAGCGGCCGCGATGTGGCCGAGGTGCTGGGCCTGGGCGAACCGACCGAGGAGACCCCGGTCCGGCTCACCCCCGAGCAGCTCGCGGACTACTTCGGGAGCGAGTCCACCCCGGAGAACCTGGCGGCCGCGATGGAGCTGGGCTACCTCGGCACGGACGGCGACGAGATCGTGCACATCAGCCGCCGCCTCCTGGAGGTCTCCGCCGAACTCGTACGCGAGGGCGTCCCGCTCGCCACCGTCCTCGCCGCGGGCCGCCGGGTCCGCGGACACGCGGACGCCCTGGCGGACCTCTTCGTCTCGACCCTGCGTGATCACAGCACACAGGAAGAGCCTCCCCAACTGCGCCCGCTGGCACGCGCGGTGGTCGACGCGGAACTTTCCATGGCCCTGGACCGGCGGTTGCGCCGCGACGCGGGGGCGGCGGAGTAACGAGGGCTCCCCCCTACTGCCCGTACACCACCGTCACGGGCGCGTGGTCGCTCCAGCGCTCGCCGTGTGTGGCGGCCCGCTCGACGAACGCCTTCGCGGCGCGCGGCCAGCCCCGGAGTGGCCACGTGGTAGTCGATCTGCCAGCCCATTGAAATGAAGACACAGTTTGCTTCAGAGGGGGGTTCGCGTGATCAATACGAACAACGACCGCCCGGGGCTGCGGGCACTCGTCGCGGTACGACTGAGCGTCAGGACAGACGAATCGACATCGCCGAAGCGCCAGCGGGAAGCCGGCGAGGCGGAGGCCAGACGCCTTGGCGCCGAGGTCGTCGGCTACGCGGAGGATCTAGACGTCTCCGCCACCAGGACGACTCCGTTCGAACGGCCGGAACTGGGCGACTGGCTGGCCAGGCCCGACGATTTCGACGTGATCATCTAATGGCGGCTCGACCGCGCCGTCCGCTCCATGGGAGACATGGCCGACCTGACACGCTGGGCGAAGCGCCACGGCAAGCGCCTGGTCTTCGCCGAGGGCCCGGGAGGCAGCTCCCTGGAACTGGACATGATCTCGATCATGTCCGAACTGATCATCACGTTGCTGGCGTTCGCCGCGCAGATGGAGAGCCAGGCCATCAAGGAGCGCGTCACGAGCGCCAATGCGGCACTGCGGGCGATGGGGCGGTACTCCGGAGGGCTCCCGCCCTACGGATACACACCCGTGCAGCGTCCGGCCGGCGAAGGGTGGACGCTGGCCCAGGATCCGAAGCGCGTGGAAGCCATCGAGACGATGATCCGAATGCTGCTGGACGGTGACGCCCCGAACGCGATCGCATTCCATCTGAACAGCGAAGACATCCTGACGCCTCGCGACTGGAACGACGTTCGGCAAGGGCGAAACCCGAAGGGGCGCAAGTGGGTCGGCCAGACCGTCAAACGCGTGCTGCTGTCCCCGTCACTCCTCGGCCACCAGACGTACGCGGGCTCCGTCGTCCGGGACGGCGACGGCCTGCCGGTGAGCATCACCTCGGACCCGATCCTGACGCGAGACCGGTTCGAGGAGATCAAGGCCGCCCTAGGTGAACGACCCAAGGGGGCTGCGGGAACCCGAAAGGACACCGGCGCGCTCCTGCTCGGCGTTCTGCACTGCGCCTCTTGCAAGGGCCGCATGTACAGGGTTCCCGCACACGGCTACTCGGTCTACGTCTGCCGGGCCCGTACCAAAGGACTTCCCTGTGAGGCTCCCGCAGCCATCAAGACCGACTGGGTGGAGGAGTATGCGGAATGGGAGTTCCTGAAGGAGTGGGGAGGCTTCCCCGTACTGGAACGGGTGACGTACCCCGGTTACGACCCCCGCCCCGAACTTGAGGAGATCACCACCGAACTCCGCGAGCTGTACGCCGTTCGCGAATCACGGCGATCACGTGTCGGCCTCGCCATCTGGCAGGAGCAGGTGGACGCACTGGAGGGCCGCGCCGAGGTCCTGGAAGCGACTCCCGTGCAGAAGGAACGCACGGAGCTGGTCCCCACAGGGAAGACCTACGCCGATTACTGGAGGATCGGCGACGCCCGGGAACGGCGGTTCATGTTGCTCGACACCGGAACCCGCCTGGAGTGTGCGAAGGGTCAGCGAGGGGAACGCCCGGCGGACATGAAGCGCCGCGCAATGGAACGCCTGTCGATCGACTTGCAGGGCGCGAGGGCCCAGCAGCAGGGAGATGCGGCCGCCTGAGCCTGCCTGAGCGCCGTTCACGGCCCGTTGCCGGGAAAACACCTGGCGGCGGGTCGCGATCGCTCCCTGGGGATGCCACTGGCTTGGCGCCCTCTCGGCGGCAGAGCGATGACGGAGTGACGGTTCTCCCTACTTTTTTGATTGCACGTAGAAAAATAAGAGAAAAACAGAACAAGGGCCTCATCCGTCATCACGTCATCGCGGGCGCCCGCTTCGCTGCCGCACTGCCGGACGTGGACCCCAGGGAGGTGCCCCCTCCTCGCTTCCTGTCAGAGCGGCAGGGAGGGAAAACTCTCACATGGCTGATTGGCCTGTTTGCGCGGGGAGTTGCTGTGCTTGACGGTTGGCAAGGTGTCTATCGAACGATGGTTATTGAGACGATCCCGCCACCCCCTCCCGAACTCCGGAAGCGTGTAGCAGAACCCGCCTCACAACCTACCCAAATCCCTTGATGTTCTGAGACGAGTTATGAGACAGTCTCGCCATGGGCACATCCACGGGACACCTCATCGGCTACGCCCGAGTCTCCACCGACGACCAGGAAGCGCAGTTGCAGCATGACGCGCTGATTGACGCGGAGTGCGCCCGGATCTTCACAGACAAGGCGAGCGGGAAGAACACGGACCGCCCCGAACTCGCCGCCGTGCTCGACTACGTCCGCCCCGGAGACACCCTCTGCGTGTGGAAGCTGGACCGGTTCGCCCGCTCGCTGATCGACCTGGTGAACATGGTGGACGCGCTTGCCGCGCGGGGAGTCGGCTTCCGGGTGCTGACGGGAACGCTGGCGAGCATCGACCCGAACACCCCGGACGGGCGGCTCATGCTGCAAGTGGTCGGCGCAATGGCGGAGTTCGAGCGCAACCTGATCAAGGACCGGACCCGCGCCGGCCTGGACGCCGCCCGTGCACAGGGGCGTACGGGTGGACGACCGGTCGTCATGGACGCCGACAAACTCGCTGCGGCCAAGGCGCGCCGCGCCAAGGGGGAGAGCGCTACAGCCGTCGCCAAGGCTCTCGGAGTGTCCCGCGCCACGCTCTACCGAGCATTGAAGGAGAGCAAGTAGCCGGTGGGGCTCGGTAGTAGCCGCCCTGGCGGCGAAGCGGAATGATTGCCGTCATGACGACCCACGGGCACAACGGGAGCCAAGTCCTGTTTCGTCAGGCCAAGGCGCGCGCTCTGGCTGCACAGCGATTCGCTAGAGAGGCAGCCGAGGAAGAGGCGGCCGGCCGCACAGGAGGAGTGGAACGCAGGCAGCGGTAAAGGGATGCTGTGATTGCCACGGTGATCCTGGCTCAGGGGGCCGCCGAAGGCTACGTCAACTGGGTCTTTCTTCAAGCTGGCGTCGCGCCAAGTGGCACCTGGATAGGGCGCTGGGGCGCTCTCCGTCACGCTGCCGCGAAGCTCGGCCGAGACGGAGAGATTGGACTCCCGAAGGCGCACAGAAACTTCTTCGACGAGCTGGACGCCTGGCGCAACTTCCTGCTTCACGGTGACGCGAAAGCCCGCGAATCACTTCGGAAAGCGCTATCAGCTCAGCAACTCTCCGTGCAGGCCGCCGAAGTCGAGCTTCTTGACTGCGCCTATGCGCTCAACGTTATGGACAGGGTTGATGCGGCATGCCGATGGGCCGAGGAGCGCACTGGCATCCCTGCCCCAGCTGCGCACGGGGCGTGGGTCGCAGCCGACGAGTGCTGACCTGAGGTTGGCCCCCTTGAGTCTTCACCGCTCCACGTGCCTTGTGGTCCCACCTTCGGCGCGAGGGCTCGGGTTCCTGGGGTTGGCCCGGTCCCACAGTTCCTCGCCGTGCTCCGCGAACCGGTCGAACATGCCCCCGCTTCCATGTCGGCGCAGGTGCAGGAGTGGCGAGTCGTGCCCCACGAGCCGGGCGAGGTGCGGTGTCACCAAGGCGTCGTCGTCGAAGCGGAACACGGACAGGCTCACGTGATTGATGGCGTCCAGGGGTGCGGATACGCGCGTCTCCACCCCTTCCAGCGGGCTGAGCCGGTCAAGGTGCTCCAGGGTGATCCTGATGCGCGTGGAGACGGACAACGCCACGTCCTCGACCGTCTCTCGCCGGCGGGTCACCTCTCCACCCGGGTCCCCCACGAGGAACCGCACGCGGCAGCCTGACTCGACTTTGCGCCGGATCGTCTCCGCGAAGTGCGGCACCTGAGTCCAGAAGAAGTAGTTCGTATAGCCGGCGAGGAAGAGTTCCGTGCGGGCCGACTCGACAAGCTCCGTCCAGACCGTGGAGGGGCACGCGGAACGGTAGGGGTAGCTGTGGACCAGCTCCCGGTCAGTGCCGGTCTTCACGCGCTCTTGCACAGCCTTCGGCCACAACATCTCTTAGTCCACTCCCAGCGCCTGACAGGCGTCCGCTCGGTTCCTTGCGTGTGGTGTCAGATCAGCATTGCCCAGCCATCGTTCCACCTGCTTCGCAGATACCCCTACCCGGTACGCTAACTGCCGCGTGGACATGCCTGCGCCTTCCATGGCGGACTGAAGAGCGGCGTTCAAGTCAACCCCCTCGCCGTGGCCTTTTGGGCTTTCTTCGACCCTAGCTCCAGACTTCTCAACTGCCCGCCGTGCAGGGGAGATACGTCCGCAGGGGTGGGTCACGCTCCCGCCATGACCGAACCCACGCGATACAGCACTCCACCGATCGAACTGCCGCTGAACCTGGACAGGGAGCCGGACCCCATCGACGGGTGCGCGGGTTGCGTCGAACTCTCCGCCGTACGGGACCGCGCTCGCATCGTGGGCGACTGGACGACCGTGAGCGACTGCAACGTCTACTTGCGGCGCCACCCCGAGGGGCACTGATGGTCACCCGCGCGGATATCGGCAGGCCGGTCAGGGACCACGCCGGAAGGGTCGGCATCCTGCGCGACGTGATCCCTGACTACGAAGACCCTGCCGAGTCACCCGGAGAGCGCCGCAAGCGCCCCACGACGTTCGTGTGGCCGAAGGGTGGGGGTCGGGAATGGCTGATCCCGCCCAGCGGCGTACGGCGCGCGTGACGCCCACCAGGCGGCCCCGTCCGGCGACGGCGAGCAACACAGCCGGGCGGGGCTTTCCGCTGCCGCTCCCTACAAGTCGAAGACGACAGTCACGGGCGCGTGATCACTCCACCGTTCCGCATGGCTCGCAGCCCTCTCCACATACGCCTTCGCCGCACGCTCCGCCAGGCGTGGCGAACTGACGATGAGGTCGATCCGCCAGCCCGTGTCGTTGTCGAAGGCCTGTCCCCGGTAGGACCACCACGAGTACGGGCCCGCGACGTCCGGGTGCAGCGACCGCACGACATCGACGTACGCGGCCTCCTCGAAGACCTGGGTCAGCCACGCCCGCTCCTCAGGGAGGAAGCCGGCATTCTTCTTGTTGCCCCTCCAGTTCTTGAGGTCCGCCTCCTGGTGGGCGATGTTCCAGTCACCGCAGACCACCACCTCGCGGCCCTCCGCGGCGGCCCGCGCCTTCAGCCCGGTCAGGTAGGGGAGGAAGGCCGCCATGAAGCGCTCCTTCTCCTCCTGCCTCTCCGTGCCGACCTCGCCCGAGGGCAGGTACAGGCTCGCGACCGTGACGCCCGGCAGGTCGATCTCGACGTACCGGCCGCTCGTGTCGAATTCCTCGGCCCCGGCGACCCCGAAGCCGCCGAACCCGATCTGGACCCGCTCGGGCGCCCGGCGCGAGTAGAGCGAGACCCCGGCCCTGCCCTTGGCGGCGGCCGGGGCGTGGACGGTGTGCCACCCCTCCGGCTCCCGTACGCCCTCGGGCAGCTGCTGCGCCTCGGCCCGCACCTCCTGGAGGCAGATCACATCGGCGTCGGTCTGCGCCAGCCACTCGACGAAGCCCTTCTTCGCGGCGGCGCGGAGACCATTTACATTCACGGAGGTCACAGTCAGCATCCCGGCACGATACCGACATCCGAGCGACGCATACATGTACGATTGCACGCATGAATATCCACACTCGGGCCTTCGACCACCCTGACGCCGTCAAACTCAACGACTGGGTGCAGCTCGAATACGCCGAGCGCTACGGGGACGAGGGCGATGTCACACCCCTGGACGCCACGATGTTCGACCCGCCGCACGGGCTGTACCTGATCGCCTACGACGCGTCGGGCAGCCCGGTCGCCACCGGCGGCTGGCGCTCGCAGGAGCGGAACGCCGAGGGGTACTCGGACGGGGACGCCGAGCTGAAGCGGATGTACGTCATACCCGAGGGACGCGGCAACGGCCTGGCCCGCCGCATCCTGGCCGCGCTGGAGGCCGATGCCCGCGCGGCCGGCCGCGTCCGCATGGTCCTGGAGACCGGCGACCAGCAGCCGGAGGCGATCGCCCTGTACCTCTCCAGCGGCTACGAGCCCTGCGAGAAGTTCGGCCACTACCGCACGTACCCCAACAGCCACTGCTTCGCGAAGCCGCTGCGGGACGGGACGGCCTGAGGCGCGCCCTCCGCGAGCGGCGCCGCCGCGCTCCTACCCGGCGGCCGGCCGCTCGGCGGTCACCAGGTAGCCGGCGAACATGGTGTGGGGGCGGGCCTTCGCCCATCCGTCCGCTTCCACGACCGGAACCAGCTCGGTCGAGCCCGGCACCGGACGCAGCACTTCGGCCGTGCTGCCGGAAGGTACGCCGTACCGGCAGTGCACCTCGGTGACGTCCACCACCCGCAAGGGTGTCAGCGGCTGCTCCTCCCCCGGGCCGTGGTGCTCCTCGCGGAAGTCGATCTCCGCCGCACGATCGCTGCCGACGATGTCGGCGTAATCCCCCGGATCGACCTCCAGAAGCTGCCACGAGACGGCGTCGCCCGGCCTGAAGGTGTCCCCGCAGCACTGCATCTGCCAGTCATCGACCCAAATCGTCAGCGCCATACGGTCAACTATCCGACGGGCGCCCTGATGCTCCAAAGCATTTCTCAGCTGCTCCGAAGCATTTCTCAGCGGCGTTTGGCGTCGGCCCACTCGTCGCGGTTCCACAGCACGGGCATGGCGCCGACCGGTTCGAACCGGATGCCCGGGTCGTCGCTGTGGGCCAGGCAGAAGAAGCGGCGCCGGAGCACGGCGGCACGGCGGGCCTGGCCCGCGACGATGTCCAGGACGGTCTGGGCCGCCTCCGGACAGGCGGCGGTGAAGCGGTCGTAGTCGGTGACGGACAGGACCAGCCCCGTACCTTCGGGTGAGTCGTCGTAGGGGCCGTAGCAGGCCACGTCCCCGAGGCAGTCGTTCAGCGCGTCGAGGTTGTGGCCGTAGTAGTCGGGGAACCGCAGCGCCGCGGCGAAGGCCCTGTGCATGTCGCGCTCGCGGGTCCACTCCGCCGCCGCGAGGCGGACGACGCGGAACCCGCGCTCCTGGAGGCGCAGTTCGGCATCCGTGAGGAGCTGTCGTCGCCGGAAGAGGGTGACGAAGGTGTTGCCCATGTACTCGATGCCGGGAAAGCGGTTCGACGGGGAGACCCGGGCCGGATCCTCGGCCAATTCGCCCCGGTAGGCGTCCAGGAGCCGGAAGAACTCCTCGACCGGGGTCGAGCTTTCGGGGGTGTCGCGTTCGATATCCGCCACCCAGCCGCGCGAGCTGTCCGCGCCGCGCCACTCCCGGAGCCAGCGGCTGAAGTCGCCCTCGGGCCGGAAGGCGAAGTCCTCCTCGACGCCGTGCACACCGAGCGCCGCACTGTAGCCGGTGAGCAGCAGCTCCAGGTGTCTGAGCGAGCCGCCGGGAAGCCACCTGCCGGGCAGGCGCCGGATCCGGTCCAGGAAGTCGTACACGTCCGTGCGGTCCTGCCAGGGCTCCGGGTCGCGGGCCGGGCCGTCTTCAGTCGCCATGCTCACGAGCCTACGGCGCGGACGGCTGCCGCCTCCCCGCTCCTGTCAGTTGGCTGTCAGCGGGGCCGGGTGCAATGGGCGGGCCCGTGAAACAGCCGAGCATGTTCGGCATACGACCAGCAGGAGCGCTTTGATGGCCTGGACGGAATGCAGAGAACCCCGCCCTTTCGCCACCCGACGGTTGGTCTGCTTCCCCCATGCCGGAGGGTCGTCGTACTTCTTCCGGGAGTGGCGCAAGGGCCTTCCCGAATTCGAGGTGCACGCGGTGTGCTACCCGGGGCGGGCCGACCGGTTCGGGGAGGCCCCGGCCACCGATCTCGTGGCGATGGCCGGGGAGATCGCGGATGTCGTACGGCCTCTGATGGACCGTCCCACGACGCTGTTCGGCCACAGCATGGGCGCTGTCGTCGCCTATGAGACGGCCAGGATCCTGGAGGCCGAGGGGGCGCGGCCTGCGCATCTCTTCGTCTCCGGAACCCGGCCGGCCCATTCCGTCCGGTCGGAGGCCCGAGCGGCCGCGCTGGACGACGAGAGCGCCATCGCGACGCTGGTGGACCTGGGCGGCACCGATGCCGAGCTGCTGGACAACCCGATGTTCCGCGAGCTGATCCTGCCGTACGTCAAGGGCGACTTCCAGATGCTCGGGGCCTACACCCACCGCGCGGGCCCGCCGCTGCGCTGCCCCGTCACCGCGGTGCTGGGGGACAGCGACTCACGCGTGACGCCGGATCAGGCCGCCCGATGGGCCGAGCACACCACCGGCACCTTCCAGCAACGGGTGGTGCCCGGTGACCACTTCTACCTGGCCGCGTCACCGCCGTACGACGTGGTCCGGGAGTCCCTCGGCGCCGAGCACGACGAGCCCCGACGCGGCTGAGCCGCATCGCCCGCCCATCGAGAACACGGAGAGTGTGCATCGTGCGTGGAGAGAGCCTGTTCGGACAACGACGCCGGACCGTCATGGTATTGATCGTGACAGTGCCCCTGGCGGTGATCGCCGCAGCCACCTGGATGGCAACCCAGAAGCCGACCCCCGCCGGGGAGGCGGCCGCCGTGGCGCACGGTCTCGACAAGGGCGGCCACTTCCTGATCGCCGTAGCGGTGATCCTGCTCGCCGCCTATCTGGGCGGGCTGCTCGCCGACCGGCTCGGGCAGCCTCGGGTCATCGGGGAGATCTGCGCCGGGCTGGCGCTGGGACCGACCCTGCTGGGACGGTTCGTCCCCGACGCGGCGGGCTGGCTCTTCCCTTCCGGCGTTCTCCCGATGCTCGACGGGCTGGCCCAGGTGGGCCTGGTCTTCTTCATGTTCGGAGTCGGCCGCGAGCTGACCGGAATGCGGCTGCGCGGCACCGGGACGCAGGCACTCCTGGTGACCCAGGCCTCTCTGCTGGTGCCGTTCGCGGCCGGGGCCGCGGTCGCCGTGCCGCTGGTCGCGACGTTCATGGGGTCGGCCGGCAATCCGGTGGTGTTCGTGCTCTTCGTGGGGTGCGCGCTGAGCGTCACCGCCTTCCCCGTGCTGGCCCGCATCCTGACCGACCTGGGGCTCACCCGTACCCGTCAGGGTCAGCTGAGCCTCTTCGCATCGGCGGCCGGGGACGGCGCGGTGTGGCTGCTGCTCACCGGGCTTCTCGCCCAGCTCCACGGCGGCGGACCGGCGGGCGTGCTGTTGAACGGCTTCATCGCCGCGGCGATCACCGTGTTCTTCCTCGGGCCGCTGCGGAAGGGGCTGGCCCGCTGGGCGCACTCCCGGCCGGGAGCCGCTGAGGGCGGCGAAAGCGATGCGGTCACCATGGTCCTGCTCGCCGCCGGCATCGCCGCGACAGCCGCGCTGACGACCCTGATCGGGGTGCACCAGCTGATCGGTGCCCTGCTGATCGGGCTCGCCTGGCCGAGGGGCAGCGCACGGGCCGTCCGGGTGGCCGACAGGCTGTCCGGCACCGCGAAGAGCACAATGCCGCCGCGGGGACAGCGAGGTAGATCGCAAAGCGCGAAAGGACCCGTGCAGCAGGTCGGCGTCGATCGGTCCGTCGCTCATGGCGCGCTGCACGGAGCCGTGGGAGCGGGCGTGCTTGTTGGGGGTCTTTGGAGATGCCGATATCGCGGACAGCAACCGGCGTTGAGGATGCCAGTGCCCGGGTGGTCTCTCGGTGTACTTGGGACGGTACCTCGTCGACGAAAGGCAGTTGCGGACCAGAGCCCTTGAACGGCCGTGGGTGCGGTGCCGTGTCCGGTCGGTCCAGTGTCGGAGCCCTCGAACGAGCGGACTCCCTTGCTTCAGCCGTCGCCAGCAGGCCAGAGTGCAACACGAACTGCCCCTCCCGGGGGCACCGGGCCAGGCCGGGGCCTGACGAAATGGCACATGATCGAAGTGTTCGACGTTGTAGCGGTCCCGCCCCTGGCCCGGTGCGCTGTCCGGGGTGCCGCGGGATCTTGCGTCCGTGGGGCCGAGCCAGACCCCGGACGGCCCGTGATGCCGGCGGCGAGCTGGTGGTCCGTCCGGACCGGGCGCGGTGCCCCAACTGCCAGGCCGCGCACGTAATCCTCAATGCCACCCTGCTGCCTCGCCGCGCGTACACCGCCCGCGCCATCGGACAGACCCTTCTCGGCGCGGCACGCGGCCCTGACCATCGGCCGATCGCCGCCAGACTCCCGGTGCCCGGCGGTGGTCGGCCGGTCATCACGATCGCCGACGTCGGCCTCGGCCTGACGAATCCAGCCGCACAACGCTTCGGGATGCACCCCGAGATCGAGGGCCAGCTTCTTGATCTGAGGCTTCGGTTCCGCAGTCCGGTACATCCGTACCGCACGCTCACACAACTCCAGCGATTACTATCTCGGCGCAGCCATGGCCAGAGCCCCTTTCGTGAGCCCCATCTGACCTGCTGTCACCACCTTCCGCATCCCGGGAATACCTCAATGCGAGGCCTTCTCGTATCCGTGACGGGACATGAGGGCAGATCGTCACCTCAGGAAGGCCGAGACCATCATTCCTACGCCGCACGTGACCAGCAGCAACCCGGTCGCGAGGGTGCGACGAGCTGGGCGGATAGCCGCTGCGAGCTGCCGCGTCCTCTCCTTCCTAATGGCGCCGTCAGTGTCGTGCACCCGGGCCTCGGGGGCGCTTTCCGCAAATCGACGCATGTGTGCGATGCTCATGGCAAAAGATCCGAACACGGACATTGTTCCGATAATTGCAAGAATGCTACCGCTTATCAACACCTCGCGCCTTCCATCTCTCTTGCCACGAATCTGGTCCGTAGACGCTGCCCCGGAGCCTCGGTCCGCCGAACAACGTACTGAAGCAACCGCTCAGATTTAACGCAAGCCGCCCTTGAAGCAGAGCTCGGCGATGGCCGGGGCAGAGCGCGGAAGCGAGTCACCCTACATTCGGCCGCAGATTTTGCGCCACCTTCGAGCGAACACGGTATGGAGACATGTTGCCACTTTCGGACACCCGTGGCCAGATATGAAGGTCACTTCGCATCTCTCCCGGTGCGCACTTCCAGTCCCCCACTCACTAATCATGCAAAGTATGCAAATTACAGGACAATAGGGTCGCTCAAATCGGATACTGATGATGATTCACTCGATAGGTTTCACTGAAGGTGGGGATCACTTCTGGCCATATGCCAGCGCCACTGCCATAAATTCGTTGACCTTCATATGAATGCAATGTTTGTATTCCGGCGTTCGAACGGCGGGCAATCGGAAAGCGGAGAAGGAAATTCCGTTCCCCGTCACGGTTCTCGCTTCTGACCAAAATTCGAGAGGAAGCAATGCGTAAGCTCACTCTTTCGCTCGGCCTCGCGGCTGTATGCGCCACCAGCCTCGTCGCTATCGCCCCCGCCGCGACCGCAGCCGAAAGCGGCACCCAGGCCTCTGCCTGCGTCACGCTGTGGCAGACCGCCGGCTACAAGGACGGGTCCCGTGCATTCTCGGGCAACGACTCGACCTTCGTCGGGAACAAGTGGTCGAGCGGCTCGTCGATGGACAACGATGCCAACTCCGGCAAGAACAACTGCAGCCACTGGGTCCACATGTACGCGGACTCGAACTACAACGGTCAGAGCTACAGCCTGCAGCCCACCAGCGTGGACTCTGACTTCGGGAACAACAGCTTCTCGAACAAGGCCACGTCCCTGAACGGGTTCTAGGAAACTCTGTACGTCTGGGGGTGCCGCACAAAGCGGCACCCCCAGACGGCATGTGAAAATTAAGGAAGAATGCGAATGCGTCGGGGATATCTTTCATTCGTAGCCCTGGTCCTGCTCGTTGCCAGCTGCTCCGGAGGATCTCCGGCGGGCGGAGAGCCGGAGGTGGACGTGCCTGCACCAACCGTGGAGGCCAGGAGTATCGTCTTCCCTTTCGATTCCTACGAATTGTCCGATAATGACATTGTCAAGACCTATGAGGCCACTGATGATCTTGTTCGTTCATGTATGCGAGAGAAAGGGCATGAATGGGGTCTAATCAAGACACCTGAGTATGTTCCTAGCTGGCGAAATCGTCTCCACTTCGGAGTCGTCGAGCCTGACGTCGCCAGCAGGTTTGGCTACCATGCACCCGCAGAGCTCCTGTCGTCGCCTGAGTACAGGAGCGTGGTCAAGCAGATGAGCGGGCGACTGGCAAGCCTCTCGAAGGACGCTGCTTCCGACGCTGCCATCTGCCAGAAGGAGGCTGGTCAGACATTGACACGTGGCGCAAAGACCTCCCTCGCGAAGTTCAACGACCTGAAGTCGAGTACATTCGAGGCAGCCAAACGTGATCACAATGTGAAAAACGCTGCCGCCAAGTGGAAAGCGTGCATGAGAGCGGCCGGTTTTGACTACGCAACCCCCTGGGATGCGGCCAGGAAGTGGGGAGCCAAGGGTGACCCTGTGAAGCGAGAGATCGCAACTGCAGTGTCCGACGTAATATGCAAGAAGAAGACAGGCATAGTCACCATCTGGTTCTCAACAGAAAGAAATTTGGAAGAAATAGAGATCGGCAAAGATAGAATTTACTTTAATGACCTGAAGAGCGCAAATGAGCGTTATACGGAAAATGTCAGGGCGACGCTCTCTAAGGAATAGCTGCTGAATGCGAGACTGACCTACAGGGCGTTCTCTCGGCAGGTTACTGAACGGAATCACCAGTGGCATCCAGTGTCTCGTCGACAACCGAGCTGCCTACTCAAGGAAAGAACATCCCTCCCGCCGGGCCAAGGTGGCTGCGCCCCTTTTGGAAGCGGCATCGTGTGCCCATCGCGGCCAGCGTTCTCGCCCTTCCCGCGTACATTCTGTGGGCCGCCTTCCTCGCCACTGGGGGCGGGGACCTTGCCGCACAGGTTTCCTGGACTCGTTTTGTCGCCGACCACCCTGGATCGCCTTACAGTCTCGCCTGGTACGGCGGCGTCCACGTAGGAAATTACAGTGTTCTGGCCCCGCAACTGATGGCGCTGCTCGGTGTGCGAACCGTCACCGTAGCCTCAGGTATTGCCGCCTCATGGCTCGTCGGCTGCGTGTTCGTACGCAGCGGCGTCCGTAACCCGATATGGCCCACGCTCCTGGCGGTGTTGTTCCTGTGGGGCAACGTGGCTTCGGGTAGGTCTACCTTCGCACTCGGTGTTGCGCTGGCCTTGGCTGCATGCCTGATGCTGATGGGGAACAGCCGACGCCTTGTCGCGGCCGGTGTGTTCAGTCTGCTGGCAACCATGGCCAGCCCGGTGGCAGGTCTGTTTCTCCTCGTATGTGGCGCGGGCTGGCTCCTGAACCGAGACTTCGGCAAAGCCCTCGTACTGTGCGTTCCACCCACTGCAGTGGTGGGCTTGACGACGCTGTTTTTCCCGTTCGGCGGCGTGATGCCCATGTCCACGAGCGATCTATGGAAGCCGATCCTCTTCAGTGTTGTCCTCGCTGCATTTGCTCCGCCGGAGTGGCGAGTGCTCCGTTACAGCGCCGCGACCTACACACTCGGCATCGTTCTGTCAGCGCTGATCCCCACGCCCGTGGGAGCCAATGTCGTCCGGCTGGCTGAAGTGTTCGGCGGCCCGGTGCTGCTCGCTGCGGTACTCGCCGGCAAGGGGCGCCTGTTGCAAAGAGCGGCGATCGCGGTTGCGCTCGTGTTCTCCATTCAGTGGGTCACGTCGCACACCATGCATGTGACGAAGATGTCGACACCGGTGCCGACCTGGGCCACGGAAGCGCGCGGCGTACTAGCTGCGCTGGACCGACTGGGTGCAGACCAGACCCGCGTGGAGGTCGTGCCAGCGGTCAACCACCGGGAGACCACCGTGCTTGGCCCATATGTGAATCTCGCCCGCGGATGGAATCGGCAGGTCGACGTGGAGCGCGGTGACCTCTTCTACGAAGGTCGGTTCTCCGCCGCGAAGTACCGCTCCTGGCTCAACAACTGGGCCGTGTCATACGTCGTTCTGCCGAGCGGCGAGCCCGACTTCGCGGCGAAGGATGAGGCCAATCTAGTTAAGAGCAAGCCCAACTGGTTGAAGCCGGTGTGGCATGACACCAACTGGCAGATTTACGCAGTCAAGAACGCCCGCCCCATGGCCACCGGCGCTGGTGCGTCTGTGGTCAGCAGCGACAACGCCAAAGTCACTCTCCGCGCACGGAAACGGGGGACGGTAAACCTACGCATCGCTTACTCTCCTTGGCTGCGTACCAGCGCTGGCTGCATCGAGCGTGACGGTGAGTGGGTGCGCCTCAAGGTACCGGGGGCCGGTCGGTACGAAATCGACAGCTCGTACCTAGGCCCTTGGCAAAGCCACTGCTAGCCTCGCGCTTTCATGAACCGGGCTGTCCGATGGGTGACCGCGTAAGCGAGAAGTGCCTCTGACCAGCAAGAATGAGGATTGTCGAGGTCCTTGTTCCTGCCATCGCCGGAGGCACTTCTCAAGTGAAGAAGACTATCGGGTCCTATCCGCCTGTCCGCGTCGAGGGCGGTGGCCGCTCGGTGGTCTCGCAGGCCGGGGCGGTGCTGTTGGTGGAGACGGTCCGCAAGTCCGGGCTGGATGAGGCGATATCGGCGGCGTTGGCGTCGTGGAGCAAGCCGCGGGCGGTGCACGATCCGGGCAAGATCCTTCTGGATGTGGCCCTGGCCGTCGCACTCGGCGGGGACTGCCTGGCCGATGTCGCCATGCTGAGGGCCGAGCCCGACGTGTTCGGCCCGGTGGCCTCCGATCCCACCGTCTCTCGCCTCATCGATACCCTGGCCGCGGCCGGGCCCAAGGCGCTCACCGCGATCCGCACGGCCCGAGCGGAAGTGCGCTGCGGAGTCCGGGAGTTGGCCGGGGGCAACGGTCCGGCCGCCGACGGCAGCGTGATCGTGGACATCGACGGAGTGCTGGTCCTGGCGCACTCCGAGAAGCAGGACGCCACCGCGACCTGGAAGAAGACCTTCGGTCATCACCCCCTCGTCGCGTTCGTCGACCACGGCCAGGCCGGGGCCGGAGAGCCCATGGCCGCACTGCTGCGGCCCGGCAATGCGGGCTCCAACACCGCGAGCGATCACATCGAAACCACCCAACTCGCCCTGGCCCAACTGCCCAGGAACCTGCGGCGCGGACGCCAGACACTGATCCGCACCGACTCCGCCGGCGGCACTCACGCCTTCCTCGACTGGCTGACCCGCCGGGGCCGGTGGCTGTCGTATTCCGTCGGCATGACCATCACCGACGCCATCCACCAGGCGGTGCTGAAGATCCCGAAGGAGGCGTGGACGCCGGCCTACGACTCCGGCGGCACGGAGCGGCCCGGCGCCTGGGTCGCGGAGATCACCGACATGCCCGACCTGACCAGCTGGCCGAGGGGGATGCGGCTGATCGTCCGCAAGGAACGGCCTCACCCCGGCGCCCAGTTGCGCTCCACCGACCTCGACGGACTGCGGTTGACCTGCTTCGCGACCAACACCAAAGGCGGCCAGCTCGCCGACCTTGAACTCCGCCACCGAAGGCGGGCCCGCTGCGAGGACCGGATCCGAAACGCCCGCGACACCGGCCTGCGCAACCTGCCCCCGCACGACACCGCACAGAACCGGATCTGGCTGGAGATCATCTCCATCGCCCTCGACCTGCTGGCCTGGATGCCGATGCTCGCCCTGACCGGCGACGCCCGGCGCTGGGAACCCAAACGACTCCGGCTCCGCCTGTTCTCCGCCGCCGCGCAGCTCATCCACACCGGCCGCCGCCGCTGGCTCCGCTTCACCGCCAGATGGCCCTGGACCGAGGTCATCTCCCACGCGATCGACCGGCTCCAAGCCCTCCCGAACCCCGGCTGACCAGCTGGCCCGACCGTCCCGACAACCCGCACCACCACCCGGGAAAGTGGAACCCGGCGCACACCCGACGCGACCGTCGGGCCCTCGGCCCGCCCCGCACCCGAAAAGACTGCACCACCCCAACGCCGATCAATCATCAGCGAACTGACGGGGACTCACGAATGATCAAGGCTATCAAGCTGATGCCTTACCGATCCTGCGCTTGCTCTTGATCGGGGACTGTAAAACGTTCGGTGTAACTCCCGATCATGGAAGATGCATCGATGACCAGCAACAACGTGACCGAGGCCGAGACTGTCGAGCCGTCTGAGCCGGTGCCGCCGAAGTCTGTGGATGACCGGCTGATCGACGAGCTCGTGGGCCGGGCTCAGGCCGAGGGCCTGCAGCTGACCGGCGAGGGCGGGCTGCTCCAGCAGCTGACGAAGCGACTCCTGGAGTCCGCTCTCGAGGGTGAGATCACCGACCACCTCGGCTATGACAAGCACGATCCTGCCGGGAAGAACGGCGGCAACAGCCGCAACGGGACCCGAGCCAAGACCGTGCTGACCGACGTCGGCCCGGTGGAGATAACCGTGCCCCGCGACCGCGAGGGTTCCTTCGAGCCGAAGATCGTCAAGAAGCGCCAGAAGCGCCTTTCCGGCGTCGACGAGATGGTCATCTCGCTCGCCGCGAAGGGCCTGACGACCGGTGAGGTCCAGGCCCACCTGTCCGAGGTCTATGGCGCCGAGGTGTCCCGTCAGACGATCTCCACGATCACCGACAAGGTCCTCGAAGGCATGGCCGAATGGCAGAACCGGCCCCTGGACTCGGTCTATCCGGTGGTCTTCATCGACGCTATCCACGTGAAGATCCGCGACGGCGCCGTGGCGAACCGGCCCATCTACGTTGCCCTGGCCGTCACGGCCGAGGGCCGGCGGGACATTCTCGGGCTGTGGGCCGGCGACGGCGGCGAGGGTGCCAAGCACTGGATGCACATCCTCACCGAGATCAAGAACCGCGGAGTGAACGACGTCCTCATGCCCGTCTGCGACGGGCTCAAGGGCCTGCCCGAGGCAGTCGAGGCCGTCTGGTCCCGCACCACCGTCCAGACCTGCGTGGTCCACCTGCTGCGGAACTCTTTCCGCTATGCAGCCCGCCAGGACTGGGACAAGATCGCCAAGGTACTCAAGCCCGTCTACACCGCGGCGACCGAGGAGGCCGCACTCGAGCGGTTCGCGGAGTTCGCCGACACGTGGGGCAAGAAGTATCCAGCGATCGTCCGGCTCTGGGAGAACGCCTGGGAGGAGTTCACTCCCTTCCTCCGCTTCGACACCGAGATCCGACGCATCGTCTGCACCACCAACGCGATCGAGTCCGTGAACGCGCGGATCCGACGGGCGGTGAAAGCCCGCGGCCACTTCCCGAACGAGCAGGCCGCCCTGAAGTGCGTCTACATGGCGATCATGTCGCTGGACCCGACCGGCAAGGGCCAGGCCCGCTGGACCATGCGCTGGAAGACAGCCTTGAACGCCTTCGACATCACCTTCGACGGCCGACTCTCCGCAGCACGCCAGTAACCCTCAACAACCCGAGTTACACCGCTCGTTTGACAGACCCCCGCATGGCCGCCGCCAAGCAGAGCAGAACCCGCGAAGAGCTCCTGCCCGACATGCTGGAGGCGGACCCCTACGTCCTCCCGCTGAAACAGTCCGCCGACCACCGCGGCCTGGAACGCCGCCAGTGCCCCGCCGCCGGCACCAGCCCCCGCGTCACCTGCCCCTGGGCCCAGGAACGCGACGCCTCCGGCGCTCACCGGCGCCGCAACCACACCCCACGCCGCCCCGTCCGCGCTCAGCCCCACACCATCGACCTGACCAACCGCCGCGCCCGGCAGGCCCATCCAGACGCAAGACCGACCGTACGACCACCACAACGGCCGGCCCACCAGCGTCCGGCCATCTGCCAACAGTCCACGATCACCGTGCCTGTCGACATCATGCCGAAGCTCCGCCAGGACCTGCCGTGGGGGCGGGAAGCCTGGCAGCGCGCCTACCGAAGCCTGCGCAGCCACGTCGAAGGACTCAACGGCCGCGCCAAGAACGTCGACACATTCCTGCACTCCCGCGAGAAACACCAAAGCCGAGGCCGAGTCGCCCAAACGCTGCTCAGCGCCATCCAGCTCATGGTCGAGAACCTGCGAAGCATCGAGTCCTTCCTGCGCAACCAGCGCCTCTGGAAGGAAGAGAACTACACCCTCGGCCACATCGCCGAGACTCCCGACCCGTACGAGAGCCCTGACGAGGAGACAGAGGGACCCGGCTCCGCCCCGCCTCCCGAACCGTAGGAACGGCATCGGCGAAGCAGGCACAACCGCACAGCCACCAGCGCGCCGTAGGACCACCCGGGTCCTACGGCCGCTTCGCCATGCCCTCACAGCCACAGCCAGCTCCACTCAGCGTTCCCACGGACCCGAACCGGACCTCCCGGAACAACATCCATGCCGTACCAAGCCTCAGATGCACGAAATCCCGCTCAGTCGGATGGACTGAACGGGATTTCGTGAACCGTTCACGAGCTAACTCGTGAACGGCCCTGCGGTGGACCTGTGGGGATTTGAACCCCAGACCCCCTCGATGCGAACGAGGTGCGCTACCAGACTGCGCCACAGGCCCTTGCAACGAGTGAAACTTTAGCACCCTCCACGGGGTGCTCGGAAATCCGGCAGGCGCTGGTCAGCCGAGTCGGCGTCGCGGCGCGCGGCGGACGCCTCACTCGTTGGCCGCGCGCGGGCGGTCGTCCACGTCGTACTGGTCGAAAAGAGGCGTCCGGCCCCGGTCGCGGGAGCGGCGGGACTGGCCGGTGCGCTGGCGCGGTGCGGGGTCCACAGGGGGTGCCGAGGGGCGCGGGGTGGCGGGCTGGGCGGGTTCCGCGGTGCTGGAGCGGGCCGCGCTCCAGGTCTCCGGGTTGCCGACCTCGACGCCGCCCGTGGCGCGCGGGGCGACCGGGGCGGTGACGTAGGTCGGCAGCGGGACCGGGACCGGCTCCCAGCTGTCGCCCTGGACCCGGCCGCGTTCGCGCTGCTGGTCCACCCACTCCGCGTGGTCCGTCTGCTCGACCAGGGCGCGGCGGCCGGCCTCCTGCGGGGAGACCGTGGGGGTGGGCTCGGGGGCCGGGTGGCGCGCTTCGGGGTCCTCGTCGGACTCCGCGGTGGCCGTCGTGGCGGGCTGGTGCCTGCGCGGACGGTTCTCGCGCAGGTGCTGCGCCGCCACCTCGGCCCGTCGCCGGTCCATGGTGAAGGCGAACCTGCGCCGCTCCTGGGCACGCAGATGCACGATGTACGTGCTCAGCAGCACCGCGGGGACCGCGGGGGCCCAGAGGAAGCCGAGGCCGCCGACCGCCGCGACGACCGCGCCGAGCGTGAAGCCGAGGAAGAGGACGACGGTGGTACGCCGACGGCGTGCGAGTACCTGGGTGCGCTGCGCGCGCCGGGCTCGTTCGGCGTCGATGCCACCGGGGCGCGGGCGGGCGCGCCGGGCGGGTGCGGATACGGGGTCGGGGCCGGTCGGGGCTGCCGGGCGGTCCCGGCCCTGCCGCTCCTTCGGGGCGCGCTCCGGCGTACGGGCCGGGTCATGGACCCGGGCCTCGGTGTGCGCCGGGGGCGCGGAAAAGTTCCGGACGTCGACGGAATCCATTCGGTCCGTGTCCGCGTCCGGTTCGGCGTCGGGCGCCGCCTCACCGTCGGTGCGCTCCTGCAACCCCTTGGCATACCGGCGCTCCATCGCCGCCCGTCCGGACAGCAGCCGGATGGCGGTGCTGAAGCGTTCCGTCGGACGGGCTTCGTTGAGCTCGTCCTGCCTGCGGAGCCACATCGGCACCAAGTAGGCGGCCCAGGCCCCGACGATGACTGCATAGATGAGGCCACTGCTGCTCACATCTCACACCGTAGAGGGGTTTGCATGGAGGCATCGGCCAATTGGCGCGGTGTGTCGCACGATCCTGCTGATATCAAGGACTTTTTTTGTGATTGTTCGGATCAACAGTCGGTGTTTGTCCGCCCGGTAGCGGTCAAACAGCGATCAATTTCGAACACATATTTCATTTAGTGTGATGTTTAGGCTGGTCCGGTCCGGCCTGCTGCCACCTCCGGAGCAGCCCGTCGGGCACCTCCTCCGCGGTGAGCGCGTAGATCAGATGGTCCCGCCAGGCGCCGTCGATGTGCAGATAGCGCGGCCGGATCCCTTCCTCGCGGAATCCCAGTTTCGCGACCACCCGCCGGCTGGGCGCGTTCTCCGGGCGAATGCACACCTCGATCCGGTGCAGTCCGACCACCCGGAAACAGTGGTCGACGGCGAGGGCGACCGCCGTCGGCATCACTCCGCGCCCCGCCACCTCCCGGTCGACCCAGTAGCCGACATGGCCCGAGCACATCGAGCCCCAGGTGATCCCGGCGACGGTCAGCTGGCCGACCAGCCGGCCCTGATACTCGATGGCGAACGGCAGCATCCGCCCGGCGTGGGCCTCGGACCGCAGATGGCGGATCATCTGCCGGTAGGTGGGGCGCTGGGCCACCGGGCCGCCGGGGGCGGGCGGCGGCACGGTCGCCTCCCAGGGGCGCAGCCAGTCCCGGTTGCGCCGGTTGACCTCGCGCCACATGGTCTGGTCGCGGAGCTTTATCGGCCGGAGGGTGACATCACCGTCCACCAGGGTCACCGGCCAGGTCGGGACGTTCAGCTCGGGCTCCCGGGTCGGGGGTGATCGCCGCCGCGGAGCTGGTCGACGGCGTGCACCAGGATTCGGCTCAGGACGGCGAGCCCGTCGCGCACCCCGCCGGTGGAGCCGGGCAGGTTGACGACGAGCGTGCGGCCGGCCACACCCGCCAGTCCGCGCGAGAGCGCGGCCGTGCGGACCTTGTCCCGGCCCTCGGCACGGATCGCCTCGGGGATACCGGGCACCTCGTGGTCCAGCACGGCGCGGGTGACCTCGGGAGTGCGGTCGGTGGGCGAGATGCCGGTGCCGCCGGTGGTGACGATGACGTCGTACGCGGCGGCCACCCCGTCCCGCAGCGCCTGTTCGACCGGGTCTCCGTCCGGGACGACGCGCGGCCCGTCGACGGTGAAGCCGAGCCCGGTCAGCGCCTCGGCGATCAGCGGGCCGCCCTTGTCCGCGTAGACCCCGGCGGCGGCGCGGTTGGACGCGGTCACCACGAGGGCGCGATAGCCGGTGGAATCCCTCACCGGGGCGTTCACGCGTCCGCCCCGGCGGGTGCGGTGCGCCGGTAGTCGCCGGACATGCCGCCCGACTTCGCCTCGACCCGGATGTCGGTGATGACCGCGGCCTTGTCGACCGCCTTGATCATGTCGACGACGGTGAGCGCGGCGACAGAGACCGCGGTCAGGGCCTCCATCTCGACGCCCGTGCGGTCCGTGGTCTTCACGGTCGCGAGGATCTCCACCGCGTCGTCGGCCACGCTCAGGTCGACCGTGACACCGGAGACGGCCAGCGGGTGACAGAGGGGGATCAGCTCCGGGGTGCGCTTGGCCCCCATGATCCCGGCGATGCGCGCGGTGGCGAGCGCGTCGCCCTTGGGGACCCCTTCGCCCCGGAGCAGTTCGATGACACGCGGCGAGACGAGCACCCGGCCGCTGGCACGGGCGACGCGCGCGGTGACGTCCTTCTCGGAGACGTCGACCATGCGGGCCGCGCCCGCCTCGTCGATATGTGTCAGCCTGTTCTGCGTACTCAACTAACTCCGCCTAGCGGTAGGGCGCCGGTTGCCCCTGAGCCGCACCGGGGTGCGGGCCCGGGGTCCGGGGGATGTCCCCCGGAAGGCACAGCGGCAGATACCGTACCGCCACCGGGCGCCGGTCAGCGGATCAGGATCACCTCGGTGTCGGTGCCGGGCTCGGCGGAGGTGACGTCCTCCGGCAGCACGATCAGCGCGTCGGCCTGGGCGAGAGCGGCGATCAGATGCGATCCGGAACCGCCCACGGGCGTGACGGTGCCCGCCTCCGCGTCGTAGGTGCCGCGCAGGAACTGCCGCCTGCCGTCGGGCGAGGACAGCGCCTTGTCACAGACCAGGGTGGCCCTGGCGGTGGGGCGGTTGACGTCCGGCAGGCCCATCAGCGTCCGGATCGCGGGCCGTACGAAGAGCTCGAACGAGACGTAGCTGGAGACCGGGTTGCCCGGCAGCGCCAGCAGCGGGGTGTGGTCCGGGCCGATGGAGCCGAAGCCCTGCGGCTTGCCGGGCTGCATGGCCAACTTGCGGAAGTCGATGCCGCTGCCCGGCTCGTCCTCGTCGCCCACCGAGGACAGCGCCTCCTTGACCACGTCGTACGCGCCGACGCTGACGCCCCCCGTGGTGACGACGATGTCGGCGCGGATCAGCTGGTCCTCGATCGTGGCGCGCAGCGTCTGGGCGTCGTCGGTGACGGCGCCGACCCGGTAGGCGATCGCCCCGGCGTCGCGCGCGGCGGCCGTCAGCGCGAAGCTGTTCGAGTCGTAGATCTGGCCGCCGGTCAGCTCCTCGCCGGGCTGGATGAGTTCGCTGCCGGTCGAGATGACGACGACGCGCGGCCGGGGCCGCACCTTCACCGTCGAGCGGCCGATCGCCGCGAGCAGCCCGATCTGCGGGGGGCCGACCACCGAACCGGCGCGCAGAGCCAGATCGCCCGGCCGGACATCGCTGCCCCGGTCCCTGACGTGGGCACGGGCCTCGACCGGGCGGTGCACCCTGACCTCGCCGCGCGCGCCCTCCGGGACGTCGCTGTGGGAGCGCATCGACGTGGCGGGGCCCTCGCCCGTACCGCCGTCGGTCCACTCGACCGGGATCACGGCCTCCGCCCCGGCCGGCAGCGGGGCGCCGGTCATGATGCGGGCGGCCTCCCCCGGGCCCACCCGCTGGTCGCCGAGGAGCCCGGCGGCGCCCGCCGCGACGTCACCGATGACGGTGAGCACCGCGGGGAACTCCTCTGTGGCGCCCTCCACATCGGAGACGCGGACCGCGTAACCGTCCATCGAGCTGTTGTCGAAGGGCGGCAGGGCGATCTCCACCACGACGTCCTCGACCAGGACGCAGCCCTGCGCGTCGGGCAGTTGCAGCTCGATGGGTTCGAGCGGCTTCACGGCGGCGAGGATGTCTTCCAGGTGCTCGTCCACCGACCAGATCGTGCTGCTCAAGGTCTTACATCTCCTCGGTGACGTAACTGCGGAGCCAGGTCCGGAACTCCGGGCCCAGGTCTTCACGTTCGCACGCGAGTCTGACAATGGCACGGAGGTAGTCGCTCCGGTCGCCGGTGTCATAGCGGCGGCCCTTGAAGACGACCCCGTGCACCGGGCCGCCGGTCTTCTCGTCCTTCGCCAGCAGTTGCAGGGCGTCGGTCAGCTGGATCTCGTCACCCCGGCCCGGCTCGGTCCGGCGCAGTATCCCGAAGACGGCGGGGTCCAGGACATAGCGGCCGATGATGGCGAGGTTGCTGGGCGCGTCGGCCGGTTCCGGTTTCTCGACCAGGCCGGTGATCCGCATCACATCATCCTCGGCGGTGGGCTCGACGGCCGCGCAGCCGTACTGGTGGATCAGCTCGGGCGGTACCTCCATGAGTGCGACGACGCTGCCGCCCTCGCGCTCCTGGATCTCCACCATGCGGGCCAGCAGCGGATCGCGCGGGTCGATCAGGTCGTCGCCGAGGAGCACCGCGAAGGGCTGGTCACCGACGTGCGGTGCCGCGCACAGCACCGCGTGGCCGAGGCCGCGCGGGTCGCCCTGGCGGACGTAGTGCATGGTGGCGAGGTCGCTCGACTCCTGGACCCTGCGCAGCCGCTCGGCGTCGCCCTTGCGGGTGAGCGCGGATTCCAGTTCGTAGTTGCGGTCGAAGTGGTCCTCCAGGGGACGCTTGTTGCGACCGGTGATCATCAGTACGTCGGAGAGGCCGGCCGCCACCGCCTCCTCGACGACGTACTGGATGGCAGGCTTGTCGACGACAGGCAGCATCTCTTTGGGAGTGGCTTTGGTGGCCGGCAGGAAGCGGGTGCCGAGGCCCGCCGCCGGAATGACAGCCTTGCTGATCCTGGGGTTCGACTGAGTCATGCGCTGAACCCTAACCGGCGCACATGGGCGGAAGATGATCCTCCGGTTAACTTTGCACTCATATACGCCAGTACGAGAGGTCTCTGGGTGCCCCGTTGAACACCGACATGTCCGCAAAGGCCCTGTTGCGGCGCGAACTGCTCGCCGCACGACGCCTCCTGACCGATGAGGACGCCGAACGGGCCGCCGCGGTTCTGGCCCGTCGCGCGCTCGCGCTCCCCGAGCTCTCCGGGGCCCGTACCGTCGCCGCGTACGTCTCCGTGGGCCGTGAACCGGGCACCCGCGCCCTGCTGGACGCGCTGCGCGCACGGGGCGTCCGGGTGCTGCTGCCGGTGCTCCTGCCGGACAACGACCTGGACTGGGCGGAGTACGAGGGCGCCGGGAGCCTCACGAAGGCCGGCCGCGGACTGCTGGAGCCGGGCGGCGAGCGCCTCGGCCCCGACGCCGTACTGGACGCGGACGCGGTGCTGCTGCCGGGCCTCGCGGTGGACGGGCGCGGGATGCGGCTCGGCCGGGGCGGCGGCAGCTACGACCGGGTGCTGGCCCGGCTCTCGGCGGCCGGGGCGCACCCGGCGCTGATCGTCCTGCTGTACGACGACGAGGTGGCCGCGCGGGTCCCGGAGGAACCGCACGACCACCCCGTGGACGCGGTGGTGACACCGGCGGGATCGCGGCGCTTCAGCGACGGCTGAGGCGCGGCGGCCCCGCCCTCCGCCGAGAGCCCCAGGGACCCATGAGCCCCTACGGCTTGAGGGTCAGCGTGTCCGTCGTCGAGCCGGCCACCGCGTTCGTCCCGTAGGACCAGTCGAGCAGCTCGCCGTTGACCCACTTGTCGGTCTGGTCGGTGTAGTGCGCGCTGAACGCGTGCCCGGAGGCGCCGGTGAGGTTGATCCAGCGGGACTTGTCCCAGTCCCCCACGTTGACGACCATCCGCATCGACGGCACCCAGACGACCTCGTAGCCGCCCGCCGCGTTCCAGCCGGTGGCGTCCACCGCGGCCTCGCCGCCGCCGAGGTTCCACGGGCCCCGGTTGAGCACCCGCTGGAGCAGTCCGGGGCCCTCCGTACCGAGGGTCTGGTTCTTGAGGGTCAGCTGGTGCAGCCGGCCCCAGTTCCAGGTGGTGATGTCCTTGCCGAGCTTGGCGGTCAGCTCCCAGCGCGCGTCCTTCATGGCGCGGGCGAAGAGCTCCTCGCGGTTGCCGGTCGCCTTGTCCTTGCGGTTCGCCGGCGTCTTCCACCAGTCGCTGTCCGGCTTGTCCATGAGGTTCTCGACGACCTGGTACCAGCGGTCACCGCCGTCCGGCTGCGCCGAGTCGGGGGCGCGCCGGCCGCATTCGCGTACCAGCCTGTCCTGCTCGTCGACCGGGCCCGAGCTCTTGGCCGGCGGCACGTTCAGGCACTCGCCCTTGACGCGCATCTCCTTGGGCAGCTTGTCGCCGAAGGCCAGCTTGAGGATGTTGCGCCAGACCGCGTTGAAGTACGCGGCCGCGGCCGAGTCGGACTCCTGGGTGTAGTCCCAGCCCTCCAGCAGCTTCTGCGCCTCCCGGACGTCCTTGTCCGAGATGTTGATCTTCATCAGTTCGGGCACCAGCAGCGCGGCGATCTCGCTGGTGTTGTCCATCTGCATCTTCTGCATGTCGTCGGTCGAGATCTTCCCGCCGCCCTTGATCTTCGACTCGATGAGGTCGTTGATCCGCTGGCTGCGGGTGCCGTAGCCCCAGTCCTTGGTGAGCATGTACGGGTACTTGGTCTCGTCGACGACCGCCTGGTTGGCGGTGACGATGTACCCGCGCTTCGGGTCGTACTCATACGGCAGCTCGTCGAACGGGATCGGGTCCTTCTTCCAGCCGTAGGCCGAGGACCAGCCGGGGCTGGGCATCGTGCCGTCGCCGGACTTGCGGACCGGGATCTTGCCGGGGGCCTGGTAGCCGATGTGGCCCTTGGTGTCGGCGTAGATCAGGTTCTGCGAGGGGACCTCGAAGTGCTCTGCCGCCGCGCGGAAGGACGTGAAGTCCTTGGCGCGGTTCAGCTCGAAGACCGCGTCCATGGACTTGCCGGGCTCCAGCGCGGTCCACTTCAGCGCCACCCCGTAGCCGTCCGCACGGTCCGGGGCCGCGTTGGTCACGGGCGCCTTCTGGCCGACCTTCTCCAGCTCGCTGTTGCGGTCGGAGACCAGCGGACCGTTGTTGGTCTCACGGACGGTGATGTGCCGGTCCTTGCCGCCGGCGACCTTGATGGTCTCCTCGCGGGTGGTGAAGGGCTTCACCTTGCCGTCGTACTGGTAGCCGTCCGCCGAGACCTTCTCCAGGAAGAGGTCGGTGACGTCGGCGCCCAGGTTGGTGAAGCCCCAGGCGACGTCCTGGTTGTGGCCGATGATCACGCCCGGCATGCCGGAGAACGTGTAGCCGGCGGTGTCGTACTTGCAGGTGGCGGAGACGCTGCGGCAGTGCAGCCCCATCTGGTACCAGAGCGAGGGCAGCTGCGGCGCCAGGTGCGGGTCGTTGGCGAGCAGCGGCTTGTTCGTCGTCGTGTACTTGCCCGAGACCACCCAGGAGTTCGAGCCGATGCCGGTGCCGTTCGGGCCCAGCAGCGAGGGGATCTCGTCGAGGGTGTCGGAGAGCGCGCCGAGCTGGGTGGTGAGACCCTCCGTGGCGCCCTGCACGGTCGAGGAGCCGACTCCGTCGGACGGTGCCGCCTGCGGGTCGTACTTCCCGGTGAGCGTGGAGATCCCGCCCTCGGAGACGATCGGCTTGTGCTTGTCGTACGGGTAGGGCGGGTACAGGTCCTCGATCTGCTTCGCGTCGAGCCTGCTGGTCATCAGCGAACGGTCGATCTCGTCCTGCATGTTGCCGCGCAGGTCCCAGGCCATGGCCTTCAGCCAGGCGACGGAGTCGACCGGGGTCCACTTCACCGGCTTGTAGTCGTTGGTGAGGCCCAGCGCCGCGTACTCGACGGAGATGTCCTTGCCGTCGCGGCCCTTGAGGTAGGCGTTCACGCCGTCCGCGTACGACTGGAGGTTCTTCTTGGTCTCCGCGGACAGGACGTGGTCGTACTCCTCCTGGGCGACCTTGCGCCAGCCCAGGGTGCGCAGGAAGGAGTCCGTCTCGACCTGGCCGGACCCGAACATCTCGGACAGCCGGCCGGCCGTCATGTGACGGCGGACGTCCATCTCCCAGAAGCGGTCCTGCGCCTGGACGAATCCCTGGGCGCGGAACAGGTCGGAGTCGGAGTCCGCGTAGATCTGCGGAATGCCGTAGCTGTCGCGCTTGACCTCGACGTTGCTGTCGAGTCCGGCGAGCTGGGCGCTCCCGTTGGTCTGCGGGTACGAGGCCCGCACGGTCGATACGGACCAGTACGTGCCGTATCCGATACCCGCGACAAGCGCCAGCACCAGGACGATCACGATTCTGCGGGCGCGTCGCCCCTTCTTCTTGCGCGACCCGCCACCGGCGGAACCGGTGGAGCCGGAAGAGGCGGTTGTGTTGGCGGGCATCGCTGTCCTTCGAGGGGCAGGGTGGTCCTGGGAGTGCAGGAGCAACCATAGGCGCAGCGCCGGAGCCCCTCTGACGCGGTATCGGGATGGTTCGAATTGCGTAGTGATCGCACGAGTACTCGAACGCATCAAGAAAACGTTAAAGATTAGGTAAGGTAACGAAGTACCGGCCGCCGGAACACGATCCGGCAGGCGCTCGCAGGGAAGGACCGGCCACTGACTGTCCACGCGCTCAACGAACTCCTGCTCGTCTGCTCACTTGTCCTGCTCGTCGCGGTGGCGGCGGTCCGGATCTCGTCGCGCAGCGGGCTCCCGAGCCTGCTCCTGTACCTCGGCATCGGGGTCGTCATGGGGCAGGACGGGCTCTTCGACGTCAAGTTCGACAACGCGGAACTTACGCAGGTCATCGGGTACGCGGCCCTGGTCGTGATCCTCGCCGAGGGCGGCCTCGGCACGAAGTGGAAAGAGGTCAGGCCGGCGTTGCCCGCGGCCGCGATGCTCTCCACCGTCGGCGTCGCGGTGAGCGTGGGCGTGACCGCCGCCGGGGCGCACTACCTGGTCGGTCTGGAGTGGCGGCAGGCGCTGATCATCGGCGCGGTCGTCTCCTCCACGGACGCCGCGGCGGTCTTCTCCGTCCTGCGCAAGGTGCCGTTGCCGTCCCGGATCACCGGCGTCCTGGAGGCCGAATCCGGCTTCAACGACGCCCCCGTGGTGATCCTGGTGGTGGCCTTCTCTGCCGTCGGTCCGGTGGACCACTGGTACGTGCTGGTCGGCGAGATAGCGCTGGAGCTGGCGATCGGTGCGGCGATCGGCATCGCGGTGGGCTGGCTGGGCTCGTTCGGGCTGCGGCACGTGGCGCTGCCGGCCTCCGGCCTCTACCCGATCGCCGTGATGGCGATCGCGGTGACCGCGTACGCGGCGGGCGCCATGGTCCACGGCAGTGGCTTCCTCGCCGTCTACCTCGCGGCGATGATCCTCGGCAACGCCAAGCTGCCGCACTGGCCCGCCACCCGCGGATTCGCGGACGGGCTCGGCTGGCTGGCCCAGATCGGCATGTTCGTCCTGCTCGGCCTGCTGGTCACCCCGCACGATCTGCTCGACGACTTCTGGCCCGCCGTCGTCGTGGGCCTGGTGCTCACCGTGGTGGCCCGGCCGCTGGAGGTCTTCCTCTCGCTGGCCCCGTTCCGATTGCCGTGGCAGGAGAAGGCCCTGATGTCCTGGGCGGGGCTGCGCGGCGCCGTGCCCATCATCCTGGCGACCATTCCGATGGTGTCCGGCATCGAGGGTTCCACCCGGGTCTTCAACATCGTCTTCGTGCTCGTCATGGTCTACACCCTCATCCAGGGCCCGACGCTGCCCTGGCTCGCGAAGGCCCTCAAGATCGCGGAGGACCCGTCGGAGACCGCCGACCTGGGCATCGAGTCGGCGCCGCTGGAACGGCTGCGCGGACATCTGCTGTCGGTGGCCATCCCCGCCAAGTCGAAGATGCACGGCGTCGAGGTCGGTGAGCTGCGACTGCCCTCGGGGGCCGCGGTCACCCTCGTCGTACGGGACGAGAAGAGCTTCGTACCCACCCCGCCGACGGTGCTGCGGCGCGGCGACGAGCTGCTGGTGGTCACGACCGACCCGGTGCGCGACGCGACAGAGGCGCGGCTGCGCGCGGTCGGCGAGGGCGGCAAGCTGGCGGGCTGGCTGGGTACCGAGGGGAGCCCCGGCACGGAGCAGCCCTTCACCGGGCCGCATGTCTCCAACGCGCTCAAGGCGGTGAAGAAGCTGGGCCGGACGCCGGACGAGACGAAGGCCCACGAGACACCACCCCGGGAGATGAAGACCCGCGAGGCGAAGGCCCGCGAAGCGAAGGCCCGGGAGACGAAGGACCCCGATGCCAAGGGCCACGACGCCAAGGGCCACGACCCGAAGCACCGTGACACCAAGGACCGTGACGCGAAGGCCCATCAGTGAGGGAGCACCCGCGTTCACAGGTTACGGAGGGTGATTGGCGCACAATCGCAGGTGCACCTGGAAACCTGCCTGTACGATGAAGGAGATCTGCCCGTCGGCCGTATGCGTACGGTCATGACGCGCGATCCACAAGCGATCGGCATCCGAACGATCGATATCCAACGACCTTGATCGACCAACTCTGCCTGACGCAGAGCTGGCGCGACCGTATGGCGGTCGTGGCGTCCTCCGCCTTTGCTGCGAGCGCCCGGCATCTACCGCAGTTCCGCGCGAAGAGGACAGCTCTCGGCAGCCCCTGACCGGGTCCGCACCCAGGTGCGGGACCGGAACCGCAGGAGCACGGCCACCAGGCGGCAGAAAGGCATGGACCGTGGTGTCCACGGTCTCCGACCGCCCCGGATACGGGCACTTGCTGCGTACTCCGGGTGCGTGGACCTTCCTCCTGCCGGGCTTCGCCGCGCGGCAGCCCTTCGCCATGCTGACCATCGGCATCGTCCTGCTGGTCCAGCACACCACCGGCTCCTACGGCAGCGCGGGCGCCGTCGCCGCCGTGAGCGGCGTCTCCATGGCGCTGTTCGCGCCGCAGACCGGCAAGCTCGCGGACCGGTTCGGGCAGCGGGCGGTACTGCTGCCCGGCGTCCTGGTGCACGGGGCTTCGGTGGGCGCGCTGACGGCGCTCGCGCTGGCGGACGCGCCGATCTGGGCGCTGTTCCTGGCGGCTGTGCCGACGGGTGCCTCGATCCCGCAGATCGGCCCCATGGTGCGCGCCCGCTGGGCGGCCGTGCTCGGCGCGGCGCCCGGCCGTGAGGCCTCGCCCCTGATGTCGACCGCCGCCGCCTTCGAGTCGGTGACGGACGAGTTCACCTTCGTCATCGGCCCCGTGATCGCCACCGCGCTGTGCACCGGGGTGCATCCGGCGGCGGGGCTGATCGCGGAAGCCGCGCTGACGCTGATCGGCGGGCTGTTCTTCGCCGCGCAGCGCGCCACCCAGCCGTCCGTGCGCGAGGCGGGGCCCACCGGCTCCGCGCGGCACGCCTCCGCCCTGTCGGTGCCCGGTGTGCGCGTGCTCGCGGTCGCCTTCCTCGGGATCGGCGCGGTCTTCGGCGGCATGCAGGTCTCGCTGACCGCCTTCGCGGAGGAGATCGGCAGGCCCGGCTCGAACGGGGTGCTGTACGGAATCTTCGCGGCCGGCAACATGCTGGCCGGGATCGCCTGCGGTGCCATCGCCTGGAAGACCGGGCCCCGACGCCGGCTGATCGTCGGATACGCGGCACTGACCCTGACCGCGTCCGGCCTGTGGGCGGTGCACTCCGTGCCCCTGCTGGCCGCGCTCGGGCTGCTGGTCGGTCTCTGCATCGCCCCGGCCCTGATCAGCGGCTACACACTGGTCGAGGCGCTGGTGCCCGGATCGGCCCGGACCGAGGCGTTCACCTGGCTGACGGGGGCGGTCGCGCTCGGGCAGGCGGCGGCCGTGACAGTCGCCGGACAGCTCGCTGACGCCCATGGCGCGAGCACCGGATTCCTGGTGCCGCTGGTGGGCACGGTACTGGCGCTGGTGACGCTGCTGGCGCTGCGTGCCAGGCTCGTACCGAGCCCTTCGGGACGGACCGTGGCACGTGGTATCGGTCACCGCGGGCCGGTCACAGTGGACTGATCCAGCGGAATACGTCACTATGAAGCGTCGTTAGCACTCATTGAGTCAGAGTGCCAGGAGGAACAAGTGCCGACCTATCAGTACCAGTGCACCGAGTGTGGCGAGGGCCTCGAAGCGGTGCAGAAGTTCACCGATGACGCCCTGACGGTGTGCCCGAGCTGCGAAGGACGCCTGAAGAAGGTGTTCTCGGCGGTCGGCATTGTCTTCAAGGGTTCCGGCTTCTACCGGAACGACAGCCGCGGCTCCTCTTCGAGCAGCACGCCCGCACCGGCCGCCGCGAAGACCTCCGGTTCCGGATCGTCGTCCTCGACGGGGTCGGACAGCAAGTCCTCGGCCTCTTCGTCCTCGTCGACGTCCTCCGCTTCGAGTTCTTCGTCTTCTTCGTCGTCGAGCTCTTCCTCTTCGGGCTCTTCGAGCGGTTCGTCGGCCACCTGAGCCGGCGCCCCACCTGTTTCACCCGTGACCCCGCTGATCCAACTCGGCGGGGTCATCGGCGTTCGCGGCCCCGATAGTGTGACGGCATGGCAAACGCAGAGATCGGTGTGATCGGCGGCTCGGGCCTGTACTCCTTCCTGGAGGACGTCACCGAGGTCCGTGTGGACACCCCTTACGGACAGCCGAGCGACTCCGTCTTCCTCGGTGAGATCGGCGGCCGCCGGGTCGCATTCCTCCCCCGGCACGGCCGCGGCCATCATGTGCCGCCGCACCGCATCAACTACCGCGCCAATCTGTGGGCGCTGCGCTCGGTCGGAGTGCGCCAGGTGCTGGGCCCGTGCGCGGTCGGCGGGCTCCGGCCGGACTACGGGCCGGGGACGCTGCTCGTGCCGGACCAGCTGGTGGACCGTACGAAGACCCGCGTCCAGACCTTCTACGACGGGGAGACCCGGGCGGACGGCGTGGTGCCGAACGTGGTGCACCTGGGCTTCGCAGACCCCTACTGCCCGAAGGGGCGCAAGGCCGCGCTGTCGGCGGCCCGGGGCAGGGACTGGGAGGCGGTGGACGGCGGGACACTGGTGGTCGTCGAGGGGCCGCGCTTCTCGACCCGGGCGGAATCGCGCTGGCATGCGGCGATGGGCTGGTCGGTGGTCGGCATGACCGGGCACCCGGAGGCCGTGCTCGCCCGTGAGCTGGGGCTCTGCTACACGACGATGACGCTGGTGACCGACCTGGACGCGGGCGCGGAGACCGGCGAGGGCGTCTCCCACGCCGAAGTGCTCAGGGTCTTCGCGTCCAACGTCGACCGGCTGCGCTCGGTCCTCTTCGACGCGGTGGCCGAGCTGCCCTCTGAGGAGGACCGCGACTGCCCGTGCGCGCATGCGCTGGAGGGCATCGACACGGGGATCGAGCTGCCGTAGGGCGGCTGCGGAGCTTTCCGGGGGTGAACGTCTCTGCCGGGTGGGGGAGTTGTCCACATTCGCTGAGCTGTCCACAGGGCGCAGCGGAAATCTGGTGAATGCCGGATCGTGAGGTCTGTTCATCGGTGCCGCCCGGCTCCGGTTCAGCGACTCCCTCACTCAGGCGGTGTCCGTCATGCGTTCGCCCGGCTCACTCGACTCATCCGAATCCTTTCGGGGCGTCCCCGTCCCTGCCCCCGCTGCCGTCCCCACCCGCTCCCCCGCCCCGTCGTCCGGCTCTCCGTCGATGTGCGCGCCCGCTCCCGCGCCATGCGGGGTGCCCGCGTTCCCGCCGCTGCGGGTGCGCGGTGGCGGCGGGCACCGGATGTGGCGGGCCGCGTGGCGACGGCGGCGGGCGATGGCCGCAGGACTGGCGCTGACCGCTGCCGCGCTGGCCGCCTCGGGGTTCGGCGGGGGCCGGGACGGCGACGGCGGTACGGGGGCCGAAGCGGCCGGTGCCGCGGCGAGCACGGCCGGGGCGGCGCGGGAGCGGGCTTCGCCGCCGGTCCGCCTGGTATCGGCGCCGGTACGGATCGCGGACGCGGCGACCGTACGGCTGCTGCGGCCCGGAGACCGCGTCGATGTGATCGCCTCCGCGGGGTCCGGGACCGACGCCAGGGTACTGGCGAGGAGCGCGCGAGTGGCCCAGGTGCCGCAGACGTCCGCCGGAGGCCCGACGGAGAACGGGGCACTGGTCGTGCTGTCCGTACCGCGAGCCACGGCCGCCACACTGGCGGGCGCGGGAGCCTCAGCCGGACTTGCGGTGATTCTGTGTTGATTCGAACTGACGGGCCATCATGTCACCCTCAGACTAAGCTTGATTGGGCTGTTTCGCTTTGTACTGCCGTAAGTTGCGGAGGAGTTCACTCCGTTTACGGTACATACGAAGGACGGCTCACCCTTGAGCGAGAAGAAGAAGGCCAATCTGCT
The DNA here is from genome assembly GCF_031844725.1 of Streptomyces sp. ITFR-6. Lineage (NCBI taxonomy): Bacteria > Bacillati > Actinomycetota > Actinomycetes > Kitasatosporales > Streptomycetaceae > Streptomyces > Streptomyces sp. ITFR-6. Next base: position 5,016,179 of record NZ_CP134612.1, on the reverse strand, counting down.
GGACGGCTTCAAGGCCTTCCTGATGCGTGGCAACGTGATCGATCTGGCGGTCGCCGTCGTCATCGGCGCCGCGTTCACCAACATCGTGAACGCGATCGTGAAGGGCGTCATCAATCCGCTCGTCGGTGCGTTCGGCACCAAGGACCTGGAGAACTACAGCTCCTGCCTCAAGGACCCCTGCACGACGGACCCGACGACGGGCGAGGCGACCGAGGGGATCCGGATCCTGTGGGGGTCGGTGCTCAGCGCCACTCTCAGCTTCCTGATCACCGCCGCCGTCGTCTACTTCCTGATGGTCCTGCCGATGGCGAAGTACCTCGCCAGGCGCGCGGCCATGCTGGCGGCGAAGGAGGGCGTCCAGGAAACGCTGGAGGTCAGCGAGCTGGAGGTGCTCAAGGAGATTCGCGACGCGCTGGTCTCGCAACGGGGCGGCCCGACGGGCGACAGCCCCGGGGCCGGGGGCTCAGGGGCGGGCGGCCGGGAGTAGCCGGCTCAGATGTGATGGGGCGGCTTGTCGTCGAGGAAGCGGGCCAGGTCGGCGGCGCTGCCGCCGGAGGGGGACCGCTCACCCCAGCCCCGGTCCGTATCGTCCGAGGACTGCTGGTCCAGCGGATCGTCGAAATCCAGTGCCGGCTTCGGCTTCGGCCGGTCCGGCGGGCCCGGCTTCGAATCGCGCGGTCCGGGGGCGGGGGCGGTACTCATGCCTCCAGGGTACGGCCGCCCTCGGGGATACGGCCGCCCTGCCCGATGCGGTCGCCCTCCGGGATACGGCCGCCCTCCGGAGCGTGCCCCCGCTCCGGAGGGTACCCCCGCTCAGCGGTCCTTCGGGTCCAGCGCCCAGAGGCCGAGCACCACGAGGAACGACAGGCACAGGAATCCGCCCCCACCACCACCACCACCACCAGGCGGTGCCGGAGTGGCCCTCCATCCATTCGTCGACGATCACGGTCAGCCCCCAGAGCTGCCCGATGACCACGGTCATGGCAAGGGTCAGCCGGGCCGTGAGCTTAGAGGAGCGTTCCGGCTCCTGGTCGGTGCCGGCCCCGGTCCGGTACGGCGGACGCGGGGGTCGCCGTAACCGCTGGTGGGCCGGATCTGGGGATAGCGCTCGTGGACGGGCCGGTTGAGTTCGGGCCGGGCGCTGCCCGGGTGGTACTCCGGGTAGCGCGGGCCGGGCTCGGGCTGCTGGGCGTCGCTCATGTCCGCCTGCCGGAGGTCTCGGAGTCAGCGGCCCCGGTAGCGTCGGCGCCCGCGTCCGGAGCCTCCGCGCCCCGCTTGGCTCCGGGGCAGCCGATCCGGGAGGCGAGGTCCGGGCGGTCGTCGCCCAGCTGGCGGCAGAGCCCGTGCTCGGCGCTCTCGCCGGAGTACGCGGTGCCCACCGCCCAGACACTGCCGTCGGCCTGCTCGGTGAGCACCACCTTGGGCAGACCGCGAGGCGGCGGACCCGCGGTGACCTCGCCGGTACGGGCGTCGAAGACACCTTCGTGGCAGGGGCAGTACAGCTCGCCCTCGGCTCCCCGGTCCTTCCTCCAGAGCACGGCGCACGCGAGATGGGTGCAGATCGCGGAGTAGCCGACGAGCGTCCCGTCATTGAGTTGGACGGCGACCGCCCGGTCCTCCTCGTCCGGGTAGCGGAAGCCCACGGACTCCCCGGGCAGCAGCTGGGCGCTGACCTTCTTCGGCTGGGGCGCCTTGGCGTCGTCGGGGTCGCCGTGGCGCGGGAGGATGCCGGCGGCGACACCGAGGCCGCCGACGGCGAGCCCGCCGGAGACGGTGGCGACGATCCGCAGGTAGTCGCGCCTGGTGGTGAGGGAGTCCGCGGCGATCCGGTCGTGCAGGGCCTCGCGCGGGTCCCCGGCGGGCGGCGGGGAGGGCGGCTGGTCGGTGACGCTCATCGGCGGACGTCCTTCCCGTTGATCTCCACGACGGGCAGGCCGCCGGGCACCGGCCACTGGACCCGGTCGGCGGGGACGACCATGGCCACGCCGGTACGGACCTCGCTCTCACCGAAGACGAAGGTGTCGGCGACCTGGACGCCGGGGCGCTCGGCCTGGAGCTCCTCGACGGTTCCGTAGAAGAGCGTTCCGGTCGGGCAGACGGTGACGCACATGGGGGCGAGGCCGTAGGCGGTGCGGTCGTAGCAGAAGTTGCACTTCATCTGCAGCTTCGCCTGGAGGTCGATCTTCGGGACACCGAAGGGGCAGGCGTTGACGCAGTTGGCGCAGCCGATGCAGCGGGTCGTGTCGGCCTGCTGCACCACCCCGTCGGCGGTCACCAGGATCGCGTCGGCGGGACACACCTCGGCGCAGGGGGCGACGGGGTCCTCACAGTGCATACAGACCGTGGGAAGGGAGGCGACGGACTGGCCCTCGTCGGTGTAGTCGAGGTGGATCATCGACTTGCCCCGGTGCGAGTCGCACTCGCGGCAGGCGGAGACACAGGCCTGGCAGCCGATGCAGCGCCCCGGGTCGATAAAGATCGTTCTGCCCATCATGCGGGCATCAGCTCCTCTCCGAGGTGCCGCGGCCCCGCGGCGAGCTGGGCGGCAGCGGGTCGGTGCGGGAGACCTGGGTCTCCGGGTAGGCGACATGGCCCGGCGCGACCGGGGGCGCGGGGACCACGTCGATGGCCGCCGCGTGCTCGATGCGGCAGGCGCAGACCTTGTACTCCGGGATCTTGGAGCGGGGGTCCAGGGCGTCGATGGTCAGCGCGTTGGCGGCGGTGGGGACGGGCCAGTGGTACGGGATGAAGACGGTGTCGGGGCGGATCGCCTCGGTGACCAGGGCGGGGAAGACCTCGCTGCCGCGCCGGGTGACGACGCGGACCGGTTCGCCGTTGCGGAAGCCGTGGGAGGGGTGGATCTCGGCCCAGGGGCGCGGGGTCTGCTCGACGAGGGCGCCCAGCCGGCGGGTCTGGTTGCCGGAGAGGAAGTGCGCGACGGTGCGTCCGGTGGTGAGGGACATGGGGTGCTCGTCGTCGTACGGGTCCATCGGCGGGTGCCAGTCGACGACCTGCAGATGGATCTTGCCGTCGGGGTGGTAGGTCCTGCCGTCCTCGAAGAGGCGGGGCGTGCCCGGGTGGTCGGTGGAGGGGCAGGGCCAGGCGATGCCGCCCGTCTCCTCCAGCCGCTCGTAGGTGATGCCGTAGTAGTCGTTGACGGTGCCGGCGGAGGCGATCCGCAGTTCGTCGAAGACCTGGCGGGAGTCGGTGAAGGCGAATTTGTCGCCCGCGCCGAGGCGTTCGGCCAGTTCGCACATCACCCAGGTGTCGGTCCGTACGCCGGGGGCGGGTCCTGGGCCTTGTTGTGCTTGACCACCCGGGCCTCGGCGTTGGCCATCACCCCTTCGTCCTCTGCCCAGGTGGTGACGGGGAAGACGACATGCGCGTTGGCAGCGGTCTCGGAAAGGAAGAAGTCGAATTGAGCGTGGAACTCTGTCGCGTCGTACCCCTCCTTGACCACCTTGTAGTTGGGGAGGGAGACGAACGGGTTGTTGCAGATGCCGATCAGCCCGCGGATCTCACGGCGCTGCATCTGCCAGACCATTTCCATCATCGAGGTTCCGGCGGGCGGGAGTTCGGACTCCTCGATGCCCCAGATCTCGCAGATCTGCCGGCGGTGCTCCTCGTTCATGATGGAGCGGCCGCCGGGCAGCAGATCGGACTTCTGGCCGTGCTCGCGGCCGCCCTGCCCGTTGCCCTGGCCGGTGAGGGTGCCGTAGCCGGCGCCGGGCTTGCCGATGTACCCGGTGGCGGTGCAGAGGTTGATCACGGTGAGGCAGTTCCCGACGCCCTGCGAGTGGTGCTCGATGCCCCGGGCGTGCCAGGCCATGGCCTTGGGGGCGCGGGCGAAGGTGCGGGCGACCTGGGCGATCTGTTCGGCGGGGACCCCGCAGATCCCGGCGGACCTGGCCGACGGGTACTCGGCGGCCTTGGCCTTCACCTCCTCCCAGCCGGTGGCGTGGGCGGCGAGATAGTTCTCGTCGGTGAGCCCCTCCTCGATGACCACGTTCAGCACGGCGTTGAAGAACGCCGAGTCGGTGCCGGGTTTGAGGGCGACGTGGATGTCGGCGGTCCGGGCGATGGCCGTTTCGCGAGGGTCGATGACGATCAGGCTGGCCCCTCGGTCCCGGGCGCCCCAGACGTACTGGGTCATCACGGGGAAGCACTCACCGACGTTGGAGCCCGCGATCAGCAGGCAGTCGGTGAGCAGGATGTCGGAGAAGGGGTTGCCCGCCCGGTCGATGCCGAAGGTGAGCTTGTTGGCGCCTGCGGCGCTGACCATGCAGAGCCGGCCGTTGTAGTCGACGTGCCGGGACTTGAGGGCGACCCGGGCGAATTCGCCGACCAGATAGGTCTTCTCGGAGAACAGGCTGGCCCCGCCGAGCAGCCCGAAGGCGTCGTTTCCGTGGGTCTGCTGGATGTGCTTGATCTCGGCGACGGTGAAGTCGAGTGCCTCGTCCCAGGAGACCTCGCGGAAGTCCTCGTCGCGGGAGCGGCGCATGAGCGGGGCGGTGAGCCGGTCGGGGTGGTTGACCTGCTGGTAGGCGTTGATGCCCTTGGGGCACAGCCGCATCCGGTTGATGTCGTGGTTGCGGGGCTCGACGTTGAAGACCTTCCCGGCCCGGTCGACGCGGAGATACATCCCGCACTGGACACCGCAGAAGCAGCAGTGGGTGGGGACGAGCGTCTCGCCGTTCTGGTCGGCGTGCCACTGGTCGGCGGGGATGCCGCCCGCGTCCCGGAAGGCGCGGGTGCCCGGCGGCGCGAGGGAGGGGTCGAGGGGGACGAGCGCCCGGGGGCCGGCCGCTCGGGGGTCCGCGGTCAATTGAAGCCCTTCTTCACCTGGGAGAGATAGGCACTGCCGCGCAGCACCCGCTTGCAGCGCGGGCAGTACTCGGCCCACGCGTCGAAGTCGAGGCTGAGGTCGCGCATGGTGCCGCGGAGGTTCTCGACGTACGGGGCGGTGTCGATGGGCTCCTCGCAGCGGCGGCAGCCGAAGACCTCCTGGTCCTGCCGGCCGGTGTACTTGAAGAGCTGCATGCCGACGGCGGCGGGCCGCTGGACGATGTGGAAGAACTTCCCGAACGGGATGTAGATGAGAGTGAAGACCACCGAAACCATGTGGAGGATCGCCAGGAACTCGTATCCGCCGCCGTGCAGGAAGATCGAGGAGAAGGTGAGCAGCAGCCCGGTGACGGCGATGACGATGAGCGCGATCAGCGGCACCAGGTCGTAGGCGAACCGCTGGCCCGTCATGGCGCCCCGGTCCTTCATCCGGCGCCACAGGAAGTAGGAGGCGCCCGGGATGACGAGGACGGCGGCGATGTCCAGGCCGTGGAACATCAGCCAGCCGAGGACGTTCAGGGAGTCGAACCCGATGATCTTGAATCCCCAGATACGCATCTCGTAGCCGGGCCCGGAGCCGCTGCCCGAGGTGAAGGTGAACCAGCCCCAGGTCAGCGGGAAGGTGATCAGGGAGGCGAGGACTCAGCCCCAGAAGATCAGCTGGTGGGCGGCCCAGCGGGCGTGGGAGCAGGCTCCGAGGAACTTCTGGAAGCCGAGGTAGGTGGCGATCATCTTCGGCAGGGCGGTGGGGGCCTTGCGGAAGTTGGCCACCGAGAAGAGGCTCCCCCAGCCCTTCTTGAACAGCCGCCGGGCCCCGGGCGCGGAGACCCAGACCGTGTAGCGGTAGGCCACGCCGAAGGCGAGGAAGACGGTGGCCACGGCGTAGGGCAGGAGGGCCGAGTCGAAGTTCTCCAGGAGCCTGCTGCCCAGCACGATCGCGATGACGAGCAGGAGGGAGACGATGACGCCGGCCGCGGTCGCGCGGGCGGCGGCGGACCGGGTGCCCGTGGGCGCGAGGCGGGCGAGCCTGTCGGCAGAGGGCTCTGGTGGCTCGGTCACCCCGCCACCGTAGGGACATAAAGGAGTGTTAGTCCTGTTTTGCGGCGCTACGGGGTGAGCGCGTCGCCGTGGGACGACACCCGGATGCCCAGGCACTCTCTCCGCCCTCCCGCTCTCCCTCCCTCGCGGGTAGGTTCACCCCGTACCGCCCGCCACGCCGCACCGCCCGCCACGATGACGCCCCCGCGACGATCACGACCCCGAGGAGCACGGATGGACGCGCTGACCGATGTTGCCGGGATCCGGGTGGGGCACGCCTCGCTCGCGGGCCGGGGCGCGCTCAGCGGCACCACCGTGGTCCTCGCCCCCGAGGGCGGTGCGGTCGCCGCCGTCGACGTGCGGGGCGGCGGCCCCGGCACCCGGGAGACGGACGCGCTCGACCCGCGCAACCTGGTGCAGCGCATCGACGCCGTGGTGCTGACCGGGGGCAGCGCGTACGGGCTCGACGCGGCGTCCGGGGTGATGGCCTGGCTGGAGGAGCAGGGGCGCGGCGTGCGGGTCGGCGCCGATCCGGCGCAGGTCGTCCCGGTGGTACCGGCGGCATGCGTCTTCGACCTGGGCCGGGGCGGTGACTGGCGGGCCCGTCCGGACGCGTCGACCGGCCGGGCCGCCGTGGAGGACGCCGCGCGCACGGAGCCGGGGTCGGCGGTCGCCGAGGGGTGCGTCGGCGCGGGCACGGGCGCGGTCGCCGGTCAGCTGAAGGGCGGGGTGGGGACGGCGAGCGCCCTGCTGCCGTCCGGCATCACGGTGGGTGCGCTGGTCGTGGTGAACGCGGCGGGCTCTGTCCTCGACCCCCGTACCGGGGTGCTGTACGGGGAGTACGGAGCCGCCGAACCGGCTGTCGCCCCCGCGCCGGAGGTCCACCGCACGGCGCGACAGCGCCTCGCACAGGCGCACGACGCGAACGCGCGCCCCCCGCTCAACACCACGCTCGCCGTCGTCGCGACGGACGCCGACCTCAGCCGGGCACAGGCGCAGAAGCTCGCGGGCACCGCCCACGACGGGCTGGCCCGCGCCATCCGGCCCGTGCATCTGCTGACCGACGGGGACGCCGTCTTCGCGCTGGCCACCGGCGGACGGACCCTGGACCCGGCGAACCCGATCGCGCTCAATGACCTGCTCGCGGCGGGTGCGGAGACCTTGACCCGCGCCATCGTGAAGGCCGTGCGGGCGGCCACGGGAGTCAACGGCCGCGAGGGCGGCGGCACCTATCTCTCGTACAGCGACCTCTACGGCACTCAGCCCCATCCGCGACGCACGGAGGGCGACGGCGCCCCCGCGGCCGACTCACCCTCCGCACAAGGAAGTTAGGGCAAAACGCCGGGAACCTTCTGCGTGCGCCGTACGTTTTGCTGAACCCCGGTCACGATGTCAGACCCAGGGACTACGTTAAGCACGCATCGGGTAACACGCGGCGACGGCCTGGAGAAGCACCTTGAGCGATCCGTACGAGACAACCGAGCAGCACCTCGAACGACTCCTGCGACGGGCTCTCAACTCGTTCGACCTGCCCGACAGTACGGTCGAGCGGCTCGGCTCGGCCCTCGCCCACAGCAGTTCCCTGCACTCCTCGCACCACAGCTCGACGCTGCACCGCGAGACGTACCGGCATACCTATCTGCTGTCCGACGGCAGCCCGTTCACGCTCTGGGAGCTGGTGCACTGCGGTCAGCGGGACCCGGAGGGCCCCCGCTGCGGCTCGCGGCCCGGCGACCGGCAGCACGAGCTGTACGACGACGAGGCCGATGTGCACATCGCCGCGGCCCGCCTCGCCGGCGGCTTCCGCGACGCCCCGGTCTTCGGGGACGAGGGGCCGCAGGGCGACCTGGAGATCCTCACGGCCCTGATGGCGGCGCCCCCGGCCCCGCTCCCCCGGATGTACGCCCCGGACAACTCCGCGGACCACGCCCGCCGCGTGCTGCGCCGCGCGGAGAACGGTGACGTCCCCGGCGAGGAGACCGCCCAGCTGCTGCGGGCCGCCTTCGCCCACCACATCACCCAGATCTTCGGCCGCCAGTGCCAGGTGGACGGGCGGGACGCGGGCTTCACCCTGTACGAGCACGCCTTCCTGCTCCTGGACGGCAGCGAGACGAGCCTGTGGGAGGTCGAGCACACGGCGACGCCGGACGGCCGCCACATGTGCGAGGTGTACGCCGACGAGGAGACGGCGCGCGGCGCGATGGAGAGCCGTACGCGCATCTGCTGAACCCGCGCGGAACGTGAGCGGTGCCCGCACCCTCTGGGGGGGGTACGGGCACCGCTCGCGTTCTCCGTCCGCTCAGTGCGTGAGCACGGGCTCGTCGGCAGGTTCGGAAGGTCCGGCGGGGAAGGCGGCCCCGGCCGCCTCTTCGCCGCCCTCCACGTGCTGCTTCGGCCGGGCCGGCAGCGCGAACATCAGCAGGAAGATGGCGGCGAGCACACCGGCCACCCACCACAGCGAGTGCTCGAAGGCGTCAGCGAACGCCGGGCCCAGCTGCGCGGGCGTGAGCCGGTCACCGATGGCCCCGAAGAAGATCACCGAGACGAGCGCGAGCCCCAGCGCGTTGCCCATCTGCTGCACGGTGTTGAAGAGCCCGGAGGCGGAGCCGGAGTGCTCCCTGGGCACCTCGGACAGCACCGCGTCGGCCAGCGGGGCGACGATCAGGCCCATCCCGAGCCCCATCACCACCAGCGGCAACGCCATCTGCCAGGAGGTGATCCCCATGCCGTAGCGGTCGGACTCCCAGATGTAGAGCAGCAGACCGGCGATCATCAGCAGCGCCCCCGCCTGGAGGACCTTGCGCCCGAAGCGCGGCACCAGCTTCTGTACGGAGATCCCGGCGGCGACCGAGACGGCGACCGAGAACGGGATACCCGTCGTACCGGCCCGCAGCGCGCTCCAGCCGAGCCCCTCCTGCATGTACAGCGTCCAGACCAGGAAGAAGATGCCGAGGCCGACACCGAAGGTCAGCTGCACGGCGATACCGGCGGCGAAGCTCTTGACCCGGAACAGCGACAGTTCGACCAGCGGCGAACCGTCCCGGCGCGCCTTCCGCCGCTCGAAGAGCACGAGCACCAGGAACACCACGAGGCTGCCGGCCATCGACAGGTAGCCCCAGAGCGGCCAGTCCAGCTCCTCGCCACGGGTCAGCGGGTAGATCAGCATGAGCATCCCGACCGTCACCAGCACCACGCCGATCAGGTCGAGGCGCAGCGCCCTGGGCGCCTTGGACTCGGTGATGAATCTGCGGCCCAGGATCAGTCCGGCGATGCCGACCGGCAGGTTGATCAGGAAGATCGGGCGCCATTCGAGACCGGCGATGTTCCACTCGGTGAGCAGCGCGCCCAGCAGCGGCCCGGACACGGCGCCGAGGCCGACGATCGCACCGAAGAGGCCGAAGACCTTGCCGCGCTCGTGCGCCGGGAAGGTGGCGTGCACGATCGACAGCACCTGCGGGACCATCAGCGCGGCCGTGCCGCCCTGGAGGATGCGGGAGGCGACCAGCATCTCCGGGTTGGCGGCGAGTCCGCACAGCGCGGAGGCCACGGTGAAGCCGCCGATCCCGATGAGGAACAGCCGCTTGCGGCCGTAGATGTCACCGAGCCGGCCGCCGGTGATCAGCCCGGCGGCGAACGCCAGGGCGTATCCGGCGGTGATCCACTGGATCGAGCTGAACGAGGCACCGGTGTCACGCTTGATGCTCGGGATGGCGATGTTGACGATCGTGACGTCGACCAGGTCCATAAAGGCCGCGGTCATCACGATGGCCAGCGCGAACCACCGGCGGCGGTCCGAGGCGTCCGGGGGTACCGCGGCGGCAGCTGTCCCGGACGACTGGGGTGCGGAAGAAGTCATATGAAGAAGTTAAATGCCCATTAGGTCAGCTCGTGACCCAATGGGTCGGCATCCTGGGTGACATGACCGACACCCCGGCACGACTGCTGAATCTGCTGTCACTGCTCCAGACGCCGCGCGAGTGGCCGGGCAGTGAACTCGCGGACCGTCTCGACGTCAGCCCGCGCACCATCCGCAGGGACATCGACCGCCTCCGCGAACTGGGCTACCCGGTGGAGGCGTCGCGCGGTGCGATCGGCGGCTACCGGCTGGTGGCGGGCACGGCCATGCCGCCGCTGCTGTTGGACGACGAGGAGGCGGTGGCCATCGCGGTGGGGCTGCGGGCCGGGGCCGGTCACGCCATCGAGGGCGTGGACGAGGCCTCCGTCCGGGCGCTGGCCAAGCTGGAGCAGGTGCTGCCCTCGCGGCTGCGTCACCGGGTCTCCGTCCTCCAGAACGCGACGGTGCCGCTGACCCGCGGGGACGGGGCGACGATCGACCCGCAGACGCTCACCGTGATGGCGTCCGCGGTCACCGGGCGGGAGCGGCTGCGGTTCGCCTACCGGGCGGGGGACGGCGCCGAGACGCGGCGGCAGGTCGAGCCGTACCGCCTGGTGAGCACCGGGTGGCGCTGGTATCTGGTCGCGTACGACCTGGAACGGGAGGCCTGGCGCACCTTCCGGGTCGACCGGGTGAGCGATCCGTATCCGACGGGGTCCCGCTTCACGCCCCGGGAGCTGCCCACCGGCGACGCGGCGGAGCTCCTCGGCAGATCGATGGCACGCATCAGGCCGGAGCTGGCGATCGACGTGAGCTTCGCGGCTCCGGCGGAGTTCGTCACCTCGCGGCTGCCCGCCTCGATCGGCCCGCCGGAACCGACCGGTGAGCACAGCTGCCGGCTGCGCGCGGCGCTGTCGGACTCGCTGGAGTGGGTCGCGGTGCGCCTCGCCCTGGTCGACTGCGAATTCACCGCGCACGGGCCGCCGCAGCTGGTGGCATATCTGGACGACCTGGGCGGCAGACTCACCCGCGCGGCACAGTCGTCGGCCGCGCAGTCAGCGCCGCAAGGAGGATGAGCCCGGAGAAAGGGATGAGCCCCGGCGCCAGGGGGGGGTGGGCGCCGGGACTCAGCTCAGGGGGCCGCGATGAAGTGGCCCAATTCGGAGGTTACTGGACTTGGGCTCACGCCGCAGCGTCAAAGCCCGTGTCGTGAGCCATTCGCTTCAGTTCGAGCAGCGCGTGCTTCTCGATCTGGCGGATTCGCTCCCGGGTCAGCCCGTGCTGCTTGCCCACCTCGGTCAGCGTCCGCTCACGGCCGTCCTCGATTCCGTACCGCATCCGGATGATGGAGGCGGTGCGGTTGTCGAGCCTGCCGATCAGCTCCTCCAGCTCCTCGCTGCGCAGCAGTGTCATCACCGACTGCTCGGGGGACACCGCCGAGGTGTCCTCCAGGAGGTCTCCGAACTGCGTGTCGCCGTCGTCGTCCACGGACATGTTCAGTGAGACCGGGTCACGGGCCCAGTCCAGCACGTCACCGACACGGGATGTCGTGGAATCGAGCTCGGCGGCGATCTCCGCGTGCTCCGGGTCGCGCCCGTGCTCGCGGTTGAACTCGCGCTGCACCCGGCGGATCCGGCCGAGCTCCTCCACCAGGTGGACGGGGAGCCTGATCGTGCGCGACTGGTCGGCTATCGAGCGGGTGATGGCCTGCCTGATCCACCACGTGGCGTACGTGGAGAACTTGAAACCCTTGGCGTAGTCGAACTTCTCGACCGCACGCACCAGGCCCGCGTTGCCCTCCTGGATCAGGTCGAGCAGGGGAAGCCCGGCCCGCGGATACCGGCGGGCGACGGCGACCACGAGGCGGAGGTTGGACCGGATGAATACGTCCTTGGCGCGCTCGCCGTCGGCGACCAGCGCCTCCAGCTCCTCGCGCGAGGCACCGCCGGCATCGCTCTCCACCACGCCGTCCAGGATCCGCTGCGCGAAGACGCCCGCCTCGACGGTCTGCGACAGCTCGACCTCCTTGGCGGCATCGAGCAGCGGCGTGCGCGCTATCTCGTCCAGATACATGCCGACCAGGTCGCGATCGGCGATCTCCCCGCCCACGGCGCGAACACTGCTTGCCCGGTTGGTCCCGCCGGTGGAGGACGGACGTCGGGCGACGGCACGGGTTGCCATGCGTGCTCCTTGCTGAGTAGGTCGCGACACCCTTTCGGGTGCCCAGCTTCCGATGGAAACAACGACTGGAATCCGGACAGAATTCCCATGCCTGGCATTCATTTTCGCGATCATGCAGTACCCTGTCGCGCCACCAAGGGAGGGCACATGACACAGATAGACACAAAGGCGCAGGTCAGGCCTGGTACCGAGGGCGACCTGGAAGCCGTCACCGATATCTACAACCATTACGTGCGTGAGACCGCCCTCACATTCGACACGGCTCCCTTCACTCCGGGTCAGCGTCTGCCCTGGTTGCGCGACGCGTCGGGTGCCGGTGGCCCGACTCCCCGGATTCTGGGGTACGCCACCAGCAGCGCGTTCCGCCCCAAGGCGGCGTACTCCACGTCCGTCGAGGTGAGCGTGTACTGCGCGCCCGGCGCCGCCGGGCGCGGCATCGGCACCCTCCTCTACACGGCGCTCTTCGAGGCACTGGCCGACGAGGACCTGCACCGGGCGTACGCCGGCATCACCCAGCCGAACGAGGCCTCGGTCCGGCTGCACGACCGCTTCGACTTCCGGCACCTCGGGACGTACGCGGAGGTCGGCCGGAAGTTCGGCCGGTACTGGGACGTCGCCTGGTACGAGAAACACCTGGGGCCCTCGGCCTAGTCCCGGCCGGGTACCTCCCTAGGACCTGGGCCGGGGCCCGCCCTAGGACCGGAGCCGTGGGTCTCCCTAGGTCCGCAGCCCGTTACGGAGAGCGGTCGCGGTGCCTAGCGTGATGCGGCATGGACGACACGACGCGCACCTCACCCGACACCTCCGGCACGCTCGACGAGGCACTGGAGCGGCTTCACTCCTTCGGCCCCGAGCGGGGCGGCTGGCTGAGCAACCACGCCCCGATGGCGGTCGAGGCTCTGGTGCACCACGGCCAGGCGCCCGGCGTGCACCGCCGGCTGGACCACTACCGGGCGAAGCTGGAGGACATGCCGGACCGGTTCACCGAGGTGACCCCGGACAACTGGCGCGAGGCCCTGGGCGACCCCCGCCGCATCGCCGACTGGACGGCGTACTTCGAGCGGGAGACCGCGGACCGGCCCTGGCGCGAGGTCCTCGCCGAGTGGTGGCCCCGGCTGCTCCCCGGCATCGCGGCCGGTGCCACGCCGGTGATCCGGGTCGGCCACTGCGTGCGCACCCTGCTGGCCTCCGGCGAGAACGCGCCCCGCGTCGCGGAGCTCGCCCACGGCCTCGGCTACTGGGCGGCCCGCCACCAGCCGCTGCCGCCGCTGGCCCCGCTCGCCCCGGCGAGTGGCGCGGCCGCCGCGCTGGACGCCGTGGAGCGGGTGCCGGACCAGAGCGGCGGCATCCGGGAACGGCTGGGACAGCTCACCGGGTTCCCGGTATGGCCGCCCCGGCCCGTGACCGACACCGGTCCCGCCCGCACCCGGCCCGTGGCCGACACCGACCCCGCCGACCCCCGGCCCGCGACTGCCCCGGATCTCGCCCGTGCCCGGCTGGAGGAGCTGGTGGGCGCCGCGACCCACCGGTACGCGGCACACGCGCACGGCTCGCCGGTCATGCTGGTGCACGCGGCGACCGCGCCCAACGCCGTACTGCGTACACTGCCCGCGCTCCCCCGGGAGCTGTGGGCGCCGAGCCTGGACGCGGCGTGGGCGGCCAGTGCGGCGGTCACCGCCGCGTACACCCCCGCCACGCCCGCAGAGCACCCGGCCGCGCCGGAGGGGCTGAGCCCCGAGGAGGTCTTCGCGCGGGCCGCCGCACACGGCAACGACCACACCATCAAGTTCACCGACACCGCGCTGGACGTCGGCGGCCCGGCGGCGCTGGCCGCCGCGCTCCGCTCGATCGAGCTGATCACCGCGGAGCTCTGAGCCCGGCGGGCGGGACCGCCTGCGGAACAAGCCCTACCCGTACTGGAGCGAGCGCTTGGCCAGCCCCATCCAGAACCCGTCGATCACGCTGCGCCCCTGGTCGAGCTCCTGCTCTGCGGCGCCCAGGGTCACGAAGAGCGGGGCGAAGTGCTCGGTGCGCGGGTGGGCGAGCCGGCCCGCCGGGGACTTGTTCTCGAAGTCCAGCAGCGCGTCGACGTCCTGCGCCTGGAGTGCGCGGCTCCCCCAGTCGTCGAACTCCGCCGACCAGCCGGGGGTGCCGCCGCCCGGATGCCGCAGGGCGGCCAGGTTGTGGGTGAAGAAGCCGCTGCCGACGATCAGGACGCCCTCGTCGCGCAGCGGCGCGAGCTTGCGGCCGATGTCCATCAGCTTCTGCGGATCCAGCGTCGGCATGGAGATCTGCAGCACCGGGATGTCGGCCGCCGGGAACATCTCCACCAGCGGGACGTACGCCCCGTGGTCGAGGCCCCGGTCCGGGATGTCCTGGACCGGCGTACCGGCGCCGCGCAGCAGCTTGCGCACGCTCTCGGCGAGCCGCGGTGCGCCGGGCGCGGCGTACCGCACCTGGTAGTAGTGCTCGGGGAAGCCCCAGAAGTCGTAGACGAGCGGGATCGTCTCGGTGGCGCCGAGGGCGAGCGGGGCCTCCTCCCAGTGCGCCGAGACCATCAGGACGGCGGTGGGCCGGGGCAGCCCGGCGGACCAGGCGGCCAGTTCTCCGGGCCAGACCGGGTCGTCGGCCAGCGGCGGGGCGCCGTGGGAGAGATAGAGGGCGGGCATGCGCTCCGCGGTGACTGTCATGACACTCCCCATCCACTGCTGCTCAAGGTAAGTCTTCTGGTGGAACGTTCAGAAGGAATACTTCTTTAACCTTCAAGTTCCTACCTTCGGAGACCTTAGCTCCTATTAGTTCAACTTTCAAGAAAAGGTCGTACAGTGGAGTACATGACCACGGCATCCACCGGTGAGCAGACGCGCTGGCTCACCGACGAAGAACAGAGCGTCTGGCGGGCATACCTCCACGCCGCCACGCTCCTGGAGGATCATCTCGACCGCCAGTTGCAGCGCGATGCCGGTATGCCGCACATCTACTACGGGCTGCTCGTCCAGCTCTCCCAGGCACCCCGCCGTCAGAAGCGGATGACCGAGCTGGCCAAGGACGCCAAGATCACCCGCTCCCGGCTCTCGCACGCCGTCGCCCGGCTGGAGAAGAGCGGCTGGGTGCGCCGCGAGGACTGCCCGTCCGACAAGCGCGGCCAGAACGCGGTCCTCACCGAAGAGGGCCACGAGATGCTCCGCCGCTCGGCACCGGGCCACGTCAGCGCCGTACGCCAGGCACTGTTCGACCGCCTCACCCCCGAACAGGTGCGCTCGCTCGGGGAGATCATGCGGGTCGTCGCGGCCGGGCTGCAGCCGGAGGACGCGGACGCCGACCTGCCCTGGCTCCGCTGACCCACCCACCCACCGCACGCACCTCTGCCCCGGTTCCGTCCGACGGAACCGGGGCAGAGGCCTGTGCGGTGACTCAGCGCGCCGCGCGGTGACTCAGTGGGCGACGACCGGAATCCGGACCTCGTCCTCGACACCGTCGGCCGAACCGGTACCGGTGCCGGTACCACCGGACGTCGTGGTCGTCGAGGGGCGGCCGGCGTTGACGAAGGTCGCCGCGATCGCGGAGGCCACCACCAGGATGCCGACGGCCCACCAGATGGCGCCGGTGAAGCCGTGCACCATCGACTGGAGCTTCAGCTGCTCCGGGTCGGTGGCGCCGAGCGCGGCGTGCGAGGTGGCGTACGCCGTGGCGGCGGAGGCGGCGATGGTGTTGAGCAGCGCCGTACCGATGGCACCGCCGACCTGCTGCGAGGTGTTGATCATCGCGGAGGCGACACCCGCGTCACGCGGCTCGATGCCGTGCGTGGCCAGCGACATGGCGGGCATGAACGCCGTACCCATGCCGAGACCCATCAGGAGCTGCCCCGGCAGGATGACCGCGGCGTAGGACGAGTCGACCTGCAGTTGGGTGAGCAGCAGCATGCCGACGGCGGCGGTCAGGAAGCCGGGACCCATCAGCATCCGGGCCGGGACCCGGGTCATCAGCCGGGCACCGATCTGCGTCGAACCGGTGATCATGCCCGCGATCATCGGGAGGAAGGCGAATCCGGTCTTGATCGGCGAGAAGCCCTGGACGACCTGCAGGTAGTACGTGAGGAAGAGGAACAGCCCGAACATCGCGATGACGCCGAGGCCCAGCGAGAGGTAGACGCCGCCGCGGTTGCGGTCCATCAGGACGCGCAGCGGAAGCAGCGGGGACTTGACCTTGGACTCGGTCAGGACGAAGGCCAGCAGCAGCACGCCGGAGGCGACGAACGTACCGATGGTCAGCGCGTCCGACCAGCCGCTGGACTCGGCGCGGGTGAATCCGTACACCAGCGAGACCAGACCCAGCGCGGACAGGACGACGCCCGGGATGTCGAGCGAGGACCGGTTACGGCCGCCGGCCGGCTCGCGGATCACGAAGTAGGCGCCCAGGGCCGCGACGACCGCGAAGGGGATGTTGACGAAGAACGTCCAGCGCCAGTTCAGCGTCTGGGTGAGGAACCCGCCGAGGATCAGGCCGACGGCGCCACCGCCACCGGCGATCGCACCGTAGATGCCGAACGCCTTGGCACGCTCCTTGGCGTCGGTGAACATCACCGCGAGCAGCGAGAGGGCCGCGGGGGCGAGCAGGGCGCCGAAGACACCCTGGAGCGCGCGCGAGCCGAAGAGCATGCCCTGGTTCTGGGCCGCTCCACCGAGCGCGGAGGCCAGCGCGAAGCCGATCAGACCGACCACGAAGGTGCGCTTACGGCCCCAGAGGTCGGCGATCCGGCCTCCGAAGAGCAGCAGTCCGCCGAAGGCGAGGGCGTAGGCCGTGATGACCCACTGCTTGTTGGCATCCGTGATGCCCAGGTCCGTCTGGGCGTGCGGCAGCGCGATGTTCACGATCGTGGCATCGAGCACGACCATCAACTGAGCGAGCGCGATGAACGCCAGCGCTTTCCAGCGACTCGGGTCAGGGAGTCGGATATCAGCTGTTTTTGACATGGGAGTAGCCACCTAAGGGCGCGTTCGGGCGCGCGAAGTCATGAACCGTGAACCGGACCGTGAACCGTGGATGCGGTGAGGGCCCGTAAGGGTGAGGGTCGGGAAGAAAGGGGTGGGGTGATCGGGGCGGGCGGACGCGCGGCCGGGCAGCCGTCTCAGGAGCCCGGCACGCCGGTCAGGTCCGGCGCCGCAGGTCCTCCATGGTCGCCGCCGTGCCGGGCAGGACGGACCGGGCCGGGGCCTCCAGTCCGTCCAGGAACAGCTGGAGGTGGCGGTGGGTGAACCGGTCGATGCTCATGCAGGCGATGCCTGGCAGCGGCCGGGTGAGCTGGGAGAGGGCGACCAGTACGTCACCGACGGCGATGTCGGTACGCAGGCGCCCCGCGGACATGGCACGCCCGACGAGTCCTTCGACGGCCTCTTCGAGGCGCCGCCGCTCGGCGAGAAGTTCGGGGTGGTCCTTGTCGAAGCCGCCGGACAGCATCGGGCACAGTGCCCCGATCCGTTCGTCGGCCGCCGCGTGCACGAAGCGGCTGAGCGCGACGAAGGGGTCTCCCTCTTCGTTCGCGGCCTCCTCCGCCCGCTCGGTGGTGCGGGAGGTGACCGCGAGGACGACCTCACGGGTCAGTGCGGCCCGGTCCGGGAAGTTCCGGTAGAGCGTGGCGTTGCCGACGCCCGCGCGGCGGGCGACCTCGTCGAGCGGCACGTCCGGCCCGAACTCGACGAACATCTCGCGCGCGGCCGTCACGATCCGCTCCCGGTTGCGCAGCGCGTCGGCCCGCGGGCGGGGCATACGCGGCTGCGCGGTTCCGGTGACCGCGGGGGTGACGGTGTCCACGACGGCGCTCCTTCTCTTCCGGTGGTTCTTTCCGGTGGCGGTTGGTACCTGCGTTACTCCGGCGACCTCTCCGCGTAACCGGGGACCGCCTCCCCGTTTCGCGGGGACACGAGTGCAAACGGGGAAACGGTCCCCGGTTATTTCCCGGCCCGATGCGACCTGAGTCACACCATGCGGAAACGGGAGAATCCCACCCCTTCGGCGCACCCAACGCGCGGCCCCGCAGCACCCGGCAGAGGCTGATCGACAGAGCGCAGCCAGGGTCGGCCGGCTGCCGCGGCCCCGAAGGCGCCTTCATGCAGCAGCCCCGCCACCGGCTACGCAACCACCGCCACCCGGTCGTTTTTGGCGCGGCAACAGCCCTGGTCATCGCGGCACTGGCCTCGGCCAGCAGCACGCTCCCCCTCCCCAGCCGGGCCTCGGCCGGTTCGGTGTCCAGCACCGGCACCGCCGGGATCGGCCCCTGCCGGATATCGGCGTCCATGGGCGTACAGATGTCGGAGGGCATGCCGACCCAGCCGGGCTACGCCCGCTCCACCGGCCAGATCCACGCGCTCAACCTGATGGTCGACTTCCCGGACGCGCCGGGCACGGAGCCGGCCATGGACCGGCTCGCGGAATTCTTCCCGCAGACCACCGACTGGTTCCGCACCAGCTCGTACGGACGGCTCACCTACGTGCCGGAAGCCCCGGTGAAGTCTTGGCTCCGGATGCCGCTGCCGTTCTCGGGCTACGGGATCGAGCGCGGCTCACCGTACGAACCGGGCTACCGCCATCTCGTCCAGGACATCGTCGCCGCCGCCGACCCGAAGGTGGACTTCAGCGCGTACGACCTGGTCAACATCCTCGTCAGCCCGAACGCCGGGCCCTCCGCCCTGGACACCGTGCTCTCCGTGACCTTCTCGGGCAACGACGACGCCCCGTACGCGGACGGCGTGCCGCTCCCCAACACGTCCTTCGTCTACAGCCGGCAGGACGACGGCTCTGGCTCGTACGCCCAGACCGGATACCGCGTCCTGCCGCACGAGAACGGCCACGTCTTCGGCCTCCCGGACCTCTACACGATGGAGGGCGGCGGCTCGGTCGGGCACTGGGACATCATGTCCGAGGACTGGGGCGCCAATAACGACCTGCTCGGCTGGCACAAGTGGAAGCTCGGCTGGCTGGACAACAACCAGATCAGCTGCGCCTCGCGGACCGGCACCAGCGACCACGTACTGGAGCCGCTGGCCGGCAGAGGCGGTACGAAGCTGGCGTTCGTGCCGCTGAGCGCGGAGTCCGGCTACGCGGTGGAGGTACGGACCCAGGCGGGCAACGACCAGGCCGTCTGCCGTCCTGGCGTACTGATCTACAAGGTGAGCTCGGACGTCGACACCGGCCAGGGCCCCATCTCCGTCGCGGACAGCACCAAGGACAGCAGTGGCTGCACCCGGCTGCCCAACGTGCACGCGGAGCTCTCCGACGCCCCGTTCCAGCCCGGCCAGACCTTCACCGACCGGGCCACCGGGATACGCATATCGGTGGTCGACAAGGACTCCAAGGACGACTACCGGATCCGGATCACCCGCCCCTGACCCCTCACCCCCCGGCCCCTGTCCCTGTCCCCCGGATCTCCTCCTCGACGGGTCCGCGCAGCTCGCGCTTGAGGATCTTCCCGGTGGCGTTGCGGGGCAGCTGCTCCCCGGACACCAGCACATGGGCCGGGACCTTGAACGCGGCCAGGCTCCGGGCCACATGCGCCCGCAGCTCCTCTGCCGTGGCCACGGCGCCGGGCCGGAGCCGTACCACCGCGGCGACCTCTTCACCCAGCACCGGATGAGGGACACCTAGAACCGCCGCGTCCTCGACATCCGGGTGGCCGTGCAGCACGCCCTCGACCTCGACGCAGTACACGTTCTCACCGCCCCGGATCACCATGTCCTTGATCCGGTCGACGACATCGACCCGGCCCTCGTGGACCACCGCCAGGTCCCCGGTACGGAACCAGCCGCCGCTGAACGCCCGCGCCGTCGCCTCCTCGTCCTGCCAGTAGCCCCGGACCAGCGCCTGTCCGCGCAGCCACAGCTCGCCGACCTCGCCCTCGGGCAGCTCCTCGCCCGCCGGACCGGCGATCCGCACCTCTGTGGTGGGGGTCGGGCGGCCGACGCTGCCGGGATGCGCCCGGTACTCGGCACCGAAGTTCGCCAGGACGCCGCCGCTGGTCTCGGTCAGCCCGTACCCGTTGCGCGGCTCGATCCGCTCCCCGTAGCGGGCGGTCAGCCGGGCCACCAGATCCGGCGGGGCGGCGGCCCCGCCGGTGTTGAGCATCTGGAGGCTCGCCAGCCCGTCCTCCTCCCCGGCGGCCGAGGCGAGCAGCTGGAGCGCGGTGGCCGGCACCCCGGCGTAGTGCGTCACCCCGTGCTCGCGGATCAGCCGCAGCGCTTCCTCCGCGTCCCACTTGCGCATCAGCACGAGGGCGCCGCCGGCCGACATCGCGGCGTAGAAGCTGGTGAACGCGGCGACGTGGAAGAACGGGAACGTGAGCAGGGTGACGGGCGCCGGTCCCTGTCCGGGGATGACGCCCCGGCCGAGCGCGGAGGCCGCCGCGTGGAACCGGGGGTTGCGCGCGGCACCCGCCTGGGCGAGGTGGGTGGCGACGGCGCCTTTGGGCCTGCCGGTGGTGCCGGAGGTGTAGATGATCGTCGCGTCGTCCTCGGGCCGGATCCCGACCTCGGGCGGTGCGGCGTACGGATCGGGCTCGGGCAGGTCCGCGTACCACTCGATCCCGTCCACCGGCTCCGCGCCGAGGGCCCCGCGCTCCTCGTCACGGAAGACGATGACGCGCGCCCCGGAGTCACGGGCCCAGTCCGCGACCCGCGGCAACCGCTCCCCGTCGACCAGGAGCACCCGGGGCCCGCAGTCGTCGAGCGCGTACCTGAACTCGTCCCCGGTCCACCAGGCGTTCAGCGGTACGGCGACCAGCCCGGCCAGCTGGGCCGCCCAGAAGGCGATCTGCCACTCCGGATGATTCCGCATCGCCACCACGGCCCGGTCCCCCGGCCGCAGCCCGTACTCCTCGCTCAGCCGGCACGCCAGCGCGGAGGCCGCGGCGAAGAACTCCCCGTACGTATAGCAGCGTTCCTCCGAGATCAGGAACGGCTGGTCGCCGAACGCCCAGGTGGTCTCGACGAACTCACGGAGCGTCCCGGGCCCGTCCGCGTACACGAGCGCCCCCGCCTGCGGCCCGTCCTCGGCACGCACGACGGCGAACGGCCCCCCGGGCCCGGTCAGCGCGGCCGCCACCCGTTCTGCTCGGGCCGCCGCCCGGTCGGGCTCGGCGGCGGGGGTGGCTGGAGTCTGGTCGGGGTGCGGCACGAACGACCTCTCTAAGCGCTTGCTCAGGGCTTTCGTGACGCTATGCCCACGCCCGCACCCCGTCAAGGGACCCAGCGCACCGCGTCCCGCATCCCGCGTCCCGCAGGAGGGCGAGCCCCACCAGCATCACCAACCCCACTCGCAATACATGAATTGCAAAACTCTGCAATTCACTACATGCTGTGCTGGCTGTGCTGTGCTGGCTGTCTCCGCAAACGGTCGCGGACACAGCACAGCACCAGGCAATGCCTCGGGTGCCCAGGGTGATGAGGAGTGCTGGAAACCATGCCGGTCCCGCTGTACCAGGCCAAAGCCGAGTTCTTCCGCATGCTCGGGCACCCCGTCCGCATACGCGTGCTGGAGCTGCTGCAGGACGGGCCGATGCCGGTGCGGGGGCTGCTCGCGGCGATCGAGGTGGAACCCTCGGCACTGTCCCAGCAGCTGGCGGTGTTGCGGCGCTCCGGCATCGTCACCTCCACCCGGGAGGGTTCGACAGTGGTGTACGAACTGGCGGGCGGGGACGTGGCGGAGCTGATGAGGGCCGCGCGGCGGATCCTGACCGAGATGCTGGCCGGGCAGAACGAGCTCCTGGAAGAGTTGCGGGAAGCCGAGGTCGCCACCCGTTGACTACCTTCCCTGCCCGCTCCTGGGGCCGCGTCTCCGCTCTGCTGCCCGCCCGTGCCGACTTCGCCGTCATGGCCCGCAACCCGCGCCGCGACCTGCTCGCCGGTCTCACCGTCGCCGTCGTCGCACTGCCGCTCGCCCTCGGATTCGGCGTCTCCTCCGGCCTCGGCGCCGAAGCCGGGCTCGCGACCGCGGTGGTGGCGGGCGCCCTGGCCGCGCTGTTCGGCGGCTCCAACCTCCAGGTGTCCGGCCCCACCGGCGCGATGACGGTCGTACTGGTGCCGATCGTCGCCCGGTACGGGCCCGGCGGGGTGCTGACCGTCGGGCTGATGGCCGGTGTCCTGCTGATCGTGCTCGCGCTGCTGAGGGCCGGCCGCTACATGCGCTATGTCCCGGCCCCGGTGGTGGAGGGCTTCACTTTTGGCATCGCCTGCGTCATCGGCCTCCAGCAGGTGCCCAACGCGCTCGGGGTCGCCGAGCCGGAGGGCGACAAGGTCCTGGTGGTGGCCTGGCGCGCCGTCGAGGAGTTCGTGCGGGCGCCGAACTGGACCGCCGTCGCCCTGGCGGCCGCGGTCGCGGCCGTGATGCTGCTCGGTGCCCGATGGCGCCCCACCGTCCCGTTCTCCATCGTCGCGGTCATCACCGCCACCCTTGCCGCCCAGCTCTTCCACCTGGACGCGGCAGCCCCGATCGGCGAGCTGCCCGCCGGGCTGCCCGCCCCCTCGCTGGCCTTCCTCGACCTGTCCGCGATGGGTTCGCTGCTCGCCCCGGCCGTGGCGGTCGCCGCGCTGGCCGCACTGGAGTCACTGTTGTCGGCGACGGTCGCGGACGGGATGACAGTGGGCCAGAAGCACGACCCGGACAGGGAACTCTTCGGGCAGGGCATCGCAAACCTGGCCGCGCCGCTGTTCGGCGGCGTCCCCGCGACGGCCGCCATCGCCCGTACCGCCGTCAATGTCCGTACCGGCGCGGGCTCCCGGCTGGCCGCCTTGGCCCACGCCGCCGTCCTCGCGGTGATCGTGTTCGCCGCCGCCCCGCTGGTCTCCAGGATCCCGCTGGCCGCACTGGCCGGGGTGCTGCTGGCCACCGCGATCCGGATGGTGGAGGTCGGCGCACTGCGCGCGATGGCCCGCGCGACCCGCTCGGACGCGATCGTGCTGGTCCTGACGGCTGTCGCCACACTGGCCCTGGACCTCGTCTACGCGGTGATCATCGGCTTGGCCGTCGCGGGCGCCCTGGCCCTGCGGGCCGTCGCGAACCAGGCCCGCATGGACCAGGTCGACTTCGAGGCCGACATGCCCGGCGAGCACAGTGCCGAGGAGCACGCCCTGCTCACGGAGCACATCGTCGCCTACCGGATCGACGGGCCGCTGTTCTTCGCCGGCGCCCACCGCTTCCTCCTCGAACTGTCCGAGGTCGCCGACGTGCGGGTGGTCATCCTGCGCATGTCACGGATCACCACGATGGACGCCACCGGGGCCCTGGTCCTCAAGGACGCCGTGGAAAAGCTGAACCGGCGCGGCATCGCCGTACTGACCTCCGGGATCCGCCCCGGTCAGCGACGCGCCCTCGAATCGGTCGGCGCGCTGGACCTGCTGCGCAGGGAAGGCCGTGAATACGCCACCACACCGGAGGCCATCGCCGGGGCCCGCGCACACCTTCACCACGCCGGAGTTCTGCCCGCCCCCGTCACCGAAGAGGCTCCCCGATGACTACTCCCACCGCGCGCCACATGGTCGAGGTCTCCGGTACCGAAGCCCTGTGGCTGCTGAAGAGCGCGGCCCAGGGGCGGCTGTTGTACGTCCAGCGCGAGCAGCCGGTCCTTCGCCCTGCCGTCCACGTCCTGGAGTACGGGCGTCTGATCGTCCGCACTCCCGCCCAGGCCGCCGCCCTGTCCCTGAGGACCTCGCTCACCTACCAGTCGGACGAGATCAAGGTGGCCGGCGGCACCGGCTGGACCGTGACGGTCACGGGCCCGGCCGAGGTGATCACCGACCTGGACGAGGCCGCTCACTACCGTCGTACGCTGCCCGGCTGGGCACACGGCCCACACGACACCCTGGTGCGCATCAGCCCGCAGACAGTGACCGGGTTCCGCCTGGCCCACACCGAGTCCGCCCGGTGAGCACCCAGCTCGAATCCCTGCCGCTGCGACACGTACTGACCCTGCCCGCGATGGGCTCAGCGGTACGGATCGCCCGTGAGACCACCGAACAGGTCCTGACCGAATGGGGCATCAGCAGACACCATCCCACTGTGGACCCGGCGCTGCTCATCCTGTCCGAGCTGGTCACCAACAGCGTCCAGCACGCCGCGCCGGTCTCCCCGACCGTCACCGTCATCTACGCCGCCGGCACGGACACGTTCGCGTTCGCCGTGCACGACCGCCACCCCTGCCAACCCTCCCTGTTCACCGCGGCCACCAGCAGTGGGCTGGGCACCGTCATCGAACTCACCCTGGGACTGGGCGGTACCGCAGTCGTCCGGGGCGATGCGGACGGCCAGGGCAAGAGCATCTGGATCGCCCTCCCCCTGTGACAGACCGAGGCAGCACGGGATGACCAGGAGGGCGGCGCTACCCCACCCCGCCCCGGGGCGGTCGGGGCGGTCGAGACTTCCCCTCTGCGGCTTCGTAATTGCCCTTCTTGGCAATTACGAAGGTCATCATGCGGACGCGAGGACGCGAGGACGCGAGGATGTCCCCATGACGAAGAGTTTTGGGTGGACGCGATGCGCCCCGCACACACGACAGCGGCCGTCCGGCACCCCTGCGGCCTCCACGGGCGCGGGGCGGGCGTGGTGAGCGCGCCGCTCTACCAACTGAAGGCGGAGTTCTTCAAAACCCTCGGCCACCCGGTCCGCATCCGGGTGCTGGAACTCCTCAGCGAGCGCGAACACGCGGTCTCCGAAATGCTCACGGAGGTGGGCGTCGAAGCAGCCCACCTCTCCCAGCAGTTGGCCGTACTGCGCCGGGCCAACCTCGTCGTACCCCGCCGCGAGGGCTCGGCCGTCCACTACTCTCTGGCCAACCCGCAGGTGGCCGAACTCTTGCGGGTGGCAAGGACGATCCTGTCCGGAGTGCTGGCGGGCCAGGCCGAGTTGCTGGCCGACCTCCAGGCCGACGAGCCCGAGACCGCGCCCCGGCAACGCCGGTCGTCCTAGATGCCCGAACCTCTCTCACACACCGGCCGGCGACTTGAGGTGGCCGAGGTGAACCAATTGCCGCCCGGTTCGCCGACCGGAACCAGTGGTGCGGCCACCGGGGGTGGACCACGGCAACAAGGACACCCTCCGCAGGCCACCCCACCCGGCCCACCCCCGGGGCAAGATCCCCAGCCCGCCCCACACCCCGTGCGTCGAGCACGCCACCCGCTACACTGGCGGCGGCGAGCAGACCGTCGCAGGTCGATCGCCAGGCTGTCCAAAACATGCCAAGCTTCGGTGCCGCACATTGCACCGTTCTAGGCACATTTCGTACGGCTGCCAGATCCCCGCCTCCGTAGCTCAGGGGATAGAGCACCGCTCTCCTAAAGCGGGTGTCGCAGGTTCGAATCCTGCCGGGGGCACGGAGAAACACCAGGTCAGAGGCCCTGTCGTCCGAGTGGCGACAGGGCCTCCGGTCTAGCAGCACACATATGGCACACATGGCGTCCGCGCAGAGGGTGGGGAGCGGCAGACGATGCCCAAGAGGGACGAGCTGGCCCGACGCCGGTACGAGAAGCTGGTCGACCGCCTGGAATCACTGATGAGGGCCGCCCTCAAGCCCCAGTACAACGGGTACTACGGGCAGCTCATCCTGAGCAGCAACGACCTCGAAGAGATGGGCGAGCTGAAGGACGTCCGTCGTGCCGCTCGGGAAGCGGCCCGCCGCCTCGACTGGAAGCCGACCACCCACCTCACCGGCGGTCGGCTTTTCGTCCTCGACGAGCGGGAGGTGCCCGAGAAGATCGAAAAGCTTGCCGCGGATGCGACTGCAGAGGCGCTGGACCGAGCCTGGCGGGAACGTCAGTGAGCCTGGCTCCCTTGCCCGACCCTGCCGTGGTGCTGACCGAGACCGACTGGGACGCCCTGGATCACGCCTACGGGACAGCGGATGACACCCCCGCGCAGCTCGTCGCACTGTTGGACACAGACCAGCGCGTGAGATCCCAGGCCCTGGACCACCTGCACCACGTGGTGCACCACCAGAACACGCTCTACGGCGCAACGGCCCCGGCCGCGCTCTACGTGGCCGCGATCCTCCCCGACCCACGCACCACCCTGCCCGTCGAGAAGAGACCCCGAGACTTCCCCGGGCCGATGCGCGCCGCGCTCCTTGAGTGGCTGGACTCGGTGGCCAACGCCGCCGACGACCAAGCCGAGGCAACGATGCGCCACTTTGGCTTCCCTCCCGAGGACTACCCTCCGTTCGTCCGGACTCGCGAGATCCGACCACTGCTCTTCTCCGCCGTCTCCGCCTGCTTCGACGACCACGACCCACACGTCCGTGAAGCCGCCCTCGCCGCCTGCATCCCGCTGCTGGACGACTCTCGCCTGCACCGCCACCGGAAGGCCGCGGCCCCGCTGCTGCGAGCGACGCTGGCCACCAGCGCCCTGTGGCAATACCAGGAACGGGCCATGGAAGCCCTCACCGCATGGGGCGAGGGCACTGCGGGACTGCAAGTCCGGCGGCAGGCGTTCGAGGCATGTGACGCACCGAGCAACACATCATCATCGGCTGAATGGGGCCTCGTGGCGGATGACGCCGCCGACCTCCCGTTCTGACCGACGATCCCCAGCAGGGCCGTGGGTCCACGCCAACGACTGCTGCGGCTCGGCACAGCAATGGCACACATCACGCTGCGCCCTCCTCCAGATCAGCTACTGCTTCGGCAGCCTTGCGCGCCTTCCGCTCCGCCTTCTCCAACTTGGCCTTCGCCTTGGCCAGCTGCTTGGCGCGGCGCTTGTGCATCTTCTTGGATACCTCGTCGAGGCGGTCCGGGAAGAGATGGCCGTACGTGTCCAGGGTCAGCGTCGCGGACTTGTGACCCAGCATCGTCTGGACGACGTTGACGTCCGCGCCGCTGGCGATGGCCAGCGAAGCCGCCGTATGCCGCAGCTTGTGCGGGGTGACCTTGAGGTGCCCAAGCCCCGCCTTGACGACCGCCGGCGCGAAGAACCGCTGACGGAAGTTGCGGGCCCGCAGCGGACCGCCCTGGGGAGCGGTGAAGAGAAGCTCGTCCTCGCCCCTCCCCTCGACGTGCGGCTTCAACTCCTCGGCCAGGAACCGCGGGATCGGCACCGACCGGCGCTCGTGGTTCTTGGGCGTGTCGAGGTAGAGCTTGCCGTTGTCCTCGACATACGCCTCCACAATGTGAGCCCGGCAGGCATCCAGGTCCACGCGGCCCAGCTTCAGTGCGGACGCCTCACCCCAGCGCAGGCCGGTGTAGGCCAGCAGCAGGATGAACACCCGGTAGGTGCCTGACGCGTTGGCCAGCGCGTCGGCCTGCATGTCGTCGAGGTACACGTGGTCAGTCGGCATTGCCTTCGGCAGGGGCACGCCGACAGCCGGGTTGACCGACAGACGACGGGCCTTGACCGCGTAGCCGAGAACGCGGCTGAGGACGACGTGCGCCTTCCGGACCGAACGAGGGCTGAGCTTTCTGCCGCCGGTTGCCTCGCCGGACAGCAGGTCCGCGAGCCACTCGGCGATGTCCTCGAAGTGGATGCGGTCCAGCGGAGTGGTGCCCCATTTGGGGATCACGTGCACATCGAGAACGCCGCGATAGCGGCCCCGGGTGGAACGCTTGAGATGGATCTGCGCGGCCAGCCAGGACTCCGCCACCTCTGCGAACTTCACCCGCGCGGCGGCGGGATCACGGTAGGAGCCGTCGTTGAGACGGGACTCCATCCTCGTCCGCTCCGCCTCGGCGTCGACCTTGCGGGCGAAGGTCTTCATCTTCGGTTTGCCGTCGGGGTCGTACCAGCGGACGCGGTAGCGCCCGGGTGACGTGCGCCCTGCCCGCTTGGCTTCCGCCACGGCCCGTACGTACGCCGCGTGCCCTGTGCGGTCCTCAATCCAGACCCGCGCCAACTAGCACCCCCTCCGGTCATCACCGAACACCGACGGTGGCGGCGGGAGCAGGGTCGTGGGAGGGACACCGAGCACGGTGGCGATGACGAGTTCGTCGATGTCGCAGCGGCGGCGAGTGCGCCCGGTGCGACTGAGGGCGGTGTGGAGGCCAGCGGGGCCTATTTCGACAGGTCGGGTTTCCATGACAGGTAGCTGTAACTTGCATCCGGGCGCCATGGCAAGAGTTGGTTCTTAAACTCTACAAACGCCGTTCCGGGGCGACGTGGCATTCGTCTCGTTGAATTCCGGCACATCACGAGCCGTGTCAGCCGGGAGGTTGTGCTATCTTCCCGCCGCGTCGAAATTGTGGGCGTTTTGGGGAGATTCGAGATGCGGTGTCCGGTGGGTTGGCGGCTTCGCCGCTGACGACTGGACGCTACCTCTGACCTGCCGAGGTATCGGATTCCGGCACCTCAGCCAGTCGCTTCTCCACAGAAAATTTCTGCTTCCGCGGGATGGATTTCGGCAACCGGCGATCCGCCCTTACTGTTCTGGTCTTCCCCGGCCATGCTGAGGGAAGTAGCCGGGGCTCAGAATCCACGCTGGACGCTTCCGCGGATGGTGTGGCCTTGTTGTCCACGCCTGCCATCCAAAACCCTGATTCCGATATGGAGACCTCATTGCCGAACCACTCCCCGCGCCTGGCCGGCGCCGAGCGTGACCAGCTCGCCACCCCCTCCGACGTCGCCGCCTACCTCGGGGTGCCGGTGAAGACCCTCTACCAGTGGAAGTACCGGGGCATCGGCCCCAACGTCCACAAGGTCGGCCGTCACCTGCGCTACCGCTGGCGGGAGGTGGACGCGTGGCTGGACGCCCAGACGTCGTACGACCTGACGGCCTGATCCCGCGTCTGGCGCGGACAACGAAGCGACCCCCGGCGCGCCAACGCCGAGGGCCGAAGACTTCCCAACTGATCGCCCATCCCTGAACGAATGAGCTGGTGAGGGGCGAGACCTTGCCCGTCCTGCCCCTCACCGGAGAGGAACGCCTATGGAAGACCCTACGTCCCCCAACCCCACGAACACCTCCCCGATCAGCTGGCCCACTCCGGCGGTCCCCGGCGAGGGCATCCCCTGGCAACGCCGGGACCAGGCGGACACACGGTCCCCGGCATCGGGGACCGCCGAGCAACCGGCGGATGTGGAAGGACACGGGGACCGTCCCCAGCCGTCTTCCGGTGCCACGGTTGGGGACCGTCCCGGCGACGTCCCCGCTGCTCGGTCCCCGCACGCCCCGGTCCCCGTATCGACATCCGGAACAAACCAGCAGGTCAGCGGCGACAAAACGAGGACCGGTCCCCAGGAAGCTGCAGCTGCGCCAAGGGACCGGAACGAGGACCGTGGCCACGGTCCCCGCCAGTCGCTGGGGACCGACAGCCCCATGGCGGGATCCGCCAACGCGGAGGGGACCGGATCACGGGACCGGTCCCCGGCCTGCTCGGGGACCGGAAGACCTTGGAGAACGGGGTTCCGGTGAGGGTCCGGAACTACTGGATGAATTGCGGGCGGCGATCGGCAAGTACGCTGTACTGCCCAGTGACGAGGCTCTGACCGCGGTCACCCTGTGGGTGGCGGCCACGCACATCCAGCCCGCCCTGCAGCACGCACCACGCCTGGCGGTCGTCGGCCCGACGAAGGGCTGCGGCAAGTCCCGGGTGCTGGACGTGCTCCACGAGACCGTGCACCAGCCGATCATGACGGTGAACATGTCTACGGCGGTGCTCTTCCGCGTCATCGGCAAGAACCCGCGCACGCTCCTGGTGGACGAGGCCGACACCATCTTCAGCAAGGCCGGCGACAACGAGGAACTACGCGGCCTGCTGAACGCCGGACACCAACGCAACCGGCCCGCCTGGCGCATCTCCGGTCCGGAGCACAAGCCGACCCCGTATCCGACCTTCGCCATGGCCGCGCTGGCCTCGATCGGCGACCTGCCCGACACGATCACGGACCGGGCGGTCGTGCTCCGCATGCAAAAACGCACGCCGGGCGAGAAGGTGACCCCGTTCCGCTCGCGCTACGCCACACCGGAACTGAACACACTGCGGGACAAGCTGACTGCCTGGCTGGGACCGCTGCTCGGCACGGCCGGCCGCATGGCGCCGACCATGCCGGTGGAGGACCGGGCGGCGGACACTTGGGAACCGCTCGTCATCGTCGCCGACCTGGCCGGCGGCCAATGGCCCGCCCTTGCCCGTGCGGCCTGTGGGGCGATGACCCGCTTCGAGGCCGTCCAGGACGAGCAGACCAACCTGAAGACGAGGTTGCTGCGCGACATCCACCACGTCTTCGAGGCACACGGCAACCCCGAAGCCCTGTCCAGCCTGGATCTGGTCACCACCCTGCTCCAAGACCCCGACGCCCCCTGGGCAGAGCACGGCACCAACGGGCTCAACGCCTACCACCTGGGGAAACTGCTACGGGACTTCGACATCCGCCCGGCCAACTACCGCTTCGACCAGGGCAGGCAGGCCAAGGGGTACGCCCGTAACCGGTTCCTGGACAGCTGGGCCCGGCACTGCCCGGACCTCACCGAGGCAGCGCGTACGCACCATGCCGCCCCCGCGCAGCGGACCGCTCAGGGCAAGCCGCCCGCCGCCCCGGCGGGTCAGCTACCCATCGGCCCGCCCGGCGGCCCCGCCGGCCCCAAACGCGCCCACTGACCCACCTCCCTCTGGGTCCGTATCACTGCGTCGCATCCGTCCCCGCGCAGGTCAGTGCGGGGACGGATGTCCTCACCGGGACGGACTTCTCCGTACCTGCCCGCGTGTCCGTACCTGTCCTGACCAGGCATGGGACGCATGCGACGCACGTGACGCCCCCAAGTCCCCCTCACCACCGGAGTACCTTCATGCACGAACAGGACCACGAACTCCCCACAGCTCAGCAGCAACTGCACACCACCTCAGCCCCAGACAGCGCAGCAAGGTATCCCGCTGGACCGTCCGCAGGCCGGTCTCGCGGGGAAACCTCCGCCCCGGGGGTGGCGGAGGCACTCGGGCACCAGGGGGTGCCCGAGGAGGAACAGCCCACTGACGTCGCCGCCGCTGCTGCCGCTGCGCCGCTGCCGCGTGCCGCCGACGTAGCCGCCCTCCACCGCGTCGCCCGCCGCCGCAAGCCCGACCCGAACGGCCCGCGCAAGCAGCGCGTCGACGCCCGCTACAGCATCGAAGAGAAGGCCGACATCCTCGCCAAGGCCAAGTCACTGAACGTCAGCGGCGCCCACTACGTCGCCGTCGTCGCCCTGGCCCACGTCCACGGCGACCTCACGCTGCCCGGCCAGCGCACCCCACTCGACGACTACATCGACGAACTCAACGCCCTCCGCCAGCAGGTCTCCGCCATCGGCCGCAACGTCAACCAGATCGCCAAGAAGCTCAACTCCGGCGGCCATCCACACCCTGGGGGCAACGCCCTGCTGGCCCAGACCGACCGGACCCTGAAAGCCGTCGGCACGGCTGTGGGCAACATCGCGGCAGCCGCCAACCAGGCCGTCAGCCACAAGGCGGCCCGGTGATCGCGAAGATCAGCAGCGGCCAGAGCACCGCCGGCCTGATCCGCTACCTGTACGACACCAAGAAGGCCAAGGACCACACCGACCCCCACCTGGTCGCCTCCTGGGATGGCTTCGCCCCCGACCCCGGCCGCGCCGACGACTTCGACGCCACCAAGCGGCACCTCGTCGCCGACCTCGACCTGCACGTCTAGCAAGCCGAGCGACTCGGCCGCGCCCCCGACAAGTACGTGTGGCACTGCTCGATCCGCGCCGCCGAGACCGACCGCCACCTCAGCGACGAGGAGTGGGCCGACATCGCCCGCCGCGTCGTCGCCGCCACCGGCATCGCCCCCGACGGCGACCCGGACGGCTGCCGCTGGGTCGCCGTGCGGCACGCGCCCGACCACATCCACATCGCCGCCACCAAAGTCCGCGCCGATCTGCGCACCGCACGTCACTGGAACGACTATCTGACTGCCGACCGGGAACTGGCCGCCATCGAGAAGGAGTACGGTCTGTTCCAGATCGTGCGCGGGGATCGCACCGCTGCCAAGCGACCCACCCGCGCCGAGCAGGAGAAGGCCACGCGAGCCGGTCACGCACACACCGCCCGCGAACAGCTGCGCACCACCGTCCGAACCGCCGTGGCCGCCGCCACCAGCACCACAGAGTTCATCGGCCTGCTCCAGCACACCGACGGCATCTTCGTCGACGTCAAGCACTTCCCTTCCGGGGACGTACGCGGCTACACCGTCGCCCTCCAGGGCGACACCAACGGCAAACAGGAACCGATCTGGTACTCAGGTTCCGAACTCTCCCCCGACCTATCCTTCCCCAAGATTCGCAAGCGCCTCGACGCCACCGACTAGCCGCACGGCCAGCGCAGGGCCGACCCGTGGCACCAGGCCACCGCTGCCGCAGAGCGCATCCCCCATCGCCTTGAGCACGGTGAAGACGCGGCTGCTCAGGCTCATCTGGCCGCCCTCGGTGAAGCCCTCGATGCCCTGCCCTTCCTCGCGCCCCCGGACATCCGCTCTCAACTCCGACAGGCTGCGGAGGCGTTCGAGCGCGCTACCCGCTCCCGCATCCAGGCCGAGCACCAGCACGCCCGCGCCCTACGCGGCGCCGTGCGAGCCATGGTCCGCGAGCCCGCCCCCAAGGACGGCGCCCTACTGGCGATGTTCCTCGACGCCGCGATCCTCACCGTCATCGCCGCCGCCCGCTGGCACCAACTGCGCCACCACGACCAACAGGTGGCCGCAGCTCACCAGACCCTGGTCCATCTGCAGGCCGCCTACGAACAAACTGCCATCGCGCCGCTGACCGTGCTCGTCCAGCGTCGGCCACCCCAGCAGTTGGTGGAGCGGCACATCCTCTTCGTCCGGCAGACCGTGCCCGATCACGCGGAACAGATCCTGCAGGACCCCACCTTCGACGCACTCGCCGCCGTGCTCGCGGACGCCGAGAAGGCCGGACACGACCCCACCCAGCTCCTGCAGCAGGCCGCCGACCAGCGAGCGCTAGACGATGCCCGCCGACCAGCGCGGGTCCTGACCTGGCGCGTTGAACGCCTCAGTACGAGGTCGGCACCCAGCGCCCGCGCTCGTGCGGCACAGGCACAGAGTCCGGCGCGGCGTACGAGCACAGCGGTCCAATCGCCATCGGCCGCCCCGGCCAGTCCGCCTCAGCCGCCGCAGGCACGGCGACGCTGACACACCCACCGCGAGCCTCACCCGGACTCGGCGCTATGCGGCTTCGACTCCACGTGCGGCGCCAGGCCGTGCGGGTCGTGTCGCTGACGCCCTCCGGACCGAGGCCCGTCGGCGTTACCGCCCCCGGGCCTCGGTAAGTGCCGCCACCAGTACGTCCAGGTCGCCGGTGTGGACGATCACGTCCTCGTCGTCGGCAGGGGGGTCGAAGCGGGCGAAGAAGTCGTCCAGGGCTTCGGGGGTGACGGTCAGCGCGTTGGCGTCCTCGCGTTCGTTGCGCTCGGCCAGGCGTCGCAGCAGCTCGTCGCGGTCGGCGGGGAGGTAGACCACGACGGGCAGGCCGCCTGCTTCGCGAGCGGCCTGCCGCCAGGCGTCGCGCTCGGCACGGCGCCACAGGCCGTGGTCCAGGACGACGTCGTTTCCGGCCTCGATCTCCTTGATGAACCGGTCCCGGGTCGCTTCGACCACGGGCCGTTCACGCTCGAAGTAGGTGTGCTCGGGGTAGTCCACGCCGTACCGGCCATGCAGGCGGTGGACCTCCTCGTCTACGGACAGCCGGAGGTAGCCACGGTCGGCCAGGGCCTGGGCGACGGTGGTCTTCCCGGAGCCGGTGAGGCCGGCCAGGAGTACGGCGAGGGGCACGTGGTCATCCTTCCACGACATGCTGTCCGCGCGTGAGAGCGTTGTGTGTCAATCCTGGCCGCTGTGGGCGTGCGGACGCCAGGTGGTGAAGATGCTGCGGGCTTCAGAGGGCCAGCTGAAGGGCATCCGGTCCAGGCTCACCCGGCGGAAGGCGAACCGCGGATCGCTGGTGTTGATCACGCCGCCGTGTTGTCCGACATGGGCTAGCAGGCGTCCGGCCTCGTCGCGGACGGCCGGGGTGTGTTCCTGCCAGGTGCCGGTGGTGAAGTGCTGGACCCGTCGGCGCAGGTCGTCCAGGACGCCCGAGCGCCACTTGAAATGGTGAACCGCGCAGATGCGGTCCGCATCCGGCCGGTGGCCCGGAGAGCGGTGGTTGCCGGAGGAGACGGTGACGTCGTGGCGGGCAAGGACGATCTTCCTCGGGTCGCCGTGCAGGAGCCGGTGGGTGAGGTGACCGCCGAGGGGATAGGCGAGGTCGAGGCCGCCTTCGGGCCGCCAGTCGGTCAGCCGTCCGCTGGCGGCGACGCGGTCGAGCATCAAACCGCCCACCACAGGGTTTCCGGACTTCTCGGCATGGGCGATCACCTCGTTCAGCGGGGCGGGGTACTGCTGGAACTCGTCGGCGTCGGCAAGCAGGTGCCAGCCGGGACCGGCCCGGTGCCGCAGGGCGTCGCGGAGCTGGGTGTTGGTGTGCTCGTGCCACGGGCCGGTGCTGGTGCCGGTGGGGATGATGCCCAGCTCGCGGGCGGCGGCCTGGAGTTCGTGCCGTTTCCGGTCGGGTACGTGGTCGGGGAAGTGGAAGGCGATTAGGAACCGCTCGACGCCCAGCCACCGGTAGTGGCGGGCCCAGGCGGCCAGCAGAGTCGGCTCGACGGGGCCGACGACGGCGATCAGCGCGGGAGGCGTGCTCGGCATTCAGGACTCCTTCGTGCGCAAGAGGGCGAAGGTGCGGGTGAGGAAGTCGGCCTGCTCGGCGGCCGACCGCATCCCGAGCAGGCCCGGGGCCGCCGGTCCGGGCAGCGGGGGCGGCTGGCGGATGACGGTGTGCAGGGCGTCTGCGAGGGCGTCTGGGTCGCCGGCCGAGAACGTCAGGGCCCAGGGCTGGCCATGCAGGCGGGTGGTGAGGGCGCCGTCGTGCTCGGAGACGATCAGAGGGATGCCGAGGCGGGCAGCGTCCATGACGAGTCCGGACTCCTTGCCGGTCCCTGGGCGGCGGGTGACGAGGGCGGCGTCAGCGGCGGCGTACACCAGCCGCAGCACGGCATCGCTGACGGGGCCGGGCACGATGTGCACCCGCAGATCGGGCAGGGACCGCCACCGCTCCAGGACGGCCTCGTCGAGCGGGGAGCCGGTGACCACCAGGTGCAGGGGCTCCTTGAGCCGGTCCAGGGCGGCGTCGACGACGGTGACGTCCTTGTAGGGCCTCCAGCCGCCGACCAGGCAGACCACCGCCTCGGAGACGGGGATGTCGAACGCGGCCCGGCCTCCGTCACGCTCGGCGTCATTCAGGCGGCGGCCGTCGTCGACCGCGAAGGCACCCACCACCGCGGGCAGGTCGGCGAAGGCCGTAGCGAACTGATCTCCGACAGCCTGCGTCGGGTACACGGCGACAACCTGTTGCTCGCCCCGGCGGGCGAGCCGGCCCAGCAGCCGCACGACGGTGTCCTCGGCCGTGACCGCCTCGTGGACGAACCGCAAGTGCGGCTGCCCGCCGAGGAGGGCGGCGGCCCCGTGCAGGGCCTCGCTCGCGGTCAGGATCACCACCGCGTCGGCGCCGGACTCCAACCGGCGAGCGGACCGCAGTGCGGACGCCTCGGTCAGGCACCGGGCGATCAGGGTGATCTGGTGCGGCACCCTCCGCAGACCGCCAGGCCAGCGGCGCGAGCGGAACACACGCTGACCGGCCGAGGAGAGCCCGGACGCCAACCGGGAGACGGCACCCAGCACGGTTGCCGCCGGCCCCACCGGTGCGGTCACCAGTCGGGCGTCCGCCTCGCGCAAGGCACGTACCGCCTCGGTGGCGATCCCGTGCGGGGAGATGACGAGGCTGCTGGGCCGGGCCTGGGCGAGGGCCACCAGCGTGCGCTGGTGGTGCCCGCCCAGGCGGTTCGCGTACGGCTCGATGAGCACCAGCGGGCCGGTCATCCGGACACCGCCTGGTCCCCATGGGCGGCGGTGAACCTCTCCCGCAGCCAGGTGGGGTCGTTGAGGTGGTCGAACTGCTGCGGGTCACGTGCGGCCTGGCGGGCGAAGGAGACGCCCTCCCGGGCCCCGGCGGCGGAGTAGGCGGCGAACTCGCCGCTGCGGCTGAGAGTCCATGCCTCGACGCGCCTGTGCGCGTCGCCGTCCGCCATGCCGTACTCGCTGCCGCGCTCCAGCATGGCGCACTCGCGGAAGCCGGCCTTCCAGGCGTGGAAGGGGCTCTGGTTGAACCGCGTGATCCCGGCGGTCTGGTGGGCGAACTCGATGCGGCCGGGCAGGGCAGCAAGCACATCCACGGCCTCGCCCATCTCGCGCAGGGCACTGCGGCTGATCAGCTTCAGCCCGCCGTAGCCGTAGGTCAGGCCGTTGACCGGGTTGACCGCTCGCCACACCCGCATGGACACCCCCTCGTCCAGCGGCCTGACATCGGCAGGGTCGAAGCCGGGGTCGATGGCGAAGTCGCCGTCGGCGAGGAAGAACTGCTCGCGGTCGACGACCTCAGCACACAGCCGGTAGGCCAGGCGCATCCCGTGCACGCCGTGCAGGCGCTTGACCGTGCCGCTGAGTGTCCGCTGGAGCCGGGAGTGCAGGGAGTTGGCCATCGGCTCGTCGTAGGACAGGAACACCGCGTCGAAGCCAGTCATGAGAGGGCCTCCAGGTAGCGGGCGGCGACCAGAGCGGGGGCGAAGTCGGCGGTGGAGGCATGGGCCCGTTTGGCATGCACGGCGTGGAACTCGTCGTCCGTGGCCAAGCGCTCGGCCAGGGCGACGGCCTCGGCCGAGGTCGTGAAGCACAGCTCGGGGTCGATGTGTTCGGCGAGCCAGCCCAGGCGCGGGGAGATGACCGGCAGGCCCATGCCCTGGCAGTCGATCACGCTCATGGACCAGGGGCAGCCGGGACGGAAGGGAGCGATACCGAAGCCGGCGCCGGCCAGCAGGTTCTTGTAGCGGACACGGTCGCCCCGGTCCGAGACGACCTGTACGTGCGGCAGGGCGGCGAGTTGGTCGCGCATCTTCTCGGGGCTGTCGTCCAGGCCCCTCCGCTCGGCCCGCCGCTGGCCGAACAGGTCCATCACCCGCAGCCGTACGGTGCCGGAGGCCACCAGGTCGCGGGCCAAGTCCACGAATTGCCCGGTGCCGTAGTGCGCGTACAGCCGGTGGTTGTAGACGCCGATCGCCCCCGCGCCGGAGGGGGTGGTCCGTGCGGCGGGGTCGCGGACGAGTCGCTCGTCGCGCGGCGCGGGCACTACCCGCAGCCGCTCACCGATATCCACGGTCATCCGGGTGGCTGCAGCCGACACCCAGGAGGCGGCAGTGGCGGAGTGCACCAGCACCCGGTCGCACGCCGCGAGCCCTGCGGCGAACGCCAGCAGCACCGGCCGCCCGAGCCCCGCGTCGTCCAAGGACGGGTCCAACAGGAGCTGCCCGCCATCGGCGAAGGAGAACGGCAGGTAGTGGCAGTACCCGGCCAGCAGCGCGTCCGATCCGGCCTCCAGCAGAGCCGTACGGATCGCCGGGGCTTCCTCGATCTGGTTGGCCACCACCGCGTCCGGCCTCTCGGCTTCGATCAGCGCCACCAGCTCGTCGACGTCCGCCGAGAAGCGGGCCCGGTACTTCGTCCCCGGCACCTTCGTCCGGTGGAAGCCGCATCGGACATCCCCCGCCGGAGCCGGAGCCGCGACGGTCACTTCCGCCCCGGTGTCGGCCAGGGCCGGGGCCAGCAGGTCCGCGAAGATCCACCCCGAATCCGCCGACAACCGGTCGGGGTTGGAGATGTTCAGCAGGTACAGGACACGCATGTGCGTCGCCTCCCTCGTCTGCCCGGAAGGGTCGTTCCGGGTCGGTGAGGGAAGGAAACCGGCGACGCGGGCCGTGACGGGATGATGAACTGGGATCACTCACGGTTCATTCATGCTCACTGATCATGACGCGGGGGCGACCTTCGATGGACGCACAAGGCGAGGAGACCACCGCCGAGCAGGCGGCCGAGAACTTCGCGGCCGAGCTGGCTCGCTGGCGGGAGGTACGCGGCATGTCCAAGCGGGCATTAGCGCGAGCCATGGGCTTTGATCCGTCGTACGTCAGCCACATGGAGTCCGGCCGCCACAAGCCCACCGAGGAGTTCGCCCGACTCTCTGATGAGACCTTGAACGCCGGGAAGGCGATCTGGCGCCGCTGGCGCGACTACGAGCAGGCCAAGGTCAGGGAGACCCGGATGGTCCGGCGCCCGCCCGGGGCCGTGCCGGCCCCACGACGGCCCGAGCAGCCGTACGCCACCGGCTCCGCCCTCGTCGTCGAACACGACACCGCCCGCCTCCAGTACGACGGTCACTCCTACCGGCTCACCATGCGCCGGCTGCTGCGGAACACCGGCACCGAGCCGGTGACCCGCTACCTGATCCGCATCTCCGTCGACCGCTACCCCGGCGACCCGGAGCGGTCCAACGCCCACTACCGGGCCCACCCGCTCACCTGGGACGAACTCGACCTCACCGCCGCTTGTCGCGGCGAGATGATGCGCTGGCAGGCCAAGCACGACCGCGACGCCTTCAAGGAGATCTGGCTGCTGTTCGACAACGAACACGGCCGCTTCCCGCTCTATCCGGGCGAGTCTGTGTGGATCGAGTACGCCTACACCGTAGGCGACGAGAAGTGGGGCAACTGGTTCCAGCGAGCCGTACGCCTGCCCACCGAGCAACTGGAAGTCCAACTCGTCTTCCCCGCTGACCTCGACCCAGTGGTCTGGGGCACCGAGACGTCCATGACCGCCGAAGCATCCCCGCTGCGAACCCCACCCGTCCGCAGTGACGCCGACGGCCTACGGCAATTCACCTGGATCACGGCCACACCCGCCCTGCACGCTCGGTACCGTTTGGAATGGCGGTTCCGAGCCCGGCCCGAACCAACCACGGATCAAGGGGAGTTCAAGTGATCGACGTGCGACCCAGCCAGCAGATGCGAGACCTCGGGGTTGTCCAGCAGGGTGCCGCCATCCTCGCGGAACCGGCCCGCCCCTTCAATCTGCCCACCGAGCGCGACGAGGCCGAGCGCGTCGTGGACGACCTGTTCGCCGCCATGGAGCGGATCGGCCAAGTCCACCCCTTCGCCAAGGGCATGGGCCTCGCGGCCCCACAGATCGGTATCGCCCGAGCCGCCGCCGTCGTCCAGCCGCCCGGTAATGCCCCGGCGATCATCCTGCTCAACCCGAAGATCACCGCCCGCTCCGACGAAACAGACGAGCAGTACGAGGGCTGCCTCAGCTTCTTCGACGTCCGCGGCCTCCTCCCCCGCCCCCTGAAGATCACGGTCGAAACCGCCGCCCTGAGCGGCGAGACCTCCACGATCACGTACGAGCTCGGCCTCGCCCGCCTCATCCATCACGAGATCGACCACCTCAATGGGCTCCTCTATACCTCCCGGATGCTGCCCGGAGTCGAACCGATCCCCGTGGACGAGTACCGGCAGACCGGCCGGGCATGGGCGTACGAGGAAGCCTGACTACCCCTCATGGACTGAGTGCTGAGCACGGCGTTCACTTCAGTGGCGCAGGCTGAGCGGCTCAACGGTTCACCAGATAGAAGATGAAGGCTGCGCCGATTCCGAGGCCCCAAAAGAATGCGATGGCTCGCGCCCGGTGGTCGGGAAGGATCTGAGGTGGAGGTGGTGTCACCGTTGCCTCGATCCGCTCGGCCACGCCATTAAGTGCGGTCCCTATTTCCTCCATCCGACCTAGTGTCCTGAGTCGTTAGTTCGCGTGCGGTTGTAGAGTGTGGCGATGCCTGGTCCGAAGCCGTTGTCGCTGGAGCTATCCGATCACGAACGCAGCGTGCTGCGGGGCTGGTTACGCAAGCAGACGGCGTCGCAGGCACTGGTGCTGCGGTCGAGGATTGTGCTGGCGTGTGCAGAGGGCCGGTCGAACGCGCGGGTCGCGGACGACCTGGGTGTCTCGCGGGAGACGGTGCGCAAGTGGCGGTCCCGGTTCGCCGCGGACCGGCTGGAGGGTCTGGTGGACCGGCCGCGTTCGGGTGCACCGCGGAAGATCACGGATGAGCAGGTCGAAGCCTTGGTCGCCAGGACGCTGGGCCAGAGCCCACCAACAGGCGATTCGCACTGGTCGACACGTTCGATGGCCCAGGCCCAGGGCATGTCGCAGTCGGCCGTCTCGCGGATCTGGCGGGCGTTCGGCCTCAAGCCCCACATCGTGGAGACGTGGAAGCTGTCGACCGATCCGCAGTTCGTGACCAAGGTCCGTGACGTGGTGGGCATTTACCTGTCGCCGCCGGAGAACGCGCTGGTCCTGGCAGTGGACGAGAAGTCGCAGATCCAGGCCCTGGACCGAACCCAGCCCGTCCTGCCGATGGCACCGACTACGCCGGCGAAGATGACGCACGACTACGTCCGGCACGGCACGACCAGCCTGTTCGCCGCCCTCGACATCGCCTCCGGATCAGTCATAGCCCAGCACTACCGCCGCCACCGCCACCAGGAGTTCCTCCGCTTCCTGAAGGTCATCGACGCCGCCGTCCCCAAGGACCTCGAACTTCACCTGGTCCTGGACAACTACGCCACCCACAAGACCGAACCGGTCAAGAAGTGGCTGCTGCGGCACCCCCGCTTCCACCTGCACTTCACCCCCACCTCGGCGTCCTGGCTCAACCTCGTCGAGCGCTGGTTCGCCGAGCTGACCTCCCGCAAACTCCGCCGCTCGGCCCACCGCAGCGTCATCGAACTCGAACGCGACATCCGCCGCTGGATCAACGAGTGGAACAAGAACCCCAAGCCGTTCGTCTGGACGAAGACCGCCGACGACATCCTCGACACACTCGCCGCATACTGCACACGAATTAACGACTCAGGACACTAGAGGCTTGTCCCTGTTCTGCAATCTGTCCATGTCCCTGACCAGTTGATCCAGGGAACTTAGACTGCCCTCAAGACGCGTGACCAAGCCGTTGAGGTCGTCGCGGCCTCGCGAGCTGACGGTGTCCTCGAAGCGACCAACAACCCTGTTGAGCTCGTTGAGATCGAGCTGCTTGGACACCTTGTCGAAGGTGTCTGCGGCGTGGGAAACCTGACCTGCGACGTCCTCGTTGATGCTGTGGCTCGCGCGCATGAGAGTGTAAGCGACGTCTTCATTGATGCTGCGCGCCGCCAGCGCGAGCAAGCTCGCGGTATCGGGGGAGATCACCCCGTCGTCCAGAGCCTCTTCAAGCAGCTCGGCCAGGGCGGGGGAATCCTTAGAGATCTTCCTGAGCAGCGCTTTGGTCTTCGCATCGACCGCCTCGATGCGGATCTCGCCGTGGTTGTCACGACCGACGAAGGCACCGTCTCCGTGGTTGTGCTGCTCAGTGATGTGCCGTTCCGGCTCCGGAACGGCGGACGTCACTGCTCCTCCTGCCCATCGACACGGATAGTCCCGTGGTTGTCGCCGCCGATGAAAGTGCCGCGCCCATGGTTGTGCTGAGATCCGATGTTGACCGTCTTCGTGCCGGACGGCGTCGCAGAGCGCAGCGCCTCGATGTCCCCGAGGGCCTCGGGGTAGGCGGTGAGGAACGCGGTCAGCACGCTGCTCCACTGAGCAGTGACCTCGGCCTGGGTAACCCGGCGCTGTTCCAGCGCCTCGGCGTGCTCATCAAGTGCACGTAGCGCATGGGACTCTTCCTCCGCGGTCCCGCGCCGGAAAATCGCAGAGACCCGGGTGCGCAGGACGTCGGCCCGACCTTGAAGCAGGTAGGCGAGAACGTTGCTGGCGGCGCCGGTGGCGACGGCTATCGCTGCTGCGTCAAGCATGGAAGACCCCCGAGATAGATGCCAAGCACGGCGCTACGCGTGTCCGTGACGGATAGATAGTCCCTCGCAACAGAGCCCAAGAACCGACGCTCTTGAGTAACCGTCCACCATTTCCCGGTAGTTGTTTGGAAAGCATCCCTCTGAACGGCGGAATCACTGCGGATCGGCCACGAACCACGCCCGCTGCAGCAACTCTGACGATCGGAGCACAGCGGAGAGGCACGCACCGTCAGGGGCAGGATGCGCAACCGGCGCAGAGTGGCCACAGTCTGAGCACCTCCGGGCGCGTGCCATCAAGGTGCACAACGGACATGCCCTTGGAGTCTGTCACGGTGAGCCGGAGGATGCCGTCGGGCCTTGTGATGTTCATGCCTATCTCGATCGTCGCGTCCGAATCAGGTCGAAGAAGGACGGGTTCATCACTGGTGGCCAGGGCTGCCCAAAGAGAGAGGTGCTGCGGCACCTCTCCGGACTGCCGTAGGTCTGCGAGGAGGCCCGGAATCGCTCCGCTTGACGGGAAACCATCCTTGGCCTTCCATGTCAGCCCCGTGTAATGAACGCGAGGATGGTGGCACATCAGGACCGTTTTGATGAGCCACCGAGACAGCGAAGCGATATCATTCCGTGATGACGTGAATATCATGCGGCCTTGGAGCAGCTTCGGCAGGTGCTCGGCGGCTGGCTTCTCAAAGGTCTCGTTCAACCACTGGTTACACGAGACGCAACAAGGCACACGGATGGCGCTGAGACTGTTGTTCAGCTTCCTGGCCTCATTCTCTCTGCGCCCCTGGTAGGTCGCGGCGTACATGTCGTACGCCTCACCAAGCACGAGGTCGTTGGCATCACCTAGGAGCTTCAGCAGCTGCTCGGGCAGCGCGTGCTCGCCGGTGGCCTTCTTCACCTGAGCCGGACAGAGGGCACAGGTGTGCTTCTTCGCAGACACGCGTCAAAAGCCTAGTGTCCTGAGTCGTTAGTTCGCGTGCGGTTGTAGAGTGTGGCGATGCCTGGTCCGAAGCCGTTGTCGCTGGAGCTATCCGATCACGAACGCAGCGTGCTGCGGGGCTGGTTACGCAAGCAGACGGCGTCGCAGGCACTGGTGCTGCGGTCGAGGATTGTGCTGGCGTGTGCAGAGGGCCGGTCGAACGCGCGGGTCGCGGACGACCTGGGTGTCTCGCGGGAGACGGTGCGCAAGTGGCGGTCCCGGTTCGCCGCGGACCGGCTGGAGGGTCTGGTGGACCGGCCGCGTTCGGGTGCACCGCGGAAGATCACGGATGAGCAGGTCGAAGCCTTGGTCGCCAGGACGCTGGGCCAGAGCCCACCAACAGGCGATTCGCACTGGTCGACACGTTCGATGGCCCAGGCCCAGGGCATGTCGCAGTCGGCCGTCTCGCGGATCTGGCGGGCGTTCGGCCTCAAGCCCCACATCGTGGAGACGTGGAAGCTGTCGACCGATCCGCAGTTCGTGACCAAGGTCCGTGACGTGGTGGGCATTTACCTGTCGCCGCCGGAGAACGCGCTGGTCCTGGCAGTGGACGAGAAGTCGCAGATCCAGGCCCTGGACCGAACCCAGCCCGTCCTGCCGATGGCACCGACTACGCCGGCGAAGATGACGCACGACTACGTCCGGCACGGCACGACCAGCCTGTTCGCCGCCCTCGACATCGCCTCCGGATCAGTCATAGCCCAGCACTACCGCCGCCACCGCCACCAGGAGTTCCTCCGCTTCCTGAAGGTCATCGACGCCGCCGTCCCCAAGGACCTCGAACTTCACCTGGTCCTGGACAACTACGCCACCCACAAGACCGAACCGGTCAAGAAGTGGCTGCTG
Source organism: Streptomyces sp. ITFR-6 (assembly GCF_031844725.1). Classification (NCBI taxonomy): domain Bacteria; kingdom Bacillati; phylum Actinomycetota; class Actinomycetes; order Kitasatosporales; family Streptomycetaceae; genus Streptomyces; species Streptomyces sp. ITFR-6. The sequence goes on along the minus strand of NZ_CP134612.1, from coordinate 4,972,714 downwards.
CGGCACCCCCGCTTCCACCTGCACTTCACCCCCACCTCGGCGTCCTGGCTCAACCTCGTCGAGCGCTGGTTCGCCGAGCTGACCTCCCGCAAACTCCGCCGCTCGGCCCACCGCAGCGTCATCGAACTCGAACGCGACATCCGCCGCTGGATCAACGAGTGGAACAAGAACCCCAAGCCGTTCGTCTGGACGAAGACCGCCGACGACATCCTCGACACACTCGCCGCATACTGCACACGAATTAACGACTCAGGACACTAGCGACCCGCGTGTCTGCGTAGTAGCAGATTCCCAAAGAGCCGTGCCGGGTGGCCCGCCAGGCGGGCGCTCGCGCGGAACAGATTCAGCACACATGAGGCCGGGAAACCCCGTGAACACGTGAGAACTACGGAGGGGAGTTTCCCCAGGCCAGACACCCCTCAGTCGGCGTTTCCGCAGGTCACAGCCCCGTCCAGGGAAAACTCCTAAAGCGGGTGTCGCAGGTTCGAATCCTGCCGGGGGCACAGCGCATTACCGCTCTGACCTGGGGTTTCTCCCCCAGGGAGGAGTCTTGCTCGGCCTCGGACCTCTCGTCCGGGGCCGTTTGCGTGAGCGGACACGGGAGTCGCCTCCCCCATCCGGCCCCCACGCATCAACACCATCCAGTACGGGCTCGTGAGCCTCGCCGGGCTGGGCGCCGGCCCAGGACCGAGGGTCCTCTTGGATGTCCTTCAGGCCGCCACCGGCCATGTGAAAGGCGGGCGCTAGAGTATTCCTGCGCCCGCCCGGCAGACACCTCACGGTGGGCTGTCCGATGAGGGGGCACGGCCCCGGGCCCGCCCCCGCCTATGCCTACGCCACCGTGCGGATGAGCTTCTTGTTGACGAACTCCTCGATCCCCGGGCGGCCGAGCTCGCGGCCGAAGCCGGAGCGCTTGATGCCGCCGAAGGGCAGCTCGGCGCCCTCGGCGCCGACGCCGTTGACGAACACCATGCCTGCCTCGATGCCGTCGGCGACGCGGTCGGCCTGTGCGGGGTCGGTGGTGAAGACGTACGAGCCGAGGCCGTACGGGGTGTCGTTGGCGATCCGCAGCGCGTCCTCCTCGTCGGCGGCCCGGAAGACCATGGCGACCGGGCCGAAGAGCTCCTGGCGTGCGGTGGTGTGCTCGGTGGTGAGGCCGGTGAGGACCCCGGCCGGGAAGTGGGCGCCGCTGCGTTCGCCCTCGGTGTGCAGCGTCGCGCCTTCCGCGACGGCGGCGGCCACCTGGCGCTCCAGGGTGTCGGCCGCGGTGACCGAGGACAGGGGAGCTCCGGACTGGCGGGCGAGGAGCGCGGCGGTGAACTTCTCGACGAACGTGTCGTAGAGAGCGGAGGTGACGATGAACCGCTTGGCCGCGTTGCACGCCTGGCCGGTGTTGTCGAGGCGAGCGGACACGGCGGCGTCCACGACGGAGTCGAGGTCGTCGGTGGACAGCACGATGAACGGGTCGGAGCCGCCCAGTTCGAGGACGACCTTCTTCAGGTGCCGCCCGGCGATCTCCGCGACGGCGGCACCGGCCCGCTCCGAGCCGGTCAGGGACACGCCGTGGACGCGCGGGTCCGCGATCACGTCTGCGATCTGCTCGTTGGAGGCGTACACGTTGACGTACGCGCCGACGGGGAACCCGGCCTCGGTCACCAGCCGCTCAAGCAGTGCCGCGGTGGCAGGGCACTGCGGGGCGTGCTTGAGGACGATGGTGTTGCCCAGGGCGAGGTTCGGGGCGGCGAACCTGGCTACCTGGTAGGCGGGGAAGTTCCACGGCATGATGCCGAGCAGGACACCCACCGGGCCGCGCCGGATGACCGCGCGACCGGGGCCGGAGGTGACGGAGAGCTCCTCGTCCGCGAGGAACTCCTCGGCGTGGTCGGCGTAGTAGTGGTAGATGTCGACGCAGAAGTCGATCTCGCCCTCCGCCTCTTCGAGCGGCTTGCCCATCTCGCGCACGATGCCCGCTGCCAGTTCGGCCCGGTGCTCCGCGTGCAGATCCCCGAGCCGGCGCAGAAGCGCGGCGCGCTCGGCCGCGGAGGTGCTCCGTCCCCAGGCGGTGGCCGCGTGGGCGGCGTCGACGGCCGCGGTCACCTCGGCGTCGGTGGCGGTCGGGTAGGTCTGCGTGGTCGTGCCGGTGGACGGGTCGGTAACGGCGTACATCAGGTCTCCAGGGGGTGTGGGGAGAAGGGGGGCGGGGGTGGGGCGCCGGTCTCGCTCGCGGGTGTGCCGCGAGGCCGACGTCGCGGATCCTAGGGCCTGTCGTCGAACTGCCGTCGTTGCCCGGAGGGCGGCAGTTCGACGACAGGCCCTAGGGTTCCAGAATGGTGCGGGCCCCCACGGCGGACTTGAGGTCCTCGAAGGCGGCGGCCGCTTCGTGGAGGGGGCGCACCTTGCCGATCAGCTCGTCCAGCGGCAGCCGGCCGGCCAGGTAGAGGCGGGCCAGCTTCGGGATGTCGATCGCGCCGACGCTGGAGCCGTAGTTGCAGCCGAGGATGCGCTTTCCCTGGTCAGCGAGGTCGAAGAGGTTGAACGCGCCCGTCGCCCCGTCGGCGGCCATGCCGACCAGGACGGCCGCCCCGCCGGAGGTGAGCATGTTCGGGAGGGTCTCGATGACCTTGGGGCTGCCGATGGCCTCGAAGGCGTAGTCGACCCCGCCGAGTTCCTCCTGGCACCAGGCGGCCACGTCGGTCGTGGCGGCGTCGAGCGTGTGGGTCGCCCCGAACCGTTCGGCGGCGGCCAGACGCTCGGGCGAGAGGTCTACGGCGATGATCGGATCGGCCCCCACCAGGCGCAGCCCCATCACCACGGACAGGCCCACCCCTCCGGCGCCGACGACGACCGCGGACTCGCCGGCCCGCACTCCGGCGGTGTTCAGGACCGCGCCGACGCCGGTGGAGATGGAGCAGCCCAGGAGGGCCCCGATGCCGAACGGCAGTTCGTCGGGGACCTTGACCACGGCTGATTCGGGCACGACGAGCCGGCTCGTGAACGCGCCGAGTCCCAGGAAGGGCCAGACCTCTTCCCCCCGGGCGTCGGTGATCGGTGTCGTGCCGTCGGGCAAAGTGTTCGCCACGGCCTGGGTGCCGGTGCACAGCCAGGCCATGCCTGCCAGGCACTTCCGGCAGCGGCGGCAGGGCGCGAACCAGGAGAGGACGACGTGGTCGCCCGCCTGCACCGCGCCGACGCCGTCACCCGTGTCCGTGACCACGCCGGCGGCCTCGTGGCCCATGACGAGGGGGCGGTCGCTGGGCCAGTCCCCCGTCAGGATGTGCAGATCGGAGTGGCACACCCCGGCAGCGCGGATGTCGATCTCGACCTCGCCCGGTCCGGCGGGCCGGTGGGAGATCTCGCGGGTGTGCAGTCCTGCGACGGGGTCGTAGACCAGGGCAGGGACAGGGGCGGTGGCGGTGGAGAGGTGCGCGGACATCAGAGAGCCTTGACTTCCTCGGTCGACTTGTTGGGGGAGAGCCGGGTGTGGGGTTTGGCGACGGCGACGTAGACCAGGCCGATGACGAGCAGCGCGGAGAAGACCAGGACCACGGCCCACACCTGGACCCAGCTGCCCGAGGGCGGGGCGAGTTCGGCGCGCGGCCAGGCGATGTTGACCGCCTCGAACAGCAGCCACACCACGGCGAACACGTTGATCACCAGACCGGCCCGGCCCAGGCGGAACTGTCCCTCCGCCGGATTCCAGCGGCCGCGGATGCGTGCGACGAGCGCGACGAGGGCGACCGCCAGGAAGATGAAGTAGAAGCCGCCAGAACCGAAGGAGATCAGCGTGGCCGCCGCGTTGCCGTTGAGCCCGAGCAGGAGGCCGAGCCCGGCGAGGACGGCCGTCACGGTGAGCGAGACCCAGGGGATCTGGCGCTCCCCGACCTTGGCGAGCTGAGCGGAGCAGGGCAGCTGGCGGTCCCGCGCGAAGGCGTAGACGGCCCGCCCGATGTAGGTCTGGATCGAGATGGCGCAGGCGAAGAACGCGATCAGGACGACGACGATGAACGGCTTACCGCTCCAGCTGCCCAGGCCCAGCGTCACCGCGTCGAAGACGGGGTCCACGGTCTTCCCGGAGACGGCGTCCTCAGGACGGCGCAGCGCGAACGTCACCGCGATCGAGGTCAGCAGCACCGTGAACGCCACGAACACGTAGGAGCGCAGCAGAGCCCGGGGCACGCTGCGCCTCGGCTGCTCGGTCTCCTCCGCGACCTGCGTGGTCGCGTCGAACCCGAGGAAGGCCCAGCCGGCCACGGCCAGACACGTCACGAACCCGGCCACGACGGAACCGCCGGAGGCGGACTCCGCGCCCAGGGTGTCGAAGAGGACGCTGAATCCGTGGTGGCGCGCGAAGAGCAGCAGGAACACGCTGACGGCGATGGAGACAACGCCTTCGGCGACGATGCCCGCGTTGAGGAAGTGCTTGACCGGGTTGACACCGAGCAGGTTGATGCCCAGGGCCACGGCGATGAAGACCACTCCGAGCAGCACATGGGTCACCGGTGACGGTTCCGAGTCGCTGAAGAGCATGTGCAGCCAGCTGGAACCGAGGTAGGCCACGGTGGTCAGGGAGGCGATGGCCGAGGCGAGATAGATCCACCCCACCAGCCAGCCCAGCCGGGGTCCGCCCAGCCGACGGACCCACTGGTAGACCCCGCCGGTGATCGGGAACTGCGAGGACAGCTCGGCGTAGACCGTGGCGACCAGCAGCTGCCCCAGGAAGGCGACGACGACCGCCCAGATCCAGGTGGGGCCGGCGAAGACGAACCCCAGCTGGGCGACGGCGTAGATGCCGACCACCGGGGAGATCGTCGCGAACCCGAGAGCGAACACGGCCCACGCGGACAGGGTGCGCTTCAGCTCCTGTTCGTAGCCGTATTCAGCCAGATCACCGGCATCGGCGCGGTTGTGGTCCACGTTCGTCTCCTGGCATTGCTGGGCGCGCGTTCGGCGGCGCTCACACGGTGGAGGTCGTCGTCGGCCTGCCGTTCTCATCCCGCTACGGGCTGGTACCACGGCAGCCGTTCGAGCGGCGATCCATTTATTGGCTGTAGAGCCAATTGTCATTTGGCTGCACAGCCAATAACATCCTCGCCATGACGTCAAGGGGTCCTGAGAGGCAAGTCCGCAAAGCGGCGGCCGAACGCCGACGCGAGATCGTGGCAGCTGCCGCGCAGGTCGGGCTCGAAGACGGCCTGGAGTGCGTCACCCGGCAGCGGATCGCCGACGGCCTCGGTGTGCAGTCCGGACTCATCCACCACTACTTCCCCGTGGTCGAGGAACTCGTGGCAGAGGCGTTCACCAGCGCCACCACGGCGGAGCTGGACGGCCTGCTGCCCGAGACGGCGGCCGCCGAGCCCGGGAGCGGCGAGCCCCTGGCCACCCTCCAGCGCTTCTTCACCCTGATCTCGGACACCGAGTTCGACAACGTGAGCAAGCTCTGGATCAACGCGCGGCACCTGTCCCGCTACCGTCCCGTGCTGCGCGACCAGGTCGTCAGCCAGGAGCTGCGCTGGTGCCACCGGATCGAAGAGATCATCACGCGAGGCGTACGTGAGCAGGCGTTCCGCTGCGAGGATCCGTGGGCGGCCGCCGTACGCATCCTCGCCGTCGTGGACGGCGCCAGCGCGTACATCAACACCAGCGGCGACCGGCGCATGGAGCCCCTCGCCAACCTTGGCCGCACACTCGCAGAAGCGGAACTGGGTCTGCCGGCCGGTGGCCTGCGCATGCCCTGACGGGTCACGCAGGTTCCGCAGGTCCCGCCGGGGACGCCACGGAGCCACACGGTGTGACTGGCTCGGCCCTTCGGGCTGACCGGGCACCCGGCGCGCTCGGAGTACAAGCTCCCCCGGGCAGCCGGACGTATGGCCCAAGGCGGACGTCACCCTCCTCGCCCCCGCCACCTTCAACACGATCAATCAGTGGGCCCTCGGGATCACATCGACGTTCGTCGTCGGCGTCGTGGCGGAGGGTATCGGCAAACGGATCCCGACGGTCGCGATGCCGTGTGTGAACGCCGCCTATGCGCAACACCCCCAGTTCGACACGTCGGTGGAGACACTGCGCACGGCCGGCGTGACGGTGCTCCACGTTCCGGACCGTGGCAGCTGGACCGGGTGATGAACCGATCGATTCGGCTCCGTGGCGGAAAACCCCAGCCCGATGTCAGAGCCGTCCGACAGAAAGGCCTTCCAGCCGCGGTCTCCACGTCACACCTGGTGGGATCGCGGCGCGAGTCTCGGCATCCCTGGGGGGACTGATGTTCAGATCACGGGCGGCCTGGGCCGTCATCGGCACCACCGCGATCCACTTGGCCGGTGTCCCGGTGGCGAACGCCGAGGCGACCAGCGGCTGACGCCACTTCTCGCAGGCCGCCGCGCCCAACAGCCGGGCCCGAATCGCCTCTTGGTGTGACGCTCCACGCTTCACAGACGCTGAACTCCAAGACTCACAAGAACACTTGCAGTACTCACGTGACCACGAATTGAACCAATGGGGTGGGGAATTGAACACGCGCAAGGAGCACACGCACAGACCACTGAGCCTGAGGAGACGGGCGCTCCTGACCGTCGGCGTCTTCGTCCTGAGCGGAGTGGGGTCGGCGGCCTACGCCGTCCCAGGTCCGGCCGGGAACGGGACGGCGGTCGACCACAAGGTGCGGTCCGCGGCCGTGCGTACGGTCGAGCTCGCCGGCCAGGGTGCCGGTCGCAAGGGGCTGCCGAAGCAGGACACCAAGGAGTACAGCGCCGCCCTGCTGACCTGGTCGGACCCGGACGCCAAGCTCAAGGGGACGGCCCAGAGACGTTCGAAGGCGGCCGGGACCGGTAAGTGGTCGGGCTGGCAGGCGCTGCCGGACGACCCCTTCTCCGCGGACGGCAAGGAGGCCGAGGACGCGGCGACCTGCGGCGGCGGCACCTCCGCGGTGTGGACCGGGCCCTCGGACGGTGTCGAGGTGCGGGTGGTCGCTACCGACGGCTCCGCCTCCGCGCTCCCGCCCGGCATGGACGTGAAGCTCCTCGATCCCGGCACCGACCCGACGGGCCGCGCCCCGAAGACCGTCGCGTCCGCACGAGCCGTCACGCCGGCCCCGACGGCAACTCCTGCCAACCCCGCGACCCTGACGACACCTCCCACCGGTCCCGCGACCCCGACGGCCCCGGCCACGCCCAGCGGGGCGGCGACGGTGTCCCCGGCGCCGACCGCTCCGGCTCCCCTGCCCTCGACCGTCGTCAAGCCGCCGATCATCGCCCAGGCCCAGTGGGGTGCCTCCACGGACTACGACGGCACGCCCGAATACGGTCAGGAGACAAGGCCGCCGTCATCCATCACACGGGCGTCGACCAGGACAACGGCGTCCCGTGCAGCCAGTCGATGGCCCGGATGCGGACCATCCAGCAGGAGCACTTCGCCCGCGGTTACTACGACATCGGCTACGACATCGGCTACGACTTCGTCGTCGACCGCTGCGGTCAGATCTTCGAGGGCCGCAGCGGCGGCATGGACCTCCCGGTGACCGGCGCCCACGACGTCGGCCTCAACACCAACACGGCCGGCATCTCGTACATCGGCAACACGATGACGCTGAAGCCGACCCGGGCAGGCCTGCAGGCCATTTCCCGGGTCGTCGCCTGGAAGTTCGGCATGTACGGCATCAGCCCGAGCTCCAACGTGACCCTGGTGTCCGGTTCACCGCTCGGCCAGGACGGCAACAAGGTCGCCGAGGGCGACTCGATCACACTGCCCCGGGTCTTCGGCCACCGCGACACCAACGCCACGCTGTGCCGCGGCGACGCCCTGTACGGCAAGCTGCCACTGGTCCGTACCCTCGCCGCCTCGCCCGGCATCTCGCACGCCCTCACCCGCTCGGACTTCGACGGTGACGGCGTGACCGACCTGGTCGCGGGGCTCCGCAGACGGGCAGCGGCGCCGGTTCGCTCACCGTAGTCCCGGGCGGCGACGACGGACCGGTCGCCTCCGCGGGGACGATCATCGACCAGAACAGCCCCGGTGTCCCGGGCAGCAGCGAGTCCGGTGACCTCTTCGGTGCGTCCAACACGTACGGCGATGTCAACGGTGACGGACACGGTGACCTCGTGATCGGCTCGCCCGGCGAGGACGACACCAGCGGCCACGCCGACTCGGGCCTGATCTCCGTGTTGTACGGCCCCGCGCTCAACACCGGCACGTCGTACGGAACGGCCACCGCGACCCGCGCCGCCGGTGAGCAGCTCGGCGCCTCCGTCGCCACGGGCGACTTCAACCGGGACGGTTACGCGGACGCCGCCGTCAACTTCCGTGACCCGAGCGGCATTTCCCGTGTCCTGTGGCTCAAGGGTTCGTCCGGCGGGCTGCAGCGCGACCGGCGCGATCACTCTTGGACAGGATTCCGCCGGTGTGCCGGGCGGTGGCGAGGCGGGCGACGAACTCGGCGCCTCCGTCGCCGTCGGCGACTACGACCTCGACGGGTACGCGGACGTCATGGCCGGATCCCCGAACGAGGACATCACCCGGGCCGGTGTGAGCCGGGTGGACGCCGGCGCGGTGATCCTCTTCAAGGGCACCTCCACCGGAATCTCCGGTACCGGCTCTGTCACCTACAGCCAGGACACGGCCGACGTCTCCGGTGACACGGAGTCCGGTGACCGGCTGGGTTCCTCCGTCCTCCTCCAGGACCTGTCCGGCTACGGCCGTGCGGACCTGGCGATCGGCGCGGACGGCGAGAACGCCGGCGACGGCGTCTTCCTCCAGCTGGACAGCGGCAGCGCGGGCATCTCCGCCAAGGGCGCCCTCTACTACGGCCGCTCCAACCTCGGCACCCCGGCGGCGGCCCACCTCGGCCAGACGCTGGCACCGTGATGCCGGGGCCGTCACGATGAGGCCCTGACAGCACGGACGATCGACGGAACGGAAGGGCCGGTGCCCGGCGGACAACCGCCGGGCACCGGCCTGCGTCGGTTGGGGGTGACCCGCGCGCGACGTCAGCCCTCGCGACGCCAGTCATTCGGGGGACGGCACCGGTCGCACCCTCGGCTCCTGCGCTTCCCGGGCGGTCGTGGCCGCTCCACTGGCCGTGGTCACGATGTTCTGGAGGGCCGCGACGTGGCCGGCCAGGGCCTGTTGGCCGGCGGGGGTGAGGGACAGCCAGGTCCGGGGGCGCTTGCCGACGTGCCCCTTGCGGACGTGCAGGTAGCCGGCGGCCTCCAGCGCCGACGCGGTCTTGCTGAGGACCGAGTCGGACACCTGGCAGCCGTCGCGGACGGCGGCGAAGTCCGCCTCGTCGCACGCGGAGAGAAAGGCGACCACGGCCAGCCGGGTCGAGTGGTGGATGGTCTCGTCAAGGGCGGCCCGCTCCCGTCCCGGCGGATCGTCCTTCACGCGAGCTCTCTCAGCGCGCGACCGATCGCCGCGTTACGGACGAGGCATACGCCCCACACCCCGAGCCCCGCTACGGCGAACGCCGTGATCCGGGCCGCAGCCGCCCCGGCCCCCGACGCCCAGCAGCAGCCGCCCGCCACCAGGCCCGCCGCCAGGACGGCCGGAAGCGCGACCCGGCTCCGGCTCAGGCGCGAGGAGAGGGAACGCGTCACCCGTACTCCCGCCGCCCGCCTCGCCGCCCGGACGAGCGCGAACACGGCCGCGAGCCCGAGGAGCGACACGAGAAGCGCCACCGCCGTCGCCCAGCCGCCCCTGTCAATGCTCCAGGCCTGCACCACGCTCGGCAGCACCAGCGTCACCGCTGCGGCCGGTCCGTACCACGCGGGAGCCAGCCCGGCCTTGAGGCGAGCCCGCTCCCTGGCGCTCTCCACACCTTTCAGCGCGTCCTCGGCGCACACCGTCGTCCCGCCACCGCCCTCCGGGAGCGCGGACTTGTTCTCCAGCGACGACGACATGGGCACACCGAATCCTTTCCGAGGACACACGACACGAGCGGCCTGACGCTTGCCGGGATGGCATGAACTTTCCGAGGTGGAAAGTTCATGCCCCTCCGGCATCCGCCCCTCCAGCGCCCGCCCCTCCGGCATCCGCCCCTCCGGCATCCGCCGCTCCCGTCAGCCGCCGCTCCCGGTCAGACCCCCGCTCCCGGTCAGACCCCCGCTCCCGTCAGCGCAGTTCTTCCGGGCACGGGGTCCCCGGCGACAGCTGGTAGGGCGCGCCCAGCCGGTACACACCGGCGCGCGGTGCCAGCAGTTCCGTCCACTCGTCGCCGTACTGGTCCTCTTCCAGCTTGATCAGGCAGCCGTTCGCGTTGACGAAGTCCCCGGGGATGTCCTTGTCCTCGCGGCGTTTGGACTCCTCCGTCTCCTGGGGCCGCTCCACGCTGCGGCCCTCCTCGTCGAGCACGGCGAGCCAACGCGAGTACGGGATGCGGATCAGCACCCGGCCCGCCTTCTTCACATGGATGGTCAGCTCCCCCGCACCGGCCTCGTCCACCGTCGCCGGCGGATCGGCCAGCGGCACCGGGCTGTCCACCGAGTAGAGCCGCCAGTTGGAGTTGGACCAGATCGGCTTCAGGTACGGCAGTCCCTTGCTGACCAGCTCCGCCTCCTGCACCGCGCCGCTGGAGTCGGGCGACCCCTGCGGCAGCACCACGTAGTGCACGGCCCAGCGGTCCAGCCACTGCCGGTAGTTCACGGAGTTCAGGGTGTCGTCGTAGAAGAGCGGGTTGCGCTCCATGTCGGCCTGCCGGTTCCAGCCGCGGGCCAGGTTCACCACCGGAGCCAGCGCGGATGCCTCCCGGTGGCTGTTCGGCGGGACCACCTCGACCCGGCCCCGTTCGGCACCGACCGTCTGGAGCTGGTTGACCAGCGGAGCCAGCGACCGCGCCCAGGACGCGTCGGGTGCGGTGCGGACTATGTCGTCCACGCCCTTGAACCCGGTCCAGAAGTTCAGCCCGGCGAACACGAGGACCAGCGCGTACCACTGCCGGGAGCGGGGCCGCGCGTACGGCAGCGCGGCCAGCAGCACCACCCCGGCGAACAGCATCGCCATCCGCGACACGTTCGAGCCGATCTGCGAGTCCACGACGTACGTCAGCAGCGTCCCGATGCCGTAGACCGCGGCCGCCGTCCGTACCGTCTTCCAGTCGCGCGGCACCAGGAAGAAGACCAGGGCCGCGAAGACGAACGGCAGCGACAGCGTCGCGATCGACATCGGCTGCGTACCGGAGAACGGGAACAGCCACGCGGAGAGCGCCACCACCACGACCGGCGCCAGCCCCAGCGCGTACGCACCGGGGCGGCGCTTGTTCAGGAACAGGGCCGCCGCGACCACACCGAGGAAGAGCCCGGCCACGGGGCTGCCGGCGGTCGCGAGTCCGGCCAGCGGCGCGGCGACAGCCGCCTTCGCCCACCGCTTGTACCGCCATCGGTACGGCCAGCAGAACACCGCCGCCACCGCACCGACCGCGAACATCATGCCGAGGCCGAACGTCACCCGGCCCGACATCGCGTTGCACAGGTACGCGAAGACACCGGCCATCGAGCACGCGATCGGATTGCGGACGGCCCGCACCCTGACCAGGATCAGCGCGGTCAGCCCCGCCGAGACCGTACCGACGATCATCATCGTCGTACGGACGCCGAGCACCGACATCAGGTACGGCGACACGACGCTGTACGAGACGGGGTGCATCCCCCCGTACCAGGCCAAGTTGTACGCGGTACCGGGGTGCCGGCCGACGAACTCGGCCCAGGCGTCCTGGGCCGCGATGTCGCCGCCGCTGTTCGCGAAGAAGAAGAACCAGAGGATGTGCGCCACCGCGGCCACCGCGGTCGTCAGGAGGACCGGATGGCGTGCGCAGCGCCGCTTGAAACCGTCGAACCGGCCGACGCCCTCCGGCACGGTCTCCCCGCCCGGCCCCCGCATCCGGCCTTCGCTGCTCTTCGCCCGTGTCGGCTCAGCAGTGGTCACTGCGACTCTCCCCGTCCTTCCCCGGACGCGGTGGAACCGCCGGCCTGCTTGCAGCGTGGGCGTCAGTGCCGGAAAACGCGTTCCGGGATACACGCGTTGCCCCTGGGACGCTAGCACGCAGCCTCTGACGTCGGCCGGAAAGGTTCCGGACCCCCTGTGCTCGCGTGAACCGCGTCACGTGAGCACAGGGGGCGGCGCCCGCCGGGGCTCGGCCTGTCGGCCGCCCCGCTCGCCGGATCAGCTGACGCGGGTCAGCTTCTGGCCGAAGCCCGGTTCCGTCAGGTCCTGCTGGAGGGCGACGGGGGCGCTCACCCGGCCGCTGCCCGTTCCCACCGTCACCATGCCGACCTCCGTGCCCGCCTTCATGGTGCGCGAGATCTCCTTGCCTTTACCGGCGACGGAGAGCTCCACCTTGAGTCCCTGCCAGCCCATCGCCTTGAGGTCCTTGGTCGCGACCAGCGGGGTGTGACCGCCGAACCCGTCGTCCACATATCCGACGACGTCGCCCTTGTGCACCGCCTTGGCGGAGGTCACGGCCGCCTGCGCGCCCTTGATCAGCTTGAGGCTGTCGGACAGTGACATCGCAAGGCTGTCGTACGGCTGGCCGGTTCCCGCCTGCTGCCCCATGACGGCGCCGTAGATCCACAGCTTCTTGCCGTCCACGATGGTGTTGGCCGACCAGATCAGATTGCCGCCCGCCGGGGTGGAGGAACCGGTCTTGATGCCGCTCACGCCCGGCTCCAGCAGGATGGTGTTGTTGTTGTAGATCGTCGTGTCGATGCCGTCGACCTTGATCTGCGGGGTGTCGACGATCCCCTGGAACACCTCGTTCTTCATGACGGCGGCGGCCAGCTTGAGCTGGTCGTCGGCGGTGGAGACGGTGGTCTTCTTCAGACCGCTCGGGTCCGTGTACGTGCTGTGGCTCATGCCGAGCTTCTTGGCCGCGTCGTTCATCTTGGTGACGAAGGCGGCCTCCGACGAGGCGTCCCAGCGGGCGAGGAGCCGCGCGACGTTGTTGCCAGAGGGGATCATCAGGAGCTGCAGCATCTGCTTCTCCGTGAACTGCTGCCCCTTGCTGATCGGCACCTTGGACTCGTCCTCCGCCTTGGACTCGTCCTCCGCCTGCTGATCGACAGTGATCTTCTCGCCCTCATCCTTGCCGGCGAGAGGGTGGCCCTGGAGTATCACGTACGCCGTCATGATCTTGGCGACACTGGCGATCGGCGCCGGCTTCTGCGCTCCCGTGGAGCCGAGCGAACCGACACCGTCCACGCCGACCGCCGACTGCCCCTGCGAAGGCCATTCGAGCTTCAGGTCCGCGCCCTTGAACGTGTACGTGGACTCCGCCGACATCACGAGCGCGGGCTCGGGCAGCGGACGCACCATCTGCACGATTGCAAACGCGATCAGCAGCAGGAGCACCAGCGGTGTCCAGATCTTGACCCTCCGCACCGCCGTGCGGACCGGGGTCTCCGGCGGCGGCGGGGTGTTCGTCAGCTCGGCCAGCAGGTCGAGCGGCGGCCTGGGCGGCATCGGCTGCTGCCTGGTCCGCTCGGCGCCACCGAGCGACACGTCACCGGGCGACACGTCACCGGGCAGCTGGGCGCCCCACGCGGGGGTGGTCCCCGGCCGGTCCGGACCGGACTCCGGGGCGGGCGCCCCGGGGCTGCGCGGCGCGGGGGCCGGCCGTACGTCGTCGGCGCGCAGCGGTACGAACTTGCTGGTCCGCTCCGCGGGGGACTCGGGCTCGGACTCCCGGGCGGAGTCCGGCCCCGACCCGGGCTTCGGCTTCGCGGCCGACGGCGGGTTGATCTTCAGCGTGGTCGTCGGCTGGTCGACGCGGGACAGCTTGGGCGCCTTGAAAACGGCGGTCGCCTGGTCGATACCGGGCTCCGCGTCGGACTTTGCGTCGGACTTTGCGTCGGACTTTGCGTCGGACTTTGCGTCGGACTTTGCGTCGGACTTGGGCTCTGCGGCGGAGTTTTCGTCGAGGTCAGGACCGGTTTTGGCCTCGGTTTCGGGCTCCGTCTCGGGCTCGGTTTCGGGCTCCGTCTCGGGCTCCGTCTCGGGCTTCCGCTCGGAGTCCGACGCAGTGTCCCCGCCGTCCTTGTCGGTCTCGTCGGACTCCTCGGACCCTGAGCTGGGATCGTCGGCTACCGCCACAGGCTCCTCGTCGGACGGGCCGCCGTCAGCCTCGCCGTCCGTCGACACCCAGGCGGCAACCGCCGCACGCAGCCGCGCATCGCCCTCCTCGGGCTCCGACTCCGACTCCGACTCCGACTCCGACTCGGGCTCGGACCCCGCCGCACCGCTCTCCGGCTCGGCAGCCGGCTTCTCCGGCTCCTCCACCGAATCCGCCGCATCGGCCTCCGCCGCGTCCGCCGCCCCAGCGGGCTCGTCGCCCTCCGCGGGCCCTGCGGGCTCCTCGGGCTCCTCCGGCTCCTCCGGGGCGCGCGAAGCGGCCTCAGGGGCGTCCACCTGGCTCCCAGGGCCTTCAGGGGCCTCCGCCGCGACCACGTCGGACTCGGCCGCGGACTCGCCGTCGGCCGGTGACTCGGACCGCTGCGTGCCGAAAACGGCCGTCGCCGTGTCCGTCCTGCCGCCGGACTCCGCCGGTGCGGCGGGTTCGCGGAACACCGAGAGCCGCGGATCGTGCTCGCTCCGAGCCGTTCCCGACGACTTCCGCTGCTCCGACTTGTCGGGGGACTCGCCCGCCACCGATGCCTCCTCCATGCGGCACGGGGACATCCCCGCGCTGTCCGAACCATCTACCAGTGTCCCGTGTGAACCCTCAGCTGGGCTGCTAGACGAGAACGACATACCTACTGGTTCCAGCACAAAGCACCCAGGCACCCTCGACAGACAGATGTGAGAGGGGTCACCCTGTCACTCATCCACGCGGGGAGGCATGGATGGGCAGGAGCCGCAGAACAATTCCGGAGGAGCTTCTGTTGCTCGCTCTGGACCCGACCACGGGTACCACAGCGCAGCCGCAGTCGCTCGACCTCGGCCTCGCCGGAGCCCAGCTAGTAGAGCTGGCCCTGGCAGGACGGATAGCCCCTGACGGGGATCGTATCGCCGTGGTGATGCCACGGCCGACAGGAGATCCGACTCTGGACTCCGCACTGGAACTGCTGCGCAGACGCGGCAGCCCGGTCCGGGCCGTCCACTGGATTGGCGGACCCCGACTGGGGCTTCGCCAGATTTACCTCGCTCATCTGGAGCGGTGCGGCATGGTGCATGCCGTGGCGGGCCAGATGTGCGGAGTGCTGCCGACAACTCGCTACCAGGCGACGGACACGGCAATCAGCCGGGACATCAAGGCCCGGCTGGACAGTGCGATCCGCACCGGCGTACCGCCGGACCCGCGGACCGCGGCGCTCGCCGCACTGGCCCACGCGGTCGGACTCGGCAAGCACCTGTACCCCGGGAACGAGGGGCGCTCTTCGCGCTCCCGGCTCCGGGATCTGATCAGACACGACCCGATGGGCGGTCTCGTGGCGCACGCCGTCATGGACGTCCAGAACGGGGCGGTCGCACAGCCGCGCCGCAACCAGGCGGCCGGCGTTCCGTTGCAACCGCAAGCACAGTCGCAGTCACGTCGCGACAGCATGGCGCACACCGCGGCCCACTAGGGCGGCACGAGCGCCGACGCAGCACCCGCACGGCAGCACCACCGCATCACACTGCTGCACGACGCATCACCGCAACAACCGAATACCGCCGCACCGACGTCCCCAAAGACCCGGTCCGGGAGCCGCACCAAGCGCGGGGCAGTCGGTACCACCGACTGCCCCGCGCCGCTGCGTGTGTGCGTTTTCCAGCGCGGCCGGGGCCGAGGGTGGCAATCTGCTGAGCAGTAGATACGCACAGCTACATAGCCGGAGGTGCCGTTTCCGTGCCGTCCAACGTCAATCCCACCGTCAGACGACGCCGGTTGGGTCAGGAATTGCGCCGTCTGCGCGAGATCAAGGGCATGACCGCAGAAGAGGTGGCAGAGCGACTGCTGGTCTCGCAGTCGAAGATCAGCCGCCTGGAGAACGGCCGCCGTTCCATCAGCCAGCGCGATGTCCGCGACCTCTGCGGGGTGTACGAGGTCGAGGACGTCCGGGTCGTCGAATCGCTCATGCAGATGGCCAAGGACTCCCGCCAGCAGGGCTGGTGGCATGCCTTCGGCGACATCCCGTACAGCGTCTACATCGGTCTGGAGACCGATGCCGAATCGCTGCGGGTGTACGAACCCCAGGTGATCCCGGGCCTGCTGCAGACCCGGCAGTACGCCGAGGCGCTGATCAAGGGCGCGTTGCCGGAGGCGCCGCAGACCGACATCGACAAGCGCGTGAGCGTCCGCTCGCGCCGCCAGGAGCGGATCAACTCTCCCGAGCACCCTCTGCGGCTGTGGGCGGTGATCGACGAGTCCGCGCTGCGCCGGCTGGTCGGCGACAAGCAGGTGATGATCGAGCAGCTGGAACGTCTGGTCGAGCTTTCGCACCTGCCGCACGTGACCGTCCAGGTGCTCCCGTTCGACATGGGCGCCCACCCCGGGATCAACGGGCAGTACGCCATCCTGGAATTCCCGGACGCCGCGGATTCCAGCGTCGTCTACATCGAGGGAGTCACCAGCGATCTCTATCTGGAGAAGGCGAATGACGTCCAGCTGTACAGCGTCATGTACGAGCACCTGCGGGCACAGGCCCTGAATGTGGAACAGACCCGGATCTTCATCGACGAGATCGCTAAGAGCTACACCCGGCTGGACCCGTCCTGAGCCCATTCCGAACCCGGCTGGACCCGTTCTGAACCCCGGAACGAGAGAAGAGAAGTGATGTGACGAGTGGGGCGGCGGCACGGTACACCGCCGCTACCTCGCAATGGAAGACCAGCATGGTATATGCCATCCGGTCGAGTGAATGGCCCCTTCACACAAGGAGCTTGGCGAGTAGCGTCGATCACGCCAGCTGAACATCGTTGGCGCCACTCACACAACTCTCTGAACCGGAGTGAACATGGCCATTCGTCAGGGTGCTACGGATAAGTGGACGAAGTCGTCGTATTCCGGGGGCAACGGCGCCTGCGTCGAAGTCAGGTCCCCTCTCGTGCGTGCTATTGCCGTACGTGACTCGAAGGTCCCCGAGGGCCCTTCGATCGGTTTCGTCCCCGGCGCCTGGAACGCGTTCGTGCGCGATGTCGCCAAGGGCGCGCTCGACGCCTGACCGATGAGTTCCCACGCTGTGTCGCCGCACCGACCCGGTGCTGCGGGTAGCCCTCTCGCCCGGTTCGCCGTCCTGGCCGAGGGGGCTCACCGCGAGGCCGTGGGAAGCACCACCGATGGACATCAGCGCAGCCGATGAACGTCAGCGCAGCCGATGGATGTCAGCGCAGCTGATCGACGTAGCGGTCCGTGCCCGGCACGGTCGGGATGAATGGCGCCACCAGCTCCACCCGCCCCAGGCCCGATTCCGCGACCGCCGCGTCGAGCCCCGTGAAGTGTTCGTCCCAGCACCGCCCCGGCTCCTCCTGGAGGAACCAGAGCAGGGTCAGCCGGGTGTCGACGCCCTCGACCTGCTTCACGTACGTCATCCGGTCGCCCGGCAGCGGCGTCGGCCGGAACACCGTCACCATCGCCGCGGGTGAACCGCTCAGCCGCTTCGGCAGATGCCGCGAGCGCAGCCACTCCAACAACTCGGCCCGCTGCTCGGGACCTTCGGCGTCGATCACCTCCAGGACCAGTCCGCGGTAGGGATGGTCGAGGGCGTGGAAGTCGCGGGGGCCCGCCGCGCCGTCCCGGTAGACCGTCGCCTCGTGGTCCTGGAACGCCGTGAAGACATGGGTGCGGTCCTGGTAGACCCGGCCGTCCCGGTTCAGCCGCTTGTTGATCCCGACGGTCCACTTCATGTGGTCGTCGTAGCGCCCCTCCGTCACCCAGTAAGTGGACAGGTAGCAGCCGGCGCCGACCGGTGTCGCGATCGCGGACTTCTCCGGGTACCGCAGCTCCTGGAGTTCCCGGGTGGCCACCCAGCGCCGCCCGGCGAACATCCACGGCATCGCCATCGCGCCCGCGTAGTAATGGTCGTCCTCGTACCAGCGGTTGTACGCGTACTCGTGCCCCGGGTGCGGTTCCACCATGGTGATCAGCGCGTGGCCGGGACGGACCCCGTACGGTCCCAGCGCGGCCAGTTCGGCGTAGGTCCCGCTCCGCGTCCCGCCCGCCGCCTCGTCCCGTGTTTCCTCGCTCATGCCGTTCCCCTTCCGTACTCCGCCGGAGCCACCTACTCTGACGCCCCGTCAGAAAAACTGCCAGGGCCGGGAGGCGCCGATGTTGCTCGCGGGGAAGACCGTCATCGTTTCCGGGGTGGGCGCCGGGCTCGGCCATCAGATCGCGGCCACGGTCGTACGGGACGGGGGCAACGCCGTACTGGGGGCGCGCACCGCCGCCAATCTCGCGAAGTCGGCCGCCGAGATCGATCCCGAGGGGCTGCACACCGCGCACCTGCCGACCGACATCACCGAAGAGGCGCAGTGCGAGGCGCTCGCGGCGCTGGCCGTCGAGCGGTTCGGGCGGATCGACGCGGTCGTCCATGTCGCCGCCTGGGACAGTTACTTCGGCGGCATCGAGGACGCGGACCTGGACACCTGGAAGTCGGTCATCGACGTCAACCTCCTCGGCACCCTGCGGATGACGCGCGCCTGCCTGCCCGCCCTGAAGGAGCGCGGCGGCTCGGTCGTCGCCATCGGCACACAGTCCGCGGTGGCCGCGCCGTCCCAGGTGCGGCAGGCGGCGTACGCGGCCTCCAAGGGCGCGCTGACCTCCGCGATGTACTCCATGGCCCGAGAGTTCGGGCCGCACCGGATCCGGGTGAACACGGTGCTGCCGGGCTGGATGTGGGGGCCGCCGGTACAGGCCTACGTACAGTTCACCGCCCACACCGAGGGGGTGTCGGAGGCCGAGGTGCTGGGGAGGCTCTCCGAGCGCATGGCGCTACCCGAGCTGGCCACGGACGGCGATGTGGCGGAGGCCGCGGTGTTTCTGGCCTCCGACCGGGCGCGGGCGATCACCGGGCAGTCGCTGCTGGTCAACGCGGGCGAGCTGATGCGCTGAGACTCTCGTACGGAGCTCTCCTCCTTCTCGGCCGCACGGGACCCGCATCCCGTGCGGTCTCTCTGCGTTCTTCGGCGTTCCTGGACGTGTCCTCGTTCTCTGCACAGCCTGACGAAGTGCCTGCTCATGGTGTGGCCGCCGTCACGTTCGCGACAACGCCCCCGCGAGTCAAGAACCCGTAAAATCGTTCGGCTTACTGATCTGCGTTCACATCTCTGACCGCGAGAGACCTTGACCGGGGGACCGAACAGGCGGTTCAATCCCCGAAGTCCCCGCTCCCGCACGGGGGCCCCGCTGAGCGGCCGTACTGACGAAGTGCGTACCCGTTCACAAGGCGGACCCCAGGAGGGGACACATGAACAGTCTCGACTGGGTCGTGCTCATCGGCTACTTCGGCGTGATGATCGCGATCGGACTCTGGTCCCACAAGCGTGTCGACAACGTCAGCGACTTCTTCACGGCCGGCGGAAAGATGCCGTGGTGGCTGTCCGGCATCTCGCACCACATGTCCGGCTACAGCGCCGTGATGTTCACCGGCTACGCCGGAATCGCGTACCAGTACGGCGTCACGTCCTTCGTGACGTGGTCGCTGCCGATCGCCATCGGCATCGGGATCGGCGCCAAGCTCTTCGCGCCCCGGCTCAACCGTCTGCGCTCACGGCTGCACGTCGCCTCGCCGCTCGAATACCTCAAGAACCGCTACAACATCCAGACCCAGCAGGCGCTCGCCTGGTCCGGTCTGCTGCTGAAGATCGTGGACGTCGGCGCCAAGTGGGCGGCCATCGCCACCCTGCTCTCCGTCTTCACCGGCATCACCCTCACCCAGGGCATCTTCATCACCGGCATCATCACAGCCGTCTACTGCACGGTCGGCGGCCTGTGGGCCGACGCGCTCACCGAGCTGGGGCAGTTCATCATCCAGCTGTTCGCCGGTGTCGCGATGCTCGTCACCGCGATGAGCAAGCTGGACGGCTTCAGCACGCTGTGGACGGTCTGGGACAAGCTGCCCGAGGGCCACACGGACCCGACGGCCGGCCCGTACACCGTGACCTTCCTGCTGGCGTACCTGTTCATCAAGACCTTCGAGTACAACGGCGGCATGTGGAACCAGGCCCAGCGCTACATGGCCACGGACTCCGCCGCCTCCGCGACCCGTTCGGCCCGGCTCTCCGCAGTCCTGTGGCTGGTCTGGCCGACGGTCCTGTTCTTCCCGATGTGGTGCGCCCCGCTGCTGGTCCACGCGGAGAAGCCGGACGCCTCCGACAGCTACGCGCTGATGACCGAGCAGCTGCTGCCGCACGGTCTGCTGGGCCTGGTCGTCGTCGGCTTCTTCTCGCACACGATGGCCATGTGCTCCTCGGACGCCAACGCCATCGCGGCCGTCTTCACGCGTGACATCGCCCCGGTCTTCTCCAAGGCCGCCCGCAACTGGAGCGCCCGCGCCGGGCTGCTGGCCGCGCGCCTGTCCACGCTCGGCTTCCTGGGGCTGTCGATGGCGCTGGCGACCCAGATCAACTCACCGACGTTCAAGGACATCATCTCCGTCGTCATCAAGTGGGTCGCCGGTCTGATGGGTCCGATCGCGATCCCGTTCATGCTGGGCCTGCTGCGCCGGTTCCGTAAGTCGGGACCGACAGCGGCGCTCGTCAGCTGGGCGGCCGGGCTGCTGGCGTTCTACTTCACCAACTACAACTTCGACGGTTCGACGAAGACGGACGTGGCGTTGCAGTACCAGGTGGCCCTGCCGCTGGCGATCTCGCTGGTGCTCTTCATCGTCATCGGCTTCATCAAGCCGGAGGACACCCCGGAGCGCGACGCGATCATCGAGCGGATCAACACGGACGGCGACGGTCCCGGCACCGGCGCGACCGTACCGGCACAGGCCGGCCCCCAGGACGCGGCGCTCACCGAGGGGACGGAGAACCTGCGGAGCGGGCCCGGCGCGAAGGACTGACCCGCGCGGTTCCACGGAACGGGGGTGCGGGGTGGGTCACGGGATGCGGCGGCGTCCCGTAACCCACCCCGCACCCCTTCTTCGGCCCTAGGGCCTGTCTTCAAACTGCCGTCGTTGCCCGAAGGGCGGCCGGGCGGCGTCAGGTGCGGCGAGAGTGCGTGCATGGCGTCGCCCGGCAGACGGCAGTTTGAAGACAGGCCCTGGGCCTTCACCACTCAGCCGCGCGGGTAGCGCGCCAGCCAGCCCGCCGCGACGGCGGCCGGGCTGTGCAGGGCCGGGCCCTGGGTCATCTCCATGGCGAAGTCGTCCGCGAGTTCGAGCAGCGTCGCCCGGCCCTCCAGTTCCGCGAGCCAGGCGGGCGGCAGCGCGGTCTCGCCGTGCAGCGCGCCGAGCAGTGCCCCGCACAGGGCCCCGGTCGCCGCCGACGGTCCGCCGTGGTTCACGGCCAGCCGCAGTCCGTGCCGGATGTTCTCGCCCACCAGCGCGCAGTACACGGCCACGGCGAGCACCTCCTCCGCGGAGTCCGTGGCGCCCAGGGACTCGATGAGCGCGGGCCCCGGTATGCCCTGCCGCACGGTGCCGAGGGCCTGCCGGAGCGCCTCTGTGACGGGTTCGTGCCCCGGCCGCTCCGCGAGCAGGGCGAGGGCCTGCTGCACGGAACCGTCCAGCGTCTCGCCGCGTGCCAGCCCGTGCACCATCACGGCGAGGGCGCCGGAGGAGAGCAGGGCGGTGGGGTGGCCGTGGGTCTGGGCGGCGCACTCGACGGCCAGTTGGAGGACGAGCTGCGGCTCCCAGCCGACCAGCAGCCCGAACGGCGCGGACCGGGTGAGCGGCGCCGCATCGTGCGCGGCGGGGTTCTTGGGCCGGTCGAGGGTGCCCATGACGGTGTCACCGAGGCCGTTGAGGCATTCCCGGGTGGGGGCGCGGCGCGCGTAGAGCCATTCCTGCCCGGCGAGCCAGCCGTTGTCCTTGCGGCGCTCGTCGGGTCCCCAGTCGTGCTGGGTGGCGGCCCACCGCAGGTACGCCCGGTGCAGATCCGTGGGCGGGTGCCAGGCGCCGATGTCGCGGCGGACCTGGGCGCGGATCAGCCCGTCCACGGTGAACAGGTTGAGCTGGGTGACGGCGGTGACGAGGCCGCGTCCGCCGTGCGCGGGGACGAGATCGGTGACGGCGTCGGGGCCGTGCGCCTCGCGGATCTCCTCCAGCGAGAGCCCGCTGACGCCCGCGCCGAGCGCGTCCCCGATGGCGCCGCCGAGCAGCGCTCCCCGTACCCGGCTGCGGAAGTCCTGCTGTTCGGCACGGCCCCAGACAGCCGTGGTCCCTGTGCTCACCGTGCCCCTCCCCGTAGGACCGCCCAGGTGTGACCGCGCGGTAACTGCGCAGCACTGTAATCGAACGGCCATGTGGTCAAGGGGGCGGAACAGTATGTACGAAGTGGCGGTTCGGTTCAGTTTTGCGCGGCATTCGCCGGGGATTCCCGCTGCGTCCGAAGCCCCCTGCTGTGCGCGATGCGCAGTACGTCCGCCAGCGACTCCGTGGCCCGGCTGAGCGCGAACCGCACCGCCCGCTCCCCCGCCGCCCGGTCCGCCAGCACGGCCCGCGCCCCGGCGCAGACCTGCTCGCCGCACTCCATCTGCTCGTCCTCCATGTCATCGGCGAGCCGCGACATCCGGCTGTCGGGATCGTCGGTGCTCAGCCAGCACGGCTTGCCCTCCGGCGAGAGCCAGGGAAGGAGGCGGGGAGGGAGGTGGGCCATGACTGCTCCTGACGCGGTGGGGGGCGTCCCACCATCGGGTGGCGATGACGGATCGTGACTCGATGATTACGACTGCGCCGTACGCTCGGACAGGGGCACGCGATTGCCCGCGCACAGGACAACGGAGGGCCGTTGATGACTGAACTGACCACCACCGACGAGGAGTCCGGCCGCGCCGCGCTCAGGCGGGCGCTGCGGTACCTGCGCGAGAAGTCGGGCCGGTCCCTCGGCCAGCTCGCCGAGGAGACCCGCTACGACAAGAGCTACCTGTACCGCCTGGAGGTCAGCCAACGCCTGTCCAAGCTGGCGGTGATGGAGGACCTGGACCGGTTCTACGACTCCGGGGGGCTGCTGGTGCAGCTCTGGAAGGTGGCGCGCAAGGAGGTCTTCAAGGACCGGTACAAGGAGTTCATGCGGCTGGAGAACGTGGCCCGCATCATGTGGATGTATCAGCTGGCCGTTCCGGGCCTGCTTCAGACGGAGGAGTACGCGCGCGAGGTGCTGTCGGCGTCACAGACAGCGGATGACAAGGCGGAGTTGATCGAGGAGCAGGTCGCCGCGCGTATGAGTCGCCAGGAGCTGCTGTACCGCAACCCAGCACCCCAGGTGCGGGTGATTCTGGACGAAGTCGCTCTCCGTCGGCCGACTGCCGATCCGGGGGTCTGGGTGGACCAGCTGGCGCATCTGGTCAAGGTCACCCAGCTGCCGTCCGTCGTCCTTCAAGTCCTCCCGTTCACCGCGGGAATCCACGGCCTCATGGGCAGTCATTTGTGGTTGCTGTGGGCACGGGACGGCAGCTCCGTTGCCTACGTGGAAGGCAACGGATTCGGCGAGTTGATCGACGAGGCCGACAAGGTCGCCGACTATCGGCTGTCCTACGATCGGGTCCGAGATCGGGCGCTGTCCCCGTCGGACTCGCTGGCTTTCATCCGGGGCGTCTTGGAGGAGCACAGACCATGAACCACACGCTCGACCTCTCCGCCGCAAACTGGCGCAAGTCCAGCTACAGCGACGGCGGCGGCACAAACTGCGTCGAGGTTTCCGACACCTTCCCCGACCTCGTCCCCGTACGCGACAGCAAGACCCCCACCGCACCCGCGCTCACCTTCGGGCCCATCGCCTGGACCGCGTTCATCGAGGACATCCGGGAGGAGCACTCGGCGTGAACCGCGCCGTCGGGCCAAATCCGGTTGCTTCGGCCGATCGTGCGGCGTGATGATCGCCGGATGGCATCCCCCCACCCCGACGGCCGCGCCGGAATCGACGCCGCGCTCGTGCAACGCCTGATCGACGCCCAGTTCCCGCACTGGAGCGGTCTTCCGGTGACGCCCGTGGCGGTGGACGGCTGGGACAACCGGACGTACCGCCTGGGCGACGCGATGACGGTGCGGCTGCCCACGGCGGCCGGTTACGTCCCCGCCGTGGAGAAGGAGCACCACTGGCTGCCGCGCCTCGCCCCTTCGCTGCCGGTCGCCGTTCCCCCGGTGCTGGCCCTGGGCGCTCCGGGCGAGGGCTATCCGTATCCGTGGTCGGTCCGCCGCTGGCTGCGCGGTGAGACGGCGGCCCTCGACCGTATCGACGACGTTCCCCGGTTCGCGCGCTCCGTGGCGGACTTCGTCCTCGCTCTCCAGCGGTGCGATGCGACCGACGGGCCGGCCGCCGGGGAGCACAGCTGGTACCGGGGCGCTTCGCCCGCCCACTACGACGCGGAGACCCGGCGCTGCCTGGCCGCGTTGGAGGGCCACGTGGACACCGGGCGGGCCCGCGCGGTCCGGGAGGCGGCGCTCGCAGCGCCCTGGCGCGGGGAGCCCGTGTGGTTCCACGGCGATATCGCCTCCGGCAACCTGCTCGTGGACGGCGGTGAGCTGACGGCCGTCATCGACTTCGGTACGTCGGGGGTCGGTGACCCCGCCTGTGATCTGGTGATCGCGTGGGGGCTGTTCTCCGGCGAGAGCCGGGAGGCGTTCCGGCACGCGGTCGGCCAGGATTCCGGCACCTGGGCACGGGCCCGCGGGTGGTCGCTGTGGAAGTCGCTGCTGAACCTGACGGGATGCATCGGTACGGACCCGGTGGGCGCCGCCAACGAACTGCGGGTGATCGACGCGGTGCTGGAGGACCACGAGCGGTTCGGCTGAGGCTCTCCCGCCAACGACCGTCAGCGGCCGTTCATATGCATGACAGCTTCCGGGTAGCGGGTTCCCGCCACCGCTTCCGGAGGCAGCGCCTCGTCCAGCCGCTGGTGGTCCTCGGCGTCGAGCGCCACGTCCACGGCCGCGAGGTTCTCCTCCAGCGTGACCCTGCGCTTGGTCCCGGGAATGGGCACGATGTCCTCGCCCCGGTGGAGCAGCCACGCGAGGGCGATCTGGGCCGGCGTCGCCTCGTGCTTCGTAGCCACTTCGCGCACCACCGACGCCGCCGCCGAGTTGGCGGTGAAGTTGTCCCCCTGGAACCGGGGGTCGTAGCGGCGGTAGTCCGACTCCGGATACTCCTCCGCCGGCAGCGCCGTCCCGGTCAGGAACCCACGCCCCAGGGGCGAGTAGGCAACGAGACCGATCCCCCGCTCCCGGACCGCCGGCAGGATCTCCTGCTCGATGTGGCGCTCCCAGAGCGAGTACTCCGTCTGGAGCAGGGCCACGGGACAGACCTCGTGGGCGCGGGCGATCGTTCCCGCACCGGCCTCCGACAGGCCGAAGTGGAGCACCTTTCCCTCTTGGATGAGCTCACCAACCGTGCCGGCGACCTCCTCGATCGGGACTTCCAGGTCCACGCGGTGCTGATAGAGGACGTCAATCCGGTCGGTTTCCAGCCTCTCCAGGCATTCGTCGACCACTTTGCGAATGTGCTCGGGCTTGCTGTTCAGCTCTCCGCGTCGTGTTCCTTCGTACTCCCACCCGAACTTCGTCGCGATGACCGCCTCGTCGCGGCGGCCGCGGAGCGCGCGGCCCAGAAGTTCCTCATTGGCGAAGGGGCCGTACGACTCCGCGGTGTCGAAGAAGAAGCAGCCTCGTTCGAGTGCCCGGTGGATCGTCGCGATCGACTCCCTGTCGTCCGGAACTCCGTAGGTCTGGCTCATTCCCATGCAGCCGAGTCCCACCGCGGAGACTTCGAGGCCGACGCTTCCCGACCGACGCCGCGGAATGAGTGACGAGTTCGAATCCAGAGCCCTTCCCTCAGACCCGGACATTCGAGCCGGGCCGAACCTACGAAGCCAACTTCCCAGTTATCAAAGAGAGTTATCACATAGAACACGCATGAGCAGGGGAATTTGCGCGCAAGATCCTCGCTCCGAGGAATCAGAGGAACAAGAGGCTGAGCCATCGGCCCCCGCCGGTCACCGCTTGTCGTGTCCCGCGCGCAGGCTTGCCACCAGGCTCAGCGCGAGAGCGCCCGTCAGGACCAGCAGCGGCACGGTCCACGCACCGGTCGCGGTGTGCAGCACGGACGCGGCGACCGGCCCGGTGGCGGCGAGCAGATAGCCCCCGGTCTGCGCGAACGCGGACAGCGCCGCCACGTGTTCGTGGTCCCGTCCGCGCTTCACGTAGAGGACACCGGCCACCGCCTGGCCGCCGCCGAGCCCGGCCCCGAGGACGAGCGCCCAGAGGGCGGGAGCGGCTCCCGGCGCGACCAGCAGACCGGCGTATCCGAGCGCGCAGACCAGGACGACCGCGGCGAGGTGCGGGCGCTGATCGGTACGGGCGGCGGCCAGGACGGGCAGCAGGAAGCCTCCGGCGGCGACGCCCAGGATGAACAGGGACTGCATGCCGCCCGCGACCGTCCCTGCGACTCCCGCGTCCACCAGGATCGCGGGCAGCCAGGCCAGCGTGGTGTAGAAGAGCAGGGTCTGGAACCCGAAGAACGCCGTCAGGCTCCACACGAGTCCGCGCCCGCCGGCATCCACCGTGACCGGCGCGCTCTTCCCGCCGCCCGCGCCCGTACCGGGTACCGCCTCCGTACCGCGTCCCGTACCGGGCCGCCCCGTCCGCCGGCCGCGCGCATGGCCCAGCTGCGGCGCGATCCCGGCCGCCGCCAGGGCCGCCGGGATCACCGCGAGGCCGATGGCGAGCTCCCAGGAGTGCCCGCCCGCCTGCCACACCGGCACCGTCAACGCCGCGACGAGCGCGGAGCCGGCGCCCATCGACAGCGCGTAGACGCCCATCATCACGCCGACCCTGCGGTGCTGGAACCTGCTGCGCACGAACACCGGGACCAGCACGTTCACGACGGCCGTCGCGATGCTGACGAGCACGGTGCCGGCGAACAGACCGGGCAGACCCAGCATGCGTACGACCGCCCCGGCGAGCAGCAGCACGCTCGCCCCGAACAGTCCGCGCTCCTCGCCGAACCGGCGTCGTACCACCGAGGCGAGCGGGGCGAAGAGGCCCATGCAGAGCGGCGGTATCAGGCCCAGGAGCGTCACGGCCCCGGTGGAGAAACCCGCGACCGGCGCGAGCGGGCCGAGCTGGCCGAACGCCACCCGGGTGTTGAGGCTGAGCAGCACGAATCCGGTGACGAGCACCGCGGCCGAGAGCGTCGTGCGGAAGGGCGCACCTGTGGCGGGCCGCGCGGGCGGATCGGCGGGGCGGACTGCCGGGGTGGGAGCGGACACGGGAACCTTCCGGTGGCGGGCGATGCCACCAGGGTTCACGCTCAAGTAAACTTGAGCGCAACCCGGAGGTGTGCGCGATGTCCGAGGAGAGGCTGTACTCGATCAGTGAGGTCGCCGAGGCGTTCGGCCTGACGGTCGCGACCCTGCGGTTCTACGAGGACCGGGGGCTGGTCCGGCACAGCGAACGCCGGGGCCGGGTACGCCAGTACAGCCGCGAGGACCTGGCCGGGCTCGCCTACGCGCAGCTCTGGCACGAGGACGGCATGCTCACGCTCACCGAGACGAGCACGATCGTCGACAGCGAGCGGGTCGGTGACCGCCTGGAGCTGATCGCGGCCCGGCGGGACGCGATGCTGGAGAAGATCCAGAGGATGCGGGGCGCGGTCGCGGTGCTCGACCACATGCTCGGCTGCCGTACCGACAGGGCGCTGGACTGCCCGATGACCGGCGACTACATCCGGGGCCGGGTCGACGCCACGCTCGACGGGACCCCGCACACGACGGACTTCTGGCCGTCGTCCGGGTGAGGGACCGATGCCGGCCCGTTCACCCGTCCTTCGGCTAGCTCGTCATCCCCCGCGCCGAGGAGTACACGTCCAGCACGGCCAGGCACAGCGGAACGAGCGCGAGGAGGAGGACGACCTCGGCCAGGTCGGAGAGGCGGCCCCAGAAGGGTGAGAGCCCCTTCTTCGGGATGATCAGCGCGATGCCGACCATCAGCGCGGCACCGGCCGTGACGGCGGCGGCGAGCCACAGGGTGCGGATGTCGAGCGGGCCCCGGTCGTGTTCCGTCAGGAGCTTGATGACGGCGTCGGTCGGCGGGTTGAGCGACAGGCCGAGGACCAGCAGGCCCAGGGCGGCGAGGCCCGCGCCCAGTACGGCGACGACCTGCGCGGTGTAGCGGAAGAGGCGGGCCCGCAGCAGCATGGCGAGGCCGGCGACCAGCGCGAGGGTCTGGCCCCAGACGTTGCTGGAGAAGCCCAGGACGGCGGCGGACGCGACGACCACGACGCAGCAGCCTCCGACGAGACCCAGCAGCAGTTCGTGCCCGCGCCGGGCCTGCGCCGCGATGCGTTCGGCGTCCACGGGGTCGGGGTCCCCGACGACGCCGGTCTCGTTGTCGAGGTCGGCGTCCGTCGTGGGGCGCGGGGCGGCGTAGCCGATCGGCAGGTGGGCCACCCGGGCGGAGAGGCCGGGCAGGAAGGCCACGGCGCCGATCGCGACGACCGCGCAGACGCCGGCGGTCTCGCTGGGGCTGGAATCGGTGAGGATCGCGCAGAACGTCGCGAGGGTGCCGACCGCGGAGGCGAAGACGATGGCGACGAAGGGTGCGTCGCCGCTCGGCATCGCGGCGACGAGCCCGGCGGAGACGAGGAGCACCGCGGCGCAGCCCAGCAGGAACTGGAGGCGTCCGATACCGGTGCCCGGGTCGAGCGCGAGGAGCCCGGACCCGGCGATCATCAGGTGCGGCAGAGCGGCGAGGCCGAGCGCGACCGCGGAGGCCCGGTCCCCGTAACTCCGTGCCCTGATACCGGCGAGCGTGACAAGCAGTACGCCGACGGCGGCGGCGACGATGCCCGGCAGTCCGTGCATGTCGTGTTTGACCGGGTCCGCGAACCAGAGCACGAAGCCCATGAGGACGAGGAGAAGCGCGCCGCCGAAGAGCCCGGAGACGCCGAACAGCTGATCGCTCCAGAGTGCGCGGTCGCGGCGGACGGCGGACGCGACGGCGTCGGACACGTCGTCGAAGACGGCCGGCGGGAGCGATTCGGCGAAGGGCCGCAGCCGCAGGACGTCACCGTCCAGGACCCGCTGAACGGACAGCGGGTGGGTGGCGTCCAGGAGGGTGCCGTCGCGGCGGGCCAGGTGGTAGCCGGGGGGCGCCCCCGGCGGTGTGACCTGGCCGGTCAGCCGCAGGATCTCCGGAAGAAGGTCCGCGACGGCGACGTCGTCCGGCAGGGCGACATCGATACGGCTGTCCGGCGCCACGACCGTTACTCGGCAAAAACCGGTTGTCAGGGTCGAACTCACCTGATGCTTCCCCCTCGTTCGCTGTACACCACGCTCCAGGCCAAGGGCGCCACCCTATCGGGGTCCCTCCCATGGTCTACACGTAGGATTGTCGGCGCGCGGAGGTAGGTCGCTGCCACGGGGGTGCCGGCCCGCAACTCTCCGGGCCGCACTGAGGGATTGATTCGCCGGTGACCCAGATTGTCGTCAAGCGCCAGCCGCGCGCCATGCCACCTGAGACATCCACGGCTGAGCTCCGGCTCGAATCGCCTCCTGAGCTCCCGCGCGGGCAGCAGGAGGGCATGGCGATGCAGCTGCTGCCGATGCTCGGCATGGGCTCGTCCGTGGTGTTCTTCTTCATGCCGGGCTCACAGCCCTTCATGAAGATCATGGGCGTCATGATGCTGCTGTCGACCGTGGCCATGGCGATCGCACAGGTGATGCGGGCCCGCAAGGGCAGCCAGGGCGAGGCGTCGGAGGGTCGCCGGGACTACCTGAAGTACCTCGCGCAGACCCGGCGCAAGGTGCGCCGCACCGCGCGGACCCAGCGGGACGCGCAGTTCTACCTCCACCCGGACCCCGACCAGCTCTGGTCACTGGTCGCAGAGGGCAGCCGGCTGTGGGAGCGGCGGATCGCCGACAAGGACTTCGGCCAGGTCCGCATCGGTCTGGGACCGCAGCAGCTGTGGACTCCGCTGGTGGCTCCGAGCACCGCGCCGCTCGATGAGCTGGAGCCGCTGTCGGCCGGTGCGATGCACCAGTTCCTCGCCGCGCACGGTTCGCTCGACCGGCTCCCCATGGCGGTGTCGCTGCGCGCCTTCTACCACGTCGTGGTGTCGGGCGAGCCCGGTTCGGTACGCGATTCCGCCCGCGCGATGGTGGCCGGGCTCGTCGCGCTGCACTCGCCCGACGACCTCCTGGTCGCGGTCGCGGCATCCCGGGACGTGACGGACCAGTGGGACTGGACGAAGTGGCTTCCGCACGCCCAGGTACCGGGATCCTCCGACGGGGCCGGTACGAAGCGGCTGTTCGGTGACAACCTGATGGAGGTCGAGGCCCTGCTCGAAGACCGCCTGTCGGGCCGGTCGAGGTTCAACCGCGAGGGGGCGCCGCTCCTGGACCAGCCGCACGTCGTCGTCGTGCTGGACGGCACCTTCGTACCGGCGGAGTCGCTGCTCGCCTCTCCGGAGGGGCTCCAGGGCGTGACCGTCGTGGAGATCGTCCCGGAGGAGCTGGACGAGCCCCGCGGCGGTCTGCACATAGCGGTACGGCCGGGCCGGCTGCGGCTGGAGTCGGCGGCGGCCATCTACCACGGCACGCCCGACCTGCTGCCGGTCGAGACCGCGGAGGCGCTGGGCCGCCAGCTCGCCCCGCTGCGGATGGGGATCGGCGCGGAGGACGACGAGCCGCTGCTCGCCAACCTGGACTTCACGGATCTGCTGGGCATCGGTGACCCGGCCGCGGTCGACACCGCGACCGTCTGGCGGCCGCGTTCGACGGCCGACCGGCTGCGGGTGCCGATCGGGATCGGTGAGGACGGCTCGCCCGTCATGCTCGACCTCAAGGAGGCCGCGCAGGAGGGCATGGGGCCGCACGGGCTGTGTGTGGGAGCGACCGGTTCCGGCAAGTCCGAACTGCTGCGGACCCTGGTGCTCGGTCTGGCCGTCACCCACTCCTCCGAGACCCTCAACTTCGTCCTGGCCGACTTCAAGGGCGGTGCGACGTTCGCCGGGATGTCCGAGCTCCCGCACGTCGCCGCGGTCATCACCAACCTGTCGGACGACCTCACCCTGGTCGACCGCATGCGGGACTCCATCACGGGTGAGCTGCAGCGCCGCCAGGAGCTCCTGCGCTCCTCGGGCAACTACGCGAACCTCACCGACTACGAGAAGGCGCGCGCCGCGGGCGCCCCGCTGGAGCCCCTGGCCTCGCTGGTCCTGGTGATCGACGAGTTCAGCGAGCTCCTCACCGCGAAGCCCGACTTCATCGACATGTTCATCCAGATCGGCCGCATCGGCCGGTCCCTGGGCGTGCACCTGCTGCTGGCCTCGCAGCGCCTGGAGGAGGGCCGGCTGCGCGGCCTGGACACCTATCTGTCGTACCGGATCGGTCTGCGTACGTTCTCGGCCGCCGAATCCCGTACCGCCCTGGGTGTGCCCGACGCGTACCACCTGCCCTCGGTCCCCGGTTCCGGGTTCCTGAAGTTCGGCACGGAGGGGATGACCCGCTTCAAGGCCGCCTACGTGTCGGGGACCTACCGGCCGGGTGTCGCCCCGACCACCGGCTCCGGGGAACTGCCCATCGACCGGCGCCCGGTGCTGTTCACCGCGACCCCGGTGGCGGTCCATTACCCGGAGCCCGACCCGGACGTCTCCCTCGCGCCCGGACAGCGGACCGCCGACGCGCTGGCGGACACCGTTCTCGACGTCATCGCCCGCCGCCTGGAGGGCCAGGGGCCCCTCGCCCACCAGGTGTGGCTGCCGCCGCTCACCGAGGCGCCGTCCCTCGACCAGATGCTGCCGCCGCTGGCGGTGACGCCCGAGCGCGGACTCCACGCCCCGCAGTACGGGAAGAACGGCTCCCTGGTCGTTCCGTTCGGCCTGGTCGACAAGCCCTTCGAGCAGCGGCGCGACCCGCTGGTGCGGGACTTCTCCGGCGCGGCCGGTCACATGCTGATCGTCGGCGGCCCCCGCTCCGGCAAGTCCACCCTGCTCCGCGCCCTCATCGGCTCCTTCGCCCTCACGCACACGCCGCACGAGGTGCAGTTCTACGGAATGGACTTCGGCGGCGGCGGCATGATCGCCGTCGAGGGCCTGCCCCACGTCGGCGGAGTGGCTTCCCGCCTCGACCCGGAGAAGATCCGCCGTACGGTCGCCGAGGTCTCCGGGATCCTCAACCGGCGCGAGGAGTTCTTCCGGGACAACAACATCGACTCGATCACCACCTACCGCCAGCTCCGCGCGGCCGGCCGGCTGCCGGGCGAGCCGTGGGGCGACGTCTTCCTGGTCATCGACGGCTGGCAGTCCTTCAAGACGGACTACGAGTTCCTGGAGCCGGTCGTCGCGGACATCGCCGCACGGGGCCTCGGCCTGGGCATCCACCTGGTCGCGACCGTCGCCCGGTACATGGAGATGCGGGCGGCGCTCAAGGACCAGCTGCTCAACCGGCTGGAGCTGCGCCTCGGTGACCCGACCGACTCCGAACTGGACCGCAAGATCGCGGTGAACGTCCCCGTGGGCGCACCCGGCCGCGGCCTGACCGCGGAGAAGCTCCACTTCATGGGCGCGCTGCCGCGTATCGACGACACCGCGGGGGCCGGCGACGACCTGTCGGAAGGGACCGCCGCCTTCGTCCGCGCCTCGGTCGACAACTGGCCGGGTCCGCACGCCCCGCAGGTCCGGATGCTGCCCCGGAAGCTGTCCGCGCGCGAGCTGCCGAGCGGCCCGGAGCGGTCCAGCGGTGGCATCGCGATCGGCATCGACGAGATGAACCTCGCCCCGGTCCTGGTCGACTTCGACACCGACCCGCTGTTCGCGGTCTTCGGTGAGTCGGAATCCGGGAAGACCGCGCTGCTGCGGCTGCTGATCAAGCAGATCACCGAGCGGTACACCCCGGAGGAGGCGTTGATCTGCGTCGGTGACTACCGGCGCAGCCTGCTGGAGTGCGTGCCGGAGCCGTACCTGGTCGGCTACGCGACGACGCACAACGCGTTCGAGACGTACCTCAACGACATGAACACCCTCATCACCAGCCGCATCCCCGGCACGGACGTGACCCCGCAGCAGCTGCGCAACCGCAGCTGGTGGCGGGGGCCGAGGGCGTTCATCATCGTCGACGACTACGACCTGGTCGCCACGTCCTCCAACAACCCGATGGCGATGCTGGTCGACAACCTGCCGTACGCCCGCGACGCCGGGGTGAACTTCATCATCGCCCGCAACAGCGCGGGAGCCGGCCGCTCCTCGTACGAGCAGTTCATCCAGCGCTTCAAGGAGCTGGGCGCCCAGGGCGTCGTACTGTCCGGCCACCCCGGCGAGGGCGAACTCCTCGGCGACGTGAAGGCCCGCCCGCTGCCTCCGGGCCGGGGCCTGTTCGTCTCCCGCCGCAGCGCGCCCTCCCTGATCCAGACGGGCTGGCTGCCGACGGACCTGGACTGAGCGGTGGGCTGAGAAGCCTCGGGTGCGGGGATGAGGGGGCCACACCCAGGGCGGCTGGACGAGCTCCTGTCCGGTCGGTCATTCGGTGAATCGGGGCCAGCCCATGCCACCCAGCGTCACAGCGACCGCCAGCACAGTGAAACCGAACCTCTGGTGCCGTAGGCCGTAGAACGCCAACGCCGCCGCGACAGTGAGCAAACCGATGGGGATTACGAAGATGATGGCGAAATCTCCCGTAATAGCGGAAGTAATCAGCCCAATCCAGCCGGTAAGGGCGAAAAGCCCGATGGCCCAAAAGATCGAGGATGCCTGAGACCGGTATCGGTAGTCCGTACGGTTGGGGCGATCGGGGTTTCGTTCTTTGAAAGCGCGCACAGGATGGACCCTGTGCGCCCCGGCGCGAAGCACTGCGGGTTCCTGCCTATTCGGAAGCGTCGGGAGAGTGGGTCCGCACCTTCCGAGAAAACTGGGAACAGATGAGCCCGGAGGAGCAGGGGGCTCAAAAGGACGGCGCACGCCGGTTCATCGAAGCACAGGGCGAGGAGATCGAACGGGAGAAGTCTGTCATCACGTCCACGACCGATACAGCCCGGCGCATGCTTGCTCTTCGAGCGAATGGCAGGGTCGGCCAAGATCGCGCGGGTTGGTCGTGCACTCCACGCCCACACCTCCGCTACTAGAATGGACCATATGGTCCATTCTAGTAGCGGAGGTGTGGCATGCCCAGCAAGCTGACGGCGAAGGGAAAGGCGACGCGGAGCCGGATCGTCGAGGGGGCCTCAGCGGTGCTGCGGGAGAGGGGCGTCGCCTGGGCGACCCTGGACGACATCATGGCGCGGACCGGCACCAGCAAGAGCCAGCTCTTCCACTACTTCCCGGCGGGCAAGGACGAACTGCTCGTCGCCGTAGCCCAGTTCGAGGCGGACCAGGTCCTGGAGGACCAGCAGCCCTACCTGGGCCGCCTCGATTCGTGGGAGTCCTGGGAGCAGTGGCGGGACGCGGTGATCAAGCGCTACGAGGCGCAGGGCGACCAGTGCCCGCTCGGCTCGCTGTTCCACCAGATCGGGCGCTCGACCCCCGGGGCGCGGGCGATCGTGGTCGAGCTGCTGCGCCGCTGGCAGGAGAGCCTCGCGGCGGGCGTCCGGGCGCTGCGGGACTCCGGGGCGCTGCCCGCCGATGTCGATGCCGACGCGCGGGCCGCGGCGCTGCTGGCCGGGATCCAGGGAGGCGTGTCGATCCTGCTGTCGACGGGCCGGTCCACGCACCTGCGCGCCGCGCTCGACCAGGGGATCGCGGACCTGCGCCGCGCGGGCGGCGGCCCTGCGGCGTGACCCGGGTGTGCGGGGCACCCGTGCGGGCCGTGCCGTACGTGTCAGGCGGCGCCCCAGGCGTCTCAGGCAGCTCAGGCCCCCCAGGCGTCTCAGGCCGCGATGACGGCGACAGTGGTGCGGCCGCCGTCGACGTCGAGCACGATGCCGTGCACGAACGAGGACTCGTCACTGGCGAGGTAGACGGCGGCGTTCGCGATGTCGCCGGGGGCGCCCATCCCTCCGGCCGGGGTGCCCTTCATCATGATCTCGCCGGGGTGGGTCTCGCCGGGTGCGGGCGTCTGGACGACGCCCGGGGAGATCGCGTTGACCCTGACCCCCTGCGGCCCGAACTCGGCCGCCCAGGCCCGGGTCAGGGTCTCCACCGCCCCCTTGGTGGAGCTGTAGAGGGCGCCGGGAATGCCCAGCCGCGCGATCCAGGAACCCAGGTTGACGATGACCCCGCCACCGGCCTCCACCATGGCGGGCGCGACGGCGGCGGTCAGGAAGAACGGGGCCTTCACGTTGACCCCGTAGACCTGGTCGAAGGTCTCCTCGTCGACGGTCGGCGTGGTGTTGCGCGGGTAGATACCGGCGTTGTTGACCAGGATGTCGATACGTCCGCCCAGGACCCGCGCGGCGTCCTGCGCGAGCGCCCACGAGGCGGCGGCGCTGCCGTCCAGGTCGGCCCGTACGAACTCCGCGCGTCCACCCCGTGCACGGATCCCGTCGACGACCTCCGCGCCGCGCTCGGCACTGCGGCCCGAGACGGCGACGTACGCCCCCTCTGTGGCGAAGGCCTCCGCGATCGCACGCCCGAGGTTGCTGGTCGCTCCGGTGACAAGGGCGGTCTTGCCCGCAAGCCGCACAGACATGGTTCTCTCCATTGTTTGGTCGCCGCTGCGAACCCGCGCGGCCGGACCGCCGGCAGCGTTCGACCGGACGGGGCGCCCCCTGGCTGTCGGGGCGCTCTGCCACTGTGCGACGACCAAAATGGACCTGCAAGTCCAAAAGCGCGGTGCCCGGACCGCACCCGTCCCGGCTACGCCGAGGCGCCCGCACCTTTCGCGCGGCCCTTGCCCGGGTTCCAGGGGTCGTTGAACTTTCCGGGGGCGAACCGCTCGACCGCGTCAACGATCAAGCCAGGGTGAGCCGGCCTCCGGCGGCTCCAGAGGGCGTGTCCGAGCGAGTGGATCAGAATCGCCCGCTCCCCGACAACACCGTTCGTCGCCGCCGGGTACCCGCCCGGCTTCAGCACCAGCAGCAAGTAGCTCCGTCTGCTGTTGAACTGGACCCTGTCGATAGCAGCCCACGGCACGGTCTGGGTGCGGTCACTCCACACTTTGCTGACACCTGCCGCATCGATGCGCAGCGCCGAACGCCGGCTTACCAGCACGATCAGCCACGGCACGGACACCACCGCCGCGAACCCCGGTATTGCTGCATACCCAAAGACACCCAGGAATCCCACCGTTTCCCTGACGTCATCAGCCATCAGCAAGGCGGTCACAACTGTCGTCAGCACTTCCAGGAGAATCAGACAGAGCGCCCCGGCGAGAACCAAGCCGACGTAGAACCAGCCCCGCCGTGCCCGCTCGGCGAGGAGAAACAGCACTTCGGAGACATCGCTGAACGGTGTGGACACAACACCCCTCCCTCGTTGGGCCCCGGACACCCCACGTGCGGCGCACAACTCACCGACGGCGAAGCGCCGTCGGCTGCGGGGCAGGGCGCGGAGCGGTCACAGCGACTGAACCAGCTTCAGGGCTTCGGGCAAGGGGCACCGAGGAAATTGGCGCCTGAACCGGCGGGCAGCCACCAGCAACCCCTTCTCGTCACGGATCCGGCGAAGTTCCGCCTCGTCCGTCACGATCGACCGCAATGCGTCGGTGGACCCGAACTGTCCGTACCAGTCCTTCTGGCGCCGCCGCTGCGCGTATCCCTCGGCAAAGCTCGGAAGGAGAACGAACAGGGCGTAAAGAAGGATCGTCAGCGGCAGGCTATCGGGTTGAACAACGAACACCACATAGAAGCAGACCAGGGAGGCACACCAAAGCGGTACTCGAATCCAGTACATGCGAAACCATCACCCGTCATTCAGAAGATCCTGCCTTCCCGGCATCGCCAAGCACTGCCGAGCTCGCAGAATCAATTCGGCAGCGCCGTACCATACCTGCGTCAGACAGTCGCGGACGGCCACTTGCCTCCCGGGAAGGCGCTGCTGTCGTTTGCTTCACCCTTGATAACGGCCATTTGAGTAGCCTGCGCTGTGAGCACGCCCACCAGCGTTACCACAAGTCCGGTGATGATGCCGGCATCCGACAGCGCTTCGCCTACGGCAGCTGCAAAGCCCACCGGCGCCCCTACGCCGGTGGCCGCGGCAGCGGCTGCGGCGATCATGACAAGGATGGCCTTGATCAGAACGGCCAGCAGCGCCAGATAGAATGCCGCTCCGGCCACTGCGCAAACCGTCAACGCCGTGGCAAGCTTGTCGGAGGTCGTCTCGATCTGAGTGGCCGCGGTGGGCTGCCCCTTCACTGCCCCGGTGTACGCTGTGGCGCCTTCGCCCGTCCAGCTGAGGGGCGCCTTGAGCGCTTCCCCCGCAACGTTCCCGGCAACGCCCGAGGCCTTCCCCCGGATCGACGCCCCTTGCCAGTCCTGCGCGTCCAAGAAGAACATCACTGGCGCGGCAACGCCCTTGAGGCATTCGACGACCTTGTTCAGGATCCAGGATCCGAGCTCGATCAGCTTGTTCGCAGCCCAGATCACCGGCTTGGCGATGGCATCCGGAATGTACCAGTGGTTCATCGCCTCTTCGACGGCCGGGCCGATGAGATCCAACTTGGCCGACATCTTCGTAACGCCGGTGTTCAACTTCTCTGTTGTCGCCTGCGTTTGAGCCACATTGAACGCCATTACGAACTCCTCTTATCAGTAGGCGTCTTCGACGGATTTGGTGGTTTCCGCCTCGTGATTGTCGTAGGCGTTCGCGTTCTTGATCAATGCATCCGCGACCTCCGCCATGCGACTTTCTCCCTCGGAGCATCGGGCCGAGATGTGATCGATGGCCTCGTTGTAGTTGCTGACAACTAGTTGGAACAGGCCGGCCTCAAGGCGTGTGAGCCTCATCCCGTCAGCCGCGCGGGACACCTCCCCCATGGAAACACTCTGCTTGTCCCACATACCCGCTTCAGACCGCAGCGCATCGGTGATGTGCTTCAGATCTGCCATTTCGACCTACCCTTCGAAACTCAGTCAATGAAACGTTGCGGATTTTGGAGTATGGCCAGCGCCTCATCAAGCAAGCTGTCCACCTGCAGGCTCGCGATGCCGTCCGCGTCAGCAGCCTCCAGGCTGCTCAGCTTGTCCCGGGCATCGCTGAGTGCCTCTTCAAAGGCCTGGTTCAGCTGGATGTACGACTGTCCTTGCGCCCACCGCCGATCCACCTCACAGGAGCGCAGAGCGCCCTTGGTCACCGCGAGGGTCACATAGCGGCCGGCGGACGTCCCCTCGACCTCGGCCGGCCCGGACGCCGTCTCGTCCATCCGGTCCACCGCGTCAAAGGCCGAAAGGACATCCTCGGCCAGCACATCGAGGGGACGAGAGACGACATAGCGCAGGTCCCGCTCAGGAATGTCGGGCTGCGCTGCGGGATCGGCCGAGGCCTCCGGTTGAGCGGACTGGCTGTCCAGTCGGTCCGCCTTGCCCTGCCAGTCGCTGTCCTCGAAAGCCTGGGCCCATGCCGTCATCTGCTGACTCATGGCCGCTCCATAAGCCTCACTGACGGCGGCACCGACAGCCTCGGGTTCCTGCCTGCGCTGCCAGTCCGATGCGGCCCTGATGAATTCCGGAAGCCCGTCCGTCGCCAGCCGTACGGTCACGGCGCCCTGGGCGTCCGTCCCTTCGACGCCCTGGGGCATCCGCTGCTGCATGTCCGTCATCATGCTCTGCAGGTTCAGGGCTTGCTGCTGGAACTGCCGCAGGCCGTCTATGAATTCGTCGTTCACAATGCCTCCTCCTGGCCTGTGCGCGTACAGGTGCCGTTGGAATGATGGGATGGTGGGTGCACGATGGCACGGTCAGCGCCGGGTACCGGCGGTTCTCCGGCGCAGCAGGAGCACCGCGCCGACAACGACCACCACACCGACTCCGACGATGATCCAGACGATCGCGCCTACGCCCTTGCCGTCGTCCGACTTCTCGGAGGCTGCGGACGACGCGGGCTGCTTCGAAGCGTTCGAGGAGCCGGAACCGCCGACCTTCGACGCGGACGCCGAGGGGGACGGGGACTTCTTCGGGGTCCGGGCGGCCACCAGCGGGTTCACATCGGCGGGGCCCGGATCTCCGGGGTCCCCGAGGACGGCCAGCCGGGGGCGGACCGTGCCGTAGCCGATGTAGCGACTGGGGACCTTGCCCTTGGTCGGCTTGCCCGCGGTGTTCATCAGGACGCGGAGGACCTGGTTGCCGGTCCAGGAGGGGTGCTTGGACCAGATCAGGGCTGCGGAGGCGGAGGCGATGGCGGTCGCCTGGCTGGTGCCGCCGCTGTTGCAGTAGCCCGCCTGACCGCCTCCACAGAGGATCGGGATTTCCTCGCCCGGTGCGGCAAGCGCCACTTGAGGGCCTGACACCGAGTACTTCGTGACCGAGGACGTCTTGTCGACGGCCCCGATACCCGCGACGCCGGCGCTTGCCGACGGGTACGAGACGTTGTTCTCTTTGTCGCCCCTGTTACCGGTCGCTGCCAGAAGCAGCTTCCCGCGCCCCACGGCATAATCCACTGCCTTTTGGATCTGGGCCTGCTCGCTCCCTTCGAGCTCGAAGTCCTCGAAGCCCAGGGACATGTTGATGATCTTGGCGTCACTGTCAGCGGCATATCGGATGGCCGCGACGAGAGCCGGGATGCTATTGGTGCCCGATTCCTTACTGGATCCGAAAACGGTCAAGGGGAGGATGCGAGCATCCGGTGCAAGACCCTTCACGCCTGAACCGTTCACCCCGTTCCCCGCGATGAGCATCGCCATGGCCGTGCCATGCCCGCTCTTGTCCTTGTGTGCGCCCCGCTGAGGTTCGACGAAGTTCTTCCCAGTCAGAACTTTCCCCGTCATTTCAGGAACGGAAGGGATAACGCCGCTGTCGAGAACAGCGACAGTGATCCCCTTCCCGGTGCTGACCTTCCACATCTCGGCGGCCTGCATCCGGTCCAGGTACCACTCGCGGTCGCGCATGGTGTCCGCGGACGCGGCCGGGGCGATGGCGCCACCGAGGAGGAGCAGGGAACCCAGCGCGGACACCACCGCCGACGCTCGCCTGCGGTGACACCTGACCGTTGACCTCATGCCACCCACTCGTTCTCTGTCCGCCGTCCGGCGTCGCTGCTCCGGAACCGGCTCTAGTCGATCACGGGGGGAACAATGCCGTCGTCCCCCGTGCCCCAGGTCTCTTCGTCCTCGGCAAGATAGTCCGGGATCTCGCCGTCACGCCGCTGCGGACGTCGCCGCTTGGCCTGGGACCCGCCCATCGCGCCACCCATCGAGCCCATCGCTCCGCCTTGTCGCGGCGATTCGCGGACGAGCCCGGTGCCGCCCGGGGTGAACTCCCCGCCGGCCCCCGACTGCGTGCCGCGTGGTGCCCGCACGGTGCCGCCCGGTTCGTTGACCAGGCGCTGCCCGTTGCCACCGGGGCGGGTGGACCCGGCCCGGCCCCCGGCGATCCCGGGCGCGCCACCGGCGTGGCCCTGCATCATTCCGCGGCCGGTCAAGGTCGACGGCTTCTCCCCACCGATGACCGTCCCGCGCCCGGTGCCCCGGGCCGGGCCGACCCCACCCCGGCCACCCTGAGCCGGCGTACCGCCGTGGATGCCGGTGTCGGTCCGGGTGTTCATGGGCGGCCGTACACCTTCGACGCCGCCCCTGCCGGGCGTGCCCATGGGAGGCCGGGCTCCTTCGACGCCACCCCTGCCGGGGGTGCCCGTCGGAGACACGGTGCTCCTGTCAGGGTTGCCCGTCGGCGGCCGCACGCGTCCGACGTCACTCCTGCCACCCGGCGCCGTGGGCAGAGTACGCCCCGGGCCGCCTCCGGGACCGACCGGTCCCGTACGCGGGGGGATCACCGGCGGAAGAGGCGTCTGGTGCCCGCCGCCCCCCGGGCCCTGCGGCACGGGACCGCCCGTGGGCGGGACCGTGGGGTTCGGGGCCTGCGGCATCGTCACCGTGTCGATGTTCGTCCCCGTGTTGTCCGGGGCCCCGGGCACTGCGGAGACATGCTGCGGCGTGTGTGCCACGGGTGTGCCGTCCGGGGAAGACGAGCTGACACCATCGGGACCCACGGTGGAGTAATGATGATCGACCCTCGACGCGTTGCCGGTCTGCGCACCTGTCACCGAGTCCGTACTGCCGGCACTATTCCCAGGAGAGCCGTAGCCCGCCTTCCAGTCGTCGTACGAACGATCCGGCAGCGCTGCCTTCGGCAGCGGCTTGAAGTTCGGCTCCTCCTGCGAGGAGATCGACTGCTGGGCCATCAGGTAGTACGAGGCGAGCTTGTTCATCTGCGGAATGGCTTCGTTCCGCGCCGTCTCGACGGCCTTGAGCCGGGCCTTTTCCTTCGCTTCGTCCGCGTAGCACATCGACACGGCGTCAGGGTGTCCCTGAACCACCTTGGCCACCTCGCTGAGGGCTTGGCCGGCCGTCTGCAGCGAGGTGCCCGCGGTGCCCGCGTAGTCGGCCAGCTTCAGGGTCTCCTTGGCGAATCCGTCGCCCCACTCGCGGAAGGCATCACCGCCCGCGCCCTTCCAGGTGGTACGGCCGACGTGCTCCTTGAGCTCGGTGCCGATCTTCTCGATCTCGGTCTGCGCGTCGACGAGAGCCGTGCCGCGAGCCATGATCGCCGCGGCGTCGACGCCGCGGACCATGTTGAGCATCTCCTGGTACGACGCTTGCTCGAAGTTGGTGGTGTTGTAGCAGGCGTTGAGTGGTGGCAGCTTCTCGCCCATGGTTATCCCTGTCCCCCGTTCACTTCTACGTGTTACAAGCCGTCTGAACCGCTGGACGAACCGTCGCCGGTGCTGCCCTTGTCGCCTCCGTGCGCTCCGGGATCCTTGCCGGTGTCCGGCTTCTTGTAGTAGATCTCGGTGCGCTGCTGGATGGCGTGCAGACGCTCGGAGTGTTCCTGGTCGACGTTCTCGTAGCCGCGGTCGGCCAGGTCGACGGTGATGCCCATCGCTTCAAGCTGATCGCTGAGCGTCTTGGACAGCAGCGTCAAGCGCTCGTGCACCTTTGTGTAGGCCATGTCCAGCCCCACGGCCTCCGGGAAGTCGCTGCTGCCGTAGGCGGTTCTGCTGACCTTCTGCTCGGTGATGCGGCCGTGCGCGGCCGGTGAGCCTTCGAGCTTCGTCAGCAGCTTGTCCACGCGAATCTTGAACTTCTGCAGAGACTCGCTGGGCGTGTCCAGATCGGACGCGGGTGACCCGTCGCCCGGAAGTTCAGGTCTCATGCAAGCACCTCCCCTAAAGTGCCGCGGAACCGCAGGCGTGGATGTGGGGTGCGTCGGCCGCATCCCACATCCACATCGTGCCGGTTCCGTCGTGATTCATCTGAGCTTGGGTCAGCCCTGGAAGCGCCGGGACTGGGCGAGGTCGTTCGCCCGGTAGCCCTCGGTGGCTTCCATGAGCCTCGTCGAGATCGTCAGCAGCGTCTCGTGCATGTGGTTGACCTTGACGTCCCAGCCCCTGTGGCGGTCGTAGAACGCGCGCTGCGTCTCACCGTCCCAGGTGGCGACGACGGCCTTGACCTTGCTGTTGAGGTCGTCGAGCTGACCCTTGATGGTGTTGGCGGTCGACTTGACCTGGTTCGAGGCTTCTACGACCCCTGAGTACGTAATCTCCATGGAACGGTCTCCTGATGCGAGGCGAAGTGAGGGCGGGCTGCGAGGGCGGGTTACTAGGAGACCTGGAACCGGTCCAGGACTCCGTTGCTGCCCGTGTTGCCGACGCCGTCGATGCCCTTGAACTTGTTGAGCTGCTCGACCTCCTCCGCGTCGAAGCCGTCCTTGCTCATCCGGACGGCTTCCTGGGTGAAGTCGAGGAGATCCTTCAGGTCCCGCACGTCGAGGTTGACCTGCGTCTGGAGGCCGTTGTACGCGTTGGCCGCGACACCCTTCCAGTGACCTTCCACGGCGTCGATGACCCCGTTGAGGTGCGTGATCCTGCCCTGGAGTGTGTCGTGCATGTTGCCGAGCTCGCGGATCAGACTGTCAATCTGATCAGCTGAGTGCTTGAGCTTGTCTGTCATAACGCACCTTCCCCCATGAATCGGATGTCGCGGGCTGCTTGCCTGTCGCTACCACGCGTACATCGGACCAAAGTTGTCAATTATCAGTTTAGCTGCGGCCGCCACGCAATCCAACAGCCTTAGTCTTGACTTGAGTTGTTGGATATTCACCTAATTACGCGGCTGCGACGGTCCCGCAACACGATCGCGGCGCCCGCGATCACTGCCACGAGAAGGCCTGTGGTAGCCAGCACGTAGGTTGAGATCCGGGCGATGCGTTCCTTCCTTGTTTCACCCATCTGGAGCGCGATTGGTTCCGGTCCTGCGGGACCATTCGATACCGCGCGGTCAGGGGAGGGGGCGTTCACCGGATGTTCGTCGTCGTTGAGGGCGCGCACCGGGTCGACCACCCCCCACCCGACGAACTTGTCCCGGCCGTTGACCGCGCGTTCCGCGGTCTGCTCGATCTGGGCCACCACCTGGTTCTGCTTCCAGCCCGGGTGCTTCGCCCGCAGGAGCGCGGCGACTCCGGCGACGTAGGGGGCGGAGAAGCTGGTGCCGTTGTCGACGCACTGGCCGCCCTTGGGGACGGTGGACACCATGTCGACGCCCGGCGCCGCGACCCCCACGAAGTCGCCGGTCTGGGAGAACGGCGCCCGCTCGTCGTTGCGGTCGGAGGCGGCCACCGCCAGGACGCCCTTGTACGCGGCCGGGTACGTCACCTTGACCGCGCCCGCGAGCCCGTCGTTACCGGCCGACGCGACCACGACGATGTCCTTGTTCAGCGCCTCGGTCACCGCGAGTGCCAGGTCGGAGTCGGCTCGCAGGGGCTTGGCGGTGTCCTGGGAGATGTTGATGACCCGGGCGTGCTGCGCGATGGCGTGGCGGATGGCCGCGGCCATCGTCGTGGCGGTGCCGGTGCCCTTGTCGTCGTTCTGCCGGATGGGGATGATCGTCGCTTCCGGGGCGAGGCCGACGAACCCCGTGCCCGAGCGCGGGCGGGCCGCGATGATGCCGGCGACCTTGGTGCCGTGGCCGACGACGTCGTTGGTGCCGTCACCGCCGCTCGGCTTGCCCTTGCCCTTGCCCTTCGAGGCGTCCGGGTCCTGGGACCCGTCCTTCGGCACCGGCAGCAGATCGGCCCCGGCCGCCCGGTCGACGGCGGACTTCAGCTGCGGGTTCGTGTCGTCGACACCCGTGTCGATCACCGCGACCCTGACGCCCTTGCCCTTGGTGTCCTGCCAGAGCTGGTCGAAGACCAGCCGCTGGAGCGCCCAGGGGCGGCCCTGGATCTGCTTCTTCATGGGAAAGGTGCACTCACCGCTGGCCTCGGAGCCCGATTGCGGATCGGATTCGTCGGCGGCGGCGAGCCCCGGCAGGGCGGCGCCCGCCGCGATCGTCAGGAGCAGCACGACGGCCGAGGAGCGGACTCCGCTACGAGTGGTGCGAGTAGTCATTACGCGCCTTCCTCCTCTCCGTCCTCAGGAGCTCTGCGGCTGTTTGGCGCTGTTGGTATCGAGCCGGGGGCCCTTGGGCAGCAGGTTGGACCAGTTGTCCGGCACCGGCAGCGGCTTGACGTCCTTGTAACCGAGCCTGGTTTGCGCCTTGTTGACCTCGGCGGCCTGCTCCTCCGGGGTCGTGGGCTTCCCGGTGGCCCCGATCTTCGAGGGGTCCGCGCTGCTGTCGTTGTTCGTCTGTACGGCGTAGCGCAGTCCGGTGTCCGTCACCAGGAAGAGTGAGCCGGTGCTGGGGGACGCTCCGTTGAACTGCCGGTACAGCACACCGCTGCCCGGGGTGACGTACGCGCTGGTCGCACCGTCCAGGAAGCGGACG
Source organism: Streptomyces sp. ITFR-6 (assembly GCF_031844725.1). Taxonomy (NCBI): domain Bacteria; kingdom Bacillati; phylum Actinomycetota; class Actinomycetes; order Kitasatosporales; family Streptomycetaceae; genus Streptomyces; species Streptomyces sp. ITFR-6. The sequence continues at coordinate 4,927,818 of NZ_CP134612.1, read as the reverse complement.
GGGTATCCGGAACCGGCCCAGGTGGTCAGCTTCGGGACTCCTGTCCCGGTGACGCCGTGCAGCACGTTGCAGACGGTCCCGGTCGGGGACGCGGTGTCGTTGGCCTGCGTCGGTACGTTCTCCGGCCAGCCGTACTTCGCGTAGAACCCGTCCGGGGAAGAGGTGAAGGACTGCGGTCCGACCTCCGTGGCCTGTGCCTTCTGGCCCAGCACCGCCGCCTCCGGGCTCGTCAGGAGCAGCCTGGCGACCAGGTCGGACACGGGTGCGACCGAGTTCGGCAGGACGACGTACTGCTGCATGCCGGTACCGGCCACGGCCTTGAGCACCGTGCCCACCTTGTTCAGGCGGGCGTCCAGGCCGTTGACGCCCGCTGGCGTACCGGCCTTGGCGGGCAGCTTCGGGAAGTCGATGGGTGCGCCGGCGTGCAGGGTGCCGAGCCAGTCCTTGGTGACCTTCTGGGGCTGGGCGCCCTCGCTGAACAGGGAGCGGCGCAGCACCTCGTCGCGGGCGGAGGGCTTGTCGCCGCCGCTGGTCCCGATGGCGTGCTGCGTGCCGTCCGCGTCCACCAGGTACCTGGTGCCGTCGCCGCCGTCCGCCTCGACGTAGAGGGCCTGGCCGCCGCGGAGCTGCTTCTTGCCGCCGACCTTGTCCGCGTCCCGGTCCGCGAGCAGGAAGACCGCCTTCTGCACGGCGCCCCCGGCCCCGGCGCCGGGCTGTTCGCAGACCACCCAGAGCTTGTTCCGGCCGGCGTCGTCCGCGCTGGGCAGCCGGTCGGGTGCGTACGGTATGCCGAGCATCGGCCCGCGCTGCAGCTTCCCGCTGTCCAGCTCGGACTCCTTGACCTGGAGCACCGTGGAAGTGCCCGGGTCCAGGAGCAGCTTCGCGGAGGAGAAGTTCAGCACCGGGTGCAGGCGCTTGACGCCCTTGGTCTCCAGCACGACGTAGCGGGTCGTCGAATCGCTGCCGACGATGACATGGGCACCGGGCTTGTCCCAGCCGTCGGGAACCTTCGGCTTGAAGATCCCCCAGGCCCCGAAGCCCGCCAGCAGCAGGGCGCCCACCACCACTCCCGGCACCATGGCGCGCAGCGGGCGCGGCGCCGCCTCGTCCGTACCGGCTGCGGACGGCTGCAGAAAGGCGGCGACCAGCCGCTTCTTCGCGAAGGTGTAGGCGTTGAGTTCGTCCCGCCGTGATGCCATCTGCCCGACTTCTCCCCGTGGTTGTAGCTGCCTCGCGAACCACCACCACTATGCCCGCCGACGCTCGTCCGCCGCCGTGCGGGTACATGATTCAGGGAGTCTGCCAAACGCTCCTGTCCGGCCGTGCACCCCGAGCCCCCGTTCGAACGCCTCGGGTCCGGTCGTGGGACAGTTGGCGGTCGCGGGCCGGTGTGCGAAGCGCGTCGGTCCACGCACACACGCCGTAGTGCCGTGACACGGAGGGACATACCGGGGGATGAGCAGCGCGACGACCGCAGTGATGAGTGTGCACCCGAAGCCAGGACGCATCGGCGGGGTTCGGCTGCACCAGGTGGTGTTGATAGAGGTCGCCGGCGCGCTGATGCTGATCGCGTGGGTGACGAACAGGGTCATGCTGGTGCCGATGGGGCTGGTCGCGGCGGTACTGGTGCTGCTGGCGGTCCTGCGGCGGCGGGGACGGCCGGTGGTGGAGTGGCTCAACGCGGTCGTGGCGCTGCGCGGGCGGCTACGGGCCGCCCGGCAGCCGTGGTCCGCGGACGGGATCGATCCCGGGCTGGCGCCGGTCATCGAGTGCGACGCGGCGCTGCGGACGTACACCTACACCGACCGGCAGCGTGAGCGCTCCATCGGGATGGTGGGTGACGGGACGTTCCTGACGGCTCTGCTGCTCGTGCAGCCGCGCGACGAACCGCTGCGGACGGCCCGGGACGCCCGGCCGCTGGAGCTCGGCCTGCTGCACGACGCCCTTGAGGTGGACGACATCCGGCTGGAGTCCGTCCAGGTCGTCCAGCACACCCAGCCCGCGCCCGGACCGCACCTGCCGGAACAGGCCGCGGCGGCCCGCTCGTACGCGCCGCTCCAGGCCCAGGCCGGCACCCCCGCGATCCGGCTGACCTGGATCGCGCTGAAGCTCGCCCCCGAGCTGTGCCCGGAGGCGGTGCGGGCCCGCGGTGGCGGGGTCGGCGGGGCGCAGCGCGCGCTGCTGCGGGCCACGGACCAGCTGGCGAGCCGGCTGGCGGGGGCGGGGTTCGACGCCTCGGTCATGACCGAGGCGCAGGTGACGTCCGCCCTGGCGACCTCGGCCGGGGTCAGCCCGCAGGCCAGCGCCCTGGCGGTACGGGCGGACGCCCCGCTGCGGCGGACCACGGAGTCCACCCGCGCCTGGCGCTGCGACGACCGCTGGCACACGACGTACTGGGTCGGCCGCTGGCCGCACCTGGGCGCGGGGGCCGCGCCCACCGCGCAGCTGGTGGCGCTGCTCACCTCGATGCCGGCGCTGGCCAGCACGTTCAGCCTGGCGGTGTCGCGCGGGACCGGCGGCACACCGGCCGTCAGCGGACACGTCCGTCTCACCGCGCGCGGCAGCAACGAACTGGTCTCGGTGCGGCGGCAGCTGGAGCGCGCGGCGCGCGGGGTGAAGGTCAGCCTCGTCCGCCTGGACCGCGAACAGCTGCCCGGTGTGCTGGCCAGCCTGCCCCTCGGAGGTACCCGTTGAGCACCCACCGTACGACGCCCGCCGGGACCAGCGGTCCGGCTCCCGCCGCCCCTCGGGCGGCCGGGCGGAGCAGGCCCGGGTTCGGGCTGCTCGGCCCGCGCCGCGACCGGCACGTACTGCCCGTGGAACAGCTCGCCGCGCTGAGGCTGCCGCTCGGTGACGACGGGGTCGTGGCCGGTGTCGACGCCAAGGGGCAGCCCGCGGTGCTCGGCCTGTTCCGCCCCACCCAGCTCGATGTCGTGGTCATCGGCAGTGTGTGGACGGCGCAGGTGCTGGCGCTGCGCACGGCCGGTACCGGTGCGCGCGTCGCCGTCGAGACGGCCAGGCCGCAGGCGTGGACGGGGCTCGCGCAGGCGGCGGGCGGCGGTCAGCAGTGCATGACCGTGCACGACGTCAAGCAGGTGGGCCCGCAGGGCGCTTCGGTCACCAGCCCCGTGCTGGTCGTACGGGACTGCGGAATGCGCCCGCCGCGCAGCCGGCTGGCGACGGGGCCGTGGCAGTCCGTGCTGACGCTGATGCCGTTCCTGGGCCCGACGGCGCCGAAGCTGATCGAGAACGCGGGGCTGGTCGGGATCCAGCGGGTCTCCCCGGAGGAGGCCGCGGTCCTCGGCCGGATCCTGCGGCTGCCGAAGGTGCAGGCGGAGGCGCTGCCCTCGCTCGGCGACGACATGGTGCTGTGGTGCACGACGCAGCACCGCAAGCTCGTCAAGCTCCAGCCGACCGACATCGAGGCCGGACTCCTCGGCGTCCCGCGCCGGCTGGACTGACCCGGCCGGTTCCCCGCGGGACCCCCCTCGCGCATTGGTCTTGACCAATGCGCGAGGATGCGGAGATCATGTGCGACGCCTTCACCAGGCCTTCGCATTCACTCTTCGCATCGACCCGCAGGAGAACCACGCACCATGCGCATATCCGCAGTCACCGCGGCCACCGTGCTCGGCGGGAGCCTCGCCCTGGGCCTCATATCCGTCCCGGCTGCCCAGGCCACGCCTGCCGGCCCTTCGGAATGCGCCACCGACGCGTTCGGAGTAGCCGGGAAGTACGGCGAGTTCGTCCTCGGTGACGACGTCCACTCCCCCGACGCGGAGGGCGCGGTGGCCGTGGGCGGCGACGCCGACTTCCGCGGCGGGTTCAGCGTCGCCAACGAGCTGACGGCGGCGGAGGTCGCCGCGCTGCCCGGACAGGCGTCGCTCGTCGTGCGCGGCGACCTCCTCAACGGCGGCTCGGTCACCGCCGTGATGAAGGGCAACGCGGTCGTCGGCGGCAAGGTCGGCGACCGTGCCGTCGAACTGCACTCCGGGTCCTTCCGCGAGGAGGCCGGGCTGATCGACTTCGACGCCGAGTTCACCAAGCTCCGCGGCTACTCCGCCGCGCTGGCCGGGGAGGCGGCGACCGACGGCACCCAGGTGAAGGCGGACGGCAGCCGGCTCACCCTGACGGGCGACAACACCACCCGCAACGTCTTCCGGGTGACCGCCGGTCAGCTGGAGCAGGCCAAGGAGGTGTTCCTGAAGGTCCCGGCCGGTGCGACCTCGCTCGTCAACGTCAGTGGCGACAGCTACGACATGGCCACGGCCGGCACCACCGGGTTCTTCCTGTCCGGCGGGCAGGACTTCGTGCTGGACGACAAGCTCCAGAGCGCCTCCGACGGCAAGGTCCGCGCCCGCCTGCTGTGGAACTTCCCCGACGCCCGCACCATCACCAAGAACAGCCAGGCGGCCTGGCCCGGCAGCGTGCTGGCGCCTCGTGCCCACCTCGAACTGGGCACCGCCGCGCCGGTCAACGGCTCGGTATGGGTGGCCTCCCTGCACGGCTCGGGCGGTGCGGAGACGCATCACTTCCCGTTCAGCGGCTGCCTGCCCGAGACCGGGGAGACCCCGTCGCCGAGTGAGACCCCGGGCACCACCCCGCCGGTCGTCAGCACCCCGTCCGGTTCCTCGACGCCCTCCCCGAGCGACACCCCGGCGGGCTCCGCCTCCCCGTCCGGCTCGCCCTCCGGCTCCGCCTCGCAGCCTGCGGAAGCGGGCACGCCGACCCCGTCGCAGAGCAGCACGGCCCCCGCCGGGGGCGACCTGGCCACGACCGGCAGCAGCGGCACCCTCCCGCTGATCGCCGGCACCGCGGTGGTGCTCGCCGCGGGCGCCGGGCTGGTGGTGGCGTCCCGCCGCCGCTCGAAGCGCGCCTGATCAGCGAGTAGATCCGCTGAGCCGCCGGCCCGGGTTACGGGCCGGCGGCTCAGCGGCCGCCCCCGCCCCTAAGCGGGCAGCACCGGCAGCAGCTGCGGCAGGTGGCCGTCCGACGCCTCGGCCGCCGCCACCCGCTCCTCGGGCACTTCGCCGTACAGCGTCGTACGCGGCTTCGCCGGCCGTCCGGCGGCCTCGGCCACCGCGATCAGGTCCTGGACGGACTTGTACGAGCCGTAACTCGACCCGGCCATCCGGGAGATCGTCTCCTCCATCAGCGTGCCGCCCAGGTCGTTCGCGCCCGAGCGGAGCATCTCGGCGGCGCCCTCCGTGCCCAGCTTCACCCAGCTGGTCTGGATGTTGGTGATGTGCGGGTGGAGGAGGAGCCGGGCCATGGCCGTCACCGCGCGGTTGTCGCGGTCGGTCGGACCGGGGCGGGCGATGCCGGCCAGGTAGACGGGCGCGTTGGTGTGGATGAACGGCAGCGTCACGAACTCGGTGAGGCCGCCGGTCTCCTGCTGGAGGTTGGCGAGGGTCCTCAGGTGGCCGAGCCAGTGACGGGGCTGGTCGACATGGCCGTACATCATGGTCGAGGACGAGCGCAGGCCCACCTCATGGGCGGTCCTGATGACCTCCAGCCAGGTCGCCGTGGGCAGCTTGCCCTTGGTGAGGACCCAGCGGACCTCGTCGTCCAGGATCTCGGCCGCCGTGCCGGGGATCGAGTCGAGACCGGACTCCTTCGCGGCGATCAGCCACTCACGGATGGACATGCCGGTACGGGTGGCCCCGTTGACGACCTCCATGGGCGAGAAGGCGTGCACGTGCATGCCGGGCACGCGTTCCTTCACGGCCTTGGCGATGTCGAAGTACGCGGTGCCGGGCAGGTCCGGGTGGATGCCGCCCTGCATGCAGACCTCGACGGCTCCGACGTCCCAGGCCTGCGCGGCACGGTCCGCGACCTGGTCCAGGGAGAGGGTGTACGCGTCGGCGTCGGTACGCCGCTGCGCGAAGGCGCAGAAGCGGCAGCCGGTGTAGCAGACGTTGGTGAAGTTGATGTTGCGCGTGACGATGTACGTGACGTCGTCACCGACCACGTCCCGGCGCAGGGCGTCCGCGATCCGGCACAGCTCGTCCAGCGCGGGCCCGTCCGCGTGCAGCAGGGCGAGCGCCTGCTCGTCGGTGAGCTTCGTCGGGTCGTCGGCGGCCTGGCTCAGCGCCCCTCGGACGTCGCCGTCGATGCGGGACGGCACCATGCCGGGGGCGGCGGCCTCGCGGAGCGCCTCCCAGTCCCCGTACACCTCGTCGAAGTCGTCGCGGCGGTCGGCGGTGCGGCCCTCGGTGTCGATGGTGTGGTGCAGATCGGTACGGCCGGAGGCGTTGAAGCCCTCGTCGGGCTCCTGCCAGGGCAGCCCGGCGGGGATCGCCCCCTCCTTCGCGAGCCCGGTCTCCGGGTCCGCCAGCGCACGGACGTGCGGGAGCAGGCGCGGGTCCAGCCAGGGTTCGCCGCGCTGGATGAACTCCGGGTAGATGGTGAGCCGTTCACGCAGGGTGAAGCCGCTCTGCGCGGTCTTCGTCGCCAGCTCGTCGATGTGCGGCCAGGGGCGCTCGGGGTTCACGTGGTCGGGCGTGAGCGGCGAGACGCCGCCCCAGTCGTCGATCCCGGCGCCGATGAGCAGCGCGTACTCGGCGTCCACCAGGTTCGGCGGGGCCTGGATGCGGGCCGACGGGCCGAGGATGTGGCGGGCGACGGCGACGGCGGCGGCCAGCTCCTCCAGCTCCGCGTCCGGCATGCCGCGCATCGCGGTGTCGGGCTTGGCGCGGAAGTTCTGGATGATGACCTCCTGGATGCCGTGGTAGGCGCGGGCGGTCTTGCGCAGCTCGAAGAGGGAGTCGGCGCGCTCCTCGTACGACTCCCCGATGCCGATCAGGATGCCGGTGGTGAACGGGACGTTGGAGCGGCCCGCGTCCTCCAGCACGCGCAGCCGTACGGTCGGTTCCTTGTCCGGTGAGCCGTGGTGCGGGCCGCCCGGCTCCGACCACAGGCGGGTCGCGGTGGTCTCCAGCATCATGCCCATGGACGGGGCGACGGGCTTGAGCCGCTGGAGGTCCGTCCAGGTCATGACGCCCGGGTTGAGGTGGGGCAGCAGTCCGGTCTCCTCAAGGACCCGGATCGCCATGGCGCGTACGTACGCGAGGGTGTCGTCGTACCCCTCGGCCTCCAGCCACTCCCGCGCCTCCGGCCAGCGGTCCTCCGGCCGGTCGCCCAGCGTGAACAGCGCTTCCTTGCAGCCCAGCTCCGCGCCCCTGCGGGCGATGTCGAGGACCTCGTCGGGCGAGAGGAACATGCCGTGGCCCTCGCGCCGGAGCTTGCCGGGCACGGTGACGAAGGTGCAGTAGTGGCACTTGTCGCGGCAGAGCCGGGTGAGCGGGATGAAGACCTTCCGGGAGTACGTGATGACACCCGGCCGGCCCGCGGCCTCCAGTCCGGCGTCCCGGACCCGGGCGGCCGAGGCGGCGAGATCCGTCAGATCCTCGCCGCGCGCCTGGAGGAGGACGGCGGCCTCTGCCACGTCGAGGGCGACACCGTCGCGGGCCCGCCTGAGGGCACGGCGCATGGAATTGGTGGTGGGGCGTCCGCTCTGAGGATCGGTCATGAAACGAGCATACGAGCGGGTAGCCGGCCGGTGACCGGCTGGATCTCCCGCAGGCCACACCCGCCCCCGGCATCCCGTCCGCCGCGGGGAGCGCCCGCCCCGGGCGCCCCTGAGCATGCCATCTCCGCCGGACAGCCCCTCGCCCCTGGCGCCTCGGACGCGCAGCGGTCCGCGCCCCGTAGGGTCGGCACGGTGATGGAAACGATCGTCTTCGACATCGGTGAGACACTCATCCGCGACGACCGCTACTGGGCCTCCTGGGCCAACTGGCTCGGCGTCCCGCCGCACACGCTGAGCGCGCTGGTCGGTGCCGCGGTCGTCCAGGGGCGGGACAGCGCGGACGCGCTGAGCCTCCTGCGCCCCGACATAGACATCAACGAGGCCTCGCTCGCCCGGACCGCCGCCGGTCGCGGCGAGCACCTGGCGGAGCCGGACCTGTACCCGGACGTACGGCCCGTGCTGGCGGAACTGCGCGCGCTGGGCGTACGAGTGGTGATCGCGGGCAACGGGACGGTGCTGGCGGGGGAGCTCCTGCGGGCGCTGGACCTGCCCGCGGACCTCGTCGTCACCTCGGACGAGTGGGGCTTGGCCAAACCGGACCCGGAGTTCTTCGCCCGGGTGCTGGAGGTGTCGGGCGCTGAGCCGGGGGCGACGCTTTACGTGGGCGACCACCCGGCCGGCGATCTGTTCCCGGCCAAGTCGTGCGGGCTGCTCGCCGCGCACCTCCGGCGGGGGCCGTGCGGGTACTGGTGGGCGGACCATCCCGATGTCGTCGCCGCCGCGGACTTCCGCATCGACGCGCTGACGGACCTTCCGGCGCTCCTGGACAGGGTGCCGGACCCGCCCCGGCCGAGGGCCCTGCGGGCGCTGTAGACCACCGGGATTCATCGGATCCCTGGGCGCAAGCCCGCCCACTCCCCCACGAACAACGCGCAGATATAGCGCACTTCGCCCCACCCTGACCGCGACGACCCGACAGAAACAAACAGAAACCTCCGACGGCACACTTCCGGACCTCCCGCTCCTCGCCGCCTAGTGCTGTGCGAAAGCACCCGCGCCGAGTACCGAGAGAACGGAAGCCCATGCATCCCCCGCTACCGCGCACGAGGCCGCTGCCGCGCACGAGGCCGGCCGCGGCTTCCGTGACCGCCGTGATCGCGGCCACGGCCGCCCTGTCGCTCCCGGCCGTCTCCGCCCCGGCGTCGGCCGCCGCCCCGCACGCGAGCAGCAGTACGGTCCAGTACGTCGACTGCTCCGCCACCGGGAGCCGGCAGACCGGTTCCGTCACCGCACCCTGGCAGAGCCTGGACCGGGTCAACCGGCTGGAGCTCAGGACCGGCAGCGAGATCCGGCTCAGGCGCTCCACCCGCTGCACCGGCACCCTGGCACCCGACGGTTCGGGCGCACCGGGCAGGCCGATGGTGATCGGCGCCTACGGAACCGGCGCCAAGCCCGTGATCGACGGCGGCGGCAACCCCGAGACGCTGCTGCTGAAGAACACCCAGTGGGTCGAGGCGAGCGACCTCTCGATCACCAACTCGGGCAACCCGGGCGGCAACAAGCGCGTCGTACGCGTCCAGCTGGAGGACTACGGCACCGGGACCCACTACCGGCTGACCGGTCTGGACATCCACGACATCCGGGGCGACGACACCAAGGGCACCACCGGCTCCGCGGGCATCCTGTTCTCCGTCACGGGCTCGGCCACACCCACCAGGTTCGACGACGTCGAGGTCTCCGGGAACACCGTCACCGGCGTGGACCGCGAGGGCATCTACTCCGGCTCGACCTGGAACAACCGCCCGGTGCACGGCGATTACGACCCGGCCGGGCCCGCCTACCTGCCGTCCACCCGGGTCGTCGTCCGAAACAACACGCTCAAGGACCTCGCGGGCGACGGCATCGTCATGACGGCCACCGACGGCGCGCTCGTCGAGCACAACCGCCTCGACGGATTCCAGCGCCGCTCGGCCGGCTACAACGCGGGCATGTGGCCCTGGAACGCCGACAACACGCTCTTCCAGTACAACGAGGTGTCCGGCGGCGAGACGACCCGCGACGGAATGGCGTACGACGTCGACGAAGGCACGTTCGGCACCGTCTTCCAGTACAACGTCAGCCATGACAACGCGGGCGGCTTCTTCCTGGTCTGTACGGCGACGGGGACGCTCTCCACGGACAGCCGCCACGGCCTGACGCTGACCAACAACATCGTGGTCAAGGAGGGTACGGGCACCGCGACGTTCGCCCTCAGGGACGTAACCGGCGTCTCGCTCTCCCACAACACCCTGGTGAACGTCACCGGCGCTCCCGCGAACCCCGGCGGCTCCACCGCGGACCCCCTGCTGACCGACCGCAAACCGGCCCACTCCCCGACGGACTGCGGCTGCGCCGGGGCTCGCCCGCGATCGGCGCCGGTACCCCGGTACCCGGCGTGCGGCGGGACCTGTACGGCAACGCCGTCACGGACCCGCCGAACGTCGGCGCCTACGCGGGCCGGGGCGTGGCCGGGGCGGCGGTCCGTCAGCCCTCGTAGCCGTTGGCGGCGAGGATCTCGTCGATCCGGGCGCGGTGGGCGGCCTCCCACGCGTCGAGGCTCTCCGCCGCCTCCCCGGCCGCCTTCGCCCGCGCGTCGAGCAGCACCTGCTCCTGCCGGGCCCCGGGCGTGACGACGACGCCCTCCTCGTCCGCGACGACGATGTCCCCCGCGTGCACGGTCACCCCGCCGCACCGCACGGGTTCGTTGAGGGGCGTCACGGCCTTCTTGGTACCGGGAATGGGGATGACGCCCCGGGCGAAGACGGGGAAGCCCATCTCCCGGACCTCCGCGAGGTCCCTGATCACCCCGTCCGTCACGAACGCCGCGATCCCCCTGCGCCGCGCCACCGCGCACACGTTCCCGCCGGCCAGCGCGTAGTCCACGTCCCCCGCCTCGACGACGATGACGGAACCGGGCTCGGCGCGGTGGATGGCGGCGTGCAGCATGAGATTGTCGCCCGCGGGACACCGCACGGTGAACGCCGGACCGGCGACCCGCCGCCGCGACGGCCACAGCGGACGGATACCCGCGTCCATGACCTGCCCGCGCCCCAGGAGGTCGGCGAGCGTGGTCGGGGAGATGTCCTTGAAGCCGCTGACGTCGTACACGCGCGTCGTCCTCCGCTCGGTGCCGCCCCGGGACCGGGGCGGGCAGGCCCCCATCATCGCGTCCGGGCGTGGGCACGATCCCGCCTCCCGGCCCGTTCGCCCGGGGCGCCTCCCTCGGCGGGCGGACCCGTCAGACGGCGGCGCTCTCCTTCGAGGCCTGGTGCAGGCGGGCGACGATCTCGGTGAGCTGTGCCGCGACCTCGGCGTCGTCGGCGGGGTGGGTCGTGGCGAAGCGGGTCAGCGAACCGGGGATGGAGAGCTCGGCGTTCTCGATCACGGTGCCACCGGCGATGCCCACGGACTTGCGGACCTCGTCGTGGGCCCACACGCCACCGAACCGGCCCAGGGAGGTGCCGGCGACGGCGACCGGCTTGCCGCTGATGGCACTGGCGCCGTAGGGGCGGGACAGCCAGTCGATGGCGTTCTTCAGGACGGCCGGGATCGTGCCGTTGTACTCGGGCGAGAAGAGCAGCAGGGCGTCGGCGCTGAGCGCCGCCTCGCGCAGTGCGCCGGCGGCGGCCGGGAGGCTGCCCTCGATGTCGATGTCCTCGTTGTAGAAGGGGACATCGGCCAGGCTCTCGAACAGCTCGACCTCGACGCCTTCGGGGGCGAGCCGTACGGCTGCTTCGGCGAGCTGGCGGTTGTGGGAAGCGGCGCGGAGGCTGCCGACGAGCGCCAGTATGCGGACAGACATGGGGGCTCCAAGGGGGATGGGGCGTCACGGACTCTGCGGAGCTCGGGCGGGCGGTGCACCGTTGCGACCATGCGGACCCGGGTCCGTTTACTGTGTACCAGACGAACCGGACCGCGGTCCATTTCGCCGGGAGTGCCTTACGCTGAGTACATGGCCAGCACCCCGCCCCCTTGTCCGCCGTCGGAAGGACACCCGGAAAGACCCGCAGAAGAACCCGCAGAAGACCCGGCCCCGAGCAGGGCACGACGGCCCGGCGCCGACCCCACGACGGTCGAGCCGTGCCTGCGCGCCGACGCGGTCCGTAACCGTGCGCGACTGCTGGAGGCCGCCGGACGCCTGGTGGCGGAGCGCGGTGCGGCCGGCGTCACGATGGAGGCGGTGGCCGCGGCGGCGTCCGTGGGCAAGGGAACCGTCTTCCGGCGCTTCGGTGACCGGGCCGGCCTGCTCCTCGCCCTCCTGGACCGTTCCGCCCAGCAGCTCCGGGCCGGCTGGCTGAGCGGCCCGCCGCCGCTGGGTCCGGGCGCGCCGGGTATCGAGCGGTTGCGGGCGTTCGGCGTGGCGGTGATCCGCTGGTCGGCCGAGCAGCTGGAGCTGATCCTCGCCTCCCAGTCGGACCCGGCCCGCCGTCTCGCCCACCCCATCCGCCAGGCGTTCCTCGCGCACGTCACCGCGCTGCTGGAGGAGGTCACCCCGGATGCGGACTACGAGCTCCAGGCCCAGGCGCTCCTGGCCTACCTCGATCCCTCCCTGATCCACCATCTGACCGAGCAGCGCGGGATGCCGCTGGAGCGGGTGGAGGCGGGCTGGACCGAACTGGTCGACCGGGTGACCCGGAGCTGACACCGGACCGGTCGGGCAGGTCGCGAAACCCGGCCGCTCGGCCACTCGTTACTCGTTACTCGTTACTCGTTACTCGTTACTCAGCCGAGGATCAGTGGCAACTTCGCGGCCAGGCTACCCAGTTCCGCCCGCTCCGACTCCGTCGGGGAACGCCGTCCGGTGCCGATGAGCAGTGCGTCCCTGTCGGAGAACGATGCCGGGAACGGCGTACCCGCGATCGCGATCAGCAGCTCGCGCGACCGGGCCAGGCCCTCGGGGGGCGGCGCCGGGGCCTCCGGCAGGTGGGCGATCAGGTCGAGGTGGTGCAGCGTGCTCTCCAGGACGTACACCGACAGGTAGTCGGCCAGGGTGAACACCTCGTCGCGGGTGCTCACCCTGAGGCCCGGGGGCGGCGAGGCCAGCGGCACGGCCCGTCGCGGAGTCGACGTCGTCGAGGTGGAACTTGAGCAGCCACGGCTCCTCGTACGCGGCGGCCAGCCGGACGGTCAGCGCGTCGAGCGGGTCCTCACCGGTCGGCGGCGCGTCCGCGACCTCCCAGTACGTCACCGCGTCCCGGGTGGGTTCGGTGGCGGCGGGGGTGGCGAGGGTGATCAGGATGTCCTGGGCGTCGATGACCAGGTGACACACCAGATCCCGCACGAGCCATCCGGTGCAGCCGGACGGCCGCGCGAAGTCCGCGTCGTCCAGTCCGGCCACCGCTGCGAGCAGTGCTGTCCAGGAGCGTGAGAAGTCGTCCACGACCGCAAGCTAACAGCGCCCGCCCTTCGGCGCGGCCGATTTCGCGCCCCGCCCGGATCCAGGTGCCCCAGGCCCCGGTTCCCCGGATCCGTGGGTGGGGTCAGCCGCTCGGGGCGTCGTCCACCTTGCCGCGAGGGCGGCCTTGCCCTGGCGGGCGACCTCATATCGGCGCGCCAAGCCACCACCGCGACTGTCCCGCGCCGGGCCGCTGCCGTGAACGCGCCCTGCCCGCCGGTGACCTGTAGTCACCGACGGGCAGGAGAAGTACTCACCGGGCACGGAAGCAGGCCCGTCAACGCGTGATCAGATGCGCACCGCGCCCACGATGGAACCGATGGTGCCCATCGACTCGTAGCGGACGAAGGCGCCCGGGTACGGGGCGTGGAGCACGCTGCCGCCGCCCGCGTAGAGCCCCACGTGCGAATTGCCGTTGAAGAAGACCAGGTCACCCGGCTTCAGCTGGCTCGTCGAGATGCGCGTGCCCTGGTTGATCTGGGTGAACGTGGTGCGGGTGATCTCGACACCGGCCTGGTGGTAGGCCCACTGGGTCAGCCCCGAGCAGTCGAAGGCACCGGGACCGGTGGCGCGTGCCTGGTACGGCATGCCGATCCGCGTCGCGGCGGCCTGGAGGGCGGCGCCGCCGACGTTGGACGCGGGTGCCTCGTTGCCGAGTTCGACGCGGTCACCGGAGCCTCGGCTGGCGCGCACCTTGTCACTGGCGGCGCTGCTGGCGCGGGCGTCGTCCTCGCGCATCTTCGCGCGCTCGGCGGCGGTGAGGGTGTTGAGCACCTTCTGGGCCTGGGCGAGCTTGCCCTGCTGCTGCTTCTTCTTCGAACCGAGTGTCTTGCGGACGTCGGCCAGGTCGCTCAGCTTGTCCTGGGCTTCCTTGCGCTCCTGCGCGAGGGTCCGCTGCTTGCCCTGGATCTTCGTCAGCGCCTCGGACTGCTTGGCCGTCAACTGGTCCAGCGCGGAAGCCTGGTCGAGGAAGCTGTCCGGGTCGGAGGCGAGGAAGAGCTGCACCGAGGGGTCGATGCCGCCCGAGCGGTACTGCGCGGCGGCGAGCGAACCCAGTCCGGTCCGAAGCGTGTTGAGCTCCTGCTGACCGCGGGCCACCTTGTCCTGCAGCGCGCCGACCTGCTTCTCCAGCTTCTCCTGCTTCTCCTTGGCCGCGTTGTAGTGCTCGTTGGCGACCTCGGCCTCGTGGTAGAGCTTGTCGACCTCCGCCTTGACCTCGCTCTTGGTCGGCTTCGGGTCGGCGTGAGCGGCCTGGGAGGTCAGGGCCACGGCCGCAGCGGCGGTCGCGGTGAGCACGGTCACACGGGCACGGCTCGGGTTCTTGGGACGACGGTGGGACGCCACGAAGGCGAGCTCCTTCTTCCTGGAGCCGCCTACCGGGCCATGGGGGGACGCGAAGCCCCGGCTCCGCACACGTCACGGAATCGGCGGTTCCTTCGCTGGCACCCCGGATGGGTGACCAACCGTGCGAAGGTTCGAGGGCCAACCATAGTGACCATCTCGTAATCAGTTCAATCGAAGCAGGTGGAATCTCTCCACAAGGGGTACTTATTTTGGTCACACCGCACAACGCGTAGCCGCGAACTGACGGCGCGTACCGTAACTTCGGGCAAGTCCCCACAAGGGCCACCAGGCATGCGGAATGCCGCATTCCATCCGCCTGCCACTTCCTCCGTTTCCCCTTCCGCTTGTTCTTCCGCTTCCGGCGGCGGGACGGTTGGGAACGCCCTAGGGCCTGTCTTTCAAACTGCCGTCTGCCGCGCGACGCCATGCACGCACTCTCGCCGCACCTGCGGGGCCTGGGACTGGACGCGTTCGGGATCGACCTGTCGCCGGTGATGGTCGGACTCGCCCGCGAGGCGTACCCGGAACTGCGGTTCGAGGTCGGCTCGATGGACGCGCTGGACCTGGCTGACGGCGAGCTGGGCGGCATCGTGTCCTGGTATTCGGTCATCCATACCCCGCCGAAGGAACTCCCCCCTGCTTCGACGAGTTCCGCCGGGTACTGCCCCCGGGCGGGGTCCTCCTGTTTGCCTTCTTCGAGGCCGGGGACGGGCCGGTGGAGGCGTTCGACCACAAGGTGACGACGGCCTACCGGTGGCCCGTCGACGAACTCGCCGGGCTGGCGCGCGAGGCCGGGTTCGTCGAGATCGGCCGGATGCTGCGCGAGCCCCCCGAAGCCGAGCGGTTCCGCCGGGGACACCTGCTGATGCGCGCGGAACAAGAACAGCAAGAGCAGCAAGGAGAGTAGAGGGAACGAGAGGCCCCTGGGCAGCAGTGTCTCCCCGATGGGGAGGGGGACATCCGGGGCGTGACATTCGACGACAGAGCCTCTTTCACTCTCACGGGTGGACCTACGTGACCGGAGCGTGGTTGGCGGGTTGCTTTCGATATGAAACGAACTTTCCTGCTCGGTCTTGTTCTCGCCGCCGCGCTGACGCCCTCGGCCGCTCTTGCCGCGGATACTCCGCCCCGTGGTGTCGCCGGGACGGCGGTGCCCGTCTGTCCTCCCGTGACCAACCCTAAGGCGCGTCCTGTGATCTTCCCCGACGCCGAGGACCCGGCGGTCTTCTACATCTGCACCAACGAGATTCCGCACCGATTCGCGTGCCCGGAGCACACGCTGTTCGTGGCGGCCGAAGAGGTGTGCGACTGGGAGTGGAAAGTCAGGGGTGAGGACAAATGAGCCTGCCCCTTTCCCGCGCCGCGTCGCCGGTGTCGTCGCGTGGGGTGACCATGTCTGCCGCTGAAGGGGGTCCCGTGTCCGGAGAAGCCTTCCCGTCCGAGGCATGCCCTGCCGCCGTGTCCCCCAAGGCCTCCGCCGCTGCCTCCCCGGCCGCGGCGGTGGTCCCGGGGCCCGCACGGCCGCGCACTCTCGTTGAAGACATCCTGGAGACGATGCGGTCCGTTCCGGGCCGGGAGCTCGTCAGGTGCGGCGAGCGGCGGCTGTCGGCCGGGCAGTTCCGTGCGTTGGTGCACCGCATGGCCCACGCCCTGGCGGCCCTGGGCATCGAGCGAGGCGCGACCGTGACCCTGCTGAGCGGGAATCTGCCGGAGACGCTCGCGGCCCGGTACGCGGCCAACCTCGCAGGGTGCAAGGTCAACCACCTCTACAGCAGGATCTCGGCCGACCTGCAGGCGGCGATCGTGCGGGACGTCGAGACCCAGGTGCTGGTCGTGGACCCGCGGCTCATCGGCCGTGCCGCACAGATCACCGAGACCGTGCCGGTGGAGCACGTGCTCGTGCTGGGAGATCCCGGCCACGGGCCTGGGCGGAACCTGCTGGCGCTGGCCGCCGAGCAGAGCGGGGAACCGTTTACCGCACGGTGCCGGCTGGACGACATCTGCGTCATCCGGCACACCGGGGGCACGACGGGGCGCCCCAAGGGCATCGTCTCCGCCTTCGACTCGGCCGGACGGATCAGCCAGGTGATGACCCCTAGGCAGCGGGGCGGGGGCGGGGCGCCGCGGCAGCTCGTGTGCACGACCCTTGCCCATGCCGGGGGCATGATGGCCGACGGCGTTCTCCGTGCGGGCGGGAGCGTAGTGCTGCAGGACGACTTCGACGCGGGCGAGGTGCTCGCCGCCATCGAACGCGAACGCATCACCTGCCTGTTCCTGCTGCCGCCGCTGCTCTACCGGCTCCTGGACCACCCCGATGTCCACCACCGCGACCTCAGCAGCCTGACGACGGTGATCTACAGCGGCTGCCAATCCTCCCCTGCCCGGCTCGCGGACGCCGTCCGGCGTCTGGGACCGGTGTTGGTGCAGGTCTACGCCCAGAACGAGACCGGCGGGATCAGCGTTCTGCCCGCGCAGGACCACGACCTCGCGCGCCCGGAGCGGATGCGTACGGCAGGCCGCGTGCTGCCGGGAGTGGACGTCGCCGTACGCGACGCGGATGGCCGGGACCTGCCGCCCGGGGAGCTGGGCGAGATCTGCGTCCGTTCCCCGGGCGTCATGCGCGGCTACTGGAAGCAGCCCGAGCTGACGGCCGAGGTCCTGCGGGAGGGGTGGCTGCACACCGGTGACCTCGGCCGCCTCGACGAGAAGGGCTACCTCACCGTCGTCGACCGGCTCAAGGACATGATCGTGGTGGTCGGCGGACACGTCTACACCACCGAACTGGAAGACCTCCTCAACTCCCACCCGGCAGTACTGCAGAGCGCCGTCTACGGCGTTCGGGACGCCGACCGCATGGAGCGGGTGCACGCCACCGTGGTTCCCGCGCCGGGCACCGCGGTGCAGACCGGGGAGCTACGGGCCATGGTGCGCGCACAGCGCGGCCCCATGTACGAACCGGCCCGCATCGACTTCGTGGACGCGCTGCCCCTCACGGATGCGGGGAAACCCGACAAGAAGCTGCTCCAGAGGCTGGCACCGGAAGGCAGCAGCTCCTGACCCGCCTCCCCCGGCAGGGGCGGCCTCCCCGCAGCCGCAGCACGTGCGCTGTCACGGACGGCAGCACGACGACCGGCGGGTCCGGACGGGCTGTGACAGAACGAAGACGCCGTCGCAGACCGTCTGCAACTCGGTGCGCGATACGGATATTTACGGCCCCACGCACCGCCTCGCTTCTGGGGGAACACCGTGAAGTACACCCGCATCGCAGCTATCGCCGCCGTCGGGCTCGCCGCCACCCTCTCGCTCACCGCCTGTGGCAATGACGGCTCCGGAAAGACCTCGGTTGCCAAGGGCTCCTCCTCGGACTCCTCCGGCGACAGCTCGGAGTCGAGGGGCGGCTCGCAGGAAAGCAACGCGAAGCCGGACTCCGGCGGGAGCGTCGAGACCCACTCCGACGCCGCGAGCGACGCGTCGGGGACCGGCGGCAAGACCCCGTTCTGCAAGACCGAGGACCTGGGCATCGATGCCGTGAACGCCGCGCCCGACGAGACCTCCGGCAGGATCAACGTCACCATGATCAACCGGGGCCCGGCCACCTGCTCCGCGACGGGCTTCCCGGGCGTCGACATCAAGGACGTCGACCACACGTCGAGCCCCGTCGAGCGCGGCCACGCCGAGCCGCGCATCACCATCCTGAAGCCCGGCGACGCCGCTGTCTTCGACATCGCCTACGACATCGACAACAGCGACGACAGCCTCACCAACCCCACCGACATCCTGGTGACGCCCCCGAACGAGACCCACACCATCGACCTGAAGTGGCCCGAGGGCGCGGGCAAGGTCAAGGGCTCCTACGTCGGCGTGCAGGTCTTCCCCACGCACACGACCAAGTAGCCGTCCCTAGAGGAAATCGGCGTACGCGTCCAGCGTCCGCAGCACTTCCGCCTCGCCCGCCGGGGGAAGTTGGAGCACGACCTCCTCGATGCCCAGGTCCGCGTAGTGCGCCAGCTTGCCCGCGTCGGGCAGGACCGCGTACGGGACCACCCGCAGGTCCTTCGGGTCGCGGCCCGCCGACTCCCAGGCGGTACGGAGCCGGGGCATCGACTCCGTGAGGCCCCCGCCACCGATCGGCATCCAGCCGTCCGCGTACTCCGCGATGCTCGCGAACAGCTTCGGTCCGGCCGCACCGCCGAGCAGGGTGCGTGGTCCGACCACCGGGCCCCGGGGCTGCTGGAACGGCTTCGGGTACGCGTAGCTGGCCTGGACGGAGCCGAACTCGCCCTCGTACGCAGTCGGTTCCGCAGACCAGAGCGCGCGCATCAGGGCCATGCGGTCACGGCCGAGGTCGCGGCGGGTGCGCCAGTCCACTCCGTGATCGGCCGCCTCCTCGACGTTCCAGCCGAAGCCGAGCCCCAGGGTGAAGCGGCCGCCGGAGAGATGGTCGAGGGTGGCGATCTGCTTGGCCAGGTCGATCGGGTCGTGCTGGGCGATCAGGGTGATGCCGGTGCCGAGCGTCAGCCGTTCGGTGACGGCGGCGGCCTGCCCGAGCGCCACGAAGGCGTCCAGGGTGCGGCCGTACTCGGGCGGCAGCTCGCCGCCCTGCGGGTACGGGGTCTTCCTGCTCACCGGGATGTGGGTGTGCTCCGGGAGGTACAGCCCGGCGAAACCGCGCTGTTCGAGCTGGCGCGCGAGCCGTACCGGTGTGATCGTCTCGTCGGTGAGGAAGATCGTTGTGCCGATCCGCATGCGAGGACACCTCCGTCGTCGTCGAGTGACGGCCCAAAGGTATGCCGTCCGGTCCGCGAAACCGAGCCTTCGGCACACACGGAGAACGCCTGCCCCTACCCGGTGCGCTGCGGCCGGTACCGGTAGAGGTCGCGGAGCAGGGCGATCTCGGCCCCGTGGTGCAGAACTTCCTGGTTCACCCACCAGATGACGTCGACGAACGGCTCCTCCGGGTCGCTGCCGTGCGGGTACGTGCAGTGGCCGACCCGGTCGAGCGTGGCGTCGTCGGCGGCGAGCAGGGCCTCGCGCCAGGCCCCTGCGGCGGCCGAGAAGCCCGCGATCGCCCCGGCGGCGTCGGGGCGAGCCCGGTAGTCGCCCTTGGTGAGGATGCGGGTGCCGTTGGTGTGGTCGGCGCGGACGGCCAGCATCTCCGCGAGGTGGGTCAGCCGCCAGGCGATCGTGGTGAAGGGCGGCGGCACGGGGTGCGGCTGGTCCGCCGAGTCCCGGCCCCAGTCGCCCGCCCCGACCAGCTGGGTGGCGCGCGCCCCCGGCCCGTCCGCCCGGCGGCGGACCGACCAGCAGTCGGGGAACGGCTCCCAGAGGTACTCCGCGTCGGTCATCGGGGCGGCCGCCACTTCCACCCCGTTGCCGCTGTCCACCACGGGGCCGCCGATGCGGCCGAGCAGGCGTTCGCAGCCGAAGTCGAACTGGTCCAGGAGCGGCACCAGGCGGACGGGTACGGCGAGCCGGCTGCTCATCACTCTTCTCCTTCATCCCCGCGAGGCCTGCGGGTACCGGCGCGGTGGACAGCCACCGTACCGAGCGGGTGGTGAGGCCGGGCGCGGTGGACCGGTCCGGACCGACCCCGGTCCGCCCCCTCCCCGAACTCACCGCGTTCATCAGCCATTCACCGCTCTCCAGCACGGTGTACCGGTACGCAGACCTCGTCTCGTCCACCACCTCCCGGGGAGCGCCCATGCCCGAACCGACTCCGGTACCGATGACCGCACCACATCCCACGGACCGCCCGATCGCCAGGCGTGGCCTTCTCGTCGGGACGGCCGCCACCGCCCTGACGTTGGGGACCGTGAGCTTCGCCGCCGCCGACGAGGGCGGCACCCGGTCCAGCACCGTGCGCGGCGTCCTGCCGCCCGGGGCCCCCGACTACGTGTACCTGCCGGTCGACGTCCCGCGCGGGGTCGCGGAGATCGCCGTCTCCTACACGTACGAGAAGACGCCCGTCCCGGCCGGGACGCAGGGCAACGCCCTGGACATCGGCGTCTTCGACGAGCGCGGTACGGAGCTGGGCGGGCCCGGGTTCCGGGGGTGGTCCGGCGGGGCGCGCTCCAGCTTCTTCATCCGGGGCGACGAGGCGACCCCCGGCTATCTCGCGGGGCCCGTGCGGGCCGGGACCTGGCACATCGCCCTCGGCCCGTACACCGTCGCCCCCGAGGGGCTGCCGTACGAGGTGACGGTCACCCTGCGTTCCGGGCCCACGGCGCCCACGCCGCGCCCCGGGTATCCGCCGCAGCGCGCGAAGGGGCGTGGGCGGGCCTGGTACCGGGGGGACTGCCACCTGCACTCCGTGCACTCGGACGGTGGGCGGACCCCGGACCGGATCGCCGCCGGGGCCCGCGCCGCCGGGCTCGACTTCATCAACAGCAGCGACCACAACACCACGTCCGCGCACGGCGCCTGGGGCGGGCTGTGGGGTGACGATCTGCTCGTCCTGACGGGAGAGGAGGTCACCACCCGCAACGGCCATGTGCTCGCGCCGGCCACCGAACCCGGCACGTTCATCGACTGGCGCTACCGGGCCAGGGACAACCGCTTCGGCCGCTACGCGAAGGCCGTCCGCCGGGCCGGTGGTCTGGTCGTGCCCGCCCATCCGCACGCCACCTGCATCGGCTGCCACTGGAAGTTCGGCCTCGGCGAGGCGGACGCGGTGGAGGTCTGGAACGGGGCCTACACCCCGGAGGACGAGATCGCCCTGGCCGAGTGGGACAACTCCCTGGTGGCGGCGGCCCGTTCGTCCACGCCATGGGTTCCGGCGATGGGCAACAGCGACGCACACCGGGAGCCGGACCGGATCGGGCTCCCGCAGACCGTCGTCCTGGCGGAGGAGCTGTCCCGCGAGGCGATCGTGGCGGGCATCCGGGCCGGGCGCTCCTACATCGCGGAGTCGTCCGCCGTCAGCCTCTCCTTCGGCGTCTCGGACGGGCGCGGGCACCACGCCGGGATCGGTGAGCGGCTGCGGGCCCCGGGGGACGACACCCCGGTCACCGTACGGCTGGAGGTCAGCGGCGTCCCGGACTGCACCGCGCACTTCGTCACCGACCAGGGCACGCTGTTCACCTCGACGCTCCCGAAGTCGGGTACGGGGACGGCCCAGTGGCGTACGACGCCCGCGAACGCCGCCTACGGGCGGGCCGAGGTCCGGCATCCGGCGACGGTAGCGGGGCTGCCCGGAGCGTTGGCGGCGCTGACCAATCCGGTGTTCCTGGAGGGCTGAGGCGGGGCCGTCCCCCGTGTCCCCCGGGTCAGGTCGTGCTCTCCTGCACCTTGGACCACGCCGCCTTCGGGGTGTACACGGTGTTCCTCGGCTTGGCCGCCGCCGCGGGCGTCCGCAGGTCCGAGCTGTCCCAGGTGGACCGGGCGGTGTACCGGACCGGCCCGGCCGCCGGGGTCAGGCCGAGGGCGGTCAGGTCCGACTGCGGATCGGTGGTGCGGCTGTACAGGCCTCCCGCCGAGACGGCCCCGCCGCGCTGGAACCCCATGGCCGCCGGAGCCTGGTTCGTGGCGAAGAAGTACGCCTCACCGCCGATCGTGAAGGCTCCCCGGGTGGTGTTGTGGATCTGTCCCGCGTTCTGGATCAGCGAGGTCATGCCGAAGGTGTCGTCACCCTGGTCGCTGATCGTGCCGTCCGCGTTGACCACCCACAGCTCCCAGTACTGGAGCTCGCTCCCGTTGGCCGTCCCGCCGGAGGCCGACACATAGGCGTCCAGTCCGGGGCCGTCGATCGGGGCCCAGCCCTGGCCGGTGTGACGCTCCACCGCGAACTGCCTGGTCACATGCTGGATGATCACCCCTTGCTGCGGGTTGGCGATCGCCCAGTCCCGCCTCCGGGAGAAGTTGCCGCAGAGCCCTTCCTCGTCCTGACCGGACTTGACCGCACCGAGGACCGGTGCGGGCCCGCCGGTGGCCCCGGGGCCCGCTGCACGGCGTGGTCGTGTGCGGCGGTCGCGGTGCTGCGCTGCACCCCGGCCTCGGCGTCGTCGTGCGCGTGCGGTGCGGCCATGACGCGGTGCGCGTCGGCCTCCGCCGCCCGCTCGAAGCGGTCGGAGGGGTCCGAGACCTTCAGCCCGGTCCCGTTGTCCGTGCCCGCCACCGGGCCCGAGCGCTGCTGGACCACATGGGTCAGTTCGTGGGCGAGGGTGTGCGCGTCGGTCGTCGCGCCGCCCAGGACGATGTGGCTGCCGGACGTGTACGCGCGGGCGCCGATCTCGGCGGCGGAGCGCTGGGCGGTGGCGTCCGTGTGCAGCCGGACATCGGAGAAGTCCGTACCGAACCTGGCCTCCATGTCCTCGCGCACCGGCCGGTCGAGCGGACGGCCCGTCGTGCCCAGTGCCTCCAGCCATCGGTCCCTGCCATTGATACCGCGTCACGCCCGACCGGCCAAGGGACCCCCGGGGTGGTCACGGGGCACCACCACTGCCCTCCTCGGACACCGCCCGCCCGGCCGACCGCCCGCCTGGCCGCCGCTATTCCGGCACGGCCCGCGCGACCGGCGCGGCGGTCCGCGCGCGGTCCGGGGCGGGTGGGGCGAGGTGAAGCGGCCGCCGAGAGGGGGTCGAGGGTGGCGATCTGCCTGGCCAGGTCGATCGGGTCGTGCTGGGCGATCAGGATGACGCCGGCACCAAGCGTCAGCCGTTCGGTGACGGCGGCGGCCTACTCACCGGCATATGGATGTGCTCCGAGACGTACAGCCCGGCGAACCCGCACTGTTCGAGCTGGCGCGCGAGCCATACCAGCGTGATCGTCTCGACTGATGCGACCACCGACCCCGGAACGGTTCATTGCCCTTGCGTGAGATCTTCATGACTCGCTCTTGAACTCGACGCCCTACGGTAGCTGCCCTACGCGCATACGACGGGGGGGGTCCGCATGGGTGGCGGAAATGGGGGCGACAAGGTCCCCACGACGGTTCTGCGCATCAGTACAGCGGACATCAAGAGCGCCGCGCCGGTGTTCAAGGAGCAGGCCAAGAACCTCAGTGCGGCGCTGACCACGCTGGTCACGACGCTTGACGGGCTGGGCAAGCCGTGGGGTGACGATGAGCAGGGCCAGGCGTTCGAGGACGTCTACACGCCCCAGCAGAAGAAGATCGAGAGCGCGGCGGGAGTCCTCGTGCTGGGACTCACCAGCATCCACGAGGCGTTGGTCGACCTCTCCGACGGGCATGTCGACAACGAAGAACTGATCAAGGGCATGTTCACCAAGAAGAAGGTCCCGCACGGCGGCGACAGTGCGGGTGAGCGGTGAGCATTGAGGACAAGGCCAAGGGCATCCTGCTGAAGATGGGCCTGTGGTGGCCTGACGCCAACTCTGGGACACTGCGCAGCGCCGCGACAGCCTGGCGCACTTTCGCCGCCGCGGTCGACGACACCCGGAGCCCGGCGAACTCGACAGCACTCTCCCTCATTCACCACAACAAGGGTGAATCGATAGACGCGTTCGACACATTCTGGTCCCAGTATGCCGAGGGAAAGGACGCGGGCTGGCTCAGCGATCTCTCCGCCTCGGCGCGGGCCATGGCGAAGGCCCTGGAGAAGTTCGCTGACGCCGTCGACGACGCGATCCACAGACTCTGGGAGCACATCTGCATCGACGCAGCCGTGATCGGCGGTGGCGTTGCACTCGCCTTCATCACGGCCGGTCTCGCCTCGGGGGCGGCAGTCGCGGCGGCGGACGCCATCATCGAGCTAGGCGCCTCGCTCGGTGTCGCCGTGTCCACCACCATTGCCGAGATCGCGGCCGAGACACTGGTCGCTGCTGCTTTCGGCAGCATCGAGTCCGTGACGATCGACGCGGCGGTCGCCCAGCCTCTGAAGATGGCCGCCAGCCTACAGCATGGCTTCAGCCTGGACGAGGTCAACCAGGCAGCCCAGGACGGCATGCTCTACGGAGGCGTGCTCGGCGCAGGCAGCGGCGTGCTGAGGGCCGGGGTGTCGCAGAACCTGTCCAAAGCCGAGTTGCTCATGCGCCCGCCCTCGCTCCGCCCGGACCTGGTGAACATCGGCCCCGCTGCGCGCAACGCGGAGCGCACGCCATGCGTGGGTGAGCCCATCGATGTGGCCACCGGCGCGATGCTGATGACGGCCACGGACCTCACCCTGCCCGCCACGCTCCCGCTCGTCTTCCAGCGTACCCACCTGTCCTCCTACCGCGGCGGCGTTTGCTTCGGCCCCACCTGGACATCGACCCTGGACGAGTGTGCACAGATCGACGGCGAGGGCGTGGTGTTCGCCGCCGCCGACGGCATGCGCCTCGTCTACCCTGTCCCCGAACCCGATGTGCCGACCCTGCCGGTGACCGGCCCACGCTGGCCTCTCGAATGGGACGGCAAGCCCGACGGCAACATGACGGTCACCGACCCCCACACAGGCGTCGTCCGGACCTTCACCACCCCCCTGCCCTCCAGTTCCTTCGGCACCTTCCACCTGCCCGTCGACTCCTGGTCCGATCGCAACGGCAACCGCATCGACGTCGACCGCACCGACACCGGAACCCCGACGGGGCTGCGCCACTCGGGCGGCTACTACGTCGCCGTCGACACCGACGGCCCCCGCGTCACCGCTCTGCGGCTGCTCGACCAGGCCCCGGACGTCTACGCCCCGGACACCACCCGGGAGGGCGGCACCGTGGTGATGCGCTACGGCTACGACGAGGCGGGCCACCTCAGCAAGGTCATCAACTCCAGTGGCCTGCCGCTCACCTTCACCCACGACGACGCGGGCCGGATGACCAAGTGGACCGACCGTAACGGTTCCTGGTTCTCCTACACCTACGACGAACGCGGCCGTGTCACCCGCACCGATGGCATCGGCGGCATTCTCTCCGGCACCCTGGCCTACGACGACGCCGCATCCACCACCACCTACACAGACTCCCTCGGTCACACCACCACCCACCGTTACAACAGCGCCGGCCAAGTGGTCGAAGGGACCGACGCACTCGGCAACACCACCCGCACCACCTGGGACAAACGTGGCGACAAACCACTGACGACCACTGATCCGCTCGGCAACACCACCCGCTACACCTACGACGGCCTGGGGCGTCTCACCGAACTCACCCTGCCGGACGGCTCCGCGTCCCGAGCCCGCTACGAAGGTGATTCAACGCTCCCGGTCGAGGTCGCCGAAGCGGATGGTGCACGCTGGCTCCACGCCTACGACGAGCGCGGCAACCGGACAGTCACGACCGATCCGCTCGGCGCGGAGACCCGCATCGCCTACGACATGACCGGGCATCGGACGGCTATCACAAATCCCATGGGCGCCACCCGTCGCCACACAGTGAATGCGGCGGGGCTCGCTATTGCTGTGACGGATGAGTTGGGGAACACCACCACGCTGCGCCGTGATGGTTTCGGCCGCGTCGTCGAGTCCATCGATCCGCTCGGCCACATCACGCGAACGTCCTGGACCCTGGAAGGCAAGCCACTCCGGTGTGAATTGCCCGACGGAAATGAGCAGTCATGGAACTGGGACGCGGAGGGAAATCTCCTCGCCCACATCGACCCCTCCGGGAGATCCACCCAATACAGCCCCGGAGCCTTTGACATACTCGCGGCCCGGTCCGAAGCCGATGGGACAAGCTACGCCTTCTCCCATGACACCGAGCTGCGCCTGACCGGGGTGACAAACAGCCAGGGTCGAACCTGGACTTACACCTACGATGCCGCAGGCCGACTGACCGCTGAGACGGATTTCAACGGCCGCACCATCAGTTACACGTACGACGCAGCAGGACAGCTCGCATCGCGCACGAACGGCGCAGACGAAACGCTGCACTTCACCCGAGATGCGCAAGGCCGCATCACCGAGCAACGTGACAACGCCAACGAGCGCACGTCCTACGTATTTACGCCGGGCGGCAGACTCTCCGCTGCCAACAACACCGACTCCCGAGTCGAGTTCAGGTACGACGCTCTGGGTCGCGTCCTCACCGAGACCACGAACGGCCGCGCAACGTCGTACACCTACGATGCCGTCGGCCGTCGCACGTCGCGCACGACACCGTCAGGGCTCACTTCCCACTGGGCCTACGATCCGGCCGGCCGAGTGGAGCAGCTACAACACGGCGCAGGCGAAATCTCCTTCGGCTACGACGCAGCAGGCCGCGAAACCGAGCGGCGAATAGGTGACAGCACGTCGCTGTGCCACTCGTGGGACAGCAGAAGCCGCCTCACCGCCCAGTCACTCACCCGACGCTCCACCGTTTCCGAGCCTGAGACTCTCCTTCAGCATCGCACCTATGCGTACGGGGCCGCTGGGACGGTCGGTGAGATCCAAGATCTGACTTTCGGAACCCGCCATTTCGAACATGACGAACTCGGCCGCGTCTCCAGAGTGCGGGCACACGGTTGGTCCGAGGCCTATGTCTACGACGTGGCCGGCAACATCACACGCGCCGAGGCCCCGGAGCATGAGGCCGCAGGCGACCGCGAGACCGACGGCGTCCTGGTGCGCAGCGCGGGCCGGACCGCGTACGCCTACGACGGCCAAGGTCGCCTCATCCGAAAGACCCGGAGCCTACTCAACGGCCGGCGACAGGAGTGGCACTACCGCTGGAGCGGGGAGGACCGCCTAGTCGAGGTCATCACTCCACAGGGAGATTGCTGGCACTACGCATACGATCCCCTGGGCCGGCGAATATCCAAGTGCATTGCAAATCAAGATGGTTCAACAGGCGACCTTACGCTCTTCAGTTGGGACCATACTCGAATAGCAGAACAGATCACCCCCAGCGGAAGGGTGACCGCATGGGAATACGAGCCAGGAACACACCGCCCACTCACTCAAATTGAGCATCCACCGACACAGACCGCCGAGCCCTCCCTCTACGCACGATTCGTCGAAGGCGCCGACGCAGAGAATGCCATCCGATTCTACGCCATCATCACGGATTCGGTGGGGACCCCGGTAGAGCTCGTCGACCTCCGCGGCCGAATCTCCTGGAGCAGGCGCACAACACTGTGGGGCACTGCCGTCCCTGGTCCAGCAATACGTACCACCGGGACGGCAACAGAATGTCCGTTGCGCTTTCCCGGACAGTACGAAGACGAAGAGTCGGGTCTCCACTACAACCATTTCCGTTATTACGATCCAGAGACCGCCCGGTACATCTCCCCTGACCCACTGGGGATCGCGCCGGGGCCGAATCACTACAGTTACGTGAGAGATCCGCATCGGTGGATGGACCCCTCGGGCCTCACCCCCTGCATCCCCACGAACGAAGACGCCGTGCCGGGCGTGGTGTTCAGATCCCTGTCCGAGGGCGAGGACCCAGCCCTCGGCCTGGCGGCACGCTCTCCCGGGTCAACCGACGTCAGCCCGCTGTCTCACGTCGCCGGAAAGAGGCAGAGCCCGTGGATCTCCACGACGAAGCTCCCGGAAACGGCATTCGGTAAATACGGAGCGAAGCACGGCGTGGTCGCAATTGACTTGTCAAAGATCCCCGGCCGCGTCGAGGACGTCTCCGGCGGGTTCCCCGGTAAGGGTAGGATCGACGTCTACGCCAGGAAGGACCAAGAAGTCCTCGTCTACCAACACATACCACCTGAAGCAATCATTGGATACTGGCCATGAGGCATGACGACCCCGCAGCGCTCGAGTCCCTGGATCTGGCCTGGGACCCTGATGAAGGGATCCTCGGAAAGCTCCGATCTGCAATCTTCGATGCGGAGCTGGCTGCAAAATACGTCGCACTTCTGAACAGCATCGAGATCCCGGAGGGCGAACCACTGCATGCAGATTTTGTGCGACTCATCTGGTTTGCCCCCATCTTCACCGAATGGCAAATCGATGAGGTGGCCAAACAAGGTGCGGAGCGACAGGCCGTCGTCAACTTTGGCGATCAAGTACGCGAGCGCGTAATGGAACTTCTGGGGACTCCCTGATGTCCGCCGTGAAGCTGCTCCCGTCTACGCCGTAAAGCCGCCCCCGGGAATCAGGCGCTCAGTTCCGGATGTGGAGGACGATCAGGTGTGTGCCCGTATGAGTCCACATCAAGCCCCCGCCGGGTTCGAGCCGGCGGCGGTCACCTTCGGCTGCGACAGGGAGTTATCCCACCTTGCTGTCAGTCGCAGAGCACTCCAGGTCCGGGGCGGGTGGGGCGAGGGTGCGGAACCGCTGGGCGCAGGAGCGCCGTTGCGCCACCGCCAGTCCGGCGACCACCGTGCCGAGCACCAGCCACCCCGCCGGTCCGGCGGCCATCACCACGCCGGTCAGCAGCGGGGGCCCGGCGGACTTCTGGATGGACTGCGACATGCCCGCCACCCCGAGGTAGGCGGCCCGCGCCTCCGGGGGTGCCAGCAGGACGGCCAGCTCCCACGAGCTCACCGAGCGCATCAGCTCCGCCAGCGTGACCAGCACCGCCGCGCCGAGCAGGACCGCCGCGGCCGTCCAGGTACCGCACCGGACGGCCCCGGCCAGGAGTGCGCAGCACGCGAACATCAGGCCGCCGTACAGCAGCAGTGTCCGGACCGTCCGGCGCGGGCCCTCGGCCCCTCTGGAAACGGTCAGTTGGAGCACGACGACCAGCACGGTGTTGATGACCAGGAAGGCCGGTACGAGGGCGTGCGGCGCGGAGGTGCGGTTGACCAGCCACAGCGGCAGTCCGACGCCGAGGACGGAGTCGTCGAGGTTCATCGGGATGTCGAGCAGGACGAACCTGAGGTAACCGCGGTCGCGCCAGCGGCTCTTCGGCCGGGCGGAGGTGCGCCCCGCGGCGGACGCCGGCACCGCCTCTGGCCCCGCCGCCGACCGCGCCACCTCGACCGTCGCCTCCCGCAGCTCGCCGGTGCGCCACACCAGTACCGCCGCCACGACGAAGGACAGCGCGTTGCCGAGGATCAGTGCGCGGTAGGCGCCCGTGGTGCCCACGGCCAGCCTGACGGCCGCGATCCCGGCGCCGACTCCGTACCCCGCGTTGGCCGCGCTGCGCGACAACGCCCGGTACGCGGAGCGCCGTTCGCCCGCCGCGCGGGTGGCGAACAGCATCTCCAGCGTCTTGGCCGCCCTGTCCCCCAGGTAGGTCGCGGCGACGACGGGCAGCAGCGCCTCGAACCCCGGGCACAGCAGCACCAGGGTCAGGGTCACCGGTCGCAGCAGATGGCAGCCGATCAGCAGCGGACGCAGCGGGAAGCGCCCGGCCAGCCGTCCGGCCAGCGGTGAACCGGCGATGCCCGCCACCCCGGCCACGCCCAGCAGCACCCCGATCTGCTGGGCGCTGAGATGCGTCGCGAAGGTGAGGTAGAGAACCGAGGACGCGGCCCACAGTCCTGATCCGGTGCGGTCGACCGACAGGGCGAGCAGCATGATCCGGGCGTTACGGCCGCCCGGCGGGTTACGCAGCTGCGCCAGCAGCCCCGGCCCGCGTTTCGCCGCCCGTTCGGAAACTGGTCGCCAAGCTCCCAGCGCCACGCGGCGACCATAGCGAGGACGAGCTGCCGGCACTCGTCCAGCAGTCCGTGGTCGACGTTCGGGTAGTGCTCGCAGACCGCCTCGGGAACATGGGCGAGATCGAACTCGACAGGTCCTCGGCAGCACGTCTCAAGGTCGATGAACAACGGGCCGATCTCCGTGCTGAGCACATTGCCCGGATGCGGCTCGCCGTGGAGCAGCTGCTCGGCGGCGCCGCGTTCGTCGATCGCCCGTCGCAGACCCGCCAGCCTGCCGCTGAGGAACACGCGGTCTGCGGCAGCGAGCTCCGGAGAACGACCCGGGTCGGCGACAACGTCTTCCGCCTCCGTGATCCGGTCCGTGAACCTCGGGCTCAGGAACTCGACCTCGCGCATACCGGCGTACAACTGCCGCAGCGCTCGGGCGAATTCGACCGGCGAGGTGTGCGACCTCTTGCCCCACAGGGGCGCCCCGGGCGAAGACGTCGCACGGCGTCAACCGCAGTGCCGGCTTGTTCGAGTTGTGGAGAACGATCGCGTCCTTGGCCGGCAGGCCGAGCGACGCGGCGACCGAAGTAGCGGCAGCGACAGCACGCGTGACATCGGTCGTATCCACCCGTGAATCTTGGCACGGGTCGCGACCGTGCTGGGCTGATCTACCGGCCGACGCGGCCACCCCTCGAACCGGCAGCCCACCAGCCGTGGTTCAGCGGCCGGTGGCCCCCGCCTCACCCCGGCCAGACGACCGCCTGGAGTTCGCTGTAGGCGTGCAGGGCGTACGAGCCGACGTCGCGTCCCACACCGCTGCGCTTGAACCCGCCGAACGGTGCCTCCATGTTCCGGCCGATGGTGTTCACGCCGACCCCGCCGGCCCGCAGCCTGCGGGCGACGCGGAAGGCGCGGGCCACATCGCCGGACCAGACGTAGTCGATCAGCCCGTAGTCGCTGTCGTTGGCCAGCGCGATGCCCTCCTCCTCGTCGTCGAAGGGGACGACCACCACGACCGGGCCGAAGATCTCCTCCCGCACCACCCGCATGTCGTTGGTGCAGTCGGCCAGCAGCGTGGGCGCCACGTAGAAGCCGCTGCCGGTCGGGTCCGGGCGGTCGCCGCCCGTGACGATCCGGGCGCCCTCCTTGCGGCCCAGTTCGACGTACGACTCGACGCGGTCCCGGTGGGCGGCGGAGATGACCGGGCCGACGACCGTGCCCTTCGCCGTCGGGTCCCCGACCGTCAGATATCCCGCATACGCCGTGAGTTTCCCGACCAGGGCGTCGTGCGCCGCCCGCTGGACCAGGACGCGGGTCGGAGCCGTACAGATCTGGCCGCTGTAGAACGAGAACGTGGTGCCGATGCCCGCCACCGCGGAGTCGAGGTCGGCGTCGTCGAGGACCACGGCGGCGCCCTTTCCGCCCAGCTCCATCAGCTGCCGTTTCATGGACCGGCCGCAGACCTCCGCGATGCGCTGCCCGACCGAGGTGGAGCCGGTGAAGCTGACCATGTCGACGTCGGGCGAGTCCACGGCGGCCTCGCCCGCCTCCGCCCCCGAGCCGCTGATCACGTTGACGACGCCCGGTGGCACACCGGCCTCCGCGAGTGCCTCGGCCATCCGGTAGACGGAGAGCGGGTCCTGCGGCGCGGGTTTCACGACGACCGTGTTGCCCATCGCGAGCGCCGGGGCGATCTTGCCCGCCGGGTTGGCCCAGGGGTTGTTGTACGAGGTGACGCAGGTGACGACGCCCACCGGCTGGCGGACCGCGAGCGCCCCGAAGATCCCGGCCCGGCCCATCGGACCGGCCTCGTTGATCTGCGGCGGGACCGCCTCCTCCGCTGGTTCCAGGGCGCCCTTCGCGTACCGCCGGAACCGGGCGGCGCCGACCGCCACCTGCATCCCGCACGCGGTGCCGGTGGTGGCGCCGCTCTCCGCCTGGGCGAGCGCGGCGTTGGCGGTGAAGTCGCGCTGCATCAGGTCGGCGGCGCGGTCGAGGATCGCGGCGCGGTCCTCGGGGCGGGTGCGGGACCAGGTGGCGAACGCCTCGCGGGCCGCCGCTGCGGCCTCGTACACCTGCGCACGGCTCGCCTCCGGGGCGAGGCCGACGACGTCCTCTGTGGCCGGGTTGACCACCTCGTAGTGGCCGTTCGCGGGCTCGGTCCACTCGCCGCCGATGAAGAGGCGCTGGGGTGTCGTGGTCACTGCGTACTCACCGTCCGGGTGTCGCGTCCGGAGCGCAGCACCGTGCCCGGGACCGCGCCGGTCACCTTGTCGTCGCGCAGCGTCTCCACCCCGTTGACCCGGACCGACACGATGCCGAGGGCCTTGGAGTCGAGCCGGGGGCTGTCGCCCGGCAGGTCGTGGACGAGGGTGGCCGGGCCCGCGTCGATGCGTTCGGGGTCGAAGAGCACCAGGTCGGCGTGGTAGCCCTCCGCGATCCGGCCCCGGTCGCGCAGTCCGAAGAGGCGCGCGGGGTCGTCGGTGAGCATCTTGACGGCCCGCTCCAGGGGGACGAGCTTGCGGCCGCGCAGGCAGTCACCGATGAACCGGGTGGTGTACGGGGCTCCGCACATCCGGTCCAGGTGGGCGCCCGCGTCGGAGCCGCCGAGCATGACGTCCTCGTGCTCCCAGGTCCGCTGCCGCAGCGCCCAGGAATCGGGGTCGTTGTCGGTGGGCATAGGCCACAGGACCGTGCGCAGCTGGTCGGCCGCGCAGATCTCGACGAGGCACTCGAAGGGGTCCTGGCCGCGTTCGGCGGCGATGTCGTTGACGACCCGGCCGCTGAGGCCCTCGTTGGCGGCGCTGTAGGTGTCCCCGATGACGTACCGGCCGAAGTTCGCGAGACGGCGGAAGACTCCGGCCTCCTTGCTGTTGGCGCGGCGCAGCATCTCGGCGCGGGTGTCCGCGTCCCGGAGCCGCTCGACGCGTTCGGGGACGGGCAGGGCGAGGATGTCGCCCCAGCCGGGGATCAGGTTGAGGGCGCAGAACGTGCCGAGCGACATGTTCATCGGGGTCAGGATCGGCATCGTCAGCGCGACGATCCGGCCGCCCGCGCGGCGGGCGCGTTCGCTGGGGACCAACTGGCGCGGCACACGCTCGGGGACGGCGGCGTCGATGGTCAGGACGTTCCAGTTGAGCGGGCGTCCGGCGGCCGCCGTCATGTCGACGAACAGCTCGATCTCCTCGTCGGAGAACTGGTCGAGGCAGCCCGCCACGATCGCCTCGATCTGGGTGCCCTCGTGTTCACCGACCGCGCGGGAGAGCGCGAGGAGCTCCTCGGGCAGCGCGTGCCGGGAGGCGACCGGCTGTCCGTCGCCGTCGGCGTGGGTGGAGGACTGGGTGGTGGACAGGCCCCATGCCCCGGCGTCCATCGCGTCGTGGAACAGGGCCAGCATGGCGTCCATCTGGGCGGGCGTCGGCTGTCCACCGACCGCCTCCGTGCCCATGACGTGCCGGCGCAGCGCACAGTGCCCGACCATGAACCCGGCGTTGACGGCGATCCGCCCGTCGAGCGCGTCGAGGTACTCGCGGAAGCTGGACCAGGTCCAGTCCACGCCCTCCTCCAGCGCCTTGAGCGCCATGCCCTCGACCCGCGACATCATGCGCCGGGTGTAGTCGGCGTCCTCCGGCCGGTCCGGGTGGAGCGGGGCGAGGGTGAACCCGCAGTTGCCCCCGGCGACGGTGGTCACGCCGTGGTTCATCGACGGGGTGGCGTACGGATCCCAGAAGAGCTGGGCGTCGTAGTGGGTGTGCGGGTCGACGAACCCGGGCGCGAGGACGAGCCCGGTGGCGTCCTCGGTGGTCGCGGCGGGACCGGGGGCGGTCCCGGGCTCCGCGATGACGGCGATGCGGCCGTCCCGGATGCCGATGTCCGCGACGTAGGAGGGCCCGCCGGTGCCGTCCACGACGGTCGCTCCGCGGATGAGGTGGTCGAGCATGAGGGGTCCCTTCCGTGTGTACAGAACTGGATGTGTGCCGGGGTGCGTACGGCCGCGGTACGCACCTCGGCTCTCGCGGAGCGGCGGTCCGGGAAGACGCCGCCCGCGCACTCAAGGCCCTGCGGCGCTTGAGGAGCGGGGTGCGGGGCAGAGCCCCGCACCTATGCCGCGTCGCGGAACCGCGTCGTCCGGTGGACCGGGTCCGTGTCGATCTTCGGGATCACGTGCTCACCGATCAGCTTGATCGAGTTCAGCGTGTCCTCGGGACTGATCCCGATCGGCAGCCCGAAGCTCAGCTGGTCGGCCCCCGCCCGCTCCCACCGCCGGCACTGCGCCAGCACCTCGTCCGGATCGCCGCAGATCATCAGCTCCTCCGCGATGAGGAGTTCGATGATCTCCTCCGAGTACTCCGGCAGCAGCTCGGGCCACTCCGGGATGCCCTCCGGGCGCGGGAACGTGTCGTGGTAGCGGAACAGCAGCGACTGGAGGTAGTTCAGCCCGCCGCCCACCGCGATCTCGACGGCCTTCTTGTGGGTCTCGGCGCAGATCGCCGTCGAGGTGACCATCACGTTGTCGTTGACGAAGTCACCGATCGGCTCGGCGTCCTTGACGGCGGTCTTGTAGGACTCGACGACCCACTCCATGTCGGAGACCTTCTGCACGCTGAAGCCCAGCACGCCGAGTCCCTTCTTGCCCGCCATGGCGTACGAGGACGGCGAGCCGGCCGCGTACCACATCGCCGGGTGCGACTTCCCGTACGGCTTGGGCAGGATCTTGCGCGGCGGCAGCGACCAGCTCTTGCCCTGGAAGCCGGCGTACTCGTCCTGGAGCCACATCTTGGGGAA
Organism: Streptomyces sp. ITFR-6; assembly: GCF_031844725.1. Lineage (NCBI taxonomy): Bacteria > Bacillati > Actinomycetota > Actinomycetes > Kitasatosporales > Streptomycetaceae > Streptomyces > Streptomyces sp. ITFR-6. Next base: position 4,893,324 of record NZ_CP134612.1, on the reverse strand, counting down.
CTCCCCGATGGTCTCCTCCCAGAGGTCCTTGGTGTGGTTCATGTCGGTGATGCCCGGCATGAACCCCAGGATCTCGTGGCTGCCCGCCCCCCGCCCGGAGCCGAATTCGAAGCGCCCCTCGGAGAGATGGTCCATCATGGCGACCTTCTCGGCCACCTTCACCGGGTGGTTGACCGGGGCGAGCGGGTTGAAGATGCCGGATCCGAGGTGGATGCGGTCCGTGGCGTGGGCGAGGTAGCCCAGATACACGTCGTTGGCCGAGATGTGCGAGTACTCCTCCAGGAAGTGGTGCTCGGAGGCCCAGGCGTACTTGAAGCCGGACTTGTCCGCCTGGATGACGTACTCGGTCTCCTCGATCAGCGCCTTGTGCTCTGCCCCGGGGTCCGCCTTGGCCCGCGCGGCGGGCACATACCCCTGTACAAAGAGCCCGAATTCCAAGGGTGTTCACCGTCCTCAATCGTTTCTGACGCACCGTCAGATCTGGATGTGTCCGACTGTTCCACCGACACCACGAGCCGTCAATAGCTGACGCCTCGTCAGCGCAGCTCCCCGGCCGGGCCGGAATCAGAAGAGGCTGACCCCGGCCAGCCACCCGCCGTCGATGACGAACGGCTGCCCGGTGATGTACGAGGAGTCGTCCGAGGTCAGGAACAGCGCCAGGGCGGCCACCTCCTCGGGGCGGCCGATCCGGCCGAGCGGGACGAGCTTGCGGTAGAGCGCGTCCACGGCCCCCTTCGCCCCCTCCTGGTCGGCGTCCGGGTCCAGCATCGCCGGATTGGACATCGCGGTGTCCACGGCTCCGGGGCAGACGGCGTTGACCCTGACCCCCTTCGGCGCCAGCTCCACCGCAGCCACCTTGGTCAGGCCCAGCACGGCGTGCTTGGTCGCGGCGTACGCGCCGACGAACGCCATGCCGGTGAGCCCGGTGTACGAGGAGGTGTTGACGATGGTCCCGCCGCCGGCCGCCACGATCTCGGGCGCGACGGTCCTGATCCCCAGGAACGCGCCCACCTGATTGACCTGCACCACCTGCTGGAACTCCTCCAGCGGCGTGGTCACCAGCTCGTTGAACCGCAGGATCCCCGCGTTGTTCACCAGCCCGTCGATCCGCCCGAAGGCGCCCTTCGCCGCGGCGACCGCCGCCTGCCAGTCCGCCTCCTGGCTCACATCGAGGTGGACGAAGAGCGCGGTCCCCTCCCCCAGCTCCTTCGCGAGCGCCTCGCCCTGCTCGTCGAGCACATCGGCGATCACCACCCGGGCGCCCTCCGCCGCGAAGAGCCGCGCCTCCTGCTCGCCCTGCCCGCGCGCCGCGCCGCTGATCAGCACGGTCCGCCCGTCCAGCTTCCCCATGACCTGACTCCTACCTGTCGAGGTGAGGTGCGACATCGGCGGCGAACGCCGCCATCTGATCGGTCAGTTCGGTTCTGCTGCGGCTGCGGAACCGCACCTGGATCTGGTGCACGCCCATCGCCGCGTACTCCCGCAGCGACTCCGCGAGCGCCTCCGGCTTCCCGCTGAGGGTGCGCCGCCCCACGGACCAGTCCGGCTCGCCCACGTACAGCGGCTCCGTGATGGCCCCGACGACGATCGGCTCCGCCACCCCGGCGGCCTCCCGGAGCGCGTGCAGCCGGGCGATCTGCTCCGGCAGCTTCCCGCGCGGATCACCCTGCGGCAGCCAGCCGTCCCCCCGTACGGCAGCCCTGCGCACCGCGGCGGGCGAGGAGCCGCCCACCCAGATCGGCACCCGCTCCTGGACGGGCCTGGGCAGCTGGCCGAGCCCGCTGAAGGAGAACCGCTCCCCCGCGAACTCCGGGTACTCCTCCGGCCCGAGCGCGGCCTTCAGCGCGTCGACGGTCTCGTCGAGCACGCCGCCCCGCCCGTCGAAGTCCGCCCCGAGCGCCTCGAACTCCTCGCGCACGTGCCCGGCCCCGACCCCGAGGATCAGCCGGCCGCCGCTGAGGTGGTCGAGGGTCGCGTACTGCTTGGCGGTGGCCAGCGGATGCCGCAGTCCGACGACCGCGACATGGCTCATCAGCAGCACCCGCTCGGTGACCCCGGCGAGGAACCCGAGCGTGGCCACCGGGTCGTACCAGACGGTGCTCATCCCCTCCGCGAGCCGGCGCGGGATGGCGACGTGGTCACAGCTCGCGAGGTACGCGAACCCGGTACGGTCGGCGGTGCGGGCGATCTCGGCGAGATCGCCCGGGGTCGCCCCGGCCTCCCACGGCTCCGCGTAGATGGCACTCTGAGACTGGATCGGGAGCTGCATCCCGTACGACAGCGGCCCGGCGGGCAGTATCGGCACCGTCCGGCCTCCTTCCCCTGGACCAGATCTGACGCACCGTCACTTGATGGCGCGCGGGGCCATCGTCGTACCTGACGCATCATCAGGCAAGAGGTGGTCCGGGCTGGGTGTGCGGGTGCTGCCCCGGGGGGTTCGCCTCTGTCCGGTGGGTGGGGTGGGGTCCCTCCGGGGAGACTCCTCAAAAACTGGCGTGACGACCGGAGACGTTGCGGGGGCCGGGTATGACGCCATTTTTCTGCGGGGACTCCCCTGCACGACCCCACCCGCTCTCGCGTGCGTCTGAACACCGGCGATACGACCGTCGCAGACGCGGGACCACCGGGCGGGCGCCCCGAGTCGCGGAGCACCCGCACCACCGAGCCCGTCGAGGGGGCCCCATGCCCTTAAGGCTATGGGGGAGATTGAGGACGGAGCCCCGCGCCCCTACTTGCGGTACAGCTCCTCGATCTCCGCCGCGAAGTCCCGGGTGATCGCGTCCCGCTTCAGCTTCAGCGAGGGGGTCAGATGGCCGCGCTCCTCGGTGAAGTCCACCGGGAGCACGCTGAACTTCCGGATCGACTCGGCGCGGGAGACGAGCCGGTTGGCCTCGTCGACCGCGCGTTGCAGCGCGGTGTGCAGTTCCTCGTCATGGATCAGTTCGCGGACCGGGACGCCCTCCTTCTTCCGCATCCGGCGCCAGTGGGCGAGCCCGTCCGGCTCCAGGGTGATCAGGGCGGTGATGAACGAGCGGTTGTCGCCGACCACCATGCACTGGCTGACCAGCGGATGGGCGCGCAGCCAGTCCTCCAGCGGGGCCGGGGTGACGTTCTTGCCGCCAGAGGTGATGATGATGTCCTTCTTGCGGCCGGTGATCGTGAGGTAGCCGTCCTCGTCGAGCGCGCCCAGGTCCCCGGTGGCGAACCAGCCGCCGTCGAGCGCGGGAACGGCCTCGCCGCGCTCCGCGTCCCAGTAGCCCTGGAACACCTGGCCGCCTCTGAGCAGCACCTCGCCGTCGGGTGCGATGCGGACGGCGGTGCCCGGCAGCGGCCAGCCGACCGTGCCCAGCCGCGGCCTCAGCGGCGGGGTCACGGTGGCGGCAGCGGTGGTCTCCGTCAGTCCGTAGCCCTCGAAGATCTCGATGCCGGCGCCCGCGTAGAAGGCGGCGAGCCGGCTGCCGAGCGGGGAGCCGCCGCAGATCGCGTACCGGACCTGGCCGCCGAGCGCGGCCCTGATGCGGCGGTAGACCAGCGGGTCGTAGAGCGCGCGGGCCGCCCGCAGGCCGAGTCCGGGGCCCGGTCCGGTGCCGTGTTCCGCGGCTTCTACGGCCTGGCTGTAGCGCTGGGCGATCCGGGCGGCCCGGTCGAAGGACGAGGCGCGGCCCATCTTCTCCGCGGTGGCCCGGCCGGTGTTGTAGACCTTCTCCAGGACGTACGGGATGGCCAGCAGGAACGACGGTCCGAAACCGGCCAGGTCCGCGAGGAGGTCCTCGGTCCGGATGGACGGGGCGTGGCCGAGCCGGACCCTCGCGCGCAGGCAGCCGATCGCGACCATCCGGCCGAAGACGTGTGACAGCGGCAGGAACAGCAGGGTGGACGCCGGGTACTTGCTGACCGACTTGAACACCGGGTGCAGCAGCTCGATGGCGTTGTCGACCTCGGCGTAGAAGTTGCCGTGGGTCAGCACACAGCCCTTGGGGCGGCCGGTGGTGCCGGAGGTGTAGATGAGGGTGGCGGGGGTCTCGGGTTCCAGGGTGGCGCGGCGGGCCGCGACGGCGTCGTCGGGGATGTCCCGGCCGGCCGTCTTCAGCCGCCCCAGCACGCCCGTGTCGAACTGCCAGAGGTGGGTGAGGCCGCCGATCTGTCTGCGTTCCTGGCTGATGACGCGGCCCTGCTCCGCCGTCTCGACCGCGCAGGCGGCGGCGCCCGAGTCCTGGAGTATCCAGCGGGCCTGGAAGGCGGAGGAGGTCGGGTAGATGGGGACGGTGACCAGCCCTGCGGCCCAGGCCGCGAAGTCCAGCAGCGTCCACTCGTAGGTCGTACGGGCCATGATCGCGATGCGGTCGCCGCCCCGCAGCCCTTCCGCGATCAGGCCCTTGGCGACGGCGAGCACCTCGGCCGCGAACTCCGCCGCCGTCACGTCCTGCCAGCTGCCGTCCTGCTGCTTGCGGCTGAGGACGGCGTCGGCCGGGGCCTCGCGGGCGTTGTCGAAGGGGATCTCCGCGAGCGAGCCGCGCCGCACGGGCGGGGCGAACGCCGGTACGGAGACCTGCTGGACGGTGCCGTCGGCGGCCCTGACCCTGGTCGGCTCGACCAGGACGGGCGCGGTGGTGGTGGCGGGTGGCGTGGACACGTGCGGCTCCTCGGCATCGGGGTCGGGCGGGCTCTGAACGGGTCGGTACGTGCCTACGCGTGCGGCGGGTTACGGGTCAGGCGCGTTCGAGGATCGCCGTCACGCCCTGGCCGCCGGCCGCGCAGATCGAGATCAGCCCGCGTCCCGGGGCGTCCCGTTCCGCGAGGAGCCCCGCGAGGGTGGCGACGATCCGGGCGCCGGTCGCGGCGAACGGGTGGCCGGTGGCGAGCGAGGAGCCGGCCACGTTGAGCTTCTCCCGGTCGACGGGGGCCAGGCCCGCCTTCTCCCAGGCGGCCAGCGTGGCGAGCACCTGGGAGGCGAAGGCCTCATGGACCTCGAAGAGGTCGAAGTCCTCGACGCCGAGGCCGGCCCGCTCCAGCAGCCTCGGCACGGCGTACGCGGGCGCCATCAGCAGCCCGTCCCCGCCGCCCGCGTAGTCCACCGCGGCGGTCTCGTACAGGGACAGATACGCCTGCGGCTCCAGCCCGTGCCGCTCGGCCCACTCCTCGCTCGCCAGCAGCACCGTCGCGGCGCCGTCCGTGAGCGGGGTGGAGTTACCCGCGGTCATCGTCGCGTCCGGGTGGTCCGTGCCGAACACCGGTTTCAGGGTGGCGAGTTTCTCCACCGTGGAGCCGGGGCGCAGGTTCTGGTCCCGGTCCAGGCCGAGGTACGGGACGACCAGGTCGTCCAAAAACCCCCGCTCGTAGGCGGCGGCGAGGCGCTGGTGGCTGGTGGCGGCGAGCAGGTCCTGGTCCGCACGGGCGATGTCCCACTGCCGGGCGGTGACCGCCGCGTGGTCGCCCATCGAGAGACCGGTGCGGGGTTCCGCGTTGCGCGGGATGTCCGGGACGAGATGGCGGGGGCGTACGCCCGCGAGGGCCTTCACCCGGCCGCCCGCCGACTTCGCGCGCCGCGCAGAGAGCAGCAGCCTGCGCAGCTCGTCGTTGACGCCGAGGGGCGCGTCGCTCGTGGTGTCCGCGCCGCCCGCGACCGCCGAGTCGACCGCCCCGAGCATGATCTTGTTGGCAGCGGCGATGACGGCCTGGAGGCCGGTGCCGCAGGCCTGCTGGATGTCGTACGCGGGGGTGCGCGGGTCGAGCCGGGAGCCGAGCACGGTCTCCCGGGCCAGGTTGAAGTCCCGGCTGTGCTTGAGGACCGCGCCGGCCGCGAACTCCCCGACCTGCTGCCCCTGGAGGCCGAACCGCTCGACCAGTCCGTCCAGCGCGGCGGTGAGCATCTGCTGGTTGGAAGCCTGCGCGTACGGACCGTCGGAGCGGGCGAAGGGGATACGGCTGCCGCCGATGACCGCGACCCTGCGGGGCTGCGGGAGTGCGAGGGGGATCAACTCGACCAACTCATCTCGACCAACTCCTGACTCTTGAGTAACCTTACTCTGGAGTAAATCTAAGACCGAGCAGGGAGTCTGGACAATGGCCGACCGCTATCTGCACTTCTCCGGCACAGCGACCGGCCGGTTCCTGACCCGGCGGACCGGCCTGCCGCAGCCCGCACCGCTGCGCCGCTGGTCCCTGGAGACCCCGGCACTGACCGGCCCCGTCCTCCACCTCACCGCCGGGGACTCCACCGTGACCGAGGAGCTCGGCGCGGTCCTCGCCGCGACCGGCCTGGAGGTGAGGGCGGGCGCGGAACGGCCCGCCGCGCTCGTCCTGGACGCCACGGCCGTCGACACCGCCGCCGGGCTCGGGGCCGTGCACGGCGCCCTGCACCCCGTCGTCCGCTCCCTCGCACCGGGCGGCCGCGTCGTCGTCCTCGGCGTGCGGCCGTCCCCGGACGACCACCACCAGGCCGCCGCCCAGCAGGCTCTGGAGGGCTTCGTGCGCTCCCTCGGCAAGGAGCTCGGGAAGGGCGCGACCGCGCAGCTGGTCCGCGTCGTGCCCGGCGCGCTCTCCGGGGCCGGATCCACCCTGCGCTTCCTGCTGTCGCCCCGGTCCGCGTACATCAGCGGCCAGGTCATCGAGGTGACCTCGGCCGCACCCGACCCGGTCGACGACTGGGCCGCCCCGCTCGCCGGGCGCACCGCGCTGGTCACCGGGGCGGCGCGCGGCATCGGCGCCTCGGTCGCCTCGGTGCTGGCCCGGGACGGCGCCCACGTCATCTGCCTGGACGTCCCGCAGGCGCGGGAGGACCTGGAGCGCACCGCCGCCCGGCTCGGCGCGACCGCGCTGCCGCTGGACATCACCGCGGCGGACGCGGCGGCCCGGATCACCGCCGCCGCCCCGGACGGCCTCGACGTCCTCGTCCACAACGCGGGCATCACCCGCGACCGGCGGCTCGCCAACATGCCCGCCGACCGCTGGGCCCCGGTCATCGACGTCAACCTGGACAGCGTCCTGCGCACCACGGACGCGCTGCTGAAGACGGGCACCGTCAACCGGGGCGGCCGGATCGTCGCCACCGCCTCCATCGCGGGCATCGCCGGCAACAACGGCCAGACCAACTACGCGGCCAGCAAGGCGGGCATCATCGGCCTGGTCCGCTCGCTCGCCCCGCGCGCGGCGGCGGAGCACGGCGTCACGGTCAACGCGGTCGCCCCCGGCTTCATCGAGACGAAGATGACCGCAGCCGTGCCGCTCCTCATCCGCGAGGCGGGCCGCCGGATGAACTCCCTCTCGCAGGGCGGGCTCCCGGTCGATGTCGCCGAGACGACCGCCTGGTTCGCCCAGCCCGCCTCCAGCGCCGTCAACGGCCAGGTCGTCCGGGTCTGCGGCCAGAGCCTGCTAGGGGCGTGACCCGGTGCCGAGCCTGCTCCTCTCGCTGGCGCGCGGCGCCGTAACGTCCCCGTTCAAACGGCCCGGTCGCCCGGACGCCGCACTGCCGCCCGACCGCGCGACCGCTCCGCCCGCACGCCCCGCGGCCGGCCCGCTGGCCGCGTACCGCGGGATCTGCGGCTTCACGGAGCCGGACGCCCTGCCGGTCACCTACCCCCATGTCCTGGCCTTCCCGCTCGCGATGCGGCTGATGACCCGGCGCCGCTTCCCGCTGCCGGTCACCGGACTCGTCCACACCTGGATCGAGATCACCGCACACCGGACCCTGCACCCCACGGACGCACTTGAACTGACGGTGTGTGCAGTTGAGTTGACGCCCCATCGGCGCGGCACAGAGGTCACCGTGGTCACCGAGGCCCGGCTCTCGGGGGAGCTGGTGTGGGAGTCCCGCAGCGGCTACCTGTCCCGGCACCCGACACGTACGGGCACGGCTCCGGCCCCCGCCGCCCCCGCCGCCCCCGGGCCGGCGCTCCCCGCCGTCGCGGAGTGGCGGCTTCCCGCAGACCTGGGACGGCGCTACGGAGCAGCCTCCGGCGACCGCAACCCCATCCACCTGTATCCGGTGACGGCACGGCTGTTCGGCTTCCCGCGCGCCATCGCGCACGGCATGTGGACCGTGGCCCACTGCCTCGCCCAGGCCCCTCGGCCCGACCTGATCCACACGGTGCGGGCCGACTTCAGGGCTCCCGCCCTGCTGCCCGGCACCGTCACCTACGCATCCGACGGGACCCGCTTCCAGCTCCGCGGCGGCGACCGCGTCCACCTCACCGGGACGGCCGCGCACCGGAGTTGACCGCGGACGACCCGCCCCCCCGGCCCGGCCGGTTCAGCGGACGTGGGGCGCCGGGCGGGCCCGGCTATTGATCCGGATGCTGCCGACGATCCGGTACGGCGCCGCCGACTCCTCCGCCTCGTCGCGCAGGGCGGCGAGCGGACCGAGAACGGCCGCCGGGGGCATGTCCGGGTCGAGCCAGAGGTGCGTACGGACGTGCAGCCGGGTCCGCCGGGCCGTGATGTCCACACGGCAGCGGGAGACCCCGGCGAGCGAGGCCGTCCGCTGGGCGAGCGCCTCGGCCAGCGCGCCCGCGCGCACCGCACCGCCTGCGGAGGGCAGGTCCAGCGAGGTGCCGCCGCCGCGGAAGCGGCTCGCGCACCGCCACAGGAGCAGCAGGGTCAGCACGGCCGGACCGGCGACGGCGGCGGGCGTCCACCAGCCGCGCGTACGCAGACCGGCCAGCGCTTCCCGGTCCAGCAGGACGCTGCCGGGGCGGGCCGCCGGCCACCAGCCGGGCAGCCGGGAACCGAGCCCCGGCCAGGTAGCGGCCAGCCAGACACCGCCCAGCAGGAGGGCGAGTCCGGCCACGGCCAGAACGGCCCGGTTCGCGCCGGGGCGGGGCCGCGCGCTCATGTGTCACCACCCGCCCGCACGAACCGCGTCGCCTCGGCGGTTTCCGGACTCCCGGGCGTCCCGGCCGCGCGCGGCTTCGGGAGGTCCGGCTCGGGCGGGCGCCACGTCGGCTCGGGCCGGACCCGCACCCGGGGCCGCAACGGGCGGCGCAGCACGCAGTCGGCCAGCACCCGGCGGGTGGCGGCGGTGACGTCGTCGCGCACGGCGTCCACCGCGCCGAAGGCGAGCGCGGCCCGGACCGTGACGCTCCGGCGCCGCACCCGCACCCGTACCCGCACCCGTACCGCACCGACCCCGGCGACACCGCTCGCCGCACCGTGGAGCAGCGCGGCCAGCGCCGGGCGGTCGATGGCCGTGTCCGGGTACGCGTCCGGAGTGGCGACGGTCAGCAGGTTCCGCCGGCCCGGCAGGGCGGCCAGCGCGAGCAGCCACAGCCCGGCGAGCGCCGCGACGCAGCCGCCCACCACCACGGACAGGTCCCCCGGTCCGTGCCCCGACAGCCAGTCCACCGCGGCCGTGCGCCAGGCGGCGGGCGGTCGGCCGGTGCGCACCCGGACCACGTCTACGGCCAGGGCGCCGCAGCCGAGAGGGGCGGCCAGCAGGAGGCCGGCCACGGGCCCGCGCCGCGAAGCGCGGAGCCGGCCAGAAGAGCGCCGCGAGGGGCGCCGCGCGGACTCGTCCACCTCCGCGTTCACGGTCGGGAGCGGGGCGCGCGGAGCGTCAGGGTGTCCACCGTGACGGCGGCCCGGCGCACGTCGAGCCCCGCGAGGTGCCGGGTGCGCTCGGTGACGTGGTCCTGTACCCGGCGCACGGTGTCGGCGAGCGGCGCCGGATATCCCAGGCCGACGGTGAGCCGCACCTGTGCCCGGGGCCCGTGCACCGCGACCGAACCGCGCGCGGCCCGACCGGTGCGGCCGGGCGTGGCCTCATCGGCGGCGCGCTCGACGATCCTGCGCACCGCCCGGTCCGCGACGGTGGTCGTGCCCAGTTGCCCCGGCGTGGTCATCGGCGGCTCCGCTCGAACAGCGCCCGCAGATCTTCCGGCAGGCCCTCGCCGTCGAGCCGGCGGCCCACCAGCCAGCCGACCGCGCCGAGGGCGGCCACGAGCAGAAACGCCCCGAAGCCGCCGAACCAGCCGGCGAACGCCAGTGCCATACCCGCGATCATTCCGACGGCCGCACTGCTCATCCTGCTTCACCCCTCACACGATGGCCCGCTGATGTCCAACTCCCGCGCCGCCCGGCTGCCGCGACGCGCGACTCCCGCGGAGCCCGGCCGGCGCGATCCCCGACCGGCTCCGAGGCCGCGGGATCACTCCACCCGGGAGTCGGCCGGGGCGCTCTCGCCGTCGTCGGGGAGGTGCACGTCGTTGACGGTGACGTTGACCTCGATGACCTCCAGGCCGGTGATCCGCTCGACGGCCGCGATGACGTTCTCCCGCACGTCGCGGGCCACGTCGGTGATGGCCACGCCGTAGTCGACGACCAGGTCGACATCGATCGCGGTCTGCCGCTCGCCCACCTCGACCTTGACCCCGCGACCGACATCGGGGCGCCCGCCGGGCACCCGGTCGCGGACCGCGCCGAGCGTGCGCGACAGCCCGCCGCCCATGTCGAAGACCCCGGGGATCTCCCGCGCCGCCATGCCCGCGATCTTCACGACGACCACATCGGCGATGGAGGTACGGCCGCGCGTCGCGGCCGGCTCGTCCGCACCGGTGGCCCCGCCGGAGAGTGCGGTCGTGCCCTGGGGGGCCTTCACCGCCTGGGGAGCGGAGGCGTTCTTGGATACTGGTGCCGTCTGCGTGGTCATGAGGACGTCCTCTCTGCGGGATCTGTGAACTGCTCTCACACCGTTCGACCCCGGCGGGCGCCGTCCGTGACGCGGAATCCCGGATTTTCTTTCCGCTCTTCCTCCCGCTCTTCCTTCCGCCCGGTCCGCGCGTCACAGAACCGGAGTCGATGTGTCCCACCCACAGACGCACAGCACAATGCCCCACCGTCCCCACGATCGCCCGACGACCGAACAACAGAGGAGCCGCCCTGTGCCGGGGGCCCGCAGACAGATCGCATCAGCGGCCGACGAGGACCGGGCCGACACCGGTGACGGCCTGCTCGCCGTACGCGCCGCGGAGGGCGACGAGGAGGCCTTCGCCACCCTCGTACGCCGCCACGCGCCGCCGCTGATCCGCCTGGCCACCCGGCTCCTGGGCAGCGTGCCCGAGGCGGAGGACGCGGTGCAGGACGCGCTGATCAGCGCCTGGCGCAAACTGCCCGGGTTCCAGCACCAGTCCTCGTTCGGGACCTGGTTGTACCGCATCGTCACCAACCGCTGCCTGAACGTCCTGCGCCGCCGCAGACCACTCGCGCCACTGGAGGCCGCGGGCGAGGTGGCGGCGCCCGAGCACGCCGTCTCCCCGACCAGGCTCGCGGAGTCGCGGGCCGCCGCCGGAGACCTCCAGGCGGCCCTGTCCTCGCTCTCCCCCGAGCAGCGCACCTGCTGGGTGCTGAGAGAATTGGACGGCCAGTCCTACGAATTCATCGCGGCCGCGGTCGGCATCAGCCAGGAGGCTGTCCGGGCGCGCGTCTTCCGCGCACGACGCTGTCTGACACAGGAACTGGGGGCCTGGCGATGACCACCCACACCGACCCGCCCCACCCCGAGTCCGCCGGTGACGCGGACGACGAGCGACTGCCCTGCGACCGTCTGCTCTCCCACGTCTGGGACCTCTGGGAGCAGGGCACGGCCGATCCGCACCTGGGCGAGTGCCCGCACTGCCGACGCGCCGTCGACGAGCTGGCGGGCCTGGAGTCCGCGGTACGCGGTCTGCGGGAGGAGACCGACACGACGGAGACGTACGACGCCACGCCGCTGACCCAGCGCGTGATGGACGTCGTACGGCTCGAACTGCGCCCGGGGCGCCCGCTGCCGCTGGGCGAACCCGCCGAGGACCTGTGGATCATGGAGGCGGTGGCCGCGCGCACCGTCCGCGCCGCCGCAGAGACGGTGCCCGGCGTGCGCGCCGGGTCCTGCCGGATCGTCCCCGGCGCCCCGCACTCCCGGGGCCCGGCCGGGATCGACGTACGCCTCGAACTGCACGTCCCGCTCAGCGACGACCTGACGGAACTCGCCGACCGGGTACGGCGGCGGGTGCGCGAGGCGGTGGACGAGGGCCTGGGCCTCGGCGTCACGGAACTCGACATCCGCATCACCGACCTGCTCGACCCCGAAGAGGACACCCCCGAGGAAAGGGCCGCCCGATGACCCACGACACCGAGCGGACCCGGAGGGCCACGCTCACGGAGGAGGTCGCCAGGGCCGTGGCGGGCGTGGAGGGCGTGGCGTTCCTCAAACCGGGCGTCGCCCAACTCCTGCGCTCGGCCCTGCCCTCCACTCCCCGGACCGCGGCCGGCACCCGTCACGCCGGGGTGCGGATGAGCCGGGGCAGCGTCACCTCGCCCCCGAGGCTGGACATCCAGATCGTCGCCCGCCGCGACGCCCGCGCGCTGGAGGTCGCACGGGCCGCCCGCAGAGCGGCCGACACCTGCCTGGCCACCCTGCTCCCGGGCGAGGAGGACGCGGTACGGGTGGTCGTGACCATCACGGGCCAGGCCTGACACCCGCCGCCCCGGCGGGAAGCCCGGAAGGAGGAACGGATCACGCCGGACACGCGCGCCCCGGCCCCCTCGGCTGCCAGGAGCGCCCGTTCATGAGGTTCTCCAGGCCCGCCCAGGAGAAGTTCATCAGGGTGGACGCCGCCTCCTTCGCGGAGACGCCCGGGGTCTCGTTCGCCCAGCCGGCGAGCGACTCCGCGGCGCCCACCAGCGCCTGCGCGAGCCCCGCCACGTCGCGGTCGGGGAGCGCCGGGTCGTGATGGGCCTCGCGGGCCGCCGCCCCGATCAGACCCGTCACGAATGCAACGATCTCGTCGCGCATCACGCTCACCTCGGTGGCGAACGGCTCCCCGTGCGTACGCGCCTGCCGGTACAGCACCGCCCAGCCGTCCGGGTTCTGCGCGGTGTGCGTGAAGAACGCCCGTAGCCCGGACCACAGTTGCCGGTCGGCGGGCAGTCCCGGTTCCGCACCCGCCTGGACGGCCGCGAGGAGCTCGCGGGCCTCGCGCCGGATGCACGCGGTGAACAGCTCGTCCTTTGAATTCAGGTACAGGTACACCAGCGGCTTGGACACCCCGGCCAGCTCTGCGATCTCGTCCATCGAGGCGGCCCGGTAGCCGCGCCGCCCGAACGTCCGCACCGCGGCGTCCATCATCTGCTGCTCGCGCACGGCGCGCGGCATCCGCTTGCCCTTCACAGCACCCATGCCGGACTCCTCCCGCCCCCGCTGCACCACTCCCCGGTAAGAGTACGGCGCGTTCGCAAAACGGCTGTGCCCCGTACCCGGGTGCGTGTGAGGGTACGGGGCACAGCCGTCGGGGCCGCGTGGATCAGGCGGGGACGGGCACCTTCGCCGGCTCGCTGTCCTGGACCTCGGCGTCGTCCACCGGGGAGGCGGAGGCCGAGTTGTACAGGTCGTGGTCGAGGATCTTCTCGCGCGCCGAGACGAGCACCGGGACCAGCGCCTGGCCCGCGACGTTCGTCGCGGTCCGCATCATGTCCAGGATCGGGTCAATGGCCATCAGCAGGCCGACGCCCTCCAGCGGGAGGCCCAGCGTCGACAGCGTCAGGGTCAGCATGACCGTGGCGCCGGTGAGACCGGCGGTGGCCGCCGAGCCGATCACCGAGACGAACGCGATCAGGATGTAGTCACCGACACCCAGCTGGACGTCGAAGATCTGCGCGATGAAGATCGCGGCCAGCGCCGGGTAGATCGCGGCGCAGCCGTCCATCTTGGTGGTCGCACCGAACGGGACGGAGAAGGAGGCGTACTCCTTCGGGACGCCGAGGCGCTCGGTGACCTGCTGGGTGACCGGCATGGTGCCGACCGAGGAGCGCGAGACGAAGCCGAGCTGGATCGCGGGCCAGGCGCCCTTGAAGAACTGGAGCGGGCTGACCTTGGCGACCGTGGCGAGGAGCAGCGGGTAGACGCCGAACATCACCAGGGCGCAGCCGATGTAGACGTCGGCGGTGAACGTCGCGTACTTGCCGATCAGGTCCCAGCCGTAGTCCGCGATCGCGTAGCCGATGAGGCCGATGGTGCCGATCGGGGCGAGCCGGATGACCCACCACAGGGCCTTCTGGAGGAGCTCCAGGACGGCTTCGCTGAGGGTGAGGATCGGCTGCGCCTTCTCGCCGAGCTGGAGGGCGGCGATACCGGCGACGGCGGCCATGAAGACGATCTGGAGGACGTTCAGCTCGGCGAACGGTGTGATCACGTTCTCCGGGATGATGCCGGTCAGGAAGTCGAGCCAGGAGCCGGCGTGCTCGGGGGCCTTGCCGTCCTTCGGCGTGAGGCCGGTGCCGGAGCCCGGGTTGGTGATCAGGCCGATCGCGAGGCCGATCGCGACCGCGATCAGCGAGGTGATCATGAACCAGAGGACGGTGCGGCCCGCCAGCCTGGCGGCGTTGTTGACCTTGCGCAGGTTGGTGATGGACACCAGGATGGCGAAGAAGACGAGGGGCGCGACGGCCAGCTTCAGCAGCTGGACGAAGATGTGGCCGACCTTGTCGAGCGTGGTGTAGAGCCAGTCGATGTCCTGGCTGCGGGCGAGCCAGCCAAGCAGTACACCGAGGACGAGACCGGCGACGATCTGGGCCCAGAACGGGACCTTGGGTATGCGGAAACCGGAGCCCGAGGGCTCTTCGGTGGTGGCGGACGCGGGGTTCGCGGACACGGACACACTCCAGATGTGACGCATCGGGACGCACGGGGACGGTGTGCGGGGGACGGGGGTGCGGCGCCCGCGTCAGGGGCGGCGCCGCTGTGATGCCGGTATCAGACGGTGCGGCAACAGACCGCGGACATACAGCGGCAGAGATCGACATGCAGGCGCGCCACGAGCGGGATGCTCGCGGCAGGTCGGATGCGCACAGCTGTCTTCATGTCGAACACGTTAACACTTGAACTTTGAGAACCTCAAAGGTCTTCTTTGGTATGAGACTGCGCCCGCACACCCGGCGGAGCCCGCGAATGGTCGGCGGAATCCCCCAGCAGGCCCCGGGCAACGCGAAAGCCCCAATACAGGAGCGTTCGCTCCGGCGCTGGGGCTTCGGGAAGAATTGGTACGGGTGTGAGGGAGCTTACATTTCCCTTACAGTCCCTGGCTGTCCCCTACTGGGTGACGCCGTCCTCGCGGGTGCGGTTCGCCTCAAGGCGGGCCTTGGTCCGGTCGACCTTGGAGATGATCTGCTCCGACATCTCGTCGCGCTGCTTGCGCAGCAGCACGTAGCTGAGCGGCGCGGAGAGCACCAGGGCGAGCAGGATGACCCAGATGACGTTCGAGCCCCCCGCTCCGGACGGCAGCAGCCCGAAGTTGACCGCCACGGCGGCGAGCGCGAAGCAGCCGACGAAGATACTGAGACGCATCGCGGTGTACCGGATCATTGCGCTCGGCTTTGCAGCGGACACAGCTCGCCTTCTCTCTACGTGACAGTCCTGCCCGTCCAGTGAAGCATGCCCCGTAATCGAGCGGTCCGGAGGGCTCCGCCAAGGGTCCGCGCGGCGGCCTCGGACCACCGCTGTCAGCCGAGCGGCAGCAGCATGATGATGTCGTCGCGGTCATCCCCGTCGGCCACCCGGATCGCCCCCGGCACCCGCCCGACCTCCTTGTAGCCGCAGGCGGCGTAGAAACGGTCGGCGCCCGTGCCGCCCCGGCAGGTGAGCCGGATGGCCTCGATGCCCTCGATGGAGCGCGCGGCGTCGGCGGCCGCGGCCATCAGGTCGCGCCCGAAGCCCCGGCCCTGGTGGCGGGGGTGGACCATCACCGTGTAGAGCCAGACCCAGTGCGACATCAGCCGGTGCGTGTTGCGGGTCAGGAAGGCGGTGGCGGCGACGGCGCCCTCCTCGTCGTAGCCGACGAGGAGCCGGGTGCGCTCCTCCGTGATGGCGGTGAGGTGCTTGACCAGTTCGGGCCGGACGTCCTCTGCCGTGACGGGCGGTACAAAGCCCACCGCGCCGCCCGCGTTGGACACATCGGCCCAGAGCGCGGTGATGCCGTCCCGCAGGGGCCCGTCAAAGGGAGGGTCCAACTCAAAGGTAAGTGTCATAGAGGCAGATTAACCATTACGGGCGCTGCGCTCAATCCCGTCGGGAAACCCCGTCGGAAACGCGGGAAAGCTCCGGCCGGGGACGGCGGCCGGAGCTTTCGTGGAGCAGGAGAGCGATACGCGCGCCCGGGGGCACGCGCCGGGTCAGACCCGCATCGGCTGCGGCGACTCGCGCCGGTCCGCGTCGGGGCCCGGGTACTCGCGGAGGATCTCGTACCGGGTGTTGCGCTCGACGGGCCGGAAGCCGGCGTCGCGGATCAGGTCGAGCAGGTCCTCGCGGCCGAGCTTGTTGGGCGTGCCGTAGTTGTCCGCGTCGTGCGTGATCTTGTATTCGACGACCGAGCCGTCCATGTCGTCCGCGCCGTGCTGGAGCGCGAGCTGGGCGGTCTGCACGCCGTGCATCACCCAGAAGACCTTGACGTGCGGGACGTTGTCGAAGAGCAGCCGGGAGACCGCGAAGGTCTTGAGCGCCTCCGCGCCGGTCGCCATCGTCGTACGCGCCTGGAGCTTGTTGCGGACCTTGCCGTCCTTCATGTCCACGAAGTCGTGCTGGTAGCGCAGCGGGATGAAGACCTGGAAGCCGCCGGTCTCGTCCTGGAGCTCACGCAGCCGCAGCACGTGGTCGACGCGGTGGCGGGGCTCCTCGATGTGCCCGTACAGCATCGTCGCCGGGGTCTTGAGACCCTTCTCGTGCGCGAGCCGGTGGATCCGCGACCAGTCCTCCCAGTGGGTGGCGTGGTCCACGATGTGCTGCCGGACCTCCCAGTCGAAGATCTCGGCGCCGCCGCCGGTCAGCGATTCCAGACCGGCGTCGATCAGCTCGTCGAGGATCTCGGAGGCGGAGAGCCCGGAGATGGTCTCGAAGTGGTGGATCTCGGTGGCGGTGAACGCCTTGAGGGAGACCTCCGGCAGCGCTTCCTTGAGCGCGCTCAGCGAGCGCGGGTAGTAGCGCCACGGCAGGGTGGGGTGCAGCCCGTTCACAATGTGCAGCTCGGTGAGGTTCTCGCCCTGCATCGCCTTCGCGAGGCGGACGGCCTCCTCGATGCGCATCGTGTACGCGTCCTTCTCGCCCGGCTTGCGCTGGAACGAGCAGTACGCGCACGACGCGGTGCACACGTTCGTCATGTTGAGGTGGCGGTTGACGTTGAAGTGGACGACGTCGCCGTTCTTGCGCGTACGCACCTCATGGGCCAGACCGCCGAGCCAGGCGAGGTCGTCGGACTCGTAGAGCGCGATCCCGTCCTCGCGGGTCAGCCGCTCGCCGGCCCGGACCTTCTGCTCCAGCTCGCGCTTGAGTCCCGCGTCCACTAGGGCGCCTCCCATTTCTCTGCGTAACAGACTTCGCTCACGGTACTCCCCCGCAGGGCGCGCCCTGCGGACCCCCCGTCAGCCCTCTTCCGGCAGCTCGCCGACCCGGTTCTCCCACTTGGTGGACAGCACGATCGTGGTGCGGGTGCGCGAGACGCCCCGGGTGCCGCTGAGCCGGCGGATGGTCTTCTCCAGCCCGTCCACGTCACCGACGCGCACCTTGAGCATGTAGGAGTCGTCCCCCGCGATGAACCAGGCGTCCTCGATCTCAGCGAGGTCCTTGAGCCGGTGCGCGACGTCCTCGTGGTCCGCGGCGTCGGAGAGCGAGATGCCGATCAGGGCCGTGACGCCGAGCCCGAGCGAGGCCGCGTCGACGGTGGCGCGGTAGCCGGTGATGACTCCGGCGGACTCCAGCCGGTTGATGCGGTCGGTGACGCTGGGCCCGGAGAGCCCGACGAGCCGGCCCAGCTCGGCGTACGAGGCCCTGCCGTTCTCCCTGAGGGCCTGGATGAGCTGCCTGTCCACCGCGTCCATGTGAATGGAACCTTCCATTAATCAGCAGTATCGCGAGTCTATGTGTAGAATCTAAGGCATGCAGGCTCTGGAGCCTGCAGATCTTCCCGAACATCCAAAAAAAGCTTTCGAATCTTCAGGAGTGAAAACACCGTGTACACGATCGAGATGGCCTACGCCCGGATGCGCGAGCTGCAGGACCTGGCCAACCGCTCGCGTGCCCATCAGCCCGCCGCCGCCCACCGGGTCGACCGGACCCGCACCCCGCGCGCGCCCAAGAAGCGCTGACCCCGCCCGGATCAGCCACGGGAGCCGCCACCGAGCTCTCCCTCCCAGCGGCGGTACAGCTGGTGCGGCACCCCTGCCGCGTCCAGCACCCGTCCCGCGACGAAATCCACCAGATCCTGGATGTGCGTCGCACCCGCGTAGAACGCCGGAGAGGCGGGCAGCACGACCGCGCCCGCCTCGTCCAGGGCCACCAGAGCCTTGAGTGTCTGCCCGCTGAGCGGGGTCTCGCGCACCGCGACGACCAGCTTCCGCCGCTCCTTGAGCGTCACGCTCGCGGCCCGCTGCAACAGATCCTTCGAGAGCCCGAGCGCCACTCCGGCCACGCAGGCCGTCGAGGCCGGGACGATCAGCATCCCCTTCGCGGGATAGGACCCCGAGGACGGCCCGGCCGCCAAGTCACCGGCCGGCCAGTGCCGTACGCCGGACACGTCCACGTCGAAGGTGTGCGGCTTGCCGTCCGCGCCCCGCGCCAGCCAGCCGCGCAGGTCCTCCTGCCAGTGCGCGTCACGGAACGCGATCCCGGTCTCGTCCAGCAGCGTGAGGCGCGACGCCCGGCTCACCACCAGATCGACGCTCTCGCCCGCGGCCAGCAGACCACGCAGCACCGCGGCGGCGAATGGTGTGCCCGAAGCGCCCGAAACCCCGACAATCCAAGGCTGCCGCTGCTGCTGACTCACTGAAATCCCGGAATCCACAGAACCGAGCCTATCCGGCACGCACCACCCGGAACCGAGCCAGGGGCTCCGTGCGTTGCGAGGTGTGAATACGTCGCGACGTATGAAGGGGGCGTTCCATGAGCAGCATGCGCATGACGACCGGATCCCGTGCCCTCGCGGCGGGCGCGGTCATGCTCGGCTGGGTCGGGCTGCTCTGGGTGCTGGAGGGCATCGACCTCGCGACCGGCCACAGCCTGGACGGTCACGGGATCAGCCCGCGCGAACCGGGCGAGCTGCTCGACATCGTGCCCGCCGCCTTCCTGCACAGCGGCTGGGCGCACGTCGCGTCGAACAGCGTCCCGCTGCTGGTCCTCGGCTTCATCGCCGCGCTGGGCGGTCTGCGCCGCTTCGCCGGCGTGGTGCTCACCGTGATCCTGGTCGGCGGTCTCGGCGTCTGGCTCACCGCCCCGGCGCACACCGTCACGCTCGGCGCCTCGGGCGTGGTCTTCGGCCTCTTCGGCTACCTGCTGGTCCGCGGCTTCGTGGACCGCCGCCCGCTGGACGTGGTCATCGGCGTGCTCGTCGCGGCGGTGTACGGCTCGCTGCTCCAGGGCGTCCTGCCGACCGGTCCGGGCGTCAGCTGGCAGGGCCACCTCTTCGGCCTGACCGGCGGCGCGCTCGCCGCGTTCGTCCTGCGCCGGGGCGCCCGGCCGCTCAGACCGTCAGGCCCCGCAGCAGCAGATCCAGCAGCGCACACGCGAACAGGGCGATTCCGATGAACCCGTTCACCGAGAAGAACGCCCGGTTCAGCCGCGACAGATCGTGCGGCCGCACCACCCGGTGCTCGTACACGAAGGCGACGGCGACGATCACCATGCCGATCCAGTAGAAGAGCCCCGCCTCCGTGGCCAGGCCGAACCAGACCAGCAGCCCGGTCGTCACCACGTGGCAGACCCGCGCGCCCCACAGCGCGGCCGGCACGCCGAACCTGGCCGGGACGGAGAACACCCCGTGGGCCCGGTCCGCCTGCACGTCCTGGCAGGCGAAGATCAGGTCGAAGCCGCCGATCCAGATGCCGACGGCGAGCCCCAGGATCACCGCGTCCCACGACCAGCTCCCGGTCACCGCCAGCCAGGCGCCGACCGGCCCCATCGCCTGGGCGATGCCCAGGATCGCGTGCGGGTAGTTCGTGAACCGCTTGCCGTACGGGTAGACGACCATCGGGATCACCGCGAGCGGCGCCAGCGCCAGGCAGAGCGGGTTGAGCAGCGCCGCCGCGCCGAGGAAGACGACGACGGCGATGAGCGCCCCCGTCCACGCGGAGCGCACGGAGACCGCCCCGGTCACCAGCTCACGGTCGGCGGTACGCGGGTTACGGGCGTCGATCTCCCGGTCGATGATCCGGTTCGCGGCCATCGCGAAGGTGCGCAGCCCGACCATGGCGACGGTGACGAGCAGCAGGGTGACCCAGTGGATCGACTCGTCGTCGTGGAACATCGCGGTGAGGGCGGCGATGTAGGCGAAGGGCAGCGCGAAGACGGAGTGCTCGATCATGACGAGCCGCAGGAACGCGCGGGGCTTGCTGCGGGGCTGCGGCACGGCAGCGGCGGAGGCGCTCACAGTCCGTACTCCTTCCAGCGGCGGGTGACCCGGTCGGAGGTCTCCGGGTCGGACTCGACCATGTCCGGCCAGCCCCCGTCCCGGGTGTAGCCCTCCTCGGGCCACTTCTTCGTCGCGTCGATCCCGGCCTTGCCGCCCCAGAACTGCTGGTAGGAGGCGTGGTCGAGATGGTCGACGGGGCCTTCGGCGACGGTCAGGTCCCGCGCGTAGTCGGTGTTGCCGAGCGCCCGCCAGGACACCTCGTGCAGATCGTGGACGTCGCAGTCGGAGTCCACCACGACGATCAGTTTGGTCAGCGACATCATGTGCGCCCCCCAGATGGCGCTCATCACCTTCTGGGCGTGCTTCGGGTACTTCTTGTCGATCGAGACGATCGCACAGTTGTGGAACCCGCCGGACTCGGGCAGGTGGTAGTCCACGATGTCCGGCACGATGATCTTGAGCAGCGGCAGGAAGAACCGCTCGGTGGCCCGGCCCAGCGGCCCGTCCTCGGTCGGCGGCCGGCCGACCACGATCGACTGGAGCAGCGGACGCTTCCGCATGGTCACGCAGTCGATGGTCAGCGCGGGGAACGGTTCCTGCGGCGTGTAGAAGCCGGTGTGGTCACCGAACGGCCCCTCGGGCAGCGTCTCGCCGGGCTCCAGCCAGCCCTCGATGACGACCTCGGCGTTGGCCGGCACCTGGAGCGGGACGGTCTTGCAGTCGACCATCTCGATCCGCTTGCCCTGGATGAACCCGGCGAACAGGTACTCGTCGATGTCCCCGGGCAGCGGCGCGGTGGAGGCGTACGTCACCGCGGGCGGCGCCCCGAACGCGATGGCGACCGGCAGCCGCTCCCCGCGCCTGGCGGCGACCTGGTAGTGGTTGCGGCTGTCCTTGTGGATCTGCCAGTGCATCCCGATGGTGCGGCGGTCATGGCGCTGGAGCCGGTAGAGCCCCAGGTTCCGCACGCCGGTCTCGGGGTGCTTGGTGTGGGTGAGCCCGAGGTTGAAGAACGAGCCGCCGTCCTTGGGCCAGGTGAAGAGCGCGGGCAGCCGGTCCAGGTCCACGTCGTCGCCGGTGAGGACGACCTCCTGCACCGGGGCGTTCTCCGCCTTCACCTTCTTCGGCGGCACGTGGACCATCGTCCCGAGCTTGCCGAAGGCCTCCCGGACGCCGACGAAGCCGTGCGGCAGCTCCGGCTTGAGCAGCCCGCCGATCTTGTCGCTGATCTCGGCGTAGGACTTCAGCCCGAGCGCCTTGAGGAGCCGCTTGTCGGTGCCGAACACGTTCATGGCCAGGGGCATCGCGGAGCCCTTGACGTTCTCGAAGAGCAGCGCGGGCCCGCCGGCCTTGTTCACCCGGTCGACGATCTCACCGACCTCCAGGTAGGGGTCGACCTCGGCCTTGATGCGCTTGAGCTCGCCCTCGCGCTCCAGAGCCCGGAGGAGGGATCGAAGATCGTCGTAAGCCATGCCGTCCAGTTTGACACCCTCCCTGGCATCAGCTGCCAGGGCTCCCCCACCTTTGCCATCGGCCATCAGGAACAAAGGACCGGCCGCGGGTCGGGGAGGCCGTTAAGAAAGGCTCTTCACCATGACCGCATACAGCGGAGAGTCGGCGAACGGTCGCTGCTCACCCGCCTTCATGTAGCCCCACGTCTCGTACAGCCCCTGGACCTTCGGGTGGCTCACATCGACCAGGAGCACAGCCAAGTCTTCGTCCCGCTCTTTCAGGAGTGCCCCGTGCAGCAGATCCGAGACGCCCTGCTTCCGCCACTTCGGACGGACCATGACCTCCGATACTGCGTAAGTCGAGGCTGCATCGCGGTCAGGCACAAACTTGGTGGAACGCCACCACTCGCGACCGGGATGGAGCGGAGCGCCGTAGGCGAAGCCGGTCGGCTCGTCTCCGTCGAAGCCGACGACGCGGGTGAAGCCATCCATCCGAGACCAGTGGTCGACGAACCAGGGGAACCGCTGATTGAACTCGTCGTGGTGGACGGCGCAAGCCGGAACAGGTCCCGGTGGAAGTCTCCGATGAGCGTGCGCATCCGTCCAGGCAGTGGAGCGCCATCCATGATGGCGAATACCGAGGCTGCGGTGGTCGTGGCCTGCTCGGCCTCCCCCTGCTGTAGCTGCGCGAGCGCGAGCTGGCAGGTAGCCAGCGCGCGGTTGCGCTGAAACCCTGCCGGGATCTTGGCCAGGGCACGGTGCGCCATCGCCTCGGCGTGTGCAGACTCTCCGTTGCTATTGAGGATCACCGCCGCAAGGTGATTGAGTTCGGCCGCTCCGTAGAAGGCCGTCCATCGCGGACGTTCTTCCGCCGTGACCTTGCGAAAACCGTCCTGCGCTGATCGGAGGGCCCTGTGGGCAGCCGCCGAATCACCCAGTGACGAATGGGCCAGGGCAAGCCTCACCCGCCCCATGGAGCCGAAGAACGGGTCCCTGCGTGCTGCTGCGGAGGCATGGGCAGCCTGCGCGGCAGCCAGCTCCTCCGGCCAGTTCTTCTTCTGGTAAGCGAGCATCGCCATCAGAATCCACACATGCATTACAGCAGGCGGGTCCTGGACAGACCGGCGAGTGTCGAAGACTCGTGCACGTATCGCTGGGCGGCATCCAGTTCACGCAGGTCGATGCAGGACCATGCCGCGACGCTGGTGTACTCGGCTGCGAGTGCGTACAGAGCGCGGCGCACCCGCTCGCCGGCGTTCCGCTGCTGGAGGTCCGGAATCGCGGCACGACCTTCGAGAGCTGCGGTCGCCAGCGATAGATGCCCGCCTTGCCGATCGTCAGCCTCAACAAGTGCGTTCATTCCGGCAGATGCGCGAGCTACATCCGACATGCCAACTGATCTGCGTTGTTTCGAGATCGGAACAGCGGTGGCTGCCGTGCCTGTGGTTGAGACAATAAAGTCGCGACGGCGCACGAGACCCTCCGAGGGATGGTGCATGGAGCTGGGTGCGCTGAACCCTAATTCCGCCACAGAACAGCCGAACACGCGTTCAAGAGCGGCGCACGTGCGACTGATTGGGCGGCTGCTTGACCCGTTAAGCAGGTTGCGGACCGTACGCGAGGACATTCCTCCCGGTCGGCCGGTGATTTCGTGAAGCGCCCTGTTGAGTCGTTCAGCCAACTCGTCTTGGTTGGGACCCAGTTGATTGGTCCGCTCCTGGAGGACGAGGTTCGCTCCCATGAGCTGAATGTAGCGCCACCCCCACCTCACCGCTCAGGCCTGGGTCATACGAAAGCAAAGTCTTCCGGTTGATGACCACGCACTTCCCCCGGACCTTCCTGTCCCCTCTTCGCACCGTCCCGTTGACTGGATATCAGTGGCGGAGAGCTCGCCACGCCCCCGGCCGGCGCCAGCCGTCTCACGCCGGAGGGAATGAACTCGTGACCACGGAGGAATGCGTGTCTGAACACATTCTCGTTACCGGAGGAGCCGGGTTCATCGGCACTCACTTATGTGCTGCGCTACTGGAACGCGGGGCCCACGTCACAGCTGTGGACAGTCTGACGGCCGGCCTCCTACCAGCCCTGGCCAGGCTCCGGCAGCACAAGCGGTTCAGTTTGATCGAGCACGACATCACTGTCCCGCTCGACTGGGAGAGCCAAGTGTCTGCGGTGGTACACCTCGCCAGCCCGATCGGACCGGCTCACGTACGTGATCACCCGGTGCGCACGCTGATGGCTGGCTCGGTCGGGACCGTGAACGCCCTGGAGATCGCACGCCGACACCGGGCTCGGATCGTGGTGATGTCCTCCGCAGAGGTCTACGGAGATCCGCCGGTACAGCCACAGGCCGAGACATACTCGGGAAACGTCGATCCCACCGGGCCGATGTCCGGGTATCAGGAAGCCAAGCGGTTCCTGGAAGCGATGACTATGGCATACCGCCGCGAGTACGACGTGAACACCGGGATCATCCGCCCCTTCAACGTCTACGGCCCTGGGATGCTGGCTTCGGACCGGCGTGTCGTCGCGGCCTTCGTCGCGGCCGCTCTGGCCGGGCAAGAACTCGTTGTGAACGGTCCTCATGCGGTCCGGAGCCTCTGCTACGTCGACGACTTCGTGAAGGGCCTGATCGCCATGATGGAGTCGGACGCAGCAGGCCCGATCAACCTTGGCGCACCCGAGGGTACGGCTATCGGCTACTTGGCCGAGCTCGTGGTCTCCACCGTCGGGACCGGCACCGTCCGTGTCGGCCAAAGCCCGGAGACGGGGGGCGCTGCGCGCTGCCCCGGCATCGGACTCGCCCGGGGAACGCTCAATTGGGAGCCCAGTACACCGCTTGACGACGGTATCCGGGCCACAGCCGACAGCATGCGCGCGATGCTGGAGAGCCGGGCGGCCGTTGCCTTCGACGTCCCGTCCGCGTGGATGGCTCTGATCCCCGATGGCTTCGGGCTGGAGTGCCGGGCCGACTCGGTCCGAACCGCACTGAAGTGGCTGACCGATGGCTGCCCAGCGCTCGCCCCTCGCATCTTGTCGCCTGCGGGGGAGCTGGTCCCGTGGACGAACGTATACCTCGCACGGGACAACATTCGCCACCTGGACGGACTGGACACGGTGCTCACCGGAGACGTCATCCTCACCGCTCTGCCCGCTCTGCCCGCTCTGCCCGCTCTGCCCGCTCTGGCCGGAGGCTGACATGCCCGACACCACCGCACTGGCCACGTCCGGAATGATCAGCATCCCTGGCGGAACCGCGTTCATCGGCTCGCCGGAGAGCCACCTAGACGACCTTGTACGTCAACAGCACTATCGCCGGTCGTGGTTCGAGGATGAGTCACCCCAGCACTCGGTCACAATCCCGGCCTTTCGCCTGGACCGCTACCCCGTCACGAACGCGGAATTCGCCCGATTCACCAACGCCACCGGGTATCGCACGGCCGCCGAGTGCCGGGGAGCCGGCGCGGTCTACGGAAGTCACGACTGGGAGGTGCTGCCGGGCGCCGACTGGCGCCACCCAGGCGGGCCGGACGACAACGCCCACAACCGGTCCGATCACCCAGTTGTGCATGTCGACCGCTCCGACGCCACCGCCTACGCCGAGTGGGCAGGCAAACGGCTCCTGACCGAAGCCGAGTGGGAGTACGCCGCCCATGGCCACACCTGGCGCACATGGCCCTGGGGAACGTCCTGGGACTCCTCAAGGGCCCTGTGCGCCGACCCCCAGGACATGGACTCGGTCAACGGTCTCACCCAGTGGAGAAGCTGGTGGAACGACCACTTCACCAGACACGGCACAAGACCCGGTACCGCAGCGGTAGGTACACGTTCTCCAGGCGGAGACTCCCCGTTCGGGGTGTGTGACATGGCCGGCAACGTCTCGCAATGGACATCCAGCACCTACAGGCTCTACGGCAGCACCCGCGCGTACGACGCGATATATCACGCAGCCGCCGAACGGTACATCTCCGTCAGGGGCGGAGGCTGGATGCACCTTCGCTACCAGGTGCGCACGACCGAACGATTCGCCGCCGCGCCCGACTATTCCAACCACGCCCTCGGGTTCCGCTGCGCACTCGACAGCCCCTGAAATCGAGGCGACCGAACCCCCGCTGCCTCAGCCCCTAAGCTCGGCGCATGAAGGTACTCATCACCGGCGGCGCCGGGTACATCGGTAGCACCATCGCCTCCGCTTGCCTGGACTCCGGCATCGAACCGGTCATCCTCGACAACCTGTCCACCGGACGACGGGAGTTCACCTCTGGCAGGATCTTCTACGAGGGAGACATCGCCGACGGATCGCTCATCGACCGCGTGTTTTCCGAGCACCCCGACATTCACGCGGTTGTCCACTGCGCGGCACTGATCGTCGTACCGGACTCGGTGAGCGACCCCGTCGGCTACTACCGGAACAACGTCACAGCCGGTCTCGACCTCGTCGGGCATCTGCTGCGCAACCGGTGCGAACGCATGATCTTCAGCTCGTCGGCATCGATCTACCGGACCGGTGAGGACTTCACCGTGGACGAGGACTCCGCCCACGCCCCGCAAAGCCCGTACGCCCGAACCAAAACGGTCTGCGAAGGCATGTTCTCCGACATCGCGGCGACCCAGCCCATCCGCATCCTGTCCCTGCGCTACTTCAACCCGATCGGCGCGGATCCCAAGATGCGGACCGGTCTGCAACTGCGTCAGCCGAGCCACGCCCTCGGCAAGTTGATCTCAGCCCATGAAGCGGGAGTGCCCTTCGAGATCACCGGGACGCAGTGGCCCACCCGGGACGGGTCAGGAATCCGCGACTACGTCCACGTCTGGGACCTCGCCGCCGCTCACGTGGCCGCGCTCCAGCGCTTCGACACCATCCTGGACAGCGGCGAGTCCTCGACAGCCATCAATCTGGGCACGGGAACCGGCACAACCGTGCGCGAACTCGTCGAAGCGTTCAACACGATCGTCGACACCCCGGTCCGTACGAAGGACAGCGCCGCACGTCCCGGTGATGTCGCGGGGGCGTACACGCGCAGCGACCGCGCCGAACGGCTCCTCGACTGGCGCCCGCAGTACACGACCGAGGAAGGCATTCGCGATTCCCTGCACTGGGCTGCCCTGCGCGACGAACGCCTCTCCTCTCTCTGACGAGACCAGCCACCGCCCTCGCAGCCAGTTCCCACCTGCTCGCCGTGGGGCATAATTGACACCGGTTACCCTGGGCCCGTCACCGGGGCGGGGCTTTGCCCCGCCAACTCTCCTCGGGGGGAAACTTCCACCATGCTCCGGGCCCTGATCTATCTCCTGCCGCTGGCGCTGACGATCTTCGCGTTCATCGACTGCCTGAACACCCCGGAGGACGAGGCCAAGCACCTGCCGAAGATCGCCTGGGTCTTCATCATCCTGCTGTTCTGGATCGTCGGCCCGATCGTGTGGCTGGCCGCGGGCAAGGTGCGCGAGGTGCCGGCCGATGGCCGTACGCCCTCCGAGTGGCACCGCAACGGGCGTTCCCGGTGGGTGGCGCCGGATGACAATCCCGACTTCCTGAAGTCGCTGCGGGAAGAGAACAAGCAGGACGAGGCCGTCCTCAAGGACTGGGAGGCGGACCTGCGCCGCCGCGAGGACGAGCTCAAGCGGCGGGAGAGCGGGGCGGGTCCGGAGGAGTCGGCGCCGCCCGCTCCGTAACGCGTTCCGCGGTCATCGGGCGTACAGCAGCTGTCCCAGCCGGTTGAGCAGGGGCAGCAGTGCTGTGCGCTCCTCCGGCGTGAGCGCTTCGAGCGCGCCGTGCACGGCGCGCATCTCGGCGCGGATGGTGTGGGCGAGCCGGGTGCCCTCCGGGGTGCGGCTCGCGACCTTGGAGCGCCGGTCGCCGGGGGCGGGGGCGCGGACGACCAGGCCCCGGGTCTCCATGCGGCCGATGAGGCCGGTGGCGTTGGACGCGTCGCAGACGAGATGAGCCGCCAGGGCGCTCATCGGCATGGGCTCGTTGAGCGCGATCAGGGCGCGGGCCTGCGAGGTGGACAGTCCGTGGCGGGCGGCGACGGCGGTGAGGTCGTCGTGGTGGCCGCGCACGACGAGGGCCAGCGGCTCCAGGAGGTCTTCCGGGGTGGGGGCGGCCCGATCGTCCGGAGCAGTGTCGGCGCGGGGCGTCGGTTCGGTGGTCATGGTCGGCCATTCTTCGATCGGCATCCGCCGACATTTATTTGACATGCTCAATATTTGGCAGTTACATGAAACGGATTGCTTGAGCATATCAAGTTCTGAGCCAGACCCGCTCGCCAGCTCTGCAGGGAGTACCCCCATGCCCTCCGTACTGTTCGTTCTCACCGGCGCCGACCACTGGACCCTCAACGACGGCACCACCCACCCCACCGGGTTCTGGGCCGAGGAGCTGGCCGCACCGCACCGGGTCTTCACCGAGGCCGGATACGCCGTCACCCTCACCACCCCCGGAGGCGTCACCCCCACCGTCGACGCGGGCAGCCTGACCGCCGCCGCCAACGGCGGGCAGCAGCAGGCCGACGCCGTCGCCGCGTACCTCGACGCGATCGGCCCCGAGCTGCGCTCCCCGGCCCGGCTGGAGGACGTCCGCCCCGACCGGTACGACGCGGTCTTCTACCCCGGCGGCCACGGGCCCATGGAGGACCTGGCCGTGAGCGAGCTCTCCGGGCGGCTGCTGACCGCCGCGCTCGACGCCGGTGCCCGCCTCGGCGTGCTCTGCCACGCGCCGGCCGCACTCCTCGCCGCCCGCCGCGAGGACGGCTCCTGGCCCTTCGCCGGATACCGCATGACCGGGTTCAGCAACGCCGAGGAGTCCATCGGCGGGCTCGCCGACAAGGCGCCCTGGCTGCTGGAGGACCGGCTCGTCCAGCTGGGCGCCGACTACACCGCGGCCGCCGCCTTCGCCCCGCACACCGTCACCGACCGCACCCTGCACACCGGCCAGAACCCCGCCTCCTCCGAGCGGCTCGCCCGGGAGATCGTCGCCGCGCTCGCCCCCGCCGAGACCCCGGCCGAGACCGTCGACCGCCTCCGCACCACCTTCCGTACCGGCCACACCAAGAGCCTCGACTGGCGCACCGGCCAGCTCCGGCAGCTGCGCGCTCTGCTCACCGAACGCGGTGACGAACTGGCCGACGCGCTCCACGCCGACCTCGGCAAGAGCCGCAAGGAGGCCTACCGCACCGAGATCGACTTCACGGTCCGCGAGATCGACCACACCCTGGAGCACCTGGCCGAGTGGCTGCGGCCCGAGCCCGCCCCCGTACCGGCCCGGCTGGGCGGGGCCACCGCCCGTACCGTGCAGGACCCACTCGGCGTCGTCCTGGTCATCGCGCCCTGGAACTACCCGGTGCAGCTGCTGCTCGCCCCGGTCGTCGGCGCGCTGGCCGCCGGAAACACCGTGGTGGCCAAGCCGAGCGAACTGGCGCCCGCGACCTCCGCCGCCGTGGCCCGGCTGCTGCCGCGCTATCTGGACGAGGACGCCGTCGCCGTCGTGGAGGGCGCCGTCCCCGAGACCACCGCGCTGCTCAGCGAGCACTTCGACCACATCTTCTACACCGGCAACGGCACGGTGGGCCGGATCGTGATGACCGCGGCGGCGAAGAACCTCACCCCGGTGACCCTCGAACTGGGCGGCAAGTCGCCGGTCTTCGTCGACCGGGACACGGACCTGAAAGCCGTCGCGGGACGGCTGGCGGCCGGCAAGTTCCTGAACGCGGGCCAGACCTGCGTCGCCCCCGACTACGTACTGACAGACCCGGAGACCGCCCCCGCCCTCGCGGACGCGCTCGCCGCCGCCGTCGAGGGGCTCTACGGGGCGGACGCCTCGACGCACCCGGAGTACGGCCGGATCGTGAACCGGCGCCACTTCGACCGGCTGACCGGGCTCCTCGGCTCGGGCCGCACCGTGACCGGCGGCACCTACGACCGGGACGCCAAGTACATCGCCCCGACCGTGCTGGCCGATGTGGCACCGGACGCGCCCGTGATGCGGGAGGAGATCTTCGGGCCGGTCCTGCCGATCGTCACGGTGGACGGCCTCGACGAGGCCATCGCGTTCATCAACGACCGGGACGAGCCGCTGGCGCTGTACGCGTTCACCGAATCGGACACCGTACGCGAACGGCTGGTCGCGGAGACGTCCTCCGGCGCCGTCGGCATCGGGCTGCCGCTGGCCCATCTGACCGTCTCCGACCTGCCGTTCGGCGGGGTCGGTGAGAGCGGCATGGGCAGCTACCACGGCCGCTACTCGCTGGAGACGTTCAGCCACCGCAAGGCGGTCCTGGACACTCCGATGCCCTGAGGAGCGAAAAGGCGACGGCCCGCACCCCCAGCGGAAAGGGGTGCGGGCCGTCGCCGTGTGCCCGGCGGTCAGACTCCGGCGTAGGAGTGCTTGCCGGTCACGAAGATGTTCACGCCGTAGTAGTTGAAGATCCAGCAGCCGAAGGCGATCAGCGCCAGGTAGGCGGCCTTGCGGCCCTTCCAGCCGGCGGTGGCGCGGGCGTGCAGGTAGCAGGCGTACGCGACCCAGGTGATGAAGGACCAGACCTCCTTGGGGTCCCAGCCCCAGTAGCGGCCCCAGGCGTCGCCCGCCCAGATCGCGCCCGCGATGATCGTGAACGTCCACAGCGGGAAGACGGCCGCGTTGATCCGGTACGAGAACTTGTCGAGGCTCGACGCGGCGGGCAGCCGGGAGAGCACGGACTCCGCGAACGCGCCCGGCTTGCCGCCGTTGGCGAGCTTGCTCTCGTAGCTGTCGCGGAAGAGGTACATCAGGGTGCCGGCCCCGCCGATGAAGAACACCGCACCGCAGATGATCGCGGTGGAGACGTGGATCCACAGCCAGTACGAGTGCAGCGCGGGCACCAGCTGGTCGCTGGAGGTGTACAGCAGGGTCGTCGCGATGCCGAGGTCCAGCAGCACGGCCGTGACCAGCAGCAGCCCCATCCAGCGGACGTTCTTCTTCAGCGCGAGCAGCACCAGGTACGCGGCCACCACCACCACGGAGAACGTGATGGAGAACTCGTACATGTTGCCCCAGGGGGCACGCTGCACGGACATCGCGCGGGCGACGACCCCGCCGGCCTGGACGAGGAACGCCAGCACGGTCAGGGAGACCGCGATCCGCCCGTACAGGTCGCCCTTGAACGTGCCGCCGGCCGCGCCGGGCCCGTCCGGGACGTCGCGGGAGCCGGCTGCGGAACGGGTGACGATCTTCGGCCGGTCCAGCACGGCGGTACCGCCGGACTTCTGCGCGACCTCGACCTTCACCGTCGCGGCTGCGGCCTCCTGCGCGGTCAGCGCGGCTGCGGTGCGGCCGACCTTGCTGCGGCTGCCGAACACCCACTCCGCGATGTGCGCGAAGAAGGCCAGCGTGTAGACAGCCATCGACGAATAGATCAGCACATTGCTGGTGTGTGCCAGATTCTCGTTGGTTGCGGCGGCGAGATTCACTTCTCAGCCCCTTCGGAAGGTTCTGCGGAGGACGCGGCGACGACGTCGGGGTCCGGATCGGTGTCGGGGTCGTTGTCGGGGCCGGGCGCCATCGGCGCCGCGGCGTTGAGCGTGACCGCGAGATCGGCCAGCTCCTCCGGAAGCTTCGCGGACTCGCTGCGGCCGAGCCCCGCCATCTCGACGACGGTCACGCCGTCGGCGCCGCGCACCGCACGGATCCAGATCCGGCGCCGCTGGATGAACAGCGAGCCGGCCAGACCGGCGATCGCGCCGATGGCCCCGACGAGCGCCCAGCCGCTGGCGGGCTGCTCCGAGATCTGGAAGCTGGCCCACTCCTGGATGCCCTCGAACTTGATCGAGCCGGCCCCGTCGGGCAGCTTCATCGTCTCGCCGACCAGCAGGCGCTGCTTGAGCTGCTTGCCCTTGGAGTCCTTGAACTCCTTCATCTTCGACGTGTTCAGCTGGTACACGTTCTGCGCGATGCCGGAGTTCACGCCGATGGAGCCGTGGTAGCCGTTGAGCGCGAGGACGGGCATGTCGGCGGCCGGGAACTGCGAGAACATCGTGCCCTTGCCGTTGCCGGCGAAGGTCGGCACGAAGAAGGCCTGGAAGCCCAGCTGATCAGTCTTGCCGTCCTTGTCCCGGTAACCGTCCAGGACCTTGATCGCGCCGCTCGACGTGACGTTGTTGTCGAGGGGCAGCAGCGGCACGGCGGCCTTGTAGACCTGCTTGCCCCGGCCGTCCCTGACGGAGACGACGGGCGCGTAGCCGTGGGCGTTGAGATAGACCTTCGTACCATCGACGACAAGGGGATCGTTGACCTTGATCACGGTCTTCTTCGGCTTGCCGTAGGCGCCGTCGGCGTACGTCACGTGCGCCTCGTACGTCCGGGGGGTGCCGATCTGCGGGCCGCTGCGCTCGTACGTGCCGATGAACTTGTCGAGGGTGAAGCTGAAGGGGGCCAGCGAGTCCTGGTCGAAGAGGGAGCCGGACTTGAAGTCGTCGTACTGGGTGATCGTGTTGGAGAACCCGTCGCCCTCGACGATCAGCTTGGCGCCCTCCGACTTGAAGAGCTGCCCCCAGGCGAAGCCCATCAGCATCACGATCAGCGCGATGTGGAACATCAGGTTCCCGGCCTCGCGCAGATAGCCCTTCTCGGCGGCGACCGCGTCCCCGTCGACATGCGCCCGGTAGCGGCGCTTGCGCATCATGACCCGCGCGGCCTCGCGGACGTCCTCGGGCGCGGCCTCGGTGCGCCAGGTGGTGTACGCGGGCAGCCGGGTCAGCCGCTTCGGCGCGCCCGGGGCGCGGCTGCGCAGCTGGCCGATGAAGGTGCCGGTGCGCGGCACGATGCAGCCGATGAGCGAGACGAACAGCAGGATGTAGATCGCGGAGAACCACACCGAGCTGTAGACGTCGAAGAACTGGAGCTTCTCGTAGATCGGCGAGACGGTGGTGTGGAGGCCCTTGAAGGTCTGCACCTTGAGTTCGTCGACGCTGTTCTGCGGGATCAGCGAGCCGGGGATGGCGCCGAGCGACAGCAGGAAGAGCAGGATCAGGGCGACCCGCATGGAGGTCAGCTGCCGCCAGAACCAGCGGATCCAGCCGATGATCCCCATGGCGGGAAGGTTCGCCAGGGCCTCCTCGCGCGGGGCGGTGGAGAGCTGGGAGCCGGCGGCGCCGAGCTCCCGGGCGATCTCGCGGTCCTGCTCCGCGCGCACCTCCCGCTCGTCGGGGCGCTCGCGCTCCTGGGACGGGTTGGACTTGGTGTTGCTCATTCGGTACTCAGATCCCCACCTGGAAGCCGGCGGACCAGCCCTGCAGTTCCTGCATCATGTTGCCCCACGCTCCGGTCAGCAGGAGGAGCCCGGTCACGATCATCATCCCGCCGCCGATGCGCATCACCCAGACGTAGTGGCGCTTGACCCAGCCGAACGCGCCGAGTGCCTTGCGGAAGGCGACGGCGGCGAGCACGAACGGGATGCCGAGGCCGAGGCAGTAGGCGACGGTCAGTATCGCCCCGCGCCCGGCGGTGCCCTCGTTCATCGCGAGGATGCTCACCGAGCTCAGTGTCGGGCCGAGGCAGGGCGTCCAGCCGATCCCGAAGAGCGCGCCGAGCAGCGGGGCGCCCGCCAGGCCGGTCACCGGCTTCTTGTGGATGCGGAACTCGCGCTGGGTCATCCACGGCATCAGGCCCATGAAGAAGACCCCCATGAGGATCATCAGGACGCCGAGGACCTTGGTGAGCGGGCCGCTGTTCGCCTGGAGCGTGTCGCCGAAGAAGCCGAAGAGCGCGCCGCCGGAGACGAACACGGCGGTGAACCCGGCCACGAAGAGCGAGGCGCCCGCGACCATCCGCCCCCGTCTGGCCTCGGCCAGATCGGCGCCGCTGACCCCGGTGACGTAACTGAGGTAACCGGGGACGAGCGGCAGGACGCACGGGGAGAAGAAGGAGACGAGCCCGCCGATCAGGGCGATGGGCAGGGAGACCAGAAGGGCTCCGCTCATGACCGTCTCGTTATGTGTGGCGGCGGCGAGGGCGGTCACCTGATCACTTCTCCGCGATCAGCGGGTCGAGCATCTTGCGCAGCTGGGTGTCGTCGAGCGGGCCCACGTACCGGGCGGCCAGCTTGCCGTCCCGGTCGATGATGACGGTCGACGGGATGGACTGGAGCTTGAACGTGCCCCTGGGGAACCGCAGCAGGAGCTTGCCGGTCGGGTCGTAGAAGCTCGGGTAGGTGACGCCGAAGTCCTTCTCGAAGCTGACCGCCTGGGCCGGTTCCGGGTCGCGGGTGTTGATCCCGACGAACTGGACGCCCTGCTCCTCGGTGGCCTTGGCCACCTTGGTGAAGTACTTCGCTTCGAGCCGGCAGGGGGCACACCACGAGCCCCAGGCGTTGAGGACGACGATCTTGCCCTTGTAGTCCGCGAGGTCGAGCTGCTTGCCGTCCAGGCTCTTGCCGTCGAGCTTCGGGGCGTCGGCGCGCTCGCCCTTGGCCGCGGTGGAGATTCCGCTGTTGCCCGTGACGAAGTTGGTGTCGCCACCGCCACTGGTCTTGTTGCCGGAATCGCACGCGCTCAGCGTCAGTGCGAGCGCGGCGGCCACCGCGGGGGCGGCGAGCAGGGTGAAGCGGCGTCGGGGTGCGCGGCCATGGCTCATGTGAAAAGTTTCGCATGGCGGTTTCGGGGATCTTGGGCACCCCCCTCGGTGCCCGTAAAGCCCGTTGTCAGGCTTGTTTAAAGAAGGTGTTCCAGCCGCCCTCGGGTGCCTGTCCGACCTCAAGCGTGCGGAGCTTCGCGAGCACCGCCGGGTCCTGGACATCGAGCCAGTCGACGAACTGCCGGAATGAGACGAGGCGCACATCCGGCTTCCCCGCGATGTGCTTGAGGGTCTCCTCCACGGCGTCCATGTAGATGCCGCCGTTCCACTCCTCGAAGTGGTTCCCGATGTAGAACGGGGCGCGGTTCGTCTCGTACGCGCGCTTGAAACCGTTGAGATACGACTGGGTGGCCTGTTCGCGCCAGCCCGGATACCGGGACGGCACTCCCTTGGTCGAATTCTGCGACTGGTTGGCCAGGATGTTGTAGTCCATCGAGAGGACCTCGAAGGTGTGGCCGGGGAACGGCATGCCCTGGAGCGGCAGGTCCCAGACGTCCATGCGCTTCTTGGGCCAGACCTGGGTGCCGCCCGGCGAACTGGCGTCGTAGCGCCAGCCGAGCTTCTTCGCCGTCGGAAGCAGATTCTCCTGTCCGAGCAGACAGGGGGCGCGGCCGCCGATGAGTTCCTTGCGGTAGTCGAAGGGCAGTGGATCCTCGTCGGTCCAGCCGGTGTTGGTGCGCCATTCGGTGACGAAGGAGATCGCCTGGTCGATTTCGCTCTGCCACTGGGAGGAGGACCAGTTCTCGACGGATCCGGAGCCGCTGCAGAAATGCCCGTTGAAATGGGTGCCGATCTCGTGGCCGTCGTACCAGGCCTGGCGGACGTTCGTCAGCGTCGCCTTGAGGTGTTCGTCGGTGAGATATCCGATGTCGGAGGCGCCGACGGGGTTGTTGGGCGGGCGGTAGAGCGATTTCTTCGATTCGGGCAGCAGATAGAGCCCGGAGAGGAAGAAGGTCATCGCCGCGTCGTGTTCCTTGGCGAGTTTCAGAAAGCGCGGGAAGAGCCCGTTGCCGACCTCGCCGGCACCGTCCCAGGAGAAGATCACGAACTGCGGCGGCTTCTGGCCCGGTTCGAGCGGGACCGGCGCGGCCGGCTGGTGCGGCTGCTTTCCGGTGTCGGCGGTGGAACCGTCCCCGATGGACCTCACGTCCTTCTTCGCGGGCCCGGTCCCCTTGGCGGTCCCGTCGGCACCCTTCTCGCCCTTGCCCGGCCCCGCCCGGCCGGTGTCGGGGGAGTCGGACGAACTGCAGCCCGCCACCCCGATGGCGGCCGCGGCCCCAAGCCCGGCTCCGAGCAGACCCCTTCGGCTGATGTCACGCATGCGGTTCCCATCTGCGGTCGTTTTGCCTTAAGTCCATACAAACTGCCGAAGGCTTAGATGGGCGAAGCAACACGGGGGTTCCTCGAAGTAGCACACAATTCTTTACGGATCCAGACCCCGACCATGGTCGAACATAAGATCGACCCTGAAGATATGCCAAAAAGGGCATACCGAAACCCCGGACGAGAGAACTTCATCCGGTTGGCTTACTCCTGGTCAGCGATCACCGCCGGGTCCGCCCCGGGCCCGCCCATCGGCCGACCCGGGCCGGAGTCCTCCGGCCCGGAGGCCGGCTAGGCGCCGAACCCCTTGGACGCCCCCTTCACCGGCTTCGCGCCCGCGAGGAGGTGCGCGGGTACGAGATCCCGCGCCGGCTCCGAGTACCCGACCGACACGATCTTGTCGCCCTGGTAGGTGAAGCTGGTCAGCGAGGCGAGCGTGCACTGCCGCTTGCGCGGGTCGTGCCAGAGCCGCCGCCGCTCCACGAAGCTCCGCACGATCCAGATCGGCAGCTGGTGGCTGACGCACACCGCCTCGTGCCCGCGGGCCGCGTCACGCGCCGCGTCCAGGGCGCCCATCATCCGGACGACCTGCTCGATGTACGGCTCACCCCACGACGGCCGGAACGGGTTCGTCAGGTGCTTCCAGTTGTCCGGCTTGCGCAGCGCCCCGTCACCGACGCCGAAGGTCTTGCCCTCGAAGACGTTGGCGGCCTCGATGAGCCGCCCGTCGGTGGCGAGGTCCAGTCCGTGGGCCTTGGCGATCGGGGTTGCCGTCTCCTGGGCGCGCTCCAGCGGGGAGCCGACGACATGGGTGATGTCGCGCTTCTCCAGGTGCTCGGCGACCCGGTCGGCCATCTCCCGGCCGAGCTCGGAGAGGTGGTAGCCGGGGCGGCGTCCGTACAGCACGCCGTCCGGGTTGTGCACCTCTCCGTGGCGCATCAGATGGACGACGGTGATGTCCTTGCGTCCGGTGTCGCCGCTCTTCTCGCTGCTGTTCTCGCTGCCGTTCTCGCTCATGCGGTGGCCTCCGATGCGGCGCGGGCCGCGGCGGGCAGCGCGGCGGCGATCCGCTCGACGGCCCGGGTGTCGTGGGCGGTGGAGACGAACCAGGACTCGAACGCCGACGGCGGCAGATAGACGCCCTGCGCCAGCATCGAGTGGAAGAACGGGGTGAAGCGGAACGCTTCCTGCCGCTTGGCGTCCTCGTAGTCGCGGACCGGCCGGTCCGTGAAGAAGACGGAGAACATGTTGCCCGCCACCTGCACGGTGTGCGCGACGCCCTCCTTCGCGAGGGCCTCGCTCACCAGCCCCCGGATCTCCGCGGAGACCGCGTCGACCTTCGCGTAGGCGGCGTCGTCCAGCAGTCGCAGCTGGGCGAGCCCGGCGGCGGTCGCGACCGGGTTACCGGAGAGGGTGCCCGCCTGGTAGACCGGGCCGGCCGGGGCCAGGTGCGCCATCACGTCGGCGCGCCCGCCGAAGGCCGCGGCCGGGAAGCCGCCGCCCATCACCTTGCCGAAGGTCATCAGGTCGGGCCGCACCCCGTCGATGCCGAACCAGCCGGCCTTCGATGTACGGAAACCGGTCATGACCTCGTCGGAGATGTACAGCGCGCCGTCGGCCGCGCAGATCTGCTTGAGCCCGGCGTTGAAACCGTCCAGCGGCGGTACGACGCCCATGTTGCCCGGCGACGCCTCGGTGATCACACAGGCGATCTCGCCGGGGTGCGCGGCGAACGCGGCCCGCACGGCCTCCAGGTCGTTGTACGGCACCACGATCGTGTCGCCGGCCTGGGCGCCGGTGACCCCCGGCGTGTCCGGCAGCCCGAAGGTCGCGACCCCGGACCCGGCGGCGGCGAGCAGCGCGTCGACGTGCCCGTGGTAGCAGCCGGCGAACTTCACGATCTTGGCCCGGCCGGTGAAACCGCGGGCGAGGCGGATCGCGGACATGGTCGCCTCCGTGCCGGACGACACGAGCCGCACCTGCTCCACCGGTTCGACCCGGGCTACGATCTCCTCCGCGAGCGCGACCTCGCCCTCACCGGGCGTACCGAACGAGGTGCCGCGGGCGACAGCCTCCTGGACTGCGGCGATGACCTCCGGGTGGGAATGACCGAGAATCATCGGCCCCCACGAGCACACGAGGTCGACGTACTCACGGCCGTCGGCATCGGTGAGATACGGGCCGGTGCCGGACACCATGAAGCGGGGTGTACCGCCCACGGCCCGGAAGGCACGTACCGGAGAGTTCACGCCGCCGGGCGTCACGAGGGACGCGCGGTCGAAAAGCGTCTGCGAAACTGGGGCGTCATAGGGAAAGCTCACACATGCCATGGTGTCAGAGCCACGGACGGTATTCGCGGACAGGTGTTTCACCGCACGCCCGTGGGGGAGGTCACTGACACGATGATCGGGTTGCGCGGCGGGGGCTGTGTTTCCTAGTTAGTAGTCGGGTGGATGAGATATGCATCGCGGTGGCGGAGTGGGCGAAGGGACCGACGACCTGGGGCCCGAGCCTGCCCGGCGGGGTCGGCACCGGCGCGAGGCTGAGCGCAGACAGGGCATACAGGCCGGTGGTGCGCAGGTGGGAGACGGAGCCGGAAGCAGGAGTAGTGGCCGGGTGGGGGTGACCTACAAGTACTTCGGGGCCCCCGACGGCGCGACTGCCGCACGCGTGCCCATTTCCATGCGCCCGGAGGAGCTCGGCGGCGATGAGCTGGGCATGGGCGGCATGTTCAGCAAGATCAAGCCGGAGACGGTGGCCGCGATGGTCCTGACCGGCATACAGGGCATACCCCTGCACAAGGTCCCGCCGCTGGAGCTGGTCGTCCTGCACCCCGACTACGCGGTGGTCAGGCTCCCGATGACGGTCGTGGACCCGCTGCGCGGAGTCGGTGAGGAGTCGGTGGGTGCCGCTGCCTTCATCTGGTCCACGGTCCCGGACCGCGGCGGCCCGCGCGACGCGTACAACGTCTACCAACTGCTGCACGAGTGGCAGGATTTCTCGCACCGGCTGCATGACGCGGGGCATCAGGCGTACTGCCTGGTGTGGCCCTGATCCAAGGTCTGCCGGTGTGGCCCTGGCCCGACGTCTGAGGGGGACGGGCAGGAGTCCGGGCGGGCGGCACCTCCGGGGTCGTCGCTTCACTCCACGGAGTGGAGTCGGCCGCCCGCGAGGGGGACTTCGGCCTCGCCATGCTCCGCTCCCGTCGCGGGCCGCCCGACGATGGGCGCATGTCACTGACCCCTATTCGTTCGCTGGCCGGCCGCGTCGTTCCCGCGCTGCTGCTCGCCCAGGCCGTCTTCCTCCCGCTCCAGCCCGCTTCCGCCGCCGAACACGTGGCACACCCGTGCGGCTCGTCCGCCGGCTGCGGTTCGGTCGTCGTCGCGCCGGTCTCCCAGGCCGCGCCCGACGACGGTGACTGCACCAGCCCGGAGCCGGTCGTCTGCCTGATCCGGCGGGAGACCCCGGAGCAGCGCGAGGTCGCCCGCGACCAGCGGATGCACTACCACCAGCTCCTTGAGGACATGGAGCGCGAGGAGTGCGCCATGCGCGCCGAGGGGCGCTCGGAGGAGGACATCGCCCGCACGCTGGTGCGGATGCGCAACGACGCCAAGGACATCGTTCGCGCCGGGATGACCCCGGAGCAGGTCGCGGAGCTGGAGGCGCGCAACGAGAAGAAGTACGGCAACCCGCTCGGCCCGACGGTGGACCAGCTCTACCTGAAGTACGGGTCCTGGGAGCAGGTCGTCGAAGCCGCCACGCGTTCGAGCGCGGCCGTGGACCACGAGCTCGGCCTGGAATTCCGCCACTGCTCCTGCGAGGTCCTCCTGGCGGCGTGAACCGCCCGCAACCCGCCACCCCGCCACCCGCCCGCGACGGTCCGCCGGACCAATCCGGCGGGCCGCCCGTGCCGAACCATTCACGTGGGCCGGCCGCACTCCCGCGACGGCACGTCACCACGACAGTCACTCCCGGCGGGCCCGGCCCGCACAGCAGGTGAGCACCATGACACCGACCCGGCAGCTCCTCGGCCCGGATCTTCTCCCGCTCTTCGCGACCCCGGATCTGCCGGGCGCGCGGACCCCGGTCATCCAGGGGCACTGGTGCCGGGGAGCCGCAGAGACCACAGAGACCACGGAAACAAGGCGTGCGGGTGCGACCGCTGAACACCTGCCCGCCGAACGCGCGCCCACCTGCACGGCGGGCGCCCGCCGGCCAGCCATATCCGGCCATTCATTGGCCGAAGAATGATCTTCAGCTGACCTGCCGGACCTGCCGATGCAGGAGGCACAGAAACTGAGGGAGGCCTGCCATGGGCGACATTCTGCCGGCCCTGTCCATCCCCGTGCTGGTCTTCGCCTCCGGCATCTACGCCGCAGGTGAGAGCTGGTGGCGGCGTCGGCATCCGGCGCCGCCGTCCCCGTACACCCACCAGGCGGCGCGGCTGGCCGAGCGCGCGATGCTGGTGGACGCCGAGAGGATCGTGGACGGCGCGTACGGACGCGTCGGGGCGCTCTACGACGGGCCGAGTGCGCCGGGCGCACATATTTCGGCCACGGATGTCACCCCCGGGCCGGCCGCCAGTCCGGGTCCCGGCCGGTCAGCGCCGGCACCCGCGCGAAGGGGCTAGGGCCTGTCTTCAAACTGCCGTTCTTCAAACTGCCGTCGTTGCCCGAAGGGCGGCCGGGCGGCGTCAGGTGCGTGCTATCGGCGTGCCGGCCCCAGACCCCTGTACTGGCACCTTCGCCTCCCTGGCCTTCGGCGCCATCGCGGCCATCGCCGGGGCCAGCTCGTCCACCACTTCCGCGTCCGGTACGAATTCCTGGCCGGTCGCGCGGGCCAGGTCCCAGGCGTGGACGGTCAGGTCACCGAGCACCATGTGGCCGACGGTCCGCGCCGGGAACCCCATGGCACCCGTGGTCCCGTCCTCCGCGCCGGGCCGCGCCCACGCCTCGACCAGCGCGGCCGTCCGCTCCCCGAACCGGTTGCGCCAGTCGCCGGTGACCGCGTCCGGCGTCTCACCGAACTCCGCCTCCTCCCGGGCCGCCAGGGCCGTGAAGTTGACGACCACCTGGCTGAGGTGGCTGATCAGGGCGTGGACGTCGTACTGCGCGCAGGGGGTGGGATCGCCCAGCCGGCTGTCGTCGATCCCCCGGACCACGGGCAGCGCGCCGGCCGCCCAGGTCTTGAAGAAACACGACAGCCGGGCACGACAACCGGGACACAGGACCCGCCCCGGCCATAGAATCGGCCGTCATGGCTGGCTCCACAGGTCCCCGGCGCGACACCCGCGGCATCGTCGACGCCCCCGAACTGTTCACGCACGTGACGTTCCGGCGCCGCGAACCCGCGCCCGCGCTGCGCCCGTACCTGGAGCACTACTGGCTGATCGACTGGGATCTGCCGGAGCCCTACCTCTCCCACCTGGTCCCGCACCCCAGCGTCAACCTGGTCTTCGAGCGGTACCCGGGCCGCGGTGACGACGAGGCCGGCTTCGCGGAGGTCTCCGGCATCGGCCTGGAGCTGTTCACGCAGAAGCTGGAGGGGCGGCGCCGGGTCTGCGGGGTGCAGTTCCGGCCCGGCGGCTTCCACCCGTTCGCACCGGACCGGCCGGTGTCCGAGTGGACGGGGCGACGGGTCCCGGCGCCCGAGGTGTTCACGCCGCCCGCCGCACCGGCCTCGGTCCTGGACCCCGCCGGGGAGGACGAGCGGATCGCCGCGCTCGACGCATACCTGCTGGCGCTCGGCCCCGCACCGGACCCGCAGGCCGACCGGGCGATGGCCCTGGCCGAGCTGGTGCGCACCGACCGCACGGTCCGCCGGGTCGGCGGACTCGCCCGCGCCGAATCGGAGCCGGAGGTGGACTGGGCGGCGCTCGCGGCGGATCTCGGCTACAGCGACCAGGCGCACCTGGTCAGGGACTTCACCGCGACGGTGGACGTGCCGCCGACGGCGCTCAGCGCCCACTGACTGTCAGTGCCGCGTCCTACAGTTTCGGCATGGAGCGCACCGAAGCACCATCCGTACGGATCGAGCCCTGGTCGGACAGCGATCTGGAGCTGCTCCGCCGTGCCAACGCCCCGGAGCTGATGGATCATCTGGGCGGCCCCGAGTCCGAGGAGCAGCTCGTCGGCCGCCACGCCCGCTACGTGGCCCTGAGCGCGGACCGCACCGGCCGGGGCCGGATGTTCCGCATCGCGCTGACCGGCGAGGACGAGGCGGTGGGCACCATCGGCTTCTGGGAGCGCAGCTGGCGGGGCCAGGAGGTGTACGAGACGGGGTGGGCCGTTCTCGCGGGGTTCCAGGGGCGCGGCATCGCCTCGGCCGCGACGGCGGCGGTGGCCGGGCAGGCGCGCGCCGAGCACAAGCACCGCTATCTGCACGCCTACCCGTCCGTGGCCAACGGCGCGTCGAACGGGGTGTGCCGCAAAGCGGGGTTCACCCTGCTCGGTGAGTGCGAGATCGAGTACCCGCCCGGCCATCCGCTGCTGACGAACGACTGGCGACTGGACCTCCACCCTGACCGCTGACCGGGTCCGATCGCCGGACCGCTGACCGGGCCCGACGGCCGGATCCGGTCAGCGGTCAGGGTGGACTCCGGCGAATTCGTTTGACGATCGGAGCGGGCTCCTGGATATTTATCTGCGTTGCGCAGCTTATGCGTAACGCATTCAATGAACCCCCGAGGAGACTCACCCGTCATGCTCGCGCTCGTCACCGGCAGCCGCGGCCGCATCGGCTCCGCGCTCGCCGCACTCCTGCACGACCGCGGCCACCCCGTCCGCGCCGTCTCCCGCAACCCCGCCGCGCTCGCCCTGCCGGCCGGCGTCCCGGCCGCGGCCTGCGACCTCGGCGACCCCGGGACCTTCCCGGCCGCGCTGGACGGCGTCGACTCCGTGTTCCTGTACGCGGAGCCGTCCCACATCGACGACTTCCTCACCGCCGCACGGGCCGCCGGGGTCGGGCACATCGTGCTGCTCTCCTCCAGTTCGGTACTGGCCCCGGACCCGGCCGCCAACCCCGTCGCCGCCTCCCACCACGCGGTCGAGGAGGCCCTGACCGCCTCGCCCCTCCGCTCGACGCTCCTGCGCCCCGGCGACTTCGCGAGCAACGCCTACCAGTGGGCGGGCGCCTTCCGCAGCGGACGCCCCGTCGACCTGCCCTACCCCCTCAGCCAGACCAGCCCGATCGACGAGACCTCCATCGCGGAGGCGGCCCTCGCCGTACTCACCG
Source organism: Streptomyces sp. ITFR-6 (assembly GCF_031844725.1). Classification (NCBI taxonomy): domain Bacteria; kingdom Bacillati; phylum Actinomycetota; class Actinomycetes; order Kitasatosporales; family Streptomycetaceae; genus Streptomyces; species Streptomyces sp. ITFR-6. The sequence goes on along the minus strand of NZ_CP134612.1, from coordinate 4,850,353 downwards.
ACACCCGGCTCCAGGGCGCCTCGTATCACCTGACCGGCCCCGAATCCCTCACCGCGACCGAGCAGGTCGAGCTGCTGGCCGCGGCCTCCGGCAGCGCCACGACCGTCAACGCCGTGAGCCGGGAGGCCTGGAAGGAGTCCGTCTCCCCCTTCCTGCCCGCGGAGTTCGCCGAGGGGCTGCTCAGCCACTGGGCCGCCACCGACGGTTCACCGGCCGAGGTCACCCGCGACACGGAGAGGCTCATCGGGCGCCCGGCGCGCACGTTCGCCTCCTGGGCCGCCGAGCACGCCGCCGCCTTCCGCCCGTAAGCCCGCGCCGCCCGAATTCCCTGGCAGGCGCACCCGGACCGATGACATCCTGACCAGGTGAACGGACCGGAGATCCACCTCGAAGTCGCCCCCGAACTCAGGCTCTTCGTGGCGCACCACCGACGCGGGGCACGGACGGCCGTGACCACCGACGGCTCGTCCACCCTCGGCCATGTCGTCGAATCGCTCGGGGTCCCGCTCACCGAGGCCGGACAACTCCTGGTGGACGGCCGCCCCGTCCCGTTCTCGCACATCCCCGCCGCGGGCGAGGTGGTCGACGTCCACGCCGTACAGCGCCCGCAGCAGGTGCCCGGCGCGCCCCTGCGCTTCCTCCTCGACGTCCACCTCGGCACCCTCGCGCGGCGGCTGCGGCTGCTCGGCGTCGACGCCGCCTACGAGTACGAGGACATCGGCGACCCCGCCCTGGCCACCCGCTCCGCGCGGGAGCGGCGGGTCCTGCTCTCCAGGGACCGGAGGCTGCTCCACCGGCGGGAGATCTGGGCGGGGGCGTACGTCTACAGCGACCGGCCGGAGGAACAGCTGCGGGACGTACTGGGGCGGTTCGCGCCCGAGCTCGACCCGTGGAGCCGGTGCACCGCGTGCAACGGACGGCTGGCGGCGGCCGACAAGGACAGCGTGGGCACCCGGCTGGAGAGCGGCACGCAACGCTCGTACGACGTCTTCGCGCAGTGCACGGAGTGCGAGCGGGTGTACTGGCGCGGCGCCCACCACGCCCGGCTGGAGGCGATCGTCACCGAGGCGGTCCGCGACTTCGGCGGCTGAGCCCGGCACGGCACCCCCGGCCTCACGTCGACCCGCCGCCGCCGTCCCGCAACCCCGCGACCTGGGCCGCGCTCAGCTCCACCGTCCGCCGCATATGGGCGATGAGCAGCGCGACCTCGTCGTCGCCGTAACTCTCGAACATGGCCGCCCAGCCGCCGTTCAGCTGTTCCCAGACCGCCCCGAACTCCGCCATCCGGTCCGGCACCGTCGCGACGAGGACCCGCCGCCGGTCCACCGTGTCCCGTGCGCGGGTGACGTAGCCGGCCCGCTCCAGCCGGTCGACCAGCCGGGTCGCGGAGCCCGTGGTGAGCCCGGTCAGCTCCGCGATCCGCCCCGTGGTGACGGGAGCCGCCTCCAGGCTGAGCAGGTTGAGGCACTGGAGGTCGGTCGGGTGGAGCCGCAGCCGGTCCGCGACGGCCTGGTTGAACAGGGCGTACGCGGCCATGTAGCGGCGCGACACGACGGACAGCTCACCGAGCATCGCGGCACGGCGGGGCGGAACGGACTTCTGCGGCATACAGAGAGTGTACGAAGCAGAGAGTGCACGAGCCACGGATATCGGCCTCAGAAGACGTACTCGTCGCCGGTCGCCGGGGCCAGCACCTCGTGCTCGCTGTTCTGCGCGTTCCGGTCCGTCGCCCCGCCGTTCCACACGGTGTCGATCCGGACGGCCACCTCCGCCGGCCGCCCCTGGAGCTGGAGTTCGAGGGCGAGCTGCCGCTGCCGCGAGCCGTCCGCGGGCAGCGGGCCCGTGCGGCACAGCACGGTCTGCGCGTCGGCCTGGAGGCACTGCACGGGCAGCACCTGGCGGCCGGAGAGCGCCACGGACACCCGCAGCCGGACGGTGGTGCCCGTGAGGTCGGAGGGCCCGCTGTTCTGGCTGGTCAGCCAGACTCCGAGCCCGGTGCCCCACAGCGAGACGTGCCCGTGGTGCGACACATCCGCCTCGGGCGCGATGCTCCGCGCGCCCGGCGCAACCGTCGGCGAGGCGGCCGCGGCCGTCCCGACCGCACCCAGCGCCAGAGCCGATGCCATGGCCGCCGCAGCGGACACCCTCAACAGGGCCTTGCACGTCACTACCATGTCCTGAAGATACAGATCTGCACGAAATATCCATATATTACGACCGGTTCGGCGCGTCTTCGCGCCCCGCCCCCTCCCGCACTCCGCCGCCCCGCTCATGACACGCTGATCACATGTCCGTGGTCCGCTCCATCGCCCTGTTCGTCGTCGCCGCGCTCTTCGAGATCGGCGGCGCCTGGCTGGTCTGGCAGGGCGTCCGGGAACACCGCGGCTGGGCCTGGATCGGTGCGGGGATCGTCGCGCTGGCCACGTACGGCTTCGTCGCCACGCTCCAGCCGGACGGCGAGTTCGGGCGCGTGCTCGCGGCGTACGGCGGGGTCTTCGTCGCGGGCTCGATCGTCTGGGGCATGGTCGCGGACGGCTACCGGCCCGACCGCTGGGACATCACGGGCGCACTGGTCTGCCTGGCCGGCATGGCCGTGATCATGTACGCCCCCCGCAACCACTGACGGCGCCCTTGCCTATCCTGGCCCCGTACCGATCAGCTGTCCGAGGAGCCCGCCATGGCCGCATCCCCCATCGCCGTCATCACCGGAGCGAGCAGCGGCATCGGTGCCGCGACCGCCCGGCAGCTGGCGTCCGCCGGTTACCGCGTCGTGGTCACCGCCCGCCGCAAGGACCGCATCGAGGCGCTCGCCGCCGAGATCACCGAGGCGGGCCACGAGGCCACGGCGTACGCCCTGGACGTCACGGACCGGGCCGCGGTCGACGAGTTCGCCACCGCGTTCCGCTCCCTCGCCGTCCTGGTGAACAACGCGGGCGGTGCGCTCGGGGCCGACCCCGTCGCCACCGGCGACCCGGCCGACTGGCGCCAGATGTACGAGACCAACGTCATCGGCACCCTCAACGTGACCCAGGCCCTGCTCCCCGCGCTCACCGCGAGCGGCGACGGCACGGTGGTCATCCTCTCCTCGACCGCGGGCCTGGCCGCCTACGAGGGCGGCGGCGGCTACGTGGCCGCCAAGCACGGCGAACACGTCCTGGCCGAGACCCTCCGGCTGGAGATCGTCGGCACCCCGGTCCGCGTCATCGAGGTCGCCCCCGGCATGGTCAAGACCGAGGAGTTCGCGACCACCCGCTTCCGCGGCGACACCGAGAAGGCCGCCAAGGTCTACGCGGGCGTCGACGCCCCCCTCAGCGCGGACGACGTGGCCGACACCATCACCTGGGCCGTCACCCGCCCCAGCCACGTCAACATCGACCTCCTGGTCGTCCGCCCCCGCGCCCAGGCCTCCAACTCCAAGGTCCACCGCACGGGCTGACGCGGTCCCGCCCGGAGCGGCCCTCCCTCCTTCACTCGTCCGGGGGAATCCATCCCACCGCCGGAAGAGGCGCCACTTCTCCGGCATACGCTCGATCACAACTTCATACATAACGGCCCCGGCCCGGATTGCAGTCCGGGCCGGGCGCCTCACCACCAAGGAAGTGGAGCTTCCCCGTGGCTGAGCACGACCCTAACGCGCCCGCGCTCCTCGACATCAGCGATCTCGCGGCCCGCCCCATGAGGTTCATGGACCTCACGGATCCCAGGTACAGCTATATGTTCGGCTTCGTGCAGGCGGACGGCCATCTCGCAGCCGGAACGGGCCAGAAAGGCCGCCTCAGCGTCGAAATCAATGTGCGCGACATCGCGATTCTGCGGGAGTTCCAGCAACTGACGCCGTACAACACGAGCATCAGCGAGCGCATCCGCGCCACCAACTTCTCCGAGCGCCACCACTCAGCGATCTGGACGCTCTGCTCCTTGGAAGCCAGGTCCTTACTCAATGAGCTGGGGCTTCCCTAGGGAAGGAAGTCGCGACGCATCACACCTCCACGCGTCGACTTCTCCGCCCGCGACTACCTTCGCGGGGTCATCGACGCGGATGGTTCCGTGGGCTACACCGGTAAGGGATTTCCGTTCGTCTCCCTGACCACTGCCGGCACAGCCGTGGGCGCCTACTTCTGCTTCTGCTCCAAGCGAGTCACTGGCACCAGGCGTTCCATCAAGCGCAACTCCCGTGACGGCGTCTACAACATCGTCTACACCATGGAGGCCGCGGTCGGGCTGGCAGAGCATCTCTACTACCCGGGCTGTCTTGCGCTGAGCCGCAAGCAGGACGCCGCCACAACGCTCTCCGCGTGGCGTCGCCCGGAGGGGCTCAAGCCACGTGCGAAGAACCGCCGCTGGAAGCTCTGGGAGGACGAGCCTCTGCTGCGACTGGACGATGCCACAGCCGCAGGGGCAGAGCTCGACCGAACCCCGGCAAGCTGCTCGGTCCGCCTCTGGCGGCTGAAGTCCGGGCAGGTACCGGGGACAGCCCTTGGCAAGCCCGACCAGTGAGCGAGGGTGAGGCCGAGGCTCTCCGACCTGGCCTCACCCCTTCACGCACACAACCTGCTTCACCTTCGCGACGATCTCCACCAGGTCCCGCTGCTGTTCCATGACCTGCTCGATCGGCTTGTACGCCGCCGGGATCTCGTCCACGACGCCGGAGTCCTTTCGGCACTCCACGCCCTGAGTCTGCTCCTCCAGGTCACGTGCGGAGAACCGCCTCCTGGCCGCGTTACGGCTCATCCGGCGGCCGGCGCCGTGCGAGGCGGAGTTGAACGCCTTCTCGTTTCCGAGACCCTTCACAATGTACGTAGCCGTACCCATCGAGCCCGGAATGATCCCCAGCTCCCCGCTACCCGCCCGGATGGCGCCCTTGCGCGTCACCAGCAGGTCCATGCCCTCGTAGCGCTCCTCCGCGACATAGTTGTGGTGGCAGCTGACTTCCTGGCCGAAGGTCACCTTCGCCTTCTTGAACTCCCTGCGCACCACGTCCTTGAGGATCGCCATCATGGTCGCGCGGTTGTACTTCGCGTACTCCTGCGCCCAGTAGAGGTCGTTGCGGTAGGCCTCCATCGGCGGGGTGTCCGCGAGGAAGACCGCCAGGTCGCGATCGACCAGACCCTGATTGTGCGCGAGCTTCTGAGCCTGACCGATGTGGAATTCGGCAAGTTGATTCCCGATGGCACGCGACCCGGAATGCAGGGTGAGCCACACCGCACCGGCCTCGTCGAGGGAGACCTCGATGTGGTGATTTCCCCCTCCGAGCGTTCCCATCTGCTTTGTGGCACGTTCCCGACGGAATTTGACCGCTTCGGCCACTCCGTCGAACCGTCCCCAGAAGTCGTCCCAGTCGGTCGCCGCGAGCCCGCGCAGCCGGTCCGGGTCCACCGGGTCGTCGTGCATCCCGCGGCCCACCGGAATGGCCTGCTCGATCTTCGACCGGAGCCCGGTCAGGTCGCCGGGCAGGTCGTTGGCGGTCAGCGAGGTCTTGACCGCGGACATCCCGCAGCCGATGTCCACGCCCACCGCCGCCGGGCAGACCGCACCGTGCATCGCGATGACCGAGCCGACCGTGGCGCCCTTGCCGAAGTGGACGTCCGGCATGACGGCCAGGCCCTTGATCCACGGCAGGGTGGCGACGTTGCGCAGCTGCTGCATCGCGACGTCCTCGACCTTGGCCGGGTCGGTCCACATGCGGATGGGTACCTTCGCACCCGGCACCTCTATATACGACATAGTTCCTCGATTCCCCCGAAAAGCCTGAAAGCGCAAAACCGGTACCAAGGTCGGCAAAAGTATCGGCCGATCGGCAGCCACGGCGGCGCGTGCGATACACATTGTGTCCACCGGCCGCCGACGAGCGGCAACCGTTTTTCGCACGAAGGGAGCCCAGGAACGTGCGACGAATGGCGTACGCGCCCGGCGCCGTGCTCATTGCAGCGCTCGCGGTCGGCTGCAGCAGCGGCACCGGAACCGGCGATTCCGCCACCGACAGCAAACCCGGTGCCGTGGCTTCCTCCACCGCGCCTCCGGGCAAGTACCGCACGCTTCCCGAGGCCTGCCGCTCGATCTCGCCCGCCACCCTGAAGGACCTGCTGCCCGGCTCCGCCGAACTGCCGGAGGCCCAGCAGGAGAAGGTGTTCGACGGTTCGCCCGCAGTCACGTACGACACCGACCGGCGGGTCGGCTGCCGCTGGAAGACCGAGGCGCCCGACGGTGCCCACAGCCTCTTCGTCGACTTCGAGCGGGTCGTCTCGTACGACCCGTCCGTGAGCGACGACGACCGTGCCCGCGAGGTGTACGCGAAGAAGGAGGCGGCCGCGGACCTGCCCTCCGCGCTGCCCGGCAGCAGCACGGACAGCGACACTCCGGACGCCTCCGGCTCCCCGTCCACGACCGCGACCGCGAGCGGGAAGCCGGGCAAGGGGGGCGGCAAGGACGGCGGCAAGGCCGCGGGCAAGAGCTCGTACCCGGACGCGGGCGGGAAGACCGGCCCGGACACCGGAGAAAGCCCGGACACGGGGGACAGCGCGGACACAGGTGGCTCCGGGGACGGCGGCGCCGAGAACCTCCAGCCCCGGGTCCTCGATTCGCTCGGTGACAGCGCATTTCTGGACGATCTGCTCACCCGGGCAGGTTCTACCGCACAGCACCGCACGGTGAGCGTGGTATTCCGCACATCGAATGTCATCGTGACCATCCAGTACACCGCGCAGCCGAGCCTCTCCACGGAGATCCCCGACAGCAAGGAACTGCAGGAGAAGGCCCAGGCACTGGGCCGGAAACTGGTCGACAGCTTCAGCGAGTGACCCCGTCCGCGGCCGGTCCGCCCCGGCCCTCGGCAGGTCCGTGAGCCGTCCGGCCGAGGCGGCATCCGGCCGCCGTCCGTCGTACCGTGGCCCTCCGGAACCACCGTCCGCGTCCCTGTCCACCGATCGTCCGGCCGCCCGAACGCCGCGCCACCCGAGTGAAGGAATCATGCACCGATCAGCACCGCGACTCACCCGCATACTCGCCTGCGCCGCCGTTCCGGTGATGCTCGTCGTCGCCGGCTGCTCGTCGGACTCCGACAGCGGGACGGACAAGGCCTCGGCCTCGTCCGCCGCGCCGGACGCCACGAAGACGGAAGCCCAGGTGGCGGCCGCGAAGTTCGCCACGCTGCCCGACCCGTGCAAGTCGGTCACCGCGAAGACGGTCAAGTCCCTGGTGCCCGCCGCCAAGGACAAGAAGGGCACGCAGGGCAGGTCCAGCGACACCGCCGCCCGCGGCAGCTGCTCCTGGAACGGCCTGGACGACAACGGCGTCAAGGGCTCCCAGTACCGGTGGCTCGACACCGGCTTCACCCGCTTCGCCTCCGACCAGGCCCTGGGCAGCGGCGCCGACCGGGCCGGTGACGACCTGGCGAAGCAGATCGACAAGGTCAAGGCGACCGAGGGCGCCAAGAAGCTCGTCGCGGCTCCCGTCAGCGGGATCGGCGAGCAGGCCACCCTGATCACCTACGACCTCGAAAAGACGAGCGAGGACTTCCGCTACGCGACGATCCTCGCCCGTACCGGGAACGTCGTCGTGACCCTCACCTACAACGGCGCGGGTTACGCGGGATCGAAGACCCCCTCGGCCGAGAAGATCACCTCGGGCGCCAAGATGGGCGCGCGCGACGCCGTCGCCTCGGTCGCCACCGCCAACGAGAGCCCGAAGACGAGCGCCTCGCCCGACGCCCCCAAGTCGTCCGGCAAGCCCTCGGCCAAGACATCGGGCAAGACGACGGACAAGGCATCGGACAAGGCTGCCGAGTAGCGTCCTTCCCGGCGCCCCCCATGCGCCCGGGGAGCACCAACTCCCGATCCCATAAGCGGATTTGCGAAGCCCGGCCCTCCTCCTGGAACCGGGCTTCGCCCCTCCCCGCGCAACACGGCTCGCACGCATGTGCCAGGCTGTGCCCGCCAGAACTCACATCGTTCCTCCGGACCGGGCGTCGGAGACGAAGAAGCGGGAAGGGGATCGCGGGTGGCCGCGATGCAGCTCACACGCACGCACCGCATACTCATCGGGCTCGTGGTGGCCGGTGCGGTGCTCATCGCGGCGATCGGCTTCGCGGGCTCCTACGCCGCGGTACGCGAACTCGCCCTGGAGAAGGGCTTCGGGAACTTCTCGCTGGTCTTCCCGATCGGCATCGACGCGGGGATCTGCGTCCTGCTCTCGCTGGACCTGCTGCTGACCTGGCTGCGCATCCCGTTCCCGCTGCTGCGTCAGACGGCCTGGATGCTGACCGCCGCGACGATCGCGTTCAACGGCGCGGCCGCGTGGCCGGACCCGCTGGGCGTCGGCATGCACGCCGTGATCCCGGTGCTGTTCGTGGTCGCCGTCGAGGCCGCCCGGCACGCCGTGGGCCGGATCGCCGACATCACGGCCGACAAGCACATGGAGGGGGTCCGCCTCACCCGGTGGCTGCTCTCCCCGGTGCCGACGTTCCGGCTGTGGCGGCGGATGAAGCTGTGGGAGCTGCGCTCGTACGAGCAGGTCATCAAGCTCGAACAGGACCGGCTGATCTATCAGGCCCGCCTCCAGGCCCGGTTCGGCCGCGGCTGGCGCCGCAAGGCCCCCGTCGAGTCCCTGATGCCGCTGCGCCTCGCGAAGTTCGGCGTTCCGCTGGCCGAGACCGGCCCGGCCGGGCTCGCCGCCGCGGGCATCGAGCCCGTGCTGCTGCCGCCGGCCCCCGCCGACGGGGCTGTCGCCGCCGTCGACACCGCCCGTTCCCAGCAGCCCGAACTCGTCGGCGCCCCGGGGCAGGAGCAGTACGCCGGGCCGCAGCAGAACCAGCAGCAGCACAGCCACCAGGAGAACCAGCCCCAGCACCAGTCCCAGAGTGCCTTCCAGCCTCAGCCTCAGGCGCAGCACCAGTCCCAGCACCAGAGCGCCTTCCAGCCGCACGCCCCGATCCTGACCCCCGCGCCCGATTCGCACGAGAGCCCGTGGTTCGCGGCCCAGTCGCCCGACGGCGCGTACGAGGGTTCGTACAACCCGACGTACCTCGACGTCCAGGAGCCCGGCCCGGTCATGATCCCGACGGGACCCGGCCGCACCCGCTCGCTGGGCAACGTCGGCACCATCGGCGGCGCGCCCGGCCCCGGCGCCGAGCAGCAGCAGCAGCCGGTCCACGAGACAGCCGAGGCAGCCGAGGCGGCCGAGGCTTTCGGTGCGCCCGCGGCCGACGCCGGCCGGCTCCCGGAGGAGCAGAAGCCCGTCGCGGAGGCGGCCGAGGAATGGGCGGAGGAGTGGGCGCAGGAGGACGCGGAGTTCAGCGAGATCGCCTACGAGGTCTTCGCCGCATTCGTGACGCAGCACAGCACGTACCCGAGCATCGAGGTCCTCGACATACACCTGTCGGACGGCCACAACGTGCGGCACCCGCGCAGCGCGGCGCTGCTCCGCCAGCTGATCCAGGGCTTCAAGAACCGCTACCACGCGGAGCTGGAGGCCGACCACATCGCGTGAGTCGCTGAGCAGCTGACCGTGAGCCGCTGAGCCCATGAGCCGCTGAGCCGCTCAGCTCCTGAGGGCCGTCATCCGCATCACCGGGTGGCGGCCCTCAGCGCTGTGCGCGCCCGCGTATGTCACCGGCGCCGCCCCCGCCGCCGCGCTCCCGGATGTCTCGAAGGAGACAGCCCCGGTACGCCCTAGGTCGTCTACTTATCGCGCGGCCACCGGCCTAGATTCATTCGTGTACCGCAAATGAATACGCACCATGGCGAGTTACGGCACCACCCTTCCCGGTTCCCCGACAGCGACGACGCCCGAGAGAGCCGGCCCGTGACAGCCGCCCGTTGAACCACCCGTCGAACCGACCGTTCGCACACCCACCGCGAAGCCGGAATCCGTAGTTCTGCGTGCCCGTATTCCCGCATTTCCGCATTCCGCATTTCCGAAGTCCCGCAGTCCCGCAGTCCCGCATTTCCGCAGTCCCGTACTCCCCCTCACCGCACGCGTACTACGGATTCCAGCCGACCCACCATGAGAGGAACACCGTGTCCCGCGCATTTCCGCTAAGAGCCGTGCTCGCCTCCGCGGCCGTCCTCACGGCGATCGCGCCGATAGCCCTCCCGGCCCCCGCCATGGCGAATTCGTCCTCCCACACCGCGGCTGCCGCCGTCCGTCACACCGGGCCGGACGTGATCAACACCCGGGCGGCCGACGTCTACCCGGAGGGCGTCGCCTGGGACCCCACCCGCCGCGCCTTCCTGGTCGGCTCCGCCCTGAAGGGCACCCTCTCGGTGGTCCGGCTGGACGGCACCGTCACCGAGCTGGCACCCAGCATCGGCATGGTGTCCACACTCGGGGTCCGGGTCGACACCGCGCGCAACCGCATCCTGGTCGCCTACAGCGACTTCTGGATCCGCCAGCGCCTGGACGTCGGTGACCAGCCGCCCACCTCGGGCGTGGCCGTCTTCGCCCTGGACACCGGCAAGCTGCAGCGCCGTATCGACGTCGCCAAGGGGCTCTCGCGCACCTTCGCCAACGACCTGACCTTCGACCCCCGGGGCAACATCTACGTCACGGACTCCGTGTCGGCCACGCTCCAGCGGATCGACCTGGCCGGCCACGTCCACCCGGTGGTCACCGACCCCCGCTTCGCCGCGGACATCGTCGGCCTGAACGGGATCACCTGGCACCCGGACGGCTATCTGCTGGCGCTCCGTTACGACAACGGCGCCATGTTCCGGATCAGCCCGAACGCCCCGGCCCACCGCAAGGTGGCCGAGGTCAAGCTCTCCCAGCCGCTGGTGGGCACGGACGGCCTGGCACTGCGCCCGGACGGCTCCCTGGTCGTGGTGACCAACTCCATCGGTGAGGCCGTCGGCGCGCCGGGCGGCGTGGACGCCGTCACGGTCGTGGACTCGAAGGACGGCTGGCGCAGCGCCACCGTCCGCTCGCGCGAGGAGCCGTGGCCGGTCTCCGGCCCCACGACGGTGGCCGTCACGCCGTACGGCGACTACGTGCTCAGCGGTGAGGTCGGTGTGGTGCTGGCCGGGGAGACCTCGGACCGGATCACGCTGCGCCGTGTGGCCCGCGCCGGCACGAAGCACCACGCCACCGGCCACCACTCCGTGAGCCGTCACTCCACGAGCAACAGGGGGAACCACCGATGACCGAATCCAAACGCAACGGCGTTCTCTGGGCGCTGATCGCCACGTCGCTGCCCATGTTCATGGTCTCGCTGGACAACCTCGTCGTCACCAACGCGCTGGCGGAGATCGGCAAGGACTTCGAGGTCAAGCAGTCCGAGCTGCAGTGGGTGATGAACGGCTACGTGCTGGCCTTCGCGGGTCTGCTGCTGGCCGGTGCGGCACTGGGTGACCGCTTCGGCCGCCGTCGGGTGTTCCTCGGCGGTATCGCCCTGTTCACCGTGTCGTCCGTGGCCTGTGCGATGGCCGGTTCGGTCGTCACGCTGGTCATCGCCCGGGTGTTCCAGGGCGCGGGTGCGGCCGCCATCCTTCCGGTCTCGCTCACGCTGGCCGTCGGCGCCGTCTCCCGGGCGCAGCGGAACCTGGCGGTCGGGGTCTGGGGCGGGGTCAACGGCCTCGGTATCGCGGCCGGTCCGCTCGCGGGCGGTCTGGTCACCGAGAAGATCTCGTGGAGCTGGATCTTCTGGATCAACGTGCCCGTCGGCCTCATCGCCCTGCCGCTGGCCCTCTGGGCGGTCAAGGAGAGCCGGGGCAGGGAGCGCAGCCTGAACGTCCCGAGCATGGTCCTGGTGACCGGTTCCGTCGTGTCGGCCGTCTGGGGCATCGTCTCGGCCGCCGACCACGGGTGGACCAGCACCAGCACGATCATCGGGCTGTCCCTCACGGTGGTCCTCGCGGTGGCGTTCATCGTGTCCGAGCGCTCCAGCAGCCAGCCGCTGATTCCCTCGCATCTGTACCGGGCGCGGGCGTTCGTGCTGAGCAACGTGGTGTCGATCACGATGTACTTCGGTGTCTTCGGGTCGATCTTCTACCTCACCCAGTTCCTCCAGGGCCCGATGGGCTACACCCCCTTCGAGGCGGGTCTGCGCACCATTCCGTGGACGCTGGCGCCGATGTTCGTGGTGCCCGTCGCCAGCCAGTTCGTGGACCGGATCGGCGGCGGTGTGCTGCAGGCCGCGGGCTGCGCCCTGCAGGGCATCGGCCTCGGCTGGATCGCCCTGGTCATCACACCGGACGTCGGTTACGGCGCGATGGTGCCCGCGCTGGCCCTGGCCGGTATCGGCATGGGGCTGGTCTTCGCGGGCAACCCCGCCACGGTGATCTCGGCGGTGCCGGAGAACGAGCAGAACAAGGCGTCCGGTGCCAACAACACCAGCCGTGAGTTCGGTGGCGCGCTCGGTGTGGCCGCGCTCACCACCGTGTTCAGCCGCCAGTTCGCCGACAACACCTCGGGCGACCCGGCCTCGGCGTTCACCGACGGCCTGGAGGCCGCGCTGTGGGTCGGCGTGATCGTGGTGCTGCTCGGCGCGGTGAGCGGACTGCTCATCCGGCGGAGCTCGGAGCTGGCCGGCGACAAGGCGGCGCAGGAGACCGCGGCCGCCGAGGACAGCTCGGCGGCGGTCACGGTCGCCTGACCGGAGCCGCCCCCGGGTGGGGCGGGGCCGGCCGACCGGTCCCGCCCCGCCCCACCGCCCCGCAGATCCACCCCGAAAACAGGTCTGGAGGAAACCGATGACCACCCAGGTGCTGGAAGACGCCACGCAGAGCGTGCGGCCCGACCTCGAATACGGGCGCACCATCGAGCGCTCCCTCGCGCACCGGTCCGCGATATCCGAGGTCTTCGTCACGGACGTCCAGAACGTACGTCCGATGGCGGTGACCGCGGGCATCCACCTGCCGCTGACCCACCTCTACTACAGCGACCACCGGCCGAGGCCGAAGCTGCACGACTCCCTGCTGCTGCTGGAGGCCGGGCGGCAGGCCTCGATCGCGGGTGGCCACACCAACGCCGGGGTGCCGGCCGGAACCGTCGCCATCGTGCACGCCTTCCAGTTCTCGCTGCGGAATCTGTCCGCGCTACGGATCGGCGGCGAACCGGGGCCGCCCCGGATCGACACCGACTTCTTCGGCAAGACCGCCCGGCACAGCGGCCGGTTCCGCAAGGGCCGGCTGGAGCAGCGGATCTACATGGGTGACGTGCACGTGGGCGACCACTCCATGGACGTGCTCTTCCTCAAGGGGGACGAGAACGAGATCCTGCGGCACGCCCAGCGCGGCACGCCCGCGCCGCTCAGTACGGAGTTCACCGAGTGGCCGGGCGTCGTCCGGCGGGGGGCGCCGGAGCTGGTGGGCCGCGACAACCCGCTGAACGTCGTGCTGACGGAGCCGGAGTTCACCGAGGGGTCCGTGTCGGCCCAGGTCGTACCGCGCTTCGACAACCCGGCGCTGTTCGACCACTCCTACGACCATCTGCCGGCGATGGCCCTGGTCGAGGCGGCCCGCCAGCTGGCGCTGCTGACGGCGGCCGCCGCGCCGGGCTCCGGCTCCACGTCCGGCTCGGGTTCCGGTTCCGGGGGCCTCTTCGCCGCCGGTTACGAGGCCGGGTTCCAGCGGTTCGCGGAACTGGACGTCCCTCTGACCGCGACCGCAGAGCGGACTCCCGCGAGCGACGGCCGGCACACGGTACGGGTCGGCTTCCGCCAGGACGGCCAGGAGATCGCGGAACTCACCGTCACCGTCGTCGACGTCTCCCACCTCCAAGGATTCTGAGGCCCCGTCATGTCTGACACCACATCGCCCCCACTGGCCGTCTGGTCGGACTTCGGCGGGGTCCTCACTCCTCCGCTCGGCCACACCATGAAGACGTTCTGCGCCTCGATGGGCCTCGACCAGGTGGTCCTGGGCCGGGCGCTGGCCACCGTCACCGCCCGGTACGGCACCACCGACATCATGCTGCCGATCGACACCCCGCTGGTGACCGAGGAGGAGTGGCTCCAGGAGGTCGGTGACGTGCTGGAGGCCGAGCACGGTGTCCACCTCCGGCTCACCACGATGGCGGACGCCTGGTTCGACGGGCGGGAGACCAACCACGCCTGGCTGGCCCAGCTGCGCAAGATGCGGGAGCGGGGCGCGTTCGTCGGGATGCTCTCCAACATGGTGCCGGCCTGGGACCCGTACTGGCGCCGCATGATCGAGCCCGACGGGCTCTGGGACGACGTGCTCCTCTCCTTCGAGGTGGGTCACCGCAAACCGTCCCCCGGCATGTTCGAACTCGCCGCGCGGCGGGCGGGCGTACCTCCGCAGCGCTGTGTGCTCGTGGACGACCTCCCGCAGAACTGTGCCGGTGCCGAGGCACTCGGCTGGCACGCGGTGCTCTTCACCGACGCCGAGAGCGCCGGCGACCAGCTCGCGTCCCTGTGGGACGAGACCAGGAGGAAGTCCATATGAGCCGCTCCGTACTCGTCACCGGCGGAAACCGGGGCATCGGCCTCGCCACCGCCCGCGCCCTGGCGGCCGAGGGTCACAAGGTGGCCATCACCTACCGCAACGGCGAGCCCCCGCCCGGCTTCTTCGCCGTACGGTGCGACGTGACCGACCCGGCCCAGATCAAGGCCGCGGTCGAGGAGGTGTCCATCCAGCAGGGTGACACCGAGATCCTGGTCTCCAACGCGGGCATCACCCGGGACCAGTTGCTGATCGGCATGCCGGAGGAAGACTTCCGCGCCGTGATGGAGACCAACTTCCAGGGGGCCGTCAGCGTCACCCGGGAGGTCGTCCCCGCGATGATCAAGGCCCGCTGGGGCCGGCTGATCTACATGTCGTCCATCAACAGCATGTCCGGCGCTCCGGGGCAGACCAACTACGCGTCCTCCAAAGCGGCGTTGATCGGATTCGCCAGGTCGCTCGCGATCGAGCTGGGCCGGCGCAACATCACCGTCAACGTGGTGGCTCCCGGAATGATCGAGACCGACATGGTCGAGGACGTCACCGACGCGCGCCGCAAGGCCGCGCTCGCCAGGACGGCGCTGGCCCGTACCGGGACCCCCGAGGAAGTCGCCGCCGCCGCGCGCTTCCTCGCCGGCGAGGACGCCTCGTACGTGACCGCCGGAGTCATCCCGGTCACCGGCGGCCTGGGCGCCGGCCACTGAGCCCACCCACAGACCTCCGGGGGTGAATCCCCGGACATTTCCCCACCATTGAGGAGCAAGCAGATGAGCAGCGAAGCACTCGAACTCTCCATCAACATGGGCCTGATCTTCAACGACCTGAGCGAGGAGGCCGCGCTCAAGTACGTCGCCGACTCCTTCGTCGACCACGAGGCGCAGCCCGGCGTCCCGGGCGGCCCGTACGGCTACCTCGGGACCGCCCGCTGGGTCCACAGCGCCTTCGAGGGCGCCAAGTGGGAGGAGCTGGACAGCTTCACCGAGGGCGACCGCGCGGTCCTGCGGCTGCGCTTCACCGGCAAGCACACCGGTGACTTCCTCGGCTTCGAGCCGTCCGGCGCCGACGTGGACGTCGAGCAGACCCACATCTACCGGATCGAGGACGGCAAGGTCGTCGAGCACTGGGGCTTCCGCCAGGACCTCCTGCTGCTGACCCAGATCGGCGCGATCACCCTCAAGCCGCCGACCCCGGCCGCCGTCTGACCCGTCCCGCCCCGATCCCCCACTTCCCCCCTCAGCCCCACGCCCCCACAACAGCCGCGCCCCCACCCGCACCCCCCACCACCAGTGGACGCGAACCACTCACGTTTTCTCTTCACGAAAGGACCCATCATGACCGTGCAGACCGTGGAACTGGATGCCGAGCTGCGGATCCGTGTCATCGACATCGTCAACGAGGAACTGGAGCTGGACGACGACGAGCTCACCGAGGACGGCCACTTCATCGAGGACTACGACAGTGACTCGCTCACGTTGATAACCGTCGTCTCCCGCATAGAGAAGGAGCTCGGCTTCGTCCTCCCCAAGGCGGACCTGGAGTCGCTCACCACACTCAGGGCGCTGCTGCTCGCCGTCGAGGGATGCGCACGGAATGCCTGAGCCGACCTTGCGCCGAGTCGTCATCACGGGACTCGGAGCGGTCAGCCCGGTGGGAATCGGCGTCGAGCTCTTCGCTGATTCCCTCCGGGCGGGCCGGGTCGGCATCGGGCCGGCCCGCAGCTTCGACGCCACCCCGTTCCCCAGCCGAAAGGCCGCAGAGGTCGAGGACTTCGAACCGGCCGCCCTCCTGAACCACCTCGACCCCGAGCGGTGGGGCCGCAGCGCCCTCCTCGCGGCCGCCGCCTCCCGGCTGGCGGTCGAGGACTCCGGCATCGACCCCGAGCAGCTCTCCGCCGCCCGGTCCGGCTCGATCATGGGCACCACCAGCGGCGAGTCCGCGGTCGCCCAGAGCCTGGGCGGCCAGTGGGTCACCCAGGGCCTCAAGGGCCTGGAGCCCCGGCTGGTCGGCCAGTTGCCGGCCGGTCAGATCGCCGGCGCCGTCAACGCAGAACTCGGCCTGAGCGGCGACGCCCAGACCATCCCGACCGCCTGCTCGGCCAGCAACTACGCGCTGGGGTACGCCTTCGACATGGTGCGCCTGGGCGAGGCCGACTTCATGCTGGCCGGCGGCGCCGACTCGGTGAACCGGCTGACCCATGCCGGGTTCTACGCGCTGGGCGCCATGGCGGAGGACCTGCCGCAGCCGTTCGACGCCAACCGCTCGGGCATCATCACCGGCGAGGGCGGGGCGGCGCTGCTGCTCGAACCGCTCGACCACGCGCTGGAGCGCGGCGCCCGTATCTACGCGGAGGTCCTCGGGTACGCCGCCAACTGCGACGCGTCCCACATGGTGCACCCGGACGCCACCAGCATCGCGGACTGCATCAGGGCCGCACACCTCAACGCCGGTGTCGTACCGGAGCAGATCGACTACATCTGCGCCCACGGCACCGGCACTCCGACCAACGACGCGACCGAGGTGCGGGCGGTCCGCCAGGTCTTCGGGGACCGGCTGCCGCCGATCAGCTCGATCAAGTCGATGCTCGGCCACACCATGGGCGCGGCCAGCGGCTTCGGCGCGATCGCCTGCTGCGCCGCCCTGGAGCAGGGGTTCCTGCCGCCCACCGCGAACCTGGTCGAGACCGACCCGGAGCTGGGGCCCGGCGTGGACTGCGTGCCGGGTGTGGGCCGGGACGCCCGGGTGGAGATCGTCCAGAACCACGGTTTCGCCTTCGGCGGGAACAACGTCATCACCATCCTCGGGAGGTACCTGTGACCACGGCCGCGCCCGTGCAGCCCCTGCCGGTCGTCGGCGCCGGAGTGGTCTCCGGCGCGGGCTACGGACTGGCGTCCCTGGCCGGAGCGCTGGACCGGGGCTCCGTGCCGCAGGAGGCCGGGGAACCGGACGCGGCCGGGCGGGACGCGGCCTACCCGCCGCGTCCGGTCCGGTCCGTGTCCGGCTTCCGGGCCGCGGACCACCTGGGGCGCAAGGGCACCAAGATCCTCGACCGGCTGGCCGGTCTCAGCCTGGTCGCCTGCAAGCAGGCGCTCGAAGAGGCGGGCCCGGCCTCCGCCGGTACCGAGCCGGCCAGGACCGGTGTGGTGCTGGCCACCAACACCGGCAGCATCGCGGGCTACTCCGACCTGCTGTACGACACCCTCACCCTGGAGAAGCCCTACCTGATCAACCCGGGCAAGTTCGCGGGCAGCGTCATGAACTGCAGCGCCGGGCAGATGGCCATCCGGCACGGGCTCAAGGGCCTGAACGCCACCGTGGCCGGCGGCCGCAGCGCCAGCCTGTACGCCTTCCGGCACGCCCGGCTGGCCATGGCGGCGGGGCGTGCCGGGACACTGCTCGTCGGCGGTGCGGAGGAGCTCAGCGCCCCGGTCGCCTGGGCCTGGCACCACGCCGGGACGCTGCGGGAGGCCGCACCGGTCGGCGAGGGCAGCGCCGTGTTCGTCGTCCGGGCCGAGGAGACCCCCGGCGAACCGGTCCTCGCGGAGCTGCTGGCCTGCGAGGTCGGCTTCTACGGGTGGACCGGGGTCAGCCGCCGGGCCGGCCTCCACCGCGGCCTGACGAACGGGCTGGCCGACGCCATCACCCGGGCCCTGGAGCGCAGCCAGGTGGCGGCGGAGGACGTGGCGGCCGTCTCCCTGGGCGCCGGTGACCACATCGGGCTGGACCGGCTGGAGGAGCGCGCGGTGCGGCTCGCCCTGGGCCGGCTGCCGGAGCCGGTGCGGGTGACCGAGGTGCTGGGCGAGACGTACAGCGCGGGCGGCGCCCTGCAGCTCGCGGCGCTGCTCGCCCGCTGGAAGAGCGCGCCGGGCGGCAACGGCCCCCGCGTCGGGCTGATCACCTCGGTCGGCCACGACGGCAACGCCGGTGCGCTGGTCGTACGCGAGCGGGTCTGAGTCCCGCCTACAAGAACAGGACGGTTGAGCCCCATGGTGAAGCGGGATGAGTGGGACGCGATAGTCGTCGGCAGCGGCATGGGCGGCCTGGTGTGCGCGTCGTACCTGGCCGTGAGCGGGCGCCGCGTCCTCGTACTGGAGCAGCACGACGTGGCGGGGGGAAACAGTCATGTCTTCCGCCGCCGCCGGGCCTACGAGTTCGACGTGGGCGTCCACTACCTGGGCGACTGCGGGCCGGACGGAGTGCTGCCGGCGATCTTCTCCGGGCTGGGGCTCGACGGCCGGGTCTCCTACCGGGAGATGGACCGGAACGGCTTCGACCGGATCGAGATCCCGGGTCTCACGGTGGACGTGCCGGTCGGCTGGGAGGCCTATACGAAGCGGCTGACGGCGGCACTGCCCGACCGGAGCGCGGGCATCGTGCGGTTCACCGGGATCTGCCGGTCTGTGGCCGCCGAGACCCGTTCGATGATGCTGGAGGACGGCGGACCCTCACTGGCGGACCTGCTGGCGCGCACGCCGGTCACCGCCGAGTGGGGACGCCGTACCCTCACCGAGCTGTTCGACCACTGCGGGCTGTCGCCCCGGGCCCGTACCGTGCTGGCCGCCCAGTCGCCCAACTACGGGATGGGGCCGCGCCAGGCCACCGTCTCCACCCACGCGGCGGTCACCGACCACTATCTGCGGGGCGCCTACTACCCGGAGGGCGGCGGCCAGGTGCTCGCGGCCGCGCTGGTCGAGGGCCTTGAGGCGCACGGCGGAGAGCTGCGGACCAGGAGCCGGGTGGAGCGCATCCTCGTCGAGGACGGCCGGGTCACCGGGGTGGGGATGAAGGACGGCGACGTCCTCCGAGCCCCGCTGGTGGTGTCGAACGCGGACTACTCGCGGACGGTGCTGGACCTGGTGGGCGAGGAGCACTTCGGCCGCCGGGTGGTCTCCCGTACCCGGCAGGCGAAGATGGCGCTGCCGCTGGCCACCCTCTACGTCGCGCTCGACAAGGAGCTGCCGGCCCGTCCGAACGCCAATCTGTGGTGGTACAGGGACGCCGACATCGAGGGCTACTACGAGCAGTTGGAGAAGGAGAGCATCAGCCCGGTGCCGTTCCTGTTCGCGTCGTTCGCCTCGCTGAAGGACCCGGACACGCCGGCCGTCTGCCCGCCGGGGCACAGCAACTTCCAGGTGATGACGCTGTGTCCGCCCGGCTACGAGTACTGGGGGGTGAACGAGGGGCCCGCGGCCGGTGAGCGCTACCGGCGCAACGGGGGCTACCAGGAGCGCAAGGCCGAGCTGACCGCGTCGATGCTGAGTACGGCGGAGGAGGTGCTCGGCCCGTTCCGCGACCACATCGTGCACCTGGAGACGGCGACCCCGATCACCCACGAGCGCTACACGCTGGCCACCGGCGGGACGCCGTACGGGCTGGCCCAGTGGGGCGGCACGGGCAGCCGCCCCGACACCCGCACCACCATCGAGGGGCTGCATGTGGTAGGCACCAACACCCGGCACGGCACCGGGATCACCGGCTCCGCGGTCGGCGGCATGGTGCTGGCCGGGCAGATCCTGGGCCGCGCCCTGATGGCCGAGGTGCACGGGGGCGCGCTCCTGGGCGACCCCGAACTGCTCCCGGAGCGCGCGGACGGCTGGGACCCGCTGGCCGTCTCACG
Source organism: Streptomyces sp. ITFR-6 (assembly GCF_031844725.1). Classification (NCBI taxonomy): domain Bacteria; kingdom Bacillati; phylum Actinomycetota; class Actinomycetes; order Kitasatosporales; family Streptomycetaceae; genus Streptomyces; species Streptomyces sp. ITFR-6. Next base: position 4,830,343 of record NZ_CP134612.1, on the reverse strand, counting down.
CGGCTCGCAGCGCCGTAACGCCCGCGGCCTGGCCCGGATCGGCTGACCGGACGGAGACAGGCACCAGGCAGGCCCCGTAACCGCTCACCGGTTACGGGGCCTGCCGCGTGGGCGAGCGGCGCGCTACTTGGCACGTCCCAGACCGAGCTGGCCCGCCCAGCCGCCGTCCACGCGCAGCAGCTCGCCGGTGATGTACGAGGAGTCCTCGCCGGCCAGGAAGGACACCGCGCCGGCCACCTGCTCGGGCGTCGCGAACTCGCGCAGCGGCAGCTGGCGCTTGATGCTCCGGCCGCCGTCCTTCTCCAGCAGTCCGCCGATCAGCTCCGTCTCGGTGAACCCGGCGAGGACCGCGTTGACCCTGACCTCGAAGCGGGCCAGTTCGACGGCGGCGACCCGGGTGAAGGAGTTGACGGCCCCCTTGGAGGCGGAGTAGTTGGACTGGCCGATCCAGCCGCCCTCGCCCATGACGGAGGAGATGTTGATGATGTTGCCGTCGCGCTGGGACATGAAGTGCCCGGCGGCCGCCCGGGTGCAGTGGTAGACGCCGCCGATGTTGACCCGGAGCACCTCCCACCAGTCCTCGGGCGACTGGTCGAAGATGAGCCCGTCGCGGGCCACTCCGGCGTTGTTCACCAGGATGTGCAGCCCGCCGAGGCCGGCCGTCGTCTCGTCCACCAGCCGCTGGGCGGCCCCGGGGTCCGCCACGTCGGCCTGGAGGGCGATGGCCCGCCCGCCGAGTGCGGTGATCTCCTCGACGGTGCGTTCGGCCTCGTCCTTGCGGGAGCGGTAGTTCACGGCGACGGCGGCGAGACGGAGCGCGATGGCCCGCCCGATGCCGCGGGAACCACCGGTGACCAGAGCTGCCCGGCCTTCGAGGGTCATCGACTGTCTCCTTCTCCAGATGAATTAACGGACGCGGTAATTCCGTGAGCGGAATATGACACCCAGTGAATTACGCGCAAGGAAAGGCAGATACCGAATATCCGAACAAGCGTATCCAGCGACCGTGCGCGGGAGCCCGTTCCACCGATGCCACCTCGGCACCCCACCGTGTTCCTTTCGGCGTACCACCGTCTCCGGACGAACCGATACCAAGTGGTCCGGCCAGGGTCACGGGAATTGGCCTGGCTGCATCCGCCGAACCGCTGCGACGCTCTTTTCACTACGACAGCGAAGGGCGGTAAACAGATGAGGAAGAAAGGCAATTCACCTTCCGTCATCGTCGGATACGGGCATGCGGGCCGCGATCTCCACCATCGGGCGCTGCGGGACATCACCGGCGGCCGGTCCTTGGTGATCGCCGTCGACCCGCGTCCCGCCGAGGTGATCGGAGGGGAGTGGGTACCGGACATCCGCGGCGCGGTGGCCGAGCTGTGGGCGGCGGGGCACCGGGTGGCCGACGCCGTCTTCCACGTGGCCGTGCCGCCGAACGCGCACCGGGACTGCATGGAGCAGCTCCTGCGTGTCGGGGCCCAGCGCTTCATCCTGGAGAAGCCGATCGCCAACACCATCGAGGACGCCGCCTACTTGGTGGACCTGGCGGAGGCGACCGGCTCCGTGGTGCTGCCGATGAGCGTCTGGCCGTCCAGCCGGGTCACCGAGGCCGCGGAGGAGCTGGTGGCCTCCGGGGCGATCGGTGAGCCGGTCTCGTACCACATGGAGCAGAGCAAGCCGCGCTTCCGCCGTTCGCTGCAGACCCAGGGCCACGGCAGTGCCTTCGAGGTGGAGCTGCCGCACCAGCTGCTGCTCGCCCTGCACCTCGCGGGGTCCGTCGCGGAGGTCACCGAGTCGCGCGGCTGGGACCTGCCGCTGCCGTTCGGGCGGCTCGACCGGATGGGCGGCGCCGAGGTCGAACTGCTGCACACCTCCGGCGTCCGGACCACGCTGTACACCGATCTCGCCTCGCCCGTACGCCGCCGCCGGCTGCACATCCACGGCTCGGAGGGCACCCTCGTGGCCGACTACCCCGTCTCCGGGGACGACGACTTCGGCCAGGTCCGCATCGCCGGACGCCCGGTCCGCACGGTCGTCCAGGACGCCCCGCTGACCCGGTTCATCGAGCAGGCCTACGAGCACTTCCGCGGCGAGCGCCCGGCACCGCGCAGCGATCTCGCCCTGCACCTGGAGTCCATGGAGCTCCTGGACACCGCCCGCACCGCGGCGTTCGCGGCCTCCGGCACCAGCGTCCCGCAGGAAGCGGCATGAGCACCGTTGTGATCATCGAGCCCCGCTCCTCGGGGCTGGAGCTGGTGACCCGGGCGCACGAGCTCGGGCACACCGTCATCGTCCTGAGCTCGGCCACCGGGCCCGGCCAGGACCCGGGGAAGGCCGACCGGGTGATCCACGCGGACACCCACGACCGGGCCGCCGTGCTCGGCCTGCTCCGCGCCCTGCACGCCGAGACCCCGGTCGACGCGGTCCTCCCCGGCTTCGAGCACTTCGTCTCGCTCGCCGCCCACGCCGCCGCCGCGCTCGGCCTGCCCGGCATCCCCCCGGACGGCGTGGCACCGCTGCGCCACAAGCACCGGATGCGCCGGGCCGTGGACGCGGCGGGCCTCGACCAGCCCCGCTACCGGACCGTCTCCTGCTCGCGCTCCGCCGCCGCCGCGTACGCGGAGCTCGGCCCGGTCTGCGTGGTCAAGCCGGTCGACCAGTCGGGGAGCCTCGGCGTGCGCCGGGTGTCCTCCGAACGGGAGGCCGTCGGCGCGTTCCGCCGGGCGCTGCGCACCGGCCGGTCCGCCGGCTCGGACGGCCCCGGGCTGGTGCTGGTCGAGGAGTACGTCCAGGGACCGGAGTACAGCGTCGAGGGGTACGTCGAGGACGGGCGGGTGCACGTGCTCGCCATCACGGAGAAGATCCTCGGGCAGGAACCGCACTTCGTCGAGGTCGGGCACATCGTGCCGGCCCGGCTGGACGCGCGGACGGCCGACCGGATCAGCTCCTACGTCGTGCGGATCCTGGAGGCCGTCGCGCTCGGCATCGGACCGTTCCACGCCGAGCTGCGGATGGCCGCGCGCGGCCCGCTGCTGATGGAGGTCGCGGCCCGGCTGCCCGGCGACCGCATCCCGGAGCTGCTGCGCCTGGCCCGCGGCCACGACCTGTACGAGATCATGCTGCGCTGCTACCTGGGCCTGCCCAACCCCGCCCCGGCCAAGGCACGTTCCGGCACCCGGGCCGGTATCCGCTACTTCCTGCGGCCGGGGCTCGACACCTACCGCGAGTTCCGCGTCGACCCGGTGATCGAGTCCGATCCCCGGGTGCGGGAGATAGCCGTCCTGCTGCCACCGGGCAGTGCGCTCTCCGAGCCCGGCAGCTCCTCCGGCCGGCTCGGCTACGTGCTCGCCGCGGGCGCCTCGTACCGGGAGACCGCGGGGGTCCTGCGGCGTGCCGAGCGCGCCGTGACCTTCAGCTGAACGACCCGCACGTCTTACCGACCATCCGGAGAACCGATGAACCGCCATGTCCTGATCCTCAACCGCTGGGCCAACTCCTTCGCGGAGTACCACCGTTACCTCGACCACACCACCGACCGCATCGCCTACCTCACCACCGCCGCAGGCCGGCAGCCGCTCGACGAGGAACTGGCCGAGTCCGTCCGGGTGGTCTCCGATCTCACCGACACCGCGGAGGTCCTGGCCCAGACAGCGAGGCTCATCGGCCTCTACGGCCCGTTCACCCACGTACTGGCGCTCTCCGAATTCGACCTGGAGGCGGCGGGCGAGATCCGCCGGCACTTCGGTATCCCGGGGCGCGGCCCCGCGGAGGTCGCCGCCGTGCGGGACAAGGTCGTGATGAAGGGGCTGGTCGCGGCGGCCGGCCTGCGGGTGCCCGCGTTCGCGGAGACGCCGGACGCCGGTGCGGTACGGGAGTTCGCCGCCCGGCACGGCTGCCCGTTCGTCCTCAAGCCGCGTGCGGGCGCCGACAGCCAGGGCGTGCACGTGGTCCGCTCGCAGGACCAACTGGACGTCCTGCTGGACGGCGCGGAGCTGTCCGACGCCCAGTGCGAGGAGTTCATCGACGGGGTGCTCTACCAGATCGACGGAGTGGTGAGCGGCGGCGAACTGCTCACCTCGCGCGCCTGGCGCTGCGGCGCCAGCTGCCTGGACTTCGCCACCGGTACGGCCTTCAGCTCGGTCGCCAACGACGACCCGGAGTTCGAACGGCGGGTGACCGCCTTCGCGGAGCGGGTCTGCGCCGCCCTCGCGCTCACCGACGACGTCTTCCACCTGGAGGTGTTCCGCACCGCGGGACTTTCGGGCGACGGTGACGACCTGGTGTTCCTGGAGATCGGGGCGCGGGCCGGCGGCGGCCAGGTCCGCTACGTCTGGGAGGAGGTGTACGGGGTCGACCTGGTCGCCGCCTCCGCGCTGGTGCAGCTCGGCGAGGAGCTCCGCATCGCCCCGATGGACCTGGCAGGACCGGTCGCCGGGTACCTGATGATGCCCGAACCGCCCGTCCGCCCGGCCGTGGTGGAATCGGTGACCTCCCTGGTGGACCGGGTGCCCGAGCTGTACGCCGAGACGCTGCCGCCCCCCGGCACCGTGCTCAGCGGCAACGGCGGCGCCGTGCACACGGCGGGGACGTTCCGCTACCGGGCAGGCACCTCCGAGGAGGTCGAAGCGGCGATCCGGCGGACGATGGCCTCCTACCGGCTCGACTGGCACCCGCTCGACGCGCACTCCACCGACACCAGGGGTCCGGCAGTCCGGGAGGCGGCCCATGTCGTCCTCTGAGCTCCTGGACCGGTCCGGACAGCAGGCCCCCGAGCCACCGCGCGGACTCTGGCACCACCGGGACTTCCGCAGGCTGTGGGCCGGCCAGACGGTCTCGCTGCTCGGCTCCCGGGTCACCGAACTGGCCCTGCCGGTCACCGCGATCGTGCTGCTCGACGCGGGCCCGACCCAGCTGGGGCTGCTGAACAGCGCCCAGTACCTGCCGGTGCTCTGCGTCACCCTGTTCGCCGGAGTGCTGGCCGACCGGGTGCGCCGCCGCCCGCTGCTGATCGCCGCGAACCTCGGGCGGGCCTCGGTCCTCACCGCGGTGCCGCTGCTGGCCTGGCTGGGCGGGCTCGGCGTCTGGGCCCTGTGCGCGGTGGCGTTCGCCACCGGGGTGCTCACCGCCCTGTTCGACGTGGCGTACCAGGCGTACGTCCCCTCGCTGGTGGCCAAGGAGCAGCTGGTCGAGGGCAACAGCAAGCTCCAGGCCAGCCGTTCGGTCGCGGAGACCGCCGGGCAGGGGCTCGGCGGCACCCTGATCCAGGTGCTCACCGCGCCCGTCGCGATCCTCGTCGACTGCGCGGGCTACCTCTTCTCGGCCGTGATGCTGCTGCGCATCCGTACGCCGGAGACGCCGCCGGTCCGCCCGGACGGTGCCCGCCCCTCCATCCGCAAGGAGATCGCCGCCGGGCTGCGCATGACGCTGCACAGCAGGCTGCTGCGGGTGATCATGCTGCACGCGTCCTGGTACAACCTGCTCTGGGACATCGTCCTGGTCGTCTTCCCGCTCTACGGCATCCGGGAGCTGCACCTCGGCCCGGCCGGTCTCGGCGTGATCATCGCGGTCGGCAGCCTCGGCGCGTTCGGCGGCGCACTGTCCGCGGGCCCGCTCGGGGCGCGGCTCGGGGTAGGCCGCACGATGGTCCTCGGCATGGTGGTGGCCTCCGCCGCGACCCTGCTGCTGCCGCTGGCACCCGGCTCCGGCAGCGGCACCGGGCATCTGCTGCTCGGGGTCGGCTATGTCCTCAACGGCTTCGGCATCGCGGTCTTCAACATCCACTCGATCACGCTGCGCCAGGCGACCGTGCCCGCCGAACTCATCGGCCGGGTCAGCGCCACCTTCCGGTTCCTGACCTGGGCGGTGATCCCGCTGGGCGGGCTGCTCGGCGGACTGCTCGCGGCGGCGGTCGGCCCGCGTGCCGCGCTGGCCGTGACGGCGGGCGGGCTGACCGCGGGCGCGCTGGTGTTCCTGTGCTCCCGCACGGCCGTACGGTCATGAGCCGCCGTACGCCCATACGTCCATGACCGCCGTACGGTGATCAACCGTTTTCCGTTCCGCTTCCAGGAGGCAGATGTGTACGTCAAGGTATGCGGCCTGAGCCGCCCGCAGGATGTGGCGGCCGCCGTCCGGGCCGGGGCCGACGCGATCGGCTTCGTCCTCACGCCGAGCCCCCGCCAGGTCACCCCGGCCGCCGTCCGCGCGCTGGTCGCGGAGGTGCCGGAGGGCACCGCCACGGTCGCCGTGTTCCGGGGCGAGCCGCTCGAAGAGGTGCGCGGGGCCGCCGCGGAGGCGGGCGTCGACACCGTGCAGCTGCACGGCTCGGAGCCGCCCGAGGCGTTCGCCGCGCTGCGCGCCGACGGGTTCCGGCTGATCCGGGCCGCGTCGCCGGGGAGCGGGGCGCCGCTGGAGAGCGGGGCGTACGGGGAGGACCTGCTGATCATCGACTCGCCCAGCCCCGGTTCCGGCGAGCGCTGGGACCCGGCCGCGCTCGGCGGCTCCCCCGCCGGTCCGTGGCTGCTGGCCGGCGGGCTGGACCCGGACAACGTCGCCGGGGCGGTGGCGGGGCTGCGGCCCTGGGGGGTCGATGTCTCCAGCGGCGTCGAGAGCTCCCGGGGGGTGAAGGACCCGGCGCTGATCGAGCGGTTCGTGACGGAGGCCAAGGCGCTCGCGTAAGCACCCCGCCACACCCCGCAACCGCACTGCCTCCAAGTGCGAACGGACTGCCTCCTAAGGCGGATTGAGGACGGGCCGACACGGCCCGCACTATCGGATGGCCGCTTCCCGGACCCGTATGGGAGCACCCGGGCACCCACCTGGTGCACGACGGCACTTCGTCCACCTCAATAGCCGATCCACCTGGGGGATCCATGTGGCTGCCCGCTGCCGGGAAGCACCACGACTTCGTCGAGCGCTATCTCGCCCTGCACGACCGGTACACCTCGGGTGAACTCGGTGAGGACGAGTGGCGGGCATGGGCGCGGCGGCAGTTGCGCGAGGTCGTCGCGCTCGCCCGGAGCGGCTCGCCCTTCTACGCCCGGCACCTGGCCGGTGTGTCCACGGAGGAGCTGACCCTCGACGGGCTGAGCGCGCTGCCCTTCACCACGAAGGACGATCTGCGCACGGCCATGTTCGACATCCTCAGCCGGGATCTCGACGAGGCGTGCTTCTACTACGAGACCACCGGCACCACCGGACCGGCCACTCCCTGTCCGCGTGACCCGCGCGAGGTGATCGCCTCCAACGCCCATGTGACGGAGAGCTGGCGCGACATCTTCGCGGACGTCTTCGGTGACCGGGCCCCGCGCGTCGGCGTGATGGGCCCCACCGAGGTGCACTCGCTCGGTGACACCCTCGGGGACGTGGCCCGCAACGTGGGCTCCGCGGTCGCCAAGATCTGGCCGTACTCCCCCGTCATCGGCTTCCCCAAGGCGCTCCAGCTGATCCGGGACCTGGCCCTGGAAGTGGTGTTCTGCACCCCGAACGTGGCGCTCTCGCTGGCGAAGGCCGCCCGCGCCCAGGGGCTCGACCCGCGCCGGGACTTCGGCGTGAAGGTCTTCCTGGTCACCGGGGAGATGTGCACGCCCGACCTGGCCCGGCAGATCGACCAGGCCTGGGGCGCCCGCACCTACAACGCGCTCTACGGCTCCCAGGAGACCCTGGTCGTCGCCTCGGCCTGCGCCCGCGGGCGGCTGCACCTGGCCCGGCCCAACTACATCGCGGAGCTGGTCGATCCGGACACCGGAGCCGCGCTCGGTGACCGGGGCACCGGCGAACTCGTCGTCACCATGCTGATCGACGGCATCAAGCCGCTGATCCGCTACCGCACCGGCGACCTCGTCGAACTCGCCGCCAACGACTGCGGCTGCGGCATCCGGGGCCCGGTGATCCGGGTCGTCGGCCGCACCCGCGACCGGATCGTGCTCGGCGGCCGGAGCTTCCAGGCCTGGCAGGTCGAGCGGGCCGTGCTCCAGCGGATCGACCACAGCTACGGCTACCAGGTCGTCATCGACCGGGACGCGGACGGCGAAGACCTGATCACCGTACGGCTCGACCTGCCGGACGGGCCCGAACCCGGGCTGGCGGCCGCGCACGCGGCGCGGGTCGCGGACTCCCTCGGGGTGCGCTGCCGGGTGGAGCTGCCCGAGGAGCTGGACCCGGTCACCACGACCGGCGCCTTCGTCAGCTGGAAGGCCGCACGCATCCACGACCGGCGGACCGCCGTCGATCACGAGACGGCCGCCGCACGCCGGCTGGCCGGGGCACGGGGGCACCGCGCATGACAGAGCCGATGCTGCATCCTCATGGCTACACCCTGGACACCGGGGACCGGTCCGATCCGACGCCGTTCCCCATCCTGTGGGAGCCGGCCCGAATACCGCACTCGCCGCTGCTGCGGTCCGGCACCCTGCGGATCGGCACCCTCGGCCCGGACGGCACCACCTCGATGGTCGCCCTCGGCCGCCTCGGCTACCGGCTCGCCCACCTCGGCGGACCCGAGGTGGAGGCCGTGCCGTACGACTCCTTCGAAGAGCTCCTCGCGGCCGTCGGCAGCCGGGGCGGCCCCGCCTACGCCCTGGTGCCGGGGGCCGCCGAGTGCGCGACCCGGTTCTTCTGGTCGCCCCGGCTGCGGCTGGACGCCACGTTCTCCACCCCGACCCCCGAGTACGGGATCGCCTCCTACGGGACCGGGCTGCGCGAGGGCGTCCTGCGGCTGGCGACCCTGCACGAGACCCGGCGCCTGGTGGAGCTGCTGGACGGCGTGGAGGGCGGGCGGGGCGGCTACGAGATCGCCTGGGTGCCCGCCGAGTCCACCATCCACGCCGCCCAGCTGGTCGCGGAGGGACGCGCGGACGCCGCCGTCACCAACGAGCCCGGACGGGCCGCGCACCGGCTGCGGTTCCAGGTCTCGCGGCCGGGCGTCCCGATGGTCTGGATGGTGTTCGGACCCGCCGTACTCGCCCGGCCCGAGTCCACCCTCCGACACACCCTGGGGAGTTGATCATGACCACTGACCGCCGACTGCTGCTGCACGACGTCACCGTCCAGGAGGGCCTGGGCCGCGCCTCGCTGCCCGCCCGCTCGGTACTGCTGGACGGCGAGCGCATCGAGGCCGTCCTGCCCGCCTCGGAGGCGCCCGCGGAGGGCGACTTCGTCCGCTGGGACCTGGCCGGCACCACCGTGCTGCCCGGCATGACGCTGGGCCACACGCATATCGCGTACGTCAATGTCACCAACGGCCGCGAGACGCTGTTCAAGTACCGGGTGCCGGAGGTCGCCATGCATGCCGCCCGGCACGCGGCGGACCTGCTGACCTGCGGATACACCGCGTTCGTCGGTGCCGGTTCGGTCGCCGGGATCGATATGGCGCTGAAGAACGCCATCGCGGCCGGCGCCATCCGGGGCCCGCGCATCACCCCGTGCAGCCGCGACCTGATGGTGTCCGGGCCGCCGGGGCGGCGCTCGCCCGAGCTCAAGGAGCGGATGCCCCGGGAGCTGATGCCGGTGGTGGACGTCCTCGGGGACCTGGTGAAGTACACGGAGGAGGAGATCGACGAGGGCGCCGAGATCATCAAGGTGTTCTCGTCCGGCGACGACACCTTCCCCAACGCCCGCTCCGAGGAACTGCTGTTCACCCGCGAGGAGTTGACCACCGTCGTGGAGACCGCGCACCGGCGCGGGGCCCGGGTGCGGGCCCACTCCCGAGGGCTGGCCGGCATCCGCAACGCGCTGGCCGCCGGGGTCGACGTCATCGACCACGCCACCTACGCGGACGACCGGGCGCTCGACGAGATCGCGGAGCGCGGCGTGTTCGTCGTGCCGAGCCTGTTCCAGCCCGACCGGCTGCTCGCCCTGGGCGAACGGTTCGGCAAGGCCCCGGACTACCTGGAGTCCCTGGACTTCAAGGACGAGATCGAGAACACCCTGCGCTTCCTGCCCCGGGCGGAGGGCCTCGGCCTGAAGATCGTGCCGGGTGACGACTTCGGCTTCGCCTGGACCCCGCACGGCACGTACGCGGACGAGCTGGTGATGTACGCCGAGCGGGCCGGCATCGCACCGGAGACGGTCATCAAGTGGGCCTGCGCCCACGGCGCGGAGCTGGCCGGGCGCGGTGCGGACGCCGGAGTGGTGGCGCCCGGCCGCCTCGCGGACCTGGTGGTCCGGGACCGTGACCCTGCGGCCGACCTGACGGTGCTCCAGGACCTGGAGTCGCTGCGGTCGGTGCTGATCGGCGGGGAACACGTGGCGGGTCCGGTGGCGCCTCCCGTGTCCTGATTCTCCGTTGGAGCCGGGCTGTTCACCCCGTGGGGCTGAGCAGCCCGGCCCGCTCGTTGCGGGGCAGGGACAGCAGCCGGGCGGTGTCTCCCCGGCCGGCGTGCGGGAGGAGCAGGATGCGCAGCAGGTCGATCATGCGGTCCATCAGCCCGCGCGCCGCCGCCAGGCCCTCTTCGTCCTCGCCCGGTGCGAACTGGTCCTGGACGAAGGCGGGGAAGCCGCTGCCCGGCACGATCATCCGGTTGAGCAGGACGTTGTCGATGAGCTGTCCGTGGACCCGGTCGTGGCTGTAGCGGCGTCCGGTGACCACGACCCCGGCCACCTTGTTGGCGAGCGGCCGGTCGAAGCGCAGGTGTCCGACCCCGGCGCGCTCGATGAAGTTCTGCATCACGCCGGCCAGTCCGAACCCGTGGACGGGCGCCGCGTACAGCACTCCGTCGGCCCGGATCATCCGGTCGACCAGGGCCGGGACGTCGTCGTCCTGGGCGCAGGGCAGCGGCCGGATGTTGCAGTCGCCGCAGGGCCCGCAGGGCGTGATGTGGTATTCGGCGAGCGGGATCACATCGAGGTGCACGCCGTGCTCAGCGGCCTGCGCGGCGAGCATGCGCAGGACCCGCCCGGTGAGGCCGTCGGGCCGCTCGGAGCCGTTCAGGGCGGCTATCGACGCCCAGGGACCGTGGTCTGCCATGGCTGTATCCCTTCGAGGAAGTTGGTGATGAACGCCTGTCCGGTCTGTGTGGTGATGCTCTCGGGGTGGAACTGCACGCCCTGGACGGGAAGTTCGTGGTGGCGCAGTCCCATCACGCAGCCGTCCTCCCGGGCCCGCGCGGTCACGGTGAGCGCGGCGGGCGGCGGGTCCGCGACGGCCAGGGAGTGGTAGCGGGTGACCTCGGTGCCGTCCGCGAGTCCGGCGAAGACCCCGGAGCCGTCGTGGTCGAGGCGGCTGGTCTTGCCGTGCACGGTGCGCGCGGCCCGCTCGATCCGGCCGCCGAAGGCGAGTCCGACGGCCTGGTGGCCCAGGCAGATCCCGAGCAGCGGGACCTTGCCGGCGAAGTGGCGGACCAGCTCCGGGTGGCCGGAGTCGGCGGGGTGTCCGGGGCCGGGGCCGAGGACCACCGCGTCCGGGCGGCGGGCGGCGAGCTCGGCCGGGGTGTGCGCGTGGGCGGTGACGAGGTCGGTGCGGACGCCGTGCTGCCGCAGGTGGTGGTCGATGATGTGGACGAAGCTGTCGCGGGCGTCGACGAGCAGGATTCTCATGCGGTGAGCACCTCGCCGGTCAGGGCGGCGTACACGGCGCTCATCTTGATCAGCGTCTCGCGCCATTCGCCGTCGACCGTGGAGTCCGCGACCACCCCGGCGGACGCCTGGAGCGCGTAGCTGCCGGTGACGGGGTCGTGGACGGCGGTACGGATGCACAGGGCGAGCGTCGCCGCCTGTCCGCGTACGTCGATCAGGCCCAGCGCGCCCGCGTAGGCGCCGCGCGGCCGTCCCTCGATCTCCTGGATCAGCTCCATGGCCCGGACCTTGGGCGCCCCGGTCATGGTGCCGGCCGGAAAGGTGGCGCGCAGTGCGGAGAACACGTCTGCGCCGTCGGCCAGTTGGCCGCTCACCGTGGAGACGAGGTGGTGCACCTGGGCGAAGTGCTCGACCACCATCATCCGTTCGACGGCGAGGGTGCCCGGCACGGAGACCCTGGCGACGTCGTTGCGGCACAGGTCGACGAGCATGATGTGCTCGGCGCACTCCTTCTCGTCGGCGTGCAGCGCGGCCACCCGGCGGGCGTCCTCGGCCGGGTCCGCGGCCCGCGCGGTGGTGCCGGCGATGGGCCGCATGGCCAGGGTGCGGCCCTCGATCCGCAGCAGCAGCTCGGGGCTGGCCCCGACCAGGGTGCGGCCCGCCCACGGCACCAGGTACATGTACGGCGAGGGGTTGCTCCGGCGCAGCCGCCGGTAGGCGTCGAGGGGTGCCAGGGGCGTCGTCACCTCGACGCGGTGGCCGATCTGGATCTGGTAGACGTCGCCCGCCCTGATGTGTTCGAGGCAGCGCTCCACCCGCCGCTCGAACTCCTCGCGGTGGACGGTGCGGCGGACCGCGTAGGGCCTGGGCGCGGCCGGCAGCGGGTCGTCCGTGCCGTCCGTGTCGCCAGTGCCGTCGGGCAGGGCCCGTACCAGCTCCGCGAGACCGTCACCCAGCACTCCGGAGCCACAGAACTCGTTGGCGCAAGCTCGGAGTTGCTCGCTCTCCCCGGTGTCCAGGCGGTAGGTGACGACGTGCCGGAAGAGGGTGAGGGTGATCTCCGGATCCTGGCCGGGAGCGCGTGGCGGCAGCTGCTCCAGGTGCCAGGCGGCCTCGTAGCCGAGTACGGCGAGGAAGCCGAAGGCGTAGCTGTCGAGCGGTACGTCGGTCTCCACGGCGAAGGCCCCGTGCAGGGTCTCCAGCAGCCGCTGCACGTTCCCGGCGGCGCGGTCCACCAGGGGGTGCAGCCGGTCCACCAGCTCCGGCGTCCCGTCCAGCACGGCCTGTCCGTCCCGCACGGTGATCCGGGCGAGGGTCTCGGCGCCGACGGCGGCGAAGCGGCAGTCCTCGTCGGGCCCGGCCAGGCTCTCGAAGAGGAAGACCTGATCCTCACCGAGCAGCCTGCGCAGCTCGGTGGCCAGGGCGAGCGGGGCGTGCGGCGGCAGTGGGGTCCGCGCCACGCTCACCCGTACGGGTGCGGGGTGCGCCCGGGGCGGTGCCGCGGCGGGCTCGACTGCGGTGATGGTCATCGTGAGCGGTCTCTTTCCGGTACGCGAGGGGGGGCGGTGCCTTGGCACCAGCCAACCAACTGCGCGTACCGGCGGAGCAGTCCACTGTCCCGGGGTGGCGGCGGACCACTCGCCGCCGGTCCTCAGTCCACCGTTCCGCGCAGCAGTGCGGCGGCCTCCAGCAGCGCGTCCCGGCAGGTGTCCTCGCTGACGCCGGGGACGGCGCAGGCCAGCAGCAGCACCCGGCGGGTGGCGCCGGTCACCGCCTGGTGCACGCCGTCGCGGTGGGCGAACTGCGACAGCACGCGCTCCTCGTCGGCGAGGACCAGCCCGCCCGCCTCCAGCGTCACCGGGCCGTCCGCGCCGAGGGCGGTGAACTCCTCGGTGCCGTCGGTCAGCCGCAGCCCCACCTCGCCCACCAGCGCGTCCCGGTCGAACAGGCCGAGCGCGACCAGGGTGCGGACCGCCACCGCGTTGACCGCGTCGACGGCCGGGTTGATCCGGGGCCAGGCGCCCAGCGGCTTGGCCCGCAGTCCCCGGTCGATCAGGGCCTGCACGGAGGGCGGGCGTTTGTCGGGGTGGGTGCCGAGCAGTCGGCTCAGCTCCCGGTAGGCGGCGACGTTGGGGGCCGCGCGCACCTCGGCGCGGCTCTTGCCGTTCCACTGAGCGTGGGCCTCGGTCCACACCGCCTCCGCCGCTGCCGGGCCGGTGGCACCGATGTCCGCCTCCAGGGTCAGTACGTGCACCCCGGGCACCCGCTCGCGGGCCTCCGGCGTCACGTCGACCCTGCGGAAGGTGGGGGTGCCCTGTGCGGTGGCGGTCATCGGGTTCCTCCGGAGAAGGTGAGGGTGTCCAGGGTATGCAGGTTCAAGTCCTCTGCCGTGAGGACGCGTTCGGTGTCGATGAGAATGTTGTAGTGGTTCGGCGCGTGGCACTCGTCAAATCCGGCCACCCGTCCGATCGGCCCGTGCGGGCCCGTCACCACGTCGCCCCGCTCGATCACCGTGCCCGCCCCGAACTCCGCGAAGCCCAGGAACCCCACGTGGTCGACCCGGTCCCCGGTGGTGGCGGGCCGGTCGGTGGTGGTGACCAGTTCGTGTACGTCCCCGGCGCGCACGCAGCGCGACTGCCAGGGCGACAGCCGCATGCCCCGGTCGGCGCGGCGGTGGAACAGCAGCTTCACCAGCTGGGCCGGTACCGGCTCCTTGGCGGTCATCCGCAGCCGCTCCTCCCGGGTGCGGCCGATGGCGTACGCCTCCTCGACCAGGTCGACGATGTGCGGGCCCCGGTCGGGCCCGCTGCGGCCCTCGCGCACCGTGCGGTGGAAGTCCGCCATGATCCCGGCGTACTCGTGGTCGAGGGAGGACTTGAACGCCTCGAATCCGTCCAGCATGTCGGCGTACAGCTGCCGGCCGTCCTTGAGGTGCACGGTGATGTCCTTGCGCTCACCGGTCTCCAGCGCCCAGTCCAGGTCGACCAGGACGGGGATGCCGTCGGTGGTGGCCAGGTGCAGTTCGGCGCAGAACTCGACGCCGGAGCGGACGTCTCCGATCGTGGCGTCCGTCAGGGTGAGCGGGCCGAGGACGGTCTCCAGGGCGTCCAGCGCGTTGGGGCCGTTGTCGATGACGCAGCCGCCACCGCAGCGGTCGAGGTCCTGGTACCAGCCCTCGCTGCCGCTGTGCTCCTCGATCTTCTCCTGGTAGCGGCTGGTGACGTGCGAGATCTCCGAACGGTCGGCCAACTGGGCGGCCAGTTCCTGGACATGGGTGTTGTAGCGGCGGTGGAAGGCGGTGAACAGGGTGGTGGCGTGCTCCTCGGCCAGCCACACCAGGTGGTGGGCGTCCTCCGCGCGGACGGTCAGCGGCTTCTCGCAGCAGACGTGCACACCGGCCCGCAGGGCGTCGGCGACGACCGGGGCGTGCGCGTGGTTGGGCAGGGTGACGACGACGCCGTCCACCAGCCCGGAGGCGAGGAGTTCGCGGTGGTCGGTGAAGACCTCGGTCCCCGGCGCGAATCCGTCCAGTTTCCGGCGGTCCAGATCGCAGACGGCGGTCAGCCGGAGCTCCGGATCGTCCTCGATGGCCTGAAGGAAGAAGGGGGCGATGACGCCCAGGCCGATCACTCCGATACGCATGACGGTTCGGTCCTTTCCGTTTCCCGGGTGGTTGGGGGTCAGGCGGCGGGCGCGAGGGCCCGGACGGCGAGCGCGTCGGGTGCCGCCACGGACAGCTGCTCCGCGAGCGCGACCAGGCCGTCGGCCACCGGTCCCGGCAGCTCGACGCCCTCGCGCCGCGACTGCTCGTACCGCGCGGCCTCCGGGGCTCCCGGGTAGGTGACGCCCCGCGTGGCGTACCCGGCGGCCGGGGAGTTCACGACCGTGTCGAGGAGGCGGCGGTTCTCGGCGGCGATGGCGTGGGCCGAGCCGAACGCGGAGGGGTCGATCACGATCGCGGTGTGGCCCACGTTGTCGTCGCCGGCCGGTTCGCCCTTCAGCACGCCGGGCCGGGGCCCGTAGGCGGCGCCGGACAGCGGGCCGCACAGCAGGTCCACCAGCAGGGCGAGGCCGAAGCCCTTGGCGCCGCCGGTCGAGGCGGGCCCGCCGAGCCAGGCGACGTCCGCCTCCTCCGCCATGAAGTCGGCCGGGTCGGAGGTCGGGGTGCCGTCGTGCCGGATCAGCCACTCCTGCGGGACCTGCCGCCCCTCCCGGTGGGCGGCCTTGATCTTTCCGGTGGCGACCACCGTGGTGCTCATGTCGAGGACGAACGGGGCGCCCTCGGTCACCGGCACGGCCGCGCTCAGCGGGTTGGTGCCGAGCATCCGCACGGTGCCGCCCAGCGGCGGGGCGACGCCCTGGGCGCCGCAGTTCGTCATCGCCAGACCGATCAGCCCGGCGGCCGCCGCCTTCTGCGTGTAGTAGCCGGCGCTGCCGAAGTGGGTGCTGTTGCGGACGGCGACCATGCCGATGCCGGTCTGCCGCGCCTTGGCCATCGCGATGTCCATGGCCAGGTCCATGGTGACGAGGCCGAGCCCGCGGTCCCCGTCCAGCAGGGCGGCCCCGGCGGTCTCCTGGACGACGCGGGGTGCGGCGCCGGCGGCTATCCGGCCGTCGAGCAGCCGGGGGGCGTAGATGTTCACCAGCCCGTTGGTGCCGTGGGTGGTGAAGCCGTTCGCGTCGGCGTACGTGATGACGTCGGCGGCGGTGCGCGCCGACTCGGTGTCCAGGCCGCACTCCGTGAGGACGTCGTTGACGAAGGTGGTGAGCTCGGCGAGGGGGACACGGACGGTCATGGCGAATCCTTTTCCGGGTGAGGTTCTCCGCGGAGAGCGGGGGAAGGTGGGTCAGGCGGCGTGGGCGGCGAAGGCGTGCACCAGCTCCTTGATCCGTCGGGCGTACGTGTCCAGGTCGTCCAGGTGCACGAACTCGTCGGCGGTGTGAGCCCCGTTGGCGTCGAGCTGGCCCGGTCCGCAGGCCACCACATAGCGGCCGGGACCCGGCGCCCAGATCGCGTCGCAGGTGAACGCGGAGCCGTCGGCCAGACCGTCGTGCCGGTGGAACCCGGCCTCGTTCAGTGCGAGTTCGGCCTCCGCGTCCCGGTTGTTCAGGGTCGGCAGGCCCTGCTTCAGCCAGTCCAGGCGGACGATGCGGCGCCAGTCCTTGACCGTGCGCCGGCTGAACGGGTCATGGGCGTGCAGATGCGCGAACTCGGTCCTGGCCTCCTCGATCAGCACCTCCAGGGAGGCGGCCAGCAGTTCGGCCTGCTCGGTCGCCGGGTAGGCGATGTTGAGCAGCAACTGCCCGCCGCCGTAGACCCGGTTGTGCGCGGTGCCGGTGTGCAGACCGGAGACGCAGAGCTTGGCTCCCATGCCGTGGGCGAGCGGGCCGAGCCGGCGGGCGAGGAAGTCCGCGAGGAAGCCGAGCAGCACGGTGGCGTTGTGGCCGTCCGCGGGGTGGTCGTCGGTGGAGTCCTGGCCGAGCACCGTGATCCGGGGGGTCATCGCGGCGGTGCAGCCGTCCATGAAGGTGTTGCCGGTGGGCTCCGCGAACACCATCAGTCGCCCGGTGAACCCGGCGTCGACCAGGGCGCGGGTGCCGTACGTGCCCATCGCGCCGCCCTCCTCGCCGGGCACCGAGGCGATCTGGACCTCGATCCGGCCGTCCAGCCCGGGGTCCTCCGCGAAGGCGGCGGCGACCCCGGCCGCGGCGGCGACCCCGGGGCCCTTGTCGTCGACGGCGCCCCGGCCGTACAGGATCCGCCCGTCCAGCCGGGGCGGGACGTGCGGGCCGACCGTGTCCACGTGGAAGTTGACGACCAGTCGGCGTTCCTGCGGCTGCGGGGCCCCGTGGGCGACGACCACGGAGGGCTGCCCGGCCAGGAACGCGGGCAGGTCGCGGGCGGCCGCCTCCCGGACCGGTGCGGGCACCTCGGGGCGCTCCAGGAGTCCGGGCGCGGGCGCCCGGTGCAGTGCGGTGCGGAATCCGCGCTCGGCGGCACCGGCCAGGAAGACCTGCTGCGCGCGGGCCGCCCCGTCCATGGGGCCGCCCTCCAGCGGCGAGACCGAGTCGACGGCCATCAGCTCGGTCAGCCACTCCAGGTCACCGGCGCCGAGGCCGCCGTGGGTGCGGGTGGTGCGGGCCGTCTCAGCCATGGTGGCTGCCCTCCCAGTACATGGAGCTGTCCGTGGATTCGGTGAACGCGCGGCTGTCCGTGGTGTCGATGCCGAGCAGCGCCGTGCAGCGCCGGGTGTACTCGCGGTAGCCGTCGGCCAGCGCGGCGGGGTCGCCGGCCAGGCCGAGGTGCGGGATGCGGGCCAGGTGGGGTTCCAGGCTGTAGAAGCCCCGGTAGCCGTGGTGCTCCAGCAGAGCCACGCACTCCGCGACATGGGCGGTGCCCTCGCCGGGCATCGTGAATTCGGCCTCCGGGCCGGTGCGGACGCCGTCCTTGATGTGCACGTGCTCCACCCACGGCAGCACGCCCCGCAGGAAGTCGAGCGAGTCGTAGCCATAGGCCAGGCCGTTGCCGGTGTCGAAGAGCAGCCGCAGCCGGGGGCTCGCGACCTCCTCCAGCATCCGCACCGTGTGCGCGGCGCTCCGACCGGCCCAGCCCTGGCAGTTCTCATGCAGCAGGGTCACGCCGAGCTGCTCGGCCTCGCGGGCCAGCGTCTTCATCCGGCGCAGCGACTCGGTGCGCCATTCGCGCTCCGGGCGGCCGTCGCCGGGGTACGACATGACCCGCAGCCGGTCGCAGCCGAGCAGCGCGGCCGCCTTGGCGGAGCGCTCCAGGGTCGCGAGCTCCTCGTCCATGGGGGTGGCGACGGTGGTGGACCAGGAGCCCACCGGGGTGTCGACGACGGGCACCCGCAGACCGGCGACGATGGTGCGCCGGGCCAGGTCGGCGGCGTCACCCGGCTCCAGCTCGTGCAGGCCGAGGCCGTCCACGGTGCGCAACTCGATGGCTTCCATGCCCAGTTCGTGGTGGATGGCCAGCTGCCC
This sequence comes from Streptomyces sp. ITFR-6, assembly GCF_031844725.1. Lineage (NCBI taxonomy): Bacteria > Bacillati > Actinomycetota > Actinomycetes > Kitasatosporales > Streptomycetaceae > Streptomyces > Streptomyces sp. ITFR-6. The sequence goes on along the minus strand of NZ_CP134612.1, from coordinate 4,811,839 downwards.
CGCCAGGTCGGGGGCGGCCTCGTCCCCGATCCCGCACAGCCGGTCCGCCGTGATGACCAGGTCCTTCGCTGCCGACATCCCGTTCACCTCCCCGCGGTGCAGAAGCGGTTGACGGCGGCCACGACCCGCTCGGCCGCGCCCGGCGCCATGTCCGGGTGCAGGGGCAGCGCGAGGGACTCCCGGGAGAGCCGCTCGGCCACCGGGAAGTCACCGGGCCCGTGGCCGAGGTGGGCGAACGCGGGCTGGAGGTGCAGCGGACGCGGGTAGTAGACGACGGTCTCGATGCCCTCCTTGGCCAGCTGGGCGCGCAGTTCGTCGCGCTGCTGGGCGCGTACGACGTACGTGTAGACGGAGCGCTCCTCGAAGCCGGCGGGCGGCGGCAGCAGTGCCGGGCCCAGCGGGCGCAGCCCCTCCTCGTAGATCGCGGCGATCTCGCGGCGGCGTTCCAGCAGCCGGTCCAGGTGCGGGAGTTTGCGGAGCAGGAAGCCGGCGGTGAGCTCGTCCATCCGGCAGTTGAAGCCGAGCAGCTCGTGGTAGAAGCGCTTGCCGGCGGGCTGGCCGTGGTTGCGCAGCATGCGTGCGGTGCGGGCGAGCTCGTCGTCGTCGGTGACGATCATTCCGGCGTCCCCGATGCCGCCCGCGGGCTTGGCGGGGAAGAAGGAGTACACCCCGGCGTGCCCGTGCCGGCCGGCGGGCCTGCCGTCGACCGTGGCGCCGAGCGCGATCGCGCTGTCCTCGACCAGGTGCAGTCCGCGCCGGGCGGCGAGCTCTGCGAAGGCGCCCATCTTCGGGGAGTTCGAGAACAGGTAGGCCGGGAGCAGCGCCCTGGTGCGTTCGGTGACGGCGGCCTCGGCGGCGGCCGGGTCGAGCAGGCCGGTCTCGTACTCGACGTCCGCGAAGACCGGGCGGGCTCCGCGCAGGGCGACGGTGGAGGCGGTGGAGACGAAGGAGAACGCGGGGGTGACCACCTCGTCGCCGTCACCGAGGCCGAGGGCGGCGAGGATCACGCTCAGCGCTCCGGTGCCGCTGGCCACGGCGATGGCGTGCGCCGCTCCGGTGCGTGCGGCGATCTCCGACTCCAGGCGCTCGACCCGGGACTTCAGGATGAACTCGTCGCTCAGTGCGACCTCTTGGAAGACCTCCACGATGTCGTCGGCCCAGTCGGCCGAGCGGGCGGGCCAGTCGAAGTAGGGGATGGCAGTGGTCACGATGCGGCTCCGTAGAAGGCGAGGATCAGGGCGGCGACGCGGTCGGCCTGCTCGTCGGTGAGGCCGGGGTACATCGGCAGACCCAGGGCCCGGGTCGCGGCGGCGGCGGCGACCGGGACGGGGTGGCGGGAGCCCGGCAGCGGGGCCAGCAGCGGCTGGTCCGTGAGCGGGCGGGGGTAGTACGCCTCGGTGCCGACGCCGTTCGCTTCGAGGTGGGCGGCCAGCTCGTCCCGCCGGTCGCACTCGATGAGGTAGACGTAGTAGACCTGGTTGCTCGGGGTCTTGGCGGGCGCCATCCAGGGGGTGTCGACCATGCCGGCCAGCGGCGCGAGCAGCCGGTCGTAGCGGGCGGCCAGCTCGGCGCGCCGCTCCGTCTCCTCACTGAGCCGCTCCAGGCGGTGCAGCAGGAACGCCGCGTGCAGCTCGTCGCAGCGGCTGTTGTAGCCGAGCTCCTGGTAGACGTAGGCGCCGTCCGTGGCGTACGCGCCGTCCGTGCCCTGGCCGTGCAGGCGCAGCCGCCGGGCGGCGGCGGCAATCTCGTCGTCGTCGGTGAGCAGCATCCCCGCGTCGCCGAGCGAGCCCAGCGTCTTGGTGGGGAAGAAGGAGAGCACGCCACCGCTGCCCCACAGGCCCGCGTGGACGCCGCCGGCCCACATGTCGATGCCCTCGGCGCTGTCCTCCAGCAGGATCAGTCCGTGCCGGTCCGCCAGGTCCTTGAGCACCTCCATGTCGGCCATCTGCGAGAACAGGTGCACCGGCATGATCGCCCTGGTCCGCTCGGTGATCGCTTCCTCTGCCCGCCTCGGGTCCATCGCGTAGCTGCCGGGCAGCACGTCGACGAGCACCGGCTGGGCGCCCACGTGCAGGACGGCGGAGGCGGTCGCGAAGAAGGTGTACGCGGGGACGATCACCTCGTCGCCGGGGCCGATGCCCGCCGCCCGGAGCAGGATCACCAGGGCGTCGGTCCCGTTGGCGACGGCCACCGCGTGCCGGGCGCCGGTGCGGGCGGCGATCGCCGCCTCCAGTTCGGCGGTGACCGGGCCGGAGGTGAACCGGCCGGAGGCGGCGACCTCACGGATCCGGGCCTCAAGGCGGGGCCAGTCGCGGCGGACGGAGGCGGCGCCGCTGAAGAAGGGGATGGCGGTGGCGTCGCTCATCGGGTGGCCGCCTTCAGGGAGGAGATCAGCCCCGTGACGGCCTGGCGGCGGCCGGCCGCGTCCTTGGCCGCGCCGATCGCCTGGAGCAGCGCGCTGCCCACGATCACGCCGTCCGTCCTACCGTGCAGCGCGGCGACGTGGTCCGGGCGGGAGATGCCGAACCCGACGGCCATCGGGGTGTCGCCGGCCGCCCGCACCCGCTCCAGGTAGGCGTCGATGCCGGGGTCGAGCTCGGAGCGGACCCCGGTGACGCCGTTCGCCGCGAGGACGTAGAGGAAGCCCCGGGAGGCGGCGGCGGAGGCGGCCATCCGCTCCGGCGAGCTGCCGGGGGCGGTGAAGAAGGTCTGGCCGAGCTCGGTGGCCTCGGCCTGCGCCAGCCACTCGGCGCCCTCACCGACCGGCAGGTCCGGGACGACGAATCCGTCGGCGCCGGCCGACCTGGCGTCGTCGTACAGCTGGGTGAGGCCGTAGCGCAGGAACGGGTTGCAGTAGCCCATCAGCACGATCGGCGCCTCCACCCCGGCGGCCCGCGCCTCCGCGACCACGTCGAGGGTGGCGGCGGTGGTGGTGCCGGTGTCCAGGGCGGCCTGTCCGGTGGCCTGGATGACCGGGCCGTCACCGAGCGGGTCGGAGAACGGGACCCCGAGCTCGATCACGTCGGCGCCCGCGTCCACCGCGGCGGAGATCAGGCCGACGGTCTCGCCGAGGTGCGGGTAGCCGGAGGTGAGGTAGGCGACGAGGGTGGTCTCGTCCTTGGCCCGGTTGTCGGTGAAGGTCTGTTCGAGGCGTTTCATCGGGTGGTCTCCTCACGCTGCTTCAGGGCGGCCATGGCGGAGGTGAGGTCCTTGTCACCGCGGCCGGAGAGGTTGACGAGGATGGTGCTGCCGGGTGCGGACTCGCGGGCCACCTTCAGGGCGCCGGCCACCGCGTGCGCGGACTCCAGGGCCGGGAGGATGCCCTCCTGCGAGCTGAGCGCGGCGAACGCGTCCAGCGCCTCGTTGTCGGAGGCCGAGATGTACTCGACCTTCCCGGTGTCCTTGTAGTGCGAGTGCTCGGGGCCGACGCCCGCGTAGTCGAGGCCGGGCGCGATGGAGTGGGTGAGCTGGATCTGCCCGTCGTCGTCCTGGAGCAGGTAGGTGCGGGTGCCCTGGAGGACGCCGGGGTCGCCGTAGAGCAGCGGGGCCGCGTGCCCGCCCTGGCCGCCCTTGCCCTCGCCCGCCGCCTGTACGCCGACGAGCCGGACCGGGTCGTCGAGGAAGGCGCTGAACATCCCGGCCGCGTTGGAGCCGCCGCCGACGCAGGCGACGACCGCGTCGGGCAGCCGGTCGTTCTCCTCCAGGAACTGGGCGCGGGCCTCGCGGCCGATGACCGACTGGAAGTTGCGCACGATGGTGGGGAAGGGGTGCGGGCCGACGACGGAGCCGAGCAGGTAGTGCGTGGTGTCGGGGCGGGCGATCCACTCGCGGATCGCCGCGTTGATGGCGTCCTTCAGGGTCGCCGTGCCGAGGTCGACCAGCTCGACGCGGGCGCCGAGCAGCTCCATCCGCTGCACGTTGGGGGCCTGGCGCTCGGCGTCGACCCGGCCCATGTAGATGGTGGCCTCAAGACCGAGGTAGGCACAGGCCGCGGCCACGGCCACGCCGTGCTGGCCCGCGCCGGTCTCCGCGATGATCTGCTTCTTGCCGAGCCGGCGGGCGAGCAGAGCCTGCCCCACCGAGTTGTTGATCTTGTGGGCGCCGGTGTGGGTCAGGTCCTCCCGCTTGAGCCACAGCTTGACGCCGTTCTCGGTGACGCCGAGCCGGTGCAGCTCGGTGATCGGGGTGGGCCGCCCGACGAACATCTTGAGCAGCCGGTCGAGCTCCGCGTTGAACTCCGGGTCGACCAGGGCCTTGTGGTACTCCTCCTCCAGTTCCTGCAGCGGGCCCACCAGGGTCTCCGCGACGAACTGTCCGCCGTACTCGCCGAATCGGCCGTTCACGAGGCCACCTCCAGAATCGGGACCCCGGTGAAGGACCGCAGCTGGGCGGCGGGGTCGGGGCTGCTGAGCAGGGATTCACCGATCAGCGCGGCGTCGAAGCCGTGCGCCGCGATGCGTTCGATGTCGGGGCGGCCGCCGAGGCCGCTCTCGCTGACGGTCAGCACGCCGCGCGGGATGTCGCGGCGCAGCCTGGCCGAGTTGTCGAGCTCCACGGAGAAGGTCTGCAGATCCCGGTTGTTGATGCCGATGATGCGGGCCCCGGAGCGCAGCGCCCGGTCCACCTCGTCCTGGGTGAAGGTCTCCACCAGTGCGTCGAGGCCGAGTCCGTGCGCGGTCTGCACCAGGTCGGTGAGCAGGGCGTCACCGACGGCGCGGGCGATGATCAGGACGCCGTCGGCGCCGCTGTCGTGGGCCAGGTGCATCTGCCGGATGTCGACCATGAAGTCCTTGAACAGGACGGGGACGGTGACGTCCGGGTGCTCCGCGACGGTACGGACCAGCTCCGGCGAGCCGCCGAAGAAGGGCGTGTCACCGAGTACGGAGATGGCCGAGGCCCCTCCGTCGATGTACTTCCCGGCCATGGGGACCGCCAGTGCGGGGTCGAGCAGCTGTCCCTTGGAGGGGGACTTCGGCTTGATCTCGGCGATGACCGAGATCTCGGGGCCGCTCAGTGCGGCGGCGAACCGGCCGGATACGGCGGGCGTACGGCGCCCTCGGGCGGCCGCGTCGGCTGCCGCCGGGCCGCTCCAGGCGGCGCGTTTGGCGGCGACTATCTCATCGAGGTGCGTGGCCATCAGAGGCTCTCCCGGGTGGTCGAGGTGCGGTCGGTGCGGGCTGCGGGCCCGGCCGGGGTGGGCTGCCGTGCGGCGAGCCGGGCGGCCAGTTCGGCCGGTGCTCCGCTCCGCACGGCGTGCCGGGCCAGGTCGAGTGCGGACGGCAGGCCGGGTGCCTGTCCGGCGAGGTGGAGCACGGCCGCCGCGTTCAGCAGCACCGTGTCGAGCAGCGGGCGGGGCGCCGTGCCGGCCAGCACCTGGCGGGCGAGGACCGCGTTGCGTGCCGGGCCACCGCCCGCCAGTTCGGCGCGGCCCGCCGGGCGCAGGGGCAGCCCGGCCGGGTCCACGGTGGACTCGGTGACGTCGCCGCCGTCCACCTGGAGGACCCGTGCGGGGCCCGCGGTGGTGAGTTCGTCCATCCCGTCGTAGCCCTGGATGACCCAGGTCCGCCGGTAGCCGAGGAGTGCCGCGGCCTGCGCCATGACCTCCTGGTCCTGCCGGGTCGCGGTGCCGATGAGCCGGCCGGTCAGGGGTACGGGGTTGGCGAGCGGCCCCGACAGGTTGAACAGGGTGCGGAAGCCGAGCCGGCGGCGGACCGGGGCCAGCCGGCGCAGTGCCGGGTGGAGTGCCGGGGAGAAGAGGAACGCGAACCGGTCTGCGGCCAGCAGCTCCCCGATGCGCTCCCCGGGGTCGAGCTCGATGCCCAGGGCCTCCAGCAGGTCGGCGCTCCCGCACTGCGAGGTCGCCGCCCGGTTGCCGGCCTTGGCGACGGTCGCCCCGGCGGAGGCCGCGACCAGCGCGGCCAGCGTGGAGATGTTGACCGAGCCGCTGCCGTCACCACCGGTGCCGACCACATCGACCGCCGGGCCCGTCCAGCCGACCGGCCTGGCCACCGCGAGCACCGCCCGCACCGCCGCCGCCACCAGGACCGGGGTGGCCCCGCCCACCGCGACGGCGGTCAGGAAGGCAGCGGCCTCCACCTCGTCCGTCGTCTCGTCCAGCAGCTCCGCGACCGCGTCCTGTGCCGCCTGCGCGGAGACCGTCCGGCCCGCGACCGCGTCCCTGGTGACGGCCGGGAGGGCACGGCCGCCGAGCAGGGTGGCCGCCATCAGAGCACCGCCACATTGCTGGCCGTCTCAAGCTTGTTGTGGGTGTCCAGGACGACCGGCGGGATGCCCCACAGCAGGTCCTGCTCCAGCCCGGGTACGGCGGTGACCATGACCGCGGCGTCCAGCTGCGCCAGCTCCGCCGCCGCCCACGCGGCGGCCGCGACCGGCTCCCCGTCCACGACGAGGTCCGGGACCAGCGGGTCATGGTAGGAGACGGTGGCCCCGGCGGCGCGCAGACCCCGGATGACGTCCAGGGCGGGGGCGTTGCGCAGATCGGCGACCCCGGACTTGTAACTGACCCCGACGACAAGGACCTTGGCGCCGCTCAGCGTGGAGTCGCGGGCCCCGATCAGCTCCGCCAGCCGCTCCACGACCTGGCCGGGCCGCTTCTCGACCCGGTCGAAGGCGGCGGCCACCAGCTTCATGTCGGTGCCGGCCCGGTCCGCGGCCTCGCGCAGGAACAGCGGGTCGACCGGGATGCACTCGCCGCCCACGCCGGGCCCGGGGTAGTGCGGAAGGAATCCGTAGGGCTTGGTGGAGGCGGCGTCGATGACCTCGCGGACCGGTATGTCCAGGTGACGGCACAGGTCGGAAAGCTCAAGCGTGAGGCTGATGTTGACCAGTCGGAAGGTGTTCTCGAAGACCTTGGAGAGCTCGGCCACCTCCGTCCGCGAGACCGGCACCACCGTCTCGCAGACCAGCCCGAACAGGGCGGCGGCGCGGCGGGTGCACTCCTCGGTGAGACCGCCCACCACCTTGGGGGTGTTGGTGAGGTTCCAGCCGTTGGTGTTGGCGGGGTCGACCCGCTCCGGGGCCATCGCCATGTGGAAGTCGGTGCCCGGCTCCAGGCCGGTGGCGTCCGCGAGGGCGGCCGCGGCGGCGGCGGTGGTGCCCGGCGGGACGGTGGACTGGAGGATCAGCAGCGTCCCCCGGCGCAGCAGCGGCGCCACCGAGTCCATCGCGGAGTTGACGTAATCCAGGTTGGCCTGCTGGTCTCCGGTGACCGGGGTCGGCACGCAGACGATCAGCACATCCGAGCCGGCCAGCTCGCCCGGCTCCGTGGTGGCGCTCAACCGCTCGCTCACCGAGGCCAGTTCGGCGTCGCTCACATCCGGCAGATAGGAACTGCCGCGCGCCACCCGGTCGACCCGCTCGGCGTCCGTGTCCAGCCCGCGGACCGGAAGGCCCGCCGTGGCGAAACCGAGACCGAGCGGGAGACCGGTGTAGCCGAGTCCGACGATTCCCACGCGCAGGGTATGGCTCTCGATCTTCTCGTCGAAGACCTGTGCGCCGTCCCGCCCGTGAATCGCGGGAGCGATTACGCCAGTCATTGCAACCATGGGATTCTCCCTCTGAGTGCTATAAATAAAGGCCGTTGGCGTGATCAATTAGGCCAGTGGGCCGGGGGGACCACCCAGACCACTGCGGGGGAGACGGAGCAGACCAGATGGCCTGGTACCTGTCGGTCCAAGTGGACCGAGACTCGGCTGTACCGCTCACCGCGCAACTGCAGAACGCCATCAAGAGCCGGGTCGAGGACCGGGTTCTGCACCCCGGATCACGGCTGCCTTCGAGCCGTCAACTCGCCCTGGACCTGGGCCTTTCGCGCAGCGTGGTGGTCGAGGCCTATGAGCAGCTGATCGCCGAGGGATACCTCGACGCGGTCCGCGGCTCGGGCACCCTCGTCGCGCGGAAACTGCCCGAGAGCGTCGGTGACACCTCGCTGCTGGATTCCCGTCCGGCGACAAGTGCCCGCTGGGACCTGCGGGTAGGCATCGCGAACCTGTCGAATTTCCCGCGTCAGGAGTGGCTCAACTCCTATACGAAGGTGCTGCAGAATGTCGGCCGGGAAGGGATGGACTACCCGCCGGTCGCCGGGATCGCGGAGTTGCGCAATGAACTCTCCGCCTATCTGGGCCGGGTGCGCTCGGTACACGCGGAGCCGGGGCAGGTGATGGTCACCGCGGGCTTCGCCCAGGGCCTCGCGCTGCTGGCCGACTCCTTCCAGCGGCTCGGCATCCATGAACTGGCCATCGAGGAGCCGGGGCACAACGGGCAGCGCCGGTTCATCCTGGACACCGGGATCACCCCGGTGGGGGTGCCGGTGGACGAGGAGGGCCTGATCGTCGAGGCGCTGGAGCGCTCGGGCGCCCGCGCGGTCCTGGTCACCCCCGCGCACCAGTTCCCGACCGGGGTGATGATGTCGCCGGAGCGCCGGCAGCAGCTGCTGGCCTGGGCGCGGGCACGGGACGGCTGGATCATCGAGGACGACTACGACGGCGAGTTCTGGTTCGACCGGGGCGCGAGGCCCACCGCGCTCCAGGAGGGCGACCCGGAGCGGGTGGTCTACGCGGGCACCACCAGCAAGGTGCTGGTGCCGGGGCTGCGGCTGGGCTGGCTGGCGATACCCCCGAAGCTGTACCCGCTGATGGAACGGGTCCGCTCCCGCCAGGACCAGGGCTCCGACACCCTCACCCAGCTGGCCTTCGCCGAGCTGATGCGCAGCGGGCTGCTGGACCGGCACCTGCGCCGGGTCCGCTCCCGCTACCGCTCCCGCCGCGAGGCGCTGGCGGCGGCCGTCCACGAGTCGCTGCCGGAGGCCCGGCTCATCGGCTGCGCGGCCGGACTGCACAGCTACGCCGTACTGCCCCCAGGCACCGACGAGGCGGCCGTGGTGCACGGCGCCCAGCGCCGCTCGGTCCTGGTCCGCAGCGGCCGGCAGTTCCGGTTCAGCGGGATGCCCGGCGCGCCGGGGCTGCTCCTGGGGTACGGCTCACTGCCCCTGACGGGCATCTCGGACGCCATCGAGGCGATCGGCGCCTCCTACCGCGAGGCCGCGCGCGGCTGAACGCGGCTGAACGACGGGACCTCAGCGCATCGACCGGCCGCGCGGGGCGGCGATCAGCTTCTGGGCCAGCGCCTTGTTCACCGCGTCGATGCGCGAGACGGCTTCCAACTTGTCGAAGATGTTGCGCAGATGACGCTTCACGGTGCCTTCTGTGATGCCGAGCCGGGCCGCGATCTGCCGGTTGCTCATGGCCTCCGCGACGCACGTCAGCACCTCGCGCTCGCGCGGCGAGACCGGCCCGGCGTCCTGCTCCTGGGTCTGGTATCCGCCCGAGGTGTAGCCGGAGCGCGGCACCAGGATGGTGATCTGGTCGTCCTCCCGCGCCGCGTTGCGCACCGCGCTGAGCAGCGCCGCGCGCGACACGCTCTTGTGCAGATAGCCCCGGGCGCCCAGCTGCAGCAGTTCGTGCACGAGCGGCTGGTCGTCATACATCGTCAGGATGATGATGCGCAGGCTCGGAAAACGCTCCAGGAGCCCGCGTACGGCCGCCCTGGGGTGGTGGTCCGGCATCTCCACGTCGAGCAGCACCACGTGCGGCTGGTGGCGCTCCACCAGCTCGACGAGGCCCCGTCCGCTGCTCGCCTCCGCCACGACCTGGAGGTCGTCCTCCGCATTGAGCAGTTCGGCCAGCGCGGTGCGCAGCAGGGTGTGGTCGTCGGCCGCGAGGATGCGGATCAGTTCAGGTCGCGCGTTCAACGGAATCACCTGGGAGGTCCATCAGGGGGATCGTGATCGTGACCCGGGTGCCGACGGCATCGGGAGCGCTGGTGAACAGGATTGTCCCGCCCAGGAGTTCGACCCGTTCGGTGGCGGAGGCGATGCCGTTGGCCTTGCCCGCCATGGCGACCGCCGAGACGTCGAACCCGCGGCCGTCGTCCTCGATGAGGGCCTGCAGTTTGTACGGGGCGATGTCGATCGCGGCGAGCACGTGCTCGGCCTCCGCGTGGGCCAGTGAGTTGCGCAGGCACTCCCGCACCACGAGGAACACCTCGTCGAGCACGTCCTGCGGGGCCCACTCCTCGCTGCCGTTGACCTGGATGCGCACCTTGGAGGGGGTGATCTCCATCGACTCCAGGAACGCGGTGAACGCGGACTCCAACGTGCCCTCGCGGTCGGCCCGGCGCAGCTGGGTGACCAGGTCGCGGATGATCCCGAGCGATTCGGTGAGGGTGTCCTTGACGGAGCCGATCCGGGCGACGACCTCCTCCGGTCTGGACTCCCAGGTCAGCTCGTGCAGCTCGATGCGACGCAGGGCCAGGCTGACGTGGTTGCCCAGGTGGTCGTGGATCTCGCGGGCGAGCTGCCGCTGGGTGGCGGCGTTGACCTCGCGCACGGTGTTCAGCAGGTAGGTGTCGTGCCCCAGCGCGCCGGCCTCCAGCCGCCTGCCGATGCCCCGTTGCAGGGTGCGCACCCCGGCCTGGAACCCGTCGAACGCGGAGGGCGAGTTCACCATGGCCTTGCCGAGCGCGTCGAAGACGATGTCGAAGAGGAGCAGCCCGGCCCGGATGGAGTGCACGGCGTCGATGCCCTGTGTGGCGCGCTGCACCCCCAGCCCCGCGACCTGCTGGATCAGCGTGTCCCGCACGTCGGCCCGGCCGTGCTGCAGGCTGTCCGCGCAGTCCCGGATGATCCGCTCGGCCTGCAGCGCGCACGTATGCCAGGCGCCGTCACTCGCGACCAAGGGGCTTTTGATCTCTTCGAGCCGGCTCCGGTAGTCGGACAGTAATTCCGGAGTCCGAGCCAGAAGTTGTTCGGCTGTGTCGGATTCAATAAAACCTGAATGCGTCATTAAAGAGCCCCCACCCTCACCAGAAACCGACCCTCGGATCATCATCGTACGGTTACGGAATGTCAACACGGCTCCTCCCGTCCCACATACCGGACTCAGTCTTCCGGCGGCCATGAGAATGCGCTTACTTCGGCCCCGGGCATCGCGGTGGCGACGGATCCGACGTATCCGTCCGGGCAGTCCACAGGGTGTACGTACCACTCGACCGGATCGCCCGAACGGTGCGCGCGGCGCAGCCCGTCCGTTCCCGGATCACCGACGGAGACCGGGGTCCGAAGTCCGGTTCCGGCGGCTTTGCCCACCGCTTCGATTGCCGTCCACATTCGGAATCCGTTTATCCGGTCTTTTTTTCCCACCTCCGGCACCCGCCGCCAGTCGAACACCGGGCGGACCCGCTCGACGTCCACCCCGACCGGACCCGGCGGCCCCGTCACACCCACCAGGGCGGCCGCCCCGGAGTGCGACAGGCTGAACCCGAGGTCCGGCCAGGCCCCGTCCACGAGCACCGGCCGGCCGCGGCCGCAGTCACCGCACACCTCCGGCTCCGGGCAGCGCCGGGTGAAGCGCGGCAGATCCGGAGGGACGCCGAGATATCCCGCGAGCACGGCGCGCAGCGCGAGATGCGCGCGGCGGTAGCGCGACCGCGCCACGGGGTGCCGGATCCGCGCCGCACGGGCGCGTTCGGCCAGGTCGAGGACCGCGTCCGCGCCATCGGGCGGGACCCGGTCCAGGGAGACGGACCAGACATGGATCTCGTCCGGCGCGAGAACCGCGCGAGCCGGACTCAGGGACAGGGGCGCAGGGATATGCATGACGGCTTCCCGGGGTCGGAAATGGACCAGGGCTGCCAACGGCCCGTTACGGGAAGCGGGGTGCCGGAAAGGACGGCGCCCGCCTGCTCACCAGCGAAGCGCCGGGGCGGGGCGGGCGGGGGGTCCACTTCGGCGGTGGTCCGGCGTACCAGAAGGGCGCAGCCG